>NZ_CM129668.1:0-3829296 GCF_052978325.1 Rhodanobacter sp. UC4443_H10 | reverse complement strand
CGCGGCGTCACCGCCGTACACGAGACACTCCCCGCTCCTCACCCGAACACCACCATACTCTGCCGACTCAACGCCACCGCCTCCCCACTCGACCCCCACAGCATCACGCTCTGGTTGGTATACCCGTCGCGGGCGGCGATCAGTTCGGCATCGACGCGCCAGTCGTCCATGCCGAGGTCGTCGTAGCGGTCGCGCAGCAGTTCGAGCATCCAGGTGAGCGAGCTGCCGGGGGTGGGCGTGGCGAACATCGACAGCGCGATGGGCGGGATGAAGTCGGCGAAGGCGAGTACGTGGGTTTCGTTGGGCGGACCGTCGTCGCGCAGGGAAAGCTGCAGCACGCTGTCACGCTGGTGGCCGCCGCTGAATGGCAGGTCGCCGCGCAGCCAGCGGGCGCGGAAGTGCTGGGTGAAGGCGGGCATGCGGCCTTCGACGTAGCCCAGTTCCTGCGGCGCCATCGCCACGACGGGCGGTTGCTCGGGCTGGAAGTCCAGCACCGAGGGGCGCGCGCTGCCGAACACGCCGAGCAGCCGGCACAGCGCCTGCTCGCCGTCGCACAGGCTGGCCTCGACCTGGATGGCGCTGCGGCCTGTGCGCAGGCATTGCGCGCGGATGGCCACGACGCCAGCCGGCACCGGCGCGATGAACGTCACCTGCAGGGTGCGCAGCGGCATCTCCGCCGGCACCAACTCGCGCATCGCACGCAGGGCCAGCGCCGCCTGCAGGCCGCCGAAGGCGCTGCGCCCCTGCAGCCAGTCCTCGCTGACCGCGGCCTGCCAGCCGTCGCCATGGCGCGTGACCGTCTGCATCGCTTCGGAAAATCGCATGGAAGGCGCCTGCGCCGGGGAATGGCTTTCGATGATGCCAGCGCCACGCGCCGAATGCCCCATGCCTATACTCGACACCTCGACTTGGTCGGAGCGTGCCATGGCCTTCCTGCAGGATCCGCCGCAACTGCCGCACCCGTATCGCAGCGACCGCGTTCTGCTGGCCCTGCTCGATCGTGCGCTGCCGGCCGAGCGACGCGCGGCGCTGGACGCCGACCTCGACGCGCTGGGCGACTACGCGCAGATGGCGTGGCAGCGCGCATGTACCACGACGCGGCGCAAGCCGGTACTGACCAAGTGGGATGCGTGGGGACAACGGGTGGACCGCATCGAGTTGACACCGGCGTGGCAGGAAGGCGCGGCGATGACGACGCGACACGCGGTGCTCGCCGCCGGCCATGCGGACAGCGAGCATGCGCGGCTGGAAGAGTTCGCCCGCGTCTACCTGTATCACCTCGCCAGCGAGTTCTACACCTGCCCGCTGGCGATGACCGACGGTGCCGCGACCGCGATCAAGGCCTCCGGCAACCGCGAACTGATCGCGCGCGTGCTGCCGCATTTCCTCAGTCGCGACCCGGCCACGTTCTGGCTCAGCGGCCAGTGGATGACCGAGACCACCGGCGGCTCCGACGTGGGCAATACCGAGACAATCGCGCGCCAGGACGCAGACGGCCAATGGCGCTTGTACGGCCGCAAGTGGTTCAGCTCGGCAGTGGTCGGCGAGGCAGCACTGGCGTTGGCGCGGCCGGAAGGCGCCGGCGGCGGCACCGGCGCGCTGGCGCTGTTCTACGTGGAGACGATGGACGGCGAGCGGCGCAAGAGCGAACTGATCATCGACCGGCTGAAGGACAAGCTCGGCACGCAGGAACTGCCCACCGCGGAAATCCATCTCGACGGCCTGCCCGCCTGGCCGCTGGGCGAGCTTGCCCACGGCGTGCGCCAGGTGGCGCCGATGCTCAACATCACGCGCAGCTGGAACGCGATCTGCGCGGTGGCCAGCATGGCGCGGGCGATCAGCCTGGCGCGGGATTTCGCCACTCGCCGGCAGGCGTTTGGCCGCCCCTTGATCGAGCAGCCGCTGCACGCGCAGACACTGGCCGGCATGCAGGCGGATTTCGAGGCCGCGTTCGCGCTGGCGTTCGAGGTCGCCCATCTGCTCGGCCGCGTCGAGCACGGCGCAGTCAGCGCGGAGGAAGCCGCGGTGCTGCGCCTGCTCACGCCGCTGGCCAAGCTGTGGACAGGCAAGCTGGCGGTGAAGGCCTGCTCCGAAACGCTGGAATGCTTCGGCGGCGCCGGCTACATCGAGGACACCGGCTTGCCGCAGCTGCTGCGCGACGCGCAGGTCTACGCAATCTGGGAAGGCACCACGAATGTCCTTTCGCTGGACAGCCTGCGCGCGCTGGCCGGCGACAGCCTCGGTGCCCTGCGCCATGCGACCGGCCGCTGGCTGGACGGCAACGACGACATGCACGCGGCCAGCGCGATCCGGCAGACGCTGGACGCCGCCGCGCGCTGGCTCGACCAGCACGCGTCCGCGCGCGACACGCTGGAAGCCGGCGCGCGCGGCCTCGCCTTCACCCTGGCGCGCTGCGCCGCCGCCGCGCTGCTGGCACGGCAGGCAAGCTGGTCGAGCCAACGCGGCGACCCGCGACCCGCCGCGGCACTGCACCGCTTCGTCGGGCGCGGTCTCGACCGGCTGGTCGCGCCAGACATGGACAACACCGCCTTGCTGCTGAGCTGACAGGCCTTTCCCGCAGGAACCCGCTGGCGGGCGATGCTTCTGCTTCGGACTTACATCGAAACAAGAGCATCGCCCGCCAGCGGGCTCCTGCAACAAGATGCCGCGGCAAGCGTTCAACATGCGCGCGGGCTAAAATGGGCCGATTCCCTCCCTGGCGCACCGACATGCAGCACCTGACCATCATCACCACCGGCGGCACCATCGACAAGGTCTATTTCGACGACAAGTCGGATTACAAGATCGGCGCGCCGCAGATCGGCGAGATCCTGGGCCACCTCGGCGTGGCGTTCGAGTTCGACGTGATCCCGATCCTGCGCAAGGACAGCCTGCACATGGGCGCCGAGGACCGCGCGCTGGTGCGCTCGACGATCGAGGCGCAGCCGCACCGCCACGTGCTGGTCACCCACGGCACCGACACCATGGTCGAGACCGCGCGCGAGCTGGCCAGCATCAAGGGCAAGGTGATCGTGCTGACCGGCGCGCTGAACCCGGCGCGCTTCCAGGGCTCCGACGCGGTGTTCAACATCGGCTGCGCGGTGGCCGCGGTGCAGACCCTGCCCGATGGCGTCTACATCGCCATGAACGGCCGCGTGTGGGATCCGGCCAAGGTGCGCAAGAACCGCGCGGAGAACCGCTTCGAGGAAGCGAAGCCCTCCTGATCCCCCGGCAGCCGGGCCGGCCGGACGCCATTGAGGTGGCGATCACGCTTGCCGCACCCGCGGCTTGGCTATAGTGCCGACAGGCAGGGGCCATCCGGGGAATCAATGAGTGACAGCAAGCAAGAACCGTCTCGCCATTCCGGCAAGCGATCTTCCGGGCCGCAAGGCACCCGCTTCTTCTCGACAGAGGCCTTGCGGCAATACGCCAGCGATGCCGCGAACGGGCGGGACAGCGAAGTCAGCACGCGCGCGCCGGTGCTGGAAGGCAGCAGCCCCGGCATCGAAGGGCGTCGCTTCGTCATCCGCCCCGGCCGGCAGGCGATCGGCCGCCGGCTCGACAACGACATCGTCGTCGACGACCTGAGCGTGTCCGGCTGCCATGCGTGGATCACCCAGCAGCATGGCCGCTGCATCATCATGAATACGCTGTCCACCAACGGCACCTTCGTCAACGACCGGCGCATCCACGAAGTGGCCTTGCGCCATGGCGACCACATCCGCCTCGGTCAGGCGGAGTTCGTGTTCCTCACCCGCGAGCACGGTCAGCCGAGGCACTCGCCGTGGCGCTGGATCGGCGCTGCCGTGGCGCTGTTGCTGGTTGCCGGCGCCGTGGCCTGGTGGTGGCTGCGTTCGCCGTGAGCGCGCGCGCACTGCCGCCCAGGGTCGGCCGCTATCGCGTCGAGGGCGTGCTCGGCGAAGGCGCGATGGCGGTGGTCTATGCCGGTTTCGACCCGGAGATCCAGCGCAATGTCGCGATCAAATGCCTGCACCAGGAGGTCGCTGCCGACCCCGCGTACCGGCGCCGGTTCCTGGTCGAGGCCCGCGCCGCCGGCCACCTGACCCACCCGCACATCGTCACCATCTTCGACGTCGGCGAGACCGACGACGGCCGTTCGTACATCGCGATGGAGCGGCTGCCGGGAGAGACGCTGGCCGGCAAGGTCAGCCGCGAGGGATTCCCGCCGCTGCCGGCGATCATCGACCTGGTCGGCCAGCTCGCCGCCGCGCTCGACTACGCGCATGCGCGCGGCGTGCTGCACCACGACATCAAGCCCGAAAACATCATGCTGGTCGACGGCTGGAGCTACGCCAAGATCAGCGATTTCGGCATCGCCGAACGCCGCGCCTCGCCCCGCGACACGCCGCGGCGAGCGAAGGAAGTCGGCGGCACGCCGGCCTACATGGCGCCGGAGCGCCTGCGCGGCGAACGCAGCGATGCGCGCAGCGACCTGTTCTCGCTGGGCGTGGTGCTGTACTGGCTGCTCACCGGCAAGCTGCCGTGGCCGGAGCCGGGCAATGTGCAGCAGCTGATGCGCAAGCGGCTGCGCTCGCCGCTGCCGCCGATCCGCCCGCGCGACCCGGCCACGCCGTCGATGCTGATCAGCATCGCGCGCACGCTGCTGGCGAGCGCGGCCGAGTCGCGCTACCAGCGCGGCGCGGAAGTCATCGACGACCTGCGCCTGGCCGCACGCGAGTACGAGCGCGAACGCGAAAAGCCGCTGGCCAAGCGCATCATCTCGCTGCGACTGCGCTGGGCCAGCAGCCTCGGCGCGATCCTGAGCCTGGTGCTGGTGCTGGGGCTGGCCGCGATCTACGCCAAGCAGCATGCCGCGGTGACCGGGCTGGCGCTGGATTTCGGCAGTTCGATGGGCCGCATGATCGCCGGCGAATCGGCCGAGAACCTGCTGCTCGGCGACCACGCCGCCACCCGCGCGCTGGTTACCGATGTCTCGCGCAACCGGCAGATCCACTACCTGGCGATCGCCGACCGCAGCGGCGAAGTCATCGCCAGCACGCAGCAGGCCGAGGTCGGCGGCAAGCTGCCCGCTGCGGAGCGGCAAGGCGACATGCTGCTGTTCGAGGTGCCGATCCAGTACCAGACCAAGACCATCGGCAGCCTGCGCCTGGGCATCAGCAATGCGGGACTGCGCGCGGCACAGAAGACCACGCTGTGGGTGATCGCGCTGGTGCTGGCGCTGACCCTGGCTGCCGTGGTCGGCGCGGCATACTGGTTGTTCCGCCGCCCGCTGATGATGCTGGGCCTGCTCGGCGACGCCCTGCTGCGCGTGGCCCGCGGCGACTTTGCCCACCGTATCCGCCTGGTGCGGCGCGACGAATTCGGCCGCCTGTTCGCCACCTTCAACCTGATGAACAGCACCCTGCAGGCCCGCCGGCGCCGCACCGCCGAAGCCTCGCCGCCAGCCGGCGAGGCGGACGTCACCCGCCCGACCCGCATCATGTCGACGGTAGCGGCCGAGGTCACCCTCACGCCCGTTCCGCCCGCACCACCGTAGAAGCCCGCTCGCGGGCGATGCTTTTCTTTTGCCGAATGCCGGCACAAGAGCATCGCCCGCGGGCGGGCTCCTGCGGTGGCGTGAATCAGTATTGTTTCAGCCGCTGCTTGAGCTCGAGCGCACGCGCGCGGTAGGCGACGGCCGGCTCGTAGTTCGGGGCGATCGCCAGCACGCGGTTCCACAGCGCGATGGCCTTGTCCAGTTGCTGGTCGCGGTACAGCACCACGGCCTGCTCGTGGTACGAGTCCAGCAGGCGACTGCGCAGACTGGCAGCTTCGGCGCCGGCCGGTTGCAGCCGCGGATCGAGGCGCAACGCCTCGTCCATGCGGGCAAGCGCCTGCTGCGCATGGCCCTGGTCGAACAGCGACACGCTCTCGTCCTGCAAGCGGCGCGCCTTCGCCACCGACGATTCGGCGACGGCCGGGCCGGCAGGCGCCGCGCTGCTCGCCGCCGCTCCCGCCGCCGGAGATGCGCCTCGCGCCGACAACGGGATGCGCAGCGTCTGGCCGGTGCGCAGCAGCGACGGATTGGTCGAGTGGTTGTAGCGCGCGAGGATCAGAAAGAGGTTGGCGTCGCCCAGATAGCGCGCCGCCAGCGTGCTGTACGACTCGCCCGACTGCACCACGTGCGCCCGCGAACGGCTGCCGAGCCAGCGCTCGGGGTCGGCGGTGAGCTGGTGCAGCAGGCCGCGCGCGGCGCGATCCTGCGGATGCTGCTCCACGTATTGCCGCAGTGCCTGTTCGCCCTCGGCGTAATGGCCGGGCTGCAGTTGATGGTCGACGATCGAGGCGAGCGACGGGGTCGGCGTCGGCACCGCGGGCGCGACGGGTGCTGGCCGCGCGGCCGATGTCGTCGGGGTGATCGCCACCGAGGAATAGCCGCCCAGCGAACGGCAGCCGGAGACGCCCGTGGCGGCCAACGCGGCAAGCATCAGTGTCGTCGCCGGCCACGGCAGGCGAACCTGGCGTGTCAATGCGATGCGTTGCGCGAGACTCATGCCCGATGATCCGTCAGGCCATCGTGCGCCGGCCACGACCGGCGGCGGCTTCGTCGCACGCGATCGCATCCGGCGCCAGGGGCGCGAGTGGCGACACGTGGAAATCAAGATGTTCGAACATCATCCGGCAGTCCCCCCGAGCAGCATCCGTCCCGGGGACGAACCATGCCATCGGCGCGGGCAGTATAGCCGTGCCCATGCAGCTTGCCGCTGCAGATTGCCGGTGCGGACGTGCATGCCGGCTCGGGACAAGGCAGGCCCGGCGAGTCGGCCGGGCCTGCCTTGCGGGTGCTGCTCCTTGAGGTTGCAACGACGGACCATCCCTGGCCCGCCTGGGGGCTTGTTACCAGCTGGCCTTCAACGTCACGCCCGAGTACGAGCTGTAGCCGTAGAGCATGATGTAGTACGTGCCCGACTCGTTGCTGCCCGAGCAGGTCTCGTTGTTGCCGGCCTTGTACGGGCGGCAGTCGTAGCTGGTGGTGGTGGGCTGGGAGCCCTGCTTGACGTACAGATCCACGTCGCCGCTGCCGCCGGAGGTGGCGATGGTCAGCGCACTGCCCGCCGGCACGGTCACCGTGTAGTAGGTCTTGGAGCTCCGGGCGCCGGCGATGCCGGTCACCGGCACGCCGTTCTGCAGGCCGCCGGTGCCACCGCCGCCGCCAGTCGAGTAGGACGCCTTGACGGTGACGCCCGAGTACGACGAGTAGCCGTGCACCTTGATGTAGTACTTGCCGGCGGCGGGCGAGGCCACGCTGCAGCTTTCCGAGTTGCCGCTCTTGTACGGGCGGCAATCGTAGCTGCTGGTGGTCGGCGCGCTGCCGAACTTGGTGTACAGGTCGGCGTCACCGGTGCCGCCGGAGATCGACATCACCAGGTTGCTGGCGCCGGTCGGCACGGTGATGAAATAGTCGTTGTCGGCACCGGCGGCACCCGACACGCCGGTGACGCCGACGTTGTTCTGCAGCTCGGTGGTGCTGCCACCGCCACCGCCGCCGGTACCCGGGCAAGCCACGCCCACGCCGTTGAACGCGGCGATCACCGCATTCTTGTCGTAGCCCAGGTCGGTCGCGGCCGACTCCACGCCGCAGGCGCCGGAGTTGAACGTGGACGTGGCCGTCCAGTACACCTTGTTGGCCAGCGCGTAGACCTGGAACGCCTTCTTCACGTCCCAGCCCGTGGTCTTGGCCAGCAGGCAGAACGACTTGTTGTAGACGCCGCTGGAGTAGTGCACGTCGAGGCTGGAGGTGTAGTCGGCCGCGTTGTCGATCGAGCCGCCGTCCTGCGGTGGGTTGCACATGTAGCGCAGCGCGTCGCCGATGCCGGCGCTGGCCTTGACGATGTCCGCGCCGACCAGGAAATCGGCCGAGCCGCGATCGAAGTATTCAGCCGCCTCGCCGGCGATGTCGGAGTACGCCTCGTTCATGCCGCCGGACTGGCCGCTGTATTCCAGGCCGGAGTTCTGCTCGGTGTAGCCGTGGCTGATCTCGTGGCTGGTCACGTCCAGCGACACCAGCGGATAGAACGTGCTGGCGCCGTCGCCGAAGTACATCGCCGAACCGTCCCAGAACGCGTTCTCGTAGTTGGACTGGTAGTGCACCTTCATCAGCAGCTGGATGCTCAGCGGCGGCGCACCGGTGTAGGACTGGTACATGTCGTGCACCACGCCGCCGAAGTGATGGGCGTCGTTGACCGGCGAATAGGCGCCGTTGATCGCGTCGGTGTTGCTGGTCGGGCAGGTGAAGCTGACCACCGAACCGCCGCTGCTGGCGTGGTTGAGGTTGTAGGTCTTGACGTTGGTGTTCTGCAGCGTGCAAGTGCTGCCCGACTGGGTGACGTCGAGCGCCGCGTAGTCGGTGCCGTAGGTGTACATGCCGGTCTTCTGGTTGCCGCCCGGGCCGTTGGCCGAGGCGTCGGTGAGACCGTTCCAGCTCTTGATCACCGCGCCGGTGTTGGCATCGACGATGGCGGTGGGGCGCGTCGGGTTGGCACCGTTGACGAAGTACGAGACACGATAGACCAGTCGCGGCGCCGCACCTTCCTGCGGATACACGAACAGGTCGGCGCGGGCGTTCTCCATCGCCGTACCGGCGACCAGCACGGTGTGCGCGTGCGCCTTCAGCGCCGCGATAGCGCGCGCGGCATTCAGCCGGGGGCGCACCGAGATCTGCTGCTGGCCCTGCTGCATCAGCTCGCCGGTGGCGCGCAAGGCATTGCCCTGGGCGTCCTGCACCACGGCGATGCTGCGGCCGTACACCGGCACGCCCTGGTACATCTGCTGCTGGCGCACCACGCGGTGCTGGCCGGCGAGCGCCACGGCACCGTGCGGCGCCAGCGTCATGCCCGGGCCCAGGTTCAACTGGGTGGCGAGCGAGGCGACGGGTACGGCGCCCAGGTTCTGTGCGCGCAGGGATTGCGTGTTGGCGGCGGTGGCAGCCGTGGCGGTGGCCATGCCGATGGCGGCCACCAGCAATTTCAGGCGGGATGGATAGGGCATGTAATAAGCTCCTGGAAAAATTGGGGACAAACGCGCCCGATGCGGCCGCAAAGCCCCATGCAAGAATTTCCGTGCGAGACACGGCGTTGGTATTCGTCAGCGGTCCGGCGATCCCGAACTACGTCCGCCGGTGGCTGCCTTCCCCCTGAGGTTCCCTGCAGGGACAGCACATGGACGCGTAACTGCAAGACGACAAAGGCGTCGCCACGGGATCATCCCCCAGCCTCCCAGATGGTGGACCCGGCGACGTTATTACTTGCGATACCGCCTGACAATCCGACTTTTTCCTACGCCGGGTGATCGCGGTCACGTCCTGCCGGATGCGCGCACGACATCGACGCCGCAGCGTCGCGGATGCTTCGGAAGCTTTCGGATGGCTTGTCCGTGGTCACTTTCGCGAACGCGAAAGTCCATCGACGAGCGCTGCGGGCGCGATGGTACCGAACTGTTCCTGCGCGTCAGCGCGACGCAAGATTTTCCGACGCCGACCTCGCGCCGTTCAGAGCATGCCGGTTTCCAGCTTCGCCTCGTCGGACATCATCGAGTGGTTCCACGGCGGGTCGAACACCAGGTCCACGTCGGCCTCGGAGATGGTGGGGATCATCTCCAGCTTGGTGCGCGCGTCGTCCACCAGGATGTCGCCCATGCCGCAACCGGGCGCGGTGAGGGTGAGCTTGACGTAGACCTTGCGTTCGCCGGATTCGCCGTGCTCCATGCTCAGGTCGTAGACCAGCCCGAGATCGACCACGTTGACCGGGATCTCCGGGTCGAACACCGTGCGCAACTGGTCCCAGGCAAGCTTCTCCACGTCGGCATCGGTGGCGTCCGGCGGCACTTCGATCGGCACCGGCCGATCCTTGCCCAGCGCATCGGCATCGTCGCCGGCCACGCGGAACAGGTTGCCCTCGACGTAGACGGTGAAACTGCCGCCGAGGGCCTGGGTTATGTAGCCGATCTGGCCCGCGGGCAACGTCACCACCTCGCCCTGCGGCACCATCACGGCGCTGCAATCGCGCACCAGGGTGACCGGTTCGCTGCTCAGACTGAAACCACTCATGCCAACGACTTTCCCGTATCCACAGGCGCGGCCACATGCCGTACCGAAGTGCCCATTATGCCGCCCGCGGCGCGCGACCGCTTGTTCCAGATCAGCCCGGCGGGAGATGAGGCGACGTTTTGCCCGCCCGTCCCGGCGCGCAGCGCACGGTATGATGGCCGCTTTGCCGACGGATCAAGCGATGCCTTGCACCCACCTGGCGGGACGCCACCAATGAGGGCGCGCAGCGTGCCGGCCCTGCTGTTTGCGCTGTTCAGCGCCGCCATGCTGGGGCTTGCCGCCGGCGCCGCGTGGATGGTGGTGGCGCTGTACTCGCGCCATCCCCTGCCCTGGCTGGTGGTGCCGATCGGCGTCATGCTGGCGTGGGTCATCCGCGCCGGCGTGCATCGCCCCGGCATCGGCGCGCTGCTGCTGGCCGCCGGCGCCACCGCGTTGTCGGCGATCTACGTCAACCTGCTGATCGCCGGCGTGAAGGTCGCGGGCAGCATGGGCCTGGACCTGATCGAGGCGATGCGCACCGCCGGCATCGGCATGCTGTGGCAGCTGGCGCGCATGGGCCTGACCCCCGCCGATTTCATCTGGACCTTGCTGGCCATGCTGCTGGCCGGGTGGCTGGCCTCCCGCCAACGGCGTTCACCCCCACCCGTGAAGAACACCTAGGGCGGGCACCGCCCGCCGCCTTTCATTCCGCGAAGCAAGAGCCGGCGGGCCGTGCCCGCTACGGCATGCAGGGAGGCGGCCTCAGCCGTCGATCGCCTTCACCTCGTTGACCAGCTCGCCCACCGCCGCCTGGCCGTCGCCGTACAGCATGCGGGTGTTGTCGGCGTAGAACAACGCGTTCTCGATGCCGGCGAAGCCGGTGCCCTTGCCGCGCTTGATCACGATCACCTGCTTCGCGTTCACCACGTCCAGGATCGGCATGCCGTAGATCGGCGAGGCCGGGTCGGTCTTGGCCACCGGATTGACCACGTCGTTGGCGCCGATCACCAGCGCCACGTCGGTGGTGGCGAACTCCGGGTTGATGTCGTCCATGTCGGCGATCAGGTCGTATGGCACGCCGGCCTCGGCCAGCAGCACGTTCATGTGGCCGGGCATGCGACCGGCAACCGGGTGGATCGCGAACTTCACCTTCACGCCACGCTTCATCAGGAGTTGCGCGAACTCCCACACCTTGTGCTGCGCCTGCGCCACCGCCAGGCCGTAGCCGGGCACGATCACCACGCGCTCGGCGTAGGCCATCATCACTGCCGCGTCGGCGGCGTCGATCGGCTTCTGCGCACCCTCGATCGCCTGCGCCTCGCCGCCGGCCGCGCCGAAGCTGCCGAACAGCACGTTGCCGATCGAGCGGTTCATTGCCTTGGCCATCAACTGGGTCAGCAAGGTACCCGCCGCGCCGACCACCATGCCGGCAATGATCATCGCCTCGTTGCCCAGCACGAAACCCTCGAAGGACACCGCCAGGCCGGTGAACGCGTTGTACAGCGAGATCACCACCGGCATGTCGGCGCCGCCGATCGGCAGCGTCATCATCAGGCCGAAGGCGAGCGCCAGCGCGAAGAACGCCGCGATCAGCGCCGGGCTGGCATGACCGGTGGCGAGCAGCACGCCGACCACCACCGCCGCGGCGAGCAACAACAGATTCACCGCGCGCTGGCCGGGAAACACGAAGCGCTTGTCCATCCAGCCCTGCAGCTTGGCGAACGCGACCAGCGAACCGGAGAAGCTCACCGCGCCGATCAGCGCACCGAGCACGCCCAGCGCCAGCTCGGTCGGCGACAGCGCCGGCGGCAGGCCGTTCACCGCCCAGGCTTCGGGCCGCAGCGGCGAGGTATCCGGCACCGCGTGCAGCAGTCCCGACGAACGCGCGTAGCCGATCAGCTCGACCGCGCCGATCGCCGCCGCCGCGCCGCCGCCCATGCCGTTGTACAGCGCTACCATCTGCGGCATCGCGGTCATTGCCACGCGGCGGCCGGTCCACCACGCGGCGCTGACGCCGATCAGCACCGCGGCAAGGATCAGCCCGCGGTTGTGCATGTCCGGCAGGAAGAACGTGGCCAGCACCGCCAGCACCATGCCGTAGCCGGCCCATACGATGCCGCCGCGCGCGGTGCGCGGCGAACTCATGCGTTTCAGGCCCAGGATGAACAGCAGCGCGGCGAGGAAATAGCAGGCCTTGATGACGGTGGGCAGCCAGCTCATCACTTGGCCCCCTTGCCGGCGTCCGGCTTGCTGGACTTGAACATTTCCAGCATCCGCTCGGTCACCACGTAGCCGCCGGCGGCGTTGCCCGCACCAAGCAGTACGCCGATGAAGCCGATCGCGATCTCGAACGGCGTGTTCGCGTGGCCTAGCGCAATCATCGCCCCGACCAGCACAATGCCGTGCACGAAGTTGGAGCCGGACATCAGCGGCGTGTGCAGGATCACCGGCACCCGCGCGATGATTTCATAGCCGGTAAAGGCGGCCAGCATGAAGATGTACAGCGCCAGGAAACCGTCGATCATGAGCCCATCCCCCGTGAGAGCCGCCCGCCAGGATGCATCCGAACCTGCATCATACGGGAAGCCCGGCGTGCGTCGAGGCCGGGCCGCCGATCGGCGCACGGCGCCGCGCGACTCGCGCAGGCGGTCAACCCTGGCGGGCCTGCCGCGTTGAACAGGCAGGAACCACCGATGGAGCCCGTCGATGACATCACCGATGGCAGCGGAGCGTCGGCCGTGAATGCCACCGCCGGCATGCTGGAGGCCGACCTGCTCGCCGCGGGCGAGCCGGGCGATGCGCGCGCGGTGCCGGCCACGCTGGATGCGTTCCTGGCCGACGTGGAGCGCCGCGCGTTCCGCATGGCCGAGCTGCAGTTGCGCCATCGCGAGGACGCCATGGACGCGGTGCAGGACGCCATGCTGCGACTGGTACGGCATTATCGCGACAAGCCGGCCGCGGAATGGGCGCCGCTGTTCTGGGGCATCCTGCGTCGGCGCATCGTGGACCTGCAGCGCCGGCGCAAGGTGCGCTCGATCGTCGTCGGCTGGCTCGGCGGCGGGCATGACGACGGCGGCGACGAGCTGCCCGTGTGGGAGCCGGCCGACCCGGGCAAGGACCCGCTGGGCCGGCTGCACGACGCGCAGTCGTACGCGGACATGGCCGCGGCGGTGCAGCGCTTGCCCAGGCGCCAGCGCGAGGCGTTCATCCTGCGCATGCTGGAAGGGCTTGACGTGGCGGAGACCGCACGCGCCATGGGCTGCGGCGAAGGCAGCGTGAAAACCCATCTGTCGCGCGCCATGCATCAGCTGCGCGACCAACTGGAGGATTGGCGATGAACTCGCCCGAGCACGAGCACGAGCACGAACCGATCGAACGGCGCGCGCACAAGCTGTGGCGCGAGGCCGCGCACCATCTTGACGCGAGCACGACCGCGCGGCTGCGCGCCGCCCGTCGCGAAGCGCTGCAGCCGTCAACCGCACCGCAGCGTCAGGCGGTGCGCTGGCTGATCCCCACCGGCGCGCTGGCGGCCATGGCGTTGGCGGTAATGATGGTGTGGCAACCGCTGCCGCACACGCGCGCGCCATCGGCGAACCAGGCGGCCAGCAGCGCCCCGCAGGACGTGGACAACGAGCTGCCGCCCGACGCCGAGCAGGTCGATCCGGGCCTGTACCAGAACCTCGATTTCTACGCCTGGCTCGCCGCCAACGACCGGCACCCGACCTCACGCTGACCCCATGAACAAGCCGCTGCCTTCCCTCCTGTCGCTGTTGCTTGCCGCCCTGCTCGGGGTCGCGGCCACGCCGCTGTGCGCGCAAACGCCCACGCCGCCACCGGCGAGCGCGGACGCGCCTGCACGCACCCCGTGGAACGGCCTGGCACCGAGCCAGCGCGAGATGCTGGCGCCGCTCAAGGACGAATGGGATCAGCTGTCGCCACGCAAGCAGGCGCACCTGCTGCACCGCACCCGGTACTGGACCACGCTGCCACCCGAGCGCCGCGAGGAGATCCGCCAGCGCATCGTCCACTGGCAGCAGATGACGCCGGAGCAACGCCGTCAGGCACGCGCCAACGAGCACCGGTTCCGCGAGATGTCGCCGGCAGAACGCCAGCGCGTGCACCGCAGCTTCGAGCGCTTCCAGAGCCTGCCCCCCGCGCAGCGCGAACAGCTGAAACGCGAATGGCGCCAGCTGTCGCCCGAGCAGCGGCAGCAGCGAATCCAGCAGCACGACCGCGACGGCGGCACCGGCACCGGGCATCCGCCCCGGTAACTCACGCCGGGCCGCGGATGACCGCGGCCATCAGCTCTGGAAGCGGGTCTCCCCGGCGTGCGCCAGGCAGCTCCTGGCGAGCAGCTCGTCGTCGAAATCCGGTTTCAGCGCGCCGTCGTGCAGCAGCAGCTCGACGAAGTTGTACACGTTGCGCGCGTACATCTCCGAGGCATGCAGCGGCGCGCCGGCCGGCAGGTTCAGCGGCCCGATGATCGTCACGCCGCCATGCTCGACGTGCTCGCCGGGACGGGTCAGCTCGCAGTTGCCGCCGCCCTCGGCGGCGAGGTCGACGATCAGGGCGCCGGGCTTCATGCCCTCGACCATCGCGGTGGTGAGGATCTTCGGTGCCGGCCGACCCGGCACCGCCGCGGTGCTCACCACCACGTCGAACGACTTCAGGTGATTCGCCAGCGCCTGCTGCTGCGCGGCGCGTTCCTCCGCCGACAGCTCGCGTGCATAGCCGCCACTGCCGGCGGCACTGACACCCAGGTCGAGGAACTTCGCGCCCAGCGATTCCACCTGCTCGCGCGTTTCCGGGCGCACGTCGTAACCCTCGATCTGCGCGCCGAGCCGGCGCGCGGTGGCGATCGCCTGCAGCCCAGCCACGCCGGCGCCGATCACCAGCACCTTCGACGGCCGGATCGTGCCGGCCGCGGTGGTCAGCATCGGAAAGAACTTCGGCGACGCCTCGGCCGCGATCAGCATGGCCCGATAACCGGCCACCGCCGCCTGCGAACTGAGCACGTCCATCGCCTGCGCACGCGTGGTGCGCGGCAGCAGCTCCAGCGAGAACGCGGTCAGCTTGCGCGCGGCCAGCGCGGCGATGCGCTCGGCGGCGCCGTACGGCCGCAACTGGCCGACGACCACGCTGCCCTCGCGCAGGCTGGAGAACACCGCGTCCTCGGGCGGCAACACGCACGCCAGCACGTCGGCCTGCGCCAGCACGTCGCTGGCATCGGCAAACTCGGCGTCGGCATAGGCCTGGTCGGGAAAGCCGGCCGCGCGCCCGGCGTCGTGCTCCAGCAGCACGCGCAGCCCCTTGCCGCGCAGCTTCTTGGCCATCTCCGGGGTGATCGCCACGCGCCGCTCACCGGCGGCAGTCTCTCGCAAGGCGGCAATGGTGACAGGCATGGTGCGATCCCCGTGGAATGTTCCTGCCATCTTAGCGGCAGTTGGCTTTGATCCGGGCGCGCGCACGAGAGTAAGCTGGCCCGCCGGATCGCGCTGCACGCAGCGCCGGGGTCATCGCCGGAGATCACGATGCCCGCAAGCCCCCTCGCCCTGGACGACCTGCTCACGCTGGCGCGCGCCGCGCGCGAACACGCCTACGCGCCGTATTCCCGCTTCCACGTGGGTGCCGCGGTACTGACCCGTGACGGCCGCACGTTCGGCGGGTGCAACGTGGAGAACGCCGCCTACGGCCTGTGCAACTGCGCCGAACGCACGGCCCTGTTCAGTGCGGTCGCCGCCGGTTGCCGACCCGGCGATTTCGCTGCCATCGCGGTGGTCGCCGATACCCCGGAGGCGGTCACGCCCTGCGGCGCCTGCCGCCAGGTGATGGCCGAACTGTGTGACGAGGCTACCCCGGTGCTGCTGGCCAACCTCACCGGCGCCACCCGCGAAACCAGCGTGGCCGCGCTGCTGCCCGGCTCGTTCAAGCTGCCGCAGGCAAACTGAGCGGCGCCGGGAGTTCGCACGCCGGCGACCCGCCCGCTAGCATGGGCCGTCCCTACTTCGTCGAACCGATCCATGGCCAACCCGCTCTCCCTGCTGCAGCAACGCCACTCCGTGCCCGCACGCCAGCTCGGCGAGCCGGCGCCGGATGACGCCACGCTGCACACCCTGCTCGAAGCGGCCATCCGCGTGCCCGATCACGGCAAGCTGGTGCCGTTCCGGCTGATTCTGCTGCGCGACGAGGCCAAGCTGGCGTTCGGCGAACAGGTGACCGCGATCGGTATCCGCAACAACCCGGCGATGATCGGCGCCAAGCTGGAGAAGGAGCGCCACCGCTACACGTTCGCGCCGCTGGTGGTGGCCGTGGTCGCGCGCATCGACCCCGACAGCAAGGTGCCGGAAATCGAGCAGAAGCTGTGCACCGGCAACGTGGCCTACAACATCCTGCTCGGTGCCTTCGCGCTTGGCTACGGCGCGCAATGGCTGACCGGCTGGGCCGCCTACGACCGCGAAGTCGCCGCACTGCTGGGCCTGGACGCCGACGAGCACGTGGTCGGCTTCGTCCACCTGGGCACGCCGCAGGTCGAGGTTCCCGACCGCGACCGACCGGCGCTGGCCGACCTGCTCACCACATGGACGCCATGACCAGCTCGCCAGACGGACGTCCGGACGTCCATCTTCCCGCTGCCCATCTCGTCGACGGCAGCCTGTACGTGTTCCGCGCCTGGCACTCGATGCCGGACGAGTTCCACGACGTCGACGGTCATCCGGTAAACGCCGTGCACGGCTATGCGCGCTTCCTGTGCGAGCTGCTGGAGCGGGCGCGACCGGAGCATGTCGCGGTGGCGTTCGACGCCTCGCTGACCAGCTCGTTCCGCAACACGATCTACCCGGCCTACAAGGCCAACCGCGAGCTGCCGCCGCCGGACCTGGAACGGCAGTTCGTGCAGTGCCGGGCGCTCACCGAAGCGCTCGGCGTGCACCTGATGATCGACCACGAATACGAGGCCGACGACCTGATCGGCAGCACGGTGTGGAACCTGCGCGCGCTGGGTTGGCGCAGCGTGATCGTGTCGGCGGACAAGGACTTCGGCCAACTCCTGGGCGAGCACGACGAGCAGTGGGATTACGCCCGCAACCTGCGCTGGGGGCCGGCCGGCGTCCACGACAAGCTTGGCGTGCATCCGCACCAGGTCGCCGACTATCTAGCGCTGTGCGGCGACGCGGTGGACAACATCCCCGGCGTGCCCGGCATCGGCGCCAAGACCGCCGCGGCCCTGCTCGCCCACTTCGGCAGCCTGGATGCCCTGCTCGAACGCATCGACGAAGTGGCCTTCCTGCGCCTTCGTGGCGCGGCCAGTTGCGCGGCGCGGCTGCGCCAGCATGCCGAGCAGGCACGCATGTGCCGCCGGCTGACCCGGATCGCGCTGGACGCTCCCGGCGCCGGCGAAGTCGACCTCCTGCAGCGCCGGCCTCGCCCGGTCGATCAGCTCGATGCGTTGTGCGAGCAGTTGCGCTTCGGCCCGCTGACCCGCAGCCGCCTGCGCGCGCTGGCGATCTGAGCTGATCGCTTGTCGCGGCACGCCCGACGGGCCACCATGGATGTTTCAGCCCGGACCTGCGAGCACCGATGAACGACACCGCCCACCCCATTCCCGCCGACGCCGGCGCACCGGTGGAAACCCTGTACGAGGGTCGCTGGCTGAGTCTGCGCAAACGCGGCCGCTGGGAGTACGCCGAGCGCAACAACCCGGCGGGCGCGGTGATCATCGTGGCGGTGACTCCGGAAGACCGCGTGCTGTTCGTCGAGCAGTACCGCGTGTCGATCCTGCAGAACACGATCGAGATGCCGGCCGGCCTGGTCGGCGACCTGGCCGACCAGGCCGACGAAAGCGCGCTGGTGGCGGCGCAACGTGAACTGGAGGAGGAGACCGGCTACCGCTGCGCCAGCGTGGAGTTCATCCACCGCGGCCCGTCGTCGTCGGGCATGAGCACCGAGATGATCGCCTTCGTGCGCGCGCGCGACCTGCAGAAGATCGGCCCTGGTGGCGGCGACGAGACGGAGAACATCGTGGTGCACGAGGTGCCGCGGCGCGAGGCCGGCGCCTGGCTGTTCGCGCGCGCGGCCGAGGGCTACTCGATCGACCCGAAGCTGTTCGCGGGGCTGTGGTTCATCGAGCACGACGGTGCGGAAAGGCAGTCCGTGATGCCCGACCGCTCGCGCTGAGCGTAGCCCGCGCAGCGGGCGGAGTCGAAGCGGCGCCTATCGGGAAGCCCGTCGCCGGCGTGCCTTTCGACTTCCTCGCTCCTCAGGACTGTGGCTGTCCATGGCCATTCTCCGCGTGCGGCCTTCGGCCTGCGCCCAGGGTGAACGGGTCCAAGTCAGTGATCTTGCCGGCGCAGACACCAGACCGACAGCGCCACGCCGACCAGGGTCACCACCACCCAGCCGCCCAGCACGTGGGCGTTCTCGCCCCCCAGCCACAACACGCTGGCGACGGCGCCCACGCCGATCGAACCCAGGCCCAGCGCCAGCAGCGGGTCACGGCGGCGCCCCTGGGCCGCGAGCAGCGCCAGTGCGCCCAGCGCCGCCAGCAGCACGGAGAGAACCCGCCACAGCGTCACGTACTGCGGCGGCACCGGCAGGTCGGGAAACAGCGCCAGCAAGGGCACGTCACCGACCTGCACCTGGTAGCCCTTGCCATCGGGAGCATCGGCGGCCGCTTCCAGCCGAGCGCCATCCAGGCGTGCCACGATGGTGACCTGCTGCAGCGGCACGGCGCTCCAGCTCACCCGCAGGTCGCCCAGGCGCGGATCGCCAGGATGGGCGCTGGTCACCAGGTAATCCTGATAACGGCTGAAGGTGACGGCAAGGTTCTGCGGCAGCGCCGCCGGGTCGGGTTCGATCAGTTCCGAACCGGGCAAGGCGTGCACCAGCACGCGGCCGAGCCTGAAGCCGCCCATCTGCACCAGTCCGGCGTCGAACTGCTTGCTTTCGATCGGGAAACGACCGGGATTGACGTGCCCGCGAACGTCGCGGAACCGACTGGAATCCACCGGCTGGTCGACCCAGTCCAGTTCGTAGTGGACGCTGCCGCCGATGCTGATCTCCCGCCACTGGAACATCTCGACACGCCGCACCAGCACGGGTGTATTCGCGGTCTGGTTGAACTCCGGGTCGTGCGGCGCCTCGACCACGCGTGGCGTCCCGGCCAGGCGTGCCATGTAGCCGTGCTGGCCGGGTTGCGGCAGCGCATCCGCGCCCAGTTCGATCGCCTCGCCGCCGTGCCGGACGGAGGCCTGGCGGAAATCGATCAGGCTGCTGGCGTTGAGCGCCTCCAGGCCGATGCCGGCGATCACCAGCAGGGCGCCGATGACGTTCAATGCCAGCAGGCGCCAGGACATGCCCTTGCCCAGCTCCATCAGGCGCACCGCACCGGCGGCGACGGGCAGGCGGGATGCAAGGCGGAATGCTCCATGCCGGCGCCTACTGCACTTGGCCCAGGCCCGACGGTCGGCGCGGGTCGCTGGCGGCGTCGAGCTGGTTGGTCTTGCGATCCCAGGTGACCACGTTCATGAACCCCCACGGCTCGCGCTGTTTCAGGACGTAGCCCATTTTCGTCAAGGCCGCCTCGGTGCCCGCATCGAATGCCTGCGGCTCGGTCATGACCACGTCGGGCAGGTACTGATGGTGGAAGCGCTTGTGCGCCACGATCTGCTGCGCGCCCTGCCCGTCGATGAAATGCAGGATGCCTTCGAGCACCTGGGTGATGATGGTGGAGCCGCCGGGCGAGCCGATCACCATGGTGCGCTCCGGCCCGATCACGATGCTGGGCGACATCGACGACAGCATGCGCTTGCCGCCCACCGGCGCATTTGCCTTGCTCCCGAGCAGACCGTAGACGTTCGGCTTGTTCGGCACCAGCGCGAAGTCGTCCATCTCGTTGTTGAGCAGCACCCCGGTGCCGGCGGCGACGAACTTAGAGCCCAACGTGGTGTTGACGGTGAGCGTCACCGCGGCCATGTTGCCGTCGGCGTCGATGATGGAGAAATGCGTGGTGTGCATGCCCGCATCGGCCGGCTCGGCGCGCGGCAGCATCGAGGAGGGCGTCGCGCGGTCGGGCAGGATGCTCTGGCGCAGGCCGTCGGCGTAGTACGGCGACAGCAGCATGTCCAGCGGCATCTTCACGAAATCCGGGTCGCCCAGGTAATCGTTGTGGTCGCGGAACGCCCGCCGCATCGCCTCGACGACGTAATGCACGCGCGTGGCGGCATCCATCTTCGTCAGGTCGTAGCCGGACAGGATGTTGAGGATCTCGGCGATCGCCACGCCGCCGGAAGACGGCGGCGGCGCGGTGATGACCTGGTAGCCGCGGTAGTCGACGCTGATCGGCGTGCGCTCTTTCGCCCGGTACGCGGCCAGGTCGGCCAGCGTCCAGTTGCCGCCGGCCGCGCGCACCGCGTCGACCAGCTTGCGCGCGGTCTCGCCGCGATAGAAACCATCGTGGCCCTCGCGCGCGAGCGCCTCCAGCGTGCGGGCCTGGTCCGGATCGCGCCAGGTGGCGCCCTCGGCCGGCGGCTGCCCGTTCACCAGGTACTTCGCGGCCGAGGCGGGCCAGCGCGCGAGCAATTTCTGCTCGGAGACGATCGCGCCATGCAGGCGCGGATCGGGAACGAAGCCGTCGCGCGCGATGCGGATCGCCGGCGCCAGCGACTGCTGCAGCGACAACCGCCCGTAATCCTTCGCGAGCAGCGCCAGCCCGGCCGGCTCGCCGGGGATGCCGGCGGACAGCGGGCCGGTCAATGCGGTATCGCGGTTGGGACTGCCGTCGGGTTTCAGGTAATCCTTCGGATCGACTGCCGCCGGCGCCGTCTCGCGGGCGTCGATGAACACGTTGCGGCCATCGCTGGCGCGGTGCAGCACGGCCATGAAACCGCCGCCGATGCCCGAGCTCTCCGGTTCCACCACCGACAACGTGGAAGCCACCGCCACCGCCGCATCGAACGCGTTGCCGCCCTTGCGCAACACCTCCAGGCCGGCGCGCGTGGCCAGGAAATTCGCGCTGGCGATCGCCGCATGGCCCGGCCGCTGCGCGGCGGGCGCGGCCGGCGGCGCCTGCTTCGCCGAAGCCGCCGGCGCAAGGCCGGCGGTACCGCTCAGCAACAGACCCAGCGCCAGCGCGCGCCAATCGAAGGAGATGCTCATGCCACGGACTCCTTGCTCATCAGGTGTCGATACTTCAACTCAAGCTGGGCCGGAGATTCGACATGGTCGGGGTCGCCGATGATGCACTCCACCGGGCACACCTCCACGCACTGCGGCTCGTCGTGATGGCCCACGCACTCGGTGCACAGCGCCGGGTCGATCACGTAGTACTCCTCGCCCAGCGAAATTGCCTGATTGGGGCACGCCGGTACGCAAACGTCGCAATTGACGCAGGAGTCGAGGATCTTGAGCGACATGAGGGCAAGCCAGGAGTGAGTGAAGAGGAGTGCGAAACGAGAGAAGGCAGGACCTCGCCATGCTCTCTCTCATTTCTCACTCCTCGCTTCTCACTCCCGCCTCATCACATTTCGACGAAACGGAATGTCGCCCCGGTGGGCTTCAGCGCGTCGGTCACTTTCTGCTCGTCGGCCTTGTCGCCGATGAACACCACGATCACGTCCTTGAACGAGCCGGGGTTGGCGTTCTTGAACGCGTCGATCACGAACTCGGAAGTCGCCGCGGAACTGGGGCCGCCGAAGGCAAGCAGGTTGCCCGGCAGCACGCCGCGGGCGACGGTGTCCTGCACGCCCTGCAACTGCCGCGCGTTCTGCGCCTGCTGGTCCTCGGTCAGGCCGGGGGTGACCATGTAGGCATACGGCTGCGGCGCCTTCATGCCCTGCAGGTTGGCCTGCACCAACTGGCCGAGATAGGCATTCCAGCCCTTGGCGTCATTGACGTCGGTGGGCTTGGGCGCCTTCTGCACCTGTTCCTGGGCCTGCTGGTCGTCGCCCTGCTTGTTGCAGGCACTCAGGCCCAGGCAAGCGCTCAGCGCGACAACCGCAATGAGAACGAATTTACGCATGGTCATCACCTTCTGCTTCGGGTTGCTGGTTGGATGGATGAAGCGACTTCTGCCAGCGCTGGCGCATCGCCTGTTGCACGGCCGGATGCACGAAGCCGGAGATGTCCCCGCCGAGGCGGCCGATTTCGCGCACCAGTGACGAGGAGATGAAACTGTATTCTTCGGCCGGCGTCAGGAACAAGGTCTCCGCCTGCGGGATCAGATGCCGATTCATGCTGGCCAGCTGGAATTCGTACTCGAAATCCGACACCGCCCGCAGCCCGCGGATGATCACCCCGGCACCCACCTGCCCGATGAAGGTCGCCAGCAGGCAATCGAAGCCGCGCACCTCCACGTTGGGCAGGTCGGCCAGCGCCAGCCGCGCCAGCGCCACCCGCTCGCCGATGCTGAAGTGCGGCCCCTTGGTGGAACTGTCCGCCACTGCCACGATCACCCGGTCAAACAGCGACGCGGCGCGCGTCACCAGATCGGCGTGGCCGTTGGTGATCGGGTCGAAGGTGCCCGGATAGATGGCCAGGCGGGGATTCCCCAGATTTTTTCTCACGGAAGGCATGCAGTCGCCGACGACGGTGTGACCCTTAGCTTAACGGAAGCGAACGCCGATAGAGCGCAAAACGTACCTCGCCGGCCTGTCCCTCGCGATGCAACGACCAGTTCGGCGGCAGCCCGGGGACGCCGGCGCGGGGCGATTCGACGTAGATCAGCGCCTGCGCCGCCAGCCAGCCGCCCGCTTCCAACTGCGCGGCCAACGGTGCCCACAGGTCGAGCGCGAACGGCGGGTCGAGGAAGACCAGATCGCAAGGCTGCGCCGGACCGCGCAGGAAAGTCGCCGCCTCCGCGGTGGTGACCACCGCGGACATCAGCTTGAGCCGCGCCAGGTTCGCGCGCAGCGCCTGCGCCGCCTGCGCGTCGCGCTCGACGAACTGCACGCTGGCTGCGCCGCGCGAATACGCCTCGATGCCCAGCGCGCCGGTGCCGGCGCACAGGTCCAGGCAGCGCGCACCGGCGATCATCGGCGCCAGCCAATTGAACACGGTCTCGCGCACGCGCGCCGGGGTCGGCCGCAAGCCGGGCAGTTCCGGCACCCGCAGGCGCGAATTGCGCAGGTTGCCGCCGATGATGCGCACCTGGCCAGGCGACGGTTTTCGCCCGCCACTCACGCGCGCGGGCCCTCAGCTGGGAGTACGGGTCGGGGTGTTAGCATGCCGGCCATTGTCTTTGAATCGCCCCGGCCATGCTCAAGTTCTGGAAGAAAAAATCCGCCGAGACGGATGCCCACGGCAAGGAAGTGCCGCCTGCCGCGCCGGATGCGGCGGTCGACGCGGGCCTGCCGGAAGCCGTGGCATCGGGCCTGCGCGAGGCGCTGGCGGAAATGCCCTCGGCCGAGGACACCCGCCGCGACACCGAGCGCTTCGTGGCGCCGGCGGAAGAACCCGCCCAAGCGCCGCCGAAGCGCAGTTGGCGCGAACGCCTGTCCGGCAGCGTGTTTTCGCGCAGCCTCGGTTCGCTGTTCGTGCGCAACCCGAAGCTCGACGACGACCTGCTCGACGAGCTGGAAACCGTGCTGATCACCGCCGATGTCGGCGTCGAAGCCAGCAGCGCGCTGGTCGATGGCCTGCGCAAGCGCATGCACAAACGCGAGTTCGCCGACGCCGCGGCCTTGCTGGCGGCCTTGCGCCAGGCGCTGATCGAGCTGCTCAAGCCGGTCGAGCAGCCGCTGGACGTACGCGGCAGACAACCCTTCGTGGTGCTGGTCGTGGGCATCAACGGCGCCGGCAAGACCACCACCATCGGCAAGCTGGCCCGCAGGTGGCGCGACGAAAAGCATGCGGTGATGCTGGCTGCCGGCGACACCTTCCGCGCCGCCGCGGTCGAACAACTCAAGACCTGGGGCGAGCGCAACGCGGTGCCGGTGATCTCGCAAGGCCAGGACGCCGATTCGGCCAGCGTGATCTTCGACGCCCTGCAGGCCGCGCGTTCGCGCCACATGGATGTGCTGATCGCCGACACCGCCGGACGGCTGCACACCCAGGGTGGCCTGATGGACGAACTGGGCAAGATCGCCCGCGTGCTGAAGAAACTCGACGCCGACGCACCGCATGAAGTGCTGATGGTGATCGACGGCACCACCGGACAGAACGCGGTCAACCAGGTGCGCCAGTTCCGCCAGATCGTGGGCGTCACCGGCCTGGTGGTGACCAAGCTCGACGGCACCGCGAAGGGCGGCGTGGTGTTTGCGCTGGCGCGCGAGTTCGGCCTGCCGATCCGTTTCGTGGGCCTGGGCGAAAGCGCCACCGACCTGCGCGCGTTCGAGGCCGAAGCCTTCGTCGACGGCCTGCTGCCCGCCAATCTCGGCCAGGTTCGAGACCATGGCTGACGCCGGCTGGCGGGGCTGATCCGGTGTCGCGCCGACTGCGCCTGATCGCAACGGTGCTCGGCGGTGTGGTCGTGGCGGCCACGCTCGTCGTGGTGGCCGCCGTTTACCTGCTGCTGCAGCCCGACCGCTTCACCGCCATGCTGCAGAGCCAGGCGCGCGCCGCCGGGCTGGAGTTGAACCTGGCCAGCCCCGCCAGCCCCAGCCTGTTCCCGCGGCCGGCGCTGGACCTGCGTGGCATCACGCTCAACGCCCAAGGCGCCAGCGCACCGATCCTGCTCGCCGCGCGCGGCCGGCTGGTGCTGCCGTGGCACACCCTGTTCGGCGGGCCCGCCGTGATCTCGCAACTGGAGATCGACTCGCCGCGCGTCGACCTCGATGCCCTGCAGGCATGGATGGCCGCGCTGCCGGCGCAGACACAGCAGGCGCCGCTCAACATCCCGCGCATCGACACCGGCGTGGAAATCACCCACGGCAGCGTGGTGCGCGGCAATGAAGTCTTGCTGGACAACGTCTCGATCAGGGCCGGCAGCCTCGTTTCCGGGCAGCCGTTTCCGCTCAGCATCAACGCCTTCGTCGCCGGCAAGCCGTGGCAGCTGCACCTGTCGGCGACGCCGCGCATCCAGGGCAACGCCCTGCAACTGGACAACATCAGCCTGCACCTGGCGCAGGAAGGTGCGGTGACGCTGGCGCTGAACGGCCGCGCGCACTGGCACGGCGCAGCCGATGCCGCGGCCAGCCTGGCCGGCAAGCTCGACCGCACCGGCGCGGGCCAGTACGACCTGTCACTGACGCTCACGCCCGCCAACCAGGACAACCCGCTGCTGCTGGCGCTGAAACTCGACGGCCCCGGCAACCACGCCGACCTGCGCTTGCCGCCGCTGGGACTGGCGCGCTGGTGGGGTCGCCTGGGCGATCCGCAGGCACCGCAACTCGGTGTGCCGCCCGGCAGCGGACACGCCGAGTTCGACAGCATCGACGCCGGTGGCGTGCACGTGGAAGGGCTGACCCTGCGGGCCGGCGACAACGTGCCGGCGACCGTATCCAGCAGCGCGACGCCTGCCGCCGCGACCGCGAAGTAGATCAGGGTCCATGGCGAATACCGACGTGGCCGCACGCCTGCTGCGCTGGTTCGACCGGCACGGCCGCAAGGATCTGCCGTGGCAGTCGGAGACTTCGCCGGGCCAGCGCGACGCCTACCGCGTGTGGCTGTCCGAAGTGATGCTGCAACAGACCCAGGTCGCCACCGTGCTTGCCTACTTCGAGCGCTTCGTGGCCGCCCTGCCGACCTTGCGCGACCTGGCCAACGCCGACGAGGACACCGTGCTCGCGCTGTGGTCGGGCCTCGGCTACTACCGTCGCGCGCGCTTCCTGCATCGCGCCGCGCAGATCTGCGTGGCGCAACACGACAGCGAACTGCCGCGCGACTTCGCCGCCCTCGCCGCCCTGCCCGGCATCGGCCGCTCCACGGCCGGTGCGATCCTGGCGCAGGCGCACGGGCTGCGCTTTCCCATCCTCGACGGCAACGTCAAGCGGGTGCTGACGCGCTACCACGGCGTCCACGGCGACCCCGGCACCGGCGCGGTCGAGAGGCAACTGTGGTTGCATGCCGAGGCGTATACACCCGTGCGCCGCGTGGCCGATTACACCCAGGCCATCATGGATCTCGGCGCCACCCTCTGCGTGCGCAGCAACCCGCGTTGCGATGCCTGTCCGCTGGTGGGCGACTGCATCGCGCTTCGCGACGGCCTCACCACTGAACTGCCCACGCGCAAGGCGGGCAGATCCATTCCCACCCGCGCCACCGTGATGCTGGTGCTGCGCGACAGACAGCAGCGCATCCTGCTGGAGCGGCGCGGCCCCCAGGGCGTGTGGTCAGGCTTGTGGAGCCTGCCCGAAGCCACTGATGCGGACGACGCCTGGCGCGTCGCCCAGCAGCACGCACGCATCGACGACGCGCAGGCGCTCGCACCGTTCACCCACGTGTTCAGCCACTACCGCTTGAACGTCGAACCCCTGCTGTTCGACCAGGCCGCCGCACGACACAAGATTGCCGACGATGCGCAGTTGCGCTGGTGCAGCGCAAGCGACCTGGCGGCCCTCGGCCTGCCCGCCCCCGTACGCAAACTGCTGCTTGAGATCGCCGCAACGTGACAGACTCTCCACCTTCTCCCTGCGGCGACCTCGGGAGTCCCCTTGCGGGTGAGAAGGTGCCCGAAGGGCGGATGAGGGTGCGGGCGGAGCGTGGGGCCTCGTACTCGCCTCGCACCCCAACCCCTCTCACCCGCAAGGGGACTCCTTGCAGTCGCCGACGGGAGAGGGGCCTCCCGGTTCCAGACTCACTCTTCATTTACTGGCCGCCGCGTCCTTCGCCGTCCACTGCTTCAACCAGGCATTCACCGTGTCGTGCCACTGCACGCTGTTGTGCGGCTTCAGCACCCAATGATTCTCGTCGGGGAAAGTGAGAAGTTCGCTGGGGATACCGCGGCGCTGCAGCGCGGTGAAGGCGCCCAGGCCCTGGGTGATCGGGATGCGGAAATCCTTGCCCGAATGCACCACCAGCATCGGCACGCGCCAGTCCTTGACGTGGTCGATCGGGTTGAACTTCTCGTAGTTCTGCGGCACCTCGTACTGCGGGCCGCCGTTCTCGCGCTCTTCGAACCACAGCTCCTCGGTGGCGTAGTACATCATCCGCGCATCGAACACGCCGTCGTGGTCGACCAGGCATTTCCATGGCTGGTTCCACACGCCGGCGATCCAGTACACCATGTAGCCACCGTAGCTGGCGCCCAGCGCGCAGGCGCGCTCGCCGTCAAGGAACTTGTACTTGTCCAGCGCGGCCTTCCAGCCCAGTTTCAGATCCTCCAGCGGCTTGCCGCCCCAGTCGCCGGAAATCGAATCGGTGAACTTCTGGCCGTAGCCGGTGGAACCGTGGAAGTTGATCGTGACCACGGCGAAGCCCTGGCCGGCATAGGTCTGCGGGTTCCAGCGATAGCTCCAGCCATTGCTCATCGCACCCTGCGGGCCGCCGTGGATGATGAAGGCAACCGGGTAGGTCTTGCCCTTCTGGTAGTCGACCGGCTTGACCACGTAGCCCTGCACGGTTTCGTTGTTCCAGCCCGGGAACTGGAAGAATTCGAAGTCGCCGACCCTGGCGTTCTTCAGATCCTCGGCATTGAAATGCGTGACCTGCTTCAGGCCACGCCCATCGGCCTTGGCCAGGTACAAGTCGGCCGGCCGCTTCAGGTCGTCGCGCGCAAACAGGACCTTGCCGGCGGCCAGCGAAAACGCGTTCACGTCACCGGCACCGGACAGGCTGCGCACCTCGCCGTTGGCCGGGTCAATCGCGAACAACGGGTGCTGGCCTTCGTCGTCGGCGGTCGCGTACAAGGTCTTGCCGTCGGCGGAAATCGCCAGGCCGCCGGGCGACCGATCCCAGCGCGGATCGACTTCGTGCCTGGCGCCGGTGGCCAGGTCCATCGCCATGATGGCGAAGCGATCGGCCTCGAAACCGGGGGTCTTCATCGCCAGGTAATAAAGCGTCTTGCCGTCCGGCGAGGGCACCGGGTACGCATCCCAGGCCTTGTTGTCGGCGGTGAGGTTGGCCGGCGCAGTCGAGCCGTCCACCGGCACGCGGTACAAATCGAAATTGGTCGACCACGGCTCGGTGGTGCCGGCGATGCGCACATCGAAATACACGCTCTTGCCGTCCGGCGCGAAGGCGAACTCGCTGGCGTCGCCGAACGGCTTGCTGGGCACGTCGCCATCGATGCCGCGGCTCAGCAGGGTCGGTTCGGCCTGCAGCTGGCCATCGGCGCCGAACGTTCCCACGAACAACTGGTTGCGCCGGCCGTCGGCCCAGGTATCCCAGTGCCGCACGAACAGTTTGTTGTACAAGGTGCCGCTGGCCTTGTCCTTCGCGCGCGCCTCGATGCGCTGCTCGGTGCAGGCCAACGTGGCGCAATCGGTGAACACCTCATAAGAGAGCAACACCTGCTTCCCATCGGGCGACAGCTTGTAATCGACGACATCCAGCGGCGCATGGCTGACCTGCACCGGCGCCGCATGGCTGGAAGGGTTCGCACCCAGATCGACGCGCCACAGCTGCGCCACATCCTTCGCCGGCGCCACGAAGTACAAGCTCTTCCCATCAGCCGACCAGCGCGCCGACGAACCCTTGTCCACCACTTTCACCGGCTGCGCACCCTTGCGCTCCAGGTCCAGCACGTAGATCGCGTTGACACCCTTGTTCGCCGCGTAATCCGTGCTGCGCACGCTGAACGCCGCATGGCGGCCATCCGGCGACAACTGCGGATCGCTGACCCGATCCATCATCACCAGATCGCGCACGTTGAACGCGTGCGAGCCCTGGGCCTTGGCAAAAGTGGTGTCGACGACACCGCCCGCCAGCGCGGGCGAGGCCACCAACGCAAGCAACAGCGCGGCAATCAACGGTTTCATGGAGGGTCCTTGAGTTGTGCGGCGAAACAGCCACGGTAAGGCGCTGCCTCGCAACAGGCAAGTCCGCTGGATGGGCGGCCATTTGAACAGTCGTGCCGCGAACTGCCAGCGAGCGATACCGCGCCCTGTGCGCGAGGCCTTCCGTCACGCTGGCGAAGAGCAACGCGCACAAGGTGTGCTCCTACAAAGGACGACACGGCCGTAGGCGGGCGTTGCTCGCCGGCTTTTGCCCTCTTGTTCGCCGCATGAGATCCGGGTCGAGTTTGTCCTGGAAGGACGCATCCCGACAAGTTGGGCGTACGGGTGTTTGATCGCGTCGACATGTATGCTGAAGAGCTGTTGGCCAATGCCGACCGCGCGCTGGACCACTCGAGATGAGCCGCGCTTCTGCGCGACGACCACCACCGCAACAAGTGCCTGGAAGCGATGGCCCTGCCAACCGAACTGGGCAACGCCATCGCCGCCACACTCGAGGCTCAGCAGTCCGCCAATCCGAGGCATAGTCCGGCCTTTACCGCACGCGCCAACCAAGCCAGTCCACAGGAAATGGCGGGCACAAGGCAAATGCCGCCCACGCTACTTTCAGGATTGCCCGCTTGATGAATCCGCACGAGCGCCGATCGAACCGGCAAAAGGTTGGATTGGAAGCGTGCTCCATAGCACCTCTCGACGGGTCCCCACGAAACCGTGACCGGAAACACATCAGCCCCTTGCCGTCGGTACAAAACGTGCTTCATGTTGGCGACTTCCAGGGGGAATCCACCAATGTCACGCCAGCGCCTGTCCGCGGGTTTCACTTTGATCGAACTGATGATCGTCGTGGCGATCATCGCGATTCTTGCTGCCATCGCCATTCCGGCGTACCAGGACTATCTGATTCGGGCACAGGTCACCGAGGGGATGGTGCTGGCGGGCGGCGCGAAGGCCGCAGAGTGGGACTTTGTATCCAACACAGGACGCTTTCCGACAAGCAATCGCTCCGCAGGTTTAGCCACGAACACCTCGATCACTGGCAGCTATGTATCCAGTGTCGACGTGACCAATGGCGTGATCAAGGTGCTGTTCAATGGTCCCAAGGCGAACGCAAAAATCCGCCCCGCCAGCCAGTACTTCGTGTTGTCACCAATCACTCAAGCCGGCAGCATCACTTGGGCGTGCACGCCAAGCACCATCGACGCGAAATATCTGCCCACTTCGTGCCGCTGAGGTTCGCTGACGTTCCGATCAAGCCGGCGCGTTCAACACGTCCGCACACAAACTGACAAAATGCGTCACTAACTGCCCTCTAGCGCCAATGGCGGGACCGATACTTCAACCACGAGAATGATGATACGAACCCGGCGGCACCCACGCTTGCGGCCATTCGTGACGAGAGGCACAATCCAACAGCTCGCAATATGCGGGAATACACCAGCGGTACAAGTGGCATGCAACCTGCTTCACTTTTCCGCGAGCTTCCTGGTCGTTCCTGACCATTGAGTAAGGGGTCCGATCCTGCCTAGGGGGATCCAGGACTGGGGCTCAGGGGGCATCACCGGTTAGCTAACCAACACAGAGGAACCACCATGAAGAGCATGCAGAAAGGCTTTACCCTGATCGAGCTGATGATCGTGGTCGCGATCATCGCGATCCTCGCCGCCATCGCGATCCCGGCCTACCAGGACTACCTGATTCGTACGCAGGTGTCGGAGGGCGCGGTGTTGACCGACGGTGCCAAGACCGCGTTTGCGGAGTTCTACAGCAACAAGGGCACCATGCCTTCGACGAATGCCTCCGCCGGTCTGGCGACTGATACTTCCATCAGCGGCAAGTACGTGTCCAAAGTCGCAGTGGCAGCCAGCGTCATCACGGCCACCTTCGGCAATGAAGCGAACACCAAGATTGCCTCCAAGACTTTCGTGCTTTCGCCGATCGTCAATGCCGGCTCGCTCGGTTGGACGTGCACCAAGTCGACCGTGGACCCGAAGTATCTGCCCACCTCCTGCCGTCCGTAATTTTCAACGTCTCCGCTATACCGGAAGGCCGCCTCATGGCGGCCTTTCTTTTCGGATCATTACGATGCACGTTCGCTCCGTTTGGGCACCATTGCTGATTGGGTTGATGCTCGTCATGGTTGCCGTGGCGATCTACTCACCCGGTCTCCGCGGAGGCTTTCTATTCGACGACTTCGCCAATCTGCCGGCGCTGGGCGCCACCGGCTCGATCGACACTTGGCCCACCTTCTGGCGCTACATCACCTCCGGGACAGCGGACCCGACCGGCCGGCCGCTCACCCTGCTGACCTTCCTGCTGGACGCGCGCGACTGGCCGGCTGATCCGTTTCCATTCAAGCGCACCAACCTGATTCTGCACCTGATCAACGGCGTGCTGCTCGCGCTGCTGTTGCGTCGACTGGGTCGCTCCGTTTTCAGCGCCGCCGACAAGCGCCGCATTGATCTCGCCGCCGTCATCGGCGCCGGCATCTGGTTGCTGCATCCGCTGCTCGTCTCCACCACGCTCTACATAGTGCAGCGCGAAGCGATGCTGCCGGCGACCTTCACGCTGCTCGGCCTGCTGGCGTGGCTACACGGCCGAACGGCCCTCACGCATGGCACTGTCTGGCGCGGGCTGGCATGGATTGCCGTGGGCCTGGGTGGCTGCACGGTACTCGGCGTGCTGAGCAAGGCCAATGGCATCCTCCTGCCCACGCTGGCCTTGGTGGTGGAACATGTCCTGCTGCGATCGCAGGAGCCTTCCACCAAGCCGCTGGAACAGCACTGGCGACGCATCTACCGCCGCAGCATGTGGCTGTTTGGCTGGTTGCCCACGGCGATCGTGACCGGCTATCTGTTGCACCAGGGATGGAGCGGCATCACCCACGGCATTTCATCAGTGCGCCCGTGGACATTGGGCCAGCGCCTGCTGACCGAGCCGCGCGTGCTGCTGGATTACCTGGACCTGTTGTGGCTGCCGCGACCGTTCACGCCAGGACTGTTCAACGATCACATCCAGGCTTCGACTTCATGGTGGTCCCCGGCGACGACGCTGCCGGCCATCCTCGCTGTCTTCGGCTTGATCGCAGGCGCGTGGCTGTTGCGCCGGCGCTGGCCTGCGCTGGCGCTGGCTGTGCTGTTCTATTTCGTGGGCCAGTCACTGGAGTCCAGCACGATAGCGTTGGAGCTCTATTTCGAGCACCGCAATTACCTGCCTGCGCTGCTGATGTTCTGGCCGTTGGCCCTGTGGCTGTGCGATGTGCGCAGGCATGGAGAGAAATTGCCGGCAACCGGATACTCCGCTGCAGCGTGGTTCACCACCAGCAGCGCAAAACTTGCCCTGGCAGTGTTGATCCTGCTTGGCTTGGGTGCGATGACCTACGCCCGCGCCAGCCTGTGGGGCAACAGCCATGACCAGGCGTTGCTGTGGGCACGCCTCAATCCGGAATCGCCGCGCGCGCAAGCCAATGCTGCCCAGGTCGAGACAATCGCCGGTCTGCCCGAACGTGCCGTGCAGCGATTGCTGCCTGCCCTGGCCAAGGCGCCCGACCAGGTTCAACTGGCGATCAACCTGTTCAGCGCGCAATGCGTGCTGGGCCATGTGGATGAGACAACCCTGGCCGCGTTACGCCATGCGTTGCGCACCACCCGCGACCCCGGTGCCTTGCTGGTGAGCTGGTTCGACCGAACCATGGAACAAGTGGCGCAGCCGCCCTGCCCGCAGTTGAACTACGCCACGCTGGATGGCCTGCTGCAGGCGACGCTGGCCAACCCCCACTTGGCCAACAGCAAGGGGCGTCAGCAAGACATCCATTACCTGTTGGGTCACCTCGCCTTGCTGCAACGCGACGCGAACACCGCGCTGGCGGAGTTCAACCAGGCGCTGGACAGCCAGATGCGCATCGCTGCGGCGCTGAAACAGGCCGCCCTGCTCGGCGCGAGCGGTTTCCCGAAGCTGGGCCTGGCCCATCTCGACCACCTTGTCACGAAACCAGAGAAAAGCGATGAACCCGGGTTCGGCATGCCTCGCGTCCATGCCTGGGTGCTGAAGCGCCAACAGTATTGGCCGAAGGAGTTGGCGCACCTGCGCGCTACACTGCGCGACGACGCCGCCCAACAGTCCCACGCCGCCGAATGAATCAAACTCCCGAGCGCCTGCGCACGCCACTGAAAAACCGCACCGGCTGGTGGCTGCTGCTTGCCGCGTTTGTCGTGACGCTCGCGGTCTACTGGCCGGGCTTGTCCGGCGGCTTCCTGTTCGATGACTACCCCAACATCGTCGACAACCATGGCGTGCAACCGTCCAACGCCAGCTTCTCCTCGCTGGTAGGTGCTGCGCTATCTTCCCCGTCCAGCGAGTTCAAGCGGCCGCTGGCCTCGCTGAGCTTCGCCGCCAACTACCTGGTCAGCGGCCTCGATCCATACTGGATGAAGCTGACCAACCTGGTCATCCATCTGCTCAACGGCCTGCTGGTTTTTCTGCTGTCCCGAAGCCTGCTGCACATTCCCCCCGCAGGAGCCCACGAGCGGGCACCTGCGGGCGCGACAGCCGCGCGGCAACGCCAAGGCATCGTCGCCGCGCTGATCGCCGCCGGCTGGATGTTGTTGCCGATCAACCTCACCGGCGTGCTGTACGTGGTGCAGCGCATGGAGAGCATGGCCAACCTGTTCGTGCTGCTCGGTCTGCTGGGGTACGTCGCGGGTCGCCAGCGCATGCTTGGCGGATCGCTGGCAGATTCCGATTCTTGCCTCGCCCCGTCAGCGGCCCGGGCCAGGCTGTCGCCGGAGATCCGAGGGTTCCTGCTTTGCGTGACCAGCATCGTGGCGTGCACCGGCGTGGGCGTGCTGGCCAAGGAAACCGCGGTGATGCTGCCGCTCTATGCCGTGCTGGTGGAGTGGCTGGTGTTCCGTTTCCGCGCGGCAAATGGCCGTCGCGACCTGCGCCTTGCCGGCCTGTTCGTGGTGGTGTTGCTGATTCCGATGCTGGTAGGGCTGGCCTGGCTGATGCCCGGCATCTTCAACCCCGCCGTGTGGGCGACACGGGATTTTTCGCTGCGCACCCGCCTGCTCAGCGAGGCGCGCATCGTGGTCGATTACATCCGCTGGACGCTGCTGCCCACGCCGGATGCGCTTTCGTTCTACCACGACGACTTCCGCATCTCGACCGGGCTGCTCGCGCCCTGGACAACGTTGGCCAGCATCGTGTTACTTGGCTTGCTGGTCGCCACGATGGTCTGGTTGCGCAAGCGCCTGCCGCTGGCAGCGTTGGGCATCGGGCTTTTTCTCGGCTGCCAATTGCTCACCGGCACAATCCTGCCACTGGAACTGATCTACGAGCACCGCAACTACTTCGCCAGCTTCGGCCTGCTGCTGGCCATCGTGCCCCTGCTGGCGGTTCCTCCCGCAACGACCATGGCGCTGCCGCGATATGCACTGCTGGCCGGCGCCCTGCTGTGCTGGGCCGGCCTGACCGCCCTCACTGCCCATGCATGGGGCAACCCCCTGCGGCTGGCCGAAGACCTTGCGTCCCGCGCGCCGCTGTCGCCGCGTGCCCAGTACGAACTGGGCCGCACCTACATCATCTATTCGCACTACGACCCGGCCTCGCCATTCACCAAGCTGGCCTACGGACCGCTGGAAAGGGCCGCAGCCTTGCCCGAAGCCTCAATCCTCCCCGAGCAAGCGCTGATCTTCATGAACTCGCGCATGCATCTGCCCATCAAGGATGCATGGTGGGACAGCCTGATCGCAAAGCTCAAGACCCACAAACCCGGTGTACAAGACGAAAGCTCGCTCGGGGCGCTGACGCAGTGTGCTCGGGAGCAGCGTTGCGATCTGTCGAAACAGCGCATGGTCGAAGCTTACCTGGCTTCCCTGTCACACCCCGCCCCCAGCGCTCGCCTGCTGGCCACCTATGGAGACTACGCCTGGAATGTCCTTGATGATCACGCCTTGGGGCTGTCCCTGACCCGGGAGGCCGTCGGAGCTTCTCCAAAAGAGGCAGCCTATCGCATCACACTGATTCGAATGTTGATGGCCACAGGTCGCAAAGGCGACGCACTCGCCGAATTGAAGCAGTTGGAGTCGCTGAATTACGGAGGGCGGCTCGACGCTTCCCTTACGCAGCTGCGCGCTTTGCCCGGGTTGCAGTGAACGAAAGCCAGGGTCTCAAAAATATTGTGGATCGCATGCGCGTACTTCTGCTCAGCACTTCCTATCCGCATGATGTCGCAGACTGGCGTGGTGTGTTCGTCAGTCGGATGGTGGACGCCCTGGCGCGGTCGGACGATATACACCTGAGTGTCTGGGCCCCGCCCGGAGAGCTGCCGACACCCGTAACCAGTGCCACGACGCCAGCGGAAAGCGCCTGGCTCGCCGCACTCATGTCAGCGGGCGGCATTTCGCACCTCATGCGCCAGGGCGGTCTGAACTCGCTGCTGGCGCCCTTGAAGCTGCTGCGCATGCTTGCTTCCGCCTATCGCCGGAATACGGACATCGATGTCTACCACGTGAATTGGCTGCAGTGCGCGCTGCCACTTCCGGACAACGGCAAGCCGGCGCTCATCACCGCGTTGGGCAACGATATCAAGCTGCTCCGGTTGCCGTTCGTGCGCCATTTTTTGCGTCGCGCCATGCGCCGTCGCCGGGTCGCCCTCTGTCCGAATGCGGAGTGGATGCAGGCGCCGCTTGAGGCGGCATTCGGCGACATCGCGGAAGTTATCCCGGTGTCGTTCGGGATCGAGGAGCGCTGGTACGCCATCCAGCGGCAGTCCGCCGGATCGCAACCCCGGCGCTGGCTGGTGGTCACGCGTCTCACCGCCGACAAGCTGGGCCCGCTGTTCGAGTGGTCGCGGGGGTGTTTCGCCAACGGCGACCGTGAGCTGCATCTGTTCGGCCCCATGCAGGAAAATATCGCCATCCCCGACTGGGTGCATTACCACGGTGCCGCGTCACCCCATCAATTGGCATCCCAGTGGTTTCCGCAGGCATGCGGGCTCGTCACCCTGAGCCGCCACGCAGAAGGTCGCCCGCAGGTCATGCTCGAGGCGATGGCTGCCGGCCTGCCTATCATCGCGTCCGACATGCCTGCGCACGCCGCCCTTGTCGAATCGGGAAAAACCGGCATTCTGTGCAGCTCGGCCGAAGCCTATCGCCAGGCCCTGGAGCAACTGGAAGAGGACACCACCAACCACCGCTTCGGTGAAGCCGCCAGGCAACGGGCGGCGAACAGGTTCGGCACCTGGGACGACTGTGCCAGACGCTACACCACGATCTACCGCAGATTGCTTGAGGGATCCGTCGATGGATGACCAAGTGTTGGTGGTAGGCGCCGGAGGGTTCGTCGGGCAACACCTGATCCGGGCGCTGTCTTCCCGCGGCAACAAGGTCATCGCCGTCAGTCGCAGGCCCTTCGGTCATGACGTGGCCGGCGTTGAGTCAGTGGTTGGCGCGGCGACCGACCCGCAGCCGTTCGCCGAGTTGCTGGATCGATGCCACACCGTGGTCTACCTGGCTTCCAACTCCACACCCGGCACCTCGAGCGGGCGGCCTCTCGACGAAGTGCGGGGCAACCTGTTGCCGCTAGCCGCGCTGCTTCAGGCGCTGCAGGCAAACCCCTGCGTGAAACTGCTTTACCTGTCCTCGGGTGGCAGCTTGTACGCGGCAAGCTCGACCGATCCATCGACGGAAGCCTCGCCTGTGCAGCCGCGTTCCTACCACGGCGCCGCCAAGGTGGCCGCCGAATGCCTCATCACCGCGTGGTGCCATCAGTACGAGGGCCAGGCCATCCTGCTGCGGCCTTCCAACATCTACGGCCCCGGTCAGCTCGAACGGCCGGGCTTCGGCATCGTGCCGGCCTGCTTCGGCAAGCTGATGCGCGGCGAAACCCTTCCGGTCTGGGGTGACGGTTCGATCGTGCGCGATTACCTGTACATCGACGACTTCGTTGCCCTGTGCACGGCGATACTTTCTTCACCGATGCCCGCTGGCGCGCAGGTATTGAACGCCTCCAGCGGTACCGGCGTCAGCCTGAACGAACTCTTCCACACCATCGAAAAGGTGACCGGCACACCGCTGCTGCGTAGCCATGAACTGGATCGACCCGTGGATGCGCGGCAGATCGTGATGGATTCCACCATGGCGCGAGATCGTTACGGCTGGGTGCCTGCGACCTCACTTGAAGAAGGCCTGCGAAAGACATGGGACTGGTTCAACCGTACCCGGCACTGAACCGTCCGGCGGCCCCGGTCTGTTCGGTCTGCATCGCAAACTACAACGGGGCGGCGATCCTGGACGAATGCATCGCTTCCGTGCTCGCCCAGCGCATCGACGGCGACGTCGAAATCATCGTGCACGACGATGCATCGACCGACGGCTCGATAGCCCTGTTGCGAGAGCGCTATCCGCAGGTCGAGCTGCTGGCCAGCCGGGAGAATGTCGGCTTCTGCGCGGGCAACAACCGCATGGCCAACCACGCCCGCGGCGAATACATCCTGCTGCTCAACAATGACGCCGCGCTGTACCCGGGAGCGCTGGAGACTCTGGTCGGTGCGGCGCGCGCTTCCGGTCGCCCCGGCATCCTCACCTTGCCCCAGTACGACTGGGAAAGCGGCAAGCTGGTCGATCGCGGCTGCCTGCTGGATCCATTCTGCAACCCGATCCCCAACCTGGACCCGAAGCAATATCAGGTTGCATACGTCATAGGTGCGTGCATGTTCCTGCCGCACACGATCTGGAATGATCTGGGTGGATTGCCGGAATGGTTCGGGTCCATCGCCGAGGATATGTACCTATGCGGTCTTGCGAGGTCGCGCGGACTGCCTGTCACAGCTTTGGCGGCAAGCGGCTACCGGCATCGCCAAGGCGCGACTTTCGGTGGAAATCGCGCGGAGTCCGGCATCAACACTTCAATCAAGCGACGTCACCTAAGCGAACGCAACAAGACGCGGGTGCTGATGATTTTCACGCCCGGTTTGCTGATGTGGCCCCTGCTCTTCCTCCACATAGTCGCACTCGCGCTTGAGGGAAGTGCACTGTCCATAGTGCGTGGTGACGCTACCCTTCTTCGTGATGTCTACGGTCCTGCCGTGATGACACCCTTCCGTGAATGGACGATTCTGCGTACTCGCCGTCGCGAGGTTCAGGCAGCTCGCACGATTTCAATTCCGGAATGGTTCTCCACAACGCGATGCCAGCTACGCAAGGTCGTGATGCTGTTGCGCTACGGAGTGCCCAAAGTCCGGTAACGTCGCTGGCAGTGACCAGCCTGTCGATTCAGTTTTGCCCGGGTGAAGACATGCGTGCCGCCGCTGGCTCAGCCTCCAGCACGATCTGAATCGCGAACATACTCGGCCACGCACGCCCCAGCCAACGCAACGGCTCTCGCACGAACCATCGATACTTGTGCAGGCCTACATACCCGTCGATTCGGATCACCCGCAGGCCGGCACCTTCGATCAATGCCACCATTGAGCGCTTGGTGAAAAATCGCAGGTGCGTGCGGTCGAGGATGCCATAGTCCTTGTAATCCCAGCGGCCCAGCAGGTGAGTCACCCGGTTGGCGGCGAACGCGATGTTGGGCAGCGAAAGGATGGCCCGACCGCCAGGCTTCAGGCGCGTCACGAGTTCAGCGAGGACCCGCTCGGGGTGCACGAGGTGCTCAAGGACGTCACCAAACAGCAAGAAGTCGTACAGGCGGCCGTCCGCCACAGGTATGCGGAGGTCGAGGTCGGCGATGTCGACGCGTCGGTAACCTGCGACTCGCGCGCCCTCCGCCTGCACCGCATCACGCTCAATGCCATCGACGACCGCATCGCATTCCTGCATGATCTCGCGGCCCAGCGTGCCATTCCAGCAGCCAATATCCAGCACTTCGGCCCGCCCCGGGTGCCCGCGCACGGCGCGGACGAAGAACGGGTTCGCATGCGCGTAGACGTCGACGCCTCTGCCCGCGGTCATGGCGTCACCTTGCGTAGGCCGAGTGCGGCCGCGGTCGCATCGAGAAAGGCGAGGCCATGCCGTTTGTCCGGCTCGAGATGACAACCCTCGGCCCACTCGTTCCATGCATTGAGGAATACGAGGCGGTGCTCCGGTACGCGTTCCGCGACGCGCGACACCGCATCATCAAGCCAACGCCTGTACAACTCCGCATCGTGGTTCTCGATAATCGTCGCCGATGTACGGCGAACGCTGTTGTCCCAGCTCGGAAAGACCACCGGATAGGTCGTTCCATCCAGCGGTGCACGCTGGCGCGTGCGATCAACGTACGCGGCATAGTCCACGATCGTGTTGAAATTGCGCTTGCCCAACCAGCGGTTGTGACGCAATGCGTCATACCAGGCTACTGGAAGCATGCGCTGCAACAGCGAAACCGCATGCCCTGTAGCATTCCTCGCCCCGGGGAAATGCCTTCGATTGGGCTCGAACTCAATGACGCCGTCGAAACCAATCGCGCGGATACCGACGGTGTCCAGCGACGAGAAGCCCGTGTGCACACCACAGAACCACGGCTCGACGCCTATCCTGTCCACGCACGCGCTGCGCCACTGCCGCAGCACGCGCGACACGCCGGGGATGTCCTCCGGGAGATAGATGGCGAACAGCGGGCGCCCCTCGACACGCAGGTAACGCGGATCGGCAAACACCTCGCAGAGCCAGGCAATGTGCTCCGCATTGTCCGCGTCATCGTAGTCTTGGCGCACCAGCACGTCGTGCTCACGCCCGCTCCACGCGCGCGACCAAGTCTGGTTCGCCCAGCACAGGCAGAACGGAAAGTCCGGCGCACCCGATCCGAGGACCTCGTCGAGCGGCCGGTTCAACAGGCGCTTTCCCTTGAACCAATAGTGGTAATAGCAGAACGCCTCGATACCGACCGCACGGGCCAGGTCCGCCTGTTGCTGCCGCGTTTCGGGGACGCGCAGGTCGTAGAAGCCGAGGTCAGCCGGCAGGTGCGGCTGGCCGTGCCCCTTGAAGCGCGGTGTGCCGGCCACGACGTTCGTCCATTCCGTGAACCCCCTGCCCCACCACTCGTCGTTTTCCGGAGTCGGATGGAACTGCGGAAGGTAGAAGGCGATCGCGCGGGCGCGCGGCGCGGGCTTTTCCGTGGGCTGCGTCCGCAACATCAGGCGGGCTCGCTCCCGGCACGCACGACCTGCAGCTCCGGCAACGGGAACACCAGGGTGCGTCCGGCGTAGCGGGGATTGGCGAGAAAGTGGGACCGGAAATGCCACGGCAGCACCAGGTGGTAGTCGTGGTCGTGGGCGAGCACGTCGGTCTCGGGGCGGATCGGCAGGAAGGTTCCGGGCGTCAACGTGCCGAACTTGTCGGGGTTCACTTCGCCCACCTCGGCGACGTCGTCGGTCGTGATGCCGCAATACTGCAGCAGCACGTTGCCCTTGGTGGAAGCGCCCAGCGCGGCGACGGTCTTCCCTTGCGCCCTGGCCTCTGCGAGAAACGCGCGCAGGCCCGAACGCGACTGTGACGTGCGTCGGGCGAAGTCCTCGAACGGCGCAAGCGTGTCCAGCCCGCGGGCACGTTCCTCGGCGAGCACGCGCGCCACCTCGGGGCTTTGGGGCATGCCCGAAGTCGATTTGGCCGCGGTCACCGAGAAGCTGCCGCCGTTCACGTCGTTGAATTCGACGTCGATGATGGTGAAGCCGACACGATCGGCCATCCATTTCACCTGCTTCAACGCGTAGTACTCCAGGTGCTCGTGGCAAACCGTGTCGTAGGACAGCGCATCCAGCATCGCAGGCATGTAACTCTGCTCGAACACCCATATGCCATCGTCGGCCAGCACGCCATGTACATCGCGCATGAAGGCGATGGGCGATTCGAGGTCGTAGAACATCGAGAACGAGGTCAGCACCCGCACCTGTTTGCCGGGGCGAACCTCGCGCAGCTTGGCGGCGGTGAAAAAATCCGCGCACAGGTCGACATGCGCCTTGTAGTACTGCCGGAACTTCGCGGCGGTGGGGTCGATACCAAGCAGGTCGGCGCCGATCGACTCCGGGTACGCCCCGAGCGTGGTGCCATCGTTGGAACCCACATCGACCACCAGATCGCCCGGACGCAGCGACACGAGTTCGCAGATACGAGCCACCTTTGCGCCCAGGTGGCGCACCATGCTCGCGTTGAGGCCCGAGCGGTATCCGTAGTTGTCGCCGTACATCTCGCCAAGATCATAGGAATGCGCGAGTTGCAGCAGGCCGCAACCGTCGTCAGCCATGCACTTGACCAGTTGCAACGGCCCACGGGTTACCTGCGCGTCCCGCGTGTGCGGAAACACGCCGGTCAACATCTGCTCGCCGAGATCGAGTACCGGCTCAAGGCGAGTGCTGTCGCACACGCGGCAGCGGTGAATCGGTTGGGTCATGACACCGAGTCCTTGTTAGCAAGCGACGCGATCGAAGCGTCGACCATCAGTCGCACGAGCGTGCCGAAATCCGTCGATGGACACCACCCCAGAATTTGCTTGGCCTTGGTAGCGTCGCCCACGACCTGGCCACGGCGATCCGGACGCACGTCAGCTTCGTTCTCTCTTACCCAGTCGCGATAGTCGAGGCCAGCATGCGCGAACGCAAGCTCGCAGAACTCCCGCACGGAATGCAGCTGCCCGGTGGCCACCACATAGTCGTCAGGCTCGCCGTGAGCGAGCATCAAACGCAGTGCACGGACATAGTCGGGCGCGTACCCCCAGTCGCGCTGCGCCTCGAGGTCGCCCAACTTGAGTTCGTCCACGAGGCCGGCGCGGATGCGAGCTACAGCATCCACGATTTTACGTGTCACGAAGGCCCGTCCGCGCAGGGGACTCTCGTGGTTGTAGAGAATCGCCGAACACGCGAACACTCCGTGCCGCATGCGATACGCCCCTACGACCGTATGCGCAAAGAGCTTTGCAGCACCATAGGGGCTGCATGGCCGAAAGGGCGTCGATTCATTCTGTGGCGACGAGACGGGGTCGCCGAACATCTCGCTACTCGAAGCCTGACAGAACCGGATGGACGCGTCGGCGTCGAGAATGGCGCTCAACATTCGCGCAACCGCCATGCCGTTGAGCTCGCCGATCGCTACCGGGTCGTCGTACATGCCGGCACCGGACGAGAGCGCCGCAAGGTTGTAGAACTCGCCCGGCCGAAATTTGTGCAACAACGCCGTGAGTGCGCCGATATCAGTGAAATCCCACTCCGCATATTCGACACCGCCGAGCATCACGCCCGGCGCCCGCCCTGTGCGCAGCAGCCCGATGACGCGATGCCCGCCATCCAGCAAGTCTGCCGCCAGATAGCTGCCATCCTGCCCGGTAATGCCAGTAATGAAAGCCGTGCTCATCAAAAACCGACCGAGCGTGCCACTGCACGCGAAACGAAGGATGCATGGGGACTGCGCGCCAAGTCATAGATGTTCATGCGCGCGTGGCGTGCAAATATCCCGCAATAAAGGCTGGACAGCGCATTGGCCAAACCCGGAGGTATCACCGCGATGGCGCGGGAGAGCAGCCGCTTGTTCCGGGGCATGGAGTGTTTGGCCAAGAAGCGGTCGTACTCGTCCCGCGCATAGCCACCGATGCTGCGATAGAGCCAGAGCTTGCGCAGTTGCCGCCAGGGTTCAGGCGCAGATATCCGGGCCTTTGCCTGTGCAGATACGCTGTCGAAGGACCATACCAGAGATGGCCACTTAAACATCCAGATCTCGAAGCCGCGCGGAGTCCACATTGCGTTACCGTAGCGGATCGTGATCAACGGCTCCGCAATGACATGCGTGATCGGCGTTTGCGACTGGAAGATCACTCCGACGTGGATGAACAGCGAGCCGTAATAGGCAACACGGTCGCGTGCGTTCCAGAAGCGTCGACTGATGACCACGCAGCCGATGAAACTCAGCGCGTGTGCCGTGTCGACGAGCAGGCGATCGGCATCCTGCGGCGCGTACTCAGAACTCGCGCCAGTGGCAACCAGCGTACGTCGCAACGTGCCCCCAAAGTCGACGGTACGTACTTCCGTGTTGACAACCACGAGTTCGACGTCGCCCTCCAGCGCCGCCATCACGCGGTCAACGGCGCCAGGTTTCAGCAGGTCGTCGTCCGTCATCAACCAGCAATAGTCGCCGCGGGCATGCGACACGGCGATGTCGTAGTCCCGGTCAACGCCCGAGTTCAGCGGTAGGCAGATGTAACGCACGCGGAGGTCGGCCGCTACGTATCGGGACATGACCTCGGCCGTGTTGTCCCTCGACGCACCATCGACAACGAGCAACTCGGTGTCATCGCGCAACTGGGCGACAATCGTGTCCAGCGTTTCGCCGATGAACGCGGCGCGATTCAGGGTCGCGATACAGATGGATAGCCGCGGATGCATCACACCTGCTCAAACGGCTGGCTCGCCATCAATGCGAACTGGCCGGTATGGTCACGGCCATAGGCCCGCAGCTGGTAACGGTTCTCGATGAACCCCTGCCGCGACTGCAAGCCCGCCATGAACGCGTCATCCAGTTGCTGCGCGTCCACGAAAAAGGCGTTGACGCCGTTGGAATCGATGCTGACAAAGCGATAGCCACGTTTGTCGAAGAACGCCTTCCAGCCGGTCAATGACACGCCGTAGTACAACTGCGAAGGATGCGCTGTCGAGCGCCTGAAGTCATCGCGGTACCTCGAAGCGACACTGCGCTCCGGTCCATACGCCGAGTTGTACTCCACCGACACGATCTTCGGGCGGAAGTCGCGTGCGAACAATGCATTCGCTATGTGCCAGTCGTTGCCGTCGATATCGAGCGAGAACACGTCGGGATCGCGGAACGCAACCTTGCCCAGGATCGCGTCCACCGTCCCCAGCGTGACGAACATGGACACGAACTGGCTGCCGATGCTGTAGCGTCCAATATTGCGGCGCGCGCGCGCGGACTGTCGCGGGTCGCCTTCGATCATCAGACCTTCGTAGCCTGCCGTGGTCAGCAGCCAGCTACTGTTGTTTTCTGTTCCCTCGGCAGCACCGATCTCGACGATATAGCGGTTCGCTCGTTTCAACTGGGTACGCAGCACATCAATGATGCCGTCTTCGCCGTTCTGGCTGAAACCCGAGAATTCCCACGTCGCTGGGTACTGCAGATCGACCCGCCGGGCTGCGCGCGACGCGGCTCCTTTCGCCAGAGCGATCGCAATGCGTTGGCGATCCTTGTGGTCTATCAAGTATTCGATGGCCTTGCTCAGCATTCCCTCTCCCGCTACTTACTAGTTTGCCGGCGCTGCGCGACCGAATGCCATGGCCACCAAACGCTTGAATTCACTTGGCGAGAAGCTGCCTGCGACGCTCATTGCGATGCCTGCCAGCGCCGCTATGCCGCCAATCCCAAGGGCTGCCCATGGCCCGACGGCGAGCATGCGGCATATCCATGCACCAAGCAATGCCGGAACGAGCGTCGCAAGTACCGGAATGCACACGTTGCGCAACAGCCATGACACGCCCGCGAAAGCCGCGACCCTTCGGCCAGTAAGCCATGTTCCTACTACCGCGTAGAGCATGTTGGTCGCGGCCCAACCTAGCGCTCCACCAAGAATCCCAAAACGCGTGGCCAACAAGAGAACCGTAGGGATTATGGTGACCAGCAGACCGAGTGCGATGGCGAACGCCAGCTTGGGTTGACCTGAAGCGAGCTGGAGGCTGTACGGAAAGTACATAACGCCATTGAGGGCCGAACCGACAGCCAGCCACGCGGCAACGGGGGCGATTTCTGCCGCAATGCGGGGATCGCCCAGCCACAACGTTACGAGCGGACCCGTCTGAAATACCACACCGAACGCGAGCGCAAACAAAGCCGTAGCGAACAGCTTCGCTGCCGAGTCGTAGAGATATTCAAGCGCCAACATATCGCCGCGCGCGATGAGCGCAGAAAACTTCGGGTAAAGCGTGTTGAACGCCGGCATCGTGAGGATCTGCAGGCCACTTACGAGCAACGCAGCCAACATGTAGTGTGCAAATGACTCGAGCGAAACCAACCGGCTCAACACAATCTTGTCGAACTGGGAGACCAACAAACCGGCGATGGCTACGCCGCCCATCCACGCCGAGAAGTTCCATACTCGTCTGAAGTCGCCAAAATCATACGGCGCATCGCATTCACCCACCGCCCGCCGAGCAAGCACGCGCAGCACGATCACCTGCAATAAGCCAAAGATTGCCTGCACGACAAAGAATGCCTGGATGCTTCGGACGCTCCACGCAAGGACCGCGATGGTAACGATCGCGGCACAGATATTGACGGCCATGCTCGTTGCTGCCGACCGCGCAAGCCGATGCGCACCTATTAATCCACCATGGTAAAGGCTGATCGGCCAACGACAGGCGAGATTGACCCCCATTAACGTCACGGCTTGCGTGACGGTTGTCGTCGGCAGCGCCTCCGCTTGTAGCCAGTGTGTACTGATCCATGGCGAGACAAACGCGACGATCACCGCGATCATGACCGCCATACCCGTGTACACGATTCCCAGGGTACGCAGCAGTGAAGCCGAACGACGCTGCTGCCCCGTCTCCGCGCCGTGCGCGATTTCGCGACTGACAGTCGGCGCCAGTCCGAGATCGAGCACTTGAAATACTGTCTGCAGCGTCGCGTAAAACCCGATGAGGCCATACGCCTCCATGCCGAGGAATCGCAGATAGAACGGCAGCGCGATCAGGTTGATCAGCACCACGACGACCGAGTTGGCCATCGCCACCGCCATGTTCCGCGCCAGTTGCATGCGGTTACTCGTTGAAGTCGTTGGCGTGGTAACCGTGCTGTCGGATCAACGCATCGCGCTCCGCGTCACGCAGGTCGGCTTGGGCCATTTCGCGCACAAGCTCATCGAAGCTGATCTTCGGCTCCCAGCCCAGCTCACGCTTTGCCTTGCTGGCGTCACCCAGCAGTGTGTCGACCTCGGCGGGGCGGAAATAGCGCGGGTCAACGGCAACGATAACCCGCCCTTTTTCATCGATACCCTGCTCGTCCAGCCCGGTACCCCGCCATGTGAGTCCGATCCCCATTTCCCTCGCGACCGCGATCACGAACTCGCGAACGCTGCGTTGATGTCCTGAGGCGATCACGTAATCGTCGGGTTGGTCGCGCTGCAGGATCATCCATTGCGCCACGACATAGTCGCGCGCGTGCCCCCAATCCCGCTTCGCATCCAGGTTTCCCAGGTACAGGCACGACTGCAGACCCAGCCTGATGCGCGCCAGACCGCGAGTGACTTTGCGCGTCACGAAGTTCTCGCCACGAACCGGAGACTCGTGGTTGAACAGGATGCCGTTGCTCGCATGGATGCCGTACGCGACACGGTAGTTGACCGTGATCCAGTACGCGTAGAGCTTCGCCACGGCGTACGGGGATCGCGGGTGAAATGGCGTGGTTTCCCGTTGCGGGGTCTCCTGGACCAGCCCGTACATTTCCGAGGTCGATGCCTGGTAGAACCGGGTTCGTCCCTGCATCCCGAGGATGCGAATGGCCTCGAGCAGCCGTAGCGTGCCAAGCGCATTCGTGTCGGCGGTGTATTCAGGCTGCTCGAACGAGACGGCTACGTGGCTTTGCGCGGCCAGGTTGTAGACCTCGTCCGGCTGCACCTGCTGCATGATCCGTATGAGGCTGGAGGTGTCCGTGACATCCCCGTGGTGCAGGAAAAAGCGCACCCCGGGGTCATGCGGGTCGCGATAAAGGTGATCGATGCGCTTTGTATTGAAAGAGGACGCACGACGCTTGATCCCATGAACCTCGTACCCGCGATCGAGCAGAAACTCGGCCAGATACGCACCGTCTTGCCCAGTGACGCCTGTGATCAACGCGCGCTTTGTTGCAGATGCCATTGACGTATAACCCTTGCTCAGTAGAACAATGCCAGCCGCACGCTCAGCTTTGATCTTGTCGGTAAATCAGCCCCGTGATCTGTTCGGATATGAGCCCGATCAAAAACACGATCACGCAGGCGCTCCACATCAACATGCTGCCGTTGGTGAGCCGGCCGTAATGGCTGTAGGTCCACGCGTAATTCGCGCAGCCCAGCAGGAAAAAAACCGCACTTGCGGGGAGGAACAACTTCAACGGCGAATACAGCGTGGCGATCTTGAAGATGATCAGCAGGAAGCGGATGCCGTCCTTGAGCGGCCGGATGTGGCTCTTGCCGACTCGCTGGGCAGCCGTGATCGGGACGTAGGCGACTGCGTAGGCGCTGCGGAAGAACGCCATGGTGCTGGTGGTGGGGTAGCTGAAGCCGTTGGGCAGCAGGTGCAGGAATTCGCGGAACTTGTCGGCGCGCACGGCGCGGAAGCCGGAGGTGAGGTCGAGCACGGGGTGGCCGGTCATCTTGGTGGCGAGCCAGTTGTACACGGTGTTGGCGATGCCCCGACCGACACCGGCCTGGCTGCTCCAGTCGCGGGCGCCCACCACCATGTCGTAGCCGCGGTCGAGCTGGTCGAGCAAACGCGCGACGTCGGCCGGATCATGCTGACCGTCGCCGTCCATGAACACCAGGATGTCGCCGGTGGCGGCGCGGGTGCCACGCTTGATCGCCGCGCCATTGCCCATCGAGTACGGCGAAGACAGGCACTGCACGCCGTTGTTTTCGCAGATGCTGCGGGTGTCGTCGGTGGAGCCGTCGTCGACCACGATGATCTCGGCCGCCGGATGCGCCGCGCGCAGTTGCGGCAGCAAGACCGCGAGCGCGGGCGCCTCGTTCTTGGCAGGCAGAATGATGCTGAGCTGGTTCAAGATCGGGCTCCCCGGTAAAGGGGGATCATAGCGTGAAGGTTGGCCGAGGACTGCCGACGAGTGCGAAGTCAGGCAATCAAGCTCATGCCCACGAACCTGGCTGCAGCGCGGTCAAAGGTCATGGTGCGTTCGCAGCCAGCCGAGGCGGCGGAGCTGGCGATCAGGCAGTCGGCCAAATCCGCCTTGGTTGCACGGCAGGTACGCAGCGCTTTCCAGACCAGACTGGCGCGCTCCACCCGCAACTCCTTGATCGTCAGTATGGATTCGATCGCCGCAAGCATTTGGGCGCGCTGCAATCCATAGGCTGCGCCCAGTACCCAACCCAGCTCGACAATGGATATCAGTGCTATCCAGCCCGGCGCATCGACAGTCAGGCTTTCGAGCAAGACGGAAGCCTTGCTCGCCTGCGCAGCGTCATCTTGCATGATGTAGCGAACCAGCACGTTGGTATCGAGGCCGATCATTTGCCTGCCGCAGCCGCCGCGATCGCCGCGTTCATCTGCTCGATTGTCATGCTCTTTCGTGGCTTGCCGAACATGCCCTTGAGCGCCCGTATCGGCCGCGTTGCGGCAACAAATTCGTACCGACCCGGCTCAATCTCCACAAACTCGATTCGATCGCCCGTACGCACCTGCATCGCCTCTCGCACGGCTGCAGGGATGGTGATCTGGCCCTTGCTGGTGATGGTGGACGTCGACATGGCTGCCTCCTTTTTCCTTACCGTACTGTAAGGAACCGGGAGCCAACCTGCAAATGCCCACACGACAGCCTGGCGCGATCCGTGCTTACGCTTGGACCAAAGCCGCCTTTGCGCCCCGGCGGCGATCGGACTATCCAGCTTGTGCGCCGCATCACCCTACCGGGACTCCGGCTGCAGGCAAAGGATGACCTGAGCGCCAGACTGCGGTAGATTCAACCACATACGGGGAAAGGGTCACGTAAGTTATGTCATCGCAACCGCAACCGTCGCTCGCAGGCCTGACCGGCATGGCGCGCCGCCTGGTGTCCGAAGGGCTGCTGCCCGAGGATGACGTTCGCAAGGCGATGGTCGACAGCACGCAACGCAAGGTGTCGCTGGGCGCGTGGCTGCTGGATCACAACCTGGTCGAGAACGCGCAGCTGACGCGGGTGCTGTCGCTCGAGTTCGGCATGCCGATGATGGACGTGACCTCCCTCAACCCGACCACGATGCCGCTGGACCTGATCAGCGAGGCGCTGATGACCAAGCATCAGGCGCTGCCGCTGTTCCGGCGCGGCAAGCGCCTGTTCGTTGGCATCGCCGACCCGACCCAGTCGCACGCGCTGGACGAGATCAAGTTCCATTCCAATTGCCTGGTCGAGCCGATCCTGGTCGAGCGCAGTTCGCTGCAGCGGACGATCGAGAACCTGCTGAACTCCATGCGCGACAACATGCCGGACATGGATACCGGCGAGTTCGACGAGCTGGATCTGGAGGTGGGCAGCGACGAGGCCGAATCCACCGGCATCGACGCCAATGCCACGGACGACGCCCCGGTGGTGAAGTTCGTCAACAAGATCCTGGTCGACGCGATTCGCCGCGGCGCCTCGGACATCCATTTCGAACCGTTCGAAACCCAGTACCGGGTGCGCCTGCGCATGGACGGCATGTTGAAGGCCGTGGCCAGCCCGCCGATGAAGATGGCCAATCGGATCTCCTCGCGCCTGAAGGTGATGGCGCAGCTGGACATCGCCGAGAAGCGCGTGCCGCAGGACGGCCGCATCAAGCTCAACCTCTCCAAGACCCGCGCGATCGACTTTCGCGTCAGCTCGCTGCCGACGCTGTTCGGCGAGAAGATCGTGCTGCGTATCCTCGACGGTTCGGCGGCCAGGATCGGCATCGAGAAACTGGGCTACGAGCCGGAGCAGCAGAAGCTCTACGTCGATGCGATCCACAAGCCTTACGGCATGGTGCTGGTCACCGGCCCCACCGGCTCGGGCAAGACGGTGTCGCTGTACACCGGCCTGAACATGCTCAACACCGCCGAGCGCAACATCTCCACGGTGGAGGACCCGGTCGAAATCCGCGTCGAGGGCATCAACCAGGTGCAGCAGAACGCCAAGCGCGGCATGACCTTCGCCAGCGCATTGCGTTCGTTCCTTCGCCAGGACCCGGACGTGATCATGGTCGGCGAAATCCGTGACCTGGAAACCGCCGAGATCGCGATCAAGGCCGCGCAGACCGGCCACATGGTGCTGTCCACCCTGCACACCAACGACGCGGCGCAGACGATCGCGCGCCTGATGAACATGGGCATCGCGCCCTACAACATCACCTCGTCGGTGACCCTGATCATCGCCCAGCGCCTGGCCCGGCGCCTGCACGAATGCAAGAAGCCGATCGAGCTGCCGCCGAAGGTGCTGCTGGATGCCGGCTTCAGCCAGGCCGACATCGACGCCGGCCTGACCATCTACCAGGCCGTGGGTTGCGAGGGCTGCAACGAGGGCTACAAGGGCCGCGTGGGCATCTACCAGGTGATGCCGATGCTGGAGGATATCCAGAAGATCATCCTGCAGGGCGGCAATGCGATGCAGATCGCCGAAGTGGCCAAGGCCGCCGGGGTCAACGACCTGCGCGCCTCGGCCCTGCTCAAGGTGAAGCAGGGGCTGACCAGTCTCACCGAGATCGACCGGGTGACCAAGGAATGACGCCCGGCGGGGCTGCAGCGCTGCGGAACTTGCGCAAGGCGCCACGGTTTGCAGCGCCGAAAATGACCTAAGCTGTAGAAAATGACTTGCCAGCCGGCCCGCGCGCCGGCTTCGAGATCGAACCATCGGGGGAAGATGCGCATGGCCACGGCTACCGCAACCGCAAAAGCAAGGGCAGACAAGACGCGTGCGCTCGGCGCCCAGCGGGCCGAGGTCAGTCAACTGACCACTTACGAATGGGTGGCGCTGGACAAGCGCGGCAAGCGCATGAAGGGCGACATGCCCGCCAAGAACGCCTCGCTGGTCAAGGCCGAGTTGCGCCGCCAGGGCATGAACCCGCAAACCGTGCGCGAACGGGCCAAGCCGCTGTTCGGCGCCTCCGGCAGCACGATCAAGCCGGGCGACGTGGCGATCTTCAGCCGCCAGATCGCCACCATGATGGCTTCCGGCGTGCCGATGGTGCAGTCCTTCGACATCATCGCCGACGGCCAGAAGAACGTCCGCTTCAAGAACGTGCTGCTCGACGTCAAGCAGAACATCGAGGGCGGCGCCTCGCTGCACGAGGCGCTGGGCCGCTACCCGGTGCAGTTCGACGAGCTGTACTGCAACCTGGTGCATGCCGGCGAAACCTCGGGCGTGCTGGACACCGTGCTGGACACGGTGGCCACCTACAAGGAACGCACCGAGGCGATCAAGAAGAAGATCAAGAAGGCGCTGTTCTACCCGATGATGGTGCTGGCGGTGGTGTTCATCGTCATCCTGATCATGCTGCTGTTCGTGGTGCCGGTGTTCGCCAAGACCTTCCAGGACGCGGGTGCGCAGTTGCCCGCGCCGACCCAGTTCCTGGTCGACGCCTCGGAGTTCATGCAGGGCTACTGGTACATCGTGGTGGGCATCATCGTCGGCAGCATCGCCGCCATCGTCATCGGCAAGAAGCGCTCGCCGAAGTTCGCCCACTTCCTGGATCGCCTCGCGCTGAAAATGCCCGTGATGGGCGACATCGTGCGCAACTCCGCGATCGCCCGCTTCGCCCGCACGCTGGGCGTCACCTTCCGCGCCGGCGTGCCGCTGGTGGAAGCCCTGGATGCCGTGGCCGGTGCCACCGGCAGCATCGTCTACGGCGACGCCGTGCGACAGATGCGCGACGACATCTCGGTCGGCCACCAGTTGCAGCTGGCCATGAAACAGACCGGCCTGTTCCCCAACATGGTGGTACAGATGACCGGCATAGGCGAGGAGTCCGGCTCGCTGGACAGCATGCTGTTCAAGGTCGCCGAGTTCTACGAGGAAGAGGTCAGCAACGCGGTGGACACCCTCTCCACCCTGCTCGAACCCCTCATCATGGTGGTGCTGGGCACCCTGGTCGGCGGCATCGTGATCGCGCTGTACCTGCCGATCTTCAAGCTGGCCGGCACGTTCTAGAGCGCTCGAAACAAAAAGCGGCGGGCAGTGCCCGCCCTACGGCGTGATATCTCGTAGGGCGGGCACTGCCCGCCGCTTTCGTTTGTGGGCGGCGCCCCGGCACCGTACCCTTGAACCCTGCCCCGCCCGGGGACCATGAACGCACAAGGCCGACGCATGCCCGAACTACCCCTCGCCGTCTGGATCGCCCTCGCCGCCGTGCTCGGCCTGCTGGTGGGCAGTTTCCTCAACGTGGTGATCCTGCGCCTGCCCGAGCGCATGACTGCAAGCTGGCGCCGGGAGGCGCGCGAGGTGCTGGAGTTGCCGGCGGATGACGCGCCGCTGCCGCCGGGTATCGTGCGCGAGCCTTCGCACTGCCCGCATTGCAAGCATCCGTTGTCGGCGGCCGACAACATTCCGCTGTTCGGCTGGCTGCTGCTGCGCGGACGCTGCCGCTATTGCAAGGCGAAGATCTCGATCCAGTATCCGCTGGTGGAACTGTTCAGCGGCGTGCTGAGCGCGCTGGTGGTCTGGAAATTCGGACCGTCCTGGACCGCGCTGGCAGGATTGGTGTTCACCTGGGTGCTGATCGCCGCGGCCGGCATCGACTTCCGCACGCAGTTGCTGCCGGACCAGTTGACCCTGCCGCTGCTGTGGCTGGGCATGGTGCTGTCGCTGATCCCGCTGTTCGCCAGCGCGCCTTCGGCGATCATCGGTGCGGCGATCGGCTACCTGAGCCTGTGGAGTGTCTACTGGGCGTTCAAGCTGCTCACCGGCAAGGAAGGCATGGGCCACGGCGACTTCAAGTTGCTGGCGGCGCTGGGCGCGTGGATGGGGCCGGTGGCCCTGCTGCCGGTGATCCTGCTGTCGTCGCTGATCGGCGCCCTGGTGGGCGGCAGCCTGATCGCGTTGCGCAGGCACGGGCGCGAGATCCCGATGCCGTTCGGACCGTTCCTGGCCGCCGCCGGCTGGGTGTGGTTCATGGCCGGTCCCCAGTTGCTGCAGGGCTACATGCACTTCACCGGCCTGCGATGAGCGGCGGGCCGCGCCTCGTGGTGGCGTTGACCGGCGGCGTGGCCGCCGGCAAGAGCGCGGTGACGCGGCGCTTCGAGGCGCTCGGCGTGCCGGTGCATGACGCCGACGTGGCTGCCCGCGAGGTGATCGCACCCGGCAGCGAAGGCCTTGCCGAGGTGGTTGCCACATTCGGGGCGGACGTGCTGGGCGACCGCGGCGAGCTGGATCGTCCCTCGATGCGCCGGCGCGTCTTCGCCGATCCCGCCGCGCGGCGCAGGCTGGAAGCCATCATCCACCCGCGCGTGCGTGCCTGGTTGCGCGAACGCGCGCAGACCGGGAGCGCGCCGTATTGCCTGCTGGCGATCCCGCTGCTGGCGGAGAACATCGCGCAGTACCGCTGGGTCGACCGCGTACTGGTGGTCGACGTCCCCGAGTCCGTGCAACTGGCCCGCCTGATCGCCCGCGACGGTGTCGACGAGGCCCTGGCACGGCGCATGATCGAGCAGCAAGCCACTCGCGCCGAGCGCCTCGCCCTCGCGGACGACGTGATCGACAACAGCGGCGACGAAAGCGCGCTGGATCAGCCCGTGGCCGAACTGCACCAGCGGTACCTGGCACTGGCACTGTAGGAGCGTACCCTGTGCGCTCCTACAACGGCGCCGTCAGCTCCGCCAGAATCACCCGGTCCGCGGGAGCGAGGATCATCGGGTCGACGCTTGCCGGCAGCATCCACTGCAACGGCTGCGCTTCGAGCGAACGGGGTTCCCCGCGCCACGACGAGACGCGCCAGGCATCGAGCAGCAGCTCCCGATCCTCGTATCGCCACGGCAAGCAGACCAAGGGCTCGGCGTCGCGCACTTGGATGCCCAGCTCCTCCAGCAGTTCACGCGCCAGTGCCGCCAGCGGTGTCTCGCCGGCTTCGAGCTTGCCGCCGGGGAACTCCCAGAATCCCGCCAGATGCTTGCCTGCCGGGCGCTGCGCCAGCAGCACGCAACCATTGCCGTCCAGCAGGACGCCAGCCATCACGTGCATGACCGTTGCGGGCATCACGCGTTGCGCAGGTACTCGACCATGTCGAAGTCGTAGGCGTGCTCGGCATCGGCCTTGTGATGCACGCGCAAGACTTCAGTCCAATCGCTGAAGTGCACGCCGGGGAAGAACGTGTCGGCACCGTCGATGGCTGCGCTGACCCAGGTCAGGTACATCCGCCGCGCGTTGGGCAAGGCCTCGGCGAACACCATGCCGCCGCCGATCACCATCAGGCCGGTGTTGCTGCAACGCGCCTGCGCCTCCTCGATCGAGCGCACGGTGATCTGGCCGGGAAACGGCGCCTCATGGCGGCGGGTGAGGACCATGTTGACCCGGTCCGGCAGCGCGCGGCCGATCGAGACGGCGGTGTTGTAGCCCATCAGCACATTCTTGCCGACGGTCAGCTGCTTGAACCAGCGCAGATCGTCCGGCAGGTGCCATGGCAGTTGGCCCTTGCGGCCGATCGCGAAGTTTTCATCGAGTGCGGCAATGAGCGAGATGGCCATGGGAAATCCTTGCAATCGTGATCATCGAAAAGGCGGCCACTCGGGCGCCGCGGGATGTCTGGAATCTTAGCAGGCCGCGCCGCGCACGGGATCAGACCGCCACCGCGGCCTTGATCGCCGGGTGCGATTGGTAGCCTTCGATCGCGATGTCCTCGTAACGGAAATCGAACACCGAGCGCACCTCGGGATTGAGCACCAGCCGCGGCAGCGGCAGCGGCTCGCGACTCAGCTGCAAGCGTGCCTGCTCGACATGGTTGTCGTACAAATGGGCGTCACCCAGGGTATGCACGAAATCGCCCACGGCCAGGCCGCAGACCTGCGCAATCATGTGCGTGAGCAACGCGTAACTCGCGATGTTGAACGGCACGCCGAGAAAGATGTCGCCCGAACGCTGGTAGAGCTGGCAGCTGAGCCTGGCGGCCTGTCCCGGGCCCGTCGGAGGGGCCACGTAGAACTGGAACAGCGTGTGGCACGGCATCAGCGCCATCTTCGGCAACTCGCCGACGTTCCAGGCACTGACGATCAACCGCCGCGAATCGGGGTTGCGCCTGATTTCGTCCACCACCCAGGAAATCTGGTCGATCGTGCCGCCGTCGATCGTCAGCCACGCGCGCCACTGCTGACCATAGACCGGTCCGAGATCGCCGTTGGCGTCGGCCCACTCGTCCCAGATGCGCACACCGTGTTCCTTGAGGTAGGCGATGTTGGTGTCGCCACGCAGGAACCAGATCAGCTCGTGCACGATCGACTTGATGTGCAGCTTCTTGGTGGTGACCAGCGGAAAACCCTGCGCAAGGTCGAACCGCATCTGCCAGCCGAACACGCTGCGCGTGCCGGTGCCGGTGCGGTCGGCCTTGGGGGTGCCGTGGTCGAGGACGTGGCGGAGCAGGTCGAGGTATGGATGCATCGGCCAAGTATAGGTAGGAGCGCACCCTGTGCGCGATGCTCTTCGAGGCACGGCACAAGAGCATCGCGCACAAGGTGCACTCCTGCAGGGGCCACGGCTAGACTCTGGCTTTTCCGCACGGAGACGGTCATGGCAGCGTGGTTTTTCAGCTACGGCAAGAATACCGAACGCGTCGGCCCGCTGGATGACGCCGCCGCGATGGCTCAGGCCCGGCGCCAGCCGGACGGCTATTGCTGGCGCGAAGGTTTCACCGAGTGGAAGGCGATCCGCAGCGTGGCCGAACTGGGCGCGGCGATGGGTCCGCCGCCGGTGCCGGCGACGCTGGGCAGCGGACGCGCCGACGAGATCGACTACACGATCGTGGGCACGGACATGCAGTTCGTCGAGATCGAACTCGATCCGGGCGAAAGCGCGATCGCCGAGGCCGGCGCGCTGATGTACAAGGAGGCCGGCGTGCAGATGGATACCGTGTTCGGCGACGGCTCCAGCGGCGGCCAGAGCGGCGGCGGCCTGATGGACAAGCTGCTCTCCGCCGGCAAGCGCGTGATCACCGGCGAGAGCCTGTTCACCACGGTGTTCACCCACCGCGGCCAGGGCAAGGCCAGGGTCGCCTTCGCCGCGCCCTACCCCGGCACCGTGCTGGCGATGAAACTCTCCGACCACGGCGGCCGGCTGATCTGCCAGAAGGACGCGTTCCTGGCCGGCGCGCGCGGCGTGCAACTGGGCATCTTCTTCCAGCGCAAGATCCTCACCGGCCTGTTCGGCGGCGAAGGCTTCATCATGCAGAAGCTCGAAGGCGACGGCTGGGTATTCGTGCATGCCGGCGGCACCATGATCAAACGCGAGCTGGCCGCCGGCGAACGGCTGGACGTGGACACCGGCTGCGTGGTGGCTTTCCACGACACCGTGGACATGGACGTGAAAGCGGTCGGCGGCATCAAGAGCATGCTGTTCGGCGGCGAGGGCGTGTTCCTGGCCACGCTGACCGGCCCGGGCACGGTGTGGCTGCAATCACTGCCGTTCTCGCGACTGGCCGGTCGCATGCTGGCAGCCGCGCCGCAGGGCGGCGGGCAACGTCGCGGCGAGGGCTCGATCCTCGGCGGCCTGGGCGACATCCTGGGCGGCGACCGCAACTTCTGACGTCGCTCGCGGGGAGGACAATGCCCATCATTGTCGTGCCGGGGAACAGCTAGCGGGCAATGCCCGCCGCATGCGCGTCAAGAAGCGGCGGGCGGTGCCCGCCCTACGAGGGATTGGCCAGCGGCAACGTGGGTGCGCGGCGGGACATGGCGATCAGCACCAGCCCGACCGCGATCAGCGGCAGCGACTGCATCTGTCCCATCGTCACCCAGTCGGTGCCGAACAGATAGCCCAGTTGCGCGTCGGGCACGCGCACGAACTCCACCGCGAAGCGGAACACGCCATACAGCAGCGCGAACAAACCCGACACCAGATAACGCGGACGCGGTTTCAGCGACACCAGCCACAGCACCACGAACATCACCACGCCTTCCAGGCACAGTTCGTAGAGCTGCGAGGGATGTCGGGTCAGCCCGCCGAACTGCTGCAGCTGCGGCAGCCAGGCCGGGTGCGCCGTGGCCCAGGCGATGTCCTCGGCCTGTGCGCCGGGAAAAATCATCGCCCATGCATGGTGCGCGGGTTTGCCCCACAGTTCGCCGTTGATGAAATTGCCGAGCCGTCCCAGGCCCAGTCCGAGCGGCACCAGCGGAGCCACGAAATCCACCGTGTCGAAGAAGTGCAGCGCGTTGCGCCGCGACCACCACCAGCCTGCGGCGAGCACGCCGAGCAGACCGCCGTGGAAGCTCATGCCACCATCCCACACCTTGAAAAGCACCAGCGGCTCGCGCCAGATCCAGCCGATACCGCCCTCGTAATAGAACAGCATGTACCAGATGCGCCCGCCCACGATGACGCCCAGCATGCCGTAGAACAGCAAGTCGCCCAGCGCGTCGCGGCTCACCGGCAGGCGTCCGCGGCGGCGCCGGTATTCGCCCAGCACGGCGACGAAGAGGAAGCCCAGCAGATACATCAGGCCGTACCAGTGCACCTGCACCGGACCGACATGGAAGGCGACCGGATCGAATTGGGCGACAAAAGGCTGCGACATGCGGAAGGGGCCGATCGGGCAAAGGCCAAGTGTAGCGTCACGCAAGGATTCGGAAAGATGCCGCGGGCGCAGGCACGCAGGAGCCCGCTCGCGGGCGATGCTCTTGTCTCGGACCAGGGATCTGCAAAAGCATCGCCCGCGAGCGGGCTCCTACGAGTGCCGGTCTGGCCCCGAGACACGCCCGCGCGCGTTCACAGCAACACCGGCCGATCCGGCAGCTCGTCGGGATTGGCCTTGTCGTGGGCGGGAAAGTGCTGCAGCAGCAGGGCGTGGGTGGCGGCGATGCCGCCCAGGCTGCCTTCGCGCCATTCGCCGTTTGCGTAGTGGTTGCGCATGGTGGTGCAGATGCCGGCCCATGCCGCCGGCGACACGCGTGCGGCAATGCCGCGGTCGACAACGATCTCGATGCGATGCTCGGCCAGCAGCACGTACAGCAGCACGCCGCTGTTGTGCTCGGTGTCCCACACGCGCAGCTGGCTGAACAGCTGGCGCGCGCGGATGGCTGCGTCAAGTCCGCCCAGTACGGCCAGCGGGTGGAGTCGCGATTCGATGGCCACGCGCACTTCGCCGTGGTGGCCACGTTCGCCGGCAGCGATGGCAGCCGTGATCTCGTCCAGCAAGCTGGCGGGAAAACGCCGCCGCAGCTGGAACCAGCCCTCGAACGTGTTTGCCAGCACTCGTCGCATGCGCATCATGTCACCAGCTCCCCGAGGCACCGCCGCCGCCGAAGCTGCCGCCGCCTCCGCTGAAACCGCCGCCGCCGAAACCTCCGCCGCCGAAGCCGCCGCCGCCGAAGCCACCGAAACCGCCCCAGCCGCCACCGCCGATCGAGCGCCCGCCGCCGGAAGGCAGCAGCATCACGATGCCGCCAACCACCGCGCCGAGCACGCCGGCGCCGACGGAAACCAGCAGCCACAACAGGCCGCCAATCAGCGCGCCGCCCAGCGGCACCCGTACCAGCGCATGCGCCCGGCCCAGCACGCCGTGCAGGAAGATCGCGGCGAACAACGCAATCATCAACATGCCTTGCAGCCCGAGGCCGCGATCCTCGCGCGGCGCCCCTTCCACCGGTGGCGGCAATGGCTCGCCGTCGATCAGCTGGGTCAGCGCGCCGACGGCGTCGTGGATGCCGCCGAAATAGTCGCCCGTGCGGAACTTCGGCGCGATGTACTCGCGGATGATGCGCGCGTTGGCGGCGTCGGGGATCGCGCCCTCCAGGCCATAACCGACCTCGATGCGCACGCGCCGGTCGTTCTTGGCGACGAGCAGCAGGACGCCGTCATCGGTGCCCTTGCGGCCGATCCTGTTGGCTTCGGCGACCGCCAGCGAGTACTCCTCGATCGGCTGCTCGCCGGTGCTGCCCACCATCAGCACCACCAGTTGCGCACCCTTGGCCTTTTCCAGCGCCACCAGTTGCGCGTCGAGCTGGTCGACCTGGGCCGCGTTGAGCGTGCCGGTGAGATCGGTGACGTGCCGCGCCAGTTGCGGCACCGCCGCCGCCTGCAGCGCCGCCGGCAGGCACAGCAGCAACGCCAGCAGCGGCAGCAGGCGGCGGATCACTTCAGTGCGCCGAGGTCGCGGGCGCTGGCGCACTGGTGCCGAAATCCACCCTGGGCGCGGTGGAGATGGCCTTCTCGTTGTCCACGCTGAAGTTCGGCTTGACCTTGTAGCCGAACATCTTGGCGGTCATGTTGTTGGGGAAGGTGCGGATCATCGCGTTGTACTGCTGCACCGCCTGCACGTAGCGGTTGCGCGCCACGGTGACGCGGTTCTCGGTGCCTTCCAGCTGCGCCTGCAGGTTCTGGAACAGGCCGTCGGCCTTCAGCTGCGGATAGTTTTCGCTGACCACCATCAGCCGCGACAACGCGCTGCCCAGCTCGCCTTGTGCGGCCTGGAACTGCTGCAGCTTCTGCGGATCGTTGATGGTGTCGGCGTTGACCTGCAGGCTGCCCACCTTGGCGCGCGCGTTGGTCACCTCCACGAACACCTTCTCCTCGTGCTGGGCATAGCCCTTGACCGTGTTGACCAGGTTCGGCACCAGGTCGGCGCGGCGCTGGTACTGGTTCAGCACTTCGGACCAGGCTGCCTTGACCGCCTCGTCCTGACGCTGCATGGCGTTGTAGCCGCAGCCGGACATCAAGCCGACCAGCAGCAGAATCATCAAGGTACGCAAGATTTTCATGGCATCGCTCCTGAGCGGACGGATCTGCATTGCAGCATCCGGCCTGTCCCGGCGCAATGAGCACGACCGGGAGCTAAAACCAGCGCGGCAGCAGGATCAGGCCCCAGCTCAACGCCACCAGCACCAGCAGCACGAACACGGCCGCCGAACCCATGTCCTTGGCGCGGCCGGCCAGCTCGTTGAAATCGGGGCTGACCTTGTCCACCACTGCCTCGATCGCCGAATTGAGCAGCTCCGCCGACAGCACCAGCAGCGGCGCGAGGACAAGCAGGAGCTTTTCCACGCCACCCTCGCCCAGCCACAGGCCGAGCGGAATCAGCACCACCGCCAGCATCGCCTCCAGCCGAAACGACGCCTCGTGGCGCCAGGCGGCGCGCAGCCCCTTCATCGACCAGCGAAACGCGTTCCAGACCTGGCGCGGACCCCGAAAACCCTCGGCCGGCATGCTGCGCCTCCGCTTCAGGCCGACACCGGCGACGCGGCGCCGGTGCGGGAGGAAACGCGGACGCGCGCGGTCCGGGGAAAGCTTGCCTGGGGCATGGCGAACGGGCTCCTGTCGCGCCGCGGAACGCGGGCACGCCATGATGCCACAGCCGTTCCTCCGCCCCATCGGGCGCACACAGCGCAAGCACGCAGCGCACGAATTGTCATGCGGCGGTGCAGCTATGACCTTTGGGGGGATGCGCTACCCTTGCCCGGTTGTGATCCGTTCAGGGTCCAGCGGCACCGGTGCGTGCGCGCACGCCACCAGGATTTGAACCAATGCCCGGGGAAAACATGGCCACCCAGAACCCAGCCGTCTCGCAGACGAAGTCCTTCAGCACCGTCTTCCTGATCGAAATGTGGGAGCGCTTCGGCTACTACGGTATGCAGGCGCTCATCGTCTACTACATGGTCCAGCGCCTGGGCTTCCCCGATGAGCAGGCCAACCTGGTGTGGAGCGCCGCGGCGGCGCTGATCTACGTGGCACCGGCGATCGGCGGCTGGGTGGGCGACAAGATCCTCGGCACGCGGCGCACCATGCTGCTGGGCGCGACCATCCTGGCGGTCGGCTACGGGCTGATGGCCGTACCGACCGAAAGCGTCTGGTTCCTGTATTGCTCGCTGGGCGTGATCGTGGTCGGCAACGGCCTGTTCAAGCCGAACGCCGGCAACCTGGTGCGCAAGATCTACGAGGGCGACGACTCCAAGATCGACAGCGCGTTCACCATCTACTACATGGCGGTGAACATCGGCTCGACGTTCTCGATGCTGCTCACGCCGTGGATCAAGGATTACGTGAACCTGCACTACGGCAACGAGCTGGGCTGGCATGCCGCGTTTGCGGTGTGCTCGTTCGGCCTGCTGGTGGGCCTGGCCAACTACCTGGTGATGCGCCACACGCTGAACCACGTCGGTTCGGCGCCGGACGAACAGCCGATGCACGTGGGCAAGCTGCTGGCCGTGCTGGGCGTCGGCGTGCTGACCGTGTTCGCCTCGGCCTACGTGCTGGCCCATGAAGAAGTGGCGCGCATCTTCGTCTATGTGGCCGCCGCGGTGGTGCTGGGCATCTTCGCCTGGCTGATCGGCACCAGCGAGCGCTCCGAGCGCGCCGGCCTGATCGCCGCGCTGGTGCTCACCGTGCAGACGGTGTTCTTCTTCATCTTCTACCAGCAGATGTCGACCTCGCTGAACCTGTTCGCGCTGCGCAACGTGAACCCGAGCTTCGACGTGTTCGGCGTCCACCTGTGGAACTGGGCGCCGGCGCAGTTCCAGTCGTTCAACCCGATCTGGATCTTCATCCTGAGCCCGATCCTGGCGCTGCTCTACAACGCCGCCGGGCGCAGCGGCAAGGACATCTCCATCGCCACCAAGTTCGCGCTCGGCTTCGCCGCGGTGGCGCTGGGCTTCTTCATCTACAGTTGGGCCGCGCACTTCGCGGTGGATGGCAAGACCAGCTCGTGGGTGATGGTGTGGGGCTACGGCGCCTCGTCGCTGGGCGAGCTGCTGGTCAGCGGCCTGGGCCTGGCGATGATCGCGCGCTACGTGCCCGAGCGCATGGGCGGCTTCATGATGGGCGCGTACTTCGTCGCCTCGGGCGTGTCGCAGTACCTGGGCGGCATCGTGGCCAACTTCGCCAGCATTCCGGAGAACATCACCGACCCGCTGCAGACCATGCCGATCTACACCAGCCTGTTCAGCAAGCTGGGCTGGGCCGGCATCGCCTGCACCGTGATCGCGCTGGCCGTGCTGCCGCTGATGCGCAAGCTGTCGGCACAGCATCACGCGCACAACAACCCGGCGCCGCTGCCGACGATCGGTTCGGAGCAGTAAGCCCGGCGGCGATCAGGCGACCCGCCGACCCGGCGGGTCGCGACACCGCGCAACACATTGCCTGCCATGCCACAGCAGATCGTCATCCGACAGGTAGGACCCCACGCACTGACCCGCGCGCTGGCGTGGCTGCGGCTGTGCGCGATCGCCGGCCAGAGCACCGCGGTGCTGGTATGCGCATGGTGGATGGATCTGCAGATCCCGCTGCTGCCGCTGCTGCTGGGCATCGGCGTGCTGGCGGTGTTCGCCGTGTTTGCCGCCTGGCGGCTGGCGCAACCGTGGCCGCTGCGCGAGTGGGAAGCGGTCTGTCACATCGCGTTCGACACGCTGGTGCTGGGTTACCTGCTGTATTTCACCGGCGGCGCCAGCAACCCGTTCATCACCCTGCTGCTGGTGCCGATCGCGCTCACCGCGGCGGCGTTGCCCGGGCGCTCGGTGCTGGCGGTGTCGGCGCTGGCCGGCGTGGCCTACGTGATCCTGCTCTACGCGCATGTTCCGTTGCCGTTGCCCCCGCATGGCAGCGCGCCCGGGCGGTTCTCGCTGCACGTGGCGGGGATGGGCGTGAACTTCGTCATCATGGCGCTGCTGCTCAGCTTCTTCATCAGCCGCCTGGCGCGGGTGCTGCGCGAGCAGCAGAAAGAGGTGCAGCGCGTGCGCGAACGCGCGTTGCGCGGCGAGGGCATCCTGGCCATCGCCACCCAGGCGGCCGGGGCCGCGCATGAGCTGAACACGCCGCTGTCGACCATGCGCACGCTGCTGCCGGAGCTGCGCCGCGAACACGCCGGCAACCCGCTGCTGGACGAGGATCTGGCGCTGCTGGAGGACCAGGTGGATCGCTGCCGCACGATCCTGCGCGAGATGATCGCCTTCGGCAAGGCGCAGCTGTCGCAGGACCCCGAGCGCATCCGCGTGGACAAGTTCATCCACGGTTGCCTGGAGCGCTTCCAGCTGTTGCGGCCCGAAGCGGAGCTTGCCCTGAGCCTCGACGAGACGCTGGCGGCGCTGGTGCTGCGCACGCCGGCCGGGCTGCGCCATGCGCTGATCAACCTGCTCAACAATGCCGCCGACGCCTCGGCGGCCAACGGCTCCAATGCAGTGTCGCTGCGCATCACCCGCGACGACCGCTGGCTGGAGCTGAGCGTGTCCGACCGCGGCCCGGGTTTCGACACCGCCGACGAACTGACCCGGCTAGGCTATTCGCGCAAGCAGAGCGGGCTCGGCATCGGCCTGGCGCTGGCCGAGGCCACGGCCGAGCGCCTGAGCGGCGAACTGGTGGCGCGCAACGTCGAACAGGGCGCCGAGATGTGCCTGCGGCTGCCGCTGGCGGTGATCGCCGAACCGGTCGATACCGGGCGCTGACGCGCCAGGCGTGCAACCGGCGCCGCTTCCGGCAAGAATGGACGCCTGCCCGAGTGAAGGAAACCGAACCATGACCGAGTCGCCCCTTGCCGATCCGGTGCGCCCCTTGCTGCTGGTCGACGACGACGCCACGTTCCTGCGCGTGCTGGCCCGCGCGCTCGGCTCGCGCGGCTTCGAGGTCATCACCGCCAGCAATTTCGACGAGGCACGCGCGCTGACCCGCCGCCATCGCCCGCGCTACTGCGTGCTGGACCTGAAACTCGGCGAGGAGAACGGCCTGCGACTGATCCCCGAGCTGCATACCCTGGTGCCGGACCTGCGCGTGCTGCTGCTGACCGGCTATGCCTCGATCGCCACCGCGGTGGAGGCGATCAAGCGAGGTGCGCACGACTACCTCGCCAAGCCGGTGGACGCCGACGCGGTGGTGCGCGCCCTGCTCGACGGCGATGCCGCCGCGCCCGAAGACAACGAGCCGCCGGACGCCCCCGAACAGCCGCTGGCCCTGCGCCGGCTCGAGTGGGAGCACATCCAGCGCGTGCTCACCGAATGCGACGGCAACATTTCCGAGACCGCGCGCCGGCTCGGCATGCACCGCCGCACGCTGCAGCGCAAGCTCGGCAAGCACCCGGTGCGCGAGCGCCCCGGCGAGGAGTGAGGTTCGGCGCCGGCACCTTTTGGTGCCGCGCGCATCCCATGCACGCTCCATGCTGCGACAAGTTGCCGTCTGTCGCACCGCGTGCAGCGGACTATGATTGAACCTTGGACCCCCATCCAGAGTTTCACTTTGAAACGCCTCCCCTCCGGCTTTTGCGCACTTGCGCTCGTGTTGTGTGCCAGCCCCGCGCTGGCCTCCGATCCCACCCACCCGGTGACGCTGTCGCCGGTCTCGGTACACGCCAGCGACACCATGGTCACCGAGACGCCTGCCGTGCAGGTGCGCGTGACGCGCCTGCAACTGCAGCGGCAGAACAGCACCGACAGCGCCGATGCACTGAAGTACGTGCCGAACATGCAGGTGCGCAAGCGCTACATCGGCGATCCGAACGCCGTCATCAGCGGCCGCAACGCCGGCACCCTGCAGAGCGCGCGCAGCCTGGTCTATGCCGACGGGCTGCTGCTCTCCAACCTGATGACCAACGGCTGGGATGGCGCACCGCGCTGGGGCATGGTCGCGCCCGGCGAGATCGGCGCGGTCGACATTCTGTACGGACCGTATTCCGCGCTGTATCCGGGCAACTCGCTGGGCAGCACGGTGCTGATCCACACCGTGCTGCCGCAGCAGTTCACCGCCAGCGTCGACGCGAGGTTCTTCAGCCAGGACTATGCCGACGATTACGGCGCCGGAGGCCACTACGACGGCCACCAGGCCGCGTTCACCCTGGGCGACAAGCGCGGGCGTTTCAGCTGGCTGCTGGAATACAGCCGCCTCGACAACCACGGCCAACCGATGCAGTACGCCACCGCCCGGGCCGGCGGCGATCCGGCGCTCGCGGTGCCGGTGACCGGTGCCACCGCCGACCGCAACCCGAACGGTTCGCCGCGGCTGGTCTACGGCGCCAACAGCATCGAGCACACCGTGCAGGACCAGGCCAAGCTGAAGCTCGGCTTCGACCTCGGCGAGCATGTCGCGGCGCTGGCCACCGTGGGCTGGTGGCACAACCGCGCCGAGGATCGCACCCGCAGCCTGATCCGCGATGCCGACGGCACCCTGGTCAGCGGCGGCGTGATCGACGCGGCCGGCAAAACCTGGACCTTGCCCGCCAGCGGCCTGGCGCCGTCGAATGCGCGCGACACCCACCTGCTGTACGGGCTCGAACTGAACGGCACGCTGGACAACGACTGGCGCTGGACCGCCGTCGCCAGCCACTACGATTTCCGGCATTCGCGACTGCACAGCGCCAGCCTGGCCGAGCCCGGCACGCCACGCGGCGGCCCCGGCACCGTGGCGAGCAAGGATGGTTCGGGCTGGGACACGTTCGACCTGCGCAGCTCCGGCCCGCTCGGCGAGCGCCACCTGTTGTACGCCGGCGTGCACGGCGACCGCTACGTGCTGACGACGCGCGTGCGCGATGCCAGCGACTGGCGCAGCGGCGCCGACGGAGCATTGCGCAGCGTCTACGCCGGCCGCACCCAGACCCGCGCCGCCTACCTGCAGGACGTGTGGAGCTTCACCGACACCTGGACGCTGACCCTCGGCGGTCGCCTGGAGCAATGGCGCGCCTACCGCGGCGTGCTCGCCAACGCCGTCGACACGCTGCGCTACGCCGACCGCAAGCGCACCGATTTCTCGCCCAAGGCTGCGCTGACCTGGGACTTCGCACAGGACTGGGAGCTGCGACTGGCCTGGGGCAAGGCGGTGCGCTACCCCACCGTGTCCGAACTGTTCCAGGGCAGCATCTCGGCCGGCGCCATCGTCAACAACAATCCCGCGCTCGCGCCGGAAGTCGACCGCTCCACCGACCTCACCCTGACCCGCCACACGGGCAACGGCCACTGGCGCGTCTCGCTGTACCAGGACCTGATCGCCGATTCGCTGTACACGCAGACCGACATCACCGTCAGCCCCAGCGTGACCAGCGTGCAGAACATCGACCGCATGCGCGGACGCGGCATAGAAGGCGCGTTCGACTTCCACGACGTCTGGCTCGACGGGCTCGACCTGTCCGCCAGCCTCGCCTTCAACGATGCCCGCACGCTGCGCGATCGCCAGTACCCGCTGGCCGAGGGCAAGGTATTCCCGCGCATCCCGAAGCTGCGCGCCAGCGTGTTCGCGGATTACCGCTTCGCACCACAGTGGGACGCCTCGCTGGGCATCCGCCACTCCGGCCGCCAGTACGGCAGCCTGGACAACAGCGACCATGTCGACAGCTACGGCGCGGTGAGCCGTTTCACCGTCGCCGACGCAAAGCTGCGCTGGAAGTTCGCGCCGGCCTGGACTGCCGCGCTGGGCGTGGACAACATCGGCAATACACATTACTGGGTCTACCATCCCTACGCCGGTCGTACCTGGTTCGGCGAGCTGCGCTGGGAGTTGTGACATCCCCTACCGACCTCCCCTTGCGGGCAGGGGAAGCAAGGCCGAAAACCCGAGGAACACTCCATGCGCCACCTGCTGATCGCCCTGCTCTGCCTGCTCTCGCCCGTCGCCTTCGCCCACGACGGCATGCACATGGAGATGCCGAAAAGCCCCGCGCTGGGCGCCAGCGCGGCGTTCGACAGCCATGGCGGCCTGTACGTCGTGGACGCGGCCGATGGCCACGTGCGGCTGCGCCACTCCGACGACGACGGTCGCACGCTGAGCGCGCCGATGCCGGTGAACGCGGTCGCCGAACGCATCTACAGCGAAGGCGAGAACCGGCCGAAGATCGCCTTCGGTCCGCACGACGAGCTCTACGTGAGCTGGTCGCAGCCGCGCGCCGCGCCGTGGACCGGCTTCGTGCGGTTTGCCCGTTCGGTGGACGGCGGCGAACACTTCAGCACGCCGATCACCGTGCACCACGACCGCGCCGAGATCACCCATCGCTTCGATGCGCTGGCCGTGGATGGCCACGGCCGCATCGTGGTCGCCTGGATCGACAAGCGTGATCTCGAGGCCGCAAAGGCAGCCGGCCGGCCGTACGAAGGTGCCGCGGTGTACTACAGCTGGTCCGACGATGGCGGCAAGAGCTTCGTGCCGGAACGCAAGCTGGTCGACCACAGTTGCGAATGCTGCCGCATCGCGCTGGCGCGCATGCCCGACGGCGAGGTCGCCGCGTTCTTCCGCGGCATTTATGGCGACAACATCCGCGACCACGCGTTTGCCGTGCTGCACACCGACGGCCGTGCACCCCATGTCGAGCGTGCGACCTTCAGCGACTGGCACATCGCCGGCTGCCCGCACCATGGTCCGGGCTTGGGCGTCGGCGCCGACGGCGTGCGTCACGCGGTGTGGTACGAGGCCGGCCACGGTCCCGCAATCTGGTACGGCCAGCTCGATCCCGGCCAGCGGCCGCAGCAGTTGCTGAAGCTCGCCGGGGCCGGCGCCAGCCACGCCGATGTGGCAGTGCATGGCCGCACTGTCTGGGTGACCTGGAACCAGGTCGATGCGGATGGCTATCGCCTGATGCTGCGCCGATCGACCGACAACGGCGCACACTTCGACGCTGCCCGCGAGATCGCGAGCAGCGCCGGCGCCGCCGGCTCGCCGCAGTTGTTGCAGAAGGACGGCCACGCCTTCGTCGCATGGAACACGGCCCAAGGCTTTCGCCTGATCCGGGTGACGCCATGAAGCGACTGGTGCTGATCGTGGCCCTGTTGTTCCCCGTGCTGGCCATGGCCGGCACGCTGCAACCGCTGGCCGCCGGCGACATCGCCGCCCTGCTGAAGCCGCCGACGCACGGCGAGCGGATCATCGCGCTGTGGGCGCTGGACTGTGCCTATTGCGAACCCAATCTGGAGGCGCTGGCCAAACTGCAGCGCACCCATCCGCGCGACATCGAACTGGTGATCGTCACCACCGACAGCATCGAACGCCGCCGGGCGATCGAGGCACGGCTGCAGCACATGAAAGTGGACGGCCTCCCGAATCGCGCCTACGCCGAAGCCATGCCCGAGCGCCTCAACTTCCTGCTCGATCCGACCTGGGGCGGCGAGACCCCGCGCGTACTGGTGATTCGCGCCGACGGCAGTCGCCTGGGAATCAGCGGCGAACTCACTCCCGCGCAGATGCGCAAAATCAGGTAGGACTCGCGCTGCCCGCCGGCTCTTCCGTGCACCGCGGCCGGGAGCGGCGGACGGTGTCCGCCCAGCGCGTCAGGGTTGGGCGTCGCTCTCGGCGGGAACCGGCTCCGGGATTTCCGTGGTGCCGTCATCCTCGTCGCCGTAGATCGCCACGTGCGGCACACCGTCGGCGCCGATCCAGCCACGATACATGCCGTCGGTGTTGAACGGGATCGCGATGTGGCCCTCCGCGTCCAGCGCGATGGCGCCGCCGTTGCCGCCCATCGACGGGATCTGCTGGTTGATCACCTCGGCGGCGGCGCGTTTCAGCGGCACGCGCATCTGGGTCACTTTCATGCAGATCGAATGTGCCGCGACGGCACGGATGTAGAACTCGCCCCAGCCCGTGCCGGAGACCGCGCAGCCCTCGTTGGCATAGGTGCCGGCGCCGATGATCGGCGAATCGCCGATGCGGCCCCAGCGCTTGTCGGTCATGCCGCCGGTGGAGGTGCCGGCGGCCAGGTGGCCGCGCGCGTCCAGCGCCACCGCACCCACCGTGCCGAAGTGTTTGGCCGTCTCGACGTCCGCATGCGGCTGCTTCGCCGCATCCTCCTTCAGCGCCCGCTGCAATTGCTGCCAGCGCGCATCGGTGCGGAAATACGCGGCATCGACCAGGGTGATGCCCTGCTCCTTGGCGAACTCTTCCGCACCGGCGCCGGACAGCATCACGTGCGGCGAATGCTCCATCACCGCGCGCGCCAGCAGGATCGGATTCTTCACGTGTTCGACCCCCGCCACCGCGCCGGCACGCAGGGTGTCGCCATCCATGATCGCCGCGTCGAGCTCGTTTCTCCCGTCATGGGTGAACACCGCGCCCTTGCCCGCGTTGAAGTTCGGATCGTCCTCCAGCACGGTGATCGCCGCAGTCACCGCGTCCAGCGCGCTGTCGCCGGCCTTGAGCCGGGCATGGCCCTGCTGCAGCGCCCGGGTCATCGCCGCACGCACGGCCTGCTCCTTCGCCGGCGTCATGTCACGCACGACCACGCCGGCGCCGCCGTGGATGACCAGCACGGGCGAAACGGCGGCGTGACTCATGGCGGTGATTCCGAAGACAGCAAGGGCAAGGAACAGGTATGGCGGCTTCACATGAGACTCCTCGAACGCATGTCGCGGAGTATAGCCAAGGGCGCCAGCCTGGCCCGGCACTCAACAACCGACGCTGGGCGTCAACTCGATCTTGATGGTGTGATCTTCAACTGTCCTGCCGTCCTTGCCGGCCACCTGCTGACCCACCTGGATCGTGGCCGTCTGTCCCGGATGGGTGCGGACCCTGGGATCGACCGGGGCCGGCAACGAACCGCCGCTCAAATGCGCCTGCACTTCCAGCATGCCGTGTTCGCCCGGCACGACGGTGTAACGGCCATGCCATGGCGGCAGCGTGCCGATGGCGGTCTGGGTATCCGTGTAGTACTCGCCCGGTTTCAGGCAGCTCGTTGCGTGCAGGCGTGCAGGCTGCCCATCCACGCCAAGTGCCAGCTTGAGCGTATAGCGATGGGCGGGACCTGCGGAGTCGGACGACGATGCCGGCGGCCCGGGCTGGCTGGCAGCGAAGGCCAGGCCGCTCACAGCCAGCGCCAGCAGGAGCATGGTCGCCAGGCCGGACATTCGGCGACGAGGATCGGGACGCGGCAATTTCAACATGGCGATACGCTCCGTGAGTGGGTGGCGAGGTGACCAGGAACAGCCCACGGGCAAGGCAAGTATCGCCGATGGGGTTTTCAGCATGGCTTGCGCATACGCGCGCCGTTGCCTGCCGTGCTGGCGCAGAACGCTGGCATCGCAGGCCAGCTCCTGGTCCTGGCGAAATGCGGCAAGCGCCCACCATGAGAACGGATGGAACCAGAACGCCGCAGCGAGGCACTGCGCCAACAGACACCAGCAGCCGTCGCGCCGGCGCGCATGCGCCATCTCGTGGGCCAGGATCAACGCCTGCTCGACGCGGTCGTAGCGCCGTTCGAAATCCGCGGGGAGCACGATGCGGCACCGCCACGCACCGACCACCGCCGGACCGACACTGGCACTTGCCGCGAGCAACACTGGCCAGCGCGAGGACGGCACGAGCAGTTGCTTGGCGCCCGAAAGGCGCTGCCGATAGCGCCACTGGGCAAGCAGGCCCAGCAGGACCATCAACGCGGCGCCCGCCAACCACACCGGAGCCAGGCCGCCGCGCCAGTCGAACTCCGCTCCGTTGGCGTCCGGGACAGGCAATGCGGCGCCCGCCGACGTGATCGCGTAGACCAGTGCGGGAAGCGTCGTACGCTCGGCTCCCGCCGCATGCGGCAACTGGCTCGCCAGCACCGCCAATGGCGGCAACAACCACAACTGGAACGCACGCTCGGTGCCGAACAGGCGGCGACACGGCCTGCGCAGGGCGGCGACGATCATTACGGCGACGGTGAATGCCAGCAGTGCCAACCAGCCATGGCTGGCCCACACCGCCATCAGCGCATCAATGCTGCTCATCGTCGAGCTCCTTCAGCAGCTTGCGCAGTTCGGCGATGTCCTTCTTCGACAGCTTGCGCTGCTCGGAGAAGTGCGCCACCAAGGGCGCCACGCGGCCGCCGAACAGACGATCGAGCAGGCCCTTGCTCTCCTGCTGCACGTATTGCTCGCGCGCCAGCAGCGGCGTGTAGAGGTAGCGGCGGCCGTCGCGTTCGGCCTGCACGGCCTTTTTCTTCAGCAGGCGGTTGAGCAGGGACTTCACCGTGCCCTCCTGCCAGCCCTGCGCAGGCCCGACCTCGGCCAGGATCTCCTCGGCCGTGCGCGGGGCCTCGCGCCAGAGCACGTCCATCACCACCGCTTCGGCTTCGCTGATCGCCATGAGTCACCGTTTACGCGTGTAAGTGAATCTATGTTTACATGCGTAATTGTTCGCGTCAAGCCATCTGCCTGCCTGTCTGCGACCTTGGTACAAGGCCGGCCGGCGCGATTCCGTCGTATCCTTGGCAGCTGACTCTCCATGAGGAAGGCACGGCAATGGACAAGGTTTACCCGAGCGCGACGAAAGCCCTTGAGGGCGTGTTGTTCGACGGCATGACGATCGCCGCCGGCGGTTTCGGCCTGTGCGGCATCCCCGAGAACCTGATCGGCGGCCTGCTGCAGGCTGGCACCAGGGACCTGACCATCGTGGGCAACAACGCCGGCGTGGACGATTTCGGCATGGGCCCGCTGCTCAAGACCCACCAGGTCAAGCGCGTGTACGCCTCGTACGTGGGCGAGAACAAGGAGTTCGAGCGGCAGACGCTGGCCGGCGAACTGGAGCTGCACCTGACGCCGCAGGGCACGCTGGCCGAGAAGCTGCGCGCCGGCGGCGCCGGCATCCCCGGCTTCTACACGCGCACCGCGTTCGGCACCAAGCTGGCCGAGGGCAAGGAGACCAAGGTATTCAACGGCAAGGAGTACGTGCTGGAGGAATCCATCACCGCCGACCTGTCCATCGTCAAGGCGTGGAAGGGCGACGCGATGGGCAACCTGGTGTTCCGCGAGACGGCGCGCAATTTCAACCCGATGATCGCCACCTGCGGCAAGGTCTGCGTGGCCGAGGTGGAGCACCTGGTGCCGGTCGGCGAGCTGGACCCGAACAACATCCACGTGCCGGGCATCTACGTCGACCGCATCGTGCAGGGCGAGAAGTACGAGAAGCGCATCGAGATCCGCACCCTCGCCGGCGCCAACACCGGCAAGGAAAACCCGACGCGCACCGCGATGGCACAGCGCGCCGCGAAGGAATTGCGCGACGGTTACTACGTGAACCTCGGCATCGGCATCCCCACCCTGGTGGCCAACCACATCCCGGCCGGCGTGAACGTGGTGCTGCAGTCGGAGAACGGCCTGCTCGGCATCGGCCCGTTCCCCACCGAGGATCAGGTCGACCCCGACCTGATCAACGCCGGCAAGCAGACCATCACCACCCTGCCCGGCTCGGCGTTCTTCTCCAGCGCCGATTCCTTCGCGATGATCCGCGGCGGCCACATCGACCTGTCGATCCTCGGCGGCATGGAAGTCTCCGCCACCGGCGATCTCGCCAACTGGATGGTACCCGGCAAGATGGTCAAGGGCCCGGGCGGCGCGATGGACCTGGTCAGCGGCGTGCGCCGCGTGGTGGTGTTGATGGAGCACTGCGCGAAGGACGGCTCGCCGAAGATCAAGCAGCAATGCGAGTTGCCGATCACCGGCAAGGAATGCGTGGACCTCGTCATCACCGACCTGTGCGTGTTCTCGGTGGAGAAGGGCAAGGGCCTGACCCTGATCGAGCTCAACGACGGCGTGAGCCTGGGCGACGTGAAGGCGAAGACCGGCTGCGCGTTCGCCGTGGCGCCGGCGCTGCAAGCCGGCTGATTCGCGCAGGAGCGCGCTTGCGCGCGATGCCTCCCGTCACGCGACGACGGGGCGTTGCGCGTTGCCGGGCGCCTACGCGTTCGGGCTTTGCCCGCCCGCCGGCAGGGCGTCGGGAAAACGGATGCGCGCGATGCTTTCGCCTCCTGCATGCGTCTGCAGCTCCAGCGGCCAGCCGAAGCGGTCGCTGATCTGCCGCGCGATCGCCAGCTCGAATCCGTGCCGATCGGCACCGGGCGCGCCCGCATCGACATCGGCAACGGCATCGGCATCGCCAGCGCCAGCGTCTTTCGCCGGGGCGAGGTTGCGCACGCTTACCATGCCGGGTTCGACGCTGACCACCACGCTGCCGCGCTCGGCCTGCTGGCAGGCATTGCGCAGAAGCTGCCAGCACAGCACCGAGAACACCCGTGGCGAGCTGTCCAGCGCAAAGGTCGCCGGCTGTTCCAGGCGCAACTCGATCGGCCGGCCGCAGAGCATTTCGCGCGCGGCCTGAAGTTCGCCCTGCAGCACGTCGTTCACCACGAAGCGCTCGGTATCCACCGGCGTGCCGGCATCGCGTGCGAGCACCAGCAGCGCCTCGACCAGCATTTCCAGTTCGCGCGAGGCACGCTTGATCCGGCGCACCGAGCGCGAGCCGAAATCGCTCAGGCCCTGCTCGTCGACCAGCATGTCGACCGACATGCGGATCACCGTCAGCGGACTGCGCAGTTCGTGGCTGGCGTCGCGGGTGAAGTTGCGCTCGCGCTGACCGTAACCGGCGATGCGCGTGGCGAAGCCGTGTAGGCCGCGCGCCAGCGACGCCACGTCCGCATCCGTGCGGCGTGACAGGCGTTGCGGGTGGAACGCTTCCGGGTCGGGCCGGGCATCGTTCCAGCCGGCCATCAATCGCGCCAGCGAGCGGATCTGCACCCACTCGTGCTGGGCGGCCAGGCACGCCAGCACGGTGGTGATGAGGATCAGCACGATCACCGCTTCCCACGGCGCGACGTTGAAAATGCCCATCGCGCCGATGATCAGCAGGGCCACGAACTGCAAGCCGAACACCCAGGCGATGCGTCGCTTGAAGGCTCCCGTGCGGAATGTGATCGCGTTCGACACCCTGCTGTTCATTGCCCTCGCCGCCTCGCCATCACGCAGGTTGCTGCGCCGACGCCATTTCCGATTCCAGGTCGGCCAGCCGGTAGCCAGCGGAATGGATGGTATGTAGCAAAGGTCGTGCGAAGGGTTTGTCGATGACGCGACGCAAGTTGTACAGGTGCGAGCGCAGCGTGTCCGAATCGGGCAGCGTGTCGCCCCAGATCTCGCGCTCGATGTCGCGCCGGCTGACCACGCGCGGCGATTCGCGCATCAGGATCGCGAGCAGTTTCAGGCCGATCGGCGACACCACCAGATCCTGGCCCTCGCGGGTCAGCCGCAGCGTGGCGGTGTCCAGCGTCATGTCGCCCACGGTGAGCACTTCGGTGGATACCTGGCGGCGGTCGCGGCGGATCAGCGCGCGCAGCCGCGCCACCAGTTCGCGCACCTCGAACGGCTTGACCAGGTAGTCGTCGGCGCCGGCCTCCAGGCCGACCAGCTTGTCTTCCAGCGTGTCGCGCGCGGTGAGCATCAGCACGGGCGTGGACTTCTTCGCCTCCTTGCGCAGCTTGCGGCACAGCTCCAGGCCGTCCAACCCGGGCAGCATCAGGTCCAGCACGATCACGTCGTAACTGTTGGATACGGCCAGGTGCAACCCGCTCACGCCGTCGGCCGCGTAATCGACGGAATACCCCCGCATTTCAAGGAACTCGCCCACCATCTCGGCGATCTGGCGGTTGTCTTCAACCAGCAGGATCAGGCCCGCTTGCTCGTCATGAGTCGTCATGTCTTGCCTCGCTGTGGTCCGGTTTCACATTTGTGAAGGTATACCCGGAGCCACGGTGACGACGGCGTGAACTGGCCGCGGCGCCGTTCAGTGGACGTTGGGCGCTTGCAGCAGCGGGTGCAGCACCTTCCACACGTTTTCCAGCACGCGCGGCTCGGCGGCGGCCACCGGGTGCAGGCCGTCGGCCTGCATGAGGCCGGGGTCCAGCGCGACGCCGTCGAGCAGGAACGGCAGCAGCGCGACCTTCCGCTGGCGCGCCAGGTCGGCGTAGATCGCACGCAAGCCGTCGCGGTACTGCGGGCCGTAGTTCACCGGCAGCTCGATGCCCAGCAGCAGCACGCGTGTCTTGTGCTTTTGCGCCAGCTCGATCATCGCCGTCAGGTTGTCGCGCAAGGCCGGCAGCGGCAACCCGCGCAGGCCGTCATTGGCGCCCAGTTCGATCACCAGCACCGCCGGCTGGTAGGTCTGCAGCAAGGCGGGCAAGCGGTGTCGGCCGCTCAGCGAGGTTTCGCCGCTGATGCTGGCATTGACCGCACGCCACTTCGGCACCATCTTGCCCAGACGGACATCCAGCAGATGCACCCAGCCGGCTTCGACCGGAATGTTGTGCGCGGCGGACAGCGAGTCGCCCAGCACCAGGACGGTCTTCGGCGCCGCCGCGTGGGCGACGCCGAAACCGCAGAGCAGAACCAGCAACCACAGGCAGCGCCGCATGAATGATTCTTCCCGTCCCGTCCTCGAAGCCCGTGATGTTAGCAAGTCGGTCAACGGCCCCGAGGGGCGGCTCGACATCCTCGACGGCGTGGACCTGCGCGTGATGCCCGGCGAGAGCTTCGCCATCGTGGGCGCTTCCGGCTCGGGCAAGACCACCCTGCTCGGCTTGCTGGCCGGGCTGGACACGCCCGACCGCGGCAGCATCTCCCTCGACGGCCACGCGCTGGAGCAGCTGGACGAGGAAGCCCGCGCCGAACTGCGGCGGCGACTGGTCGGCTTCGTGTTCCAGTCGTTCCACCTGCTGCCGGCGCTCACTGCCGAGGAGAACGTGATGCTGCCGCTGGAACTGGAGGGCAGCAGCGCGGCGCGCAGCCGTGCGCGGGAGGCGCTCGAGGCGGTGGGCCTGAGCGCGCGGCGGCGGCACTACCCCGCGCAGCTTTCCGGCGGCGAGCAGCAACGCGTGGCGATCGCCCGCGCCTTCGTGCACGGCCCGCGCGTGCTGTTCGCCGACGAGCCCACCGGCAACCTGGACCAGCGCACCGGCCACCACATCTGCGACCTGCTGTTCGCGCTCAACCGCGACCACCGCACCACCCTGGTGCTGGTCACCCACGACGCCGGCCTGGCCGCGCGCTGCGATCGCCGCATCGAGCTGGAGGAAGGGCGCATGGCGTCGACCGACGCGGGCGTGCCGGCATGAGCCTGCTGCGCTTGTCGCTGCGCAGCCTGCGTCGCGAATGGCACCTGCCTGAACTGCGCACGCTGGCCGCCTCGCTGGTGCTGGCGGTGGTGGCGCTGGGCGTGGTCGCCACGCTGGCGAGCCGGATCGAGCGTGGCATGCTGGCCAGCGCCGCGGAGTTGATCGGCGGGGACATCGGCGTATCCGCGCCGCAGGCCCTGCCTGCCGCCTTCGCCGACAAGGCACGCCAGGACGGCCTGCAGCTGACGCGCACCGCCGGCTTTCCCAGCGTAGCGTTCGCCCACGAACGCACCCAACTGCTCGACGTGCAGGCAGTGGATGCGCACTATCCGCTGCGCGGCACGCTGGAGCTGCGCGATCGCAACGGCCATGCGCTGCCGCCGAGCCGCGCGCCGGCCGCCGGCGAGGTCTATCTGGATCATCGCGCGCTGGTCGCGCTGGGCCTTGCGGTGGGCGACCGCCTGCAACTGGGCGGGCGCACGCTCACCATCGGCGCCGAACTGCTGCGCCAGCCCGACGGCGGCGAATTGCTCGCGCTGGCGCCGCGCGCGCTGATGAGCCTGGCCGATGCCGAGCAGGCCGGCTTGCTCGGGCGCGGCAGCCGCGCGCGCCATCGGCTGTTGCTGGCCGGCTCGCCGGATGCGGTGCGTGCCTGGCGCGACTGGGCCGAGACGACCGCGCTGCCTTCGGGTGCGCAACTGATTACGCCGGAGCAGACCCGGGAACGCATGCGCAGTGCGTTCGACCGCGCCGGTTCATTCCTGCGGCTGACTGCGCTGCTGTCGGCCCTGCTCGCCGGCATCGCGATCGCCCTTTCCGCCCAGCGCTACGCGCGGCGCAAGACCGCCGAAGTGGCCTTGCTGCGCGCGCTGGGCACCTCGCGCCGGCGCGTGTTCGGCCTGCTGCTTGGCACCCTGGGTGCGCTCGCCGTGCCGGCGGCGGCGCTGGGCGTCGTGCTGGCATTGGGAATGGCGCAGCTGGCGTGGTTGCTGGCCAGTCAGCTGTTCGGCAACGTGCCCACGGTCTTGCCGCTGGCGCCGGCATTCGCTGCCGCAGCCATGGGCATCGCGGTGCTGGTGGGCTTCGCGCTGCCGCCGCTGGCACGGCTGGCCGAAGTGCCGCCGGTGGCAGTGTTCCGGCAGAGTTTGTCGCGGCGCGTGCGGCGCTTCGACGCGCTGTACCTGATCCCCGCGCTGGTGGCGCTGGGCCTGATCTGGGGCCAGAGCGGCTCGCTGCAGCTGGCCGGTATCCTCGCCGGCAGCCTGCTCGGCGTGAGCGTGCTCGCGGCGCTGCTGGCCGGCGCGCTGCTGTGGCTGGCCCGGCGCATTGCGCCGGGCGCGCACCCGGCGTTGCGGCTGGGCCTGGCCGCGCTGGCGCGACGACCGGCGCTGAGCGTGATCCAGGCGACCGCGCTCAGCCTGGGTCTGTGCGCGTTGTTGCTGCTTGCGGTGGTGGCACCGGCGTTGCTGCAAGGCTGGCGCCAGGAATTGCCGGCGGATACGCCCAACTGGTTCGCCCTGAACCTGCAAAGCGACCAGCGCGCCGGCTTTTCGCAATCGCTGGCGCGGATCGGCGCCGACCAGCTCAACATGCTGCCGCTGGCGGTAGGCAAGCTCACCGCGATCAACGGCCACGCCATCGACCGACTGCAGTTCGCGGACCCGCGCGCCAAGGAGTGGACCGATCGCCAGCTGCGGCTGTCGTGGTCCGCCGCGCTGCCGCCGGCGAACGAGGTGGTGGCCGGCCACTGGCATGGGGCTGCGCCGGATCGTCCCGAGGTGTCGATCGACACCATGTGGCGCGACATGTTCGGCCTGAAGCTCGGCGACACGATGCGCTTCGACGTCGGCGAAGGCAGCCTGGAGGCGCGGGTGGGCAGCATCCGCAAGGTCGACTGGAGCTCATTCCGGGTCAACTTCTTCCTGCTGCTCGACCCGGCCCACGCCAGCGAGCTGCCGCACACCTGGCTGGCCAGCTTCCACCTGTCGTCCGGACACGCGGCGGAACTGGCGCAACTGTCGCGCGAATACGGCAACCTCAGCCTGGTCGACGTCGACTCGCTGCTCGATCGGGTGCGCGAGATCATCGACCGCGTGGGCAGCGCGGTGCGCTGGATCCTCGGCTTCAGCCTGCTGGCCGGCATCCTGGTGCTGGCCGCGGCGCTGGCCGCCAGCGCGGCCGAGCGGCGCCACGAGGCCGCGCTGCTGCGCACGCTGGGCGCGCGCCGTGCACAGCTGCGCGTGGCCGCCGCCTGCGAATTCGCCATGCTGGGCCTGGTCGCCGGCCTGACCGCCGCGCTGGGTGCCGCCGGCGGCGGCTGGTGGCTGGGTCGGGCGGTATTCCACATCGAGGGCTTCGTGCCGCCGGCGTGGCCGCTGGTCGCCAGCGCGGCCGCCGCCGCGCTGGTGGTGATGCTGCTGGGGCTGGCCGGCACGCGCCGGGTCAGCCGCACGCCACCGATGCGCCTGCTGCGCGAGGGCTGAGCGCGCGTGGAACCTGCCGCGTCGTCACCCGCCACCGGCTGGCGCAGACGCCTGCAGCACGAATGGCTGCTGCTGGTGTTCGCCGCGCTGGTGCTGTTGCTGGCGCTGCTCGATCCGCGTCCGGTCGACGATTATCGGCACTGGCTGCAACTGCCCACGCTGGCCGGCCTGACCGGCCTGCTGATCGCGATCCAGGGCATCCGCGACAGCGGCCTGGTGCAGCACGCAGCGGCCGCTTCGCTGGCGCGGGCGCACTCGCTGCGCGGCCTGGGGCTGTTGCTGGTGGCCGCCAGCGCGCTGCTCTCGATGGTGCTGACCAACGACGTGAGCCTGTTCCTGATCGTGCCGCTGACCGTGTCCATCGGCGCGATCTCCAACCTGCCGGTGCTGCGCATGGTGGTGCTGGAGGCGCTGGCGGTGAACGCCGGCTCCACGCTCAGCCCGATCGGCAACCCGCAGAACCTGCTGTTGTGGCAGCACTCGCGGCTGTCGTTCCTCGATTTCGCGCTGGCGATGCTGCCGGCCGCGGCCGTCATGCTGGCACTGGTGGCGGCGTTCACCTGGTACTGGCTGCCGCGCGATCGGGTGGCATTGAGCCCCCGGCACATCGACGGCGCGGTGCACTCGGGCCGCCTCGGCGCGTGGTCGATGATTGCGCTGGTCGGCATGGTGGTGGCGATGGAATACGATCTGGCGCCGCTGGGCGCCGTGGCGCTGCTGGTGCTGTTCGGGGCGCTGGCCCGCGCCTCGCTGGTGCGGATCGACTGGCTGTTGCTGCTCACCTTCGCCGCGATCTTCCTCGGCCTCGGCCACTTCGCCGAGCTGCCGCTGATGCAGCGCGTGCTCGACGGGCTCCATCTCGATCAACCGATGGTGCTGTTCGCCAGCGGCATTGTCGCCGCGCAGCTGATCAGCAACGTGCCGGCGACCGTGCTGCTGCTCGAGCGAGCGCCGGATGCCATCGCGCTGGCGGTGGCGGTCAATGTGGGCGGCTTCGGCGTGGCGATCGGTTCGCTGGCCAACCTGATCGCCCTGCGCCTGGCCCGGCAGCCGCAGGCCCTGCGGCAGTTGCACCGGGTGTCGATCCCGTTCCTGCTGGTGTGCGCGCCGTTGGTGTATCTGGTTTCGCATTACCTGTAGGAGCGCACCTTGTGCGCGATGCTCTCGGTCGCGTAACGAAAAGCATCGCGCACAAGGTGCGCTCCCACACAAGGGGCGTATCAATCGTCGTCGTGCGGCACGCTGACCTTGCCCTTGATGCCGGAGTGGTCGACATCGCCGCTGCCCTTGGCGCCGAGCGTGAGATCGCCGCCGACATCGTGCACGGTGAGGTCGCCGGAGCCCAGCGTGTCGGCGTGCACGCTGCCGCCGACGTTGCGCAGCGTGACGTCGCCCGAGCCGATGCTGCCGATGCTGGCGTCGCCCTTGACGCCATCGATCTTGAAATCACCCGAGCCCACCGAACCCAGCTGCAGGCTGCCGACATCGCTGGCGTCGACATCGCCCGAGCCCACGCTGGTGGCGAACTTGCCGGCGATCTGGCGCACGTGCAGGTCGCCGGAACCGACCGTGCTGCGCAGCTCCTGCACGCCGCGCACGTCGGCGTCGCCGGAGCCCACGCGCACGGTGACCGGCACGTTCGCCGGCAGGTTCACGGTGACGTCCAGGCTCATGCTGACGTTGCCGCCGAACAGGTTGAAATTGAAACCCTGGTGGTCGCCGCCGATGTCGATCAACAGCTGGTCGCCGTCGCGTCGCTGGGTGACCGTGAGCTTGTCCAGCGCGGCTTTCTTCGACGCACAGGCGCGTCCGACCAGGGTCAGGCCCCTGGTGTCGGCGCCGCCGATCAGGTGCAGGTCGTGGCTGTTGACGTCGATCTGCACGCTGCGGACGCCAGCCAGGTCCAGTTGCAGGTTGCGCGGGGCCTCGAACTCGCACGATCCGGCGGCAAACGCGGCGAACGGGGCACACAGCATGGCGGCGATGAAAAGACGGCGCATGGGACTCTCCTCGGTAGTCGGTCAGGCTTGGATGCAGCGGATCGCAAAAGGGTTGCAAGGATGACAGCAGTCTGAACGCCGCAGTCAACTCCTGCGCGGCCGGCGCGTTGATCATCCCACTACCCACGGAGACAGCCCATGCAACGCAAGACCCTCCTCGCTTCCGCCCTCGTCGCCCTGCTGGCCGGGTCGGCCACGTTCGCGATGGCCCAGAACGCGCCGGCGTCGCCCGCCAATCCGCACATGGTCGTCACCAAGCAGGCACGCATCCTTCCCGGCGACCGCGACCACGGCATGGCCGGCCATCACATGCACCACCAGCGCAGTGGCGTGATCGGCGACCTGCGCGCGCTGGAACGGCTGTACCAGCAGGCCGGCCGCAGCAAGGACATGGCGGCGGTCTACAACGACGTGCTGGCCAAGTCGCAGGACCCGCGTGTGCGCGACTACGTCTACCAGCGACTGGCCCGCCTGCAGGCACAGCCGACCAATGTCGACCAGGCGATCGCCACGCTGCGCAAGGGGCTGGACGAAAACTTGGCCAACGAGGCGAAGATGCGCGCCGAGCGCGAGAAGATGCGTGCGTCCTGGCAGCCGCGCGCCGCCAGCGACGCGACAGCTCCAGCGAAGTAGTCGCGACAGCAAAAACGGGATGACGCGGCGGCCACGGCCGCCGCGTCTGTCAGTGGCCGGCCTCGTCCTGCTTGGCGCGCCGCCACAACTGTTCCTGCTCCTCCAGCGTGCGCTCGGCAAACGCCGCGCCATCGGCCGCAGCCAGTTGCTCCATGCGGCGGAAGCGCCGTTCGAACTTCGCGTTGGCATGCCGCAGCGCCTGCGAGAAATCGACGCCGGCATGGCGTGCGAGGTTCACCATCACGAACAGCACGTCGCCGATCTCGTCCTCGAGGCGCGCCGGGTCGGCCCCGTGGGTAAACTCGACGCGCACCTCCTCCACTTCCTCGGCCAGCTTCTCCAGCACCGGCTGCGGGCCGGGCCACTCGAAACCGGTGGCGGCAGCGCGCTGCTGCAGCTTGTGGGCGCGTTTCCACTCCGGCAGCCCGGTGGAGACGCCGGCCAGCGCGCTGTCATCGGCGGTCCGACCCTTCGCCACGCGCTCGGCGGACTTGATCTGCTCCCACGCCTGCATCTGCTCGGTCAGGTCGGCGTAACGCGTGTCGCCGAACACGTGCGGATGGCGGCGCAGCATCTTCGCGCTGATGGCGTGGGCGACGTCGGCGAATTCGAACAGGCCCTGCTCGGCGGCCATCTGCGCGTGGAACACCACCTGCAGCAGCAGGTCGCCGAGTTCGTCGCACAGGTCGGTCCAGTCGCGCCGGTCGATCGCATCGGCGACCTCGTACGCCTCTTCGATCGTGTAGGCGGCGATCGAGGAAAAATCCTGCTGCACGTCCCACGGGCAGCCATGCTGCGGGTCACGCAGGCGCGCCATGATGGCGAGGAGGTCGTCGAGACTGTGTCGGGTCATAAGACGGGAGTGAGTGGAGAGGAGTGAGACGTGAGAGAAAGCAGGAGCGTGCGAGGGTGGAGCGGGCGGAGGACGAACCCCTCTCATCTCTCACTCCTCTTCACTCACTCCTCGCTCCTGGTCAGTCGCGCGGTCCAGTCGATCGAGAGGTCGCCGACCGCGACAAACTCCGGATTCAGCAGGGACTCGCCGCGGTTGTAGCGGAACGGCCGGCCGGCGAGATCGAGCACCGCGCCCCCGGCTTCGTCCAGCACGCATTGCGCCGCGGCCGTGTCCCATTCGCTGGTGAGGCCAAGGCGCAGGTAGATGTCCGCCTCGCCGCGCGCGATCAGGCAGAACTTCAGCGAGGAGCCGAGCGGCACATGGTCGTAGTCGTTGCCGATCAATTGTTCGAGCAGCCCACCCTGCGCGCCGCCATGCGAACGGCTGCCGACCACCCGCGGCGGAGAGCCCAGCGGCCGCGTGCGGATGCGCCGCCACGGGCCACCCTCGCGCTCCTGCAGCCACGCACCCTGGCCCTGAGCTGCGGCGTACAGCTCGCCGGTGACCGGGGCCAGCACCACGCCCAGCACGCTGCGGTGGTCGTCGATGAGCGCGATGTTGACGGTGAACTCGCCATTGCGCTTGACGAACTCGCGGGTGCCGTCGAGCGGGTCGACCAGCCAGTAGCGCGTCCAGTGCCGGCGCTCGGACCAGGGCAGGGCCTTGGCCTCTTCCGACAGCACCGGCAGTTGCTCCTGCAGCGTGGCCAGGCCGGCCACGATCACCCGCTGCGCGGCGAGATCGGCGGCGGTCAACGGCGAGTCGTCGCCCTTGGTCTGCACGGCGAAGTCGCCGTGGTACACCTGCAGGATCGCCGCCGCCGCGGTGCGGGCAATCGCGCCCACCTGCCGTGCCAATTCGGGGGGCAAGCTCAGGTCCTCTGGAAGCGCCCGGCGAGGTATTCGCGGGCCATGAACAACGCAGCGATCGAGCGCCCCTCGGTGACGTCGTCGCGACCGAGCAGGGTGTGCAGCTCGGACATCTTCCACGGCACCACTTCGAGTTCCTCCGGTTCGTCGCCGGCGAGTTTCTCCGGATACAGATCCTGCGCCAGCACCACGTGCGCCATGTGCGTCATGTACGACGGCGACAGCGACAGGTTGTGCAGGATCTTCAGCTTGCGTGCACCGTAGCCGATTTCTTCCTTCATCTCGCGCTCGGCGCCCTGCTCGGCGGTTTCGTCCTGGTCGAGCCGGCCCTTGGGCAAGCCCAGCTCGTAGCGGCCGACGCCGCCGCCGTACTCGCGCACCAGCAGCACGGTCTCGTCATCGAGCATCGGCACGATGATCACGGCGCCCAGGCCGCTGCCCTTGAGTCGTTCGTAGGTGCGCCGCACGCCGTTGGAGAATTCCAGGTCCAGCTGCTCGACCTGCAGGAATCGGCTGTCGGTGACGTCGCGGATGGCGTGGATGATCGGCAGTTTGCGCATCCGGCGATTCTAACCTTTGCGCCTCAGCGCCGCAGGCGTTGCAAGGCCTGCGCGTGGAGCGCCGGCGTGCCGGCCAGCACACTGGTGGTATCCAGCGTCGGCGGGGCACCGTCGAGATCGGTGAACACCCCGCCGGCTTCGCGCACGATTACCGCGAGCGCGGCGATGTCGAGGATGTTCACGTCCGACTCGATCACCAGGTCCAGGCTGCCGCGCGCCAGCAGGTGGTAGTGGCAGAAATCGCCGTAGCCGCGGATGCGGTTGCTGTCACGGATCAGCCCGCCAAGCGCCGCCCAGCGGGCGTCGCCGGCGAGCGTCCTGATGTTGCCGGTCGAGATCGCCGCCTGCGCCATGTCGGTGGTGTCCGCCACGCGCACGCGTTCGCCCTCGAACCAGGCGCCGCCGCCGGCGCTGGCCCACATCGTCTCGCCGTAGATCGGCGCACTGGATACGCCGAGCATCAGTTCGTGGCGGTCCATCAACGCGATCTGGGTGGAAAAGAACGGCGTGCGGCGCACGAAGCTCTTGGTGCCGTCGAGCGGATCGACCAGCCACAGCAAAGCGTCTCGTTCGCCCTGCAGGCCAAACTCCTCGCCGTAGATCGCCGCCTGCGGCAGCGCGGCCTGCAGTACGCGGCGAATCGCCTGCTCGGCCTCGCGATCGGCCACCGTCACCGGCGTGGCATCGGCCTTCAGCTCCACGTCGACGCCGCGACGCCAGTAGTGCGTGATGATTTCGGCGGCGGCGGCGGCAGCCTCGCGTGCCGCGGCCAGCGCGATGGCGGTAGTCTCGGGGTTCATGGCAGCGTGGCGTCCTGGCGGTTCGGTGGAGGGTTGGCGGCCAGGCCACCGGCCTGCCGGATGTGCACGCTGCCGTCCGGCGCGACCGGCCCGAGCCGGGCCAGCCAGCGCTGCAACGCCGGATCGCCATGGCGGGCGCGCAGCGTGCTGTCCAGACGCCAGCCCAGCGGGCTCAGCTGCAATTCGCCGCGCACCTGCAGCGGCCCGTCGCCCTGATCGTGCCATTGCGCGTGGATCACGCCGCCCTGCGCCTGCGCGCTCCCCTGCAATTCACCCAGCGCCAGCTCGCCTTCGGTCGTGCGCACGGCGGCCCGCTGCCACCGGCCCTGCGCCTGCAACTGCAGCGGCCAGCCGCCTTGCAGCAGTACATGATCGACCGTCAGTTGCAGCTCGCCCAGCGGCGCGCCCCAGTCGACCGGAAGCGGAACATCCGTCGCGGCGAGATCGGCATGCAGCCGCCAGCCTTCGCCCTCGACGCGACCCTGCGCCGTGCGCCGCACGGTTCCGGAGAAATCCGCCTGCGGTCCGTCGAAGGCCAGCTGCATCTGCAGCCGGCCGAGCAGCGCGCGGCGCGACAACTGCCAGCGCACCTGTCCCAACCGTCGCCCATCGGCACCCAGGACGTTACCGGCAGCACCGTTCCAAACCGTGCCTTGCACCTGCTGCAGCCGCAGCCCGTGCAACTGCGGCTCGACCCACGGCATCACCCAGCGCGCCGGCAGAAACCACGCCAGCACCAGCACGACTGCCGCGAGCACCGCCAGGGCGACGAGAATTTTTCGAAGTCGAATCAAGCGTCCAGTTCCGAATGTCCCGCGCACCGCTTGAGCATCCCGGGCGCAGCGTCGATCATAGCCGGATGACCATTCCCGCAAACAACAACGCCGCGCTTGCCGAGCGCGATCTCAGGCACGTCTGGCATCCATGCACGCAGATGCACGACCACGGCGAAGGCGCGGTGCCGATGCTGCCGATCGTGCGCGGCGAAGGCGCCTGGCTGGTCGATGCCGAGGGCCGGCGCTATCTCGACGGCGTCAGCTCGTGGTGGGTCAACCTGTTCGGCCACGCCAATGCGCGCATTGCCGCCGCACTGGCCGACCAGGCCCGCACGCTGGAACAGGTGATCTTTGCCGGTTTCACCCACGAACCGGCGATCCGGCTGGCCGAGGAACTGGTGCGCATCACGCCGCCCGGACTGGAGCGCGTGTTCTACGCCGACAACGGCTCGTCCGCGATCGAAGTGGCGCTGAAGATGAGCTTCCACTACTGGCTCAACCGCGGTCATGGCGAGAAGACCCGCTTCATCGCGCTCAGCGGCAGCTATCACGGCGAAACCCTGGGTGCGCTGTCGGTCAGCGACGTGGCGCTGTATCGCAAGACCTACGCACCGCTGCTGCTGACCCCGCTGCTGGCGCCCTCGCCGGACACCTATGAAGGCGAACCGGGCGAGACACCGGCACAGATAGCGGCGCGCCGGCTCGCCGAGCTGCGCACGCTGCTGGAACGCCACGCCCGCGAAACCTGCGCGGTGATCGTCGAGCCGCTGGTGCAGTGCGCCGGCGGCATGCGCATGTATCACCCGGATTACCTGACCGGACTGCGCGCCTTGTGCGACGAGTTCGCGGTGCACTTCATCGCCGACGAGATCGCGGTGGGTTTCGGCCGCACCGGCACGCTGTTCGCCTGCGAGCAGGGCCACGTGTCGCCGGACTTCATGTGCCTGTCCAAGGGACTCACCGCCGGCTTCATGCCGCTGTCGGCGGTGCTCACCACCGACGAGGTCTATGCCGCGTTCTACGCCGAGTACCGTGCCGGCAAGGCCTTCCTGCATTCGCACAGCTACACCGGCAATCCGCTGGGCTGCCGGGTGGCGCTGGAGACGCTGGCGATCTTCCGCGACGAGCCGGTACTGGAACGCAATCGGCAGCTGGCCGCGCACCTGGCGCGCCGGCTGGCGCCGCTGCGCGAGCATCCGCAGGTCGCCGACGTGCGCCAGACCGGCATGATCGCTGCCGTCGAACTTGTCGCCGACAAGGCCAGCCGACGCCCGTACCCCGCGGACGAGCGCCGCGGCCTGCGCGTCTACCTGCACGGCCTGCAGCACGGCGTGCTGCTGCGCCCGCTGGGCAATGTCGTCTATTTCATGCCGCCGTACGTGGTCACGGAGCAGGAGATCGACCTGCTGGTGGACACCGCCATCCAGGGCATCGAGCACGCCGTGGCCGGCTGACCGACACCGTCCACGCGCTCCGTTATGCTTGGATTTTTGCGACCCTGACGCATGCGCACCATCCGATTCCACGCCGACCTGCCGCTTGCCGTGGGCGCCGACCTGGTGCTGCCGCCCGACGCGGCCGAGCACGCCACGCGGGTGCTGCGGCTGCCCGCAGGCGCGCCGGTGGTGCTGTTCAACGGCGACGGCTGCGACTACGCGGCCACCATCGGCAGCATCGACAAGCGCGCGGTGCGGGTACAGGTGACGGCGTGCAGCCCCGTGCACAACGAGTCGCCACTGCCGCTGCTGCTCGCCCAGGGCATCGCGCGCGGCGACAAGATGGACCTGATCGTGCAGAAGGCCACCGAGCTGGGCGCGACCGGCATCGTGCCGCTGCTGACCGAACGATCGGAAGTGCGCCTGGACGCGGAACGGGCCGCCAAGCGGCTGGCGCATTGGCAGTCGGTGGCGATCAGCGCCTGCGAGCAGAGCGGCCGCGCACGCATTCCGCGCATCGCGCCGATCCAGCCGCTGGCGGCATGGCTGGGCGGGTTGGCTGACGATGGCGCGCTGCGACTGGCCTTGCTGCCGGGCGCCGAGAAGACGATCGGCGCGCTGCGCTTCGGTGCCGCCGGCGGCGTGCTGGTGATCGGGCCGGAAGGTGGCCTGGGTGAAGCCGACACCCGCGCACTGGCGCAGCACGGCTTCCTCGGCCTGCGCCTGGGCCCACGCATCCTGCGCACCGAGACGGCAGGCCTGGCGGCGCTCAGCGCCTTGCAGGCCTGCCACGGCGATCTGGCGATCGCCGGCGCGTGAGCCGCGCTACAAGGCGTAGTTGACGCCGAGCAGCACGGTGCGACCCCAGGTGTCGTACTCCAGCGGGCGGGCGACTTCCACGCCGTTGGGCAGGCCGCTGACCTGTTCCGACTCGAACGGTTCGTTGGTCAGGTTGGACACCTGCAGCAGCAGCGACAAACCCTTCAGCCGTCCGTCCGGAAACTCGTAGCTGGCCTGCAGGTCGGTCTCCTTGTTGGCGCGGATGCGCGTGTAGCCGATCTGGTCGAACAGCGCCACGGCCTCGCCGGTGAAACTGGAGCGGTAGCGCTCGGCCACCCGCAGCGCGAAACCGTGGGCCTCGTAGTAGATCTGCAGGTTGGCGGTCTTGCGCGACAGGCCCGGCAGCGATTTCGGCCCACCTGGAATGTTCGAGATGGTGCTGTCGGGGATGGTGCTGTTGGTCAGCGCGAAATTGGCCTGCACGCCGAACCCGGCCAGTGCCGGCGACAGCCGCGCCCCGGACAGCGCCCCTTCCAGCTCGACGCCCTGCATGCGGCCGCCGGTGCCGTTCTGCGGGGTGGAGAACGTACCGATATTGCTGCTCGGCGTCAGCAGCGGGTTGTTGTTGGTGTAGCCGCTGAAATCGTAATCGGCCACGGTGCGGGTGTAGATGTAATTGAGGATGTTCTTGTTGAACACGTCGATGCCGACATAGGTGGCGTCATCGAAATACTTCTCCCACGCCAGGTCGGTGCCGACGGCGATGTACGGGCGCAGCTTCGGGTTGCCGCCGCTGCCCGACCAGCGCACCTGGCCGGCACCCGGACCGTTCTGGACTTCGGAGACCGAGGCGGACGAAGCCACCTTTTCGTCGTCGATGCGCCCGCGGGTCAGCGTCTTGGCGAAGCCGAAGCGCAGGTACTGCTTGTCGCCCAGCTCGGCCACCAGGTTGAGGCTGGGCAGCACCTTGGTGTACGTGGCGCCGCCGGTGAGCGTGCCGACCTTGTCGTCACCGGTGGTCTGGAATGCCTGCGAGGATTGTTCGGTGCGCACCACCTGCACGCCCGCGTTGCCGCGCAGGGGAATGCTGCCCAGCGTGGTGTCCAGGTTGAACTTCAGGTAGGCCACCGGCACTTTCTCGCGTACCGTGTAGTTGCGGTCGTAGTCGCCGGCGCCGTTGCGCTGGGTAAGGTAGAACTGCCGCTCCAGCGCGGCCAGCACGTCGTAGTCCACGATCGGGCCGATGCCGCCATAGCCCAGCGAGGTGCTGCCGCGCAGCACCGCCGGGTCGATCGGCACGCCGTAGGCGTGGTCGTAGGTGCCGGGGTCGGAACCGTTGCCGTTGAGGTAGGCGAAGAACACGTCGGCCTGCTTGGTCTTCTCGCGGTCGGACCAGGCGATGCCGGCCTCGACGCTGGAGAATATCCAGCCCAGCGGATGGGAGATCGCCAGCCGCGCGGATTTCAGGTGGTCCTTCTGCCGGTCGAATTCCTGGCGGCCGTTGTAGCTGTAGTTGTCCGGGTCGGTGAACACCAGGCTGGCCGGGTCACCGGGGTTGAACGAGGTGCGGAAGTCGGGGAAACCGAAATCGCGCGGCATGGTGAACTGCACGTCGCCGAGCGCACCGCCGGGCAGGCCGGTGAAGGTGTAGGCATCGAGCAGCTTCACCCGCGCCGAGGAATAGGCCACGTCGCCGCTGACGACCCAGTCGTCGCCGAAATGGATCTGGTTGCTCCAGTCCGCGGAGAACAGGTAATCCCGCTCGCGGTTGTAGCCGTTCTGCAGGATCGGCGCGATGCCCATGAGCGTGCCCGAGGTAACCAGCGGATAGGGCTGCAGCGGCACGGTGCCGACGTTGGCGTAGGACACGTTGTCGTACGGGCTGCTGGACCACTGCAGGCCGTTCTTGTACGAGCGCTTGTCGAAGCGGGAGTAGAACAGATTCAGCGTCGAGTAGTAGGTGTCGTTCGGCGCCCACTCCAGCACGCCCATCACGCCGTCGCGCACCTGGTCCTGCGACAGCGCGCGCAACTGCATGCCTTCCTGCGAGATCACGTTGTCGGGCATGCCCGGCGTATGCGGCCCGCCCCAGTTCTGGTCGATGCCGGCCGTGCCGTTGTCCACGCTCCACCACCACGCCTGGTACTGCCGCTGCTGGATCGGCGCGTCCTCGCGCGCCGCGCCGAGCGCGATGCCCAGCGTGTGGTCGAAGAACTGGTCGATCCAGGACAGGCTGAAGCGGTTCCCCCAGTCGCCCACGCCGGAGCCGGGGTTGAGCGAGCCGTTGCTGCCGCGTTGCCCGCGCAGGTTCGCGGCCAGCTTCATGCCATCGAAGTCCAGCGGCTTGATGGTGTGCATGTCGACGGTGCCGGCCAGCCCCTGGCCCAGCAGGCTGGCATCGGGTGTCTTGTAGACCACCACCTGGTTGATCAGCTCGGCCGGATACTGGTTGAACTCCACGCCGCGGTTCTCGCCCGTCGAGGCCTGTTCATGGCCGTTCAACAGCGTGGCGGTGAAATCCGGCGACAGGCCGCGAATCGAGATCTGGTTGGCCTGCCCGTCCAGCCCGCGCTGGGTGGCCAGGCCGGACAGGCGCGACAGGCTGTCGGCGATGCTCGGGTCGGGCAGCTTGCCGATGTCCTCGGCCGAGACGACCTCCACGATCTCGTTGGACTGCTGCTTGACCTGCAGCGATTTCTCGATGCTGCCGCGGATGCCGGTGACGACGACGCGCTGCAGGTTCTTCACCGGCAGGCGCGGATTCGTCGCATCCGCCGGTGGCGGCGTGCTCGATGCGCTGGCCGGCCCGGCGCTGTCCTGCGGCGTCGCGGCGCCGGCAGGCAGTGGCGTCAGCGCGAAGGTCAAGGCCGCCAAAAACAGGCCCGCCGGGTGACGGCGGGCCAGACGCAAAGCAGCAGGAAACGACAGGCACGAACTCGGCATGGCAACGGCTCCTCGAAGTGGACCCCACAGGCGAGCCCCCTGCCCGGTGGCCCGAGCGAGTTCGCCGGGGCGAACGATCACCCCAACAAGGTGCACAACGCGTCAAATTTCGCCATCCGGAGGTTGCACACCAGGATGTACACGGCCCGCCACCGACGCGCAGTCGCGCCGATGCCGTGGACTCAGTGCAGGATGTCGGCCGCGCCGGGTGCGTCCGGCGGCATCTCGCCGGCGGCAGCGTCATCCTGGCCGGCATCGAGCAGGTCGAGCAGATGCGCCTCGATCCACTCCAGATCGGGGATCATCGCCACGTCGTCGCGTACCAGCACGTGCGCGCGCACGCCGTCGGGCAAGCCCTTGCCGTCGTGGGTGGGGATGATCAGCTCGGCATTGAGCGTGGTCAGGCGCGGGAAACCCTGGGTCTGCACCGCGATGAACGGCAGGCGCGGATCGCCGCCCAGCGCCTTGAGCACGGCCACGCGCACCACCAGCTCGCTGTCGCCCTCGGCGGTGCCGGCGAGCTGCGTGAACGACACCAGCGGCACGCGCCAGCCACGCCAGGCGATGCGGCCAAGCAGCCAGTGCGGCGCGCCCTCGACCGGCTCGGGCGCGCTGTACGTCACCACCTCCGCGATCGTGGCATTGGGCAGCAGCATGCGCGCTTCGCCGACCGGCACCAGCACGCAGCGGATTTCACGCGGCAACGGATCACTCATGGAAACACCTCGATCAGGTGCGCCGCCAGTTCGGACGGCGTACCGGAGAAACTGACCAGTCGCTCGGCGAAGATCCCGCTGACCATGTCGGCGAAATGATCCCCGGACGACGATTCGACCCAGACCTGGCCGCCTCGATCATGGATCGCCTGCGAGCCGGCGATCGCGTCGTTGCCGCGCCCGGCAAAGACGATCGCCACCGCATCGCGGCCGAAGCCGTTCGCGGCCATGCTCAGGCTGGCGTCGATCGACGGTTCCGGCGCGGCGTCGGCAAGCAGCTCCACGCTGCCGTCGCGACGCAGGCGAACCTGTTGGCCGGCGGGCACCATCAGCACCTCGCCCATGCCGACGCGACGGCCGGCTTCGGCCACGCGTACCGGCAGCGGGCTCTTTTCGGCGAGCCGCGCGAGCATTTCCTGCTCGGTGTGGCTGCCCAGGTGCTGGGTCAGCAGGAACGTCAGGCGAGTGCTGGCGGGCAAGCTGCGCATGAACTCGCACACCGAGTCGACGCCATCGACCGCCGCGCCGAGCAACACGATCCGGCTCAGCGCCGAGCCGAGTTCATCCAGCACCATCTCGTGATCCGGCACGAAGGCCTGCGGCGCAATCGCCTCCTCCATCGAGACCAGTTCCAGGCTCATGGTCGGCTGCAGATCGGCGGCGACCGGCTCCACGTCGGGCGCCAGGAATTCCGCGGCGCTGAGTTTCTCGATGCCGAACGCGGCGGCGTCGGGCTTGTCATTTGATTCGACCGGCGCCTCCTCGTCGAGCAAGGCCCAGTTGTCCGGCGCGCGCACCGGCGTCTCGGGTGCGGCGGGCACGACCGACGCAGCGGCATCCATCGCCTCGGCGGTCAGGTCCGGGGCATCCAGCGCCGAAAAGTCCAGCTCATCGACCGCGGATGACGGCGCGCTTTCGTCCAGTGCGATGCCGTCGTCGTCGGAATCGGCCAGTTCCACCACGCCGAAGTCGCCGTCGTGCAGCGGCGGCAGTTCCTCGTCGCCGGTGAAGCGCAAGCCCGCGCCGACCGTCTGCTCGTCCTCTTCGTCCGGCAATTCGCCGGAGGCGAGCAGCGCCTCGAGTTCGGCAGCCAGGTCATCCGATTCGGCGGTGATGCCGGGGTCGGCCGCCGGCTCGATCTCGTCATCGAACGGAATGCCGGCGTGCGCATCGAACGCAGCGCCGGGAGCGTCGTCTTCGCTGGCCGCGGTCTGCAGCGGCTCGTCGGCGGGCAGGTCCGGCGGCGGCTCGTCTGCCGTCACCGGCGTCGCCGCGTCCTGCGCGATCGGCGCTGCCAGATCGTCTTCTGCCGGCGTGGCGAAGATCGCGGACTCGTCGACCGCGTCGCGACCAAGGGTCTCCGTCACCACCGGCGCAACCGCTGCGACCAGCGCAGGCGCGACCTGCACCTCGCGCGCATCCTCGGGCCGCGGCGGGTCGATGTCGCCCATCGCCAGCACTTTCACCGCCAGGTGGCGCGCCCAGCGCGCACGATCCCAGCCGGACAGCGCGCGGCTGGCCTGGGCATCGTTGAACACCACCCGCGGCCGGTCGCCGTCGATGATGTCGTACAACTGGTCGAGCGCATCGTCGGCGTCGTCGTCCAGGTTGATCACCAGTACGTCCGCGCCCACCTGCTGCAGCAGTTCGCGGTTCAGCCCGGCCACGCCGCCCTCGTGGACGATCCGCGCGCCGCGCTCGTGCAGCGCATCGCGCAAATGCCCACCGAGTTCGCTGTCGTCGAACAGCAGCGCGACCGCGGGTGGCGTATCAGTCATGAATCGGCTCCGCGGCACGTTGCTCCAGCACCTCGGCGATCTGCAGCAGCAGTTCCGCCTCCTGGTAGGGCTTTCCGAGGTATCGATCCACGCCGATGTCGAACGCGCGCTGGCGGTGCTTGTCGCCGCTGCGCGAGGTGATCATGATGATCGGCACGTCGCGCAACCGCGGGTCGGCCTTCATGTGAGTGGCCAGCTCGTAGCCGTCCATGCGCGGCATCTCGATGTCCAGCAGCATCAGGTCGGGTACGCGCTCGTGCAGTTTCTCCAGCGCGTCGACACCGTCCTTGGCGGTGCTGACCTCGTACTCGTGGCGTTCCAGCACGCGACCCGTGACCTTGCGCATGGTGATCGAGTCGTCGACCACCATCACCAGCGGACGTACCAGCACCTCCTCGATGACCGGCGCCTTGACCGCGCTGAGGCCTTCGGCCAGGCGCTGCTCGCGGCGGATCATGCCGTGACGTACGAGCGGCGCCAGGTCGAGAATGATCAGCACCGAACCATCGCCCATGATGGTGGCGCCGAGCAGGCCCGGCACCGAGCTGATCTGCGGGCCGACCGACTTGACCACGATCTCGCGCGAACCGAGCACGGCGTCGATGCGGATGGCCGCGCGCAGGTCGCCCGCGCGGGTCAGCAGCAGCGGCTGCTGTTCGTCCTCGGTGGCGAGGCCGGGCGGCAGGCCGAGCAGCTCGGCCAGGTCGTGGACGCCGTAGTCCTCGTTGCCGTACTGGAACGAGGGCTCGTCGGTGGCCAGCAGTGCAGCCAGGTCTTCCGGGTTGACTCGCGCCACGCCCTGTACCGAGGTCATCGGGATGGCGAACGTGGCCTCACCGATGCGCACCAGGATGGCCTGGGTGACGGCGAGGGTGAACGGCAGGCGCAGCACGAAGGTGGTGCCCTGGCCTTCCTCCGACTCGATCGACAGCGAACCGCCGAGCTGCTTGATCTCGTTGGCGACCACGTCCATGCCGACGCCGCGACCGGCCAGCTGGGTGACCTGGCTGGCGGTGGAGAAGCCGGGCTGGGTGATCAGCGACAGCAGCTGATTGTCGGTAGGCCGCGTTTCCGGACGCAGCATGCCGCGCTCGATGCCGCGCTTGCGGATAGCCTCGCGATTGAGGCCGCGACCGTCGTCGCTGACCCGCACCACCACCTCGGTCGCCTCGCGGGCCACCTTGATGCGCACCGCGCCCTCGGCCGGCTTGCCCAGCTTGCGCCGCTCGGCCGGACTCTCGATGCCGTGCGCGATGGCGTTGCGCAGCATGTGCTCGAACGGTGCCTTGATGCGGTCGAGCAGGTTGCGGTCCATTTCGCCGTGCGCGCCGTCGACGTAGAGCTGGGCCTGCTTGTGCTCTTCCTGCGCGGCCTGGCGCAGGGTGCGGCGCAGATTGGGCACCATCGTGTCGAACGGCAGCATGCGCGTGCGCAGCAGGCCGTCCTGCAGTTCGGTGCTGACCCGCGACTGCTGGATCAGCAAGGTTTCGGCCTGGCGGGTCAGCTCATCCAGCATGTTCTGGATGGACACCAGATCGGACACCGACTCGGCCAGCGCTCGCGAGTACTGCTGCAGTTGCGAGTAGCGATCGAGCTCGAGCGGATCGAACGCGGTCAGGCCCGCCTCGCGATGCTCGCGCTGGAAGCGCGCGATGATCTGCGCCTCGGTCTCGATTTCCAGCATGCGCAGCTGGCTGCGCAGGCGTGCCACGGTCTGTTCCAGCTCGACCAGGTTGAAGCGGTAGCCGGCCACCTGCTGTTCCAGTCGCGAGCGGTAGATCGCCACTTCGCCGGCATGGTTGACCAGGTTGTCCAGCAGGTCGGCGCGGACGCGGATCTGCTCCTGCGGCGAGTGCGTCTCGCGCGCCGTCTCGGGCAGCAGCTCGGGCAGGCTGTGCTCGTCCTCATGGGCGACGGGTTGCGGCGCCTCCTCCACCGGCGCGTGCGACGCGTCCGTCGCGGGTTCGGCCTCGCCGACCAGCGCGGTGGCGCCGGCAAGCTGCAGCAGGTGGTCGATCGCGGCCTGCGGATACTCCGGCATGTGGCCCTGCGACACGCGCTGGACCATCGTGTTGAGCTGATCGAAGCTCGCCTCGAGCGCACTGATCAGCGTGCCGGTCTTGTCGGCGTCGCGGATGGGTTTTTCCAGCACCGTCTCGATCGCGTGGGCGAGGTCGCCCACCGACACCAGGCCTGCGATGCGCGCACCGCCCTTGAGCGTGTGCAGGTCGCGCTGCAGTTCGCCGACGCAGGACGTATCGGCGGGATCGGCGTGCCACTTGGCGAGCACGCCGTCGGCGCTGTCGAGAATCTCGCGCGCCTCGTCGATGAACACTTCGAGCAGGTCGGCGTCGATGCGGCTACCGTCGGGCAGCACGAACGCGGGCGCCGGTTCCACCCGAGTCGCGGCGGCCCTGGCGGCGGCCTGCTCGGCGGCGGCCTGCTTGGCAGCCTGCTCGGCCGCAGCTTGTTCGGCTGCCGCCTGTTCCGCGGCGGCCTGCGCCGCCGCCAGTTGTTCCGCCTGCTCTGCCGCGGCTTGTTCCGCGGCAGCTTGTTCGGCAGCCGCCCGCTCGCGTGCGGCCTCCTCCTGCGCAGCTTGCTCGGCAGCGGCTTGCTCGGCAGCGGCCTGGCGAGCAGCTTCGGCGGCGGCGTTGGCCGCGGCGATGGCCGCGTCGGGCTCGAAGGCGCGCAGCGCAGCGGTCATCTCGGCAGCGGCATCCATGTGCTCGTCGTGACCGGTTTCCGCATCGACGCCTTCCGGCGCGGACGGCTCGGCGAGGGTCGGAGTCGACTCGCGGGCGGTGTCGGCCTCGATGGCCGGCTCGTCCACCGCATCATCGCCCGCTTGCGGCTCGAATATCACATGCGCGACTTGCGACTCGGGGTAGTCGTCGCGCATCTCGGTGATCTGCGCGGTGAGCGCGTCGACGTTGGGCAACGGCAACGCCGGGGCGTCGAACTGGGCCATTACCTGGTCGACCACGTCGGCCGCCTGGCCGAGCAGGCGCACGCCCGACGCGGGCAGCGGCTGGCCGGATGCGCGCAGGCGCTTGAACAGGCCTTCCAGCGGCGATAGCAACTGTGTCAGCAGCGGGATGTCGACCATCGCGATCGCGCCGTGCAAGGTGTGCACGGCCCGCAGCAGCTCCTCGCTGACCGGCAACGCGCCTTCGCTGCGCTGGATCGCGGTGCGGATGGTCTGCAGGTACTGGGCAACTTCGCTGCGCAGGATCTCCAGCAGCACCGGATCGATCGGCGGCATCGCCGGCATGTCCACCAGCGGTTCCGGCTCGGCCGGCACGGGCTCGGCGGCGGCCGCGCTTGCCACGTCGGCATCGGTAAGGCTGGCCCGCGGCACGTCGGCCGCGTCGACGGTGGCGCGCGGCACGCGGCGGACCACCGTGCGGGTGACCGTTTCGGTACCGCGCTGCATGAAGTCTTCCACCCGTGCCGGCTGGCCTGCGGCCAGCCGCTCGGCGGCCTGCATGATCGCGCTGAGCGGCACCTGCGGATCGCCCTCGCCCTTGAGCGCAGCCAGCAGTTGCGGCAGCGCGTCGATGGCGTGGCGGACCACGTCCTGCACGTTCTGGTCCGGCTCGATCGTATGGTCGAGGACGCGGTTGAGCATGTCCTCCACCTTCCACGCGAACTCGCCCAGCACGCCGGCGCCGACCAGGCGGCCGGAGCCCTTCAGGGTGTGGAACGAGCGGCGGATGCCGACCAGCGCCGGCGTCTGCGCCGGGTCGGCCAGCCAATCCTTCTGGGCCACCGCGAGGTTGTCGATCTCCTCCTGCATTTCCTCCAGGAAGATGTCGCGGATGTCGTCGTCGATGCCTTCGGCATCGGCGTTGAAGCGGGTGTTTGCCGCCAGCGGATCGGCGACGGGCACCTGTTCGGTGACCTGCTCCTCGATCTCGACCCAGTCCTCGCCGACGGCGCTGGCCGGGCTCGCCGGTGCGCCGGTCTCCGCCAGTCGCAGCCCGTCGAGGTCATGCGTGGGTTCGGGCGAAGCCTGCGCGTCGCCGACGAACAGGCTGCCGAGATCGGCGCCGGGCAGCAGGCTGACGGACTCGGAGAGGTCGGGGTGCTGCTCGGCTTCGAGCGACGCGGAAGCCGGTGCCTCGGCGACCGGCGCGGGCTCCTCCACGGCCGCGCGCTGCGCCGGGACCGGCCAGTAGCCAAGCTGGGCCAGGCTGTGCTCGGCCACGTCGAGGATGTGTTCGAGGCCGCCACGGTGCTCGCGCGCCGCCTCCAGGTAGTACTCCAGCGCGGCCAGCGCGTCGGCCAGGTGATCCATCTGCGCACCGCTGGGCACGCGACGGTCCTGCAGCAATTCGTAGTCGATGAACCGGCCCACGCCCTGGGCCAGTTCGGCCGGACGCGGCGAGGACAGCATGCGCATGGCGCCGGCCACCTCGTCCATCAACGGCGGCGCACCGGCCAGGCGATCGTGCTGCCAGCCCGACTCCACGAAGGCAACGATCGCGTCCTTCACCTTGCCGGTGTTGCCGATCGCTTCCTGCATCAGGGTGGAGACCACGCCGAGCGCTTCGCTGCGCGGCAACCCCTGCGTGGGGTCGGCGGCAGCGGCAGGTTCGCCTTCGGAGCCGAGGCTCTCGATGTGGTCGTCCAGCGACGCCTCCACGTAGAGCAGCGCGCCGGCGACATCCAGCAGCGTTTCCTCGTCGGCAGGACGCAGGCGGTTGGCGATTTCGTCGAGCACGCGGCGCTGCTCGCCGACCACGCGGCGCGGCACCGCCAGCGCCAGCATGCCCAGCGTGTCGCCGACCCGTTCGAGCACTTCGCCCTGGGCGGCAAGCTGGGCCGGATCGCCGTCCTGCTCGCGCAGAAACAGGTCCAGCGCTTCCTTGACGCGCAGCAGGTCGTCCTTGAGCGCGCGCGACACCGAATCGAGCAGGGCGCGGTTGTGCCCGGCCATCGAGCCGCGGGCGTGTTCCAGTTCACCGGCATCGGGCAGCAGGCTGTCCAGCGCGTAGGTGCTGCGCAACAGCTCCATGTGCGGGCTGCGCTGCTTGGCCTGGGCCACGATGTAGAGCAGCTTGCAGGCCACCTCGTCGGCATCGCTCGCGCGCAGGCTGTTCTCGCCATGTTCGATCAGCAGGCGGATGTTGCGATCCACCTTGCCGATCAGCTGGCGCACTTCGGGGGCGTGCCCCTTGAGCATGCCTTGTTCGAGACCTTCCAGCACCCCGGCGGCGATCCACCACAGGCGCCGGCCATGCACGTGATAACAACGCGCAGTGATCGCCAGCAGGGTCTTGCGCATGGCGACCAGTTGCTGGGCCGCATCCTGGCCGCGGAACCACGCCAGCAACTGCTGCTGGAAACGCAGGCGCAAACCGGCCAGCTCCACGCGGTGCGCCGCGGCATAAGCCTCGCTCATCGCCGCCGGAGCCTGCTCCGGCAGGAAGGCGTCGAGGTTCGGATGGAACATCGACGACTCGGGCAGCGGCTCCAGCCCGCGGGTGGCACGCAGATCGTTCAGCAGCGGCAGCAGCACCACCGGCACGTCGCGATGGCCGCTGGACAGCCGTTCCAGGTAGTCCGGCAGCTGCATCAGGCCACGCATCAGGGCGGCGTAGGCTTCCTCGCGCTGGAGCACCTGGTCGTTCAACAGCGCGCCGACCAGGGCCTCCATCTCCGCGGTGACCGCCGCCGCGCCGTACAGCTCGACCATCTTCAGCGTGCCGTGCACCTGATGCAGATGATCCGTGCAGGTGCGCATGAAATCGCGCTTCCCCGGATTGTCGACGTACGACTCCAGTGCCTCGCGGGCGATCGACAAGGTGTCGTCGAGTTCCGGCTTGACCCACTGCAGCGTGGTGAAATCGATGTGGTCTTGAAGTCTCATGCGCCTCTCTCAGCGGTCACGCCATGCGGGCATTGCGAAACCAGCGAGACTGCCCCCCGTACTGTGCGTGTATTCATCCGGCTGCTGCCCACGTCGAGCAAAATCATCCCGGCAGCTTGAAGTGGGCCACGGAACGCCGCAGGTCGCTTGCCAGTTGCGCCAGGGTACCGATCGAGTCGGCCGTCTGGCTCGCGCCCTGCGAGGTCTGCGAGGTAATTTCCTGGATCGCGTTCATCGACACCGAGATATCGGTTGCCGCCGCGGACTGCTCGCGCGCCGCGGTGGAGATGTTCTGAATCAGCGCGGACAGATCGTGCGAGACGCGCTCGATGTCGCCCAGCGCGCTGCCGGCGTCCTCGGCCAGTCGCGCACCGGCGACCACCTCGGCGGTGGTCTGCTCCATCGAGTTCACCGCTTCGTTGGTATCGGACTGAATCGTCTGCACCAGCGTCTCGATGCGCTTGGTCGCGCTGGTGGAGCGTTCGGCCAGTCGCTGCACTTCGTCCGCCACGACCGCGAAACCGCGACCCGCCTCGCCGGCCGAGGCCGCCTGGATGGCCGCGTTCAAGGCCAGGATGTTGGTCTGCTCGGCGATGTCATTGATCAGTTCCACGATCGAGCCGATCTCCTGCGAGGATTCGCCCAGGCGCTTGATGCGCTTGGAGGTCTCCTGGATCTGGTCGCGGATGGAGTCCATGCCGGAGATCGTCTCGCGCACCACCTCGGCGCCGCGCGAGGCGATCTTCACCGAACGCTCGGCCACGTCGGCGGATTCGGCGGAATCCTTGGACACCACGTCCATCGAGCTCACGATCTGGTTGATCGCCGAGGTCGCCGAGGTGATCTGCTGCGCCTGCTGCTCGGCCGCGTTGGCCAGGTGGCGGGCGGTGGTCTGGGTTTCCTGCGCCGAGGACGACACCTGCTCGGAAGTCTCGTTGATGGTGGTCACCAGCGATCGCAGCTCGTCGATGGCGTAGTTCACCGAGTCGGCGATCGCGCCGGTGATGTCCTCCGACACCGTGGTCTTCACGGTCAGGTCGCCTTCGGCCAGCGAACCCATCTCGTCCAGCAGGCGCATGATCGCCTCCTGGTTGCGCTGGTTCAGCTCGGTACTCTGGGCGAAACGCTTGCGCTGGTCGGTGACCAGGGCGATGACCAGCAGCAGGGCGAAGGCGACCGCGGCGATGGCGCCGAACAGGCCCCACCACACGTTCGGGAACAACCGGCGCAGCGGCAGCTTGCCGATCTGGTCGGACAGGTCGTTGGCGCGCAGCAGGACGGTCTGCGAATCCAGCGAGGCCTGGTTGCCGGCGCGCTTCACGTCGGCGATGTTGGCGGCAGCGGCGGACAGCTTGGCCACCGGGTCGGCCAGCTTCGTCCAGCTGGCGTCCATCTCGGTAAGGATCTTGCGCGCATTGGCGTCGGAGATCGGCCGCACGCCGCTGTCCGGGTTGCCCTCGATCAGGCCCTTGAGCACGCTGCCGTACAACTGCGCGTCGCGCGACAGACCGTCGGCCGCGGACTGGGCGTTGTCGCCGCCCTGCAGCACCTCCTGCACGCGGCGGATGATGCGGTCGGCGGACAGCATCTGGCGCGAGGTACCGAGCATCTGTTCGGAACTGCCGTTGCGCTGCTGCAGGATGTTGACCACCTGCTCCATGCTGGAGTTGAGCAGCGGCATCTGCTGCGAAATCGTCGCCGCGCGCTGGCCCGAGTCGAGCACCACCGCCTTGTTCGAAAGGATCTTGCCGATATCGGCGTCGAGCTGCGCCCAGGCCGCGTCCAGCGCGGTCACGGCACGGCCAGCCGGCGACTTGTTGCCGTCGGCATAGGCTTGCATGCCGCTGTCGGGGTCACCCTTGTCCAGTCGCTTGACCGCCGAGTCGATGGCATTGCGGGTGGACTCGAGTTCCTTGAAGGAGTCCACGTTGCCGTCGGCGGATTCCAGCGCGAACTTCGCCGTCTGCTGCGACAGCACCTGGATTTGCGTGGTCAGCGCGACCGCCTGGCGATCCTCGCCGTTCTTCTGGTTGAGCATGAAGAAGTCGAGTGCCGCGAAACCGATCGCGATCAGCAGCAGGACAATGAGTGCGGTATATCCGCGTTCCCGGCTGACGCCCCCTGTAGTACTCATGTTCACCTCATCGGTCTAACTGATATGTGCCGCCCATACGCACCGGCCCCTGCCGCGCTGCCCCGAAGCGGGTGCCGGCCTTCCGGTCTCCCCGCTCCAACCGCACGGCATCCCCTGCCGGCTTCACCCGGTCGTCAGGCAGCCGCCTGACGGAAATCCGGTGCACGCACGAGCCGGTTCATGCTGAAAATCGCCAGTTGCTGCTCGCCCACCCGGTTGTCCACGAAACGCGCCAGCCGCGGATCGGCTTCTTCCTGCGCCTGCTGGCGCTGCTCCGCGTCCACCGTGCGCTGGCCGAGCACCTCGTCCACCAGCAAGGCGACGCTGCCGCCGCCCTGGCGCACCACCAGCAACCGGCTCCGATCGGAATGCTGGGTGCGTTCGCCGAACAGGAAGCGCCCGATGTCCACCACCGGCACCAGGTTGCCGCGCACGTTGGCCACGCCGAGCAGCCATGGCTGGGTGCCCGGCACCGGAGTCAGCACCGGCACGGCGAGCAGCTCGTTGATCTCGTCAATGCCGCTGACCAGCAGCCTGGAACCGACCCGGAAACCGATGCCGCGCCACAGGCCCGGTGCCTCGAACTTGTCCTGGGTATCGGAGGCATGCGCCAGCGACAGCCGCTCGTAGCGCGCCAGAATCTCGAACGGGGTACGGTTGGCGCTCTGGTTCATGAGCCGCTCGACAGCAGATCGTTGATGCAGGCCAGCAGGTCTTTTTCGTTCACCGGCTTGGTGATGAAGGCGCGCGCGCCCTGGCGCATGCCCCAGACGCGATCGGTTTCCATCGACTTGGTGGTGATCATCACCACCGGCACGTGCTGGGTTTTGGGGTCGCGGGTGAGCGTACGGGTGGCCTGGAAGCCGTTCATGCCGGGCATGATGACGTCCATGATGACCAGGTCAGGCTGTTCGGCGCGCACGCGCTCGATGCCCTCCTCGGCCGTGCTCACGGCTGCCACGTGGTGCCCGGCCCGCTCCAGCAGCGTGGTGAACACGCGTACGTCGGTGGGTGAGTCGTCGATGATGAGAATGTTTGCCACAGCTCCCCCTCAGGGTCTGCAGTCAGTGACTTGCTGCAGTACTGACATGTCGATGGATTGCGCCAAGCAGCTCGTCACGGGTGAACGGCTTGGTCAGGTATTGTTCGGCGCCGACGATGCGGCCGCGCGCCTTGTCGAAGAGTCCGTCCTTGGAGCTGAGCATGATCACGGGCGTGGCGCGGAACTCGGGGTTGTTCTTGATCAGGGCGCAGGTCTGATAGCCGTCGAGGCGGGGCATCATGATGTCGACGAAGATGATCGCCGGCTTCTGGTCGGAAATCTTGGCCAGCGCCTCGAACCCGTCGACCGCGGTCAGCACCTCGCAGCCCTCTTTCTTCAGCAGGGTCTCGGCGGTGCGGCGGATGGTCTTGGAGTCATCGATCACCATGACCTTGAGGCCCGCCAAATCGGTAACGCTCACGTTCAAATTCACTCACTCCCCCCTGTGGCTCGCCACGAGCTCAGGACAAGTATCAGGACATGCAACTGTTGTGCCCAATGGTACGCGTGTGGAAATCCCGGTGATCCGGCTGCTGCAAACCCGCACCGTGGCGGCATCCCCGAAGCTTTGCTGTTTACTGCCTGCCCGTCGAAACTGTCAAGCGACCGCCGCGACGCGATGCCCGCCGATCGCACTAATTGACGCATATTGGCACCTCATGCCGCGCGCACCACGACCGGCACAACATGAACGACGCGGCTAGTATAGCCGGCAGTCGTCGCGCCCCTGCCGGCGCGACCGCACAAACCCGGCAATCCGCGGAGCACCCCGCATGACCTTCTCCGTCGGCGTCCTGATGGACCCCATCGACGCCATCAAAGTGGCCAAGGACACCACCCTGGCGATGCTGCTGGAGGCCGCCCGACGCGGCCACGCCCTGCATTATTTCGAACAGGGCGACCTCGCCCTGCGCGACGGCGCGCCGTGGGTGCGCAGCGCCCCGCTTGAGGTGCGCGACGATCCGCGCGACTGGTACACGCTGGGCCAGCCGCGCTGGCACGACCTGCGCGAGCTGGACATGGTGCTGATGCGCAAGGACCCGCCGGTCGACGCGCAGTTCGTCTACGACACCATGGTGCTGGAAGCGGCCCAGCGCGGCGGCGTGCTGGTGGTGAACGATCCGCGTTCGCTGCGCGACTGCAACGAGAAGCTGTTCGCGCTCGAGTTTCCGCAGTGCATCGCGCCCACCCTGGTGGCACGCGACCCGGCCGAACTGCGCCGGTTCGCCGCCGAACACGGCGAGGTGGTGCTCAAGCCGCTCGACGGCATGGGCGGGCGCGGCATCTTCCGCGTGCGCCACGGCGACAGCAACCTGAACTCGATGCTGGAAACCCTGCTCGGTGGCGACGGCCATGGCGCGCACCGGCAACTGGCGATCGCCCAGAAATACCTGCCGGAGATCAGCGCCGGCGACAAGCGCATCCTCGTCGTGGACGGCGAACCGGTGCCGTACGCGCTCGCGCGCATTCCGCAGGGCAGCGATTTTCGCGGCAACCTCGCCGCCGGCGGTCGCGGCGAGGGCGTGCCGCTGTCCGACCGCGACCGCTGGATCGTGGCACAGGTGGCACCGGAACTGCGTCGCCGCGGACTGCTGTTCACCGGCCTGGACGTGATCGGCGACTACCTGACCGAGATCAACGTCACATCCCCGACCTGCGTACGTGAACTCGACGCACAGTTCGGGCTTAACATTGCAGGCCAGCTGTTCGACGTCATCGAGCGGCACGCCAGTGGAAATCGTCCTGCGTGAGTGCAACCGCAACCGTTACCGCCCGACCCGAGCCGATCGGCGCCACCATGCTGTTCTCGCTGCTGCTGCACGGCGTGCTGCTGCTGGGCATCACCTTCCACTTCGCCAAACCTGATCCAAGCCTGCCCACGCTCGACGTCGCGCTGGTCAACGTGGCCAACCAGGAGGCGCCGGACAAGGCCGATTTCCTGGCCCAGGCCAACAACCGCGGCGGCGGCCAGAGTGACCGTGCCGCGCGCCCCTCGCAGCTGTTCTCCGGCGCGTTGCCCCGACCTGATCCCGGGGTCGCGGCGCAACCGGTGCAGGAATCCACGCCGCTGCCGCACCCGGCCACCCCCGCGCGCATGGTCACCACCAGCGGCCGCAGCGATTTCAGCGTCGCCAGCGATACCGCGCAGACCGAAGTCGACCCGCAACACGCCACGCCCACCGCGGCCGAACTGAAGCGCCAGCAGGCGATCGCCCAGCTCGCCGCCGAACTGCGCCGCAAGAAGGTGGATTACGCCAAGCGGCCGAAGGTGAAATACCTCACCGCCAGCACCCGTGAATACGCCTATGCCGCCTACATGCGCGGATGGTCGGATCGGGTGGAGCGGGTCGGCAACCTGAACTATCCCGAGGAGGCGCGTCGCCGCGGCCTGCACGGCAACGTGCTGCTCACCGTGGTGCTCAACCTCGACGGCAGCATCAAGAGCATCGACGTGATCCAGAGTTCCGGCCAGCCGGTGCTCGACGCCGCGGCCGAACGCATCGTGCGCCTGGCCGCACCGTTTCCGCCGGCACCGCGGGCCGGCGAGCACGTCGACGAGCTGAACATCACCCGCACCTGGCAGTTCCAGCCCAACAACGTGCTGCAGACGCGCTAGGAGCGCCGCGATTCGGCTGCGACTACAATGGCGCCATGGCTGCCATGCAACCCGCGACCCTCACCGGTCACTTCCTGATCGCCATGCCGGGCCTGGCCGAGCCGCCGTTCTCGCGCGGCGTGGCGCTGCTGTGCCAGCACGACGAGGACGGCGCGGTCGGCTTGCTGGTGAACCAGCTGTCCGAATACCGCTTCGGCGACGTGCTGGCGCAGATGAAACTCGAATGCGCCGACGCCGACCTGGCTGACGCACCGGTGCTGATCGGCGGCCCGGTACAGCAGGAGCGCGGCTTCGTGCTGCATCACGAACCGGGCGACTGGGAATCGACCTACCGCATCAACGCCGAGTGGTCGGTGACGACCTCGCGTGACATCCTGGTGGCAATGGCCGCCGGCGAAGGCCCGCGCCAGGCCATCATGGTGCTCGGCTACGCCGGCTGGGATGCCGGCCAGCTGGAACAGGAACTGATGGCCAACGCCTGGCTCACCGCCGAAGCCAACGGCCGGGTCGTCTTCGACACGCCGCTGGAGGAGCGCTGGAGCGCCGCCGCCGGCCTGGTCGGGGTGGACCCGCGCCAGTTGTCCGGCTACGCGGGCCACGCATGAGCTGTGTGCTCGGCTTCGATGTCGGCAGTCGCCTCACCGGCGTGGCCATCGGCAACCGCCTGACCGCCACCGCGCGCGCGCTCGCCGTGGTCGCCGTCCGCGACGATCGGCCCGACTGGGACCGGCTCGACGCCCTGCAGCGCGAGTGGCAGCCCGACACCCTGGTGGTCGGCCTGCCGTTGACCCTCGATGGCGCCGAACAACCCGCCAGTCGGCGCGCACGCGCCTTCGCCGGCAAGCTGACCGAGCGCTACCGCCTGCCGGTGGTGCTGGTCGACGAACGCCACAGCTCGCACGAAGCTGCCGAACGTTTCGCCGCCGGACGCGCCGCCGGCATGCGGCGACGCCGCGAAGGCGCCGCCATCGACGCCGAGGCGGCGGCAGTGATTCTCGAACGCTGGCTGCTCGAGGTCGCCGTGATCCCGCACGACGCCACCCCGCACTGATCAGCACCTTCCTCCCCAATCCGCGAACCCCCATGAGCCCTCGCCTGCGCCACCTGACCACCCTGGAAAACCTGCCGCGCGAGACCATCGAGCGCCTGCTCGACCGCGCCGAGGCGCTGCGCGATGCCTGCGCCCACGGCACCCGCAAGCTGGACGTGCTGGCCGGGCGCACCGTGCTGAACCTGTTCTTCGAACCATCCACGCGCACCCGCACCTCGTTCGAACTGGCGGCGCGGCGGCTCGGCGCGGACGTGGTCAACTTCGACATCGGGCTGTCCTCCACCAGCAAGGGCGAGGAGCTGTTCGACACCCTGCATACGCTCGAGGCGATGCACCTGGACGCGATCATCGTGCGCCACAAGCAGTCCGGCACGCCGGACGAACTGGTACGCCATGCAATGAGCGGCGTGTCGGTGATCAACGCCGGCGACGGCAACCACGCGCATCCCACCCAGGGCCTGCTGGATGCGCTCACCATTCGCCAACACCGGCCCGATTTCGAGAACCTGACGGTGGTGATCTGCGGCGACATCAGCCACTCGCGGGTGGCCCGCTCGGACATCAATGCCTTCACCGCGCTGGGCGTGAAGGAGATCCGCCTGTGCGCCCCGCCCGAGCTGATGCCGGCCACCGACGAAGTCGTCGAAGGCCAGCGCTTCACCGACTTCGACCAGGCCATCGAAGGCGCCGATGCGGTGGTGATGCTGCGCCTGCAGAAGGAGCGCATGGCGCGCATCGAACTACCCGACGAGGCCGCCTACTTCACCCGCTACGGGTTGGACCGTCGCCGCCTGGCGCGCGCGGCCAAGGGTTGCCTGGTCATGCATCCGGGGCCGATCAACCGGGGCATCGAGATCGCCTCGGAGGTGGCCGACGGCGCGCAGTCACGCATCCTCGAACAGGTCGGCAACGGGGTGTTCGTGCGCATGGCCGTGCTCAACGAGGTGCTTGCGCGCTGAATGCCCGCTGCAGCGCCGGCGCCGCGCCCGCCACGGACGCAACCCGGGAGCGAGGGCGGCAGAAATCTTCCGGGCTGCAAAAGCGGCTGCGCGGTCCGCATTCGACCAGCTTCGCTGTTGTAAAGCGCTTCGCCGCTTCTTGAGCCATGGAACCACCATGGGTCGGCGAACCGTCGATACCCCGTCCTCGCGCAGCCTTTTTTTCGTCTCCGAAGTTTCTGCCGCCCACGCTCCCAGCGGGCATAATGGCCGCTGCTGCTCACCACGGGGATCAACATGCGCGCGACAACCCGCTATCTCGCGATGGGACTGACCAGCGTCCTGCTGGCTGCCTGTTCGCACAAGGACAAGGATGCACCGCTGGCGTTCGTGCCGGCCGATACGCCGTACGTCGTGGCCAACCTGGACGTGCTCGACGACGACACCCGCAAGGCTCTCCTGGCCCAGGCCGACGCCCAGTTGCCGTCGCAACTGGAACAGATGGACGCCGCGGCCGACCGGCTCGCCGAGAAGGACCCTGACGGCGCCCGCCTGCTGCGCGCGCTGCGCGCCGAGTTCAACGGCAAGACGGTGGAGGGCTTCGCCCAGTCCGCCGGCCTCGACCTGAAGGGCTACTCGGCCCTCTATGGCCTGGGCCTGGCGCCCGTGCTGCGCTTCCAGCTCGCCGACGCGGCCGCCTTCGACGCGTTCGTGGGCCGCCTGGAGACCGCCTACGGCAAGAAGTTCGAGGTGGCCAGCGAAGGCAAGCAGAGCTACCGCCGCTATGCGTCCACCGAATCGGGCACCGAGGTGATCCTGGCCACGGTGGACAAGCAGGCGGTGGCAGCGCTGCTGCCGATCGACGCGCCGAAAACCATGCTGCGCGAGGCGCTGGGACTGGATCGGCCGCAGAAGAGCATGCAGGACGACGGTCGCCTGGCCGACCTGGCCAAGGCCAACGGTTACAAGAAGTGGCTGGTCGGCGAACTCGACCTGACCCGCGTGCTGCCGCTGGCAATCGGCGGCACGGACGCACTGGCCAATGCGATGCGCAAGGCGCATGCGGTGGCCGAGTCGGCCAAGACCGGCGAGCCGGTGGCCAATCAGTTGCAGGTCCCGCCGTCGTGCAGCACCGATGCCGCTCGCATCGCCGCACGGGTGCCGACGATCAGCTTCGGCTACACCCGGCTCGACGCCGGTCATCAGGACGGCCGCCTCGACATCGCGCTGGCCGAGGACATCAGCAAGGCGTTCTCCGGGCTCAAGGTCGAACTGCCCGGGCTGGGTCAGGCCGGTACCGCGCCATTCGACGTGAGCCTGGCGCTGCCGATCGCGAACCTGCGTACGTTCTGGATGGCCCAGGCCGATGCAGTGGCGGCCAAGCCGTTCACCTGCCCGGCGCTGAGCGATCTCAACGAGGGCTTCGCCAAGCTCGGTCCGGCCACGCAGAAAGCCGCGATCCCGCCGTTCGGCGACCTGCTGGGCGTGCGCCTGGCGCTGGATACGCTCACTGACAACCCCACCTCCAGCCTGCCCACCTTCAGCGGCCGGCTGGTGCTGGCCACCAGCAACCCGACCGGCCTGCTGGCGATGGGTCAGATGATGGTGCCCGCACTGGCGCAGCTGAAGCTGACCAATGACGGCAAGCCGGTGGCGCTGCCGCAGCAGATGGCCGGCATGCTCGGCCAGCCCGGCTGGGTGGCGATCAGCGACAAGGCGCTGGCGCTGGGCGTGGGCGCCGGCGAGGACGCCAAGCTGGCCGACACCCTGAAGGAAGCCGGCGGCAACGCGGGCCAGATGGCGCGGATGCACCTGAGCGGCGCGATGTACCTGTCCTGGGTGCAGCTGATGCAGGACAAGGTCGACGCGCTCACCGCCGCGGCCAGCGCGATGAACAACAGCGGTGATGCATCGGCGGACAAGCCCGACGACAGCGCCGCCCAGGCGGCAGAGGCGGCGGCGCGTTCCAAGGCGCAGTTCGAGGCGATGAAGCAGCAGGCGCAGCGCGTGGAAGACATCCACGCCGAGATGCATGTCGAGGCCGGCGGCATGGTGATCACCAGCCAGACGACGCTGAAGTGACATAAGCGACGCCAGGGCAGGTCGTTCCACTCCAGGCCGGGGCGCCGCGCGCACCCCGGCCTTTTTTTGCGCACGCAACGTACCGCCAACATGCTCGTGACCTCGCCTTCGCAAACCGTGGCGGCACCTGAATCGCGGCGGCGCCTGCGCACATGGCGTTCACTCCGCCGCTGCTGTCATGGCCACAAGGATCGCAAACCCGGCGACCCCGTTGTCACCACCGACAACCCCTTCTCCAAGGAGATTGCCATGCACAACCATCCCGTGATTCGCCGCAGCATGATCGCCGCCGCCCTGACGCTCGCCTTCGCCGCCGTGCCACTCAGCCAGGCCGTGGCAGCGCAGAGCAGCGAGGCCGCCGCGCAGGCATCGGACAACCAGACGGTGCCGGACAAGGCCGCCGACGCATGGATCACCACCAAGGTGAAGACCGAATTCGGCACCACCAAGGGCGTGAGCGCCACCGACATCAACGTGACCACCAACGATGGCGTGGTAACCCTGACCGGCAACGTCGGCAGCGCCAGCGAGAAGATGAACGCGGTGCGCGTGGCGCAGGGCGTCAAGGGCGTGAAGAGCGTCGACGCCTCCGCGCTGGCGATCACCCCCGCCGCCACGAAACACCACGACCGGCCCTCGTCCAGCATGAGCAGCCACTGATCGATCGCGACAACCCGTGAACGGAAAAAGGAGCCGCGAGGCTCCTTTTTCCTTGCCGCAGGATCTGCTCAGCGGTTGAGCAGGTTGCTGCCGCCGAAGCTCTTGTCGTTGGGGTCTTCTTCCAGTTCGACGCCGTCCAGCCCCTGCGACAAGGTGTGCGCGTCGCCACCCTGGGCCAGCTTGATGCGCAGGCGCACCTCGTTGGAGCTGTCCGCGTAGCGCAGCGCATCCTCGTAGCTGATCTCGCCGGCGTGGTAGAGCTCGACCAGCGCCTGGTCGAAGGTCTTCATGCCGAGCAGGGTCGACTCCTTCATCAGCTCCTTCAGCTTGTGGATCTCGCCCTGGCGGATGTAGTCCTGCGCCAGCGGCGTGCCCAGCAGCACTTCCACCGCGACCCGACGCGCCTTGCCGTCCGGCGTCGGAATCAGCATCTGCGCCACGATGCCCTTGAGGTTCAGCGACAGGTCCATCAGCAACTGCTGGCGGCGATCCTCCGGGAAGAAATGCAGGATGCGGTCCATCGCCTGGTTGGCGTTGTTCGCATGCAGCGTGCACAGCACCAGGTGGCCGGTCTCGGCGAACGCGATGGCGTGGTCCATGCCCTCGCGGGTGCGGATTTCGCCGATCATGATCACGTCGGGTGCCTGGCGCAGGGTGTTCTTCAGGGCAGCGTCCCAGCTGTCGGTGTCGATGCCGACCTCGCGCTGGGTGATGATGCAGCCCTCGTGCTTGTGCACGTACTCGATCGGGTCCTCGATCGTGATGATGTGCCCTGTCGAGTTGAGGTTGCGGTAGCCGACCATCGCCGCCAGCGAGGTCGATTTGCCCGAACCGGTGGCGCCGACGAAGATGATGATGCCGCGCTTGGTCATCGCCAGCTGCTTGATCACCGGCGGCAGGTTCAGCTCCTCGGTGGTGGGGATCTTCGACTCGATTCGGCGCAACACCATGCCCACGCAGTTGCGCTGGTAGAAGCACGACACGCGGAAACGGCCCACGCCCTGCGCGGAAATCGCGAACTGGCACTCGTGGGTCTTCTCGAACTCCTCGCGCTGGCCCGGCGTCATCACGTTGAGCACCATGTCGCGCGCCTGCTGCACGCTGAGCGGGCTCTGCGTGATCGGCACGATGCGCCCCTGCACCTTCATCGACGGCGCCACGCCGGCCGTGATGAAAAGATCCGATGCCTTCTTGTGCACCATCAGTTTCAGGAACGAGGTGAAATCGAAGTCGCTCATGGCTTTAACCCCGGGGATCGGGAACAGGGAATGGGGAATCGGAAAACCGGTGCACGCCGCGGACCGGCGCCCGGGCCGCGGGCATCCGATGAGCGGCCGCGCACGGCTTGCCGCTCATCGACGATCCCCGGCTCCCGGCTGCCGATCCCCTGCCTCACTTGAAACTGTCCTTGTTCTTGGCGTAGCCCTGCGCCTGCTGGCGCGTCACGACGCCACGCTTGACCAGGTCCAGCAGGCACTGGTCCAGCGTCTGCATGCCGAACTGCTGGCCGGTCTGGATCGACGAGTACATCTGCGCCACCTTGTCCTCGCGGATCAGGTTGCGGATGGCCGGGATGCCGACCATGATCTCGTGCGCCGCGATGCGGCCGCCGCCGACCTTCTTCAGCAGTGACTGCGAAATCACCGCGCGCAGGCTTTCGGACAGCATCGAGCGCACCATCGGCTTCTCGCCGGCGGGGAACACGTCGATGATGCGGTCGATGGTCTTGGCCGCCGAACTTGTATGCACGGTGGCGAACACCAGATGGCCGGTTTCCGCGGCGGTCAGCGCCAGGCGGATGGTTTCCAGGTCGCGCAGCTCGCCGACCAGGATGTAGTCCGGGTCCTCGCGCAGCGCCGAGCGCAGCGCCTCGTTGAAACCATGCGTGTCGCGATGCACCTCGCGCTGGTTGACCAGGCACTTCTGCGAGGTGTGCACGAACTCGATCGGGTCCTCGATCGTGAGCATGTGCCCGTATTCGTTCTTGTTGATGTGGTCGACCATCGCCGCCAGCGTGGTCGACTTGCCCGAGCCGGTCGGGCCGGTCACCAGGATCAGGCCTTGCGGCTGCTCGATCAGCTCCTTGAACACGCGCGGCGCGCCCAGGTCTTCCAGCGTCAGCACCTCGGACGGAATCGTGCGGAACACTGCGCCGGCGCCGCGGTTCTGGGTGAACGCGTTGACGCGGAAGCGCGCCAGGCCGGGGATCTCGAACGAGAAATCGGTCTCGAAGAACTCCTCGTAGTCGCGCCGCTGCTTGTCCGACATGATGTCGTAGATCAGCGAGTGCACCTGCTTGTGCTCGAGCGCGGGGATGTTGATCCGGCGGACGTCGCCGTCGACGCGGATCATCGGCGGCAGGCCGGCGGACAGGTGCAAATCCGAGGCCTTGTTCTTTACCGAGAAGGCAAGCAGTTCGGCAATGTCCATGAAGTCGTTTCCCCTCAACCGATCGTCTGGTGGCATGAATGCGGATGCACAGGGGTCCGGACCGTCGCCGCCAGCCGCCGCCCGGGCACGCAACCGCTGCCCCTGGAACCCTGCGGACCGGCAACCCGAATCCCCCTGTAGCCGCGTCGATACTACTCGCGCAAGCGGCTGTGCGGCCAGCCTTTCCCGCCTATCATGCCGCAACCGCAACGGGGATTTGCGCATCCCGTCGAAAAACGCGAGGTTGCCCCGCCGTCGGCCTCGTCGCGGCGGCGGCGGCGCGTCGTCCGCGCGCCGGCGCGCCGGCTTCCGGTAAGGTAGGCGGCTGCAACGATCAAGGAGTCCTGCATGACACGATTAGCCTTCATCGGCGGCGGCAACATGGCGCGCAGCCTGATCGGCGGCCTGCTGAAGACGGGCGTCGCCTCCGCCACGATCAGCGTCGCCGAGCCCCGCGCCGAGGGGCGCCAGGAGCTGGGCCGCGATTTCGGCATCGCCTGCTACGCGGAGAACCGGCTGGCGGCGGCCGAGGCCGAGGTGATCGTGCTGGCGGTCAAGCCGCAGGTGCTGCCCTCCGTCCATGGCGAGTTGCAGGACATCCTGCAGCGCCAGCGCCCGTTGCTGATCTCGATCGCCGCCGGCGTGCGGCTGGACCAGCTCGAACGCTGGTTCGGCGCGAGCCTGCCGATCGTGCGCTGCATGCCGAACACGCCTGCGCTGATCGGCGCCGGCGCCACGGGTCTGTGCGCCAACGCGCGCGTCAGCCCCGCGCAGAAGGCGCAGGCGCAGCACATTCTGGACGCTGCCGGACTCACCCGCTGGATCGACGACGAAGCCCTGATGGACACCGTCACCGCGATCTCCGGTTCGGCGCCGGCTTATTTCTTCGCCCTGGTGGAAGCGCTGGAGGAAGCCGCCGTGGCCCAGGGCCTGCCGCGCGACACCGCGCGCGCACTGGCCGCGCAGACCTGTTTCGGCGCCGGCCGCATGCTCACCGAGAGCGGCGACGACCCGGCCGTGCTGCGCCAGCGCGTCACCTCGCCGCACGGCACCACCCAGGCCGCGCTGGAGAGCTTCGGCGCGGACGGACTGCCGCGCATCGTGGCCAGGGCCGTGGCCGCGGCCACCCGCCGCGGCGCCGAGCTCGCCGCCGAACTGGACGCGCAGCCGTGAGCTATCTGTTCAACGCACTCTCGATGCTGATCGGCCTGGCGTTCGACGCCGTGGTGATCCTGTTCCTGCTGCGGGTGACGGCCGAAGCCTGCCGCGCCGATTTCAACAACCCGCTGAGCCAGTTCATCTACCGCACCACCAACCCGGTGCTGGCGCCGATCCGCCGCGTGGTGCCGAACTGGGGCAGGATCAACCTTGCCGGCCTGCTGCTGGCGTGGCTGGCGATGCTGCTCAAGCGCCTGCTGCTGTTCGCGCTGGTCGGGGCGATGCCCAACCTTGCCGGCCTGCTGGTGCTGTCGCTTGCCGAGCTGTTCGACTTCGTGCTGCTGTTCTACATCGTGCTCATCTTCGGCTGGTCGCTGCTGAGCATGTTTTCCGTCGATCGCCGCCAGCCGATGCTGCGACTGGTGGAGAAGATCGTCGCCCCGCTGCTGCGTCCGCTGGACGGCAAGCTGGTGTTCGGCCAGATCGACTTCGCGCCGATGGCGGTGATCATCGTGCTGTTTCTCGCCCGCATGCTGATCGCCGCGCCGCTGCTGGATCTTGGCGCCGGGCTGGCCGTGGGCGGCTGAGGCCGGCCTGTCCCGGGCGGCGGGCAGTACCCGCCCTGCGCCACGCAGACGACTGCCCGCCCACCTCGCGCGGCGCAATCATCGCGCCCCGCCTTGGGCTGGCCCCGGCCCGCACCGTACAATCACATCTTTACCCGACACCCACGCGCGCGCCTGCGCGCCAGCGAGCGTTTCCCGATGGAAAAGAGTTTCGAGCCGGCCCGGATCGAGTCGAAGTGGTACGAGCGCTGGGAAGCCAGCGGCGCGTTCAAGCCGAGCGGCCAGGGCGAGCCGTACTGCATCCTGCTGCCGCCGCCGAACGTCACCGGCACGCTGCACATGGGGCATGCGTTCCAGCAGACGGTGATGGACATGCTGGTGCGCTACCAGCGCATGCGCGGCATGAACACGCTGTGGCAGGTCGGCACCGATCACGCCGGCATCGCCACCCAGAAGATCGTGGAGAACCAGCTCGCCGTCGAGGAAAAGACCCGGCATGACCTGGGCCGCGATGCGTTCATCCAGCGGGTCTGGCAGTGGAAGGAGGAGTCCGGCTCCACCATCACCCACCAGATGCGCCGCATCGGCGCCGCGGCCGACTGGTCGCGCGAACGCTTCACCATGGACGAAGGCCTGTCGGCCGCGGTGCGCAAGGTGTTCATCGACTGGTATCGCGCGGGCCTGATCTATCGCGGCAACCGGCTGGTGAACTGGGACCCGGTGCTGGGCACGGCGGTGTCGGATCTCGAAGTGAACAACGTCGAGCGCGACGGCCACATGTGGTCGATCCGCTACATGACCACCGACGGCGCCACGTCGCTGGTGGTCGCCACCACGCGTCCGGAGACCATGCTGGGCGACGTCGCCGTGGCCGTGCATCCGGAGGACGAGCGTTATGCGCACCTGATCGGCAAGATGCTGCATTTGCCGCTCACCGGCCGGCAGATTCCGGTGATCGCCGACGACTACGTCGACAAGGATTTCGGCACCGGCTGCGTGAAAATCACTCCGGCGCATGACTTCAACGACTACGCCATCGGCCAGCGGCACAAGCTGCCGCCGATCACCATCTTCACGCTGGACGCGAAGGTCAACGACAACGCGCCGGAGAAGTATCGCGGACTCGATCGCTACGACGCGCGCAAGGCCGTGCTGGCCGATCTCGAAGCCGCCGGCCTGCTGGTCGAAACGAAGGCGCACAAGCTGCAGGTACCGGTGAGCCAGCGTTCCGACGCGGTGATCGAGCCGATGCTGACCGACCAGTGGTTCGTCGACCTCACTTCGGACGTCCAGGCGGATGGCCGCCCGGGCGGCCGCAAGGCGATCACCGAGCCGGCGCTCGATGCCGTGCGTTCGGGCGATATCAGGTTCGTGCCGGAAAACTGGGCGAACACGTATACACAATGGCTGGACAACATCCAGGACTGGTGCATCAGCCGCCAGCTGTGGTGGGGCCATCGCATCCCGGCGTGGTACGACGAGGCCGGCAACATCTTCGTGGGCGAGGACGAGGCCGACGCACGCGCACATGCCGCGACCGTGCCGGTCGGCGCCCTGCGTCAGGACGACGACGTGCTGGACACCTGGTTTTCCTCCGCGCTGTGGCCGTTCTCCACGCTGGGCTGGCCGGCCGATGGCCCGGTGAAGAACGAGCGCGGCGAGGTCGTGGCGAACTGGGCACAGGACAAGATCTTCCTGCCCAGCGCGGTGCTGGTCACCGGCTTCGACATCATCTTCTTCTGGGTCGCCCGGATGGTGATGACCACGAAGTACTTCACCGGCCAGATACCGTTCCGCGAGGTGTACATCAACGCCATCGTGCGCGATGCCGAAGGCCAGAAGATGTCCAAGTCCAAGGGCAACACGCTGGACCCGCTGGACCTGATCGACGGCATCGCGCTGGAACCGCTGGTGGAGAAATCCACCAAGTCACTGCTGATTCCGCAGGTGCGCGCCAAGGTCGAGAAGCGCATCCGCAAGGACTACCCCGACGGCATCCCGGCGATCGGCACCGATGCGCTGCGTTTCACCTTCGCCGCGCTGGCCAGCTACAGCCGCACGATCAACTTCGACATCAAGCGGGCCGAGGGCTACAAGGCGTTCTGCAACAAGCTGTGGAATGCGGCGCGGTTTGTTCTTTTGAACGCGGGGAACGGGGAATCGGGAATCGGGAATCGGAGAGACCAAAAGCCGGTGACCGAGGCGGAGCGGTGGATTCTGACGCGGCTCAAGCAGACGCTGGACGAGGTCGAGCGGCACTTTGTCAGCTATCGTTTCGATCATCTGGCGCAAGCGCTGTACGAGTTCGTCTGGAACGAGTATTGCGACTGGTTCCTGGAACTGGCCAAGCCGGCGCTCAACGGCGACGACGCGGCGGCTGCCGCGTCCACCCGCCACACCTTGCTGGTGGTGCTGGAAAGCGTGCTGCGTGCGCTGCATCCGGTGATCCCGTTCATCACCGAGGAAATATGGACGTCAGTGGCGCCGGTGCTCGGCCTCAGCGAAAGCAGCCTGCTGCAGCGACCCTGGCCACGCGCCGAAGACATCACCGCCGATGATGCGGCCACGACCGAGATCGAATGGTTCAAGAACGTGCTCTCCGGCATCCGCCGGATCCGTTCGGAGATGAATATCCCGCCCGGCAAGACGATCCCGCTGTTGCTCGCAGACGGCGACGCCGGCGATCGTGCGCGGGTGGCAAAGTTTGCCGCACAAATCGCCTTCCTCGCCCGCGTCGAGACTCCGCAGTGGATCGCTGCTGGCGCCGACGAACTCGCCGCCGCGGCCGCCGTGGTCGGCACGTTGCGCGTGCTGATCCCGCTGGCCGGGCTGATCGACGTGGCCGCCGAGAAAGCGCGCCTGGCCAAGGAAATCGGTCGCATCGAGGTCGAGATCAGGAAATGCGAAGGCAAGCTCGGCAACGCGAACTTCGTCGCCAATGCGCCGGCCGAGGTCGTGGCACAAGAGCGCCAGCGCATCGCCGACTGGAACACCACGCTGGGCGCGCTGCGCGAGCAGGCCGGCAAGCTGTAGGGCGGGCACCGCCGCACGCCGCCCCGGGCTTTTTGGCGATCGGGTTCTTGCTTATTTCTCGATATGGCCTGCGGCCATATCGAGCGCCATCACGATCGCGTCCTCGCGTCCGTCGCGTGCCGGGTAATAGCGCGGGCGCCTTCCGATTTCGTGGAAGCCCACCGACTCGTACAAGGCTTTCGCGCCCGGGTTGGACGGGCGCACTTCGAGGAAGAGTCGCTCGGCCCGGTTCCAGCGCGCCACGTCGAGCAGGCGCATCAGCAGATGCCGGCCGAGACCGCGGCCGCGATGCTCCGGGCCGATGCACAAATTGAGCAAGTGCGCCTCGCCGGCGCCGGTCGAGAGAATGCCGTAGCCGGCCACGCTGCCATCCACGCACAGAACCCAGCACGAATGCCCTGCCCGCACGCAATCGCCGAAGATGCCGGGCGACCACGGGAATTCGTACGAGGCGTTCTCCAGCGCGCTGACTGCGGCCAGATCATCCAGGTACATGCCGCGCACCTGGATCGCCGCCTTCGGCACGGCGACCATCGTTCAGGCTCCCGCGCTGGCCAGGGCACGGCGCACGCTGCGCAGCGCGTTCCACAGCCGACGCTTGGCCGTCGCGTCGGCCAACACCAGCTTCGGCTCATCGGCAAGCACAATCAGCGCCTGGCTCATCACTGCCGCCGGCAAGGCGCGGCCGAGTGCATGCGCCTGCGCATCGCCGAACACCAGGTAGGCGCGCGCCGCCGGCACCGATGACGCCAGTTGGCCACCTTGCACGCTGATGCGCGCCGCGCGCGCCAGCGCCGCACCGCCGGCATGCAGCGCGCGGCCCAGCAGGTCGAGCTCGCGGGCGTTGCACGACGCCGGCAGGATCACCACGCAGGCCACGTCGGCGTCGCCCAGCTCCGGCTCGGCCATGGCCGGCACAACTTTCGCCACGCGGCGAACCCACGGCGTCAGCCCCAGCGCGTGCAGGACGCGGGCGCGGTGGGCGGCAGGCATGGGCGCGTTCATCTGGCGGAGTGCCGTGCACGGCGCCGATGCGCGATCCGCGCCGCGATGGTCCACACCGGCCCGGACAACAGGTACACGGTGAAACCCGCCAGCAGCACCCGCGCCGGCGCCAGATACAGCAAGGCAAGCAGCAGCACCGCCACCACCATCCAGGCGAACGGCACGTTGCCGCGCTCGCCCATCGGCAGCGACTTGAAGCTGAAATAGCGGAAGCGGCTGACCATCAGCAGGCCGGTGACCACCACGATCGCCGCGCTGGCGAAGGCCAGCTCGGCGCCGCTCCAGCCGGCCTTCTCCATGGTCCACACGAACGACATGTTCACCGCCGCCGCGGCCGGACTGGCCAGGCCCTGGAAATAGCGCTTGTCGGCCACCCCTGCCTGGGTATTGAAGCGCGCCAGCCGCAGCGCGGCGCAGGCGGCATAGATGAACGCGCACGCCCAGCCCAGCTTGCCCCACAGCGGCCCCACGTCGCGCAGCGCCGACAGCGACCACGTGTACATCACCAGCGCCGGCGCGAGGCCGAAGCTGACCAGGTCCGACAAGGAGTCGTACTGCACGCCGAACTCGGTCTGCGTGCCGGTCATGCGCGCCACGCGCCCATCCATGCCGTCGAGCACCGCCGCCAGGAACACCGCGATGGCCGCCTCGACGTAATGGCCGCCGATGCTTGAAATGATCGCGTAGAACCCGGCGAACATCGCCGCCGTGGTGAACAGGTTCGGCAACAGGTAAATGCCGCGGTGCCGGGGCGGTTGAACGGGCATGGGTGGACTCATGAAGCAGGATCGTGACGGAGTAGGCGCAGTGTAAACCATTGCCTGCTTGAGTCCGGGGCGCCGGAGTGATAACAAGGAACGACTGATTTTCCCCTGTCCGGAGACCCCCATGCGCCGTTCGCTGATTGTCGTGGCACTGCTGCTGTTTGCCCCGTTGTGTGCCGCGCAGGTCTACAAGTGGACCGACGCCAGCGGCACCGTGCACTACTCCGAGGCGCCGCCGACGCAGGGGGTCAAGTACAGCAAGGTCACCACGACCGGCACGGTGGAGCCGCTGGTCAAGCCGGCCGAACGAAGCAATCCGGAGGACGTCGCGGGCGGCAGCAACGAGCCCGCCGTCGCACCGAAGACCATGGCCGACACCCCGGAGAACCGCAAATCGCTGTGCGCCTCGCTGCAGTCCAACCTGGCGACCCTGCAGGGCAGCGGTCCAGTGGTGATGGAGAAGGATGGCAAGCCCAACGCACTGGACGCCTCGCAACGCCAGCAACAGATCGCCACCGCCCAGGCCCAGTACGACCAGTACTGCCAGGGCAAGTAAGCCCCCGGGCCGCACTCCGGCGGCGGTGGCGCCGCTACAATGGGCGCTTTACACGCCGGAATCGCCCGCATGCGCCTCAGCCAATTCCACCTGGCCACCGTCAAGGAAGTCCCTGCCGACGCCGAGATCGCCAGCCATCGCCTGATGCTGCGCGCCGGCATGATCCGCCGGCTGGCCTCCGGCCTGTACACCTGGAGTCCGCTGGGCCTGCGCGTGTTGCGCAAGGTCGAGCGCATCGTGCGCGAGGAAATGGATCGCGCCGGCGCGATCGAATTGCTGATGCCGACCATCCAGCCGCGTGAACTCTGGGAGGAAACCGGTCGCTGGGCGAAATTCGGCCCGCAGCTGCTGAAGATCCGCGACCGCAAGGAGCAGGAATTCTGCTATGCGCCGACCGCCGAGGAAGTGATTACCGATTACGCCCGCAACGAGCTGAAAAGCTACAAGCAGCTGCCGGTCAATTTCTACCAGATCCAGACCAAGTTCCGCGACGAGATCCGCCCGCGTTTCGGCGTGATGCGCGCGCGCGAATTCCTTATGAAGGATGCCTATTCATTCCATCTCGGGCAGGAGTCGCTGGCGGAAACCTACGCCGCGATGTACCAGGCCTATGTGCGCATTTTCACCCGCCTCGGCCTGAGCTTCCGCGCGGTGCAGGCCGACACCGGCGCCATCGGCGGCAATGCCAGCCATGAATTCCAGGTGCTGGCCGATTCGGGCGAGGACGCGATCGCGTTTTCCGACGGCTCCGACTATGCCGCCAACCTCGAGAAAGCCGAAGCGCTGCCCCCGTCCGTCGAACGCCCTGCGCCCGCCGCCGGCCTGCAGCGCGCGGACACGCCGACCCAGAAAACCATCGCCGACGTCGCCGCCTTCCTGAAAGTGGAGCCGCGGCAATGCGTGAAGACCCTGCTGGTGCGCGGCGTCGAAGGGCTGGTCGCGCTGTGCCTGCGCGGCGACCACGAACTCAACGAGGTCAAGGCCGGCAAGCTGGCCGAGCTGCCGGGCGAGATGGTGCTGGCCGGCGAAGAGGAAATCCGCGCCGCCTGCGGCACGCGCCCGGGGTTCATCGGCCCGGTCGGCCTGCCCGATTCCATCCCGGTGATCGTCGATCGCGACGCTGCCGTACTGGCCGACTTCGTCTGCGGCGGCAATGCCGACGGCGTGCACTGCACCGGCGCCAACTGGGAGCGAGACGCGCGCATCAGCCGCATCGCCGACCTGCGCAACGTGGTCGAGGGCGATGCCTCGCCCGACGGCCACGGCGAACTGCACCTGGCCCGCGGCATCGAAGTGGGCCACGTGTTCCAGCTGGGGACGAAGTATGCCGACGCCCTGCGCGCCACCGTGATCGACGAAGGCGGCAAGGCCCAGGTGATGGCCATGGGTTGCTACGGCATCGGGATCAGCCGCATCGTCGCCGCCGCCATCGAGCAGCGCCATGACGACGCGGGCATCATCTGGCCCGAGGCGATGGCGCCGTGGCGGGTGGCGGTGTGCGTGATCAACCCGAAGAACGCCTCCGCCGCGGTCAACGAGGCCGCCGAGGCGCTGTACCAGGCACTCGTCCAGCGCGGCATCGAAACCGTGCTGGACGATCGCGGCCTGCGTCCCGGCAACATGTTCGCCGACATGGAGTTGATCGGCATCCCCCATCGCGTGGTGGTGAGCGAACGCGGGCTGGCCGCCGGCACGCTGGAATATCGCGGCCGCGAGGACAGCGAGAGCCGCACGTTGAGCCAGGATGAGTTGTTCGCACTGCTGGCCTGATTAATGAAACCGGCGGGTTTCGAATATCGGTACATTTGCCCTTGCAACCCTGTTTCATAATCGTTTCGAATATGAACTGTGACGCGCGTCGGGGAGTTTGGCGCTTTACAAATGTTTGTCCGATCATGGAGAATCCGGACTGGCCGGCATTCACCATGCCCGCATTGCCTCGATAATGGGGCATGATTCGTCACCCTCACCGGAGTCCGTCCATGGCCGTCGATATCAAGAATCTCAACCACAATCAGCTCAACGATCTCATCAGCAAGGCACAAATCCGTCAGGACGAATTGCGCAAGGAGAAGGTCGTCAAGCTGCGCGAGAAGGTCCACGCGCTGATCAAGGCCGAAGGTTATTCGTTCGAGGACATTTTCGGCGGTGCCCGCAAAAGCAAGCGCGCCGGCGCCAAGGTTGCCCCGAAGTATCGCAACCCGGCCAACCCGGCGCAGACCTGGTCCGGCCGCGGCAAGCGTCCGCACTGGTTCAACGACGCGCTGAAGGCGGGCAAGAAGGAAAAGGACCTGACGATCTGATCGCCGTCCCCACGCCATGGAAACAGCGCCGGCCTCGCGCCGGCGCTGTTTTTTGGCTTGAACCATGCGACGTCCATTCGCCGCGCAAGGCTCATGCGGACGCAACGCAAAGGGAGGTCAGGAAGGCGCGGCTCTTGATCTTGCCGGGGCCAGGAGCACCCTCCTCAATCCTCCCCTGCTTCAAAGGGGAGGAGGTGAAGGTGCCGCGGGTTCGTCTCCCGTGATGAACCGGGTGGCGTGAAGTCCGGCTAGCCCGGTCGCTTTTGTTTTACAGAGAGCGCCGCGGCGAAATCAGCAAGTCGCCGAACATCAGCCCCGCCACCAGCGACACCAGCAGGGTGACCAGCAGCAAGCCGGCGTCCAGGCCGAGCGAGGTGTCGCGTTCGAGCAGGAACGACATGCTGCGGAAGCCCACGCTGCCCGGCACCAGCAACAGGATGCCCGGTTCGCGGATCACCGCGCCGGGCCGATGCGCATAGCGCGCGTAGACGTTGGCCAGCGCGCCCAGCAGCAAGCCGCCCAGGAACACGCCTACCGGCGCGCCCGGCAACGAGGTGGAGATCTCGCCGCCCCAGCGCGTGGCCAGATAACCCACCACCACCGCCGCGATCACTGCCGGCCAGTCGCGCCGGGCGGCGCGGAACAGGATCGCGAAGGCGATCGCGGCGACCAGCAGCACCGGGTAATCGGTCCATGACGGCAGCGGCGGCAAGGCGAAATCGCGCGCAGTGATGCCGAGTGCGCTGCACAACTCGGTCGCGGCGATGACCCCGAAAGTGAGCTTGAGCAGGGTCGCCATCGCACCGCCCATGCGCGCCATGCCGGAAACCAGGTGCTGGCTGGAGATCTCGCGCACGGCGGTGGTCAGCGACATGCCGGGGATCAGGATGATCAGGCTGGCCAGCACCACCGACTTGATCGCCAGCGGCACGATGAAGGCGCTGACCAGGATCGCCACCATGGTCGCCACCAGCGCACTGATTGCATCGCTGGCCGCCGCCAGCTGCGGCCGCACGGCAGCCGCCAGGGTGATGCAGCCGATGATCGTGCCGATCACCGCCGCGACCACCAGGTCCACCCACGAGCTGTGCAGGAACAGCGCCGCAATCGAAGCCGCGGACAAGCCGTAGCTGGCGATCAGGCCGATTTTCTCGCGTCGGCTGTCCGGTCGCCCCAGCTCGCGCAGCAGGCGAAAGCCTTCGCGCAGGCCCAGCTCGCCGGCGATCGCGCGGTCGGCGATGTCGTCGGCCTGGCACAGCCGTTCCAGGTTCACCTCGCCCGGCGGCAGCCGCACCACCTGGGTGGTCGTCGCCACGCGCTCCTCGCCCTGGGCGAGGTCGGCGAAGGAAATGATGACCGCGGTAGGGCTGGACCACACGTCGGCGGACAAGCCCAGCCGCTGCGCCACGCCGGCCACGGCCATCTCCAGTCGCGGCGCGGTGGTGCCGTACTGGTGCAGGCGCCGCGCCAGCTCCAGCACGAACGCCATGCGCGTGTTCAGCGCGGTGGTGGCGAATTGCTGCTGGCTGATGGTGCCGCTCATGCCACCGCGCGCACCTGCAGGGTGGAACCATCGACGGCAACCACTTCCACGGTGGCGCCCAGCGGCAGGTCCGGCCCGTTGACCAGCCACTGGCCGTCGCCCACGCGGGCCTTGCCGCGACCATTGACGATCGCCTCGATCAGCTCATAACGCTGGCCGATCATCTGCTCGGCGCGACGGTTGAGGCGTTCGCTGCCCGGCACGCGACGCTCCAGCTTCGGCCGCAGCCAGCGCGCGTAGGCCACGCAGAAGGCGAATGCGAGCAGGCCGAACACGATCGCCTGCGCCAGCAGGCCCAGCGTCGGCACGGCCCACAGCAGCACGCCCATCGCCGCCGCGGCCAGGCCGATCCACAGCAGGAAATAGCCCGGCAGCAGCAGCTCGCCGGCAATCAGCAGCAGCGCCAGGATCCACCACAGGTAATGCACGGCAAGTTGCCACATGGTCGGGGACTCCACTCAGCGCAGCGGCGGCACCGGCGCGGCCGCCGGGCGCTGCTGCTGGGTGAGGGATTCCTTGGCCAGTTCGGCGATGCCGGCCATCGCGCCGATCACGCCGGTGGCCTCGATCGGCAGCAGCAGCATCTTCTGGTTGGGCGAATTGGCCATTTCCTTCAGCGCGCTGATGTAGTTGTTGGCGACGAAATAGTTCAGCGCATTGATGTTGCCGCCGGCGATCGCGTCGGAGACCATCGTGGTGGCCTTGGCCTCGGCCTCGGCGGTGCGCTCACGCGCCTCGGCGGCGCGGAACGCGGCCTCCTTCTCACCCTCGGCAGAGAGGATCGCCGACTGCTTCTCGCCCTCGGCCTTGAGAATCGCCGCCTGGCGGAAGCCCTCGGCGTCGAGGATGTTGGCGCGCTTCTCGCGCTCGGCCTTCATCTGCCGTGCCATTGCGTCGATCAGGTCGCGCGGCGGCGAGATGTCCTTGATCTCGATGCGGTTGACCTTGACGCCCCACGGGTGGGTCGCCTCGTCCACCACGCGCAGCAGGCGGGCGTTGATCTCGTCGCGCTTGCTCAGGCTTTCGTCCAGGTCCATCGAGCCGAGCACGGTGCGGATGTTGGTCATCACCAGCGCCAGCGAGGCCTGCTCCAGATTGGCCACTTCATAGGCCGCCTTGGCCGCATCCAGCACCTGGTAGAACACCACGCCGTCGACACGCACCACCGCGTTGTCCTTGGTGATGACGTCCTGCGAGGGCACGTCCAGCACCTGCTCCATCATGTTCATCTTGTGCCCGATCGCCTGGTAGATCGGGATCAGGAAATGCAGCCCCGGGCTCAACGTGCCGGTGTACTTGCCGAACGTCTCCACCGTCCATTCGTAACCCTGCGGCACGATGCGCACCAGCTTGACGATGCCGATGACGACCACGACCAGGATGACCAGCGCCAGCAGTTGTGCGATACCCATGAAGCTCTCCCCTTTCCGTGAAGATGTCAGTATAGGCGAGCGCAGCGCCGTCGAGCGGGCCGGACCACGGCGTCATGGAACGATCATCACGACCGCGGCCGGGCAGCCCGGCGCTGTCATCGTCGCGTAACATGGCCGTGATTCCATGGCGCCGGCTGCCACTGGGCATATGCATGCAAAAACGCATCCTGATCATCGAAGACGAGGCGCCGATCCGCGACATGGTGGCGTTCGCGCTGCGCCGCGCAGAGATGCTGCCGGTCTGCGCCGCCGATGCCGGTGAAGCGCAGCTGGCCATCGCCGAGGCGGTGCCCGACCTGATCCTGCTCGACTGGATGCTGCCGGGCATCAGCGGCATGGACCTGGCCCGGCGCCTGCGCCGCGAGGAGCTGACCCGCGACCTGCCGATCATCATGCTGACCGCCCGCGGCGAGGAGACCGACCGCGTGGCCGGTCTGGATGCCGGCGTGGACGACTACGTGGTCAAGCCGTTTTCCACCCGCGAGCTGGTGGCGCGGATCAAGGCGGTGCTGCGCCGCAGCCAGGGCGAGGACGGCGCCGGCATGATCGAGCTGGGCGGGCTGCGTCTGGACGGCCAGGCGCACCGGGTGTTCGCCGGCGACGAGCCGGTGCACCTGGGCCCCACCGAATACCGCCTGTTGCACTTCTTCATGAGCCACAGCGAGCGCGTGTATTCCCGCGCGCAACTGCTCGATCATGTCTGGGGCGGCAGCGTCTACGTGGAGGAGCGCACCGTCGACGTGCACATCCGGCGCCTGCGCAAGACCCTGGAGGCATGGGGCCTGGATGCCCTGATCCAGACAGTGCGCGGCACCGGTTACCGCTTCTCCGCCCAGCCCGCACCCGTGCGGCCCTGAGCAGCTCCGGCCGGCGCATGCGCAGCATCCGCACCTCCTTCGACACCGGCTTCCTCGTCATCGTGATCGGCTCGATGGCCGGCGCGATCGTCGCCGCGCTGTGGGCGTCGCCATGGTGGGCGCTCGGCGTCGCCCTGGGCGGTGAAGCCGTCGCGCTGGGGTGGTGGCTGCGCGCACGCCGTGCACGCCGGACGCGACCCGATACACCTGGCCAACTCCGCGCCGCACGCGCCTTGCGCCAGTCGCGCCTGCGCGCGCAGTTGCACGACGTGCGCGACGCGGTGGGCGCACTGGCCGATGCCGTGGTGCTGTTCGACGATCAGGGGCGCGTGCGCTGGTTCAACGCGGCCGCTACCCGTCTGCTCGGCGTGCGGCGCGAACACGTCGGACAGCCGCTCGCGCAATGGCTCGACGGCAGCGAGCTGGGCACGTGGCTGCGCACGAATGCCACGCAGCCGGCCACCGACCTGCCGGCGCCGGCGGATGCGTCGCTGCGCCTGGCCGCGACGATCATCCCCTTCGGCCAGCAGCTGAAGGTGCTGCTGGCGCGTGACATCAGCACGCTGAGCCGGCTGGAGCAGGTGCGCCGCGATTTCGTGGCCAACGTCTCGCATGAGCTGCGCACTCCGTTGACGGTGATCCACGGCTATCTGGAACTGCTGGACCCCGTGGACGTGCCCGAGCTGGCGCCGGTGCTCGGCGAGATGCGCATGCAGTCGCAGCGGATGCAGCAGATCGTCGAGGATCTGCTGACCCTGTCGCGGCTGGAAACGCGCGAGGCCCTGCCGGACGAGGAAGTGGCCATGATTCCGCTGCTGGAGACGCTGCGCCGCGAGGCGGTGGCGCTCAGCCAGGGCCGGCACCGCATCAGCGTGGAGGCGACCACTGCGGTGCGCCTGCGCGGCTCGATCCATCACCTGCACAGCGCGTTCTCCAACCTGACCAGCAACGCCGTGCGCTACACGCCCAGCGGCGGCGAGATCGTGATCGGCTGGCGGCAGACCGCCGATGGCGGCGCGATCTTCTCCGTGCGCGACAGCGGGCTGGGCATCTCCGCCGAACACCTGGTGCGACTCACCGAGCGCTTCTACCGCGTGTCGTCCAGCCGCTCGCGCGAGTCCGGCGGCACCGGCCTGGGCCTGTCCATCGTCAAGCACGTGCTGAACCTGCACCAGGGGCGCCTGGTGATCGAGAGCGAGCCCGGCCGCGGCTCGACCTTCTCCTGCGTGATGGAAGCCTCGCGCGTGTTGCCGCCGGACCGCGGCGGCATCTTCCGCGCCGAGACCCCGGCCAACTGAGCCGCGCCTGCGCGCAACCCCCTTGTCGCAAAAAAAACGGCGTGGAGAAAATCCACGCCGGGAGCCGATTCAGGAGGGGGAGCGGCATCTCGAAGATGCCTGCCATGGAGGGGAGTGCCTGGCAGGCGCAGGCATTGTCGCAACGCCGCGTGACAAGGCGATGACATGCGGGGCTCGCTTTTTTGTCACGACGGCAGTTCGCGATGCCTTCCCGCAGCGCGCGCAAGTCGGCAAGCACACAAGCGTCATGCAGCCGTCGTTCGCGTGCAACAGGGCGGCGCCACGATCGGTGCCAGTTCCGATCGGAGAACAGCGATGCGCGTCAGCTTCGTCACGGAAACCTGGCCGCCCCAGGTGAACGGTGTCGCCCTCACCGTGCGCACGCTTGCCGCCGGGCTGGCCGCACGCGGGCTGGGCGTCGACGTGGTCCGCCCCGGCGGCGACGGCCGCGACGGCAAGGTCGAACTGGTACGCGCACGCGGCGTGGCGCTGCCGCGCTACCCGGGCATGCAGTTCGGCCTGCCCGCCGGCAGTGCGCTGCGCCGGCGCTGGCATGCGAAGCGGCCCGATGCGGTGTACATCGCCACGGAAGGTCCGCTGGGCGCGTCGGCGCTGCGCGTGGCCAACGCGCTGCAGGTCCCGGTGGTGAGCGGGTTCCACACGCGCTTCCACGACTACGCCGCCCACTATGGCGTCGGCCTGCTGGCGCCGCTGGTACGCAACCACCTGCTCGGCTTCCACCGTCGCGCGCAGATGACCCTGGTGCCGACCAACGCGCTGCACGCCGAGCTGACGGATGCCGGTGTCGACCACGTGCGCAAGCTGCGCCGCGGCGTCGATGTCCGGCTGTTCTCGCCGGAGCGGCGCGATCCGGCGCTGCGCCGCAGCTGGGGCGTGGATGACGAGACGCCAGTGCTGCTGTGCGTCGGCCGGATCGCCGCGGAGAAAAACCTGGGCCTCGCCGTGCAGGCTTTCCGCGCGTTGCAGGCACGCACGCCCGCCGCGCGCCTGGTGATGGTCGGCGACGGTCCGCAACGCGCGGCGCTCGCCAGCGCCTGCCCGGAGGCCTTGTTCGTCGGCACCAGGCACGGCGCGGATCTGGCCGCGCACTACGCCAGCGCGGACGTGTTCCTGTTCCCGAGCCTGTCGGAAACCTTCGGCAACGTGGTACTGGAAGCGATGGCCTCGGGGCTGGCGCTGGTCGCGTTCGACCATGCCGCGGCGCAGGAGCACGTCGTCGACGGCATCTCCGGGCGCATTGTGCCGCCCTCGGACGCGCGCAGTTTCATCACCTCGGCCTATCAGCTCGGCGTCGACCCGACGACCCGCCGCAGGCTCGGCGCCAATGCGCGGCGCGCCGCGCTGCGGTGCCCGCCGGACATAGTGATCGCGGAATTCGAGACTTTGCTGGTCTCGCTGCTGCATGGCCATCCCGATGACCGTCTCCGCGCCGTCGCCTGAACCGGCAACTCTGTCGCTGGACGCGCTGCTGTGCCGCGCGGCCAGCCGCTGGGGCGCGCGTCGCGCGGTGCAACGGATCTTCGGCGCTGCCAGCCGCCTCGGCGATGGCTGGCTCTGGTACGGCCTGATCGCCGCGTTGGCCATCGGCGGCGGTGACCGCGGTCGGCACGCCGCACTGCAGATGGCCGGCACCGGCATCGTGGCGTGGTTGCTCTACCGCACGCTGAAGCGCCGCACGCGTCGCCCGCGGCCGTTCCGCGTGCACCGCGAAGTGATCGCGCGCGCACCGCCGCTGGACGAGTTCAGCTTCCCGTCGGGGCATACGCTGCACGCGGTGAGCTTCGGCATCGTTGCCGCCGGCTGGTTTCCCGTGCTGGCCCTTCCGCTGGCGCTGTTCGCCGTGCTGGTGGCGATGTCGCGCGTGGTGCTGGGCCTGCACTACCCCAGCGACGTGCTCGCCGGTGCCGCACTCGGCGCGGTGCTCGGCCTCGCCTCGCGCGGGCTCGACGCCGCACTCGTCGGCACCCTGGCGGGTTGAACCGCCCTCACCCGCCGACCCTCCGCCCATGACCATCGCAAGCGCGCCGCAGCACGTCGAGCCGGAGCCGGCCAGCGTCGGTTTCCGCGCGGCGAACCTCTGCCTCAACCACGAACTTTCGGCGCTCCAATTCAATGCCCGCGTGCTGGCCCAGGCGCGCGACGCCACGGTACCGCTGCTGGAACGGCTGCACTTCCTGTGCATCTCGGTGCGCAACCTCGACGAGTTTTTCGAGGTGCGCGTGGCCAGCCTCAGGCACTGGATCGCCTACGGCGACGCGCGCCCGGGCCCGGACGGCATGCCCCTGGCCGAGGTGCTCGCGCAGGTGCGCGACAACGCCACCCGGCTGATGCACACCCAGTACGAAACGTGGCACGACGAGCTGCGCCCGGCGCTGGCGCGCGAGGGCATCGTGTTCATCGACGGCGCGCCCTGGTCGCCCGCACAGACGCGCTGGGCGCGCACGCACTTCGAGCGCGAGATCCTGCCGGTGCTCTCGCCGCTGGGCTTGAACTCGGCCCACCCGTTCCCGCGGATACTCAACAAGAGCCTCAATGTCGCGGTGGTGCTGGACGGCGAGGACGCCTTCGGTCGCGAGGGCCATGTCGCGGTCGTGCGCGCGCCGCGCTCGCTGCCGCGCGTGATCCGCCTGCCGCCGGAGGTCGCCGGCGCGCCACACCAGTTCGTGTTCCTCTCCACGCTGCTGGAGCGCTTCGCCGACGCGATGTTCCCCGGCATGACGATCCGCGGCGCCTGCCAGTTCCGCGTGACGCGCGATTCCGAACTGGAGCTGGAAGAAGGCGACACCGAGAACCTGGCGCGCGTGCTGAGCATGGAACTGCGCGAGCGGGCTTACGCCGACGCGGTGCGGCTGGAACTCGGCGAGGGCTGCACGCCCGAGGTGCGGCAGATGCTGCTGGTGAACTTCGGCCTGACCGATGCCGACGTGTACCTGTGCAGCGGCCCGGTCAACCTGCATCGCGCGTCGGCGGTCTATGACATGGTCGATCGCCCGGATCTGAAATATCCGCCGTTCGTGCCGGCCGTGCCTCGCGCCTTCACGGCGGACGCCGGCATGTTCGACACCATCAGCCAGGGCGACCTGCTGCTGCATCACCCGTTCGATTCGTTCACGCCCGTGCTCGAACTGCTGCGCCAGGCCAGCACGGACGCCGACGTACTGGCGATCCGGCAGACGCTGTACCGGGTCGGCGAGGACTCGCCGCTGGTCGGCTACCTTGCCGATGCGGCCCGCTCCGGCAAGGAGGTGACGGCGGTCATCGAGTTGCGCGCCCGCTTCGACGAGGAGGCGAACATCCGCCTGGCCGACCGTCTGCAGGAGGCCGGCGTGCAGGTCGTGTACGGCGTCGTCGGCTACAAGACCCACGCCAAGATGCTGCTGATAGTGCGCCGCGAACGGGGCGTGCTGTGCCGCTACGCGCACCTGTCCACCGGCAACTACCACCTGGCCACCAGCCGGCTCTACACCGACATCGGCCTGATGACCCGCGACCCGGGCATCTGCGCCGACGTGGGCCGGATCTTCCAGCAGCTGTGCAGCCTCGGACCGGCGGTGGAGCTGGAGCACGTGCTGCAGTCGCCCTTCAGCCTGCATCGCGGCCTGCTCGCCCTGGTCGAGCGCGAGATCACGCACGCATGCGCCGGCAAGCCGGCGCGGATCATCGCGCGCATGAACGCGCTGAACGAACCCTCCATGGTCGCCGCGCTCTACCGCGCCTCCTGCGCCGGCGTCGAGATCGACTTGATCGTGCGCGGCGCGTGCATCCTGCGCCCGGGCCTGCCCGGGGTCTCCGAGCGCATCCGCGTGCGCTCGGTGCTGGGCCGCTTTCTCGAGCACAGCCGCGTGTACTGGTTCGCCAACGACGGCCACGCCGAGATCTACGGCTCCTCGGCCGACTGGATGGAGCGCAATCTGCTGCGCCGGGTGGAGGCGTGCTTCCCGATACGCGACCCGCGCCTGGCGACACGCGTCTTCCGCGAAACCTTGCAGAACTACCTGGACGACAACGTGCAGGCCTGGCTGCTGGACGCCGATGGCCACTATCGCCGCGCCACGCCGGGCGACGCACCGGCGCATGCGGCGCAGGGCTGGCTGCTGGACCGGTACAGGACCTGACGCCTCGGCGGACGCGCGCGCAGCGTCATCGCCATCATCCGCGCAAAAAAAGAAACGGCGGGCATCCTGGCCCGCCGCTCTCCATCCCTGGGTGGAACTCCCTCACGATAACCGTTTGCCCCGCCGCGCCGCCGCGGACTGCCGCGGCGGCACGGGTTCAGAAGCGCACTTCGCCGAACACGCCGATCTCGTTGGTCTTGACGTTGCGCACGTGCGGCGGTACCGGCGTGCTGACGGACTTGTCGGCCTTCTCGTGCTTCCACACGCCGGCCAGCTTGAAGCCCTTGGTCACCTGGTACTCGACGCCGGCGTTGTAGTAGACGTTCTTGTTGGCGCCATCCAGCGTCTTGCTGAGCTTGGCGTTGTCGTAGCGGGCGAACAGGCTCACGTCGTCGGCCACCGCCACGCTGCCCCACAGCGAGTAACCGTCGGCCTTGTCGGTGGCCGTGGTGAGCACGTTGTTCCAGTTCTTCGCCGTGAAGTACTCGGCGCCGAGACGGAACGCGTCGCTGGCATAGGCGACCATGATGTCGCCGCGCTCGGCCGTGTTCACGGCGTTGACGTTCTCGGTCTCCTGGCCGCGATGGCCGCGGTAGCCGCCGATCGCCACCACCATGTTCTCGAACGGCACGAAGCCGAGGCGGCCCTCGACATCCACGCCCTTGCTGCGGCCCGGATTCTTGTAGCCGTTGCCGTTGACCACCGACACCGCGTAGTTGAACGACTTGCCGGCGCCCAGCTCGCCACCCAGGTGCAGGCCCCAGTCCGCCGAGTTGCCGTACTTCAGGCGGTCGGTGATGGTGTTCTCGACGTAGCGGAAGCCGTAGTACTGCTCGGCGAACGGAATCCACGGCATGTCGGTCGAACCGATGCGCAGCACCGCCGCGTCGTCGAACTTGCCCTGCACGTAGGCCTTCTTGACGAACAGGCTGGTCTGGCCGTCGCTGCTGGAATAGTTGAAATCGGTGGTCAGGTTCATCGACCAGATGTCGTTGAACTTGTGGTCGACGCCGAGGTAGAAGCGCTTGACGTCCATGCCGATGCCGGACTTGTCGGTCTTGCCGCTGTCGCTGTCCTTCTGGTCGATGTTGGTGAAGTCGAAGTACATGCGGCCGGACAACTTGGTGTTGTTGACCAGCTTCTCCAGCGACTCGAGTTTCTTGTCGCTGGCGGTGGTCACCGCCGTCGCCTTCTCCACCGCCTGGCCGGTGCTGACGTTGATGTCGGACTGCGCATCGGTGCGCTGTTCCAGTTCGTTCACCTTGGCCTGCAGTGCGGCGAGCTGGGCCTTCAGCGACTCGACCTCGGCGCTGGTGGTCGCCGACGTCCGGTTCTGCGGCGCGGCCGCGGCCGTGAAGCTGGCAACCCCGAGGCCGGCGGCAATCGCCACCGCAATCAGTTTGGAACGCATGTCTTTCTCCGCAAGTGGGTGGGAAATCGCTGGGTCGCCGCCCGAACCGGAGGGGCCTGGCCGGCGATTGGTTAAAAGTTTGCAGACGGACTTTTACGGCCGGATGCCACTGACATGACAGATTCGAGACACTCCCGCGCGCGGCCCGCCGGCACTGTCGCAGGGGCTGTCATCTTGCTGCAACATTCATTTCATTCAATGGCAACACGAAAAGCCTGAAATGGCGGGGTCGCATCCGACCCCACTCGAAAGGAGCTTCCATGTTGACCCTCCGCAAACTGCCAGTCCGGCTCGCCGCCGTCGCCACGTTCGCCGTGGCCTCGACCTTCGGCGTGGCCGCCCACGCCACCGACATCACCGGCGCCGGCTCCAGCTTCGTCTACCCGGTCATGTCCAAGTGGTCGGCCGCGTATGCCGAGAAGACCGGCAACCGCCTCAACTACCAGTCGATCGGTTCCGGCGCCGGCATCGCGCAGATCAAGGAAGGCACCATCGACTTCGGCGCCTCCGACGCGCCGATGAAGGCCGAGGACCTGAAGAAGTACGGCCTGGGCCAGTTCCCGATCGTGGTCGGCGGCATCGTGCCGGTGGTCAACATCGCCGGCGTGCAGGCCGGCCAGATCAAGCTGGACGGCGCCACCCTGGCCGACATCTTCCTGGGCAAGATCAGGAACTGGAACGATCCGAAGATCGCCGCGCTGAACGCGGGCCTGGCCCTGCCGGCCGGCAAGATCACCGTGGTGCATCGCTCGGACGGTTCGGGCACCTCGTTCAACTTCACCAACTACCTGTCCAAGGTCAGCCCGGAGTGGGCCGGCAAGGTCAAGTTCGGCACCGCCGTGGAATGGCCGACCGGCGTGGGCGGCAAGGGCAATGAGGGCGTGTCGCAGTACGTGCGCCAGATCAAGGGCTCGATCGGCTACGTCGAATACGCCTACGCGGTGAAGAACAAGATCAGCTGGGTGAACCTGAAGAACGCCGCCGGCAACGTGATTGCGCCGGAAGCGGAGAGCTTCGCGGCCGCCGCGGCTACCGCCGACTGGGCCAGCGCCAAGGACTTCAACCTGATCATGACCAACGCGCCGGGCGCCAAGGCGTGGCCGATCACCGCCACCACCTGGATCATCATGTACAAGTCGCCGAAGAACGCGGGCAACAGCAAGGTCGCCTTCGACTTCTTCAAGTACGCGCTGGAGCATGGCCAGCAAGCCGCCAGCGAACTCGACTACGTGCCGCTGCCGGCGTCGCTGGTCAGCCAGATCGAGGCGTACTGGACGTCCGAGTTCAAGCATTGATGGCTTGATCGAAGCCGCCGCCCGCCCCGTTCGCCCCGAGCGCGTGGCGCAGGGTCGGAGCCGAAGGAGACTGCCCTTCGGCTCCGCTGCGCTACGCTCGGGGCGAATGGGGTTTGTTCAATCACAAGCCGGTCACCGAGTCCCGCATGACGACAGCCATCACCACCGACATCCTGGAACAGCGCAGCCGCCGTGACGCCCGTCACGAGCGGCTGTTCCGCTGGCTGTTGAAGGCCTGCGCGCTGCTGGTGCTGGCATCCCTGCTCGGCGCCGCCGCGGCCACCTTGTGGGGCGGGCGCGACGCGTTCGCCACGTTCGGCTGGCACTTCCTGGTCAGCTCCGAATGGGACCCGGGCAACGAGGTCTACGGTGCCCTGGTGCCGGTGTACGGCACCCTGGCCACCTCCTTCATCGCCTTGCTGATCGCCGTGCCGGTGAGTTTCGGCATCGCGGTCTATCTCTCCGAAGTGGCGCCGGCCTGGCTGCGCACGCCGGTGGCCTCGGCCATCGAACTGCTGGCCGGCATCCCCTCGATCATCTACGGCATGTGGGGGCTTTTCATCTTCGCCCCGTTCTTCGCCGAACACGTCAAGCCGTGGCTGACCAACAACCTCGGCAACCAGCCCGACGACGGCCAGCTGTCGTGGGTGGCCGAGCACGTGCCCTTCGTGGGCAAGCTGTTCGGCAGCAGCTATCCGTTCGGCGCCAGCATCCTGGTCGCCGGCATCGTGCTGGCGATCATGATCATCCCGTTCATCTCCTCGGTGATGCGCGAGGTGTTCCAGACCGTGCCGACGCGGCTGAAGGAATCGGCCTATGCGCTGGGTTCCAGCACCTGGGAGGTGTCGTGGGACATCGTGCTGCCGTACACCCGCTCGGCGGTGATCGGCGGCATCTTCCTCGGCCTCGGCCGCGCGCTGGGCGAGACGATGGCGGTTACCTTCGTGCTGGGCAACGCGATGCAGCTGTCGGCCTCGCTGCTCGATCCCGGCACCTCGATTGCCTCGACCATCGCCAACCAGTTCAGCGAAGCCGCCGGCCTGCAGAAGTCCGCGCTGATGGCGCTGGCCTTCCTGTTGTTCGTGGTCACCTTCATCGTGCTGCTGATCGCCCGCCTGATGCTACGCCGCCTGGCGAGCAAGGAGGGTCGTTGATGAACGCGCTCTACCTGCGCCGGCGGATCACCAATGCGCTGGCCATGACCATGAGCATGCTGGCCACGCTGGTGGGGCTGGCCTTCCTCGCCTGGATTCTCTGGGAAACGCTGCGCCAGGGCATCAGCGCGCTGGACCTGAAGCTGTTCACCAAAATCACCGCCTACGGCGAGGACGGCGGCCTGCTGAACTCGATGGTCGGCAGCCTGGTGATCAACTTCATCGGCATCGGCATCGCCACGCCGATCGGCGTGCTGGCGGGCACCTGGCTGGCCGAGTACGCCAACCGCACGAAGCTGGGGGAGTCGATCCGCTTCCTCAACGACATCCTGCTGTCGGCGCCGTCGATCGTGATGGGCCTGTTCGTCTACACCATCATCGTGCTGCCCAGCACGGCGCTGACCCACGGCAACACCACCTTCTCCGGCTTCGCCGGCGGCGTGGCGCTGGCGCTGATCGCGTTGCCGGTGATCGTGCGCACCACCGACGAGATGTTGCGGCTGGTGCCCTCCACCTTGCGCGAAGCCGCGCTGTCGCTGGGCGTGCCGCAGTGGAAGCTGACCGTGCAGATCCTGATCCGCGCCGCGCGCTCGGGCATCATCACCGGCGTGCTGCTGGCGCTGGCGCGCATCAGCGGCGAGACCGCGCCGCTGCTGTTCACCGCGTTCGGCAACAACTACATGGCCATCAACCCAATGGAGAAGATGTCCAGCCTGCCGCAGATCATCTACCAGTACGCCAACGACCCGGGCGAATCGATGCACGCGCTGGCGTGGGCCGGCGCGTTCGTGATCACCATGTTCGTGCTGCTGCTTAGCCTGGCCTCGCGCCTGATCCTTTCCCGCACCAAGGTGTCCCATGACTGATCCCGCCCTCGCCGCCCGGCCGTTGCCGGTGGCGTCGCCCAAGTTCACCGTGCGCGACCTGCACTTCCACTACGGCGATTTCCATGCGCTGAAAGGCATCGACATGGATATCCCAGAGAAGCAGGTCACTGCGATCATCGGGCCGTCCGGTTGCGGCAAGTCCACCTTGCTGCGCATCTTCAACCGCATCTACGCCATCTACCCCAAGCTGCGGGCCACCGGCTCGATCCTGCTCGACGGCGAGAACATCCTCGACCCGCGCTATTCGATGAACCGCCTGCGCAGCAAGATCGGCATGGTGTTCCAGAAGCCGGTGCCGTTCCCGATGACGATCTTCGAGAACGTCGCCTACGGCATCCGCCACCACGAGAAGCTGTCCAGGTCCGACATGGAAGGCCGCGTCGAGCAGGCACTGCGCAGCTCGGCGCTGTGGGACGAGGTGAAGGACAAGCTCAAGCACAACGCGCTGGGCCTCTCCGGCGGCCAGCAGCAGCGCCTGTGCATCGCCCGCGCGATCGCGCTGAAACCCGAAGTGCTGTTGCTGGACGAACCCACCTCGGCGCTCGACCCGATCGCCACCGGCCGCATCGAGCAATTGGTGGAGGAACTGAAAAGCCAGTTCACCATCGTCATCGTCACCCACAACATGCAGCAGGCCGCCCGCGTCTCCGACCTCACCGCCTTCATGTACCTGGGCGAGCTGATCGAGTTCGACAAGACCGAGAAAATCTTCACCAAGCCGGACAAGAAGCAGACCGAGGATTACATCACCGGGCGATTCGGCTAGACGATTGAAAGCCCCTCTCCCTCCGGGAGAGGGGGTGGGGTGAGGGTACGGGCGGGGCCTCGGCGCCCGGCTCCGCCCGAACCTTCATCCGCCCCTTCGGGGCACCTTCTCCCAAAGGCAGAAGGAACAAGCAGAGGCACATCATGAGCACTGGCACAGACCACATCATCAAGAGCTACGACACCGAACTGAGCCGGCTCACCGCCGAGATTGTGCGCATGGGCGAGTTGTCGGTGAAACAGCTGGAGGCGGCGATCGACGTGGTCGAGCGGCGCGACGAGCGCGCCGCCCAGCGCGTGGTCGACAACGACGACACGATCGACCAGATGGAGCACGACATCAGCCACGACGTGGTGCGTCTGCTGGCATTGCGCGCGCCGATGGCCGGCGACCTGCGCAACGTGTTCGCGGCGCTGCGCACGGCGGCCGACATCGAGCGCATCGGCGATTACGCCGCCAACGTGGCCAAACGCTCGATCCCCCTGTCGATGGTGGCCCCGGTGCAGCCGGCCCGGGGCCTGGAACACCTGGCGCGGCTGGCGGCCACCGGCGTGCGCGAGGTGCTCGCGGCCTACCAGGAGCGCGATGCCGAGCGCGCGCACGCGGTGTGGAAGAACGACACCGTGCTGGACGAGGCCTATACCGGCTACTTCCGCCAGCTGCTGACCTACATGATGGAAGACCCGCGCAACATCACCCCGTGCACGCACCTGCTGTTCATGGCCAAGAACATCGAGCGCATCGGCGACCACGCCACCAACATCGCCGAGAACGTGTGGTTCCAGGTCACCGGCGAACCGCTGCAATCGCAGCGCAGGAAACTCGACCAAACCTCCAGCGCGGACTTCTCCGGCCTGGCCGGATCGGGGGACAAGCCCGCGCGCCCGTGATCAGCCGCGCGGCGGCGCCTTGGCGGTCGGCAACAGCAAGGTCACGCGCAGGCCGCCGCCCTCGCGGTTGGCCAGCAACACGCGCCCGCCGTGCGCCTCGGCGATCTCGCGCGCCAGCGCCAGGCCCAGGCCGGTGCCGGAGCGCTTGGTCGAATAGAACGGCAGCAGCGCCTGCGCCAGCACCGTTTCGCTCATGCCCGGGCCACGGTCGGCCACCTCCACGCGCATCTCGGCGCCGACATCGTGGATCGACAGCGTGACCTCGTCGTCCGGGCCGCCGGCTTCGTGCGCGTTCTTGATGAGGTTGATCAACACCTGCTCGACCTGCGCGGCGTCGAACCAGCCCGGCCGCTCCGGAACGGCCGAGGCCAGACGATAGCGGCAGTGCAGCGACAGGCCTTCCAGAAAGGCCGCCCACTCCACCGCGACCGGTCGCGGTGTCGGCAGCTTGGCGAAGCTGGCATAGCCGGCGATGAAGCCGTGCAGGTGGCGGGCACGTTCGCCGATGGTGGCGAACACGCTGGGCAGGCGATCGACGTCGCCGCGCCGCGCCAGCTCCGCGCCAGAGTGCGCCAGCGAGGAGATCGGCGCCAGCGAGTTGTTGAGCTCGTGGCTGATCACCCGGATCACCCGCTTCCAGGTCGCCACCTCCTGCCGCGAGAGCTCGCGCGTCATGCGCCGGAACGAATGCAGGCGATGCGGCCGCCCCTGCAGGCGGAACGCGCGCTGCGACAAGTGGAAGGTTTCGTCGCTGCCGTCCATGTCGACCGTGAGCAGCGCGTCCTCGCCGCTCTCCACCGCCTGCCGCAGAACCTGCGGCGCCTCGGCCAGCAGCTCGGCGAAATCCAGCCCGGCCAGGCTGCGCCCCTCGTTGAACAGATGCCGCGAGGCGATGTTGGCGTAGGCCACGCGGCCGGAGGCGTCGGTGAGCACCAGCGCCACCGGCGTGTTCTGCACCACCGTGTCCAGCAGCAGCTCGCGTTGCGCGAGGTGCTGGCGCTGTTCGCGCAAGGTATGGCCGAGCTCGTTGTGCATGCGGATCAGCTTGCCTAGTTCGTCGCGGCGGTTGGCCGCGATGGAGAAGCTGAAATCACCGTCGCGATAACTGGCCACCGCGCCTTCCAGCGCCCGCAGCAGACGGCTCACCGGGTCCAGCGCGCGCCCGGCCAGCCAGATCGCGGCCAGCATCAGCAACACCAGCCCCACGGCCAGTGCGATGTAGACATCCTGCGGCGGCGGCGTCGCGGCAACCGCGGCCGATGCCGCCTCGTCGGCGCCGGCCGCGCCGCCATGCAACCACGCGAGCAGTTGCGGCAGTGGCCAGCGGGTGACGCCGACAAGGATCAGTGCGCCGACCACGCCGGCGGCGACCAGCAGCAGACTCAGCCGCGCGCGCAGCGAGTTCAGCAGTTGCCACATGGGGCGCCGCTCCGGCCGCTGCGCACGGCGGCAGGCACCGACCCCGACCCCGGCCCGCGCGTCCACCGCATCAGCGGCATCCCGGCGCCCTCGGATGCATCGCGCAATCGAGTGGCGGCCGGCCGTTCTGCCACGGCCGCGACTTGCCCATCACGGCGGCCTTGTCGTTGGCCTGCGGCGGCGGCTCATAGGCGGGGCCCTGATGCTTCGCCTGCCTGAACTGGAACACGCCATGGGCGTCGTTGCCGGGCAGCACCGGTACGCTGCGGTAATTCGTCGAGCCGGCCGCCGGCGGTGCGGCATCCCAGCGATCGTCGCGGGAGTCGCTCTGCGGCGCGGCCGACTGCGCGGCCACGGCGCCGGCCAGCAACATCGCGCAAGGGATCAACAGACCTCGAAACTTCATCGCACACCTCCCTTCTCGATCGCGCATCTTTGTCCGCCGCACGCGCGGCGGCAAGCCCGCTCCGGTCAGCCCGAGGTGGCCAGCCCGTAGCGCTCCATCCGCCGATACAGCGCCTGGCGCGACAGGCCAAGCTGCTGCGCGGCGCGACTGACCACGCCGCCGGCATGCTGCAAGGCGTCCTCCACGGCGTCGCGGCTGGGTTCGTCCAGGTTGCGGTTGCTCGCTGCCGCATGTTGCGGCAGGTTGAGCAGCTCCGGCGTGATCGGGTTGCCGCCCGCCAGCAGGGCGGCGCGCTCGATCGCGTTCTTCAGCTCGCGCACGTTGCCCGGCCACGGATAGCTTTGCATCGCCTCGCGCGCGGCGTCGCCCAGTTCCGCGCGGCCGTCGAGGAAGAATTCCGCCAGCGGCAGGATGTCGTCGGTGCGCTCGGTGAGCGGCGGCAGGTTCACCTCGATCACGTTGAGCCGGTAGTACAGGTCCTCGCGAAAGGTACCGGCCTGGATCATCGCCTTGAGGTCGGCGTTGGTGGCGCTGAGCACGCGCACCTTGGCGTGGCGCGTCTTGCCCGAACCGAGCCGCTCGAACTGGCCGGTTTCCAGCACGCGCAGCAGCTTCATCTGGCCGGGCAGCGGCAGGTTGCCGATCTCGTCGAGGAACAGGGTCCCGCCGTCGGCCAGCTCGAAGCGGCCCTCGCGCGCCTTGTTGGCGCCGGTGTAGGCGCCGGCCTCGGCACCGAACAGCTCGGCTTCGATCAGCTCGCCCGGCAGTGCGCCGCAATTGACCGCCACGAACGGCCCGCGCTTCACCGCGGAGTTCGCGTGCACGATCGCCGCGATGCGCTCCTTGCCGGTGCCGTTGGGGCCGGTGATCAGCACCGGCACGTCGGAGCGGGCGACCTGGCAGGCCAGGTTGAGCGTGCGCCCCATTGCCTCGGAAGCGAATACCAGCCCGTCGAGGTCGTACTTGCTGCGCAGGTGCTCGCGCCGCTGGCGCCGCTCGCGCCGGCTGCGGGTCAGCTCGCGGCTGGATTCGGACAACTCCAGCAGGTTCTCCACCGTGGCCAGCAGCTTGTGGTCGTCCCAGGGCTTGGCCAGGTAATCGGCCGCGCCGGCCTTGACCAGCTCCACCGCGGTTTCCAGGTGCGTCCAGGCGGTGAGCAGGATCACCGGCAGGTCGGGATGGCGCTCGCGGATGGCGCGGAACAGCTCCACGCCCTCCTCGCCCGAGGTGGTGTCGGCGGTGAAGTTCATGTCCTGGATCACCACGTCGACGGTGTCGCGCTCCAGCATGGCCAGGCCGTCTTCCGGCGTCAGCGCGGTCAGCGGGAGGATCTCGTGCAGCGACAGCGCCAGCGAGAGCGCCTCGCCCACGGCGGGATTGTCGTCGATGATGAGTACGGTTCGGGTCATTCGTTTTCTGCACATGCGGACATGGATGCCGCTCGTGTCCGCAAGGTTGCCATGACTAACGAACTATTCAAGCACCGGATTGCCGCCCCGGCGAACCGGGGCGGCAATCCACTCAGACCTCCCCTGCGTTCCCGCCGAGCGTAGCCCGCGCAGCGGGCGGAGTCGAAGCGCCCACCGACGCAGCCAAGCCATCACTGGAACGTCCTTCGACTTCGGCCTTCGGCCTACGCCCAGGACAAACGGGGTTTGCACAAGCGCCCTTCCAATCAGATCGCCGCCGGATGCGCCGGCGCCTTGCCGGCCTTCACCGCGGCGATCCAGTCGTTGACGCGGTCCTCCAGCACGTCCAGCGGCAGCGCGCCGCCGCCGAGGATCTCGTCGTGGAAGGCGCGGATGTCGAACTGGTCGCCCAACGCCTGCTTGGCTCGCGCGCGCAACGCCAGGATCTTCAGCTCGCCGGTCTTGTACGCCAGCGCCTGCCCGGGCCAGGTGATGTAGCGGTCGGTCTCGGCCTGCACGTCCGGCTCGTCCTCGCTGGAATGGGCGTGGAAGAAATCGACCATCTGCTGGCGCGTCCAGTGCTTGTAGTGCACACCGGTGTCGAGCACCAGGCGATCGGCGCGCAGCAGCTCATCGGACAGGCGGCCGTAGTCGGACAGCGGGTCCTTGTAGAAGCCCACCTCCTTGCCCAGCTGCTCGGCGTACAGCGCCCAGCCCTCGACATAGGCGGTGTAGCCGGCCTGCTGGCGGAACGGCGGCAGCTTGGGCAGGCTCTGCGCGATCGAGATCTGCAGGTGATGGCCCGGAATGCCCTCGTGGTAGGCGGTGGATTCGATGGTCAGCACGCTGCGGTTGGCGAAATCGCCGGTGTTGACGAAGATCTGCCCGGGCCGCGAGCCGTCCGGCGTGCCCTGATGGTATTCGGCCGCCGCGGCCTCCTTCTCGCGGAACTTCTCAACCGGCTTGACCACCACCTCGGTCTTGGGCAGGCGCCCGAACAGTTTGGGCAGCTCCGGCTCCATGCCGGCGATGTAGCCGCGATAGCGATTGAGGATGTCCTCGCGCGAGGTGGCGTGCGTCTTCGGGTTGGTCTTCAGCGAGGCGCGGAAACTGGCCAGGTCCTTGAAGCCCTGCGCGTGGGCGATCTTCGTCATTTCGCCCTCGATGCGCTTGACCTCGGCCAGGCCGATCTCGTGGATCTGCTGCGGGGTTTCCCTGGTAGTGGTCATCTGCTCGACCTGGAAGCGGTAGATCGCCTCGCCGTTGGGCAGATCCCACACGCCGGGCTGGCTGCGCCCGTGCGGGGCATAGTCGTCGGCCACGAACTTGCCCAGTTTTGCGTAGGCCGGGCGCACGTCGTGGTCGATCGCGGCGACGATGGCGTCATGCAGGCGCTTCTGGTCGGCCGCCGAGACCGACTTGGGAAAATGCTTCAGCGGCTCGGCGAACACGCTGTCCATGCCGGCCGGCTGCTCGATGCTGGCGATCTGCTTGACCACTTTTTCCAGCAGGTACTTCGGCGGCATCATCTTGTCGGCCATGCCCTGTCGCGCCACCGCGGTGACCTGGTCGAACAGCTTCGGCACTGCCTTCAGGCGCGCCAGGTAGTCGTCGTATTCCCTGGTGCTGCTGAACGGGATCGAGCTGACGAAACCGGCCAGCGCGATGTGCACGCCGCTCATCTGGTCCAACGGCATCTCGTAGAGCTTGAGGTCGTAGGAACGCAGCGAATCCTTCAGCTGGCGCACCATCAACTGCTGGTTGAGCTTGTCGCTGTCGGGGAAACCGCTGGTGTCGATCGCCTCGAAGCGCTTGAGGAAATCCTGCGTCGCCTGATGGTCCGCGCGCATGTGCGCCAGCGAGACATCGCTCCAATGATCGTTGTAGCGCAAGTCGCCCAGGATGGTGGCGAACTCGGGGCTGTTCTTCAGCGTGTACTCCCATTGCTCCGCCAGCAGCGCGTTGAGCGTCTGCACGCGACTGGCCACGTCGCCCTTGGCGACGGACTGCGCCGCGGGCGCCGCCTGCAGCGGAGCGGCCAGGGTCACCGAGCCCGCGAGGGCCAGACAGATCAACAACGGCAGGGTTTTCATCGGCAGCGTCCTTTGGGTCGTGGTGAATCGATACGGTGGATTGTGATCGCGTCGAGGGGCGGTCAGCCCGTGCCGGAATGCACGGAGCCGGGAAGGGGGAATCGGGGAATCGCAAGGCCGTGACGCTTCACGCTCTGGTCTTTCCCGTTTCCCATTGCCGACCCTCCATTCCCGGCACCGCTACCCCCTCGTCGCCACCACCGGCGGCACGGCCGCGGCGCGCAGCGCAGGACCGAGCACGGCGAGCTGGCCGAGCAGCCACAGTGCGACGGCGCCGATCGGCAGGTAGGCCAGCGGCAGGCGCGGCAGTTCGTAGTGCGTCATCAGCAACAGATTGAGTGCATAGGCCAGCACCATGCCCAGCACGATGCCGAAGCTGACGATCAGGAAGTTCTCGGTCTGGAAGTAGTGCAGGATGTCGCGGCGGGTGGCGCCGATGGCGCGGCGGATGCCGATCTGCCGGCGCCGCTGCGCCACCCAGAAACTGGCCAGGCCGACGATGCCCAAGGCGGTGACCAGCAGCAGCGCCACGATCACGCCCACCAGCATGCCGATCATCGCGCGGTCCTTCTGGAAACTGCGGGTGCGCAGGTCGCCGAGGGTCTGCGTGCCGTCCTGGTCGAGCACGGCATCCGGGGCGATCTTCGCGATCGCGGCGCGGGCATCGCGCAACACCCGCGGCAGGTCCGTCGGCGCGGCGCGCAGCAGGTAGCTGCCGGAGAGATAGACACTCGACTGCGCCGGCACGAACACCGACCAGTCGCGGCTGTCGCCGGGCCAGCCGCCCGGGTCGGGTCGCACCAGGTGGTCGATCACGCCGACCACGCGAAAGTGCGACTTGTCCAGCCAGAATTCCTTGCCCAGCGGATCGGCGCCCGGCCACAGGTGCTCGGCCAGTGCCCGCGTCACCTGTACCGAGGCGTCGTCCGGCATCAAGGCGGTGAACGGACGGAAATCGTCGGGCTGCGGATTGCGCCCGGCAACCAGCCGCGTGCCCAACGCCGAAAGGCTGCCCGGGCCACCGACGTAGAACTCGACCACGCCGCCGAAGTGCTTGCCGGCCATGTCCGTGGTGATGCCCGCGGTGCCGCGGCGCGCGCCGAACGGGATGGAGTTGAGCAGGCTCACCGACTGCACGCCCGCAATGCTGCCCAGCCCGGCCAGCACCCGGGCGTTGAGGTCGACCGCGTGCGCGTTCTCGTAGCCGGCCAGTTGCACCGTCGCCAGCGAGGCCTCGTCGACGCCGCTGTCGACCTGGATCGCGTCGATCCGGCCGGCGATCAGGAAACAGGCGTTGCACAGCACCGCGCAGGCCAGCGCGATCTCCAGCGCGATCAGCACGGTGGCCATGCGATGGCGGCGCAACGCGGCGAGGATGGGTCGAATCTGCATGTCTCGTTACCTGATGCCTGGTGAAAACGGTGCCTGTCTGAGATGTCCGGCCAGGGATGGCCGGGCTCCTGCGCAGGAACAGCGCACTACAAAGTCTTTAGCTGAAGGCCCGGCGCCACCCGGCTGGCGCGGAACGCCGGCAGGACCCCGGCCAGCAGACTGGCGGCGATCGCGGTGACGAAGGTGGCGACGAACATCGACACGTCCAGGTGCGCCAGATCGGCGTACGCCACCGGCTGCCGGCGAACCAGCCACAGGCCGAGCAGAGTCAGGCCCAGGCCACCGATGCCGCCGATCAGGCCGACCAGCCCGGCCTCCACCAGGCATTGCGCGAACACCGCGCCGCGGCTGGCGCCGAGCGCGCGGCGCACGCCGATCTCGCCGCTGCGGCGCAGGAACTTCGCCAGCAGCAGGCCGATCATGTTGAACAGGCAGATGGCGAGAAACGCAAACGCCAGCCAGGTCTGCAGCCGCACGTCGCCGGGCACCACGCCGTTGTAGTCCAGCCATTGCATCAGGCTGCGCAGGCGCGTGTTCTGCGGCCGCACGATGCGTCCCAGCGCGGCCTGCTGCGCCGCGTAGCCATCCAGGAACTGCTTGTACGCGGCGACCTTGCCGGCGTCGCCAAGCTGCACCCACAGGCGCACCCACGCACACGGCGAGTTCTGCAGATGGCCCGGCCGCTCGGGCATGTGCCAGCAGGTGAACTGCTGGAAGTTGCCGTCGTTGAGTTCGAGACCGGTGAAGAACGGCGTGAACACGTCCTGCGTCTTGCCGTAGAAGTCCGCGGTGTCGCCATTGGCAAAGCGGCCGCCGGCCACGGTGTAGAACACCGGCGACGGGCGCCATGGACGCAGCACGCCGACGATGCGCACGTCCGTGTCGCGCAGGCGCAGCACCTGGCCGACACTGTCGCGGCCGCCGAACAGCTTGTGGTTGAGATCGTCGGAGATCACCGCCACCCGCGCGTGCCGGGCATCGTCATCCGCGCTCCAGCCGCTGCCGTAGCGGAACGGCACGTCGAACATCGGGAAGAAGTCGCTGGTGGTGGACAGCATGCTCGGCATCAAGGTCGGCAGGTTGACCCCCGGCGCGCTCAGCCGCACCGGGCTGTCCACCACCAGCGCCTGGGCATCGGCCCGATGCGCGCCCCACAGGTCCACTGCCGACTGGTAATCCATCACGTCCAGCGGCTGCTTGAAATCGCCGGGCGTCGGGTTGCCGTCCACCTGCGGATAGAACAGCGTGCCGCTGCGCGTGGGCACCGGGTCGCCGGAGAGCAGATGCATCACCGTCAACGTGGTCATGCTGGCGCCGATGCCCACCGCGATGGCGATGACCATCAGCGCGGTGAGCACCTTGTTGCGCTTGAGGCTGCGCAGGGCGAGATCGAGGTAATAGGTGAACACGTCCGAATTACTCCTGTTGACTCGTTCTTTCGCAGGAGCACGCTCGCGGGCGATGCTCCTGCTCAAATGCGCGACGCAGATCAAATCAAGGGCATCGCCCGCGAGCGGGCTCCTGCGTCACACCGACCTCGTTGCCACGACAGGCGGCACCGCCGCGGCGCGCAGCGCCGGACCGAGCACGGCGAGCTGGCCGATCAGCCACAGCGCGATCGCGCCCACCGGGAAATAGATCGCCGGCAATCGCGGCAGCTCGTAGTGCAGCATCAGGAACAGGTTGATGGCGTAGGCGAGCACCATGCCGAGCACGATGCCGATCGTGGCCAGCAGCAGGTTCTCGGTCTGGAAATAGTTGAGGATGTTGCGGCGCGTTGCGCCCAGCGCGCGGCGCACGCCGATGGTGCGCCGGCGTTGCGCCACCCAGAAACTGGCCAGGCCGACGATGCCCAGCGCGGTGACGATCAGCAGCGCGGCGATCGCGCCCACCAGGATGCCGGCCATCGAGCGGTCGTTCTCGAAGAACTTGTCGCGCACTTCGTCGTAGGTGCGCTGCTCGGTCACCACCCGCCGCGGGTCGGCTTTCTTCAGCGCCGCCACGGCGGCTTTCAGCACGGCCTGGCGATCCTGCGGGCGCGTGCGGATCAGGTAGCTCTGGTCCTTGCCGGCGCCCATGAACATCGGCAGGATCATCGAGTAGTGCGCGGTCGCGTCATCGTAGGCATTGGCGCGCGCCAGGTCGGCGACCACGCCGACCACGCGCACGCCGACCGGGCCGACGTAGATCGTCTTGCCGAGCGCGTCGGCGCCCGGCCACAGCCGTTGCGCCATGGCCTGCGTGATGACCGTGACCGGTGCGATGACCTTGGTGTCGCCGGTGGCCAGCGCCTTGAGCACCACGTCGGCGTCGAGCACCTCTTCGGGCTGCAGGTGGCGCCCCGCCAGCAGGCGCAGACCCATCGTCTGCGCCAGGTTCCCGCCGAAATAGGTGCCGGCGCTGAGGGTCGGCTGGCGTTGCTCCGGGTCCAGCTTGATGCTGGCATTGGACGAGGAGCCGCCCAGCGGCAACTGGTTGACCAGCGCCACGTCCAGCACGCCGGGCACTTGCCGGATCACGGCAAGATCCTCCCTTGCCCGCGCGTAGATGTCCGGCGATGGCGTCACCTCGGCCAGCTGGATCTGCACCAGCGCATGTTCGTCGATGCCGGTGGGCATCTCCATGTGCTGCAGGCGGTGGTTGATCATGAACACCGCGTTGCACACGATCGCGCAGGTCAGCGCGATCTCCAGGATCAGCAGCCAGGCGGTGGTCTTGTGCCGCCGCAGCGTGGAGAGGATCGGTCGCAGTTCCATGTCGGTAACCCTCAGTTGCTCTTGAGCTGCAGGGCCGGCGGCACCTGGCAGGCGCGCCACGCCGGCAGCATGCCGGCCAGCAGGGTCGAACCCAGCGCCAGCGCGAAGGTGGTCAGCAGCATCGTGCCGTCCAGGTGCGCCAACGCGGCATAGCTGGAGGGACGCTGGCGCACCACCCACAGGCCCAGTCCCGCCAGCAGCAGGCCGCCCACGCCGCCCACCACGCCGATCACGCCGGACTCGACCAGCAGTTGTCCGAACAGCGAGCGTTTGGAGGCGCCCAGCGCGCGCCGCACGCCGAGGTCGCCGGCGCGCCGCATGAACTTGGCCAGCATCAGCCCGACCGTGTTGACCAGGCACACCAGCAGGAAGCCGAACGCCAGACCGGTCTGCAGGCGCACGTCGTCGGGCACCACCCGTTCATGGGCCAGCCACTGCATCACGTTGCGCAGGCGCACGTTCGGCGCCTTCGCGAAACGCCCCAGCGCCTTCTGCTCCTGCGAGTAATGCACCAGGAACTGCTGGTAGTCGGCCGCCTTGGACGAGCTGTCCAGCTGCACCCAGAACTGCAGCCACACGCAGCTTTCCGAGGGGTAGATCCGGCCCACGCCACCGGCGCCCCTGCCCCAGCAGTCGTTGGAGCCGTTGTGCTCCATCTTCAGATCCAGCGCCGTCTGCAACGGCACGAATACCTGCTCGGCGCGGCCGTAGGAGCCGGTGTTGAGATCGTAGAAGTGCGGGTTGGGCTCCCAGTCGTCGAGCACGCCGACGATGCGGAAGCTGGCGTCGGCGATGCGCAGGTTGCGGCCCACGCTGTCGGCGCCGCCGAACAGGCGCTCGTTGAGCTCGCCGTTGATCACCACCTCGCGCGCCTTGGCCTCGTCGTCGGCGGCGTTCCAGCCGCGGCCGTAGCGAAACCGCGTGCCGAACATCGGGAAGAAGTCGGCAGTGGTGTAACGCGACTCCACGTAGAACGGGTCCACGGCCGAGGAGTCGGGCTGGATCGGCACGGAGCCGCCGGTCATCAGCGCCTGGCGATCGGCGCGCCCGGCGTGCAGCAGGTTCAGGCCATCGATCAGGGTGACCTGCTCCGGCGGCTCGACCCCGGGCAGCTGGCCACTGTTGTCGCGCGGGTCGATCTGCGGGTAGTACAGCGTGCCGCTGCGCCCCGGCAGCGGGTCGCCCGACAGCACGTGCAGCACCGTGAGCGTGGTCATCGACGCTCCGATACCCAGCGCGATCGCCAGCACCATCAGCGCGGTGAGCGCCTTGTTGCGCTTGAGGCTGCGCAGGGCCAGGTCGAGGTAGTAGGCAAGCACCTTCGGTGTCTCCTTCGGAGGAGGGAACAGGAAATGGGGAGTCGAGAATGGGAAAAGCCGTGGCGCCCGGTGGTTGCTCTTGCCGATTCCCTGTTCCCTGTTCCCCATTCCCGGCCCAAATCACGCCGCCCGCGTCGCCGACACCGGCGGCACGTTGGACGCGCGCCGCGCGGGCACGAACACGGCGGCCTGGCCGATCACCAGCATGGCCAGCACGCCGACGAGCACGTAGGACACCGGCAGGCGGGTCATCTCGTAGCGCGTCATCAGCCACAGGTTCAGGGCTATCGCCAGCGCGATGCCGAGCAGTACGCCGATGCCGGCAATCAGCAGGTTCTCGATCTGGAAGTAATGCAGGATGTCGATCTTGCGTGCGCCCAGCGCGCGGCGCACGCCGATCTGGCGATGACGCTGGCCGACCCAGAAGCTGGTCAGACCCACGATGCCGGCGGCAGTGACCGCGACCAGGATCAGGCAGATCACCCCCATCAGGATCGCCATGCCCACGTCGGCGCGATACGCCTTGGCGCGGATCTCGCTGAAGGGCCTGACGCTGTCGTCATCGAGCACGCGCAGCGGATTGACCTTGTACAGCAGCGGCGTCACCGCGCGCATCACCGTGTCGAGCTGGCCCGGCCGCGTACGCACGGCGTAGCGGGCAAAGTTGGCGTCGAGCCGGGTCGGGATCAGCGTCGAGTACCACGCGAAATCGTTGCCCCAGCTGCCGCTGGCGGGCGTCTGCATGCGCTCGACCACGCCGATGATGGTGGTCGGCGCATTGCTGCCGTCGCTGTAGATCACCTTGCCCACCGCGCCGCCGTTCGGGAACAGCTTGTCGGCCAGCGCCTTGGTAATGATCGCGATGGGACGCGGCGGCTGGTCGCGGAAGCCCTGGTGCTGCACGTCGCCGGCGGTGAACGCGCGGCCGGCCACCAGCTTCAGGCCCAGCGTATCCAGCGCCTGGTCGTCGGTGAAGTAGTACGCCGTGCGGGTGTTGTCCTTGCCGCCGAGCTTGGCGCCCGGATCGTGCGACATCGAGCCCGTCCACGACGAGTTGAGCAGCGGCAGCGAATTGATCGGCGCCACCGACGTCACGCCGGGCAGGTTGCGCAACGCGGCGAGATCCTCGCGCTGCATGGCGTCGAGCTTCTCCACGCCGTCGGCGGTGTCGGCGCTGGGCGCGCCCACCCATTGCTGGGTGACCAGGAACAGGTTGCTCTCATCCAGCCCGGTGGGCCGGTTCACCCGCTCGATGCGCTGGCCGATGATGAAGATCGCATTGCACACGATCGCCAGGGTCAGCGCGATCTGCAGCGAGATGAGCACGGTGCCGGCCTTGTGCTTGCGCAGGGCGGCGAGGATGGGATGCAGTTTCATGATGTAGTTCCTTGTCGCACCGTCAAATGGAACGGGTTTTCTTGAGGAGTGCGGCCATGGATGGCCGCTTTCTCGCGCAGGGAAAGCGCATCAGTTGCTCTTCAGTTGCCAGGCGGGCTGCACCCGCGAAGCCCGATAGGTGGGATACAGGCCGGCCAGCATCGTGGCGACCACCGCCACCAGCAGGGTCAGCACCAGCAGCGACACGTCGATCCGCGCCAGCGAGGCGATGTCGCGCGGCAACACCCAGCCCACGCTGGCCACGCCGGCGCCGGTCAGCAGCAAGCCGAGCACGCCGCCGGCCGCACCGACGATGCCCGCCTCGACCAGGAACTGCGTGTAGATCGCCGCACGCGGCGCGCCGAGCGCGCGACGCACGCCGATCTCGCTGCTGCGGCGCAGGAACTTGGCCAGCAGCAGGCCCACCGTATTGACCAGGCACACCAGCAGCAGGCCGAGTGCCACCAGCAACGACACCCTGGTGTCGCTGGGCACCACGTGCTGGTTTTCCAGCCACGCCGGCACGTCGCGCAGACGGTTGTTCGGCGCCCAGCGGAAGCGCCCGGCGGACTGCTGATCCTTGGCATAGCCGTCGAGATAGGCGCGATACGCCGTCACCGCCGCGGCATCGTCCAGTTCGGCCATGAACGCGATCCACGCGCAGGGCGAATGCTGCAGGCCGACGAAGCCCGGTTCGTCCGGCACCGCGTTGCAGTTGGTATTGCCGTCGTTGGTGATGCCCGTCTGGATCGCGGTCTGGAACGGCAGGAACACGTCGGCGTCGGTGGTGGAGAAGCCACCGCTGTTGACCACGTCGTAGAAGCGCGGCTGCGGGTTCCACTGGTCGAGCACGCCAACCACCCGGTAATCGCGGCCTTCGACATTGACGATGCGGCCGACGCTGTCGATACCGCCGAACAGCTTCTGGTTGAGCTTGCTGCTGATCACCACGACCTGCGCGCGGTTGCTGTCGTCGCTGGCGCTCCAGCCGCGGCCATACCGGAACGGCACGTCCAGCATCGGAAAGAACTCGCCATACACGGCATGCCCGCTGACGTTGAGCGGATGTTTGCTGGCGTCGGTCGGCACGATCGAGGGCGAAATCTGGTACATCGCCGACTGCCGCTTGGCGCGGTGATCGCGCATCAGGGCGACCGCGTCGGTGTAGTCCATCGCGTTCGGCGGCTCGCCGTCGGGACTGCGGCCGTTCGGCCCCCACATGTCGATCTGCGGCACGAAGAGTTTGGACGACTTCCACGGAATCGGGTCGCCCGACACCGCACGGAACACCGACCACGAGGTCATCGACGCAGCCACGCCGAAGCCGATCGCCAGCACCATCAGTATGGTGAGGCCAGGGCTGCGTTTCAGGCTGCGCATCGCCAGTTCGAGGTAGTAGGCAAACATTCTGTCTCTCCGTCGTTTGAGCCCCTCTCCCGTCGGGAGAGGGGTTGGGGTGAAGGTTCGGCGTGAACGAGAACACTTCGCTCCGCCCGTACTCTCACCCACCCCTTCAGGGCCCCCTCTCCCGGAGGGAGAAGGGAAAAATCACACGCTCCGCGTCGCCTCCACCGGCGACACGCGCGAGGCGCGCAGCGCCGGCGCCAGCGTGGCGGCCTGGCCGAGCAGCACCAGCACCAGCACGCCCGCGCCCACGTAGGCCAGCGACATCCGGTCCATCGCGAAGCGGGTCACCGTCCACAAGTTGAAGGCGAAGCCCAGCACGATGCCCAGCACCGTGCCCGACACGCTGATCAGGAAGTTCTCGGTGAGGAAATAGGCGAGGATGTCGCGCTGCCGGGCACCCAGGGCGCGGCGCACGCCGATCTGCTTGCGGCGCTGGCCGACCCAGAAGCTGGTCAGGCCCACGATGCCGGCCGCGGTGATCGCCAGCAGCACCACGCTGATGATGCCCATCAGGATCGCCATGCCGCGGTCGCGGTCGTAGACCTTGTGACGGATGGTGGCGTAGTCCTGGATGCCGTCCTTCGAATCGATGATGCGCAGGCGATTCTGCGCGTACAGCGCCTTGGGCGCCTCGCGCATGGCGTCGGCAAGCTGGCCGGGCCTGGCGCGCACGATGTAGAACACGCCGCGCGAATCATCCGCCCGCAACGGCCAGATCAGCGCCTGGCCGGCATAGCCGTTGCTCCACGAGTCCACGCCCTGCCGGTGCAGCGGATCGACGATGCCGACAATGGTGGTCGGCGTGGCGCCCATCGCATAGAAACTCTTGCCCAGCGCGTCGCCGTCGGGAAACAGGCGATCGGCCAGCACCTTGCTCACGATCACCGTCGGCGGGGTGACGGCTTCCTGGGTGCCCATCACCATCACCTCATCGGGGCGGAAGTTGCGGCCCGCGACGAGATTCAGGCCCAGCGTGTCGATGAAGTGCTCGTCGCCGGTGTACACCGCGGCATCCGTGGTCGGCTTGACCTGCTCGGGCGTCATGGTGACGAAGTTGTCCCAGCCGCCGCCCCTGAGCGGATACCCGCTGGCCGGCGTGGCGTCGCGCACGGCGGGCAACTGCCGCAGCGCGATCAGGTCCGCGCGCACCTGCGCATCGACCTGGGACGTCGACTGGCCCATGTCGGCCCACATGTTGGTGATGACGAACACGTTGGCCTCGTCCACGCCGCTGCTCGCGGAGAGGTTGCCCAGTCGCTGGTGGATGATGAACAGCGCGTTGCACACGATGGCCAGCGTCAACGCGATCTGCAGCGCGATCAGCAAGGTGCCTGCCTTGTGCTGGCGCAGCGCGGTGAGGATGGGCCTGACCTGAAAATTCATGGCGCTCTCCTCAGCTCGATTTCAGTTGCCAGGCGGGTTGCACGTGTGCCGCGCGCCACGCCGGGTAGAACGCCGCCAGCACGGTGGCGATGATGGCGACGACGAACGTCAGGCCCACCAGTGAGAGATCGAGCCGGGCCAGCCGGGCGATCTCCGGCTGGAACAGGATGCCCACGCCGGACACGCCCGCGGCCGTGAGCAGCAAGCCCAGCACGCCACCGGCCAGGCCTACCGTGGCAGCCTCGACCAGATACTGGGTGTAGATCTCGCGCCGCGTTGCGCCCAGGGCGCGGCGCACGCCGATCTCGCCGGCGCGGCGCATGAACTTCGCCAGCAGCAGGCCGATGGTGTTGACCAGGCAGATCAGGAAAAAGCCCAGCGCCACCGCCAGCGAGATGCGGCTTTCCGGCGGCACCACGTGTTCGTATTCGAGCCACTGCATCACGTCGCGCAGACGCACGTTGGCGGCCCAGCCGAAGCGACCGGCGCGCTGCTGGTCGGCGGCATAGTTGGTGAGGAAACGGCGATAGGCGGCGACTTCGGCGGCGCTGTCCAGTTCCACCCACGGCGTGATCCACACGCAGTTGCTCTGCAGATAACCCTGCCAGCTCGTGTAGGTGATCGAACCGCGGCAACTGTTGCGGCCGCCCGAGCGCATCTGCAAGTCCAGTGCACGGTTGAACACCATGTAGATGTCCGGCTCGTCGGCAAACCCGCTGGTGCTGAACAGGTCGTAGAAACGCGGGCGCGGATTCCAGTGGCTGGTGACGCCCACCACGTGGTAGTCATGCCCGCCAAGGTTGAACGTGCGCCCCACGCTGTTGGCGCCGCCGAACAGCTTCCGGTTGAGTTCGCCGCTGATGACGACGGCGCTGGCTCGCGCGTCGTCGTCCTGCGCACTCCAGCCGCTGCCGAAGCGGAACGGCACCTCGAACATGGTGAAGAAGTCGGCGGTGACGGCATAGCCGTTGGCGTTCAGGGGAAGGTCGCGGTTGCCGCCCGGCATCACCGAGAGTTGCACCGGATACAACAGGGTCTGGCGCTTCGCCTCGTGCGCCCGCATCAGCGCCATCGCGTCGATGTAAGCCAGTGCTTCGGCCGGCTCGCCCTTCAGGTTCTGCTGCGGCCCCCAGCCGTCCACCTGCGGCGTGAACAGCTGCGCCGACTTGCCAGGTATCGGGTTGCCGGACACGGCCCGGAACACGGAGTACGTGATCATCGACGCGGCCACGCCGAAACCGATCGCCATCACCATCAGCGCGGTGAGGGCGGGGTTGCGGCGCAGGCTGCGCAGTCCGAGTTGGAGGTAGTAGCTGAACATGTGGTTCCCTGGAGCCGGATGCGGGATTCGCCAAGGCCGACGCGGTACGCGAGCCTTTCCGATTCCCCTATTCCCGGGTTCCCGCCCCCTGCTTCACCGCGTGGAAGCGCGGCTCCTCGGCCAGATCCACCACCTGGCCGTCGATGATGTGCACATTGCGCTGGGCGCGGGCGGCCAGCTCCGGATCATGCGTGACCATCACGATGGTGGCGCCGTCGCGGTGGATCTCCTCCAGCAGCTCCATCACGCCGCGGGCCATCTGGGTGTCGAGGTTGCCGGTGGGCTCATCCGCCAGCAGCAGACGCGGCGAGCCGGCCAGCGCGCGGGCGATCGCCACGCGCTGCTGCTGGCCGCCGGAGAGTTCGGCGGGGTAGTGCTTGGCGCGCGAGGCCAGGCCCACGCGTTCCAGCGAGTCCATGATCCGCTGCTTGCGCTCGGCCGACTTCATGCCGCGATAGCGCAGCGGCACCTCGATGTTGTCGAACACGTTGAGGTCGGGGATCAGGTTGAACGCCTGGAAAATGAAGCCGATCTTCTCGTTGCGGATCTTCGAGCGGGCGTTGTCGTTGAGGTTGCTGACCTCCACGCCGTCGAGGTGGTACTCGCCGCCGGTGAACGTCTCCAGCAGGCCGGCGATGGTCAGGAAGGTGGTCTTGCCCGAACCGGACGGCCCGGTCACGGCCACGAACTCGCCCTCCTTCACGTCGATGTTGAAATCGCGCAGCGCATAGGTCTCCACCACTTCGGTGCGGTAGACCTTGGACAGGTGGGTCATCTTGAGCATGCTGGTTCCTCGGTGGTGGTGATCTTGAGCCCCTCTCCCATCGGCGACCTTGGGAGTCCCCTTGCGGGTGAGAGGGGTTGGGGAGAGGGTTCGGCTATCGCGAGAAAGTCTGCGCAGGCCCCGTACCCTCATCCGCCCTTCGGGCACCTTCATTCGGCACATCCATGTGCCTCACCCTTCGGGCGGCTTTCGCCGTGCAAATCGGCTCTCCTGCCGATTTGTCTCCCGGGGGAGAAGGAAAATAGTCAGTTGCTTATCGCGACGGTGGCTGCGCCCTTGAAGCTGTCGGTGCCGGAGATCACGATCTTGTCGCCTTCCTTCAGGCCTTCGAGGATCTCCACCTTGTCGATGCTGGAGGCGCCGATGCGGATCGGGGTCTTCGTGGCGATGCCGTCGTGCACCAGGTAGGCGTAGCTGCCGCCGGATTCGTCGACGAAGGAGCCGCGCTGCACGGTGAGCACGTTGTCGCGCTTGTCCAGCAGCACGCGCACCGACAGGCGCTGGTTCTGGCGCAGCTGGTTCGGCGTGGTGCCGTCGAAGCGCAGCCGCGCGGCGACCTGGCCGTTGACCACTTCGGGCGAGATCGCGCTGACGATGCCCTTCCAGGTGTGGCCGTTGCCGCTGATCTCGCCGGTCATGCCGATGCCGAGGTCGCGGGCGAAACTCTCCGGCACCTGCATCTCCACCTGCAGTGCGGACAGGTCGACCACGCTGAGCAGCTGCGCATCCTTGGCCACGGTGGCCTTTTCGGCGATGAACAACTGGCCGACCTGGCCATCCACCGGCGACTTCACGTGGAGGTCGTCGACCTGGCGCTTGAGGTCGGCCACCAGCAGCAGCTGGCGGTCATGCGCCAGCTTCTTGGACTGGATGTCGAAGTTGAGACTGGCGTTGTCCATACCCAGGTCGCTGCGCGCGTGTTCCAGGGCGATGTTGGCCTTGTCCAGGGTGTCCTTGGCGCGGTCGACGTCCATGCTGGGCACGGCACCGCGGGCGAACGCCTTCTGGTAGCGGGCGAGATCGCGCTGCGCGGTCTGCAGGTCGATCTTGGCGTTGTCGTACGCCTTCTGCAGGGCGGAGCGCTGCTTGCGCGCGTCGACCTGCGCACGCAGGTAGTCGACTTGCATCGCGTCGGCGTTGCTCTGTTCCTGCGCCAGCTTGTTGGTCAGCTCGGGGCTGTCGATGGTGGCCAGCACCCGGCCTTTCTTCACCGTGTCGCCGGCGTGCACCTGCAGCGTCACCGCGCCGCCGGAGGTCGCGTACAAGGTGGGGCTGACCGCGGCCACCACCTTGCCTTCGGCGGCGATGTCGCGCACGAACGGGCCGCGCTCGACGGTCGCGAACGACAGCCGCGAGGCGCTCACCGAACCGGAGGCGGAGAACAGCCGGCCGATCCCCGGCGCCAGCCAGGCCAGCAGGCCGATCACGAGCACGCCGACGGCAGCGAGGATCAGCTGCCGCTTGCGATTGGGTTTGACCTCTACCAGTTTGTCCTGTGCCGATGTGTCGCGAATCATCGTGTCGTTCCCGGCCGCGTGCAGGGCGGCTACGCAGGAGACAGAGCAATCCGCATGCCATCGAGGCGATGCCGCGAAAACACCGTTTTTTCAATGTGTTGTGACGCACCCGTGGCGGTGGCGCAGTGTCCGCGGACAGTGCACGGACAGCCGGACGCCGCCGCTGGCGACGACCGGCGGGTTCAGCGGAGCGTGGCCGCGTCGCGGGCGATGCGCGCTGCCACGTCGCGCCCCAGCGGCGAGGCGGACGCCACGGCATCTGCGCCCAGCAATTTCAGGCCGGCGGCAAAGCGGCGCAATCGGAAACGCAGCACCCGCACCGCGGCCGGCGGCGATGCGAACGCGTCCGCGCGAGCGCCGGCCGCCGCGATGTCGGCACCAGCGCACAAGGCGTCCCAGGCCAGATAGTCGGTATCCGGCAACAGGTAGAGCCGGGCGAGCAGGCACTCGTGCGCATCGCGGCATTCCATCCACTCGCGCGGGCCATCGGCAGTGACTGCGCTGGCGAACGCCAGGATGCGCGTATGCAGCAACGGCGCGAGATCGGCGGATTCGACCAGCAAGCCCGGCAACGGCCTGCCGCGCAACATGCAGGGCATCACACTCGGCGCATACAACACGTTGCCCAGCGCCGGCAGTCCAGCCAGCCATCGCGCGGTGGACAGGCACAACCACGACCTGCACGTGGCGGCGGCCTCCTCCGATCCGCAGATGCCGGTTCGCCTGCCTGTGGCGAACTGCGCCGCCATCCGCAGCAACAGGGCGGCACGATCCAGCCGCATGCCCATGACTATTTGGTCAGGATCAGTTTGTCGTTGCGGGTCAGGCGCAGGTGGTACTCGCTGCCCTGATGCTGGATCACCAGCTCGCGCCCGCCGGCCAGCAGCAGATCGCTGGCGACCCGGCGCGTGGTGGTGGCGAGCCGCGGCGCCGCGCCGCGGTGCACGGCAGAAGGGGGAAACGGGGACGGACGCAAGGAGAGGACGGGCATCGGAGTTCCTGCGGTGGCGGACACTCAAATAATAATCATTCTCATTTGAGAGTCAACCACCCTCGCGGACTCCACGCGCGACGGGTCAGCCACCCACCGCCTGCCGCATGCGCCCGGCGAGCGCCGCATCCAGTCGCGGCAGCAGCTCCAGCGCGTCCAGGTTCTGCGCCAGCTGCTCGCGCTTGCTCGCACCCAGCATCACGGTGGATACGTGCGGGTTCAGCAGGCACCAGGCGATCGCCAGTTGCGCCAGGCTGGTGCCCAGCTCGTCGGCTATCGGCTGCAGCGCGCGCACCTGCACCAGGCGCTCGTCGCCCTCGCCCAGCACGCTCTTGCGCAACCATTCGTAGCCCGGCTGCGCGAGCCGCGAGTCGGCGGGGATGCCCCCGTCGTACTTGCCGCTCAGCAGGCCCGAAGCCAGCGGCGACCAGATCGTGGTGCCCATGCCGTACTTCTCGTACAGCGGCGCATATTCGCGCTCCACCCGCTCGCGGTGCAGCAGGTTGTACTGGGGCTGCTCCATCACCGGCGCGTAGAAATGATTCTCGCGCGCCACCCGATGGGCCTCTTCGATCGCCTCGGCCGGCCATTCGCTGGTGCCCCAGTACAGCACCTTGCCCTGGCGAATCAGCGTATCCATCGCCGCCACGGTTTCGTCGACCGGCGTGTCCGGATCGGGACGATGGCAGAAATACAGGTCCAGATAGTCCACGCGCAGGCGCTGCATGGCCTGGTGGCAGGCCTCCATCACGTGTTTGCGCGACAAGCCGCGCTGGGTCGGCAGCGGCTCGTCCACGGCCCCGAAGAACACCTTGCTGGATACGCAGTAGCTGTCGCGTGGAAAGCGCAGATCGGCCAGCACGTCGCCCATCACCTGCTCGGCCACGCCGTTGTTGTAGGTCTCGGCGTTGTCGAAGTAGTTCACCCCGCGATCGTGCGCCAGCGCCAGCATGTCGCGCGCCTCGCTGCGCCCGACCTGCCTGCCGAAGGTGACCCAGGCGCCGAACGACAACGCGGACAACTGCAGGCCGGATCGGCCGAGGCGACGATATTGCATGACGGGACTCCTTCGCGAACCAACGGGTGCAAGAAGCGCCGAGCATGGCACGGACGTTAGCGCGAGGTCACCGGCGAGTGCGGGCCGCGCCAGTGCGCTTCGGCCCCGACCCCGTGTTCACGAATCCCGCTTCTAGCGAGGGACGCCGAGCGCGCGGCGGGCGACCATGGCAAGCGAATGGTGCAGCAGACCCAGCACCCAGCGGATGAAGCTCAAGGTCATCGATGCACCCGTCGTCACCGTGCGGCCGAGGAAGCGGAAAATCGCCGCGACGATGGTCCTGAGATAGGCCGATATCTCGGCCGACAGCTCCGCCCCCTTGGCCAGCATCATGGCCAGGTAATCGAGCGCCGTCAGGCCGGCACTCACGCCCGCGCCCAGGCCCGTGAAGGCGATCAGGGCCGCCTTCTCCAGCAGCCAGGTCAGGGCCTTGCAGATCATCGCCAGCGCCCAGCTGCTGCCCTTCACGATGCCGCCGCTGCCGGCACTGACCTGTTCCAGCCAGAGCTGCACCTTCATCTTTCCATCGTTGCCGAGGTCACGGTTGCGCAACGCCGTCCAGCTCTGGTCGAGAACACCGGGAACATAGCTTTTCGCCATGCCGTGCGCGCCGAAACTGAAGATGCCCCGCGCTCCGTTGCCCAACTGGTACGCTGCGCCGGCTGCCGGTACATGGAAGAACGGAAACAGCGGAATCATCGGCACCGGATCGGCACAATGGAAAGTGCGGAAGATGTTCTGCGTGCCGACGCGATCCTCCAGACTCCCGGCAAACGCCGAACCGCCGACACGCGGCGAGCCGAAGGTATAGAGCTTGACTTGGCCCGCTCGAATGCTGGAGAAGTAATCGGCATTGAGCGTGGCAAGCGCACCGCCCAGGCTGTGGCCGACACAGTGGATCACCGTGGGATTGCGTCCGCGCAGGAACCGCGCGATCTCGGCGGAAAATGATTTCCAGGTCTCGTGGAACCCCGCATGCACCCGCTCGCCGCCGGGGCCGGGCTGGATGCCGATGTTGGCGTTGGTCAACCAGTCCACCGCGATCGCCGTGCCGCGGGTAGCGACGAGAATTTCCCTCACATGCCGGCCGATCCCCTCGGCGATGTAACCGAATCCGCCAAGCACCTTGCAGACATACAAGCCACCTGATACGCCGTTGAAGCGCGAGTCATCGACCACGTCGAACATGCCCTCGCAGCCGAGCACATCGTGGCGTTCCGCAGCCTGGGTGACCGTCTGGTCGCGCAGGGCGTAGACACCGCTTGCGATTGCCGCGGCCTGTTCGGGGGTGAGTGTGCTCATCGACCTCTCCTTGGTGATCTCGAAGTCACTGTGGTTCGCAGATGCCGAAAACCTCGCCATGACGCGCCGGCTCCGCTTCCAGCCGGCACACCAGCGAAATTGGGCGCCCGTTCAACTCGTCGTTTTCCACGTAGCCCCGCTTGTTGAGCAACCAGGCCTCGTAGCTCTTGCCGGCGTGCCTGATCAGGATCGTCTGGCGCACGTAAGGCTCGTGCGGCAAGAGCGAGCCGAAAAACGAATGCCCCCAGATCACCGGCAGCGAAAACGCACCCTGCGCGTCGGTGGTGGCCGCATCCGCGCCGGTCCGGTCATTCCACATCCATTTGTAGCTGCGCTCGATCGTCGCGCCCTCGACCGGTTTGCCATGATCGAGCACCACGCCCTTCACGGCCGAAAACAGGCACATCTTGCCCATGGCATTCGCCTCGTCAGCAGTTGTCCAGAACAGCACGCAGGCCAGCAGCATGGGCCACAGCCCGGCCCGGGAGAATCGCCAGCGAGAGCGTGTTTTCGGGAACCCGCGCGCGCGCGGCGCCTCCCGTCCCTTCCCCGACACCGCCATCGCTTCCCCCGCGGCCATTTCCATGAACTTGCGCCGCATCTGAATAGCAAAACACCCATGCCCCTGCAAGCGCGAACCGGCATCGACTTCCTTCGGCAGGCGATGCATTGCGCGACTTGCGACACAGTGCGCAATGGGAGCGGCGGGCCGCTTTTGCCGGTCAGGACGCGCGCACGGGCGTCGCCACGGACACGCCTGCACAGGCAAGTTCAATCGCGCCGGGCTTCTTCGATGCCAAGTCCGTCGATGCTGGCGATGCCGGCAGCATCAAAGCCGGCCAGCGTGCTGAAGCGACGGCCGCGTTCGGCGTAGTCCTTGAACTGGTCGAAGCTCGGCGCGCCCGGAGAGAGCAGGATCACGCCACCGCGCGGTGTGTGCGTCTTCGCCTCGGCGACGGCGCCGGCGAGGTCGTCGACAGGCAGGATCGGACAACGTACTTCCGCCTCGCGCAGCGCCGCCTCGATGCGCGCGCCGTTGGCGCCCATGCAGACGATCGCGTGCGCGGGCGCGCTGCGCATCGCCTCGACGAACGGCGTCCAGTCCAGGCCGCGGTCGTGGCCGCCGACCAGCACGGTCACTGTGCGGCCATGCAGGCTTTCCAGTGCAGCCAGCGTGGCCAGCGGCGTGGTGCTGATCGAGTCGTTGACCCAGTGCCAGCCGTCGTGTTCGCCCAGCGGCTGCAGCCGGTGCGGCAGCGGGCGGAAGGTGGCCAGTGCCGGCGCGGCGGCGAGCGCGTCCATGCCGATCGTTTCCAGCGCGGCCAGCGCGGCGCAGGCGTTGAGCGCGTTGTGCAGGCCGGGCGCCGCCAGCGCGACGCTGTCGAATACCGGCTGCGCACCGCGGCAGACCATGCCATCGCGCACGTGCCAGCCTTCCGGCGTGCCGAACACCAGGCGATGCGGATGCGCGGCGGTGTACTGCAGCAGATTCGGCTGCAGGCCGTTGACCAGCAGCGTGCGCGACACGTCGGCCAGCTTCAGTTTGTCGGCCACGTAGCGCTCGCGCGAGCCGTGCCAGTCCAGGTGTTCCTCGTACAGGCTGGTGACCACGCCCAGTTCCAGCGGACCGGCTTCACCGGTCTGGAAGCTGGACAGTTCGATCACCCACAGGTCCGCGTGCTGGTCGAGCAGCTCCGGCAACGGCAGGCCGATGTTGCCGGCCAGCGCGGTGCGCACGCCGAGTGCGCGCGCCAGGTGCGCGAGCAGCGCGCTGGTGGTGCTCTTGCCCTTGGTGCCGGTGACCGCGATCACGCGCGCATCCGGATGCTCGCCAAACCAAAGCGCGGTACCGGAAGTGAACCGCGTGCCTTGCGCCTGCGCGGCCAGCAACGCCGGCTTGTAGGCGGAGATGCCGGGCGACTTCACCACCACCTCGAAGCGGGCCAGCGCCACCGCATCCGGCTCGCCGACGACGATATCCAGCGCCGCGTCGAACGCACGCGCCGCCTCGACTTCGGCGGCGCTGCAGAACAAGGTCAGTGCCTGTTCCGGCAGGCGCGCGCGCAAGGCCTTGATCACCGCGTGACCTTCGCGGCCGAAACCCCAGATCGCCACACGGCGATCGCGAAGCTCGTCGAAGCGCATCAACCGATCGCCGCCAGCGCCGCCTGCAGGCGTGCCGGCACGCGGTGTTCGGGCGACGGCTGCAGCCACGGCTCCAGCGCCAGCTGCGTTGCGTCGAGCTGCGGCAGGATTTCGCTGCGGAAGCGTTCGACCAGCGCATCTTCCTGCCACTCCGGCCGCTGGCTCAGCGCATGCATCGCCGCGCGCGCCTCGGCGCCCTCGCCCACGCACTCGAACGGCTTGTGGTCCCGGTATTCCAGCAGCGCGTCGAAGCCGGCGGCCTGGTTTTCGTCATCCAGCAGGTTGCGGCCGAAGATCGCCAGCAGCCGCGGCTTGGGCAGGAACGGCGCCAGCGCGAGGAACACGAAGTGGCACTTCGGGCACTGCCCGCACCAGCGGTCGACCGGCTTCGGGCCGAGCAGCTTGAAGTTGCGGTTGCAGCTGGAGAACACGTCGAAGTACGGCGTCAGCTTCGCGAACGCATGGGTGATCGCCAGCTCAGAGTACGGCCGCAGCAGCGAGCAGTAGTCGAGGTCGCTGGCCACGTGCGTGTGCAGCCAGTCGCCCAGCAGCGTCTCGAACGCGAGGCTCTTGCTCCACTGGTGGTTCACCTGCTGGCCGTCGTATTCCAAGGTGGCAGCCGAGGCGGAACGCTCGTTGGCGAACGCGATCGAATCGTAGCCGTACAGGACCGCGGCGACGGCGAGGATCGCCGAATTCACCGCGGTCACCGGGATGTGCCCGTTCCACGCGCCGAGCCGGTTCAGCTCGAACAGGCCCGGCGCCAGTTCGCGCTGGATGTTCAAGGTGGGCAGGCCGGTCCGCTCGGCGCAGCCGGCGATCAGCGCGGAGCTGCCGACCCATGCCGCAGTCGCCTCGCCGCCGACGGACTTGATCGCCTCCACCGCCACCAGCGAATCCTTGCCGCCGCCGATGGGCACAAGGGTGCGTTTGGGCAACTCCAGCGCGCCGACCGTGGGCGTGCTGCCGCCACGCGGGAAGTTGATCCGCCCGCGCAGGTCCAGCCCGTTGCGATAGGCGAACTCGGCCAGCCCGTGCAGGTACAGCTGTTCCAGCAGTTCGGCGGTGGCATCGTCGAGCGGACCATCGGCCAGCTCGATCTTCGGCGGCACGCCGGCCTTGTAGTAGCTGACGCCGGCGACCAGGTGCAGCAGTTTCAGCGCCGCATCGAACGCCGCGCGCCGCTCGGCGGGAACCGCCGGCGCCTGCGGAAAGCGGATCGTCTCGACCAGTTCCTCGCCGTCGTCGAACGCATACGCCAGCTCGGCCACGCCGTCGGTGTAGCTCGCACGCACGAAGCGGAATACCCGGGTGAGGCGCGGTTGCATGGTGTTGCTCACATCTTTCTCCATCGCCCGCATCGTCGGGAGCGAACAGGCTGATTCTAGCTTCAGGCGGTGCCCGTTCGATGGCTTTCGCCGGCCAAAGAGCGGGACAGGCGCGCTCCGGATCAGTCGTCGATCACCACCTCGTCGGCCTCGTCGCGCAGGTTGTAATGCGAGGACATCACCTTGCCGTAGGCACCGGCCTGCGCGATCAGGATCACGTCGCCCTCGGCCGCCTCCTGCAATCGGCGGTCGGTGCCCAGCACGTCGCCGGACTCGCAGATCGGGCCGACCACCTGGTACAGCGCGGTGGCCGGCTCGCCGAGGCGGCTGAGGTTGACGATCTTGTGCCAGGCGTCGTACAGCGCAGGACGGATCAGGCTGTTCATGCCGGTGTCCACGCCGAGGTAGCGGAAGCCGCCCTTGTCCTTCAGCTGGGTCACCCGGGTCAGCAGCACGCCGGCGTCGGCGACCAGGTAGCGGCCCGGCTCCATCCACAGCTGGTACTGCGGATAGACCGCCTTGACCTCGCGCAGCGCGCGGTCGAGTGCGGCGATGTCCAGCGGCGCCTCGCCCGGATGCGCCGGCACGCCGAGGCCGCCGCCGATGTTGAGGAACACCACGCTGGCGATGCGCTCGGCCAGGCTGGCCAACTGCGCATACACCTCGCCCCAATGCGCGGCGTCGAGCACGCCCGAGCCAAGATGCGCGTGCAGGCCGCGCACGGCCACGCCATGCGCATCGGCCAGCTGCAGGAATGTCGGCAACTGGTCCAGCGGCAGGCCGAACTTGCTGGCGCTGCCGCCGGTGCGCACCTTCTCGTGATGGCCCAGGCCGCGGCCCAGATCCACCCGCAGCACGATCTCGCGGCCGCGGAACAGCTCACCCCAGTGCTGCAGCGGATGCAGCGCGTCCAGCGTGACGCTGGCGCGGGTGCCCAGCGCATGGACGTAATCCTCGCGCGGCGCGAAGTTCGGCGTGAACAGCAGCGGCACCGATTCCGGCACCACCGCGGCGACCGCGTCCAATTCACCCGGCGACACGCACTCGAACGCGAAGCCCTCCGCCGCCAGCGCGCGCAGGATCGCCGGATGGGTGTTCGCCTTCACCGCGTAGTGCAGCCGGTCCACCGCCGCCAGCGACTTCAGCTCGCGCGCCTGCTGGCGCACCGTGGGCAGGTGGTAGACGTAGCGCGGCGTGGCTTCGGCGGCCAGTTCCAGCAGGCGCGGACGCTGCGCCTGGCGCCACCATGCCGGCACGGCGGGAACCACTTCGCCGCCGCCATACAGCATCTGCCAACTGGGACCGAACAGCGCGCTGTCGTCTGTGCGCAGGGCGCCGGCGCCAATCAGCAAGTCGTGCAGATGCGGCAGCAACGCATCGACCACTTCCTCATCGACCACGAAGGTGAGATTCAGGTTGTTCGACGACTGCGAAATCATGTGCACGCGCAGCTGGCCGAACTCGGCCAGCACGCCGGACAAGGTGTGCAGCAGCGAGCGCATGCCGCGGCCGACCAGGGTGATCGCCGCGCACGGCGCGATCACCTTGACCCGGCACACCTTGGCCAGGTCGCTGGCCAGCGCGGCGATCGCGTCGGAGTCGAGCAGGTTCTCGGTGGGATCGAGCGACACGGTGACGTTGGTCTCGGCCGAACCGATCAGGTCCACCGACAGGCCGTGCTGCTTGAAATGCGCGAACACGTCGGCGAGGAAGCCGACCTGTTGCCACATGCCGACCGACTCCATCGAGACCAGGGTGATGCCCTTGCGCGCGCTGATCGCCTTGACGCTGGGTGCATGCGCGCGCACTTCCGGGCCGATCACGGTGCCGTCGAGTTCGGGCCGGTTGGTGTCCTTGATCAGCAGCGGCACGCGCGGCTCGCGCAGCGGCGACAGGCAGCGCGGGTGCAGCACCTTGGCGCCGGTGGAGGCGATTTCCTGCGCCTCCTCGTAATCCAGCCGCTGCAGCAGGCGCGCGCCGGGCACCTGGCGCGGGTTGGCGGTGAACATGCCGGCCACGTCGGTCCAGATCTCCACCCGCGCCGCCTTCAGCAGCGCGCCGAAGTACGCCGCCGAGGTATCCGAACCGCCGCGCCCGAGCAGCACGGTGCGGCCATGCGTCTCGCGCGCGATGAAGCCCTGGGTGATGAACACCTCGCCGAGCGCAGCCAGACGCGCGTTCAACGCCGGGTCGGGCTTCGCCTCGACCATCGCCGACAGCAGCCGGGTGCGCTCGTTCTGGTTCGGCAGCGCCACCGCCGCCAGGCAGTCGCGCGCGTCCAGCCACTGCGTGGGCAGGCCGCTGTGGCTGAGGAACGCCGCGCCGAGCGCGCTGGACATCAGCTCGCCGTGCGCCTGCACCTGCGCCTGCCAGGCCAGCTCGCCGCGCGCCGCGGGGCCGTCCTCGGCCAGCCGCGCCAGCTCGCCCAGCCGCTCGCCGAGCGTGTCCGGCAAGGCCAGCCGCATGTGCTCCAGCAGGTCGTAGTGGCGTTGCGCGATCGCGCCGGCCGCCGCCTTGCGCTTGTCCTGCCCGCCCTCGCCGCACAGTTGTTTCAGCGCATCGGTGATGCCGGTCAGCGCGGAAACGACGACCAGCACGCGCGCGCCTTCGGCACGGCGGCTGGCGACCAGCTCACGGATGTTCTGCCAGCGCGGCAGCGTGGCGACGCTGGTGCCGCCGAACTTCATCACGATCCAGGGAGCGTCGGCGGGCAGCGGCGCGGAGGTTGGCGAGGTCACAGGAGTTCGCTGTCAGGGGATGGTTATTCGGTCAGTGTTGCGCTGCGACATTGGAATTGCAAATGGTTTTTCGAGGACGACTCGTTTGGACGTCTAGACTGCTGTTTGCCGTATGCGGGCAGTACCCTCCGGCCCTTCCTTTGCCTTGTGCGGGGCGGCGGGCAGTGCCCGCCCTGCGGGGTGTTCGGGTTTTCGATGGAGAGCTGAGGTGATCCTGAAACTCCCTCTCCTCAATCCTCCCCCGGAGGGGGAGGAGGCAAACGCGTGCGCTCGCGCACTGCTTTTACTGCATGAAGACGGGGATCTTGCCGATCCTCGCCTGCCACTCGCGCGGACCGGTCTGGTGCACCGAGCTGCCGCCCGAGTCGACCGCCACGGTGACCGGCATGTCCTCGACGGTGAATTCGTAGATCGCCTCCATGCCGAGGTCGGCGAAGCCGACCACGCGCGAGGCCTTGATCGCCTTGGAGACGAGGTAGGCCGCGCCGCCCACCGCCATCAGGTACACCGAGCGGTGCTTCTTGATCGCCTCGATCGCGGCCGGGCCGCGCTCGGCCTTGCCGACCATGCCGAGCAGGCCGGTCTGCGCCAGCACCTGCTCGGTGAACTTGTCCATGCGGGTGGCAGTGGTGGGGCCGGCGGGGCCGACCACTTCCTCGCGCACCGGATCGACCGGGCCGACGTAGTAGATGAAGCGGCCGTTGAAGTCGACCGGCAGCGGCTCGCCCCGGTTGAGCATCTCGACCATGCGCTTGTGCGCGGCGTCGCGGCCGGTGAGCAGCTTGCCGTTGAGCAGCAGGGTCTCGCCCGGCTTCCAGCTGGCGACCTCGTCGCGGGTCACCGTGTCGAGGTTCACCCGACGGCCCTTGGAGGCGTCGTAGGTAAGCTTGGGCCAGTCTTCCAGCGACGGCGGATCGAGCATCACCGGACCGCTGCCGTCCAGCACGAAGTGCGCGTGGCGGGTGGCGGCGCAGTTGGGGATCATCGCCACCGGCAGGTTCGCCGCGTGGGTCGGGAAATCCTTCACCTTGACGTCGAGCACGGTGGTCAGGCCGCCCAGCCCCTGCGCGCCGATGCCCAGCGCGTTGACCTTCTCGAACAGCTCGATGCGCAGCTCCTCGGCGCGATTGGCGGGGCCGCGCGCGATCAGTTCCTGGATGTCGATTTCCTCCATCAGCGCCTCCTTCGCCATCAGCATCGCCTTCTCGGCGGTGCCGCCGATGCCGATGCCGAGCATCCCCGGCGGGCACCAGCCGGCGCCCATCGTGGGCACGGTCTTCAGCACCCAGTCGACGATCGAGTCGGACGGGTTGAGCATGGCGAACTTCGACTTCGCCTCGGAGCCGCCGCCCTTGGCCGCCACGATCACCTCGACGGTGTCGCCGGGCACGATCGACATGTTGACCACCGACGGCGTGTTGTCCTTCGTGTTGATGCGCTTGCCGGCCGGGTCGGCCAGCACGCTGGCGCGCAGCTTGTTGTCCGGGTCCATGTACGCGCGGCGCACGCCCTCGTTGGCCATGTCCTCCAGCGACATGGTGGCGTCGTCCCAGCGCACGTTCATGCCCACCTTGAGGAACACGGTGACGATGCCGGTGTCCTGGCACAGCGGCCGGTGGCCCTCGGCGGCCATGCGCGAGTTGATCAGGATCTGCGCCATCGCGTCCTTGGCGGCGGGTGATTCCTCGCGCTCGTACGCGGCGGCCAGGCTCTTGATGTAGTCGACCGGGTGGTAGTAGCTGATGTACTGCAGCGCGTCGGCGACGGACTGGATCAGGTCTTCTTGCTTGATGGAGGCCATGGATTCGCTGTGGGCAGACCGGGAAAACCGCCATTGTGCCGCACCGGCCACCGGCGGCAAAACCCGGCCGGGCGCAGTGCAGGCCGGCCTGCGGACGAAGGCACCCGGGCGTCTTTATCTCGGCAGGCACTTGGTACTAATCTCGCGCGAGCGGCGCAACGCCGGTCGTCAGGGGGAACTGACGACGTCGCTGGGGAAGTTGCAATTCGCACGTGAAACGCAGGGCTGAGCTTCAAAGCGCCGCCACCTTCCGTTCGTTGCCTGCCGAAAGTGCATCCGCTTTCCAGCCAGCCCTGTCCACTCCAGGGAGAAGCACTCATGCACTTCAAATTGCGCAGGAAAGTTCTCGCCATCAGCCTCGCGGCCATGCTGGCCGGTGTGGCCACCTCGGTCTCCGCCGCGGGTTTGCAGGCCGTCACCGACCAGGGCCTGGCACCCACCGACCAGAGCGTCACCGTCAGCCTCGTGCTGCGATTGCGCCACGAGGCCGAGCTTGAAAACTACGTTCGTCAGACCGCCACGCCCGGCAGCGCGAACTTCCAGACGTTCCTCACCACGGCGCAGTTCGCCGAACGCTACGGCGCCACCGATGCGCAAATCGCCAAAGTGCAGGGCTACCTGAGCCAGCATGGGCTGCAGGGCGAGCTGCTGGACAGCCACCTGGTAATCAGTGTGCGCGGCACGATCGGCCAGTTCAGCCAGCTGTTCGGCACGCCGGTGCACAACTACGTGTCGCGCAAGACGGGCCAGCGCTTCCATCGCCCGGCGCGTCCGCTGGTGATGCCGGTCGGCCTGGGCGACAACGTGATCCTGGCCAGCGGCCTCAGCAACGAGTGGCATTACGTGCCGCACCACACGTCGAAGCTGCCCGTGACCAACCTGCGGCTGGCCAACCCGCCGACCACGCTGTCGGCGCAGGCACGTGCGGCAGCGACCGGCAATCCCACCGCCACCGGGGTGCCTGGCCAGTACACCGTGGGCGACGTGGCCAACCTGTACAACATCAACCCGCTGTACCGGCGCGGCATCACCGGCAAGGGTTCGACCCTGGCCATCGTCACCCTGGCCACCTTCGACCCGTCTGACGCGGAGGATTACTGGACCGCGATCGGGCTCGACACCAAACCGAACCGCATCACCCAGGTGCATGTCGATGGCGGCGGCGGCACCAACGGCGCGGACGAGACCACGCTCGACGTGCAGCAGGCCGGCGGGCTGGCGCCGCAGGCCAACATCATCGTCTACGACGCGCCGAACGCCGGCTCCGGCTTCGTCGACGCGTTCGCCCGCGCGGTCTCCGACAACCGGGCGGACAGCATCTCGGCCAGTTGGGGTCTGGGCGAGATCTTCAACTTCGCGGCGCTGAACGTGGACGGCGCGCGCAACACCGACACCACCGACGTCGGCGACCTGCGTGCCTATCACCAGATTTTCCTGGAAGCAGCCGCGCAGGGGCAGTCGATGTTCGCCGCCAGCGGCGACTCCGGCGCCTACGACACGGTACGCGCCCTCGGCACCGGCGACGGACCGGGCGAGTTCAGCGCACCGCTCACCGTCGATGCCCCGGCGTCGGATCCGTACATCACCGCTGCCGGCGGCACCACGGTGCCGGTGAAGTTCGTCAACTCCTCCGGCCAGGTGGTGCTGTCGATCGACCAGGAGAGCGTGTGGGGCTGGGATTACCTGCTGCCGTTCGTGCCCAGCCGTGACTATGTGTTCTCGGTCGGCGGCGGCGGTGGCGTCAGCGTCTACTGGCGCCAGCCGATGTACCAGCTCTTCACCAGCGGCATGGAGCGCAGCGAGAAAAACCAGGAGCTGACCTACAACGATCCGGCCACCGGCCCGTACACCTACCTGAAGCTGCCCGGCAACTTCAAGGGTCGCAACCTGCCGGACATCTCGCTCAACGCGGATCCGGAAACCGGCTACCTGCTGGTGTTCCAGGGCGGCTTGTACAGCTCCGGCGGCACCAGCTTCGTCGCACCGCAGTTGAACGGCATCACCGCGCTGTTGCGGCAGAGCACGGGCCATCGCATCGGCCTGTGGAACCCGCACATGTACCTGCTGCAGAACCTCTTCGGCTACGGCAAGTGGTCGGCGTTCAACCGCATCAGTGCCGGCGACAACTGGTTCTACGCCGGCAATGGCCGTTACAACCCGGGCGCCGGCATCGGCACCCTGGACGTGGCCAATTTCGACACGTTCCTGCGCGTGGGCTTCTGAGCGAACGCCCCGGCCCGCGCCGAATGCGCGGGCCGGTTCGCCGGCTTGTCGGCGAACGCCATCAATGCGATCTTCCGGCGACTCCCTCCCCCGGAACTGCCATGCCAGCACGCCGTTTCCTGCAACTGGACGTTTTCGCCGACCGTCTGCTAAACGGCAACCCGCTGGCCGTCGTGGTGGACGCCGAGGGGCTGGATGGCGCAGCGATGCAGCGCATCGCGCGCTGGACCAACCTCTCCGAAACCAGTTTCCTGCTGCCGCCTACCGAGCCGCAGGCGGACTACCGCGTGCGCATCTTCACGCCGCGCCAGGAGTTGCCGTTCGCCGGCCACCCCAGTGTGGGCAGCGCGTATGCAGCGATCGAGGCGGGGCTGGTCGATGCCGGCAAGCGCAGACTGACCCAGCAGTGCGAGGCCGGCCTGCTGCCGGTGCAGGTGGTCGGCGACGGCCCGACACGGATCATCCACGTGCAGGCGCCGCCGGCCCGGTTGGGCGAGATCGATGATGCCCTGCGCGCGCAGCTCGCATCTGCATTGCGGGTGGAACTTGCGCGCGACGACGTCGTCCTGGTCGACAACGGACCGCACTGGATCCTGTGCAACCTGGGCGAGGCGGCACCGGTGCGCGCGCTGCTGCCGGACATGGCGGCGCTGGCGGCGCTGTGCCTCCGGCACGACGCGGTCGGCGTCAGTGTGTTCGGGCATGAACGTTCCGGTGTCGCGGCCATGGCGGTGCGCGCCTTCTGTCCCGCCGACGGCATCCCGGAGGACCCGGTCACCGGCAGCGCCAATGCGGCGATCATGGCGTGGCTCGGCGCGCGCGGCGATCGTGACGGCCATGGCCTGAACTATCGCGCCAGCCAGGGGCGCGAGGTGGGTCGCGACGGCCTGGTCGATGTGGCGCGCGACGCCGCCACCGGCGCCGTCACCATCGGCGGAGCCTGCGTCATCGGCGTGCGCGGCGAGCTGTTGTTTCCGGCCGCGGACTGATCACCGCCGCCTTGCCGAACGCGCGGCGCGCCGCCATGCTGTCGCGCCGCCATCCACATGACCCGACCGATGCCCTCAGCCCATCCCTCCGGCAGCTACCTGCGCAGCCTGCGCCCATGGGACGCCGCCCTGATCGTGGTCGGCGGCATCATCGGCGGCGGGATCTTCCTCAACCCCGGCATCGTGGCGCAGCGCACCGAGTCGGGGCTGGCGCTGCTGCTGATGTGGGTGGCCGCCGGCGTGCTCACCCTGATCGGCGCGCTGTGCTACGCCGAGCTCGGCGCGCGCCGGCCACACGCGGGCGGCACCTACGTCTACCTGCGCGAGGCGTTCGGGCCGCTGGCCGGCTTCCTGTTCGGCTGGACCATGCTGCTGGTGATCTACTCCGGCTCCAGCGCGGCGGTGGCGACGATCTTCGCCAGCTACGCCGCTTCGCTGTTCGGGCTGCCGCCGGCCTGGGCGCTGCCGCTGACCGTCGGCGCGCTGGTCTTCGTCGGCGGCATCAACCTGTTCGGCATCCGCCTCGGCGCGCAGATCCAGAACCTGTTCGCCCTGCTCAAGCTGCTGGCGGTGGCGGTGCTGGTGGTGTGCGGCCTGTTCCTCGCCGGCGCCGGCCACGGCCAGGTGCTGGCCGCCGATCCGGCGCGCAGCGGCGTCGGCTTCATGGGCGCGGCGCTGCCGGTGCTGTTCGCGTACTCCGGCTTCACCTACCTCAACAACCTCGCCGGTGAAGTGCGCGACCCGCAGCGCACGCTGCCGCGCGCGCTGACCCTGGGCATGCTGCTGGTGATCGGCGCCTACGCGCTGGTCAACGTGGCCTACCTCGCCGTGCTCGGTCACGCCGGGCTCGCCGCCAGCAGTGCGCCGGCGGCGGACGTGATGCAGCAGGTGGCCGGCCCGGTCGGCGCGAAGGTGATCGCGCTGGGCGTGGCGATCTCCACCCTCGGCTTCTGCAACATCACCTTGGTCGCCGGTGCGCGGGTGCTGCAGGTGATGGGCGAGGACGGGCTGTTCTTCCGCGCGGTGGCGCGGCTGCATCCGCGCTGGCGCACGCCGAACACCGCGCTGCTGCTGCTGACCGGCTGGGCCATCGTGCTGGCCCTTTCGGGCGGCTACGGCCAGCTGCTGGACTACGCCACCTTCGGCGACTGGCTGGCCTGCGCGGTGGGCGTGGCCACGCTGTTCTGGTATCGCCGGCACGATCCGGCCAACCCCGGCTTCCGCGTGCCCGGCTTCCCGTGGCTGCCGTGGCTGTTCATCGCGACGGTTGGCGCGGTGGTGGTGGCCACCCTGCTCGACAACCCGCGCAACGCGGGCATGGGCCTGCTGATCATGGCCGCGGGCATCCCGGTGTACGGCATCTGGCGCCGCCTGGGCAAGCAGCACCGCGGCGCGTGACGCCGGCCCGGCGCACCGCTCGCCGCCGTCGACGATGAACGGCATGTGGCTGCGGGGCTGCTGCGGCCACACGGCAATGCCACAATAGGCAGACGATCCGCGGAGAAGTCCCGATGCTCCAATCCCACATCCTGCCGGCCGAACCGGCCAGCGCCATCGTGCCGGAGAAGGCACGCGAGGGCATCGATGTGCAGATCAACGGCGAGCATTACCGGCACACCGGCGACCCGCAGATGCCGCTGCTGTGGTACCTGCGCGACGTGTTGCGGCTGACCGGCACCAAGTACGGCGGCGCGCACGGCGAGAACGGCGCCGACCTCGTGCTGGTGGCGGACGCGGCGGTTTCCGCGGTCACGGCGCCGATGCAGACACTGGCCGGCAAGTCGATCACCACGGTGGAGGGGCTGGCCGGCGGCGGCGACAGCCTGCATCCGCTGCAGCAGGCCTTCATCGACGAGGACGCGATCGGCTGCGGCTACTGCACGCCGGGCTGGCTGATCGCCGGCGTGGCGCTGCTGCGGCGCAAGCCCAAGCCGAGCGACGACGACATCGACCAGTTGCCCAATCTGTGCCGCTGCGGCTGCCAGACCCGCGTGCGCCGCGCGATCAAGCGGGCGGCGGCCGGCAAGGCGGGCCAGTCGTGAGCAGCGAGCGCGGCAACTCCACGATCCGCCTCGATCGCCGTCGATTCCTGCAGGTGCTGGCCGGCACCGCCGGTGCGCTGGTGGTCGGCATCCGCCTGGCCGACGCCGCCGACGCTCCGTTGCCGCCAGCGCTGCTCGGCAACGACTTCCACGACCTCGGCGCCTATGTGCGCATCGACGCCGACGGCCTGGTGCTGATCGGTGCGCGCGACCCGGATACCGGCACCGGCGTGGCCACGGCCTTGCCGCGGATCATCGCCGACGAACTCGACGCCGACTGGGAGCGGGTCCGCGTGGTTGCGTTGGGGCTGGGCGTCAGCAACGACAACGGCCGGCCGAAGTGGACCTACGGCCACCAGGTGGGCGGTACCGGCAATTCCATCCCGGCCGCGTGGCGCGACCTGCGCCAGGTCGGCGCGCTGGCGCGCTGGCTGCTGTTGCAGGCGGCGGCGCGACGGCTCGGCGTTTCCGCCAGCCGGCTGCGCTGCGATGCGGGCACCGTGATCGCGCCCGACGGGCGCCGGGCCACCTACGGCAGTCTCGCCGCCGACGCCAGCCAGGTCACGCTGCCCACGCAGGCGCCGCCGGTGAAGGCCGCCAGCAGCTACCAGCTGATCGGCCGGCCCGCCGGCGACGTGGACGCGCATGCCATCGTCACCGGCCAGGCGCGCTACGCGATCGACGAGCATCTCGGCGATGCACTGGTCGCCGTGCTGGTGCACTGCCCGTGGCCGGACGGCACGCTGGCGCGCATCGACACCGGCGACGCGCTGGCGCAGCCCGGCGTGGTCAAGGTGATCCAGCTCAAGCCCGAGCCGGGCCAGCCGCGCGGCATGACGGTGATCGCCCCGGCCGTCGCCGTGCTGGCCACCGACACCTGGGCGGCGCTGCGGGGCCGCGCCAAGCTCAAGCTCGAATGGAAGCCCGGCGCAGGCGGCGGGGAGAGCAGCAGCGGGCTGGAGCAACAGGCGCTGGCCACGCTCGCCGGCACCGATGCGCCGACCACGCGCGTGCGCGACGACGGCGACGTCGACGCCGCCGGCAAGAAAGCCGCGCGCCGCCTGCAGGCCACCTACGTGCAGCCCTGGCTGGCCCACGCCACCGCCGAGCCGATGAACTGCCTGGTGCGGCTGGACAAGGATCGCGCCAGCCTGGTGGTGCCGACCCAGGCGCCGCAGAAAGCCTGGGCGGTGGTGCAGCGCCTGACCGGGCTGCAGCCGGCGCAGATCGACATCCGCGTGCCGCGCGTGGGCGGCGGTTACGGTCGCCGGCTGGATCACGATTTCGTCGCCGAGGCGGTGATCCTGGCGCAGGCGGTCGGCAAGCCGATACGCCTGCTGTGGACCCGCGACGAGGATTTCAGCCACGACTTCTACCGCTCCGGCTGCGTGCACCAGCTAAACGCCGTCGTCGACCGCAAGCGCCGGCTGATCGGCTGGAACCAGCGCATGGTCAGCGCCTCGGCGGCGAGCCTGCGCGGCGTGCCGGAAGATCGACTGTGGCGCTCCGAGCTGCGCGCCGACCAGTTGCCCGCCGGCCTGGTGCCGAACTACCGCAGCGACTGGTACGCGCAGGCCTCGGCGATGCCGCGGGGACCGTTCCGCGGCATGCCGCATCTCAGCAACGCGTTCGCGGTGGAAAGCTTCATCGACGAGATCGCCCACCAGCTGCGCGAAGATCCGCTGAAGACGCGGCTGCGCATCCTCGGCGAACCGCGCCAGCTGCCGTTGGGCGGCGACGCCGTGCTCGACGTCGGCCGCCTTCGCAACGTGCTGCAACTGGTCGCCGACCGCATCGTGTGGAAGAACTGGCTGCACAGCATCAACGGCCTGGGCCTCGCCTGCTGGCACGTCGACGGCGCCTACGTGGCGCACGCCATCGAGGTCGCGCTGCAAGGCCAGACGCTGGTGGTCCGCCGCGTGGCGTGCGCCGTCGACGTGGGTCGCGTGGTGAATCCGCTGGGCCTGGAAGGACAGATCGCCGGCGCCACGCTGGACGCCTTGTCGCTCGCGCTGCACCCGGCGATCACCTTCAAGGATGGCCAGGTCCAGCAGCACGGCTACAAGGATTACCCGCTGGCCACCATGACCGAGCTGCCGCGCGAGGTGGAAGTGATCACCGTGCCCGGCGACCGCGACCCCAGTGGCGCGAGCTTCCTGGCGATGCCCAGCGTCGCGCCCGCGCTGGCCAATGCCGTGTTCCGCGCCAGCGCCGTGCGCGTGCGCCGGTTGCCGCTGATGAAGGAACTGATGCGGCTGCTCTGAGCGAGATCAGTCCGTCGGCATGCCCGTCACGGTCACCACCACCCGGCGCCGGTGCGCGGCGTGGCGGTGTTCCCACAGGTAGATGCCCTGCCAGGTGCCGAGCGTCGGCGCGGCGTTGCGCACCGGCACGCCGAGGCTGACCCCGGTGAGGATCGAGCGCACGTGCGCGGGCATGTCGTCGGGGCCTTCGGCGTCATGCCGGAAGAGCGGGTCGCCATCCGGCACCGCGCGGGCGAACCAGCGCTCGAGGTCGGCGCGCACGGCGGGGTCGGCATTCTCGCCGAGCAGCAGCGAGCAACTGGTGTGCGGCGTGAACACCAGCGCGGTGCCGATGCGCACCGCGCTGGCCGCGACCGCATCGGCGACTTCGGCGGTGATGTCGTGGAAGCCGCGGCCGCGGGTGTCGACCACGAACTCGCGCTGCGCCACCACCACCGCCGACGCGCTCACGGGTACAGCATCCGGGACGTCCAGGTCTGCCCGTGGCGGCTCCAGCGCACGCGCTCGTGCAGGCGGAACTCGGCGCCATACCAGAACTCGATCATGTCCGGCTCCACCAGGTAACCGCCCCAGTGCGGCGGCCGGCTGACGTTGCGCCCGGCGAACTCCTCCTCGTAGTGCTGCACGCGCCGCTCGAAGGTCTCGCGGTCGGGCAGGGTCTGCGACTGCAGCGAGGCCCAGGCGCCGATCTGGCTGCCGCGCGGGCGGCTGGCGAAGTAGGCGTCGGACTCCTCCTCCTGCAGTTTCCGCGCGACTCCCTCGACGCGCACCTGCACGCCCTGGCGCACGTGTTTCCAGTGGAAGCACAGCGCGACCTGCGCGTGCGCCTCCAATTGACCGCCCTTGTCGCTCTGGTAGTTGCTGAAAAAGCGAAAGCCGCGCTCGTCGACGCCCTTCAGGAGCACGATGCGCGAGGCAACCCGGCCGGCGCTTTCCGCGGTGGCCAGGTTCATCGCCGTGGGTTCGGGGTCGCCGCTGGCCTTGGCCTCGTCCAGCAGCCGGATGAAAGTGTCCAGGATTTCAGGTTTGAGCATGATGTGTGAAACTTCCCTTTTGCGTCGTGGCCAAAGCGCGCCATCATGGAGCGAATGAAACTGTCCGATGATAGTGCAATGATCCCCGCACCCCGCATCCCGCCCCCGGCGGCAACGGCGCGATGCTTCTCCACGCAAGGTGAAAATGGCGGCAATGGCCATGCGCCAGCCTGCCGTCGTGCCGGCCCGGGCCGGGCCGGGAGTCGCCGCCGATGATGTCGCTGGCGCAGCAGCAGAACGAGGCGCTGGCCGGACACCTTCTGGACCAGTACGCCGGGCGCATTGCGCGCTCGCGCAGGCCCTACATCCTTGGCCTGTCGGGCCTGCAGGGCAGCGGCAAGAGCACCCTGGCGCGAGTCATGAAGGCGCAGGCCAAGGCGCGCGGCTGGGACACCGAGGTGCTCTCGCTGGACGATTTCTACTACGCCCGCAGCGAGCGCGAGGCGCTGGCGCGCGACGTGCACCCGCTGCTGCGTTCGCGCGGCGTGCCGGGCACCCACGAGATCGAGCTGCTGCTGTCGGTGCTGGCGGCGGTGCCGCACGCCTCCGCGCGGCTGGCGGTGACCCATCCGCGCTTCGACAAGGGCCGCGACACGCGCCTGCCGCCCTCGCGCTGGCCGCGGATCACCAAGCGACCCGCGCTGGTGATCGTGGAGGGTTGGGCGCTGGGCATCCGGCCGCAGCCGCTGACGGCGCTGGCCCGGCCGATCAATGCACTGGAACGCGACGAGGACCCGGACGGCGCCTGGCGGCGCTGGGTCAACAAGCAGTTGCGCGGCTACCAGCCGCTATGGCGCAAGTTCGACGCGCTGATCGTGCTGCAGGCACCGAACTGGGACATCGTGCGCCGCTGGCGCGGCGAGCAGGAGGAGGAACTGGTCGCACGCCACGCCCCGCTGGCGATGGACGCGGCCAGCATGGGCCGCTTCCTGATGCACTTCGAACGCCTCAGCCGCCACGCATTGGCGACGCTGCCGGCGCTGGCCGACACGGTGGTGGAGTACGACGACGACCGCCACGTGACCGGACTCACGCACGGCTGACAGGGCAGCGTCGAGGCGCCGCCCTGACGCCGCGCGCCCTCAGTCGACGACGAAGTTGACCTTCATGTTGACGCGCCACTCGGTGACGCTGCCGTCGTCGGCGGTGACCACCTTGATCTCGTTGATCCAGGCTCCCTTGATCTTCTTCACCGATTCCCCGGCCTTGCGCAACCCGTGCTGCACGGCATCCTCGATGCCCTGCTTCGACGACGCGTTGATCTCGATGACCTTGGCTACTGACATGGCGTGAACCTCCCGTCCGGGCGTGCAAGCGGCACGCGGCGCTCCCTGTCCCGAAGCCCGAGTCTGGCCCGCACGCACGACGCGGCACAAGCCGCACCGCGTCATGCGCTCAGGCGGGCTGCACCTGCACGGCGGTGCCATAGGCCAGCACTTCGGTGACGCCCTGGGCCACGTCGTTGGCGTCGTAGCGCATCGCCACCACGGCGTTGGCGCCCATCGCGGCGGCATGCTGCAGCATCAGTTCGAAGGCTTCCTCGCGCGCCTTCTCGCACAGTTCCGTGTAGATGGAGATATTGCCGCCGACGATGGTCTGCAACGCGGCGCCGAGGTTGCCGACCACGCTGCGCGAACGCACGGTAATGCCGCGCACGATGCCGAACGAGCGCACGATGCGGCAACCGGGGATGTCGTTGCCGGTGCTGACCTGGTGATGCGGGATGGATGCAGTCATGGCGCTCTCCTGGATGGCGGGTGGAACGAAGATCAGCTGTCGAGCAGCGCGGCGTAGCCGAGGCGCGCATCCGGCCAGCGCGGCGCGAAGCCGCTGGCGCGCAGCCGCGCATTGCTCAGCCGCTTGCTGCCGATGCCCGGCGGCGGCGCGCCGGCGGCCGGCGGGGGTACGCCGAGCAGTCGCGCCAGGTGATCGTGCAGCACGTCGAGCGGCAGCGGGGTGTCGTCCACGCCGAGATAGCACGCCTGCGGATCGGGCAGCGCCAGCAGGTGCGCGATCGCCGCGGCCGCATCGTCCACATGGATGCGATTGGCCCAGTGCGGCGCGGCCCGCGGCACCTGCACCGTGCCGGCGCGCAGGCGCTCGAACAGCTGGGTTCGCCCCGGCCCGTACAGCCCGGCCAGGCGCAGCACCACCGAGCACACCGGTTGCGCGGCCAGCCAGCGCTCCGCCTCGAGCAAGGTGGCGCCGTTGAAACCGGGTGGGGCGGGCGGCGTGTCCTCGTCCACCCAGTCGCCGTCGTGCGCGCCGTACACCGCGCTGGAGGAAACCAGCAGCACACGCTGCAACCTGCCATCGTCGAGCGCGGCCAGCAGATGGCGCAGCCCGTCGACGAAAGTCGCGCGATAGGCTGCCGCGTCGCGGTGGTCCGGCGTGGGCAGGTAAACCAGCTGCGTGAATGCGCGCGGCAAGGCGGCGAGGCTGTCCGGCCGGGTGAGGTCCGCCTGCAGCCAGCGGATGTCCGGGCCTCCTGCCACAGGCGGGTGCCGGCGCAATGCCCATACCTCGTCACCGCGCCCGCGCAGCCGCTGCGCCACGCGCAGACCGAGATCGCCACAACCGGCCAGCAGTACCCTTTCGCTCACCGCAGCCCTCCTCCGGCGCCTGTTAGCATCAAGCCATGAATCCGTCGTGCAACCTGTTCATCGTCGGTCCGACCGGTGCCGGCAAGACCTCGGTCGGCAGGCGGCTCGCCGTGCATTATGGGCTCTCGTTCATCGATCTCGACCAGGAGGTCGAGCAGCATTGCGGCGTGGACGTGAGCACCGTGTTCGAGGTCGAGGGCGAAACCGGCTTCCGCCAGCGCGAGAGCGCGCAGCTCGACGCGCTGAGCCAGCGCTGCGGCATGCTGCTCGCGACCGGCGCGGGTGCCGTGCTGGCGAGCGACAACCGCCGCTGGCTGAGCCAGCGCGGTTTCGTGGTGTGGCTGCAGGCCAGCGTGGAGCAGCAACTCGAACGCCTCGAACGCGACCATCGTCGCCCGCTGCTGGCCGTGCCCGACCGCCTCGCGCGCCTGCAGGCGATGGCCAGCGTGCGCGAGCCGATCTACCGCGAACTTGCCGACCTCGCCGTGCCCGGCCACCATGGCAGTGTCGGCGCCGCCAGCGAGCGCTGCATTGCCCTGATCGATGCGCACTGGCAACGCGCCCCTCTTTCCTGTCCCCCGCACCACGCATGAACAAGCCGCCCCTGCACAGCATCAACGTCTCGCTCGGCCTGCGCAGCTACCCGGTATGGATCGGCAGCGGGCTGCTCGACGATCCCGCGCGCTGGCGCCCGTTGCTGCGCGGGCGCCATGCGCTGGTGGTCAGCAATACCACGGTGGCGCCGCTGTACCTGCCGCGGGTCGAGTCGGGGCTGGAGGGTTTGCACTGGTCGTCGTTCCTGCTGGACGACGGCGAGGTGCACAAGAGCTTCGCCAACGTCGGCCGCGTGCTGGACGCGCTGGGCCAGCTCGGCGCCACCCGCGACGCCTGCGTGATCGCACTGGGCGGCGGCGTGGTCGGCGACCTCGCCGGCTTCAGCGCCGCCTGCTGGATGCGCGGCATCGACTTCATCCAGATGCCGACCACCTTGCTGGCGATGGTCGACTCCTCGGTCGGCGGCAAGACCGGGGTGAACCTGCCGGTGGGCAAGAACCTGGCCGGCGCCTTCCACCAGCCGCGCGCGGTGATCGCCGACATCGACACGCTCGCCACCCTGCCCGCGCGCGAGTACCGCGCCGGCCTCGCGGAGGTGGTCAAGGGCGCAGCGATCGGCGACGAGGCGTTCTTCGCGTGGCTGGAGCAGCACGCCGACGCGCTGGCCGCACGCGACGTCGACACCGTGCTGGAGGCCATCGCGCGCAAGGTGCAGTACAAGGCCGGCGTGGTGGCCCGCGACGAGACCGAACAAGGCGAACGCGCGCTGCTCAATTTCGGCCACACCTTCGGCCACGCGCTGGAAACCGCGGGCCACTACGCCAGCCTGCTGCACGGCGAGGCGGTGGCGATCGGCATGCTGCTGGCCGCGCAATTGTCCGAACGTTCCGGCATGAGCGAGCCGCGCGACACCGCGCGACTGCAACGCCTGCTGCACGCACTCGGCCTGCCGCTGGCGATCCCGCCGGACATGGATACGGAGCAGTTGCTGCAGTGGATGCGGCTGGACAAGAAGAACACGGCCGGCCGGTTGCGCCTGATCCTGTGGCGCGGCATCGGCCGCGCGGAGATCGTCGGCGCGGTGCCGGAACGCGAGGTCGCGCTGACGCTGGACGCCGCCATGGCTAACGGGCGGCAAGTCCCTGCGAGCTGACCGCGCCGGGTTCGCACGGAACCCGGCGCAGACACGTCACTGCACGCTGATCGTGCCCTTCATCAGCGCCGAGTGACCCGGGAAACTGCAGAAGAACACGTACGGGCCGCCACTCTGGATCTTGCTGACCGGGAAACTCACCGAGGTGGTTTCGCCACCGCCGATCAGCTTGGTGTGCGCGATCACGCGCGAGTCGCCTTCCTTGACGTAGCCGGCGGCTGCGCCCGCGGCCACGCCGTCGGCGTCCACGGCCTGCAGGTCCGACTGCCTGGCGATCACCACGTCATGGCCCATCGCAGTGACCGGCATGGTGCCAGTGTGCTTGAGGGTGATCTTGAAGTCCTTGCACGACGACGGCACCACGATGGACGACACGTTGTACTGCATCGCATCCGAACCCTCGATCTCGGTGGCGCAATCGGTGACCACCGCAGCGCCCTTGCTGGTGTCCATCGCGGACACGGCCGGCGCAGCGGCCATGCCGGCGGTCGCCGCCGGCGCGGGCGCCATCGTCACCGGTGCCTCGCCCGGGGCCGTGGTGGCGGACGGCGTCGGAGCCGATTCGGGTGCCTTCGGCGAGGACGAGTTGTCGCTGCAGGCGGCCAGCGCCAGCGCACAGGCAGCCGCAAGCAGACTCAATTTCACGTTCATCGACAGTTCTCCTGCGTTGCAAAATTGCATCATCGGCCGGCGAGGCTCTGCATCCCGTGAAGACGGGCCCGCACCAGGTCGGCGTCGATTCGCCGACGACGACCTGGCGTTGCGGGTGCGCTGTCGGGCCGCGACGGCGGCAGCTTGCGGATTTACGCGCCGGAACGGCCCGCCGGCACGACGCGGACGACCAGCGCGTCGGAGTCGGCCGGCGAGATGGTCGGCGTGCGGGCCATGCCCCACGTGCGTTCGCGTGCACCGCGCGTGCAGGGTCGAGCGGTTTCGTGCAGCGGAACCGTCAGAAGCTGTAGCCGACGCTTATGCCGTAGATCCAGGGATCGACCTTCGCCTTGCCGATGCCCGCCCCGTTGAGCCTCACGTCGCTGCTCCAGTCGAGGTACTTCGCATCGGCACGCACGAACACGTTCGACGTGGCGTGGAAATCCAGGCCCAGCTGCCCGACGACACCGCTGCCGTCCTTCACGTCCAGGTTCGTGCCCGCGATGGGGCCCGTGGTGCGCTCGTCGCTCACGTTCACCCAGCCATAGCCCAGGCCGACGAAGGGCTGCCACGCCTGGTCGGCGAGGAAGTGGTACTGGGCGGTGAGCAGCAGCGGCATGTGCTTGATGGTGGCGGACTTCGCGCCATCGAGCTTCACGTCGTGCTCGAACTTCACGAGCGGCAGCCACAGCTCGGCGCCCCAGTTCGGCGCGAAGCGATAGCCCAGCGTGAGGGTCGGCTCCCAGTCATCGCCGATGCTGGACTGGAAGGCGCCCGCCAGCACGCCGTTGTTGCTCTTGGGTGCGACACCGCTGTAACCCACCGCGCCGTAGAAGCCTGGCGCGCTGTAATCCTGGGCCCGGGCACTGCCGGCACCGGCAACAGCCAAGGCGCAAGCGGCGACGATCAGGGGGAAAACTTTCATGTTGGCATCTCCAATAGGGGGACAAACCGGTTCGAGACCCTCGAGCAGAGAGTCCTGCTTCGCGCTGGGAAATGCCCCGACGCGAGTGTCTATACGGTCGGCCGCGAGTTTTGGATTGAATTTGTGCGGAACCGATGTGCACGCTGTGGATCGCGCGACATGCTCGTGAAAAGCGGATCGCTCCGGGCGTGGGCATGCCGGCGTGGTCGTGAGGGGGCTGAACTCACCCCAGTCCTCAGGGATGCCTGCGGCGATGCAGGAAGGAATTGCGCTGATCCCCGCCACGGCACGAGCAGGCCGGATGCGGGAGAAGCCATCACCAGAGGCCACGTTCCGGATCATCGACCTCCGGGTGGCGGGTCACGGATTGCAGAAATCGCAGCGCCCGGGATCGGCCCACGCCGCCTCGAACGATTGCTCGCGGCGATGACCACAGACCGCACAGATCGCGACCACGCCACGGATCATGTCGGTGGGTGCGTGACAGGCCCCGCACGGCAGGCCGGCGATGCGTTCGGTGGGCACGAATCCGCGTCGTCCGCATTGCGGGCAACAGGATCGGTAGCGCCGCACGAGATCGATGGTCGCGCGTTTGATCGCACGCATCCGCGTCGGGTTGCGGCATGCGCGCATGTCCGATTCCACGCAGGCCGCGCCGCTGATGGCAATGGCATCGGCGACATTGGCCAGCAATTGCGCCCGGCTCAGGTTGTCCTTGCGCAGCAAGAGCGACGGGTGGGACTTGCCGTCAACCGCAGCCGTCACGATCACCCCATGCCGGGGAAAGCCGATGCCTTCGGCGAAGGCGACGGCCAGGCGTGCATCCGCCACCACGCGCTGGGCGTAATTGGTGCGCGGCGTGACATGCGTTCCGACGATTTCGACGCCATCGCGACGATCCACAAGCATCACCAGCTCGCTGTCGATCGGCACGAACGGGATTTGTGGATGGGGGCCGAAGCTGCCCTCGCTGGCAACACCTGCATGCGCCTCGGGCACGCACTCCAGGGCTGCCGCGATCTTGGCCCTTGCCGTTGCATGCGGGGAATCGAGGCGGGGAATGTCTCGGCTGAAGGTGCCGAACCGGTCCGTATCGAATCCGGCCGGCAAGAGTGGCTGCAGCCCCAGGACCCGCTGCAACAGAGGGGCAATCACCGCCTCCTTGCCGTGCATGGTGGCGATCACGACGCGTTCCGGCGGCATCAGAAGTAACCCTCGCGCTTCTGCCTTTCCAGGCTTGCACCCGGATCCTGGCCAGCCAGCCGACCCTGGCGTTCGGATGCAGATGAAGCAAGGGTCTCGGCCAACACCGCCCCACGATCCGCCGCAGTCGATTCGATGGCGCCGGTCACCGGCCAGCAACCCAGGGTACGGAAACGCACGCGGCGGCGACTCGTCGTCTCGCCGGCCAGGAAGCGCATGCGCTCGGGTTCGTCCACCACGATGAGCACGCCATCGCGTTGAACCACCGGTCGCCAGGCCGCGAAATACAGAGGCACCAGCTCGACCTTCCTCAGCATGGCGTAATGCCAGACGTCCGCTTCCGTCCAGTTGGACAACGGATAGACGCGCAACGACTGCCCCTCGGCCAACCGGGTGTTGTAGAGGTTCCACAACTCCGGCCGCTGCCGGCGAGGGTTCCACGTGTGCCCACGCTCGCGCAGCGAGAACACGCGTTCCTTTGCCCGGGATTTTTCCTCGTCGCGGCGCGCCCCGCCGAAGACCACGTCGTACCCGCCGCTGTCCAGCGCCTGCTTCAGCGCATCCGTGCGCATGGCCGTGGTGTAGGCATCGCCATGGTCGAAGGGATTCACGCCGGCGGCGCGGCCCTGTTCATTGGCGTGTACGTGCAGTTGGAACCCATGCTTGCGCGCGAAGCTGTCGCGGAATGCGAGCACCTCGCGAAACTCCCAGGTGGAGTCGACGTGGAGCAGCGGCAGGGGTGGCGGCGCGGGGTGGAAGGCGCGCAGCGCGAGATGGGCGAGCACGGTGGAGTCCTTGCCTCCGGAAAACAGAAGCACCGGCTTGCGTGCCTGCGCCACGGCCTCGCGCAGGATGAAAACGGCCTCGTTCTCCAGGTGCGCGAGATGGCTGGTGTCCGGGAAGGCATCCTCGTCACGCGAGTGCATGGCCGAGTCCCGCCGCCCGCCACAGCCGGTCGCGCAGGGCATGGTTCAGTCCGCGGCCATCCGGCGGCACCACGATCAGTACGGCGAGATCCATGTCGTCTGCTTCGCGCAGCCGCCGGTACAGCTGCTGCGCCTGCTGGTCCGGGGAATGACCCATGGACAACCAGGGCACCTGTGCCGGCCAGCTCTCGGCGCGCCGCGCGGAGAGCACGCCCACGCGAGCGCTGAGCGCGGCGTATTCGGCGATGCGCTCGGGCACCTGTTCCATCGATGCCAGCACCACGCGGGCGTTGGGGGCGTAGTGAAGCTTCATGCGGCCGGGGCTGCGTATCGACGTGTCGATGGGCGACTCGACCGGTTTGCCGGTCACCCGTTCCAGGTCCTGCGCGGTGATCGCACCGGGTCGGAGCAGCCGCGGCAGACCGGTGGAAAGATCGACGATGGTCGATTCGATGCCCACACGGCAAGGGCCGCCATCCAGCAGCACCTCGACCGCGTCGCCAAGCTCTTCCCGGACGTGCCGGGCCGTGGTCGGACTGATCTTCTTGTGCCGGTTGGCGGAGGGCGCGGCGATTCCCCCGCCGAAGGCTTCCAGTACGTCCAGCGCCAGGGGGTGCGCGGGTACGCGCAGCGCCACCGTATCCAGGCCACCCGTCACGGCGTCGCTCACCGTGGCGGCGCGGGGCAACACCAGCGTGAGCGGCCCGGGCCAGAAGGCTTCGGCAAGCTTCCAGGCGAGCGCGGGAATGTCCCGTGCCCACTGCGCCAACTGCGCGGCCTGATGCAGGTGCACGATGAGCGGATGGTCTGCCGGGCGCTGCTTGGCCGCGAAGATCTTCGCGACCGCGGCGGGGTTGCCGGCGTCCGCGCCCAGTCCGTAGACCGTCTCGGTCGGCAGGGCGATCAGGGCGCCGCGGCGCAGCGCATCCACCGCGTCGCGCACGCCAGCACTCCCGGAGAGCCCGATGTCTTCCCGATCCTTGATGTTCATGCCGCGTCCTCCCAGGTCAGATGGCCGGTGTAGCGATGCATGGAGCCCGGCTTGTCGCCGAAGGCGAACAGGTGGGCCCAGCCGTGGTCGAACAGGTGCCGCACGGCTTCATGCCTGGCGACGATGGCGTTGATGGCGTCCAGCGGAGCGGCGATGACGACGGACAGCCGCAGCGGCTCATGGACGTAGCGCTTGCCGTCATGCAGCGACTGCCATGGCAAGCCGGTGCGCAGGTCGCCGCCATTGCCCTCCAGCACGCCCAGCTTGCCGACCACGTTGTGGAGCACCTTGTTGCCGCTTCCGAAGACCCGGTTGTCCACCGTCGAGCCGTAATACTGCAGGCTGATCCACGCGCCCACGATCATCGGCGCGGTCATGATGGATTCCAGGGTCTTGAAGCCGTCATCGCGCTGCCAGTCGTAGGAATTGAGGAAGGCACGCCCCGCCAGGTCGATGCCCGCGGTGCGGCTGCGCGGGGCGATGATGTAGGCCGCGCAGCCGGCCAGGCCCCACTCCGGCCGCACCTCGCTCCAATCCCTGCTGCGCGCCAGGAGCTGGCGCTCGACCGGGCGCCGGTCGTGCAGGGTGAGGATGGCAGCGCGTTCCCGCCGGGTCACCCGGCCAGCCTCGGCCAGCGAGGCCTGCAGTCGGGCCAGGTCGTCGGCATGCGTCGCCGGCAAGCCGTCGGTGTCGAAGATCGTCACCCGGTCGGTGGTGGTGTCGTGCAGCGCGCCGAGGAAATGCGTCTCGTCGGGAATCACCGTGCCGCGTCGTGCCAGGGCCTGGCGCACCTGGCGGTCATTCAGCACCGCAGCCGCCACCCGCGCATTGGCGTCGCCCGCGTGCCCACCGCAGGCCCCGCAATCCAGGCCGCTGGCATGCGGGTTGTTGACCGAGCTGGCGCCGTGCCCGACGAACAGGACCACGCGCGCGAACTGCTGCCGCAGCGACATGGCGCGCAGGGCGCCCTCTGCCAGCGCGATCCTGGTTTCCAGTGGCATGCCGGTGGCGCGGTCGTTCGCGGTCGAGGGCGTGATGTCCGGCGCCAGGCGCGCGAGTGCCGCGTCGTCGATACCGCGCTCCGCCGGGTGCGATTCGAGCCGGGTGAAGCCCAGGCTGTCGGCGATGAGCTTGCCGGCGAATTTCCATCCCATCGCTTCGACGAAGGTGAACGACGACACCGCGGCCAGCTTGAACCAGCGCCATTGGCCGATGGCGCGAAGCCGGCGCCGCCGCCGCGTGGCGATGTCGGCCTGCTGCTGCGCCGTCGCGCCCTTGGCGGTCTCGTGCACCGTCAGGCTGGGTGCCAGCAGCACCGGGCAGCGGGGACCACCCTGGCCCCGGGCGAGCGGCACATACTCCATCGGCATGCCGAAAAATCCGGCCATGCCCAGCGTCTCCACGCCGGGCGCCACGTTCTCCAGCGCACGCCGGAAGGTTTCGGAGCGCACGTCGATGCAGAACACGGCCTGCACCGCCGGGCGCATGGCGATCACGGATGGCCGCGGTGCGGCGAGCTTGGCGAGGAAGGATCGCTGCCAGGCGATTTCGTAGGCGTCCTGCAGGATTTCTTCCAGCGTCGGCGCGGCCGGCTCGTTCTCGCGGGCCAATGCAGCGAAACAGGCGCGGGCCTGCTCCCATCCGGCCGCCAGTGCAGCGACCGGCTGGCACGTTTCCAGCAGCGCCACCTCGAAAGCCAGCCGTATCGCCAGCAGTTCGAGCAAGGTGTCGTCGCGGCGCCCCGCCAGGCCGCTTTGCCAGACCTGGTAGCGGGCGTAGCCGGCCCAGCCGCCGACGCTCATCAGCAGCCGGTGGAAATAATCGGCAAGGCCCGCTTCGTCCATCTTCAGGCGGGCCGCCCCATGGGCGATCATCGCTTCGGCAGTGGCGGGAAGCGCGCCGATGCTGCGGTGGAATCCGGCAAGCCCCATGACCTGGGGCGTGCGATCGATGGCGGCCTCCTCACGCCAGGCCGCATAGGGACCCAGGTGCCGTGTCGACGCTGGCCACAGCGCCTGCCCCGCGTCGAAGTAGCCGGCCGCCCACAGCGAGATCCGCTCGCAGGCAAAGCTGGCCCAGTCTCGCCCGGTCAGCTTGCCCGCGACGTCGGCAACGGTCGGCAGCGGCGCATGCGTTGCCACATCCTCGGTTTGCAGTTGGCGGCGCAGCGCCGCGACGTCGAGGGTGCGAGGGGCTGCACTTCCCTTGCGCAGCAGGGCCTGGCCAAGATCCCGGTCGGTGATGCGGCCCTGGGCGATGGCATCGCGGTAGAACGCGCGCGGCATGGTCATGCGGGCGCCTGCCACCTCGGCCATGACGCGCGCGACCTCGCCGAAGCGGCGGTCGGCCATGCCGAGGAAGGGATTGACGGCCACGAAGTTCTTCAGCGGCCACAGTGGCGCGATGCGTCCACACGCGCGCTGCGCGGCTTCGCATGCACGCCCTGCCCCGATGTCGGAGGAAGGTGGGATGGGATCGGCTTGTTCCCTGATCTTCAATGCGATGGCGTTCATGGGCGGCTCCTCAGGCGATGGTCCGGGCGTGATGGCGCGCGTCTTCCCGACGCAAGGCGCCCACCAGGCGATTGAAGATGGCGTTGACATAGAGGCCGTTGGCCAGGTGGACGCGTGCCGCCCGCCAGAGCGGCCGCTGGTTCCACAGCACGACCAGGCTTTGCAGCACGGTCACCGCGGTGAACGATGCGATGGCCAGTCCCATGATCAGCAGGCCCGTGCCGCTTGGCCGGGGAATCGCCGGCAGGCTGCCGGCGGTCAGCCGCGTGAAGGCGGTTTCCAGGATGAAATAGGCCAGCGTGGTTCCGGCGGCCCCGAGCAGGGTCTGCACAACCAGGCGGGAAGTGGTGGCCCCTTGCAGTGACGATGCCAGCAGCATGCTGACGCCCATCACCAGGATCGCGCCCAGGGTCAGCACGGCGGGCTCCGCCCGCACGAAGGTTCCGAATACCCAGGCAAACAGCACGTAGATCGCAGTCGCCAGCAACAGGCTCAGCAGGACGGGGCGCAGGCGGGGCCTGGCGAAACGCGGCAGCGTCTCGGTTTCCACCACGCCCCCGGCCGAGAGGAAGGCGTGGGCCTTGTACAGCGAGTGGGCAACCAGGTGAAGCAGCGCGATCGCGAACGCGCCGAGCCCGCATTGCAGTGTCATGAAACCCATCTGCGCCACGGTCGAGAAAGCCAGCGATCCTTTCACGCTGGTCTGGGTCAGCATCACCACGCCGCCGAACAAGGCGGTGAAGCCGCCCACGATGGCAACGCCGTGCAGCGTCGGCATCGAGAGCACCATCACGTCGGCAAAGCGGATCAGCAGGAATCCGCCCGCATTGATGATGCCCGCATGCAACAGGGCCGACACCGGCGTCGGCGTGTCCATCACCTCCGGCAGCCAGCCGTGGGTGGGGAACTGCGCCGACTTCATGAGCGCCGCGACGCCCAGCAGCAAGGCCGCCAGCGAGAGTGCGGGCGGCGCGGCCTCGGCGGCGATGGCCTGCGCCCGGGCCAGCACGGTAGCCAGGTCGGTGGTGCCGAAGGTGGTCACCAGCAGGGCGGCGGCACCGAGCATGCACGCATCACCGAGGCGAGCGGCGAGGAACTTCTTGCGGGCGGCGATCCTTGCGGGTCGGCGCTCCGGGTAGAACACCAGCAAGCGGTGCAGGGAGAGGCTCATCGCCACCCACGCAACCACCAGCTGCACGAGGTTGCCCGCGAAGACCAGCAGCGTCACGGCGGCCAGCGTCCGGCACAGGCCGGCCATGAAGGCGCCTTGGCGCGGCTCACCGTCCATGTAGTTGCGGCTGTACTGGACCACGATGACGCCGACGAAGGCGACCAGCAGGAACATGGTGCAACTGATGGCATCCAGCCTGACCGACAAGCCGATGCCGTTGGCTCCCAGCAACCCGCTGGTGGCCGGGCCTTCCCACGCGGTCAGCAGGCAGGCCAGCACCGCGAGTACCAGGCAAAACCACGTCGCCAGGCGGCTTGCGAGAAGCATGGCGTGCGGCCGACGAGGTCCCGGCCGTGAAGGAAACAGGGTCGCCAGCAACAGGCTGGCGGGGGCAAGCAGAAACAGCGTCGCAAGGGCAGGCAACATCAATCACTCCGCGGTCAGGTGAGCCGCGGCAAGCCTACGCTTCGCGCATCATTCTAAAAAATTCATTTAACGAAACCTGTCGATATACAAAATAGAATGATTGCATGGCCGCACTGAACTACAACCACCTGCGCTACTTCTGGGCGGTTGCCCGCGAGGGAAACCTCACCCGCGCCGCGGAGAAGCTGCTGGTCTCGCAGTCGGCGCTGTCGATCCAGATCAAGAAGCTCGAGGCTCAACTGGGGCAGGACCTGTTCGAACGCAGCGGCCGGCAACTCGTGCTGACCGAAGCCGGGCGCATCGCCTTCGACCACGCGGAATCGATCTTCGCCACCGGTGGCGACCTGCTCGCCACGCTCAAGCAGCGCTCCGGCGGCCGGCGTTCGATTCTCAGGGTCGGGGCATTGGCCACGCTGTCGCGCAATTTCCAGATCGGTTTCCTGCGGCCATTGCTGGGACGCCGGAATGTCGAGGTCATCGTTCGCTCGGGCACCACCGCCTTCCTTCTGCAAAGCCTGGAAGCACACCGGCTGGACGTGGCGCTGGTCAATGTCGCGCCCGCCCGCGATGCGGCCACTCCCTGGGTTTCCCACGCCATTGCCGAACAACCCGTCAGCCTGATCGGAACGCCGAAACGCATCGGCAAGGGCGGCACGCTGAAGACACTGCTGACCAGGCAACCCCTCGTGCTGCCGACGATGGAGAGCAGCGTGCGCATCGGATTCGACGCGCTGGTCGAACGCATGGGCTGGAAAGTGCGGGTGGCGGCGGAGATCGACGACATGGCGATGCTGCGACTGATCGCCCGGGAGGACATCGGCCTGGCGGTGGTTCCGCCGATCGTGGTCAAGGATGAATTGAGCAGCGGCCGCCTGGTGGAGGTTCACCAGTTGCCGCAGCTCAGCGAGACCTTTTTTGCCGTCACCATGAAGCGGCGTTTTCCCAATCCGCTGTTGCGCGAGCTGATCCGTCCACGTGCGGCGCTTGAGCTCGCCGATTAGCGCGGGCGTTCGCCGGGCGACCCGAGGGGCATCGACCGCCATGCCGTCGTGCATGTGCCGCCATCCGCCGGCAACGGAATCTGTTCGGCCTCAGAAGGCGTAGACGAAACCCACCAGCACGGTGCTTGCCGAGGAGCGCTCCACCAGCGGACTGTCGGTGATCGCGCGAGGCAGCCGCTGGTACTTCAGGGCACTCCAGAACGTCCAGCGGCGGCCCATCGGTGCCACCGTGCCGAAGCTGGCTTCCGGCACCAGCACGCCGGGAACGGCATAGGGCCCCGGTGCGCCGTTGGCTGCCTCGGAGGGGCGGATGCCGTAGTAGTAGTCGGCGAGCCGGGGCGACCACCAGCGCACACCCAGGCCGGGCGTGACGCGCCATTTGCCGAACTGCAGCGGGTAGCCGTACTGCAGGGCGAGCTCCTGCCCGCGGCTTCGCGACAAGGCATCGGTCAGCACGGTCAGCTGCAGGTTTCCCAGCCGGCCGGAACGGGTCAACACGGCGCCGACATCCATGCTCCGGCGCCGGTCCCGTAGGCCATCCAGGGGAATGTCGTCGGCATCGAATCCGTCGAGCCGCGCCTGCGCCACCAGGTCCAGCCGCCAGTCGTCGCGTTGCCAGGCATGTCAGCCGAGTTGCAGGCCGCGCAGGAAGACGTGCTCGCCTTCGTAAGCCGCCGCGGGAACCACCAGCTGGCGACGGGAGGAACCGGCATAGCCACCGTTGCTGACCAGCGCGATGGCACCGGCTTGCCAGCCTCGCTGTACCCGGCGCGAGGCCGTCTCCCCGGCGGCGAAGGCCTCCGAGCAGCACGCGCAGAGCAGCCCGGCAACAACGATCCAGAAGAAGGGAGGAAGCATGGGTCGGCACTCCGGTCGGATGGGAAAGGCAACGCTCGCCTGCAGACGTTGCCACGCAGAAGGGCATATCCATCCATACGGAGCGCGTCCACCGGCGGATGCGCATTCACCGGCGATGAAGGACGTCCTCGACGCTGATCGTTCCTTGTGCTTCTCCGCCGGCGCTGCCGAAAGCCTTGCATCCATTCGCACCGGATCTCCGTATCTGGAATCAGGCACCCACAGGCTCTGGCCATGTCCTCATCCATACTCATCTACGGCGCCACGGGCGGCGTCGGCGCATGCCTGGCCCGGCTACTCGCCGATACGGGATCGCAGTTGCACCTGGTAGCGCGCCATGAGGAGACGTTGCGACCATTGGCGCAATCCCTGGGGGCGACATGGACGGTGGCCGACGTACTGGATGAAGCATCCTTTGCCGCGGTGACCGAGGCTGCGCCCGCGAGCCTCGATGGCCTGGTCTATGCGGTCGGCAACATCGCGGTGAAGCCGATCTCGCGCGTCTCCGAAGCTGACCTGGCCCACGATTACCGGCTGAACGCGATCGGCGCCGCGCTGGCCGTCCGGGCGGCCCTGCCGTCGCTGCGCAAAAGCACCACCGGTGCGTCCGTGGTGCTGTTTTCCTCCGTAGCAGCATCGCGCGGCTTTCCGTCGCATGCGTCCATCGCCATGGCCAAGGCGGCGGTAGAGGGTCTGACCCGGTCGCTTGCCGCCGAACTGGCACCCGCGGTGCGGGTCAACGCGATTGCGCCATCGCTCATCCGGACGCCGCTGGCCGCACGCATGGTGGCCAACCCGAAGCTTCGCGAGGCGTTCGCCGCAGCCCATCCCCTGGGCCGCCTGGGAGAACCCGAAGACATCGCCCAACTTGCTGCCCACCTGCTCTGGCCACGCTCCGGCTGGATGACCGGGCAAGTGATCGGCGTGGATGGCGGGCGCGCGGCCATCGCCGGAAAGTGACCGGAGCAGGCAGCGCAATGCGCAGCAATCGCGAGTTGCCTGGCAAGCCTGGCGTGCACCCTCGCCGCGGGGTCCACGGGTGCGGAAGATGGGCACGCGGGCCGGCCGGGGTGGAATACTGGTCCAGGCGCTGTCGATGGCGGGCCTGCCCGGGAGGTCACCCATGAAGATACTGCTGGTCGGAGCGAGCGGACTGGTCGGACAAGGCGTCCTCAAGGTGCTGCTGCAGGACGCCGCGCGGCCCGGGGTGACGTTGCTGGTCCGCCGCCGGTCGCCAGACGTGCCGCAGGGAGTGCGCGTGCTGCAAGTACCGGAACTCCGCGACAAGGCACTGGAAGGACTCGACCTTGGCGACATCGATGCCTGCCTGTACTGCGCCGGGCCGTTGCCCCTGCTTCTCTCGGAAGCGGCGTATCGCGAGGCGACGGTGGCCACCCTCGAGTGTGTGTCGCGGGCCTTTGCGCGCGCCAATCCGCGAGGACGGATGATCTATGTCTCCGGCGCCGGCGCCGACATCCGCAGCCGCTGGATGCCGTTGCGGATCAAGGGCGAGGCCGAGCAGGTGCCCGGCCGCTTCGCGCTGGCCACCACGGTACTGCGGCCCGGTGCCATCTGCCCCGTGCAGGGCGAGCAGTCTCCGCATCGCACGCGGCGGGCACTCTATGCGCTGGCCGGTCCCGTGCTGTCCGTGGCAGTGCGCCTGATGCCCGGCAGCTTCACCACGAGCGCGGCCGTGGGAAGGTGCATGCTGGCCATGGCGAGGGCCGAGACCTCAGGGACCGGGATGGTCGTGGTCGAGAACAGGCAGATCAACACATTCGCCGCGCCCTGATCGGGCCCGAGGTGGTTAGCGCGGAGCGCCCGGCAAGTTTCGTGCAGCCGAGCGGCCATGCACGACGGCGAGGCTCAAGCCCTGCGCTCGGCCAACAGGCTCAGGAATTCCTTCCGCAACGAGGTGTCCGCGAGGAAGGATCCGCGCATCACGCTGTTCACCATCCTGGCGCCATCGTCCTTCACGCCGCGCCAGTGCATGCAGTAATGATCGGCTTCCAGCACCACGGCGAGGCCGTCGGGCCGCAGGCGTGATTCGAGCAGGTCGGCGATCTGCACCACCGCTTCCTCCTGGATCTGCGGCCGGCTCATCACCCAGTCGATCAGTCGCGCGTACTTGGACAAGCCGATCAGGTTGGATGCGGCATGGGGCATCACGCCCACCCACGCGCGCCCCATGATCGGGCACAGGTGGTGCGAGCAGGCGCTGCGCACGCGCATCGGCCCGACGATCATCAGCTCGTTCAGATGCTGCACGTTGGGAAACTCGGTGACCTCGGGCGCGGCCTGATAGCGGCCCGCAAACACCTCGCGCACGAACATCTTGGCCAGCCGCCTGGCGGTCTCGCGGGTGTTGTGGTCGTGCTCGACGTCGATCACCAGGGCGCGCAGCAGGGCGTCCGCCTTGTCCTCTACCTCCCGTTGCAGTTCGTCCAGCTCGCCGGGCCGGATGAAATCCGCCAGGTTGTCGTTGGCGTGGAACCGTGCGCCGGCCTCGCGCAGGCGGTGGCGGATGCGGTCCGACATGGCGGTGGCATCGGCATGGCGAATGGATGCCACATCGGAGGGTGCTGTTTGCATGATCAGGCCTTTGGCAGCGGCGGATGGCGTCGTGCGCTGTCGAACCCGAATGCCCGGCATGCACCATCAGCTCATACGCAGCACCGGGCCATCCGGATGCATGCTTGCCGTCCATCGACGGATTCAGGCGGCCAGGGTCTGGCCCGAAGGCTGTCGGCACAGCGCCGCGACGGCATCGGCCCACTGTGGCTGGTCATTGAGGCACGGGATCAGGGTGAGCTCCTCGCCGCCGGCGGCGAGGAAGGTTTCGCGTCCGCGGATCCCGATCTCCTCCAGGGTCTCGATGCAATCGGCCACGAACGCCGGGCAAGCCACGAGCAATCGGCGTACGCCCTGCGCAGCCAGCTCCTTGAGCACGACGTCGGTATGCGGTTCGATCCACTTCGCGCGGCCCAGCCGCGACTGGAACGCCAGCGACCAGCGTTCGTGCGGGATGCCGAGTGCGGCGGTCAGGCGCTCGCTGGTGCGCACGCATTGGGCGCGATAGCAGCGCTCCAGCACGTTTGCCGGAGGCTCTAGGCAACACGACGGACCGCACAGGCAGTGCCGGCCGGTCGGGTCCGCCTTGCGGATGTGACGCTCGGGCAAGCCGTGATAGCTCAGCAGCAGATGGTCGTGCGGCTGCGCCAGATAGGGCCGCATGCTGGCGCCCAGCGCGGACAGGTACTCCGGCCGGTCATGGAACGGCGCAACCACATCCAGCTGCAGCCGCAAGCGATGGCGCTGCAGGGTTTGCCGTGCCTCTTCCAGGACCGTGGTGACGGTGCTGTCGGCAAACTGCGGATACAGCGGCAGCAGGGTCGCGCGCCGGATGCCGCGGCGGGCGAGGTCGCACAGCACCTTCTCGATGGAGGGTTCGCCGTAGCGCATCGCCAGTTCCACCGGCGCGCCGTGCCAGCGTTCGGCCACCCGCGCCTGCAGGCGCCGGCCGATCACCAGCAGCGGCGAGCCTTCGTCCCACCAGATCGAGCGATAGGCCGCGGCCGATGCCGCCGGGCGCGTGCGCAACACCAGCGAGACGATCAGCCGGCGCAGCGGCCACGGCACGTCGATGACGTGGCGATCCATCAGGAACTGGTCGAGATAGCGCCGCACGTCGGCGACGTCGGTGGAGGGCGTGGAGCCGAGGTTCACCAGGATCAGGGCTTGGTCGGGCATCGATGGTTTTCCGGTGGAGGCAGGAAGCGGGTGCGAGGTGCGTCGCCGGTCACAAGGCGTCGAGATCGCCGAGCACGACCTCGGCCCGCCGCTGCACTTCGGCGCGTTGTGCGGGCGGCATGCGCTCGAGCTGGCGCAGGGCCATGCCGAGGCGCGGATGGGATGCCAGTGCGCGGCGATGGCGTGCCAGGAAATCCCAGTACAACGCGTTGAACGGACAGGCGCGTTCGCCGGTGCGCTCATCGTGCCGGTAGCGGCAGCCGGCGCAGTAATCGCTCATCCTGTGGATGTAGTTCGCCGACGAAACGTAGGGCTTGGTGGCCAGCAGGCCGCCGTCGGCGAACTGGCTCATGCCCAGCGTGTTGGGCAACTCCACCCACTCGAAGGCATCGACGTAGATGCCGAGATACCAGCGGTGCACCTGTCCGGGGTCCAGGCCGGCCAGCAGCGCGAAGTTGCCGATCACCATCAACCGCTGGATGTGGTGCGCGTGGGCATGCTCCAGCGATTGCGTGATGGCCTGGTGCAGGCAGTTCATGCCGGTTTCGCCGGTCCAGAACCAGGCCGGCAGATCGCGCCGGTGGCCGAAGAAGTTGGCCTCGGCGTATGCGGGCATGCGCGCCCAGTACACGCCGCGCACGTACTCGCGCCAGCCGAGGATCTGGCGGATGAAACCCTCGACCGCCGCCAGCGGCGCGCGACCCTCGCGCCAGCACGCTTCGGCGCGTTCGATCACCTCGCCTGGCGAAAGCATCTTGACGTTGAGCGCGAACGAGATCAGCGAATGGAACAGGCGCGTCGCCTGCGTGCTCATCGCGTCCTGGTAGTCGCCGAACCCGGCGAGCCCGTGGCGCAGGAAGGCATCGAGCTGGAGCAGCGCCTCGTCCCGGTTGAGCGGCCAGCGGAACATCCCGGCCGCGGGCGTGCCGAAGCTTTGCACGCCCGCCGCCACGATGCGCCGCCACAGCGCGCGGTGGTCGTGCGACGGTCGGGCATCGGCCGGTTCGCTCGGCGTACCCGGCCAGCGCTTGCGGTTGTCGGCATCGAAGTTCCATTGGCCGTCCACCGGTCGCCCTTGCCTGTCCAGCAACACCTGGTGCTTCGCGCGCATGTGCCGGTAGAACAGCTCCATCTTCCAGCGCCGTCGACCGGCAAAGAACGTCGCCACCTCGTCGCGCCGGGTCAGGAAGTGTTCGCTGTCCACCTGCCGGGCGGGGATGCGCAGCTGCTGCGCGTACTCCGCCAGCTGCCGGTCCAGGCGCCACTCGTCCGGTGCCTGGTACTCGAACGTGCGCACGCGGTACTCCCGGATCAGCTGATCGAGGTTGGCGGTGATCGACTGACGGTTGGCGACGTCGTCGATCGCGAAGTAGCGCACGCGATGGCCGCTCGCCTCCAGCCCGCGGGCGAAGTCGCGCATGGCGGCGAAGATCGCCAGGATCTTCTGCGCGTGGTGGAGGACGTAGTCCGTTTCCTGGCGGACTTCCATCAGCACGTAGAGCACGTCGGGATCGCTGGCCGCGAACCAGGAATGTCCGGGGTCGAGCTGGTCTCCCAGCAGCAGGCGCAGCATGGTCACGGTGCGCAGCCGTCCGGGTCAGCGCGCCGTGGGCGAAGTCGCCGCCCGGCGCTGGCGCAGCGTCGAGAGCAGCGACACCAGGAGCACCGCCACGGCCAGCAGCAGGGCCACGCTGGCGGCCGCATCCGCGCCGGCCAGGCCGGCGCTGCGCTGTTTCACGCAAACCCCCAGCAGGCCCCACAGCGCCGCGAGCGCATACCAGGGGTTGCCGCGCATGCGCACGATCATGGTCAGTACCAGCGCCGCCGCCAGCGCGAACAGCACCAGCGTCCACGCCAGCATGTCCGCCACCGGCAACAGGCGGAACGCCACGATCACCTGGGCCAGGTTGAGGAACACCGCCAGCGACACCCAGCCGGCGTGCAGCGACAGCGGGACCCACTGCCACCACGGCCCGCGCGCGTGGCCGGCGGTGTGCGATGCCTGCCAGGCGGCGGCGAGCAGGCACGCCAGGCTGGCCCAGATGACGAACAGTGCGAGCCAGAACCACTGCTGCGAGAACACGATCATCCATGCCGAGGTCAGCGCGAAGCCGGCCGCCGTCAACCCCCGGATGCGGCGCAGCGCCGCCGTGGCGTCCCGCTCGAACAGCTGTCGCGTGCCGAAGATCGCGTCCAGCACGAAGATCGGCCCCCAGATGGCGAACGCGTAGCCGGCGGCCACGATCAAGGTGGGATAGCGATCCGAGATCTCGCCGTTGGTCGGCCCGAACGCGCCGGTGTTGGACAGCCAGGCGACGACGGGCATCGCCCAGGCGAGAAAGACGACGAGGTATTTCACGGGCATTCTCCAGCAAAGCGATCGCGGTCTGCGCCAAGCTCGGGCCAGCGCTGGGGCACCCGGCGGATCGCGGTCGGGTCGTACCCCATGGCGGACGCCCGATCGAGCATGGCGGCGTAGTCGGCCTCCGACACGGTGGGCGTACGGGAAAGGAACCACAGATAGTCGCGCGCATCGCGCACCACCATCGCCTGGGTGCCGTCGGCCTTCAGCCAGCCGACCAGATACCGGGCGCTCAGGAAGGCGAAGAAGCGTACGCGCCATTCGCCATGGCCGCTGCCCTCGACCACGCTCGCGGTCGACTTGAACAGCCTTGCCGGCGCGTCGAACCCCCCGTGGCGCTGGCGCAGCCAGATGCAGAGCGAGCCGTCCTCGTTGCGCCGGAAGGTTTCCACCGCGTTGTAGCTGTCGCGCTCGAAACGGGGCGTGATGGCAGCGAGGACATGCCAGCGCCCCAGGTAGCGACCCACATCCGAGGTGTGCACCGGCCGGATCGGGTCGAACTGGCGCGCACGCGCCGCCGGCGCGGGCAGCACCCACACGGCGAGGAGCGTCAGGATGAGCAAGCGTTTCACCCGGGGCAACCTCGTCTGCTGCGATCAGGACCGCTACATGCAGCTCATACGGCGCACGTTCGCATTTGGATGCCCTGTCGCCACCAGGCGCGGCGTCGGCGGCCTAGGAGCCGATATCGCTCCGGTGCCGCGCCGCTCCCCTTGCCATGCTGGCGAACACGCCATCGCGGCGTATCCAGGCGTGGTACAGCGCCGCCGCCAGATGCATGAGCACGACGGCGAACAGCAGCAGCGCCAGCCAGGTGTGGGCCGTGCGCAGCACGGCGTACACCGTCGGGTCGTGCGGTGCGATCGCCGGCAGGCTGAACCCGCCGGGCATGGTCACCGGATAGCCGCCAGCCGACACCATGGCCCAGCCCACCAGCGGCATGGCGAACATCAAGGCGTACAGCAGGATGTGCGAGGCCCTGGCTGCAGCCTTCTGGATGGCCGGCAGATCGGCCGGCAACGCCGGTGGCGGATGGCGCAGGCGACTGGCCAGGCGCACCGCCACCAGCAGGAGGATCGCGATGCCCAGCGGGCGATGCAGGCTCACCAGGGTGGGACGCAGGCTCAGCGAGGCGACCATGCCGACGCCGACGAAGAGCATCGCCACGATCGCCAGCGCCATCGTCCAGTGCAGCACGCGGGCGAGCAGGTTGAAATGGGCGGAGCTGCCGGCGCGGTTCATCGGTCCGACTCCCGCGTCGCGGCGTGGCCGGTAGCGGCGCCAGCCTCGCCGCTGGCGATGTCGTGCTCGCGGCGGTTGAACGACACCGAATAGACGGCTGAACGCGCCGCCAGGATCGGATCGTCGGAAGCCTCCACGCCGGTGGGCAGCACCAGCGGATCGTAGTTGATGTCGCGGCACGCGCCGGTGGCCTGCGCGCTGCTGCTCTCCACCACCACGGTGCCGACCGTGACCCGCGGGCGATCCTCCGGCCAGCTCTGCGAGGGGTTCACCGGGTCGTCGGCCTGCGCCAGCGTCACCACCATGTCCCAGCGCAGATCGCCCTTCGCCAGACGCGCCGCAAGATCCTCGGCCAGGTAATCGGCATCGGCCTGCTCGCGTTGTTCCGGCGTCATCCCGGCAAACGGGGTTTGCGGCTGCATCGACCAGCGCACGTTGCGCACCTCGCCGGCGCGGTTGACGAAGCGGAAGGTGTCGACGCCGTTGAACGTGGTGTTGGCCCAGCTGGTGGACCACGGCGCGTGCGCGGCCCAATCGGCGAAGCGGGCGAACTCCGGATGCGCCTTGGCGAACGCCGCCTGGCGCGCCGGATCGGGCTTGCCGGTGGCCGGATCGGGCGTGTTGGCGCGGGTCTGCTCGTAGAAGGCCTCGACCGAGGACACGCCGAAGAACGGAAAGCTGTTCATCGCCATGCGCCATTGCTGGCCGTCGCCGCCGTCGAGCTTGAGCGCCATGCTGCGTACGCGCGCCTTGGCGTCCAGGCCGTACGGCGAGCCGCCGCCGATCGACAATCTGCCGACGAACGGCGTGCGCATCGGCGCGAACAATCGCGCGCTCGACAGCGCCGTTCCCTGCCCGTTGCCCTCGAAATAGCCGGCCACGCAGACGCCCTTGGCGTGAGCCCGGCGAAACCCGCGCCAGACCTGGCCGTTGGCGGTTTCGATCGCGTTGGTGAAACGTTGCGACGTGAGACGGCTGGAACCCAGCCAGCCGCCGACCCATGCGAACGCAAGGGCGAGCGCGGCGACGATCAGCGCGATGGCAAGCCATGCCAAGGTCGCACGCCGACGGCTGGCGGGAGTGGCGGCGGGGTCGGAATCAAGCATGGAGCCTCCGGTCAATGGAGATGAAACGAGGGTGCCTGGTTCCTTTCGCTGGTACGACGGCCGCGGTTACCCCGACACGCCGCCGGCGCCGGCCGGAGACGCCGCGTACGCGTCCGGCGCCTGCTGCCGCGACTGCCCCTGATCGACCATCGGCGCCGGCTAACCGCCGTGCCGGAACATCGCTTCGTCCCATGCGCACGCGGTTGTGCATCCAGGCCCGGGCCGAATGCCCGAGGCCGGCGGGACTCAGGCCAGGATGCGCAGCAGCGCGGCCAGCGCGATCGCGGCGAACACGCCGGCGATCACGTCGTCGACCATCACGCCGAAACCGCCCTTCACGCGCCGGTCCAGCCAGCGGATCGGCCATGGCTTCCAGACGTCGAACAGGCGGAACAGCGCGAAACCGGCCACCGGCATCCACCACGCGAGGCCATCGGCGGGAAGCAGCGCGCCCAGCAGCGGCAGCAGCGCCAGCCACTGGCCGATGAACTCGTCCCAGACCAGGCTGCGATGATCGTCCACGCCCAGCGCGCGGCCGGCGATGTCGCAGGCACGCACGCCGACGGCGAAGCCCGTCAGCAGCACCAGCACGTAGCCCCACGCGGGCAGGCCGCGCAGGACCAGCCACGGCAGCAGCGCGGCCAGCGAACCGAACGTGCCCTGCGCCAGCGGCGCCAGGCCGGAACCAAAACCGCAGGCGAGCCAGCCCCACGGCGTGGCCAGCAGGGCACGCCTTTGCGTGGCGCTCAGGCGCTTTCTGTCATTCACGCGAAATGCTCCCAGCCCGGCGTGCCGGGCTCCATCCAGCCACCGTCGTGGCCACGTACGCGCACCCCGGTGCCGGCCACGATCCGGCCGATGCGAGTGGCACCGCAGCCGAGCCGCGACAGGTCGGCCTGCACCTGGCTCAACCGGTCGGGCGGCACGCAGAAGCACAACTCGTAATCGTCGCCGCCGCCCAGCGCAAAGTGCAGCGCGGTGGCGTCGTCGTACAGACCCAGCAGCGCCGACGAGCGCGGCAGCAGCGCGGCGTCGATCTCGGCTCCCACGCCGCTGGCGGCGCAGATGTGGCCCAGGTCGGCGAGCAGGCCGTCGGAAACGTCGACGCAGGCATGCGCCTGCCCACGCAGCGCGACACCGGCGGCCAGCCGCGGCGTCGGCCGGTTCAGCCGTTCGACGAGGTAGTCGCGCAACTGGCCGCGATCATCCTCTTCACGGCGCCATTGCTGCAGCACGTTCAGGCCGGCGGCGGCATCGCCCAGCGTGCCGGTGACCAGCACCGCGTCGCCCACGCGCGCACCGGCCCGGGTCAATGCCTTGCCCGGCGGCACGAAGCCGTGCACCGCGACGCTCACGGTCAGCGGGCCGCGCGTGGTATCGCCACCGACCAGCGCCAGCCGGTGCACAGCGGCCAGCCGCGAAAATCCGTCGACGAAGCCTTCGACGAAGGCGCGATCCGCCTGCGGCAGGGTCAGCCCCAGCAGCGCCCAGGCCGGCGTGGCACCCATCGCCGCCAGGTCGGAGAGGTTCACCGCCAGCGCCTTCCAGCCGATGTCGGCCGGATCGGTACCGCGCGGAAAATGCACGCCTTCGACGAGCGTGTCGATCGCCACCGCCAGCTCCTGCCCGGCGGGCACGGCGAGCACGGCCGCGTCGTCGCCGATGCCCAGCCGCACGTCGTCGCGCGCCTGCACGGTGCGCTGCCGGATCAGCTCGATCAGGTCGAATTCCATCAGCGTCGCTCGCCTCTGTTGCCGGGCCCGTCAGCGCGTGAACAGCAGCACCGGGTCGCCCATGTAGGTGGTCTGCTGGCGCAGCGCAAAGCCGGCCTTTTCGGCAAGGCGGATCGAGGCGGCGTTGTCCGGATCGATGATGCATACCGCGGTGTGGTCGCCCAGATGCGCCTGGCCCCAGGCCAGCACCGCTGCCAGCGCTTCGCTGGCGTAACCCTTGCCGTGACTGTCCGCGGCCAGCACCCAGCCGAGTTCGGGCATGCCTTCGAGCGAGGGTTCGATCTCGCGCCGGAAATCGGCGTAGCCGATGTCGCCGATGCAGCGACCGCTGGATTTCTCCTCGATCGCCCAGTAGCCGTAGCCGAGCACGCACCACAGGCCCGGATAGCGCAGCAGCCGCAACCAGGCTTCCTGCCGCGTGGACGGGCGACCGCCGATGTAACGCACCACGACCGGATCGGACCAGATCGCCAGCAGGGCGTCGTGGTCGTCGGCGCGATGGCCGCGCAGGCGCAGGCGCGCGGTTTCGAGCGGAGGCACCGGATCGATGCCCGCAGGCACGACGGCGGGCTGCATCAAGCGCCCTTCTCGAGCGCGCGCAACTCGGCGGCCAGCTTGTCCAGCACGCCGTTGACGTAGCTGTGACCGTGATCGGCGCCGAAGCGCTTGGTCACCTCGATCGCCTCGTTCAGCACCACGCGGTAAGGCACGTCGGGCCGATGCTTCAGTTCGTAGGCGGCCAGCCGCAGCGCGGCGCGTTCGATCGGATCGACCTGCGCCACCTCGCGATCCAGGTGCGGACGCAGGCAGGCATCGAGCTCGTCGACGTGCTGCTCGACGCCGTGCAGCAGGTCCTCGAAATACTCCAGGTCGGCCACTTCCATGTCCTGTTCGTGGCGGAACTGCTCGATCACCGCATCCATGTGGCTGCCGCTGAGCTGCCATGCGTACAGCGCCTGCAAGGCACGGCGGCGTGCCCGCGAGCGCGCCTGCAGGTCGAGGCCGTGGACGCGCGCGCTCATCCGAGTTTCCGGTAGAGGTTGGCCATCTCCAGCGCCGCCAGGGCGGCGTCGGCACCCTTGTTGCCGGCCTTGGTGCCGGCGCGCTCGATCGCCTGTTCGATGGAGTCGGTGGTGAGCACGCCGAACGCCACCGGCACGCCGGAGCCGAGCGCGGCCGAGGCCAGGCCCTTGGCGCATTCGCCGGCGACGAAATCGAAATGGGGGGTGGCGCCGCGGATCACCGCGCCGAGCGCGATCACCGCCGCGTACTCACCCGAATGCGCCAGCTTGTGCGCGACCAGCGCGATTTCCCAGGCGCCGGGCACGCGCACCAGCTCGATCGCGTCATCCGCCACGCCATGGCGCAGCAGCGCGTCGCGGGCGCCGGCAACCAGCGGCTCCACCACGAAACCGTTGAAGCGTCCGGCGACGATGGCAAAGCGGCCGTTGGGCGTGGCGAAATCGCCTTCGATGGTCTTCATGGTCTGTTCCTGGGAGCAAGCCCGTGCGGGCCGGCCATTTTACGGCTTTTCGGGCGGGCCGGCCGGGTTGGCGCAATCGAGGTGGGGATAGCCGCCGATTTCCAGCCGCGCGCGGCCGTCCTCGACGCGCAGGCGCGCAGGCGCGCCGAACGGCAACGTGAGCTGTTCGGCGCCATGGCCGTGCGGCAGGCCGTCGACCAGCGGCACGCCGGCGACGGCGCGGATCTGGGCGAACGCGTCGCGCAATTCGTAGCCGTTGTCGCGATGGCCGGGCGCGCACTGGCTGAAGCTGCCCAGCAGCAACGCCTGCTGCCGCCCCAGCACGCCGGACAGATGCAGTTGGTACAACATGCGCTCCACCCGGTACGGCGCCTCGCCGACGTCCTCGACGAACAGGATGCCGTCGTCGATGACGGGGAAGTACGGCGTGCCGAGCAGGCTGCACAGCATCGCCAGGTTGCCGCCCCACAGCGGGCCGTGCAGGTCGAGCTCGGCGCGGGCGGAAGTCGCCCAGGACACCTGCGCCGTCGGCGCGGTCAGCGTGGCCCAGAACTGGCGCCAGCTGAAGTCATCCGGCACCTCGGCGCCGAGGTCGGCCAGCAGCGGGCCACTGAAAGTGCACAGGCCGCTCTTCGCATGCAGCGCCAGTTGCAGCGCGGTGAAATCGCTGTGGCCGACCAGCGCGATCGGTGCGCCGTGCAGGCGTTCGCGCAGCGCAGGGTAGTCGAGCTGCGGCAACAAGCGCGCCGCGCCGTAGCCACCGCGCGTGGTCAGCGCGATGTCCGGCAGCACCGGCGCCGTCGCCAGCGCGTTGATGTCGGCCGCCCGCTCGGCGTCGCTGCCGGCGAAACGCTGCGCGAAACGCGCCAGCACCTCCTCGCCGTCGACCGTGCAGCCCGCCTCGCGCAGGCGCGCCACGCCGCGCGCCATGGCGACAGGATCATGCGCATGGCCCGAGGGGGCGATCAGGCGGATGTGGGCGGGATGCATCGCAAGCTCTCGGCGACCGGAATGCCGGCAAGTATCCCGCGCACGACCGGGCGGCGCAGGGGCAACCGCAGGGCGGTTCGGCGGTTCGGGCGCACGCCGCTCAGCAGGGTACGGCCAGCGGATCGTCGGGCATCTCGTCGATCGCGTGGCGGGCTTCGCCCAGCACCGCCTCGACCTCTCGCACCACGTCCTGCGCCCGTGCCAGCCCCGCTTCGGGCACCATCACCGCGATGAAATCCATCGCCGGCAACTGGCCGACGCCGCCGGTGAGGTACTCGCCGGCGATGAACGCCGGAATCTCGGCCGCCTCCAGCGCATCCTTGACCAGATGGGCGTCGAACAGGTTCTGCGCGCGGTAGACGGTGTGCATGAGCGGCAAGCTACCCCGCGGCGCGGCGCGGGGCAAGGCCACGGCGTTCTTCGCCCGGTCCGAGCGACGGGGTAAACTTTGCGGTTTCCACCACCGCGCGCGAGCGTCACTCGATGCCGACCGACCACCCCGCCCCCATCCCCGCCTCCGCGCCGCAGGACTTCATCCGGCAGATCGTGCGCGACGACCTGGCCTCGGGCAAGCACGTGGAGATCCATACCCGCTTTCCACCGGAGCCCAACGGCTACCTGCACATCGGCCACGCGAAGGCGATCTGCCTCTCCTTCGGTATCGCCCGCGAGTTCGACGGCTGGTGCAACCTGCGCCTGGACGACACCAACCCCGGCAGGGAAGACCCCGAGTTCGTCGAAGGCATCAAGGAGGACGTGCGCTGGCTCGGCTTCCGGTGGCACGAGCTGCGCCACGCGTCGGACTACTTCGACGTGTTCTATCGCGGCGCGCTCAAGCTGATCGAGGACGGCAAGGCCTACGTCGACGACCTCGACGCCGAGCAGGTGCGTGCCTATCGCGGCACGCTGACCGAGCCGGGCCGCGACTCGCCGTATCGCACGCGCTCGATCGAAGAGAATCTCGACCTGTTCAAGCGCATGCGCGCCGGCGAATTCGCCGACGGCAGCAAGACCCTGCGCGCGAAGATCGACATGGCCGCCGGCAACATCAACCTGCGCGATCCGGCGCTGTACCGCATCCGCAAGATCGCCCACCAGAACACCGGCGACGCGTGGCCGATCTACCCGATGTACGACTACGCGCACGCGCTGTCCGACGCGATGGAAGGCATCACCCACTCGCTGTGCACGCTGGAGTTCGAGGATCACCGGCCGCTGTACGACTGGTGCGTGGACAACGTCGACCTGCCCGCGAACCCGTCGCTGTGGCAGTCGGTGGTCGAGGCCGGGCTGGAGGCGAAGCCGGCCAAGCCGCGGCAGATAGAGTTCTCCCGGCTCAACCTCAGCTACTGCATCACCAGCAAGCGCAAGCTGGCGCAGCTGGTCAGCGAGAACTTCGTCGACGGCTGGGACGACCCGCGCATGAACACCTTGCGCGGCCTGCGCCGGCGCGGCTTCACCCCGGCCGGGCTGCGCCTGCTGGTCGAGCGCGTGGGCGTCTCCAAGCAGAACAGCGTGATCGATTACGCGGTACTGGAGGGCTGCATCCGCGAGGATCTGGACGCCACAGCCGCGCGGCGCATGGCGGTGCTCGACCCGCTCAAGCTGGTGCTGACCAACCTGCCCGCGGGCCATGAGGAAACCCTGACCTTCCCCAACCATCCCAAGGACGAAAGCTTCGGCACCCGTCAGGTGCCGTTTGCCCGTGAGGTATGGATCGAGCGCGACGATTTCGCCGAGGTGCCGCCGAAGGGCTTCCACCGGCTGAAGCCGGACGGCGAGGTGCGCCTGCGCGGCATCGGCATCGTCAAGTGCACCGAAGTCGTCAAGGATGCCGCGGGCAACGTGACCGAACTGCACGGCACGCTCGATCCGGACACGCGCCACGGCCTGCCCGGCGCGGACCGCAAGGTGAAGGGCACGATCCACTGGGTCAGCGCGAAGCACGCGGTGGCCGCCGAGGTGCGCCTGTACGACCGCCTGTTCAGCGTGCCCGCGCCCGATGGCGAGGACGATGGCAAGAGCTGGCTGGAGCACATCAACCCCGAGGCCAAGCGCGTGGTCAGCGGCTGGCTGGAGCCGGCCGCCGCGAACGTCGACCCCGAGCAACGTTTCCAGTTCGAGCGGCTGGGCTACTTCGTCGCCGATCGCCACGACCACCGCGCCGACGCGCCGGTGTTCAACCGCACCGTGACCCTGCGCGACGTCTGGGCGCGCGCGGCCGGCCAGTAGGAAGACCGCGATGCTGCCGCTGCAGATCCACCTGACCCTGCCGCCCTGGATCGGCGACGTGACCGATACCAACAAGCGCTACCACAGCGACGAGGAGCGCGTGGGGCTGGCGATCGAGCTGTCCCGGCAGAACGTGGAGCGCGGCGGCGGCGGGCCGTTCGGCGCGGCCGTGTTCAACAACCACAGCGGGCGGCTGGTCGCCGTCGGCGTCAACCGCGTGGTGCCGCAAGGCTGCTCGGTCGCCCACGCCGAGATGATGGCGATCATGATCGCCCAGCAGCGGCTCAGCCGGCACCGCCTCAACGAGGACGGCAGCCAATACGCGCTGGCCACCAGCTCGCAGCCGTGCTGCCAGTGCTACGGCGCCAGCGTGTGGGCAGGCATCGACGAGTTGCTGATCGGCGCACGCGCGGAAGACGTGGAGGAGCTCACCCAGTTCGACGAAGGCCCGCTGCCGGCGGACTGGATCGGCGAACTGGCCCGCCGCCACATCGCCGTGCGCCGCGACATCCTGCGCGACCAGGCCCGTGACGTGCTCGCCAGCTACGGCGCGACCGGCACGCCGTATTGAGCCGCTGGCGCGCCGCGCTGCCGCTGGCCCTGCTGTTGCTGGCAGGCGTGCTGCTGTTCGCCTCGGGCTCGCTGCACGCGCTGACCCCGCGCCAGTTGCTGGCCCACCAGGCCGAGCTGCACGCCCTGATCGAGCAACACCCGTGGCTGGCCCGGCTGGCCTACGTCGGCCTGCTGACCCTCGGCGTGGCTACCGGCATCCCCGGCACCATCGTGATCATCCTGGCCGGCGGCTTCGCCTTCGGCGTGGTCGACGCGACACTGACCTCGTCGCTCGGGCTCACCCTTGGCGCGCTGATCCTGTATCTCGCCAGCCGCCAGGCGTTCGGCCCGGGCAGCGCGCAGCCGCCGCCGCTGGTCGCGCGGCTGCACCACGGCTTCGAACGCCATCCGGTCAGCTACACCCTGTTCCTGCGCTTCGTGCCGGTACTGCCGTTCGGCGCGGTCACCGTGGCACTGGCCTGGCTGCGCTGTCCGCTGTGGCTGTTCCTCGGCGCCAGCTGGCTGGGCGGCACGGTGTCGCTGGTGTTCGAGACGTCGGTTGGCGCCGGCCTGGCCGACGCGATGAGCGAGAGCGACCGCATCGGCCTGGGCCTGTTCATGCACCGCGAAGTCCTGCTGCCGCTGGGCGCGATCGCCCTGCTCGCCCTGCTGCCGCTGCTGTTCGAGCGGCTGGCCCGCCACCGGCGTCGCCGCACGGGGGAGTAAGCGCGCGCCGGCGCTTCCCTTTGCGCGGGGTTGCGCTACATTCCCGGCAACGGCGCCCGGCGTGCACGACGCATCCCGCGGCGGTACCGGGGTATCGGCGGGGTGTTCCGACGGGGCGGGCAGACGATGGATCTGGCGGGCAACTCGTGGCTGGCAAGGTTGTGGCACCACACGTCGCTGGTCCAGCGCATGGCCTTCGTGGCGCTGGTGCCCACCCTGATCACGGCTGCATTGCTGGTGACCCTGCTCACCCAGCGGCAACTGGACACCCTGCATCAGATGGCGCGCGGCAACGCCAACGCCATCGCCACCCAGACCGCGTCGGTGTGCGTGCAGCCTCTGCGGACGATGCGGCTGCGCGAACTGCTGCGCATCGCCGATTCGATCGGTGAACTGCCCCATGTGACACGCGTGCAGATCCGCACCGCGGACGGCCAGATCCTGGCCGATCATCGCGCCGCCGACGACGGCCACGACGTCACCAGCGTGGTGCGCGAGGTCGTCGACACCGCGCAGGCGACGCCCCAGGTGCTGGGCTCGGTACTGGTCAACGTGAGCCTGCGCGACGCCGTCGCCGCGCAACGGGCCACGCTGCGCCACGCCTTGATCGCGCTGCTGCTGAGCCTGCTGGTGGCCGGCGTGATCGGCTGGCAGGCGGCGCGCTGGATCAGCGCACCGCTGCGGCGCCTGGCCGGCGCGGTGGGGCAACTGGGTCGGGACGACCAGCCCGCCAGCGTGCCGGTGACCGATCACACCGAGATCGGCGAGCTGCAGCGGGGCTTCAACCACGCTGCCGCCGCGCTGTTCGAGAGTCGCCGCGGCCTGCGCGAGCGCATCGAGGAGGCCACGCTCGAACTGGAACACAAGAATGCCGCGCTGGAAGCGGCCAGCGAGGCCCGTTCGCGTTTCCTCGCCGCCGCCGCGCACGACCTGCGCCAGCCGCTGTACGCGCTGACCCTGTTCTCGGCCGCGCTGGCGCTCGACGAACACGACCCGCAGCGGCTGGACCGCATCGCACACATCCAGGAATGCGTGCACTCGCTCGACCATCTGTTCGGCGAGCTGCTGGACCTGTCGCGGCTGGAAGCCGGCGCGGTGCAGGTCGAGATCAGCGAATTTCCGCTCAACCAGGTGTTCGCCGCGGTCAGCCGCACCTTCAGCATGGTGGCCGAGCAACGCGGGCTGGTGCTGCGCCTCCACCCCGTGCGCGACTGGGTACGCAGCGACCGCACGATGCTCACGCGCATGCTCAACAATCTGGTCAGCAACGCCTTGCGCTTCACCCACCGCGGCGGCGCCCTGATCGGTGCGCGCCGCTGCGGCGGCGACCGCCTGCGCATCGAGGTGTGGGATACCGGCAGCGGCATCGCCGCCGAACACCTGGCGCACGTGTTCGACGAGTTCTACCGCATCGACGACCACAGCGACCCCGGGCTCGCCGACGGCTCCCAGTCGGGCCTCGGCCTGGGCCTGGCCACAGTACAGCGCCTGGCGCAACTGCTCGACACCGTGGTCGGGGTGGACTCGCGCCCCGGCCGCGGCAGCATGTTCCACTTCGAGCTGCCGCTGGCCAGCGCGCAGATGTTGCCGCCGCCGACGGAGGCGGAGGAAGAGCCCGCCGGCGACCTGGCGGGCCGCCGGGTGCTGGTGCTCGACGACGATCCGGCGATCCTCTCCGGCATCCGCTTCCTGCTGCGCAGCTGGGGTTGCGACGTGGCGGTGGCCGAAGACCATCAGCAGGCGCAGGAGGCGATCGAGAACTGGCCGGCGCCGGTCGACATCGTGATCTGCGACCTGCACCTGCGCTCGGGCGAGCGCGGCATCGACCTGTTCGCGGAACTCGACCGCCTCTACCAACGCGACGGCGAAGCGCGCTTCGCGCGTCTGCTGGTGACCGGCGAGACGCGCGCCGAGCGCCTGCAGGAGGTGCTCGCCGACAAGCTGACGGTGCTGTACAAACCGGTCTCGCCGCAGCGCTTGCGCAGTGCGATGCTGGCCGCGCTGGCCGCCCGTGACGGGGCGTGACGCCGCCTGGATTCGCGAACGGCGGCGCGTGGGGAGTTGGTGGGTCGTCCGGGATTCGAACCCGGGACCAATAGATTAAAAGTCTACTGCTCTACCAACTGAGCTAACGACCCGTGCAAGCGCCCGGCCGTGGCCGGGCAAGCCTTCGATTTTACGGTGTGCTCCATGATGGCACAAGCAAACGCGCGCTCAGGCGTAGCGCGTGGGATCGGCCATGCCCGCTTCGCGGAAGCCCTGCGCGCGCAGCCGGCAGGCGTCGCAGTGGCCGCAGGCGCGACCCTCGTCATCGGCGCGGTAGCAGCTGACCGTGGCCGAAAAGTCGACGCCGAGGCGACGACCTTCGCGCGCGATGTCGGCCTTGCTCATGTGCATCAGCGGCGCGTGCACGCGGATACCCGCCCCCTCGACCCCGGCCTTCGTGGCCACGTTGGCCAGCGCTTCGAACGCCGCGACGAAGGCAGGCCGGCAATCCGGATAGCCCGAGTAGTCGACCGCGTTGACGCCACACCAGATGTCGCTGGAGCCGAGCACCTCGGCCCAGCCCAGCGCGATCGACAGCATGATCGTGTTGCGTGCCGGCACGTAGGTCACCGGGATCTCGCTGCTGTCGCCCGCATCCAGCGGCACCTCGATGTCGGCGGTGAGGGCCGACCCGCCGATGCTGCGCAGGTCGACCGCCACGGTCTTGTGCTCGACCGCACCGAGCATGCTCGCCACCCGATCGGATGCCGCCAGCTCGGAACGGTGGCGCTGGCCATAGGCCACGCTCAACGCGTGCACCTGGTAGCCCTGCTCGCGGGCGATCGCGATGGTGACGGCCGAATCCATGCCGCCGGAAACGAGTACGACGGCCTTGCGGGATTGTGGGTCAGGCATGGTTTGCATCCATGGAAAAAGAAAAACGGCGAGAAACGAGTGAAGAGGAGTGAGAAGTGAGAAAAGGCGTTGCTCGCCGCTGTTCTCTCACTTCTCGCTTCCTCTACTTGCCTTTCGCGTCGTTCCACAGCAGCTTGTGCAGCTGCAGCTGGAACCGCACGTCGAGCTTGTCGGCGAGGATCCACTCGGCCAGCTCGCGCGGTTCGACCGCGCCGTGCACCGGGGAGAACAGCACCATGCAGCGACCGGTCAGGGCGTGCTCGGTCAGCATGGCGCGCGCCCACTCGTAGTCACCGCGGCTGGCGAGCACGATCTTGATCTGGTCGTGCGGCAGCAGATGATCCAGGTTGGACCACAGGTTGCGGCCGCTCTCGCCGGAATCGGGCGCCTTCAGGTCCATCACCTTGTGCACGCGCGCATCCACGGCGGACACGTCCAGCGCGCCGGAGGTCTCCAGCGACACCTCATAGCCGGCGTCGCACAGCTTGCGCAGCAGGATCAGGCAGCGCTTCTGCGCCAGCGGCTCGCCGCCGGTGACGCAGACATGCTTCGCGCCGTGCCGCGCGACCTCGACCATGATGTCGTCGATCGCGTGCCAGTCGCCGCCGTGGAACGAATACTCGGTGTCGCACCACACGCAGCGCAGCGGGCAACCGGTGAGGCGCACGAACACGGTGCGCCAGCCGATGGCGTCGGCTTCGCCCTGGATCGAATGGAAGATCTCGGTGATGCGCAGGCGCTCGGCAACTGCCGTCGCAGGCGTGGCGGAGGCCACGCGCGTATCGTCACCGCTCACCGCCGCCTCAACCGCCGGCTTGGACTTGCAGGCGCTGCAGGCGCTCCTGCGCCAGGCTCGCCGAGTCCGATCCGGGATACTTGGCAATGACCTGCTTCAGCGTGGCCTTGGCCGCGTCGACCTGCTTCAACTCGATCTGGCAATAGCCGATCTTGAGCAGCGCGTCGGGGGTCTTGTCGCTCTGCGGGAACTGCCCGACCAGTTGCTTGAACGCATCCAGCGCCACGCCGTAGTTGGTGGTGACGAAATACGATTGCCCCAGCCAGTACCAGGCATTGGGCACCAGCGCATGGTTCGGATACTGCTGGATGAAGGCACGGAACTGCCGCGAGGCCGCCGCGTAATTGCCACCGCGGATCGACTGGAATGCCGTGTCGTAAGCTGCCTGTGCCGCGGCCGGATCGGCCGTGGCAGCGCTGCTCGACGCCGGCGCTGGCGCGCTCGACGCGCTGGCGGAAGTTGCCGCTGTCGTCGCCGCTGCCGCTGCCGGGGTGCCGGATGGCGCCGGCGGATTGCCCGCACCGCCGCCTTCGAGGCGCGCCAGGCGCGCGTCGAGGTCGCCGTACTGGGCCTTGTTCTTGTCCTCGAGCACCTGCAACTGATGCTGCAGCTCCTCGATCTGACCTTGCATCTGGCGTACCTGCGAGCTCAGTTGCTGGATCTGGTTGACCAGGCCGGTGCCGCTCTGGTCGCGATTCTGCGTCTGCTGCTCCAGCCGGCTGACACGATCCGCCAGGCTGAGCCGGGCGTCCTGGGCCAGTACCGGGAACGCGAACAGCATGGCGGACGCCAAGGCGCCCGCCATGCTGATCCTGGCCGAAAAACCCTTAGCCAGTCGCTTCATCATTACTGCGCCGTGTAGACGATCTCGACGCGGCGGTTCTTGCTCCAGCAGTCTTCATTGTGCTCGCGGCAGACCGGCTTTTCCTTGCCGTAGCTGATGACCGTCATCTGGCTGGCCGAGGCACCGTTGGCCTGCAGCGCGCTGTCGACGGCATTGGCACGACGCTCGCCGAGGCCCAGGTTGTACTCGCGGGTGCCGCGCTCGTCGGTGTTGCCTTCCAGACGCAGCTGGGCGCTCGGGCGATCCTGCAGGTACTTGGCGTGGCACGCCATGATCTGCTGGAACTCCGGCTTGATCTCGGACTTGTCGAAGTCGAAGTACACGACGCGCTGACGCAGGCAGGCATCGGTATCGAGGTCGGCGGGGGTGTACTTGCCATCGGACGCGGGCGCGGTCGGCGCCGGTGCGGTCTGCTCGACCGGCGGCTGCGGCTTGACTTCCTGCTTCTTGCTGCACGCTGCTGCACCCACGCAGAGCAAGGCAACCAGGGCAATGCGAACGGTTTTGTTCATGGTGACGTTCCTTATAACGAGTTGAGTTCCGACAAACAGATGACGAGGAGGTTACAAACGCTGGCCGCCGGTTGACCGGCTGTTATTTTCACATGCGAAAGATCGACGATGCGTGACGCTGCATGCCGCTCTGCCCGGCGGGTCCGCAACTGCGTCCCACCCGAAACCGAAACGCGCCGATGGCGCCGTCCGGGCCCGTTCCATGGGCATCATGCCGCCGTGCGGCTGACCGCACGGCGACATGAAAATTCAAGGTTCCCGATAAGGCCCCCAGGCGGGTTCCTGCACGTTGCCCTCGGCGAGGCGCAGGCGATCACGCACCATGCCGTCGCTGGACACGGAATACAGGACTCCACGACTACCTTCGGTGGCTGAATACAGCAGCATGCTGGCATTGGGTGCGAAGCTGACCGAGTCGTCCAGCGGGCCCGGCGAAATGAACCGCTGCTGCCCGCCCAGACTCTGATCCTGAATGACAATACGATACACGTTCCCGCCGCCCTGCACCATCGCGATCTGCTTGCCGTCGTAGCTCACCGAGGCCTTGGCGTTGTACTGCCCCTGGAAGGTGATCCGCTGCGGCGTGCCCCCGGCGACCGGGACCTGGTAGATCTGCGGCCGACCGGACCGGTCGGAGGTGAAGTAGATGCTCTGGCCGTCCGGCGCCCAGACCGGCTCGGTGTCGATCGACAGGCTGTTGGTCAACCGGGTGGCCTGGTGGCTGGCCAGGTCGATCACGAAGATCTCCGGGTTGCCGACATAGGACAGCGACACCGCCAGCTTCTTCCCGTCCGGCGACCACGACGGCGCGCCGTTGATGCCCTTGCGGGCCGATACCAGCTGGCGCGCGCCGGTGAGGATGTTCTGGATGCGGATCGAGGAGTTGCCGTCCTCGAACGAGACATAGGCGATGCTGGAGCCGTCCGGCGACCACGCCGGCGACAGCAGCGACTCGCGCGAGCGCACCGCCACCTGCGGGTTGTAGCCATCCGAATCGGCGACGATCAGCGAATAGGTCGTGCTGTTGCCCAGCCCCACCGAGGTGACGTAGGCGATGCGCGTCCAGAACGCGCCGCGCACGCCGGTGATCTTCTCGTAGACCTTGTCGGCCATCCGGTGCGCCACGCCGCGCAGGTCGCCGGCCGGCGTGGTGAAGGTGCCGCCGAGCAGTTCCTGCTGCTTGTTGACGTCCCACAGCTCGTAGGTGACGGTGAGCGTGCCGTTGCCGGCATCCGCGATACGCCCCACCACGATGTAATCCTGCTTGAGCAGCCGCCAGGTGGCGAACTTGATCTCCGAACCCTGCGCCGGCGTCTCCACGATGTCGCTCCTGGCCAGCGAGCGGAACTTGCCGGAGCGGTTGAAATCGCTGCGCATCACGTCGGCCACGTCGGTCGACAGCGGCGCACCGCCCTGCTGGGCGAACGGCACCACCACGATCGGCGTGGCGGTCTTGACGCCGCCGATGATGTCCACCGTCAGCGGCGACTGGGCCACCACCGGGCCGGCAAACAACGCGGCCGCGGCCACCATGAGTAGGGCGATGCCTAGGCTGAACTTTCGCGTGGGCTTGGTCATTGCGGCCTGAAGGTGAAGGTGAGATTGCGCCGGAACACTTTTTCGAAACCCTTGTACGGCAAGGTCTTGGTGCGCAGCACGGCGTTTTCCACCGAGCGCCTTCCGGCCTCGTCGTACGGGCAGCTGGAGTCGACTGTGGCGCTCAGGACGTCACCACCGGGTGATTGCACGATGTGAACATCGCAGGGAGCCTCGGGCATGTTATCCGGACGCAGCCAGTTCGGTGTGACCGCATTCTGAATGGCCGCTGCGTACTCGCTGCTCAGATCGCTGTCCGGACTGTTGTTGCCGCTCTGCAGCTGGTCGGTGGCCGGCAGGTCGGGACGGGCGTTGTCCTGGGCGTTTTTCAGGTCGGCCAGCTGCTGCTGGGCCTGTTTGGCCTTGTTGTCCAGCTGCCGGGTCTGCGCGGAAGCGGCCGCCATCTTGGCGAAGATCGCGTCGAGCTTCTTGCGCTCCTCCTCCTTCTTTTTGGCCGCCTGGGCGTCCAGTTCGGCCTGGCGCTGGCGCTCCTTCTCCTCCTGCACTTTCTTGGCCTCTTCGGCCTTCAGTGCGGCATCCTCGACCACGCGCTCCTGGTCGACCGTGTCCGGATGCTTCGGCGGCGGCGGCAACTGGCTGACCGCCGGCTTCTCCGGCGTCGGCTTGGGCGGGGTCACGGTGGGCGGCGGCGGGACCGTGTTCGGCACCGGCTTGACCTTGACCGCCTTCGGCGGCGGGCTGCCGGTGGGGCCGATCAGGGTGGCCTCGATGATCGGACCCTGCAGCTTCAGCGGTGCCGAGCAGGTGATCGGGTTCATCCACGACGGCAGGTGCAGCGCGTTGAAGAAGCTCTCGTACGACGCGCACGGCAGCACGGCGAGGAACAGGAACCCCACGATGCCGATATGCAATACGGCGGACAGCACGACCGCCTTCGGCGTCGCCCTACTTTCGTCCATCGGACGCGCCCTTGCCTGGCTCGTTCGCGGGGCCCGGCTGACCCATCAGGCCGACCTTGGCCACGCCGGCGGCCTGCAGGTCGGCCAGCACCTTGAACACGCCGCCATAGCTCCCGCGCTCGTCGCCGCCGACCAGCACGTTCACCTGCGGATTTTCACGCACGAAGGCGCCGACCTTGAGCTTGAGCGTGTCCTCGTCCACCAGCTCCTTCTTCGCCCCGCTCAGGGTGAGGTAGAGCTGGCCGTCCTGCAGCACCGACACCAGCACCGGGTCCTTCTTCTGCTGCAGCGACTTGGCATCGGACTGCGGCAGCTGGACGTCGACGCTGTTGTTGAGCATCGGCGTGGTGACCATGAAGATGATCAGCAGCACCAGCATCACGTCGATGTAGGGCACGACGTTGATCTCGGATTTCAGCTTGTAGCGCTTGTGGCGCCCGGAGGTTCGCATGATCGCTCTCCGCTCAGGCTGCGTCGTCGGTCTGGATCTGCCGCTGCAGCACGGAGGAGAACTCCTCCTGGAACACGTCGTAGCGCGAGGCGATGCGCTCGACCTTGGTGGCGTAGCGGTTGTACGCCCACTGCGCCGGAATCGCGGCGAACAGGCCCATGGCGGTGGCGATCAGCGCCTCGGAGATGTGCGGCGCCACCACGGCGATGGTCACGTCCTTCATGTCGCCCAGGCCCTGGAACGCGCCCATGATGCCCCACACCGTGCCGAACAGGCCCACGTACGGGCTGATCGAGCCGACGTTGGCGAGAAACTCCAGGTTGCGCTCGAGCAGGCCGATCTCGCGGGTGCCGGCCACCTGCATCGCGCGCTCGGAGCCCTCGATCGCCGCGCGCGCGTCGTGCGTCTTGCGCTGGCGCTGGCGGGCGAACTCGCGGAAACCCGATTCGAAGATATTCTCGATGCCGCCGCTGTCGCCGCGGTTGCTGACCTCGCGGAACAGCTGGGCGAGATCGCCGCCGGACCAGAAGCGCTCCTCGAACGCCTCGGCGTCTTCCAGCGCTGCCTTGGTCTGGGTGTACTTGCGGATGATGATCACCCACGACAGGAACGAGAACACCAGCAGGATAAGCAGCACCAGTTGCACCGGCAGGCTCGAATCGGCCACCAGCGTGAAAATGTTCAGTCCACCATTCATGGCTTGCAGGTACTCCGCGGATTTCGACGAGGGACGGGTGTCAGGCTTCGGGTTGCGGGATCAGATCCGGCGGTATCGCCGCCGGCCGCATGCGTTCCAGCTCCACGCACGCCACGCGCACGCTGGCGCGAACCAGGCACTTGCCGTCCGCCTTCATGATCGTCTGGGCGAACAGGATACTGGCAGCGCGGCGTTCTTTGACTTCCACCGTTACCGACAGTTCATCATCCAGCAGGGCGGGACGCAGGAAGTCGATGTGCATGTCGCGCACCATGAAGGCCAGCCCGGTGGCCTGCTTGTAGGCCATCTGGTCCACGCCCAGCGCGCGCATCCACTCGCTGCGGGCGCGTTCCATGAAACGCAGGTAGCCGGCGTGGTAGACCACGCCGCCGGCGTCGGTGTCTTCCCAATAGACGCGCACCTTCCAGCTGAAGGGGGGCTCCGCGGCAAGCTCAGGCATCGTCGGTCCCGCCGTCGAACAGGTCGGCCGCCTGCGCCTGCCGCGGCGGCGGGGTCAGCCCAAGATGGCGCCAGCCCCGGGCGCTGACCATGCGGCCGCGGGCGGTGCGTACCAGGTAGCCTTGCTGGATCAGGTACGGCTCGACCACGTCTTCCAGCGTGCCGCGGTCCTCGCTCAGGGCGGCGGCCAGCGATTCCACCCCGACCGGGCCGCCGTCGAAGTTCTCGATGATCAGGGCAAGCAGGCGTCGGTCCAGTTCGTCGAAACCCTGCGGATCGATCTTCAGCATGTCCAGCGCCGCCTGCGCCGCTGCCAGGGTGATCTCGCCACCGGCGCGCACCTCGGCGTAGTCGCGCACCCGACGCAGCAGGCGGTTGGCGATGCGCGGCGTGCCGCGCGACCGGCGGGCGATCTCCTGCGCGCCGTCCGCCGCGCACACGATGCCGAGAATCCTCGCCGCCCGCCGCACGATCGCGGTGAGCTCGTCGGTGGTGTAGAACTCCAGCCGCTGCACGATGCCGAAGCGATCGCGCAGCGGGGCGGTGAGCATGCCGGCGCGGGTGGTGGCGCCGATCAGGGTGAACGGCGGCAGGTCGAGCTTGATCGAGCGCGCGGCGGGGCCTTCGCCGATCATGATGTCGATCTGGAAATCCTCCATCGCCGGATAGAGCACCTCCTCGACCACCGGCGACAGGCGGTGGATCTCGTCGACGAACAGCACGTCGTTCGCCTCCAGGTTGGTCAGCAGCGCGGCGAGGTCGCCGGCGCGTTCCAGCACCGGGCCGGAGGTGGAGCGCAGGTTCACGCCCAGCTCGTTGGCGATCACGTGGCTCAGCGTGGTCTTGCCCAGGCCCGGCGGACCGAACACCAGCACGTGGTCCAGCGCGCCGCCGCGCTTCTTCGCCGCCTCGATGTAGATCGAGAGCTGCTCGCGCACCGCCTGCTGGCCCAGGTATTCGGCCAGCCGCCTGGGGCGGATGGTCGCCTCCAGCGCTTCGTCGTCGAACTGGGCGGCGGCGGTGATGATGCGCGCTTCGGTCATGCGGGGATTATGGCAGGCTCACACCGGGTATGTAGGAGCGCACCTTGTGCCCGATGCTCCTCTTCACGGCGCGCAAAAGCTTCGCGCACACAGGGCGCTGTCCTGCAGCTTCAGATTTCCACCTGAGCGCCCAGCTCGATCAGCCGGTTGCCGGGGATCTGGAAGAAGGCGGTGGCGGGCAGCGCATTGCGCGCCATGAAGGCGAACAGCTTGTCGCGCCACGGCGCCATGCCGGGGCGCCGCTCGCTGGAAACGATGCTCTCGCGCGACAGGAAGAAGGTGGTATCCATCATGTCGAAACCGAGCCCTTCGCGGGTGCAGCGCGACAGTGCCAGCGGGATGTTGGGGTCCTCGGCGAAACCGAAGCGCAGCTCCAGGCTGTAGAAATCGTCGCTCAGCCGGCTGATGTGGATGCGCTCCTCGGCATCGGCCACCGGCGTCTCCAGGATTGCCACGGTGAGCAGCACGTTGCGCTCATGCAGCACCTTGTTGTGCTTGAGGTTGTGCAGCAGCGCATGCGGCACGGCCTCCTGGTTGGCGGTCAGGAACACCGCCGTGCCCGGCACCCGCATCGGCGGATGTTCGGTCATGTTCTCGATGAACGGCGCCAGTGCCAGGCCGCCCTGCTTGATCTCGCGCACCACCAGCTCGCGGCCGCGGCGCCAGGTGGTCATCACGGTGAACAACAGCACGCCGAGCACCAGCGGGAACCAGCCGCCGTCGGGAATCTTCAGCGTGTTGGCGCCGAAGTAGCTCAGGTCGATCACCAGCAGCAGCAGGCCGGTGAGGATCACCACAGTGCGGCTCCAGTGCCACATGCGGCGCGCCACGATCATGGTCAGCACGGTGTCGATCGCCATGGTGCCGGTCACCGCGATGCCGTAGGCGCCAGCCAGGGCGTTGGAGGAGCCGAAACCGATCACGGTGGCGATCACCGCCACCATCAGGCCGCGGTTGACCCACGGCAGGAAGATCTGCCCGATCGCCTCGCGCGAGGTGTGCACCACCTGCATGCGTGGCAGGAAGCCGAGCTGGATCGCCTGCCGGCACACGGTGAACGCGCCGGAGATCACCGCCTGCGAGGCGATCACGGTAGCCAGCGTGGCCAGCCCGATCATCGGATACAACGCCCAGCCCGGCACCGAATGGTAGAACGGGTTGGCGATCGCCTCGGGGTGGTTGAGCAGCAAGCCACCCTGCCCGTAGTAGTTCAGCAGCAGCGCCGGCATCACGAAACCGAACCACGCCGCGCGGATCGGGTAGCGACCGAAGTGGCCCATGTCGGTATACAGCGCCTCGGCGCCGGTCACGCACAGCACCACCGAACCCAGCGCCAGGAACGACGCCGCCCCGTGGCTCATGAAGAACTGCACCGCATGATACGGATTGAGCGCCCACAGCACGCCCGGCGCCTTGATGATGTTGTGCACGCCGATCACCGCCAGCGCCAGGAACCACAACACCATGATCGGCCCGAACAGCACCCCGATGCGCGCGGTGCCGTGGCGCTGCAGCCAGAACAGGCCGAGCAGGATCGCCACCGTGATCGGCACCACGTAGTGCGACAGCGCCGGCGCGGCCACCTGCAGGCCCTCGACCGCCGAGAGCACCGAGATCGACGGCGTGATCACGCCATCGCCGAAGAACAGCGCGGCGCCGAGCAAGGCCATCAGCATGATCGCCCGCCGTGCACGCACCGACTTGCCGGCCGCGCGCTGGGCCAGGGTCATCAACGCCATGATGCCGCCCTCGCCCTTGTTGTCGGCGCGCATCACCAGGCTGACGTACTTCACCGCCACCACCATGATCAACGACCAGGTGACCAGCGACAGGATGCCCAGCACCGTGCTCGGGTGCGGGTGCAGGCCGTGGTCGGGCAGGAAGGTCTCGTGCATCGTGTACAGCGGGCTGGTGCCGATGTCGCCGAACACCACGCCCAGCGCCCCGAGGATCAAGGCCGACTTGGCGCCGTGGCCGTTGTCGGTGCCGCTGGAAGCGGGCGCCTGGTCGTGCACTTGTTCGCTCATGGAAATCCTGACGGCCTAGTTGCCCAACGCAGCGCGCAAGGCCTTGCGGATGATGGCCTCGGCGCTGTCGCCGTCGGCGGCGACCTTCTGCACCAGCCGGCTCACCTCGGCCGGCTTGTAGCCGAGCTGCTGCAGCGCCACCGTGGCCTCGCCCGCCGCGTCCAGCGCCGCGGCGGCACCGGGCAGGGATACGCCGCCGGGAGTGGACAAGCCGTCGACGCGGTCGCGCAGCTCCACCACGATGCGCTCGGCGGTCTTCTTGCCGATGCCGGGGATCTTGGTCAGCGCCACCACGTCGCCGGCATGCACCAGCCGGGCGAAGTGATCGGTGGAAACCCCCGACAGCACCGCCAGCGCGATCTTCGCGCCGATGCCGCTGACCTTGAGCAGGCTGCGGAACAGCGTGCGCTCGTTCTCGCGCAGGAAACCGTACAGCGCGACGCTGTCCTCCTTCACCGCGTGATGGATCAGCAAGGTCACTTCGGTGCCGGTGGCGGGCAGGTCGTAGATCGTGGACATCGGCGCCTCGACCTCGTAGCCGACGCCGGCCACCTCCACCAGCAGCGAGGGCGGCTGGCGGGAAACCAGGGTGCCACGCAGTCGGCCGATCACCGGCGCCGCCTCCACGCCGTGCGCGGGATGCCGACGCGGGCCAGGCTGGCGCGGGTGTGCGCATGCGCCACCGCGATGGCCAATGCATCGGCGGCGTCGGCCTGCAGCGGGCCCTTGAGGCCGAGCAGCACGCCGATCATGTGCTGCACCTGCGCCTTGTCGGCGCGGCCACTGCCGACCACGGACTGCTTGACCTCGGTTGCCGCGTATTCGTGCACCACGATCCCCCGACTGACCACCGCGCAGATCGCGGCGCCGCGTGCCTGCCCCAGTTTCAGCGCGGAATCCGCATTGCGCGCCATGAACACGCGCTCGATGCCGCACTCGACCGGGTGATGGGCGGCGATGATGTCACACAGTTCGTCAAAGATGCGTTTCAGGCGCAGCGGGAAGCTGGCCTCGCCGGCCACCGCCAGCGCGCCATGGAAGACATGGGCGAGCCGGCCCGCCTCGTCCACGTCGATGATGCCCACGCCGGTGCGCTGGCTGCCGGGATCGATGCCGATGATGCGGATCATCACGATGCGATGCGAAGGCGCGAGGCCTCCGACTTATTCGGCCGTCCCGGCGGGCAGCAGGGCGTTGTGCGAGACCTCGCTCACGTCGTCCAGCGCATCGAGCTTCTCGAGCAGGTCGAGCAGCGGCTCCAGCGCTTCCGCCGGCACCTCGACGCGATTGTTCGGGCGCATCACCACGCCGGCGTGCACGGCGTTGAGGCCGGCGTCGATCAGGGCCTGCTGCACCGCCTCGAAGTGCTCCGGCGCGCACAGCACGATGCTCTCGCCGTGCTCGTTGATCACGTCGTCGGCGCCCGCTTCCAGCGCCGAATCGAGCACGAACTCCTCGGCGCTGGCGTCGTTGTCGGTGGCGAACACCAGTTCGCCGCAGCGGGTGAACTGGAACGCGACCGAGCCAGACGTGCCCAGGTTGCCGCCGTGCTTGGTCAGCGCGTAACGCACGTCGGCGACGGTGCGGGTGGGGTTGTCGGTGAAGCAGTCGATGATCAGCGCGATGCCGGCCGGGCCGTAGCCCTCGTAGCGCAGCTCCTGCATGTCGGCGCCGCCGTCGGCACCGGAGCCGCGCTTGATCGCGCGCTCGATGGTGTCCTTGGTCATGTTGGCCGACAGCGCCTTGTCCACCGCCGCGCGCAGGCGCGGGTTGCCGCCAGGGTCCGCGACGCCCGCGCGGGTAGCCACGGTGATCTCGCGGATCAGCTTGGTGAACACCTTGGCGCGCTTGGCGTCCTCGGCGTTCTTGCGACCTTCGATGGACGGGCCTCTACCCATGGCGATTCCTGCATGAAGCGATTGGACAAGCGGGCAATTTTACCTGAAATCGGCAGGTGTGCCGGCGCCCGGCTCCGCGGCAAATCGCCCCTCGCGCAGGAAACAGGCCACCCGCCGCGCCACCTCCGGCGAGAACAGCAGACTGGTGTGGCTCGATTCGACCACGCAATGGTCGGCCAACCCCGGCAGGCGCGTCTCGGCCACCGCCACGGTGCCGTCGTGCTCGCCCTCCAGCTGACCCAGCACGGCGCCCAGCCCCAGCGCGACGCGGCCGGCGATCACGCCCACCTCGCGCTCGCCATCCCAGCGCTCGAACCCTTCTTCCAGCAGTTGGCGGTTGTGTCCCAGCAACAGCTCGCCGCCGCGACCCCAGCGGGCAAAACCGCGCGCGGCGGCACTGCCGCGCAGTGGCGAGCCGAGGCAGACGATGCGTCCCGGCGGCAGCGCCTTGCCGTCGCTGCAGGCCCGCAGCGCGAGCAGCCCGCCCAGGCTGTGGCCGACCAGGTGCACCGCGTCGGCCTCGCCGGCCAGCGTGGCGATGCGCTGGTGCAGGCGATCCAGGATGTGCTGCTGGCTGGCGGCCACGCTCAGGTAATCGAAGCGGTGCACGCGAAAGCCGGCCTCCATCAACCGGTGATGCAGCATGGACAGCGCGAACCCGCGCATCCACAGGCCGTGCAGCAGGATCACGTGGGCCTGCAGCCGGGACTCGGGATCGGGATTTCGGGATTCGGTCATCACGCGTCTCGCCACCACCGGCTGTCGGCAAGGGTACGCGCCTCGCGCCTCAGGGCTTGCCCTCGACGGTCGCCACCGACAACTCCTTCAGCTGGGCGGCGGATACCGGCGACGGTGCGTCGGTCATCAGGTCCTGCGCGCTGGTGGTCTTGGGGAAGGCGATCACGTCGCGGATCGACTCGGTGCCGGCCATCAACGCGGCGATGCGGTCGATGCCGAAGGCGATGCCGCCGTGCGGCGGCGCGCCGAACTTCAGTGCCTTGAGCAGGAAGCCGAACTTGGCCTCCGCTTCGTCGGCGCCGATGCCCAGCAGGCCGAACACTGCGCTCTGCATCTCCGGGCGATGGATGCGGATCGAGCCGCCGCCGATCTCGTTGCCGTTGAGCACCATGTCGTAGCCGCGGCTGACGGCAGTGGCTGCATGGCTCTTCAGGTCGGCGATGTCGTCGATCTTCGGCGCGGTGAACGGATGATGCAGGGCCACGTAGCGCTGCTCGTCCTCGTCGTACTCGAACATCGGGAAGTCGGTAACCCACAGCGGCTTCCAGCCCTCCTCGACCAGGGAACGATCCTTGCCGACCTTGAGCCGCAGCGCGCCCATGAAGTCGGTGACGGTCTTCCACTTGCCCGCACCGACGAACACGATGTCGCCGGATTGCGCGCCGGTCGCATCGAGCACGGCATCGAGCGCCATGTCATCGAGGAACTTGGCCACCGGCGAGCTGATGCCCTCGCGGCCCTTCGCGCGATCCTCGACCTTGATCCAGGCCAGCCCCCTGGCGCCGTAGCGGGCGACGTACTCGGTGAGCCCGTCGATATCCTTGCGCGACAGCGCCGCAGCGCCGGGCACGCGCAGCGCGGCCACGCGGCCGGCCGGATCGTTGGCCGGTTCGGCGAACACCTTGAACTCCACGCCCTTCAGCGCGTCGGCCACGTCGACCAGTTCCAGAGCGATGCGCAGGTCCGGCTTGTCCGAACCGAAGCGGCGCATGGCTTCGGCCCAGGTCATGCGCGGGAAGCTCGCATCGAGCTCCACACCCTGCACCTCGCGGAACACGTGGCGGATCAGGTCCTCCACCATGTCCTGCACGTCCTTCTCCTCGACGAAGGCGAACTCCATGTCGAGCTGGGTGAACTCCGGCTGGCGATCGGCGCGCAGGTCCTCGTCGCGGAAGCAGCGCGCGATCTGGTAGTAGCGGTCGAAGCCGGCCATCATCAGGATCTGCTTGAACAGCTGCGGCGACTGCGGCAGCGCGTAGAACTGGCCCGGATGCACACGGCTGGGCACCAGGTAGTCGCGCGCGCCCTCGGGCGTGGCCTTGGTCAGGATCGGCGTCTCGATGTCCTGGAAACCGCGCGCGTCGAGGTAGCGCCGCAGCGTCTGCACCAGCCGTGTGCGCTTGCGCAGCATCGCCTGCATCTCGGGGCGGCGCAGGTCGAGGTAGCGGTAGGTCATCCGCATGTCCTCGTTGGGATTCTCGTGCAGCGCGAACGGCAGGTCCCTCGCCGGGTTGAGGACCTCCACGGTGTCGGCGAGCAGCTCGACCGTGCCGGTCTTGAGCTTGTCGTTCGCGGCCAGGCGGCGACGCAACGTGCCGGTGACACGCAGGCAGTACTCATTGCCGATCTCGCCGGCGATGGCGAACGCCGCGGCGTTGTCGCGCTCGATCACCACCTGCGCCACGCCCTCGTGGTCACGCAGGTCGACGAAGGCCACGTGCGCCTGCAGGCGGATCGTGTTGACCCAGCCGCAGAGGGTGACGGTCTGGTCGATCAGGGCCTCGTTGACGAGGCCGCAGTAATGCGTGCGCATGCGCTGGAAACTCCGGGCCGACTGGCGGCATGAACGGGGGAAAAGACCCGGAATCTTAGCATCGCCGGCCTTCCGGCAAACGCCGGGCCGCCGCGGCTGGAGCCGAACGGGAGGACGCGCGGGCGGACTCAATCCGCCGCGGCGGCCGCCTTGGCGGGTGCAGCGGGCTTGGCGGTGGACGCCTCCGGCGCCGACGCCGGCTTGCCTTCCGGGGCCGACTTGCTGCCCTCGCCCGCCGTGGTGCCGGCGAGGTTGTGCTTCTTCTCGCCGTCCTTCTTGAAATCGGTCTCGTACCAGCCGCTGCCGGCCAGGCGGAACGCCGGCGCACTGACCCGGCGGTGCAGTTTGGCTGCCGCGCAGGCGGGGCAGACGGTGGGATCGGCATCGGACAGCTTCTGCAGGCGATCAAAACGATGGCCGCAGCCGCTGCATTCAAATTCGTAGATGGGCATGGTGGTTTCTGGACTCCGGACCAGGATGGAGCGGGACTGGTCGCAATATCGGGTGGGCCGGCGCCGATTTCAACGCGGGCGGCGCGACCGGGCCGCGGGGCCGGCACGCACAGGGCGTCATCGTAGCGGCGCCACCGGGTGGTCGCCAGATCCGCGGGCGGCGGCGGTTCCCGGCGGCCGCGGGAGGGGCGACGACCTGGCCGGCGGAATACCGCGGACAGGGTTTCACGGCCGGCGCCTACACGTCCACGGCGCGCCACGCTTGAACAGGGAGCCGAAAAACGGCCACTATGGCCTGCGCCGCACGCGGTGCAGCCGGGTGGGCGCCGCCACGGCGTCGGCCACGCCGTCGGCGCCGCGGCTTGCCGGCGCGAGGGCCGGCAATCAGGGGGTTATCAGCGCTCCATCAAGCGGAGGGGACAACGATGAAACGAACAGGACGATTTGCCACCGGCACCATGCTGGCGCTTGCCGTGCTGGCGAGTGGCGCCGCCATGGCCCGCGAAGCACCGACCTTGACCGTCGCGGTGGTCGACTTCACCAACAACAGTGACTCCGTCGCCTGGTGGCACGGCGGCGTCGGCTCGCAACTGGCTGACGTGCTCAGCAACGAACTCAGCGCCACCGGCGACTTCAAGGTGATCGAGCGGCAGAAGATCAACGCCGTGCTGGCCGAGCAGGATCTGGCCAGCTCCTACCGCATGCGCCCGGGCAGCAGTCCGCACACCGGCAACATCACCGGTGCGCAGTACCTGATCACCGGCAGCGTCGCCTCGTACACGGAAGACACCTCCAACACCGGCGGCGGCCTCAGCTTCGCGGGCTTCCACGTCGGCGGCGGCCAGGCCAAGGCCTATGTGGCGATCGACCTGCGCGTGATCGACGCGGAAACCTCGGAGGTCGTGTTCTCGCGCACGGTGGAAGGGCGCAGCACCGACAAGGCGATTCGCCTGAGCGGCTACACCCGCGGCGTCGGCGGCGACTTCGGCCACAAGGAGAAGACGCCGGCCAGCAAGGCGGTGCGCGCCGCGCTGATCGAGGCCACCGATTATCTCGACTGCGCCATGGTCAAGCGCGACGGCTGCGAGGCCCGCTACGAGCAGAAGGAACAGAAGCGTCGCCAGGGCGACCGCGATTCGCTGGATCTCGACTGAAGAGGTCGCCGGGTTCTCGATGTCGAAGCCCGGCCGCGCACCACCGGATGCGGATCGGGCACACCGGTGCCCGATCCGCGCGAGCGCAGCCACGCCTGCATCATGTCGCCGTTTGCGTGGCACCGATGGCGCCATGATGCGTTCGCGAGGCGCTCGTGCGGAGGATGGCGCAAGCCCCTCGCAAGTTCCTTCGCCGCGCCGACGGCGCCGCGCTTGACAGGTCATTCTGCAGCAACCTAAGTTCGAGCCCGTCAGGGACGCACGACACCACATCCCCGAGCGAATGCGCGTGCCACGTCGTAGTCATGGACCCGCCGACTACATGCTCGCCATTGCCCGGGGTTCGCGCATGCAAGCCAAATCATTCCCGATCCGGGGCGGCCTCGCCGCCGCCATCGCCCTCGTCCTGTCCTCGTTTGCCCTCTCCCTGCCCGCGCGCGCCCAGGACCCCGGCGCCGCGCCGGACAAGCCTGCCGCCAAGGATGTCACCGCACTGCAGGCGGTGGTGGTCACCGGCACCCGCGTGTTCGACCGCACCGAAGCCACCTCGCTGGCGCCGATCGACGTGCTGACGCCGAAGGACCTGGTCGGCACCGGTGCCACCGACCTGGCCACCGCGCTGCGCGTGCTGCTGCCCTCGTTCAACTTTCCGCAGCCCTCGGTGACTGACGCCACCGACGCGATCCAGCCCGCGCAACTGCGCGGGCTCTCGCCGGACCAGACGCTGGTGCTGATCAACGGCAAGCGCCAGCACACCACCGCGATCGTCAACGTCAACGGCTCACTGGGCCGCGGCTCCTCGCCGGTGGACATCAACGCGATCCCGGTCAACGCGATCGAGCGCGTCGAGGTACTGCGCGACGGCGCCGCGGCGCAATACGGTTCGGACGCGATCGCCGGCGTGATCAACATCATCCTCAAGGGTGGCGCGCAACACGGCTCGCTCAGCCTCACCGGCGGCCAGTACAGCAAGGGTGACGGCACCACCTGGCAGGGCGGCGCCGATGGCGGCTTCAAACTCGGCGACAAGGGCTGGGTGCACCTGAGCGCGAACGCCAGCCACCAGGACCCGACCAATCGTGCCGGTGCCGACGTGCGCTACCCGGGTGATCCCAGCTACGGGCAAGTCACCTTCCACTACGGCATCCCGCTGGTGCGGGCCAGGCAGGCGGCGATCAACCTGCAGTACGACTTCACCCCGAACGCGCAGCTCTACGCCTTCAGCCTGTTCAACAAGCGCGACGTCAGCGCCGGCGGCTTCTTCCGTTCGCTGTCGACCTATGCCGGCAGCTACCCCGGCGCGGCGGCGGTCTATCCGGACGGCTATCTGCCGATCGAGAACAGCGCGATCCGCGACGACAGCGAAGTGCTCGGCTTGCGCGGCACGGTGGCCGGCTGGCATTACGACCTCAGCGCCAACACCGGCGGCAACCACTGGAAGTTGCACACCAGCGACACCTACAACTACTCGCTGGACCCGGATTCGCCCACCGGCTTCTACATCGGCACCCTGACCAACCGGCAGGATGTCTACAACGCCGACTTCAGCCGCGACTTCCAGCCAGCCATGCTGCCGAACGGCTTGTCCGTGGCCTGGGGCCTGGAATACCGCCGCGAGGAGTTCACCCTCAAGCAGGGCGACGCGGCCTCGTACGCCGGCTCCGGCGCGCAGGTGTTCCCCGGCTACCAGCCCGGCGACGCCGGCTCGCACTCGCGCAAAAGCCGCGCGCTTTACGTGGACCTGGAGAGCGACCTCACCGACAAGCTCTCTGCCGGGCTGGCGGTGCGCCGCGAACATTACAGCGATTTCGGCGGCACCACCTCGGCCAAGTTGTCCGGGCGTTTCGCGTTGACCGACACGCTGGCCCTGCGCGGCACCGTGTCGAACGGTTTCCGCGCGCCGTCGCTGCAGCAGGAGTACTACTCCAGCACCGCGATCAACTTCGTCGCCGACGGCAGCGGCAACCTGATCCCGTACACGATCCGTACCTTCCCGGTCAGCAACCCCGCCGCGCAGGCGCTGGGTGCGCAGGCACTGAAGCCGGAGAAATCACGCAACTACAGCCTCGGCCTGGTGCTGACCCCTTCCAGCGGCTTGTACACCACACTGGATTTCTACCAGATCGACATCGACCACCGGATCATCCTCAGCGGCAACCTGGTCGGAACGCCCGTGCAGGATTACCTCACCTCGGTGGGCATTCCGTTTGTCAGCGGCGGCCGCTTCTTCACCAACGCGGTCGACACGCGCACGCGCGGCGTTGACCTGGTGGCCACCTGGCCGCTGCAGCTGGAACACTCCGCGCTGAAGTTCACCGGCGGAGTGAACTACAACAAGACCGACATCCGCGCGATCGCGCCGAACCCGCCGCAACTGGGCCTGGTCGGGCTGACCTTGCCGATCATCGACCGCACCGAACAGGGCCGCATCACCAAGGGTGCCCCGCGCACCAAGGCGTTCCTCGCCACCGACTGGAACGTCGGCAACTGGAGCTTCCACGGCCAGCTGACCCGCTACGGCCAGTTCACCACGCTGGGCAACAACCCGGCCACGGACCAGACCTACGGCGCACGCTTCGTGCTCGATGCCAACGCGAACTACGCCTGGAACAACTGGACCTTCACCGTGGGCGCCAACGACCTCAACAACGCCTACCCCGAACGCAGCAGCGCCGCCAACAACTTCCACGGCATCCTGACCTACTCGGGCTCGTCGCCGTTCGGCTTCAGCGGCGCGTACTACTACGGCACGGTGGCCTATCACTGGTGAGCTGATCGGCTGGGGCGAGGTCGACGCGCGGGATCTGCGCTGCGGCCTCCACACGGGAACCGACACCGAACCCGGCGCGCCGGAAGCATCCGCCGCGCCGGGTTGACCCGCGGCTACCGGAACACCAGCTGGCCGCCGGCGGTCGACACGTGGATGGTGTCGCCGCCCTGGAAACGACCCTCCAGGATCTGCCGCGCGAGCGGATTCTCCAGTTGCTGCTGGATCGCCCGCTTCAGCGGCCGTGCGCCGTAGACCGGATCGAAGCCGACGTTGCCGAGCAGGGTCAGCGCGTCGTCGCCCACGTCCAGCTTGAGCTGCCGCTCGGCCAGGCGCTTCTCCAGGTATTCGAGCTGGATCTTCGCGATGGCGCGGATCTGGTTCTTGTCCAGCGGCCGGAACACCACGATCTCGTCGAGCCGGTTGATGAACTCGGGGCGGAAGTGCGCCTGCACCACGCCCATCACCGAGGCCTTCATCTGGGTGTACTGCTCCTCCGCGTCGCCGCCGCTTTCCGCCGCGTCCTGGATCATCTGCGAGCCGAGGTTCGAGGTCATCACGATGACGGTGTTGCGGAAGTCCACGGTGCGGCCCTGGCCGTCGGTGAGGCGGCCGTCGTCCAGCACCTGCAGCAGGATGTTGAACACGTCCGGGTGCGCCTTCTCCACCTCGTCGAGCAGGATCACGCTGTACGGCCGGCGCCGCACGGCTTCGGTCAGATAGCCGCCTTCCTCGTAGCCGACGTAGCCCGGAGGCGCGCCGACCAGGCGCGAGACGGAGTGTTTCTCCATGAACTCGCTCATGTCGATGCGCACCATCGCGTCGGTGGTGTCGAACATGAATTCGGCCAGCGCCTTGCACAGCTCGGTCTTGCCCACGCCGGTGGGGCCCAGGAACAGGAACGAGCCGTTCGGCCGGTTCGGATCGGACAGGCCGGCTCGCGAGCGGCGGATCGCGTCGGCCACGGCGTGCACGGCCTCGTCCTGGCCGACCACGCGCTTGTGCAGCTCGTCTTCCATCTTCAACAGCTTGTCGCGCTCGCCTTCCAGCATCTTGCTGACCGGGATGCCCGTCCAGCGCGACACCACTTCGGCGATTTCGTCGGCGGTGACGCGCGTCTGCACCAGCTTGAAATCCTGCGTCTCGGCGGCCTGCGCCGCGGCGAGCTGCTTTTCCAGTTCGGGCAACTTGCCGTACTGGATCTCGCTCATCCGCGCGTAATCCTGCGCGCGCCGCGCCGCTTCCAGATCCTGGTTGGCCTGTTCGATCTGCTCCTTGACCTTGGTCGTGCCCTGCAGCGCGGCCTTCTCGGATTTCCACACCTCGTTGAGGTCGGAGAACTCGCGTTCGAGCTTCTCGATGTCGGCTTCCAGGTCGGCCAGGCGCTGCTTCGATTCGCTGTCCTTCTCCTTCTTCAGCATCTCGCGCTGGATCTTGAGCTGGATCAGCCGACGTTCGAGCCGGTCCAGTTCCTCCGGCTTGGAGTCGATCTCCATGCGAATGCGGCTGGCGGCCTCGTCCATCAGGTCGATCGCCTTGTCCGGCAGCTGGCGGTCGGCAATGTAGCGGTTCGACAAGGTCGCGGCGGCGACGATCGCCGGGTCGGTGATCTCCACCCCGTGGTGCACGGCATAGCGCTCCTTCAGGCCACGCAGGATCGCGATGGTGTCCTCCACCGACGGCTCGCCCACGAACACCTTCTGGAAGCGCCGCTCCAGCGCGGCGTCCTTCTCGATGTACTGGCGGTATTCGTCCAGCGTGGTGGCGCCGATGCAGTGCAGCTCGCCGCGCGCCAGGGCCGGCTTGAGCATGTTGCCGGCATCCATCGCGCCCTCACCCTTGCCGGCGCCGACCATGGTGTGCAATTCGTCGATGAACAGGATCACCCGGCCTTCCTGCTTGGCCAGGTCGTTGAGCACGGCCTTGAGCCGTTCCTCGAACTCGCCGCGGAATTTGGCGCCGGCGATGAGCGCACCCATGTCCAGCGCCAGCACCCGGCGACCGCGCAAGCCCTCGGGCACTTCGTCCTTGATGATGCGCTGGGCCAGGCCTTCGACGATCGCGGTCTTGCCCACGCCGGGCTCGCCGATCAGCACCGGGTTGTTCTTGGTGCGCCGCTGCAGCACCTGGATGGTGCGGCGGATTTCCTCGTCGCGGCCGATCACCGGGTCGAGCTTGTTGCGCTCGGCGCGCTCGGTGAGATCGATGCAGTACTTGTCCAGCGCCTGACGCTGTTCCTCGGCGTTCTCGCTCTGCACCTTCTCGCCGCCGCGCAGCTTCTCGATCGCCGCTTCGAGATGCGCCCGGGTCGCCCCGGCGGCCTTCAGTGCCGCGCCCAGTTCGCCCTTGTCCTCCAGCGCCGCGAGCACGAACAGTTCGCTGGCGATGAACTGGTCGCCGCGCTGCTGCGCCAGCTTGTCGGTGAGGTTGAGCAGGCGGTTGAGGTCGTTGCCGAGATTGATGTTGCCCTCCTGCCCGCGGACCTGCGGCAGGCGATCGAGCAACTCGTTCACGCGCTGCATGAGCATCGGCACGTTGACCTGCGCCTGGGTCAGCAGCGGGCCGGTCGAGCCACCCTGCTGGTTGAGCAGCGCGGCCATCACGTGCGCCGGTTCGAGCATGTTGTTGTCGCGGCCCACGGCCAGCGACTGCGCGTCGGCCAGCGCCTGCTGGAACCGCGAGGTGAGTTTGTCCATTCGCATGTCGAGAATCCCCGCATCGGTAGGGCGGCAATCGCCACGGCGCAAACGTGTGGCCGGAATGCACCGATTCAAGCTGGCCCGGTCCGCCGATCGCCGTTCACCGTGGCCGCACGCGGCGCATGGCCGGCTCTTCACATTCACCCTGTTACGGTGCGGCCCGATGTCCACGCCACGCCCCGCCAACGCCACGACCCACGCGCCGCTTCCCCCTCCGCCGCTGCCCACCGCAGACACTGCCTGGGCGCTGTTGCTGGACGTGGACGGCACCTTGCTCGACTTCGCTGATGACCCGCATGCGGTGCGCGTGGACAACGAGCTGCTCGCCCTGCTCGACGCGCTGCACGGGGCGACCGACGGCGCGCTGGCGCTGGTCAGCGGGCGCCGGCTGGACGACATCGACCGCCTGTTCGAGCGCCCGCACCGGGCCGCCATCGGCCTGCACGGAGTGGAGCTGCGCGCGGCTACCGGCGAACTGCGCCGCCATGTGGTGATGCCGCTGCAACAGGCGCGCATGCAACACGAGGCGCAGGCGCTGGCCGCGCGCTTTGCCGGCGTGCAGCTGGAAAACAAGCAGCAGGCGGTTGCGCTGCACTGCCGCGGGTCGTCGGACGAGTGGCAACAGTTGCGCGAGGCGGCCATCGGCGCGATCGCCCATCTGCCCGGCTACGAACTGCAGGCCGGTCGCCGCGTGCTGGAGTTCAAGCCCGGCGGCATGGACAAGGGCCGCGCCGTCGCCGAACTGCTGCAAGGCGAACCGTTCAAGGGCCGGCTGCCGGTCTACCTCGGCGACGACCTCACCGACGAGCACGCCTTCGACGCGGTCAATCGCGCGCACGGACTCAGTGTCCGCGTCGGTGACCGCCATCCCAGCGCCGCGCGCTTCACCCTGCCCGATCCGGTCGCCACGATCGCCTGGCTGGCCCGCGTCCTGGGCGCACTGATGCAAGGAGCCCCCACCCATGCCCGACCATCCGAACGAGAAACCTCGCGCCAGTCTTGAACTGGGCGTGATCGGCAACGGCAGCGTGGCCGCGCTGGTCGACAGCCACGCACGCATCGTCTGGTGTTGCCTGCCGCGGTTCGATGCCGACGCCAGCTTCTGCAGCCTGCTCTCGCCGACCCTCCCCGGCGGCGACTGGGCGATCGAACTGGAGCACTTCGACCATGCCGAGCAGTTCTACCTGCGCAACACCGCGGTGCTGGTCACGCGGCTGTTCGACCGCCAGGGCGGCGCGATCGAGATCACCGACTTCGCCCCGCGCCACCGCGCCTCCGGCCGGCTCTACCATCCCGAAATGCTGGCGCGGCGCGTGGCGCCGATCTCCGGTTCGCCGCGCATCCGCGTCCGCATGCGCCCGCTGTGCGACTACGGCGCGCGCACGCCGCAGACCACCTCCGGCAGCAACCACATCCGCTACCTGCTGAGCGACACCATCCAGCGACTGACCTGCGACGTGGCGCCGCTGATGGTCGAACGCGGCCTGCCATTCGGCCTGGAGCAGCCCGCGCACTTCCTGTTCGGTCCGGATGAGACGCTGGAAGGCAACGTGTCGGACTTCATCCACCTGGCACTGGAACGCACGCTGGACTACTGGCGCGAATGGACCCGCTACCTGTCCATCCCGTTCGAGTGGCAGGAGGCGGTGATCCGCGCCGCGATCACGCTGAAGCTGTGCCAGTACGAGGCCACCGGCGCGATCGTGGCGGCGTTGACCACCTCGATCCCGGAGTCGCCCGGCAGCGGGCGCACCTGGGATTACCGCTACTGCTGGCTGCGCGACGCCGCCTTCACCGTGCGCGGCCTCAACCGGCTGGGCGCCACGCGCTCGATGGAGGAGTACATCCGCTACGCCTTCAACCTGGTCGCCAACCGCGGGCAGGCCGAACTCGGCCCGGTGTTCGGCATCACCTTTGCCGAGCAATTGCCCGAGCGGCAGGTCGACACGCTGGCCGGCTACCGCGGCGACGGGCCGGTACGCGTGGGCAACGACGCATGGCAGCAGCGCCAGAACGATGTCTACGGCTCGGTGCTGCTGGCCTCGGCACAACTGTTCTTCGACCAGCGCCTGCAGCATCGCGGCGACAAGGTGACTTTCGAGCGGCTGGAGCAGCTGGGCAAAACCGCTCTGCGCATGGCCGAAGAGCCCGATGCCGGCCTGTGGGAGTACCGCGGGCGCATGGCCGTGCACACCTACTCGGCGGCGATGTGCTGGGCCGCGTGCGACCGTCTGGCGCACATCGCCACCGAGCTGGGGCTGGAGGACCGCGCGCGCTGGTGGCATGACGAGGCGGCCGCGCTGCACGGGCGCATCGAAGCGCGCACCTGGAACGAAAAGCTTGGCCATTTCGTCGACGCCTACGACGGCGAGCGGCTGGACGCCAGCCTGCTGCTGCTGGCCGACATCGGGTTCGTCCAGGCGAGCGACCCGCGCTTCGTCGCCACCGTCGACGCGATCGGCGAGAAGCTCGGCCATGGCGACTACATGTTCCGCTACATCGCGCCGGACGACTTCGGCGCGCCCGAAACCAGCTTCAACATCTGCACGTTCTGGTACATCGACGCGCTTGCCGCCACCGGCCGCGAGAAGCGCGCCCGCACCACCTTCGAGAACATGCTCGCCCAGCGCACCACGCTGGGCCTGCTCTCGGAGGACATCGCGCCGAAGACCGGCGAGCCGTGGGGCAACTTCCCGCAGACCTATTCGCTGGTGGGGCTGATCCAGTCGGCGATGCGCCTCTCCCGCCGCTGGGAGGACGCCATGTGATGGCGCGCAAGACTCCCGGCCGGCTCATCGTGGTCTCCAACCGCGTCGCACTGCCCCACCAGACCGCCGCTGGCGGGCTCGCCTCGGCCCTGCGCGCGGCGCTGGCCGAGAACGGCGGGCTGTGGTTCGGCTGGAGCGGCAAGGTGAGCGCCGCCGAGACCGGCGCCGAACTGCACCAGGCCAGCGACCACGGCATCGACTACGCCACCGTGGACTTCTCGCGCGCCGACCACGACGCGTTCTACGCCGGCTTTTCCAATGGCGCGCTATGGCCGCTGCTGCACTACCGGCCGGACCTGGTCGACTACCAGCGCAGCCATCTGGACGGCTATCTGCGGGTCAACCGGATCTTCGCCGAGCGCCTGCGTCCGCTGATCGGCCCGGACGACACGATCTGGGTCCACGACTACCACCTGATTCCGCTGGCCGCCATGCTGCGCAAGCTCGGCGTGAAGAACCGCATCGGCTTCTTCCTGCATACGCCGCTGCCCGCCGCCGGCCTGCTGATTGCCCTGCCCAACCACCACGAGCTGCTGGAAACACTGGCCAGTTACGACCTGATCGGCGTGCACACCCATCGCGACCTGCGCGCGCTGGAGGATTATTTCCTGCACGAGGCCGGCGCGGTGATGCGCCTGGGCGGGCGCATGCGCATGCCCGGCGGGCGCGAATTCCGCGCCGGCGCCTTCCCGATCAGCATCGACACCGAACACATCGCCGGGATCGCGCAGAAGGCCGTGGGGCTGAAGGAAATCGTGCAGCTGCGCGAAAGCACCCGCGGCATCGCGCTGATCATCGGGGTCGACCGGCTGGACTATTCAAAGGGCCTGCCGCATCGCTTCCAGGGCTACGCGCGGCTGCTCGAACGCGACCCGGAGCTGCACCGCCACGTCACCTTCATGCAGATCGCGCCGCCCTCGCGCGGCGCGGTGCTGGAGTACCGCGCGATCCGCCGCGAGCTGGAGCGCAGCGCCGGCCACATCAACGGCAAGTACGCCGCGCCGGACTGGGTGCCGATCCGCTACATCAACAAGTCGTTCCCGCACCGCCTGCTCGCCGGCTACTACCGCAGCGCGCGCGTGGGCCTGGTCACGCCGCTGCGCGACGGCATGAACCTGGTGGCGAAGGAGTACGTGGCCTGCCAGGACCCGGAAGACCCCGGCGTGCTGGTGCTCTCGCGTTTCGCCGGAGCCGCGCTGGAGCTGGGCGATGCCTTGCTGGTCAACCCGGCCGACACCGAAGAGGTCGCCGACGCCCTGGAGCAGGCGCTGCACATGCCGCGGACCGAACGGCGCCGGCGCTGGAAGGCGATGATGCGGGTGCTGCGCCACAACGACATCACGCATTGGCGCACCGGTTTCCTGGAGGCGTTGCGCGCGCCCGGGAAACCCGCGCCGGATCAGCTCTGAGCGAGCCAGATCAGGCTGGCGAAGCGGCCGCTGGCGGCGCCGTCGCGCCGGTACGAGTAGAAACGCGGGTCGGCATGGGTATCGTCGCCGCCGCCGTAGACGCGCGTCACGCCCGCGCGCGCCAGGCGCTGCCGCGCCAGTGCGACCAGGTCGCAACGCCAGTGGCCCGGGCGCGTGGCCTCGAAGCACGCCGCGGCAGCCGCGTCGCGCGCGACGAACGCGGCGCGCACTTCCTCGCCCACCTCGTACGACGGCGCGCCGATGCACGGGCCCAGCCACGCCAGCACGCGCGCCGGCGGGCTGACCATCTGCGCCAGGGTGGCCTCCAGCACGCCGGCGGCGAGGCCGCGCCAGCCGGCATGGGCCGCACCGATCTCGCCGCCATCCTCGCTGCACAAAAGCACCGGCAGGCAATCGGCGGTGAGGATCGCCAGCACCGTGCCGGGAATGTGCGAGACCGCCGCATCCGCCTGAGGCTCGTGTGCGCTGGGCAGCGGGCCGAGTTCGGCCACGCCGCAACCGTGCACCTGATGCAACCAGCGCGGCGCGGCCGGCAGTCGCAGCGCCTGCTGCAGCGCGCCGCGGTTCGCCATCACGGCCTCGGCCGCATCACCGCAGCGCAGGCCGAGGTTGAAGCGCTCGAACGGCGCGGAAGACACGCCCGGTCCCAGCCGCGTGGTGACGGCCGCGTGGACTTGCGGCGGCGCGGGCCAGTCGGGAAAGATCCAGCTTTCAGTCATGGGGGCCGGGATTGGAGATCGGGGATCGGGGATCGGGGATTCCCCAAGCATCGCACGGCTGGCGGCGGCGCGTACCGACCCATCAATACGGGTCCGGACCGTGTTCGGCCAGATCCGCACGCAGCGCCTCGATCAGGGCCAATTGATCGGCGGGGCGCTCGGCCGTGAACGACAGCGCCTCGCCGGTGACCGGATGCACGAACGAGAGTTTCTCCGCGTGCAGCGCCTGCCGGCGGAAGCCGCGCAAGGCGGCGACCAGGCCGTCACTGGCGCCCTTGGGCAACTTGAGGCCGCCGCCGTACAACGGGTCGCCGATCAGCGGGTGGCCGATGTGCGCCAGGTGCACGCGGATCTGGTGGGTGCGGCCGGTTTCCAGCTGGCATTGCAGCAGGCTGTGCGCGCGGAAGCGCTCGCGCACGCGGTAATGGGTCACCGCGCGCTTGCCGTCCTCCTCGTCACGCACGGCCTGGCGCAGGCGGTCGCCCATGCTGCGGCCGATCGGCTGGTCCACCGTGCCGCCGGCCACCATCGTGCCCATCACCACGGCTTCGTACTGGCGTTCCACTTCGTGCCGCGAGAGCAGATCGACCAGCGCGGTATGGGTGGACAGCGTCCTGGCCACCACCATCAGGCCGGAGGTGTCCTTGTCCAGCCGATGCACGATGCCGGCGCGCGGCAGCTCGGCCAGCTGCGGGTCGTGGTGCAGCAAGCCGTTGAGCAGCGTGCCGGCCGGGTTGCCGGCGCCGGGATGCACCACCAGTCCGGCGGGCTTGTCCAGCACCAGCAGGTCGGCATCCTCGTACACGATCGTCAGCGCAATCGCCTCGGGCTGGCTGTGCACTTCCGTTTCCAGTTCGACATCCAGCTCGACCCGCTCGCCGCCGCGCAGCAGTTGCCGCGGCGCAGCCGGGGCGCCATCCAGGGTCGCCGCGCCGGCCTTGATCCAGCCGCTGAGCCGCGAACGCGAATAGGCGGGGAACATCTCGGCCAAAGCCTGGTCGAAGCGACGGCCTGCTGCACTCAGCGGAACCTCCGCCTGCTGCCGTATGGTGGTCATGCCAGCCCCCGCGGGCGGCAACCGGTTTCAGTTATCATGCCTGTTCGTTCCGACATCCGAATTCATTCCTATGCGCCCATCCAGTGGCTCGACCACGCCATCGTTGTTCCCGCTGCACGCCGCCAGGCTGCTCGCCGTGGTCGCCCTGGTGGCCGTGCTTGGCGCCTGTTCGATGTTCGGCCGCAAGGGCAACACCATCGACACGATGCCGCTGGAGCCGCTGTACAACCGCTCCCACAGCTTCTTGGAGGCGGGCAATTACTCCGGCGCGGTGCGGGCGTTCCAGCGCCTGATCGCGCGCTTCCCGTCCGGTCCGTACAGCGAGCAGGCCCAGCTTGAGCTGGCCTATGCGCAATACAAGGACAACCAGCCGGACGAGGCATTGTCCACCATCAACCGCTTCATCAAGACCTATCCGGCCAACAAACACGTCGATTATGCCTATTACCTGCGCGGCCTGATCAATTTCGACCGCACCAGCGGCTTCATCGAGCGCTTCACCAAGCGCGCCGGCGGGCTGACTCGCCGCGACCAGGGCTACAACCTACAGGCGTTCGACGATTTCTCCGAACTGTCGCGGCGCTTCCCCGACAGCGCCTACACCGCCGACGCACGCCAGCGCATGATCTACCTGCGCAACCTGCTGGCGCAGTACGAGATCAACGTGGCCGAGTTCTACCTGCAGAACAAGGCCTACATCGCGGCGGCCGACCGCTCGCAGTACGTGATCGAGCACTACCAGCAGGCGCCGCAGACCGGCGATGCGCTGGCCATCCTCGCCCGCAGCTACTTGGCGCTGGACCGCAAGGAACTGGCTGCGCAGACCCGCGAAGTGCTGGCGCTGAACTATCCGAACCACCCCTATCTCACCGATCCCAAGTGGCCGCACGCACCCTCGCTGGTGCGCAAGATGATTCCGTTCTCCGGGCATCATTGAGCCGGCTGCTGCGCGGCCGGGAACGGTAAACAGGAAGGACATACGCACGACCGCCGGGCGGTCCTCCCGGGAATCCCGGCTCAGCGCCACCCTGACGTGATCGGGTAACGGCGTTCGCGGCCGAAGGCGCGCGTGGTGACGCGGGGGCCGGGGGCGGACTGGCGGCGTTTGAACTCGTTGAGCAGCACCAGCCGCGCCACCCGCTGCACCGTGGCGGCATCGTGGCCCGCGGCCACGATCTCCGCCTGCGACTGCTCACCCTCGATGAAGCGTTCGAGAATCGCATCCAGCTCGTCGTACGGCGGCAGCGAATCTTGGTCGACCTGGTTGTCGCGCAGCTCGGCCGAGGGTGGACGGGCGATGACTTCGGGGGGAATCGGCAATCGGGAATCGTGCATCGTCGAAGAGCCGGATGTCGGCGAGGACATGCGTTCCCGGTTACCGGCTCCATTGCGCCACCGCGCCAGCCGATACACCACCGTCTTGTACACGTCCTTGAGCGGCGCGTAGGCGCCGCACATGTCGCCGTACAGGGTGGCGTAACCCACGGCCATTTCACTCTTGTTGCCGGTGGCGAGCAGCAGGCGGCCGTGCTTGTTGGACAGCGCCATCAGCATCACGCCGCGCGTGCGCGACTGCAGGTTCTCCTCGGTGGTGTCGGCGGCCTTGCCGGCGAAGGCGGGAGTGAGCGCATCCATGAACGACTGGTACGTCGCCTGGATCGGGATCACGTGGTAGTCCACGCCCAGCTGCTCGGCCTGCGCGCGGGCACCGTCGAGCGAGAGCTGCGAGGTGTAGCGGGTGGGCATCATCACCGCGGTGACGCGCCGGGCGCCCAGCGCGTCGACCGCCAGCGCCAGCGTCAGCGCCGAGTCGATGCCGCCGGAAAGGCCCAGCAGCACGCCGTCGAAGCGGTTCTTGTCGATGTAGTCGCGCACGCCGCGGACCAGCGCCGCGTACAGCGTCGCCTCCATCGACGAGTCGGCCGGCACCGGCCAGTCGATCGCCGCGAGCGTGCGCGTGGCCGGGTCGAACTCGGCCCACAGCAGCGCGTCGACGAAGGCCGGCGCCCGTGCCGCGATCGACCCGTCGCCGTTGACCAGGATCGAGGCGCCGTCGTAGACCACCTCGTCCTGGCCGCCGACCAGGTTGAGGTAGGCGATCGCGCAGCCGGTTTCGCGCGCCCGCGCCGCCAGCACGACCTCGCGCTCGGCCTGCTTGCGGTCGTCCCACGGCGACGCATTGATCACCACGATCAGCTGCGCGCCCGCAGCCGCGGCCTGCGCGGCCGGCTCGGGCTGCCACACGTCCTCGCAGATCAGCAGGCCCACGCTCACGCCCTCGATCACGCGCGTCGTGGTGCCGTTGCCGGGGCGGAAATAGCGCAGGTCGTCGAACACGCCATAGTTGGGCAGCGCCTGCTTGTGCGCGGTGCACTCGATCCGCCCCTCGCGCAGCAGGCTGGCGCCGTTGTAGACCTCGCCGGCGCTGTGCGGATGGCCGACCAGCGCCGCGACGCCCTGCGCCGCGCAGGCCAGCGCGCACAGCTCGCGCTCGCAGGCGGCGAGAAAGCTCGGCCGCAGCAGCAGATCCTCCGGCGGATAGCCGCTCAGGGTCAGCTCGGGAAAGGCCACCAGCGCGGCGCCGCCTTCGCGCGCCTGCGCCATCAGTCCTGCCGCCTTGGCGGCATTGGCCGCCACCGCGCCGACGGCAAAATCGTGTTGGGCCAGCGCCAGTCGCAGCTTTGCCATGGACGCAGCATTCCTTGGATTCAATCGGCGAATGGTAGTGGAATGCCGCGCCGGGTGGCCCGTCCACGCGGGCGCTGCATTCAGATCCGCCGATCGTGCGGCGGATCGTTGCCGGCGCGTGACGGCGCCGAAGCCAAAAAAAAGGCCGCGCAATGCGCGGCCCTTGTTCTCCTGCGCCAACGCCTACTTCATCAGCTTGGCGAGCGCCTTGCCCAGGTCGGCCGGCGACTTCACCGTGGTGACGCCGGCCTTCTCCAGCGCGGCGAACTTCGCCGCGGCGGTGCCCTTGCCGCCGGAGATGATCGCGCCGGCATGACCCATGCGCTTGCCCGCCGGAGCCGAGGCACCGGCGATGAACGAGACCACCGGCTTCTTCACGTATTCGCCGATGAACTCGGCGGCATCTTCCTCGGCGCTGCCGCCGATCTCGCCGACCATGATGATGCCTTCGGTCTGCGGATCGTCCTGGAACAGCTTGAGGCAGTCGATGAAGTTCAGGCCGTTGATCGGATCGCCGCCGATGCCGATCACCGTGCTCTGGCCGAGGCCTTCGTTGGTGGTCTGGAACACCGCCTCATAGGTGAGCGTGCCGGAGCGCGAGACCACGCCGACCCTGCCCTTGCTGTGGATGTGGCCGGGCATGATGCCGATCTTGCATTCGCCGGGGGTGATGATGCCGGGGCAGTTCGGCCCGATCAGCACGATCTCCGGATGCTGCTGCAGCACGTTCTTCACGCGCAGCATGTCCAGCACCGGGATGCCTTCGGTGATCGCCACGATGGTCTTGATGCCCGCGTCGATCGCCTCGAGGATCGAGTCGGCCGCGAACGGCGGCGGCACGAAAATGACGGAGGCGTCGGCGCCGGTTTCCAGCACCGCTTCATCCACCGAGTTGAACACGGGCAGGCCGATGTGCTCCGAACCGCCCTTGCCCGGGGTCACGCCACCGACGACTTTGGTGCCGTAGTCGATGCACTGCTGTGCGTGGAAGGTGCCCTGCTGGCCGGTGAAGCCCTGCACCAGCACCTTGGTGTCTTTGTTTACGAGAACGCTCATGTTTCGATTGCTCCTCAGGCCTTGGCCGCAGCCACGGCTTTCTGCGCCGCGTCGTTGAGATCATCCGCCGGCGTGATCGCCAGGCCGGAGTTGGCCAGCAGTTCGCGGCCCTGATCGACATTGGTGCCCTGCAGGCGCACCACCACGGGAATCTTCAGGCCCACTTCCTTGACCGCGGCGATGATGCCCTCGGCGATCATGTCGCAGCGGACGATGCCGCCGAAGATGTTGACCAGGATGCAGTTGACCTTGTCCGAGGAGGTGATCAGCTTGAACGCCTCGGTCACCCGCTCCTTGGTGGCGCCGCCGCCGACGTCGAGGAAGTTGGCCGGCTCGCCGCCCGCCAGCTTGATCACGTCCATGGTGGCCATCGCCAGGCCGGCGCCGTTGACCATGCAGCCGATGTTGCCGTCCATCGTCACGTAGTTGAGGTTGCTCTGCTGCGCGGCGGCTTCGGCGGCGTCTTCCTGGGTCAGGTCGCGCATCGCGGCCAGGTTCGGATGACGGAACTCCGCGTTGTCGTCGGAGTTGACCTTGCCATCCAGCGCAGCAAGGTTGCCGTCTTCCAGCACGGCCAGCGGGTTCAGCTCGACCAGGGCCAGGTCCTGCTCGTTGAACAGCTTGTACAGGCCCAGCATGATCTTGGTCAGCTGGTTGACCTGCTTGTTGTTGAGGTCCATCGCGAAGCCGAGCTGGCGGCACTGGTACGGCTGCAGCCCTTCGACGAAATCGACCACGATGGTGTGGATGTCTTCGGGCGTGTCGCGCGCCACCTGCTCGATGTCCACGCCGCCATGCTTGGAGGCGATGAACGAGATGGCCTTGGAATCGCGGTCCACCAGGATCGACAGGTACAGCTCGCGGGCGATGTCGGTGGCGTCGGTCACCAGCACCAGGTTCACCGGCAGCGCACGCCCGGCCGACTGGTAGGTTGCCATGTTGGTGCCGAGCATGCCCTTGGCGGCGGCGCGCACGTCGTCGAAGCTCTTGCAGAACTTGACGCCGCCGGACTTGCCGCGGCCGCCGGCGTGGATCTGCGCCTTGACCATCCATTGCGTGCCACCGAGCGCCTTGGCGGCATCGACGGCGGCGTCGGGGGAGTTGGCGACCTTGCCCGGCGGCACGGCGATGCCGTACTGCGCGAACAGTTCTTTGGCCTGGTATTCGTGGAAATTCATTCGATACCTCGAGCGAACGGAGAAACGATGACGGCCGCACGCATGAAGAAAGGCGTGGGTCAGGGGATCGGCGGTGGAATCACACACGACCTGGTCGCGGCACAAGGGCCGGACACGGGCCGAACCGCAGCAAACGGCCGCCCATTTTCGCGGAAGCGGGCCGCAATGGAAAGGGCGCGGCCGCATCGCGACCGGTCGGGCGGCGATTTTCCGGCCTCCACGAAGGTGGCGCGGCCCCCGCCCGGGCTTGCCCGGGGCGTCATATACTCGACCGCAACCGCATCGGAATCGCAGCCTACGTGTCTACCTTAGCTACGTTAAACGATCCGCGCGCAGGGACGGCCACGATCCGCCACGAGCTGTCGTTCCTCAATGTTTTCAGGCTGGTGCAGGCGCTGGTGTACGTCGCCCTGGCATTCAGCCCGCCCGGCATGGGCTGGCCGCAGCTGGCCGCGCCGGGCTTCGCGCGCACGCTGGCCACGCTGTACCTGATCTTCGCGCTGCTGGCGCTGCTGCTGAACCGGCGCAGCATGGCCCACGCAAAGACCGCCGTGGCCGCCACCCTGGTGGTCGACGTCGTCGCCGCGGTGCTGGCGATCGTGGCGATGCACGATGCGCGCATCGGTATCGCGATGATGCTGGCGGTCAACCTCTGCGCCGGCGCGCTGATCCTGCCGCTGCGCATGTCCGGCTTCTTCGCCGCGCTGGCGACGCTGGGCATGCTGGGCATCTCGCTGTTCGGCTGGTCGCTGTCGCCCCACGCCGGTGACCGCGACCTGCTCGAAGCGGCGCTGTTCGGCCTGGCCTATTTCGCCACCACCGCCCTGTGCAGCGTGCTGGGCCAGCAGCTGCGCGCCACCGAGGCGCTGGCCGAGCAGCGCAGCACCGACCTGGCCAACCTGTCGCAGATCAACGAACTGATCATCCGCCGCATGAAGACCGGCGTGCTGCTGGTGGACGACGCCAACCGCATCCACCAGATCAACGAATCGGCCTGGATGCTGCTGGGCAATCCCGGCGCCGACCAGCGCGACCTCGGGCTGCTGGCGCCGGAGCTGTCGCGCCGGCTGTACCACTGGATGACCTCGGGCAAGCTCGACGAAACCGCCACCCAGCTCGCCGACGGCGTCCCGGAAGTGGTGCCGCGCTTCACCCGGCTGGCGCCGAACGACGACTCGCACGTATTGATCTTCCTCGACGACACCTCGCTGCTGTCGCGCCGCGCGGAGGAGCTCACGCTCAGCTCGCTCGGCCGGCTGTCGGCCTCGATCGCCCACGAGATCCGCAACCCGCTGGCGGCGATCCGCTACTCGGCGCAGCTGCTGGCCGAATCGCGCACCATGGACGGCGCCGACCAGCGCATGGTCGAGATCATCAACAACCACTGCGTGCGGCTCAACGAGATCATCGAGAACATCCTGCAGCTGTCGCGCCGCGAGCGTTCGCGCCCGGAAGCGCTGGACCTGGGCGACTGGGCGCAGGATTTCGTGGAGGAATACCGCCAGGGCAACGACCTCGGCGCCGACTCGCTGCGCGCGATCGCCAGCACCGGCGTGGCGGTGGTCGCGCTGGCCGATCCGCAGCAGCTGCAACAGGTGGTGTGGAACCTGGTGCAGAACGCGCTGCGCTACGGCCGCCTGCCCGGCGAGCCGGCGCGGGTGATGGTGGTCGCACGCCAGGGCGAGCATGGCGTGCCGATCCTCGAGGTGATCGACCGCGGCCCCGGCATCGCGCCCAAGGTGGCCGCACAGATCTTCGAGCCGTTCTACACCACCCACGAATACGGCACCGGCCTGGGCCTGTACCTGGCCAAGCAGATGAGCGAGGCCAACCAGGCCGCGCTGGAGTACGTGCGCGTGGCCGGCGGTGGCAGCTGCTTCCGGCTTACCCTGACGCCGGCGCAGATGAACCGCGGCGCCGGCGACGGCGAGCCCGAAGCCTGAACGCTCCGGCAGGCCGCCGACGCCGCGCGCCGGCTTTGCTCTTGACTTGGGCCGCGGTTATTCTTGAGCCACCCTCCCCTCGCGACATGCCATGAGCCTCCAGACCGTCCTGGTCATCGACGATGAACGCGATATCCGCGAGCTGCTCACCATCACCCTCGGGCGCATGGACCTGCAGGTCGAAGCCGTCGGCACCGTCGCCGACGCCCGCCGCGCGCTGAGCGAAAACAGCTACGACCTCTGCTTCACCGACATGCGCCTGCCCGACGGCAACGGCCAGGAGATCATCGAGCTGATCGCCGAAACCTGCCCGGACACGCCGGTGGCGATGATTACCGCCTACGGCAACGTCGACGCGGCGGTGAACGCGCTCAAGGCCGGCGCGTTCGACTTCGTCTCCAAGCCGGTCGACATCCAGATGCTGCGCGGCCTGGTGCGCACCGCGCTGCGGCTGGCCGAGGAGAAGCGCGAAGGCGGCGGCGCCGCCAAGGCCGGCGGCTCCGGCGACCGCCTGATCGGCGACTCGCCGGCGATGGAGCAGGTGCGCGCCACCATCGCCAAGCTGGCACGCAACCAGGCGCCGGTCTACATCGCCGGTGAATCGGGCGTAGGCAAGGAGCTGGTCGCGCGGCTGATCCACGAGCGCGGTCCGCGCGCGGGCGGCCCGTTCGTGCCGGTCAACTGCGGCGCGATCCCGTCCGAGCTGATGGAAAGTGAGTTTTTCGGTCATCGCAAGGGCAGTTTCACCGGCGCCAGCGCGGACAAGGAAGGCCTGTTCCAGGCCGCCCAGGGCGGCACGCTGTTCCTCGACGAGGTGGCCGAACTGCCGCTGCACATGCAGGTCAAGCTGCTGCGCGCGATCCAGGAAAAAGCGGTGCGCCCGATCGGCGGCCGCGACGAGATCCCGGTGGACGTGCGCATCCTCTCGGCCACCCACAAGAACCTCGGCCAACTGGTCGAGCAGGGCCAGTTCCGCCAGGACCTGTTCTACCGCATCAACGTGATCGAGCTGCGCGTGCCGCCGCTGCGCGAACGCCGCGGCGACGTGCCGCAGCTGGCCGCGTTCATCCTCAAGTCGCTGGCCGGCAAGAGCGGCCAGGAGGTCGGGCGGCTGACGCCGGCCGCGCTCGACGCGCTGGAAGCCTACGACTTCCCCGGCAACGTGCGCGAGCTGGAGAACATCCTCGAACGCGCCATGGCGATGAGCGACGGCGCCAGCATCGAGGCCTCCGACCTGATGCTGCCCCAGCGCGGCGCGCGCCCGGCGCCGACGGAGGTCGCCGCCACCGCCGGCGCTCCGGCCGCTGCCGCCGCCGCGGCACCCAGCGCCGATGGCGGGCTGGACGACTACATCAGCAACATCGAGCGCACCGCCATCGTCAAGGCGCTGGAAGAATCGCGCTACAACAAGACCGCCGCCGCCCGCAAACTCGGCATCACCTTCCGCGCCCTGCGCTACAAGCTGAAGAAGCTCGGCATCGACTGAAGGCGCAACCCGACGCCTACCCGCGCGCGACGGCTTTCCGCCGCGCAACGAGGGAAGGCGTTCGCACGGGGAATGCCCCGCGACCGCCGCGCAGGGCGGCAACCGCCGGTTCCGGCCACGCGGACCGCAAAGCGGCGCGCCGTGCCTGGGCTACGCGGAGTCGTCGCCCTCCAATCCCTTGCGCAGCGCGCGCAGGAGGGCCGCGGTGCTGACCGGCTTGTCCACGATTTGCAGGTTGTCCAGCGGGGGCAGTTCCTGCGGGTCCGGTGGCGCGTCCGGGCGGGCGAGCAGCACGACGCCGCCCTGGTAACCCTGTTCGACCAGCGCGGCCAGCGTGCGCACGCCGGTGAACAGGTTCATGTCGGCGTCGAGCAGCACCAGGTCGGGCAGGCCGCCGGCCTCGATCCACTGCAGCGCGGCGGTGCCGCTCTGGCTGGCGTGCGCCTGGTAGCCGTAGGCATCGAGCGTATCGGACAGCAGCGACAGCTGGCCGGCCTCCTCCACCACCACCAGCACGCGTTCGGCGGCGCCTTCAAGGCTCTGCATGTCGTCCATCGCCTCGGCGTCGGCTTCCATTTCGTCCAGCGGGATGTAGAGGTCGAAACGGGTGCCGCTGCCGGGTTTGCTGTCCACCCGCATCACGCCGCCGTGGCTGGCCACGATGCGCTTGCACGAGATCAGGCCCAGGCCGGTGCCGGCGTCCTTGGTGGTGAAGAACGGTTCGAACAGGTGCTCCAGCACGGCCTGGTCCATGCCTGGCCCGGAGTCGATCACACTGATGCGCAGGTAGCAACCGGTGTGCGGCACCTCCTCGGGCAGGAAAAAGTCGTCGGCCAGCCGCTGCTGGCTGGTCTCGATGCGCAGGTTGCCGCCGTCGGGCATCGCCTGGATCGCGTTGAGGCAGAGGTTGAGCAGGCATTGCTGCAGCTCGGTGTGGTTGCCCTCGAAGGCCAGCTCGGGGTCGTCGATGGCCAGGTCCATCACCACCGAACGGGGCACGCTGCCCTGCATCAGCAGGCCGAACGCGCTCATCAGGGTGCCCACGCGCACGCGCTCGGCGCGGCGGGCGCCGCGGGCGAAGGAAAGCATCGAGTGCACCATCTCCAGCCCGCGCTTGCCGCAATCGCGCACCAGGTTGCCCAGCCGCATCAGGCGCGGGTCGTCCTGGTAGTCGCGCAGGCTGTCACCGGCCAGCAACAGCGGCTGCAGCAGGTTGCGCAGGTCGTGGCTGAGGCCGCCGGCGAGCATCGCCAGGCTCTCGAAACGCTGCGCGCGGATCAGGTCGGCCTCGGCGCGGCGGTTGGCCTTGCGCGCATCCGCCTCGACCAGCGCCCGACGCACCGCACTGGCCAGGCGCACGGGGTTCTGCTTGAGGATGTAGTCGGTCGCGCCGTTGCGCAGTGCCTCGATGGCGGCATCCTCGCCCAGCGTCGCGGAAACGAAGATGAAGGGCAGGTCCTCGTCGCGCTCGCGCAGCAGCTCCAGCGCGCGCTGCCCGGAGAAACCCGGCACGCTCAGGTCGGACAGCACGATATGCGGGGCGAACTCGTCCAGCGCGGCCAGGTAGCCGGCTTCATCGTCGACCAGCCGCGCCTCGTGCGGGATGCCATCGGCGTCCAGCTCGGCCAGCACCAGCTCGGCGTCGAGCTCGCTGTCCTCCACTTGCAGCACCCGTATCGTCGGCATCGACTTGATCTGCCGGTTGGGCATGGGGTTCTCCGTCACTGGCCGTGCGGCCATCGTTGTCTACACCGCGGGCGACCGCCCGGGCGCGTCTGTTCATGCGTCAATTCGCCTCGGGCGCCTCGTTCAGCACTGCCCAGAACCGGCCCAGCGTGCGCACGGCCTCGAAGAACTGGTCCACGTCCACCGGCTTGATCACGTAGGCGTTGGCGCCGAGGTCCCAACTGCGCGCCAGGTCGCTCTCCTCGCGCGAGGAGGACAGGATCACCACCGGTACGCGCCGCAGGTGCTCGTCGTGGCGCATGCGGGTGAGCACTTCCAGTCCGTCCATGCGCGGCATCTTGATGTCCAGCAGCACCACCGCCGGGTCGCCCGGATCGCGCCCGGCCCAGGCGCCGGTGCAATGCAGGTAGTCGAGGCATTCCACGCCATCCTCGACGTGCACCACCGGATTGGCCAGGTGGGCTTCGGCCAGCGCGTCCATCGCCATCTCGGCGTCCGCCAGGCTGTCCTCGACCAGCAGCACGGTGCGCAGTTCTTTCTTGTTCATGCCGCTGACTCTCCGTTTTGCGCCCCGGCCACGTCGATGGCCGGCAGCGAGAAGTGGAACGTGGCGCCCTGGTCCGGTACGGCCTCGGCCCAGACCTTGCCGCCGTGGCGCGTGATGATGCGCCGCACGTTGGCCAGGCCGATGCCGTTGCCCGGGAAATCCGAGGCGCGGTGCAGGCGCTGGAACACGCCGAACAGCTTGTCCGCGTACTGCATGTCGAAGCCGGCGCCGTTGTCGGCCACTTCGAACTCGTAATCGCCGCGGCTGCTGCGCCCGGCGCTGACCTCGATGCGCGCCACCTCACGGCGCCCGGTGTATTTCACCGCGTTGCCGAGCAGGTTCTGCCACACCGTGCGCAACATGTTGGCGTCGCCGATGACCATCGGCAAGGGCCCGATCGTCCACACGATGCGCCGGCCCTCCGCCGAGGATTCGGCCAGTGCCCGTGCCTCCTCCACCAGCGACTGCATGTCCACCGCCTGCAACCGCAGCGGGCCGCGGCCCAGGCGCGAGAACACCAGCAGGTCGTCGATCAGCAGCGCCATGCGCTGGGCCGCGCTGTCGATCACGCCGATGTAGTGGCTGGCCTTGTCGTCGAGCTGGCCGGCCAGGTGGTGCTCCAGCTTGCGCACGAAGCCCGCCACGTGGCGCAGCGGCGCGCGCAGGTCATGCGAGACGGAGTAGCTGAACGCCTCCAGCTCGCGGTTGATGTCGGAGATCTGGTTGATCTTGCCCTCGAGCTGGCGATTGAGCTCGATCACCTTCTCCTCGGTCAGCGCGCGCACGGTGACGTCGCTGACCGTGAGCAGCAGCGCCGGTTCGTCGGTGAGATCCTGCTGCAGCCGGCGCGCGTTGACCACGATGTGGCGCTGCTCGCCGTCGGCGGTGCGCTGCACCAGGTCGTAGTCCCACAGCTCGCGGTCGCTCAGCAACACGTCGCGGAAGCGCTGCAGCAGGGCACTGTCGTTCCACACGCCGCCGCCGATCTCGACGAGCGTGCGCGACGGTTGCTGCGGGTCCTCGCCGTAGAGGTCGCCGAAGGCATTGTTCAGCAGCAGGCTGTTGAGGTTCGCGTCGAACAGCGCGATCGGCTCGCGCACGGATTGCAGGATCAGCCGCGAGCGCAGCACCGCGCGGCCCTCGCGCGTCTCGGCCCGGCGCCGCTGGCGAATCTGCCGTTCCGAGGCGATCACGATGATCGCCAGCAGCACCAGCTGCGCCAGCGCGGTGATGCCCTGCACCAGCTGGCCGTTGAACTCCCGATGCTCGGCGGCCTGCTGGCGCGCTTCCAGCAACTGGTTCTCGTTGGCGACGATGTCGTCGATCTTGGCGGCGAACGGAAACAGCTCGGCGGCCTCGCCCATGGCTTGCCCGGCGCGGCCCACGTCACCGCGCCGCTGCAGTTCGCGCGCACGAGTCATCAGGGTGAGGCGGCCGGTGACGCTGTTTTCCAGCGCGCCGATCAAGGCCTGCTGGGCCGGGTTGTCGCTGGTCATCGCGCGCAGTCGCTGCAGCAGTTGCGGCACCTGCGCCGCGGCGCTCTCGGCCTCGGCGCGCGTTTCGGCGCCGACGTCGCCGACCAGCATGCGGTAGGTCGCCGCCTCGCTGCTGCGGATCAGGTAGGCGACGCGATAGGCGACCGAACGCACCTCGGTGGAGTGGGTGACCCAGCTGTTCGCCAGCAGGGTGTCGCGCGTATTCAGCCGCGTCACCAGGTACGGCAGGCCGACGATGATCAGCATGGCCGACAGCAGTCCGGCGACCCGCCAACTCATGAAGATGCGGAAATTCATTCGATCCAGCCCTCCGCGACCGCCGGCATCAACGACCGCTCCATTCTGGCACGACCCGGCGAATCATCATCCCTGCGGCGGGGCGCCCACGCCCCGGTGGCGGTCGGGCGTGGCCTGCATGCGGAAGTGCAGCTCGCCACCGGCGAGGATCTGCGCGTGATGCAGGAAAGGTGCGGCCAGCGGCTTGCCGTTGAGCGTGACCTCACCGACGTAAGGGTGCGCGTCATCCAGCGGCGCCGCGCTGACGGTGAAGCCCTTGCCGTCGGTCAGGTGCAGCGTGGCGCGCCCGACGAATGGCCGTCCGATCGCGTAGACGTCGCTGGCCGGCGTCACCGGGTAGAAGCCCAGCGCGGTGAACACGTACCAGGCCGACATCTGGCCCAGGTCGTCGTTGCCGGAGAGCCCGTCCGGGCGCGCGGCGTACTGGCTGTCCATGATCTGCTTCAGGCGCTCCTGCGTCTTCCACGGCGCGCCGGCGTAGTCGTACAGATAGGCGATGTGGTGGCTGGGCTCGTTGCCGTGGGCATACCAGCCGATCAGGCCGGTGATGTCCTCGACGTGCTTGAAGTGCGCCGGGTCGACCTTCGCGTCGAACAACGCGTCCAGTTTCGCCACGAACTTCGCGGCGCCGCCCATCGCCTCGATCAGGCCCGGCACGTCCTGCGGCACATACCACGAATACTGCCAGGCGTTGCCTTCGGTGAAGTCGCTGCCGTAGCCGGCGGCCGTGGGATCGAACGGTTCGCGGAACTTGCCGTCGGCGAGCCGCGCGCGCATGAAGCCGGTCTGAGGGTTCCACGCGTTCTTCCAGTTGCCGGCGCGCTTGCCGAAGGTGGCGGCAAGGTCGGTCTTGCCCATCGCCTTCGCCATCTGCGCCAGCGACCAGTCGTCGTAGGCGTATTCGAGCGTCTTGGAAGCGCCCTCGGGCTCCTTGTCGATCGGCACGTAGCCGAGCTTCATGTAGTCGGCGAGATCTCCGTAGGGCGCGTAGGTGGCGCTGGCGACCATGGCCTGCAACGCCTTGTCGGCATCGAAGCCGCGCACGCCCTTGATGTAGGCATCGGCGATCACCGGCACGGCGTGGTAGCCGATCATGCACCAGGTCTCCAGGCCCTGGTAGGCCCACACCGGCAGGATGCCGAACGGGCTGGCCTCGCGCGCGGCGATCAGCGAGCGGATGAAGTCGGTGCTGCGTTCGGGATTGAGCAGCACCATCAGCGGCTGCTGCGCGCGGTAGACGTCCCACAGCGACCAGGTCGAGTAGAACTCGTAGCCGTCCGCCTTGTGCACGGCGTGGTCGGGACCGCGATATTCGCCGTTGACGTCCATGCTCAGCGTGGGCGAAAGCATGGCGTGGTACAGCGCGGTGTAGAACTGCCTGCGCACGGTCGCCGGCGCGTCGACGTCGACCACCGCCAGCGCCCGGTCCCACGCGGCCTTCGCCTGCGCGCGGCGGGCGTCGAAATCCCAGCCCTTGCCGTCGGCATCGAGGTTGGCCACCGCGTTGGCGGCGCTGACCGGCGAGATCGCCACCTTCACCTCCAGCGGCTGCTTCAGCGCACCGAAGTCGAACACGCCGACCAGCGCGCGGCCGTTCTGCGCGTCGTGATCGAGCGGCTGGTTGCCGGGGCCCTTGAAGCCCTTGTAGAGGATGTCGTTCTCGCGGTCATACAGCGTGCGCGAGGTCATCGGCTGGTTGAAGCGCAGGGCGAAGCACAGCTCACGTCCCGGCGCCCAGCCGCGGGTGGTGCGGCAGCCGCTGACGGTGCCGTCGTCGGCCACCTGCAGCTTCGACCACAGCACCTTGCCGGGGTAGTCGTAGATGCTCGGGCGCAGGTCGAGCAGCAGGTGTGCCGGCTTGTCCTTCGGGAAGGTGTAGCGGTGCCAGCCCACGCGGCGCCCGGCGGTGAGTTCGGCGCGGATGCCGTAGTCGCTCAGCGTCACCGCGTAATAGCCGGCCTGCACCACCTCACTGGCGTGCGAGAAGCGCGAGCGGTAGCCGCTGCCCGGTTGGGCGGGATCGCCCGGTTCGAGTTTCACCTCGCCGGCGATCGGCATCACCAGCACGTCGCCCAGGTCCGAATGGCCGGAGCCGGAGAAGTGCGTGTGCGAGAAACCCATGATGCTGCTGTCGTCGTACCGGTAGCCGGCGGCCCACTTGTAGGCGTGCTTGAAGTCCGGCATCGCGGTATCGGGCGAGAGCTGGATCATGCCGAACGGCACGGTCGCGCCGGGGAAGGTGTGGCCGTCGCCGCCGGTGCCGATGCGCGGATCGACATCGCCCGCGTGGCCGCCCGCGGCCATCAGCGGGGAACAGGCGGCACAGGCCAGCAGGGCGAGCATCAGCGTGGTGCGACGGGTCATGGCAATCTCGGGGGAGGCGGGCAAGCGGGCAAAGTAACATCCCGCGAAGACATGTTGCAGCGCGTGACCGGTGCGAGCGTGGAAACGGTTACATTGGCGCGGTTGCCCGCCCGTCGGGCGACACGCACCCGACTGTCTCCTGCACCGGAATCGCCATGGCCCATGCCGCTACGCCCCTTCCCGTCCGCTCCGCGCCGGATCACGGCGCCCCCCGGGAGCCCTACACCAGCAGCTGGCTGGCGCTGGGCGTGCTCACCACGATCTTCTTCATGTGGGGCTTCCTGACCTGCCTCAACGACATCCTGATCCCGCACCTGAAGTCGATCTTCCAGCTCAACTACGCCCAGGCGATCCTGGTGCAGTTCACCTTTTTCGGCGCGTATTTCCTGATGGGCATGCCGGCCGGGCGCATGGTCGCGGCACTCGGCTACAAGAAGGGCATCGTGGCCGGGCTGGCGATCGCCGGCATCGGCGCGCTGGGCTTCTGGCCGGCCGCGGCGCTGCATCTTTACTCCGCCTTTCTCGGCGCGCTGTTCGTGCTGGCCACCGGCATCACCGTGCTGCAGGTGGCCGCCAATCCGTACGTGGCCCTGCTCGGCCCGGAGAAGACCAGCTCCAGCCGCCTGACCCTGGCGCAGGCGCTGAACTCGCTGGGCACCACGCTGGCGCCGCTGTTCGGCGGCCTGCTGATCCTCTCCAACGTGGTCAAGAGCCCGGACGAACTCGCCGCGCTGGAACCGGCGCAACGCCTGCTCTACGACACCCAGCAGGCGCAGGCGGTGCAGTTCCCGTACATCGGGCTGGCGGTGGTGCTGTTCCTGCTGGCGCTGTTCGTGTGGATGTTCCGGCTGCCGGCCCTGACCGAGTCCACCGACAAGGACGACCACGCCCGCCACGGCTTCGCCGACGTGCTGCGCCATCCGCACGTGCTGTTCGGCGTGCTGGGCATCTTCTTCTACGTCGGCGCCGAGGTGTCGATCGGCAGCTTCATGGTCAACTACCTGTCGATGCCCGACATCGGCCACATGAGCGAGCAGGAGGCGGCGAAGTACGTCTCGTGGTACTGGGGCGGCGCCATGCTCGGCCGCTTCGTCGGCTCGGCCTTGATGGCCCGGATCTCGCCGCGCAAGTTGCTGGCCGCGTTCGCCGCGATCAACGCGCTGCTGGTGCTGACCACCATGCTGAGCACCGGCACCACGGCGATGTACAGCATCATCGCGATCGGCCTGTTCAACTCGATCATGTTCCCGACCATCTTCGCGCTCGGCATCGAGCGGCTGGGGCCGATGACCAGCAAGGCGTCGAGCCTGCTGATCATGGCCATCGTCGGCGGCGCGGTCATTCCGCAACTGCAGGGCGTGCTGGCCGATCACATCGGCCTGCAGCACGCGTTCGTGCTGCCGCTGCTGTGCTACCTGTACATCGTGTTCTACGGCGTCAGCGGCTCGAAGATCCGCAGCAGTGTCGACTGAGCTCGCTCCACCCCGCCCGATCCTCTGCTTCGGCGAGGCGCTGATCGACCTGCATGCCAGCGGCCTCGACGCGCACGGTTTCGCCGCGAGCTTCGTTCCGTTCGCCGGTGGCGCGCCGGCGAACGTGGCGGTGGCGGTGGCGCGCCTGGGCGGCAACGCGCGCTTTGCCGGCATGCTGTCCACCGACCGCTTCGGCGATTTCCTGCTGGCCGACCTGCAACGCGCCGGCGTGGGCACCGCGGACGTGCTGCGCACGGCCGACGCGCCCACCGCACTCGCGCTGGTCACGCTGGATGCGGCGGGCGAGCGCAGCTTCATCTTCCACCGCGAGCGCACCGCCGACCTGCAATTCCGTGCCGTCGATTTCCGCGCCGGCGCGTTCGACGACGTGGCCGTGTTCCACGTGTGCTCCAACTGCCTGACCGAGCCGGCCATTGCCGACGCCACCCGTGAAGGCATGCAGCGCGCGCACGGCGCCGGCGCGCTGGTCAGCATGGATCTCAACCTGCGCCCGGCACTGTGGCCGGCCGGCGTCGATCCGCTGCCGCGGGTGTGGCCCGCGCTGCACCTGGCCGACGTGGTGAAACTCTCGGCCGAGGAATTCGCCTGGCTCGCGCAGGATGGCGAGGAGGCAGCGCTGGACCGCCTGTGGCGCGGCCGCGCCCGGCTGCTGGTGGTCACCGACGGCGCGCGGCCCATGCGCTGGTTCCATCCCGATGCCGAAGGGGAATTGCCAGGCTACGCGGTGACGGTGGTCGACAGCACCGCCGCGGGCGACGCCTTCGTCGGCGGCCTGCTGTGCCGCCTGGCCGAACTCGATGCCACGTCCGACCGGCTCGACCACCTGGTGAGCCAGTTGCCGCGCCTGCACGCGATGCTGCGCTTCGCCGCCGCCTGCGGCGCGCTCACGGTCACCCGCCAGGGCTCGTTCGCCGCGATGCCCAGTGGCGCCGAGGTGCTCGACTTCATGGAGAAGCAGGCATGACTGCCGCACCCGATTTCCGCTCGCCTGACTTCCTGCGCAGCCACATCGCGCAGACGATGGCGTTCTACCATCCGCGCGCGATCGATCCGGAAGGCGGCTTCTTCCACTACTTCAAGGACGACGGCACGATCTACGACCGCAGTCATCGCCACCTGGTCAGCAGCACGCGCTTCGTCTTCAACTACGCGATGGCATGGCTGGCCTTCGGCAACCCCGAATACCTGGAGGCCACGCGGCACGGCCTGCGCTACCTGCGCGAGGTCCATCGCAACCCCGCCAACGGCGGTTACCACTGGACCATCCGCGACGGCCGGCCGGAGGACAGTTCCAACCAGGCCTACGGCGTCGCCTTCGTCTTGCTGGCCTATGCCACCGCGCTGAAGGCCGGCATCGAGGAGGCCCGCGGCTGGATGGACGAGACCTGGGATCTGCTCGAGCAGCGCTACTGGGAGGCCGACGCGCGGCTGTATCGCGACGAAGCCGATGCCGACTGGCATTTCAGCAACTACCGCGGCCAGAACGCCAACATGCACATGTGCGAGGCGATGATCGCCGCGTACCAGGCCACCCACGAACCGCGCTACCTCGACCGCGCGTTCACCCTCGCCGACCGCATGACCCGCGACCAGGCCGCCAAGGCCGATGGCCTGGTATGGGAACACTACGATCGCCACTGGAACATCGACCGCGAATTCAACCGCGACGACCCGAAGAACCTGTTCAAGCCGTGGGGCTTCCAGCCCGGCCACCAGACCGAATGGGCCAAGCTGCTGCTGATCATGGAGCCGCTGCTGGCTGCGCGCGGCACGCCGCAGGACTGGCTGCTGCCGCGCGCGAAGGAACTGTTCGACCGCGCCCTGGCCCACGCCTGGGACGACGAACACGGTGGCATCTGCTACGGCTTCGCGCCGGATGGCAGCATCTGCGACGACGAAAAATATTTCTGGGTGCAGGCCGAGTCGCTGGCCGCCGCCGCCCTGCTGCACGCGCGTACCGGCGAGGCCGTCTATGACGACTGGTACAGGCGCCTGTGGACCTACGCGTGGGAGCATTTCGTGGATCACCGGCATGGCGCCTGGTACCGCATCCTCACCCCCGACAACCGCAAGATCAGCGACGAGAAAAGCCCGGCCGGCAAGACCGATTACCACACGATGGGCGCCTGCCACGAACTGCTGGCGCTGCATCGTCGCAGCGAACACACCACGTCCCCTCCCCAAGGCAGCGCATGAACAAATTCACCTGCACCCTCGCCGCGACGCTCGCCGCCCTGCTGGCACTGCCTGCCTTCGCCGCCGACACCGCCGCGCCTGCCGCCTACGACCCGCTGCAGACCTTCGCCCCGTTTACCTATCCGCAAGCGGCCAACGCCATGCGCGATGCCAGCGGCAAGCCCGGCCCGGCGTTCTGGCAGAACCGCGCCGACTACCGCATCGAGGCGACGCTGGATCCGTCGACGCGCAAGCTCAGCGGCAGCGAAGTGATCAGCTACACCAACCACAGCCCCGACACGCTGGACGTGCTGTGGCTGCAGATCGAACAGAACCGCTACCGCAAGGACGCCCGCGGCGCGTTCGGCGGCGGCAAGTTCCCCACCGAATTCACCAGCGGCGAGCACATCCGCTCGGTCGAGGTGGAAGACGCCGGCGGCCGCAAGCAGAAGGCGCACTGGGTCGTCAGCGACACCCGCATGCAGGTCACCCTGCCCACCGCACTGAAAGGCCACGGCGGCCAGCTCAAGCTGCACATCGCCTGGGATTACACCGTGCCCGGCGAGTTCGGCGGGCGCACCGACGTCAACGCGAACAGGCAAGGCGACATCTTCGAGATGGCGCAGTGGTATCCGCGCATGGCCGTCTACGACGACCTGCGCGGCTGGGACACCCAGCCCTACCTCAACAGCGAGTTCTACCTCGAATACGGCGACTTCGACTATCGCGTAACCGTGCCCTCGGACATGCTGGTGGTCGGCTCGGGCGAACTGCTCAACCCGCAGGACGTGCTGACCGCCACCGAGCGCAAGCGCCTCGACCAGGCCCGCCACAGCGACGCCACCGTGATGATCCGCAGCGCCGCCGAAGTCGACGACCCGGCCAGCCGCCCGAAGCGCGGCGGCACGCTGACCTGGCACTTCGCGATGAAGAACACCCGCGACGTGGCCTTCGGCGCGTCCAGGGCGTACATCTGGGACGCCGCGCGCATCAACCTGCCCGACGGCAAGACCGCGTTGGCGATGTCGGCCTACCCGGTGGAAAGCGCCGGCGACAAGGCCTGGGGCGTGGCCACGCAGAACCTGAAGAAATCGGTCGAGTTCTTCTCGCGCACCTACTACCCGTATCCGTACCCCGTCGCCATCAACGAAGCCGGCACCGCCGGCGGCATGGAATATCCGGGCATCACCTTCGACCACAAGAAGGCCGCCGGCGCCGGCCTGCGCATGCTGATCGCGCACGAAATCGGCCACACCTGGTTCCCGATGGTGGTGGGCAGCAACGAGCGGCGCGATGCGTGGATGGACGAAGGCTTCAACACCTTCGTCGACGTGTACGAGGCCGAGGCCTTCGACGGCGGCAAGTACGCGCCCAAGCGCGACAGCGAATACGCCCCCGGCAAGGGCACCCCGGCCGAGCAGATCGCCGCCATCCTGAAGGACCCCGACGCGCCGCCGCCGATGGCCCTGGCCGATGCGATCCCGGAGAGATACCGCCACCCGATCACCTACTTCAAGGCCGCCTTCGGCCTGGTGCTGCTGCGCGAGCAGATCATCGGCCCGGAACGCTTCGACCCCGCCTTCCGTCGCTACATCGCCACCTGGTCCTACAAACACCCCAGTCCGTCCGACTTCTTCCGCTTCATGGAAAGCGACACCGGCGAAGACCTGGGCTGGTTCTGGCGCGGCTGGTACGAGCACAACTGGCAGTTCGACATGGCCGTGCAGAACGCCGCCTACACCGACGGCGACTACCACAAGGGCGTCGACATCACGGTGGCCAACCTCGACCAACTGGTGCTGCCCGCCACGCTGCGACTCGTCTACGACGACGGCAGCAAGCAGGACGTGCGCGTGCCCTGGGAAACCTGGATGCAGCACCGCAGTTATACGATCCACGTCGACGGCACACGCAAGCTGAAATCAGCCACGCTCGACCCGGCGCTGGCGCTGCCTGACAGCGATCGCGCCAACAACAGTTTCGCGATGCCGTGAGCGGAACCTTGGTGTCGGGGACAGCTTCCCTCTGGCAGCTGGCCATGAATTGTCCCTGGCCGTGAATTGTCCCTGACACCTTTTTTCGACACCTTTTTTCGTTCCGACACCTTTTTTCGTTCGGTTGCCGCTTTTTTGCGCGCTGGACGGATGATAGGCTGCGAGGGGGTTTTTCTACAGCTACGTTAGGCACCACAACAGAGATTCCGCATGAGCGAGATACCCAAAGCAATTTCAACAGGCGTAGATGGAACGCAGAGTCAAGGATCTGCGCTTGTTCCGACAGCAATCGCACCACCAATGCAAGTTGCAACAGTTCCAGATGCGATAGATGGACTTCTCGCGACTCACTCCCGCAACCTGGGAGGCGATGTGGCCGCAAGACTTTTGGCAGCCTCAATGAGGGATACAAGCAATCAGCTTGCCGCTGCCCACCAGACGATTTCCGAAAGAAATGCAGAGGCCAGATCGACCGCTGAGACAATGACATCATTGCGGATTGAAATTGCACAACTCAAAGAGAGGCTCAGTCAAGCTCATAGCTCATCGCGCACAAAAAGTATCTGCACATTCGTCGGTACCGCGCTCCTTGGGGTAGCCATCGACCTCTTCAAAAATAATCTGACCAACGCGGCTGTTTTGATCGGACTGCTCGCGGCCGGACTTCTGCTCTTCGTTGTAATTCCAGCGCGGGGGGCATCGCCGGAATGAGCACTTTCACTATTGAGGAACTCCAACTCTTTGGCGTGTATGACCATGGAATTCCAAATCTTGAACGCATCGTAATCCGCGTATTGCAAGAAGTTAACCTTGGTGACTACGGACTGATGCTAGGAATCAGAGGGCATAACGGCTCTGCTATTCCAATCCGTGACAATATGCTTTGGTTTGGCCACGGAAGCGTGCAGCCCGGCGATTGGCTGTTTATCTATACCGCTATTGGAGAGACAAAGGTTACCGATGTTCCAAACACTGGTGAGCGCATTATTTCTCTGCACTGGGCGCGCCCTATAACGGTGTTCAACGGCCCGGAGTTCCTTCCAATCCTGTTCCGCTTTGACGGAATACAGCTCCCACCCGCGCCACCCGCATTACCTGGGCCTCAAGCAAGTGGTGCCTAACAATTCCGTAGGAGACTTCCCATCAACCCGAGCGCATGAAGCTTTTGCCCTGCAACAATGGTGCAACAATGGTGTTGCAACCCTGGTGTCAGGGACAGTTTTCCCTCTGGCAGCTAACCTAGGCGCGCGCGGTTGATCCCGCAGCTCGCCCACTACGAGGGCGGCGCCGGCAGGAAGATCAGCGGCTGGGACTGATCACGAAAGGTCGCCGCGGGCGTGGGTCGATGGCAAAGCGTCGGTCGATAGTTCAGACCAGACTGTCCCGCGTGCGCCCATGCCCGCCGTGCTTTTGCGGCACGGCGCCGTACGGATCGGCCCTGGCGGCGATCGTCGCGACGAGATCGGCGTCGATGGCCAGGCGCTGGTCGGCAAGCTCCGCCACGCTGGCCCGGTGCGACACCACGACGAGGATCGTCTGCGGCAGCCGGCGTTTCATGGCGGCAAGCACGTGGATTTCTGACGCCGCATCGAGCGCGCTGGTCGCCTCGTCGAGCACGGCCAGGAAGGGCTGGCGCAGGATCACCTGGGCCAGCAGCAGCCGCTGCAGTTCGCCGCCGGAGAGCCGGCTCGATGCGTCGTGCAGCGCGGTGTCCAGCCCTTGCGGCGAAGCGGCCAGTCGCGGGCCGAGGCCGACGTCCCGCAGCGCGGCTTGCATCGCCGCGTCATCGGCCTCGGGCGCGGCCCAGCGCAGGCATTCGCGCACCGAGTGCTGCCACGGCCGCACGCTCTGGCTGACATAGGCGCCATGCCGCACGAGTTCCCGGTATTCGCCGAAGTCGATGGCGCGTCCATCCACGCGCGCGGCAAAAGCGCCGGGCATGCCCATGCCGGCCAGCACGTCGACCAGACTGCTCTTGCCGATGCCGGAGTCGCCGCAGACCAGGGTCAGTTCACCCGGCCGCAGACTCAGCTGACGGACGTCGATGCCGGCAAGCGGCGGCGCCAGCTGCATCCGCTCGACGTGCAGCGCGCTCCGGCCCCACGGCGTGGCCGGCGACGGCGCCGACGGCGCACGCACCGCGTCCAGGTTCATGTAGCGCTGCCACAGCGCGAAGGCCGGCACGGCCGAGCGCAATTGCTGGAAGCACTGCCGCGTCGATACCAGGTAGGGCAACAGACGCCCGAGCAGCAGGCACACCGCGATCAGCGACGACTGGTCGACGCCGTGCCAGCGCCAGGCGAGCACGAAGACGGCGGCGATCACGACCGCCGCCAGCAGTTCGAGCACCAGCCGGCCGGCCGCCACCAGCTCCAGCTGGCGCCGGTAGCCATGGCCCAGCGCCGCGGAAATGGCGCCGTAACTCTCCTTCTCCGCATCCGCGCGCTCGAACGAACGGATGTGGCGCAGGCGCCGCGGAAAATCCTCGCTCAGCCAGAACAGCCGCGTCATGTCGGCGACATAGCGACGGCCGACCTGCGACTGTTCGCGGCCGAAGCTGCGCGACGCGACCAGCGCGAAACCGACCAGCAGGGGTGCCGCCAGCATCAGCGGCGGCGACACCCAGAACGCGAAGGCCAGGCTGACCACCGTGGTGACCCCGGCGACCAGCAACTGCAGCAGCGCGGCGAAGCCCTGGGTGAGGAACTCGACGTTGTAGGTCAGGACGTTCGCGATTTCGGCGGAGGTCGAGTCGGCCAGCGAGGCGAGCGGCGCATCCACCAGCCGCGCGTGCACCAGACGCCGCCGGGCCACGCCATAACGGCTGGTCAGCCGCGCACCGAGCCACGCGACCAGCCAGCGCAGCACGGCGAAAACCGCGGTGGCCGCCGCAAACGCGGTGGCCCGCCTCTCGACGCCACCACCGGCGTCGAACATGCCGCCCGCCAGTTGCAGGGGATGCCCCGGCTGCACCAGCGGCACCAGCAGCACCGCGGCGAGACTGCCGGCCAGTGCCGCCGCCAGCGACAGCACGACATAGGCGACGATCTCCGCGACGTCATCCGCCGTGAGCGTGCGGGCGAGCGAACGCAGCAGGTCGAGCGTGCGGCCGGGCGCCGAGGGTTCGTCAGGCATCGCTGCTGATCCGGGTGGATGGCCCGCGAGCGCGCCGCGGTGCGGAGACGCTCCGTCACGATCGACGGCAGCGCCTCGTCACCGCGGGCGACCGCGATGGCGGTGAGTGCCCTCCGGCACGCACACGGTTGCATCGTCACCCGGTCAGGTCGGCGCGCACGTCATTACCTGCGCGCCGGGGTTCCGCTTACGGCGCCTTGCCAGCGTGCAGTTTCTGCACGATGGCCAGTGCCTCTTTCACGTGCTCGTCGGGGCGCAGATGATCGGCCTCCGAGGAAAGCGTGGCGACGATCTTGCCGTCGCCGGCGATGACGAAGGTCGTGCGCGGGATGAAGGCGTGGTCGATGGCCATGCCACGCACGTCCTTCATGCCCGGGCGTGCCTTCATCGCCTCCAGGCCGTAGGAAAGCGCGACCTTGACCTCGGCATCCGACGCGACCGGGAACTTGCCGGCGCAGTAGTCCGGGTCGGCCGAGAACACGTCGAGCCGGTCGATGCTGTCGGCCGACACGCCGATGATGGTCGCACCGGCGGCATCGAACTTGTCCCGGTTGACCGCAAACGTGTGCGCTTCGAGGTCGCAGCCGCTGGTATAGGCCGAGGGATAGAAATACACCACCACCGGCCCCTTCTTCAGCGCGTCGGCCAGCGAGAAGGTGAACTGCTTGCCGGCCTGGCTGGCCTGGGCGGTGAAGGTCGGCGCGATGGTGCCGGGGGCGAGCGCGGCGGCGGTCGCCGTCGCCGAAGCCAGCGCGAACAGCGCGGCCACTGCCATCGATCCCGCGAAATGCATCTTCATGGTCGTAGTCCTCGTGAGGGGTTCGTGGTCTGCCGGAGGTGGAACGTGAGCCCGGGGAAACCCCAGCTTACTCGCCGCCGCGTCGGCGGTCGGTGGCGCAAGGCGGTCACCCGTCGCCCAGCAATCGGCGCAACGCCGCCACGCCATCCCGCGGATGGTCGGTGCGGCGCAGCTCATGCACGCCCAGCGCCGCCATCTTCTGTTCGAAGCGGGCCCAGCCCGGCTGCCCGGACGCATACGGCTGGGTGGCGGCCAATCGCGCGGCGACCTCCGCCGCCGGCACGGCACGCAGCACCGCGGCGCGGTCGGCGGCAGGCTCGCCGCAAACCAGCACGGCACCGACCAGCTGCAGCGGAGCCGTGGCGAGCCGGCCGGGCCCGAGCCGCAGGTCGGCCTCGAACTTCTGCACCCCGCTGCGGCGGCAGATGACCGGCGCCTCGCCGATCCAGCGCCGGGCGCCGGCGTCCTCGACGAAGCGCAGTGCATCGGCCTGCACGTGCAGGTAGTTGGCCACGCCGGTGGCGAGCATGTCTTGCGGCGCCACGAACACCGCGTCCTCGGCGAGAAAATCCAGACCCTGCAGCAAGGCCTGCAGGGCCAGCGTCGACTTGCCCGAGCCGCTGGCTCCCAGCAGCAAAATGCCCCGGCCCTGCCACCCCACGCAGGCACCGTGCAGCGGAACCAGTCCCTGCCCGCGCGTGGCCAACGTGAAAACGGCGAACTCGATGAGTTCGTAGCGAAGATGGTAGGGCCGCTCCAGCATGTCGACGGATGCCGCCACCAGGGCACGCTGCTGCGCGGGCGCCAGCACGACGTAGTTCGACGCGTCCATCACGCCGCAGATCACCCCCGCGCCCGACTGCATCTGCACCGGCGGCGGCTCGCCCGCGGGCGGCGAAGCCCGCGGCGGCGACAGGCGCAACTCGATGCGGAACTCGGGTATCGCCATCGACACGCGGTGCCGCGGCAGGCCGCCATAAGCGGCCTCGACCAGATGCAGCAGTGCCTCGCTGGCGCTGCCGAAACAGAAACGCCCGCCGAGTATCCGCCGGCGCACGACACGGCGACCGACCGATCGCTCGCCGAACGGGTCGGCGCCGGCATCAGCGCCATGGAAAGTCGATGCCATCGCCATCGAACGAGTTGCCCGGCGCGGGGGGAGTTGCACGGTGCGGCGAATCCGATGGCGGTGGTCTGCTGCTGAGTGCGCAGTCGCCGCGGAAAGGTTGCACGCCAACCAGCTTCGCCCCGCAGGGCAACCGAAGCCGCACGCCGCGGCACTCACCTGCCGGCAGCATCGACGACGGGGCCGGTTCCTCCGCCGTCGATGCTGAATTCCGCGGCGACGTTCGAGGCCCTTTCGCGATGCTGAAGATCCAGGTCGGTCACTCCTATTTCCTGAGGTACGACCCCAAGCAATGGGAACGCGGCAAGCCCTATCCCCCGCTCGCCACGATCCAGATTGCCGCACTCCTCCGGCAGATGGGTCACCAGGTCACGCTGTTCGACGCGATGCTCGCCGATGGCGTCGAGGATTACGAAGGCGCCGTGCGTGCCGCGCAACCGGACGTCGTGGTTCTCTACGAGGACAACTTCAATTACCTGACCAAGATGTGCCTGGGCCGCATGCGCGAGGCGGCGTGCCGGATGATCGCCCAGGCGCGTGCGCGCGGGGCCCGCGTGATCGTCGCCGGTTCCGACGCCTCCGACCAGCCGGACCCGTTTCTCGACGCCGGCGCGGACGCCGTGTTGATGGGCGAAGGGATTGCGGCGCTGCTCGAACTGACCGGGCGGCTGGCGCGCGACCCGGCCATCGACGACCGCCCCTGGCTCGACGGCGTCGCCGGCATCGCGACGCGGGTGGACGGCACGACCCAGGCGCGACGCATGGGCGCGATGCCGCCGGATCCCCGGCTGATCGGCCACCCCGCCTGGGACCTGGTGGACGTCGAACGCTACCGGAACCTGTGGCACGAGCGGCACGGCTACTTCAGCCTCAACATGGCCGCGTCGCGCGGCTGCCCGTTCCGCTGCAACTGGTGCGCCAAGCCGATCTGGGGCAACCACTACAAGCAGCGCAGCGCCGACGACGTGGCGGCGGAAATGATCCACCTGAAGCAGGCGTTCAAACCCGACCACATCTGGATGGCGGACGACATCTTCGGCTTCCATGTCGACTGGGTCGCGCAGTTCGGGGCTCGCCTTCGCGCCGCCGGCGGATCGGTTCCGTTCACCATCCAGACCCGTGCCGACCTGATGAGCGAGCGCATGACCGACGCGCTTGAACAGGCCGGCTGCGCGGAGGCGTGGCTGGGCGCGGAAAGCGGCAGCCAACGCGTGCTGGACAGCATGTCCAAGGGCACCCGGGTCGCCGACCTGATTGCGGCGCGGGTGCGGCTGGGCCAGCGTGGCATCCGCGTGGGCTTCTTCATCCAGCTCGGTTATCTGGGCGAGCAGCTGGACGACTTGCTGGCCACCCGCGAGCTGGTGGCACAGGCCGCGCCCGACGACATCGGCGTGAGCGTCTCCTATCCGCTGCCGGGAACCAGGTTCTACGACAAGGTCAAGGCCCAGCTTGGCGACAAGACGCATTGGCGGGACAGCGGCGACCTGGCCATGATGTTCCACGGCGCCTACGACTCGGATTTCTACCGCAGCGTACGCGACCTGCTGCACGAGCAGGTCACGCTGCAGCAATTGAAGGCAATCGACTCGCTGGAGCATCACCGGCAGGCGAGCGCGGCACTGGACGCCAAATGGGACGCGCTGGTCGCGTCCGAACGGGCGCATCGTTGCGACGACGCCACGCCCTCGCCGTCCCAGGCCCCGCGAATCGACATCCGGCTGCTGCCCCATGCTGCCACCGCTCAACGTCGTTAGGGCCGGCCTGCGCCGCACCACCGAGACGCTTGCCGCAGAGCTGGCGCGGCCCGGCGGCGCCACGCCGCCGTGGAGCGATCTCGAATGGCAGCTGGCCGCCGCCGCCGCTGCCGTGCACGGCGTGTCGCCACTGCTGTGCAGTCTCTCCGCGTGGCGGCACCCGCCATGGCAGGCGTTCCTGGCAGAGCAGCGCGCGCATGTCGAGCATCGCCATCGGCGCATCGAGACGCTGCTGCAGGGCATCGATGTCGGCGCCCGTGCCAGCGGCATCGCCATCGTCGCGCTGAAGGGTTGCGCCCTGCACGCGCTGGGCATCTACGCGGCCGGCGAGCGGCCGATGGCCGACATCGACCTGCTGGTTCGCGAAGACGATGTCGCGCCGGCGATCGGGCTGCTGCAGGAACTCGGCTACGTGGAGTCGTTCGCCGCGTGGAAGCACCGGGTGTTCAAGCCGGCGACCGGCGCGCCCTTTGCCGGCCTGGGCGAGCACCGCGACACGCCGGTCAACATCGAGCTGCACACGCGCATCCAGGAGCGGCTGCCGGTCACTGCGGTCGACATCACCGTGCGCATCCGTCCGCCGCAGCCGCAACCCGGGCTGAACCCCTACCCGTCGCCCGGCGCGCTGATGAACCACCTGCTGCTGCACGCCGCGGGCAATCTCTGCAACCGCAGCCTGCGCCTGCTCCATCTGCACGACATCGCGCTGCTGTCGGCGCGCCTGTCCGCGCGCGACTGGGACGTGCTGTGGGACGAGCACGCCGACGCGCCCTGGTATGCGCTGCCGCCGCTGCTGCTGGCTGCGCGCTACTACGGCGATGTGGTTCCGCCAGATGCGCTTGCGCGACTCGCCGTCGACTGCCATCCGCTGTTGCGGATGGTCTCGCGCCGCCAGACGCTGACCCGCGTTTCCTCTTCGGAGCTGTGGCTGCATGCGCTTCACGGCATGGAGTGGTCGCGCTCCCTCGGCGAACTCGCGCGCTGCCTCCGCCAACGGATCAGGCCCACGCCGGAAGCCAGCCGCGAACGGGCCGACATGGTGCGCACGCAGCTGTGGCTGCAGCAGGGCCCGGCCTGGGCCGGCCTGTCGCAGCGGCGGCGCATCCTCGCCTGGCTCACCCGGCCGGTGCCGCGGATGGACACCATGTTCGCGGTGCGCGCGGCGCTGGAACCACCGCTCCACGCACCGTAGCAGCCGCCGATGCCGCGAACGCAGCCAGCGATGGACGCCTCGCCCGCCCGCCATGCCGCGGACGCGGCGGCGCTGGCGGAGCTGCGCCTGCACTGCCCCCGCTGCAGGACCTCGATCGACATGCTGGCTTGCCCGGCATGCGGCTTCGTCATCGCCGTCGAGAACGGCATCGCCCGTGCGCTGCCGCCGGAATCGGCCGCGCACCTGGCACGCTTCATCGCGGATTACGAGCGGATCAGGATGGCGGAGGGCCGTGGCAGCGAAAGCGAGGCGTTCTACCTCGCCCTGCCCTACCGCGACACCGGCGGAACGGATCGCGACCAATGGCGGATGCGCGCGCGCAGCTACGACTACATCGTGCGGCATCTGCTGGAAGGCAATCGCGTGCTCGATCTCGGCGCCGGCAACGGCTGGATGAGCTATCGCCTGGCCCTGGCCGGCTACCGGCCGGTGGCGGTCGACCTGCTTGCCCATGACCGCGACGGGCTGGGCGCGGCCCGGCACTACCGGGCGCGGCTGCCGGCGCTGTTCCCGCGCTTCCAGGCCGAGATGCGCCGCCTGCCGTTCGCCGACGCGCAGTTCGACACGGCCGTGTTCAACGCCTCGTTCCACTACGCCGAAGACGGCGAGGCCTGCCTGCGCGAAGCACTGCGCTGCGTGAAAGTCGGCGGCACGGTGATCATCGCCGACACGCCGTGGTACGCCCGCGATGAAAGCGGCCAGCGCATGCTCACCGAGCGTCGCGAGGTGTTCCTGCGCCGCCACGGCATCGCGGCGGATGCCATCGCCAGCCTGGGCTACCTCACCGACGAGCGGCTGCGCCGTCTGGCGGATGCGCAGTCGATCCGGTGGGAGGTGCATCGCCCGTGGTACGGCCCGCGCTGGGCAATGCGCCCGCTCATGGCGAAACTTCGCGGCCGCCGCGAGCCTTCACGGTTCCGCCTTTACCTCGCACGCAAGCCCGCGTGATCCGTGTCCACGGACGCGCCGGTACAGCACTTCGAACAGGCGCGCGGTGCAGTCGGCGTCCTCCGCCAGCGCCAGGCACTGCGCGGCCGCGGCCATGCGCTGCCGCCGTGGTTCGTCGGCAAGCAGCTGCCGGATGCCATCGGCCAGCGCGCCCGCGTCACCGACAGGCACGCTGCACGCCGCCGCGGGCGACCACTCCACGAAGTGTCCGACCGCCGTGCCCACCGCCGGCACGCCGGCCACCGCGGCCTCCAGCAACACCAGCGGGCCGGCTTCATGCTGCGACGACATCACCAGCAGGTCGGCCGCTTCCAGCCACGGACGCAATTCGCGTTGCGTCTTGAAGCCGAGAAAATCCACGCAGTGTTGCAGCCCGAGCTGGCGCGCCAGCCGCTGCGTCTCGCCACGCAAGGTATCCACGCCGACGATGGCCATGCGGAAAGCCGGGCCGTCCTCGCGCAGCTTGGCCAGGGCACGCAGCAGGGTCGGCTGATCCTTCACCCGGTTGAGGCTGGCCACATGGATCAGCCGCGCCGGGCCGACGCTGCGCGCACGCGGCGCGAGCGGCGGCCAGGCTCGCAGGTCGACGCCGAGCGGCACACGTTGCGCCTCGATGCCGAGCACCCGCAATGCGTCGATGATCGGCGCGCTGGCCGCGGTGACGACATCGGCGGCGCGCAGCACGCACGCCTCGCGCAGCCTGCCCTTCCACTTTCGGCGCCCGCCGTAGCCGATCGCGTGCAACGCAACCAGCTCGCCGCCGGCGACATGCACCAGGCTGGGCAGCCGCAGCCATTTCGCCGCGGCGACGGCAACCAGGCTGCACGAGCCTGAGAAGATCGCGTGGACCAGGCCGAACGGCGCGCGGCGATGCTCGGCGCGGACCGCCGCGATCGCGCGCAGGCGCGTCCAGCCGGTGCCGATGTTGTGCACGGTGGCGCCGGCGAGTTCCCAGCGACCGGCCACCGCTTCCTGTTGCAGCGCGAAGACATGCACCTCATGCGTGCACGCCAGTCGTTCGATCAGCGCCAGCAAGGCGGGGATCACGCGGAACTCGCCGCCGCGATCCACCCCGCCTGGCACCACCAGCGCGAGTTTCACGACGCGCCCCGGCGCCGGTCCTCGCGCACTTGCGCGTACGCCTCGGCCCATTGCCGGCCCACGGCGGCGAACGACAGCGCGGCGTCGAAATGCGCGCGCACCCGTGCCGGCGGCATCCGGCTCGACCCGACGTCGAGCAGGGCCGCGGCGAGCCCCGCCGCGTCGCCGCAAGGCCACAGCTTGCCGATGCGGCCGCCATCGGTCAGCGCGCGGAACGACGGGATGTCGGTGACCACCGGCACGACGCCGCAGGCCAGCGCCTCCAGCAGGGCGTAGCCGCTGCCTTCGGCATGGCTGCCCGAGACGAACACGTCGGCCGCCTGCATCAGCTGCTCGACCTGCGCATGCGTCACCTTGCCCAGCAGATGCACGCGGCCGGCGAGCCGCGGATCGCCAACGATGCGCTGGCGCACGTCCTCCAGCAGCGGCGCATGGCCGAACACGCACCACAGTTGCAGGCCGGGCAAGCGCATCGCCGCTCGCGCCACGCCATCGAGCACGGTCAGCGGGTCCTTGTTGCGGTTCAAGTGGCCGACCCACAGCACGCAGGGCTCGCCGTGAAGGCCGGTTTCGACGCGGGCCGCGGCGCGGTCGCCAGGCGTGAAGCGGCTGCTGGATTCCGGTATCGCGAACACCCGCATGCGCGGCCCGAACATGCCGGCGACGGCGAACGCCTGCGCCTGCTCGCGCGCGGTGAAGGCAACCCCCGTGGCGGCCGCATACCAGCGCCGCCAGCGCCGGCGGCGCCACCAGCGCGGGGCCCGGTCGGCGTGGTCCTGCAGGATGATCGGCAGCTGCGGCAGGCACTGCGCGATCGCGAAGGCGTCCTCGGCAAAACCCAGGCCGTGCCCGTGCAGCACGTCGGCCCGGATGTCGCCGAGCAGGCTGGCGAAGCGGCGGCCCCGGTTGGTCGCCGTTTCCAGTCCGCGGATGTCGACGAAGTGGTAGTCGATGCCGCCACGCGTGATCCGCTCCTCGCGCGCCGCCGCCTGGATCACCGACACGCGGGTGCCGGCGCTGGCGGCCGCCTCGGCGATGTCCGCCAGCGAGTGCCACCGTTCCAGCACCTCGGCCGGCGCGAGTCCCGCCGGCGCGGGCAGGAAATTGAGCTGCGCGACGTGCACGGCGCGCACCGCGCTAGAGGCCCGACACCTGCGGCATGCGCAGGCGCACCAGGCGGTTGGCCAGCTCCAGTTCCCACGGCCGATCGTACCTGCCGTAGCGATAGCGCCAGAGCGCCATCGCGCTCAGGCTGCGCTTGGCCCACGGCGGCGAGCGCAGGTCCTGCACGGTAGGAAAGCGGCAGCGCAACACGGTGACGAAATCCCGGATGCGCCGGCGCAGCCGGTCGTCGAGCCAGGGCGCGTCCGCGTGGCAGGTGTAGTCGACCCAGCGCGGCTGCGCCCATTCCTCCGCCGTCGTCGGGAACACCACCGGCGCGCCATGGAGGTCCAGCAGCGGCTTGCCCGGCCGCCTCGCGCGGTCCTGCTCGTGCCGGCTGTTCTCCGGCAGCGGCGTGTAGACGTAGATGACGATCTCGGACTGCGGATTGATCCGCTTCAATGCGCGGATGAACTCGAAGGTGTGCTCGGTCTCCTCCTCGGTGTTCTCCGGCGGTGCGACCATGAAGGACAACTCGGGGATCACGCCGTGCCGGCGGCACAACTCGACCACCGCCATGGTCTGGTCCGGCCGCGTGCCCTTGCGGATCTCCTTGAGCATCTGGCCGTTCGGTGATTCCGCACCGATGTACGCCATCCGCAAGCGGCTCTTGCGCACCAGCCTCCACGCCTCCTCCGACAGGTTGAGCAGCGCGTCGGCGCGGGCGAAGCACCACCAGGGCATCTCGAACCTGGCCATCACTTCGAGCAGCGGCAGCATGTCCCGCTCGCGGTCGAAAAAATTGTTGTCGAAGTACTGCACCGAATCCGCGCCCAGCTCATGCTTGAGATAGCCCAGGTCGCGCTCGAGCTGCTGCGGCGCCGGCAACACGGTGGTGCCGCCGAACATCGCGGCCACGCCGCAGAAGGTGCAGCGGAACCGGCAACCGATCGACGCCTGGTGCGCGACGGTGCGGCGGCCGAGGTAGGTGCGCGCCAGGTAGCGCCGCGGGTCGCCGAGCTTGTCGTAGGGCAGCACCATGCCGTGGTCGGCCAGGGTGAAACGGCGATTCGGGTTGTGCACGACCGCGCCGCCGCGCTTCCACGACAGCCCGCCGATGGTCGCCAGCTTCGCGTCGGCCTTGCCGTCCAGCGCGGCAATCAGCTCGGGCAGGGTTTCCTCGGCCTGCCCGCGCACCGCGTAGTCGACGTAGGGCGCAGCCAACGCGGCGTCGGGGTTGAGCGTGGGGAAATAGCCGCCCCAGATGATCGGCACCGCCGGGAAGCGTGCGCGGATCGCACCGGACACGGCGATTGCCGGCGCCAGTTGCGGGCCGCCCATGACGCTGACGCCGACCGCGTCGAAGGCGTTCTGTTCCATCGCGCGCAAGGTGTCGCTGACGAAATCGCGGTCGACATTGCCGTCGATGATCCGGCTGTCGTGGCCGCTGCGCTCCAGCGCCGCCGACAGGTGCAGCAGGGACAGCGGAAAGCGCGCGCTGCGCCGCGAGGTGATGGTCGGATTGATCAGCAAGGTGCGTGAGGCATGGGTCATGGCAGAAGCCTGCGAATTCGGGGAAGTCATGGCTCGCGCCGCAGCCGGAACACCAGCGCCACGGGAACCTCCAGCGCGGTGCGGTCGAAGCGCGCATCGGCGGGGATGCCGGCCGGGTCGAGCATCGGTTCCAGTACCTGTTCGATGCGCAGCCCGAGCGCGGCGCAGGCCGCGTGCCAGTGGCTGTACAGGTGCTGCGTGTGCTGCACGGCGTAGTGCCGGCCGTCCGACTTGAAATCGCGCAGCCAGCCCAGCGCATGCCCGATCGGATGCACGTCGCTGCACAACAGCGTGCCGCCGGGCCGGGTCACCCGGCGCAGCTCGGCGAGCGATCGCTGCAGATTGTCGAGATGGCCGACGACCAGGCCGCAGAGCGTCAGGTTGGCCCGCGCATCGGGTATCGGCAGGGCTTCGAGGCTGCCTTGCACCAGGTCGATGTCCGCGGCGGCCTGCCACCGGGCCAGCTCGGTGCCGGCGCGCGCGAGCATCGGCGCCGACAGATCCACGCCGATCACGCGCGCCGCGCCACGTCGCAGCGCGTGCAGCATGTAGCGTCCGCTGCCGCAGCCGACATCGAGCACGGCCGCTCCCTGCAGCAGGTCCGGCATCAGCGCGAGCATGGCGCGCTCCTCCGCCTGCATCACCGGGTTGTGGGCGCGGGCGGGATAACTGGATGCCCACAAGGCATACGCCTCGGCCGGCATCAACATCGGCAAACGCGGCAGCATGGCTAGCCGGCCTCCATGACGAGATCGCGCGCGTGGTGCGCGGCTACCAGTTCGAGGCCGGGTTCGAGCGCCACCAGCGCCGCTTCGGCCAGCGGCCTGGCCAGCAGTTTCGGTCTGCCGTCCAGCGTCACCGGTACGGCGTCCATGCCGGCGACGTCGAACCATTCGGCGAAATCCGGATCGGCGATGCGCGGCACGCCGTGGCGCACCACTGCCCGGATCTCGCTGCGCGAGATGCCGACCAGGCCACAGCGTTCGTCGCCGCCGCGATCCTCGACGATCACCAGGTCCGCCGGCGCGCCCGGCGCCAGGCTGCCGACCGCAGACAGCCGCAGGATGCGCGCGGCCTGGCTGGTGGCCAGGCCGAGCAGCTGGCTCGGGCTCAGCTCGCCGCGCGCGGCGATGCCGCGCATTTCATCGAGCAGGTCGCGGGCACCGCTGAGCCGCGAGTCGCTGCCCAGGGCAAGCCGGCCCGCCGCGCACAGGCGCCGCGGGTCCAGCGAGCGCCCGAGCAGGTTGCGATTGCTGGTCGGACACCAGACCACCGCCGCGCCGCGCTCAATCACCCGATCGATGTCCCGCTCGCTCAGGCCGACCCCGTGGACCAGCACGCTGTTCGCCGCCAGGCAGCCCATCGCGTCGAGCCGGGCCAGTTCCGCCTGCGCGATCGCGTCGGTGCCTTCGGCCAGGTGGATCAGCCAGGGCCGGTCGGCGGGCGTGGCGGCGAAACTCTGCCGGATCGGCGGGCCGTAATCGGGCCAGCCCAGCGCATAGCTCCAGCCGTAGTCGCGCAGCACCGCAACCGGGAAATCCGGCTCGTCGAGCGCCGCATGCCAGGGGTCGTGATGCGCCACGCAGGTGGTGCCGGCAAGCAGGTTCTTCAGCGCGCCGTGGCGCAGCCGCAAGGCCTTCGGCACCTGCAGCGCGGCGATCACCGCCGGCTCCCCGAAATGCGTCCGGAAGGCGGCGATCCACGCATAACTGTTGGGAAACGGCGCGCGGGCTTGCAGCGGCGGCACGGCGTTGACGTGCAGATGATCGTGCGCGTTGATCAGCCCGGGAAAGACCAGGTGGTCGCGCAGGTCGATCCGGTACGCCCGCGCGGCCAGCGAGGAACCGATCCGTCCGGCGCGGATCGGCAGCGGCACGCGCGAGCTGGCCTCCGCGGTGACCGAAACGGCCCGGCACAAGCTGACGTCCATCGCGGCCTGCAGGAAGTCCATGCGCTCAGCGCCGCCGCATCACGATCAGGAAATGGTCGCCCATGTCGCGCAGCAACGGCAGCGCGCCGAGGCGGTCGTCAAGCCGGCCCAGCCGTTCATACCAGCGGCGCCGACGACGGTAGCAATCCACCAGGTAGGGCGGCGGCATGAACAGGCTCAGCGCGCGATAGCCCGCCAGCGAAAAGTGCTCGGCGAAGGCGCGGTAGAACTCGCGCGGCAGGTAGTAGCAGGTCCAGATCGTGTGGTGGTTCATGCCCACCGCCGTCGCGCCGCGCGCGGCGCGCACGCCGGCCCGCCGAAAGCGGCCGCGCAACGCGTAGTGGCCCAGCTCCCACGGACAGATCCGGCCCATCACCGAGAAGACGAGGCTGCCGCCCGGGCGCAGCAGGCGCGCGCATTCGGCGGCGACGGCAGCGAGATCCGGCGCGCAGTTCAGCGGGCCGAAGTTGGAATAGATGCCGTCGAACTCGCCGTCGAGCCGATCGAGTTGCTGCACGCCGAGGTGGGCGACGGTGACGCGCGACTGCATGGCCGCACCCGCCGCGCGCGCCCGCGTGCGCTCGACCATCAGCGGCGACCAGTCGGTGGCGACGACGCGAAAGCCGCGCCGGGCGAACTCGAGTGCGTCGATGCCGGTGCCGCAGCCCAGGTCGAGCAGGCGGGCGCCGGGTTGCACCTCGCTGTGCACGACATCCCACAAGGTCGTGCGCATGCGCTGGATCAGTTCGTTGTTGCCGCGCGGCCCGTCGTAGTCGGCGGCCACGCTGTCGAACGCGCGCTGCGTGTCGAGCAGCTGCGCCTCGTCCAGCGGCGCGCGCCGCGGGGGACGGCGGACGCTGCCGGCGGGCGTGGCGCGGTGCCCGGATTCCTGCTTGTGCACTCCACGCATATCGAACGAACTCCGTCCCGCCATGACGCCGGTTTTCCTTCAGCACGACACCTTCGGGTGCAGCCAGGGTCGCCCGCGACACGTCACGGGCCTGACCGGTGAGTGCATGCAGATGCCGTTTTGGTTGAACGCACCGGCAAACGTTCAGGCGATCCGTCGTCGGCCGGCCTTCGCCACGGCCGCGCATGCGCCGAGGAACAGACCCAGCAGCAGGCCGATGCCCCAGGTCAGCTCGGGATTCGGAAACGCCTGCCTGTCGGGCACGTAGACCGGCCACACCATCGAGGTCTGGTAGGTGTAGGTCGGGCCGAGGCGTTCCATGAGATCCATCCTCACTTGCCGCAAGCCGCGGATCTCCTCGTTCTTGTTCGCCAGCAGCAGGCTGGCGAGCACCGGGCCCTGGGCGTCCTTGCTGCCCGGCACGGCCGCCTGCCGATAACGGTCCCGGTCGGCCTCGGCGGTCCGCAGTTCGACCTCGTTGCGGGCCAGGCGCTCACGCGCCGCCTTCAGCGGCACCTCTTCCAGGCGCTGGTGGATCGCACCCAACCGGGCCACCGTCGCCGTGGCCAGCTCGGCGGCCTGCTCGCGGGAATAGGCGCGCACCCGCAGGCGGATCAACGGGCCGGCATAGGGCAGCGGCTCCAGCTTCAGGCTGCTGCGATAGAGCTTTGCCACCGACGAATCGCGCGCGTAGCCGGCGCCTTGCAGGACCTCGTTCTCGAACGGCACCAGTTCCAGCCGTTCGATCACGCGCAGCAGTGGCTCCACCTTGGGGTCCTGGCCCGACAGCACTTGCCCGACCTGCCCGATCTGGATCCACGCAGTCGCCTCCCACTGGCGCTTCACCGTGTGCGCGAAGACATAGGTGCAGACCAGGACCAGGATCAGCACGCCCGCGAACCAGATCCATCCGCGGGTGAAGATCCGCCAGAGGTCGATCAGATAGATTTCGTCTTGTTCCATGGTTGGGCACTCACTGGGTGGAAGGGGGAGACGCGATTCGCGCGGTGCCCGACGCTGCCGCTCGCCGATTCGGCAGCCAGGCCGCGAACGCCTGCATGAGCAGGCACAGGCCGATGAAGCCGGCGTTCGTCCAGGTGTAGGCCTGCGGCGCGAACGGCGCCATCACGCAAACGTAGGACACGCGCAGGAAGATCAGCAGCGCGAACAGCGATACCGAGGCCCGCAGGCGCTGCACGCTCCAGCGCAGCATCGCGTAGAGCACGACGATGGCAGCCACCGCGCCGACCGGACCCCACGCCATCAGGAACGGAAAGAACTCCGTGCCCACGTTGATGGTCGGCGCGTCCAGCGGAATGCCGGTGCCGGCCGTCGCGACGGACCCGCTCAGCGGAACGACCTGATGGGTGAGGAAGCTGGTGTTGACGTAGCCCTTGGCCAGGATCGCGCTGAAGTTGTACGGCCCGGCGCTGGCGTAGAGCAGCAGCCACTTGACGCCTTCCGGCACCGCGCGATACATCGCGCTGAACGGCAGGGTGATGTAAGCCAGCGTCCCGGACCGCAACATGCCGAGTACCGAGAAGACACTGACGCCGGCAACGCCGAGCAGGCCGACGGCCCTCCACGGCAAGGGCCTGGCCTCGTCCCGGCGCAGCAGGATCACCAGCGCGAACGAGAACACCGTCGCGAACACCCGGTTGCGGTCGATCACCAGGATCGGAAACAGGAAACCGATGGCGACGAGCGTGGTGCGCAACCACCGGCTCCTGGCGCACAGCAGCCCGATCGGCGGCAGTACCCAGCAGATGTCCGACACGTGCCGGACATGTTCGCGCCCGTCCCCCATCGCGGCATAGGACGAGGGATTGTTGAACAGCGGTATCGGGAACAGCGCCAGGTCGAGCACGCAGAACAACGCGACGACGCCCGCGAAGGCCAGCGCGACGAACGCATCGCGGGTGCCGACGTAGCTGCGCGCGCGAAACCGCGCGGGCGACGGAATCCTGATCCCCGCCTGGACATCGAACAGCAGGATCGCCGCGGCGACCACCGCCAGCAGCAACAGGCCCGACAGGTAGTCGACGGGAAGATCGTAGGTCAGCAGGGTCAGCGCGCACGCCAGCAGCAGCGGCAGTGCGAGATACGCCGAGGGCAGACACGGCAACCGTTTCATGTCGCCTCCGCGCCGCGGTGCCTGGATGAAGGCCGCAGCCTCGACAGCAACCGCAACCAGGACCAGGCGAGCAGATGCCGCGCCAGCGACCACGGCTGACCCTGCAGGAACGCGATCTTGGCGCCGATGTAGTGCGCCTGCGCCCGCAGCAGGGTCCGGTACGGCTCGTCGAACAGGCACGCCCGGCGCAGCGCGACCTGGCGCGACTCGGCGAGGTTGCCGATCCGTGTGGCGGTGTGCCGCGTCCGGCTCAGGTTGGTGCCGTGGATGCGGTAGGCGCACACGCCGACGTCGATGAAGCCGAGCGCATCGCGGGCCGCCAGGCGCAGGAACATGTCCCAGTCCTCGATGCGCAGGCCCTCGCTCCAGCGGTCGACGGTGTCCAGCGCGCTCCGCCGCATCAGCGCCACCGGCCCGCCGATCGCCCAGTGGCTGATGATGGCGCGGCGGATGCCGTCGTCGGACCGGTACAGCGTCTTGCTGCCGCCGTGCAGCAGGCCCATGCCGCTGTCATGCAGCTTGTTGTCGTCCTGGTCGACGACGATCGAATCGCCGATCACTGCGCCCTTGTCCGGATGCGCCAGCAGGTAGCGCACCTGCGCATCGAGCCCGCCGGGCAGCAGGTAGTCATCGCTCGCGCCGGGGCGCAGGAACTCGCCGCTCGCGCGCGCCGCCAGCTCGTTCAGCGTCGCCGCGATGCCGCGGTTCTCCCGCCGCACGTACTCGATCGGGATATCCATGCAGTGCGTCGCGACCCAGTCGGCGATCCGCTCGGCGGTGCCATCGGTGGAGCCGTCGTCGATGACGATGAGCTCCTTGGCCGGATACGGGTCCTGCAGCACGCTGTCCAGGCAGCGCTGCACGAAACGCTCGTGGTTGAACGCCGGTATCAGCACGGATACCAGCGGCACGTCGTCGCTCATCATCGCAGCCCTCCCAGGTAACGCCGGGCCACCAGCAGGTTGAAGACCAGATACAGCACATAGTTCGCCGCGAACGCGTAGATCGCCCCGACCACGCCGAAGCGCGCCGCCAGCACCCAGACCAGCGCGAGATAGCTGGCCGCGAACACGCATTCGGAGATGACGAACAGTTTCGTCATCGCCTTGGCCAACATCAGGTAGGAAAGGACGAAGGAGGCGATCTTGATGACGTCGCCGACCAGCTGCGGGCCATACAGCGCGTTGGCGGCGGCGAAATCCGGCGTGAACAGCAGCCAGGTCACCCACTCGCGCAGCAGGTACACCATGGCCGCCAGCACCACCACCGCCGGCAGGACGTAGCGGCAGGCGGTGCGCAGCTCGGCCAGCAGCGCCTCGCGCCCATGCGTGGATGCCAGCTTGGGCAGGTAGTAGATATTGATCGCCGCGGTGAGAAACAGCAGATAGGCATCCGACACCTTGCCCACCGCCTGCCAGTAGCCGACTTGGCTCCAGCCGAACTGCAGCGCGAGGTGGTCCCGAATGGCGATGTTGACCAGCGGCGGCAGCAGCGCGGAAGTGAGAGTCATCACCGAGAACGTCGCCAGCCGCAAGGTCATTTCACGGTCGTAGCGCAGCCGCAGCATGCCGCGGCGGAAGTACGAGCTGCGCCACCACGCCGGCACGCCGACGACCAGCCACAGCACCTGGCTCAGCACCAGCGCCAGCAGCGCGCCGTACAGATGCAGCCAGCGCGCCAGCCAGACCATCATCACGATGCCGATCACCGATCCGCTCACCTGGATGAAGGCCAGCCGGCGCACGTCCATGAAGCCGTTGACCACCGCGAGAATGTAGTTGAGCAGCGCAATGCCGAGCTGCGCGACGGCGAGCACGCGGATCAGGCCGGCATAGCCCGCATCGTCCAGCAGCCACAGCGCGAGCTGCCGGCTCAGCAACAGGGCAAGACCGCCCATCAGGCAGGAGGCAAGGAACGCGTACCACAGCGCGGCGGACAGCAGGCGCGACAGCCGCTGCGGATCGTCGCGGTACTCGGCGACGTACTTGACGACGGCCGAGCTGATGCCGCCGCCGGCCAGCACCGCCAGCAGCGACATCAGGCTCATGAACTGGCCGAGCTTGCCCACGCCCTCGGGCCCGGCGAACCACGCCACCAGCTTGATCGCCACCAGCCCGGCAAGCAGCCGCGCGGCGGTGGCGATGCTCGTGTAGAAACCGGTGCGGGCGATGTTCATGCGCCACGCCCGAACGCGTTGCAGGCCTCGATCACCCGCTCCACGTCGCCATCGCGCAAGGTCGGCCCCAGCGGCAGGCTCAGCACCTCATCGCACAGTCGTTCGGTCCGCGGCAGGCGGCAATCCCGCAGCGCGGGATACGCCGGCTGCCGATGCGCCGGCACCGGATAGTGCACCTGGGTCTGGATACCGTGGACGTGCAGATGCCGCTGCAGCGCATCGCGCCGTGCGCAGCGCACCACGAACAGATGCCAGGCGTGCTGCTCCTCGCGGGCCACGTCCGGCAGCCGGATCTGCGGATGGCGGATGCCATCGCGATAGCGACGCGCCACCCGGCGACGCCATGCCAGGTCCGCATCGAGATACCTCAGCTTTACCCGCAGCAGCGCCGCCTGCATTTCGTCCAGGCGCGAGTTCACACCCTGGAACAGATGGTGGTATTTCACGTCGGAGCCGTAGTTGCGCAGCGCCGCGATGCGCTGCGCCAGCGCGTCGTCGTCGGTCACCACCGCGCCGCCGTCGCCCAGCGCGCCGAGATTCTTGGCCGGGAAGAAGCTGAAGGCGGCCGCGTCGCCGAACGCACCGGCTTTGCGCCCGTCACGTGCGGCGCCATGCGCCTGTGCCGCGTCCTCGATCAGCAGCAAGCCGTGCCGCCGGGCCAGCGCCCGCAGCGCCGGCATGTCGGCCAGCTGGCCATACAGATGCACCGCCATGATCGCGCGCGTGCGCGGCCCGATCGCCGCCGCCACGCAGGCCGGATCGAGGTTGAATGTCGCCGCGCCGGGTTCCACCGGCACCGGCACCAGGCGGTTCTCGCTGATCGCCAGGAAGCTGGCGATGAACGTGTTGCCCGGCACGATGACCTCGTCGCCCTCGGCGAGGACACCGAGCTCCCTGTAGCCGCGCAGGATCAGCGACAGCGCATCCAGCCCGTTGCCCGTGCCCACGGCATGGCGTGCACCGCACCAGGCGGCGAACTCCCGCTCGAAGGCCTTCAGTTCGTCGCCCAGCACATACCAGCCCGAATCGATGACGCGCGCCGCCGCAGCCTTCAACTCGTCGGCGTACCGCGCATTGACCTCACCGAGGTTCAGGAACGGGACGTCGCCCGAGGCAGCGCCTGCCGGTCCGTTCTTCATCACGACGGAGCCCATCACAGCGGCCACTCGTAGAAATCGTGCGCGATCCCGCGCGCGCCGAAGTATTCCTTCTGCGCGACCAACCCGCTGTTGAGCACCGTCCCGGCCTGCTCGGTGGATACCCCGAAGGAGAAATACTGCCGGCCCGCATACGTGCTGCCGATCAGCGCGGCGAGCAGGAAGCTGAGCGCATCGAGCTGCCGCCCCTCCTCGGAGGCGGCCAGGTACTGGGTATGCACCACGCGGCCGAAATCGTAGACGAGGGCACCGGCCAGCAGCACACCCTGCCTGTGCGCCTCGTGCAGCACGATCCGGCGCGGAAAGCGCGCCTGCAGCAGGCGCAGTTCCGCCAGGCTGTGGGTCGGCGTCACCTGATGCTTTCGCAGCACGTCCGACAGCAGCGCGTGGAACGATGTCGGATCGGTGTCCACGTGCAGCTCGATGCCTGCCCGCCCAGCCTTCCTGATCGCGCGGCGCCGCGGCTCGGTGAAGCGGAACGGCTCCTGCAGCGCGATGACGGACGACAGGTCGCGGCGCACCAGGCGCGCACCCATGCGCTGCAGGGCGTACAGATCCTCCTCCGCCGGATACGCGTGGAATACGTGCGGCACCGCCTTGTAGACGATGCGCTGCACGCCATGCGCGCGATACCAGCCGGCCATCTGCTCGAACACGGCGAGCGTCGATTCGGCGCGCAGGGCGTGGCTGCTGATCAGGCCGGCATAGGTGAGCCCGCCATGGCTGGTCACCACGTTGCCCAGCCTGCTCGCCGGAAACACCGCCGCGGCCTCTCCGCGGCGCTCGATCATCAGCGAGGCGTCGATGAAGCGGTCGGCGTGGTAATCCATGTAGCCGCGCCGATGCAGCAGATTGCCGTTGCGCGAGTGTTCGACCACGGCATCCCAGGCGCCGGCATCGGCAGCCGCGTAAGGCCTAACCGCGAGCATCGGCGCCACCGTCGAGGTGCGACGCGGGGGCTTCGGCCACGCCGAAGCCGTCCACGCCCATGTCGTTGCCGTTGTAGAACATCAGCAGCTTGTCGCGCTGGCGGACAAGCGCGGGGTAGCAGAGGGTTCGCGCATCCCAGCCGCTGGCGGAAAGTGTCAGGCCCAGCGACTCGTCGCGGCGCTCCCAGTGGACGCCATCGTCGCTGCACGCCATGCCGGGAAAGTATTCGCCGCCGAGATTGCCGCGGGTGAAGTACATGACGTACTTGCCGTCGAAGCGGTACACGCGCGGCCGCCCGATCCGGTACTCGCTGCCGCGCGGCAGCAGGCAGACCTGGTCCTCGCGCGGCATGACGCGCAGATCATCGGTCTGTGCACAGCGGATGTGGTAGCGCGGAAACGGCTGGCCGCCGATGATTTCCCAGTCGTCGCCCACGGCGTACCACAGCCGCCAGCGACCACCCTCGTGGAGCGCCGAATGCACCGCACCGATGGTGCTGCGACCGGGCGCGCGATCGAGGATCGGCGTTTCCTGCACGCGTCGAAAATGTTCGCCGCCGTCGGTCGACAGCGCCAGGCCGGTGAAGGCCAGGAACTTGGCCTTGGCCACATGCTGGAAGCCGACGTAGAACAGGTGCAGGCCGCCCGGTCCGTCGACCACGTCGCCGAGGATCATGCCGTTGTCGTCGAAGCAGCCGCCCCGGCCGATGTCGAGCACCGGCTCGGCGCTGACGCGCACGATCGTCGCCGGATCATCCGCCCGCACGTCGACATAGCCGATGCGGCTGACGCCGTCACCATCGCGAAAGCCCGCGTAGACGCGGATGCACTCCTCGTCGAGGCGATACGGCGTGGGCGTGAGCGCCGAGTGGCGCATCCAGCCGCCCACGCCATGCCGCGCGGTCTCGAACACCAGCCCCTTTTTGCTCCACTCGAACATGCGCATTCAGAGCTTCACGTCGAAGCTGGACTTGTCCGGCACGGCGCGCGCAGGCGAGCCGACGTAGATCCGGCCCGGCTCGGTATCGCGCGTCACCAGCGCGCCGGCGCCGATCACGTTGTCAGGTGCCACCTTGACGTGGTCGTTGAAGGTGGTGTTCACCCCGACGAAGCTGCTCTCGCCGATTTCGCAGTAACCGGAAATGACCGCGTGCGAGGCGATGAACACGTTGTCGCGCACCACCGTGCGATGCCCTACGTGGTTGCCGCTCCACAGGATGCAATTGCTGCCGACACGCACGAACGGCTGGATCACGTTGCCCTCGAAGATGAAGCTGTTCTCGCCCACCTCGGCATTGCGCCACACGAAGGCACGCGTGCTGACATAGGTGGCAAGCCGGTACCCGCGACGCTTCGCCTCCCGGTAAAGGCGCGTGCGCAAGCGGTTGAGCTGGCTGGACGGGACGGCGACGAACACGTCCACATCGGCCGGCGGGTAATCCGCTTCGAGTGTTTCGAAGGCGACCACCGGACGCCCCGCCAGCGTCGGCTGCACCAGGTAGTCGCGCTCGACACTGAAGGCCACCACGTCGTGGTCGCTGTCGTGTTCGAAGTACTCGCAGGCGATCTGCGCGAACTCGCCGGCGCCGACCAGGACTAGCGGCCTTGGCATGCTGTCATGTCCGCCAGTTGCATGGTGCCGCTGACCTCACGCATGAAGTCGGCGTAGTCGGTGATGTAATCGTCCGGATCGAACAGGTGATCGGCCAGCACCATCAGCACGCAGTCGTCGCTGAAATCGTAGAGCTCGCGCCACACCATGTTGCCGAGCAGCAGGCCCTGGGCAGGATCATCGAGCACGACCTCGACCGCGCCGCTGCCGTCATCCAGCAGGAAGGTCACCGAACCGCGCACCGCCACCGCCAGCTGGGTGAGGTGACGGTGCGCGTGCCGACCGCGGTGCACGCCGTCCTTCGTGGCGAAGATGTAGTACACGCGCCGGATCGCGAAAGGCACGTTGCCGCCCTGTTCCAGCGCGACGAGCATGCCGCGGTGGTCGCCATGCTTGAGCAAGGGGACGCGTTGGATTTCCATGGGTCGGATCCGGCTGCAAATCATGGGATGGCGACTTACATGGCTGAGTGCCGCCTGGCCGGCCGAAGGTTGCGTCGAAGCGCGCGAAGGGCCGGCACAACCTTTCGCGGCCCGTGCGGCACTTACCCGCATCTTGCGGCGACGCACCGGCACGGCCGGGCGGCATCGCCGACGGGCTCACGGCCGCTCAGCGGCTGCCGCATCCGTTCAAGACGAAGGAAACCCCATGCTGCCTTTCCCGCACCGACCCGCGATTCGCCGATCCGGAACCCGATACCCGTGGTATGGCCTCGCGCTGCTGCTGTTGCTCGCCAGCGGCGCTGCCCAGGCCGTTCCCGCGTTTGCGCGCCAGACCGGTTACGTCTGCGCGGTCTGCCACTCCAGTGCGTACGGCGGCGGCGACAACGGACCGGCGCTGACGCCGGCCGGCATGCGCTTCAAGCTCGGTGGCTATACCGAGGCGAACATCAGCGGCGCCCTGCCGCTGGCCGCGCAGGTCACGCTGGCGCACACCAACCCGCTGCGCGGCGACAGCCAGACCCGGCTGAGCGAGGCGGACCTCTACCTGGCCGGACGACTCACCGACCACGTGGGCGGCTTCGTCAAGATCGAGGCCGACAACGTCGGCGACGGCAAATACAACACCCGGCTGCGCAACCTCGACCTGCGCTTCGTCGCCAGGACGCTCAAGTTCATCGGCAAGGACCTGACCCTCGGCGTGAGCGTCAACAACAGTCCCGGCTTCAACGACCCGCTGGCCGTCCTTCCTGCGGCATCGAACCTGGGCCCGCCGGGCGTCACCGGCACCTTGCTCAACCTTTCCAGCCCCGCGGCACCGGCCAACCGCGTCATCGGCGCCACGGTCTACGCACTGTTCGACTCGAACTGGTACGGCGAGGTCGGCACGTACAACTCGATGCAGCCCTCGGTGCAGGATCGCCTGGGCTATTCGACCGGCGGCGATCCGGGCAAGTTGAGCGACACGGGATACTTCCGCTTCGCCTACATGAAGGAGTTCAAGACCCAGTTCGTCTCGGCCGGCGTAGTGGGTCTGTCGACCAGACGCCAGCGGCCGCGGCAAGGGCTGGCCGACGACGTGACCGACCTGGGTTACGACCTGAGCTACCAGTACCTGGGCAACCGGCAGAACATCCTGCAGCTCAGCTACGTGAACATCTTCGAGAAGCGCGATTACGGCAGTACGCCGCCCAGTCCCGTCGTGCCGGGTCTGCTCGCCTTGCCGCAGGGCTCCGCCCGCGACCAGATCGCAACCGCCATCTACACCTTCAGGCAAAGCTACGGCATCGCCGTGTCCCACATGGTGAGCACCGGCTCGCGCGACCCCGCCCGCTATGTGCCCTACGGCAGCCCCGACAGCACCAGCAACCTGGTCAGCGTGTTCTGGGTGCCATTCGGCAAGGAGTCCTTCAGCTCGCTGGCCAACTTCAGGATCTACGCCACCTGGTTCCGTTTCAGCCGGTTCAACGGGGCCCGCACGAACGTCTTCGGCGCGCCGCCCGGGGCACCGAAGACCGGTGCGGCGGACCTCGGCGCGTTCACGATTTCCGCGAGCGCGGCATTCTGAAGACGTGCACGGACGCCGGCACGCGGGGCCCGCGCTGCCGGGCGGGCGGGCCTTCAGGACCGACTCCGCCGACGGGCCCTCTCTTCACCGTGCGGATCGGCTATAACGGGCGCGCGCCTTTCGTGGCGCGAGCAGGCCATGCAAGGCAGCCATGCCCGGTCAGTCGAACAATGAAGCGATGTGGCCCGATGGCCTCCCGGCCAGGTTTTCCGACGCTGCGCATCGTCGCTGCGCACGTCCACCGCACGGCAGCGATGCACCTGGACACCAGATAGATCCCATGGCCGCAGGTTGCCCACGACACGCAAGCATCGCGTTGCACCGATGCCGCACCGGGTTCGGCCGCCGCGGCGGGCACCTCGCCCGCACCGGGCTGGCCTGGCTTGCGCTGGCGGTGGCCGCCTGCCATCCCGCGCTGCTGCACGCCCAGTCGGCGCCAGGGGCCACCGGCACGGTCGCGCTCAGCTCGCAGCTGGTCGACCGTGGGCTGGCGATCACGCCGGCCACGCCCGTCGTCCAGGCGGCCGCCTCGTGGACCTCGTCGACCGGCTGGTCGGTGGGCCTGTCCGGGAGTGCCGAAGCCCGTTCGCCGGGGCGCATCGCCCAGACCCTGCTCCAGGGAGCGCGCCACTGGTCGCTCTCCGCCGACTGGCAGGTGCAGGCCGGTCTGCTCTACTACCGCTACGCCGGGAGCACCCGCTCGTCCGTCCATGACCGCGGCGAAGTCGGGGTCCACTGGCTGTACCGGGACACCCTGGCGTTTGGCCTGTCGGCCAGCCGCTTCATCGGCCCCGGCGACCGGCGGACGCGTGTTGCCGCCGACCTCGATTTCCATTGGCCGTTGACGGAGCATGCCTTCCTCTCCGCGGGCGCCGGTGTCGCCCACGTCCCGCCGGCGCGCTACCGCCGTCATGGGCATTACCGGAGCTACGATCGCGACGGCTTCTACCGCTATGGCCAGATCGGCCTGATGTGGGTCAACGGGCCATGGCGGCTGGAGCTCGATCGTGTCGTGACCGACCTGGGATCGTGGCAATCGACCGGATACGTGAAAGCGCAGCCCTGGATGGCCACGATCTCGCGATCGTTCTGATGCACCGGCAACCTTTTGCGGCCGAAACGGCACGCATGCACCGACCGACCGCGTTCCGACCACCTCCGGCGAAGCCATGAACGATGCTGATACCGACGCTGATGCCACCGACCGCATGCTGCTCCAGCGCATGTCGACGGGCGACCGCGCCGCACTGGCGGTGCTGTATCGCGGCTACCACGGCAGGTTGTGCCGCTTCCTGTCCCGCCTGACCCGGCGTCCCGACATCATCGAAGAGGTCATCAACGACTGCTTCTGGATCGCCTGGCAGAAAGCAGGCAACTTCCACGGCGATTCGCGCGTTTCGACCTGGATCATGGGCATCGCCTACCGCTGCGGGTTGAAGGCACTGCGCCAGCATGGCGACGAACCCGTCGCCGAGGATGCCGTGCCGGAAAGCCGCGTTCCGGCCCACAACCCGGATGAGGACCGCGAATTGCGCGACTGGCTGGGCAAGGGCCTCGTCCACCTCTCGGTGGATCAGCGAGTGGTGATCGAGCTGGTCTACGGCGTGGGACACTCGCTGGATGACGTTGCCGCGATCATGCAATGTCCGGTCGGCACGGTGAAGGCGCGGCTGTTCCATGCGCGCGTGAAGCTGCGCAACGTCCTTCCCTCTCTGGCTGGAGACTCGCCGATGCGCGAGGAGAACGTGCCATGACATTCCAGACGAATCCCGATCGGGACTGCGCCCAGGCCTGGGAAGCCATGCCCTGGGTGCTGCAGGGCAGTGCCCCGCGCGAGCAGGGCCAGGCGCTGATGAGCCACCTCGTGCACTGCGAGGAGTGTCGCGCCGAGTTTGCGCGGCAGAGCCGGCTGCAGCTGGCGATGTCGCTGCCCTCCGATGTGCCTCTCGACGCCAACGTGGGGCTGAAACACTTGCTGGGCCGCCTCGATGCGCCGGCGCCGCAGGAAGCCCCCGGCCGTTCGCGGACGGCCGGCTGGCTGACTCGCGCCCTGGTCGCCGCGGTGCTGGTCCAGGCGCTCGGCATCGGCGTGCTGGGCATGAAGCTGTGGTCGGAAGGCAGCCTCCCACGCTATCGCACCCTCAGCGAAACGGCCCAACCCGCCCCCACGGGTTCGATCCGCGTCGTGCCCGACGCCAGCATGAAACTGGCCGACTGGGACGCACTGCTGCACGCCATCGGCTTGCAAGTGGTGGGTGGCCCCAACGACGTCGGTGCCTACACGGTCGTGCCGCAGGACTCCACCTCGACCGAGCAACACGTGCTGCAGCAACTGCGCGCCGCCCACGGCATCCGCCTGGCCGAGCCCGTCACCAGCACGCCATGAAGGTCGGCATCCTCGCCCTCGCCGCCGCGATGGCGCTGAGTGCCTGCGCACACTTGCGGCCCGCGCCAGCCGGCGACGACCCGGTTCGCGCCGGGCGCCCAGCCGTCGCCGGCGTGTCTTCCATGGACAGCCGGCGCGATATCGTGCTGGCCGTCGCCAACCCGCTGGTGCCCCCCGCCACGCATGCCGGTTCCAGTGTGCTCGGTTATGTCTCGTCGGGAAATTACGGCATCGGCCAGCGGGCGGCGTCGACACTCGCCGCGCTGAAGAAAACCTACGGATGGCAGGAGGTGGCCGGCTGGCCGGTCAAGGCGCTGGACCTGTACTGCATCGTGCTGACGCCGCCGGCCGGCATGCCCCGCGACGCCCTGCTCAAGGCCCTGGCCGCCGACGCCCGGGTGCGGCTTGTCGAGCCGCTGCAGGACTATTCCGTCTACGCCAACCCGCCGCCGCGGGATGCGCCGCGCTACAACGATCCCTATGCCGGCCTGCAGCGCGGCTTTGTCGAAACCGATGCCGCGCTCGCGCACAACCTCAGCCAGGGCGCCGGGGTCGAGGTCGCGATCGTCGACACGGGTGCCGACCTGGCGCATCCCGACCTGCACGGACGCATCCGCGACACGCGCAACCTGGTCGACGCGAACCGCACGGCGTTCGACCGCGACAACCACGGTACCGAAGTGGCCGGCATCATCGCCGCCGACGCCAACAACCGGCAGGGCATCGTGGGGATCGCACCCAAGGCCTTCCTCAGTGTCTACAAGGCGTGCTGGTATCCGCCGGCGTCCCACGCCGGCGCACGCTGCAACACCTTCACCCTGGCCAAGGCACTGGCCGCGATCATCGACACCGATACGCGCATCATCAACCTGAGCCTGGGTGGCCCGGCCGACCCGCTGCTCAATGAACTGCTTGCACGGCTGCTGGAGCAGGGCCGCATCGTGATCGCGGCGATGCCGCCGGACGGAAACGTCGGCGGCTTTCCCGACAGCGCGCCGGGCGTCATCGTCGTGCGCACCAGCAATGCGTCGCGGGCGCCACCCGGCGTGCTGAGCGCCCCGGGCAACGACATCCTCACCACCCAGCCGGACGGCGGCTACGACTTCACCTCCGGGTCGTCCATGGCCGCCGCGCACGTGAGCGGCATCGCCGCCTTGCTGCTGTCGATGGCGCCCGGACTGGACGCGCGTTCGGTGCATGACCTGCTGCTGCAGAGCAGCCGGGTTTCCGACGGCACGCTGCAGGTGAATGCCGCGTCGGCCGTCGCGCGCCTGCGCAGCGAGGAAAAAGGCGGGCCCTGACGAGAACAGCCCGCCGGAGGGCGGGCTGTCGGGGGCAACCGCCTCGGCGGGCGTTCGCTAGAACGGAATCTCGTCGTCCGTGAAGCCGTTGTCGGCCGGGGCCGGCGAGGACGGGCGCGAGGAGCCGCGATCGTCGTTGCCGCGGGACTGGCCGCCGTAGTTGCCGCCGCCCTGGCGCTGGCCGCCCTGCGGACGTTCGCGCTGGTAGCCGCCGCCACCGCCGCCGCCCTCATTGCTGCCGAGCATCTGCATCTCGTTGGCGATGATGTCGGTGAAATACTTTTCCACGCCATCCTTGCCGGTGAACTTGTCGGTGCGGATGGAGCCTTCAATATAGACTTGGCGGCCCTTTTTCAGGTACTCGCCGGCGATCTCGCCGAGGCGGCCGAAGATCTTGATGCGGTGCCACTCGGTGCGTTCCTGCTTTTCGCCGCTCTGCTTGTCGGTCCACGACTCGGAGGTGGCCAGGCTGAAGCTGCATACGGTAGTGCCGCTGCCGGTGCTGCGTACCTCGGGGTCCGAGCCCAGGTTGCCGATCAGGATGACTTTGTTGACGCCACGTGCCATAGGAGTGTCCTCGTTGAGCCGGCGGCAAGTCTGCGATGGGTTGCAGCCGGAGTGGTGAACCTGGCTGGCTATCATAACTGCGGGAAGGGCCGAGCGCAGACCGCGAAATAGCTTAACGGCGAGTCGGCTCCGTCCGCTGTCCGCGTAGGCGCCAAGCGCCGGGCAGCTCAGTCCGCCGGGAAACGGTAGCCCACGCCCGGCTCGGTCTTGAGCCAGCGCGGCGCGGCCGGGTCGTCGCCCAGCTTCTGCCGCAGCTTGCCGAGCACAATTCGCAGGTAGTGGGTGTCCTGCACATGGGTCGGTCCCCAGAGCTCACGCAGCAGTTGCTGCTGGGTCACCACCCGCCCGACATGGCGCAGCAGCAGTTCGAGCACGGCGTACTCCTTGCGCGTCAGTGCCAGCGGCACGCCATCCAGGCTCACTTCGCGGCGGGCCAGGTCGATGCCGAGGCGGCCGTCGTCGTAGCGCGGCGGCATGCCCGGATCGCCGGGCCGGTTGCGCAGCAGGGCGCGCAAGCGCGCCATCAGCTCCTGGATGCCGAACGGCTTGGTCACGTAGTCGTTGGCGCCCTGGTCGAGCGCGCGCACTTTCTCGCGCTCGGCGTCGCGCACGGACAACATCAGCACCGGAAGCTGGCTCCAGCGGCGCAACTCCACCAGCACGGCGTGGCCATCCATATCGGGCAAGCCGATGTCCAGGACGACCAGATCCGGCGATTGCGTCGCGAACAGCGCCAATCCTTCGGCACCCGTGGCCGCCAGCAGCACGTCGTAGCCTTCGGCGCGCAGGCCGATGTCGAGGAAGCGGCGGATCTGTGCCTCGTCGTCGACCACCAGGATGCGTGGAGCAGCTGAAGTCATGCGAAGGACGTCATTCGTCACCAGCAGGGGGTGGCGGCAGGGGCAGACTGATGCGGATGGTGGTGCCGATGCCGTCACCGGGCAAGGCCTCCACGCTGCCGCCATGGGCCCCGATCATGCCGCGGCAGATGGCCAGGCCCATCCCGCTGCCCTGCGGCGCGCAGTCGCCGCGCGACACCGAGTAGAACATGTCGAAGATGCGCGCCCTCTCGTCTTCCGGGATACCCGGGCCGCGGTCGGCGACATCGATCAGCAGGCGATCGCCGCTGCTGCGCACGTCCACGCGCACCGCTTTGCCCGGCGGCGAGAAGCGCGCAGCATTTTCCAGGACGTTGAACAACGCCTGCTCGATCAGCGCCGGATGCACATGCAGCAGCACTGTCTCAGCCGGCAGGTGCGTCTCCACGCGCAACTCGGGGAACAGCTTGCGCAACCGGGTCACGGCGGCCGCGACGATCTCGGCGCTGTCGTTCCAGTCGCGCTTGAGCTTGAGCGTGCCGTGGCCGAGGCGGGTCATGTCGAGCAGGTTCTGGATGTAGCGATCGAGCCGCTGGCCCTCGCCGAGGATCGCCTGCAGCAGGTCGCGGCGCTCGGCCGGCGGCAGCTTGTCGCCATAGCTGGACAGGGTGCCTGCCGCGCCGATCATCGAGGCCAGCGGCGAACGCAGGTCGTGCGAGACGGACGACAGCAGCGCGCTGCGCAACCGCTCAGTCTCGCCTTGCACGCGTGCGCCTTCCAGCTCATCGGACAGCCGCGCACGCTCCAGCGCCTGGCCGATGTCCTGGGCCATCGCCAGCGCCAGGCTGCGGCGATCCGGATCGGGCTCTCGCTCGCCCTCGCCGAAGCGCAGCGCAGCCACCCCCAGTGGGTGATCCTCCGCGCCCAGCGGCAGCAGCCAGCAAGCCGCGCCGTTGAGCGTGCCGGTGTAGCGCCCCGCCGACTCGGCGTGCCGTTCGCACCAGTCCGCAGCGGCCAGGTCCTGCACGGAAAGCCCGAACGGCTGCGGCGCTGTGGCGGCGACCTGCAACTGTCCCGCCGGGTCGCGTGCCAGGATCGCGGCCTGCACCTCCAACGCGCGCGCCAGCGCTCGCGCGCCGGCATCGCGGATGCCGTCCGCATCGGTGCTGGTGGCCAGCCGCTGGCCCAGATCCAGCAGCACCCGGCCGCGCGCCTGCGCCGCGCGCAGCGAGACCACCTGACTGGCAAGCCGCGTGGCCAGCCGGCTGCATACCAGCGCCACCAGGAAGAACAGGCACACAGCCAGCACGTCGTCGGCATTGGCGATTGCCAGCGTATACAGCGGCGGCGCGAAGAAGAAGTTGTAGCCGAGGAAACAGAGCGTGGCGGCGAACACCGCCACCGCCATGCGCGTGCGCGCCGCCACCACCAGCACGGCGGTGAGGAAGATCAGCGACAGGTTGGCCACCGACAGGTAGTGCCGGGCCAGCGCCGCCAGACCCAGCGCCGAAAGCGTGGCCAGCGCCGCGAACAGGTATTCGCCGCGCGCCTGCGGCGTACGGCGCAGGCGCACGCCACGGCGCGCGCGGCTACGCTCGGCCGGAGTGGCGATGATCGCCAGCTCCAGGTGCGCGCCACGACGCAACAGCTGCTGGGTCAAGGAACGGCCGAAAATGCGTGCCACCCATCGTTCGCGGGTACGGCCGAGAATGAGCTGGCCCACGCCGTCGCGGTCGGCCAGCGCCAGCAACTCGTCGGCTACGTTGTGGCCACGCAGCAGCACCGCCTCGCCGCCCAGTCGCCGCGCCAGCCGCATCGCCGCCTCCACGCGCTCGGCACGCGCGGGGTCGACGCTGCCGGTATCCACGAAGGCCGCGGCCCATCGGGCGCCGCGCCGCTCGGCGATGCGCCGCGCCACCCGCACCAGGTACTCGCTTTGCGCCTGCCCGTCGATCGCCGCCAGCACACGGCGACGCACCGGCATTGCGCTGCCGCGCGCCAGCATCGACTCGCGCAAGTCGTTCTCGACATGGCTGGCGATGGTTTCCAGCGCCAGCTCGCGCAGGGCTGCCAGGTTGGTCGGCGAGAAGAACGCGTCCAACGCCGCCGCCGCGGTTTCGGGCACGTAGACCTTGCCCTGTTTCAGCCTGCCGATCAGTTCGCGCGGCGGCACCACGATGCACGGCAGCCCCACCGCCATGATCACCGAAGCCAGATCCGAGGGCGTCGCCCAGGTGCGGTCCGGGTGGTGCTCCCGCACGAGCAGGTCGTGCCAGCACGCGATCCGCGCCATCGCATCGACCAGGTTGCCCTGCCCCACCACCCAGGCAGCATGCTTGATGCCCATGCGATTGGCCCAGCTGACGAAGGGGAGCTCGGCGGCCAGCGCGCTGGCCTCGAGAGCGCGGGCGGTCTCCAGCACCGCCTCGACGAGTTCCGGCGAGCCGAAACTGGGCGACGCGTAGAGCGGCGACGGATAGACGTACGCACCGGTGACCGAAGCCTGCATCAGCGCCGCCAGGCGCGTGCCGTACTGTGCGCCGCGTGACCAGCTCTCGAAGTCGATGGTGTTGACGAGGATGTCGTACATGGCTGCCCCCAGGGCGTGGCGCTACCCCGGTGGGGCCGCGTCGCCAAGACACTAGGCGATCGGCAAACACGGCATGTGATGCAGGTCAACTGGACGGCGAGTGCGCCCGTCCCTGCGCCGGAGTGATCCAGGTCAAAACCGCGCCCACGGGGTGCGGCACGCTGCACCCGTACGAATCCGGTTTGACAGAAGGGCGCTCCCGTGCGTGACATCCTGGCCCACAGCCCAGATTATTTTTCCTGGCACGGCAACGTTCGCTATGCCGCGCAGCTGGCGGCTGCGATCCAGGCATCGCTGACGGGCCTGTTTGTCACGCCGCCCGGCACGCCCATTCCCGCCCCTCCGCGGCTGGCCGCGGAAATGGCCGCCTACGTGCACGACGAACTGCAGCAGGCGGTGCTGGCCGGCCGCGACTTCGCGGCATGGGCGGCACGGTGGGGGGTGGCGGACGCCCGCTGGCAAGTTGCCTTGGGACCGGCATCCGATGCCCTGGCCATGGCCGGCAACTGGCACGACCTGATCGTGTTGCAGGGCAATGCCTCGTCCGGCGACCCGCAGGAACGCGTGATCTGCGACGTCCTGCTCTCCGGCACCCCTTGCATCGTGGTGCCGCACGCCAACGTCGCCCAGGGCCTCCCGGTACATGTCATGGTGGCCTGGGACGGCTCCCCCACATCCAGCCGCGCACTGCACGCCGCGCTGCCCTTGCTGCAATCGGCGCAGGTGGTGTCCTTGTCGCAACCCGCCGCGGGGTCGACGCAGGCGCAGCACACCGACGCGCTCTCGCACCTGTGCGCGCGCGGCGTGCGCGTGGGTACCGTGGAAACCATCGACGGCACCGACGAGATGGCCGGCGAACAGTTGCTCGCTTATGCCAACGCTACCCGGGCGGACCTGATCGTGATGGGCGCGCGCGGATGCCGGCGGCTGGGACAACGAAGCCTGGGCACGTCCACGAGCATCGTGCTGACCCAGGCCCATCTGCCGGTATTCCTGAAGAACTGAGCAAGAAAAGGGGGCGCCGACGCGCCCCCCCCTTGGGGTCGAAGCTTATGGGGTCGAAGCTTATGGGGTCGAAGCCTGTGGGGTCGAAGCCTAGACGATGCGGACCCGGTTCTCCACCGTGCGCACGCCAGGCGCCGACCAGGCCGCCCGTTCGACGGCCTGGCGTTCCTCCCAGTCGTCCACGCGGCCCTCGATGGCCACGGCACCGTCGGCATTGACGTCCACCTTGATCCGCCCGGCCTCCACTTCCGCATGTCGCTTGAGCGCGTCGACGATGTTCTTGCGCACGTCGCCCGCCTGCACGCGCGGAACAACCATGATGTTGTTGGAGACACCCGTCACGCCGGAAAGCTTGCGCACGTCAGCCTCGGCCGCTTGCCGCTGGTAATTCCAGGGCACCTCGCCGCTCAGGGTCACCCAGCCAGCGGAGACCTTGATGTGGATGCGGTCGGAAAGCGTCAAGTCATCCCAGGCCAGGATGTCGAGGGCACGCTTGGCGATGTCGTCGTCGCTGAGTTTCTTGTCGCCCGGAAGTTCGACATGGATGTTCTGGGCGATCGCCTTGACTCCGTTGACGCGCCAGGCCGCGCGTTCGGCGGCGATCTTCTGGGTGTAGCTCGAAACATGCCCGGTCAACGTCACTACGCCGTCCTTGGCCATGACCGCAATGTTCGACGCATCGACGCTCGGCTCGAAGTCCAGTTCTTCAAGCACGCTGTCCCTCAGGCTCAGGTCGTTCATGGCACACCTCGTTGTCTGTGGCGGGAATGCCATTGAGCCACCACGGGGCAAGTGCCACTTGAGCAGGATCAAGTCTTTCGCACGTGGGGCCATCGCCATCAACAAGGGTCCGGTCGGCCAAGCTCCGGATGCCAAAAGGTCCGGTCATCCCCGGGCCGCCGTGCGCAGCGGGCGACGCCTCAGGCCAGCGTCGTGCCCGCCACCTGCGGGTCGCCCGGATCACCGGCGCCCGGCAGCCGTTCGACGCCGTAGCCGGCGGCGTCCCATGCCTCCAGTCCGCCGAGCAGCGGCCGCACCCGGCGGTAACCCTGGGCGATCAGTACCTTTGCCGCGCGCGCGGCGGATACCTCGTTCGGGCAGTTGCAGTAGAGCACCAGCTCGCGGTCGAGCGGGATGTCGTGGACGGTGCGATCGATGCCTTGCGCATCGACCAGCAGCGCGCCGGGCACGACGCGGGTGTCGAGCTGGCGCGAGGCCTCGGGCCGCACGTCGACCACCACCGGGGCGCGCTCGGTACGCATCGCCTGGTGCAACTCGTCGACCGTGATGCGCGCCATCCGCAATGTGTGCAGCAGCCGGCGCCGTTGCCACCAGCGCGCCAGCACGTACAGGACCAGCAGCGCCAGCAGCAGCTGGATCGCCAGCGTGCCGGCGCTGGCGACAGCGGACAGCACGCGGTCGACGCTCGCGGCAAAGGTGTAGCCCAGCCCGGTCCACAGCGCGGCCCACAGCAGCGACCCCAGCCCGTCGAACAGCACGAACAGAGGCCAGCGCAGCCTCATCGCGCCCACCAGCGACGACCCCACGGTCGACAGCCCCGGCACGAACTTGGCGACCAGCAACACCTGCCCGCGCCAGCGCTGGAAACGCAGTTCCGAGCGTTGCACGCAGGAGTCCGGCGATAGCGAGATGCGGCACAGCAGGCGCATCACCCCGGCACCGTAGCGCCGGCCGGCGACGTACCAGAACGAATCGCCGAGCAGACAGCCCGCCACCACCGCGGCCATCGTGCCGGCCAGCGCCAGCGGCCCGCCGGCGGCCGCCAGCGAACCGGCCACCACCAGCGTGGGCACGGCCGGCAGCGGCGCGCCCAACTGGGTCACCAGCACGTTGAGGAACACCAGCAGCACGCCGTACTGCGCCATCAGCGCGATGATTTCGTGAGCCATCGGAGCAGTACTCGATGCAGCGAAGCCGCCGAGACTCCATCATTGGTCCGCCGATCGGCCAATGCAAACCCTGGCGCAGGCCCATCGCGCACCGCGGGCACGGCCCGCCGGCCCTTCGCGGTCCCGACAAACGGCGGGCAGTGCCCGCCCTATGCCGGCTGGGCTTCGCCGGCGGCCTGGCGACCGATCCGGCGCGAGCCGACGATCACCAGCGGCAACCACAACAGGGTGAACGCCGCGGCACACGCAAACACGCCGTCCGGGCCAAGTCGCCCCAGTGCAATGCCGCCGAGCGCGCCGCCGACGAAGGCGCCGATGAACTGGCTGGTCGAATACGCGCCCATCGCCGCGCCGCGCAGATGCCCCGGCGCCAGCCGCGAGACCAGGCTGGGCAGCGCGGCCTCCAGCAGGTTGAAGGCGGAGAAGAACACCGCCGCAGCCACGCCGAACGCGGCCAGGTGGCTGCCGGACAGCGCAAAGCCGAGCAGCGCCAGCCCGATCGCCACCACGCAGACCGTCACGATGCGCAGGCTCTGCGCCACCTCGCGCATGTGGTGCAGGCTCGCGCCCATCACGAACGCGGCGACCGTCATCACCGGCAGGTACAGCTCCCAGTGCCGGTTCACCGGCAGGTGCAAGGTGTTCGCCAGCAGCAGCGGCAGGCCGACGAAGCTGGCGGTGAGCAGCGCGTGCAGGAAGAACACCGAGCCGTTCAACACCAGCATGCGGCCGTCGCGCAGCATGGCCAGCACGGCCCCGAAACCCGCCGCCGCCGGCGCCTGGGCGCGCGCCGGCGTGGGCACGATCAGCCACAACAGCGCCAGCGAAACCAGCGCCAGGATCGAGGTGGCGGCGAACAGCCCGGGCAAGCCGGCGACCGCCTCCAGCGGCGGCCCCAGGATCAACGCCAGCAGGAACGCCAGCCCGATCGACACGCCGATGATGCCCATCGCCTTGCCGCGGTTTTCCTCCGCGGTGAGATCCGCCGCCAGCGCGATGCCGGCGCCGGCCACGGCGCCCATGCCCTGCACCGCGCGGCCAGCCACGATGCCGGCCAGCGTATGCGACATGGCCGCGATCAGTCCGCCGATGGCGAACAGGATCAAGCCGATGGTGATCGCCGGCTTGCGCCCGATCCGGTCCGACAGCAGCCCCAGCGGAATCTGCAGCAGCACCTGGCCGATGCCGTAGACGCCCAGCGCCAGCCCGATCATGAAGCCGGTCGCGTCGGGCATCGCTTTCGCGTACAGCGAAAACACCGGCATGATCAGGAACAGCCCGAACAGGCGCAGGCTGATCACGCAGGCCAGCGTCAACGCACTGCGTCGTTCGAGGCTGGAGAGTTTGCTCACCGGGAAAGAGGTATCGGGACGGGCATGGCCCGCATTATAGGGGCGAGTCCCGCGCCGCCGTTTGCGGCGACATGTCGCGGCGCAAGTTCCTGCAGACCCTATAATCGCGCCTTACGCCGCTGCGATGCACCCATGAATTCGATGCCTGCCGACGCCAACCGCCCCGCCGACTTCGCCCAGGTGCGCGACCTCGCCGCCGCCGACATGCAGCGCGTCGACGCACTGATCCGCCGCCGGCTGTCGTCCGACGTGGTGCTGATCAACCAGATCGCCGACCACATCATCGCCTCCGGCGGCAAGCGGCTGCGCCCGATGCTGCACGTGCTGGCCGCCGGTGCCGCCGGCTACCGCGGCGAGCACCACATCAAGCTCGCCGCGATCATCGAGTTCATCCACACCTCCACCCTGCTGCACGACGACGTGGTCGACGAGTCCGACCTGCGCCGCGGGCGCAAGACCGCCAACGCGCTGTGGGGCAACGCCGCCAGCGTGCTGGTCGGCGACTTCCTCTACTCGCGCTCGTTCCAGCTGATGGTGGAACTGGACGACATGCGCATCATGCGCATACTGGCCGACACCACCAACACCATCGCCGAGGGCGAGGTGCTGCAACTGCTCAACATCGGCAACGCCGACGTCAGCGAAGCGGCCTATCTCGCCGTGATCGAACGCAAGACCGCCGTGCTGTTCGCCGCCGCCACCGAACTGGGCGGCATCCTCGGCGGCCTGCCCGAGGACCAGGTGGCCGCGCTGCGCCACTACGGCATGGAGCTGGGCTACGCGTTCCAGATCGCCGACGACCTGCTCGACTACACCAGCGACGCCGGCACCCTGGGCAAGAACATCGGCGACGACCTCGCCGAGGGCAAGCCGACTTTGCCGCTGATCTATGCGCTGGAAAAGGCGAGCCCGGAACAGGCGCAGTCGCTGCGCCACGCGATCGAACACGGCGGACTCGACTCGCTGGAACGCATCATCGCCTCGATCCGCGACTCCGGCGCCCTGGAACGCACCCGCGACCGCGCCCTGCGCCACGCCCGCGCTGCGCGCGAGGCCCTCGCCACCCTGCCGCCTTCGGCGCATCGCGACGCACTGGCCACGCTGGCCGATTACTCGGTGCAGCGCACGTTCTGAACGTTTTGCCCTTGGTGCGAACGTGACCGTCCGCGCGTATGTGCAGGAGCGGGCGAGCAAAAGCCCAAGCTCAAAAGGGAGCAGAGGTCGAGATCAACCGCTCCCTCATTGAATCAACCACGGAAACCCACCGTTCAGCCCCCGGCGCTGGCAGTCGGGCCGTCGATCGGCCAGACTTCGGTGCATGTTCCGTCTGCGTCCAACCCGCTGGCTGTGGAGCCTCGCGGCAATGCTGTTGCCGCTGGCAGCGGCGCATGCGGCCGAGAACACCTGGCGCTACGACACCGTGCACAGCCAGATCGTCTTCAGCATCAGCCACAACGGCTACTCGCGGCCGTTCGGGCGGCTGCACATCGCGCGTGGCTGGTTGCGCTTCGACCCCGATGACTGGAGCACGGCGGCGACCGAACTGGACATCGACCTGGCCAGCCTGGACATGGGCGACGCCGACTGGAACAAGGCCGTATGCAAGCCGGCGCTGCTCGACTGCGCGACGCATCGCTACGCGCACTTCCGCAGCACCGGCGTGACGGGCAAGGACGAGCACCACGGCGTGCTGCACGGCGAGCTGACCCTGCGCGGTGTCACCCGCCCGGTGGACCTGGCCTTCACTTTCAACCGCGCCGCCCGGACCATCTACGAACTGCATGAGGTAGCCGGTTTCTCGGCCACGGCCAGCCTGGATCGCAACGACTTCGGCATCAGCGCCAACCCCAACTCCATCGGCGCCCACGCAAGCGTTTGGCTGGAGCTGGAAGCCACCCGCGAGCAACCGTCGACAAAGGATCAGCCATGAGCCTGCGCAACAACGATCGCCAATGGGGCGCGGTCAGCAAGTTCTTCCACTGGATCATCGCGCTGGCGATCATCGGCAACGGCATCTTCGGCCTGATGATGGACCTGGCCGGCTCGCCGATGCGCAAGCTCAACTGGCTGGCGCTGCACAAGTCGATCGGACTCACCGTGCTGGCGCTGGCGCTGTTGCGCATCGTGTGGCGCGCGTTCGATCGCCGCCCGCCGGACGCACCGATGCCACGCTGGCAGGCGCTGGCGGCGCACGCGATGCATGCCGTGCTGTACGTGGTGATCCTGGCAATCCCGCTCAGCGGCTGGTGGTTCAACTCGGTTACCGGCAAGCCGCTGCAATGGTTCAAGCAGTTCAACCTGCCGGCGCTGGCGGAGAAGAACGACGCGCTGCGCCACTTCGCGCACGGTGTGCACGAGTACCTGTTCTGGTTTCTCGTCCTGCTGCTGCTGGCCCACGTCGGCGGCGCGCTGAAGCATCATGTGCTCGACCAGGACAACGTGCTGCGCCGGATGCTTCCGTTCGGCCGACTGCGCGCGAACCCGCCCGAAGGAGACCGCCGATGAAACGCCTCGCCACTCTTCTGCTTGCCCTCGCCCTGCCCGGCCTGGCCGCCGCGGCGGACTACACCGTGCAGCCGGCGTCGAGCACGCTCGGCTTCAACAGCACCTTCCAGGGCGAAACGTTCCAGGGCCATTTCGGCCAGTGGAGCGCCGCGATCAGCTACGACCCGGCCAACCTGGCCGCATCGAAATTCGACGTGACCGTGCACACGGCCAGCGTGCAGACCGGCGACAGCGACCGCGATTCGGCGCTGCCCGGCGAGGCGTTTTTCGACGCGGCGAAGTATCCCGATGCCCATTTCGTCACCACCGGCTTCCGCAAGAGCGGCAACCAGGTAGTCGCCGACGGCACGCTCACCCTGCGCGGCGTGAGCAAGCCGGTGAGCCTGCAGGTGAACTTCGCCCCGCAAGGGAGCGGCGCCACGCTGGACGTGAGCGGCACGGTGCAGCGGCTTGATTTCGGCGTGGGCTCGGGCGAGTACGCCGACACCTCGGTGATCGGTGCCGAGGTGAAGATCACCGCGCACCTGCAGTTGGCCGCGAAGTAGACCCCTCGATGAGCGACGCGTCCTGGTGGCGGCGCCTGCGCAGCCGGCTCCGGCACGAACCGGCGCGCGGGACCGCACCCACCGCGCGCGTCGATGACGGTTCCAGCCGCGTCGCCGACAGCCTGCGCAGCCTGCTCGACGACCCGGCGATCCCGCCTTCGGTACGCAGCGAGCTGGCCGGCGAATTCCGCCGCATCGAAAGCATGCTGGCCCGGCTCGAACGCGGCGAGCTGCACGTGGCGGTGTTCGGTCGCGTCTCCGCCGGCAAGTCGGCGCTGGGCAACGCCCTGCTCGGGCGCGAGGCGTTCCGCGTCGGCGTCCTGCACGGCACCACCACGGACGCCGAACACGCCGTGCTCGACGAGGCGCAGCACGACGGCCTGGTGCTGATCGACACGCCCGGCATCAACGAGCTCGACGGCGAGGCGCGCGAGAAGCTGGCGTTCGACGTCGCCGAGGTCAGCGACCTGGTGATCTTCGTCTGCGACGGCGACCTCACCCGCGAGGAACTCGACGCGCTGAAGACGCTGGCCGCCACCCAGCGTCCGCTGCTGCTGGCGCTGAACAAGGCCGATCGCTACGGCGCCGACGAACGCGACGGCCTGCTCGACCACCTGCGCCAGCGCACCGCCGGCCTCGTCCGCACCGAGGACGTGCTGGCCGTCGCCGCGCACCCGACCCCGCAGCGTGTGGTGGAAGTCGACGCGCGCGACGAGGAGCACGTCCACGAACAACCCCGGGTGGCGGATGTCGCGGTGCTGCGCGAACGCCTGCTGGCGATCGCCGCACGCGAAGGCAAGGCGCTCTCGGCGATCAATGCCGGCCTCTACGCCGGCCGCCTCACTGACCAGGTCAGCGCGCGCATCGCGCAGACCCGCAAGGCCGTGGCGGCGAAACTGATCCACAACTACTGCATCGCCAAGGGCGTCGCCGTGGCGCTCAACCCGATCCCGGTGGCCGACCTGCTCGCCGCCGCCGGGCTGGACGCGGCGATGGTGGTGCAGCTCTCGCGCATCTACGGCCTGCCGCTGACCCGCGCCGAGTCCGGCCGGCTGGTGGCGGTGATCTCGGCGCAGCTGGCCGCACTGATGGGCGCGATCTGGGGCATGCAGCTGGTCGCTTCCGCACTGAAGGGCATCAGTGCCGGCCTCTCCGTGGTGGTCACCGCCGCCGCGCAGGGGGCGCTGGGCTGGTATGCCACCGTGCTGATCGGCCGCGCCGCCGAACGCTACCTGGTCGGCGGCAAGTCCTGGGGCGAAGCCGGCGCCAAGCGCGCCGTCGCCGATGTCGTCGCCAGCCTGGATCGCGATTCGATCCTGCGCGAGGCGCGCGAGGAAATCCTCAAGCGGTTGAAGTCGCGCCGCGCCTGATCGCTTTTGCCGGACGGGTACCCACCCCCGCAGGAGCCCGCTCGCGGGCGATGCTCCTCCGATTCCCGACTCCGAGCAAAGGCATCGCCCGCGAGCGGGCTCCTACGGGAGCTTTGCGAGAAATTGCCGCACCGCCGCGGCGTCGAACGGCCAATCCAGCTCGCGCCCGTCGCGTGCATCGCGCAATACCGGCACGCGGGTGCCGTAGCGCTGCTCGAGCTCAGGCGAATCGTCCACCCACTCGCTGTCGAAATCCGGCGCGCGCGCCTCGGCCATCACGGCGAGGGCCTTGTCGCACAGGTGGCAGTAATCGCGCTGGTAGAGGATGAGGTCGGACATGCTGCTGCGAATGGATCGGGGCGCCGCGTAGAATAGCTGGTTCAATCCTTCACCTCGCAGCGCATCCATGGCCGTCAGCGTATTCGACCTGTTCAAGATCGGCATCGGTCCGTCCTCCTCGCACACGGTCGGCCCGATGCGCGCCGCCGCGCGCTTTGCCGAACGCTGGCTGGAGGAAAAGGGCGTGCTCGACCGCGTCGCCCGCGTGCGCGCCGAGCTGTACGGCTCGCTGGCGATGACCGGCCGCGGCCACGGCACCGACAAGGCGGTGCTGCTGGGCCTGGAAGGCCAGCACCCGGACACCGTCGATCCCGACCGGATCCCCGCCACGCTCGAACGCATCCGCGGCACCGGCCGCATCCTTCTGCTCGGCAAGCGCGAGATCGCGTTCGACGAAAAGGCCGACCTGGTCTTCAACAAGCGCCAGAAGCTGCCGTTCCACACCAACGGCATGCGTTTCTCCGCGTACGACGCCGACGGCAACGAGCTGGCCAGCCGCGACTACTACTCGGTCGGCGGCGGCTTCGTGGTCAACACCGACGAGGCGGCGGAGGATCGCATCGTCGCCGACACCACCGAGCAACCTTATGCCTTCACCACCGGCGACCAGATGCTGGCGCTCTGCAAGCAGCACGGGCTGACCATCGCGCAGTTGATGATGGCGAACGAAAGCGTGTGGCGCCCCGAGGCGGAAACCCGCGCCGGCCTGCTGACCATCTGGAAGGCCATGCAGGACTGCGTCACCCGCGGCCTGCGCTCGCCCGGCACCCTGCCCGGTGGCCTGAAGGTAGCGCGCCGCGCTCCGGCGATGCTCGAGGATCTGCGCAACCAGCCCGAGGCCGCGCTGAAGGACCCGCTGACCATCCTCGACTGGGTGAACCTCTATGCGCTGGCGGTGAACGAGGAAAACGCCGCCGGCGGCCGCGTGGTCACCGCGCCCACCAACGGCGCCGCCGGCATCGTGCCCGCGGTCGGCCACTACTACCTGCGCTTCTGCCCGAAGGCGGACGACGAAGGCATCATCGAATACCTGCTCACCGCCGCCGCCATCGGCATCCTGTACAAGGAGAACGCCTCGATCTCCGGCGCCGAAGTCGGCTGCCAGGGCGAAGTCGGCGTAGCCTGCTCGATGGCCGCCGGCGGCCTCACCGCCGCGCTCGGCGGCAACGTGATGCAGGTCGAGAACGCCGCCGAAATCGGCATGGAACACAACCTCGGCCTCACCTGCGACCCGATCAGCGGCCTGGTGCAGATCCCCTGCATCGAACGCAACGCCATGGGCTCAGTCAAGGCCATCAACGCCAGCCGCATGGCCCTTAAAAGCGACGGCAAGCACCGCGTCTCGCTGGACAAGGTGATCAAGACCATGCGCGATACGGGGCGCGACATGAAGGACAAGTACAAGGAAACCTCGCGCGGCGGCCTCGCAGTCAACGTCATCGAATGCTGAGCCGCCCCCTGTAGGAGCCCGCTCGCGGGCGATGCTCCCCACTAGGCAGACACGTAAGGCCGGTTTCGTAGCGCAGGCAGTGCCTGCCCTACAGCGCGACCTTGCCTGGCTTCAGCGCGTCTTGCCCGACGTACCCTTTGCCAGCTCCGCAATCAGGTCGCGGACGAGCTTTCGCTTGTCTTCGGAAAGCAGCAGATAGTCTTCGAACGCCAGCCGGTCATGACCACGCACGTGGTCGGGCCAGGCGATGTTCACGTCCTGCACGCCCTTGGGTCGAATCTTTCGATACTCCAGTTCGTGCGGCTCGACGCCAACGATCTTGGCCAGCGCCTCCAGATGGGCCGGACGCGGACGATGCTTGCCGTTGAGCCATCCCGACACGGCCTGCGAGGACACTTCCTCGCCCTGCAGTTCCAGCAGCCGAGCGAGTTCCGACGCGCTCGCCTCGATCCTCTCGCGCTTCAAGGCAGCCCGGAGACGGTCGGCGAAAGCTTTCTTGTCGATCTTCATGGCTTGCGACCATAGGTGCCGCTCCGCCATGCAACTGAAAGTTATGCTTTATATAAATTGAAAATTTTGCTTTCATGGCCGATCAAACCTTACGCCGGTCGTTGCCATGCCCAAGTCGCTGTTGGAACAGCTGCCCGAGATCGTCGCCCGCGGACGCCAGCAGGCCGAGAAGATCCTGGAGAGCCTGGAAGGACGCCACCGGGTCAGCCTGCAGACACGCGAGTGGGTGCTGCCGTCGAAAGACACGCGCGACAGCGACTGGATCGCCGCGGCGAACCGGCAGGCACACCTGGGCGACGAAGGCACGGCCGACTGGACCAACCGGCTGATCTACGGCGACAACCTGCTGGCGATGGCCGCGCTGCTGGCCGGCGACGAACACACCCCCAGCCTGCGCGGCAAGGTCGACCTGATCTACATCGATCCACCGTTCGACTCGAAAGCCGACTACCGCACCAAGGTGTCCCTGCCGGGCGTGGAGCTGGAGCAGAAGCCGACGGTGATCGAGCAGTTCGCGTATTCCGATACGTGGTCGGACGGCACGGCGTCGTATCTGGCGATGATCACACCGCGGCTGATCCTGATGCGGGAGCTATTGAGCGATAGCGGGTCGATCTACGTACATTTGGATTGGCATGTCGGCCATTACGTCAAAGTTGTGATTGACGAGATATTTGGAAAAGATAGATTTCGGAACGAGATCACCTGGCAGCGCACGAATTCCCATAACGAGGCTGGGCAGTGGGGGCGAATTCACGACACGATCCTGTTCTACACCAAGACTGAAAATAGCTATTGGAATCCTGACCGCGTTCCATTTTCTCCCGAACAATTGAAACGCTAGGCCGACTCAAACTCCACGTGCAACACCATGCCGCATCTGACATAGGCTGTTGCGATGAGAACGTACAACGAATTGACCCTGAACGAGCGAGTGGAGATCCAGCAGCGCCTGGCGTCGGGCGACAGCTTGCGAGCCATGGGAAGATCGCTGGGGCGCGCACCAAGCACGATCAGTCGCGAGTGCCGTCGAGCGAGCGCTTCCCCGGATAGCTACCAGGCGCAGGCGGCACAACATCACCGCGAGCAGTGCCGGGCCAAGCCACGGGTACCACGGAAACTGGGTGACCCCGCCCTGTGGGAGACGGTACAAGCGCTGCTGCGGGCGCGCTGGTCGCCGGAGCAGATCGCCGGGATACTGGCGCGAGGGTTTCCTGATACAGCGAGCTACCGGGTGTCCCACGAAACGATCTACACCGCGGTGTACCTGGTGCCTCGCGGCGAACTGCGCAAGGAACTGATCGGATGCTTGCGGCAAGGCCGCAGCACACGCAAGCCACGCACGCGCGGCACCGACCGGCGCGGCCAGATCCCGGACATGCAGAGCATCCACGTCCGCCCGCCAGAGGTTGCCGATCGCCTGATCCCGGGTCACTGGGAGGGCGATCTCATCAAGGGCGCAGGCAACCGTTCCTCGGTGGGCACGCTGGTCGAGCGCACCAGCGGCTTCGTGGTGCTGGCCAAGATGAGCAGCGCCAGCGCGGCCGACGCGCTGGAGAGCTTCGGCAAGGCCTTGAAGGGCATCCCCGAAGCGCTGCGCAAGACGCTGACGTACGACCAGGGCAAGGAGATGAGTTATCACGCGGCACTGACCTTGCGCACCGGCGTGCAGGTGTACTTCGCCGACCCGCACAGCCCGTGGCAGCGCGGCAGCAACGAAAACACCAACGGTCTGTTGCGGCAGTACCTGCCCAAGGGCACGGACCTGTCCGTCTACAGCCAGGCCGAGCTGGACCAGATCGCCCTGAGCCTCAACACGCGGCCGCGAAAGCGCCATCAATTCCGCACCCCGCTGGAGGTTTACAACGACCACCTCAGACTGGCTGAGGCAGAAGCAGGAACGATTCACTGATCATGTTGCACGTGGACCTTGAAACCGCCCTACAAAAAAGACTCCAAAGGTCGCCTCTACACCTGCCAAGACATGACTGCTGAGAGAAAGAGCAGCGATTCCGGCAAGTTCAACTGGCGCGGGACGATGCCCAGTGCTGGTCGTGGTTGGGGATACACGTTGGAGCAGCTCGAGGCTTGGTGGGAGCAAGGGCGCATTGCGTTTAAGAAAGATGGCACGCCCCGCATGGATGGATTGATCGTCTATCTCGATGAAAAGGATGGCGCTGTCCCACAATCAATCTGGTCAGACGTATCGCGCGTAGGCAACACTTCGTCAGAACGCATTGGCTACAGCACGCAAAAGCCTGAAATTCTGATTGAGCGTATCGTCAAAGCATCTTGCCCCGAGAATGGCCTCGTCGCCGACTTCAACGGCGGCTCCGGCACCACCGCCGCCGTCGCCGAAAAGCTCGGTCGCCGCTGGATCACCACCGACCTCGGCAAGCCCGCCTGCATGATCATGCGCAAGCGGCTGATCGACCAGGGCGCCAAGCCGTTCCTGTACCAGGCAATCGGCGACTACCAGGTCGAGGCGGCGAAGAGCGCGATGGGACGCAGTTTCCGCGTCGGCGACCTGTCCGGCATCGTGCTGTCGTTGTATGGCGCGCTGCCGCTGCAGCCGGAAGACAACCCGCTACGCAATCTCGGCGCAGTGGTGTTCGCCGGCAAGAAGACCCTGGTACTGGTCGACTCGCCGAACAAGCTCACCGGCGACGCCACGTTGCGCAAGGCGATTGCCCAGCGCGACCACCTGCTCGGCGGCTGGGACCGCGTGGTGGTGCTGGGCTGGAACTTCGAGCCGTCGATCGGCCAGAGCATCACCGCGTTGAACGACCCACGGCTGGAAGTGCTGGTGATTCCGCCCGACCTGCTCGACCGCCTGCGCAAGAAGGGCGGCATCGAGAAGCTGCGTGGCCAGGTGCGTTTCTCCAGCCTGCAGTACCTGACGATCAAGCCGGTGCGCCGCCAGCGCAGTGGCGACGAGGAGCAGTTGCACGTCACCCTGGACAACTACGTGCTGCTCTCGCCCGAGGCGATCAACCTGGACGAGGACAACCGCAAGAAGCTGCTCAAGGTGGCCAATGCCGAACCATTGGCGCTGATCGAGTACTGGGCGGTGGACCCGGACTACGACGGCCAGGTGTTCCGTTCGGTGTGGCAGGACTACCGCGGCAACACCGCCAACGACGACGACCCGCTGCGGGTAATCACCAGCGCCGAGTTCAGCGTGCCGCGCAAGGCCGGCGAACGCCGGGTATGCGTGCGCGTGGTCGACGTGTTCGGCTTCGAGGCCGAGGTGGTGCAGGTGGTGGCGGAGGCGCGGGCGTGAGCCCGCTCGCGAAATCCCTCCACTCGCCATTCCGGCGGCTCTCAACAGCCGAAGGGGAGAAGTCAGGCAGCGAGGCGCCGCACCTTCTTCAGGCTGCTGCCGAGCTCGCGTTCGGCGATTTTCAAGTCGTAGGAGGTCTGCAGGTTGATCCAGAACTGCGGACTCTGCCCGAAGGCACGCCCGAAACGCAGCGCCAGTTCAGCGGTCACCGGCCGCTGTTCCCGGACGATGTGCGAGATGCGCATGGGGGATACACCGATGGCGCGTGCGAACGCCGCCTGACTCATGCCGAGGTCGCCCAGGATTTCCTCCAGCAATTCGCCGGGATGGATGGGCGGAAGACCGTTGACGGTGGCTGGAATGGACATGATTGCGAATCCTCAGTGGTAATCAACGATCTCGACATCAAATGCGTGACCGCCCTCGAAGCGAAAACACAACCGCCATTGGTCGTTGATGCGGACGCTCCATTGGCCGGCCCGATCCCCACTCAGAAGCTCCAGTCGGTTGGAGGCCGGTTGGCGCAGGTCTTCGGGACTGATGGCGATATCGAGGTACCTCAGGCGGGTCAGCGCACGGCGCAAGATGTCCCGCGGCAACCGCCTGGCCGTTCCGGTCGCGAACAACCGTTCCGTTTCCTTGTCGGCGAAGCTCCTGATCATCCGGTGACTCCTGTCGGGATGGCTGATGACGGCCCGCCAAGCATAAACAACATGTTTACGCCATGCAACGCCGGGGAGTGTGCGCATGTCTGACGCCAACCGCCCGCTGGCGCTCGCCACCGCCCTCACCCGCCGCACCGAGCAACTGTGCATCGGCCTCGAACAGGGCATCGCCGATATCTACGAGCTGGTGACGCCGGTGACCGCCGAACTGCTGCGCTGGTGGTTCGGCGAGGATGCCTGCCAGTCGCGCACGTACAATTTCCATCCGGGCCAGCGCCAGGCGATCCTCAATGTGATCGCGGCGCACGAGGTGCTGGACAGCCCGAACCTGAAGAACCTCTACGAGCAGGTCTGCGCCGAGGCGCTGCTGGAAGGCAGGCGGCTCGCGGACGTGACCCAAGGCAAGCACGGCCATCCGAAGTATTGCCTGAAGATGGCTACCGGCACCGGCAAGACCTGGGTGCTGCAGGCGCTTCTGGTGTGGCAGCTGTTGAACAAGACCGCGGCGCTGGACGAGGGGCGCGACGATCCGCGCTTCACCCGCCGCTTCCTGATCGTGGCGCCGGGGCTGATCGTGTATGAGCGGCTGCTGGATGCGTTCCTCGGCAAGGAGAACGAGGACAAGAGCCGCGACTTCGCCAGCTCCGACATTGCCAGCTACGCCGAGCTGTTCGCGCCGCCGGCGCGGCGCGAGCGTATCGCGCAGTTCGTGCGCGGCAACGTCTGCCAGAAGCAGGAGATCGGCCTGAAGGCCACCGGCAACGGCATGATCGCAATCACCAACTGGCATCTGCTCAGCGAGGCCGAAGAGGAGATCGAGGAGGACGAGCAAGCCATCGCGCCCGGCATGATCGCCGACGCTTCCCGCGTCGCCTACGACGTGCTGCCCCTGACACCCGGCCGCGCCACCGGCAACAGCCTCGACGTGCTCGACCGGCGCTGGGCACGCGGCAACGTGCTCTCCTACCTCGCCGACTTGCCCGACCTGATGGTGTTCAACGACGAGGCACACCACATCCACGAGTTGAAGAAGGAAGGCGAGACCACCGAGGTCGAGTGGCAGAAGAGCCTGTCGATCATCGCCGAGGGCAAGGGTCGCCGTTTCGTGCAGATGGATTTCTCCGCCACGCCGTACAACGACGTCGGCAGCGGCAGGAAGAAGGCCAAGCTGTATTTCCCGCACATCGTGGTGGACTTCGACCTGAAGGACGCGATGCGACTGGGCCTGGTGAAGTCGCTGGTGCTGGACAAGCGCAAGGAACTCGGCGCGCTGCCGTTGGAGTTCAAGGCCGAGCGTGACGCCGACGGCAATGTGGCGCTGTCCGAAGGCCAGCGTGTGATGCTCCGTGCCGGCCTGCAGAAATTGCGCAAGCTTGAGGCGGACTTCGCCCGCCTCGACGCCACGCGCCATCCGAAGATGCTGGTGGTGTGCGAGGACACCACGGTGTCGCCGCTGGTGGCGCAGTTCCTGCTCGACGAAGGTCTGCATGACGACGACGTGCTTACCGTCGATTCCGGCAGGAAGGCCGAGCTGGGCGAGAAGCAGTGGGCGCCGCTGCGCCAGCGCCTGTTCAACGTGGACCGGCACGCGCAGCCGCGGGTAATCGTCAGTGTGCTCATGCTGCGCGAGGGTTTCGACGTCAACAATATCTGCGTGATCGTGCCGCTGCGTTCCAGCCAGGCGCAGATCCTGCTGGAGCAGACCATCGGCCGCGGCCTGCGGCTGATGTGGCGCGACCCGGAATACGCCGACATCAAGCGCGAGAACCGCGAGCGGATCAACCACGGCGAGGAGCCGGGTTCGCTGATCGACATTCTCTCCATCGTCGAGCATCCGGCGTTCCAGAGCTTCTATGACGAGCTGATGCGCGAAGGGCTGGTCGGCGAGACCGGCGACGACGAGGGCAGCAGCACCGGCGACCTGATTCCGTCCGAACTGCGCGAAGGTTACGAGGCATACGACTTCGCCATTCCGTTCATCCTGCGCGAGGCGGACGACAGCGTCGACCACCTGCCAATCGACATCGCCGCCCTGCCGACCTTCAGCGCGATGAGTCGCACGAAGCTGGCCGATCTGCTGGGCAAGGGCGACACCTTCACCTCGCAGGACCTGCAGAGCAGCACGCTGTTCGGCGACTACCGCGTCGACGGCGCGGCGATGAACGTCAGCGGCTACAACGAACTGCTGTCGCGGCTGACCCGGCGGGTGAGCCAGGCGCTGAACTACCCGCTGCCGAAGGGCAACAGGATTTCGCCGCATCTGGATCGCCCGTACCTGCAGATGAACACGGCGGCCCTGGCGACCGCGCTGGACGACTACATCCGCGAACGGCTGTTCGACGAATCTTTCGAACCGTTCGAGGACGAAGGCTGGCGATTGTTGCTGCTGCAACCGGTGATCGACCACATCGTGAAGGTCTTCGGCCTGGCACTGGTGCGCGCCGAGGAACACTCCGTGACCGGCCACACCGAGGTGCGTCACCGCCGGCTGTCGGAAGTGACCAGGCTGATGGTGCGTGAGAGCGCCTCACTGGAAGTGACCAAATGCATCTACCAACGTCTGCCCTACCCCACCCGCAGCGGCGGGCTGGAACGCGGCTTCATCGAATGGGCGCAAAGCGATGCAAGCGTCGAGGCGTTCTGCAAGATCAGCGAGAATCGGCACGATTTCGTGCGGCTACGTTACGTCAAGGATGACGGCATGGCCGCGCTGTATATCCCCGACTTCCTGGTCCGCACGGCAGACGCGATCTATCTGGTCGAGACCAAGGGGCAGGAACAGGTCAGCCATCCGAACGTGCAGCGCAAGCTGAAGGCGGCGACCACCTGGTGCGAGCGGATCAACGCGCTGGACCCGGAACAACGCGGCGGGCGCGTGTGGCACTACGCGCTGGTCGGCGAGTCGCTGTTCCATGACTGGCGCGACAAGGGTGCGCGGCTGGGCGAGCTGCTCGCGTTCTCGCGTGCCCGGACGGCGCCCACGGCACAGTCGCAAGGCGGCCTGGCGTTCGGGGAATGAAGGCCCGGCTCGGCGTCGTGGGCCAGGCGTGGCGGTAGGGCGGGCACCGTCCGCCGTTCCCGGGTCAGGAGTTGACGGGCAGTGCCCGCCCTTACAGCGCTGAGCCTTCACTCGCAGGGGCCCGCTGGCCGGCGTGACTTTTGCGGGGTGGCACGGAGTGGTCAATTCTGCAACCATCGGCCCCTTTCCGGCGCGCTTCGCGCCGCTACGGGAACCTCGCATGACCCAAGAACGCGCGATCCGCCGCGATGTCGGCCCGTTCGCCCTGATGCTTACCGGCCTGGGCTCGATCATCGGCTCGGGCTGGTTGTTCGGCGCCTGGCGCGCGGCGCAGATCGCAGGACCGGGGGCGATCTGGGCGTGGGTCATCGGCGCGGTGGTCATCATGGCGATCGCGCTGACCTACGCCGAGTTGGGCGCGATGTTTCCCGAATCCGGCGGCATGGTGCGCTACGGGCATTACTCGCACGGCTCGCTGGTCGGCTTCATCGCGGCGTGGGCGAACTGGATCGCGATCGTCTCGGTGATCTCGGTCGAAGCGGAAGCGTCGGCGCAGTACATGTCGTCGTGGAAGTGGGATTGGGCGAAGGATCTCTATCACCAGGTTCCTGGCAGCCATGGCGAGCTGAGCACCACCGGCCTGCTGATCGCCGCAGCGCTGGTGATCGTGTACTTCCTGTTCAACTTCTGGAGTGTGAAGCTGTTCGCGCGCTCCAACACCGCCATCACCCTGTTCAAGCTGGTGATCCCCGCGCTCACCGCGGTGCTGCTGATGATGAGCGGCTTCCATCCGGAAAACTTCAGCGTCGGCATCCACGGCGAGCTGCACAAGACCGATTTCGCCTCGATCCTCACCGCGGTGGCGATCGCCGGCATCGTGTTCAGCTTCAACGGTTTCCAGAGCCCGGTGAACCTCGCCGGCGAAGCGCGCAACCCGGGCCGCAGCATCCCGTTCGCGATCGTCTGCGCGATCGCGCTGGCCACCATCGTGTACGTGTTGCTGCAGGTGGCGTTCATCGGCGCGGTGCCGCGCGAGATGCTGGCCAATGTGGGCTGGCACGGCATCGACTTCAGCTCGCCGTTCGCCGATCTGGCGATCATCCTCGGGCTGCAATGGCTGGCCACGCTGTTGTTCATCGACGCGGTGATCAGCCCCAGCGGCACCGGCATGACCTATACCGCCACCACCGCGCGCATGCTGTACGGCATGGAGCGCAACGGCACCTTGCCGAAGATCCTCGGCACCGTGCATCCGAAGTGGGGCGTGCCGCGGCCGGCGATGTGGGTGAACCTGGCGGTGTCGTTCCTGTTCCTGTTCTTCTTCCGCGGCTGGGGTGCGCTGGCGGCGGTGATTTCGGTGGCCACGATCATTTCCTACCTCACCGGCCCGGTCAGCGTGATGACGCTGCGGCGGACCGCGCCGGAATTGAACCGCCCGTTCCGCCTTGCCGGCCTGCCGATCCTGGCCGGCGTCGCCTTCATCATGTCCACCGAACTGCTGTACTGGGCCAGGTGGCCGCTGACGGGCGAGATCATCGTGCTGATGGTGGTCGCGTTGCCGGTGTACTTCTATTACCAGGCCAAGGCCGGCTGGCACGATTTCGGCCGGCAGATGAAGGGCGCCTGGTGGCTGGTCTGCTATCTGCCCACGCTGGCGCTGGTGTCGTGGGCGGGGAGCACGATGTTCGGCGGCAAGGGTTACCTGTCCTACGGCTGGGACCTGGCGCTGGTGGCGGTGATCGGCCTGGTGTTCTACCTGTGGGGCGTGAAATCCGGCTGGCGCACGCCGTCGGTGGAAGCCGTACGCCTCGAGGCGCACGAGCATCCGGGTGAGCTGCAGGTGCCGCCGGACGAAGAGAGCGCCGAGCGCATCACCGGCCGCTGAGCCCGCCTCATTCAATCGACGAAACGCACGGCCCAGGCCGTGCGTTTTCGTTCATGCGTTCCCGGCCGTGTCGAAAACGCGGCGGCCGGTTCGTCGCCCTGACATGCATCCACTTTCGGCTGCACATCGAACGGGAGTCCGCCATGCTTTCCATACGCACCGCCATCATCACCACCACTCTGCTGCTTGCCGCCAGTGGCAGCGCCGTCGCCGCCGCGGTGACCTACCGGATCGATCCAGACCACACCTACCCCAGCTTCGAGGCCGATCACATGGGCGGGCTGTCGGTGTGGCGCGGCAAGTTCAATCACACTCGCGGCACGGTCACGCTGGACAAGACCGCCGGCACCGGCACGGTGGATGTCACCGTCGACATCAAGAGTGCCGACTTCGGCCTGGACGCCTTGAACCGGAGCGCGCAGGGCAAGGACCTGTTCGAAAGCAGCCGCTACCCGCAGGCGACCTACACCGGCAAGCTCGTCGACTTCGTCAACGGTGCGCCGACGCGGGTCGCCGGCAAGTTGACCCTGCACGGCGCCACCCATCCGCTGGATCTCAAGATCAACAGCTTCAAGTGCATGCCGCATCCGGTGTTCAAGCGCGAAGTCTGCGGCGCCGATGCACTGGCCACGTTCCGGCGCGACACCTTCGGCATCGATGCCGGCAGGGATTACGGCTTCAACATGGACGTGACGCTGCGCATCCAGGTCGAGGCGATTGCGGTCAAGTAAGACGCGCCCTCACCCCAGCGCCAGCACGTCCCCCAGCAAGGCCTGCGCCGTCACCTCCGGTCCGGCGCCCGGGCCCTGGATCACCAGCGGCTGGGTGTTGTAGCGGGTGGTGGTGAGGGCGAACTGGTTGTCGGTGCCGTACAGGCGCGCGGCCGGGTGGGTCAGCGGTACTTCGGCCAGGCCCACCCGGGCCAGGCCGCGCTGGTTGAGGCGGGCGAGGAAGCGCAGCACGCAACCGCGCGAGGCCGCGTCGGCGTGACGCGCGGCGAGCGGCGCGTCCAGCTCGTCCAGTCGCGCCAGGAACGCGTCGGCATCGAGCGAGCGCAGCGCCTCGGGCACCAGGCCTTCCACCTGCACCTCGTCGCTGCCCAGCGAGAAGCCGGCGCTGCGCGCGATGATCAGCAGCTTGCGCGCCACGTCCTCGCCGGACAGGTCCGAGCGCGGATCGGGCTCGGTGTAGCCCAGCCGGCGCGCCTCGCGCAGCAGCTCGGAAAACGGCCGGCTGCCGTCGTACTGGTTGAACAGCCACGACAGCGAGCCGGAGAACACACCTTCCAGGGTCAGCAGGTGATCGCCGCACGCGCGCAGCCGACGCAGCGTGGACAGCACCGGCAGGCCCGCGCCGACCGTCGCCGAATCGCCGTAACGACCGCCGCCATCCAGCGCCGCCTGCAAGGCACGCCAGCCGGACAACTCGCCGCCGGCCAGCGCCTTGTTCGCGGTGACCACGTGATAGCCGCGCGCCAGCCATTCCGCATGGCGCGCCGCCAGCGTCGCGCTGGCGGTGGCGTCGACGATCACCTTCGCCACCGCCCCGCTGGCATCCAGTGCCGCGAGCAGGCCCGCGTTGTCGCGCGGCGCGCCATGCTGGTTGAGCTGGTCGCGCAGGCCGCGCCGGGCCAGCCGGTCCGGATCGGTCTGCTGGCGCCGCGAGTTCGCCGCACCGACCAGGCGCAGCGAACGGGCCGCGTCGGTGTTGAGCAGCTTCAGCAAGGCACCACCCACCACGCCGGTGCCGAGCAGCACGATCGCCGTGGTCGACGCCGCCGCGCCGCGTGCGTGGAGCGCGTGCTCGGCCAGCACCGCGCTCATGCGGGCACCCGGCGTTTGGACGTCCGTACCGCTTCGGCGCGGGCCAGTGCGGCGTCGACGTCGCGCAGCAGGTCGTCGCCGTCCTCGATGCCTACCGACACGCGCAGCAGGCTGTCGGAAATGCCCGCCGTGCGCCGCGCCTCCGGCGCCATCGAGGCGTGCGTCATGGTCGCCGGGTGCGCAATCAGGCTTTCCACGCCGCCCAGCGATTCGGCCAGCGAGAAATATTCCAGCCCGTCGACGAAGGCCTCGATCTGCGGCACGTCGCCGTCCAGTTCGAAGCTGAGCATGGCGCCGAAGCCGAGCTGCTGGCGCGCCGCCAGCACATGGCCGGGGTGGCCGGCCAGGCCCGGGTAGTAGACCTTGCGCACGGCAGCATGGCCGTCCAGCCGCTCGGCCAGGCGCGCAGCGTTCTCCTGGTGCTGGCGCAGGCGCACGCCCAGCGTGCGCAGGCCGCGCAGGGTGAGGTAGCTGTCGAACGGCGCGCCGGTGAGCCCGGTGCAGTTGGCCCACCACTTCAGCTGCTCGGCCACCGCCGCGTCGCGCGCCACCACCGCGCCGCCGACGACGTCGCTGTGGCCGTTGATGTACTTGGTGGTCGAGTGCACCACCACGTCCGCGCCGAGCAGCAAGGGCTGCTGCAGCGCCGGCGACAGGAAGGTGTTGTCGACCACCAGCAGCGCGCCGGCCGCATGCGCGGCTTGCGCGACGTGGCGGATGTCGGTGATCCGCAGCAGCGGGTTGGATGGCGTCTCCACCCATACCAGCGCCGGCTTGCGCGCCAGCGCCGCGGCCAGTGCCACGTTGTCGGTGAGGTCGGCGAACTCGACCGCGAAGCGCCCCTTCTTTGCCCACGCATCCAGCAGGCGCCAGCTGCCGCCGTAGCAATCGTGCGCCGCCAGCACGGTGGCGCCGGGCGGCACCAGTTCCAGCGCCAGCGCCACCGCCGACATGCCGCTGGAAGTGACCACCGCGCCGGCGCCCTGCTCCAGCTCCGCCAGCGCCTCGGCCAGCAGGTCGCGGGTGGGATTGCCGCTGCGCGAATAGTCGTATGCGCGCTTGCGACCGAAGCCCTCGAAGCTGTAGTTGGTCGACAGGTGCAGCGCCGGCACCACCGCGCCGTGCTGGGTGTCGCTTTCGATGCCGGCGCGCACGGCGCGGGTACAGGGGGCGGGTGAGGTCATCTCAATCTCCAGGTCTTTCGGCAATCGGTGAAGTCGCAGGGCGGGCACTGCCCTACAGGGCTATCGCCTCGCGCAGCAGCGGCGCGAGTTGTTCGGGTTCTTTCAGGAAGGCGTCGTGGCCGTAGGGCGACTCGACCACTTCGAGCGTTGCCGGGCCGCGCAGGCGGCGCTGCAACTCGCACAGGTCGGCCAGCGGCACCAGCCGGTCGGACGGAAAGCCGATCAGCGTCGCCGGCGCGGCCACCTGCTCGGGCTCGACCTGGTGCAGGTCGATCGATTCGGACAGGGCGAGGAAGCGATCGGCGTCGAAGCGCTCGACGAAACGCCGGCCCTGGTGCTCCAGGTAATCCTCGACCGGGAAATGGAAGCGTTCCGCGCGCTGCTCGGGCGCGCCGGCGAAGCGGCGACCGAATTCGGCGCTGCCGCGATAGGTGGTGATCGCCAGCTGCCGCGCCAGCGCCAGCGCCTCGTCGACATGGCCGCTGGCCTGGCCCAGCCGCACGATGCCGCGCTGCACGCTGCGCTGGGCGGTGCTGAGCGGGTGCGGCCGGTGGGCACCGGCCAGCAGCACGAGTCGGTCTGCCGCACGCGGATGGCGGGCGGCGAAGGCCAGCGCCACCATCGCACCGTAGGACGAGCCGACGAAGGCATGCGCGCGGGCGATGCCCAGCGCGCGCAGCAGGCCAGCCAGCGCATCGGCCTGGTCCTCGCTGGAGACCGCCTCGGCGCCGAGTTGCGCGCTGTCCAGCCAGTCGATCGACAGCACCCGGCAACGCGTCAGGTCGATCGCCCCGCCGTCGCTGGCCAACTCCCGCCACCAGCCGGCCGCACCGCTGACATCGCAATCGGCCGAGATGCCGCCCTGCACGATCACCGTGGGTCCGCCCACCGCGCCGTGCCACGCGTAGCCAACCTCGACTTCGCGCGGGCCGCTGCCGTACTTCGGCTGCAGGATCAGCCGGCGGCTGTCGCGCCGGGCGGCCAGGCGCAGGCACGGTTCCGCCGACGGCACGAACGCGTCGTGCGGGGTGTCGATACATCGGGCTTGGGACTGCAAGGTCATGCCAGTGGCTCCGGTCGGCATCGCCCCGCGGGGGACCGGAGTGGCCGCCGCCCGTGACTCGGCGGCGCAGGCCGCGAAACGGGTGACGCCCATCTACCGGCAGGTGCACCGCGCACCTCCGCAGGAGTTGGCACCTTGACGGAAACGCTCCGCAGGTTGCCCCGGCTTCAAAGGGCCTGTCCCTCAGCCGGTCTCGATGAGTGGGCGGATGGTGGCGCCTGGAACGCCTTGTGTCAATAGACGTCTAAACATCTAAACGTTTATATGGGCGAAATTCATCGCATGGACACTTCGAGAGGCATCGGCGGGCAGTGCCCGCCGTGTGCATTGCCGGGGTGGCGCACTGTCCGGCCGCGGGGGATGCTGCTACCGTGTCGCCCCATGACTCCCCCTCTCGACCGCCCCGCCTTGCAGGCCCGCCTGCATCGCGACGGCTTCGCCTTCGTCACCGCCGAACACATGCGCCAGTTGCTGCCGATGCCGGAGATGGACGACTGGCCGGCCTTTCGCGCCAGCTGGAACGACCTGGCACCCGACACCTACCTGGCGGCGGTAGGTCGGCATCGCAGCCGGCGCCACGCCACGTTCGCGATCGAGCCGGACGGCACGCTGCAGCGCCAGCCGCACCAGCCGCATTGGCAGAGTGCGCGCTACAACCCGTTGCAGGGTGACATCCAGCGCTGGTTCCTGCCGATCCGGCCGGCGCTGGCCGGTGGCGCCAGCATGCGCTGCATCCTGCAGTTTGCGCATGCGCTGTTCGCCCCGATGGCGGTCGGCGGGCCGCGCCGCTGGCATGTCGAGACGCACCAGTTCCGCATCGAGGCGCGCGCCGACGAGCCTGGCGAGCCCACCCCGGAGGGCGTCCACCACGACGGCGTCGACTACGTGCTGGTGCTGCTGATCGACCGCCAGAACATCGAGAGCGGCACCACCACCATCCACGCCGATGACGGCGCGCTGCTGGGCAGTTTCACTCTGGCCCATCCGCTGGACGCGGCCATGGTCATCGATGCCCGCGTCAGCCATGGCGTCACCGCGGTCACCCCGATCGACCCGGCGCAAGCGTCGCATCGCGATGTGCTGGTGGTGACCTTTCGCGCTGCCGCGCCGGCGTCCCCCGGCGCCTGAGCGCACCTCGCCGGCGGCCATTTGCGCCATCGAATCGGCCGCTGCGACAATCACCGAACGGCCTCATCGCGAGCACGCCATGCCCCTCGTCGCCAACCTCCTGATCGTCCTGATCGCGCTGCTGCACCTGTGGTTCCTGATCCTCGAGATGTTCCTGTGGACGCGACCTTCCGGTCGCCGCGCGTTCGGCCTCAGCGAGGAGTTCGCCGAACAGTCGCGGGCGCTGGCGGCCAACCAGGGGCTGTACAACGGCTTCCTCGTCGCCGGGCTGATCTGGGGCGTGTGGCTGGGTCCGGACGGGTTCGCCATCAAGGTGTTCTTCCTTGGCTGCGTGCTCGCCGCGGGCGTGTTCGGCGGGCTCACCGCGGCGCGCAAGATCCTCTGGTTCCAGGCACTGCCGGCCGCGGTCGCGTTGCTGCTGGTGCTCGCTTGAGCCGCGCGCAGGGCCCCGCCCGGGAAGCGGTGGGGGCGCGCTTTGATCCGGCGCTGATGCTGCGCGCCCGCGAGCGCAGCTGGGCGGCGCTGCAGGCGATTCGCGCGCGCATGCAGCCGGGCATCAGCGAACCCGAGGCGGTGGCGCTCGCCCACGAGGTGTTCGCCGAACTCGGCAGCGAGCGGTTGTGGCACCGGCCGCTGATCCGCATCGGCCGCAACACCACCAAGGGGTTCCGCGAGCCTTCCGAGCCGGGCGTGCGGCTGGGCGAGAACGACAGCTACTTCATCGACCTCGGACTGGTCTTCGACGGCCACGAAGGCGACGTGGGCGATACCTTCGTGGTCGGTCACGCGCCGCAACGCCAGGCCTGCGCCGACGCGGCGCGCGCCCTGTTCCGGCAGGTGGCCTACGCCTGGCGCCACGACGGCCTGAGCGGCCGCGCCCTGTACGCCTTCGCCACCCAACGCGCCGCGGCCATGGGCTGGCGTTTCAACCAGGCGATCAAGGGCCACCGGGTCAGCGATTTTCCGCATGCGATCCACCACGGCGGCGACCTCGGCGACCTCGACCGCGTGCCGGCCAGCGGCCTGTGGATACTGGAGATCCAGCTCGCCCACCCGAGCGAACCCTTCGGCGCCTTCCACGAAGACCTGCTCGAGGGCAACCGCCTGAGCTGAGGGTCGCGCCGGTCACAAGCTGACGCATCGCGTCGCTGGCCGCCGGCAGCGCGACCGGCCGAGGCAGGCGCAGCCTGGGCCGGCGCTGCCCGCGCTGGCGCGGCCGGCGGCGTGGACAAGACTTTTGGCACCGCTCGTGCATGAGCCAAGGCAGGCAACGCGACGCGCCCCATTCGCCGGGTCGTCGCCACTGGGGAACGAGGACACGCACATGCTGGCCACTACAACCGACTCCGCCGATACGTCAGATCGACACGACCAGACCGTGCGCCGCTTCATGGAGCACGCCCGCGCGGTCGCCGCCGGCGAAGCCGAGGGCGACGTGTTCACCTGGTTCCTGGCCGGCGAATACCAGTGGGAAATGGAAGCCGCCGGCACCTGGCTGGTGGAGTCGCCGGCAAGCCGGTTGTCCGTGACGGAGAAGGACACCATGCGCCACTTCATGTCGTGCATGCCGGCGATCCGCGACGCCATCCTGGACGGCCGCAAGGCCGCCGCACGGCGCAACGACAGCTCACTCGCGCCCGAATGGACCGACTGGCTGGAACTGGCCGCGCTGCCGAGCTGGAACGACTTCACCATCCGCACCGCGATCCTGCTCAGCCAACTGGGCGAACCGGCGCGCAACGACCCGCACTACGGCATCGTCGCGGGCTGAGCCTGCGCCCCCTCCCCGGCTTGCGGGGGAGGGTCGGGTGGCTCGCTCCCGGCAAACGAGGAGCGAGAACAAGAACCTCATCCCCTCACCCTCCCCATCCCCGGGGGAGCGGCAGCGCGTGGCGCACCGCCACCCGTGCCCGGCCACGCCCTGATCCCTGCACGTCCCTCCTCGCTACAATGGGCGGATCGCCGGTCGCATCCTGCGCTTCCGGCCCTCTCCAATGGACGCGCGTCATGGCTCGCAGCAAACCTCTGCAACGTTTCCGCAACATCGGCATCATCGCGCACATCGACGCGGGCAAGACCACCACGACCGAGCGCGTGCTGTATTACACCGGCCGCAAGCACCAGATCGTCAACACGCACGAGACCAAGGACGGCAAGGGCTCCACCACCACCGACTACATGGAGCAGGAGCGCAAGCGCGGCATCACGATCCAGTCGGCGGCGGTGACCACGGAGTGGAAGGGCCATCAGATCAACCTGATCGATACCCCGGGCCACGTCGATTTCACCATCGAGGTGAACCGCTCGCTGCGCGTGCTGGACGGCGCCGTGGTCGTGTTCGACGGCGTCGCCGGCGTGGAGCCGCAGACCGAGACCAACTGGCGCCTGGCCGACCAGTACCACGTGCCGCGGCTGTGCTACGTCAACAAGATGGACCGCATCGGCGCCAACTTCGCGCACTGCGTGAAGGGCATCCGCGAACGCCTGAACGCGCCGGCGCTGCTGTGCCAGGTGCCGCTGGGCAGCAGCGACGAGTTCTGCGGCATGGCCGACCTGGTCGCCGGCGTGGCGCTGATCTGGCAGTCCGACGACAAGGACAGCAAGTGGGAGACGGTCTCCTTCGAGGAGGCGCAGCAGCGCCTGAAGTTCGCCACGGCCGCCGACAACGAGTGGCTCTCGCAACTGCCCGCGCTGCGCCAGGAGCTGCTCGAACACGCGCTGGCGATGGACGATGACGCCTTCGAGCGCCTGATCGAAACCGGCGAGCACGACCCGGAAGTGCTGAAGAAGTGCATCCGCACGGGCTGCGTCAGCGGCAAGCTGGTGCCGGTGCTGTGCGGCTCCTCGTACAAGAACAAGGGCGTGCAGCAGCTGCTGGATGCCGTGGTCGACTACATGCCCTACCCGGGCGAGAACGGCGGCATCTCCATCGTCGACGAGGACGGCAACGCCATCGGCGAACAGCCGGTCACCGACGATGCGCCCGCGCGCGCGCTGGCGTTCAAGGTCATCAACGACCAGTTCGGCACGCTGACCTTCTGCCGCATCTACTCCGGCGTGATCCGGAAGGGCGACACCCTGCTCAACGTCACCCGCGGCAAGAAGGAGCGCGTGGGCCGCATCGTCGAGGTGCAGGCCGACCACACCCGCGAGATCGACGAGACCCGCGCCGGCGACATCTGCGCCTTCGTCTCGATGAAGGAGACCGAGACCGGCGACTCGCTGAGCGACCCGGCGCACCCGGCCCTGCTCGAACGCATGCGCTTCCCCGACCCGGTGATCAGCGTGTCGGTGGAGCCGAAGAACCGCAACGACGTCGACAAGCTCTCCACCGCGCTCTACAAGATGGTCAAGGCCGACCCCTCGCTGCGCATGGAGGTGGACCAGGAAACCGGCCAGACCGTGCTCAAGGGCATGGGCGAGCTGCACCTGGAAATCACCATCGACCGCATGCGCACCGAGCTGGGCGTGGAAGCGAACATGGGCAAGCCCAAGGTCAGCTTCCGCGAGGCGTTCGGGCAGACGGTGGAGCACACCTACACGCACAAGAAGCAGTCCGGCGGCTCCGGCCAGTTCGCCGAGGTGACGATCATCTTCGAGCCGGGCGAGCCGGGCTCGGGCGTGGTGTTCTCCGACGAGGTGGTCGGCGGCCGGGTGCCGCGCGAATACATCCCCGCGGTGCAGCACGCGATCGAGGTCGAATCGCGCCAGGGCCAGGTGGCCGGTTACGAGGTGGTGGATTTCAAGGCGCGCCTGATCGACGGCAAGTACCACGACGTGGACTCCTCCGCACTGGCCTTCGAGATCGCCGGGCGCGCCTGCTTCCGCGAGGCGCAGAAGCTCAGCAAGCCGAAGCTGCTCGAACCGATCATGAGCCTGGAGGTGGTCACCGAGGCGAGCTACCTCGGCGACATCATCGGCGACATCAACCGTCGCCGCGGCAGCATCTCCGACCAGGGCCAGAAAGGCACGTCGGCCTTCGTGCAGGGTTTCGTGCCGCTGTCGGAGATGTTCGGCTACATCAACTTCCTGCGCTCGGCCACCAGCGGCCGCGGCAACTTCAGCATGATCTTCGACCACTACCAGGAAGTGCCCGCCAGCATGGTGGAGAAGCTGATGGAGAAGGAGGCGAAGTAGGTCCGACAGCCGCTGCGGCGAGAACCACCGCGACACATGGAGCAGGCCCGGGAGCTGGCATCCCGGGCCTTTTCGTTGGTGGCTGCTCGCGGCGACCACGGCAATTTTTACGCGAATTTTATGCCGTCAGCGCGTGGCGCTATGCCGCTGTTACGGCCCGACGCCCAGACTGCGCGCCTGATCCATTCCAGGCAGTGCAGATGTTTCACCTCGTCGTTCTTCCCGTCGCACCGGCATCCGCCGGGCCCATCGCCATCGGCCATGACGCATGAACAACCCGTCGCAAAGGCGCCGGCTCGCCGCCCTGGCACTGGGCGCCGTGGGCGTGGTCTACGGCGACATCGGCACCAGCCCGCTCTACACGTTGAAGGAAGTGTTCGGCGAGCATGGCGTACCGGTCACGCCGGCGAACCTGCTGGGCGCGCTGAGCCTGGTGTTCTGGTCGCTGATCATCGTGGTGTCGATCAAGTACGTGGTGTTCATCATGCGCGCCGACAACAACGGCGAAGGCGGCATCATGGCCTTGCTGGCGCTGGCCCAGCGCAGCGCGCGCGACGTGCCGTATCTGCGCATGGGCCTGATCGTGCTCGGCCTGTTCGGTGCCGCCCTGTTCTATGGTGACGGCGTGATCACGCCGGCGATATCGGTACTGTCGGCGGTCGAGGGGCTGAAGGTCGCCGCACCGGGGCTGGAGCCCTGGGTGCTGCCGATCACCGTCGGGGTGATCATCGGGCTGCTCTGGCTGCAGAAGCACGGCACGCATCGGATCGGCGCCGTGTTCGGCCCGGTCTGCGTGATCTGGTTCATCAGCATCGCCGGCCTCGGCGTGCTGGGCATCGCGCGCCATCCGGAGGTTCTGCGGGCGCTCAGTCCGACCTACGGCATCGACTTCTTCCTGCGCAACCACGCCGAGGCGTTCTTCGCGCTCGGGGCAGTGGTGCTGGCAGTTACCGGCACCGAGGCGCTGTATGCGGACATGGGCCACTTCGGCAGGCGCCCGATCCAGTTGGCCTGGTTCAACTTCGTGCTGCCGGCGCTGGTGCTGAACTACTTCGGCCAGGGCGCGCTGATCCTGCACGACCCCGCCGCGGTGGCCAATCCGTTCTATCACCTGGTGCCGCGCTTCATGCTGTATCCGATGATCGCGCTGGCCACGACCGCCACCGTGGTTGCCTCGCAGGCGGTGATCTCCGGCGCGTTTTCGATGACGCGCGAGGCGATGCAGCTGGGCTACATGCCGCGCATGCGGGTGGTGCACACCTCGTCGGAGATGGCCGGCCAGATCTATGTGCCGTGGATCAACCGAATCCTGTTGATCCTGATCGTGGCGGCCGTGCTCGGCTTCCGCTCGTCGGACAACCTGGGCGCTGCCTATGGCATCGCCGTCACCGGCACCATGGTCACCACCACCCTGCTGGCACTGGTGGTGGCGCGCTACCAGTGGCGCTGGCGCCTGCCGGCCGTGATCGCCACCGGCGCTGCCCTTCTCACGGTGGACGTCGCCTTCTTCAGCGCCAACCTGGTCAAGGTGGAACACGGCGGCTGGTTTCCGCTGGCGCTGGGCCTGTGCGTGTTCGCGGTGATGACGACCTGGCGCCGCGGACGCGAATTGGTGGTACGGGAAATCCAGCAAGGCGGCGTGGCGTTGGCGCCGTTCATCCGCAACCTGGCGGATCATCCGCTGGTGCGCGTGCCTGGCACCGCGGTGTTCCTGACCGCCAATGCCGAGGCGATTCCCAGCTCGTTGCTGCACAATCTCAAACACAACAAGGTGCTGCACGAGCGCAATGTGCTGCTTACCGTCGAGACACTGGATACGCCCCGGGCCGAACCTCCGGAACGACTTGAATGGACTGCGCTGGGCCAGGGCTTCACCCGGTTGCGCCTGCGTTTCGGTTTCAGCGAGGACCCGGACATACCGCTGCGACTGGCACAGTGCGGCCATCACGGCCTGCCGTTCGACATGATGGATACCACCTTCTTCCTGTCCCGCGAGACCGTCGTGGCCGGCCGGCATGCCCACGGCATGGCGGCCTGGCGTGACCGCCTGTTCGCCTTCATGGCGCACAATGCGCTGTCCGCGACCGCGTTCTTCCGGATTCCCGGCAACCGGCGCATCGAACTGGGATCGGAGGTGGAGATATGACACGACATCGGCCATCGACCCATCGCCGGGAACACCTTCCGCATGCATGAGCCGGCGCCACGCCGCCCGCACGACGCGGCCGCGGCCGACTACCTTTTCGCCACCGCGGTCACGCTGGCGGCTTTTGCGCTGACTTTCGTTGCCGACCGCTACCTGTCGATCGCCAATCTCTCGCTGATCCTTCTGACCGGGGTGCTCGCCGTCGCGGTACGCAAGCGCATGGCGGTAGCCGTCTATACGGCCGTATTGTGTTTCCTCGGCTACAACTTCTTCTTCACCCGCCCGCGGTACACGCTGGCCATCGCCAACGGCGACGACGTGCTGGCGATCGTGCTGTTCCTGATCGTCGCGCTCGTCTGCAGCCGCATGGCCACCCGGCTCTCCGACCAGATCGCCTCCCTGCGAACCGCGCAGCAGCGCACGCGCACGCTGTTGCAGCTGGGCAGGCAACTGGCCACCGCCGCCGGTGCCGCGGCGATTCGCGAGGTCGGCGCTCGCGCATTGACGCAGGCGGTCGGCGCAACCGTCCACATCAACCCTGCCGAGCAAGCATCCGCCGTCGATCGAAACGGTGAGTCCGGCGGCGAGTGGGTGGTTCCGCTGACCGTCGGCGCCCACGGCCACGGCACGGTGGTGTTTGCCACGCGAGGTTCGGACGAACCCGATGCCGAGCGGCGCGAGCTGGCCCTCGCGATGAGCCAGGACATCGCACTGGCACTGGAACGCGCCCGACTGGCGCACGAGCTCGAGCAGGCCCGCGTGCAGGGCGAAACCGAGCGGCTGCGCAATGCCCTGCTCTCCTCCGTCTCGCACGACCTGCGCTCGCCGCTGGCTTCGATGATCGGTGCCGCCGACACCCTAGCCATGTACGAAACGCAGCTGCCGCGGGACGAACGGCAGGAGCTGCTGCAGTCGATCGTGCATGAGGGCCAGCGGCTGGACCGCTACATCCAGAACCTGCTGGACATGACCCGGCTCGGCCATGGCGCGCTCAAGCTGCATCGCGACTGGGTCGATGCGACCGAAGTGCTGGTGACCGCCACCGACAGGCTGCGCCGGTTCTTCCCGGCACTCGCCGTGCAGACCGCGCTGCCGCAGGAGACGGTACTGCTCTATGTGCACCCGGCGCTGATCGAGCAGGCGCTGTTCAACGTGCTGGAAAACGCCGCACACTTCTCGCCGCCCGACGAGGCCGTGCGCCTGGAGGCGGCGGTGATCGGCGAACAGCTGCAGATCGAGGTGATCGATCACGGGCCGGGCATTCCGCCGGATGAGCGGGCGCGCATCTTCGACATGTTCCATTCGGTCTCGCGTGGCGATCGCGGCAACAATGGCACCGGGCTGGGCCTGTCGATCTGTCGCGGCATGATCGGCGCGCACGGCGGCAGCGTGGAAGCGCTGGCTACCGCTGGCGGCGGCACCACCATCCGCATCACCCTGCCCCTGCCACCCGCACCGGAGAGCAGCGCTTGAACACTTCCGCGCCACGCGTGCTGGTGATAGACGACGAGATGCAGATCCGTCGCTTCCTCGACATCGGCCTGCGTGCCGGGGGTTATCAGGTGCTGCAGGCGGCCAACGCTGCCGAAGGGCTGGCCCTGGCCGCTACCCAATCGCCCGATCTGGTCATCCTCGACTTGGGCCTGCCCGACCGCGAAGGCCATGAAGTGCTGGCCGAATTGCGCCAATGGAGCTCGGTGCCGGTGCTGATGCTGTCCGTGCGCAGCGCCGAGAGCGAGAAGGTGCGCGCGCTGGACAACGGCGCCAACGACTACGTGACCAAGCCGTTCGGCATGCAGGAACTGATGGCCAGGCTTCGTGCCCTGCTGCGCCACCATCCCGCCACCGGCGCGGCCGACGTGCCGCCGCGGTATGCCGACGGCCATCTGGCGATCGACCTGGCCCGTCGCGAAGTCAGCCTCGATGGCAAACAGATCGCGCTGACCCGCAAGGAGTACGCCGTGCTCTCCCTGCTGCTGCGCCATGCCGGCCGCGTGATCAGCCAGCAGCAATTGCTGCGCGAGGTGTGGGGGGCGACGCATGTGCAGGACACGCATTACCTGCGCATCGTGCTGGGCCGCCTGCGCCAGAAGCTGGGCGATGATCCCGCCGCGCCACGCTGGCTGAAGACCGAGCCGGGCATAGGCTACCGTTTCCTGGACGGCAGCGGCGACGAATCCGCACCCAGCTGAAATCCTTGCCGCCACTGGCTGATGGGCGTGCACTGGCAGATATACTCGGCATTCAACGCCACTGCCTGGAATGCCGCCATGTCGATGCGCCACTTGTTGCCCTGTGTTGGCCTCGCGTTGGCGCTTGTGCAACCTTCCAGCGCAGGCGCCGAAACCACCGCACAGCTGATGCCCGAAACCATGGCCATGCTGCGCCATGCCATCGCCGCGCAGACGGTGGAAGGCAAGGGCCAGGTGCCGGCATTCGCGCGCTATCTCGCCGGCAAGCTGGAATCGGCCGGCTTCGCCAAGTCGGACATCGAGGTCATCCCGGTCGGCGAGACCGCCGCGCTGGTCGCGCACTACCGCGGCAGCGGCAAGGGCAAGCCGATCCTGCTCTCGGCGCACATGGACGTGGTGGCGGCCAACCCGAAGGACTGGAGCCGCGACCCGTTCACGCTGATCGAGGAGAACGGCTACCTGTACGGCCGCGGCACCTCCGACATGAAGACCAGCCTCGTCACCCTGGTCGCCACGATGATGCGCTTCAAGCGCGAGGGCTTCGTGCCCGGCCACGAGATGATCCTGGTGTTCTCCGGCGACGAGGAGACCGCGATGGCTTCCACCCGCGAGCTGGCCAGGCGCTACCACGACGCCGAGTTCCTGCTCAACGCGGATGCCGGCGGCGGCACCTTCGACGACCAGCTGAAGCCGGTGGACTATGAAATCCAGGCCGCCGAGAAGACCTATGCGGACTTCCTGCTCACCGTCACCTCGCCCGGCGGCCATTCCAGCGAACCGACGCCCGACAACGCGATCTACCGGCTGGCCCAGGCGCTCGATCGCGTCGCCGGCTACGCCTTCCCGGTGCAGCACAACGAGATCACCCTGGCCTCGCTGAAGGCGGTGGGCGAGCACAGCCACGGCCCGCTGGCGCAGGCCATGCTGCAGTTCAGCGCCCACCCCGACGACGCCCGGGCCGCCGCGGTCATCTCGGCCGACCCCGCCTACGTCGGCCAGCTGCGCACCACCTGCGTGGCGACCATGCTCGACGGCGGCCACGCACTCAACGCCTTGCCGCAACGCGCCAGCGCCAACATCAACTGCCGCATCTTCCCCGGCACCAGCGTCGCCGCCGTCGAGGCCACGCTCCACCAGGTGGTGGCCGACCCCAGCGTGAAGATCACCGTGCAACAACCGCCGCCCGTGCAAAGCCCGGCTTCGCCGCTGCGCGAGGACATCGTGGCCGCCGTCACCGCCACCGTGCACGAGCGCTTCCCGGGGCTGGACGTGGTGCCCGGCATGTCCGCCGGCGCCTCCGACAGCCTGCACTTCCGCAACGCCGGCGTGCCCAGCTACGGCGTCTCGCCCAACTTCGGCAAACCCGGCGACAGCTTCGCCCACGGCCTCAACGAAAAACTGCTGGCCTCCGAGGTCCCGGCCGCGCTGGATTTCTGGCACAGCCTGCTGACGAAGCTGGCGAAGTAAGCCGCTCGGCGCGACCATGCCGGCGGGGTGGGCGTCGCCTCACCCGGCCAGGTGCTCGTACAAAATCACCACGCCCACCCCGATCAGGATGAAACCGCCGATCATCTCCGCGCGCTTGCCCACCACCTCGCCCAGCGCGCGACCAAGCATGATGCCCAGCGTGACCATGCTGAAGGTGCACAGGCCGATCACCACCGCGACCACCGCGATCGGCGTATCGACGAAGGCCAGCCCCACGCCCACCGCCAGCGCGTCGATGCTGGTGGACAGCCCGGTGATGGCCAGCGCGGCGAAGCCGTGCCGCTTCGCTTCATCAACCGGCTCGTCCGGCTCGGGCTTGAGCCCGTTCCAGATCATGTGCAGGCCCAACGCCAGCAGCAGACCGAACGCGATCCAGTGGTCCCACACCTCGATGTAGCGCGCCGCGCCCTTGCCCAGCAGCCAGCCGACCACCGGCGTGATCGCCTCGATCACGCCGAAGATCGCGCCGGCGCGCAGCGCCTGGGTCAGCCGTGGACGCGTCATCGCCGCGCCCTTGCCGATCGCCGCGGCGAACGCGTCGGTGGACATGGCAAAGCCAAGCAACAGGATGGAGACGGGGTTCATGAGCAGCCATTCGGTCGGGCCAGGCGCAACGGCACCACGACGCGCCCGACCGCAGTGGCGCCGTGAGCCGTTGGTCTCGCCAACCAGGATCGGTGTCTTCGCCACGGCGGATGGACGCCGAGCATGTTGACGGAGACGCCTCGCCGCAGCGAGGCAGGCTACTCCCCAAGGGATGTTGCGCTGCCGGCAAAGCCCGCAGCGCGGCGGCAAGGTTAGCACAACGGCGCAGCGGGCCCGGCACAGGCAGACGGGCATGCCGTCGCGCATACTGGGGCTTCGTTCAAGGCATGCAAGGGGATTTCGAATGAGAGCAGCACGAGCGCTTGGCCCCGCCGCGGTGGCCGCCCTGATCTTCTGCACCGGCATCGGTCCGGCCCGCGCCAACACCGCCACCGAGGCACTGCCTGAAACGATGGCGATGCTGAAACATGCGGTCGGCATCCGCACGGTCGAGGGCGAACGCCAGGTGCCGGTGCTGGCCGCATACCTGGCCGGCAAGCTCAAGGCTGCCGGCTTTGCCGACGGCGACGTCGAAATCATTCCGGTGGACGACACCGCCGCGCTCGTGGCGCGCTACCGCGGCACCGGCGGAGGCCGGCCGATCCTGCTGTCCGGGCACATGGACGTGGTGGCGGCGAAGCGCGAAGACTGGACCCGCGACCCGTTCACCCTGGTCGAGGAAAACGGCTATCTCTACGGCCGCGGCGTGGCAGACATGAAAGCCGCTGCGGTGGTGCTGGTCGAAACGTTGATCCGGTTCAAGCGCGAAGGCTTCACGCCGCGCCACGACCTGATCCTGCTGTTGTCCGGCGACGAGGAGACCGCGATGGCCTCGACCCGCGAGCTGGCGAAGCGCTACCACGACGCCGAATTCCTGTTCAACGCGGACGCCGGCGGCGGTACCCTCGACGCCGAGACCGGCAAGCCCTTGCTGTACCAGATCCAGGCCGCCGAGAAGACTTATGCGGACTTCCAGATCGCCCTGACCTCGCCCGGCGGGCACTCCAGCGAACCCGGCGCGGACAACGCGATCTACCGGCTGGCGCGCATCATCGACCGCGTCGCCGCCCACCAGTTTCCGACGGAAAACAACGAGATCACGCTCGCCTCGCTGCGTGCGCTCGGCGCCCACATCCCCGGCCCATTGGGCGCGGCGATGACCCGCTTCGCCGCCCATCCCGACGATGCCGCCGCGGCGGCCACCATCTCCGCCGACCCCGCCTACGTCGGCCAGATCCGCACCACCTGCGTGGCAACCATGCTCAAAGGAGGCCACGCGGTCAACGCGCTGCCGCAGCGCGCCAGCGTCAACATCAACTGCCGCATCTTCCCGGGCACGTCGGTCGACAGCGTGCGCGACACCCTGGTCAAGGTGATCGACGACAAGTCCGCCAGCGTGACCCGGGTGTCCACCCCGCCGGTGCCCAACGCCGCCTCGCCGCTGCGCCCGGAGGTGATCGCGGCCGTCGCCGACGCCGTGCACGCCCGCTTCCCTGGCGTGGACGTGGTGCCGAGCATGTCCGCCGGCGCCACCGACAGCAAGCACTTCCGCGCCGCCGGCGTCCCCAGCTACGGCATCGATGCCGCCTTCACCAAACCCGACGACACGTTTGCCCACGGCCTCAACGAGAGGCTGCCGGCGTCGGAAGTCGCGGCGGGGTTGGAGTTCTGGCATCGAGTGCTGGTGCAGCTGGCAAAATGAAGCGTCGACGAAAGACCCTGTGGCTGTTACGTCGCTCGCCACTCAGCGGCGTCCGTACCGAGTCCGGACCTGACACCAATATGCCCGTTCGGGTTGGGTGTACAGTCAGCCACGCGGATGTATCAGGGGAACAGGGATGACAATCGTTGTCGCATTGAAGGTAGGTGATGGACTCGTACTTGGGGCAGATAGCGCCTCGACGCTCTTCACCGCGACCGAGTACCACAACTCATATTTCAATACAGAAAAATTGATGCACGTCAACGGACTTCCCGTTGGCGCACTGACTTTCGGACTTGGTTCTCTCAACAATCGCTCAGTGTCCAGCCTTGCAAATGATCTCCGACGTAGACTGATCAGCGAAGATCCAAGCTGGCGGGTTGATCCAGCGAACTTCACGCTTGAAGATGTTGTTGACCGCTTCAAGCGGTTTTACTACGACGAGCTGTATACCGAAGCTTTCAAGAACGAGCCGGGTTCTACCCCGTTTCCACGGACGGTTTGATTAAGGCTGAAAACTCCCGGTCGCGCCGGGCAACTCTACGACGCATGCGCGGGTTGTGGAACCGCTCAAGGTAATCGAACAGATCGGCCCGCGCCTCGTCGCGAGTCCGGTAGCAGCGATGGTGCACCCGCTCTCGTTTGAGCATCCCGAAGAAGCCCTCGCACGCCGCGTTGTCGGCGCAGTGGCCAACCGCACTCATGCTGCTCACCAGGGCATTCCCGCCCAGGAACTTCTGATACGTGCCGCTGATGAACTGGCCACCGCGATCGGAGTGCAGGATGACCTCCGAGCTGCCTTGCCGCTGCCACACCGCCATTTGCACCGCCCGCACCACCATGTGGCGATCCTGGCGGTGATGCATCGACCAGCCCACCACCAGCTTGCTGTACAGATCGACCACGACGCACAGGTACAACTTGCCTTCCTGCGTCGCGACTTCGGTGATGTCGGTTACCCATTTCGTCTCCGGTTCGGAGGCTTGGAAGTCACGTTCCAGCCGGTTCTCGATCCCCACGGGCCGGGCGCCCGGCTTGCCGCCAAAACGGCGCCGGGTTCGCCGTGGCCAGCCCTGCAGGCCAGCGCGGGCCATCAGTCGAGCCACCCGATTGACGCTGGCATGCATGCCCTCATCGACCAGGTCCTCTTGCATGCGTGGGGCGCCGATGACGCCCTTGCTGTCCTCGTGGATCTCCCGGATGCGCTCCAGCAGGCCCGCGTTGGCCCGCGCACGCGGGCCCGGCTTGCGCCCGACCCAAGCGTAGAAACCACTCGTTGAAACTTCAAGGCAGCGGCACATCATCCCGACGGGATAGTCGCTGCGGCAGCGCTCAATCACCGCGTACCGTTCGGTGATTGCTTCGCGAAGTACGCTGCCGCGTCTTTTAAAAAATCCCGTTCCTTGGTCACGCGCGTCAGTTCGCGCTTGAGCCGAGCGAGCTCCTCGTCACGCGGGGTGCCGCCTCCGGGGAAAGCTTTGCCACCTCCCGCCTCGGCCTCCCGCACCCACCGGGTCAGCATGTTCGGATTGACGCCGACCTCCAGGGCGACCTGGCGGCAGCTCGACTTCGACCGCCGAACCAGTTCGACGATCTCCCGTTTGTATTCAGGGCTGTAACGCTTGCGCTTGGACATGGACACTCCTCTGGCCCAGTATGGGGCTTAGTGAAAGTGTCCGCAGAATCGGGGTAGAACCCTTGTCCCCCGATCAGATAAAGCGCATCGAGGAATCCGTACAAAAGACTGAGCCCAAGCATCAGCCTTACGTGAGCGCCTATCTTCAACGATCTTGAAGACGTTGTTTGCGCCGTCAGCACAGCCGTCGGGCCGTGAGCCCGAGCACGACGTCGGCTTACCAAAATCAGCCCTTCTCTCGATTGCGCCCAGCAGGAAACGTGCATCGCACTCTAGGGAGTCATAGGGCAATCAACATATCCACGCTACAATGACCGGTTCGCGCTCAAGCCGACCCGCTCCCCATGTCCACCCATCTCGACGAAACCCGCCGCCGCCGCACCTTCGCCATCGTCAGCCATCCTGACGCGGGCAAGACCACGCTGACCGAGAAGCTGCTGCTGTTCGGCGGCGCGATCCAGATGGCCGGCTCGGTGAAGAGTCGCAAGACGTCGCGCAGCGCCACCTCGGACTGGATGGCGCTGGAGAAGGAGCGCGGGATTTCGGTGACCTCGTCGGTGATGCAGTTCCCGTACGACGGCAAGATCGTCAACCTGCTCGACACACCGGGACACGCGGATTTCTCCGAGGACACCTACCGCGTGCTGACCGCGGTGGATTCGGCGCTGATGGTGATCGACTGCGCCAAGGGCGTGGAGGAGCGCACGATCAAGCTGATGGAAGTGTGCCGGCTGCGCGACACGCCGATCATGACCTTCATCAACAAGCTCGACCGCGAGGGCCGCTCGCCGATCGAACTGCTGGACGAGGTGGAGTCGGTGCTGGGCATCGCCTGCGCGCCGCTGACCTGGCCGATCGGCATGGGCAAGCGGCTGAAGGGCGTGTACCACCTGGCGCTGGACGAGGTGCACATCTTCGAGCCGGGCAAGAACTTCACGCGGCAGGACTCGACCATCTTCAAGGGCCTGGATGCACCGGGGCTGGAAGAGAAGATCGGTGCGGAGGCGATGCGCGAGCTGCGCGAGGAACTGGAGCTGGTGCAGGGCGCCGCGCCCTCCTTCGATATCGACGAGTACCTGGCCGGCCGGCAGACGCCGGTGTTCTTCGGCTCGGCGGTGAACAATTTCGGCGTGCAGCTGCTGCTGGATTTCTTCGTCGAGCACGCGCCCAGCCCGCGCCCGCGTGCCACCACCACGCGCGAGATCCAGCCGGAGGAGGAGAAGCTGTCCGGCTTCGTGTTCAAGATCCAGGCGAACATGGACCCGGCGCATCGCGACCGCGTGGCCTTCATGCGCGTGTGCTCGGGCACCTATACGGCCGGCATGAAGATGATCCAGACGCGCACCCACAAGGAAGTGCGCATCGCCAACGCGCTGACCTTCATGGCCTCCGACCGCGAGATCGTCGAGACCGCCTACCCGGGCGACGTGATCGGCCTGCACAACCACGGCACCATCACCATCGGCGACACCTTCACCGAGGGCGAGCTGGTCACCTTCACCGGCATCCCGAACTTCGCGCCCGAGCTGTTCCGCCGCGCGCGGCTACGCGACCCGCTGAAGATGAAGGCGCTGCACAAGGGCCTGGCTCAGCTCTCCGAGGAAGGCGCCACGCAGTTCTTCCGCCCGCTGATGTCGAACGACCTGATCCTCGGCGCGGTCGGCGTGCTGCAGTTCGAGGTCGTGGCGTACCGACTGAAGGACGAATACAACGTCGACGCCAGCTTCGAGCCGGTCGGCGTGAGCACCGCGCGCTGGGTGCATTGCGACGACGAGAAGAAGATGGATGAGTTTCGCGAGAAGAACGCGATGCACCTGGCCATCGACGGTGCCGGCGAGCTGGTCTACATCGCGCCGACGCGGGTCAACCTGCAGCTGGCGCAGGAGCGCTGGCCGCAGGTGCGCTTCGCCGCCACCCGCGAGCATGCCGCCTCCGTGGAAGCCTGAGCAAAGCCACCCTGCCCCACTGGCCAGCGCGCCGGCACGCCGCTACCTTGGGCGTTCGCACAAGGGGAGGCTGCATGCAACAACAGACGTTGGCGTTTTCCACACCGGCCACGGCACCTCGGTGGAAGCGTTGGCTGCTGTTTTCCCCGCCGGCGCGGATCGCGATCTTCGTGGCCTGGCTGGTGGGTCTCATGGTGGCGGTGCAGTTCGTCTTCTTCGCACTCGGCCTGGACAAGGACACGCCGGTGTTGCAGCGCGACCTGGCGCAGTTCGTCCTGCGTGCGCTGGTACCGCTGGCGGCATATCTGATCCTGGTGAGGCTGATCGAACGCCGGCCGCTCGCCGAGCTGGCCCCGCGCACGCTGCTGCCGCAAGGCCTGCTTGGCGTGCTGATCGGGCTGGTCCTGTTCAGCGCCGTGGTGGCGGCCTTGTGGCTGGCCGGCAGCTACCACGTGGAGGCCATCCGCGCGGATGCGCCCTGGCTGGGTGCGTTGCTGGTGGTGGGGCTGGGCGCCGGCATCGGCGAGGAGATCATGTTCCGCGGCGTGCTGTTCCGCATCGTCGAGGAAGGCCTGGGCACCTGGTGGGCGCTGGCCATCTCGGCCCTGCTGTTCGGCGCGGTGCACATCGCCAATCCCGGCGCCACGCTGTGGAGCTCGGCGGCCATCGCGATCGAGGCGGGCCTGCTGTTCGGCCTGCTCTATCACGTGACGCGCTCGCTGCCGACATGCATGGGCGTGCACGCGGCATGGAACTTCGCCCAGGGCACGATCTACGGCATTCCGGTCTCGGGCTCGCCGGCGGACGGCTGGCTGGTATCCACCCGCAGCGGCCCGGACTGGCTGAGCGGCGGCGTGTTCGGCGCCGAGGCGTCGGTGATCGCGCTGACGTTGTGTACGCTGTGTACGCTAGGCCTGCTGCTGTTCGCCCTGCGCCGCGGCAGCATCGTGCCGCCGTGCTGGCGGCGTCGGAATCCGTAAAGCTCAGCTGCGCTTGCGCGGCGACAGCCACATCAGCACGCGCGCCCGGAACACCGTCTCGCCCGCGTCATCGACCACCTCGACCTTGACCGGCCACTCCTGGCTCGCGCCGCTGGCAGGCGCGGCCGCCTCCGGCGTTGCCGTGCCGTGCATCGAGCCGACCGCCTTCTTCAGGTACTCGACGCTCATGCCCTTGGGTATCCAGCGCATGTCCGCCGGCACGGTCGCCTCGGCCATCATGCCGGCAGCGAGCTCGGCCAGGTTGCACAGCGCGATCGCGTGCACCGTGCCGATGTGGTTGTGCACGCGCCGGCGATCGCGGATGCGTACCTCGCAGCGGCCCGGCTGCAATGTCACAAAGCGCGGCGCGATGGTGGTGAAGTACGGCGCCTTCAGGCAGATCAGCCGCGAGAAGAGCCAGTGGCCCGCGGGCCAGCGCGTGATGCGCCGATACAGCGACAGCACCGAGGCGCTCACCGGTCACCCTCCAAAATGGAACCGGTCCGCACGGCTCACCCGGCGTCCGCGCGCGTCTTGAACGCACGCATCTCGTCGGTATCGAAATCGTCGACCGAGATGAACTCGAACACGCCCTCGCGCACGCGCCTGAGCAGCTCCGCCTCCGCTTCGGAAATCACCCCGGCCTGCTGTGCTTCGACGAGCTGGTCAAGATAGTCGTGCGAGCTGAACTGACCGGACTTGAGCGCCTTGCCGAACTTGCGGTCGACCGGCTCGGCGGCGATCACGTCCGGCAGCAGCGCCTTCATGCGGCCGATCGTGTTGTTCGGCGTGGGCGTGGTGTAGACCCAGTCGGTGAGGCGGTCGAGCGCCTCGTTCGGCGCGGTGAGCAGCGCGGCGACGCGGCGGCCCAGACGATCGGACGGCGGCACCTCGCGGCGGCCCAGCGGGAACACCAGGACGCGCAGCAGCCACGCCACCGGGCGCACCGGGAAATTGCGGATCGCGCCGTCCAGCGCATTCTGGATCAGCCACATGCACTCGTGGAAACCCCAGGCCAGGAACGGGCGGTCGGCTTCCGGCCGGCCGTTGTCCTCGTACTGCTTGAGCATGGCGCTGGCGATGTACAGGTAGCTCAGCACGTCGCCCAAGCGGGCCGACAGCTTCTCCTTGAACTTCAGCTTGCCGCCGAGCACGCCCATGAACACGTCGGCGCACAGCGCGAGCGCGGCGGAGTAGCGATCGAGCTTGCGATAGTAGCGGCGGGTGTAGGCATCGCCGGCGGCCTCGCCGATGCGCGCGCCGGAGAGGCCCATCGCGAAGCTGCGCACCGCGTTGGAGATGCCGAAGCCGAGGTGGCCGAACAGCAACCGGTCGAACGTCTTCAGCTGCTCGCCGCGGTCGGCGATCGACAGCGCCTGCATTTCCTTCAGCACGTACGGATGGCAGCGGATCGCGCCCTGGCCGAAGATCATCAGGCTGCGCGTCATGATGTTGGCGCCTTCCACCGTGATCGCGATCGGCACCGCCGACCAGCCGCGGCCGGCGTAGTTCTTCGGCCCGAGCTGCACCGCCTTGCCGCCGTGCACGTCCATCGTGTCGGCCGCCACCTGGCGCGCCCACTCGGTGGCGTGGTACTTGGCAATCGCCGAGGTGACCGCCGGCTTCTCGCCGCGATCGACCGCCGCCGCCGTGGCGCGCGACAGCGCGGCGGTGGCGTAAGCCAGGCCGCCGATGCGCGCCAGCGCCTCCTCGACACCCTCGAAGCGCGCCACCGCCAGGCCGAACTGCTTGCGCAAGCGCGCGTAGGTGCCGGTGGCCAGCGCCGACGCGCGCATGCCGCCGGTGGCGTTGGACGGCAGCGAGATCGCGCGGCCCACCGACAGCACCTCGACCAGCATGCGCCAGCCGTGGCCGGCCATCTTCGGTCCGCCGATCAGCACCGACAGCGGCGCGAACACGTCCTTGCCGTGCACCGGGCCGTTCTGGAACGGGATGTTCAGCGGGAAATGGCGGCGGCCGATCTGCAGCCCCGGCGTCGAGCGCGGCAGCAGTGCCAGGCTGATGCCCAGATCCTCTTCTTCACCCAGCAGGTGCTCGGGGTCGTACATGCGGAAGGCGAGGCCGACCACCGTGGCGATCGGCGCCAGCGTGATGTAGCGCTTGTCGAAGGTGAGCTTGAGTCCCAGCGTTTCCACGCCGTCGACCATCTGCTTGCAGACGATGCCCACGTCGGGAATCGAGGTGGCATCAGAGCCGGCATACGGCCCGGTCAGGGCGAAACAGGGGATTTCCTCGCCGACGGCGAGGCGCGGCAGGTAGTGGTTTTTCTGCTCGTCGGTGCCGTAGTGCAGCAGCAGCTCGGCCGGGCCCAGCGAGTTCGGCACCGCCACGGTCGAGGACACCGTGGCCGACATCGTGGACAGCTTCTGCAGCACCGCCGAGTGCGCCAGCGCGGAGAACTGCAGGCCGCCGTACTGCTTGGGGATGATCATGCCGAAGAACTTGTTCTTCTTGATGAACTCCCACACGTTCGGCGGCAGGTCGGCCAGTTCGTGCGTGATCTGCCAGTCGTCGATCATCGCGCACAGCTCTTCCACCGGGCCGTCCATGAAGGCCTGCTCCTCCACGGAGAGCTCGGGCTTGGGCTGCTTCAGCAGTTCATGCCAGTCCGGCTTGCCGGAGAACAGCTCGCCCTCGAAACCCACGGTGCCGGCTTCCAGCGCGGTCTGTTCCGTTTCGGAAAGCTTCGGCGTGACTTTCGCGAACATTTTCAGCAGCGGCGCGCTGATCTGCTTGCGGCGGAAGTCCACCATCAGCAGCGGCAGCGCGATCGCCAGCTCGATGAGGAGCTGGATCACCATCGTGGCCGGCGCGCGCACCAGCAGACCCACCACGAGAGTGGCGGCGACGGTGACGATGGCCCAGGTACGCAGGCTGGTGCGGTGATAGGCGCAGACGCCGGAGGCAATCAACGCCGCCAGCAAGGTAAGCAACACGGACATCTCGACACCTCTCAGGGTCAGGGGGCGGCGCCGGCGGTACGCGGCGTCACGGGGATTTCAAGGTGGTGCACGTAGTGGATCACTTCATTGGCAAAGGCGTCATTGGCGTCGCCGGCCACCATGTGCGTGGCGTGCGCCAGCTCGACATGGCGCGCCTGCGGCACCAGCTGCAGGAACTCGTCCACGGTGCCGCGCGAGACGACGTCGCTGCGGCCACCGGACAGCAGCAGCACCGGCACGTCGATGTTCGCCGCCGCGGCCAGCAGGCGCGGCTGGTAGCGCTCGCTCTCCTGCACCAGGTCGCCGGCCAGCAACGCCGGGTCCCAATGCCAGCGCAGCCGGCCGTCGGCACCCTCGCGCAGCAGCGGCCGCAATTGCTCGGCGCTCTTGCGTTCGCGCCGTTGCGGCAGGTAGGCGGCTACCTGCTCGGCCGCGTCGGCATAGTTGGCGAAGCCGTCCGGGTGAGCCTGCATGAAGGCGAGGATGCGTTGCACGCCTGCGGTTTCCCAGCGCGGCGTGATGTCGACCAGCACCAGCGCACGGAACGGTGAGGGTCGCCGTTCGCCGGCCAGCACGATGCCGAGCAGGCCACCCATCGAGGCGCCCACCAGGATCGGTGGCTGCGGCTGCGCGGCGGCCAGGCGCAACAGGTCGTCGGCGAACTGGTCCATGTGATAGCCGGTCGCGGCGTCCACGCGATCGCTCTCGCCATGACCGCGGGCGTCGAACGTGACGCAGCGGCAACCCGTCCGGGCGAGCGCCGCGGCGGCGGCGTTCCACGCCCCGCGGGTCTGGCCGAAGCCGTGCGCGAACAGCAGGCCCGGCGTCCCCTGCGGGTTCCAGGTTTCCACCGCCAGGCGCAGGTCGCCTGCAGCGACGCGTTCGACGGTAGGGGGCATCGGGATCGGATTGACCATACGGGAGAGTATGGATTGCCTGTGCGATGGCCGTCAACCGCTCGCCGGGCCGCGGCGCACGCCGATCGACGCCGCCCCATTACAAATGCCCGGGCTGTCGCTACCATACGGACATGAATGTCAGCAGCAAGCCGGAACGCACGCGCCTGTCGGCCGAAGATTGGGAACTGGCCGCCCTGCAGATGATCGCCGACCAGGGCGTCGGAGCCTTGGCAGTGGAAGCCCTCGCGCGCCAGCTCGGGGTGACCAAGGGCAGCTTCTACTGGCATTTCCGTACCCGCGAAGCGCTGCTCAATGCGGCCATGGAACGCTGGGAACAGTACGGCGAACGCGAGATCATCGGCCAGATCGAGCAGATCGCCGACCCGCGCCAGCGCCTGCCCGAGCTGTTCCGCCGGGTCGCGCACGAATTGCAGCCGCATCGCGTCTATGCCGCGCTGCTCAAGGCACTGGACCATCCGCAGGTGGTGCCGGTGATGGCCCGCGTCTCGCAGCGACGCATGGAGTTCCTCACCACCGTGTATCGCGAGGCCGGCCTGCCGCCGGCACAGGCACTGAACCGCGCGCGGCTGACCTATGCCGCCTACGTCGGCTTCCTGCAACTGAACTTCACGCTGGGCCTGCCGCGCCTGAGTCACGAGGAGTTCGACGCCTACGTCGAACACATGATCGCCACGCTCACCCCGGTGTAGCCCTGCGCAAACGGCCACGCGGCGCCCTCCGGCGCTGCCGTTGCTGCGCCCATCCTTGCAATACCAGTGCACGCAAACTACCGTGCCGCTTCCGTTTTTCAACAAGCCTTTCGAGGGACATGATGACCAGCAAGCTGGAAGCGCTTACCCAATGGGTCGACCAGGTGGCGGCACTGACCCGCCCGGCGCGGATTCACTGGTGTGACGGGTCGCAGGACGAATATCAGTCGCTGGTGCAGCAGATGCTGGCCGACGGCACCCTGATCGAACTGAACCAGACCACCCATCCGGGGTGCTACCTGCACCGCTCCGATCCGAAGGACGTGGCCCGCGTCGAGCAGCTGACCCTGGTCTGCCACCCCAAGCGCGAGGACGCCGGCCCGAACAACCACTGGATGGACCCGGCCGAGGCGCACGCCAAGATCGACGCGCTGTTCGACGGCTGCATGGAAGGCCGCACGATGTACGTGATCCCGTATTGCATGGGCCCGATCGACTCGCCGCTGTCGCGTTGCGGGGTGGAGATCACCGACAGCCCGTACGTGGTCGCCAACATGAAGATCATGACCCGCATGGGCGCCGCCGCGCAGGCGCGGATCGAGCGCGAAGGTACGTTCGTGAAGGGGCTGCATTCGGTCGGTGAGCTCGATCCCGAGCGTCGCTGGATCATGCACTTCCCCGCCGAACTCTCGATCAAGTCCTACGGCTCCGGCTACGGCGGCAACGCGCTGCTGGGCAAGAAGTGCCACGCGCTGCGCATCGCCAGCAACCAGGCGCGCACGGAAGGCTGGCTGGCCGAACACATGCTGATCGTCGGCATCGAGAACCCGCGCGGCGAGACGCACTATGTCGCCGCCGCGTTCCCCTCCGCCTGCGGCAAGACCAACCTGTCGATGCTGATTCCGCCGGAAGGCTACCGGCGTGACGGCTGGAAGGTGTGGACGGTCGGCGACGACATCTGCTGGATGCACCCCGGCGCGGACGGGCGGCTGTACGCGATCAACCCGGAAGCCGGCTTCTTCGGCGTGGCGCCGGGCACCAGCGACGCCACCAACCACAATGCCATGCAGAGCATCTCGCACGACACCATCTTCACCAATGTCGCCGTCACCGCCGACAACCAGCCGTGGTGGGAAGGCCTGCCCGGCACCCCGGTCACCGACTGGCAGGGACGTCCGTACGACCCGGCCAACGGCCCGGCCGCGCACCCGAACTCGCGCTTCACGGTCAGCGCGAAACAGTGCCCGACCTGGTCGGAGCAGGCCGAGGCGCCGCAAGGCGTGCCGATCAGCGCGATCGTGTTCGGCGGCCGCCGCCCCTCGCTGCTGCCGCTGGTGATGGAGGCGCGCGACTGGAGCCACGGCGTGCTGATGGGCGCCGCGATGGGCTCGGAAACCACCGCCGCCGCCACCGGCGCGGTCGGCGTGCTGCGTCGCGACTCGATGGCGATGAAGCCGTTCTGCGGCTATCACTACGGCGACTACTTCGCGCACTGGCTGTCGTTCGACCGGCCCGGCGCGAAGCTGCCGAAGGTGTTCCACGTCAACTGGTTCCGCAAGGGCGCCGACGGCAAGTTCCTGTGGCCGGGCTTCGGCGAGAACCTGCGCGTGCTGGAGTGGATGATCGACCGCGCCGAAGGCCATGTCCAAGGCGTCGAGACCCCGATCGGCATCGTGCCGGCGGCCGGCGAACTGAAGCTGGAAGGACTGGCGCTGGAGCCTGCGCGACTGGACGAATTGCTCGCGGTCGACGTAGCCGGATGGCAGGCGGAGCTGGAAGCCATCGACGCCTACCTGCAAACCTTCGCGCCGCGCCTGCCGGAGCGGTTGCGCCGCGAGCAGCAACGCGTGGCGCAGGCGCTGCAGGCCGATACCGCCAAGCCGGCGCGGCGGGCCGCCGTGTCCTGATGCACGCGCGAGTCCGGGCACGTACCGGACTCGCGACCGGGAAAACCACGCTCGTGGTTTTCCTCGCCGCTCCCGAAGGACGGGCCCGCGCGGCCCGTCCGCTTCAAACCCTTTCGCACCCCGCGGCATCCAAGCTGGCAAGATGATCGCCGCCTGCCCTGCCTCCGGAAGCCTGATGCCGCCTGTCTCCAGCGCCGCGCATGACGGCGACGACGTGCGCGCCGCAGCCGCGGGCGACCGTCGCGCCTTCCAGCGCCTGTACGCGCTGCACGTCGGCCGCGTCTACGGCGCGCTGCACCGGCTGGCCGGCTACGACCACGCGCGGGCGGAGGATCTCACCCAGGACGCCTTCATCCGCGCCTGGCAGAAATTGCCCGGCTTCCGCCACGAAAGCTCCTTCGGCACCTGGCTGTATCGCCTGGCGGTCAACGTGGCGCTGATGGACATCCGCGCGCGCGGCGCCGATCCGGTGCGCGTAGTGGACGACGAGCACCTGCCGGACAGTGGCGAGACGCCGTTCTGCGCGGCCGAGCGACACGAACTGGAACAAGCCATCGGCAGGCTGCCGCCGCGCGCCCGCGCCGTACTGGTACTGCACGACATCGAAGGCTGGCGGCACGAGGACATCGGCGACGAACTGGGCATGGCGGTGGGCACCTCGAAGGCTCAACTGCATCGCGCACGCCAGCTGCTGCGCAAGACGCTGGGAGAAAACGCATGAACGAATTCGAATGGCGCCGCCAGATGCGCGAGCTGCAGCAACCGCATGTGCCGCGCCGCGACCTGTGGCCGGCGATCGACGCGGCGCTGGACCAGGCCGTCGCCGATCCGCCCGCCCGGGCGACATGGCGGCGCATGCTGGCGGGCGCTGCCGTGGCGGCATCGCTGCTGCTGGTCGTGGGTATGGCTTGGCATCAGTGGTTCACACCCACCGCACCTGCCGAATCGGCCGGCACGACCCGCCAGGCCAGCTGGAAGCCCGCCGATCCGCGCCTGGCCGGCGCCGCCATCGAACTGGACGCCGCTCGCCTCGAACTGCAGCTGGCGATCGAACAGGCACCGGATTCCGCGGCACTGCAACGGCTCCTGCGCCACACCGAACGACAACAGGCGCAATTGCGCCAGCTGGCCGACCGCGCCGGCTGATGACCATCCGAGGAGAACCCATGAAAACCGCCCACTGCCTGCCCCTGCTGTTGTGCCTGTGCATCGGCGATGCACTGGCCGGCACGCCGATCCAACTGCAGCACGCCGCCAGCGCCGATACGCGGATCAGCATCAGCAATATCGCCGGCTCGGTGAATGTCACCGCCTGGGATCGCAACGAAGTCCAGGTCGGCGGCGAACTCGGCGACGGCGCCAAACCGCTGCAGATCACCGGCGACAACGACCGGCTGTCGATCAAGGTCGAACCGCGCGGCGGTTCGGGCTCGGGCTGGTTCAACTTCGGCGGCGACAGCCGCATGGCGCCCACCACGCTGGAACTGCACGTGCCGCGCGGCGCGTCGCTGGACGTCAAGGTGATCAGCGCGCCGCTGGTGATCGACGGCCTTGCCGGCGGCGACATCAAGGTCAACACCATCAGCGGCAACGCCCGCATCCACGCGAACACGCCTGCGCTGGACGTCGACAGTGTCAGCGGCGGCATCGAGCTTTCCGGACAGGCCGACAAGGCCGCATTGCAAACCGTGAGCGGCGAGATCCTGGCCCCGGCCCTGGGCCGCACGGCCAAGCTGGAAACCATCTCCGGCCACATCCAGGCCGGCGGCGGGCCGTGGCAGACGCTCACCCTGAGCACCGTCTCCGGCGACGTGCAGCTGTCCGGCAAGCTGGCCGCCGGCGGCAGCATCGACATCGACAGCATGAGCGGCGATGTGCAGTTGCGCCTGCCGGCCGACACCTCGGCCAAGCTGCACGCCAGCAGTTTCAGCGGCGACCTGCGCAGCGACTTCGGCAAGCCGATCGAAGCCGAGCGCGGCCCCGGCAGTTCGCTCGACACGAGCATCGGCGCCGGCGACGGCAAGATCCACCTCGAGACCTTCAGCGGCGACCTGCGCGTCAAGAAGCAGGAGTGAGCGGATAGGAGTGAGAAGTGAGAAGTGAGAAGTGAGAAGTGAGAAGTGAGAAGTGAGAAGTGAGAGAAGAGCTGCAGCTTGCGCGCATTTCTCTCGTTTCTCACTCCTCTCCGCTCACTCCTGCCTCAGAGATCCTGGTGATATTGCACGTAAGGCGTGCGCGACTGGTCCGGCTCCGGGCCGACCGGCGTGTTCGCCGGCGTGCCGGACGACCACAGGTTCTGCGCGCCGACGCTCAACGAGCCGCGCCACGGCAGGCGCCAGGTCACGCCCAGGTCGATGCTGTTCCAGCGCCGATCGCCGTACAGGCTGCCGGGCACGCCGGCTTCGGGCTGCATGGTGCGACCGGTGAGCATGCCGCTCAACGGGCCGTGGTCGACGCCGAAACTCAGCGCCTTCTGGTCGAGCACGTTGACACCCAGCAGGTTGCCCGGCAGCAGATGCACGCGGCCCACGCTGGCGCCGAGGTCGATGCCGGTCTGCTTGCCCAGGGCCAGCCGGCCCCGTGCATTGAGCTGGTTGCTGCTGTCGAAACTGTACAGGCCGCCCGGCGCCGCACCCGGCAGCACGCGCGGCAGCGGCGCATTGCGGTGGGGCGTGCTGGTGGCGCCCACGCTCACGCCGACGCTGTAATCGCCGGCGTCGTAGGTGGCACCCACTTCGCTGCCGAACACCCGCGTGCCGTGGTTGAGCCACGAGCGCTGGCTGACCTGCGCATGCGCCTGCAACGGGCCGACGCCGTACTGCAGGCCGGCGGCCATCGCGTTGCCGGCATCGAGCGGCTGCAGCAACAGCGGCGAATACAGGGACGTGGCGGAGTCGTTCGTGGTGCCGCGATCGGCCTTGAGCATCAGCATGCGGCCATGGCTGTCACGCCACAACGGGACGTTCACGCCGGAACTGGCCGGGTCGGCATTCGTCAACTGCGCCCCGTTCTGCGGCTGCGCCAGCAACTGCGCGGCCTGCGCCGCATCGCCGCCCACGGATTGCCCGGCGGCCGCAAGCGGCAGCAGGAAAATCGACAGCATGGCAGGCAGGCGACGCATGGCTTTTGAACGAAACTCCAAGACTGATGGAACCATCATCCGAACACGGCTCGCATTGATGATGTCGTGCGATCGGGATGGTAGCGCATTTTACGTTTTGCTAACAGCCCAAAACCCGCCCCAGCGCACAGTTGCATGGGTTGCTGTGTCAAGCTTTGACCCGTTCGACCGGGCCAGGTTCCCGCTATGATCCCGCTGGCAGGAGCGGCGGCCCACCCTGTATAAAGGCCTTTTGACGTCGACGCGTCAAATCGTTCCGGAATCGACCACCAGCCATGAGCGCCAGCCCGACGATCCGACCCTCCCAGCCGCCGCACGCGGCCCGGGATGTCGCGACCCTGAACGGCGCCGTGGAACGCCTGTTCGAGGCAGTCGACGCCACCGGGGTGATGGAAATCTGCGAGCTGATGCTGGACCAGCTCGGCATCCGCGGCCGCCTGCACTGGCGCGCCCGCGACGAAGATGGCGCCCCCGACGAGAAATGGCTGGACCTGGCCGAAGACCCGCAGGCCACGCGCACCTTGTCGATGACGTGGGACGAGACCCCGCCGCCTCCCGCTGCGCGCGACTCGCTGCTATGGCTGGGCCGCCTGGCGGACATCCGCCTGCGCCAGCTGGCCGAGACCAGCCGCCTGTACGAGGCGATCTCCCGTCTGGCGCTGGCCGAACGCCTGCAGCGCGCGCTGTACGCAATCGCCGACCAGGCCAGCGCCGAGCACGACATGCCGCAGATGATGCGCTCGCTGCACGCGATCGTCAGCAGCCTGATGTACGCGGAAAACTTCTACATCGTGCTGTACGACCCGGCCACCGACCAGATCCGCTTCACCTACTGCGTGGACATCGTCGACACCGACCTTCCCGTGCTCAACCAGCCGATGCCGCTGCAGGAGATGGAATACAGCCTGACCTGGAACCTGCTGCGCCAAGGGCGTCCGATGATGGGTTCGCTCGACGACCTGGTACAGCAGATCGGCGATCGTTTCCGCCTGTTCGGCGCGCGCTGCGAGGACTGGCTGGGCGTGCCCATGCTGCGCGACGGGCACGTGGCGGGCGGCATCGTGGTGCAGAGCTACCGCTCGGACACGCATTACTCGCGGCACGACATGGAGCTGCTCAACTACGTGGCGCAACACGTGCAGACCGCGCTGGAACGGCGCGAGGCGCACCTGGAGCTGGGCCGCCGCGTCACCGACCGCACCGCGGCGCTGCGCGAGGCCAATCGCGTGCTGCGCCAGCAGGTGCTGCAGCGCCAGCGCGGCGAGCGCCTGCAGGCGGCGCTGTTTCGCATCGCCGAACTGGCCAGCACCTCGGAAAGCCTGGACAAGTTCTACGCCGCCGTGCACCAGGTCATCAGCGGCCTGCTGTACGCGCGCAACTTCTACATCGCGCTGCTGGACGAGGAGACCGACCAGCTGACGTTCCCCTATTCGGTCGACGAGGTCGATCGCGTGCGCCCGGCGCGCGTGCACGGCCGCGGCGCCACCGAGTACGTATTGCGCACCGCCCGCCCGCTGCTGGCCACCCCCGAGCTGATCGACAAGCTGCACGCCGCAGGCGAGATCGCCCACTTCGGCGCGCCATCGGTGTGCTGGCTGGGCGTGCCGCTGATCTGGGGCGGCAAGGCCAAGGGCGTGCTTACCCTGCAGAGCTATTCGCCGGCGCACAACTACAGCGAGCGCGACCAGGAGCTGCTGACCTTCGTCAGCTACCACGTGGCCAACGCGCTGCAGCGCAAGCAGGCGGCCCATTCGCTCAAGCAGGCCAACGCCGGGCTCGAGCGCCGCGTCACCGAGCGCACCCGCGCGCTGGCGCTGGCCAACCGCGACCTGCGCGAACAGATCGCCGAACGCGAGCGGGTCGAGCGCCGGCTGAAGTACGAGACCCTGCACGACTCGCTTACCGGCCTGCCCAATCGCACCTTGCTGCTGCAGCGGCTGGAACAGGCGATGCAGCGCTACGCGGCCAACCGTGACGAGCGGTTCGCGGTGCTGTTCATCGACCTGGACCGCTTCAAGGTCATCAACGACTCGGTCGGCCATCTGATCGGCGACGACCTGCTGTTCCAGGTCGGCGGCCGCATCCGCGCCTGCCTGAAGACCCGCGACGTGGTCGCGCGGCTGGGCGGGGACGAGTTTGCGGTGCTGCTGGAGGGCATTACCGAGACCGACAAGGCCTCGCTGATCGCCGAACGCATCATCCACGAGCTGCAGACGCCGTTCCGGCTGGGCACCAAGGAGATCTTCACCTCCGCCTCAATCGGCATCGCGCTTGCCGCCCCGCACTATCGCCAGCCGGAGGAACTGCTGCGCGACGCCGACGCGGCGATGTACAACGCCAAGGACGGTGGCCGCCATCGCGCGGCGATGTTCGACGACCGCCTGCGCCGCGAGGCACTGTCCCTGCTGGACATGGAGAGCGACCTGCGCCACGCGCTGGGCCGCAACGAGTTCGAGCCGTACTACCAGCCGATCGTCGAGCTCTCCGACGGCCGCATCGTCGGCTACGAGGCGCTGCTGCGCTGGCACCATCCGCAGCGCGGCCTGCTGCCGCCGCACGACTTCCTGCTGATCGCCGAGGAATGCGGCTGCGCCGAGGCGATCGACTGGCAGATCTTCGAGCAGGTGTGCATCCAGGCGGTGCGCCTGATCGGCACCGAGGGTTTCATCAGCATCAACGTGTCCGGGCGGCACTTCCGTTCGGTCGACCTCGACCAGCGCCTGCTCGCGCTGTTCGACCAGTACGCCGTGCCCAGCCACTGCATCCGCATCGAAGTCACCGAGCATGCGCTGCTGGAAAACCCCACCCAGGTGAAGCGCATCCTGAAAAACCTGCGCAACCACGGCGTGGGCATCGCGCTGGACGATTTCGGCACCGGCTATTCCTCGCTGAGCTATCTCCACCAGTACCCGTTCGAGAGCCTGAAGATCGACCGCTCCTTCATCGTCGAGCTGCCGCCGGACGACAGCGACACCCAGGGCCTGGCCCTGGTGCGCGCCATCCAGGTGCTGGCCGATTCGCTGCACATGAAGGTGATCGCCGAGGGCATCGAGCAGGAGTCGCAGCGCCAGGCGCTGCTGCGGGTCGGCTGCCGCTACGGCCAGGGTTTCCTGTTCGCCTCGCCGCAGCCGGCCAGCACCTGGCTGGCCGCCAACAGCCCGCTGCTGCCGGCCTGAGCGGAGTCCCTACTGCGCCGTGCCCGGCGCGCCGGGGGCGGCGCTGTCGCTCAGCAGGTGCTCGGCGTCGATGCGGTCGAACGCATAGCGCTGCGCGCAGAACTCGCAGACCACCTCGATCTCGCCGTCACGCGCGGCCAGCGCGGCCTCCACTTCGTCGCGCCCGAGCGAACGCAGCATGGCGCTGACCCGTTCGCGGCTGCAGCTGCAACCGAACGCCAGCGCGCGCCTTTCGAGCAGGCGCGCGGACTCCTCGTGGTACAGGCGAAACAGCAGCGGCTCGGCCGGGGTGGCCAGCAGTTCGTCGACGCCCAGCGTCGCGGTCAGCTGCAGCACGCGGTTCCAGGCGTCCTCGTCGATGTCCGCGGCGTGGCCGCCCTCGTCGGGCATCTTCTGCAGCATCAGGCCGACCGCCTGCGTCGCATCGCTGGCCAGCAGGAATCGCGCGGGCAACTGTTCGGACTGCCGGAAGTAGTTCTCCAGCGACGCGGCCAGGCCGGCGTCGCGCAGTTCGACCAGGCCCTGGTAACGCTGGCCGCGCTCGACGTTGCCCATGGTGATCGCCATGATCGCCTCGGCCAGGTCGTTCAGCGCCAGCGGCTGGGGCAACGGCTCGCGCCAGCGTGCCAGCCCGCGCAGGCGTCCGGCGTCGTCGCACTCGGCGAACAGCAGGCGCAGTGCGGACGCGCTCTTCAATTCGATCGACAACGCGCCATCGAGCTTGATGTTGCCGGTGAGCAGCGCGCTGGCCACCAGCGTCTCGCCCAGCAGCGCCCGCAACGCCGTCGGATAGTCGGCACGGCCCGCCACCTCGCGCCATGACGCGCCCAGGCGCACCAGCGCGCCGCGCACGCCGGCACGCGGCAGCAGGAAGCGGTACATCACGTCGTCGTCGGACGGCACGGGCATGATCGGTTCTCGCGGAGGCAGGCAGGGAAACGGCACAGATGGGGTCGGCACGGCACCGGCACAACGCCTCGTATACTGCATCCATGTCTTCACCGTCACGCCGACTCCGATGGCGCAAGCTGCTTCGCTGGCTGGGCATCCTCGCCATGGCGTGGCTGGGATCGACCTGGCTGGCGGTGCTGATCCTGCGCTTCGTGCCGCCGCTGACCTCGGCGGTGATGGTCGAGCGCCAGGTCGGCGCATGGCTGCACGGGGACATGAGTTTCCGCCTGCGCCAGCACTGGGTGCCGTGGAAGCGGGTCTCGCCCTGGGTGCCGCTGGCGATGGTGGCCGGCGAGGACCAGAAGTTTCCCTACCACCACGGTTTCGATTTCGACTCCATCAACAAGGCGATCGACGCGGCCGACGACGGCAAGCGCCTGCGCGGCGCCAGCACGATCAGCCAGCAGACCGCCAAGAACCTGTTCCTGTGGAACGGCCGCAGCTTCGTGCGCAAGGGACTGGAGGCGTACTTCACCGTGCTGATCGAGCTGACCTGGCCGAAGCGGCGCATCCTCGAGGTGTACATGAACATCGCCGAGCTGGGCAACGGCATCTACGGCGTGGGCGCGGCCAGCGAGGCTTACTACCATACCTCGCCCACGCGCCTGGGGCCGGCGCAGGCCGCACGCCTGGCGGCGGTGCTGCCCAGCCCGCGCCGGCTGCACGTCGACCGCCCGAGCGCGTACGTGCAGCGCCGCACCGCATGGATCGAGCAGCAGATGCAGCAACTGGGCGGACCGGACTACCTCGACGCGCCGCCGCCGAAATAGCGCCAAGGCCCGTCACTACACGCCAACGCCGCCGCGCGATAGACTCGACCCGGACAACCGAAGGCCACCGCCAGGAGACCCGAGATGAGTCAAGTCAGGCACCTGCTGCAAACCAAGGGCAGCACCATCTTCAGCGTGGCACCCGATGCCCCGGTGCTGGAGGCGATCAAGCAGATGGCCGAACACCGCATCGGCGCGTTGCTGGTGCTGGCCAACGGCGAACTGGTCGGCGTGGTCTCCGAACGCGATTACGCGCGCAAGGTGATCCTGCAGGGCAAGTCCTCCTCGCAGACCGCCGTGTCGGACATCATGTCCGGCACGCCGATCACGGTCGGCCCGGACACCGACGTGTTCGACTGCATGCGCCTGTGCACCGACCGTCGCATCCGCCACCTGCCGGTGGTCGAGGACGGCAAGCTGGTCGGCGTGATCTCGATCGGCGATCTGGTCAAGGCGGTGATCGACGCGCAGGCCGAGCAGATCGAGCATCTGGAGCGCTATATCACGGGCTGAGGTCCGCGTTCCGGGTCCATTTCGCGAAGCATCGCCTCAAGTCGGTGCTTTCGCTTCCCTGTCCGCGGCCACGCGGCCATCCGGGGCCAGATCCGGCGACCAGCCGGCACGGCGCGCCACCATGGTAGCCAGCGCGGCCACGCCGGCACCGGCCAGCGCCAGTCCGCCCACGCCCAGGCCCACTGCGCGCAGGCCGTTGACCGCGCTGGTCACCACGAGGTCGCCGAAACGCCATACCGCCGTCTCGACGAAATTCTTGCCCTTGTAGCGCATCTCGCGCGGCACCCGCGTGTACAGCGCATCCACCGCGGGCTTGGTCATGCCGTAGGCAAAGCCGCGCGTGATCACCAGCATCACGGCCAGCAGCAACGGAACGCTGTAGCCGAAGAAGGAAACACTGCCGCTGCCGATCAGGGCCACCGCGCCCAGCAGCAACAGGTTGACCAGCGACGGCAGCACCAGGCCCCAGCCGGCACCGCGGCGGATCAGCAACCACGGCGTCACGCTCAACTGCAGCCCCATACCGAGCAGGTTGGTGGCGAGATCGAGATTGTTGTAGAAGGCCGTGCGCGCCACCGCGTCGGCGAAATGGGCCTTCGCGTAGTCGGCCACCAGCGCGTAGGCCAGCGTGCCGATGCCGTCGCCGAACAGCATCAGCAACGCCATGTAACGCAAGAAAGGCCGCGACCAGAGCTGCCGCAGGCCGGCCCACAAGGAACCGCCGATCACCTCGTTGCCGCTGCTGCCGGGCTGGCTGTCGTGGGTGGCGGAAAGGTGCAGCAGCAGGCCCAGCGCCAATGCCAGCGACAGCGACGAAACCACCAGCAGGGGCGCCACGCCCACCAGGTGCACCAGCAGCTTGGTCACCAGCGGCCCGAAGATGGCGCCCAACATGCCGCCCAGTGCGATCAACGAAAACACCCGGCGCGCCCGGCCGCTGGAGAAGATGTCGGCCATGAAGCTCCAGAACAGCGACACCACGAACAGGTTGAACACGCTGACCCAGACGAAGAACACCACGCCCAACGTGCGCGCGCCGATCTGCGCCTGCGCCATGAACGCGGGCACGAACGCGAGCAGGCAGGCGATGAAGAAGCTGTAGCTCCACACCAGCAGCGAACGGCGGCGGAAGCGCGCCACCAGCATGCCGAACACCGGCGTGATCAGCAGCATCACCACGAGCACCGCGCCGTAGAAAAGCGGCAGCGACTGCGAACCCACGGCGCCGCTCAGCTGGTCCCTGACTGGCCGGATGATGTAATACGACGTCATCACGAAGAAGAACGCCAGCGCGGACAGCAGCGGCGCGGCGGCTTGTTCCACAACGGCTTGGCGGGGCAAACTCACGGGCACATCCAGCGTGGGGCGCGGCAAGCCTAGCATGCGATCGCGCATCGCCAGGCAGGCGCAGGGGGAAGACTTGGACCATTACGACTTCATCATCGCCGGCGCCGGTTCGGCCGGTTGCGTGCTGGCCAACCGGCTCAGCGCCGACCCGGGCAAGCGCGTGCTGCTGCTGGAAGCCGGGCCGACGGACTGGCACCCGCTGATCCACATGCCGGCAGGCATCGCGCGGCTGGCCAACAACCGCGCCTTGAACTGGAACTACCGCACCGAACCGGAGCCCGCGCTCAACCAGCGCCGCTTGTGGTGGCCGCGCGGCAAGACCCTCGGCGGTTCCAGTTCGATCAATGCGATGTGCTACATCCGCGGCGTGGCAGCCGACTACGACGGCTGGGCCGAAGCCAGCGGCGATCCGCGCTGGTCGTGGCGCGAGGTGATGCCGTGGTTCCTGCGCAGCGAGGACAACAGCCGCGGCGCCAGCGAGTTGCACGGAAGCGGCGGCCCGCTGGGGGTGTCCGATCTGCGCCATCGCAACGAGTTGTCCATCGCGCTGATCGATGCGGCGGGCAGCGCCGGCTATCCGCGCAACGACGACTTCAACGGCGAGCAGTTGGCCGGCTTCGGCCTGTACCAGGTGACCCAGCGCAACGGCGCGCGCTGCTCGAGTGCCGCGGCGTTCCTGAAACCGGTGCGCCAGCGGACGAACCTGCATGTGCGTACCGGCGTGCTGGTCGAGCGGGTGCTGCTGGACCATGGACGCGCGGTCGGCGTGCAACTGCGCCAGGGCCGGCACGAAGCGGAGCGGATCGAAGCTGGCGAGGTGATCCTGGCCGCCGGTGCGATCAATTCGCCGCAGCTGCTGATGCTGTCCGGCGTCGGCCCCGCCGATCACCTGCGCGAGCACGGCATCGCAGTGCACGCCGACTTGCCCGGCGTCGGCGCCAACCTGCAGGATCACCTGGATATCTGCACGCTGGACGGCAACCCCGGCAAGCTCAGCTACGACCATCTCAACGAACTGTCCGCCGGCTGGCGCTGGCTGCGCCACCGCGACGGACCGGGCAGCTCCAACGTGGCCGAGGCCGGCGGCTTCGTGCGCAGCCGCTTCGCCGTCGACGCGCGCTGCGACCTGCAGTTCCATTTCGTGCCGGCGCTGCTCGACGACCATGGCCGCCACCGCCTGCCCGGCTACGGCTACACGTTGCATGCATGCCATCTGCACCCGCGCAGCCGCGGCCGATTGCGCCTGCACTCGGCCGATCCCGCACAACCGATCGCGATCCACGCCAACTACCTCGGCGACGCGGAAGGCCACGATCTGAAAATGATGATCGAGGCAGCACGGCTGTCGCGCGAGATCCTCGACCAGCCGGCGTTCGCCGCGCACCGCGGCGCGCCGGTGTTCCCCGAGCGACGCATCCACACCGACGAGGAATACGCCGACTTCATCCGGCGCAAGGCCGAAACCATCTACCACCCGGTCGGTACCTGCCGCATGGGCAAGGACGATCGCGCCGTGGTCGACAGCGAGCTGCGCGTGCGCGGCGTGGATGGGTTGCGCGTGGTCGACGCCTCGGTGATGCCCACCCTGCCGACCGGCAACACCAACGCACCCACCATCATGATCGCCGAGCGCGCCAGCGCGTTGATCCTCCGCTGAGCACCGCAGGAGCGCACTTGTGCGCGATGCTTTCCGTCACGTGACGAAGGGCATCGCGCGCAAGCGCGCTCCTGCAAAGGCAACGGGCATCGCGCGCGTCGGCGCGTCCCTACAACGGCAGCGGGCAATGCAGGCTGGCGCAGATCACCCGCAGCAGTTCCGCCTCCTCCACGCTGATCTGGCCGTCGGCATGGACCGCGCGCAGCAAGGCCTGGATCACCAGTTCCTTGGCCATCGGGCTCAGGCCGTCCAGATCGTCCAGCGCGCGCTCGAACGACGCCTGCCAGGCCGCCGGTGGCGGCACCCACTCGATCGCCTCGCCGGGGAACGCCTGCTGCATCGCGAACAGCCACGCGCGCCTTGCGCCGGCCTCGTCCGAGCAGCCGGCCGCGGCGACAACGGTGCACACCAGGATCACGCTGTCACGCGCGGCCGGCAGTTTCTTCACGCCATCGACCGGCGCGCTGCGCGGCGCGCGTGCCTCGCTCAGCTGAATGCGCAGCAGCCGCGCCAGGCAGTACTCGTTGATGTCGACACGGCCATCCACCTTGACCAGATCGTCGAGCGTGCGCACCAGGGTCTGCTGGCGCCCGTCGGGCAGTTGCCTGAGCGCGGGAAACGCCAGCGAAACCAGCGGCAGGCGGGCGATCGGCGCCAGTGCGGCCACGGCGGAAGCCTGCGCCTGCACGGCGCGCTGCACGTCATCGCCGAACGCATCGGCGACGATCCGGCGCTGCGCGGGCTGCAACTCGGCCGCTGGTGACAGCGCCAGCGCCAGCATCACCGCGAGCGCGGATTCCGGCTGCTGCACGGCATCGTTCAAACTCGCCGGCATCGCCTGCTGCACGGCCGCGGCACGCCGGAAGGCCGGAGCAGCCGCCGCCACGCCGCCGGCCAGCACGCCGGTCAGCACCGGCGGCAACGACAACCCCGGCACGCCCGAGGCGGCGGTCGGTGCGCTCGCCGGCGGCGACGCCGCTTCGCGCTGCATCCCCGCCGCCATGCGCGCCAGGTCGGCCTCCTTGAAGCCGGGTTCCAGCGCGCGGATGCGCTCGAGCAGCGGCGGATGGGTGGCGAACAGCGCGTTGAAACTGCCGGCCTCGCCGAACAGCATGTGCGCCACCTCCTGCTTGTTGGCTGCCTGCAGTTGCGAACCCTCGCTGAGGATCGCGATCTTTTTCAGCGCGCCGGCGATGCCGTCGGCCTGGCGGGTGAACTGCACGGCCGATGCGTCGGCCAGCGACTCGCGCGAGCGCGCCACCGCGGCCTGGATCAGCCGCCCGAAGAAATAGCCGATGTAGCCGACCACGATCAGCGCCAGGCCGATCATCCACACCTGTCCGCCACCGCGACGATTGCTGCGGCCACCGCCGAACCAGATCACCCGGCGCCCCACGACCGCCAATACCAGGATGCCGAACAGCAAGCCCATCAGGCGGATGTTCAGCCGCATGTCGCCATTGAGCACGTGGCTGAACTCGTGCGCGATCACGCCCTGCAGTTCGTCACGCGTGAGGTTGTCCAGGCAACCCTGCGTCACGCACACCGCCGCATCGGAGGCGGAGTAGCCGGCAGCGAAGGCGTTGATGCCCGGCTCGTCGGCCATCAGGTAGATGTCCGGCACCGGCACGCCGGCGGCGATGGCCACTTCCTCGATCACGTTGCGCAGCCGGCGCAGCGCGGGATCAGACGTGTCCGGCGGCACCACCGTCGCGCCCATGCTTTCGGCCACGCTCTTGCCGCCACCCGACAGGCTCATGATGCGGAACAGCGAACTGAGCCCGATGCCGGCCAGCACGATCACGCTGCTGCCCAGCAGCAGGTTCAGGTTGGACGCGGGCGGCTCACCGGGCGCCGGGTGCTGGCCCAGCGCAAACCAGACCACCGCGTCGATCGCCGCCACGATGGCGATCACCGCCAGCACGAACAGGATCACCAGCCGCCGGCTGCTGCCGCGCACGCGCGCCTGTTGGGCGAAGAAATCCATGGAGGCTCCGACGGACGGTCAGCGGCGTCGCGGCCGCGATGCCGCGACGATCAGCTGAACGAGACCTTCGGCACTTCGCGCACGGCGGGATCTTCGATCTTCAACGGCTCGGCGGCGGCAAACCCGAAGCTGTTGGCCACGAACGACGCGGGGAACACCTCGCGCTTGTTGTTGTAGGTCAGCACCGAGTCGTTGTACGCCTGCCGCGCGAACGCCACGCGGTTTTCGGTCGAGGTGAGTTCCTCGGAGAGCTGCATCATGGTCTGGTTGGCCTTCAGGTCCGGATAGGCCTCCTGCAAGGCGAACAGATGGCCCAGGGTCTGGGTCAGCGCGTTCTCGCTGCTGGCCAGTTGCTGCATCGCCGCCGGATCGCCGGGATTGGCCTTGGCACCGGCCAGGCCGCTGACGGCCGCGTTGCGCGCCTGCACCACCGCCTCGAGCGTGCCGCGCTCATGCGCGAGGTAGCCCTTGGCGGTTTCGACCAGGTTCGGGATCAGGTCGTGTCGGCGCGTCAACTGCACGTCGATCTGCGCGAAGGCGTTCTTGTAGCCGTTACGCGAGGTAACCAGTCCGTTGTAGATCGCCACGAAGTACAAGACAATCAGGACGACGACAACCAGAAAAATGATCAGGCCCATCGACAAGTTCTCCACCCAGAGGCGTATCCCCACGCCGGAACACCGCCAGAATACCATGCCGTTTCGCAAGATCTTCCTCGTGATCGCCGGCGGCCTCGGCCTGTCCTGCGTGCTCTACTGCCGCCCGCTCACCGCCATGCCCGCCACCGCGCCGGCGCCATCGGCGGGCACGACGACGCTGCCGCCGGCACGCATCCGGAAAACCCTGGACGACTACAAGCGGTGGCTCAATCTGCTGGGCCAGCGCGACGCCGTCGCCGGCCTGGTCACCGCCGTGGTGGTCGACGACAAAGTGGTGTTCGAAGGCACCGTCGGCTACGCCGATGCCGCCACGCGCGAACCGGTGACGCCGACCACGGTGTTCCGACTGGCCTCGCTGTCCAAGGCCTTCGCCACCGCGATCACCGGTCTGCTGGTGGACGACGGCAAGCTCGATTGGGACACCCGCCTGATCGACGTGCTGCCCTACTTCAAGCTCAAGAACATGCAGGAGGCGGACCAGGCCACGGTCAGCGACATTCTCGGGCAGAAGATCGGCCTGCCGCGCAACACCTTCGACAACATGCTCGAGGGTGACATTCCCTACCAGGAACTGGTGCGCAAGCTGGACGAGGTGGACATGACCTGCGGCGTCGGCCAATGCTACGGCTACCAGAACGTGGCCTTCAGCATGATCGGCGACGTGGTGCTCGCGCGCACCGGCGACTTCTTTTACCACCTGGTCGACAAACGCCTGTTCTACCCGTTGGGCATGACCACGGCCACCTACGGTCGCGCCGGACTGGAGTCGAGCAAGAGCTGGGCGCGTCCACACCATGCGTCGCGCCACGGCTGGGTACCGTTCGAACCGAACGAAACCTACTACCGCGTGGCGCCGGCGGCCGGCGTCAACGCCAGCCTGCGCGACATGGAGAAATGGCTGATCGCGCAGATGGGCGGGCGACCGGACGTGCTGCCTGGCTCGCTGCTCGACGTGCTGCACGCACCCGGCGTCAGCACGCCCAGCGAACTGCACTCCTCCCCGTGGCGCCGCGCGCGGCTGACCGACGCGCACTACGCGCTCGGCTGGCGCGTCTACCGCTACGGCGGCGAAACCCTGATCTATCACGCCGGTGCAGTGGCCGGTTATCGCACCATGATCGGCTTCTTCCCGAAGTACAACGTCGGCGTGGTCACCCTGTGGAACTCCACCGGCCCGACGCCCAGCGGCCTGATGCCGATGGTGTTCGACGATCTGCTCGGCCTGCCGCACGTGGACTGGGCGCAGATCGAGAGCCCGCCAAAGAAAGCCACGCCGCGCAGGAAGGTTCGCAAGGCGACGCACCGGCGGCACTGAATCACGTCAGGCAGGCAGCGCATAGCGTCGAACGCGCCCGACCGCGCAGGGCGACTCACGTCCTGAAGCTTGTGTCCCTCTCATCCTCGCCGGGGAGAATCCGGATGGGGTCGCTCCGACCAGGCCAGGAACTACGACCAGGCCAGCAACAAGGACAAGAGCTTTGCCCTCACGCGGGGAACTTCCCTCGGTCGCCAGGCTCCCCCTGCAAGCAGGGGGAGGAGCTGTGCTCGCGCGTGTGACGCCCGGCTTCGAGGCTGAAAGGCTTGCCGCCTCTCAGAGCTTGAATTCGATCCGCTGCGTACGCTGGCTGGCCACCGGCACGCCATTTCGCATCGCCGGCGTGAACTGGTAGCGCGCCACGGCTTCCATGGCCGCCCGGTCGAAGATGCGCCGCGGCTCGGAGTCGACCACCTTGATGTCGCTGGTGGTGCCATCCGCGTCGATCTGGAACGCCACCACGACCCAACCTTGCTGCCGCGCACGCACGGCCGAAGGTGGATAGTGCGGGGCGATGGCCTTCACCAGCACTGCTTCGGAAGTCTGACCTGTGGGCGCCGCTGCGGCCGTCTCCGTCGAGGCGTTGTTGCCCGACGGCGCCGTGCCTGGCGCCGGCTTGGCCTGTGTCGTCTGCGCTGCCTGTTGCTGGGCCGCCTGGGCTGCCTGCTGCTGCGCGAGCTGCTCGGCGGCGGCCTTGTCGGCGGCGGCCTTCTGCGCCGCGAGCGCGGCAGCCTTCTGCTGATCCAGCGCCTGCTGCTGTTGCTGATCCAGCGTCTTGCGCTGGGCGTCGAGCTTGGAGCGCAGGATGGTCAGCGTGAAGTTGGTCGGATCGGCCTTGGAGAGCAGATCGATCTCGCGCTGCGCTTCGCCGAAGTCGCGCGAGTTGATCGCCTGCTCGGCCTGGTTGGCCGCGAACGGGAAGGTCTCGCGCAGCGCATCGGAGGCCACCTTGTTGCCCGGGTCCTTCTCCAGCACACGCAGGTAGAACTCGAATGCGTTGTTGCCGGCCGGCGCCAGATAACGCTGCTGGCCCATGGCCGAACGCGCTTCATCCACCAGCTGGTTGATGTCCATCCCCGCCACGTTGACCGGCGGCGGCGTCGCCCGCGTCACTGCGGTGACCGGCGTCGACGGATGCCCGCCCGAATCGGCCAGCATCAGTTCCTGATGCGGCTTGAGGATGAGAAACCACGCGCCGATGGCCAGCAGCACAAAGACGGCAATGATCGCGATGTAGGTCGGCCGGACGGCCCCACGCGCGCGCCGGCGCGTCTGAAGTGAATATCGGGTATCCATGGTCTCTCACTGAGTGTCGACAGATACCCGCGCTTTTTCCCCCTGTAGGAGCGGCGATCCCCCGGATACGCCGCGGCGCGGATGTGCAGAAGGTAACTCCAATGGCGCAGCACGGCAATGCCGCGTCCCCGGGCGGGCGCGCGTCGGCGCGGCGAAGATGGCAGGGGCGGCGACACGGTCGCCCGCCTCATTGCGTACCCCGGAAATGAAGCGTCCCGGCCAGGCCGGGACGAACTTTCTCGAAGTGCTCCCCCCGCGCTGGGCACCGCGGGGGGAGAAGTCGATGGCATATCTTGTTGTGGGTGTCGCCTTGTTGCGTGTTGCGTGTAGCTTACTTCTTGGTCTTGGCCTTCGGCTTTGCGGTCTTGGTGGCCTTGACCACCTTCGCCGCCGCAGCCTTCTTCGGTGCAGCTTTCTTCGCCGGCTTCTTGGCGACCTTCTTTACCGCGACCTTCTTCACCGCGGCTTTCTTGGCAGCCGCCGGCTTGCGGACGGCCTTCTTCGCGGCAGCCTTCTTGGCGGCCGGCTTCTTGGCAGCCGGCTTCTTGGCCGCCGGCTTCTTGGCGGCAACCTTCTTGGCAGCCGGTTTCTTGGCAGCGGCCTTCTTGGCAGCCGGTTTCTTTGCAGCGGATTTCTTGGCAGTGGCCATGGTTCGTCTCAGCTCCTCATCAGTTGGCAGTGGTTGCCCAGTAAAAGCATGCAGGAACGCTTCAACCAGCAAGTCGCTGTTCGTCGCGTGCCGAAGATTGTTCACCTGTCGGTGGGTGCGCAAATCAGAAAGCCGTCGCAGGACATGCAGCGGAATCGAGACAGTGATCTTGCGAACTGCATTGGCTTTTTCACCGTGCTCGACATAGGGCTTGATGAATTTCGTTGTCGCCATAAAACGCATTCCCCGTGATCTGCTGCGAAAGCTATCCCCGAAGATTTCAACTGTCAATTGATTTTCGCCACGCGTCGGCGGCATCCCGAACGGCCATGGCCGCGGCAGGCCGCAGCCGGCAAGGCCGCGCCGACAAGGACCATATTCAACATCGGACGTCTAGACGTCCATCCATTCAATCGCTCATTTCAAGAAACACGCTTCAAACCGCGTGAAACAGGCGATATTTGCAAATCGCGGCGTTATCTGCCGAATGCACTGCGCCGACGAACGCAGTGCCGCCAAGGCACTCGATTGCCACCCGACCCGGCCGTCTCCGGCAAATGAACGGAACACGACCGAGGGGAGCCCGGCGGTGGCGCCGATGACCGCGATCGCGGCGATCGCCGCGCCGAAGCGCGACGGGCGAAGACGAAACGCATCGACCGATGCTCGCGACGGGCGACGCGAAGGCGAGCTCATCCGCTCGCCCGAAAACACGATCCGACAGTTCGATGCATCGCCCGAGAGAGCACTCCATCGACATCACCGAACGCCGAGGCGAGCTCCAGAAATGCAACCGGCCGCACATGGCGGCCGGAGCATTCGACGCGGTTCGAAGCGGACTGGTCAGTGATCGTCGTTCTCGATCAGTTCCTGGTAATCGTTGGCATCGAGCAACTCGTCCAGCTCGGCACGATCGCTGGGACGCACGAGGAAGATCCAGCCGTCGCCGAAGGCGTCCTCGTTGATCGTCTCGGGCTTGTCGTTGAGCAGCTCGTTGACTTCGACGATCTCGCCCGACACCGGCGAATAGATGTCCGAAGCGGCCTTGACCGATTCCACCACGGCGGTGCCGGTGCCGGCCTTCACCGCGGCGCCGATCTCCGGCAGCTCCACGTAGACCAGGTCGCCCAACTGGCCCTGGGCATGGTCGGAAATGCCCACCCGGACCAGGCCGTCATCTTCCACGCGGGCCCATTCGTGGGATTTGAGGAACTTCAGATCGCCGGGAATCTCGCTCATGGTCGGGTCCAGTGGTTGGGTGGAAATACGGTTACGGGTGGGGATTCTAGCGGCATTCGCCGTAAGGGAAAGGGCAACGCGCGATCAGATGCCGTCGCAGGGCTTGCCGTCGCGCACGAAGGGATATTTCACCTGGCGCACCGCCACCTCGCGGCCGCGGATGTCCACGTGCAGCGCGCCGCTGTCGCCGGCCGGCACGCGTGCGAAGGCAATCGCCTTGTCCAGGGTGGGGGCGAAGCTGCCGGACAGGATCTCGCCTTCGCCGTTCGCCGACAGCACCTTCTGGCCGTGGCGCAGCACGCCCTTGTCGTCGAGCACCACGCCGATCATCACGCGCGGCACGCCGGCGGCCTGCTGCTGCTCCAGCGCGGCGCGGCCGATGAAGTCGCGGCCTTCGTCCAGCGACACCGTCCAGCCCAGGTTGGCCTCCCACGGCGTCACGTCCTCGTCCATGTCCTGGCCATACAGGTTCATGCCGGCCTCCAGGCGCAGGGTGTCGCGCGCGCCCAGCCCGGCCGGCTTCACGCCGGCGGCAAGCAACGCTTCCCACAGCGCCACCGCGTGCTCTGCCGGCAGCATGATCTCGAACCCGTCTTCGCCGGTGTAGCCGGTGCGCGCCACGAACAGCGGCATGCCGTGCGGACCTTGCGCGGCGGCCGCGGCGAACTTGCCCAGCTTCTCGATGCGCGGGCGGTCGACCTCATGCAGCAGGCCGAGCACCTTCGCGCGCGCCTGCGGCCCCTGCACGGCGATCATCGCGAAGTCGGGGCGCTCCTTCACCTGCACGTCGAACGCCTTTGCCTGGCGCTCGATCCAGGCCAGGTCCTTGGCGCGGGTGGCGGCATTGACGACCAGCCGGAAGAACTCCTCGCCGAGGTAGTACACGATCAGGTCGTCGATCACCCCGCCGCGCTCGTTGAGCATGCACGAGTACAACGCCTTGCCGTGCACCTTCAGCTTGCCGACGTTGTTCGCCAGCAGGTGGCGCAGGAATTCGCGCGTGCGGGCGCCGTGCAGGTCGACCACGGTCATGTGCGAGACGTCGAACATGCCGGCGTCGCGGCGCACGGCGTGATGCTCCTCGATCTGCGAGCCGTAGTTGATCGGCATGTCCCAGCCGCCGAAATCGACCATCCGCGCGCCGAGCGCGCGATGGGTGGCGTTGAGTACGGTCTTCTCGGTCATCGCGGCGGCGCCCTGCTGATTGGGGAATGGGCCATTATCGCCGTCGGCACAGGGCAATCCAAGCCGTGCGGCAAAACGCTCAGTCGCCGGCGCCGCTTCGGTCGATGCCCGCCAGCAGTTCCGCGGTGAGCTGCTCGGCCAGTTGTTCGGCGCGCTGGCCGCCGCTGAGCAGGTGCACATCCGGCGACAGCGGGGGCTCGTACGGTGCGTCGACGCCGGTGAAGTTGCGGATCTCGCCGGCGCGCGCCTTGCGGTAGAGACCTTTCGGGTCGCGCCGCTCGCACTCCTCCAGCGGCGCGTCGACGAACACCTCGACGAACTCCCCGCTGCCGAACAGCTCGCGCGCCGAGCGCCGCTCGCTGCGGTACGGCGAGATCGCGCTGACCAGCACGATCAGCCCGGCATCCACCATCAGGTGGGCGACCTCGGCGATGCGCCGGATGTTCTCGACGCGGTCGGCGGGGGTGAAGCCCAGGTCCTTGTTGATGCCGTGGCGCACGTTGTCGCCGTCCAGCAGGTAGGTGTGGTAACCCAGCGCGTGCAGCTTGCGCTCGACCAGGTTGGCGATGGTGGACTTGCCGGCGCCGGACAGGCCGGTGAACCAAAGACACAGGGGGTGCTGCCCCTTGCTGGCGGCGCGCACGCGCTTGTCGATGTCCACGTGCTGCCAGTGCACGTTGCTGGAGCGGCCCAGCGCGAAGTCGAGCATGCCGCAGGCCACGGTGGCGTTGCTCTGGCGATCGATCAGGATGAAGCCGCCGAGGTCGCGATTGGTCGCATACGACTCGAACGCGACCGCGTCGTCCAGGCCCACGGTGCAGTAACCGACCTCGTTGAGTTCGAGATGACGTGCCGCCAGCTGCGCCTGGCTGTTCACGTCGACCTTGTGCTTGATCGACATGATCCGCGCGTTGACCGTGCGCGTGCCGATCTTCAGCCGGTAGGTGCGGTTGGGCAGCAGGTTGCCGTCGCCCATCCACAAGAGGTGGCAGGTGAACTGGTCGGCCACCGGCGCCGGACGCAGCGCGTCGGCGATCACGTCGCCGCGGCTGGCGTCGAGTTCGCGATCCAGGCACAGCGTCACCGCCTGGCCTTCGTCGGCACGCTCCAGGTCGCCGTCGAAGGTCACGATGCGCTCGATGCGCGCGCGCTGCACGCCCGGCTGCACCACGATCTCGTCGCCGCGCGCCACGCTGCCGCCGCAGATGGTACCGGCGTAGCCGCGGAACGACTGGTCCGGGCGGTTCACCCATTGCACCGGCATGCGGAAGTCGGCGGCGCGGAAGCGCGCGACTTCCTCGGTCTCCAGCCGCTCCAGCAGGCTGCCGCCGTCGTACCAGGGCATGCGCGGCGAGCGGCTGCCGACGTTGTCGCCATTCAGCGCGGACACCGGCAGGCAATGCACGTGTTCGATGCCCAGGCTGCGGGCCAGCTCGCGATACTCGGCGGCGATCGCCTCGTGCACGTCCTGGCGGTAATCGACCAGATCCATCTTGTTGACCGCCAGCAGCACGTGGCGGATGCCGAGCAGGCCGCATATATAAGTGTGCCGGCGCGTCTGCGTCAGCACGCCCTTGCGCGCGTCGACCAGCACCACCGCCAGCTCCGCGTTGGAGGCGCCGGTGGCCATGTTGCGGGTGTACTGCTCGTGGCCCGGGCAGTCGGCCACGATGAAGCTGCGCCGCGCGGTGTGGAAATAGCGGTAGGCCACGTCGATGGTGATGCCCTGCTCGCGCTCGGCGTCCAGGCCATCGGTGAGCAGGGCGAAATCGAGCACGCCCTCGTCGGCATCGGCATGCAGCCGGCGGCTTTCACGTGCCAGCGCCGCCAGCTGGTCGTCCGGCAGCATGCCGGCGTCATACAGCAGGCGACCGAGCAGGGTGCTCTTGCCGTCGTCCACGCTGCCGCAGGTGATGAAGCGCAGCAGTCCCTTCTCCGGTGCGGCCATCAGAAGTAACCCTCCTGCTTCTTGTGCTCCATCGACGCGGAGGGATCGTGGTCGATCACCCGGCCCTGCCGCTCGGAGGTGCGCGAGGCGGCCATCTCGTCGATGATCTTCTGCAAGGTGTCGGCGGACGACTCCACCGCGCCGGTCAGCGGGTAGCAGCCCAGCGTGCGAAAGCGCACCTCGCGCATTCGCACGCTCTCGCCCTCGCGCAGGGTGAAGCGGTCGTCGTCGACCATGATCAGCGCGCCGTCGCGCTCCACCACCGGTCGCGGCCTGGCGAAGTACAGCGGCACCAGCGGGATGCTTTCGCGCTGGATGTACAGCCACACGTCCATCTCGGTCCAGTTGGACAGCGGAAACACGCGCACGCTCTCGCCCTGGCGCACGAAGGTGTTGTAGTTGCGCCACAGCTCCGGCCGCTGGTTCTTCGGGTCCCAGCGATGCTGCGCGTTGCGGAAGGAGAACACGCGCTCCTTCGCCCGCGACTTCTCCTCGTCGCGACGCGCGCCGCCGATGGCGGCGTCGAAACCGTGCTGGTCCAGCGCCTGCTTCAGCGACTGGGTCTTCATCACGTCGGTATGCACGGCCGCGCCGTGGGTGAGCGGCGAGATGCCCTGGCGCACGCCATCCTGGTTGATGTGCACCAGCACCTCCACGTCACCCGCCGCAGCCACCTGCTCGCGGAACGCGATCATCTCGCGGAACTTCCAGGTGGTGTCGACATGCAGCAGCGGCATCGGCGGCTTCGCCGGATAGAACGCCTTGCGCAACAGGTGCAGCAGCACCGAGGAATCCTTGCCGATCGAATACAGCATCACCGGATGACGGAACGCCGCCTGCACTTCGCGGAAGATGTGGATGCTTTCGGCCTCGAGATCGTCGAGATGGGAACGCGGTGCAGTAGCCGTCATGGGGTAGCGAACTCGGCAGCAGGCAGGGCTGAAACGACGTCGCCCGCCGGGCGAACGACATCCTGGAGTCCCGCAGTATAGATCGAGCGAACGGCAGCCCCCGGACCAACGGCCAAAGGAGTTCGCATATGGATATGGCCCGGGGCGATGGCATCGAGGTGGCAGTTGGGTGTCCGCCCTACTCGCTGCGCATCATTCCAGCACCGGGTAGGCCGGCTCGGCATCCAGCGTTGCGGCGCAGGCGGCGGCCAGCTCCAGCAGGCGCAGGTCGGAGCCGCGCGGGCCGACCAATTGGAGGCCCACCGGCAGGCCATCGGAGAGCTTGCCCATCGGCAGGCTCACCGCCGGACAACCGGCGAGGCTGGCGAAGCTGGTGAGGTCGGCGGCTGAATCCGGAGCCGGGCCATCCAGCGGAAACGCGCCTTGCGGCGTGGTCGGCAGCACCAGCACGTCGACCTGGGCGAACAGCCGGCGCATCTTCAACGTGGCCGCGTCCAGCACGCGGTCGGCCGTGGCGTAATCCGCGGCGCTCTTGCCGGCGGCGTAGCCGAGCATGCGCCGGAAGCGGTCGGACACGGGATGCTTCGCGTCAGGCGAAAGATCCTCGGCGAACGTGCCGAGCATTTCCGCCTCCATCAGCAGCAAGCCGGCGCGGCGGGTGCGGGCGAAATTCCAGTCGTCGAAGTCGACCGTGCGGCGGTCGCTCAGCGCGTGCGGCAACCGGGCCAGCGCGGACTCGAACAGCTCGACCACCTCCGGCTGCACGCCGACCGCCGCCAGATCCGGCAGCAGGCCCGCGCGCAGGTGGCCCGGGTCCCAGTCCGGCAACGCGAACGCCACGCGGCGGCGACGCGAGCGCGCATCGTCGGCGTCGTAACCGGCGAGCACCTGCAGCAGTACGGTGAGGTCTTCGACGCTGCGCGCCAGCAGGCCCACCGAATCGAGCCGACGCGCAGCCGGCACCAGGCCGCGGGCGGAGATCTCGCCGTGCGTGGGCTTCAGCCCGTAGATACCGCAGTAACTTGCCGGGATGCGGATGGAGCCGAGGCTGTCCGAACCCACCGCCGCCACCGCCAGGCCCGCGGCCACCGCCGCGGCAGCGCCGCCGGAAGAGCCGCCCGCACTGTAGCCATGGCGATGCGGGTTGTGCGTGGCGCCGAAATGCGGGTTGTCGGTGGCCGCGCCCAGCGCGCCCTCGTCCATGTTGGTCTTGCCGATCACCACCGCGCCGGACGCGCGCAACCGTGCCACCACGTGGGCATCGTTCGCCGCCGGCTTGCGCCGCCCGGGCAGGCCGGCGCGCGTCGGCCAGCCGGCCATGTCGAGGTTGTCCTTCAGCGCCAGCGGGATGCCGTCGAGCCGGCCGATCACGCCGTCGCGGCGACGCCGATCGGCCATGTGCGCCTGTTCCTGCATCAGCCCGGGGCGCTGGTCGACGTAGCAGTTGAGCCGGGGATCGAGCCGCTCGATGGCCTGCTGGTAGACATCGGCCAGGGCTTCCGGCCGTACCCTGCCCGTGGCGAGCCAGTGCAGCAGTTGGCACAGCGATGCGCGGCGCAGGTCGATATCGGCGATCGGCGGCATCGAATTCATGAACTCTCCTAGGAGCGTGGGTGGTAGAAACTTCCGTGGCGAAAAAGTGGATGCGCGAGGACGGATTTTCGACGGTTCGCGGGCCCATGATGGTTCCATGGGTCAAGAACCGGCGGAAATACGGACCACGCAGCCGCTTTTGCAGCCCGGAAGATTTCTGCCACCCACGCTCCTTGGCAATACGGTTGCGATTATCACCGCCCGACCCGCGACGATTGCAAGCGGTGGCGCAGCACGCGTTGCCCTGCATGGCCCGAACCCGGACAATGCGGCAGGGTATCGTGCGTCGATGACGCATCGAAGACGCCACCCTTTCCCGCACTGCAGGAGTTCGCCATGAGCGAGCGCGAAACCATGGAATACGACGTCGTCGTGGTCGGCGCCGGCCCTGCCGGCCTGGCATTCGCGATCCGCCTGAAGCAGCTGAAGCCGGACACGAGCGTGTGCGTGATCGAGAAGTCATCGACCATCGGCGCGCAGATCCTCTCCGGCGCGGTGATCGAGCCGCAGCCGCTGGATGCCCTGCTGCCCGGCTGGCGCGACAACCCGCCGCCGATCTGCGTGCCGGCCGGCAAGGACGAGTTCTGGCTGCTGTCGAAAACCGGCGGCACCCGGCTGCCGGTGCCGCCCGGCATGCGCAACCACGGCAACTTCATCGTCTCGCTGGGCGCGCTGTGCGCGTGGCTGGCCCCGCAGGCCGAGGCGCTGGGCGTGGACGTATTCCCCGGCTTCGCCGCCGCCGACAACATCTACAACGAGGACGGTTCTGTCGCCGGCGTGCGCATCGGCGACATGGGCGTGGCGAAGGACGGCACGCACAAGCCCGGCTACACCGAGGGCATCGACATCAAGGCCAAGCTCACCGTGCTGGCCGAAGGCGCCCGCGGCAGCCTTACCAAGCAGCTGGTCAAGCGCTTCGGGCTCGATGCCGGCAGCGATCCGCAGGGCTATTCGATCGGCATCAAGGAGCTGTGGCAGCTACCCGCCGGGCGCGTCACGCCCGGCAAGATCGTGCACAGCATCGGCTGGCCCGCCGACACGCATACCTATGGCGGCAGCTTCCTCTACCACCTGGACAAGGACCGCATCGCGCTGGGCTACATCAGCGGCCTCGACTACAGCGACCCGAAGTACCAGCCGTGGGAAGCGTTCCAGCAATGGAAGAACCACCCGAGCGTGAAATCGCTGCTGGAAGGCGGCACCATCCTCTCGGCCGGTGCGCGCGCCATCGTCACCGGCGGCTGGCAGTCGCTGCCGAAGTGCGAGATGCCGGGCGCCATCCTGATCGGCGACACCGCCGGCCTGCTCAACGTGCCGAAGATCAAGGGTACCCACCAGGCGCTGAAGAGCGGCATGCTGGCCGCCGAACACCTCGCCGCCAGCGGTCTCGACGCCACCGGCTTCGACGCGAAACTGCGTGACTCCGAGGTGATGGCCGAGCTGAAGAAAGTGCGCAACGTCAAGCCCGGCTTCAAGAAGGGCCTGTGGTTCGGCCTGCTCAACGCCGCCTGGGAGACCGTCACCGCCGGCCTGTCGCCGTGGACGCTGAAGAACAAGGCCGACTGGTCCAGCCTGCACAAGCTCGGCGAATGCGAAGAGCCCAAGCGCGACTACGTGCAGCGCACACTGCCGCCGCGCGACCGCCTCGCCGGCGTCTACTTCGCGGCCACCGAGCACGACGAGGATCAGCCGATCCATCTGCACGTGGCCGACACCGACATCTGCGCCACGCGCTGCGTGGAGGAATACGACAACCCCTGCACCCGCTTCTGTCCCGCCAACGTCTACGAGATGGTGGCCGACGAAACCCAGCCACACGGCAAGCGCCTGCAGATCAACTCCGCCAACTGCGTGCACTGCAAGACCTGCGACATCAAGGACCCGTACGAGATCATCACCTGGGTCACGCCGGAGGGCGGCTCGGGGCCGAATTACCAGAACCTGTAGGCGCGCCAGGGAAGAGGCACCTCCTTGCCGCCGTCATCCCCGCGAAAGCTGGTAGTGACGGGAAGTGAGGGGTTCTCCGCGTGAAGCAAGCTTCCTTCGGCTCGGGGACGATCCGTTTGCGCCAATCGCTGGCTCGTCGTTCACATGCTGCATCGGTGAAGAAGGTCGGCCGGCGCCTCGCCCTCACGCCCACGCATGCCGTCGACCAACCCGCGCAGCATGCAGCGCAGATTGCGCCGACGCGGTCCGATCAACACGCCGAAAAGAAACAGCTTGACCAGCACCCGCGGCACGTCCTGCGCGACCCACGCGCGCGGCGTGTGCGCCATCCGGTACAGCCGCACCCGGTTGCGCATCATGTAATACAGGCGCAGCGGCCCATGCACCACCACCTGGCCCAGCCCGAGCGGCAAGGCGCGGCGGGTGTCGCCGAGGCGATGGCGCATGGTCGACGCGCAAACGCCGTGCAGCGAGTAGCCCCGCGCCCGCGCACGAAAGCTCCATTCCAGGTCGACATTGTCGATGAACAGGCCCGCATCCATGACGCCGATCCGGTCGAGCGCGGCCAGCGGAATCAGCATGCCCGAGCTGATCAGGAAATCGCAGGAGATGGTCGGCGTCGAACCATCGCACCACAGCTTGCGATTGAACGGAAAGCCGATGCGCACGAACGGCGCGGCGCGACGCTCGCGCATGTCGTGGAAGCGCGGGCCCACCGCCGCCACCGGTCCGGCCAGCGACAGCTCCTGCAGCGCGCGCAGCAGGACTGCGACCATCCCTTCAGCCGGCTCGCTGTCCTGATCCAGCAGCAAGACGTGGCGATAACCGTGCCCGCGCGCCCACGCGATGCCGACGTTCTGCGCCGCGGCGAGACCGAGGTTGCGCGACTGGCTCAGCATCGCGCCACCTTGCGCAGACAAGCGCCGGCCCAGCACCTGGTTCCAGTCCCCATCACTGGCATTGTCGACCAGCACCACCGCACCGACCTGCGGCATAACCGCGTCTACCAGTCGCACCATCGCGTCCGGTTCAGGGCGGTAGCTCACCACCACCGCGCACACGTCGCCGACGGTCGCATCAGTCATGGCGCAGCAGATCCCGCAGCACCGATCGGATGCCGGTACCGTAACGACGATAAAAACCGCCTCGCGCCTCGCGCAGCACGGGCAACCACCGACGCCAGCGCGGCAAGCGGCCGATCGCCACCCGCCGTTCGAAGTGGGTTCGCTTGTCCCGCACCTGCGCGGCACGGTCGCGACTGCCGTGAAACCCCGCCTGCAGGAAGAAGTCCTCCAGCAAGCGCAGCCGCTTCGCTTCATCAGCCAGCGGCTGCACACGCGGCCGCAGCAGATCCCGCCATTTCATCGCCAGGTTGCGCTTGCGCATGCCGATCTGGTTGGCGCCATGCTGGCGGTAGTCAATCAGGGGCAGATCGATAAAATCGACCCGACCAATCGCCGCAGCCACCGCCGCCAGCCACTCGTCATGTATCCAGCCGGGAGCCACCGGCAATGCCCTTACCACCAGCTCTTGCCGCAATGCCGCCGTCGCACCAGTCACGAAACTGCGGCGTAGAATCACGTCGAACGCGCGCCCATCGTGGATGGTCGTCTGTTCCTGCGGCGTCATCTGCAGCACGTCGAACAGCGAACACCCCAATGGACGACCCCCGGCATCCACCAGCCGCGCATCGCCATGCAGCAACAGCAAGGACGAATCCTGCTCGAACCGCTCGGCCATCAGCGCCAGCTTGTCGGCCCGCCACACATCGTCCTGGTCGCACAGGAACAGCACATCGCCCTGCGCCGCACGCAGTCCCGCCGAGAAATTGTCGACGTAACCCAGGTTCTCCCGGTGGCACAATAGCTGCACCTCGATGCCGGCATCCCGCGCCCGCGCCGCAAACGCCTGCAGCATGGCCACGCTGGCATCGGTCGAACCGTCGTCGCCGATCACGATCTCGTCGGGCAGGCGCGTCTGTGCCAACAGGCTGTCCAACTGCGGCTGCAGATAGACGGCGCCGTTGTACGTGCAAAGCACGATGGAAAGTCGCAATCGCGTCATGGTCGCTCGTTGGCGCGGAAAGCCAGGCGGACAGCGAAAGCGATGCCGCGTTGCGAGCACCTTCATTGCCGGCAGGCCCACAGCCCGGGGATACATGCATTCTATAGTGTCGATGCGCCGCGATCTTTCATGAGCCTCGCCCGGCTCCACGGGCGGGCTGCGTGGTTCACGGGACAAGGCATAACCCGCCCATTCCGTACGCTGCCGCATGGATAGCCCGGACAGGTTAGAATGCGGGACTGATCCATCGCGCCCGGCGTCTCGGCGCCCTGCAATTCAAAGGAACAGCTGATGAAAATTCTGGTGGGCTACAAGCGCGTCGTGGATTACAACGTGCGCATCCAGGTCAAGCCCGACGGCAGCGGCGTGGTCACCGACGGCGTCAAGCTGTCCGCCAACCCGTTCGACGACATCGCGCTGGAAGAGGCTCTGCGCCTGCGCGAGAAAGGCGTGGCCGAGGAAGTCATCGTGGTCGGCATCGGCCCGGTCGATCTCGCCGCGCACCTGCGCAACGGCCTGGCGATGGGCGCGAACCGCGCCATCCACGTGGTCACCGGCGACGCCGTGCAGCCGCTGACCGCCGCGCGCGTGTTCCTCAAGCTGATCGAGAAGGAGCAGCCGGGGCTGGTGATCCTGGGCAAGCAGGCGATCGACGACGACGCCAACCAGACCGGCCAGATGCTCGCCGCGCTGTGGGATCGCCCGCAGGCCACCTTCGCCAGCAAGGTGGAGATCGCCGACGGCAAGGCCACTGTGACCCGCGAGGTCGATGCGGGCCTGGAAGTGATCGAGGCCGAGTTGCCCGCGGTGATCACCACCGACCTGCGCCTCAACGAGCCGCGCTTCATCAAGCTGCCCGACATCATGAAGGCGAAGTCCAAGCCGATCGACACAATCGAGTTCGGCTCGCTCGGCGTGGCAGCGAACGACCACCTGAAAACCACGCACTACGCCGCGCCGGCCAAGCGCAGCAAGGGCGTGATGGTGAAGGACGCGGCCGAACTGGTCGCGGCGCTGAAGCAGAAAGGTCTGCTCTGATCTGCCCATCCTCACATATGAACATCGCGCTTTCACTTGCCGTCATTCCCGCGAAAGCGGGAATCCAGTGTCTTTCAGGCGTGCGGAAAATGGATTCCCGCTTTCGCGGGAATGACGGCACGAAGGCATGTTCGACGTACTGCCAAAGGTAATCATCATGAGCAAGATTCTCGTCATCTCCGAACACCTCGACGGCAAACTCAACCCCTCCACTGCGCGCGCCGTGAGCGCCGCCGTCGCCGTGAAGGGCGAGGCGATCGACGTGCTGGTGCTCGCCGACAACGCCGACGCGATCGCCACGGAAGCCGCGAAGATCGACGGCGTAAGTCGCGTACTCACCGTCGCCCGGCCCGAGAACGCGCATGCGCTGGCCGCCGTGCTCGCACCGCAGATCGCCAAGGCCGCCGCCGGTTACAGCCACGTCTTCGTGCCCTCCACCACCTTCGGCAAGGATCTCGCGCCGCGCGTGGCCGCCCTGCTCTGCGTGGCCCAGGTCAGCGACGTGATGAGCGTGGAAGCCCCGCACACCTTCAAGCGGCCGATCTACGCGGGCAACGCGATCATCACGGTTGAGGCCGACCCGGCACACACCGTGGTCGCCACCATCCGCACCGCGTCGTGGTCCGCCGCTGCCAGCGCCAGCAACAGCGCGCCGGTTGAGGCCATCACCGTCGACACCGCGCTGCCCACCCACACCCGCTTCGTCGAACTGCAGCAGGGCAAGAGCGACCGCCCCGATCTGCAGAGCGCCCGCAAGGTCGTTTCCGGCGGCCGTGGCGTCGGCTCGAAGGAAAACTTCGACATCATCTACAAGTTTGCCGACAAGATCGGCGCCGCCGTCGGCGCCTCGCGCGCCGCCGTCGATGCCGGCTATTGCCCCAACGAAATGCAGGTCGGCCAGACCGGCAAGATCATCGCTCCCGAGCTGTACATGGCCATCGGCATCTCCGGCGCCATCCAGCACCTCACCGGCATCAAGGACGCCGGCACCATCGTGGCGATCAACAAGGATGGCGAGGCGCCGATTTTCGAGGTGGCCGACTTCGGGTTGGTGGGGGATTTGTTCAAGATCATTCCAGAGCTGGAAGCGGCGCTGGGCTAAGTACCCACATGAGGCTCTTGCAGCGTCGGGTGCACGGGTTGACGGGGTTCCGCCGCGACGTCGAAACCCAACCACGACAAAAGTAGCTGCACCCCGATGATCATCGGTAGCGCGGCAAGCATGACGGTCCCGGCAGTGGACGTCACATTGTCGGCTATTGATTGCCACCAATGGAATCCGCCGAAGATTACACCAAACAGGAGCAGCGGGACCCCGAGCAACAGCTCCACGGTGGCTACCGAAAAACCACGCAAAAAATAGCTGTAGAGGAGCCGGCGACCAAAATTGCGCAAATTACCACGCAAGAATGGCCCAATCATCCTCATCGGCTGCAGGCTGGAGGTTTCATCTGCGTAGGCTGCCTTCATCGGCATGTCCACCACCACGGCACGCAGCTGGTTGAGGTGGTAAAGCAAGTCTGACTCGAAAAAATACCGTTTGGCGATATGTTCGAGATCCAGCTCTGACAGCAAGGTACGGTGGATCGCCGTGAAACCGTTGGTCGGGTCAAATAACTGCCAGTAACCTGAGGACAACTTGGTCAGGAATGACAGCACTGCGTTACCAAAGAGCCGAATCGCCGGCATACCCGACACATTTGCCAGCCGATAGAATCTGTTGCCCTTGACGTAATCGGCGCGACCGCGAAACAGCGGTGCAACCAGCGCGGGGATGAGATCGGGATCCATCTGCCCATCGCCGTCGAGCTTCACTACCACATCGGCCGGCAACCCACGCGCCGCGAGATAGCCGGTCATCACGGCACCACCAACGCCTTGGTTCTCGGCATGTCGCAGCACGGTCACACGCGGATCATGGCAGCCCCGTTCGATGACATCGCCGCTATGCTCTGGACATGCATCGTCCACCGCAATGATCCAACCCACTTCTGGCCCAATGCGCTCAATCAGCGGCAGCACGTGTACGGCCACGCGATAGCAGGGTATGACCACAGCGATACGTGGTTCTAATATTTGACTCATGTCAGCGATACACCCAGTGACGGGAAACGAAGAAGCTCAACACTGCCATTCCTGCCTCGACGACCGGCTTGGCCAGCCAGGCAATTTCTAGATTGAGTTGCTCGGCTAGCCCAGCAACCAACACCGTGCTGAGTAACGTGAGCAACAGCCACAAAACTGAATAACGCGCTAATCGGCGCCCCCCCAAGCGTGGGGACCCAGACGTCGAGAACGTGACGGTACCATTTGCCCAAAAGCCTACCACCGCTCCGGCAACGCGTCCGACGATATTAGCCGTAACTGGCATCACGCCGACCGCCGTCAACGCAACAAAGACTATCCAGTCAAGCACGATCAGACCGCAGCCCACAACGAGAAAAAACATGCCTTGGCGCGCGACGCTCATAGTCCAGCTGGTTCCTTTCACAATGGGGTTCATGGAGCACGAGAACTGCGATGCCGGCCGCAGGAAGACTGCGGTCGCCGTTCCTTACGCAGCCGGAGGCTGGAACCGGTTACGGACGCAGATCCCGGGCACCGCGAAACTCCGCAAGTATGCCCTCGCGTATGCCAGCCCGTGGCTTACTACGTCAATAGCCACTGGTACTGGTTGAATTTGGAGATCAGGCACTCCCGGCATCCGGCCAGACGGAGGCGGGGTCTCACGATCCATCCCTCGCGCAGCCACGTCCGCCCGAACCGTCACCTACGGGCGCTAACACTCTAAACCCCGCATCGGCCGAGATTGAAGCAAACACCAGCACATCCCCCTCGTACCTCAAAATCAATTGACGATACAGAGCGGTGAAGTACAACAGTTTATTCAATATGGTCTTTCGCGATTCCTTCACCGTTCGCGTTGTTGGCCAAGCCGTAACCAAGTACCACAGCTACTAAACCTATAGTGCTCAATACAGCCACTGGATAGAGATATCGGACATCACAAGCAATCGAGGTTGGTACAAAGGTCAACAGATAAATCCACGCAGAGCATGAAATACCAAGCCCGATCAACTTGCCGTCCCCACGAGCCTTAAAAATAACGACAGCAGAAAACACAGCAAGCAGAAGGATGTAGAACCAGTTTCGAAACACCGGCGTATCCTGCAAAATTCGCTCACCATGTTTGAGCAGTCTCGCCCTATCGTCGTACGATTCCTGTCCCCCTGACGCAGCCGCATCATCCGGCAAGGTGTACTTACCGATATATATCGGTACGCACGACTCTATGTCGTGCATGCCGAGCAGCCACGAGAAAGCATCGACTCTGTGACGTAAATAGGCTCTCGGATGCAGTTTCAGTGCATGCATCCAAACTTCGCGAAGCTCCATCTTCGTAACGCCGTTCAAGTATCGAGACACGACGGGGTCAGCCATCATCGTATCCACGCGCTGCGCGCTGTAACTAGCCTTAAAATGCCGCGCTACGAGATCAGGCATGAAAAAACTTTGCACCTCCCCGTCGGGGGTATTCGCAATGACACCCGCAACGTCGTATGCCATGATTAGAGAGAGCCCTTGCGAAACATCCCTGTTAGCGGATCCGGCTATTGTGCTCGTCGTCCACAGCTGCACGGCCTTGTAGACTCCGAAGCTGGAGATCATAAGAACGCCGAAAAGTGTAAACCGAATTAACCGCTTTGGGTGAACCTCGCGAACGAGGAGATAGGAGCCAATAGTGGCAAAAATGGGAGCGATAAAAATGCCTTGCTGTCTCATCAACGGCAGCACAGACGCAAGTAGAATCGCAAGTACAAGGAGACCGTAACGCCACTTGTCCACACGTAGAGTCGCGGTAATCATCAGTGCCACTAGCGCGACAAGAGCAGTACCGATCAGCACGTCCTTCCAGACAATTCCGACGTAGTAGAAGAATATCGGATTGGCAAGAAGAATCAGGCTAACAGGGGCTCGCCACCACGAAAGCTTTCTCTCCGCCGTCAAGCAGCTGAGAATTGCAGAAAAACCGCAATACGTCACCAAGGCGTTGACAGCGATAAATAGCGAACTAGCCACCATCCCCGCGCCAAGGAAACGGAGCCAGGCCGACATGAACGGTGGATTCCAGCTCAGCGAACGGCCAACCGCCGCCTCGTGAAGCTGTCTGCCCGAGTCAATTGAAATCTCCCCAGGCGAATGCAGTGACAAGGCGACGGCCACGACAATAAGGAAGAATATAAAATACTTGTGGCTCGATGCATAGCCTGTCATCAGATATTCTCCGCGTACCATAAATATTTCCAAGTATGGTTGCGCAATTGGGACCGGATGTTCCGCCAATCTTGATAATTGGGTGAGCCGGTTCAAACTCCACGTGCAACACTCCGGTAGATCGCCCCCATCATCATGGCCAAGCCCATGATCCGGCGGGGAATGGGCCTGTCAACGGCTACGCAAGCGCTGTGGCGCTGTTGACAGCCCCATTCCCCGCCTCCTTTGGTCACCAAGCGATGGGGGTGTTGCACGTGGACCTTGAAACCGCCGTGCGAATAGGCACGGGGTTGAGTCGGAGCAACTAATCCAGCCGATCCAGTAATGCCCGTGCTTCTCTTCAGCGCTCAAATACCTCGAAACAGCAGGTTCAGATTCCAGCTGCATTACCCCGATACAACGCCCATCATGACTTCGCGGCTCCGCATTCCTTCAGATGGCCTGTCAATAAAGCGATGGCGCTTGCATGGCACTGACAGGCCGTCTGCCGCCGGACTTTGAGATAGCCACGACCTGATTAGTACCGACGCTCGGTCATGGTTCCACTGAACACAGCTCGCGATCTCGAGCGAAGTCGAGGGACGAATGAACGGAAGTTAAGCTGAGCTTCGTCCAGTCAGCTGCCATGTTAGCGGCATGTACCTGCAGGTTACTTCTTAAAATACCGTCACGCTCTTCTTGGTTTCACACGCATAAGGGACCTCACCAAACCGCGTTACCAAAAGTACTTGGTACACGCCTGCCGGCACGGATTCCAGCGTCGTAGAGAAGTTGAACCCCGAGGAACTCAGATTCGCATCTTTCAGATAGCTCGCGACATCGGGCCGCTCAGTGCCAGTTTTCGCCATGATCGAGAAGCTGTCGGTACCTTTCAGTACAAACTTGACGTCCTTCACCACTTGCATGTTCTCGGTCAACGCCCATCCTCGGAAAGTGTGGGAATTCGACCGATCAAGCTTCGCTTCGGTCTTGGAATAATTTCCATCGACGGAATCAAATGAACAAGGCGAAGTACCCATCTTGATTTCAGACAATGACTGGGCGCTCATCGGCTGGATAGCACTCCCAGGCAATGATTCGGTCGTCTCCTGCACAACGGCAACACTCCCGCTTCCCGCGGCAACGTTCGCGGCGGGTGCATTGTCACCTACTGACTGCCCACACCCCACGAATGCGCCCGCCACTACTAACAGGGGCGTGATCAACAATTTCTTGTTCATGCCTTACATCCCTTTTGTCATATCGTTGTCGTTACCACGGGCATCAGGTCTTGCTCGCGCTTTGCAAACGTCTACTACCGGCTTTTACGATGACGGTATTTGGATAGTGCCCCTTTGACAGCGCAGACGAATCGTGAAATTCGTGGGTGGCGTGTCAGAAAGGCATCCACTGTATGGTACCGCGATCTCCAGTATTGCAGCTCGTCGTACAGTCCAAACCTATGCTCGAACAGCATCTCGGCGTGGGCGGTATAGAAGCCGATGTTGGATCGAAAAATCTCGGCGTAGCTTTCAACCACCTTTGCCCTCCGATCCTGGAAGGAAGAGGTTCTTGAACTCGCCTGTATGCGGTAATTGAAAAGGTCGTCATCTAGTTGTACCACATCGCGACCAAGGTGAACGATTTTTACCCAGAAATCATAATCCTCGACACCATGGCGCAGCTTTTCGTTGTAGCCACCAACGCTTTCCCAATCAGCCTTCCTATACAAGGACGTCACGAAGATCACATTGTCGATGACCAACTCGCGCAATGTATAGGCGGGCAGCTTCCAGGGTCCCTGCTCGGCACCAAACTTTCTTGCCTTGCAATAGACGCATCCGACGTTCGGTCGCGCATCGAGGACCTTGGCAGCCTCCTCTACGTAGCGGGGCTCAATCGTATCGTCTGCGTCCAGCGGCAGGATGTAACTCCCGCCCGCTTCGCGCACAGCGTGATTCCTCGCAGCAGCCGGACCCGCATTCTGTTGATGAAAGATGCGGGTACGGGGCCAAGGCGCCTCCTCCAGAAGACGTAAGGTTGACGGATCCGTCGAGCCGTCATCCACGATAATTACCTCAAGATTCTGCCAGGTTTGTGCAAGCGCAGATTGAACCGCTTCATCCAGAAACTCTCCCGCGTTGTAGCAGGGAATTACCACCGACACCTTGTTCATCCTTGCCCCCCTTATCACCTACCGCTGCACCGTTCACTTCGACGCTTTCGCTCGCGTCACTTTTCTGATCGCTTTCAGCATGGTCGGACCAACGCCGACCGTTCGAACGGACGCTGCCACCCGATCGAGCACGCTAGGGGGCGGCGCAAATTCAGAAGCCTCTACTACTACCGAGGGCTGTTCAGAAGCCCGTTCGACCTTTCTCGGGCTGGCCAACGAGCTGATTTCGCGATCCGAGGACTCAAAGGGCGACGGAACCGCATCCCATAGATCCCTGTTGCGGTAGGCAACCCGCGTCTCGTTGCTGATCTTACGGCCATCCGAGTAATTCGCGTACGTCCACGGCGATTTGCCGAGTGATTCCTGTCCGTGTTCCACGAGAAGTTGCTTGTACTCTACGTACAACTTCACGAATGTATCGCGATTGCTGTCTGTCAGCCACCAGCCGATGGCTTTATCGATGGTGCCGGAGTCCAGGCCGGAAAAATGAATGAAGCGCAGCGGATCTCCATTGACTTGGTACGCACCGTCAACCCCGCGCAGATCACTATTCAGCAATGACCAAGTGGCAAAATCGTAACCATGATGTTTTAGCACCGAGACATCAAAAAAGCACGGCGCCAAGTCGATCCAGCGCTGATCAGTAAATATGCCTCGGCTAATATCGTCGTAGCAGAATTGAAAAAGACGCTCGGCCCACCAAGTAAGGAACGCGTGCGAGTTCTGCGACCTGCTGATGCCGAGAAAACCAAGGTTGTAGCAACCATGTGCCAATGAGCTGATTTCCATGTCGATGTTGCCGGGACGCAGCAAGTGGGGACACAGCACTATCGACTCATCATTCAGCAGTTGCTCGAGCTCCGTGAGGTCGCTATAGACAAGGACGTCCGGATCCAGATAGACAAATTTAGACTCATCGGGGAAGCGCTCGAGGAGATTCAGCATGAACTGCGCTTTGACAGCGGTGGAGGCTTCCACAATCGCATGCCTGAACATGAAACGGTCAAAGTTGTCCCACCCAGCATCCTTGGCGAGGACAACCTCGTCAAAGTGTTCATAGGAAGTCGCAACATCCGGTACTTCGCGCTCGACGAGGCAAAGCACGAACTTCGCACCAATACAATGGCGTTTGACCGACTCTGCCAGAGTCATCGCCTTGGGCAGATAGTTCGAACATATCGAGGTAAAAAAGATCACTGTGGTTTCCTTGTTGAGCTATTAGCCAATGCATCCCGACGACTGAAAAAACTCGACGCAAATCGCAAAGGCTTCGTTACCCTCCACGAGCCGGAAGCATAGACGCTCCGCAACTCGGAGGCTATCGCCAACTTTGCCGCAGACGTTCGCTCAAGCTCACCGGCAATCCGGTCGCGCTCATCAACGGCGTTGTTCAACGCTTCCGTCAGTCGCCTCGACTTGCCCTCTGATCTCTCCAAACCAGCGGACAGATCACGAACATTGATCCGCGCCGCCTCCAAGTCGAGTTCCAAGCGCTCGCATTTCCTCGTGTAGCCAAGCAGCTGCGCCGCCAAATCCGCGTGCTCCGTCATCAAACCTTCATGTTTCGCCCTGACGTCCTCAAACTGGCGAATCTGGGCGGCCAGTTTGGATGACAGTTCAGCGCTCTCTCTTAACAACGCTTCATATTTAACTTGCGCCTCTTGCACTTGGAGCGCCCGCGCACTCAACTTCGAGGAGAGTTCACCGTTCTCCGCCTGCAACGCTTCACACTTGGTCTGCGCGTATTCCGACTGGAGCATCTGCGCGTCCAGCTTCGACGATATCTCCGCCTTCTCGGCCTGCAACGCCTCGCACTTCGCCCGAGTCTCGTCCGACCAGCGCATCCAGGCATTCAGCTTCGACAATGCCTCGGCGTTCTGCGCCTGCAACGCCTCGTATTTCGCCTGCGCCTCGTCCGACCAGCGTATCTGGGCATCCAGCTTCGACAACGCCTCGGCGTTCTGCGCCTGCAACGCCTCGTACTTCGCCTGCGCCTCGTCCGACCAGCGTATCTGGGCATCCAGCTTCGACAACGCCTCGGCGTTCTGCGCCTGCAACGCCTCGTACTTCGCCTGCGCATCATCTGACCAGCGTGTCTGGGCGATCAGTGCGGAACTGAGCTGACTACTCTTCACCTCCGTGATTTGAAGGTTCGCTTCGATTCGGGCGGCCATATCCGCAACGGCGTCGACGCAAGCGCCGCTCTTGCTCCACTCTCGTGTGAAGTCCGATACCGCCTTGTCGGCAGCGTCCCAACCATGACCGCTACGGGCAACGACAACCATTGCCTCGTAAAGCTTCTCCGCGATCACCTCGATTGTCGACGCGGGCCTTTCTACATCATGGGTCACGTGGTGCCGATCCGAGGCGTCGACGAAATCGACAGCGGCTTTACGCTGCTGTACCGAAACCCCTTTACCCATCTTGATGCCGAGTCGGGAGAACGCCGTCGTTACTGATGCGATCGGGTCAGCCAACACATCATCATACAAGAGAACCTCGCGCGACGACGCAGAGCTCGCCTCGATGGCCTCCGCCATGTAGCGCAGCCACAGCAGCTTTCCGACAAGAGGATGCCACTGATTTCGAGCCTCAATGGAAGCCGACACCTCACTGGGCCTGCGGACCATGAACAGCAAGACAGGCCGAATGTGCATCTTCTGCAACACCTCAAGCCACAATGGAAGCACCCGGCACAGACGAGGATCCTTGAGAGCCCAGACCGGGCCGGCAGAAAAATCCCTGGAAATGATCTCCTCGATGGCCTTGGAAGCTTCCCGTGCTGCCTCACTCCCCAGCCAGTCCACAGGGAGTGCGCGCACATCGTCCCACCGCGAACCCAGCTTTCTCAACAAACGCTCGTGCGCCAAGACAACGTCTTGATGTTCCCAATACCCCTTGGGATTGTCGCTTCCCGCTTCCAGCAGATGGTCGCCCAGCGGTATCCCTAGCTTGCCCACGAGTCCAGCCAGGGCGGACGTACCGCTTCTGTGCATGCCGACAATCAGGATGGCAGTTGGCGAACGCTCAGTCATGGGACAACTTCTACCTCAGGGGTACCGCTGAGCAGGTCAACGAACCCAGTTGCCAGACGCGTCATGGAAGGCATGACCCGAAACATCACGGCATCGATCCGGCGATCCACATATTCCTCACCCTCCGCTATGGCCGCCAGCACCCCCGCGTTCAGGAAGTAGACGCCCGGGTGCAACAAGCATCGGAAGGTGAATCGCACGGTTACGGCCTCGCCAGCCGCCAGCAAAGGTATGGCGGATTGCGGCGTCGTGCTGGCCGCACCTCCGATCTCCACACCAGTCATGGATCTGATCATCATTCCACAGCGCACACGGGCCAGCGTCTGATCGAAGGCTACTCTGTACGTATAGACATACGTGCGATCTGTTGCCAGCACGTTTACCTTGCGTCCATCCAAGGTTTCTATGTGCGGATCTTCGATGCACGCGCCCCGTTTTTCATACTCCACCGTACTTCCGGACTGCATGCCCTCATCCCAATAGGCAGGATCAGTATCGGACGTAGGCCATCCGTCATGAGCCTCCTCGGTACCAGACTCAGTATCCTGGCGGGCGTTGCTGAATCTTTCGGGGCCACCCCGATAGGTAGTCATGATCTCCCGCCTCATATGGTCCGCTCGATCTGCGGGGGCGTAGAGCAGCTTTTGGTATGTGGTGACGATATCTTTTGGGGTGCCTTGCATCAGCATCTCACCTTGGTCGAGCAGAATGGCGCGATCGCACAACTCCACCACGGTACCCGCCGAATGAGATACGAAAAGCACAGTTGCACCGGCGTCCCGGATCGCTTCGATACGTGCAAGGCACTTCCGCTGAAAAGCCTCGTCCCCAACCGCCAAGGCTTCGTCAACAACGAGAATGTCAGGAGAAACACTGATGGCGACAGCAAACGCCAACCGCACATACATGCCGCTCGAATACGTCTTCACCGGCTGATCGATGAACTGCCCTATACCAGAAAAATCAAGTATTTCATCATATTTTGCACGGATCTCTACTTCAGAAATGCCATACACCAAACCACTGAGCAGCACGTTCTCGCGCCCGGTGAATTCCGGATTGAATCCAGCGCCCAGCTCAAGCAACGCGGATATGCGCCCATCGATCACCAAATTGCCGAGCGTGGGCCTGATGGTTCCACAAATCATCTGCAACAAGGTCGATTTACCCGACCCGTTGCGTCCCACGATACCCACGGTCTCACCATGGAATACATCGAAACTGACGTCACGCAAAGCCCAGAACTCATTGAAATAGTTCCGCGGCGCACGCCGCGCCGCGCGATGCAGTCTGGGAAGAATCATCTGCTTTAGTCGGTCGGATGGCTGCGAATACATCTCGTAACGCTTGGCCAATCCATCGACTTGGATTCGAACCCGTTTAGAGGACATCCGCAAATCCCTTTTTGGTCTGTTCGAACCAGGCAAATGCGGCCCAACCAAATAGACAAGACACCAAAGTATAGATGACCAGATGCGACCATAACGGAGGCTTCCCCCAGAGAAGCACGTTCTGCGAAGCTTCAGCAATGACGGTCAACGGGTTCAAGTACAGCAGATAGCGATACTCCTCCGGAATCATTTCCTTGGGATACAAAATCGGAGCAAGGAACATCAGCGCAACCGTGATCAGACTCACCACTTGCCTGATGTCCCTGAAATATACGGCCAGTGATGCCAATAACCAGGTGACGCCAGCCACAAACGGCAAAAAGCAAGCCACCACAATAGGAAACAACACCACCGTCCACGGTATATGTTGATTGATAATCAATGAAAGAGTTAGAAGAGCAAAAGTCGAAATAAGGAGATGAAACAACGCCGCACCTACCGTGCTCCAAGACAATATCTCCAACGGGAACATCACTCGCTTGACGTAGTTTGCGTTTTCCTCGATAAGCGAGGTTGCCCGATTTGCGCATTCGGAGAAAACGGCGTTTATGTTCAAACCAGCAAAAAGCACGATGGCATATTGGAAATGACCCGTGACTTGATCATTCCAACGACCTCTGAAGATCACACCAAAAACAAATGTGTAGATGACGAGCATCAACATGGGATTGAAAAAGCTCCAGAACAGGCCTGCGAACGACCCACGATAGCGCTTTGCAACATCACGTCGCGCTATTTGCGCGACCAGGGAAAAGTGCCTGGATAACGAGCGGTATGGCGACAAGGGGTCTGTCAGGCGATAGGCCACGTTCATAAATCTTCCAATGGGACTTCGATTTTTTAGCTGATGAGAACAGTCACTGCATTGACCTGATAGTCCACGGGCGATCGTCAGCTTCACTATTGGAATGCGGACAAGCGAGGCGGACCCGTGCCAGGTCCGAATTAATCCAGCGCGGCCCGCAGCTCGCACTGCAAGTCACCCACGTCCTCCACGCCCACCGACAGCCTTACCAACCCGTCACTGATGCCCAGCCGCTTGCGGTTCGCCGCGGGCACTGAGGCGTGGGTCATGATGGCGGGGTGCTCGATCAGGCTCTCGACGCCGCCGAGCGACTCGGCCAGCGCGAACAGCTCGCAGCGCTCCAGCATGCGCCGTGCCTTCTTCAGGCCGCCCTTCACCTCGATCGTGACGATGCCGCCAAAGCCATGCATCTGGCGCTTGGCCAGCGCGTGCTGCGGATGGCTTTTCAGGCCGGGGTAGATCACCCGCTCGATCGCCGGGTGCTTCTGCAGCCAGGTGGCCAGTTCCAGTGCGCTGGCGCAGTGCTGGCGCATGCGCAGGTGCAGCGTCTTCAGGCCGCGCATGGCGAGGAAGGCATCGAACGGGCCAGCCACTGCGCCGACCGAGTTCTGCAGGAAGGCCATCTGGGTGGACAGTTCCTTGCTGCCGGCCACGACAATGCCGCCAACCATGTCGGAGTGGCCGTTGATGTACTTGGTGGCCGAATGCAGCACCAGGTCGGCGCCGTATTCCAGCGGCCGCTGCACCATCGGCGAGCAGAAGGTGTTGTCCACCACCAGGATCAGGCCGTGCTTCTTCGCGAACGCGGCGACCTTGGCCAGGTCGACCAGCTTCAGCATTGGGTTGGTCGGGGTTTCGGCCCAGATCATCCGCGTGTTCGGCTTCAGGGCCGCTTTCAGCGCCCCCGTGTCGTTCAGGTCGACGAAGCTGAAGTCCAACCCGGCGGAACGCCGGCGTACCCGCTCGAACAGGCGATAGGTGCCGCCGTAGAGGTCGTCCATCGCGATCACGTGGCTGCCCGAGTCGAGCAGGTCCAGCACGGTCGCCGCCGCCGCCAAGCCTGAGGCGAACGCGAAGCCGGCCACGCCACCTTCCAGGTCAGCCACGCAGCGTTCGTAGGCCATCCGCGTCGGATTCTGCGTGCGCGAATACTCGTAGCCCTTGTGCTTGCCCGGACTCTCCTGCACGTAGGTCGAGGTGGCGTAGATCGGCGTCATGATGGCGCCGGTGCTGGGGTCGGGATGCTGGCCGGCGTGGATCGCGCGCGTTCCGAGTCCGCGGTGGGTGGCAGGCGTCTTCTTGGGCATGGCAGGCATCGCAGGCAGGGCGACATCGGTGAAGACCGGCGCCGCGTGAGGGATCGCGTATTGTACCCGTGCAGCCGTGCTTTGCCTTAACGTTGACTGCTGCGTGGCCAGCCAGTCGCTGCGCGAATTGCCGGCTGAAGCAGCCGGCGTGACACAATAGAGGTTTACTCACCCAAGGAATGAGTGACTCATGAAGACCATTCTGGTCACCGGCGGTGCCGGTTTCATCGGTGCGAATTTCGTGCTGCAGGCCGTGGCCGACGACCTGCACGTGGTCAACCTGGACAAGCTCACCTACGCCGGCAACCTCGACACGCTGGCCTCGCTGCAAGGTGATGCGCGTCACGTTTTCGCACACGGCGACATCGGCGACCGTACCTTGGTGGCGCGGCTGCTGAACGAGCACAAGCCCGACGCCATCGTGAACTTCGCCGCCGAGTCGCACGTGGACCGCTCCATCGACGGCCCGGCCGAGTTCGTGCAGACCAACGTGGTCGGCACGCTGGGACTGCTGGAATGCGCGCGCGATTACTGGCGCAGCCTCGAAGGCGCCGCCCGCGAGGCCTTTCGCTTCCTGCACGTGTCCACCGACGAGGTGTACGGCTCGCTCGGGGCCGAGGGCAAGTTCATCGAGACTACGCCATACGCACCGAATTCACCGTACTCCGCGTCGAAGGCCGCCTCCGACCACCTGGTGCGTGCGTTCCACCATACCTACGGCCTGCCGGTGCTCACCACCAACTGCTCGAACAATTACGGGCCGTACCAATTCCCGGAAAAGCTGATCCCGCTGGTGATCGCAAAGGCGCTGGCCGGCGAATCGCTGCCGGTCTACGGCGACGGCTTGAACATCCGCGATTGGCTGTTCGTGGGCGACCACTGCAGTGCGATCCGCCGTGTGCTGGAAGCCGGTCGGGTGGGCGAAACCTACAACGTGGGCGGCAATGCCGAACGCGAGAACATCACCGTGGTGAAGACGATCTGCGCCCTGCTCGACGCACGCCGGCCACTGGCCGACGGTCGTGCGCGCGAGTCCCTGATTACCTTCGTCAAGGATCGCCCCGGCCACGACCGCCGCTACGCGATCGATTCCAGCAAGCTGCAGGCCGAGCTGGGCTGGAGGCCCTCGCAGACCTTCGAAAGCGGCATCGCGCAGACGGTCGACTGGTATCTCTCGCATCAGCCATGGGTACAGCGCGTACTCGACGGCAGCTACCGCATGGAGCGACTCGGCGCATGAGCACAACGCAGAAAGGCATCATCCTCGCCGGCGGTTCCGGCACCCGGCTGCACCCGATCACCCGCGCGGTGAGCAAGCAGCTGCTGCCGGTGTACGACAAGCCGATGATCTACTACCCGCTGGCCACCCTGATGCTGGCCGGCATCCGCGAAGTGCTGATCATCAACACGCCGCACGAGCAGGAGATGTTTCAGCGCCTGCTCGGCGACGGCTCGCAATGGGGGCTGGATATCCACTATGCCGTGCAGCCGTCACCGGACGGGCTGGCCCAAGCCTTCACCATCGGCCGCGACTTCGTCGATGGCAAGCCGAGCTGCCTGGTGCTGGGCGACAATATCTTCTACGGTCATGGCTTCACCGAGCGCCTGAAGCGTGCGGCCGCGCGCGAGCACGGCGCCACCGTGTTCGGCTACTGGGTGAGGGACCCGGAACGCTACGGCGTCGCCGAGTTCGACGCGAATGGCAAGGTGGTCGGCCTGGAAGAGAAGCCCGCGCAGCCGAAGTCGCACTACGCGGTCACCGGTCTGTATTTCTACGATGCGCGCGTGTGCGATTACGCTGCCGCACTGAAGCCTTCGCCGCGCGGCGAGCTGGAGATCACTGATCTCAATCGCTGCTACCTCAACGACAATTCGCTCCATCTGGAGCAACTCGGTCGCGGCTTCGCCTGGCTGGACACCGGCACCCACGAGTCGCTGATGGAAGCGGGCAACTACATCGAGACGATCGAGAACCGGCAGGGCCTCAAGGTGTGCTGCCCGGAAGAGATCGCCTACCTCAACGGCTGGATAGACGCCGAGCAGTTGCTGGCGCTGGCCGCACCGCTGGCCAAGACCGGCTATGGACAGTACCTGCAACAGCTGACACAACAGGGCCTGGCGCGATGAAGGTCATTGAAACGGCACTACCCGGTGCGCTGGTACTCGAACCACAGGTGTTCGGCGATGCCCGCGGCTTCTTCTACGAAAGCTACAACGAAGCGAAGTACCGCGCGGCCGGCGTCGACCACCGCTTCGTGCAATCCAACGTCTCGCGCTCGGCCCGCGGCGTGCTGCGCGGCCTGCACTACCAGTGGCCGAATCCGCAGGGCAAGCTGGTCAGCGTGCTCGAGGGCGAGGTCTACGACGTGGCGGTGGACATCCGCCGCGGCTCGCCCACGTTCGGACAATCGGTCGGCGTGATGCTCACCGCCGACAACCACCGCCACTTCTGGATACCGGAAGGTTTCGCGCACGGCTTCTGCGTGGTCTCCGACTTCGCCACCTTCACCTATCAGTGCACCGCGCTGTACGACCCGAAGGCCGACGCCGGCATCCGCTGGAACGATGCGGCGCTGGCCATCGACTGGCCGGTCAGCGCGCCCTTGCTGTCGGACAAGGACGGCAAGACGCCGCTACTTGCCGATGTGCCGCCGGAGCGGTTGCCGGTCTACGTGTCATGAAGATTCTGCTGCTCGGCGCCAACGGCCAGTTGGGCCGTACGTTCCTCGATCAAGGCGGTTTGGCCGCGCGCGGCGAGCTGGCCGCGGCATGCCGTGATGGCGTGTTGACGACCGGCGGCCTCGGCAAGATCGCCGACCTGTCGGACCCCGCATCGCTCCCCGCCGTGCTCGATCACCTGCGCCCTGACGTCATCGTCAACGCCGCCGCCTATACCGCGGTGGATCGTGCCGAACAGGAAGAAGCGCTGGCCACTCGCGTCAACGGCGAGGCGGTCGGCGTGCTCGGCAGCTGGGCGGCAGCGCATGGTGCGCTGGTGATCCACTACTCCACCGACTACGTGTTCGACGGCCACCAGTCGCAACCCTACGCCGTCGACGCACCCACCGGCCCGCTCGGCGCCTACGGCCGCAGCAAGCTGGCGGGCGAACGGGCGTTGCAGGAAAGCGGTGCTGACCATTTCATCTTCCGCACCGCGTGGGTCTACGCGGCGCACGGGCACAATTTCCTGCGCACCATGCTGCGCCTCGGGGCCGAGCGCGACGAGCTGCGCGTGGTTGCCGACCAGCACGGCGCACCGACCGATACCGGGCTGATCGTCGACGGCACGCTCGCCGCGCTGGATCGCTGGATGACGTCGGATCGCGCGGCACGTGAATCGCTCATCGGCACGCATCATCTGGTCGCCAGCGGCGCGACGACATGGCACGGTTTCGCCAGTGCAATCTTCGACGCAGCGCGAGTACGCGGGCTGCTTCCAAATCCGCCGCATGTGGTGGCGATCGCCACCACCGACTACCCGACGCCGGCGGTGCGTCCGGCGTGGTCGTTGCTGGACAACACCGATTTTCAGCGGCGGTTTGCCTCGCCGCTGCCGGACTGGCGCGACGGCATGCTCCGGGTGATGGATCAGCTCGGCAGCAAGTTCGACGGTCCCCGGTCGCCGTAATCCGATTGCTGTCGCGCGTTGTCGCGTAGGGCGGACATTGTCCGCCGCTTTCGCGCCGGCCCGCGAAGGCCTGCCGGCGGGCAGTGTCCGCCCTACGCGGCGGGAACGTTGCGGCATAATGAGCAATCCGCACAGCTCTCCCTGCGTAGGAGCGCATCCTGTGCGCGACGCTTTTCGTGACGTGATGAAGAAACATCGCGCACAGGGTGCGCTCCTACACGTAACATCCGGCCAGGAACGTCGAGCTCATGTTGATTCCCCTGATCCTCAGCGGCGGCAGCGGCACCCGGTTGTGGCCGGTATCGCGGAAAAACCTGCCCAAGCAGTTCCTCGAACTGGCCGGCAAGGGCACGTTGTTCCAGCAGACCGTCGCGCGCACCCGCGCGCTGCCGGAGGTGGCCGCGCCGATCGTGGTGGCCAGCGAGGATCACCGCTTTCTCGCCGCCGACCAGTTGCTGGAAGCAGGCGTCCAAGGCGCCACGATCGTGCTGGAACCGCTGGCACGGAACACCGCGCCGGCGATCGCGCTGGGCGCGCTGCAGGCACTGCAGCACGATCCCGACGCATTGCTGCTGGTGCTGCCGGCCGATCACCTGATCGGCGACACCACCGCATTCACCGCGGCGGTGGCGCAGGCAATGCCATTGGCGAAGGACGGCTGGCTGGCCACGTTCGGCATCCGCCCGGATCGCCCGGAGACCGGCTTCGGCTACATCCGCCGCGCCGAGGCGATCGACGGGCATGGTTTCCGCGTCGGGCAGTTCGTCGAAAAGCCCAGTCTCGCCAAGGCCGGGTCCTACCTCGCCGACGGCGGCTACGACTGGAACTCGGGCATGTTCCTGTTCAGGGCGTCACGCTATCTGGAGGAGCTGGCCGCACACGCGCCGGCGATGCTGGAGGCCGTGCGCGCAGCACATGCCAAGGCCACGGCCGATCTCGACTTCGTGCGCATCGATCGCGACGCGTTCGCACAGGTACCGGACAATTCGATCGACTACGCGGTGATGGAAAAGACCGCGCGCGCCGCCGTGGTACCGGTCAGCTGCGGATGGAGCGACATCGGCTCGTGGTCGGCGCTGTGGCTCACCGGCGACAAGGACGCCGCGGGCAACCTGCGCGAGGGCGACACGCTGACCGTGGACACGCGCAACTCGCTGCTCCGCTCGCACGATCGCCACTTGCTTGCCACCGTCGGTGTCGACGACCTGATCGTGGTGACCACGCCGGACGCCACCCTGGTGGCGCACCGTGACGCGGCACAGGACGTGAAGAAGATCGTCGAACAGCTCAAGGCCGCCGGCCGCAGCGAGCATTCGCTGCATCGCGTGGTGCATCGCCCGTGGGGCAATTACGACTCGCTGGAGGCGGGCGAGCGCTTCCAGGTCAAGCGCATCCAGGTCAAGCCCGGCGCCTCGCTGAGCCTGCAGAAGCACCACCATCGCGCCGAACACTGGATCGTGGTCTCCGGCACTGCCGAGGTCACCTGCGACGACAAGGTGTTCCTGCTCGGCGAAAACCAGAGCACCTACATTCCGCTGGGCAGCAAGCACCGTCTGCGCAATCCGGGCAAGGTGACGCTGGAACTGATCGAGGTGCAATCCGGCAGTTATCTTGGCGAAGACGACATCGTGCGCTACGACGACGTTTACGGCCGGGCGTGAGGGCACCCAGGACTCTGCAGGAGCGCACCTTGTGCGCGATGCTCCTCGTCACGTGCGCAAAGGCAACGCGCACAAAGTGCGCCCCTATGTCTCTGCGACGTGGAAGTGCCGCTTGAACGGGACGCCGGCGGCAACAGGTTCTTCCAGTTCGCGCGCGTAGCGGTGGCCGGCGTAGACCGCATGGGCGATCAGGCCGGGGGCCTCGGCGTCGCCGATGCAGCGCAGCGAGTGCAGCCCGGCGGCGGGCCATTCCGCTTCGCGCTCCAGCAGTTGCTGGTACAGCGCATCGTCCGGCATGCGGGCGGTCACGGTGACGATGGCGTCGCAGGCCAGGTCGCGGTGCCGGTGGTCCCACACGTTTTCGACGCTGAGCGTGCAGCCGGCGTAGCCGACGATGTCGTGCGACACGATCGCCTCGATGCCGAGTTTGGCCATCCGTTTGCGGATATGCCGGTAGTCCAGCGTGTGCTGGCTCCACGGCGCGACGCTGTCTTCCGGCGTCAGATACGTCACCTCGCAACCGCGCAGGCGCAAGGTTTCGGCGGCGATGCCCGCGTAGTAGAAACCGTCGTCGTCGAACACCACCACGCGGCCCTCGGGCAGACGGCCGTCCATCAGGTCGTCGGGCGTGAACACGCGCGGGTTGTCGGGGAAGCCGTCGATGACCGCGCCGTGGCTGCGGCCGTAGCCGTCGCGGCGCCAGTGGCAGCCGGTGGCCAGCACCACGTGGTCGGCACCGAAGTCGAGCACGTCTTGCGCCGTGAGTGCGGAATCGAGATAGACGGCCACATTCGCCAGCTTGCGGATCTGGCCGACGCGCCAGTCGCGCACGCGCGCCCATTCGGCCAGGCCCGGCATGCGCGATTCGCGGGTGACGCGGCCGCCGAGTTCCTTGCGCGCCTCGGCCAGGCTCACCTCGTAGCCGCGCTGGCCCAGCGCACGCGCCGCTTCCAGCCCGGCAGGGCCGGCGCCGACCACCAGCACGCGCGCCGCCGAGCGTTTCGGCGCGATGCGTTCCGGGTGCCAGTCCTTGCGCCACTCCTCGCCCATGGTCGGATTCTGCGTGCAGCGGATCGGCGAGATGGTCATGTCGCCGGAGACGCAGATGTTGCAGCCGATGCATTCGCGGATATCGTCGACGCGACCTTCCTCGATCTTGCGCGGCAGGAACGGGTCGGCGATCGACGGGCGCGCGCAGCCGATCAGGTCCAGCACGCCGCGCTTGAGTTGCGACACCATGGTGTCGGGGGAGGTGAAGCGGCCCACGCCGACCACCGGCTTGCTGGTGGTTTGCTTCACGAAGTCGATGAACGGCTCCTGCGCGCCCTCCGCGGCAAAGCGCGAGGGCACCGAATCGTTGTACCAGGCGGCAAGGTTCACGTCCCACAGGTCGGGCAGCTCGGCCAGCATGGCGACGATCTCCTTCGCCTCGGCCAGTTCGACGCCGCCCGGCCCCAGCAGTTCCTCGGTGGCGAAGCGCAGCGCCACGGCACAGGTGTCGCCGACCGCTTCCTTCGTATCCACCAGCACTTCGCGCAGCAGCCGTACGCGGTTCTCCAGCGAGCCACCGTATGCGTCGCTGCGCTGGTTGCGCCGGCGCTGCAGGAAGTGCATCGCCAGCGACAGGTCGTGCGCGGCGTAGACGTAGATGATGTCCATGCCCGCGCGCTTGCCGCGGATCGCCGCCTCGCGATGCCAGCGGCGGTACTCGCGGATGTCGTGTTGCGTCATCGCCCGCGCCTGGTGCGGGTAGCCGTACTTGGTCGGCTGGTGCGACGGCGCGATCAGCACCTCGCGCGAATAGAGGTTGGAGGCGGTGGGTCCGTTGTGGGTGAGTTCCAGCGCGGCCAGCGCGCCGTGCGCATGCACCTTGTCGCACATCAGCGTCAGCGCGGGGATGTCGCGGTCGTCCCACAGCCGCGCCTCGACGTACGGGGTGAGATCGCCGCTGGGGTGGATCTCGCACTCCTCGGTGGAGACCACCGCCCAGCCGCCCTCGGCCTTCACCTCGCGCATCGCCGCATGCGCCAGCGGCATCGCGTGGCCCATGCCGTTGCAATGCGGCACCTGGAAGAAGCGGTTCTTCGCGGTCACCGGACCGATCTTGAGCGGGGTGAACAGGAGGTCGTAACGCGGGTCGCGCATGGGTTCAGGCCTTGGTCGCCGCGGTCGCGCCACGACGTCGCATGAAGAAATACAGGGGCAACCCGGCCGCGATCAGGCCGAGGGCGTAGACGAACGGCGCCCCGCCGATGCCGATGAAGGCATAGACCACGTACAGCGTGGCGATCACGGCGACCAGCAGCACGCCACGCCCGCGGCACGGCGCGGCACCACGCCGCCACAACACCGCGAGCGCCAGCGCGCAGGCCAGGTACAGCGGCAGGTTCGCTGCGGTCACCAGCAGCGTGATGAAGGTGAACGCGGCCACCAGCGAACTGCTGTAGCTCATCCACACCATCACGGAGGCAAGCACGCCGGTGACCACCAGCGCGGTCGTCGGCGCACCGTGCCGGTTGCCGCGCATGAGCAGCGACGGCAGCACGCCGTTGGCAGCCATGGTGCGGGTCAGCTGGCCGGCCAGCAGGGTCCATCCGTTCAGCGCACCGAGCCCGCTGACCACCACGAACAGTGCCAGCCAGCGGCCGGAGCCGGCCGCGCCGAACTGTTCCATCAACAACGCGAACGGCGCGCCGGCGCTGGCCAGCACGTCCTGCCGGATCAGCAGCAGCGGCACCGCGCAGACCACCAGGTAGATTGCCGCGACCACCACCGCGCCGGCCATCGTCGCGCGCGGAATCGTGCGACCGGGGTCGTCGACGCGCTCGGCCGGGATGCTGGCCGATTCGATGCCGAGCATCGCGAACAGCGCGATGGTGGAGGCCGCCATCACGCCGCCGAAGCTCACCGGCGTGGTCGGCGGATGCGCCACGTAGCTGCCCGGCGAGCTGAGCAGCACCCAGCCGCCGAGCGCGGCGATCGCCAGCATCGGCAGCAATTTCAGCGCCGTGGTGACGATCTGCACCACGCCGCCGGTGCGCACGCCGAGCAGGTTGACCAGCACGAACAGCCACACCAGCGCCAGTGCGAACGCCATCGACGGCACCTCCGCGAGGCCGGGCACCACCACGGTGAGGTAGCCGACCACGCCGGTGGCCAGCGCGGCATTGGTCAGCCACAGCGAAACCCAGTAGGCCCACATCGCCATGTAGGCTGGCAGGTCCCCGAGCGTCTCGCGCACGTAGCCGTAGGGACCGTCCGCGCCCGGCAGCGCCGCGGAAAGGTGCGCGAACACCCGCGCCAGAGTGAGACAACCGAGCAGGGTGATGCCCCAGCCGATCAGCGCGTTGAACCCGTACGGCGCCAGCGAGGACGGCAGCAGGAAGATGCCCATGCCGATCACGTTGCCGACCACCAGCGCGGTACAGGTCCAGAAGCCGATTCGCTGGCGATCGTGCATGGCGGCTAGCTGCTCCATCCCGCCACCGCCACGGCCGGCGCGCTCATGCCGACTCGCCGGCCGGTCCCGCGTATGCCGCGCGCAACAGGTTCTGGAAATGCCACACGCCGCTCTCGCGCTTCGGGTTGAGCCGGCCCGGACGGTAGGCGCCGGAAGCCAGCCCGCGCTGCACCGCTTCGCAGATGCCGATGTCCTCGTTCTGCACCTCGTCGCTGAAGCTGCGGTCGGCCTCCATGCGCGCCTGCGCCGCGGCGTCCTGCGCGTAGTAGTAGTCGAACACGATGCGGCAGCGATCCGGACCCAGCGGCAGGATGCGGTTGGTCTGCAGCCGGCCGGGCATGATGTTGAGCATCACGTTGGGGTAGACGAAGTAATAGAACGCCTCGCCGTCGCCGTAGATGTCGGTGCTGTTGCGCAATGGCGAGGACTGCAGCGAGTGCCACGCGAACAGCTCGGTGTCGTAGGCGCGATAGTCCAGCACCTTCGACAGGCCCGGATGCACGTGCGGCAGGTGGTAACCCTCGAGGAAGTTGTCGACATAGACCTTCCAGTTGCAGTCGATGTCGTAGGTGTCGCGGCGCAGGTAGCGCATCGCCGCCAGGTCGATCGGCGCGATGCGCTCGGCGATGCCGCCGTAGACCTGCTCGAACGGCGGCACCTCCTCGTCCAGCGCGACGAACACCAGCCCCTGCCACTCGTGCACGCGGTACGGCGGCAGGCGGATGTCCTCCACGCGGAAATCGGCGGCGCCCTGCATTTCCGGCGCGCTGCGCAGCTGGCCGTCGAGGGTGTAGGTCCAGCCGTGGTACTTGCAGTGCAGCGCCCGCGCGCCCTTGCCGTCGCACAGCGCCAGCGGACCGGCGCGGTGGCGGCAGACATTGGGGAAGGCACGCAGCACGCCGTCCTCGCCGCGCACCAGCAGCAACGGCACGCCGGCGACTTGTTCGACCGCGTGGTCACCGGGCCCGGTCAGCTGCCCCTGCTGCGCGACCAGTTGCCAGCTGCGCGCGAACACCGCGCGCTGCTCCATCGCGAGCATCGCCTCCCCCGCGTAGTAGCGCGCGGGCAAGGCGTGCGCGCGGTCGAGCGGTTCAGCGACGGTGTCGGTGTGCATGGATTGCTGTCCCCGGTTGGATGGCCGCAAACAACCCGGCCGGCGCCGCCCGCCCGTCCCGGCAGGGGCGCCCCGCTGAGCCTAGCGCTTGTGCCGAACCGGCGGCAACCGCACTGACGCCCGGCCGGCCGGTACGATCCGGCACCCCTATCTACCGGCCGGATTCGGTTGTAGATTGCGGTGAAACCTGCGAGAAGCCGCTGCCGTCCATGCCAGGCGCCGTACTGCTGTCGCCACTTCGCCCCATCGCACCGCGTGGGCCGTTTTCGTCGCCGCGACGAGGCGACGCATGATCGCGGCGTCGGCCAGCGGCACGCTGGAACAGGCGCTGGCGCACGCGGAGCGGCTGCTGCAACGCGACCCCGCGCTGGCGGTGGAGCAGTTGGAGGAGATCCTGCAAGTGGTCGGCGCGCATCCGTTGGCGCTGCAACTGCTGGCAGCCGCGCACTTGCGCCAGGGCGATGCCCAGGCCGCGCTCGACATCCTGCTTCCGCTGGCGCCGTCGCAACCGACATGGGCGGCGCTGCAGCTTGACCTGGGCGTGGTGCTGGGCCGGCTCGGCCGTGGCGAGGAGGCGATCGCCGCGCTGCGCCGCGCGGTCGCGCTGAAACCCGACCTGCCGCAAGCCTGGCGCGAACTCGGCGACCACCTGATGGCCGCCGGCGAGCAGGACGCGGCCGACGCCGCCTACGCCAGGCACGTGCTGCATTCCACCCACGACCCGCGCCTGATGGGCGCCGCCGTGGCGCTCGCCGAAGGCCGCATCCCGCAGGCCGAGGCGCTGCTGCGCGAGCATCTCAAACAGGCGCCCACCGACGTCGCGGCGATCCGCATGTTCGCCGAAGTCGCCGCCCGCGTGGGCCGCAACGAGGATGCGCTGAACCTGCTCGCACGCTGCCTCGAACTGGCCCCCGGTTTCGACGCCGCACGTCAGCACTACGCCATGGTCCTGCATCGCAGCAACCAGCCCGAGCAGGCGCTGGCGCAGATCGAACACCTGCTGGCGAACGACCCGCAGCACCCGGCCTACCGCAATCTCAAGGCGGTGGTGTTGTGCCGCATCGGCGATTACGAGCCGGCCATCGCGATCTACGCCGACCTGGTGCAGCGCTACCCCGACAACCCGCGCCTGTGGATGAGCTACGGCCACGCGCTGAAGACCGCCGGGTTCGGCGACCGCGCGATCGCCGCCTACCGGCACAGTGTGGAACGCCTGCCCTCCTTCGGCGAAGTCTGGTGGAGCCTGGCCAACCTCAAGACCTTCCGCTTCAGCGCGGCCGACCTCGCCACCATGAGCGATCAGCTGGCACGCGCCGACCTGTCGGACGAGGATCGCCTGCACCTGGAGTTCGCCATGGGCAAGGCGCGCTAGGACGCCGACGCCTGCGCGGATTCCTTCGCCCACTACGCGCGCGGCAACGCGATCCGCCGCGCGCAACTGCACTACAGCGCGGACGAGACCAGCGCGCGGGTGGCCCACGCCTGCGCGCACTACACCGGCGATTTCTTCGCTGCGCGCGCGGGCATGGGTTGCCCGGCGCGCGATCCGATCTTCGTGGTCGGGCTGCCGCGCGCCGGCTCCACCCTGATCGAGCAGATCCTGTCCAGCCACAGCCAGGTCGAAGGCACGATGGAGCTGCCCGAAGTCGCCTCGATCTCCCGCAGCCTGCGCCGGCAGGGCGAGGGCGACAGCGCGACGCCCTACCACGATGCGCTGGCCGCGCTCGACGCCGACGCGCTGCGCGCGCTCGGCGAGCACTACCTCGCGCACACCCGCATCCAGCGCAAAACCGCGGCACCGCTGTTCATCGACAAGATGCCGAACAACTTCATGCACGTCGGCCTGATCCACCTCATGCTGCCGAATGCAAAGATCATCGACGCGCGCCGGCATCCGCTGGCGTGCTGCTTCTCGGCGTTCAAGCAGCACTTCGCGCGCGGGCAGAGTTTCAGCTACGACCTCGAGGATGTCGGGCGCTACTACCGCGACTATGTCCGCCTGATGGCGCACTTCGACACGGTGCTGCCCGGGCGCATCCACCGCGTGTTCTACGAGCGCATGGTGGCGGACACCGAGGGCGAGGTTCGCCGCCTGCTCGATTATTGCGGCCTGCCGTTCGAGGACGCGTGCCTGCGCTTCTTCGAGAACCCGCGGCCGGTGCACACCGCCAGTTCGGAGCAGGTGCGCCGACCGATCTATCGCGAAGGCGTGGACCACTGGCGCCGGTTTGCGCCGTGGCTGGGGCCGCTGGAACGCGCCCTCGGGCCGGTGCTGCACAGCTATCCCGAGGTGCCAGGGTTCATCTGAAAGGTTGGGGGTTTGGTTGGTTTGCCGTTCACCGGACAAGGGGAGATCGCATGCACACAAGCAGGTCCAGACAGGTCATGAACGCCCGGCGGGCGACGTTGATCCGGTTGCCGCTGGCAGCCGCCATCTGCCTCGCCATGGCGGCACCCGCCGTGGCGCAGGACACCGGGCAGTCCACGCCGCCCGACACCACGTCATCGACAAAGCAGAAAACCACCACGCTCGGCGTGGTCACGGTGACCGCGCAGAAGCGCACGGAGAACCTGCAGAAGGTGCCGATCAGCATGGACGTGCTGGCCACCGACCAGCTCGAAGCGCTGCACGTGAAGAGCTTCGACGACTACGTGAAGTACCTGCCCAGCGTGACGTTCCAGCAGGGCGGCGGCGGCATCGCCACCGGCCCCGGCTTCGTCTCGATCTACATGCGCGGCGTGACCAGCGGCGGCAATACCAACCACTCCGGCTCGCAGCCGAGCGTGGGCGTGTACCTCGACGACCAGCCGGTGACGACGATCCAGGGTCCGCTCGACATCCACATGTACGACATCGCCCGCATCGAGGTGCTGGCCGGCCCGCAGGGCACGCTGTACGGCGCCAGCGCCGAGGCCGGCGCCTTGCGCATCATCACCAACAAGCCCGACCCCAGCGGTTACGCGGCCAGCTACAGCCTGGGCGTGGACACGCTCGCGCACGGCGGCATCGGCTACACGGCCGAGGGCATGCTCAACCTGCCGATCAACTCGAAGGCCGCGATCCGCCTGGTCGGCTGGCGCGAGCACGACGCCGGCTACATCGACAACAAGGCCGGCTCGCGCACCTTCCCCACCTCGGGCATCACCATCAGCAACGCGCCCGACTGCACGGCGAGCGGAACCTCGCCTTCGTCGACGTTCCAGTGCGTCGGCCATGCCAAGGACAATTACAACGACGCCAATATCACCGGCGCGCGCGCCGCGCTGAAGGTCGATCTCGACGACAACTGGTCGATCACGCCGATGCTGATGGGGCAGCAGACCATCTCGCACGGCAACTTCGCCAGCGACCCGGCGGTGGGCGACCTGGCCGTCACGCACTTCTACCCCGAGCGCGTCAACGACCGCTGGTGGCAGGGTGCGCTGACCGTGCAGGGCAAGATCGGCAACTTCGACCTGACCTATGCCTACGCGCACCTCAAGCGCAACCAGGAGGAACAGACCGACTACAGCGACTACGGCTTCTGGTACGACGCGCTGTACGGCTCCGGCGCGTCCTTCTATGACAACAACGGCGCGCTGGTCAATCCTTCGCAGCACATCAGCGACCGCGACGGCTACACCAACAGCAGCCACGAGCTGCGCCTGGTCTCGCCGGCGGACGATCGCCTGCGCCTGGTCGCCGGCGCCTTCTGGCAGAAGCAGAAGCACGACATCCTGCAGAACTACCAGGTCGACGGCCTGGCCGACGCGATCTCCGTCACCGGCTGGAACGACACCATCTGGCTGACCCGGCAGATGCGTTACGACCGCGACGAGGCGCTGTTCGGCGAACTGTCGTGGGATTTCATCCCCGACGTGCTCACCGGCACCGTCGGCGAGCGCTACTACCGCACCAGCAACCAGCTGTACGGCTACTTCGGCTACGGCGCGGGCTTCTCCTCCAGCCAGGGCGAGGCCGCCTGCGTGTCGCCCGAGCCGTTCATGGGCGCGCCGTGCCTGGACTTCGACAAGCGGGTGAAGGAGAGCGGCAACCTCACCAAGTTCAACCTGACCTGGAACATCAGCGACACCAAGATGATCTACGCCACCCGCTCGGAAGGCTTCCGCCCCGGCGGCGTCAACCGGCGCGGCACCCTGCTGCCGTACCACGCCGACTTCCTGATCAACCAGGAGCTGGGCTGGAAGACCTCGTGGCTGGACAACCGGGTGTCCTTCAACGGTGCGGTGTTCCGCGAAACCTGGAACGATTTCCAGTTCCCGATCCTGGGCGCGAACGGCCTCACCGAAATCAAGAACGCCAACTCCGCGCGCATCGAAGGCCTCGAGTCGCAACTGAACTGGCAGGCCACCTACAACCTGCAGCTGACCGCCGGCTGGGCGCTGTACCGCGCGCGGCTCACCGCCAACTATTGCGGCTTCACCGACGCCAGCGGACGCCCGATCACCGACTGCCCGCCCGGCTCGCTCAATCCGCAAGACGGCAGCGTGGTGTCCGGGCCACTGGCGCCCAAGGGCACCCAGCTGCCGATCACGCCGAAGTTCAAGGGCAACCTGATCGCGCACTACAGCTTCACCCTCGGTGACAGCGATGCGTTCGTGCAGGCGGCGCTGGTCCACGTCGGCAAGCGCACGACCGACCTTCGCCTGAGCGAGCGCGCGCTGCTCGGCGACCTGCCCGCGTACAACACGCTGGACCTGTCCGCCGGCGTGCAGAAAGGCAGCTGGTCGGCCGACGTCTACATCAACAACGCCTTCGACAAGCGCGCCGCGCAATACAAGTACACCGAGTGCGGCGTCGACGTCTGCGGCGCGCACGGCGTGGTGGCGCAGTACCCGAACGGTCAGGTCTACACCGGCTACAGCCTGCCGCGCACCATCGGCATCCGCTTCAAGCAGGACTTCTGAGGACGCCCTGATCTTGCTCGTCATCCCGGCGAGGCGCTTTTCAACGGCCGAAGGGCCGGTCAGGCCGGGATCCAGTGCATCCGAGCCATGCGGCGTCAAGGCACTGGATTCCTGCCCTCGCAGGAATGACGAGCAAGAAGCCGGTGGCCCAGGCCTTCCGCAAGCCATCCGCGACACACCGGTGCCCCGCTCATGCCGGGCACCGGCCGTGTCGGTGCGGCGATGGCGCGTGACCGGCCGCGCACCGGCGGCGCCCTGCTTGCGCCATCGGGCGCGCCTGATGTGACGCAGCGTCGAATCCGTCGATCCGCGAGCGCGCTAAAGTGGCGCTGACGACATCGTTCCCCTGCCTGCGCCGCGCGCGCGAGGATCTTGCCGGGCGATGGTCCACGCGATGAGGCTTTCCCATGGTTCGTATCCGCTGCCCGTGGTTTTTCTCCCTGCCCCTGCTGCTGGCCTGCGCCGGCAGCGCCCCCGCCGCCGATACCGGCCCCTCGCCAGCGCACCAGGCGCCGGTCGCCGACGCCCCGCCCGGCCCGACCCATTACCGGGACTGGCCGTCGATACGCGGCCCGTCGGGTGCCGACCCGGCGCTGGAGCAGCGCGTGCGCGCGATCGTGGCCGGCATGACGCTGGCGCAGAAGATCGGCCAGATGACCCAGGCCGAGATCAAGTCGATCACGCCGGCGCAGGTGAAGCAGTACTACATCGGCTCGGTGCTCAACGGCGGCGGTTCCTGGCCGGGGAAGAACAAGCACGCCGGCATCGGCGACTGGCTCGCCCTGGCCGACCGTTACCGCGACGCCTCGATGGCCACCGATGCGAAGGTGCAGATCCCGGTGATCTGGGGCACCGACGCGGTGCATGGCGACAACAACGTGTTCGGCGCCACCCTGTTCCCGCACAACATCGGCCTGGGCGCGGCGCACGACCCGGCGCTGGTCGAGGCGATCGGCCGGGCCACCGCCAGGGCGGTGCGCGCCACCGGCATCGACTGGGCCTTCGCGCCGACCCTGGCGGTGGCGCAGAACGTGCGCTGGGGCCGCACCTACGAGAGCTTTTCCAGCGAGGCGCCGCTGGTGCGCGAGTACGCGCGCGCCTATGTCACCGGGCTGCAGGGCGACTTCGACGATCACCACGTGATGGCCACCGCCAAGCACTTCATCGGCGACGGCGCCACCTGGAACGGCGTCGACGAGGGCCAGGCCCGGGTCAGCCGGCAGGACATGATCAACGTGCACGGCGCCGGCTACTTCGGCGCGCTGCGCGCCGGCGTGCTCAGCGTGATGGCGTCCTACAACAGCTGGGACGACGTGGCTGACGGGATCGACTACGGCAAGATGTCCGGCGCCCGCGCGCTGCTCACCGGCGTGCTCAAGGAGAAGATGGGCTTCGACGGCTTCGTGGTATCCGACTGGAACGCGATCGGCCAGCTGCCCGGCTGCAACAACGCCAGCTGCGCGCAGGCGATCAACGCCGGCATCGACATGGTGATGGTGCCCGACGACTGGCAGGCCTTCATCGCCAACACCACCCGGCAGGTCGAGGACGGCCAGATCCCGATCAGCCGCATCGACGACGCGGTGAGCCGGATCGTGCGCGCCAAGCTGCGCATGGGCCTGTTCGGCAAGCGGCCCTCGCAGCGACAAGGCGCCGGCGACGCCACCGCCCTGCAGCATCGCGAGCTGGCGCGCCGCGCGGTACGCGAGTCGCTGGTGCTGCTGAAGAACAACCACCGCGCGCTGCCGCTGCGGGCCGGCGCGAAGATCCTGGTGGTCGGCAAGAGCGCCGACAGCCTGCCGAATCAGGCCGGCGGCTGGTCGCTGAGCTGGCAGGGCAACGACAACGGCAACGCCGACTTCCCGCACGGCGAGACGATCCTCGCCGGCATCCGCGCCGCCGACGGCGCCGCGAACGTCAGCTACAGCCCGACCGCCGCCGGCATCAACCTTGCACCCTTCGACGCCATCGTGGCGGTGATCGGGGAAACCCCGTACGCGGAGATGACAGGCGACATCACGTTGCCGGCCACGCTGCGCCACAGCGATCGCTACCCGGAGGATCTCGCCGTGCTGCAGGCCGTGGCCAAGGCGCACAAGCCGGTGGTGACGGTATTCGTGTCCGGGCGACCGCTGTTCGTCAACGACCTGCTCAACCTGTCCGATGCCTTCGTCGCGGCGTGGCTGCCGGGCACCGAAGGCGGCGGCGTGGCGGACGTGCTGTTCGCCCACGCCGGTGGCGCAGGGCCGCACGATTTCCACGGCACGCTGCCGATGCCCTGGCCCGGCCTGCCCTGCCCGTACCAGAGCGCCGACCACGACCGGGCCTGGCTGTTCGCTCCCGGCTACGGGCTGCGCTACGCGGCGGCGCACGAGGTGGAAACGCTGCCCACCTCGTCGGCGATCCACGCCTGTGCCAAGCCGGGCACGCCGTGACGACCGGCGTCTCCCCCATGCCACCCCAGACCACGCCTCCGGCCGGCATGCTGCATGGATGACGCTCGCGGTGTCCCGCGCTGGTTCGCCATCGCGTCGTTCGCGCTGATCTCGCTGCTGGCGCTGCTCGCGCTGCGGGTGGCGCAGCGCCCGGCAGCGCCGATCGTCCTCCCCGCCGCGCCGGTCGCGCAACCGAGCGGCCCCGGCATCGAGCTGTGGCTGAGCACGCAGGATCGCCGCCTGCGGCTGGCGCGACAGGCCGACGTGCCGGCCAGCGACGCGACATCGACGCCTGCCGACGTGGTCATCGACACCAGCAAGACCTACCAGTCCATCGTCGGCTTCGGCGCGGCACTGACCGATGCCTCGGCCTGGCTGCTGCAGAACAAGCTGAGCGCACCGGCGCGCCACGCGCTGCTGCTCGAACTGTTCGGCCCGCCGCCCGGGCTCGATTTCAACATGGTCCGGCTGACCATCGGCGCCTCGGATTTCTCGCTGCAACCGTACACGCTGGACGACATGCCCGCCGGCGAGGTCGACCCCGAGCTGCAGCATTTCAACGTCGCGGCCAACGTGCCCTACCTCATCCCCACCGTGCAGGAGACGCTGGCGATCGACCCGCAGCTGCGCATCATCGCCTCGCCGTGGAGCGCGCCGGCGTGGATGAAGACCAGCGCCAACCTGATCGGCGGCAGCCTGCTCGAAGAGTACGAGGCGGCCTATGCGCAGTACCTGGTGAAGTACGTCGACACCTACCGCAGCTACGGCATCCCGATCTTCGCGCTGACCCTGCAGAACGAGCCAGGCTTCGTGCCGCTGACCTACCCCGGCATGCTGCTCTCCGCCGGGCAGCGCGCGCGCATCATCGCGCAGTACCTAGGCCCCGCGCTGGCCGGGCGCAAGCCGCCCACGCACATCTTCGGCTGGGACCACAACTGGGACGAACCGCAGCAACCGCTGGACGTGCTCTACGACGCCGAGGCCGCGCGCTACCTGGACGGCATCGCCTGGCACTGCTACCGCGGCACGCCCGGCGCGCAGAGCGACGTGCACCACTCCTTTCCGCGCAAGGACGCCTACATCACCGAGTGTTCCGGCGGCGACTGGGAATCCAGCAAGCACGGCGAACTGCTCTGGTTCGCGCGCGACCTGCTGCTCGGCGGCCTGCGCAACTGGGCGCGCGGCGTGGTGTACTGGAACCTTGCGCTGGACGAAAACTACGGCCCGCACTTCGGCGGCTGCGATACCTGCAAGGGCATCGTCACGATCGACTCGCGCAGCGGCGCGGTGAGCCGCAACGACGAGTACTATGCGTTCGCCCATTACAGCCGCTTCATCCACCCCGGCGCCGTGCGCATCTGGTCCACCGACACCGGCAACGACATCAAGAACGTCGCCTTCCGCAACCCAGACGGCGGATCGATCGTGCTGATACTGGTCAACGGCAAGACCGTGCCGCACGAAGTCTCCGTGCAGCAGGGCGGGCTCGACTTCCGCTACACCATGCCGGCGGAAAGCGTGGCGACCTTCGTGTGGCAACCGGGAGCCGTCGCGGCCAAGCCGGCCACCGCCGCCACGATCACGCCACCCGCCACGCCGGGCAGCGCCGGCGGATCGGGCCCTACTCCACGGTGACCGACTTGGCCAGGTTGCGCGGTTGATCCACGTCCGTGCCGCGCAGCACGGCGACGTGGTAGGCGAGCAGTTGCAGCGGCACGGTGAACACGGCGGGGGCGATGAAGTTGCCGCCGGATTCCACGCGCAGGGTCACGCCGTTGCCGGCGGTGTCGTCCATGCCGGCGGAGCCGTCGGCGAACACGATCAGGCGACCGCCGCGGGCGCGTACTTCCTGCAGGTTGGATTTCAGCTTGTCCAGCAGCGGTCCGTTCGGCGCCACCGCCACCACCGGCATGTTCTCGTCGACCAGCGCCAGCGGGCCGTGCTTGAGCTCGCCGGCGGGGTAGGCCTCGGCGTGGATGTAGGAGATTTCCTTGAGCTTGAGCGAACCTTCCAGCGCCACCGGGTAGTGCGCGCCGCGGCCGAGGAACAGCGCGTGCTGGCGATGGATGAAATCGCCGGCCAGGTCGATGATCGCCGGCTCCAGCTTCAGTGCGTTCTCGATCGCGCGCGGCAGGCGCTGCAGCTCCTCGCACAGCGCCGCGTAGCGCGACGCGTCGAGGCCGTTGCGGCGCGCCAGCTCCAGCGCCAATAGCGCCAGGCCGGCCAGCTGCGTGGTGAACGCCTTGGTCGAGGCGACGCCGATCTCGGGGCCGGCGCGGGTCATCAGCTTGAGGTCGGCCTCGCGCACCAGCGACGACTCCGGCGAGTTGCAGATGACCAGGGTGCCGAGGTAGCCGCGTCGGCGCGACTCGCGCATCGCGGCCAGCGTGTCGGCGGTTTCGCCCGACTGCGAGATTGCCAGGAACAGCGTGCCGGGCGGCACCACGGTCTCGCGGTAGCGGTACTCGCTGGCCACCTCCACCGCGACCGGCAGGCGCGCGAATTCCTCGATCCAGTACTTGGCGACGAGGCCGGCGTGGTAGCTGGTGCCGCAGGCGATGATGTGCACGCCGCGGGTGGCGGCGAGCAGCGCCTCGCTGTCGATGCCGAAGATGTTCGGCAGCACGCCGTGCGGGCCGATGCGCGCTTCAAGCGTGTCGGCCACCGCGCGCGGCTGCTCGAAGATCTCCTTCTGCATGTAGTGGCGGTACTCGCCGCGCTCGACCGCGTCGGTGGACAGCTCGCTCTCGTACACCTTGCGCTCGACCGGCGTGCCGTCCAGCGCGAACACCTGCACGCTGTCGCGGGTGATTTCCACCACGTCGTCCTCGTCCAGGTGCAGCATCTTGTTGGTGACCTGGATCAGCGCCTGCGCGTCGGAGCCGAGGAAGTTCTCGCCGATGCCGAGGCCGACCAGCAGCGGCGCGCCGCGGCGCGCGCCGACCACGCGATCGGGCTCGTCGCTGCTGAGCACCGCGATCGCATAGGCGCCTTCCAGCTCGCGCACGGTGGCCAGCACCGCCTCGCGCAGGTTCTGGCCCTGGCCGATGCGTCGGTCGATCAGCGCGGCCATCACCTCGGTGTCGGTTTCCGAAGTGAACACGTGGCCGGCGGCCTGCAGCTCGGCGCGCAGGCCGGCGTAGTTCTCGATGATGCCGTTGTGCACGATCGCCACCCGGCCGGCGATGTGCGGGTGCGCGTTCGCCTCGTTCGGCACGCCATGGGTGGCCCAGCGGGTATGCGCGATGCCGGTGCCGCCGGACAGCGGGTCGGCCAAGTACAGCGCCTCCATCTCGCGCACCTTGCCCTTGGCGCGCACGCGGCGGATCGCGCCGTGGTCGAGCACGGCCACGCCGGAGGAGTCGTAGCCCCGGTATTCGAGCGCTTTCAGGCCGGCGATAAGCAGCGGGGCGACGTCGCGTTGGGCTACGGCGGCAACGATTCCACACATGGCGGAGCTTCCTTCGGTTCTGGCCCGGGTCGCCCCGGGCTGTTTTGAAAGTGCCTGGCGCGGCCGGTCAATTCACCTTGCGGCGCAGCCAGTTCAGCAGGTCGATGCGGGTGATCAGGCCGAGGAAATCGTCGCCGTCGACCACGATGGCCACGTGGCCGCGCTCGAACACCGGCAGCAGCGATTCGATCGGCGAGCGCACGTCGAGCCGGTGCAGGTCGGCGATCATCGCGGTGGACACCGGGTCGCGGAAGCGCGTCTCGTCGGCGTGCACGTGCATCAGCACGTCGGACTCGTCGACGATGCCGACCAGCTTGCGGCCGTCCATCACCGGCAACTGCGACACGTCGTACAGCTTCATGCGGTTGTAGGCGGTGATCAGCAGCTCGTTGGGGCCGACCACCACGGTGTCGCGCTGGGCGAACGGGCGCAGCAGAAGGTCGCGCAGGTCGCCGTGCTGCTCGCGCTCGATGAAGCCGTTGTCGAGCATCCAGTAGTCGTTGTAGAGCTTGGACAGATACTTGTTGCCGGTGTCGCAGACCAGGGTCACCACGCGTTTCGGCGTGGTCTGTTCGCGGCAGTAGCGCAGCGCCGCGGCAAGCAGAGTGCCGGTCGACGAGCCGCCCAGGATGCCTTCCTTCGCCAGCAGCTCGCGCGCGGTCAGGAAGCTCTCCTTGTCGGAGATCGCGTAGGCCTTCTTCACCCGGGTGAAGTCACTGATCGAGGGCAGGAAATCCTCGCCGATGCCTTCGACCATCCAGCTCGCCGACTTGGTCGAGAGCGTACCCTCGTTGATGTACTGCGCCAGGATCGAGCCGACCGGATCGGCCAGGATCAGCTCGGTCTGCGGCGAATGTTCGGCGAAGAACTTCGACAGCCCGCTCAGCGTGCCGGACGAGCCGCAGCCGACCACCACGGCATCCACCTTGCCGTCCATCTGCTCGAGGATTTCCGGGCCGGTGCTGGCGATGTGCGCGGCCGGGTTGTCGGGGTTGCCGAACTGGTTGATGAAGTAGGCGCCGGGCGTTTCGCGGGCGATCCGCTCGGCCATGTCCTGGTAGTACTCGGGGTGTCCCTTGGCCACGTCGGAGCGGGTCAGCACCACTTCGGCGCCCATCGCCTTGAGGTTGAAGATCTTCTCGCGGCTCATCTTGTCCGGCACCACCAGGATCAGCCGGTAGCCTTTCTGCTGCGCGACCAGGGCCAGGCCCAGGCCGGTGTTGCCGGCGGTGCCCTCGACCAGGATGTCGCCCGGGCGGATGCGGCCGTCCTTCTCGGCGCCCTCGATCATCGACAGGCCGATGCGGTCCTTGATCGAGCCGCCGGGGTTGGCGCTCTCGAGTTTCAGGAACAATTCGCACGCACCCGTATCGAGGCGCCTCGCGCGAACCATCGGGGTGTGTCCGATCAGTTCGAGGACACTCTGGTGAACCGTCATGGGGGCTCCGTCGCTGGCGTGGCGGCGTCGGCGCAAAGCCGTGGCCGCAGAACCCCCATGATAACCGAGCCGCCGGATACGCTGCGGCCCCGGCAATCTTCCCGATGACTGTTTCAGGGAAGACCCGGGGCCGCGCCAGCGAACCGTTGCGTCAGTGGATGAGGTGCGCCCTGTCGGCCCACATGCGTTCAAGCCGCGCCTTGGCCAGCAGTTTCTCCTTCTTCATGCCGGCGAGGGTGGCGTCGTCGATGGGAAGCACGCCGATATCGGCGTCGTGCACCTTGCTGTCGAGCTCCCGATGGTGCTGATAAAGCCGGCGGAACTCCGCGTCCGCCTTCATCAATGCCTCGACATCATCGCGCTGCTGGTTTTCGAACATGATCCGACCTCCTGCGAGTGAACGGACGGTTGCCGCCACGTTGGCGGACCGCCGACAGCTGAATCGGCGCACACCCGCGACCCACGCCGGTCAACCGGAACGCAGGTGGGGATCTGAACGTGGGATGGGCGCATGATTCAGGTCGTTGACCCCGGTGGCCTGGATGCCTCCCGGGGCTTTGACCCTACTCCGCCGATCTGGCCGGCGCAAGGCGTCGGATCACACTTCGGTCGGTGCATTAAATACCTGTCAAAACAGTGTTTTGCAGGCATTGGGCGGCGGCTGGCCGCAGCCCGTGGAGGCGCTGCGGCAAAGCGCCGCCCGGCGCCGTTTCAGTGCCCCGCGGAGTGCTTGCGGGTGGGCTTTTTCTGCTCGGCGGGAGCCGGTGGCGGGGTGTTTCCATCGTCCATCTGCGCGCGCATCGCCTTGGCCGCCTGCGCCGCCAGCGCCGCCTCGCGGCGGGCCGCCCGCGCCACCTTGCTCTGTGCCGCGGCCAGCTTCTTGGCCCGCTCGGCTTCGGCCCGCGCCTGCTCGGCCTGCTGCGAATATTCGATGCCCTGCTGCTGCAGGCGCGCGGCCTCCTCCTGCGCCAACTGGTTCTGCAGGCGCTGCCGGGCCAGCTCCAGCCGGGCCATGTCCGCCTCGCGGCGGCTGTTGGCGAGCAGGATCTGGTCGTGTTCGCGATCGAGCTGGTTCAGCTTGACCTGGGCGTCCTGCAACTGCGCGGCGGTCTTGGCCAGGTCGACGCGGCGCTCGGCGAGGTACAAGGCATGCGGCCGGTCGCCACGTCCGGCCTCCTCCAGCGCGCGGATCGCCTCGCGGGCTCGCGCCTGTTCGGACAGGGCGTAATGGCCGAGGCCGGGATCGTTGGCAAGCTGGTCCAGGCTGCCGCGCAGGCGGTTGATGTCGATGTCGTCCTGGCGTGCCTGCGCGGCACCGACCAGGGCCAGCGCCAGGCCGGCGCCAGCGAGCAGTTGGGCAAGGCGCTTCATGGCTGGCCTCCGGGAATGCTGCTGGCGGCCGCGGGATCGTCATTGCCGGGGATCGGCGTGCCGTCGACCGGCGCGGAGAGCACCGAGGCCGAAGGCGCCGGCATGTCGCCCACCGGCAACGGCGCGGAATAGTCGGCGGCGGGTGCCGGGATCGCCTGTTCCATCTGCTGCTGCCGGGCGGCCAGTTGCTCGCCCTCGCTGCGCAGGCGGGTGTTTTCCTGCAGCTTGCCCTGCATCTCGGCACGGGCCGCGCCCAGCCGCGCCTTGACCCGCGCCAGTTCGGCATCGGCGCCGGATTCCTCGGCGAGGTTCGCGGCATCGGCAAACTTGCGCGCCGCCATCGCCTCCTGCGCCTGCTGGAACTTGTCCTGCGCGAAACCGAGGTCGACCGGCGCGTAATCCGCCGCGCCGGCGTCGCGGGCGGCCTGCAGCTGGTATTGGGCCAGGTTCATCGCGTCATTCGGCGGCGGCGCCGTGGCGCAACCGGCCACGGCCAGGGTCAGCGCCAGCATGGTGGCCGCCGCGCGCATGCGGCGCGCGAGCGCGGCCGATGGGGAAAAGAAGTACATCACAGTCCTCATGGTGTGTTGCAGCGTATTGTGGGCAGGCATAATCGTGCAATGCAATGTACATCGGGAACCCAGGGGTAAAACGTGGACATCGGCTACTTCCTCAAGCTCATGGTAGACAAGGGCGCGTCGGACATGTTCCTGTCCACCGGTGCCCCGGTGAACATCAAGGTCGAGGGCAAGCTTTATCCGCTGGGCAATACCGGCCTGCCGAGCGGCATGGTCAAGAAGATCGCCTATTCGCTGATGGACGAGGGCCAGGTGCCGCAGTTCGAACGCAACCTCGAACTGAACATGGCATTGGCGGTGAAGGAAGCCGGCCGCTTCCGCATCAACGTCTTCAAGCAGCGCGGCGAAGTGGGCATGGTGATCCGCGCGATCAAGAGCGAGATCCCCTCGATCGAGCAGCTGCAGCTGCCGCCGATCTTCCGCGACCTGATCATGGAGCCGCGCGGACTGATCCTGGTGGTGGGCGCCACCGGCTCGGGCAAGTCGACCACGCTGGCGGCGATGATCGACCAGCGCAACTCGCAGTCGCCCGGGCACATCCTCACCATCGAGGACCCGATCGAATACCTGCACCGGCACAAGCGCTCGATCGTCAACCAGCGCGAGGTCGGGCTGGACACGCACAGCTACCACGAGGCGCTGAAGAACGCGATGCGCGAGGCGCCGGACGTCATCATGATCGGCGAGATCCGCGACACCGACACGATGGAGGCGGCCATTGCCTTCTCCGAGACCGGCCACCTGTGCCTGGCCACGCTGCACTCCAACAACTCCGACCAGACGCTGGAGCGCATCCTCAACTTCTTCCCCGAATCGGCGCACAAGAACGTGCTGATGAACCTGGCGCTGAACCTGCGCGCGGTGATCAGCCAGCGCCTGGTGATCGGCAAGGACGGCCGCCGCATCCCGGCCGCCGAGGTGCTGCTGAACACGCCGCTGATCCGCGACATGATCCGCCGCGGCCAGATCCACGAGATCAAGGACGCCATGGATCGCAGCCTGCAGGAAGGCATGCAGACCTTCGACCAGTCGCTGTACAAGCTGTACAAGGAGGGCCGCGTGGAACTGGACGAGGCCCTCAGCAAATCCGACTCCCGCGATGGCCTCGCCCTCAAGATCCGCCTCGCCGAAGGCGGCAACAGCAGCGCCGAACTGGCCGGCAACGACCCGTACGGGATGGGGTTCTGAAGGGCCGGGAATAGGGAATCGGGAATAGGGAATCGGGAATCGGGAATAGGGAATCGGGAATAGGGAATCGGGAATCGGGAATCGGAAAAACCAAGCGCGGAGCGCGGCTCCTGCTCTTGCAGTTCCTATTCCCTATTCCCCATTCCCTATTCCCGGCTTACGGTGCGTCGGGTTGCGCCTCCGGCGCCGCACGCTGAAACGCTTCCAGCTCGTTGCAGGCGGCGTGGATGCGCGTAATGGTGGGGTAGTCGTCGAGCGGCAGTTTCCAGCGAATGGCGTTGTAGACCTGCGGGATCAGGCAGGCATCGGCCATGCTCGGGGTTTCGCCGTGGCAGTAGCGGCCGGTGGCGGCGCTCTCCGCCAGCATGGCCTCGATCGCCTTGAAGCCGGCATCGATCCAGTGCCGCGACCAGGCTGCCCGCTGCTCCTCGCTGGCGCCGAAGTCCTTCTCCAGATGCTGCAGCACGCGCAGGTTGCCCAGCGGGTGAATGTCGCAGCACACCGCCATGGCCAGCGCGCGCACCTGGGCGCGGCCGCGGGCGTCGACCGGCAGCAGCGCGGTTTCCAGCTCCGGGTGCATCTCGTCCAGGTATTCCATGATCGCCAGTGACTGGGTCAGCACACGGTCGCCGTCGCACAGCACCGGCACGGATTCGAGCGGGTTCAGCGCCTGGTATTGCGCCGTGTGCTGCTCGCCGCCGTCGCGCACGAGGTGCACCGGACGCGTCTCGTAGTCCAGGCCCTTCAGGTTCAGCGCGATGCGCACGCGATAGGCAGCACTGGAACGCCAGTAGCTGTAGAGCACCAAGCCGGTCGCCATGAGCGGTCTCCCCCTGCGTGGATAGCCTGCAGTTTAGCCACAAGTGCAGCCGTTGCGCGCGCCCGCGTGTCGTCGGCCCGGCGTGCCTCGCCAGGCCGCGTTTGCATCACTGCCGCGGCCACCGGACAATAGGCGGTTGCAGCCGATTCTGGCTAGCCCCCACCATCCAACGGAGTTGTGCCGTGTCCGTCATCCGCATGAGCGACCTCGACCTGCGCAACCAGCGCGTGCTGATCCGCGAAGATCTCAACGTGCCGATCGACGAACAGGGCCGGATCACCTCGACCCAGCGCCTCGACGCCGCCCTCCCGACGATCCTGGCCGCCCGCGACGCCGGCGCGAAGGTGATGGCGATGTCGCACCTGGGCCGGCCCAAGGAAGGCCAGTTCGACGCCGAATCCTCGCTGGCGCCGGTGGCGCTGTGGCTGAGCAGCAAACTCGACCAGCCGGTGCGGCTGGTGGCCGACTACCTGGTCAACGGTGTCGAGGTGGCCGCCGGCGAGGTGGTGCTGCTGGAAAACTGCCGCATGAACGTCGGCGAGGGCAAGGACGACGACACGCTGGCGAAGAAATATGCCGCGCTGTGCGACATCTTCGTGATGGACGCGTTCGGCACCGCGCATCGCGCACAAGCCTCGACCCACGGCGTGATCAGGTACGCCCCGGTCGCCGCCGCCGGCCCGTTGCTGTGCGCCGAGCTGGATGCGCTGGGCAAGGCGCTGGAGCACCCGGCGCATCCGCTGCTGGCGATCGTGGCCGGCTCCAAGGTGTCGACCAAGCTGACCCTGCTGGACAACCTGATCGGCAAGGTCGACCAGCTCATCGTCGGCGGCGGCATCGCCAACACCTTCATCGCCGCGATGGGACACTCGGTCGGCAACTCGCTGGTGGAAATGGATCTGCTCGACGCGGCGAAGAAGGTGCTGGCCGACGCCAAACGACGCGGCGCCGAAGTGCCGATGCCGATCGACGTGGTGGTGGCGCCGGCGTTCTCCGCGCAGGCCCCGGCCACGATCAAGCCGGTCGACCAGGTCGGTGCGGACGAGATGATCCTCGACATCGGCCCGCAGACCGCCGAACTCTACGCCGCCCTGATCGCCAAGGCCGGCACGGTGGTGTGGAACGGCCCGGTCGGCGTGTTCGAGTTCGACGCGTTCGGCAAGGGCACCGAAACGCTGGCGCGCGCGATCGCGGCGTCGAACGCGTTCTCGATCGCCGGCGGCGGCGACACGCTGGCCGCGGTCGACAAGTACGGCATCGCCGACCAGGTCTCCTACATCTCCACCGGCGGCGGCGCGTTCCTGGAATTCCTCGAAGGCAAGGAACTGCCGGCGGTCACCGCACTGAAGGCGCGAGCCGCGAAGTAATGCTCTGCCTGTTCGACCTCGACGGCACCCTGATCGATTCCGAGCACGGCATCACCGCCTGCGTGAAGCATGCGCTGGCGCGGCTGGACGTGCCGGCGCCGGCACATGCGGAACTGCGCCGCTGGATCGGCCCGCCGCTGCGGCACAGCTTCGCGCCGCTGCTGGATCACGACGCCGAACGGATCGAGGCGGCGGTGGCGTACTACCACGAGCGCTTCAACACGCTCGGCTGGCGCGAGCACGAGATCTATCCGGGCATCGAGCTGCTGATCGAGCGGCTGCGCGGCGCCGGCCACCAGCTCGCCGTGGTCACCAGCAAGCCGCACCGCCACGCCGCGCCGATCCTCGCCCACCTGCCGTTCGGCGACGCGTTCCTGCGCCTGTACGGCCCGCACCCGGACAGCGCGCACAGCGAGAAGGCCACGATGATCGCCGAGGCACTGGCGGACTTCGGTGCCGATCCTGCCGACACGGTGATGATTGGCGACCGCCACTTCGACATCGACGGCGCCGTCGCCAACCGCGTGCGTGGCTTCGGTGTGCTCTGGGGTTTCGGCAGCCGCGCGGAACTGGAACAGGCCGGCGCCCACGCCATTGCGGCAACGCCGGACGAACTGGCCGGACTGCTCGACTGATACTCGGCCCGCGCATCGCGTAGGAGCCCGCTCGCTGGCGATGTTTTGCTCTAGTGGTTGAGAGATCCAGAGCAAAAGCATCGCCCGCGAGCGGGCTCCTACAACAACACGCGTTTCAGTGGATAACGCGCTTCACCGCATCGATCACATGCGCCACGGTGAAGCCGAAGTGCTCGAACAGCTGCGGCGCAGGAGCGGAGGCGCCGAACGTGGTCATGCCGACCACTTCGCCGTCCAGGCCCACGTACTTGCGCCAGAAGTCGGCGGTGGCCGCTTCCACCGCCACGCGCGCGCGGCACCAGAGCGGCAGCACGCCTTCGCGGTATTCCAGCGGCTGCGCGTCGAACACCTCGGTGCACGGCATCGACACCACGCGCACGGCCACGCCCTGTTGCGCCAGCGCGCGCGAGGCTTCCATCGCCAGTTCCACTTCCGAACCGGTGGCGATCAGGATCGCCTGGAACTTCGTGTCCAGCGGATCGGACAGCACGTAGCCGCCGCGCAGGATGTCGGCGACCTGCTGCGCGCTGCGCTGCTGGTGCCTGAGGTTCTGCCGCGAGAAGATCAGGCAGGACGGCGCGCCCCTGCGCTCGATCGCCGCCTTCCACGACGCGGCCGATTCCACCGCGTCGCACGGACGCCACAACTGGTTGTTCGGGATGTAGCGCAGGCTGGCCATGTGCTCGACCGGCTGGTGGGTCGGACCGTCCTCGCCCAGGCCGATCGAGTCGTGCGTATAGACGTGGATCGCGTGCGCCGGGATCAGCGCGCTCATGCGCACCGCGTTGCGCGCATAGTCGGAGAACACCAGGAAGGTCGCGTCGTACGGGATGAAGCCGCCGTGCAGGGCCAGACCATTCGCGATCGCGGTCATGCCGAACTCGCGCACGCCGTAGTAGACGTAGTTGCCCTTGCCGCCGGCGCTGTCGCCGTTGCCGGCGTCGAGGCTGCCCTTCCACTTGGTCAGGTTGGAGCCGGCCAGGTCGGCCGAGCCGCCGATCAGCTCCGGCAGCAACGGCGCAAACGCCTCGATGCTCATCTGCGAAGCCTTGCGCGAGGCCACTTCGGGACCGTCGGCCTGCAGCTTGTCGATGAACGCCTGCGACTTCGCGGCCCAGTCGGCCGGCAGTTCGCCGCGCATGCGGCGCTTGAACTCGGCGGCCAGTTCCGGATGCGCGGCGGCGTACTTGGCGAACACATCGTTCCAGGCCTGTTCGGCGGCGGCGCCCTTGGCCTTGTGATCCCAACCGGCATAGATCTCGGCCGGGATCTCGAACGGTGCGTACTTCCAGCCCAGCTGCTCGCGCGCGGCGGCGATCTCGTCCTTGCCCAGCGGCGCGCCGTGGCTTTCCTCCTTGCCCTGCTTGTGCGGCGCACCGAAGCCGATGACGGTTTTCGCGCAGATCAGGGTGGGCTTGTCGTGCTGCGTGGTGGCCTTGGCGATCGCCTGTTTGATCGCCTCGGCATCGTGCCCGTCCACGCCGCGGATCACGTTCCAGCCGTACGCCTCGAAGCGCGCCGGGGTGTCGTCGGTGAACCAGCCATGGACTTCACCGTCGATCGAGATGCCGTTGTCGTCGTAGATCGCCACCAGCTTGCCCAAGCCCCAGGTGCCGGCCAGCGAGGCGACTTCGTGCGAGATGCCTTCCATCAGGCAGCCGTCGCCGAGGAAGACGTAGGTGTGGTGATCGACCACATCGTGGCCCGGACGGTTGAAATGCGCCGCCAGTACCTTCTCGGCCAGCGCGAAGCCGACCGCATTCGCCAGGCCCTGGCCGAGCGGACCGGTGGTGGTCTCCACTCCCGGCGTTTCGCTGGCTTCCGGGTGGCCGGCGGTCTTCGAATGCAGCTGGCGGAAGCGCTTGAGCTGGTCCATCGGCAGGTCGAAACCGGTCAGGTGCAGCAGCGCGTACTGCAGCATCGAGCCGTGGCCGTTGGACAGCACGAAGCGGTCGCGGTTGGGCCACTTCGGGTTGGCCGGATTGAACTGCAGGAAGTCGTTCCACAGCACCTCGGCGAGGTCGGCCATGCCCATCGGCATGCCCGGATGACCGGACTTGGCCGCTTCCACGGCGTCCATGGCAAGGGCTCGCACGGCGTTGGCGAGTTCGCGGCGGGTGGTCATCGGGCGTCTCCGGAGGGTGCAAAAGCGCCCATTGTCGCCGATCCGGTCGCGCGGTGTCGCGCGCCGGACACGGCCCGGGGCACGGCCCGCATTCGGCCGGCTTAATCTGCGCTTAATACTGAACTAATGAGTATTGAATCTTTCGGGGCACCACCCATCTAAGTCTTCGTGTCGCCGCCCGTCTTGGGCGGGGCGCATTCGACAAACGGCCCTCCCCATCCGGGGCCAACTGTCCTGACCATTGGAGCCTCATCCATGAAAACCAAGAAAACACTGCTCGCCCTCGCTCTCGTCTCTGCCGGCCTGGTGGCCGTCCCCGCCGCCTTCGCGCAGAACGCGCCCGCCGACAACGCCGGCTGGTTCGTCAACGGCAACATCGGCCGCACCGCGATCAACCATGGGCCGTACGACGGCCACGACACCGGCTATGCCTTGAACGGCGGCTACCGTTGGTCGCTGGCGCCGAACTTCGCGCTGGGCGCCGAGGTGGGCTACAACGACCTGGGCAACATCCACGCCAAGAACATCTTCAACAGCGACCCGGTGATCGCCGACAACAAGTCGCAGCTGCACGGCTGGACGGTGGGCGCCAACGCCCGGCTGGACATGACCCCGAACTGGTACCTCAGCGGTCGCGCGGGCCTGTACAGCTGGACCGGTCACGGCATGAACAACGACGTGAACCCGATCCGCAAGAGCCTGGACGACAACAGCTGGTACGCCGGCGCAGGCATCGGCTACAACATCACCCCGCAGCTCAGCGTGGGCGTGAACTACGACTACTTCGACGCCAGCAAGGACCACGTGAACCTCAGCACGGACATGGTCTCGGCCAGCGCGGAATACCGCTTCTGATCTGCAGAGGTCCATTCCGACATCGCGTCGGGATGTTCACCTACAAGAAGAGGGCGCCTGAGGGCGCTCTCTTTCTTTATGCGAACTGCGCCACATATAAAATACGTGGTTGGCGCCTTGCGTCCCGACGCGCAGGACTGCGACAGGAAAGATCGGGAAACACCACAACAGGGGACTTCAAATGAAAAACTCACTCTTGACGCTGGCCGCTCTGGCCGGTGCGACGTTGGCCACGGCCAGCGTGCAGGCAAAGGATCTCACCGGCGGTTTCGTCAACCTCGGCGCCGGTCGCGTGAGCTACCATGCCACGTTCGACAACTACGACCTCGGCAGCGAACACGGCACGGCCGTCATTCTCAATGCCGGCTACCGCACCCAGTTCATCGGCTTCGAGGCGGGCTACACCGACCTCGGCAGCATCAGCAGCCGCGATGGCACCACCTACGCCAAGCTCTCGGGTGACGGCTGGACCGCAGGCATCAACGGTCACTTCAACCCGACCGACGCCTGGTACATCTCCGCGCGCGGCGGCGCCTTCGTGTGGAAGTTGCACGGCACGGCGCAGTCCAGCGATCCGGCCAACTCGTTCAACGAGAAGGCCAGCAGGCAGTCGCTGGGCTGGTATGCCGGCGTCGGCACCGGCTACGACATCAACAAGAGCTGGAGCATCGGCGCCAACTTCGATTACTACAGCATCTCCAAGCAGGGCCTGGACATCGGCAACCGCATCTACACGGTGAGCGCCGAGTACCGCTTCTGAAGCCCCGCCACTCGAAACAGAAATGGGCGCCTCGCGGCGCCCATTTCTTTACACTTTTCCGAATCCCGAATCCGGAATCCCGAATCCCGGGCCGGGCAATCAGCCGTTCCACTGCCCCAGCGCCGCCAGGCCATTGTCCCTGGCGCGGGCATGAACGATCTTCTGCGCGTCGGCGACGTTGCCCTTCAGGTCCTTCGACCACAACTGCAGCGCGGCCTGCTGCATCGCGCGGCCGTAGGAGAACGACAGCGGCCACGGGTGCGGGCCGATCTGGTTCATCGCGTTGAGGTGTGCGGTGGACTGCTGGTCGCTCTGGCCACCGGAAAGGAACACGATGCCCGGCAGCGCTGCCGGCACGGTGGACTTGAGCACGCGCACGGTGGCCTCGGCTACTTCACCGACCTCGGCCTGCTCCTCGCAATCCTTGCCGGGGATGACCATGCTGACCTTCAGGATGGTGCCTTCCAGCATCACGTTCTGCTCGTACAGCGCATTGAACAGGCTGCGCAGCACGGCTTCGTGCACTTCGTAGCTGACTTCGATGGTGTGGTCGCCGTCCATGATCACTTCGGGCTCGACCATCGGCACCAGGCCGGCCTCCTGGCACAGCGCGGCGTAACGAGCCAGCACGTGGCAGTTCGCCTCGATCGCGGTGGAGCTGGGGTTTTCCTCGGAGATGTTGATCACCGCGCGCCACTTGGCGAACTGGGCGCCCAGCTTCGCGTATTCCTGCAGGCGTTCGCGCAGGCCGTCGAGGCCTTCGGTGACCACGTCGCCGGGGAAACCGGCCAGCGGCTGCGGGCCCTTGTCGACCTTGATGCCGGGGATGATGCCGTTCTTCTTCATCACCTGGGTGAACGGCACGCCGTCCTTGGTGGACTGGCGGATCGTCTCGTCGAACAGGATCGCGCCGGAGATGTGCTCGGACAGGCCCGGCGTGGTCAGCAGCAACTCGCGGTAGGCGCGCCGGTTCTCTTCGGTGTTCTCGATGCCGACGGCCTCGAAGCGCTTGCGGATGGTGTTGGTCGACTCGTCGATCGCGATGATGCCCTTGCCGGGCGCAACCATCGCCAGGGCGACGCTTTCGAGATCTTCAATGCTCATTGGTGACTCCGCGATGGTGGGGGCGATGCCCGGCCACCCATGGTGGGCGCCGCCTCGAGAACGAAGCGGCATGGTGAAAAACGCCGATTATAGGCCAGATCGGGGCCACGACGGGCCGAAACGACGCCGCACCCCGCAGGCACTGCCGGCTCAGCTCAGGCCGGGTAGCCGGGCAGCTTGCACGGGGCCATCAGCTGGGCGCGCGCGGCCGGGTCCTTGGGACCGTTGAACACCACGATGTAATACGTGGCCACGGGCTGGTGGATGTTGTTGTTCAGCGACGGGCCGTAGCGGAAATTGGCCACTGCGCTGCGCGCCATCGGGCCGAGGTCGCTCTTCGGCTCCACCTTGGCCACCTGCACGTCCATCGGCACGCCATCGGAACCGATGGTGTAGGTCACCGCCACGCAACCGGGCTTGTCCAGGTTGAGGCCGCTGTTGGGCGCATCCATCTGCACCTGGGTGTTGAGCAGGATCCAGTAGCGGTACAAGTCCTGCTGGTCGATCTTGACCGTCTGCGCCAGCACCGGCGCTGCGACGCCCAGGGCGAGCGCGAACAGCACGCCGCGGCACACGGAGGAAAACGGGGTGTTCATGGCAGGCTCCGGCAACGTGTCGATGGCCACAGTGTAGCTGCCTGCATGCCGCGCCAGCGTCAACGATGTCGCGGCGACGCGGCCGGTTCAGGCTTCACAGGTCGCGCAGGCTGTCGATGGTGCCGTCGGGGCCGACTGCGAGCAGCTTCAGCGTGTTGGTGCCGCCGACGTGGCCGACGCGGTCGCCGTAGGTGATCACCACGCTGTCACCCTGGACCAGCCTGTCCTGTTCGAACAGCAGGCGCACCGCGGCGCGGGTGGAAGCGGCCATGCTCTGCTTCTCGCCGTGGCTGAACTCCACCGGCTGCACGTCGCGCAGCAGCTGCATGCGCCGCCGTGCGGAGGCCGACGGCGACATGCCGTAGATCGGCACCGCGCTGCGGTAGCGCGACAGCCATTGCGCGGTGGCGCCGGATTCGGTCAATGCCACGATCGCCCGCACGCCGAGCTGGCCGGCCAGCATCATCGCGGCCAGCGCGATCGCCTGGTCGGTGCGGTCGAGCCGGTGGCCGCCGGCGGAGAGGTCGTCCTTGGGCTCGAACTGGCGCTCGGCGCCGAGGCAGATCCGCGTCATCGCGGCCACCGCCTTGTCCGGATGCGCGCCGGCGGCGGTTTCCTCCGACAGCATCACCGCATCGGTGCCGTCGATCACGGCATTGGCCACGTCGAGCACTTCGGCGCGGGTCGGGATCGGCGAGCGCACCATCGACTGCAGCATCTGGGTGGCGGTGATCACCGCGCGATTGCGCTGCACTGCCTCGCGGATGATCTTCTTCTGCAGGCCGGGCAGCTCGGCATCGCCGATCTCCACGCCCAGGTCGCCGCGCGCCACCATCACCACGTCGGAGGCGTCGATGATCTCGCCCAGTACCGGAATGGCGTCGGCGCGCTCGATCTTGGCCACCAGCGCGGCACGCCCGCCGGCCAGCTTGAGCAGGCGGCGGGCCTGGTGCATGTCGTCGGCCGAACGCACGAAGGACACGGCGAGGAAATCCGCGCCGATCTCGGCGGCCAGCTGGATGTCCGCCTTGTCCTTGTCCGACAGCGCGTCGACGGAAAGCCCGCCGCCCTGCCGGTTGAGCCCCTTGCGGTTGGACAGCTTGCCGGCCACCAGCACCTCGCAGCGCACTTCGCTGCCGACCACCTCGCGCACGGTGAGCCCCACCAGGCCGTCGTCCAGCAACAGCACGTCACCGGCGCTCACGTCATCGGGCAAACCGTAATAGCTCACGCCCACGCGGGTGGCGTCGCCGGGCGGCACGCCGGGGCGGCAATCGAGCACGAAGTCGGCGCCTTCGACCAACTGCACCGGGCCGTCGGCGAAGGTCTCGATGCGAATCTTCGGCCCCTGCAGATCGGCCAGCACGCCGACCTCGCGGCCCGCAGCCTCGGCCGCTTCGCGCACCGCCCGCGCGCGGGCGCGGTGATCATCGGGCGCGCCGTGCGAGAGGTTGAGGCGCACGACGTCGACGCCTTCGTCGATGAGCTTGCGCAGCGCGCCCGGTGCGTCAGTGGCCGGGCCGAGGGTGGCGACGATCTTGGTGCGGCGGATTTTGGAAATGAGCATCAGCTGAGCCTAGCAGAATCGTCACGCCGCGCCGCCGGTCCACGCTCAACGCGCAGCGGAACCGGCGCCGAGCGCCAGGTTGAGCACTTGCGCGAGGCGACGGCCGGCTTCGCGCAGGCGGCGGTCGGCCACAGGCAGCCAGGTGGACACGTAGCCCGGGGTGATCTTGTGGCCGGCGGGGTAGAAGCCGGCCTCGGCGGTGATCCGGCACGACTCCTGCGCCCACTGCGCGTAGGGGTTGTCCAGCGGCGCACTCGGCGCTGGCAACGGCACCGGCACCGCCGAATCCAGGCGCTGCGCGTACTGCTGCCAGTCCAGGCCACGGGTGTAGAGCATGCCGGAGTCCCACACCCGGTGTAGGTTGCTGCCCTTGCCGTCGAACTGCACCTGATAGGTGTTGCCGCCCTTGTCCTCGCGATAGCCGGCATGCAAGGGCTGGTGGACGTCGCCGACGAAATGCACCACGAACTTCAGCGCCCGGCGGCGCACGGCGTCCGGCTTGCTGCGGTCGCCCAGCACACCCACGTAGTACTGCAGCGCCGCCACCACGCAGCGACCGTCGCGGCAATCGCGCGGCGGCACGTAGTCGCACGAGGGGCCACCGCGGAAATTGATGTAGTGCTGGCTGCGTGTCTGCTTCCACAGATTCGCCATGGCCGGATCGTCCTGCATCTGGTCGGCCCAGTTGGCGACGTCGCCCAGCGAATCGGTATGCTCCGGCGCCAGCAGGCGCTGGACCTCGGCTTCCGCAGCGGGGCTCAAGTGCCGCTGCGCCAGCTCGGCGACCACGCTGTGGCCGAGCGGCCCCCACGCCAGCGCCGGCGTAACCAGCAGGCAGGCGAGCACGGCGGTGGTGGCGCGACGGGCGAAGCTCATGCGAGTCATTCCGGCAAGGGAGGGATCGCCGCAGTCTGCCACAGAGCACTGCGGCTTTTTGCCGCCGCCGGCGCGCACCACGGCCCGCGGGGCAGGCAGGCACCCGGAAATGGCGGTAAAATCGGCGTTCTTTCCGCCGCGCTCGCGGCATCCTTCAGGAGGACGTTCCCTCATGACCATCAAGGTCGGCATCAACGGCTTCGGCCGCATCGGTCGCAACGTGCTGCGCGCCGCCGTGGAGAACTTCGGCAACGACATCGAGATCGTGGCGATCAACGACCTGCTGGAGCCCGATTACCTGGCCTACATGCTGAAGCACGACTCCGTGCACGGCCGCTTCGATGGCGACGTGAAGGTCGACGGCAACCATCTGGTGGTCAACGGCAAGCGCATCCGCCTGACCCAGGAGCGCGACCCGGCCAACCTGAAGTGGAACGAGGTGAACGCCGAAGTGGTGATCGAATCCACCGGCCTGTTCCTGACCAAGGAATCGGCGCAGAAACACATCGACGCCGGCGCGAAGAAGGTGATCCTGTCCGCGCCGTCGAAGGACGCCACGCCGATGTTCGTCTACGGCGTCAACGACAAGACCTACAAGGGCGAAGCGATCATCTCCAACGCCAGCTGCACCACCAACTGCCTGGCGCCGGTGGCCAAGGTGCTCAACGACAAGTGGGGCATCAAGCGCGGCCTGATGACCACGGTGCACGCCGCCACCGCCACCCAGAAAACCGTGGACGGCCCCAGCAACAAGGACTGGCGCGGCGGCCGCGGCATCCTGGAGAACATCATCCCGTCCTCCACCGGCGCGGCCAAGGCGGTCGGCGTGGTGATCCCCGAGCTCAACAAGAAACTCACCGGCATGAGCTTCCGCGTGCCGACCTCCGACGTGTCGGTGGTCGACCTCACCGTGGAGCTGGAGAAGCCTGCGACCTACGAGGAAATCAAGGCCGAGATGAAGGCGCAGAGCGAAGGCGCCCTCAGGGGCATCCTGGGCTACACGGAGGACAAGGTGGTGGCCACCGACTTCCGCGGCGACGCGCGCACCTCGATCTTCGACGCCGATGCCGGCATCGCGCTGGACGACAGCTTCGTCAAGCTGGTCAGCTGGTACGACAACGAGTGGGGCTACTCGAACAAGTGCCTGGAGATGGTGCGCGTGGTCGCCGCGTAAAGCCTCACGTCACATCGCAGAGAACCCGTGCCGGCTGCCCGACACGGGTTTTCCGCGGGCATCCGGATTTGACTGTAGGTTGGAATGCGTTCGACGGTGGCATTTGAATTCATGGCTGTGTAGCTAACTGGCCTGAGTCTACCTTTGCTTCGACAGCCTCCCAGACCGGACGACGAAATCTGTGCCAACCGGGGCTCGTTGCGGGCAACGAGGAATTCGCTGTCTAGCCACGTGACCTTCACAGCGAATGGCCGGCATACCATACAAGTGCGTATAGGGCACCATCCGCACGAAGCGGATGCTGCGGAAACCAGACCAGATCACATGGTGTCCTCACGTCATTCGGCGCGTTGCGCAGCGGAAGTTGAACTGGCTCGACGCGACGTTTCCCGTTTGCGCAAGCGCCTCTTGCCCGTGCTCGGCACCGCCGCTTGGTCGTACGCCTCACGCGCCGTGGCCGCGATCTCCCGAAGCGCCGGGGCCAGCGGCGAGCGCTTGCGCCAGATGAGCCCGATGGTCCGTTTGGGCGCGGGCGCGACAAAGCGCCGGATCGAGAGCGCGGCGTGTTTCGCCTCGGTGGCGACGGCAAGCTCGGGCAGCAGCGTCACGCCTGTGCCCGTCGCGACCATCTGCGCCAGTGTCGAAAGGCTCGTGGCCCGGAACGCGAGTTCGCGGGCTTGCGCACTCGAGCAGAACGCGAGCGATTGCTGGCGGAAGCAGTGCCCGTCATCGAGCAGGAGCACGCACTCGTTCTTCAACTCCGAGGGTTTGGCGAGACCCTTCTTCGCCCCAAGCAGGTGGCCCACAGGCGTCGCCAGCACAAACGGATCCGTGCCGATGGTCTCGTATTCGACGTCGCCGATCTCGGCTTCGAGCGCCAGCAGCGCGGCATCGAGCGAACCCTCTTCGAGGCGCTGCACCAGCAGCGCGGTCTTCTCTTCGGTCCAGAGCAGGGTCAGGCGCCGGTAGGTCTTGCGCAGCGCGGTGTTCAGGCGCGGCAGCAGGTACGGCGAAACGGTCGGGATGACCCCGATGCGCAAGGTGCCTGAAAGCGGATCGGCAGAGCGCTGCGCGAGCACCTCGAGGTCACCGGTTTCACGCAGGATGAGCCGGGCGCGTTCGATGATTTCCCGCCCGGGGCCGGTGAGGATGACGCGCCGCCGATCGCGTTCGAACAGCCGTACGCCCAGTGCCTGCTCCATTTGCGCGAGCTGCGCACTCAGCGCCGGCTGCGAGACGAAACAGCCCTCGGCGGCCTTGCGGAAGCTGAGCGAATCGGCGACGGCAACCGCGTACTGGAGTTGCCGCAGGGTCAGGTGATGCGAAACGATTTCCATAAGGCAAGGTTATCAAATTCATACAGACAATGTCTTGGGAATATCAGCCCAGGGCGCGCACAGTGGAGGCGCGAAAGAGGAGGAAACATCATGTCCGCTCATCTCAAACCCTCGGCCATCGGCGCTGCGCCGCGCATCGACATGGGCATCGGCGAGGTCCAGCGTGCCGCCATCGCCGAAGGCCTGTCGCGCCTGTTGGCCGACACCTACACACTGTACCTGACCACCCACAACTTCCACTGGAACGTCACCGGCCCGATGTTCAACACCCTGCACGAGATGTTCATGGCGCAGTACACCGAGCTTTGGGCGACGGTCGACCAGATCGCCGAACGCATCCGCGCGCTGGGCCATGTGGCGCCCGGGTCCTATGCGGACTTCAGCAAACTGTCGTCACTGCCCGACGTGCCCGCCGAACCGCCGAAAGCGCTCGACATGGTGCGCATCCTGGTTGAAGGCCACGAGTCGGTGGCGCGCACCGCGCGCGAACTTTTTCCGCGCGCCGACCAGGCGGGCGACGAGGCCACGGCCGACCTGCTGACCCAGCGCCTCGCGGCGCACGAAAAGACGGCATGGATGCTGCGCGCGCTGCTGGAGAAGTGATGCCGTGCGGGCCAGACACGCACGCCAAGGCCGGCTCGTGGTTGCGCGGCGGCGTGTGGATCCGGGTGCAAGATCCGGGCTATTCCGATCACGCGTGACGCGCGCGGGACGGGTGCAAGCCTTGCCGGGCCTTGAACCATGACCGCGCTGGAACATGCGATCCGCGGCGCTTTCGCGCCGGCCGCCGCCGCGCCGGACACGGCGTCGAACGCCCGCACCTCGGCGCGCATCCGCAGCGCGCTCGCCGGTCGCGGCGGGCTGCGCTCGCGGCTGCTGTTTCTCGGCCCGGCGGTGATCGCCTCGATTGCCTACCTCGACCCGGGCAACTATGCGACCAACATCCAGGCCGGCGCGCGTTACGGTTTCAGCCTGCTGTGGGTCGTCATCGCCGCCAATCTGATCGCGATGCTGTTCCAGGCGCTGTCGGCGCGGCTGGGCATCGCCACCGGCAAGAACCTGGCCGAGGTGAGCCGCGACCGGCTGCCGCGCCGGCTGGTCTGGGCCATGTGGCTGATCTCCGAAGTCGCGGCGATGGCGACCGACCTCGCCGAGTTTCTCGGCGGCGCGCTGGGCTTCGCGCTGCTGTCCGGGCTGCCGCTGGTCTGGGCCATGCTGGTGACGGCGATCGTCACCTACCTCCTCCTGGTGCTCGGCAGCCGCGGCTTTCGGCCGATGGAGAGGATGATCGGCAGCTTCGTCGTCGTCATCAGCCTGTGCTATCTGCTCGAGGTGTTCATCGCGCCGGTCGACTGGGCGGCGGCGGGCCGGGGGATGGTGACGCCGAAGCTGGCCGATCTCGGCGCCCTGGTGATCGCGGTCGGCATCATCGGCGCGACCATCATGCCGCACGCGCTGTTTCTGCATTCCGGCCTCGCGGCCGAACGCGTGCCGCATGCGACGCCGGCCGAGAAGCGCAAGCTGCTGCGCTATTCCAACCTCGAAGTGGTAGGCGCGCTTGGCGTCGCCGGGATGGTCAACATGGCGATGGTGATCATGGCCGCCGCGGCCTTCCATCTCGGCCACCCCGACGTGGACCGGATCGAGGCCGCCTATCACTCGCTCACGCCGCTGCTGGGCAGTCTTGCGGCCGGCGCGTTCCTGGTGTCCCTGATCGCATCGGGCATTTCCAGCTCGGTGGTCGGAACGATGGCCGGGCAGCTCATCATGCAGGGCTTCGTGCACCGGCGCATCCCGATCTGGCTGCGCCGCGCGGTGACGATGCTGCCGGCGTTTGCCGTCGTCGCCTGGGGCGTCGATGCCACACGCGCACTGGTGCTGAGTCAGGTGGTGCTGTCGGTGGCCCTGCCGGTGCCGATGTTGGCGCTGCTGTGGTTTGCCTCACGCCGCGCGGTGATGGGCGAGTTCGCGATCGGCTGGCCACTGCGGCTCACCGCCGCGGCCGGCGCCGCCATCGTGCTGGGGCTGAACGGCGTGCTCCTGCTCGGTGCAGCCGGCGTGCCGATCCCCGGCTTCGCCATGTAGGGTGGCCCGCCGGCGCTATCCGTGCGACCTGGAAAAGTGGAGGCATGTCGGCACTGGGCAACGCTTGGCGCCAGCCCGTCGCCGCGGCGTCGTTGATCGGTTTGTGGTCATAAGGCGAGGTTATCAAATTCATACAGACAATGTCTTGGGAATATCAGGCCGGGGCGCGCACAGTGGGGTTCCCGCAAGGGACAACCCCTGATCCGAGGAAAAAAGCCGATGTCCGCCCAACCGAAATGTCCGTTTGCCCAACCCACCGCCGCGGCGAGTGAAGTGAAGTCCAACCGCGAATGGTGGCCCAATCAACTGAACCTCAAGATCCTGCACCAGTACGCGCCGGCAACCAGCCCGATGGCGCCGTCGTTCAACTACGCCGAAGCCTTCAGGAAGATCGACTACAAGGCCCTGAAGAAGGACCTCCATGCGCTGATGACCGAATCGCAGGACTGGTGGCCGGCCGACTACGGCAACTACGGCCCGCTGTTCCTGCGCATGGCCTGGCATGCGGCGGGCACCTACCGCACCGGCGATGGCCGTGGCGGCGCCGGCATGGCCCAGCAGCGCTTCGCGCCGCTGAACAGTTGGCCGGACAACGTCCTGCTGGATCGTGCGCGCCGCCTGCTCTGGCCGATCAAAAAGAAGTACGGCAACCAGCTGTCGTGGGCCGACCTGATCGTGCTGGCCGGCAACTGCGGCCTGGAGACGATGGGCTTCAAGACCTTTGGCTTCGGCGGCGGGCGCGCCGATGTGTACGAGCCCGACGAGTCGGTGTACTGGGGCTCTGAAAAGGAATGGATGGACGACAAGCGCAACAGTCGCAACGACCTGGAGAATCCGCTTGCGGCCGTGCAGATGGGTCTGATCTACGTGAATCCCGAGGGCCCGGGCGGCAATCAGGACCCCATCCAGACCGCCAAGGAAGTGCGCGAAACCTTCGCGCGCATGGCGATGAATGACTATGAAACCGTGGCGATCACCGCCGGCGGACACACCTTCGGCAAAGCCCATGGCGCCGGCAGTGCAACGCACGTCGGGCCCGCGCCGGAAGCGGCGGGCATCGAGGCCCAGGGCCTCGGCTGGCAGAGCAGCTTCCGCAGCGGCAAGGGCGATGATGCGATCGGCAGCGGCCTCGAAGGCTCGTGGACGCCCACGCCAGTCACATGGGACATGAGCTACTTCGATGTGCTGTTCGGCAACGAATGGGTGCAGGCCAAGAGCCCCGCCGGCGCCAAGCAGTGGGTGCCGAAAGAGAACACCAACAGCAACATGGCGCCTGCCGCACACAACGCCTCCAAGAAGGTGCCGATCATGATGACCGACGCCGACATGGCGCTGCGCTACGACCCCGAGTACGAGAAGATCTCGCGTCACTTCCACAAGCATCCGGAAGAGTTCGCCGATGCCTTTGCCCGCGGCTGGTTCAAGCTCACCCACCGCGATATGGGACCGAAGGCGCGCTACATCGGCCCGGAAGTGCCGGCCGAAGACCTGATCTGGCAGGACCCGATTCCCAAGGTCAACCACAAGCTGATCGGCGACCACGAAATCAGTGCGATCAAGAAGCGGCTGCTGGGGTCGGATCTGTCGGTGCGGGAACTGGTGTACACCGCCTGGTCCGCGGCCTCGACCTTCCGTGGTTCGGACAAGCGCGGCGGTGCCAATGGTGCGCGCATCCGTCTTGCGCCGCAACGAGACTGGGAGGTCAACCAGCCGGGGCAACTGGCGAAGGTGTTGCAGACGTTGGAAGGCATCAGGGCGGACTTCAACAAGATGGCGCCCGCCGGCAAGCAGGTATCATTTGCCGACTTGATCGTGCTGGGCGGTTGCGCGGCCGTCGAGAAAGCCGCGAAGGACGCCGGCCACCCGCTGGAGGTACCGTTCACACCGGGCCGCATGGATGCAACGCAGGAACAGACCGATGTCGAGTCCTTCGCCGCGCTCGAACCGATCGCCGACGGCTTCCGCAACTACCGCAGCGACAAGTTCAAGGAGATCGCCACTGAAGCCTTCCTGGTCGACAAGGCGCAGCTTCTGAACCTGTCCGCGCCGGAAATGACGGTGCTGGTTGGTGGATTGCGGGTGCTGGGCGCCAATTACGGCGGCAGCGAGCACGGCGTGTTCACCAATCGCGTCGGGTCGCTGACGAACGATTTCTTCGTCAACCTGCTCGACATGAACAACGAGTGGGAGCCCATCTCGGACGCCAAGGAAGCATTCGAAGTCCGCGACCGCAAGACCGGCAAGGTCAAGTGGACTGCCAGCCGTGCGGATCTGGTGTTCGGCTCGAACTCGCAGTTGCGTGCGATCGCGGAGGTCTACGGGCAGGACGATGCGCACGGCAAGTTCGTCGAGGACTTCGTCGCGGCTTGGAACAAGGTGATGAACGCGGACCGCTTCGAACTCGCGTAGGGCTGTTCCGGCAATGCCACGGGGTTCACGCCCCGTGGCATCCCTTGATCGCCAAGGCACCGCAAGGCGCCACGGCGATTTGCTCTGTAGGAATCGGCATCTCACGCATCGGGGTACTTTGGAACGACTGCGTTCGCGCGTCGTGTCTGTACAGGCGACCCAGAATCGGCCTTAGTTAGAACAAGCGGGTACTACAGCCGTCCGCTCAGCCTCGATTGCGCATTCCCCTTCGCTTTCGTGCACGCGCATCGCGCACAACTTCTCCAAGCCGAGCAGATCATTCAACGGCTTCCCCCACAGCGAAATCCAGTTTTCAAGTCAGCACGGTGCGCCGCCATCCCACATTTCAATCCGGTTTTCATAACGAAGAGCACGGCACCAACCCACCCCGGAACCAACACTTGAATCCGGACACCCTTCCTTGATGCCTGGCCGGTGCCCGACCAATCCTCGACCTCGGTCGCCTCAGCGCTCGAGCAAGGGACGCTTGTTCGGCACGCCATCCCACTTCGCGGCGTCTTCCATCGCGGCGATCTTGCTGGTCAGCACCGGCCACTCCTGCGCCAGTTCGGCGTTGATCGACATGAAGATCTCCTGCCCGGCCGGTACGTCCAGCTCGGGGAAGATCGCGCCCACCGGACACTCCTCCACGCACAAGGTGCAGTCGATGCACTCGTCCGGATCGATCACCAGGAAATTCGGGCCGGCATGGAAGCAGTCGACCGGGCACACCTCGACGCAGTCGGTGTGCTTGCAGTTGATGCAGTTGTCGGTGACGACGTGCGTCATCATGCCTCCTTCCGCAGCCTCGCCGCGGTAACTACAGTGTCCGCGGCAACTGCTGCCGTGACCATGATCCAGATCAGTGTGCCACGGTCGCCGCCCACGCAGAATCCTTCCGATTCCTCATCTTCCCCAAGGAGCGACACCATGCGCAAACTGATTGCCGTTGCCCTGCTCGGGCTGCTCTCCACTCCGTTGATGGCTGCCGAGTGCGCCACCACCATCGAGGGCAGCGATGCGATGCAGTTCAACAAGAAGACCATCACCGTGCCGAGTACCTGCAAGACCTTCAAGGTCACGCTCAAGCACACCGGCAAGCTGCCGGTCACCGCGATGGGCCACAACTGGGTGCTGTCGCACGCCTCGGATGAAGCCGGCGTGGTCGCCGACGGCATGAAGGCCGGCGCGGCCAACAGCTACGAGAAGCCCGGTGACAGCCGCATCATCGCCCACACCAAGCTGATCGGCGCCGGCGAGAGCGACACCGCCACGATCAACGTGGCCAAGCTCAAGGCCGGCGAGCAGTACGCGTTCTTCTGCACCTTCCCCGGCCATGCCGCCCTGATGAAGGGCACGCTGAGCCTCGGCAAGTAAGCTTTGCCGCAACGGCAGCGCGCCCGGCCGAGATGGCCGGGTGCGCCTTTTCTGCGTCACGCGTCCGTTTCGTGCACCCTGCCCCGACATGAACCCAGCCGAGCCCTTCAACGAAACCGCCATCGCCACGCTGGTCGACCACTTCTACGAGAAGGTGCGGCGCGATCCGGAGATCGGCCCGGTGTTCAATGCAGCCGTGCACGACTGGGACGAGCACAAGCGCCTGCTGACCTCGTTCTGGTGTTCGGTGGCGCTGCGTGCGGGCAGCTATCGCGGCAACCCGATGGCAGCACACCGCCCGCACCCGATCCGCGCCGAGCATTTCGATCGCTGGCTGGCACTGTGGCGTGAAACCTGCGGCGAGGAACTCGATCCGGTCCACGCCGAGCACATGCTGGAGTACGCCCAGCGCATCGGCCGCAGCCTGAAGTACGGCCTGGGCCTGCACCCCGAAGCGAAGCCGTTCGGCGTGCCTGTGATCGGTATCCATCGCTGATCGGCCACACCCCGATTCGCGCAAGGCCATTGCAGTAGCGCAGGGCGGGCATTGCCCGCCCTGCGCGCACGGGGCAATCGAAGGCTCTGCTCAGCCCAGCGCTTTCAGCGCGGCGGCGTAATCCGGCTCGTCGCCGATCTCGCCCACCAGCTCGGTGTGCAGCACCTTGTCGTGCTCGTCCAGCACCACCACTGCCCGGGCGGCAAGGCCGGCCAGCGGGCCGTCGGCGATCGCCACGCCGTAATCGGCGAGGAATGCGCGGCCGCGCATCATCGACAGGTTGACCACCTGGTCCAGCCCTTCCGCGCCGCAAAACCGCTTCTGCGCAAACGGCAGGTCGGCGGAAATGCACAGCACCACGGTGTTGTCGAGCTTGCCCGCGGCCTCGTTGAAGTGGCGCACCGAGGCCGCGCAGGTCGGCGTGTCGACGCTGGGGAAGATGTTGAGCACCTTGCGCTTGCCGGCGAAACGCGACAGCCCGGCGTCGGAAAGGTCGCCCGCCACCAGCGAAAACGCCGGTGCGGCCGCGCCGACCGCGGGAAAGCTGCCGTCGACGCGAACCGGCTTGCCGTGGAGGGTAACTGTGGACATGGTGCGACTCCTGCTTTGTGAAAGGCTACAAGTAGAACATGGTCTTGGCCAGAAACACGATGCCGACCATCAGCGCCAGCACGATGCGGTGGGTGTGCTTGAACCGGCAGACGTCCATTTTGCCGTGGCGCATCGCCCACATCGCGTTGACGAACACGCCCAGTACGCCAAACGCCAGTACCACCTTGAGCAGCAGCCAGTTGCCGAAGCGCGAGCCGATGCAGGCAAAGCCGTCGCAGCGGATGTCGAACAGCATGAAGCCGCTGGCGAACAGCAGCACTACCACCACCGGCATGTAGCGCCGCACCCGCGCCATCACCGCCTGCTCGATGCGCTGCATGGTGACGATGTCGAAGTGCTTGTGCAGCGACTCCACCACGATCACCTCGAACGCCACCGCACCGACGAACACGATGGCGCAGGCCAGGTGCAGCAGAACGATCCACGGATACCAGGCAAGCATGCGCGTTGGCCATGAGAAAAAACCAACGCCCAGCATCCGCCGCCCAAGCGGCGCCGGCCATGACCTGCATCAACCGGTACCGGCGGCGCAGCCGCTGCACGGTCTGTGACAATCCGCCCCGCGTCGCCGCCATCGCGGTTGACCTGCATCAGGGCCGCCGCCGCGCGCCGCCGCGAGCATGTCCCCTGCCGATTGCCGGCATTCGCGTTCTTTCGCCACCCGTGGCAAGTCGAGGCTCCGCGTGAACAGTGTCGCCCCCCTCATCCATCCGTTGCGCCACGCCGGGCGGCGTTGGGTCCACGAAGCGCTCGAGTGCCTGGCCCAGGAAGCCGCGCGCTCGGCCGATACGCACCTGCTGAAACTCAACTTCCCCGGCTTCCACGGCATCGACTTCTACTTCAAGGACGAGGCGAGCCATCCCAGCGGCAGCCTCAAGCACCGGCTGGCGCGCTCGCTGTACCTGTACGCGTTGTGCAACGGCCGGCTCGGCCCGGACCAGACCGTGGTCGATGCCTCCTCCGGCAGCACCGCGATCTCCGAGGCCTGGTTCGCGCGCCTGCTCGGCCTGCGTTTCGTCGCGGTGATGCCGGCGTGCACCGCGCCGGGGAAAATCCGCGACGTGCAGGCGCTGGGCGGCGAGGTCGACCTGGTGGACGACCCCGCCAAGGTGCATGCGCGCGCCGCCGAGCACGCGGCGCGCGGCGCCTGTCACCTGGATCAGTTCGGCCTGGCCGAGCGCGCCACCGACTGGCGCGGCAACAACAACATCGCCGAGTCGATCATTGGCCAGCTCGCCCGTGAGCGCTCGCCCGAGCCGCACTGGATCGTCTGCGGTGCCGGCACCGGCGGCACCTCGGCCACCATCGGCCGCTACCTGCGCTATCGCCGCCTGCACACCCGGCTGTGCATCGCCGACCCCGTCGGCAGCGGTTTCGTGTGCGGCTGGCAAAACAACGACCGCAGCGCCGTGGCCAGCCGCCCCACCCTGATCGAAGGCATCGGCCGGCCGCGGGTCGAGCCGGGCTTCGTGTTCGAAGTGGTGGACCACGTGATCGGCGTGCCGGACGAAGCCTCCATCGCCGGCGCGTGGCTGCTCGGCGAGCTGTTCGGGCATCGCTACGGCGGCTCCTCGGGCACCAACTTCGTCGCCTGCCTGACCCTGGCGGCCACGATGCGCGCCGAAGGCCAGCGCGGCAGCATCGTCAGCCTCCTGTGCGATCGCGGCGAGCGCTACGCCGAAACCCTGTTCGACCCGCACTGGTTGACCGCGCATGGCATCGACCGCTCGCACAGCGAAGCGTCGCTGCGCCACAGCATCGAGACCGGCTGCGCACCGCTGCGCCGGGCAGCCTCCGCCTGACGCCGCGCCAATCCGCCGCAGGCACCGCCGGGCCGATTTGACCATGGTCAACACCGGCCACCCGCAGCCGGCCCATGCTGGCTTCCATATTTCACGGGAGACACGGCGATGGGCAGACTGAGCGGCAAGGTGGCACTGGTGACCGGCGCCGCCGTGGGCATCGGCGCCGCCTGCGCGCGCCGGCTGCTGGAAGCCGGCGCGAAAGTGGCGCTGGTCGACATGCACGACGGACCGGGCCAGCAGCTGGCCGCGGAACTCGGCGAGGGCGCGCGCTATTTCCACGCCGACGTGGCGGTAGAGGCCGAGGTGGCCGCGGCGATAGCCGGCACGGTCGCCGCGTTTGGACGTCTGGACGTCCTGGTCAACAACGCCGGCATCGCCGGCGCGAACAAGCCGACCCACGAAATCACCGAAGCCGAGTGGGACCGGGTGCAGGCGATCAACGTGAAGGGCGTGTTCTTCTGCATCAAGCACGCGATCGCGCCGCTGCGCGCGGCCGGCGGCGGCAGCATCATCAACCTGTCGTCGATCTACGGCCTGGTCGGCGCGCCGGATTCACCGCCCTACCACGCGTCCAAAGGTGCGGTGCGGCTGATGAGCAAGACCGACGCGGTGCTGTATGCGCCCGATCGCATCCGCGTCAACTCGATCCACCCCGGTTTCATCTGGACGCCGATGGTGGAACAGCATATCGCCTCGATGGGCGGCGACCCCGCCGCGCACCGGCGCGAGGTCGGCGCACTGCACCCGCTGGGCCACATGGGCGAGCCCGACGACATCGCCTGGGGCGTAGTCTATCTCGCGTCCGAGGAAGCGAAATTCGTGACCGGCAGCGAGCTGGTCATCGATGGCGGCTACACCTGCCGCTGACCATCCCCCGCTGGAGGAATCCACCATGTTCAAGCACATTTTGCTGCCCACCGACGGCTCCGAGCTGTCGCTGCGCGCGGTCGACACCGGCATCGAACTGGCCGCCAGGCTGGGCGCTCGCGTGTACGCGTTCCACGTCATCGCGCCGTTCCCTGCCTCGGTCTACTTCGCCGAGTTCGTCGTGGCCAACGAACCGGGCTACACCCGCGAAGCCATCGCCAATGCCGAACGCTACCTGGCCGACGTGCGCCAGCGCGCGAAAGCCGCCGGCGTTGCCTGCGAAGGCAGCCACGAAATCGATGCGCGTCCCTACTCGGCCATCGTCGGCGCCGCGCGCAAGCAGCAGTGCGACCTGATCGTGATGGCCTCGCACGGCTGGCGCGGCTTCGACCGGCTGTTGCTGGGCAGCGAGACGCACAAGGTGATCTTGAACGGCGACGTGCCGGTGCTGGTTTGCCGTTGAGCAACGGCCGGCGGGCCGCGGCGTGAACGGGAAGACAGCGCCGCCCGCCCGCAGCGGCCTCGACCCGGCCGAGGCGGCGCGCCGATTGGCGGCACACGGCCCGAACCTGCTGCCGGGCAGCGCCCCCAGGAGCATGCTCGCGATCGTCGGCGGCGTGCTGACCGAGCCGATGTTCCTGATGCTGCTGGTTGCCGGCGGCCTGTATCTGGCGTTGGGCGACCGCGCCGAGGCGGCGTTCCTGCTGTCGTTCGTGTTCGTGGTGATCGGCATCACGCTGGCGCAGGAGCGCAAGACCCAGCGGGCGCTGGAGTCGTTGCGCGAGCTGTCCGCGCCGCGCGCGCTGGTGATCCGCGGCGGCGAGGAAAAGCGCATTCCCGGCCGCGAAGTGGTGGTAGGCGACTTGCTGGTGCTGCACGAGGGCGATCGCATCGCCGCCGACGCGGTGCTGCTGGACGGCCATCTCGACGTCAACGAATCGCTGCTCACCGGCGAGGCGGTGCCGGTCACCAAGCTCCCCGGCGAGGATACCGGCCAGCTGTTCGCCAGCACCGTGGCGACCAAGGGCGTCGGCGTCGCCGAGGTCCGCGCCATCGCCAGTGCCACCGCAGTCGGCCGCATCGGTCAGGCGCTGGCCGACACCGTCGAACCGGTGTCCGGCCTGCAACAGGCCTCGCGCCGGCTGATCCGCAACCTCACCGTCGGCGGCCTGCTGCTGGCCGCGGCGTACGCGTTGCTCGGCTGGCTGTGGGACGGCCACGGCCTGCTCCAGAGCGTGCTCGCCGGCATCGCGCTGACCATGGCGATCCTGCCGGAAGAGATCCCGGTGATCCTCACCGTGTTCCTGGCGCTGGGCGCGTGGCGGTTCTCCAGGCACAAGGTGCTGACGCGCCGCGTGCCCGCGGTGGAAGCGCTGGGCGCGATCTCGGTGCTGGCGGTGGACAAGACCGGCACGCTGACCCAGAACCGCATGCAGGTCGCCGAACTGCGCCTGGTCGACGGCAGCACGCACGACCAGGACGCGCACGAGCTGCCCGAGCCGTTTCATGCGCTGGTCGAGTTCGCCATGCTGGCGACGCCGGCCGACCCGTTCGACCCGATGGAGAAGGCGATCCAGCAGTTCGGGCTGCACTGGCTCACCGATACCGAGCACGTGCACGCCGAGTGGGCGCCGGAATTCGAGTACGCGCTGTCGCCGGAGATCCTGGCGATGACTCATGTGTTCCGCGGCGACGCGCGCGGCACGCACCTGCTGGCGACCAAGGGCGCGCCGGAAGCGGTGATCGACCTGTGCCATCTGGCCGCCACTGACGCGGCGGCCATCCTGCACCAGGTCGAGGGGATGGCCGAGCGCGGCCTGCGCGTGCTCGGCGTGGCCCGCGGCGAGTGGCACGGCGAAGCGTGGCCGCAAAGCCAGCACGACTTCGATTTCCGCTTCCTCGGCCTGCTCGGCTTCGTCGACCCGCCACGGCCGGAAGTGCCGGCGGCGATCGCCGAATGCCGCAGCGCCGGCATCCGCATCATCATGATGACCGGCGACCACCCGGCCACCGCGCGGGCGATCGCGCGCGAGGTGGGCTTGAGCGAGCGCGCCGAGGTCGTCACCGGCGTGGAAATGGCTGCACTGGACGACGCCGCGTTGCGCGAACGCCTGCATCGCGTCGACCTGTGCGCGCGGCTCAAGCCGGAGCAGAAACTGCGCCTGGTGCAGCTGCTGCGCGAAGGCGGCGAGGTGGTGGCGATGACCGGCGACGGCGTCAACGACGCGCCCGCGCTGAAGGCCGCCGACGTCGGCATCGCGATGGGCGAGCGCGGCACCGACGTGGCGCGCGAGGCGGCCGCGCTGGTGCTGCTGGACGACAGCTTCGCCAGCATCGTCGGCGCGATCCGCCAGGGCCGGCGCATCTACGACAACATCACCAAGGCCACCCGCTTCGTGTTCGCCGTGCACATGCCGATCATCGCGCTGGCGCTGGTGCCGACCCTGCTGCACTGGCCGGTGTTGCTGATGCCGGTGCACATCGTGCTGCTGGAACTGCTGATCGACCCGGCCTGCTCGGTGGTGTACGAGGCCGAGCCCGCCGCCGACGACATCATGCGACGACCGCCGCGCGCACCGTCGGACTCCCCGTTCGCCGTTGCCAACCTGCGCTACGCGGTGATCCAGGGACTCGGCTTCGCCGGCATCCTGCTGCTCGGCTACGGCGCGCTGCTCGGCCAGGGCCTCGACGCCGCGCAAAGCCGCGGCGCGGTGTTCATCGCGCTGGTGCTGGGCCTGTTCCTGCTGACCCTGGCCAACCGCGACGCGTCCCGCCCGGCACTGGTCCGCACACCGGCGAAGAATCCCTGGCTGGTGCGCATGTTCGGCGGCGTGGCGCTGATGCTGGCGATCGTGATCGGCGTGCCGTTCTTCCGCGACGTGATGGGGTTGGCGATACCGAACGCAGCGATGCTGCTCACCGTCGCCGGGATGCTGGCCGCCGCCGTCGCCTGGCTGGAACTGCTGCGTCGCTCGATGCGCACCAGCGCGCGCGTGCCGCGCTGACCCGCGACACGGCAGCAGGCGACGCCTCCCACGGCGCTCCTGCCGTGACCTCACGGGCGCCGAGGCGACCCTCGGTGGCACCACCCGCATGCGGGTTTCCCGAACCCCCATCGGCCATCGATACACGCGTACAGTACGTCGTCGGCCTGCGCGATCAGCCACCCCCAACGCCCCGCTGGCTCACCGGAAGCCACGCATGAAGAAGACGCCCGCCGGCACGGCCACGGTGCCATCCGGCCGCAGGAACACCGAGGACGGCGGCACCGAAAAACCGCTGTGGGCCAATCTGAGTGCGGGCCTGGTCACGGGTGCGGCAGACGACGACCCCAGCGGCATTGCCACCTACTCGCAGGTAGGCGCCGCGTTCGGTTACGGCATGCTGTGGTGCATCCTGGTGACCATGCCGTTGATGATCGCGATACAAGCGGTCAGCGCCGGCATCGGCCGCGTCACCGGCCACGGCCTGATGGACGGCATGCGCAAGTACTACCCGCATCCGCTGGTCTACGCGCTGACCGCCTCGCTGGTGATCGCCAACGTGATCAACCTGGCGGCCGACATCGGCGCGATGGGTGCCGCGCTGAAACTGCTCATTGGCGGGCCGGCGCTGATCTATGCCGCAGGTTTCGCCCTGTTGTCGCTGGTGCTGCAGGTGTTCATCCCGTTCACCCGCTATGCCCCGATCCTCAAGCTGCTCACCCTCAGCCTGTTTGCCTACGTGGCCACCGTGCTGGTGATCGACGTGCCGTGGCTGGCCGTGCTCAAGAGCCTGGTGCTGCCGCCCATCACGTGGAACGCGTCGTACGCCGTAGGCCTGGTCGCGCTGCTCGGCACCACCATCAGCCCCTATCTGTTCTGCTGGCAGGCAGCACAAGAGGTCGAGGAAATGGAGTCGAGCAAGCGCCGCAAGCCCTTGCGCCGCGCGCCGAAGCAGGCACCGAGCGCCCTGCGTCGCATCGGCATCGACACCACGGTCGGCATGATCTTCTCCAACATGATCTCCTTCTTCATCATTCTTGCCGCCGCGGTCGTGCTGCACGCGCATGGCAAGGTCGACATCCAGACCTCGGCCGAAGCGGCCGCGGCACTGCGACCGCTGGCCGGCGACATGGCATTCGCGCTGTTTGCCGCCGGCATCATCGGCACCGGCCTGCTCGCCGTACCGGTGCTGGCCGGCGCCACCGCCTATGCCGCCGCCGGCGCGTTCGGCCAGCGCAGCGGGCTGGAGTACAAGCCGCAAAACGCCAGGTTTTTCTACGGCGTGCTGATCGTCGCCAGCCTGGCCGGCATCGCGCTGAACCTGACGCCGCTGGACCCGATCAAGGCCTTGTACTGGAGCGCGGTGATCAACGGCGTGACCGCCGTGCCGTTGATGGTCGTGATGATGCTGATGGGCTCGCGGCGCAAGGTCATGGGCAAATTCACCATGCCGTGGCCGCTCAGGATTTTCGGCTGGTTGGCTACCGCAGCCATGGCGACGGCGGCCGTGGTGATGTTCGTCACCTGGGGGAAATGAAGGCGCGTCGCGAAGGAAGATTGCCAGTTGGCACTGGTCGCGACGGTGCCGCGAAGGCGCTTCCGGACCGCACGTCGAAGATCGGTCCTGGGTCAGCCCGCGCGCCGCAGCACACCGGAAAGGCGGGTGCCCGGCGCGACCGTGTTGAACACCGTGCCGAACTTGCGCACGTTGTCGTGCAGCAGGGCCAGCCGCTGCTCGCTCTCGTCGCTGTCCACCAGGATCTCGTAGTCGATCGATTCCAGCCGTGGCGGCACCTCCTGGCGCACGCCGTGCACGCGCACCTCGACCCCGCGCCACTGGAACTTCAGTATCGGCGTGACCCGCTCGATGCTCTTGATCATGCAGGCCGACAGGGCGGCCAGCAGCAGTTCGGCGGGATTGAACGCATCGAGGCGACCGGACAGAGCCGTGTCCAGCGACAGCTCGGCGCTCTTGCAGCGGGCGACGCTGCCGTGGGCATCGAGACGATGGGCAATGACGTGGAAGCTCAGCTTGCCAGCGGGTTCGGTCATGGGAGTTCTCCGGAATGAGACGGCCGATGGGTCAAACGTAGCCGGGCGCATGCGCCGCGTCGGTTGCCACGCGCGGCAGGCTGAAACTGACCTGCGCGCCGCCCAGCGCGGAGCGGCCGAAGGCCAGCTCGCCGTGGTGCAGGCGGGCGATCGCCCAGGCGATCGACAGCCCCAGGCCGCTGCCCTCGCCGATGCTGCCTTCGGGGCGGTGGAAACGCTCGCCCAGTCGTGCCACGGCGGCGTCCGCGAAGCCGCCGCCGTTGTCGTTCACCTCCAGCGTCACCTGCTCGTCGCGGCCGCCGACGCGCACGTTCACCTGGCCGTGCTCGGGCGCGTGGCGCAGCGCGTTGTCGAGCAGGTTCTGCACCAGGATGTCGAGCAGGCTGCGGCTGCCCAGCACGAAGTCGTTGCCGTCGTGGTCCAGCGACAGCTCGATGGAACGCGCCGCCGCGCGCTCGCTGGCGTCACGCAAGGCCGCTTCGGCCACGCTCGCCAGACGCAGCGGGCCGGCGTCGTCCAGCTCGGCCAGTTTCTCGACCCGCGCCAGCATCAGGAGCTGGGCCACCAGTCGCTGCATGCGGTCCAGCGCCTCCTGCGCGCGCTGCAGGTGCTGCGTGCGCGCGGGCACATCGTCGCCGCGCCCGGCCAGGTCCAGCTCCAGCCGCAGCGCCGCCAGCGGGTGGCGCAGTTCGTGCGCGGCGTCCGCGGTGAAGCGGCGTTCGTGTTCCAGGCTGAGCCGCAGGCGATCGACCAGCTTGTCGATCGCCTCGGTGAAGGGCGCCAGCTCGATCGGCACCCGCGCGTCGGTGAGCGAGGCGGCGCCCGGATCGGCGCCGGCGGACAGGCCGCGCGCCAGCTGGCGCAGCGGTTTCAGCCCGCTGCGCAAACCGGCGAACACGATCGGCGGCACCAGCACCAGCAGCGCGAGCAAGGCCAGCAGCGCCGGCGCCAGCAGCTTGCGCAGCAGCTCGTCGCGCTCGTCCAGCGGCGCGCCGACCTGGACCCAGTACCGATGCTGCGCATCCCAGCGCTGGAATACCCGCCAGCGTCGGTCGTCGTGCACGACCGAATGGAAATGCGCGTCGCCCGGATCGAAACGCAGCAGCGGCAGCTCGGCGCTCTCGACCAGCAGTTCGCCGCGCGCATCGCGCAGCACGATGGCCGGGCGCTGGGCGGTGTCGTCCGAGTCGAGCAGCGGCTTGTCCGGCAGGCGCACCGCGCCGACGCGGGCGACGTCGTCGGGCATCACCGCAAACACGCTGGCGGCGGTGCGCACCAGCATCTGGTCGAAGATCTCATCGACCTCGTGCAGGCTGCGCCAGGCCAACCAGCCGGCGGCGGCGCACCACACCAGCACGATGCCGGCCAGCAGCCGCAGCACCAGCCGCCGGTTGAGCGAGGGGCGGATCACGCGGCGACCCCGCCGGGCGGGTTGATGGCATAGCCGATGCCGCGCAGGGTTCGAATCCAGCCCGGTCCCAGCTTGTGGCGCAGGTGATGGATGTGCACTTCCACCGCGTTGCTGGCCACTTCGCGGTCCCAGCCGTACAGCGCGTCTTCCAGTTGCTCGCGGGAATACGCCCGCCCGGGATGGCGCACCAGCATTTCCAGCAACGCGTACTCGCGGGCGGTCAGCTCCAGCGGCGCGTCGGCAAGCGTGGCGCTGCGCGCGGCCGGGGTGACTTCCAGCGCGCCCACGCGGATCGCCGGCTCGACCTGGCCGTCGGCCCGCCGCAGCAAGGCGCGCAGGCGGGCGGCCAGTTCGTCCAGATGCACCGGCTTGACCACGTAATCGTCGGCGCCGGCATCCAGCCCGGCGACGCGGTCGGCCAGTTCGTCGCGCGCGGTCAGCAGCAGCACCGGGGTGGCGTCCTGGCGGCGGCGCATGCCGGCGATGATCGCCGGGCCGCTGCTGCGCGGCAGGTTCCAGTCCAGCACCGCCGCGGCGTAGCTCGTGTCGGCCAGCGCCGCGGCGGCCTGGTTGCCGTCGGTGATCCAGTCCACCGCATAGCCGAGCTGGCGCAGGCCGTCGGCCAGCGCCTGCCCCAGTGCCCGGTCGTCTTCGGCTAGCAGGATGCGCATGGCCTCATTCTTGTCGCGCGATCGGGCCGCTCACTTGACTTGCAGCAATTGGCGCCGTCTTTTCGCCGGCTGCGGCATCCTGCCCCAGCGCGCGCTTGCGGCCGTGGATCATGGCGGCGACCAGGTTCTCGCCGTAATGCACGCTCTCGCCCACCGCGGCCAGCACGTGCAGCACGACCAGTCCCAGCACGCCGTAGGCCAGCGCTTCGTGCAGCTCCTCCAGCCAGCCCTCACCGAAGAATCGGTCGGTGGTCTGCAGCCAGCCGGTGACGCCGACCAGCAGCACGCCAACGAGCAGGGCCAGGATCATCACGGCGGCCGCCGGATTGTGCCCGAGCTGCCGCCGCGAGCGCCCGGCCAGGCGCTCGCGCAGGTAATCGCGCAGCCGGCGCGGGCCGGGCACCCAGTCGGCGAAGCGCGCGTGCCGCGTGCCGACCCAGCCCCACACGAAACGCACCGCGAGCAGGGCCAGCACGGCGTAGCCGATCCCGCGGTGGACCAGCTCGCCGTCCTCGGTGAAAAAGTTGGCGAGGAACAAGCCCGCCAGCGACCAGTGAAACAGGCGGACCAGCGGGTCCCACACTTTGACCATCGCGTTCATGGCTTGTCCTCGCTAGGGGTCAGGTGACGATCAACCGCCCTTCTTCTTGACGATGCGGCCGTCGGTGGGGTCGAAGTAGATCTCCACGTTCTTGCCGGCCTTGTCCTTGCCGTAGATCTCGTAACAATTGCCCGAGACCTGGAACACCTTGATGGTGTAGCCCTGGTCGAGCACCTTCTGCTTCATCGCCGCTTCGGTCAGCCACTGCGCACGCGGTGCGCTGGTGCATTGCGGTGCGGCGAAGGCGGACGCCGACAGGACGGCGGCGGCGAGGAACAACGGGGCGATGACGATGCGTTTCATGGTGCGTCTCCGGTATCGGCAGGATTGCCTTGGACGGCATTGCAACCGGGACGGCTTATGTGGGTCTTAAGAACCCGAAACGGCGCGCGGGAAGGCTCCCGGGCGCAACACCTCGGGCGGCGCGATCGCCGCCACCGCACGGTCGCGTCCCCCGCGCTTGGCGTCGTACAGCGAGCCGTCGGCGCGCCGGATCAGGTCCTCCGCGGCATCGCCGGGGACCGCCTGCGCCATGCCGATGCTCACCGTGACCGTGCACCGCGGCCAGGCGAAACCGCGGAATGCGTCGAGCAGGCGCGCCGCCACTTCGCCGGCGCCGCTCAAGTCGGTACCCGGCAACAGCAGCACGAACTCCTCGCCGCCGTAGCGCGCGGCCATGTCCGCCGGGCGCAGCGCCGCGCGCAGCAGGTGGCCGGTGATGCGCAGCACCTGGTCGCCGGCCAGGTGGCCGAAGTCGTCGTTGAAGGTCTTGAAGCGGTCCAGATCGAGCATCAGCAGCGAGAACGTCGTGTCGTGCTCGCGCTGCCCGCGCAGCAGGCCGGCCAGCGCCTCGTCGAGCGCGCGCCGGTTGGGCAGCCCGGTGAGGATGTCGGTGCCGGCATCGTTGCGCAACGCGATGCTTTCGCGGCGCTGGCGTTCCAGCTTGTCGAACAGGTTGGCCACCCACCACACCAGCCCGGCCACCGCGCCGCCGCTGAACAGGGCCACGAACACGAAGGCCAGCGCTTCGGGCAGGCCCAGCCAGGACTGCAGCAACTCGAACACGAACGCGAACACCGCCGGCAGCAGCAAGGCCGGCAGCAGCAGCCGCCGCGCCAAGGCGCCGCCCAGCGTGTCGGCGGTGGCCACGCGGGTCAGCCCGAGCGTGGGCGAGGCGCACAGCCAGCCGAGCGTCGCCAGCAGCAGCAACAAAGTGGAGTGCAGCGGCATGCGCCCGAACGGCGTGGCGCCCTTGCCGGCCAGCGCAATGCCATAGGAGGCCAGCCCGCTCATCGCGATGACCAACGCGACCAGGGCCAGCGCGTCGCGCAGGCGCGGCCAGCGTCGCGCCGGCAGCAGGCCCAGCGCACCGAGCAGCACGAAGCCCGCCGCAACCGGTTCGGCCATGCGCCCGGGCCAGCGTCCGGAGTCGTAGGCCGACAGCTCGCCAAGCAGGCGATCAATGCGCAAGTCAACCAGCCACAGATGCTCCGCCAGCGTCGCCGCGCCGAGCGCCAGCACGCCCAACGACAGCCAGCGGCCCATGCCGGACCACGACGGCACCGGATGGTGGCTGAGCAGCAGCGAGCCTCCGCACAACACGAATCCGACCGCCGCAGTCGCGCTCATCGCCGGCTGTCCCGGCCACATCGTGGTCAGCAGCGGACGCTGCGACCACCAGCCGGCGAGCACGACCAGCGCCGTCGCGCAGTCCAGCAACGCAGCTGCACGCGAGAAACGCAGGAACCCGCGCACGGCGCCGAGATCGTGATGGAACGGCACGGTGATCATCGCCACCCTCATGCTCCGGCGAGCCTGCCGTGGTTTCGGCAGTACGACGGCACCAGGCCCACCATGGCACAGTCGGCCGGTGCCCCGACTTGACGACGATCAAGCCGGCGACCGGCGCGTCCTGCCAGAGTCTGCGCCAGCCGCCTGCGCCGTCGAGGAAATGATGTTCATTTACAGCTGCCACGGTGCCGCCAAGCAGGTCACCGGCTCCTGCCACCTGATCACCTGCAACGATCGCCGCGTGCTGATCGACTGCGGCATGTTCCAGGGCAGCGAAGAGGTCGAGCGGGCCAATGCCGAACCGTTCGGCTTCGACCCGGCCAGCATCGACGTGCTGCTGCTGACCCACGCGCACCTGGACCATTGCGGGCGGATTCCGCTGCTGGTGTGCCGGGGCTTTCGCGGCCGCATCGTCACCACCGCCGCCACCCGCGAACTGGCGCGGGTGGTGATGCTCGATTCCGCCGGCCTGCAGGAAGAGGACGCGCGCCGCGCGCAACGCAACAACCGACGCGGCGAGACGGTGGCGCCGCCGCTGTACACCCTGGACGACGCGCTGCACGCGCTGGACTTCTTCGGCCCGGATGTCGGCTACGACGAAACCGTGCAGGTCACCGATGGCATCCGCGCCCGCTTTCTCGATGCCGGCCACATCCTCGGCTCGGCCTCGATCCTGCTGCAGATCGACGACGGCGAGAAGCAACGGCGCATGCTGTTTTCCGGCGACCTCGGCAACCCGGGTCGCCCGCTGCTGCGCGACCCGACGCCCGCCCCACCAGCCGACTACGTGGTGATGGAAAGCACCTACGGCGACCGTCCGCACCGCTCGGTGCCGGACTCGGTGGACGAGATGTACCAGGCCATCCGCGACACGGTGAACCGGCGCGGCAACGTGGTGATCCCCACCTTTGCGCTGGAGCGCACCCAGGAAATTCTCTACTACCTGCACCGCGGCATCGCCGACGGCGCGATCCCGCCGCACGTGCGGGTGTTCCTGGATTCGCCGATGGCGATCTCCGCCACCGAAATCTTCCGTCGCCACCCGGAATGCTTCGACGACGGCTTCCTCGCCGAGCTGCGGCACGGCGACCCGTTCGCCATGCCCGGCCTGCACTTCACCCGCGAGACGGCCGAGTCGATGGCGATCAACAACGTCGACGGCGGCGCGATCATCCTGGCCGGCTCGGGCATGTGCAACGGTGGTCGCGTGCGCCACCACCTCAAGCACAACCTGTGGCGCGAGCGCTGCAGCGTGGTGTTCGTCGGCTATGCGGCGGAAGGCACGCTGGCGCGGCGGATCATCGACGGGGCGCCCAGCGTGCGCGTGTTCAACGAGGAGATCCCGGTACGCGCGCAGGTGTGGACCATCAACGGCTTCTCCGCGCACGCCGACCGGCCCTCGCTGCTGGCCTGGCTGGGCGACGCGCCGCGGCGCAAGGTATTCCTGGTACACGGCGAATACGGCCGCGGCATGCGCGTGATGCAGGAGGTGCTGGCCGGGCGCGGCATCGCCTGCCAGCTGCCTGGCCTGCACGAGCCGATCAAGCTCGACTGAAGCCGCCGGCGGCCGGACAACCGAACGAAACACGACACGCCGCGCAGTTGACGCTGGTCAAAGAGACGCTGGCCGCAGGTGCGCAGACTGGGTCCGCCGCCTGTCGCCCCAAGGGAAGGCGGCCGTCTCACGTCGAGAGCAAATCATGATGAAGCGGATCCATCTTCCGTGCTTCCCTGCGCGCCACGACCTCCATGCCATGGTGCTCCCGTCGCCCGGCAGCGGCACCGAGCGCGCGCGTGCGACCCGGTCCCTGTGGCGCGCCGTGCCGTGGCTGCTGCTGGGTGCGTGGCTGGCGATCCTGCCAACGCAGAATGCCTCGGCCATGCCCGAGTTCGCGCGCCGCTACAGCCTCAGCTGCGTCGCCTGCCACTCCGCCTTCCCGCGCCTCAACAAGTTCGGCGAGATCTTCGCCAAGAACAACATGCGTCTGCCGAACTGGATGGAAACCTCCGCCCAGCTCAACGACGATCGGCTCGGGCTGCCCGACCACGTGCCGCTTGCCATCCGCGCCCAGGCCTATCTGCAGGGCCGCCAGGGCCAGGCGATCGACCCGATCAGCGGCGCCCGCCAATCCGCCGCGACCGACTTCCAGTCGCCGTACCTGCTCAAGCTGCTGTCCAGCGCGCCGCTGAGCAAGAACATCACCTATTACTTCTACGCGATCATGGGGGAGAAGGGCGGCAACGGCGAAATCCTGGTGGAGGACGCCTGGTTCCGCCATGCCGACATCTTCGGCAGCGGCATCGGCATGATGCTCGGCCAGTTCTCGCTGTCCGACTCGATGTTCCCGCGCGAGATCCGCCTGCCGTTCCAGGATTACATGGTCTACCGCATGGCCGGCGTCACCTACGATCGCGGCGTGCTGTTCGACCGCGACATCGGACGCTTCGGGATCGACCTCGGCTTCACCAACGGCAACGGCATCACCGACAATTTCAAGATCAACGGCACCGGCTATTCGCGGCCGGACCGGATGTTCGACAGCGACAGTTCCAAGACCACCTTCGCCCACATCGGCACCGACATCGGCCCGGTGGCGGTGGGCGTCTTCGGCGCCGCGGGCAAGCAGCGCGGCGCCGCCGGTCCGGCCGGCATGGACAAGAGCCGGCGCAACACCGACAAGCGCGTCGTCGGCCTGGACGCGTCCGGCGACATCGGCGCCAACACCCACTGGTACACGCAATACCTGTGGAACGACTGGGACGGCTTCCTCGATGCCGACCCGACGCGCAACTACCGCTGGAGCGGCGGCTTCGCCGGCGTGGACTGGATCCCCGATGACCGCTGGGCGTTCTCCGCGCTGTACAACCGCGCCAGCGCCGGCGACCTGGCGCATACCAACACCATCTTCGAAGGCATCGACATCAACAGCCTGAGCCTGACCGCGTCGTATTACTTCATGCGCAACGTCAAGGGCATCATCGAGCTCAACGTCGATTTCCAGAACCGAACCCGGCCCACCGGCCCCTACTTCACCGGCCACCTGAGCAGCGAGAACTACATCCTGTTCGGCTTCGACACGGCGTTCTGACGTGCGCTCCCGTCGCTTCCCCACGCGGTCATCCGTGCACCTCGCGGTGCTGATGCTGGTGCTGGCCGCCGCCGGCAACGCGCAGGCGCAGGCGTTGCAGGTGGGCACCCTTCGCGTCGAATCGACGCCGTCGGGCGCGGCGGTCGAGCTGATCGGCGGCAAGGCCGGCGTCACGCCGCTGACGATCACCGAGCGCGACATCTACCCGAACAGCTACCCGGACGCCCGCGCCGAACGCTACGGCATGATCACCCTGCGCCACGCCGGCTGCGAGCCGTTGACCCATCGGGTGACGCTGGACGACCTCAAGCAGGACCTGCACCTGCGCCTGGACTGCATCGCGTCGGCGTCGACGCCCGCGGCCAGCCGGGCGCCCGCGCCGCCGGCAGCCCCGGCGACGCTGCCGCCGGCCCCGGTGCCATCCGTGCCGCAACGACGGCTGCGCCAGCTCGAGGTGCTGCAGGAGCTGCTGGACGAAGGCCTGATCACCCCGGCCGAGGAACAGCGCGTGCGTCGACGGATCCTGCAGCCAGTCACCCAGCCGGGCCACTGAAAGAGCCCGCAGCCGCCCGTCACCGGCGAGGCGGCAGCGTCGTCCCGCCGTAGTGAAGTCCGCCGCTCGTGCCGTGCGTGTCGAAAGTGCACATCCGCTTGACCTGGATCAGAAGCGCCGCCTGCCGCCATCCCTATAGTCGACGCGACTGACGCGGATTCCTCGGGGGAGGGACGCGCGGTTTCCGAGGCTTCCCGGCAAGCTTCGAACCGTAGGGGAGAGTCGCATGTCGCAGCGGATTTCGGATCTGACGCTTTCGGTGCTGGCCTGCGTGGCGGCGTTCTGGCTGTCCTGGCCTTTCTGGCGCGATTTCGAGTACTGGCCCGAATCGCACCTCGCGTGGTGGATCTACTTCGCCGTCGGCTTCGTGCTGGCGGTGTGGGTGTTCTGCATGTTCATCGGCAGCCTGCGCATCCTGTTCCTGCACGACACCCAGGCCACGCCGCCTTCCGTCGACGACAAGGGGAGCCGGCCATGAGCTGCGGATCGGGTGACAGCAGTTGCGAAAAACCGCGGCGCCGCGCCGCGCTGGTTTTGCTGGGCCTCATGGCGCTGATCTTCATCGCCTTGTCGGTGTTCTCCTTCCTGCCCTCGCGCGGGCAGGCCACCCCCGACACGGTGAGCTTCGGCCCGTACCAGGCCAACGACGGCAAGCGCGTGTTCCAGGCCTACAACTGCATGGGCTGCCACACCATGGTCGGCAACGGCGCCTATCTGGGGCCGGACCTCACCGAGGTGTACAAGCACGCCGGACCGGCGTGGCTGGCGGCGTTCCTGCCCTCGGCCGGCGGCTGGCCGACCGAGGCGGCGGTGCGCGCCCAGCTGCTTGATCCGAACCAGCACGCCGACACCGGCACCGACACCATCGACGCCTACCTGCAGAAATATCCCGGTGCGGCGGCCCGCATCCAGCGACGCGGCGGCGGCACCACGCTGATGCCGAACCTGCCACTGAGCAAGGACGAGATCGGCCAGCTGATCGCCTACCTCAAGTACACCTCGGCGATGAACACCGAGGGCTGGCCACCAAAGGTCGAGGCCGGCACGCTGGACCGCCGCCTGCAATTGGCGCACGGCCCAATCGCGCTGGCGCAGGTCGTGCCTGCGGTGGCTGCGGCGACAACGCCGGTGGCAAGCGATCCGGCCGCATTGGGCGCGCAACTGGTCAAGGATTACGGCTGCGTGGCCTGCCATGCCAGCGACGACAAGAAGCTGGTGGGACCAGGCTGGGGCGGCCTGTATGAGTCCAGCGTGAGCCTGGCCGACGGCGGCAAGGTCAGCGCCGACGATGCCTACCTGGCCGAATCGATCCGCCAGCCAAACGCGAAGATCGTGGCCGGTTATCCGCCGGGCGTGATGCCGGCCTACGACACCCTGCTCAAGACCGAAGAAGTCAACGCCATCGTGGCCTACCTCCACACGCTGGAGAAGCAGTGATGCAGACCGAATACCAGACCCAACGCCTGAGCCTGCGCTTTTTCATGCTGATGCTGGTGCTGTTCGTGGTGCAGGTGATCTACGGCATGATCCTGGCCGCGCAGCAGGTCGACCCGACCATCCTGCAAGGCTGGCTCAACTTCAACGTCGCCCGCGCCGAGCATCTCAACCTGGGCATCATGTGGATCGTGTGCGGCTTCATCGGCGCGATCCTGTTCGTGGCGCCACTGCTGGCGAAGCGCGAGCTGGTGGCGCCGTGGCTGGTCAAGTTCCTGTTCTACGCGGTCATCGGCATCGTGGTCTGGAACTTCTTCACCCAGTTCCTGGCCGAGCGCGGCATCGCCGGCTGGTGGCTGGGGCAACCGTGGCTGCAGCAGGGGCTTGAGTATCTGGAAGCCGGGCGCATCGCCGGCCTGCTGATCCTGGTCGGCTTCCTGATCCTGGCCTTCGTGGTGCTGCGCACGTTCCCGCGCGTGCGCGAATGGAACGAGGTGCACTGGGGCCTGGGCCTGGGCGTCGGCGCGCTGGCGGTGGTGTGGGTGTTCGGCCTGTTCTACGTGGCGCGGCTGGACCTGCAGGAATACTTCCGCTGGTTCGTGGTGCACTACTGGGTGGAAGGCGTGTGGGAGGTGATCCACATCAGCCTGATCGGCTACTTCCTGGTGCTGATGTTCAAGGCCGACGTGAAGTCGGTGGGCTTCGCGGTGTTCTGGGGCATCGCGCTGGTGTGGCTGTCCGGACTGATCGGCAACGCGCACCACTACTTCTGGATCGGCACGCCGGAGTTCTGGCAATTCTGGGGCTCGCTGTTCAGCGCGCTGGAGCCGCTGCCGCTGGTGTTCTGCTTCTGGCACATCTACCTGGACGCGCACACCAACAAGCGCCCGCTGGAGAACGCGCCGGCGTTCTACTTCCTGCTCGGCTCGACCGTGCTGGAGCTGGTCGGCGCGGGCATCCTCGGCTTCGTGATGACCTTCGCGCTGACCAACGTGTGGTCGCACGGCACCTGGGTCACCGCCGGGCACGCGCACCTGGCGCTGTTCGGCACCTTCGGCATGCTCGGCATCGCCGCGGCGTATTACGCCACGCCGATCCTGCGCAAGGTGCCGCAGTTCGATCCGCGCCTGGGCAAGCTCGGTTTCTGGCTGGTGTTCACCGGCGTGCTGGGCATGGCGTTCGCGTTCGCCATCGGCGGCACGGTGCAGGTCTATGTCTATCGCATCCTGGGGCTTGACTGGTTCGGCGGCGACGTCAACCGCGCGATGGGCACCTACAAGGTCATGCTGCCGCTGTTCGGCCTGGTGCTGAGCACCGGCGCCGGCGTGCTGGCGTACGACCTGTTCACCCTGGGCCGGCGCATGCGTCCGCAGGCTGCCGTCGACGCCGAAACGACCCCGCATCCGGCCACCGGCTGGCGGCGGCCACTGACCGGATTCGAAGCCGGCATCTGGCTGCTGCTGATGTGGCTGTTCGGCACGATCATCACGCTCGGCCTGCTCAGCTTCAACCTGCCGCACGTGCGCGTGGCGGGCGACCCCACCCTGCCCTACATGCTGGCCGGCGTGGGCTACCCGGGCCTGCTGCTGGTCACCCTGCTGTTCGTGTGGCGCTTCATCGCCTCGCTGGAAGCGCGGGCCAGCGCACCGGCCATCTCGCCGCTGCTGCGGGTACTGCCGGCGCAGGGCTGAGCGCCGACACCGGAAACGGTGGCAAGGAGCAACGGGGAAGGCCGTCGGGGGAGACCCCGCGGCCTTTTCCCTTGGTCCCGGTCACCGCCTTCCGCCGCACGTTCACCGGCGCCATCGCACCGACAGCGGTGGCGGTGGCGACCTAGCGCATCGCGAAAAACTCCCGGTGGAAATGCCGCTCCACCGGAAATCCCTGCCCGGCCAGATCGCGCCTCAATGCGTCGCCGAAGCCTGTCGGCCCGCAGAACCAGATGCTCGCCTCGCGCCATTCGGGCACGGCGGCCCGTATGCGCTCGCCCGTCGGGTAGCCGTCACGCGCGTCGATCAGCACGTGCAGCCGCACGTTGGCGGAGCGGGCGTCACCCGCCAGCCGGTCGAGTGCTTCCTCATCGACATCCGCGGTGCTGTGGAAGAGATCGATCTTCTGGCCTTCGGGCCAATCCCGATCCTCTTTCTGCCACGCCATGTGCTTCATGCGCCCGATGAAAGGGGTGATGCCGATGCCGCCGCCGACCCAGATCTGGCGCGGGCGGCCGTCGTCGAACGTGAAACACCCATACGGACCCTCGACCTTCACGGCCTGCTCCACGCGCAGCCTCTCGTGGAGGCGATGCGTATGGTCGCCCAGATCCTTGACCACGAAGGTGATCCTGGGGATTTCCTTCCGCCAGCCGGAGGCAATGGTGTAGGGGTGCGCGCCATCGGCGGGGTCCGCGGTGACGAAGGCGAACTGGCCCGGCTTGTGGCCCGGCCACCCCTGCACCTCGGTTTCGATTTCGAGCGCATTCACCCCGTCGAAATGGTGCAACAAGGTGATTCTCCCCTCCACCTGCGAGCGCGTGCCCACCCGGCGCAACAGCACCACGATGGCCGCCCAGCTGCCGCAGGCGAGCAACACCGCAGTCAGCCAGCCGAGCGGCGTCGCCCAGTAGCCGAACTTCAACAGCACGACCGCATGGAAGACCAAGGCAAGCCAGCCGCCGGCAAGCAGGCGATGCGTCCGGTAGAACCAGTGGTACGGAAAACGCCGGATCAGGGCCAGCACGATCAGCACGGCGACGGCGTAGAAAACCCATTCGCCCACGCTCTCCGCGGCGCCGCGCTGGCTCGACAGCAGGGACGCCACCGGGTTGTCGGGCTTGCCCCGCATGCCACGCGCCGGGCGTTCCAGCCAGCCCCAACCCACCGCCCATTTCGGCGCCTGCGCCCATAGCCAATGGATGATGGCAACGACCAGCGCGGCGATGCCGAGCCATTTGTGCATGCGGTACATCTTGTCGAGGCCGCCCAGCCACTGCTCGGGCCATCGCGGCCGCAGCGCCAGGACCATCGCCAGGCTCATGCACCCGATCGCCACGAAACCCGTCAGTTGCAACATCGCATCGCGCAGGCCGAAGAAGGTGCCCGAGCGGAACATGGTGGGCTCGACGACGAGCCACGGCAGGACCAGGAAGGCGAGCGTCCCCCAGAATGCACGCTTGAGGTTACGCATGTGGCCCCTTGCAGCCGTCGCGATGCAGGAGCACTTCGCAGGCCGCCGACGCTCGCCGCGTGCTGCGTCCGCCGCCGGGGCCGGCGGCGTCGGCGCATGGCCTCACGAGGCCTGTCCGCCCCGTCCTGGCAGCATGCGTCGCAAGGTGTCGTCGCGATTCACGTAGTGGTGCACCAGCGCGGCCACCGCATGCAGGCCGACCAGGTAATAGCCCACCGTGCCGATGGTTTCGTGGATCTCCTTCAGCGAATCGGCAAGCGCCTTGTCCGCACCCACCAGCGCCGGCAGCTGCAGTCCGAAGAACGGGATCGGCTTGCCCGAAGCGCTGAGGGTGAGCCAGCCGAGCAGCGGCATCGCGATCAGGAAGGCGTACAGCGCCAGGTGCATCAGCGCGGCCAGGCGCTCCTGCCACACCGGCGGTGCCGGCCGGATCGGCGGGATCGGGCCCGACACCAGGCGGATCGCCAGCCGCACGAAGATCAGCGCGAGCACGCTCAGGCCCAGCATGAAGTGCCAGGTTTTCAGTCCGTCGCGCAGGTCGCTGCCGCGCGGGTAGAACTCGCGCAGCTCGATGCAGGCGTACACGGCAACCAGCAACAGCAGCATCAGCCAGTGCATGCCGATCGACAGCGAGCCGTAGCGGTCAGTGGTGTTTTTCCAGTTCACGGCAATCTCCGCAGGTGGTGTCTCGGCGGCCTCGATCCGGCCCATGCCGGCAGCCTGCGACGAACGGTGCCAGCGTGATTTGATCCCCGTCAAATGCGCGCGAACAGCGCCACGGCAGCGGCCGATTGCCGCATGCCTGCGCGCCTGTCCAAATTGACCGCGGTCAACTCGGACCCGCACGACCCGGCGTAGAACTGATCCGGCAAGGCTGCGCCGAGTGGCCGTCCATCCGGCACGAATGAGCATCACGCTGCACCATCGGGAACCGCCCATGTCCGAGATCCGTTCCGCCGACCACCACACTGCTTCCGCCACGCCGTTCGGCGCCATCGAAGGCACCCACTGGATCGAGACCCTGAACGACGGCAGCCCGGTGCTGATCCGCCCGCTGCGCCCGGAGGATCGCCAGCGCGAAACGGCTTTCATCAAGCGCTTGTCGGAGCAGGCTTGCCGCTTCCGCTTCCTGGGCAAATTGAAGGAAGCCAGCCCGGCCCTGCTCGACCAGCTGATGGATGTCGACCAGCGCAGCCGCATGGCCTTCGTCGCGCTCGCCCACGACAACGGCGAACTGCGCATGGTCGGCGTCAGCCGCTACGGCGCCAGCGGCGACGAGAAGCAGTGCGAATGCGCGGTGACGGTGGCCGACGACTGGCGCCAGCGCGGCCTCGCCGTGCTGTTGATGCGGCGCCTGATCGACATCGCGCGCAAGAACGGCTTCCACACCATGTTCTCGATCGATGCCGCGGAGAACGAACCGATGCGCGAACTGGCCGGCTACCTCGGCTTCCAGCGCCGGCTCGACCCGGACGACGGCACGCAGGTGATCCACACCCTGGATCTTTGAACGACGCCGAACCCGGGCCGCATCGCCATGACAAGCACCGAACAAATACCGCGCACGACGCGCCCGGGCGACATCCTCGCGCTGGTGACCGCGACCGAGCCGTGGAGCCCGGCTGCCGTCGCCGCCATCGCCATCGCCTTGCGCTGGGAGGCCAACCTGACCGGATGCTTCATCGACCCGGCGCTGCGCAAACCCGCCGGCGGCAAAGCCGGCAGCGAGCCCACCGTGCTCGGCCTGCTGCTCGAACCGCGCATCGAATCCGCCGACGAGCACGCCGCCTTCGCAGCCTTTGCACGCCAGTCCGGCTTGCGCAACGCCGACTGGGTCATCGCCCGGACCGACATCGCATCCACCTTGCGCCGGCTCGGCGCAAGGCACGACCTGGCGGTGATCGAGCGCGACATGGTGCACGCATCGGGCCTGCTCGACATTCTCGGCGAAGCGATCCTGTCCTGCGGCGTGCCGTGCCTGGTCCTGCCTCCGCAGTGGCGGCGGGAGATCCGCTTCGAACGCATCGTGATCGGCTGCAACGGCAGCACCGAGGCGATCCGCGCAATCCACGCCGCGCTGCCGTTCCTCAAGGTGGCGAAACAGGTGACCCTGGTCGACGGCGACCTGGGCAACGGCGACGATGCGTATCCGCGCTTCGACCCGTTCGTCTACCTGCTGCGTCACGGCATCACGCCCCGGCCCAGCTACGTCCGCGCCTCCTCCGCGATGGCCGGGGAAATCCTGCTGCAGGAAGTCGGCAACATCGACGCCGACCTGCTGGTGATGGGTGCCTACGGCCATTCGCGCATGCGTGAACGCGTGTTCGGCGGCGCCACCCGGCGCGTGCTGGAGGAAGCCACCATCCCGGTGCTGATGCAGCACTAGCCGACGTGCCGCCGCAGCGGCGCAGGCGCTATTGGTTGGCGGATGCTGCGGCCCGCCGGCGGCGATGCCCGCTCACGACCGCCAGCACGACCACGGTGACGACACTGCCCAGCAGGGCGAGGAGCATGTCCTGCTGCGCATCCCACGGATCGCCCTGGGTGCCGAGGTAGGCCACGCCCAGATCGCCGCCGAAGCGCACCGCGGCGGCCCATTCGAACAGCTCGAACAACGCGGAACTGGCAGTGACCATGCTGACCGGCACGATCCAGCGCCAGGCGCCGGGCGACACCGTGCGCGCAGCAACCAGTTCCACCACCGCCGGCGTCAGCAGCAGACCGTAGGCGAGATGGATGGCGCGGTCGAAAGGGTTGCGCGACAGGCCCAGCGCGTCGTGCAGCGAGAAGCCGGACAGCGCGGCGAACCAGCGATCCCACGGCACCTCGGCATAGGTGTAGTGGGCGCCGATCTCGTGCAGCACGAGGAACACGAACAGCGCCGCGTAGCTGGGATCGGAAAAGCGCAGCCGGCGAAAGCCGAACACCAGCGCGGGCAACGCCAGCATCACCAGCACGTTTTCCAGCAGCCAGTCCTGGCGATAGTGCGGCGCGATGCCCAGCGCCACCGCCACGACCAGGAAGACGGCCAGCAGCAGCAGCGGAAAACGGGCGTCCTTCGATCCGGGTCGTTCGTTCATTGCTGTGTGCCATCCCTCCGCGTCATGCGTCGTGCCGATGATGCCACGCGCCCCGCCGCAAGCCGCGACAATTCGCGCACGGCGAGCGCTGGACCGCTTGACCTGCATCAAGAGCGATCCGGCAGCCGTCAATGAGCATGCGCGCATCTTTCAGGGAGTCGCGCAATGAGCAGTACTCGAAAACTCTGGCTGGGGTTGGCAGCCTTGCTGATCGCCTCGTTTGGCGTGCTGTTGTGGGTGGGTGACCAGGTGCACCAGTACGCACCGCCACTGCCGCAGGCGGTGGTCACCAGCGGCAACGAGACCCTGTTCACCGGCGACGACATCGAGCTGGGCAAGCAGGTCTGGCAGCGCATCGGCGGCCAGCAGCTGGGCTCGATCTGGGGTCACGGCGCCCTGCTCGCGCCGGACTGGAGCGCCGACTGGCTGCACCGCGAAGGCGTGGCCATGCTGGAGCTGCTGGCACGCGATGAGGGTGCCGGTTCCTACGCCGAACTCGACGCGCCGGAGCAGGCCGCGCTGCAGGCGCGCGTGCAGCGCGAGCTGCGCACGAATACCTGGGACCCGGCCAAGGGCACCATCTACGTCTCCCCGCTGCGCGCGCAGGCGATGCTGGTGGTCGGCGCGCATTACATGAGCCTGTTCAGCAACGACCCGGCCACCGCCAAGCTGCGCGAAACCTACGCGATGCGCGACAACACCATCGCCGAGCTGGACCAGCGCCGCGCGGTCACCGCGTTCTTCTGGTGGGCCAGCTGGGCCACCGCGGCCGAGCGCCCGGACAGCACCATCAGCTACACGCAGAACTGGCCGCACGACACGCTGGCCGGCAACACGCCGACCGCGGCCAACTTCATGTGGTCGGTTTTCAGCGTGCTGTTCCTGATCCTCGGCATCGGCCTGCTCGGCTGGCACCACGCGCGCCAGGTGAGCCATGAGCCGCTGCCGCCGATCCCCGCGCGCGATCCACTCACCGAGTTGAAACCCACGCCGTCGATGAAGGCCACCGCCAAGTATTTCTGGACGGTGATCGGCCTGTTCCTGGTGCAGATCCTGCTCGGCGCCACCACCGCGCACTACCAGGTGGAAGGCCAGCAGGCCTACGGTTTCGCGCTGGCGAATTACCTGCCCTACGCCCTCACCCGCACCTGGCATACCGAACTGGCCGTGCTGTGGATCGCCACCGCGTGGCTGGCCACCGGCCTGTACATCGCGCCGCTGATCTCCGGCCACGAGCCGAAATACCAGCGACTCGGGGTGAACTTCCTGTGGGTGTGCCTGCTGGTCATCGTGGTCGGCTCGTTTGCCGGCCAGTGGATGGCGGTGATGGACAAGATGGACCTGTCGAAGAACTTCTGGTTCGGCCACCAGGGCTGGGAATACGTCGACCTCGGCCGCTTCTGGCAGATCTTCCTGTTCATCGGCCTGATGCTGTGGCTGTTCCTGGTCGGCCGCGCGCTGTGGCCGGCGATGCGCGGCGGCAAGGAAGGCGCCTCCATCGTGGGCCTGCTGTTTCTCTCCACCGTGGCGATCGGCCTGCTCTACGGCGCCGGCCTGATGTGGGGCGAACACACCCACATCGCGATGGTGGAGTACTGGCGCTGGTGGGTGGTGCACCTGTGGGTGGAGGGCTTCTTCGAGGTGTTCGCCACCGCGGTGATCAGCTACCTGTTCGTGCGCCTCGGCCTGTTGCGCGTGGGCACGGCGACCACCAGCGTGCTGTTCGCCACCATCGTGTTCATGGCCGGCGGCGTGCTGGGCACGCTGCACCACCTGTACTTCAGCGGCACCACCACGGCGGTGATCGCGCTCGGCGCCAGCTTCTCGGCGCTGGAAGTGGTGCCGCTGGCACTGATCGGGCTGGAAGCCTGGGACACCTGGAAGAAGCAGCACGCCGCGCCGTGGATGGCGCGCTACCGCTGGCCGATCATGTTCTTCGTGGCGGTGAGCTTCTGGAACCTGGTCGGCGCCGGCCTGCTCGGTTTCCTGGTCAACACGCCGATCGCGCTGTACTTCATGCAGGGCCTCAACCTCACCGCCGCGCACGGCCACACCGCGCTGTTCGGCGTCTACGGCATGCTCGGCATGGGCCTGATGCTGTTCTGCCTGCGCGGCATCAAGCCGCAGGCCGAGTGGCGCGAGGGCTGGCTGAAGGGCTCGTTCTGGACGCTCAACCTCGGCCTCGGCCTGATGGCCGTGCTGACCCTGCTGCCGCTGGGCATCCTGCAACTGAAGGCCGTGCTGGAACACGGCTACTGGTTCGCCCGCTCGGCCGAGTTCATGGACCGCCCGCTGATCCACATGCTGGTATGGATGCGCGTGCCCGGCGACACCGTGTTCGCCATCGGCGCCATGCTGATCGCCGGCTTCGTCGCCTCGCTGTGGCTGTGGCCGAAACGACAGGTCGCCGCCACGCCGCTGCCGGACGCAGCGTCCGAGAGCGCATGACCCACATCAGGGCGCGCCACATGGCGCGCCCTGATGCTTGTCCAAGTCCCGAATCACGAATCCCGGCGCCGACATGATCGAGTTCTACCCCCAGATCAAGGCCGTCCACATCCTCTGCGTGCTGCTCAGCGGCGGCCTGTTCGCGCTGCGCGGGCTGATGGCACAGACGCGGCTGGCCGGCGTGGCGCAGGGCGCGCCGTTGCGCCTGCTCAGCTACACCATCGACACCGTCTTGCTGACCGCCGCGCTGATGCTGGTATCGATCCTGCCCGGTGCGCTGTTCGCCAACGGCTGGCTCACGGTCAAGCTGATCCTGCTGCTTGCCTACGTCGTGCTGGCCATGCTGGCGATGAAGCGCGTGCATGCGCCGCGCGCCCGAATGATCTTCTATGTGGCTGCATTGGCCACCTACGCCTGGATGCTCGGCGTCGCGCGCATGCACCACCCGCTGGGCTGGCTGCACGGATGGCTGGCATGAGCGCGGCGCAGCCATTCAACCACGACGTCTCGCGCGACCACACGCTGGACGCGTGCTTCCTCGGCCCCTACGGCGAGAACGACACGCTGCTGGAGAAGATGCTGGTCGAGTTCCTGCGCGACCACGTGTACTGGCGGCGCAATTTCCACCCCGAAGATCCGCCGGCGATCGGCACCGGCGCCGCGCATCACCCGGACTACCTCGCGTTCGAATCGCGCATGCGCCGCGAGTTGCACCAGCTCTCCGCCGCGCTGAAGAAGTCGGTGCCGTTCCACAGCCCGCGCTACATCGGGCACATGGCCAGCGACCTGCTGCTGCCGGGGCTGGCCGCGCAGATGCTCACGCTGCCGTACAACCCCAACAACGTCAGCGAGGACGCCGCCCCGGTCACCGTCGACATGGAGGTGCAGGCCGGCCTGCAGCTGGCGCGCATGCTCGGCTACCCGCACGATCCGGCGCAGGACGCCTGCGCGTTCGGCCATCTCACTTCCGGCGGCACCCTGGCCAACTACCAGGCGCTGCGCCTGGCGTTGGCGCTGAAGGCATTCCCGGTGACGCTGCGCGCGGCGCAGGTGCCGGATCTCGACCTGCCGACGGACGACTGGAGCGCCTTCAACCTCACCCAGGCCGACAGCATCGCCTTGCTGACGGCGTGGCAAGCCTGGCTCGCCGCGCAGACGCCGGCGGAACGTTCGCGCTGGCTGCGGCGCGTCGAGCGCGAGCGCATCGAACAGCGCGGCCTGGTCGGCTTCTTCGCCGCGCATGTGCAGCTGAAGGTCCCGCTGGTGCTGGCGCCGGTCACCGCGCACTACTCGTGGAGCAAGGGGCTGAAGCTGCTCGGCCTCGGCCGCGACCAGCTCGAACTGCTGCCCACCGACGGCATGCGGCTGGACGGCGCCGCCTTGTGCGACACGCTGGAACGCTGCGCGCGCGAACACCAGAGTGTGCTGATGTGCGTGGCCGTGCTCGGCGGCACCGAGTACGGCACCATCGACCCGATCGACGCCGTGCTGGCCGCACGGCAGGCGTCACGCGGGCGCGGGCTGGACTTCGCCGTGCACGTCGACGCCGCCTGGGGCGGCTACCTGGCCACCGTGTTCCGCCACGAGGACGGCTCGTTGCGCACACGCGATGAGGTGGCCGCCGACTACGTGCAGTTCCCCACGCCGGCAGTGCACGCCGCCTTCGCCGCGCTGGGCAATACCGACTCGGCCACCGTCGACCCGCACAAGCTCGGCTACCTGCCCTACGGCTCGGGTGCCTTCGTCTGCCGCGACCACCGCGCGATGGCGCTGCTGGCCGAGCGCGCGGATTACGTATTCCACGGCGGCACGCCGAAGGATTACCTGGCGCGTTACCGCAGCCTCGGCCAGTTCATCCCGGAAGGTTCCAAATCCGGCGCCGCGGCGGCCGCGGTGTACGTGACGCACAAGGTGCTGCCGCTGGACCATGCCCACTTCGGCGCCCTGCCGCGCGCCACCGTGCGCGCCGCCGAGACCTTCCACGCGCGTGCGCAGCGCTTCGCGCTGGAGCTGGCCGACGGCGTGCACGCGCTGGTGCCGTTCGCGCCGGACAGCAACCTGGTCTGCCTCGCGCTCAACCCGCGCGGCAACACGTCGGTGGCGACGGCCAACGCCTTCGTGCGCGCGCTGCACGACGAACTGCGCTGCGATCCGCGCCAGCCACTGCAGACCAAGGAGTTCTTCGGCTCGGTGACCAGCCTGCGCGCGGACATGCTCGGCACGGCGCAGACCGCACGCATCTTTGCCGCACTCGGGCTGGACCCGGCCAGCTTCGTCGCCGAGGACGACCGCCTGCTGATCCTGCGCCATACGCTGATGAACCCGTTCCTGCTCGACCACGAGAACGGCATCAGCTACATCGACCGCTATTTCGACTTCCTCGCCCGTCGCGTGCGCAGCCTGCTTGCGACGCCGGTCGCGCCGCCGTGAGCGCCGCGCTGCCGCGCGTGGCCGTGCTCGGCTACGGCCGCTTCGGCAAGGCCTTCGTCGAACTGCTGCTGCAGGCCGGCCATCCGGTGCGGGTGTTCGACCCGCATGCGACGGTGCCGGCGGAGCTGGCGGCACCCTCGCTGGTCGCGGCAACTGCCGATGCCAACTGGATCGTGCTGGCCATGCCGGTGCCGCACCTGCGCGCCGCGCTGCCGGCATTGCGCCCGCTGCTGCGCGCCGGGCAGACCGTGTTCGACGTGGGCAGCGTCAAGCTGCATCCGTGCGCGTTGATGGACGAACTGCTCGGCACGGACATCCCGCACCTCGGCACGCATCCGCTGTTCGGCCCGCTCAGCCTCGCCCGCGGCGATCGCCCGCGCCGCGTGGTGCTGTGTCCCGCTGCGGCGCACCCGCAAGCCGCCGCGCGCGCCGGCGAACTGTTCCGCGCACTGGACTGCGAGGTCATCGTGCAGGACCCGGCAAGCCACGACCGCGCCATGGCCGGCACGCACGCGCTGGCGTTCTTCATCGCCAAGGGGCTGATCGACATGGGCGTGGACGAGGGCATGCCGATGGCGCCGCCGTCGTTCCAGGGCCTGCAGCGCATGCTGGCGGCGGTGCGCGGCGATGCCGGCCACCTGTTCGGCGCGATCCAGCGCGAAAACCCGTACGCCGCCGAAGCGCGCGAAAGCCTGCTGCGCGAACTGGAGCGCATCCACCGGCAGTTGCTGGCAGACGACGACCCCGACACCTTGGCCATCGCTGCGCCACCCGGTTGAGTCGGCGTTGTTCATGACCAAGGTATCCGCACGCCAGACGGCGACAGCTGGCCACGCTCATTGACTGATGGATTTCGTGGGGGCTCGCGTCAGGCGGCTTTCAAGGTGAACTCCACATGCACCGCGTCATAGGGGAAGCACACGCCCTGCTTGCCGCGATCCAATACGCCGGCGTCGATCAGCGCCGTCACGTCGCCGTGCACACTTTTCACGTCGCGCCCCACGCGACGGGCAACCTCGCGGATGGACAGTTCGCCTTGCCCGGTCAAGGCGCGCAGGATCTCCCAGCGCTTGGCGGTAAGCACCTTCCACAGCAGCTCGACCGAGGCGAAGGCGATGAACTCGCCTTGCGCCTGCCCGGCCAGGGCGCCTGCGAGCCGCCGCTTGCTGGCGGCACGTGACGAAACACCCAGGGTGACGGTTTTCATGATTCGGACTCCCATGCCTCCACATCCCGCCAGAAATCTTCCTGCAAGGCCGCCAGGTCGCGATAGCGATAGGCCACTTCACGCCCACCGACGTGCTTGTGATCGCCCTTGCCGCTCTCGTTGTCGTAACGCAACACACAAGCACCGTTTGTGATCAACGCCAGCCTGTACTTGAAAAGATGGGTGCTGCCCGGAACGGGCTGCCGCAGACGCCACACCACCATTTCCGCGAAGGCCGTGGTCGTCAATGCCTGGCGTTCGCGCAACAGCAATTCGGCCTTCATGTTGGCCAGAGTACCAACACCGGAACAATGTTGGCAATTGCTCCAACACCACTGCATCGCGCGACGGAAGCCGCGCGGGCCTTGCTTCCCGGGTGCGACTGATTGCCATGTGCACGCCTGGCCGCGGGAACGGTTAACCTGAGCCGTCCGCCACCCGAGATGGCGCGGCAGGGTCGGTTCCACGTGCGGGCCGGAGGGCGAATGAACGCGTGATGGCGTCGAACGGCATGACATCAGATCCAGATCTTGACGAGCTCAGGCGCAACTGCGGCTACTGCGCGATCCACGATTTCCAGCTGCCGGTGGGACTCAGCGCGGGCGACCTGCACACGCTCAACGCCTCCGCGCACGACATGCTGCCGCTCGATCGCGGGCAGACGCTGTTCCCGCAGGGGCGCAAGTTCAGCGCGTTGTACGTGGTGCGTGCCGGTGCGCTTAAGACCTTCGTGGAAGGTTCCGAAGGCGACGTGCAGATCCTCGGTTTCCACCTGCCCGGCGACATCATGGGCATCGGCGGCCTCATCAACGAGCACTACCCGTGCACCGCCCAGACGCTGGAACGCTCCAGCGTGTGCGAACTGCGCTACGCCCAGTTGCAGGAGGCCACCGCCAACCTGCCGGCGCTGAACCACCAGCTGATGCGGGTGATCAGCGGCGCGCTGGTCAACGAGCAGAGCCACCTGGTGCTGATGGGCAAGCAGCAGGCGCAGCGGCGGCTGGCGTTCTTCATCCGGCGCATGTCCGACCGCTATGCGCGCCTGTCGCGCGACCCGCTGGCGCTGATCCTGCCGATGTCGCGCGAGGACATCGCCAACTATCTCGGGCTGGCGCTGGAGACGGTCAGCCGGCTGTTCGGCAAGATGGAATCGGCCGGCATCCTCTCGGTGAATCGCAAGTCGGTGCAGATCCTGCGCCGCGACCTGCTCGACGAACTCTGCGGCGGCGACATCGACATGGCGTAGTGCCCGACACGTGCTCGAACTTGAGGCCAACCCGCGACCGGTCACGGTTGCCCTTCGTGCGTCGCGCGAACAGGGGCTGGCGCCGCACCTGCATGGCAAGCACCGACTGGATGCCTGGGCGCGGAGGAGTTGTCGCGGGCGCTGGCGTCGCTGTTCGACCATTCGCAGCGCCAGCTGCTGGACGTCCAGGCACCGGAACAAGTCGTGGTACCCAGCGGCCAGTCACGCCGCCTGGAGTACGCCGGCGCCGACTCGCCGGTGCTGGCGGTGAAACTGCAGGAACTGTTCGGCCCTGGCCGACACCCCGCGCGTCGGCGGTGGTCACATCCCCGTCACCCTGCACCTGCTCTCCCTCGCCGGCCGCCCGATCCAGGTCACTCGGGACCTGTGCGGCTTCTGGGAACGCACCTACCCCGAGGTGAAAAAGCAACTCAAGGGCCGCTACCCGCGCCACCCCTGGCCCGACGACCCGTGGACGGCGCAGGCCACGCATCGGGCCAAGCCAAGGGGAAGATGAACATTGCGGTTCGAAAAGTATTGCGTCGCTCGCAAACCTACTCCCGGGCTTGCCCTCTTTTGCCGAGCTAGGCAGGACCCTGAGTAACAGCCCCTCCCGGACTGCTTGCATCGCAAATTATTACGTGTGATGGTTACTGCAGAAAGCTCGCGGTGCGAGGGGAGCGGAACGCGTTCATCCGGCTTTCGATCCAACGATGCTGATGGAATGACGCGGAGTGGTCGGCTTCACGCGCATGTTCTTGCAAACAGGAGGCTCAACGCGAAGGAGCCGATACTGGGATGAGTGCGTGATTACGGAATGATTGCATGGCCAATTGGCCATTGGGGGTCACAATGCATCTGCGATATTGGCGCACGCTTGCGGCGGCGGGTTGTGCCGTGGTGCTGGTTGCCATTTGTTCTCCAGTTTACGCCAAGGTCAAGGATCTGCCGGGGCAGACGGTGACTGGACATGCGCCCTGTCCGCCGGGAACCATCGCAATCTCGCGCGGCAAAGAACTTGTGGGGTGTGCATCCTCAGGCGCATTTGATTTCGGGGGCGGCCGGTCCCCAGGACCCGGCCCTTCAGTGGGTAGTGGCGGAGGCGGCGGAAACGTCGCGAACAACACGACGCCCACCACCGACGAAGAAAAGGACAAAAACCCCTGCGACGGCAAGGCGGAAGGCCATTCCATCGACCTTGCCCATCAGGTCGAAACGCACGCCGTTACGTTGTTCAGTTTGCCGGAAGAAGGGGGTCTCAGGGCCGACTCAAACTCCACGTGCAACACCATGCCGCATCTGACATAGGCTGTTGCGATGAGAACGTACAACGAATTGACCCTGAACGAGCGAGTGGAGATCCAGCAGCGCCTGGCGTCGGGCGACAGCTTGCGAGCCATGGGAAGATCGCTGGGGCGCGCACCAAGCACGATCAGTCGCGAGTGCCGTCGAGCGAGCGCTTCCCCGGATAGCTACCAGGCGCAGGCGGCACAACATCACCGCGAGCAGTGCCGGGCCAAGCCACGGGTACCACGGAAACTGGGTGACCCCGCCCTGTGGGAGACGGTACAAGCGCTGCTGCGGGCGCGCTGGTCGCCGGAGCAGATCGCCGGGATACTGGCGCGAGGGTTTCCTGATACAGCGAGCTACCGGGTGTCCCACGAAACGATCTACACCGCGGTGTACCTGGTGCCTCGCGGCGAACTGCGCAAGGAACTGATCGGATGCTTGCGGCAAGGCCGCAGCACACGCAAGCCACGCACGCGCGGCACCGACCGGCGCGGCCAGATCCCGGACATGCAGAGCATCCACGTCCGCCCGCCAGAGGTTGCCGATCGCCTGATCCCGGGTCACTGGGAGGGCGATCTCATCAAGGGCGCAGGCAACCGTTCCTCGGTGGGCACGCTGGTCGAGCGCACCAGCGGCTTCGTGGTGCTGGCCAAGATGAGCAGCGCCAGCGCGGCCGACGCGCTGGCGAGCTTCGGCAAGGCCTTGAAGGGCATCCCCGAAGCGCTGCGCAAGACGCTGACGTACGACCAGGGCAAGGAGATGAGTTATCACGCGGCACTGACCTTGCGCACCGGCGTGCAGGTGTACTTCGCCGACCCGCACAGCCCGTGGCAGCGCGGCAGCAACGAAAACACCAACGGTCTGTTGCGGCAGTACCTGCCCAAGGGCACGGACCTGTCCGTCTACAGCCAGGCCGAGCTGGACCAGATCGCCCTGAGCCTCAACACGCGGCCGCGAAAGCGCCATCAATTCCGCACCCCGCTGGAGGTTTACAACGACCACCTCAGACTGGCTGAGGCAGAAGCAGGAACGATTCACTGATCATGTTGCACGTGGACCTTGAAACCGCCCTCGCGAGGCTGCATGAATTTTTTACTTACTTTGATTGCAGCCGTAGTTGTCGCAATTAGCGTCGGCGCAGCAGTGCATACACTTAATAATTACTCAGGTCTCGCGTATGTTGTGTTTATGCTATTAGATCTTGGAGCCTTCCGTTTCTTTTGCACGGAGAAGCGAGTTGTTTCGTTCAGGAATTTCATTTACTTCATTGCGTTCAATTTATCTATTGCGATTTACTTTCTCAGTCGCACGTAGTTTGGTACCGGCAACCGTGTAGATAACCACCTTTACCGGAATCGTGCTGTTTAATTTCGGTTAAAGTATGGCGATCTGCGGCTCACGGCCATCAGTGTCCCGGCGTGCAGAGCCTGGCATTCACCTGGGATGCCGCTGACCGCATCACGACCATCACGAATGACATCAACGGCAGCTACACGCAGAACCTCGGCTACGATGCAGTCGGCCGACTGACCTCGATGACCTCCGGCGCGTGCAGTGAGAGCTACCAGTAAAACGACGCCGTCCACTAGGTCGCCAATGGCGTTGCCACGAACTTCGCGCACGCCGCCAGCAGCAATCGCCTCACCAGCGCCAGCGGCGGCATCAGTGCCACGTATGGTTACAACACTTACGGAAGCATCACCACGGTCAATGACGTGACGACCTATACGTACGGTCCGTTTGCGCGGTTGGCGAAATGCGGCGACACCATTGTTCACGTAGGCTTTCGCCGGGATGATCAAGCGAAGGCTTGCTTGGGCCTACCTCCGTGTTTTCGTGCCGGCGTTTGACCACGGTCAAAACCGCGCGGCACCATCGGCCAGAGCATGCCAGCGTGCCCGGCCATCACGGCCGGTGCGGGAGAGATCGTGCTGGACATCATCGTCAACGTGGGCGGAACCTCGGACAACCCGTCGTGGCCGGGCGCGGCGCTGGCGCTGGCCAAGCGCCAAAGCGCCTTCGTCACCGGGCTGCAGGTGGTCGCGGTGTGCCCTTCGCTGATGGCGATACCGGACGTGATCGACGTGCTGGCCGCCGAGGAACAGGCGGCGCTGGCCCGACGCGACTGGTGGCTGCAGCAGTGCCGAAGCGCGGGCGTCGAGGGCGAATGGGAAGTGATGCGGGGCATCTCCGCGCAGGCGCTGGCCAAGCGCTCGCGGCTGGCCGACTTCATGATCGGCGAACTGAAGGTCGGCGACCCGGATGCCGCGCTCGGTGGCGACGATGTCACCCGCGCGTTGTTCGCCCGCAGCTCACCGATGCTGCTGGTGCCCGACCTCGGCAGCCACACGCTGCAGGCGCAGCGCATCGTCATCGCATGGAACGGCTCCGGCGAAGCCGCGCAGGCGGTGAAGGCTGCGCTGCCGCTGCTGGCACAGGCGTCCGTCGTGCGGGTGCTCGATGGCGAGCGTGGCGGCCTGCCCGGCATCAGTCCGCCGCCGCTGCCGCTGCGCGGCTGGTTCGCGCGCCACGGCATCGAGGCGCAATGGCAGCCGTTCCCGGCCGAACACGACGAAGGCCCCGCGCTGCTGGCCGCCGCCCGGGCGTTCGACGCCGACCTGCTGGTGATGGGCGCCTGGGGCCGCTCGCGCCTCAGCGAGCTGGCCATGGGCGGCGTCACGCGCTGGATGCTCAGGAACGCGAGCCTGCCGCTGTTTCTCGCGCACTGAATCGCCGGTCCAGGCCGGTTTGCGCGCGCCGCGCCTCTTCAGCTAGCGTCCATGCATCGGTGCCGCAAGCCGATCGTCGACGCCAAAACCCAGGGACACACCATGAGCCGCAGCCAGCCTGCCAGCACCGTTCATGCGCCGTCGGCGCAGCCCGTGCTGCGCGGGGTCGAACGCCTGATTGCCCACGTGCAGGCGATGGAGCCGGTGCGCATGGCGGTCGTCCATCCCTGCGACGCACTCAGCCTCGCCGGCGCGATCGACGCGCGCGATGCCGGCATCATCCGGCCGGTGCTGGTCGCCCCGCGCGCCAGGCTGCAGGCTGCTGCCGCGGCAGCCGGGATCGACCTGGACGGCATCCAGTGCATCGACGTGCCGCACAGCCACGCCGCCGCGGCCGAAGCCGCGGCGATGGCCTGCCGCGGCGAGGTGGATGCGCTGATGAAAGGCAGCCTGCATTCGGACGAACTGATGGCCGCGATCGTTCCGACCGCCGCCGGGCTGCGCACCAAGCGGCGCATCACCCACTGCTTCGTGATGGAAACGCCCGCCTATCCGCGCCCGTTCATCATCACCGACGCGGCCATCAACATCGCGCCGACGCTGGAGGACAAGGCCGACATCGTGCGCAACGCGATCGACCTCGCCCACGTCCTCGGCGTGGCCGAGCCGAAGGTGGCGATCCTGGCCGCCGTGGAAACCGTCAACCCGCGCATGCCCTCCACGTTGGATGCGGCAGCGCTGTGCAAGATGGCCGACCGCGGCCAGATCACCGGTGGCCTGCTGGACGGGCCGCTGGCGTTCGACAACGCGGTCTCGCCCGAATCCGCGCGCGTCAAGGGCATCGTCTCGGCCGTGGCCGGGCAGGCCGACATTCTGGTGGTGCCCGATCTGGAAAGCGGCAACATGCTGGCCAAGCAGCTGGAATACATGGGCCATGCCGACAGCGCCGGCATCGTGCTGGGCGCGCGCGTGCCGATCGTGCTCACCAGCCGCTCCGATTCGCGCCGCTCGCGGCTCGCCTCGTGCGCCATCGCGCTGCTGCTGGCGCACCACTACCGCACCAGCCCGCCTTGATCCGACCGCGACCATGACGCCCCTGATCCTGGTCCTCAACTGCGGCTCGTCGAGCATCAAGTTCGCGCTGTTCGACGCGGCCGCCGCGCCGCTGCCGCGCAAGCCGGTGTGGAACGGCAAGGTGCAGGGCATCGGTGGCCCGACGCCCGACTTCGGCGAAACCGGGGTCGCGCCGTTCGCGATTGCGCTCGACCCGGCACAGCCCTGCCGCGCGGCGCTGACGCTGATCCTGCAGCGCGTGCGCGCGCGGCTGGACGGCCGACGCCTCGCCGCGGTCGCGCATCGCGTGGTGCACGGCGGCAGCCGCTACTTCGAGCCCACGCGGATCGATGCCGGCGTGCTGGCCGACCTGGCGGGCTACGTGCCGCTGGCGCCGCTGCACCAGCCGTTCGCGCTGGAGGCGATCGAGATCCTGCTGCGCGAGTCGCCCGAGCTGCCGCAGGTGGCCTGTTTCGACACCGGCTTCCATCACACCATGCCGACGGTCGAGCAGATCCTGCCGCTGCCGTGGGATGCCTGGCAGCGCGGCCTGCGCCGCTACGGTTTCCACGGCCTGTCGTATGCGTTCATGGCGACCGCGCTGGCCGAACGCCACGGCGAGGCCGCACGCGGGCGCACCATCGTCGCGCACCTGGGCAGCGGCGCCAGCCTGTGCGCGATGCGCAACCTCCGGAGCGTCGCCACCACGATGGGATTTTCCGCGCTCGACGGCTTGATGATGGGCACGCGCACCGGCGCACTCGACCCCGGCGCGCTGCTGTACCTGATGGAGATCGAGAAGCTCTCGCTCGAAGAGGTGGGCCACCTGCTCTACCAGCGCAGCGGCCTGCTCGGCGTCTCCGGCGTGTCGTCCGAACCGCGCGTGATCGTGCAGCACGAAGGCGACGCGGGCGAGCCCGGCGAACGCGCACGCCTGGCGCTCGCACTCTACGTGCGCCGCATCGTCCGCGAGATCGGCGCGTTGGCGGCGGTACTGGGCGGGCTCGAGCTGCTGGTGTTCACCGCCGGCGTGGGCGAGCACAACGCCTTCGTGCGCGAGCGCGTGTGCCGCGATCTTGCCTTCCTCGGCATCGCGCTGGACGAGGGCCGCAACGCGGCACACGCGCCGATCATCTCCGCCGACGGCAGTCGCGTGATCGTCGGCGTCGAACCGACCAACGAGGAATGGATCGCCGCGCGCGATGCCGCCGTGGTACTCGGCGACATCGGCTGACTACAGGCGCGGCGCGATGTTCAGGGCTCGTCGTGCATCACGTGTTCGGCCGGCACCGGCTTGTCCCAGCCGGGGTCGTCGAAGTACTGCGGGTAATGCGCGATCGCCGCGCGCATGTCGGCCACCGCGGACACCTTCGCCGGTTCGGCCTTCAGCGCCTGCGCGGCCGTGAGCAGCGGCACCAGGATGCCGTGCAGCGCGGCATCGGGCTCGGCCGACAGCTTGCAGTTGGCAAACATGTAGGTCACCGCGCTTTCCACCTCGGTGGCGCGATCGACCGCCATCGGCGCGCTCATGTGGCCCATCTCGTAGTGGGCCAGCTCGGCCACCGCGGTGTGCGCGCGGCGCATGCCCGCGCGCAGCGGGGCATCCGGCGTCCAGCGCTGCGCCGGCGGCACCTGCGTGGCGGCGCTGGCGGCGTGTGCCGCGTGGCTGTCGTGCTCGGCGTGGGCGTGTTGCGGACCGGCCTGCGCCGCAGTGGCAAGACCGAGCGCACAGGCGCTGGCGAGAAGAATGCGTACAGCTTTCATGCGGATATCTCCGGCTTGGCGGCGCGGACGCCGCGGACACATGCATGCTAGCGCCCGGCGCCCGCACTCCGGCCTGATCGGGGTCAAGCCGGCGGCGCCTGCGACAATCGGCCATCCGGCCCGGCACGCCGCTGCAGCCAGGCGTAGTACAGCAGCGGGATCACCAGCAGGGTCAGCGCGGTGGAGACCAGGATGCCGAAGATCAGCGACACCGCCAGGCCCTGGAAGATCGGATCGTCGATGATGAAGAAGCCGCCGATCATCGCCGCCAGCCCGGTCAGCATGATGGGCTTGGCGCGCACCGCCGCGGCCTCGACCACCGCCTCGCGCAGCGGACTGCCGGCAGCCAGCGCGTGGTTGATGAAGTCGATCAGCAGGATCGAGTTGCGCACGATGATGCCGGCCAGCGCGATCATGCCGATCATCGAGGTGGCGGTGTACTGCGCCCCCACCAGCGCATGCCCGGGCATCACGCCGATCACGGTCAGCGGGATCGGCGCCATGATGATCAGCGGCACCAGGTAGCTCTTGAACTGGCCGACCACCAGCAGGTAGATCAGCAGCAGGCCCGCCGAATAGGCCAGGCCCATGTCGCGGAACGTCTCGTAGGTGATCTGCCATTCGCCGTCCCACTTCACCGCGGCGTCGGTGGTATCGGTCGGCTGCGCGATGAAGTGCTGCTGCAGCAGCTGCCCCGCCACCTTGTCGTGGCCGAGCTTGCCGACCAGCGAGAACATGCCGTACAGCGGACTGTCGGTACTGCCGGCGTCGTCGCCGGTGACGGTGGCATAGGGCAGCAGGTCCTTGTGCCAGATCGCCTGCTCGCGCTGCGCCGGCTGCACGCGGACCACCTCGGACAACGGCACCAGCGCGCCGCCGGCCGCACGCACGCGCAGCGCCAGCAGCTGCTCCATCGACGCCTGGTCGCCCGCGCCCAGGCGCAGGCGGATCGGCACCGCGTACTTCGCGTGGCCGTCCATCAGCCAGGTGGCGTCGTCGCCGGACAAGGCGGTGCGCAGCGCCTGCGCGATGCCCGCCTGATCCAGCCCCAGCCGCGCCGCGCGGGCGCGATCGACCACCAGCACGTCGCGCGGCGCCTGCGCTTCCACGCTGGTGTCGACGTCGACGATGTCCGGGTTGGCCCTGAAATCCTGTTCCAGCCCCAGCGCCACCTTGCGCACGGTGGCGTAGTCCGGGCCGTAGACCTCGGCCACGATCGGCGCCAGCACCGGCGGCCCGGGCGGCACCTCGACCACCTTCACCGAGGCACCGTAGCGCGCGCCGATCTGCGCCAGCGCCGGGCGCACGGCCAGCGCGATGGCGTGGCTCTGCCGCGAGCGCTCGTGCTTGTCGACCAGGTTCACCTGCAGGTCGCCCACGATCGGGCCGCTGCGCAGGTAGTACTGGCGCACCAGTCCGTTGAAGGTGATCGGCGACGCGGTGCCGGCATAGCCCTGCCAGTCCTTCACCTCGGGCAGCTTGGCCACCGCCTGCGCCAGCTCGCCGAGCAGGCGGTTGGTGCGCTCCAGCGTGCTGCCCTCGGGCATGTCCACCACCACCTGGAACTCGGACTTGTTGTCGAACGGCAGCATCTTCAGCACCACCGCCTTGACCACCACCAGCCCCACCGCCCCCAGCACCAGTGCGCCCATCGCGGCGAACAGCAGGTGCCGTCGGCGCGGCGCGCGGGGGCCATCGAGGAAGGGCAGCATCAGCCGTCGGAACGTGCGGTGCAGGCGCGTGTCGTGCGTGCCGTCGGCGCCCGTCGGCGCGGCCTCGGCATGTGGCTGGTGGCCGAGCAGTTTCAGCGCCAGCCACGGCGTGACCACCAGCGCGACGGCCAGCGACAGCAGCATGCCGGCCGAGGCGTTGATCGGGATCGGCCGCATGTACGGCCCCATCAGGCCGGACACGAAGGCCATCGGCAGCAGCGCGGCGATCACCGTGAAGGTGGCCAGGATGGTCGGCCCGCCGACCTCGCTGACCGCCTCGGGGATCGCCTCGCGCAAGGTGCGTCCGCCCAGCACCATGTGCCGGTGGATGTTCTCCACCACCACGATGGCGTCGTCGACCAGGATGCCGATCGAGAAGATCAGCGCGAACAGCGAGACGCGGTTGATGGTGAAGCCCATCGCCCACGAGGCGAACAGGGTCAGCGCCAGGGTGACGATCACCGCGCTGCCGACCACCACCGCCGCGCGCCAGCTCAACGCCAGCAGCACCAGCAGCACCACCGACAAGGTGGCGAAGATCAGCTTGTGGATCAGCTTGTCCGCCTTGTCGGTGGCGGTCTGGCCGTAGTCGCGGGTGACCACCACGTGCACATCGGCGGGAATCGCCACGTTGCGCAGCGCGGCCAGCCGCTGGCGGATCGCGCCGGTGATGTCGGCGGCGTTGGTGCCGGGCTTCTTCGCCACCGCGATGGTCACGGCCGGCGCGTGGCCGGTGGCCGGCCCGGCCCGGCCCGCCGGCGCGCCGAACCAGGCGTAGCTGTCGGGCAGGTCCGCGCCCGGACGAACCGTGGCCACGTCGGAGAGGAACACCGGCTGGCCGTTCTTCAGGCCGATCACCAGCTGCGACACCTCCGCCGCGTCGGCGAGGAAACGCCCGGCGGTCACCGGCACATCGCGGTCGCCGCTCACCCGGTCGCCGGCCTGGGTCACCGCGTTGGCCGCCTTCAAGGCGTTCGACAGGTCGCCCGCGGTCATGCCGTAGGCAGCCAGTTTCGCCGCGTCCAGCTGCACCACCACCGCGCGGGTCGGCGCGCCGATGGTGTAGACGTCGCGCGTGCCGGGCACGCGCTTCAATTCGGTCTCCAGAGCATGCGCCACCTCGGCCAGCTGCACCGGGCCTTGCGCGGGGTCGTCGCTCCACAGCGTGAGCGCCATCACCGGCACGTCGTCGATGCCCATCGGCCGCACCAGCGGCGGGCCCACGCCGAGGCCGGGCGGCACGAAGCCCTGGTTCTGGAACACCTGGTTGTACAGCCGCACGATCGCCGCCTGCCGTGGCACGCCGACCTGGAACTCCACCGTCATCACTGCCATGCCGGGCCGGCTCACCGAATAGACGTGCTTGACGCCCTCGATCTCGGCGAGCTTCTGCTCCAGCGGGAACGCCACCAGGTTCTCCACGTCGCGCACGTCGGCGCCGGGAAACGGCACCATCACGTTGGCCATGGTCACGTCGATCTGCGGCTCCTCCTCGCGCGGCGTGATCATCACCGCGACCAGGCCCAGCAGCAGCGCCGCGATCGCCAGGATCGGGGTCAGCGGCGAATCCTGGAACACGCGCGCGATGCGGCCGGAGAAGCCGAGCCGAGGCCCGCTCACGGCGCGTCCCCGCGTCGCTGCGCGACCAGCCAGCGCGCCGCCGCGGCCGGATCGGTGGCGACGCGCTCGCCGTCGTCCAGCCCGGCCAGCACCTCCACGCGATCGCCGTGGCGATGGCCCAGGCGCAACTGGCGCAGCGTCACGTCATGCGCGCCCAGTACGTACGCGCCGACCAGCTCGCCACGTTGCACCAGCGCGCTCATCGGCAGCAGCAATCGCTTCGCCTCGCCACTGGCGAAGGCGACCTTCACCGTCATGCCCGGCACCAGGCCGGCACCGTCGCCGGGCAGTTCCAGCCGCACGCGGAAGCTGTGCGTCTGCGGGTCGGCATAGGGAAACACGGTGAGCTTGCCGGCCGCCACGCGACGGCCGTCGTCGAGCACCACCTCGGCGGCGTGGTAGCGGCGGATCGCGGCGATCGCGCTCTGCGGCACCTGCACGCCGACCCGCAGATCCTGCAGCGAGGCCAGCGCGATCAGCGGCTGCGGCGCCGGCGGCCCCGACTGCACCGCCTCACCCACCTGCACGTAGCGGCGGGTGACGATGCCGTCGTACGGCGCGCGCAGCACCGTGTAATCGAGCTGCTGGCCGACCTGGCTGGACTGCGCGCGGGCCGACTGCAGCGCCGCCAGCGCGGCGTCGCGACGGGCACGCTCGGCGTCGAGCTGCGCCTTGGAAACGAAACCTTTCTCGAATATCCCGGCGAAGCGCCGGTAGGACGTATCCGCCTCGGTATACGCCGCCTGCGCCGCGGCGATCTGCGCCTGCGCGGCGCGCCCTGCGGACTTCTGCTCGACGTCGCTGAAACGCACCAGCACGTCGCCCTTGCGCACGGCATCGCCGACGTCATGCGGCAACTCGACCACCCGCGCATTGGTCTGCGCCGAGATCACCGCCTCGTGCACCGCCTCGACCACGCCATCCCAGGCCTGCTCGTCGTGCGCCGTTTCGAGGTGCACGGTCAGCGCAGCCAGCGGCGGCGGTGCCGTGGCAGCCGGCGGCGCCGGCGTGCGCCCGCACGCGGCCAGCGCGGCCAGCGCGAGCGCAAGCATGGCCGGGCGCAGCGCGCGCATCACGACGCGACCTCGCAACGCGGGTCGGCGTGGGCGCGCGCGACACGCCAGGCGGGATGGCGGGTTTGCATCGCGTGCTTCCGTCAGCGGTTCGCGGGGAGTACTCATTCGCCACCCGTGCCGGGCCGGATGCGCGCGATGCCCAGCGCCTTCATCACGTACTTCTCGTAGACCGGCGTGGTATTGCCGGTGCGGATCTTGTGCATGAAATATTTCTCGAATGCCACCTTGGCCAGATGCACCCACTTGCCCTCCTTCGCCCAGGTCAGGTTGCGCGGCGGGATCTGCGGCAGTGCCACGAACGCCGCGCCGCTGTCGCCCATGTCGGCCAGGCACACCGCGTTCCATGTCGCTTCGGCCGTGGCCGGACGGTTCTCGATGTCCGCCTTGATGTTCGCGGTCAGCGTGCTGACCATCGACTCGATCATGAACCCGGTCTTGGGCGCGCCGGTGGGCACCGGCGTGGCCTCCACCGGCGGGATCGCCACGCACACGCCGGCGGAGAAAACGTTGCGGAAGGTCGGGTTGCGCTGGTGCTTGTCGATCAGCACGAAGCCACGCGGATTGACCAGGCCCTCGATGCCACGCACGGCGGCGACGCCGGTGAAGGCGGGGATCACCATCGCGTAGCGGAACGCCAGCGCGTGCTGCTCCTGCGCCTGGCCATGCGCGTCGGCTTCGGTGACGTGCATGCTGCCATCCTCGACCTTGTCGATCCGCGCATTGCAGATCCACTTGATGTGGCGCTGGCGCAACTGGCGCTCCAGCAGCCCGCGGGAATCGCCGATCCCGCCCAGGCCCATGTGGCCGATGTACGGCTCGCTGGTGACGAAGGTCATCGGCACGCGGTCGCGCAACTTGCGCCGGCGCAGGTCGGTGTCGAGGATCAGCGCGAACTCGTAGGCCGGACCGAAACAGCTGGCGCCCTGCGCCGCGCCGACCACCACCGGGCCGGGATTCTCCAGGAACTGCCGGTACGCCTGCCACGCGGCGGTCGCGTGCGGCGTGGTGCAGACCGACTGCGTGTAGCCGTCGACCGGGCCCAGCCCGGGGATCTCGTCGAACGCCAGCCGCGGGCCGGTAGTGACGACGAGGTAGTCGTACTTCAGTTCGCGGCCGTCAGCCAGCAGCACGAGGTTGTCGGCCGGGCGCACCGCGCTGGCCGGCGAATCGATGAAGGCGATGTCGTGTCGTGCCATCGCCGCGGCCGCGTCGAGCTGCACGTCGGCCGGTTGTCGCCAGCCGATGCCGACCCACGGATTGGATGGCGTGAAGGAAAACAGGCGTCCCTCGCCGACCACGGTGACGCGGTGGGCGTCGCCCAGTGCAGCCTTGATCTCATAGGCGGCACTGGTGCCGCCCAGGCCCGAACCCAGGATGACGACGTCGCTCATGGTGACTAACTCCTGCACTGAGGGTGCCGACAGCGTGCGCTGGCGGCACCGCAACGGATTTGAGCCTGGTCAATTCGGGACATATCGCTGGCGCTACGCCGCCTCGGCGATGACGTCCACCAGCGTCTGCTCCACTTCGCGTGCGATCGCCGCCAGCGCGGGATCGGCAGAGAGCATGCCGAGCATCGGCATCGGCCGGATCATGCCGATCCAGGTCTTGCCCTCCTCGGTATAGACCGACACCCGGCACGGCAACGCCATGTTCAGCCGCAGGTCGTTGGCCAGCACGCGGCCGGCCTGGCGCGGGTTGCACACCTCGAACACCTTGCACTCTTGGCCGAACTCCACGCCCTTGCCGCGCAAGGTGCCGCCCAGGTCGTGCACGTGCAGCACGCCGAAGCCGTGCGCGGCGACGGCGGTGGCGAGGTCGGCCGCAGCCTGCTCGAAGCTCTTGGATGTCTCCACGATGTGGTACATGGCGTAGCCTCGCTCGGATCAGGAAGGAAACGCGCAGCCGGGCTTCAGCCCCAGCTTGCGCAGGATCATCGCCAGCGGGCAGAAGCCGGTGAACGAGGACTGCAGCAGGTTGGCGCCGACGAACACCGACAGCCAGATCCAGCCCGGCGCCACGAAATGCGCCAGCGCGATACCGGCCAGCACGACCGTGCCGGCAAAACCCAGAACCATGCGATCGACGTTCACGGCGAACTCCTGAAGTGAGTGGAACCTTGTGCGCAACCAGCCGACACGGGCCCGGCGGCGGGCCGAAAATTCATATTAACTAAATTAGGTTTATCTTAATTAGTTTTCCATGGTAAAGTCAACCCCATGAAACAGACAGCCGCGCCCTTCCGGAGGAATCCGAAGTTGAACATCCCTGCCGATGCGGATCTTGACCTCATGCAATCGCGCGCCGAAGACGCGTCGCAGCTGCTCAAGACCCTGGGCAACGCGCAACGGCTGCGCGTGCTGTGCCTGTTGCTGGACGGCGAGATGTCGGTGGGCCAGATCAACGAACAGCTACCCGAACTCAGCCAGTCGGCGCTGTCCCAGCACCTGGCCCGGCTGCGCGACGAGAATCTCGTCAGCACCCGGCGTGAGGCGCAGACGGTGTGGTACGCCCTGCCTGCGGGCCCCGCGCACGCCATCATCGCCACGCTGTACGGGATCTACTGCGCAGCCGACGCCGCCCCACGCCGGTCCAGGCGCCGGCGCACAAAGCCAGAACCGGGCTGAGCGTCGGAACAATCGACCCTGCTCAGCCCGATGCCGGCAGCAGGCTGTCGAGCACCAGCGCGGTCATCCGCGACAGGCCCTGCTCGCGCTGCACCGCCGGCATGTGCGTGCCGCGCTGCACGTGGTCGCTCACGGTCAGTACCGACAGCGCCTGGAAGCCTTCGCGCATGGCCACGCCGTAGAGGCCGGCCGATTCCATCTCGATGCCGTGGATGCGGTGCTGCAGCAGCCGCATGACCAGCTCCGGGTCGCCGCCATGGAAGCAGTCGGTGCTGAACACTCCGCCGATGCGCAGGTCGATCCGCTGTGCCGCAGCGGTGTCGACCACCGCGCGCATCAGGCCGAAATCGGCGCAGGCGGCCAGGTCATGGCCACCGAAATGCAGGCGGTTGAAGTTCGAATCGGTCGACGCCGCCTGCGCCAGCAGCAAGTCGCCCAGCTCGACGTCGCCCACGCCGCCGCAGGTGCCGACGCGCACGATCCGGCGCACGCCGAACACGCGCGTCAGCTCGGTCGCATAGATCGCGCAGGAGGGAATGCCCATGCCGCTGCCCATTACCGAGACGCGCATGCCGCGATAGAAGCCGGTGTAGCCGAGCATGTTGCGGCGCGTGTTCACTTCGCGCCCGTCGTCGAGAAACTCGCAGGCCATGTGTCGCGCGCGCAGCGGATCGCCGGGCAGCAACACGGTGTCGGCGATCATGTCCGGGGCGGCGTCGAGATGGGGCGTGCTCATGCGATGGCGATCATGCAGAGGGAAGAAAGCTGCGACCGGCCGCCAGCGGCGGCAGGCCGAGGTGGCTGGCCATGCTCTGGCCGATGTCGGCAAAACTGTCGCGCCGTCCCAGCGCCCGCGGCGCCAGGCCCGGGCCGAATACCAGCGCCGGCACGCATTCGCGGGTATGGTCGCTGCCCGGCCAGGTCGGGTCGCAGCCGTGGTCCGCACTGATCGCCAGCAGGTCACCGGGGCGCAGCGCATGCAGCAGTTCCGGCAGCCGCGCATCCAGCGCCTCGAGCGCGGCGGCGTAGCCGAACACGTCGCGCCGGTGGCCATACACCATGTCGAAATCGACGAAGTTGGTCGCGATCAGGCTGCCGCTGCCGGCCAGCGTCATGGCGGCCAGCGTGGCATCGAACAGCTCATCGTGGCCGTGTGCCTCGATGCAGCGGGACACGCCGCGGTGGGCAAAGATGTCGCCGATCTTGCCTATCGCGACCACCTCGCCACCGGCAGCCAGCAGCGCGTCGAACAGCGTCGGCGCCGGTGGCGGCAGGGCGTAGTCGCGTCGATGCACGGTGCGGCTGAAGCCCGACTCCACCGTGCCGGCGAACGGCCGCGCGATCACCCGGCCGATGCGGTAGTCCTCCAGCAGTTCGCGCGCCAGCTCGCACAGGCGGTACAGGCGATCGAGGCCGAACGCCTGCTCGTGTACGGCGATCTGGAACACCGAATCGGCCGAGGTGTAGACGATCGGACAGCCACTGCGCAGATGCTCCGCGCCGAGCCGCTGGATGATCTCGGTGCCGGAGGCATGGCAGTCGCCGAGTACACCGGGCAGCCCGCCCCGTGCCACCAGCGCCTGCAGCAAGGCGGGCGGAAACGCATGCTCCGCCTGCGCAAAGACGCCGAACGGCTCGCTCAGCACCACGCCGGCGGTTTCCCAGTGGCCGGATGGCGTGTCCTTGCCGCAGGCGCGCTCCACCGCGTAACCCCACAGCCCCGCGGGTGGGGGCAGCTTCCCGAAGCCTGGCGCGGGCTGCCCATGCGCCGCTGCATGCGCCTGCGGCAGGCCGAGCGTCGTGAAGTTCGGCAGGCGCAACGGTCCCCGCGCCGCCGCGGCGCAGGCGGCGGCGACATGACCGAAGGTGTCGGCACCCGCATCACCGTAATCCGCGGCATCGGGCCCGGCGCCCAGCCCCAGCGAATCGAGTACCAGCCAGATCGCGCGGCTCATGCAACACGCTCCATCGGCGTGTGCCATTGCCACAGCGGTGCGCAAGGCGGAGCTTCCGGCGCGACGCGGAAGGCCTCGCGCACGCTCGCCTCGGCCTTGTCCGCCGCATGCGCCGTGCGCGCATGCACGATGGCCAGCGGCTGGCCCGCAGCGACGGTGTCGCCCCGCCCGATCAACTCGGCCAGGCCTACGGCATGATCGATAGCCTGGCCCGGACGCGTGCGGCCACCCCCCAGATCCACCACCACCTGCCCCAGCGCACGCACGTCGACCGCTGTGACATGGCCCGATGCGAACGCCGTCACCACGCGCCGAATCGGCGCGGTCTCCAGATACGCATCCGGCCGTTCCAGCAGATCGGGCGGACCGCCCAGCGCGCTCACCATCCGTGCAAAGCGTTCGGCGGCCGCGCCCGACGACAGCGCCACCCGCACGCGGCGCTCGGCATCGAGACGGTCGTGGCTCAGGCCTCCGATGCGCAGCAACTCGGCAGCCAGTTCGAGGGTCAATGCACGCAACCGCGGGTTGTCGCCACGATCGCGCAGCAGGTCGAGCACGGCGCGCAGCTCCAGCGCATTGCCTGCCTCGCGGCCAAGCACCTGGTCCATGTCGCTGAACACCACGCGCACGTCGATGCCGGTACCCTGCGCCGTCGCCAGCATGCGTTCGGCCAGGTCGCGCGCCGCCGCCATGCCCGGCAACTGCGCGCCATTGCCGGTCTTGATGTCGAGCACCAGCGCCCGCGCGCCGCCGGCCAGTTTCTTGGACAGGATCGAGGCCACCATCAACTCGGCCACGTCCACCGTCGCGGTGACATCGCGTACCGCATATAGCCGGCAGTCGGCCGGCACCAGCTCGGCACCCTGGCCGACGATGGCGCAGCCCACCTCCTCGACGACCTCGCGCAAGCGCGCCATGCCCGGATGAACGTCGTAGCCGGCCACGCTTTCCAGCTTGTCCAGGGTGCCGCCGGTATGCCCCAGGCCACGGCCGGAGATCATCGGCACATAGCCGCCGCACGCAGCCAGCAGCGGCGCCAGCAACAGGCTCACGCCGTCGCCCACGCCACCGGTGGAATGCTTGTCGAGTACCGGCCCCGGCAAGTGCTCCCAATGCAGCCGCTGGCCTGAATCGCGCAAGGCCAGGGTGAAATGGCGACACTCTTCCGCGCTCATGCCACGCCACGCGACCGCCATCGCGAACGCGCCGATCTGGCCTTCGCTCCACGAGCCGTCCCCGATGCCCTGCGCCACCGCATGAAGCTGACCACCATCGAGCGGCCTATCGTCGCGCTTGCAGCGAATCAGGGCGGCGGCAGACAGGCTGTTCATGCAGCGGACGAGGCTGTGGCGCACAACTCGCCGAACAGTGTGCTGGCACCGATCCGGAAATGTGCCGGATCGGCCCAGCCGGCGCCCAGCCGCGCTTCGGCCAGATCGAGATAGGTCACCGCGGCCGCCAGCGTGCGAATGCCACCGGCCGCCTTGAAGCCACAGCGGCCACCGGCAGCGGCGATCGCATCGAGCATCACGGCGGCAGCCTGCGGGGTAGCGTTGACCGGCACCTTGCCGGTGGAGGTCTTGAGGAAGTCCGCGCCTTCTTCGATACCGATCGCGCACGCCATGCGGATCAGCTCGGGCGTACCCAGTTCGCCGGTTTCAAGGATCAATTTCAGCAGCACGCCGTCGGCGCAGACAGTGCGGCAGCGCCTGACGACGGCACGCGCACCCGCGGCATCCCCACCCAGCAGCGCCCGATACGGCAACACCAGGTCGATCTCGTCGGCCCCCGCAGCCAGCGCACGCTGCGTCTCGCCTTCCACCCGCTGCGGGTCGCTGCCGCCATCGGGGAAATTCACCACGGTCGCTACCTTGACGGCGGTTCCCTGCAGGCTGCGGCGCACGCTGCCGACGTGTTCCGGATAGATGCACAGCGCTGCTGGCAAGACCGGCGCGGCACGCGCTGACGCGCATAGGGCTTCGATCCGCGCAGGCGTGTCGCCTTCGCCAAGGCTGGTCAGGTCGAGCAGGGACAACAGGCGCGCCGCGAGGGCGCGCGGGCTACGGGCGTCGATGGACACGGGCCGCTCCACAAGTCGATTGCCGCGCAGCGTAGGTCGTCCGGACAACCGCCTTCTTGATCTGTGGCAAGCCGATCAGTGTGCGCAAGGCAGCACGGCAAAAGGTCGCAGGTGGCGCCGGTCAGCCCGGGCAAATGCCAGGTGAAATGGCTGTAGCGAAGTCGCTCGTGCGGCATGGGGCAACCCCCACACCTCAAGGATTCCCTTCGGTCGCCAGCCTCCCCCTGCAAGCAGGAGGAGGATGAGCAGAGCTGCCTAAACCCGCGCGAACACCAAGGTGCCGTTGGTGCCGCCGAAGCCGAAGCTGTTGGACATCACCGTGTTCAGGGTGGCCGGGCGGCTTTCGCGCAGGATCGGGAAGCCTTCGGCGCGGGGGTCGAGGTCGGTGATGTGGGCCGAGCCGGCGACGAAGCCTTCCTTGAGCATCAGCAGGCTGTAGATCGCCTCGTGCACGCTGGCAGCGCCGAGCGAGTGGCCGGTCAGCGCCTTGGTCGAGGACAGCGGCGGCACCGCGTCGCCGAACACGGCGCGCACGGCGTCGAGTTCCACGATGTCGCCCAGCGGCGTGGCGGTGCCATGGGTGTTGAGGTAGTCGACCGGCGCCTTGACGTCGGCCAGCGCCATCTGCATGCAGCGCACCGCGCCCTCGCCGGACGGCGCGACCATCTCGGCGCCGTCGGAGGTGACGCCGTAGCCAACCAGCTCGGCGTGGATGCGCGCACCGCGTGCCTTGGCGTGCTCGTACTCCTCCAGCACCAGCATGCCGCCGCCACCGGCGATGACGAAGCCGTCGCGGGTGGTGTCGTAGGGACGCGAGGCGCTGACCGGGGTGTCGTTGTGGTGGCTGGACAGCGCACCCATCGCGTCGAACTGCGAGGTCATGCCCCAGTGTTCCTCTTCGCCGCCGCCGGCGAACACCACGTCCTGCGCGCCGTGGCGGATCAGGTCGGCGGCCGCGCCGATGCAGTGCGCCGAGGTGGCGCAGGCGGCGGAGATGGAATAGCTCAGGCCCAGGATGCCGAAGGTGGTGGCCAGCGTGGCCGACACCGTGGAGCACATCGTGCGCGGCACCATGTACGGGCCGATCTTGCGCACGCCCTTGTTGCGCAGCAGGTCGCCGGTCTCGATCTGCCAGCGCGGCGAACCGCCGCCGGAGCCGGCGATCGCGCCGATGCGCGGGTTGCGCACCTGATCGGCATCCAGCCCGGCATCGGCCATCGCCGAACGCATCGACACGTACGCATACGCCGCCGCGTCGCCCATGAAGCGCTTCAGCTTGCGATCGATCACCGCCTCCAGGTCGATGTTCGGCACGCCCGCCACATGGCTGCGCATGCCCAGCTCGGCATATTCGGGCATCGCGCGGATACCGCTGCGGCTGTCGCGCAAGGCGCCAGCCACCGTTTCCAGATCGTTGCCAAGGCACGAGACGATGCCCATGCCCGTCACCACCACGCGACGCATGTCAAAAACCCTCGGTGGATTGGAACAGGCCCACGCGCATGTCGCTGGCCTCGTAGATCAGGCGGTCGTCGACGAAGGTCTTGCCGTCGGCGATCACCAGCCGCAACTTGCCGCGCATCACGCGACGGATGTCGATCTCGTAGCGCACCAGCTTGGCGGTGGGCATCACCTGGCCGGAGAACTTCACGTTGCCCACGCCGAGCGCGCGGCCGCGGCCGGGTTCGCCCAGCCACGGCAGGTAGAAACCGCTGAGCTGCCACATGGCATCCAGGCCCAGGCAGCCGGGCATCACCGGGTCGCCGATGAAGTGGCAACCGAAAAACCAAAGGTCCGGATGGATGTCCATTTCGGCGCGGATGCAGCCCTTGCCGTGGCTGCCGCCCTCTTCGGAAATGTGCGTGATGCGATCGAACATCAGCATCGGCGGCGAAGGCAGCCGCGCGTTGTCGTCGCCGAACAGTTCGCCGCGCCCGCAGGCGCGCAGCTGCTCGTAGTCGAAAGAGGAAGGACGTGTCATGAAATGCTCGGGGGTGGGGGAATGCCAAGTGTGCCAGTTGGACGCCGTCCTGTCTTGACGTGCGACGCGTGCGACGGCCGTACGCCAGCGCATCGTGAAGCCTTCGCGACGACGTCCGCAGGCATCAGGACGGGCAGCCGCGATCTTCACGCCAGTGTGCGCCGAGCGAGCGTCGACGCAGGCGCATCGCGCGCAGCAGCGCCTTGGCCAGGCGTGCCTGCCAGCCGGAGTCGGCCAGCGCCGCGCCGATCCGCCAGGCGTCGCGCAATGCACCCGCCTCGCGCCGCGGACCGGCCGCGTGCCACAGCAGCGCACGCAAGCCGGCAAGCTCTGCCGGCGGCAGGCTGGCGCCGCGTTCGATGACGCGCAGCGGGCCGACGCCGACGTCCGCGGCGGCAGCCGCACGCAAGCCGTGACCCAGCCGCTGTCCGCAGAGCACGCCTTCGAGCAGCGAATTGCTGGCCAGCCGGTTGGCGCCGTGCACGCCATTGCAGGCCACCTCGCCCACGGCGTACAAACCCGGCACGCTGGTGCGTCCGTCCGCATCGGTGGCCAGCCCGCCCATGTGGAAGTGCGCCGCCGGCGTCACCGGCAACGCCTGCCGGCGCGGATCGATGCCATGCGCCAGGCACGCGGCCAGCACGGTGGGAAAACGCTGCTCCCAGGCGCCCTCCACCGCCGTCGCGTCAAGCCAGGCGCGGCCACCGGCGGCCTGCGCCGCAGCCACGCGCCGCGACACCACGTCGCGCGGCGCCAAGTCGCCGAGCGGATGCACGCCGGCCATCAGCGCAGTGCCCGTATCGTCGTGCAATCGCGCACCGGCGCCGCGCAGCGCCTCGGTGAGCAGCGGCAGGCAGTGGCCGGGCACGTCGAGCGCGGTGGGATGGAATTGCACGAACTCGAGGTCGCGCGCCGCCGCGCCGGCGGCCAGGCCGAGCGCGAGGCCCGCGCCATCGGCACCCGGCGGATTGCTGGTGCGCGCGTACAGGGCGCCGATGCCGCCGGTGGCCAGCACCACCGCCGCCGCCTCGACCTGTTCGTGGCGGCCGCGCTCGTCGCACGTGCGCACGCCGACCACGCGACCGCCGCGCAGCAACAAGCCATCGACATCGACGCCGCCGCGCCACTGCACGTGGCTGGCCGCCTGCGCCTGCTCGCGCAAGGCGCAGAACACCGCCGCGCCACTGGCATCGCCGCCGGCGTGCACGATGCGGGCGGTTGCATGGCCGCCTTCGCGACCCAGTTGCAGCGCGCCATCCGAAGTCCGATCGAAGACCACGCCCTGCGCCTGCAGCCAGTCGATCGCCGCCGGTGCCGCGGCGGTCAGCCACGCCACCATCGCCGCGTCGTTGTGCTGCGCGCCGGCGGCGAGCGTGTCGGCAGCGTGGGCGGCGGCGCTGTCATGCGGATCGAGCGCCGCGGCGATGCCGCCCTGGGCCAGCGCCGTGGCGCTGCCGCAACCGTCGTGGGCGCGGCACAGCAGGCGCACCGGCGCGGGCGCCGCGGCCAGCGCGGTCGCCAGCCCGGCCACGCCGCCGCCCACCACCACGATCGGCAGGTGCGCTCGCCTCACACGCGTTCGCGCCGGCCGACGGCGAGCATGCGTTCCAGCGCCGCGCGGGCGCGCACGCTCACGTCCGCGGGAATCTCGATCGCGTGGCGCAGGTCGCGCAGGCAGGCGTAGATGTTCTGCAAGGTGATCCGCTGCATGTGCGGGCACAGGTTGCACGGCTTGATGAACTCGGTCTGCGGGAACTGCGACTTGAGGTTGTCGGCCATCGAACACTCGGTGACCATCGCCACCCGGGCCGGCTTCTCGCGCGCCAGCCACTTGCCCATGGCGGTGGTGGAGCCGACGAAGTCGGCCTCGGCCAGCACCTCGGGCGAACATTCCGGATGCGCCACCACCCGGGTGCCGAACTGCTCGCGCACGTGCCGCACTTCCTGCGCGGTGAAGCGCTCGTGCACTTCGCAGCGGCCGTGCCACAGGATGATTTCCACCGCCGTCTGTTTGGCCACGTGGCGGCCGAGGAATTCGTCAGGCAGGAAGATCACCTTCGGCGCGCCCATCGCCTCCACCACCTGCACCGCGTTCGCCGAGGTGCAGATCGCATCGGACTCCGCCTTCACCGCGGCGGAGGTATTGGCGTAGCTCACCACCGGCACGCCGGGGTGCTGCGCGCGCAATGCGCGCACGTCGGCGGCGGTGATCGAGGAGGCCAGCGAGCAGCCCGCTTCGAGATCGGGCAGCAGCACGGTCTTGTGCGGCGCCAGGATCTTCGCGGTCTCGGCCATGAAGTGCACGCCGCACAGCACGATCAGCTCGGCTTCGCACTCGGCCGCGGCCTGGGCCAGGCCGAGCGAGTCGCCGGTGATGTCGGCCACGCCGTGGAAGATCTCCGGCGACTGGTAGCTGTGCGCCATGATCACCGCGCCGCGCTGCTTTTTCAGCTTGTTGATCGCGTCGATCCACGGCAGGTGCAGCGGGATCTCCAGGCACGGCACCAGCGGTTCGAGCCGCTCGGCAAGCGCGGCGTATTCGTGTTCGAGTTCATCGCGCCAGACAGGCACGGGGACGGCGGCGAGGTCGTGCATGGCGATCCGCGGTGGAGGGTTGGCGAAGTATCCGAGGGCGCAGCTGGCCGGTTCAGTCCGCCCGACGAGCCGCGATGCGCGCAAGGCAGTGCAACCCGATGTGCGGGCGCGAGGCGAACCGCGATGGCGGCGGCCGCAGGCGCGGGAGAACGGAGCAACGCAACGAGAGGCTTGGCATGATGGCGCGCATCATCGCCGGCAACCGCGCGGGCGCGCCTTGATCGAGGTCAACCGCAACCGACGCACCACCGCGATGACGTCGGACGCTTTCCGCTCCGCTCACGGGTGCTGCGGCAACGCCGCCACGAATGCCTCGGCGCGCCGGTGCACGCCGCGCAACGCCGACCACGTGCCCAGCCACGCGCACGCCAGCGCCACGCCAGCCGCACGCGCCAGCCACGGCGACGGCCACAGCACCGCGGCTGGCAACAGCAGTAGCGGCCATTGCGCCAGCAGCACGCCGAGCTTGTCGCTGTCGGGCAGCAGCCGCTGCACGCCGGGCAACTGCAGGCCGCGGCCGCAGCGTCGGTGCAGGTCGATCCAGCCGATGAAGGGAACGATCTCCAGCGCCATGCCGGCAAGCAGCAGCGGCAGCGCGATGCCCAGCCCCAGCGTCGCCGCCAGCACGGCGCCGCGCGCGCCGCCGGTCAGCAGCACGGCGGCCAGCGCCAGCACGATCAGGCCGCCGCGCCAACTCCACAGCAAGGGTGCGCGACGCACGCGCGGCGAGCGCCACTGCAGCCACAACGCAGCGCCGGAGAACAGCGCGACGTGCACCGCCACGGTGGCGAGCAGCCAGCGGCCGTCGTCGCGGACCCAGCGCCACCATGCCGCGGCCGGCAGCATCAGCAGCACGCTGGCCAGCCACAGGGTCTGCGCCCGCTCCGGCATGGCCGTCGTGCCCTGGAACATCGGCATCACGATCCGCGCCACGCTGGCCAGCAGCAGCACGATCCAGCCCAGCACGCCCCAGCTGGCGTGCACGTCCACCAGCGCCGCCATCGACAGCGTCGTGCCGTCGACCAGCGCGAGCGCCAACAGCGCGCCGAGCAGCGCGGTCAGCACGCCGAAGCCGATCGCCGCGCCGATGCCCGCGCGCAGCAGCCGCTGACCCGCGGCGACACACAGGCCGGGCACGGTCATCCCGGCCAACGTTGCGAACGCCAGCGGCAACAGCACGGCACCGCCGCGCAGCGCGCCGCGCCAGCCTTCGTGCAGGCCGGCCACCAGCAACAGCACGCCGAGGTTGAACACGGCGTGCAGCGGTCGCCCCAGCCGCACGCCGCCACGCACCCGCACGCCGGCGGCGGCAGGCAGGAATTGCAGCACGCTGCCGAACATCACGTTGCCGAACACGCCCAGGGTGAACACGTGCACCAGCGCCAGCGTGGCCGGCTGCCAGCGCGTGCGCAGCGCAACGTCGCCGTCGACGAGCAGCAGCGCGCCGGCGAGCACGCCCCACAGCGGCGCACTCAGCAGGAACCGCCGCGGCAACGATGCCGGCGGCGCCTGGTCAAGCGCCAGTCGGGCCATCGTCGTCCGGGCGATGGATCCGCACGCGCGCGCCGCCGGCGGGCAGCATCTCCGCACGGACATGCAGACGGCGACCGGACAGCAGGTCGAGCAGCGGTGTCGGCAGCAGCGGGGTGAGCAGCTCGAGCGTCTGCCCCGGCGCCAACGCATCGGCTGCCTCCAATGCACGCATCATCGGCTCCGGCGCCGGCAGCGCGCGCAGGTCGAGCGCGATGGTGGTGCCATCGTCGGTGGCGTGGTCGTGGTGGGCCGGCGGTGGAGAGACAGGCATGCGGCCATCTCAACGCAGCAGGGGCGCGGGCGCGCTGACCTGGGTCAACGCAGCCGCGCCAGCGACGCTCAACGCGCGCCCGCCAGCGCCTGCCGGCCGCGCCATTCCAGCTGCAGCCACACCCGCGCGTTGTCACGACCGAGACCATCGGCGCGATAGTCGGCCAGCTTGAGCATGGCGTCGAGGCCGGCGATCAGCGGAAGGCTCAGCGATGCGTTCCACTCGCTGCCGTAGCGGCCGCCGCGATCCGCGCGGTAGTCGTGGTAGGCCACCACCCAGGCGAGCTTGCCGGCCAGCCCGCTGCGACCGAACTTGCCGGCGGCGCCGACGTAGCGATCTTCCAGGCCGCCGGCGGGCGTCACGTTGAACTGGTCGTCCCAGCCGTTGAACGCGTGCAGCGTCGCCAGCGGCGTCTGCAACGCATGCCGGCCGTTGCCGCCCAGATGTTCCCAACCCAGCTTCGCGGTGATGCCGCCCTGCGTCCAGGTCGGTTCCAGCAGCCAGTAGTTGTGCGCGAAATGCAGCGGATTGTTGGCGTAGTCGCGCTGCCGCGCCGCCTCCAGCGTCCAGCCCGGGCCGTTGCCATCGCGCAGCGCCTTGCCGCTCCAGCGCGCGCCCCAGGTGGCGCTCGATGCGCTGGCCACGTCGCGGTCCTCGTGCAGGTAGGCGTAGCCGACCCATTGCTGCGCGCCGCGGACCCAGGCGGCGTTGAGCAGGTGCGTGTCCAGAGCGCGCTCGCGCGCCAGCGGATTGAGCGCGTCGCGACCGGCCACCCGATGTACGCGGTCGAGCCAGTCGTAGCGCACCGTCACGCTGTCCAGCGGTTGCCATTGCAGCGCCACCGCGTCGTAGGTCTGCTCGTGCTGGCGCCAGCCGCTGTTGCCGACCCAGCGCTGGTTGTCCAGCAGCAGCCGCTGGCGTCCCAGCGTGGCGCCGAACACGTCGCCTTGCCATGCGAGCCAGGCCTGGTTGAGTTCGCTGCCGTGCGGATCGGTGATCGCCGGATACTGCGTGCGGCCGTTCGCGCCACTGTTGTAATGCTCGTTGGCGGCAGCCACGCCGGCGCCTTCCAGCAGCGCGCTCCAGCCCTCGCCGAAGCTTGCGCGCAGGCCTAATCGCAGGCGCAAGGTGGTCGCGTCCGCGTCTCGACTGAAGGCGTCATCGTCGACCTGTTCGTGGCGCAATCGCGCATCCCATTCCAGTTGCAGCGGCGCGTTCGCTGGCGCCGGTTGCGCGGCCGCATCTGCGGCGGCCCAGGCTGCTGGCGCGGCCAGCGTGGCAGCCAGCATGCAGCTGGCGGTGAGCATTCGGCGGATCGGCTTCATCGTGTTTCCCCATGGTGGATGCGCGCAGTCTGTGCGCCGCCCGGCCGCCGCCGATTGACCGCGGTCAGATCTGCGCCACGAAAGCAGCCGCTGTGACAACACGCCGCGCAGGTCCACACAAAGAAACGCCGCCTTGACGGCGGCGCTCCGCGGAGCAATGGACGCATGGACGTCCAAGCCAAACCTTCAACTCACGGCTTGGCCACCGTCTCGCCGATGGCCTTCACGAACGCCGGATCGAGCCGGCCGATCAGCGTGGTACGCGCCGCGATGCGGCCCTCGGCATCGAGCAGGATCAGCTCGCTGGAATGGTTGAACTCGCCATCGGGCAACTGCCGGTACTGCAACCCCAGCACGCCGGACAACTGCCGCACCTGCGCCGGCTCGGCGCGGGCCAGGGTCCAGATGCGCGGGTCCAGCTTGCGCTTCTCCGCGTAGCTCTTCAGCGTGGCCACGTCGTCCTTCGCCGGGTCGAAGCTCACCGCGAGCAGGTCGATTTTCGCGCGCGTGGCCGGATCGAGCGCGTTGCGGGTCAGGCGCAGGCTGTCGATGATCATCGGGCAGACCATCTGGCACGAGGTGTAGAACATCGTGACCAGCTGCGGCCGGCCGCGACGCGCGGCCAGCATCTGCTGCTGGCCATCCTGCGTGGTCAGTTGCACCGGCAGGTTGTAGACCGAATCGCCGGGCGGCGGCGTGGCGGCTGCGGCATTGCCGCCGAACAGCACGGAGAGCAATGCCAGTACGGGCAGTAGACGTTTCATCACCGCTCCTTCAGTTCGACTTCGCGCAGCGGAAGCCCAGGTTATTGGTGGTGTCGGCGGCCTTCAGCGCGGAGAGCATGGCGATGCGCATCAGCACCGCGTAGTTCTCCTTCTCTTGCATGCTGATCGCGCCGGCGCCGCAGAACTTCAGCAGGTCGGGATCGCCCTGCTGGCGGCTGTCGCTGGCCACCATCAGCGCGTTGAAATCGTCGACCCACTCCCACACCAGGCCATTCATGTCGCGCACGCCGTAGACGTTGGCGACGCCGCCGACGGCGGGCAGCGCGGCGCTCGATGGCCGCGAGTACCAGCCCAGGATGCTTTCGCGCCAGACCGGATCGGTCCGCGCATCGCGACGGGTGGCGTCCGCCGCTGCCGCAAACTCCCACTCGTACCAGCTGGGCAGCCGCGCGCCTTCGCTTTCGCAATATGCCTGGGCGGCGAACCAGCTCACCCGCGTCACCGGCTGGCGCGGCAGTGCCTGCTCACCGAGTTCATTGGCGCCGGCCCACTGGGTGAGGTAGCGCGCGTCGGCGAGGATGCCGGCGACCTTGTCGCGTTGCCATTGCGGGTGCTTCTGCACGAAGGCCAGGAACTCGCCATTGGTGACCAGCTCGGTGCGCAGGCGGAACGGTGCTACCTGTGCCGCGGCCACCTTGCCATCAGCCGGCAGCACGCTGGTAAACGTGCCCCCCGGCAAGGCGACGTATTCCGCCGCCGCTGCCGGGAGTGCCAGCATCAGGCCGAGCCATGCCAGGGCCAGCCACAAGCGCATGCTCAGTGCTCCGGGTCCGTGTGCGGGCCGGCTTCGGCACGCGCCTTGGCCACGTCTTCCTTGCTGTACTGGCCGCCCGGGTTGTCCCAGCTGTTGATCACGTAGGTGAGGATGTTGGCCACCTCGTCGTCATTGAGCTGGCTCATCGGCGGCATCACCGAGTCGTATTCGTGGCCGTTGACGGTGATCTTGCCGGTCAGGCCGTGCGTCACGATCGACATGGCGCGTTTCGGATCGGCAGCCAGGTAATCCGACTTGGCCAGTGGCGGGAACACGTTGGCCAGGCCCTCGCCGTTCGCCTGGTGGCAGACCGAGCAGGTGCCGGTGAACAGCTGCTTGCCCGCGGCGATCTGCTCCTCCCTGGTCAGCGTGCCGGCCGCGTGCGCCTTGGCCGCGGCGGTCACCGCCTTCAGGTTCGGCTCCGAGCGGTCACCCAGGTAGACGTAGTCGACCTCCTTGCCCGAGTAGACCAGCTTGTTCTCCGGCCCGTCGACCTTGAGGATGCCCAGCGCGCCCTTGTTGAATGCGCGGAAGATCGAATGGTCGACCAGCACGTAGCTGCCCGGCACGTCGGTGCGGAACTCCACCATCGCGGCGCCACCCGACGGGATCAGCGTGGTCTGCACGTTGTGCTGCGCCACGGTGCCGCCTTCGGGCTGTACCTTGTCGAAGATCTCGCCGATCACGTGGAAACTCGACACCAGGTTCGGCCCGCCATTGCCCACGAACAGGCGCACCGTCTCGTTGGTCTTGGCGGTCAGCGCGTTGTCGCCGGTGAGCGAACCTTCCTTGCCGTTGAACAGCACGTAGGTCGGGTGCTCGTCGATCGCCTTCTCCATGTCGAACGGCTGCAGGCCCTTCTGGCGGTACTTGCCGGTGGTGTAGAAGTCGCCCTGCATCACGTAGTACTCGTGGTCGACCGGGCTCAAACCTTCCGGCGGCTCGACCAGGATCAAGCCGTACATGCCGTTGGCGATGTGCATGCCGACCGGCGCGGTGGCGCAGTGGTAGACGTAGATGCCCTGGTTCAGCGCCTTGAAGGTGAACTGCGAGGCGTGGCCCGGCGCGGTGAAGCTGGACGCCGCGCCGCCGCCAGGCCCGGTCACGCCGTGCAGGTCGATGTTGTGCGGCATCTTGCTGTCCGGCGCGTTCTTCAGGTGGAACTCCACCGTGTCGCCCTGGCGCACGCGGATGAAGCTGCCCGGCACGGTGCCGCCGAAGGTCCAGAAGGTGTAGCTGACGCCTTCGGAGATCGGCATTTCCTTCTCGATCACTTCCAGCTCGACGATGACCTTCGCCGGGTAGTTGCGGTGGATCGGTGGCGGCACGTGCGGCGGGCTGGTCAGCACCGCATGGATCGGCTCGCCCTGCGGCGGGCCGAAATCGCCGCGCTCGGAGGCCACCGAGGTGCTGGTCACGGGTGGAGTGGTGGCCGCGGCGGACGACGCCGGGGGCTTGTCGGAGCAGGCCGCCAGCGCGAACACGGCGAGGGCGGCGAGGACGGTGGACAGCGGACGCGACATGGGGATCTTCCCGGTGGTTGTGCCTGCGTGAAGCATGCCGGGCAAAACCCGCCGCCATTTGACCGGCGTCAAAAGACTCCCCGAAACCCGCCCGCTGCGTCACCGCGCCACAGCGGTTTCCCGCGAACGCACAGCTGCCCGGCACAACTTTTCTGGTGGGCGTCGGAAACGTTGCGGCACCACGCCGAACATGCGTCACCCGTGATCTTGACTCGACATGCCCACTCCTCCCCTGTCGCCATTCCTGCGAAGGCAGGAATCGCATCTGGACGACAAGGAACACGTCACGCATGGAAGGCCAACGGATAGCATGGCCAGCACATTGTTTCACCGCACGACGGAAGTGCGATTCCTGCCTTCGCAGGAATGACGAGGGGCGGGTTGCCGGAACTGGCAAGTTCCGGAACCTGCGGAAATCACCCCGGCTTGCCGTCCGCCCGCGGGGTCAGGTAGATCCATGCCGAACGCAGCACCCAGGGCAGGAAGGCGAGCAGCCAGCCGTAGGCGGCGATCACCAGCCACAGGTACATGTCGCCACCCAGTTCGGCGCGGATGCGCAGCAAGGCCACCACCTGCAGCAGCACGAAGCACAGCCACGGCACCGCGCCCATCTGCATCGGCCGGCCGGAGTGCCCCTGGGTCACCCGGGTGACCATGGCCACCAGCATCGAGCCGAAGAAGCCGATGCCCAGCGCATGCAGCGGCGCGCGGCCCAGGATGAACTGGCCACTGGTGGCGTAGACCACGTCCTGCACGGCGAACAGCACGAACGCCACCGGCAGCCAGGCGAACGCCAGGTGCAGCACCGCCAGAATGCCGGGATGCATCGCGCGCCACGGCCGCCAGGTCAGCGAGTGCCAGGCGAACACCAGCGCCAGCGGCACGTCGACCATGTACAGCCAGCCCAGCTCCCCGCGCCACGACAACACCAGGTGCGCCAGCAGCAACAGCCACACCACCGGCATGCTCCAGTCCGGGCGCACCACCGCATAGCCCTTGACCATGTTGCCGGTGAAGAACGGCAGCATGCGGTGCATCACCGTGAAATAGATCGGCAGCAGCAGGCCGAAGGTGCCGATCCTGACCGCCAGCAGCGCGCACTCCGCCGGCGCGCCGAACAGGTAAGCGAGGAAGATCGCCAGCCCCAGCGTGCCGAGCGACAGCGCCGCCAGGCACGAGCGCGCGTGCCCCTTGCGCTCGGCCACCGACGCGCGCAGCACGCCGGCCAGCGTCCACACCCCGATCGCGTAACCGAGCAGCATCAGCGCCACGCCCAGCTCCAGCACCCGCGGCAGCGCCAGCAGGCCCACGTGGGCCAGCACGTAGCCGACGAACAGGCAGCCGGCCACCGGCAGGAAGCGCGTGCGCGGCAGGTCGGGGCGACCGAGCCAGCGCGGGAAGGTGGTCATCAGGAAGCCGAACATGAACAGCGGGAACAGGCCGTACTGGATCAGCATGCCGTGCGCGTACAGCGGCGGGATCGACGGTTGCGGCCAGCCGGCCAGGCCGAAGCGTATCGAGGTCAGCTCCACCGCCCACCACGCCATGCTCAACATCACCGCGACGGTGCCGGCAAGGAACAATGGCCGATGCGGTGCAGCCGCCAGCAGCTTGGGGATGTCGGCAAGCGGCGAGGAAGTGGAAGTCTGGTCGGACATGGCGTGATTCCGCGAATGCAAATGACCCGTCATCGTGCCACAGCCGTGCATGCAGTCCTCATGACCTGCATCAGCCGTGCCCGACGCCGTCACTCGCGCTGGAACAACGCCAGCTCCGGCCGATGCAGGCCAAAGCCCTGCACCCGGTTCACGCCCAGCGCGGTCAGCGCCTCCACGGTGGGCGTGTCGGTGACCCATTCGGCGACCACCTCCAGCCCCAGCCGGTGGCCGATGTCGGTGACCGCCTTGACCATCAGGTGGCTGACCGGATCGGTCAGCATGTCGCGCACGAAACTGCCGTCGATCTTGATGATGTCCAGCGGCAGGTTCTTCAAATACGTGAACGAGGACATGCCGGCGCCGAAGTCGTCCAGCGCGATGCGGCAGCCGGCGGCGCGCAGCTGCGCCATGCAGCGCGCCACCGCCGAGAGGCTGCGCGCGGCCACCGTCTCGGTGATCTCGAAGCACACCCGCGAGGGCTCCACGCGGTAGCGGCGCAGCCATTCGATGATGCGCTCGACCAGCGCGGAATCCTCGATGCTGGCGCCGGAAAGATTGATCGCCACCATCTCCATCGCGCCGCCGGCCGGATGCAGCCGGTCGAAATTCGCCAGCGTGGTCTCGATCACCCAGCGGTCGACCAGCGGCATCAGGCCGTAGCGCTCCGCCGCCGGCACGAACACGCCGGGCAGTATCAGTTCGCCTGATTCCTCGCGGAAGCGCAGCAGCATCTCGATGCCCGGCCGGCCACTGCCCGGCGGCAGCGGCCACACCTCCTGGTAGGCCAGCTGCAGGCGGCGCTCGTCGATCGCCCAGCGCAGGCGGTTGGCCCAGTCCATCTCGCTGCGCCGGCGCACGGTCTGGTCGTCGCGCCCGGAGTAGAAATGCGCGCGGTTGCGGCCCATCTCCTTGGCCATGTAGCAGGCCGTGTCGGCCTGGGCCAGCAGGTCGCGCGCCGACACGCCCGAGTGGTCGATGAGCACGCCGCCGATGCTGGCGCTGACCATGTAGCTGGTCTGCTCCCAGATGAACACGTAACCGTCGATGCAGCGACGGATGCGCTCGGCGCTGCGCTCGGCCTCCTCGCGGTCGGCCACGCCGGTCAGCAGCACGCCGAACTCGTCGCCGCCGAGCCGCGCCAGCACGTCGCCCGTGCCCAGCTGCCGGCGCATCACGATCGCCAGCTGGGTAAGCAGCTGGTCGCCGGCGGGGTGGCCGGAGGTGTCGTTGACCAGCTTGAACTGATCCAGGTCCACGTACAGCAGGGCGGCGACCGGCGAGGCGAACGACCCGGCCGCCAGCAGCGCCTGCAGCTGGTGCTCGAACTCGCGGCGGTTGTACAGGTCGGTCAGCACGTCGTGGCTGGCCTGGTAGCTCAGCAACTGGTTGAGCTGGCGCTCCTCGCTGATGTCACTGGCCACCAGCAGCAGCTTGGCGTGGCCGCCCAGCTCCACCCGCGAAACCGCCACGCTGGCCCAGAAGCGCTCGCCGCCGGCGTCCCGCAACTGCGCCTCCATCCGGCCGCAGCCGCTGGTGTCGCGCGCCTGCAGTTGCCGGTGCAGGTCGTCGTCGTCGAACAGTTCGGGCAGGCGCTGATCGATGATGCGGTCGCCGAGGCGATTGCGCGACGCCTGATTGGCGTAGGTGATGCGCCCGCCGTCGGCGTCGGCCAGCATCACCAGCGCCGGCAACAACTCGTTGAGCGCGCGAAAACGCTCCTCGCTCTCGCGGTAGCGCCGGCTCATCTGCCAGCCCAGTTCCAGCGCGCGCTGCCGCGTGTTGACCATGGAGTACACCAGCATGGCCAGCAGCACGCTGGCCAGCACGCCCACCGGCAGCGCCGACTGGCTCCAGTCGAACGCCGTCGGGCGCATCGGGCGCGAGCGCATCACCACGTCCAGCACGCGCCCGCCATAGGCGAGCCGGCGCTCGAAGCGGAAGTCGTCGCCGGTCGCCGCCGCGGGCGCGGAATCGAACATCGGCACTGCGCGCGCCGGGTCGGTGACGTCGTGCAAGGTCAGCCGCAGCTGCCGCCCCACGTCCGGCTGCAGCACGTTGCCAAGCAGCTTGCTGATGCGGAACGACACCGCGATCGAGCCGCGCATGCGCTCGCGGCGCTGCGCCATGGTGCGCGGCGGATCGCCCGGGCTGAACACCGGCAGGCGCATGGTGAACCCGTCCGGTGCGCCGGCGCCGGTCTGCTGTACCGGGCGGAACGGCGCGGACAACGCCACCTCCCCGCTGTCGCGCGACGCCAGCAGGCCGGCCAGGTTGCTCGGTTGCGCCGCAACGTCGAGGCCGACCACGGCCTCGTTGCCCTTGCGCGGCTGCACCCAGCTAGTGATGAAATGCTCGCCCTGCGGGCCGCTCTCGCGCTGCGCGTAGGCCAGCGCCAGCAGGCCGGGGAACTGCACGTGCGGGCGCATGTTGTCGTAGAAGTTGGTGAACTCGGTCTCGGTGACTTCGTCCGAGGAGAGGAACAGCGTCTGCACCGCGCGCAGCAGCGATTCGGACTCGTGCAGGCGGTTCAGCAGGGCCGCATAGGTCTTGCCCGCCATCTCGCCACGCACCAGCGACTGCTCGGTGAGATGCCGCCGCTGCTGTTGCAGGTGGGCCGCGAAGGCCAGCGCCAGGCCCGCCAGCAAGGCGAGCAAGCTCCACCACAGGGCGCTGCGGCGCCAGCCCGAAGCTGCCACAGCCACGGGCTCGAACGCACCTCCGGTCCGGCGATCCGTTCGCGTTGGATGGAGCTCGTGGAGATCCATAAGCTGTGGCAATTCCGCTGCCATGGGGTCCAGTGTGTTCGATGCTACAGGAGCAGAATGCGCGCGCCAGATGAAAAGCGCACGGCCGCAGGGTCCCCGCCCATGTCGACCGGCGGAATCTCCCCCTTCCCGGCTATCGGCCGCGGGGGCGGATGATTGAGCTGTTGCTGGCCGGCCTCACCTTCCCCGCGGCTTGGCCCGATGCGTGGCCTGCGCCGTCCACGGGTCGTCGGGCCAGGGGTGGCGCGGGTAGCGGCCCTTGAGTTCCTTTTTCACCTCGGGGTAGGTGCGTTCCCAGAAGCCGCGCAGGTCCTGGGTGACCTGGATCGGGCGGCCGGCGGGGGAGAGCAGGTGCAGGGTGACGGGGATGCGGCCGCCGCCGACGCGCGGGGTGTCGGCCAGGCCGAACAGTTCCTGCAGTTTCACGGCCAGCACCGGCGAGTCGGCGCCGGCATATTCCAGGCGGCGTGACTGGCCGCTGGGCACCACGACTTGTTCCGGTGCCTGGGCGTCCAGCAGCTGGCGCTGCGAATGGTCGAACAGCGACGCCAGCGCCTGCGACAACTCCTCCGCGCCCAGGGCGTCGAGTCGGTGCTTGCCATGCAGGTACGGCGCCAGCCACTGCTCCAGCGTGACCAGCAGGTTTGCGTCGGACACGTCGGGCACCCCACGCTCGGGCAGCCATGCGCGCAAGGCCTGCATGCGCGCGCGCAGGCGGCGGGCGTGGTCGCTCCACGGCAGCGCGTCCAGGCCGCGCGCGCGGATCGCCGCCAGCATGGCCGGCAAGGCATCGGCCGGGCGCACCGGCACGCTGTGGCGGCTCAGCACGATGGCGCCGAAGCGGCTTTCCTCGAACGCTTCGGCCGCGCCGCGCTGCCCGTTCCAGCGCAGCGTGCGTTCGCGGGTGAAATGCGCGGGGAAGTCGCGCTCCAGCGTGCGCGGGTCCAGCGGCGCGGCGCTGAACACCAGGCTGTCGCGCGACTCCAGCCGCAGGTCGGTCACCACCAGCCAGGGTTCGCCGAGCAGCGCCGTGTGTTCGTGCAGGCGGGCGCCGCGGCCGTTGGCCAGCACGTAGCGGCGCGGATCGTCGCCATCGCGATGGGCGACGCGGTCGGGGAAGGCGTGCGCCAGCAGGTCGCCCACGGCGTGGCTGTCGGGTACGCCGGTGGCCGCGGTTCGGACGTCCAGACGTCTGCGCCAGCCCTTGCTGGCCTGCTCGATCGCGGCCAGCGCGCCGGCGTCGACCTCGCCGCGCGGCGCGCCGCCGCGGCGGTCGCGCCAGGCGTGCAAGGCGGCCACGCGCACGCGCAGATCGTCGTTGCGCGCCTGCGCCCCGCGCAACGGCGAGCGCGCCTCCAGCAGGGCCAGCAGGTCGGCGACCACGGCGCGTTGTTCGTGCGGCGCGCGCAGCGCGGCGGCGGCCAGCCGCGGGCTGGCGCCCAGCTCCAGCATGCGCCGACCCAGCGCGGTGATGCGTGCGTCGCGGTCGAGCGCGTCGAGTGCCTGCAGCAGTTCGCGCGCCTGCGCCAGCGCGCCGGGCGGCGGCGGATCGAGCCAGGCCAGGTCGCCGCCATCCGCCGCCGTGACACCCCAGGCCGCCAGCTCCAGCGCCAGGCCGGACAGCTCCGCCTGTGCGATCTCCGCGCCACGGCTGCGCTCCAGCCGGCGGCTCTGCGGCCACAGCCGATACGCCACGCCCGCCGCGACGCGACCGGCGCGGCCGGCGCGCTGATCGGCCGAGGCCTGCGAGATGGTGACCGTCTCCAGCCGGGTGAAGCCGGAGTGCGGATCGAAGCGCGGCTCCCGCGCCAGGCCGCTGTCGACCACTGCGCGGATGCCGGGCAAGGTGATGCTCGATTCGGCCACGTTGGTGGCCAGCACGATGCGGCGCGTGCCGGGTTCGGCCGGGGCCAGGGCGTATTGCTGCTCGGTGAGGGACAGCTCGCCGTGCAGGGGCACGATGTCGATTTGTTCCCCTCTCCCTCCGGGAGAGGGTGCCCCTTTAGGGGCGGGAGAGGGTACGGGCGGAGCGGGGCACTCGGCTCCGACCGCGCCCTCTCCCCCAACCCCTCCCCCGAAGGGGGAGGGGAGCATTCTCTCCAGCAGCGCCTGCGTTCGCGCGATCTCGCGCCGACCGGGCAGGAAGACCAGCACGTCGCCGTCGGTTTCATCGAGCGCCTGGCGCACGGTGCGGGCGAGATGCTGCTCGGCGCTTTCCTGCGCGCGCGCCGGCGGATGTTCGATGCGTATCGGGAAGCTGCGCCCGGGGCTGGAAAGGCGCGGCGCGTCGAGCCAGCCGGCGATGCGCTCGCCATCCAGCGTGGCCGACATCAGCAGCAGGCGCAGGTCCGGCCGCAAGGTGGCCTGCACGTCGAGCGCGAGCACGGCGCCGAGGTCGCCGGCCAGGTGGCGCTCGTGGAACTCGTCGAAGATGATCGCGCCGATTCCGGCCAGTTCGGGATCGGCCTGGATCAGCCGGGTGAGGATGCCTTCGGTGACCACCTCGACGCGGGTGGCAGCGCTCACCTTCGACTCGAAGCGAATGCGGTAGCCCACCGTCTGCCCGACCGGCTCGCCGAGCTGCGTCGCCATGAACTGCGCGGCGGCGCGCGCGGCGAGACGGCGGGGTTCCAGCATCACGATCCTGCGGCCGGCCAGCCATGGCGCATCGAGCAGGGCCAGCGGCACCTGAGTGGTCTTGCCGGCGCCGGGCGGCGCCTCCAGCACCAGCCGCGGATTTGCCGCGAGCGCGGCGCGGATCTCGGGCAGCAACGGGAGGATCGGGAAATCGGGCGCAGTCATCCGCTGCATGATAAAGGCCCGCCCCACCAGGACAGCCAGGAGCCGCTCGCGAGCGATGCTCCCGCGTCGGGATTCGGGATTCGCGAGAGCAGGGGTACTGCCCGCGAGCTGGCCTCAAGCGTGGCTTCAGGTGGCCGATGTACTGATTGGGCTAACCGCTCATGGGTCGCCACACGTTTTCATGGAACCAGGAGTATCCCGATTGTTCACCATGCCACCATCCAGCAAGGGGCGGCGCCTTCGCTTCCTGCGTTGCCTGTTTGGGGGCCTTTGGGTTTTCGCAGCCGCCGCCTGGGCCGCGCCCCCGGCGCCTGATGTCGCGCCTCCGTCCGCACGCCCGATCGGCATGCCGCTGCTGAAGAACTTCAATCCCGAGGACTACGGCGGCTACCCGCAGAACTGGGCCGTGGTGCAGGACGCACGGGGAATCATCTACGTCGGGAATGGCGACGATGGCGTCATGGAGTTCGATGGCACCCACTGGCGGCACATCGCGGTTCCCCGCCAGAGCACGGTGCGTTCACTGGCCACCGATGCGCGGGGGCGCGTCTACGTCGGCTGCGTCGGCGATTTCGGATATCTCGCGCCGGATGCCGCAGGTCGCATGCACTACGTGTCGCTGCTCGACCGGATACCGCCAGCGGATCGCGATTTCGCCGACGTGTGGAACGTCCTGCCTGGCGACGATGGAATCTACTTTGCAACCAGCAGCCGGCTGTTCCATCTGGCATCCGGCAAGGTACGGGTGTGGAAGGCACAAACCCAGTTCCACCTCGCCTACTACCTGGATCATCAGTTGTACATCCAGCAAATGGACCAGGGGCTGGAGAAGCTGGTGGCCGGTCGGCTGGAACGGGTCGAGGGCGGCGCGCGATTCGCGACCGACAGGATCTACGCCATGGTTCCCTGGGACGAGGCGGGGAAACCCGCGTCCATCCTGATCGGAAGCCGGCAGGCCGGATGGTTGATCTTCGACGGGCATGCCTACCATCCCTGGTCCCCGCGGAGCGCCGAAGCGCTCAAAGCCGATCAGATCTACGGCGCGCAGTGGCTTGCCGACGGCCGGCTCGCCGTTGCCACGCTGCAGGGTGGCGTGATGCTGCTCGACCGCCAGGGCGACGAAGTGGGCCGTGTCGGCATGGCAGAAGGCCTCATCGGCGACACCGTCTACGGCATGACCCAGGATCGCGACGCCGGGCTCTGGCTCGCGCTGGACAATGGCCTGGCGCGGGTCGAAGTGGGTTCGCCGCTGACCCGTTTCACCCGCATGAGCGGCCTGGACGGTTCGGTCATGGCGATCCACCGCCATGGACGCACCTTGTACGCAGGCACGGCCAAGGGTCTGTTCCGACTCGACGAGACGAAGGCCCGGTTCACTCGGGTTGCGGGCATCCATGGCCAGGTCTGGGACATGCTGGACATGGATGGGTCCTTGCTGGTTGCCAGCGCGCAAGGTCTTTTCGAGGTCGATGGGAACCGTGCGGCGCGGCAACTCTCGCGAGAGTTTTCCTTCACCCTGGCGCGCGTTGCCCCGCACGATGACCGTTTGCTGGCAGGCCAGCGTGACGGTTTGCTGTCGATGCGGTTTGCATCGGGCAGGCTGGTCGACGAGGGCAAGGTCGTGGCGGGCGAAATCCATTCGCTGCTCGCGGACGCCGCCGGCACCTTGTGGATCGGCTTCATGGATGAAGGTGCGGCAAGGCTTGATCTCTCCGGACAGGCGCGGCCAGCAACATCACCCCGGATGGAAAGGCTCCAGCCGAGTGTGACCCATCCGGAGGAACCTCGCTTCGTCACTCTTGGCCTTATCAACGGCGACATCCGATTCGGTACGGCCTCAGGCATTCAAGAACTCGACGCGAGCGGGCGCGCGCTGGTGCCGGACGAACGCTTCTCCGGGTTGTTCGGGTCCGGCACCCGGCAAGTCTGGAAGTTCGAGCAGGATGCGTTCGGCAGCGTGTGGATGTACACGGTCGACCCTGCTCGCCACCTCAAGGCGCTGGGTGTCGCCGTGGCCGACGCCCAAGGCCGCTATCACTGGCAGGAGCGCCCCTTGCAGGCGTTGTCGGGAAAGACGGTGTTCGCCCTGACGTCGGAACCGGATGGCGTGATCTGGGTGGGCACGAACGACGGTCTCTATCGCCACGATCCCCACAGGCAAAAAGACTACGCGACACCTGCCGCGACGCTGCTGCGGAACGTCGCCACGCACGGCGGGAAACTGCTCTGGGGCGGGGCCGGCAGGGTTGCCCCCGCCGAGCTGGATTGGCGCGAGAACAGCTTGCGCTTCGACTACGCGCAACCCGACTTCGAAATGGGTGCTGCCGAGCGCTACCAGGTCATGCTCGAGGGCATGGATAACACTTGGTCGGCGTGGACCAACGAAACTTACCGCGACTACACCAACCTGCCCGAGGGCTCCTATCGTTTCCGCGTTCGCGCGCGCGACGCCTATGGCGGTCTCGGCAGCGAGGCAAACTTCAGCTTTCGCGTGTTGCCGCCCTGGTATCGCAGCTGGTGGGCTTACCTGACGTGGTGCGCCCTGCTATTGCTTGTCGCCAAGGGGGCCATGCGCTGGCGTCTGCGCACGCTGCGTCGACGAAACCAGGCGCTCACAAAGCTGGTGGAGGAACGTACCGAAGCGCTGGAGTGCGCCAACTCCGCGCTGGTCGATCAGACGATTACGGATGCACTGACCGGACTCAGAAACCGGCGTTACGTCATCGACCATGTCGACAAGGACATCGCCACGGTTCAGCGCAACTACCGGAACCTCGCCCTGGGCTATGCCGATCACGCCGACGCCAACATCAATCTGCTGTTCCTGATGATGGATCTTGACCACTTCAAGGAGGTCAACGATCGCTACGGGCACGCTGCCGGCGACCGCGTCCTGGCGCAGCTGCGGGACATTCTTGTCGCGGCGACGCGCGAGACGGACACCCCGGTACGCTGGGGCGGCGAGGAGTTCCTCATCGTCGCGCGCTTCGCCAACAATGCCTTCGGCCCCGTCGTTGCCGACCGGATCCGCACCATGGTTGCCGATCATCCCTTCGACCTCGGCAACGGCTTGACGATACACCGCACATGTTCGGTCGGCTTTGCCTCGTACCCGGTGTTTGCCGCATCGAAGCACAACTTTGGCTGGGAGGACGTGGTCAACCTGGCCGATCAGTGCCTGTATCGGGCCAAACGCGATGGCCGCAACCGCTGGGTCGGGGTTGTCCCGACGGATGCGGCCTTGGCCACCGACCCAGGGGAAATCACGGTGGATCTGGACGTGCTGGTCGCCAAAGGCTACCTGTCCGTCCTGTCGCTCGATGACGTGGCCGCCCCAGGCTGATTCAACGGCGCGGCCCCCGCCAGGGGCGTTCGGCGATGTCCGCAGCAGGCGGGGGATTTTTTCACACGCTCTCAGGGCGACGGCTGGCGGCAGGCTTGCTGGCTCTGGCGTGCGGTCTGCGCACCGGCGGCATCCTGGTTGTGCTGGCGCACCTGGGCGATCACCTGCCAGTTGCGCTCGCACAGGCTGCCCTGGCGCGTGCCCTGCTGCCACGACTGCATCGCGAGGCGCTCCGCGTTCGCGTAGTCGGCCTTGCCCAGCGCAAGCTCGGCATGTTGCTGCAACTGCTCGGGCCAGCTCGGCGCGGGTGCGGCAGCCACCGGCGTCACGCTCGCGGCGCTCGCCTCGCCGCCCTGGCGCAGCGGCGCCAGCGACTCGAACTTCTCCTGGTACTCGTCGGTGACCTGCTTGGCCTCGTCGCTGTTGCGGATGATGCGCGGGGTGATCAGCACGATCAGTTCGGTGCGGTCGCGGTTGCGGTTGGTGTTGCCGAACAACCGGCCGATGACGGGGATGCGGTTGAGGCCGGGGATGCCGGTGTTGGTGACGCCCTCGTCCTGCTGGATCAGGCCGCCGAGCAGCACGGTCTGGCCGCTCTGCACCGCGACCTGGGTGGACAGCGCGCGCTGCGAGATCGACGGGTTGCCGTTGACCAATTGCTGCGAGGAATCGCGCTGGCTGACCTGCTGGCTGACGTCCATGTAGACCAGGCCGCCGGGATTGATCCGCGGGCGAACCTTGAGGATGACGCCGGTGTTGAGATAGTCCACCGAGTTGTAGCTGGTGCCCGTGCCGATACCGGTGTTGACCGTGGTCTGGTTGATCGGAATGCTGTCGCCCACCTGGATCGCGCCGACCTGGTTGTTCATCACCACCATCGAGGGCGCCGACAGCGTCTTGGTGTTGCCGCTGGTCTCCATCGCGCGCACGGCGACCTGCATGTTGGAGTTGAGGAAGGAGTAGAAGAACGGCTGGCCGCCGTACGCCGGCCCGCCCACTCCCAGCGCGCCGTACTGGCTGGCGGTGGTGGAGCCGGGGATGAAGTTGCCGTTGTTGTCGACGGTGCTGCCGACGAAACCCTTCAGGTACCACTGCACGCCGAACTGGAACGCGCCGGTGAGCCTGACTTCCAGGATGCGCGTCTCGATCTGCACCTGCAGCGGCACGTTGTCGAGCTTGTCGATCGCGCGCTTGATCTCCTCCCACTGCGAGGGGCGGGCGCGGATCAGCAACTGGTTGTTGCTGTCCACCGAGCTGATCCGCACGCTGCCGTCGCTGGAGGCGTATTGCTGGCTGGTTTCCGCGTTGCCGCCGCTGTTGCCGAAGCTGGTCGCCATGCCGCCGGACATCGCGCCCGGCTGGCCGTTGCCGCTGCCGTCGCGACTCTCGCCGCCGCTGTTGAAGCCGCCGCTGCCGGCGCCGTTCATCGCGCCGCCGCCGACCGCGCCGGTGCCGGTGTTGCCGAAGCTGCCGGCGGTGCTGCCCAGCGGGTTGGCGTTGACGTTGTCGGCGCTGCCCAGCGTGCCGCTGCTCAGGCCCGGCCCGACCTGGCCGCCGTTGTCGCCGCCGCTGCCGGCGCCGTTGGTGTAGATCTGCGCCAGGTAACGGGCCAGGTCGGAGGCCTTGAGATTGCGCACGTCGTAGACGAACAGCTGCGGCTGGTTGCCGCCGCCGGCGTCGATCTTGGCGACCCACTCGCCCACCTCGCGCAGGTAGTCGGGCTGGGTGCTGATGACCACCAGTGCATTGGTGCGCTCGATCGGGATGAAGCGCAGCATGCCGGCCAGCGGCGTGCTGCCGTGTTCACCGAACAACGCATCCAGCTTGGGCATCAGCTCGGCGACGCGGGCGTACTGCAGGTTGAACACGCCCACCGAGGTGCCGCGCAACCAGTCCACGTCGAAGGTGCGGATCATGCGCTCGTCGTCGGCCAGCTCCTGCGGCGTGCCGGCCAGCACGATCAGGTTGCGCGAGGGATCGACCAGCAGCACCGCATCCTTGCGCACGAACGGCTTGACCAGCTTCTGCATCTCGGTGGCGGAGATGTAGCGCAGCGGGAACAGCCGCGCCTGCAGGCCGCCGCCGGGCGCGGCCGCGCCGAGGCTGGGCACCAGGTTGCCGGCGACGGCATCCTTCTCCGGCAACACCACGTAACCGCCCGCGCGCTTGACCAGCGCGTTGTGGGTCCAGCCCAGCAGGGTTTCCAGGATCGGCAGCGCCTGCTCCTGCTCGACCGGCTCGGCGGTGGAGAAGGAGATGTTGCCCTCCACGCCCGGCACGATGGTGTAGTTCTGCTTGAGCAGGTCGCCGAGGATCGCCTTGACCACCGCCTGCACCGGCTGGTTCTCGAAGTTGAAGGTGACCGCATCCTTGCCGGTGGCGCTCTTGCGCGGCGTGACCAGCGCGGAGGGCCGCACGAACTGCCCGCTGCCGGCGCTGATGGTGGCCGCCGGCGGCGCGGCGGTGGGCGCGGCCAGGTCGCGGTTGAGCGGCAGCGGCGCGGGCACCGGGGCGTGCGTGCCGGCCATCGCTTCGCGTTGCAGCGCACCGTCGTCGCGCGGCTGCGGGAGGCTGGCGCAGCCGGCGAGTGCGACCACGGCGGCCAGGATGGCGGTGCGCGCGGTGCGCATGAGGAATCGGCGAGGCATGGGTTCAGTGCTCTCCTTCGTGGGACGCGGCAGCGCGTTCCGCACGACGTTTTTCGATGGTGCGACGCAGTTGTTCCAGCGTCGACCGGGATGGGCTGTTCGAGGCGGCCGGCGCCATGGACGAGCGGGCGGGCCCGGGACCGGATTCGAAGTGCGGTCGCGCCGAGGCATCGGGCTGCGGGTGCAGCATCGAGGCGCCCGCCGCCGGCGGTCGGTCGCGATCCGGTGCGGCGTCGCCGCGAACCTGGTCGATCGGCGCGCCGGCCGGCAGTTTCAGTTCGGTGCGGCCGGCGGCCGAATCGAACACCGCCGAACGCTGTTGCACCTCGACCAGGGTCACGCTGCCGTCGGGCAGGCTCTCGCCCTGGCGCAGGCGGATCTCGTGGTTGCCGTTCTTGTCGTGCAGCAGCGCCATGCGCAGGCTGGGGGTGATGATGATGCCGGTCAGCTCCAGGTCGCCCAGGTTGCTGCCGCCCTCGCTGGCGTGCGCCACCGGCTTGCGGTCGGGATTGAACAGCGGCTTGCTCCACACCACGCTGAACTGCTGCAGCGGCACGGCTTGCGGCAGGTCGGCGCTGCCGGCCGGCGGCAGCGGCGACAGCGTGCGCGGCGCCGTCCAGCGAATGGCGCGGCCGACCCCGCCGAGCAGCATCAGCAGCAGCACGCCCAGCAGCACGGCCACGCCGGCCAGCACGGGAGTGAGTCGACGTTGCTGGGCGGCGTTCATGGCGCGGCTCCGGCATCGGCATCGGCGGGCATCGGCGCGCCGGCCGAGGGGCGCACGTAACCGGAGAGCGTGAACTGCACTTCCAGCGGCGCGCCCTGCTCGCGCTGTGCGGCGACTGGGTTGCGATAGATGCTGAGGTCGTCGACGAACAGGTACGGCCGGCCCTGCTCCAGCGCCTGCAGCACCGCCGCCAGCGGTTCGATGTCGCAACTCAGGCTGATGCTGACGGCGGCCTTGCGATACGGCTCGCCGGCCGACGTCGGCGGCGTCGGCAACGGCATCTTCTGGCTCACCACGCAGCGCCCGCGCCCGGTGTTGCGGCCGACCACGTCCACCACCTGCTGCATCAGGTCGGCGGCGGCATTGTTCGGATCGCTGGCGGCGAGGAACGCGTCGCTGGCGGCCTGGCCCGCGCCCATCTCGTCCAGCCGGCGCTGCAGCGCCGGCTTCTCCGCGATCGCGGCGGCGTAGCGGCTGTGCGTGTCGCGCAGGTGCGCCATCTCCTCGTGGATCTGCCGCAGCGGCGCGACGAACCACCAGTGCAGCAGCACCAGGTAAGCCAGCGCGACCGCCAGCAGCAGCAGCGCCACCGCAACGATGCGGCGTTCGCGCGGCGCGAGGGTCGGGCGCGTCATGGCGTGTCCCCGCCGTCGGCGGTCGGCGCGGGCCTGGCCGCGGCGGCCTGCTTGATGCGCGCGGTGAGGTAGAAGCGCTCCTTGCCGGTGGCGGCGTCGGGCTGGATGCTGCCCTGGAAACCGGCATCGGTGATCACGCCGGAATCCTTCAAGGCATCGAGCAGCTTGGCCGCCTGCTGACTCTGTCCCTGCATGCCGATCTGGCCGGTGGCATCGACACTCAGGCGCTCCAGCCAGGTGCCGTCGGGCAGGCGCGCGGTGGCATCGCGCAGCAACTCCAGCATGCCGACGGCGTTCTTCTTGCGCTGGGCAAGGAAACCGGCGGCGCCGGCGTTGTCCTGCAGTTGCTGGCGCAACGAGGCGACCTGCGCCGCCTCGCCGCGCATCGCGGCGACCTGGTCCTGCATGGTGGCCAGCGCGACCTCGCGGTTGTGCCGCCATTCCAGGCCGGCCAGCAGCAACAGCAACACCACGCCCGCAGCCAGGATCAGGTTGAGCCGTCGCCGCGGATGCGCGCGGCGCGGGCGCTGCTCCGGCGGCAACAGGTTCACGCCGAGGCGGCCGTCGGCCGCGGCCACGTCCACCGCATCGACCGCGATGCCCTGCGTGCGCAGGCGCGCGAGCAGCGGATCGACGCCGGCGCGGGCCGCCGCGACCAGTTCCACCTGGCAGCGCCCGGCGGCCGTCGCGTTCAGTTCGCGCACGGCGTAATACACCTGCGCCACGCCGAACGGGGTCTGCCGATCCATCTCGAAACCGACCACCTGGTGCAGGTTGTCGCGCGCGGCCAGCGGCAACGACAGGCTGCGGCGCAGCACCTGGGCGGACGGCAGCAGCAGGGCGACGCGCAGATCCTCGCGATCGACCTGTGCCAGCGCCGCGCCGAAGCTGCGCCCGGGCAGGTCCTCGACCGCCTCGTTCCACTGCGCCAGCACCTCGGCATGGCCACGCCGGCGCAACGACCAGGTCTCGCCCTCGACCTGCAGCAGGTACCAGTCCGCGCCGCTGCCGAACCAGCTGCGCCAGCGCGGCGGCAGCAGCGCGCGCAGTTCGCCGCCCCACCAGGCAAGAAAGCCCGGCAGCGGCGAGGCGCGCCACTGGCGGCGAACGCGCTCCCAACCCGGCTGCAGCGACGGCATCGCCGTACTCATTCGGACTTTCCCTCCTGCCAGCGCAACACGGCGTAAGGCTTCTCGCCAGCCTGCCCCGGCTGCATGCGGATCGTCGCGCGCAACACCGCGCTCGTCCCGTCGGCCAGGGTGGCGACGGACTCGATACTATGCGTGGTTCCGTTGTTGAGAGCCAGACTCGGATCGCTGGCGTTTTTCGCCCGGGTGGCGCGGATCGCGGCCAGTTGCTGCGGAGTCATCCCGGGAATCGCCTCCAGCGCCAGCGGCGGCGCGGTGTTCGGGTTGGGGCTGGGGCTGCCGGACCAGATCGTCAGCACCGGCGCCAGCTGGCGGTACAGCGCCGGCGTCATGCCCAGCACCAGTTGCAGCTCCTCCACGGTGACGAACGGGCCGTGGCGCGGGCCGTAGTCGCGACCGGCGGCGGCATAGGCGGCGCGCTGGCTGTCCACTTCACCGGCGAGGCTGGGCGGGCTGCGCCAGTCGACGATGTGGCGGACCAGTTCGCCGGCCTCGCGCGGCCGCAAGCCGGCGGCATGCAGCAGGCCCTGCAGCACCTCCGGCGTGGCGCTGTTGAGATCGACCTTGCCGTCCTCGTCGATCGCACGCACCACCACGCTGGCGTGGTCGTAGGTGAACGGGTAAGGCCGCCCGTCGCCGATCCAGCGCTGCTTGATGCGCGGGTCCTGCAAGCCGTAGATCGCGCGCATCAGACCGGCCTCCGCGGCGTAGTGCGCCTGCGTGCCGGCGAACTGGTAGCGCGCCTGCAAGCCCTCGGTGCGTGCCAGCGCGGCGTAACCGCCGAGCAGGATCGCCAGCAAGGTGCACGCCCACAGCACCAGCAGCAGGGCGACCCCGCGCTGGCTGGACGCATTCGCGAGACGGCCGCTCATGGCGGGGTACGTCGCAGTACGTGGATGCGCAACGGCCCGCCGGTGTCGAGCGGTTCGATGCGCAGCGGGATGTCCAGCCGCGGCCAGCTGGCGCGGCCCTGCGGCTGCAGCTCGATGCGCACCACTTGCGGCAGCGAGCGGTCGGCCGTCCACTCGCCTGCCCACGGCAAGGCGCTGCCGTCGGCATCGGTACCCAGGTAGTGGAAGCCGCCTGCGCGAATGTGGTCGAACAGCACCTGCGGCTCACCCAGCGCCTGCGGCGGGCCGCCATCGGGCGGCAGCAGGGCCAGGCGCAGCTCCAGGCGCAGGCCGCCGGCGCCGTCGTCGACCAGTTGCAACTGCTGCAATTGCGGCCCGAGCTTGCCGAGGTAGCCCGGCAGCGGCGCGACATAACGCATCTCGTGCGCGTCGCCCTGGAAATAGACCGGCTCGCCACGATCGGTGCGGCTGATCGGCGCAGCCAGGCTTTGCGCCAGTTCGCGACGCAGGAACTGTTGTGCCGCGCGCAGCTGGTCCATCCGCTCGATCGCGGCGGTGCCCGAGCGCACGCTGCGACTGGCGCTGGCGATGCCCGAGTACACGCCCAGCAGCAGCAGCGCCAGCAGCACCAGCGCGGCGAGAATTTCCAGCAGGGTGAAGCCGGCGGCGCGCTTCTTCATGGCTGCGCCTGCGCCGGCTCCGCCGCGGCCAGCCGCAGGGTGCGGAAATGGGCCACCTGCGGATGGACCGCCGGACCCCAGCTGACTTCCAGATCGAGCTGATAGAGCTGCAGCGGTGCCTGCGCCGGCGTCGAGCCCGGACGCCACGGCGCCACGTTCAACTGCCAGCGAAAGCGCTGGTCGAACCGCCCGGACGTGCTGCCCGGCCGCACCGGCTCGTTGGTGAACGCCGTGTCGAGCAGGCTGCGCGCCCACAACGCCGCCTCGCTGTGGTCGGCGGCATTCTCGCTCAGGCGAATCGAGCCGCCCGCCACCCGCATCAACACGGTGAACGCGATCGCCAGCAGGGCGATCGCGGCGATCACCTCCAGCAGGGTAAAGGCGCGCTGCGCGCGCCGGAAATGGGGAATCCCGCAAGGGGACTTCCTGGCAGTCGTCGGGAACAGGGAATGGGACGAGCCACGGCCGCGACCCCGCGGCAACCTGCTTTGCGGGTTCCCTGTTCCCCATGGCCTGTTCCCGGCTCTCATGGCTGATCCACCACCCGCACCTCGCCAGTCAGCCACGACACGTTGACGTGCCATTCGCGCTGGCCGGCTTTCAAGGTGATGCGGCCGCCGGTGGAGCTGCCGTCGGGAAAGAAGCGGATGCGGCCGGTGTGGTCGTCGGGGCGGTCTTCCTTTGCGCTGGTGATGCTGACCTTGAGGCCCTTGGGCAGGGCGACGTCGCGATGGCCGGCACCCTGGTAGCTGTTGGCGCGGGTATCGACGTCGAAGACCTGCTCGTCGGCATGCACGATCGCCTGCGCCCGCGTCGCGCGCAACGCCCCGGCCAGTTCGCTGCTGGCCGCGCGCACCCGCGCCCCGGCCAGCCCCCGCGTCACCGACACCGACACCGCCACCGCCGCCAACCCGATCAGCACGATGACCACGAGCATTTCGAGGAGGGTGAAGCCGGTGGCGCGCTGCGCGCGCCGGGAGTGGAGAATCCCGCAAGGGGACTTCCCCATTTCCGTTCTCACTGCCAATTCCCGGCGTCTGCATTGAGCCCGTCGCCGCCGGGCTTGCCATCCTCGCCGTAGAAGACGAGGTCGTATTTGCCGTGCTGGCCGGGGTACTGGTAGCCGTAGTCGTGGCCGTAGGGGTCCTTCAGCTGCGACTCCTTGGCGTACGGGCCCTGCCAGTTGGGCGCGTTGCCGGGCTTTTTCACCAGGTCGACCAGCTGCTGCGGCGGCGTGCCGTTGTCGAGCATGTAGTTGTCGATGTCCTGCGACAGCGTGCTCAACTGGATCTTGCCGGTCTTGTACTTGCCCTTGTCGAAACTGGGGATGACCTTGGTGATCACCGCCACCGCCACGATGCCGATCAGCGCGATCACGGCGAGCATTTCGAGGAGGGTGAAGCCGCCGGCGCGCTGCGCGCGCCCGGGGTGCGGGAACCCCGCAAGGGGACTTCCGGACGGTCGTCGGGCATCGGGAACCGGAAAAGCGCGCGCGCGCCGGCCGTCCGCTCTTGCCCTGGTTATTACCCACCTCGAATCCCGGTTTTCAACAGACGAACGTCTGGTCATCCCGAATCCCGTCATCTTCATCACGCTTTCTCCATCATGAATTCATCGTCATGTTGCTCGTGGCGACACCCGCCGGAAGCCGCTCTTCCGATTCCCGATTCCCGATGCCCGGCCATCATTGGATGCTGCTGGTCATGCTCAGCAGCGGCAGCAGGATGGCGGCCATGATGATGCCCACCAGCACGGTCATCACGATGGTCAGCGCGGGTACCAGCGCGGCGAGCAGGCGGTCGATCGAGCGGCGCGATTCCAGTTCGAAGGTGTCGGCCACTTTCAGCAGCATGCCGTCGAGCTGGCCGGCTTCCTCGCCCACCTGCACCATCTGCAGCGCGAGGCGCGGGAACAGTTTCGACTGGCCCAGCGCAAGGCTCAGGCCGGCACCGCCCTTGACCTGTTCGTGCGCCGCACCGAGCGCCGCGTCCAGCGCAACGTTGCCGGTGACCTGGCGCGCAATGGTCAGCGCGCCGAGCAGCGGCACGCCGTTGCGCAGCAAGGTGCCCAGCGTGCGGGCGATGCGCGCGGTCTCGATCTTCAGCAGCAGCGGGCCGATCACGCGCAGCCCCAGCAGGCGCGTGTGCCAGGCCAGCCGCGCCGCCGGATCGCGCAGCCGCGCGCGCCACACCAGCCCGCCACCGATCAGCAGCACCGCGATCAGCCACCACCAGTCCGCCAGCAGGTTGCCCAGCGCCAGCACCGCCGCGGTGATCCACGGGATCGGCACCTGCATGTCCTGGAAGATCGGCACGAACTGCGGCACCACGTAGGCCAGCAGCAGCACCAGCGAACCGAGCACGCCGACCATCAGGAACGCCGGATAGATCAGCGCGTTGGTGATGCTGCCGCGCAAGGCCTGCGCGCGCTCCAGGTAGTCGGCCAGCCGGCGCAGGGTTTCCTCCAGCGAACCGCCCGCCTCGCCGGCGCGCACCAGGCTGATGTACAGGCGCGGGAACACGCCGTGCTCCTCGTCCAGCGCCGCGGACAGCGTGGTGCCGCCGCGCACGCGGTCGCGTACCCGCTCGATCAGCTTTTTCGCCGATTCGCCCTCGGGCAGGTCGAGCAGGATGGTCAGCGCGCGGTCCAGCGGCTGGCCCGCGCCGAGCAGGGTCGCCAGCTGATGGGTGAACAGCGCCAGCTGGTCGCCGGTGAACGGCCCGCGCTTGAACATGCCCGCCAGGCCACTGCCGGTCGCCGCGCCCTCCGCCGAGCGTGCCTCCAGCGGCGTGTGCCCCTGGTCCTGCAGCCGTGCGATCACCTCGTCGACGCTGCCCGCTTCCATCTGGCCCTGCAGCGTTTCGCCGGCGTCGTTGACGGCCTTGTAGCGGAACTGGCTCACGGGGCTTGCCCCGTGAGCCGGGAATCGGGAATAGGGAATGGGGAATGGGAAAAACCGGTCGCCACGAGGCTCCGGCCCTTGTTCTTCCTATTCCCTATTCCCGACGACCGCCAGGAAGTCCCCTTGCGGGATTCCCCATTCTCAGCTTTCCTGCGTGACACGCATCACCTCCTCCAGCGTGGTGATGCCGGCGACGGCCTTGGCGATGCCGTCTTCGTACATGGTGCGCATGCCTTCGGCGCGGGCCTGTTTCTCGATCTCGCCCTCGCTGGCGCGCTGCATCACCAGGCGACGCAGCGGGTCGCTCATGGTGAGGAACTCCATGATCGCGCGGCGGCCGCGGTAGCCGCTGGGGTTGGCCGCGCTGGTGCCGGGTTTCCACAGGCGGATCGGGCGTTCGTCGGTGTATTTCTCCAGTTCGAACTGCGCGATCACCTCGGGCAAGGCCTCGTAGGCAATCGCGGTTTCCGGATCGAGCCGGCGCACCAGGCGCTGCGCCAGGATGCCGTTGATGGTGGAGCCGAGCAGGTAATCCTCCACGCCCATGTCGAGCAGTCGGGTGACGCCGCCGGCGGCCGAGTTGGTGTGCAGCGTGGACAGCACCAGGTGGCCGGTAAGCGCGGACTGGATCGCGATGCGGCAGGTTTCCAGGTCGCGCATTTCGCCGATCATGATCACGTCCGGGTCCTGGCGCATGATCGAGCGCAGGGCGCCGGAGAAATCCAGCCCGATCTGCGGCTTCACCTGGATCTGGTTGATGCCTTCGAGCTGGTATTCGACCGGGTCCTCGACGGTGATGATCTTCACGTCGTTGGTGTTGATCTGGCTCAGCGCGGTGTACAGCGTGGTGGTCTTGCCGGAGCCCGTGGGACCGGTGACCAGCAGGATGCCGTGCGGCTTGTTCAGCACCTCGACGAAGCGCTGCTTGAAGCTGTCGGTGAAACCCAGCGACTCGAAATCGAACACCACCGATTCGCGGTCCAGGATGCGCATCACCACCGATTCGCCGAAGCTGGTCGGCACGGTGGACACGCGCAGGTCCAGCTCCTTGCCCTGCACGCGCAGCTGGATGCGACCGTCCTGCGGCAGGCGGCGCTCGGCGATGTTCAGCCGCGCCATGATCTTCACGCGCGAGATCACCGCGGCGGTCGACGACGACGGCGGCGCTTCGACTTCATGCAGGACGCCGTCGATGCGGTAGCGCACCTTCAGGCGGTTCTCGAACGGCTCGATGTGCACGTCCGAGGCACGCTGCTCGACCGCGCGCTGCAGGATCAGGTTCACCAGCCGGATCACCGGCGCCTCGGAGGCGAGGTCGCGCAGGTGCTCGACGTCGTCCTCCTCGGCGGCGCTGCCGTCGAGGTTCTCCACGATGGTGCCCATCGCCGAACGGCCGGAGCCGTAATAGCGCTCGATCAGGCCATCGATCTCCGAACGCAGCCCCACGCGCAATGCGACAGGGCGTCCGGCGGCCAGCTCGACCGCGTGCAGCGGATACGGATCGGCCGGATCGGCCACCAGCAGGGCCAGCCCGTCGCTGCCTTCCTGCACGGGCACCACATGCTGCTGCTTGAGAAAGCGCAACGAGAGTTCCAGCTCGGCCGGCGGCAATTCCGGCGCGTCGCGCGCGGCCAGCAGCGGCACCTGCAACAGTTCGGCCCAGGCCTCGGCCAGGTCGCGTTCGGAAACCAGCCCCAACCGCGCCATCAGCGTGGTGAGCGTACCTTCGGTGGATTCCTCGTGCAGGCGCCGTGCGCGGCCCAGGTCGGAATCCTTCAGCCGGCCGCGCGCGACCAGCCAGGCGCAGACAGCGGCCTCGCGGTCATCGCCCACGCCTGCCCCGCCACCCGCCGGCTCGATGGCTGCCGACATCCGTCACCTCACGTTCAATGCATGCCCGATACGCGGCGCCCCCCGACACCGCGCGGAAAACGCCATTGGTATCACAACGGAGCCTGCGGGGCATTACCCACCGCGAAACGGGGACGGCGGGCATCAGACCGCCCGCCGTCCCCACCGTGTCACCAGCCGAAGCCGACACCCACGCCGCCGGATGCCTCGTTGCCGCTCACCGCCGCGCCGAAGGTCAGGTTGGCGCGCGGCGACAGCTGCCGCGAATAACCGACCGACAACGCCGCTTCACCGCGGTAGCCGCCCACACCCACGCCCAGCCGGTTGGGCGTGTTGATGCCCTGCGTGCTGAACGCCATCTGCGCCATCGCCGTGCCCATCGCGCCGACCTGGTCCATGCGCTTGTCGACGCCGTGGAAGCGGTCGTTCATCTGGTCGCGCAAGCCGTTCACGTCAGCGGTAGAGGCGACGTTGGCGAACTTGGCGTCGGCATAGGCGTTGGCGCTGCGCAGGGTCTGCTGCGCGTTGGCGTCGGTGTAGCTCTTGGCCGTCACCAGCGCCTGCTCGACCTGGCCCACGTTGGCCGCGTCGGTGGCCTGGCTGCCGGCCGCCACGTTGGTGACCTGGCGGTTGTTCGCGGCCGTGCCCACCGACACCGTGTTGGCGCGATCGGCCAGCGAACCCTGGCCCAGCGCGACGGCGCCGGAAGCGGTCACCGAGGCGCCTTCGCCCAGCGCCACCGCGTTGGTGGCGCTCGCCGCGACCGTGCTGTTGGCGCCCACGGCGGTGCTGCCGTCGGCGTTCACCCTGGCATTGCCGCCGATCGCGGTGTCGTTCGCGCCGGCGGCCAGGCTGTCACCGCCGATCGCGGTGGCATGATCGCCACCGGCGGAGGCTGCCGAACCGATCGCCAGGCCCCTGGAGCCGGCCAGCACGTTGGCGTCGTCGCTGCCGTCGCCGACCGTATCGATCGCCACCGCGCCCAGCTCCATCGTGCTCTGCCGCAGATCGCCGATCTGCCCCTCGATGGTGGTGACGCGGCCGTCCAACGCGCCGATCGCCGCGGTGTTGGTGGTGATCGCGGCGGTATTGTCGCCCAGCGCGGTGCCGGTCAGGTCGAGTTGCGCCTGCAGCGCATTGAGCTGGTCCAGATTCACCGCATCGGTGCCCTGGGTACCGGCGGCCACGTTGGTGATCTGGCGCTCGAAGCCGGCGCTGCCCACCGACACCGTGTCGGCGCGATCGGCCAGCGACTGCGCGCCCAGCGCCACCGCGTTGTCGGCGGTGGACTGCACCCACGCGCCCGAACCCAGCGCGGTGCCGTTGACCGCGTCGGCGCCGGCCAGCCAGCCGAACGCCGCGGCATAGTCGCCGGTGGCGTAACTGCCGGCGCCCAGCGCGGTCGCGCCGACGCCCGATGCCTCGGTGAAGAACTGCCCGCCGACGGCGCTGCCACCCACGGCCACGCTCTCGTCGCCGCTGGCCGCCGAGTTCTCGCCCACCGCCACGCTGCTGGCGCCACTGGCCGCTGCACCCGTGCCGCTGGCCAGGGAGTAGTCACCGATGGCCATCGAGTTGTAGCCCAGCGCCGTGCCCAGGAAGCCCGGCGCAACGCTGTAGCCGCCCAGCGCGACCGTGCCGGCATTCAGCGCGCCGCTGTCGTAGCCCAGCGCCAGCGATTGTTCGCCAATGGCGCCGCCGTAGCCGTTGCTGTCCTGCGTACCCATGCCGATGGAGAACACGCCTTCGGCATGGCTGTCTGCGCCCAGTGCCAACGCGCCTTGCGCCAGCGCGGTGGCGTTGTTGCCTACCGCGGTGGCCGCGTCGGCGCCGGTGTAGGCCGCGCCGCCGACCGAGGTCGCGCCGGCGCCCTGCGCCCAGGCACCGTTGCCGGTGGCGGTGGCGTTGTCGCCGACGCCGACGGTCTGGTAGCCCAGCGCGATCGCGCCGCGCCCTTCGGCAGCCGCCAGCGAACCGACGGCGATGGAACCCTCACCCTGGGCTTCGGTGGCGAGGAACCCGTTGGCCGGGTCCGGATCGCCGCCGCCAATCGCGATGCCGCCGCGGTCCGATGCCTGCGCGTTGGCGCCGAGCGCCACGCTGTTGTAGCCATCCGCGCCGGAGTTGGCGCCGCCGGCGAACGCGCCCTGCCCGGTGGCGTACGCCAGCGAGCCGACCGCGGTGCTGTCGACGCCGTCCGCGCCGGCGCCGGCGCCCAACGCGGTCGCGCCATAGGCACTCGCCTCGGTGCTGTAGACCGTGCCGTCGGTATCGACATAGTCGCCGCCCACCGCCGTGGTTGAACCATCGGTGGCGCTGGCGTGGGAGCCGAATGCGCTGGCGTTGTCGCCGCTGGCGACCGCATCCACGCCGCAGACGAAGGCGCCGTCGCCGGTGGGCGTGACCGGCACCGTGGTGGTGACGCCGTCGACGGTGTAGGTGCAGCTCGCGGCTGCGGTCTGCGCGTGGATCGTCAGCGGCGCCAGCGCCAGTGCCAGCACGCCGGCGGCGACCAGGCGCAGGCGCGAACCGCCGCGACGGCCGCGCCGCGAGGCCAGCTCCGATACCACCACCACCGCGCCCAGCGCGGCATTCCAGATCTTGCTGTAGATCGTGTTCATGATTTTGAGATTCCTGTGCGGCGCCGCCCGCGCGACGATGCGCGTGGCGGTGCCTGGCGTGTGATGTGCCGCCACCCGGGCGTGCGGCTTGTGCCGGTCACGCCCGGTGGCGGATTCGGCCCGAACGGGCCGGTTCAGGGTGCGGCGCAGGCCACGTCCACTGCGTTGAAGGCAGCGGCCACGTCGGCCTCGGCATAGCCACGGTCGGTGGCGGCCTGTTCCACTCCGCAGGCGCCGCCGTCGAAGGTTTCCTGCGGACTCCAGTACAGCGCATTGGCGTCGTGGAACACCTCGAACGCCTTGCGCGTGTTCCAGCCGCTGGTCTTGGCCAGCAGGCAGAACGCGCGGTTGTACACGCCGCTGCTGTAATGAACGTCGAGCGAGTCGTTGTAATCGCGCGCGCTGTCGATGGACGCACCATCGTTGCTCGGCGTGCACATGTCGCGCAGCGCCGCCATGCCCAGCAGCGGCACCGTGGCCGGCTTGACCATGTCCGCGCCGACCATGAAGTCGTTGCTGCCGCGGTCGAAGTACTTCACCGCCTCGCCGGCCATGTCGGAGAACGCCTCGTTCATGCCGCCGGACTGGCCGGTGTATTCCAGCCCCGAATGCTGCTCGGTGAAGCCGTGGCTGATCTCGTGCCCGGTCACGTCCAGCACCACGAAGGGGAAGAAGTACTGGTCGCCGTCGCCGAACACCATCTCGCGGCCGTCCCAGAACGCGTTCTCGTAGTTGGTGCCGTAGTGCACCCACATCGACAGCTGCATCGCCGAGCCGTCGGTGTTCTTCAGCGGTGGCTCGCCGAACCAGGTCGAGTACATGTCGTGCACCACGCCGCCGAAATGATGCGCATCGTTGATCGGCGAATATGCGCCGTTGATCGCGTCGCCCTGGCTCACCCACAGCGCCGGATTGCTGCCGGCACAGCCGAACGACCACTGCGTGACGCGCTGGCCGCCGGCCAGGTTGTAGGTGGCCACGTCGGCGTCCTGCAGGTAGCACACGCTGCCGATGCGCACCGCATCGAGGCGCTCGCGACCCGGGCCGGAGTTGTCGTAGTTGTACGAGCCGGTCAGCGCGTTGCCGCCCGGGCCGGTGACGATGACCGCGACCGGCGTGCTGCCGCCGCCCGGCGGACGCCGGCCGTGGGCGAGCCCGTCCCACTGCTTGAGCACGGCGCCGGTGTCGGCGTCGACGATCGCGGTCGGTCGCGACGGCTGGCCGTGGTTGTCCAGCACGTAGGACACGCGATAGGTCAGCCGCGGCGCGCGACCGGCCTGCGGGTAGACGAACAGCTCGCTCTCGACATTGCGTGCCGCCAGGCCGGTATCGCCCATGTGCCGGCGCAGCGCGGCGGTAGCGGCGGCGGCCGTCAGCCGCGGCTGCGCCGAAGCGAGTTGCGCGCCGATGTCGCGCTCGGCCGAGCCCGCCACCGACAGCACCGCGCCGCGCGTGTCGCGTTCCACCACCACGCTGCGGCCGTAAACCGGCACGCCGCGCCAGGTCTGCCGCTCGCGCGATTTCAGCGTGCCGTGCGCGGTGCGCAGCTGGCGATCCGCCTGGAACGAGGCGTCCGTCCCCAGGCCCAGTCGGTTCGCCAGCGTTGCAGGCGCGATCCGGCCCATCGCACCGGCGCGAATGTGCAGCGGCGCTGCGGCCATGCACGACGCGGCGGTGGCGCCACCCAGGGCCAGGACCAGGGCAGCGACGAGTTTCTTGTTGAGCATTTCCATCCCCCAAAACATTCAGACGATCTGCCGTGGCGGCGCGCAGGCGCCGCAGCACGGTCAGCTGGATTCCGCCGCCCTCCCCGGAGCGGCGAATCGGCGACCGTAGGTGAGCAGTGCGCGGCCCGTCAATTGGAAAAATTCCGAGAACCTGTCCAAACTCGTGTTCTTTCGTCGCCCATTTCACGCTTCCCGCAGGCCTTTCATGCAGCTCATCGACATCGGCGCCAATCTCGGCCACGAATCGTTCCGGCACGACTTCGACGCCATGCTGGCGCGTGCGCAGAAGCACGGCGTGAGCCGGATGATCGTGACCGGCGCCTCTGCCGACGGCAGCCGCCACGCGCTGGCCCTGGCACACGACCACGCCGGCCGCCTGTTCGCCACCGCCGGCGTGCATCCGCACCACGCGATCGACTTCGACGACGCCACCGAGGCGCTGCTGCGCGAGCTGGCGCGCGACCCGGCGGTGCGCGCGATCGGCGAAACCGGACTGGACTACAACCGCAACTACTCGCCGCGCGAGGTCCAGCTGGCCGTGTTCGAGCGCCAACTGCGGATCGCGGCGGATGTGCACAAGCCGCTGTTCCTGCACCAGCGCGATGCGCACGACGATTTCGTCGCGCTGCTGCGGCGCTGGCGCGACAAGGTGCCCGGCGCGGTGGTGCACTGCTTCACCGACACCGGCGAGGCGCTGCGCGACTACCTCGCACTGGATTGCCACATCGGGATCACCGGCTGGATCTGCGACGAACGCCGCGGCACCCACCTGCGCGAGCTGGTGCGCGAGATCCCCGCGCACCGCCTGATGATCGAGACCGACGCGCCCTACCTGCTGCCACGCACGGTGCGTCCGTCGCCGGCGCATCGGCGCAACGAGCCGATGTACCTGAGGCACATCTGCGAGGAGATCGCCCGCGACCGCGGCGAGAGTCCGGAAGTCACCGCCGCGAACAGCACGGCGACCGCCGAGGCGTTCTTCGGATTGCCGCCGCTGGCGTAGGGCGGCACTGTCCGCCGGATTCCGCGTCCCGAAGAGTGAAGAGCGGCGGGCAGCGCCCGCCCTACACCGTCAGCACGCGCGACTCGCCGGGGGCCAGGCCATCCAGCGCGTGGTCGCCGACGCGCACGCGGATCAGCCGCAAGGTCGGAAAGCCGACCGCGGCGGTCATGCGACGCACCTGACGGTTGCGGCCTTCGCGCAGGGTGAGGCTGAGCCAGCTGGTGGGGATCGCCTGGCGGAAGCGCACCGGCGGGTCGCGCGGCCACAGCCAGTCCGGTTCGGCGGCGAAGGCGGCCTCGGCCGGCAGGGTCGGGCCGTCATTCAATCTCACGCCACGGCGCAGCGCGGCCAGCGCGGCTTCGTCGATGCAACCTTCGACCTGGGCCAGATAGGTCTTGGCCTGCTTGTGGCGCGGGTCGGTGAGCCGGTGCGCGAGTGCGCCGTCGTCGGTGAGCAGCAGCAGACCTTCACTGTCGCGATCCAGCCGTCCAGCCGCATAGACGTCCGTTTGCGCGACGTAATCGGCCAGCGTGGCGCGGCCTTCGCGGTCGGTGAACTGGCAGAGCACGCCGTACGGCTTGTTGAGCGCCAGCAGCATGACGGGTGCAGCGACCGCCCGGATTACCGGGCGGACGTGGCGGCGGCAGTGGCGGCACTCGTCGGCGCGGTCGGCTTGACGAAGCGCAGCGTCATGCGATCCGACTCGCCGATGGCCTGGTACTTCGCCCGATCCTGCTCGCCCAGGGTGAGCGTGGGCGGCAGCGTCCACACGCCCTTGGGATGGTCGTGCGTGTCCTGCGGGTTGGCGTTGACCTCGCTGCTGCCGTCGAGCACGAAACCAGCCTCGACGGCCAGCTTCACCACGTAGTCGGTGGGCAGGTAGCCGCTGCCCTTCACCGATTCGAGGCTGGCACCCGGCGCGGCGCGATGGTCGGCCACGCCCAGCACGCCGCCGGGCCGCAGCACCGCGAAGAACGCCTTGAACATGGCCGGCGCGGTACCTGCCTGGACCCAGTTGTGAACATTGCGGAAGGTCAGCACCGTGTCCGCCGAGGCGGGCGGGCCGAACACCGGCGCGCGCGGATCGAACTCGATGATTTTCGCGTTGCCGTAGTGCGCCGGATCGGCGGCGAACAGGCGATGCAGCGCGCTGTCGTCGCGGCGCGCCTCGGCGTCGCGGCGCGGCGCCGTCACTGCGGCGATGTAGTGGCCGTTGTCGTTGAGCAGCGGCGCCAGGATCTCGCTGTACCAGCCACCGCCGGGGGTGATCTCGATCACCGTCTGGTCCGGCTGCACGCCGAAGAACTGCAAGGTCGCCTTGGGATGGCGATAGACGTCACGCGCACGGTTGGCCGGCGAACGCCAGCTGCCCGCCAGCACCTGGTCCAGTTGCGAGGCGGTGAAATCGCTGGCGCTGGTCGGCGGCACCAGCGCATCGGCCGGCTGGTCCGCTTCGGTGGAGGCGCCCGGCGCCACCTGTTGCGCACATGCCGGCAGCGCCAGCGCGGCGATCAGCAGCCAGGCGAAACGCGGCCGCGATCGTGCGCGGGACGAAGAGTTGGCAGGATTCGCTTGGTTCATCGTTGACTCCCTGGCCCGCAGGCCGTCCGGACGCGATGCTGTGGTGGTTCGAATGCGCCACACGACTGCCCGCCTCCGGCCGAGGCCGTCGCGGGGCAGGTGGAGCACAAAGCGGTTGATGGCGGCCAATATGGCGGAAAGACCGTGCAGACCAGGTGGACAGGTGGAAGCGAGCCGTGCGCCCGCCCCTCTCGCGCACCCATTCTACGGCATCCCGCAGCCCGCAAGAACGGCTCAGTAATGGATCACCGAGCGGATCACCTTGCCGCCGTGCATAAGCTCGAACGCCTCGTTGATGCGCTCCAGCGGCAGCACCTGGCTGATCATCTCGTCGATGTGGATCTCGCCAGCCAGGTAGCGGTCGACGTAGCCGGGCAGTTGCGAGCGACCCTTGACGCCGCCGAACGCCGAGCCGCGCCACACCCGGCCGGTGACCAGCTGGAACGGCCGCGTGCTGATCTCCTGGCCCGCGCCGGCCACGCCGATGATGATCGACTCGCCCCAGCCCTTGTGGCAGCACTCCAGCGCCGAGCGCATCACGTGCACGTTGCCGATGCATTCGAACGAATAGTCCACGCCGCCATCGGTGAGCTCGACGATGACCTGCTGGATCGGCGTGTCGGGGTAGTCGGCCACGTTGATGCAGTCGGTGGCGCCAAGCGCCTTGGCCATCGCGAATTTTTCCGGGTGGCGGTCGATCGCGATGATGCGTCCGGCCTTGGCCATCACCGCGCCCTGCACCACCGACAGGCCGATGCCGCCCAGGCCGAACACCGCGACGGAGGCGCCGGGTTCCACTTTCGCCGTATTGAGCACCGCGCCGATGCCGGTGGTGATGCCGCAGCCGAGCAGGCAGACCTTTTCCAGCGGCGCGGCCTTGTTGATCTTCGCCAGCGAGATTTCCGGCAGCACGGTGTACTCGCTGAACGTGCTGGTGCCCATGTAGTGCAGCAGCGGCTTGCCATCGAGCGAGAACCGCGAGGTGCCGTCGGGCATCAGGCCCCGGCCCTGGGTGACGCGGATCTTCTGGCACAGGTTGGTCTTGCCCGAGCGGCAGAACTTGCACTCGCCGCACTCGGGCGTGTACAGCGGAATCACGTGGTCGCCGACCTTGAGCGAGGTCACGCCCGCGCCGACTTCCTCGACGATGCCGCCGCCCTCGTGGCCGAGGATCACCGGGAATTGCCCTTCCGGATCGTCGCCGGACAAGGTGAACGCATCGGTGTGGCACACGCCGGTGGCGACGATGCGCACCAGCACCTCGCCCGCCTTCGGGCCGGCCACGTCGACCTGTTCGATGGAGAGCGGCTGGCCGGCGGCCCAGGCGACGGCGGCGCGTGATTTCATGGTTCGACTCCTCGCAATGGATCGGCAATGACCCGCGATGATGGCCTGTTTTCAGCCACTTTGCGCAACTGCGTCAATCGACCGCCAGGTCGTCGGGCCGGAAGCTCGACATCTGCCCCCGGTATTCGGCCGCCTCCGCCAGCAGCCAGTCGCGGAAGCGCTGCAGGCCGCGGTGCTCCTGCGAGCGCGGCGGATACACCAGCCAATAGGCCTCCTTCACCGCCAGGTAGCTGTTGCCCAGCACCTGCAGGCGGCCGGCGTCGATCAGCGACTTCGACGTCACCATCCGCCCCAGCGCCACGCCGAGACCCTCCAGCGCCGCATGGCGCAGCGCGTCGAGGCTGTCGAACTGCGCCACGTAGCGTTTCGGCGGCGTGCCGCCGGTGCGGCCGAACCAGTCGCTCCAGCGGGTCGATTCGCCGGGCTCGCCGAGCAGCGGCCAGCGCGACAAATCGTGCGGATCGACGCCGGCCATCCGCGCGACCAGTGCGGGCGCGGCCACCGGTGCGATCCATTCGCCGAACAGCCTTTCGCAGAGGAGCTCCGGCCACTGGCCGCGGCCGTAACGCAGCGCCACGTCCACCGGTTCGCGCGCGAAGTTCACCAGGGTCGAACCGGATTGCAGGCTGAGCTCCAGCTCCGGATACGCAGCGACCAGTTTCGGCAACCGCGGCACCAGCCAGCTCGACATGATGCCGGGGCTGGCGCTGAGCGTGAGCGCGTCGTGGTGGCGCGTGCGATAGGCGCCGAGCGCGCGCTCGATGCCGTCGACGTGCTCGCCCACCGCTTCCAGCAAACAGTTGCCGTCGACGGTCAGCGTCACCCCGCGCGGCCCGCGCTCGAACAGGCGCCGATCCAGCCGCTCCTCCAGCTGTTTCATCTGATGGCTGAGCGCGCTGACGGTGAGGTTCGCCTCGCGCGCCGCGCGCGACAGATTGCCCTGGCGGGCGATCAGCACGAACTGTTGCAGCAGTCCCAGCGGCAGCTTGCCCATCTTGAATATCTCTCAAGTCTGGCTTGCGAATATATCGCTTTTTGGCGCTTGTCCGCGCGCGTATTTTGAGCACACCCCAAGCCTGACACCCTCCCGAGGAGGCACCCCATGAGCTCGATCTGGAAAGATCTGCTGTTCCTGCACGGCCACCTGCTGCACAAGGACGACCTCGAATGGCGCACGGAAACACCGGCCGCCGACACCGGCGACACCGAGGCCGTCGAAGCACCCGTCAGCCGCGACGCCAAGGCCGCGGCACTGGCCTGCTGCGCCGCCGTGTGGCCGCGCATCGTGGCGCCGCACTAGCCATCCGCGGCTTGAATGCGGTCTGGAATGCACCATGTGAATGAAGGTGCGCGACAACCGTCGCGCGCCTTTTTCCATGCTCGTTACCAGGAGAGGCGTTCCATGCAACAGCGGTCACTCGGCGGCACCTCCCTTTCGATCGCGCCGCTCGCCTTCGGCAGCAACGTCTTCGGCTGGACGGTGGACGAGCCGCGCGCGTTCGAGCTGCTGGACGCCTTCGTCGATGGCGGCGGCAACCTGATCGACACCGCCGACGTCTACCCGGCATGGGTGCCGGGCAACCACGGCGGCGAGTCGGAGACCATCATCGGCAAGTGGCTGCGGCGCAGCGGCAAGCGCGACCAGGTGGTGATCGCCAGCAAGGTCGGCAAATGGACGCGGCACCGCGGGCTGGCGCCGGTGAACCTGCAGCAGGCGGTGGAGGGTTCGCTGCAGCGGCTGCAGACCGATCACATCGACCTGTATTTCGCGCACGAGGACGACGCCAGCGTGCTGCTGGCCGACACCCTGGGCGGCTTCGCGCGACTCATCGAGCAGGGCAAGGTGCGCGCGATCGGCGCCTCCAACTACAGCGCCGAACGCTTCGCCGACGCACTGGCCGTATCCAAGCAGCACAACCTGCCGCGCTACGACGTGCTGCAGCCGGAATACAACCTGGTCAGCCGCCGCGGCTACGAGGCCGAACTGGAGCCGCTGATCCGCCGCGAAAACATCGGCGTGATCTGCTACTACGCGTTGGCCAGCGGTTTCCTCAGCGGCAAGTACCGCCAGGCGGCCGACCTCGCCGGCCATCCGGCACGCAGCGGTGGCGTGCGCGCCCACCTCAATCCGCGCGGACTCGGCGTGCTGGCTGCGCTGGACGCGGTGGCCGCCGCCCATCACGCCACGCCGGCCCAGGTGGCGTTGGCCTGGCTGATGGCGCGCCCGGGCATCAGTGCGCCGATCGCCAGCGCCACCAGCGTGACGCAATTGAACGAACTGCTCGGCGCCTTGCAGCTCTCGCTGCGCGCCGACGAGATCGCGGCGCTGGATCAGGCCAGCGCCTGATCCGCCGCGATCACGCCATCACGCGGACAACAACCCCAGCGCCGTGTTGAGCGTGGCGCTGGGCCGCATCGCCGCGCCGGCCTTCATCCGGTCCGGGTGGTAATAGCCGCCGATGTCGACCGGCTTGCCCTGCACGCGGGCGAGCTCGTCGACGATGGTCGCCTCGTTCTCCGTCAGCGCCTTGGCCAGCGGCGCGAACCTCGCCTTCAGCGCGGCGCTCACGTCCTGCGCCGCCAGCGCCTGTGCCCAGTACATGGCGAGGTAGAAGTGGCTGCCGCGGTTGTCGATGCCGCCGACCTTGCGCGAGGGCGACTTGTCGGTGTCGAGGAACTTGCCGTTGGCCTGGTCCAGCGTCTTGGCCAGCACGTCGACCTCGGCGTTGCCGTAGCGGTTGCCGAGGTGTTCCAGCGAGGCGGCCAGCGCGAGGAACTCGCCGAGCGAATCCCAGCGCAGGTAGTTCTCTTCCAGGAACTGCTGCACGTGCTTCGGTGCCGAGCCGCCGGCACCGGTCTCGAACAGGCCGCCGCCGGCCATCAGCGGCACGATCGACAGCATCTTCGCGCTGGTGCCCAGCTCCATGATCGGGAACAGGTCGGTGAGGTAGTCGCGCAGCACGTTGCCGGTGACCGAGATCGTGTCCAGGCCCTGGCGGATGCGCTCGAGCGAAAACTTGGTGGCGGCCACCGGATCCATGATGCGGATGTCCAGGCCGCTGGTGTCGTGGTCCTTCAGGTAGCGCTCGACCTTGGCGATCACCTGGCGGTCGTGCGCACGCTGCGGGTCCAGCCAGAACACCGCCGGCGTGTGCCGCGCGCGGCTCACCGCCAGCTTCACCCAGTCCTGGATCGGCGCATCTTTCGTCTGGCACATGCGCCAGATGTCGCCGGCTTCCACGTCATGCTGCAGCAGCACCTTGCCGGCCTCGTCGATCACCTTCACCACGCCGTCGCCGGCGATCTGGAAGGTCTTGTCGTGCGAGCCGTATTCCTCGGCCGCCTGCGCCATCAGGCCCACGTTCGGCACGCTGCCCATGGTGGCCGGATCGAACGCGCCATGCGCCTTGCAGTCCTCGATGGTGGCCTGGTAGACGCCGGCGTAGCTGCGGTCGGGGATCACCGCCACGATGTCCTGCAGCTCGCCCTTCGCGTTCCACATCTTGCCGGAGTCGCGAATCATCGCCGGCATCGAGGCGTCGATGATCACGTCGCTGGGCACGTGCAGGTTGGTGATGCCCTTGTCCGAGTTGACCATCGCCACGCCCGGGCGCTGCGCGTATTCGGCGTCAAGGTCGGCCTTGATCGCCGCCTGCTGCGCTTCCGGCAGCGAACCCAGGCGCGCGTACAGGTCGCCGATGCCGTTGTTCGGGTTGAAGCCGGCCTGCTTCAGCGCGTCGGCATGCTTGACCAGCACGTCCTGGTAGAACTCGCCCACCGCCACGCCGAACATGATCGGGTCGGAGACCTTCATCATGGTCGCCTTGAGGTGCAGCGAGAACAATACGCCCTGCTTCTTTGCGTCGGCGATCTGCGCGTCGATGAACGCGGCCAGCGCGCGGCGCGACATCACCGCCGCGTCGATGATCTCGCCGGCAAGCAGCGTCGTCTTCGGCTTCAGCACGACCTGGCTGCCGTCCTTGCCGAACCACTCGATGCGCACGCTGCCGGCATGCTCCACCGTCACGGATTTCTCGCTGCCGTAGAAATCGCCGCCGTCCATGTGCGCCACGCGGGTCTTCGAATCCGAGCTCCACGCGCCCATCCGGTGCGGATGCTTGCGCGCGTAGTTCTTCACGGAAACCGGCGCGCGGCGGTCGGAGTTGCCCTCGCGCAGCACCGGGTTCACCGCGCTGCCCTTGACCCGGTCGTAGCGCGCCTTGATGTCTTTCTCGTCGGCGTCCTTCGGCTCGTCGGGATAATCCGGCAGCGCGTAGCCCTGGCCCTGCAATTCCCTGATCGCGGCCTTCAGCTGCGGCATCGAGGCGCTGATGTTGGGCAGCTTGATGATGTTCGCCTCCGGCGTGGTGGCCAGGCGGCCCAGCTCGGCGAGGTCGTCGGCGATGCGCTGGTCCTCGCGCAGGCGCTCGGGGAACAGCGCGATGATGCGCCCGGCCAGCGAGATGTCGCGCGTCTCCACCGCGATGCCGGCGGTGCCGGCGAAGGCAGCGATGATCGGCAGCAGCGACTGCGTGGCGAGGAACGGGGCTTCGTCGGTCAGCGTGTAGATGATCTTGGACGACGTGGACATGGTATGAGTGAACCTCTCTGCTGCCGCGTGGCGCGGGATGGATGTCGTTGCACGCTCGGCGTCATCGCGGCGGCGAAAGACCCGATCATCGCGCGTGCAATCTGCCCATTGTCGCGTTTTAGCGTGCCACGGGAAAGCGCGTCGCCTTCATGCCGTCATGCCCGCCGACCTTTCCACCGCAAAACGAAAGGGACGCGGCGAGCGCGTCCCTTTCGGCGGCCAGGCGCAGGGAGCGTCATGGCTTCACGGAAAAGTCCTTGCTCGCCACCGGCTGCCCGTCCAGCAAGATCTCGATCTTGTAGTCGCCCTGCGGGAAGCCCTCCGGCTGGCTGATCATGAAGGCCGTCGTTTCCGGGCCGGATGCATCGAGCTCCTTGCTGTCCTCGTGCAAGGCCTGGTCCCGCGGGCCGAGCCACCGGGCCGTCAGCGTGGCGTGGCCCGAACCCGTGGTCTCGACCGACGCGTAGATGGTGTCCTTCGGCGCGAAGCTGGTGGCCGTGGCCACGACCTTGTGGTTGGCGTCGACGCTCGAACCCACTTCAAGCGAGGTGAAGCTCACGGCCGCGACGGCGCTCTCATTGGCCAAGCCCGTGCTGGTGGCCGGGGGCGGAAATGCCGGTGGCTCCGGCGAGGTGGACGCTGCCGTTCCGCTCGGCGGCGGACTGGAGGGCACCGGCGAGGCCGGCTCACTCTTGCCGCACGCACCCAGCGCCAGTGCTGCGGCCAGCGACGCGGCAAGCATCAGGGGTTGTCGGGTAGTTTTCATGGGGGCACCTCTTTTCATCGCGGAAAGCCCGGGGTTGCACGGACCCGTCTGGCTTGGGTCCGATCCGGGTTGGGAGTTCGTCGCCAAGCGCGTCGAACACGAGACTTCACCAAGGCACTGCGGGAAGCTGGCGACCACAGGTAACGGCGGCGCGGTAAACGGCTCGTGAGCAGGCCATCAGCACCGCGGTGCGCCGTTCAGCTTGAGGCGGCCAGCTGAACGCGCGATGTCGGCGCGTCGCCCTGGCCGCGCGAGGCTCACGGTTTCGCCGGAATCTTCAGCATCTGCCCCGCCACGAGCCGACCGGGGTTGGCAATGAGGTCGCGGTTCTCGTCCAGGATCCGCCGCCAGCCGTCGGCATTGCCGTAGAAGCGACGGGCGATGCCCTGCAGCTCGTCGCCGGCGGCGACCTCGTAGATGCGGGTCCCGTCCACCGCACCGCTGGCGTGCGACGCGGTATCGGTGAAATCCGCCTTGTTCGCCGGCGACATCCGCGCCGCCTGGCGGCGCACTTCTTCGCGCTGGTCACTCCGCTCGCCCATGTCGATCTCCGATCCGATGCCAAGCGCCATGGGTAACGGCTGCGCGATCAACGCCCCGTGAGCGCGGGTGTCCCGGCGTTCATGCTCCTGCCACGAAGCGCGCCGCTCACACCTCGGCCAGGCGCTGCCGCCGTGCCAGCTTGCGCTCGCGCCGGCGCGCGCTCCACGCCTTCCTCCGCTCCGCCAAGCACGAGAACACCACGTACAGCGCCGGGGTGCTGAGCAGGGTGAGGCTTTGCGAGATCAGCAGGCCGCCGATCAGGGCGATGCCCAGCGGGCGGCGCAGTTCGCTGCCTTCGCCCAGGCCGATGGCGATCGGCAGCGCGGCGAGGATGGCAACCATGGTGGTCATCATGATCGGGCGGAAGCGCACCAGGCAGGCTTCGCGCACGGCCTCCAGCGGCGGCTTGCGGTGCTCGCGCTGGGCGACCAGGGCGAAGTCGATCATCATGATCGCGTTTTTCTTGACGATGCCGATCAACAGCACCAGCGCGATCTGCGCCACCACCGACAACTCGGTGTCGGTCAGCCACAGTGCCAGCAACGCGCCGACACCTGCCGCCGGCAGCGTGGAAAGGATGGTGACGGGGTGGATCAGGCTCTCGTACAGCATGCCAAGCACGATGTAGACGGTGACGATCGCGGCCAGCACCAGCCACAGCATGCCACTCTGCGATTCCTGGAAGCGGCGGAAATCCCCGCCCATGTTGAGCTTGATGTCGCCGGGCATGCGCATGTTGCCCACGGTGGCCTGGATCACCTGCATCGCTTGGCCCATGCTCACCCCCGGCGCGAGGTTGAAGCTCAGGTCCATCGTGGTGAACTGGTTCTGGTGGGTGATCTGCGACGGTGCCAGGCCGGATTCCTGGCGGGCGAACGCGGTGATCGGCACCATCTGGCCCTGGTTCGATTTCACGTATACGCGATTGAGCGCGTCCGGCGTGGCGGTCTGCGCGGGCAGCGCGTTGACCACCACGCTGTACTGGTTGATGTCCGAGTAGATGGTCGACACCTGGCGCTGACCGAAGGCGTCGTACAGCGCGCCGTCGATGGCGCCGATGGACACCCCGAGCCGAGCCGCGGTGTCGCGATCGATCACGATGTTCTGGCGCAGGCCGCCCTCCTCCACGTCGCTGCCGACGTCGCGCAGCAGCGGGTTCTTCTTCAGCTCGGCCACCAGTCGCGGCAGCCACAGTTGCAGCGTGGCGAGGTCGTTGCCCTGCAGCGAGACCTGGTATTGCGCGCCCTGGCTGGTGCCGCCGCCACCGCCGCTGGGCAGATCCTGCACGGCGCGCAGGCGCAGGTGCAGGTCGGGATACTTCGCGGCCTTGGCGCTCAACCGGGCCAGCACGGTGAAGGTGTCGTCGGTGCGCCCTTCGCTGCGCGTCTTGAGGTCGATGTTGAACGAGCCGCTGGCACCCTGGCGGCTGCTGCCCAGGCGCGTGCCCACCGTGGCCACGTCCGGGTCGGCCAACAGCATCGCGGTGAGCCGCTCCAGCCGCTGCCGGCTCTCGTCGAACGATACCGTGGCGCTGGAGGTGGCGCGGCCCCAGATCAGGCCGGTGTCCTGCTGCGGGAACAGACCGGTCTTGACCACGGTGAACAGGTAGAACGTGGCGACGATCAGCACCAGGGGCGTCAGCGAGAAGGCCAGCACGTGGCGCAGCGAGAAATCCAGCGCCCGCCGGTACACGCCGAGCATGCGGGCGTGGAAGCGGTCCAGCACGTGGCTGCGCGCGGGTCCGGCGCTGGCCTCGCGTGCGCGATGGCCGCCGAGGAAACGCCCGCACAGCGCCGGCGTGAGCGTCAGCGACACCGCGGCCGACACCACGATCGCCGCCACCAGGGTCACCGCGAACTCGTGCATGAACATGCCGGTGATGCCGCCGGCGAACAGCAGCGGGATGAACACCGCCACCAGCGAGGCGGTGATCGAGACGATGGTGAAGCCGATCTCGCGCGCGCCGGCCAGGGTGGCCTGCATGCGCGTCATGCCGTCGTCGATGTGGCGAATGATGTTCTCGATCACCACGATCGCGTCGTCCACCACGAACCCGATCGCGATCACCAGCGCCAGCAGGGTGAGGTTGTTGAGCGTGTAGTCGAGGATGTACATCGCCACGAACGCACCGGCCAGCGACAGCGGCACCGCCACCGCGGCGATCAGCGTGGGTGCGAGACGACGCAGGAACAGCGCCATGGTCAGCACCACCATCGCCAGCGAGATCAGCAAGGTCGCCTGTACCTCGTGCAGCGAGGCGCGGATGGTCGGCGTGCCGTCGAAGAACGGGGTGAGCCGGGTGCCTGGCTGCAGGAACGTGCGCAGCGCCGGCAGTTGCGCCTTGACCAGGTCCACGGTGGAGATGACGTTGGCGTCGGCCTTCTTGTACACGTACATCAGCACCGCCGGCTGGCCGCCGAACCACGCCGCCTGGTAGGCGTCCTCGGTACCGGCGTAGACGTTCGCCACGTCGGCGAGGCGCACCGGCGTGCCATCGTGGCTGGCCACCACCAGTTTCGCGAAGTCCGCGGCGCTGTGCAGCGAGGTGGTGGCGGCCACCGCCATGCGCGTCTTGCCGTCGCTGAGGAAGCCTTCCGGCGAGGTCACGTTGGCCGCGCGCAAGGCGTTGCGCAGCTGGTCCGGCGACAGGCCCATCGCGTTGAGCGCGCGCAGGTTCACATCGACGCGGATCGCCGGGGTCGAGGCGCCGGCGATCTCCACCGACGAGACGCCCGGCAACTGGCGCAGGCGCTGCGCCAGCAAGGTGTCGGCGACGTTGTAGAGATCGCCCGCGGCCTGCGTGTCGGAGGTCAGCGCGAAGGCGATCACCGGGTCGTCGTTGGGATTGGCCTTCTGGTAGCTGGGCGCGCCGTTGAGGCCGCTGGGCAGGTCCGGCGCGGCCGCGTTGATCGCCGCCTGCACGTCGCGCGCGGCCGAACCCAGGTCGGTGCCGTTGCGGAACATCATGAAGACGAAGGTGCGCCCTTCCGAACTGGACGAGCGCATCGTCTCGATGCCGGGCACCTGGCCCAGGTGCCGTTCCAGCGGCGCGGCCACGGTGGAGGCCATGGTGCTGGCGTCGGCGCCGGCCTGGCTGGCCTGCACGAAGATCGCCGGGAACTGCATGTTCGGCAGCGCCGACACGCCGAGCAGGAAGTAGCAGATCATGCCGCCGACGAACAGGCCGATCGCGAGCAAGCTGGTGCCGATCGGACGGCGGATGAAGGAGCCGGAGACATTCATGCGGGAAACACGACCGTGGTGCAGGCGGCACGATGCCGGGCGGGATCCAGGCGGATCATCCCACCCTCAACGCACCAGCGGCAAAACGGTTGATCGGGACGCGAAAAGGAAAAACCCCTGCCGGCGTCGCGCGGGCAGGGGCAGGCGGCAAGCGATCGGATCACGTCGTGCGATCGGCCCGCGCGTGTTCCAGCGCACGCCGTTCTCGGCGTGCGGCGAGCCAGTCGGAGAAACGCTCCATGTACAGGTAGATCACCGGCGTGGTGTACAGCGTCACCAGCTGCGACAGCAGCAGGCCGCCGACGATCGACACGCCCAGCGGCCGGCGCAGCTCCGAGCCGATGCCGGTGCCCAGCGCCAGCGGCAAGGCGCCGAGCATCGCCGCCGCGGTGGTCATCATGATCGGGCGGAAGCGCAGCAGGCAGGCGCGGCGGATCGCGTCATGCGCGTTGAGGCCGGTGCGGCGCGCCTCGATCGCGAAGTCGATCATCATGATCGCGTTCTTCTTGACGATGCCGATCAAGAGCACGATGCCCACGATGCCGTCCACCGACAGGCTCATGCCGAACATCATCAGTGCCAGCAGCGCGCCCACGCCGGCCGGCGGCAGGGTGGAGATGATCGTCAGCGGGTGGATGTAGCTCTCGTACAGCACGCCCAGCACGATGTAGATCACCACGATCGCGGCCAGCAGCAACAGCACCTCGTCGCCCAGCGAGGAGTTGAACTCGGCGGCCTTGCCGATGAACTGGCCGCGCACCTGCGGCGGGAAGTTCAGCTCCGCGTTGATCTGGTGGATCGCCGACACCGCGTCGGACAGCGAATAGCCCGGCGCCACGTTGAACGACAGCGTCACCGCCGGCAGCTGCTGCTGGTGGCTGACCACCAGCGGTGCGCTGGTGACCTCGGCATTGGCCAGCGAGGACAGCGGGATGGTGCCGCCGCCGCCCAGCGCGATGCCGATGTTGCCGGTGTTGCCGATGCCGCTGGGGGTGGCCGAGTTGCTCGACTTCACCTGGCCGAAGCTGGTGGCGTTGCTGCCGGTCAGCGCGCCGGAGCCGTTGCCGCGCACGGTGAGCTTGTTGAGCAGGTCGCTGCTGTTGCGGAACTCCGGCGCCACCTCCAGCACCACGCGGTACTGGTTGAGCTGGGTGAAGATGGTGGAGATCTGGCGCTGGCCAAAGGCGTCGTACAAGGTGTCGTCGATGGTCTGCACCGGCACGCCCATGCGGCTGGCCTTCTCGCGATCGATGGTCAGCTTGAGCGCGTTGCCGCGGTCGGCCAGGTTGTTGCTGACGTCCGCCAGCTCCGGCCGCTGGCGCATGGCGCGGGTCATCTGGTCGGCGTACTTGGCCAGCTCGGCGGAGTCCACCTGGGACAGCGCGTACTGGTATTCGGTGGCCGACACGGTGCTGTCCAGGGTCACGTCCTGCACCGGTTTCAGGTACAGCGCCACGCCGGGGATGTCGGCCACGCTCTGCTGCAGCCGCGGCAGCAGCTTGTCCAAGCCGTCGCGGTCGCCGCGATCCTTCAGCACGATGCTGAGCTGGCCCTGGTTCAAGGTGGGGTTGATCGTGCCGGCGCCGATGAACGCCGCCACGCCGGCCACCGCCGGGTCCTTGCGCAACGCCTCGGCCACTGCCTTGGTGCGCTGCTCCATCGCCGGAAACGCGATGTTGTCGTCGGCCTGCACCACGCCGGTGATCAGGCCGGTGTCCTGCTCGGGCAGCAGGCCCTTGGGGATGGCGATATACAGGAACACGGTCAGCACCACCGCGGCGCCGGCCACCAGCATGGTCAGGCGCTGGTGGTCGAGCACCCAGTCCAGCGAATTCTCGTACACGTGCACGGTGCGCGCCCATACGGTGCGCCTGCCGGCGGCGGCGTGGCGCTCGTGCGCGTCGTCGCCTTCCGGCAACTGGTCGGGCTTGAGCAGGTAGGCGCACATCATCGGCGTCAGCGTCAGCGAGACCAGCATCGAGATGCTCACCGCGATGGTCAGCACCCAGGCGAACTCGTGGAACAACCGGCCGGTGACACCGGGCATCAGCAGCAGCGGCAGGAACACCGCCACCAGCGACACGGTCAGCGACAGCACGGTGAAGCCGATCTCCTTCGCGCCGATCTCGGCCGCCTCCTTGCCGCTCTTGCCCTGTTCGATGTAGCGCACGATGTTTTCGATCATCACGATCGCATCGTCGACCACGAAGCCGGTGGCCACCGTCAACGCCATCAGCGAGAGATTGTCCAGCGACATGCCGGTGAAACTCATCACGCCGAACGTGCCCAGCAGCGACAGCGGCACCGCGGTGGCCGGAATGATGGTGGCCCACAGCCGGCGCAGGAACACGAAGATCACGCCCACCACCAGGAACACGGTGAGGATCAGGGTGAACTCCACGTCGTGCACCGAGGCGCGGATGGTCACCGTGCGGTCGGCGAACACGTCCAGGTGCACGTCGGCCGGCAGCGCGTTGCGCAGCTCGGGCAGGATGCGGCGGATCTGCTCCACCGTCTGCACGATGTTGGCGCCGGGCTGGCGGCGCACGTCCAGCAGTACCGCCGGCTTGCCGTTGGCCCACGCGGCGAGCTGGTCGTTCTCCACGCCGTCGACCACCCTGGCCACGTCGGACAGCCGCACAGGCGCGTTGCCGCGGTAGCTGATGATGGTGCTCTTGTACTGCTCGGCATCGGCCAACTGGTCGTTGGTGCCGATCGAGTAGCTCTGCGTCTTGCCGTTCAGCGTGCCCTTGGGCGCGTTGACGTTGGCCTGGGTCAGTGCGCTGCGCACGTCCTCCATGGTCAGGCCGAGATTGGCCAGTTGCGCCGGGTTGACCTGGATGCGCACGGCCGGGCGCACGTTGCCGGCGATCGAGACCAGGCCCACGCCCTGCACCTGCGACAGCTTCTGCGCCAGGATCGAGTCGGCCAGGTCGTTGACGTCGCGCAGCGGGCGGCTGTCCGACTGCAGCGCCAGGGTGAGGATCGGCGCATCGGCCGGATTGACCCGGTTGTACACCGGCGGATACGGCAGGTTGCCCGGCAGCGTGCCCTTGGCCTGGTTGATCGCCGCCTGCACGTCCTGCGCGGCGATGTCGATGTCGCGGCCCATGTTGAACTGCAGCACGATCGTCGACAGGCCCGCGGACGAGTCCGAACTCATCATGCTGAGCCCGGAGATCTGCCCCAGGTTGCGCTCCAGCGGCGTGGTGATCAGCGTCGCCATGGTGGTGGCGCTGGCACCCGGATACTGCGTGGTCACCACCAGGCTGGGCGCCTCGATCTCCGGCAGCGCCGACACCGGCAACTGGCGGAAGCCCAGGATACCGAGCAGCAGCACCGCCACCATCAGCAGCGAAGTGGCGATCGGGCGGCGAATGAAGAGGGTGGAGAAGCCCATGACTATCCGTGACGAAGTGGGGCGGCAGTTGCCGCGTTCGAGACGCGCGCCAGCCCGCGGCAACGCCGCGGGCTCACGCGGACATCAGTGACGACCGCGGCCACCCTTGTTGTCCTGCCTGGACTTCTGCAATTCCGCCGCGGTGGGCGCGGCCGGCACTTCGCCCGGCTTGAGCGGGTTGACCTTGCTGCCGGGCTTGAGCCGGAACTGGCCTTCGGTCACCACCTTGTCGCCGACCTTGAGCCCGCTGCCGACCATCACGTGGCTGTCGCCGACTTCGCCGGCCACCACGATCGACTGCATCTTGACCGTGTTGTCGCCCTGCACGAGGTAGACATAATCGCCGTCCGGCCCGCGCTGCACGCCCTGCGAGGGGATCACCAGGCCGCCGTCGACGGTGTTCACCAGCAGCCGCACGTTGACGAACTGGCCCGGCCACAACTCGTCGTGCTCGTTGGAAAACTCCGACTTCAGGCGGAACGTGCCGGTGCTGGTGTCGATCTGGTTGTCGATCACCTTGAGCACGCCGCCGCTGGCGATCGGATGGGCGTCGACGCGATCTAGTGCGGTGACCTCCAGTGGCTTGCCGCCCTGCGCCGCGCTGCGCACCATGTCCAGGTTCTGCTCCGGCAAGGTAAACATCACGTTGATCGGGTGCAGCTGGGTCAGCGTGACGATCGCACTGGAGGTGGTCACCACGTTGCCCGGGTCCACCGCACGGATACCGGCCAGGCCGTCGATCGGCGAGCGGATCTCGGTGTAGTCGAGCTGCACCTTGGCGTCGCGGATCGCGGCCTCGTCGGCCGCCACGGCCGCCTCGTACTGGGCCACGGTGTTCTTCTGGGTGACCTGGTCGATCTTGGCCACGTACTGGCTGTACTTGGGGTCCTGCGAGCGTTGGTAGTTGCTGCGCGCCGTGGCCAGCAGGGATTGATCCTGCTTGCGCCGGCTGACCGCCTGGTCATAGTTGGCCTGGAAGGTGCGCGGGTCGATGCGCGCCAGCACCTGACCCTGCTTCACCGGCTGTCCTTCGGTGAACTCGATGCTGAGCAGCCGCCCGGACACCTGCGGGATCACCGTTACCGTGTTGAGCGCCTGCACCGTGCCCAGCGCCGTCAGGTACACCGGCACGTTCTGCTTGACCACCGGCACCACGGTCACCGGCACCGGCGGCGCGTCGCCGCCCTTGCCGTTGGCGCCCTTCGCCGCGCCATCGCCCGGCTTGTGCAACATGCGGATGCCGACCACGGCGATCACGACCACCGCCAGCACGATCAACGCGATCTTCCAAAAACGCGACATGTGGAACTCCTGGATTGAACCGGGGCGAGCAACCGGGGAAGGCCGCTGCCGCAGGCACCACGTGGGCAGACGCGCCCCCATGGACAAAGCATAGGTGGACGGCAACCGCTTTGAACAATGCCGGTCGACAGGGGTGGGGCATGACCGATGGCAGGGTTTTGCGCCCCGCCGCACATGGGACCGGGCCGTGTGCACAACGTTCCGGGCACCGCATCGGCATACACCCGATCGGTCACCCTGAAACTTGTCGGGCGCTTCGTTTATAATACCGGACTGGTCGCCAGCGCGCCCCCGAGGGCGCGATCCGGACACCGGCAGCAGGGGTTGGGGTGCATCGAGGTTTTCGACCCTGGCGGCTGCGGCGGTTTCGCGATTCCGGCGTGACGGTAAGGCAACAAGGCGGTCCAAGCCCGCCCACTGACAGGAGTACGTGCGTGAGCGGTCCCCTTAGCAAATCCGACCAGGGCTTCCTGCGTCAGTTCTCGCTGACCATCGGCGCGCTGATGGTTCTTACCGTGATCCTTGTGTTGTCCGCGCTGGCGATCAACAACAGCGAGCCCAAGGAAACCAATCCGAACCACCCGGCCACGGTCGCCGCACGGCTCGCCCCCGCCGGCGCCGTCTATGCCGGCGACACCGGCCGTGCCGCCATGCAGGCCGCCGCCGACCAGGCCGCCAAGGCCGCCGCCTCCCAGGTGGCCTACGGCGGCACCACCGACGGCAAGGAAATCTACGACCACCTGTGCACCAGTTGCCATACGGCCGGCATCGCCGGCGCGCCGAAGCTGGGCGACAAGGCCATGTGGGGCCCACGCATCAAGCAGGGCATCGACGTGCTGGTCAAGCATGCGATCGAGGGCTACCACGGCCCCGACGGCAATTTCATGCCGCCCAAGGGCGGCAATCCCGCGCTCACCGACGAGCAGGTCACCGCCGCCGTGCACTGGATCGTCGATCAGGCGAAGTAGTCGCCTGATCCAACAAGCTTTCTCCAAACGCCGCCCATGGGCGGCGTTTTCGTTTGCCCCCTCTCCCTCCGGCGACCCACGGGAGTCCCCTTGCGGGTGAGAGGGTTGGGGTGAGGGTTCACGGCCCCGTGCCGCTCCAATCAAACAAGAGCAAACGCCGCCCCTTGGGCGGCGTTTTCGTTGGCCCTTTCCCCCTCCGGGGGAAGGTTGGGAAGGGGAAGCCACGACCCTGGGCTCAGCTTCCCGATCAGGCAACGGTAAAATCAACAGCACCCCCATCCGCCTTCGGCACCCTCCCCGCTTCGCGAAGGAAGGCAGCCCGGGTCCGCCCCGGCGGCAGGCTCTTCACCCCTGCCCCTCGATCCACTCCCGCACAAACCCCCGCAACTCCGGAAAAAACACTTCGAACCGCCGCTGCAACTCCTCCTCCCGCGCCACCAGCACGGGCAAGGCAGTATCCAGCGGATTGGCGCGGGTGAGCCGCTCGCCGATCCCGGCCAGTGCACGCCCCAGCACCGCTCGGTCGGCGTAGCCGCCAGGCAAGTCGTTGGCTTCCATGTAACTGCGGAACCGCCGCAACGCAGGCGTCAGCAAGGCATCGCGCCGCCGCAGCAGTCCACGCAGGCCGAGCGAGTAGTCCTCCAGCGGCTGTGCGCTCCAGCGTGCAAATTCCCGGGCCAGCAAGTGATCGAACCACATGTCCAGCAGGATGCCGGCGTAGCGGCGATACGGCGGCGGCAGCTGCGCCTTGGCGGCCAGCACGGCGGGGTGGGCGTCGGTGTAGCCGTCGATGGCGCGGTGCAGGCGGATGCCGCGGATCACCCGTGGCGGGAACTGCGCCGGATCGGGCTGGCCGCGCACGAAGTCGCCGAGCAGGCCGCCCAGTTGCAGTGCCTCGTCATCGCCGGCCAGCAGCGCATGCGCCAGATGGTTCATTGCCGCGGGCGGCAGCGCGGCGTCGCGGTTATCATCGTGGGCATGAAACCCGCCTCGTTCCCTGCCGACCCTGCCGGCTTTCCGGATGTCGCCGCCAGTTTCGTGCTGACCGGCCCGGTCGGCAAGCTGGAAACCGTCACCGACATCGCCGAGCCTGACGGCGCGCGCCGAGGCGTGGCGGTGATCTGCCACCCGCTGACCAGCGAAGGCGGCAGCATGCACAACAAGGTGGTGACCATGGTCGAACGCGCGCTGCGCGAGTCGGGGCTGGATACCGTACGCTTCAACTTCCGCGGGGCGGGCAGTTCCGAGGGAAGTTTCGACAAGGGCCGCGGCGAGCGCGACGATCTCGCCGCCGTGGTCGCCTGGGTGCGTCGCGTGCGACCCGACGATGCGCTGTGGCTGGCCGGTTTCTCGTTCGGCAGCGGCGTGAGCATCGCCCAGGCGGCGCCGCTGCACGTCGATGCGCTGATCAGCATCGCGCCGCCGGCGGGCCGTTACGGGCTCGATGCGATCACGCCGCCGACCTGCCCCTGGCTGGTCGTGCAGGGCGAGGCCGACGAGGTGGTCGAACCGCAGGCGGTGTTCGACTGGCTCGACAGCCTGGAACACCCGCCCGAACTGGTGCGCATGCCCGATACCAGCCACTTCTTCCATCGCCGGCTGATGGATCTGCGCGGCGCGATCAAGCACGCCGTGCGCGACTGGCTGCCGCCGACACGCCAGGCCTGACCCCCTCCATGACCGAAACGTTTTTGCTCGCGCCCAGCGCGCGTTATGCCGAAGGCGTGGCCGCCCATCGCTGGGAGTCCGACCCCGCCCAGCTGGCGCTGCTGGCCGAGTTCGACCGCATGCATGCGGCACTGTGCGCGGAACCTGCCGGCGAAGGCGGCCTGTTCGGCCGGCTGAAATCGCTGCTGGGCAACGAGCCGCCGCCCGGCGTGCCCGGACTGTACCTGTGGGGCAGCGTGGGTCGCGGCAAGACGTTCCTGATGGACCTGTTCGCCGCCAGCCTGCCGCACGGCGTGGTGCTGCGGCGGCATTTCCACCGCTTCATGGGCGAGGTGCACGACAGCCTGCGCGCACTGGGCGAGCGGCAGAGCCCGCTGGTGGAGGTCGCTGCCGGCATTGCCGGACGCTGCCGCGTGCTGTGCCTGGACGAGTTCCTGGTCAACGACATCGGCGACGCGATGATCCTGGCCAACCTGCTCGACGCATTGTTCGAGCGCGGGGTGAGCCTGGTCACCACCTCAAATACCGCGCCGGCGAACCTGTACAAGGACGGCCTGCAGCGCGCCCGATTCCTGCCCGCGATCGCGCTGATCGAGCAGCACTGCCACGTGGTCGAGATGGTTTCCGCGCATGACTGGCGCCTGCGCGCGCTGACCCAGGCGCCGGTCTACCTCACCCCGCCGGGCGCCGAGTCGCATCGGGCACTGGAGCGCATCTTCGCCAGCCAGGCCAGTGGCGCGATCGAACTCGACGGCATGCTGCGCATCAACGGCCGCGACATCCCGTTCCACAAGCGCGCCGAGACCATCCTGTGGTTCCAGTTCGCCGCGCTGTGCGAGGGCCCGCGCGCCGTGGCCGACTACATCGCGCTGGCCAAGGCCGGCCCGGCGGTGATCGTCGCCAACGTGCCGCAGTTCACCATCTACAGCGAGGACGCGGCGAAACGCTTCGTGCAACTGGTCGACGAGTTCTACGACCGGCGCGTGAAGCTGGTGCTTTCCGCCGCCGCGCCGATCACCGAGCTCTACGACGGCGAGCGCCTGCGCGCCGAATTCGGCCGCACCGAATCGCGCCTGATCGAGATGCAGAGCGAGGAATACCTCGCGCTGGAGCATCGGCCCGAATGAGCCGGCGGCGCCTGCGCGGCGCAGAGGCCGGCCATCACGTAGGCACCAGCCTGTCCAGGCGCTAGCATCGAGCGACCCCCGCCATGGAGACAGCCATGCATCGCACCGCCTTCGCCCTGGCGCTTGCCGCCCTGGTCGCCTCGCCGCTGCGCGCCGCCGACACCCTCCAGACGCCGACCCGTCAGGTCGAGGCCCTGGTGCAGCAGGAGCTGCCGCAGGTCACCGCGTGGCGGCGCGATATCCACCAGCACCCGGAACTGAGCAACCGCGAGGTGCGCACCTCGGCGCTCGTGGCCAGGGAGTTGAAGAAGCTGGGATTGGAAGTGCATGCGGGGATCGCCCACACCGGCGTGGTCGCGCTGCTGAAGGGCGATTTGCCCGGGCCGCGCCTGGCGCTGCGCGCGGACATGGATGCGCTGCCGGTGACCGAAGAGGTCGACCTGCCCTTCGCCTCGAAGGCGAAGGGCGAGTACCGCGGCAAGGAGACCGGCGTGATGCACGCCTGCGGCCATGACGCGCACACGGCGATGCTGCTGGGCATCGCGCAGGCGCTTGCCGGCATGAAAAGGCAACTGCACGGCTCGGTGCTGTTCGTGTTCCAGCCGGCGGAGGAAGGCGCGCCGGCCGGCGAGGAAGGTGGCGCCGAGCTGATGTTGAAGGAAGGCATGTTCCGCGACTACAAGCCGGATGCGATGTTCGGCATGCACGTGGTCAGCTCGCTCAACGTGGGCACCGTCTCGGTGCGGCCGGGGCCGACCATGGCCGGCTCGGACTGGTTCAAGCTGGTCGTGCACGGGCGCCAGACCCACGGTGCCATGCCGTGGAACGGAATCGATCCGATCGTCACCGCGGCGGAGATCATCAGCGCGTCGCAGACCATCGTCAGCCGCCAGCTCGACATCAGCAAGCTTCCGGCGGTGCTCAGTTTCGGCATCGTCGATGGCGGGGCGCGCTACAACATCGTGCCCGACCAGGTGGAGTTGCAAGGCACGCTGCGCACCTTCGACCCCGCCATGCGGAAGCAGGCGCTGGACGGCCTCAAGCGCATCGCCGAAAACGTCGCCGCCGCGCATGGCGCCACGGTGGACGAGCAGATTCCCCTGCTCAGCAACCCGGTGCTGGTGAATGACGACAAGCTGGCCGCAGGCGTGCGCGCCAGCCTGGTGCGCATCAACGGCGCAGCGCAGGTGCGCGAGGCGAAACCGTGGATGGCGTCGGAGGATTTCGCGCTGTTCGCCGAGGCGGTCCCCAGCGTGTATTTCTTCGTCGGCGCCACGCCGAAAGGCCAGGATGCCGCGACCGCGCCGGCCAACCATTCGCCGAAGTTCTTCCTTGACGAGGGCGCCCTGAAGGTCGGCATGCAGTCGATGCTGCAGGCAAGCCTGGACTATCTGGGAGCCGCGGGGCCGTGAAGCGCCGGGCCGCCCCGGATCACTCGACGTGCGCGGCCGCCGCCGCAGGATGCGCGCGCAGGAAGCGCCGATGGTGCACCAGCACGCCGCTGTAATAGGCGATGTAGTAACCGACCAGCAGGCCGATCACCAGCATGGTCAACGGGCTGGACGCGTAGCCCATCGGCTGCATCGAGGTGCCCGCGTCTGCCGCCGCCTGCGCGTGCTGCAGCTGCGGCCATACCACCATCAACCGCCAGCCCAGGCGCCCGAGCAGCAATACGGTGAGCAGGGCGCCGATCCACGCATTGGGCACGTAGCAGTCGCCCTTGACCGGATCGACCTCGAAGCGGGTCAGCCGCAGGCCGAACAGACCGATCGCGGCGCCGATCAGCACCCCGCCGAGCAACCCTTCGGCCAACGCCAGATGATGGAAACCGCTCAGCGCCAGCAGGCCACCGATGACCGCGAAGATCACGATGCGGGCGATCATCCGCTTGCGCCGGATCGGCTGGCGACCGAACTGCCGGCTGACCCGCCGCCACACGATCCAGGCCAGCAGCGGCAGCATGATCAGGTAACTGGTCAGATGGGCGGGCATGGCGTGGTCCGGTGGATGAGGGACTGGGGCTGGGGGCTGGGGTTCGGAAAGGCACCCGCACCGGCTGCCGGCGATTTTGCTCCTGGCGAAGCCCGAATCCCGGCTACTTCGCCTTGCCCTGGTTGGCCACCGCGGCCATCTTCGCCGCGATCGCCTCGGCATCGCCCAGGTAGTAATGGCGCAACGGCTTCAGTTCGTCGTCGAATTCGTACACCAGTGGCACGCCGTTGGGGATGTTGAGCTCGACGATCGCCTCGTCGGAGATGCCGTCCAGATATTTCACCAGCGCGCGTAGCGAGTTGCCGTGCGCGGCGACCAGCACGCGCTGGCCCGCCTTGATCGCCGGCGCCAGCACCTGGTGCCAGTACGGCAGCACGCGCGCCACGGTGTCCTTCAGGCACTCGGTATCGGGGATGTCCTTCGGGTCGAGCTTCGCGTAGCGCGGATCGTGCACCGACTCGTTCGCGGCGCGCTCCAGCGGCGGCGGCGGCACGTCGTAGCTGCGCCGCCAGATCTTCACCTGCTCCTCGCCGTACTTCGCCGCGGTCTCGGCCTTGTTCAGGCCGGTGAGGCCGCCGTAGTGACGCTCGTTGAGACGCCAGTCGGTGACCACCGGCAGCCACATCAGGCCCATCTCGTCCTGCACGCCCCACAGCGTGCGCACGGCCCGCTTGAGCACCGAGGTGTGCGCCACGTCGAAGCTGTAGCCGCCTTCGGTCAGCAGGCGGCCCGCTTCGCGCGCCTCCGCCCTGCCCTGCTCGGTGAGGTCGACGTCGGCCCAGCCGCTGAAGCGGTTGTCGAGGTTCCACTGCGATTGGCCGTGGCGGATCAGGACGAGCTTGTGCATGGGTGTGCTCAGCAAACGGGATGAACCGCGAATGGTGCAGTGCGGCCCCGGCAGCGTCAAATCCGCACCCTGCCACAGGTCATGGCAAACCTTTGCCGCGGCGGCGGCATCCTAGAGACTCCCACCGACCACGGAGCCTGCCATGCACCGCATCTCGACCATTCTTCTCCTGTGCACGTTCGCCTTGCTGCCTGCCCTGGCAGTGGCCCGCGACGGCGACATCGACAAGGTCAACGGCGCGGTACGCGTCGAGGCGGGCCAACAGGCCGGCGACGTCAGCTCGGTCAACGGCGCGGTCCATGTCGGCGATGGCGCCACCGTGCGCAAGGCCGGCACGGTCAACGGCGCGGTGGAGCTCGGCGACCGCGCCCAGGCCACCGCGGTGGACACCGTCAACGGCTCGATCACGCTGGGCGAAGCCAGCAAGGTCAGTGGTGACGTCAGCGCGGTCAACGGCAGCATCCGCCTGGCGCGCGGCGCCGAGGTCGGCGGCAAGCTGGGCAACGTCAACGGCGCCATCGTGCTGGATGCCGCCCACGTCGCCGGCGGTCTGGCCACGGTGAGCGGCGACATCACCGTGGGCGAAAACTCGCGCGTCGAAGGCGGCATCCTGATCGACAAGCCGCACGGCTGGTTCAACTTCAACGGTCGCAAGCCGGTGGTGGTCATCGGCCCCCACGCCGCGGTGCAGGGCACGCTGGAGTTCCGCCGCGAGGTGGAACTGAAAGTCAGCGACAGCGCGCAGATCGGCCCGGTGAAGGGTGCCACGGTGGAGAAGTTCAGCGGGGCCACGCCGTAAGAGCGGAAGTGAGTGGAGAAGAGTGAGAAAGGGAGAAAAGCCGGCGCTCGACTGCACTCTCTCGCTTCTCACTCCTCTCCACTCACTCCTTGGCTCTCAAAGCCAGTCGCGAGGCTTGAGGTAGTCGGCGAGCTTCGCCTCGGCGGAGCCGGCTTCCGGCTGGTACGCATACTCGAAGCGCACGCGCGGCGGCAGGCTCATCAGGATCGATTCGGTGCGGCCGCCGGATTGCAGGCCGAACAAGGTGCCGCGGTCGTAGACCAGGTTGAACTCCACGTAGCGACCGCGCCGGTACAGCTGGAACTCGCGCTCGCGCTCGCCGTACGGCGTGGCCTTGCGCCGTTCGACGATCGGCAGATAGGCATCGAGGAAACCCTGGCCGACGTCGCGGGTGAACGCGAAGCAGCGCTCGAAGCCGCCCTCGTTCATGTCGTCGTAGAACAGCCCGCCCACGCCGCGCGTTTCGTCGCGGTGCTTCAGGTAGAAGTACTCGTCGCACCATTGCTTGTAGCGCGGATACACGTCCGAGCCATACGGTTCGCACAGGTCGCGCGCCACGGTGTGCCAGTGGCGCACGTCCTCGTCCACCGGGTAGAACGGGGTGAGGTCGAAGCCGCCGCCGAACCACCACACCGGCTCCACGCCTTCCTTGCTGGCCTCGAAGTAGCGCACGTTGGCATGCGTGGTCGGCACGTGCGGGTTCTTCGGATGCAGCACCAGCGACACGCCGGTGGCGATGAAGCTGCCGCCGGCCAGCTCGGGCCGGTGCGCGGTGGCGCTGGGTGGCAGCTGATGCCCGTGCACGCGCGAGAAATTCACCCCGGCCTGCTCGAACACCGCGCCATCGCGCAGCACGCGGGTGCGCCCGCCACCGCCCGCCGCGCGGGTCCACGCATCCTCGACGAAGCGTGCGCCGCCGTCGGCCTGCTCGATCGCCGCGCAGATGCGGTCCTGCAGTTCGCGCAGGAAGGTTTCGGCAAGGTCGGCTTGTGCACTCATCGTCTGGCCCGAAAGATTCGATGGCGCCAAGCTTAGCAAGCAGCCGTGCGCGACCGGCTGCGGTGCAGCGCCGCGCCGGCCTGATCCGGCACAATTCAACTGATGCGTGCGGCCATGCGCGCGTGCCCGATCAACCGCGCCCAGCGCATGCCGATGTCGATCCACATCAGGTAGCCCGCTTCCAGCACGAGCCGGCCGAGGTAGCGCGCATGCCGCGGCAGCGTCGGTTCCGCCGCCACGGCAATGCTGTCGAAGCCGAGCCGCTGCGCCAGCAGCAGACAGCGCGCAAGGTGGTAGCGGCTGGTCACCAGCGCCACCGGCGGCAGGTGGCCTCGTTCCAGCAGCAGTCGGCGCGCATGGCGCAGGTTCTCCAGCGAGTCGATCGAATCCTGTTCGAGCTCCACGCGCACGTCGCCGGTCAGCTCGTGCTGGCGCAACCAGGCCTCGCCGGCAGCGGCCTCGCTCAGCTCGCTGCCGCTGCAACCGCCGAGCAGCAGCAGATGATCGGTCTGTTGCTGCCGTGCCAGGACCAGCGCGCGCTGCAGGCGCTGCCGGTAATCATGGCCGGGCGCGTCATGTTCCAGCCGGCGGCCGAACACCAGCACGGTCATCCGTCGCGGCGGCGACAGCGGGCTGCGCGTGGCGATGCGCCATACATGGACCAGATAGCCGAGCCAGACCAGGCCGGCACTGAGCACCACGACCAGCCCGGTGACCACTGCCGCATGCAGCACGTCGGCGTCGCGCAGGTATTTCGAGGGTTTTCGCGGGGCGGACACGCCAAGGCATCGTCGGTGCGGGAGACGCGACAGCTTAACGGTGTACGACGTTCGCGGCATCTTCATGCCGTGCTGGCCACGATCGGACTCCGCCGATGGTCGCAGGCTAGGCAAGCTGCAGGGCGACCGCTAGGCTTTCGCGATGCCTCATGTGATGACACCTCTCGCGGTTACCGCGCACACCGCCACGTCGGCACTCGGCCACGGGCTCGACGCCCAGCTCGACGCGTTGCGCGGCGAGCGCAGCGGCCTGCGTCCGAACGATTTCAGCAGTGCGCCGCTGGCATGCTGGATCGGCCGCGTCGATGGCCTGGAAACCGCCGCGCTGCCCGCCGCGCTCGCACCATGGGATTGCCGCAACAACCGGCTGGCCTGGCTCGGCCTGAACCAGGACGGCTTCCTCGACCGCGTGCGCGCCGCGCGCGCGCGCTACGGCGCCGGCCGCGTCGCCTTGCTGCTGGGCACCTCCACCGCCAGCATCGGCGCCACCGAGGAGGCGTATCGGCGGCTCGACGCCGACGGCGGTTTTCCCGACGACATGCTGCGCCCGGCGATCCACGCGCCGCATTCGCTGGCCGCCTTCGTAGCCGCGGCGCTGGCACTGGAAGGGCCGTGCCTGACCGTCTCCACCGCCTGCTCGTCCAGCGCCAAGGTGTTCGCCAGCGCCGAGCGGATGCTGCGGCTGGGCCTGATCGACGCGGCCGTGGTCGGCGGCGTGGATACCTTGTGCGACAGCGTGCTGTTCGGTTTCAACGCGCTGGAACTGGTCTCGCCCGAGCCGTGCCGGCCGTTCGACGCGGCGCGCAACGGCATCTCGATCGGCGAGGCCGCCGGCTTCGCGCTGCTGGAGCGCATCGACACCGCACCCGATGCGCCGCGCCTGCTCGGCTACGGCGAATCCAGCGACGCGCACCACATGTCCACGCCGCACCCGCAAGGACTCGGTGCGGAGCTGGCACTGAACGACGCGCTGGCGCGCGCCGGGCTCGATCCTGCGCAGGTCGGCTACCTCAACCTGCACGGCACCGCCAGCCAGAAGAACGACGAAGTGGAAGCGGCGCTGGTTGCGCGCGCCTTCCCGGCCACCACGCGGGCCAGCTCCACCAAGGGTTTCACCGGCCACACGCTGGGTGCCGCGGGCATCGTCGAGGCGACCATGGCGCTGCAGGCGATCGAACACGACCTGGTGCCCGGCAACCTCGGCGGCGACACGCCCGACCCGGTCTGCGGCGCGCAGTTCGCCTGGCACAACGAGCAGCAGCGCATCGACGTGGCACTCAGCAACTCGTTCGGCTTCGGCGGCAACAATGCCTGCCTGGCCTTCGCTCGCGCGGGGTTCGTCGCATGAGCGACTTGCGCGTCTACGTCGAAGGCATCGGCCTGTGGTCGCCGCAGCTGGCCGACTTCGCCGCATTGCGCAGCCTGCTCGCCGGACAGACGCCAGCGCCGCCGCCGGCGCGCCCCACTGCCGCCACGCTGCCGCCGAACGAGCGCCGGCGCGCACCGGCCAGCGTGCTGCTGGCGATCGAGGCGGCCGGACAGGCGGTCGCGATGAGCGGCCGCGACGCCGCCACGCTGGCGTGCGTGTTCGCCTCCTCGCACGGCGACCAGACGATCACCGATTACATGTGCGCCACGCTCGCCCATGCGCCGGCCGAGCTGTCGCCGATCCGCTTCCACAACTCGGTGCACAACGCCGCCGTCGGCTACTGGACCATCGCCACCGGCTGCCACGCGCCGTCCACCGCGATCGCGGCGCAGGCAGCCAGCTTCGGTGCCGGCCTGCTCGAAGCGGCCAGCCAGGTGCTGACCGAGCAACGCGCGGTGCTGCTGGTGTGCAGCGACAGCGCCGGCAGCTGGCCGCTGGCCGAAGTCACCGACTGCGACCAGCCCTTCGCCTGCGCGCTGGTGATGGCCCCTGCGGCGGGCGCGGCCACGCTGGCCCGGCTCGACCTGCAGCTGGCCCCGCCGCAGCCCGACGATGCCCTGCCCGAGCCACTGGCCGGTTGGTGCCGGGGCAATCCATCGGCCCGCAGCCTCGCCCTGCTCGCCGTGCTGGCCGGTAATGCGGGATCATGCCGGCTGGCCGCCGCCCCCGCGCTGGGATTGCAGATCGCCATGGAGAAGGTCGCGTGAATACATCCACCGCACGCTGGTGCGTCCTGATCCCCTGTCTCAACGAGGAGGCGGCGATCCGCGCAGTGATCGAATCCGTGCTCGCGCTGGAGGCGCCGGTGATCGTGATCGACGATGGCTCGGACGATCGCACGCCGGATATCGCTGCCAGCCTGCCGGTAACCCTGCTGCGCCACGAACAACGCTGCGGCAAGGGCGAGGCGCTGCGCCGGGGCTTCCGCGAGGCGCTGCGCCTGGGCTACGACGCGGTACTGACGATGGACGGCGACGGCCAGCACGTGGCCAGCGACATCCCGCGCATCGTCGCCGCCGCCGCGCGCTACCCGCAGCACATCGTGATCGGCGCGCGGCTGCTGGACAAGGCGCAGCAACCGAAGGGCCGTCGCCGCGCCAACGCGGTCGCCGACTGGGGCATCTCGTGGGCCTGCGCCCAACCGGTGGCCGACACCCAGAGCGGCCAGCGCTGGTATCCGCGCGAGGCACTGGAACTGGTCGACCTGGCCGCGGAGAACTTCGTGTTCGAGGCCGCCATCCTGATCGCCGCCTCGCGCGAGAAGAAACTCGGCATCGTCTCGGTGCCGATCGCCTCGCGCTATCACGGCACGTTCCGCCCCAGCCACCTGAAACCGGTGCGCGACGTCACCCGCATCACCACCTACACGATCGGCCGGGTGATCCACTACGGCGACATCATCGCCAGCTATCGCCGCTCGCGCGCGCGTCCGCGAGTGATCGAGGAAGCCGTGCCGGCAGCTTAGAGACACCATGGCCAAGTCCTCGCTGGAACGACGGCCTGGTCAGAACACCTTGGAACTCAGTCCGGCAGCAGCGCCTGGCCGAGCTGGCGCAGGGCATCGGGGTTGAGCAGCTCCAGTTCGCGACCCTCGATACGGATCAGGTTCTGGCTGCGGAAGCGACTCAGCACGCGGCTCACCGTTTCGGCGGCCAGGCGCAGGTAGTTGGCGATGTCGCCGCGCGACATGCTGAGGTGGAAGCGCGTGGCGGAGAAACCGCGCGCGGCATAGCGTCCGGCGAGATCCATCAGGAACGCCGCCATGCGCTCGTCCGCGCTGTGGTCGCCGGCCAGCAGGCTTGCGCTGCCCAGTTCCTTGCTCAGCAGGCGAAACAGGTGCTTCTGCACCGCCGGGATGCGCGAGGCCAGCGCGCTCATCGCGGGGAAGGAGAAACGGCAGAAGAACGAGGTATCCAGCGCCACCGCGTCGCAGGGGAAGTGCTCGGGATAGATCGCGTTGAGGCCGATCACCTCGCCGGGCAGGTAGAAACCCAGCACCTGCTCGCGGCCCTCCTTGTCCACCATGCGGGTTTTCACCGTGCCGCTGCGCACCGCGAAGATCGCACGGAACGGATCGCCGGTGCGGAAGATGTGCTCGCCGGCACGGAACGGCCCGACGTGCTCGACCAGGCATTGCAACTGCGCCAGCTCGGGCTTGTTGTAGCCCGCAGCGATGCAGGCACTGGAGAACGCACAGGTACCGCAGAAGTGCGCCTCGTCGCCGTCGTCGGCAATCGGATTGGGCGGCTCGGGCAGGCGCCCTGCCGGGTGCTTGGAATCCATGATGCGATCGGGTTGCCTGGTCGGAGCTGCGTGGATCAGATCACGCGCGAATAGCGCGCCGCCTGTGCCTTGTCGTCGAGATAGGCGTCAAAGCACATGGCGATGATACGCAACAGCAGACGGCCCCGCGAGGTCACCCGCACCTCGCGCGCGTCGTCTTCCACCAAACCGTCAGCCACCAGCGGCGCGAGGCGTTCGCGCGCGCGCACGAAATATTCGTCGAACAGCAGCCGATGGCGTGCACCGAACTGCTGCTTGTCGACCACCCCGTGGCACATCAGCTCGCCGATCAGCTCGCGCCGGATCAGGTCGTCCTCGTCCAGTTCCAGCCCGCGCGCCACCGGCAGGCGGCCGGCATCCAGCGCCCCGTAATACCCCATCAGGTCGCGCGCGTTCTGGCTGTAGCTGTCGCCGATGCGGCCGATCGCGCTGACGCCCAGCCCCACGATGTCGCAATGGCCGTGGGTCGAATAACCCTGGAAATTGCGTTGCAGCGTGCCGGCGCGCTGCGCCAGCACCAGTTCGTCGGTGGCCTTGGCGAAGTGGTCCATGCCGACATAGACGTAACCCGCCGCCGACAGCTGCGCCACCGCGCGACCGAACAGCGCCAGCCGCGTGGCGGCGTCGGGCAGGTCGGCGGCGGCGATTTGCCGCTGCGCCTTGAACATCTCCGGCAGGTGCGCGTAGCCGTAGACGGCCACCCGATCCGGGTCGAGCGACACCACCTGCTCCAGCGTGCGGCTGAAGCCGTCGACGGTCTGCAGCGGCAGGCCGTAGATCAGGTCCACGCTGGTCGAGCGGAACCACGACTTGCGCGCCGCGTCGAGCACCTCGCGGGTCTGCTCGAAACTCTGGATGCGGTTGACCGCTTCCTGCACCGCCGGATCGAAATCCTGGATGCCCACCGAGATGCGGTTGAAGCCCAGCTCGCCCAGGCCGTGCACGTAGGCACCGTCGGCGAAACGCGGGTCGATCTCGATGCCGAACTCGCGATCCGCCGCGCGGCTGAAGCTGAAATGCCGCGCCAGCGATTCCAGCAGTTCGCCCATCTGGCGGATATCGAGGAAGTTGGGCGTGCCGCCGCCGAAGTGCAGCTGGCGCACCGGACGGTCGCGGTCGAACAGCGGCGCGATCAGCTCGATCTCGCGGTACAGCCGTTCGAGGTAGCGATCGGCCTGGCTGTGGTCGCGCGTGATGATGCGGTTGCAGCCGCAGTAGAAGCACGGGCTCATGCAGAACGGCACGTGCACGTACAGCGACAGCGGGCGCGGGATCGGCTCCTCGTTGGAAGCCCGGATCACGCTGCGCAACACGGTTTCGTCGAAGTCGGTCTTGAACTGCGGCGCCGTCGGATAGCTGGTGTAGCGCGGACCGGCCACGTCGTAACGGGCGATCAGCGCAGGGTCGAAATCGGGAGGTTCGATGGGAGTGATCATGGCAGCGAGTCTGTCCACCCCTCTGCCCGCCCGCCTTGATCCGGATCAACCCGCCGGAACTCGCGTCAACCTGCCGCAGCATCTTGCATGCCGGAATGCGGGAAAACCTCGCATCGATTGCGGCGACGCCCAGGGCGGGCACGGCCCGCCGCTTCCTGCCAGGGCCTTGCCGCAGGGGCCGCTTGCGGGCCCCTGCAAGACATCGCGAGGCGTCAGCGCTTGAGCGGCTCGATCTGCTGCTCGATCGAGCCGAAGATCGAGGCGCCGGCGGCGTCGGTGACGTCGATCTTCAGGTGGTCGCCGAACTTCAGGAACGGCGTGCTGGGCTGGCCGTCGCGCAGGGTTTCCACCGTGCGCTGCTCGGCCAGGCAGGACGCACCCTTGCCGGTGTCCTGGTTGGCGATGGTGCCGGAGCCGACGATGGTGCCGGCGGTCAGCGGGCGCGTCTTCGCCACGTGCGCGACCAGTTCGGCGAACGAGAACTGCATGTCCACGCCACATTCAGCCTCGCCGAACCACTTGTCGTTGAGCCAGGTGCGCATCGGCAGGTGCAGCTTGTCGCCGGTCCAGGCCTCGCCCAGTTCGTCGGGGGTCACCAGCACCGGCGACAGCGCCGAACGCGGCTTGCTCTGCAGGAAGCCGAAGCCCTTGGCCAACTCGCCGGGGATCAGCCCGCGCAGGCTGACGTCGTTGACCAGACCGATCAGCTGGATGTGTTCGGAGGCCTGCGCCGGCGTCACTGCCATCGGCACGTCGTCGGTGACCACCACCACCTCGGCTTCCAGGTCGATGCCGAAATCCTCGCTGGGCACCACCACCGGGTCGCGCGGGCCGAGGAAACCGGCGCTGGTGGCCTGGTACATCAGCGGGTCGGTGTAGAAGCTCGCCGGCACCTCGGCGCCGCGGGCGCGGCGCACGCGCTCGACGTGCGGCAGATAGGCCGAACCATCGACGAACTCGTAGGCGCGCGGCAGTGGCGAGGCCAGCGCGCGGACATCCAGCGCGAACGCGCCGGCGGCGGCGCCCGCGTTCAACTTGTCCGACAACGCATTCAGCCGCGGCGCCGCGTTCGACCAGTCGTCCAGCGCCGCCTGCAGCGTCGGCGCGATGCCGTCCGCCTTCACCGCGCGGGAGAGATCGCGGCTGACCACCACCAGCGTGCCGTCGCGGCCGCCTTCCTTGAGAGATCCGAGTTTCATCGTGCTGCCTTGTACCTGCTGCGTGGAGGGATCGCCGTCACGGCGTGAAGTGCTTGCCGATATCCTGCCAGCATCGGTAGTAGTCGCGCTGCAGTTGCGGCGCGTCCAGCGCCTGCTGCGTGGGCCGGATCACCTTGCGCGTCTCGAACATGAAGGCCATGGTGGCGGTGATCACGTCAGGCTTGGACAGATCGGCATGCGAAGCCTTCTCGAAGGTCGCCGCATCCGGGCCGTGCGCGCTCATGCAGTTGTGCAGCGAGGCGCCGCCGGGCACGAAACCCTCGGCCTTGGCGTCGTACACGCCGGTGATCAGGCCCATGAACTCGCTGGCCACGTTGCGGTGGAACCACGGCGGGCGGAAGGTGTGCTGCGCCACCAGCCAGCGCGGCGGGAAGATCGCGAAATCCACGTTGGCGGTGCCGGCGGTGTCGCTGGCCGAGGTCAGCACGGTGAAGATCGACGGATCGGGATGGTCGACGCTGATCGAACCGATCGTGTTGAAGCGGCGCAGGTCGTACTTGTACGGCGCGTAATTGCCGTGCCAGCCGACCACGTCCAGCGGCGAATGACCGATCTTCGCGCTCCACAGCGCGCCCTGGAATTTCGCCACCAGCTCGAACGCGCCTTCGACGTCCTCGTACGCCGCCACCGGGGTGAGGAAGTCGCGCGCATTGGCCAGGCAGTTCGAGCCGATCGGGCCAAGCTCCGGCAGGCGCAACAACGCGCCGAAGTTCTCGCAGACATAACCACGCGCGTCGCCGTCGAGCAGGTCGACGCGGAACCGCACGCCGCGCGGAATCACCGCGATCTCCTGCGGCTCGATCTCGATCACGCCCAGCTCGGTGGCCAGCCGCAGCCGACCCTGCTGCGGCACGATCAGCAGCTCGCCGTCGGCGTTGCAGAAGAAGCGCCCCTGCATCGAGCGGTTCGCCGCGTACAGGTGGATGCCGATGCCGCCCTGCTCCGCCGGTCCGCCGTTGCCGGCCAGGGTGACCAGACCGTCGATGAAATCCGTCGGCTGCGTCGGCAGCGGCAGCGGATCCCAGCGCAACTGGTTCGGCGTCGCCGGCGCCTCGTCGAAACGGTTGTGGAAGGTGGCATGCGCCAGCGGCTGGAACGGCTCGTGCACCGCCGCCGGGCGAATCCGGTACAGCCAGCTGCGCCGGTTGCTATGACGCGGCGCGGTGAACGCGGTGCCCGACAGCTGCTCCGCATACAGGCCGTGTGCCACGCGTTGCGGCGAGTTCTGTCCTTCCGGCAGCGTGCCGGGAATGGCCTCGCTGGCGAACTCGTTGCCGAAACCCGACTGGTAACCCTTGCTGACGCCGATCGCCATGGGAACCGCTCCTCAGAGGAAACCGCGCTTCATCTGGTCGCGCTCGATGGACTCGAACAGCGCCTGGAAATTGCCTTCGCCGAAACCTTCGTTACCCTTGCGCTGGATGATCTCGAAGAAGATCGGGCCGATGCAGTTCTGGGTGAAGATCTGCAGCAGCAGGCGCTTCTTCGTTTCCTTGTCGGCGTCGATCAGGATCTTGTTCTTCGCCAGCCGCGGCACGTCCTCGCCGTGCCCGGGGATGCGCTCGTCGATCACCTCGAAATAGGTGTCGGGGGTGTCGAGGAATTCCACGCCGGCCGCGCGCATCTTCTCCACCGTGGCGTAGATGTCGTCGGTGAAGCAGGCGATGTGCTGGATACCTTCGCCGTGGTAGGCGTCGAGGTATTCGTTGATCTGGCTCTTCGGGTCGTTCGACTCGTTCAGCGGGATGCGCACGACGCCGTCCGGCGCGGTCATCGCCTTGGAGACCAGGCCGGTCTTGGCGCCCTTGATGTCGAAGTAGCGGATCTCGCGGAAGTTGAACAGCTTCTCGTAGTAGTCCGACCACTTCTGCATGTTGCCGAAGTACAGGTTGTGGGTGAGATGGTCGATGAAGGTGAGGCCGAACCCGGTCGGGTTCTGCTCCGCCCCCGCGATCGCCACGTAGTCGGCGTCGTAGATGCTGCCGAGGTTGCCGTAACGGTCGACCAGGTACAGCATGCAGTCGCCGATGCCCTTGATGACCGCCGCGTTGACCGCCTTGCTGGCTTCCTTGTGGCCGACCTGCTCGCCGCCGTTGTCGAGCACCGCCTGCAGCACCTGCGCGCCGGGCTTGCGGAAGCGGATGCCGAAACCGCAGGCGCTGGGGCCGTGGGCCTTGGCGAAATCCGCGGCGAAGGAATCGGGGTCCTCGTTGACCAGGAAGTTCACGCCGTTCTGCCGGTAGACGGTGATTGGCCGCGACTTGTGTTTCAGCACTGCCGCGAAGCCCATCCGCTTGAACAGTTCGTGCAGCTCCCCGGCACGACCGGCGGGCGCGGCGAACTCGACGAATTCGAAGCCGTCGATCCCCATCGGGTTGTCGAAGGTGCTGACCTGCATGCCAAGGTTGGGCTGGGCGTTCATGGCGCTCTCCTGTTTGTCGGTGCACGATGGCCGCCCACGAGCGTGCCATCACCACTGGTAATCCTTCGTTATAGTTACAAATGAAACCAATTGCAAGGAACCCGTCCATGTCCCTCCGCCACAAGAGCACGCTGGCCCGCGCCGAGCACGCCCCGTTGCAACTGGAGCACTTCCTGCCCTACCGGCTGTCGATCCTGTCCAACACGATCAGCCAGACGATCGCCGACGACTACCAGAGCCGCCACGATCTCTCGGTGACGGAGTGGCGGGTGATGGCGGTGCTGGCCCGCTTCGAAGGGCTGTCCGCGCGCGAGGTGGCCGAGCGCACGGCGATGGACAAAGTGGCGGTGAGCCGCGCGCTGGCGCGCCTGGTCGCCGCGGGCCGGGTGGATCGCACGGTGCACGACAACGACAAGCGCCGCTCGGTGCTCAAGCTCAGCGCCGCCGGCTGGGCCATCCACGACGACGTCGCCCCGATGGCCCGCGCCCGCGAACGTGAAGTGCTGGCCAAACTCGATGCCGAGGAGCGCCAGTGGCTGGAGCGGATACTGGACAAGCTGCTGGCCTGAAGGCCGGGAATCGGGAATCGGGAATGGGAAGAGCAACAGCGCCGCTCGCCGCGTGGGCTTTGACGATTCCCTGTTCTCTATCCCCGATTCCCGGCCTCACCGCACCCCGTGCATCAACCGGTTCACCAGCGGCGCGATGGCGAGCAGCAGCACGCCGGCGCCGAGCAGCAGCCAGAAGCTGAAGGTGAAGCCGTCGAGTGCGGCGCTGGCGGTGAGGCCGTGGGTGCCGGTGATCCGGCTGGCGAACAGGCCGGACAGGTTGCCGCCTACCGCCAGTGACAGGAACCAGCCGCCCATCGCGAAGCCGACCAGCTTCGGCGGCGCCAGCTTGGTCACCATCGACAGGCCGATCGGCGACAGGCACAGCTCGCCCAGGGTCTGCATCACGTAGCACAGCACCAGCGGCCAGAACGGGATCAGCCCGTCGGTGCCCAGCAGCTGTCCCAGTGCGTACACCAGCACCAGGAAACCCAGCGCGTTGAAGACCAGGCCGAGGCCGAACTTGCGCGGGATCGAGGGCTCGCGCCGGCGCCTGTCCAGCCACGCCCACACCGCCGCCACCAGCGGCGCGAACACGATGATGGCCAGCGGGCTCACCGACTGGAACCAGCCCACCGGGAAGGTCCAGCCGCCGAACAGCCGGCGATCCACCAGGTTCTCGGCGAGGAAATTGAAGGTGGTGCCGAGCTGGTAGTAGAACATCCAGAACAGCACGTTGAAGGCGAAGATGATCAGCATCGCGATCACCCGCCGGGTCTGCACCCGGCCGTGCCGCGCCGCCTCCGTCAGCAGCATCGCCGCCACCACCACGAACAGCGCACCCAGCACCCATTGCAGGCCGCGCGCGCCGATGCCCGAGAGCAGCCAGTACATCACCGGCACCGCGGCGAGCGCGCCGGCCGCCACCCACAGCACGCGCCAGCGGCTTTCCGCGCCGTTCGCAGGCCGGCCCACGCCCTTGAGCTGGCGCCGGCCGAACCAGAACCACAGCAGGCTCAGCAGCATGCCCACGCCGGCGGTGATGAACACCAGCCGGTAATTCTGCTCCAGCGGGGTGGCGGTGAACTGCGCGGCCATCCAGCCGGTAAGCAGCGGCGCAATCAGCGCGCCCGCATTGATGCCCATGTAGAACAGGGTGAAGCCGCGGTCGCGGCGCGGGTCGTCGCGGCCGTAGAGCTGGCCCACCATCGAGGAGATGTTCGGCTTGAACAGGCCGTCGCCGACGATCACCAGCGCCAGCCCGAGCAGCAACATCACGCGGTCGGGCAGCGCCAGCACGAACAGTCCCGCCGCCATCACCGCCGCACCGAGCAGGATCGTGCGCTGATAGCCGATCAACTTGTCCGCCACCCAGCCGCCGAAGATGCCGGTGCCATAGATCAGTGCGGTGTACGAACCGAAGATCGCGCTGGCCCAGGCCTGGCCCGAACTGTCGCCGTGGTAGAACTCGGCCACGATGTACAACGCCAGCGCCCAGCTCACGCTGTAGAAGGCGAAGCGCTCCCAGAACTCGGTCATGAACAGCATCCACAGCGGTCGCGGATGCCCGAGCAATGGCGGGAAATCAGGCGTCGGGACGACGTCGACGGTACCGGTCTGGCTCATGCAAGTCCTTCATCGGCATGCGTGAGGCAGCCGCAAGCGCCCAGATGTAACCGGGCGCCAAGCGTCGCGTCAATGGTTGAGAGTCAGGGAGTGGGGAATCGGGAATCGGGAATCGGAAGAGCGGGACGAGGCTTCGCGTTGCCGCTTTGACCATTCCCTATTCCCTACTCCCTATTCCCTGCCTTCACCTAACCCCGTGCATCAGCTTGTTGATCAGCGGCGCGAGCAGGAACAGCAGCACGCCGCCGCCGAGCAGGATCCAGAAGCCGGAGGTGTAGCCGGAGAGGGCCGAGTCCACGGTCATGCCGGACTCGCCGCTGACGTGGGCGGCGAACAGGCCGGCCAGGTTGTTGCCGATCGCGGTGGACAGGAACCAGCCGCCCATGCCCAGCCCGACCAGCCGCACCGGCGCCAGCTTGGTCACCATCGACAGGCCGATCGGCGACAGGCACAACTCGCCGGCGGTCTGCAGCACGTAGCACAGCACCAGCGTCCACAGCGGAATCATGCCGTTGTCGCCGACCAGGCTGGACAAGGCATACATCAGCACCGCGAAACCCAGCGCGTTGCCGATCAGGCCCAGGCCGAACTTGCGCGGGATCGACGGCTCGATGCGCCGCTTGTCCAGCCAGCCCCAGGCCAGTGCGATCAGCGGCGCCAGCAGCACGATCGCCACCGGGTTGACCGACTGGAACCAGCCGATCGGGAACATCCAGCCGCCCAGGTCGCGATCCACGATGTGCTGCGCCAGGAAGTTGAACGAGCTGCCGGCCTGTTCGAAGAACATCCAGAACAGCACGTTGAAGGTGAAGATGATCAGCATCGCGATCACCCGCTGGATCTGCACGCGGCCGGTGCGGATCGCCTCGATCACCAGCATCACGCCCACGCCCAGGAACAGCGCGGTAAGCAGCCACTGCAGCACCACCGCGCCGGCGCGATCCATCAGCAGGTACACCAGCGGGATCGCCACCAGCACGCCAATCGCCACGTACACCACGCGCATCGGGTTGGCCATCTCCGGGGAGGGCCGGCCGACCGGACCGAGCTGGCGCCGGCCGAACCAGAACCACACCAGGCTGATCAGCATGCCCACGCCGGAGGCGGCGAACACCACGTTGTAGCTGTGGTGCCCGGGCGTGCCGAACACCTTGTTGGCCAGGATGCTGGTCAGCACCGGCGCAATCAGCGCACCGGCGTTGATGCCCATGTAGAACAGCGTGAAGCCGCGGTCGCGGCGCGAGTCGCCCGGCGCGTAGAGCTGGCCGACCATCGAGGAGATGTTCGGCTTGAACAGGCCGTTGCCGACGATGATCGTGGCCAGGCCCAGCATGAACACCTCGTGGCTGGGCAGCATGATCATGAACAGGCCGGCCGCCATCACCACCGCGCCGAGCAGGATCGAGCGCTGGTAGCCGAGGATCTTGTCGGCCACGTAGCCGCCGAACACCGCGGTGGCGTAGACCAGCGCCAGGTACGCGCCGTAGGTGCGGCTGGCATCCGCCTGGCCGGCGTCGTTGCCGTCCCAGAACTGCGCCACGATGTAGAGCGTGAGCGCCCAGCGCATGCCGTAGAACGCGAAGCGCTCCCAGAACTCCGACATGAACAGCATCCACAGCGGTCGCGGGTGGCCAAGCAGTTGCGGGTATTCCGGCAGCGGCGCGGCCGTGGAGTTGCTCGTCGTCATGGGGTTTCCGTGAGAGTGATGCGCCAGCTGCGGCCGGCGTGATCGCAAGATATTGCGTCGAAGATGTAACCGGCCCACGGCGCGCCGTCAACCCGCGGCACGCCGGCGCACCGTCGCCACCGCCATGCTTCGTCGCGCGACGAAACCTCCCCGCGGCCGCCGACTTACACTGCGGGCATGCGCAAAACCGTCTGGCCCGAACACCTGTTCAAACCCGCCGCCGCACTGGCCGAACCCAGCCGCGCCGCGATGCTCGCAGCCCTGCTGGATGGCGTCGCCCTGCCTGCCGGCGAGCTGGCCCAACTGGCCGGCATCAGTGCCGCCACTGCCAGCGCGCACCTGGCGCGACTGGTCGCCGAGGGCTTCGTCGCGGTCGAGCCGCAGGGCCGCCACCGCTACTACCGATTGGCCAATGCCGACGTGGCCGCCGCCCTGGAGGCGATGGCCAGCCTGATGCCACGACCGCCACCGCGCCAGCGACCGGGCGATCCGTCGCTGTGGCGTGCGCGGTTGTGCTACCACCATCTGGCCGGCCAGCTCGGCGTGCTGTTGCGCGAATCGCTGCTGCAACGCGGCTGGCTGCAACTCGATGGCGACGGTTGCGGCCTCAGCCGGGCAGGACGCGACGCGCTGCAGCGGCTCGACCTGCTGGCCGCCGACAGCCCGGCCACCTTGCGCGGCCGGCTATGCCTGGACTGGACCGAACGCCGCCATCACGTCGGCGGTACGCTGGGACGCGATCTGGCGCACGGCATGATCGATCGGGTCGGCTGGCTGCGCCGGCGGCCGAGCAGCCGCGCACTGACACCTACCCCGCTGGGCGCGGCGGCGCTGGCGCGCGAGTTCGGCATCGACGCCGACGCGCTCGACGCCGTTTCCGGCTGAGCGAGTCGCCGTCGTCAGACGCCGAGTTCGGTGCGCACGTCGAGCAACTCGGGGAAAAACTCCAGGTCCAGTGCCTTCTTCAGGAAACTCACCCCGGACGAGCCGCCGGTGCCGCGGCGATGGCCGATGATGCGCTCCACCGTCTTCATGTGGCGGAAGCGCCAAAGCTGGAAGCTCTCCTCCACGTCCACCAGTTGCTCGCACAGGTGGTACTCCGGCCAGAAATCCGCACGGCCCTCGTAGATGCGCTTGAGTACCGGCAACAGGCCCGCGTTGCGGCGGTAGGGCTGGGTCCAGTCGCGATCGAGCAGCTCGGCCGGCACCGCATGGCCGCGGCGCGACAGGTAGCGCAGGAACTCGTCGTACAGGCTGGGTGCCTCCAGCACCGCACGCAATCCGGCCTGCGCGACCGGGTCATGCGCGAACACCTTGAGCATCGCGGCATTCTTGTTGCCCAAGGTGAACTCGATCTTGCGGTACTGCAGCGACTGGAAACCCGACGATGGCCCCAGCACGCCGCGGAACTCCAGGTATTCCGACGGAGTGAGCGTCTCCAGCACCGCCCATTGCTCGAACAGTTGGCGCTGCACCTGCTTCACCCGCGCCAGGATCTTCAGGCAGGCATCGACGTCATCGCGCTGCAGGTGCGCCACCGCGGCGGTGAGCTCGTGCAGCATCAGCTTCATCCACAGCTCGGCCACGTGGTGCTGCACGATGAACAGCATCTCGTCGTGATGCGGCGGATTGCTCAGCGGCTGCTGCGCCGACAGCAAGGTGTCCAGCTGCAGGTAGCCGCCGTAGGTGATCTGTCCGTTGAGGTCGGTCTGGATGCCCGCTTCGAGATCGCGCTGGTTGTCGCTCATGGTGTTCCGTCGTGTCATCGGAAACGGGCATGGTAACGGCTGGGGCGACGCATGAACCTTGATCCAGGACAGAGGCGCAGCCCTCCCCGTGCGCGATGCTTTCCGGAACGGAATCCGGGATTCGCGGAAGCATCGCGCACGGAGTGCTCTCCTGCAGGGGTTTCGGGCTCCGCAACCGCCCTTCCATACCGCCACGCATGCTGCACTGTACCTTGCAGTGCAACATGCCAGCCTGTTATCAAGCGCGGTCTTGCGCAGTCGTTTGCGGCCCGATCGCAACCGGCGGGACATGCGCCACCAGGTTTTCCTCTGTACTCACTCCGGAGCGAGTCGTGACCATCGCCGCCAAGTTTGAAATCGAATACCTGCAGTACCTCGATGCCGAAGGCAAGGAAGTCCGCAAGGATCTCCCGGCCTTCGCCAAGGACCTCGACCACATGGTCGAGCTGTACAAGCTGATGCTGTCCACCCGCGTGTTCGACGCCAAGTCGATCGCGCTGCAGCGCACCGGCAAGCTGGGCACCTACGCCAGCTGCCTCGGCCACGAGGCTGCCCATGTCGGCATCGGCAGCGCGATGAAGCCCGAAGACGTCTACGCACCGAGCTACCGCGAATACGGCGCGCAGCTGTATCGCGGCGTGCAGCCGCGCGAGGTCTACATGTACTGGGGGGGCGACGAACGCGGCAACGACTACCAGAAGGAGCCGGCGCGCCACGACTTCGCGTGGAGCGTGCCGATCGCCACGCAATGCCTGCACGCGGCCGGTTCGGCGCTGGCGTTCAAGATCCGCGGCGAGAAGCGCGTGGCGGTGTGCACCATCGGCGACGGCGGTTCGTCCAAGGGCGATTTCTACGGCGCGATCAACATCGCCGGCGCGCAGAACCTGCCGCTGGTGGCGGTGATCGTAAACAACCAGTGGGCGATCTCGGTGCCGCGCAAGATCCAGTCCGGTGCGCCGACGCTGGCACAGAAGGGCATCGCGGCCGGCCTGTTCTGCATCCAGGTCGACGGCAACGACATCATCGCGGTGCGCAAGGCGATGGAGGACGCACTCGATCGCGCGCGCAACGGCGAAGGCGGCAGCGTGCTGGAACTGGTCACCTATCGCCTGGGCGACCACACCACCGCCGACGACGCGCGTCGCTACCGCGGCAAGGAAGAGGTCGACGAGGCCTGGGCCAAGGAGCCGATGAAGCGCCTGCGCAACTGGCTGGTGAAGAAGAAAGTGTGGGACGACGCCAGGGAAGAGGCGTGGAAGGCCGAATGCGACGAGTGGATGGACAACGAGGTCAACGCGTACCTGGAAACCAGGACCCAGCCGGTCTCGGCGATGTTCGACTACACCTTCGCGGAGCTGCCCGCCGACCTCGAAAAACAGCGCGACCACGTCCTCTCGCTTGACCAGAAGGCCCACTAAGCCATGGCACAAATCACTCTCATCGAAGCGGTCACCCAGGCGCTCGCCTACGAAATGGCCCATGACGAATCGGTCGTGGTGCTGGGCGAAGACGTCGGCGTCAACGGCGGCGTGTTCCGCGCCACCCAGGGCCTGCAGGAAAAATTCGGCGAACTGCGCGTGCTCGACACGCCGCTGGACGAAACCACCATCGCCGGCGTCACCGTCGGCCTCGCCGTGCAGGGCATGAAGCCGGTCGCCGAGGCGCAGTTCGAGGGCTTCATCTACCCGATGATGGAGCAGATCGCCTGCCACGCCGCACGCATGCGCAACCGCACGCGCGGCCGCCTCACCGTGCCGGCCGTGTGGCGTGCGCCGTGGGGCGGCGGCATCCGCGCACCGGAGCATCACTCCGAGGCCAACGAGCACCTGTTCACCAATATCCCCGGCCTGCGCGTGGTGCTGCCCTCCTCCCCGGCGCGCGCCTACGGCCTGCTGCTGGCCGCGATCCGCGACCCCGATCCGGTGATGTTCTTCGAGCCCAAGCGCATCTACCGCCAGTACAAGGAAGAGGTGCCGGACGATGGCGAAGCCCTGCCGTTGGACGTGTGCTTCGTGCTGCGCGACGGCAGCGACGTCACCATCGTCACGTGGGGCGCGCAGGTGAAGGAGTCGCTCGAAGCGGCCGACGCGCTGGCCGCCGAAGGCATCAGCGCCGAAGTGATCGACGTGGCCACGCTGACCCCGCTGGACTTCGACACCATCGCCGAGTCGGTGGCCAAGACCGGTCGCTGCGTGATCGTGCACGAAGCCCCCAAGACCGCCGGCTTCGGCGCCGAGATTGCCGCCCGCCTGGCCGAGGAATGCATGTACGACCTGCTTGCCCCGGTCGAACGCGTCACCGGCCCCGACACCCACATCCCGCTGTTCCGCCTGGAAATGAAATACCTGCCGAGCGTGGAACGCGTCGTCGACGCGGCGAAGCGTACGCTGGCGGCAAGCTGAGGCTTGCCGCCGGGAATCGGGAATAGAGAATGGGGAATGGGCAAAGCCAAGGTGCGATGCCCGCCCGCTCTTCCGATTCCCCATTCCCTATTCCCTATTCCCGGAAAAACCAATGGCTGACATCAAGACGTTCTACCTCCCCGACCTCGGCGAAGGCCTGCCCGACGCGACCGTGGTCGAATGGCACGTGAAGGTGGGCGACACCATCAAGCTCGACGCGCCGCTGTGTTCGATGGAAACCGCCAAGGCGGTCGTCGACGTGCCCTCGCCGTACACCGGCAAGGTCACCAGGCTGCACGGCGCACCGGGCGACATCATCGAGACCGGTGCCGCGCTGGCCGAGTTCGAGCCCGATCCGAACGCCAAGCAGCGCGCCGAAGCCGAAGCCACCGGCCACCACCACGGCCCGAAAAAGCCGGCCGCCGGCGCCGGCACGCCCACGCCGAACCCGAACGACGCCGACGACCAGGTGATCGCCTCGGACGAAGGCGGCGAGATCGCGCAGACCGGCAAGGAGCGCGAGGACGAAGGCACCGTGGTTGGCGCGATGGTCAGCGGCAACACCGTGCACGTCGAGCAGGCCGCCAGCATCGGCGGCGTGAAGGCCGTGCCGGCGGTGCGCGCACTGGCGAAGAAGCTCAAGGTCGACCTGACCCGCGTGCGCCCCAGCGGCGCCGACGGCGTGGTCACCATGAACGACGTCAAGGACGCCGCCGCGAATGGCTCGGCAGCACTCGGCGCCGCACCGGCCCGCGCCGTACCCGCCTCCGCCGGTCGCCACCTGGCGCCCGAGCTGCCGCAGCCGGAGCCGCAGCGCGGCCCCGTCTCGCTGGCCGGCAAGCCGGTGCGCACCGCGCCGCCGAGCGTCACCGCCAGCGGCCAGCCGGAACAGTTGAAGGGCGTGCGTCGCAACATGGCCCGCGTGATGGCCGACGCCCACGCGCAGGTCGTGCCGACCACCCTGGTCGACGACGCCGACCTGCACGCCTGGATCGGCAAGCAGGACATCACCGCGCGCCTGATCCGCGCGATCGTCGCCGCGTGCAAGACGGTGCCGGCGCTGAACGCGTGGTTCGACGGCAAGAACCTCACCCGCACGCTGCACCCGCAGGTGGACATCGGCATCGCGGTGGACACCGACGACGGCCTGTTCGTACCGGCGTTGCGCAACGCCGACATGCTCGACGCGGCCGGCATCCGCACCGCGATCAAGCGCCTGCGCACGCAGGTCGAGGACCGCACCATCCCCGCCTCCGAGTTGTCCGGCTACACCATCAGCCTGAGCAACTTCGGCATGTTCGCCGGCCGCTACGCCACGCCCGTCGTGGTGCCGCCGACCGTCGCCATCATCGGCGCCGGCAAGCTCGGCCACGACGTGGTGGCGGTGATGGGCGGCATCGAAGTGCACCGGCGCATGCCGATCAGCCTGACCTTCGACCACCGCGCCGCCACCGGCGGCGAAGCAGCCCGCTTCCTCAAGGCGCTGCTGGACGATCTGTCCCTGCCGAACTGAGCGGGCGACCCCCGGCGGAAAACAGGGCGCCCGCGGGCGCCCTGTTTCTTTCACTCTCGCGGGCCGGGCACGGCCCGCCCGTTCCCGGACAACATCCCGCGCTACCGGCGACGCGCAGTACCGCCGTACCCGATCCAGATCCGTTCGCACTTGAGGGCGAGGAAGTCGAGGCGCTGCCCTCCGACTTCGGGCGCGCAGGCCGGCGCGCGGGGAAACCGGTCGGCGGCAGCGCACGCCGTCGTCTCCCGCCGTGCCTCGGCAACCTCAAACCGCCGTCCGTCGCCTGACGTGTTCCCGGCAGTGCCGCCACTGGCAACACTGCCGGGCAATGCACTCCGGAACCGGCCCGATGACTCCTCCGCCCGACGCGACGACGCCTGCCAGCGACAGCCTTTGCGCCTCCGATCCACGGATACGCAATTCACCGGCGGCGGCCTTCGCTGGCGCGCGACCACCTGCGCACGGAAAATCCGTGCTGCAGGCCGCGGCGACGGGCTGGTTCGTGGTGGCCGGACTGGGCCAGCTGATCTTCGTCGCGTACCTGTTCGGCTTTTACGGCCGCACCGCGCTGCTCGGCCAATTCGACGCCTGGAACCGGATCTTTCCACGCGCCCACGTGGCGGGAGATCCGCTGCACAACGCCGCGGTGGCCGCGCACCTGGCTTTCGCGGCGCTGATCACCATCGGCGGCCTGCTTCAGTTGGCGACGGGCGTGCGGCGGCGGTTCCCGCGTTTCCATCGCTGGAACGGACGCATCTATCTCGCCTCGGCGTTCGTGATGGGCGTGGGCGGCTTGGCGATGGTATGGACGGGAACCAAGGTGGGCGGCCCGTGGCAGCACGTCGCGATCAGCATCAACGCGATCCTGATCCTGTTGTGCGCGGCGATGGCGTTGCGCCACGCCATGGACCGTCGCTTCGCACTGCATCGGCGCTGGGCGCTGCGCCTGTTCCTGGCGGTGAGCGGCGTGTGGTTCTTCCGCATCGGCCTCACGTTCTGGATATTGCTGAACCAGGGGCCGGCGGGTTTCGACCCGGAGACGTTCACCGGGCCAGCGCTCACCACCCTCGCGTTCGCCCAGTACCTGCTGCCGCTGGCCGTGCTCCAGCTCTACTTCCACGCGCAGGACCGAGGCGGGTCGCGCGGACGCACGGCCATGGCCGCGAGCCTGTTTGCCGCGACGCTACTGACGGCGGCCGGCATCTTCGCCGCGTCGATGATGCTGTGGCTGCCGCATCTGCGGTAGCGCCAGCTTGCTATCGCTGCGCCATGCCCGCCAGGGATTCACCACCCGAACCGGAAGACTTCGCGCGTGCCCGGCGGGTGGCGCCCGTTCAATAATCGCGCACGTCCAGCAACAGGAAACAGCGCGCGCTGTAGTCGCCGGCTTGTGGCCATGCGACGCTGGCGAGCGCCAGCGTGCCGGCGGTCCACAGCTCGTTGTCGAGCAGTGCCTCGCAGCGCGAATCGCCATCCGCGGCATGGCTGTGCACGAGGCGCACCCAGTGCAGTTCGGGGCTGAGCGCTTCGCGCTTCAATGCCGCCTCGATCGACGCCAGCGCCTCGGTGGGCATGCTGGCGGCATCCGCGCCGCGTGCACTGAACGGGCCGATGAACACGTCCCACGTGCGCACGCCGATCTCCCACGCGGCAATGCGCATGCGGCGGTCGTCGGTGACGTACCAGCACGCGGCCAGCAGCGGATGGAACGCATCGTGCTCGAACGCGCGCAGCGCGTCTCGGCAACCGGTGTCGCCGCCGCCCGCTCCGGCGAAGCTCTCCTCGATATAGCGCTCCTCGCTCAGCACCACGTCGACGTCGAGCCGGCCGGGCTCGCCCGCCGCACCCGCATGCCAGGCAGCGCGGATCGCCGGAAAATCGCCGTCGGTGACCAGCCAGCCGTCCTCGTCCGCTTCCAGCTCGACGTCGTGGCGCTCGAACAACTGCAACAGGTATTTCTGCAACGCTGCGCTGTCCATCGTCATGCCTGCGAGGGGGTGGTGTCGTTCGACGGCAGCTCGCGCCAGGTCAGGTAGACACGCAGGTCGAACTCCCGCTGATGGTAGTCCGGCAACATGTGCGTGCACAGCTGGTAGAACGCCTTGTTGTGCTCCATCTCTTTCAGGTGCGCCAGTTCGTGCACCACGATCATCTGCAGGAACTCCGGCGCGGCGGCCTTGAACAGGCTGGCCACGCGGATCTCCTTTTTCGCCTTGAGCCGCCCGCCCTGCACGCGCGAGACCGCGGTGTGCAGGCCGAGCGCGTTGCGCAGCACGTCGAGCCTGGCGTCGTACAGCACCTTGTCGATGCCGGGTGCATTCTTCATGTGCTGCTGTTTCAAGGCAGCCACGTAGGCATACAGCGCCTTGTCGCTCTGCACGTCGTGGCGCGCCGGGTAACGCTTGGCCAGGTGCTCGCCCAGGCGCTCCTGCGCGATCAGCGCGCGCACCTTGTCCTGCAGCGTGGCGGGATATGCCTGGAGATACTTGAGCGCGACCATGCGGCCATTCTCGCACTGCGCCGCCTCGATCCGGGTGGAGCGCCCACGGAAAGTCGCGCGGATGCGACGACGCACGCCGCTACATGTCGAAGCGGTAACTCAGCTTGACCAGCAGTTGCTCGTCGTCGCGCAATGCAAAGCTGTTGCCGAGGACATCGCCCGTGTGGCGCGCCAGGCCATCCATCGCGTAACCGCCGCGGCCGTAGACCACGTACAGGTAGGACAGCGGAGCCAGCTCGTAGCGGTAGCGGATCTGCAGGCCGAGGTTGCGCACGTTGAAGTCGTCGATCGGCTCGTCGCTGGCCTCGGCGCGGCCGCTGGCGCCGACGCGGTAGCCGCCGCGCAGGCGCGCGTCCAGGCCGATCGCCTGCAGCTTCACGCGCAGTTCCTGGCGCGGGTCGATGGCCCAGTCGAAACCGGCATCGAGTTGCAGCGTGTGCTGGTCGAAGCGGCCGATCAGGTTGTCGTGCTGCCAGACCAGCCAGTCCGGAATGCGCTGCCAGGACGGCCCGGCGTACACGCTGAAGGCGTCGTTGATGAAGTAGGTGGGCACGAACTCGATGTCGAAGGCGGCCTGCCGGTTGCCGCCGAGGCCGCCGGTGAAAACCTCCGCATCCAGCTTGAACGCCCAGTCGCCGTGGCGCGGACTGATGCGCTCGTAGAAGAAATCCAGCGACGGCGGCAGGAACAGCGCGCCATGCCCGCGCGTCAGCAAGTCGTCCCAGCCGGCCGTGTTGACGTTGAGCTGTGCATCCTCGGTGGTGCCGTCGCGCAACGTGCTGGTGCGGCGGATGCGCAATTGCCGCCGCAGGCGCAGGCCGTGGTCGTTGTCCAGCGCGTCGATGCGAAAATGCCAGTCGTGCGAGCTGTAGGCCGAGTCCGCCGGCAGCGAGGCGTAGCGCTTGCGCACCTCCCAGTGGGCGTAGTTGAAATTGTTGCGTTCGAGGTAGCCGAAATCGTTGACCTGCAGCCGGTCGCCGAAGTGCATGCCCAGCCATTGCTGGCGCCAGCCGTCGCCCATTTCCAGGTCGGCGATGACGGTGCCGCCGCTGTCGCGCGTGTGCGTTCCCGATTGCAGGATGTCGCTGGCCACCACGTTGGTGGCGATGGTCAGCTGCGCGGTGGGCTGCCAGTGGTGATCGACGCCGAGCACGGTCGCCTCGCGATCCAGCCATGGCCGGTCGACGCGGGTCAGCAGCATGCCCAGGCTCTGCGTGCCGAAGTCGTGGGTCACCCGCGCGGCCCCGAAGAAGCGCCCGGCCTGACCGTCCTCGTCGGCGGCCAGCACGCCGTAGCTGGTGGTGCCGACGCTGCCGTTGAGCTTCACCGCGGCGTCGATGTCCGCCGCGCCCATGCCATCGTCCGAAGGACCACCGACGCGGCGCGTGTAGACCAGCTGGCTGTTGTCGTCGAGCAGGCTGAAATCGAAGATGCCCTGGTTCTCGGTGAAGAACGGGCGCTTGTCGCTGACGTAGGTTTCGGTGGCGCCGAAGTTGACCACCAGGTCGTCGCTCTCGACCTGGCCGAAATCCGGGTTCAACGCCGCGGTCAGCTGGAACTGGCCGTTCGGTTTCCACAGGATGTCGGCGCCCTGCTGGAAATGGCTGCGGCCGCGCACGTTGTCGTACAGGCCCGACGCATACGGCGTGATCGCAAACAGCGACTGGTGGTACTGCGGCACCCCGATCCGCTCGAACTCGGACAGGAAGCGCGGGCGCATGAAGCTGGCCACCGGCCATGCGTCGCGTTCGCCGGTGGAGCCGGTGACGCGATCGAGATAGATGCCGAGCGTGCGCTGGCCGTCCTTCGCCGCATGCATCGGCGCGGTGTACCAGGGGATCAGGATCTCCACGCTCCAGCCGGCCGCATCTTCGCTCACCGCGTGCTGCCAGCTGCCGTCCCAATCCTTGTTGAACCGGCTCTCGTTGGTGATCACCGCATCGTTGATGCCGTTGGTCGAGCTGACCACGAAATCGTAGCCGGTGCGCCCGTCGCCGTTGAAGTCGACCATCACGTTGACGCGGTCCACCTGGTCGTCGAAATCGCGCTGCACGCGCTGGCGCGTGCGCGGCACCTCCGGTGGCTGGTCGCAGCGGAACGCCACCGCCAGCCCCTCCGGCGTCGCCAGCACCCAGGCCTCGGTATGCAGCGTGCCGGGCTGGCCGTTGAGCGGCTGGGTCTGGCGAAAATCGGTGATGTGTCGTGCGCCGGCCCACTCGGCCGGCTGGATGTGACCGTCAATCTCGACGGCGAGCGCCGGCGCCGAGGCCGCGGCCAGGGTCAGGAACAACAGGCATGCAAGGCGCATGTCGGGGAATCCACGGGGAGAGAATGCCGCGCGGCGCAGTGGAACCGGCGCGCTCGGCATGGGGTAGATGCACAGCTTGCCGCGAAGGTTTGAATTCCTCGACGGCCATTGGTCATGCAAAGGGCATGACGCGGGCGCGGCCCGCGCCGCGCCGGGACACGATCAGCGCTTGCGCCCCCACCACCACTGGCGCAGCACCAGCGCCGGCACGATCACCGCGGCAAATGCGCCGTAGCCCCACAACGCGGGCAGCACCTGCTGCCAGATCGACCCGCTGACCGGGCCGAATTCGCCCGGCTCCGGCAGCACGGCCGAATCGAAACCGGCAAGCGCGGCAAGCGCGGTGGCGATGCCGGCCAGCAGCAGCACCAGCACGTCGAACGTGCGCCGGCCCGCCGTTCGCGGCAGGCTGCGCGGCCAGATCCAGTAGATCACGCACAGCACCAGCAGCCAGGGGGCCAGCAACAGGATGGACAGGTAACGCACGGATATCTCCTTTCAGGGCGCGGCGGCGAGTCGGAACGGCGAGAGCACCGCGGCCATTCAATCCTGCGTCGCGAGCTGGTCCAGCGCGAGCCGCAGGCGCGTCAGCGCCTGCTCGCGCGCGGCTTCGTCCGGATAATCCGGCGTGCTCGCCACGGCCTCGCCATCGATCTCCAGCACCAGATTCGCGCCGCGCACCTGCACCACGGCCGCGGTGGCGCCCAACTGCTTCAGGCGCTTCTGGCTTGCACCCGCCGCCTTGGGGTCGGCGAACGGCACCGACAGCAGCAGCTCCTCGCCCTCGGCCGAGAACAGGCGGAAACGAAAGTGGCCGTCGTCGTCACGAAAACTGGCCAGCCGCGCGACGCGCTGCACTTTCGCCGGTCGCGCCGGGCCCGCCGCTGCGCCAGCCGTGCGCATCGCACGCAAACCCAGCACCTCGCGCAGGCCGGCCACTTTCGGCGTGGCGATCGCCCGCGCCTTGCGCGCGCCTTCCTGCAGGATCACCTCGATCGCGGCCGGGTCGGCCATCAACGTGTCGTAGCGCTCGCGCATCGGCGCCACGTCGGTTTCGATGCGCTCGTACAGCACCTGCTTGGCTTCGCCCCAGCCGAGCCCCTCCTCCAACGCGCGGCGGAATGCCGCCGTTTCGGTCTCGCTGGCAAAGGCGCGGAAGATGGTGAACAGCGCGCAGTCGTCCGGATCCTTCGGCTCGCCCGGCGCACGCGAGTCGGTGACGATGCGCATGATCGCCTCGCGCAGCGCCTTGCTGCCGCCGGCGAACAGCGGGATCGTGTTGTCGTAGCTCTTGGACATCTTGCGCCCGTCGAGCCCCGGCAGCGTGGCCACCTGCTCCTCGATCAGCGCCTCGGGCAGCACGAAGAACTCGCGGCCATGCAGATGGTTGAAACGCTGGCCGAGATCGCGCGCCATCTCGATGTGCTGGATCTGGTCGCGCCCCACCGGCACCTGGTGCGCATCGAACGCCAGGATGTCGGCCGCCATCAGCACCGGATACATGTACAGGCCGGCGGTGATGCCGGCGTCGGCGTCCTCGCCTGCCGCGGCGTTCTTGTCCACCGCCGCCTTGTATGCGTGCGCGCGGTTGAGCATGCCCTTGGACGCGATGCAGGTCAGGAACCAGGTCAGCTCGGGGATTTCCGGGATGTCCGATTGCCGATAGAACGTCACCCGCGCCGGATCGAGCCCCGCCGCCAGCCAGCTCGCCGCGATCTCCAGCCGCGACCGCTCGATCCGCGCCGCGTCATCGCTCTTGATCAGGGCGTGGTAATCGGCCATGAAGAAAAACGCATCCACGTCCGCCCGTCGGCTGGCCTCGACCGAGGGGCGGATCGCGCCCACGTAGTTGCCCAGATGCGGCGTGCCGGTGGTGGTGATGCCGGTAAGGACTCGGGTGTTCATGCTGCGCCGCGCAAGGAAAACGCCAGTCTACGACATCGGACCGCGCGGATTGAACCGCGGGGCTGGTAGCACGCCGGCAGGCAACGAGCGCGCCCACTATGCAGCTCCTGCACAGCCTCATGGGAGCGGTCAATGCGTCTCCTCATGCATGATCTTGCATCAACGGCGAAAGCTTGCCGCCAGCAACCCCTTGACGCATGAACTTGCGGCGAGTATTGAGAGCGAACACGCCGTACCACGCGCCGCGCAAGGCTACGCAAGGCCTGTGCACGAGGGATTTCCGCCGAAGCGGCACAGGGAAAAGGGGGAAGCATGGCTCGGAACACGATGCGGCTACCGCAAGGGTTTGCCACGCGAGTGGCATTTTGTCTGATGGTTTTGCTGGTGCCGCTGTGTGCCGCGCCGAGGGCGTTCGCACTGGACAGCGGAGGCGGCATTCCGACATGGGTCGAATATGCCAAGCGCATCAAGGCCACTCAGCAAATTTCAGCGTTAGAGAACGGCTTTGCGGGCGAACATGTCAGCCTTTCAAATGGCTCGACGTCGTTTTCCGTCACCGATATCGACGTGCCGGGCAATTTCGGCTTGCCTGTGCAACTTGCCCGCACGTTGGCCATTGAGCTGCAACCGCAGGACGATATCCAGCCCTACGACTCTCTGCTTCGAGGCACGGGCAATTGGGATGTCGATGTGCCGTTGATGGCCGCGACCTACCCGACGTCGACTGGCTGGAGCGCGCAACGTTGCTCCCAGGGAAGCGTTCCCGGTTTGGCGTTCGGGCCTAACATGGCTTTCTCCCGCGGCGAAGCCTGGCAAGGTATCGCCATCCACCTGCCCGGTCGAGGCGACACCACGGCACTGGGGTTGGACGCAGCCGTTCCTGTGCCGTCCAGTGGTGGCCCCTATCGCCTGACTACCACGGAACGCGATGTCTTCGACTGCATACCGATGAAAAGTGGGCTTGCCGGCGAAGGATTCCGGATGACCACGACTGCCGGGGTGCGCTACTACTTTGACGTCGGAACAACCCGCACTGCGGCGAAACTGTCCAAGTCGCTCGTCATGAGCGTGATGGACCCCGATGTGCAACCCGCCATGGTTTACCTGGCGCGCAATCGGTACTACTTGCTGGCCAGCAAGATCGAGGATCGGTTCGGCAATACCGTGCAGTTTCAATACGACGCCAACGGCCATCCGACGCGCATCTGGGCCAGCGACGGGCGGGAGATCACGGCGGCCTACAGCAATGGGCGGCTGTCGTCGGCCACAAGCCATGGCCGCATCTGGCAATACCAGTACGACGCGTCAGGCAACCTCACCGGAGTCGTACGACCCGACGCCAGCCGCTGGCAATACGCCTATACCGGCTCGCTCATGCCGCCATCGCCGCCACCGTACGAGAGTCTGGTGGCGCCTTGGTGCCAAGGTCTCCCGGCGATGGTAGACGGTGCTTTCACTGTTTCAGCGACCCATCCCGGTGGAGCGACGGCCACCTTTACCTTCGAGAACCATCGGCATTACCGCAGTGGCGTTCACGCATCAGAGTGCGAGCAAATTTCGGCACCGCTCGGACCGTTCGAACAGCCCACATACAAACTGCTCGTACCTTATTTCTTCGACGTCATGAGCCTTACCCAGAAAACGCTGGCCGGGCCGGGCATGCCAAGCGGCACGTGGCACTACGACTACGACTACGGCGGCACCCTGCAACATCTGTGGGGCAAGCACACCGAGCCGGCCAGTTACCCATGCACCACGTGCAAACAGGACAAGACCACTACGGTCACCGATCCGGACGGCACCCAGCAACGCTACCGCTTCGGCATGGTGTACTGGCTCAATGACGGACGCCTGCTGCAAACGGATACGTTGCGTGCCGATGGCAGCGTGATCCGTTCCGAGGTCAACCAATACCTGTCCGAAGCGGCGGCAGCCACTCAATCGTTCTACCCCCAGTATGGCCACGTGCTGGGCGCCGTGGCTGATCCACTGACGGCTCGTATCCGACCCAGGATCAGCACGGTCATCACCCAGGACGGAACGACGTTCACCACCACGACCAATACCTTCGATGCGTACGCACGCGATACCAACCAAACCGAATCCAGCACTCTTGGATACAGCAGGGTCAACCAAACGACGTACTACGACAATACCGGCAAGTGGGTTTTGAACCAGGTGGCCCAGCACACGATCAACGGCACGACCGTCTCATCGATGACCTTCGATCCCACCACTGCGCTCCCGCTGACCTATTCCGCTTTCGGCGAGTTGAAGCAGACGGTGACATGGAACAGCGACGGCACGCTGGCCACGGTCAAGGACGGCAACAACCATGTGACGATGGCATCGAGCTGGAAAAGAGGCATCCCCCAGGTGATCGGGCACCCTGACGGAAGCAGCGAATCGGCGGCAGTCAACGATGCGGGGTGGATCACTTGGGTCAAGGACGGAAATGGATCCACTACAAACTACACCTACGACGCCATGGGTCGGCTTGCCGGCGTCGCCTATCCGACCGGTGACGAGGTGGCATGGAATTCCACGCTATTGTCCTTTGCGCCAGTAAGCGGGAGTGAGTACGGGATTCCGGGCGGCCATTGGAAACGGATCGTCCATACGGGCAACGGCTACGCGGTGACCTACTTCGACGGGATGTGGCGCCCGCTGGTCACCGAGCAATATGACAGTGCCAACAAAGCCGGCACGCTCAGCCAGACCGTGCAACGTTACGACGCCACGGGACGGAAGGTTTTCACTTCATATCCCATCAGCAATCTGGCGAGCTATGCGTCTGCAACCATTCCGGGTGTAGTTGCCAGCTACGACGCACTGGGTCGGGCAACGAAGGCTCAACAGGACTCGGAACTTGGCATCCTGACCACCACGACGGCGTACTTGTCCGGGTTCAAGACCCAAGTTACCGATCCCAAGGGCAACGCCACCACGACGAGCTACATGGCTTTCGGCCAGCCCACCACCGACTGGCCGGTACGTATCGACGCCCCCACCGGCATTACCCAGACGATCGGCCGCGACGCCTTCGGCAAGCCGCTCAACCTCGCGCAATCGGGCAGCTTTGGCGGCTACACCGCGTCGCTGACCAAGAACTTCGTCTACGACAACGGTCATCGGCTGTGTCGCTCGTGGGAGCCGGAAAGCGGCAGCACAGTCATGGCCTACGACGCGGCGGACAATCTGATCTGGAGCGCCAGCGGGCTGACCATCACTGGCACTGGCTGCGGCCAGGAGCAAGTGGCCGTAGCCGGCAAGAGCAGTTACAGCCACGATGCCTTGAACCGCCTCAAGACGGTCACCACGCCCGCGGGCACCGACAGCCACAGCTTCACCTATGACGCCAACGGCAATCGCTTGACCGATGGCACCACGCAGATGGGCGCCAGCACCACCTACAACCGGCGCAATCTGCCGACGGCGCGCTTCGTGGACGTGGACGGCCACCACTGGAGCATCGGCGAACGATACGACGCCAATGGCCATCTGGCGTGGAGGACCTATCCCGATGGCCGCATCGTCGACTATTCGCCCGACGCACTCGGCCGGCCGCGCCAAGTGGGTGCATACGCCAGCAACATCGGATATTTTCCAGACAACAGCGTGGAGAGCTACACGCTTGGCGACGGGATCGTCCGCCTGCTTGAACGCAACGCGCGCCAGCTTCCATCCAGCCTCACCTACGCCAGGGCTGGCACGCTGCTTTACAGCCAGGACTTCAGCTACGACGCCAATGGCAATCTGGGCACCATCACCGACCTGATCGATGGGCGCGACTCCGCCACATATGGTTACGACGCCTCCAATCGGCTCACGTCAGCCAGCGCACCGCAGGCGTGGGGCAACGAAAGCTACGCCTACGACGTGCTCAATAATCTGCGCAGTAGGGTGACCAACGGTAGCAGCCTGAGCTTCAACGTGGACAGCACCAACCGGCTGGCCAACTCCACGGTTGGCGCAAGCCTCTTCGCCTCCTATCAGAACGATGCCCGCGGCAACCGCATCGGCATGACTTACGGCAGCGCCACCACCACCTACGCCTTCGATGCGCTGAATCAACTCGTCGCGATCCCTGGCGTGGCCAGCTACGCCTACGACGCCAATGGACGGCGTGTGCGGCGCACGCTGCCGGGCGGCTCGCCCAAATACAGCTTCTACAGCGCCAGCGGCAAGCTGGTGTATACCTACGATGCCGGGACCAGCCAAGGTACCGACTATCTCTATCTAGGAGAGAAGCTGATCGCCCGCCACGGCACGGGCGTCATCTACACTTTGACCGATCGCTTGGGCAGCACCGCCCGCGAAGCCGATGCCGTCGGCAACATTACCCAACGCTACAGCTACCGGCCTTGGGGGAGCGCATTCACCGGGCCATCGCTCAACGAACCGGGGTTTACCGGGCATGTGAATGACCCAGAAACCGGGCTCACCTACATGCAGGCGCGGCATTACGATCCGGGGACGGGGAGGTTTCTTAGTGCGGACCCGGTGGGGCCAAATGCGGGCAATACCTACAACTTCAACCGATATGGGTACGCGAATAATAATCCCGTTGTAAATATTGATCAAGACGGTCGTCAGGTCTATACCGGTTTTGGTTCGACGCTTCAGATATACAAAGATTGCCACCAAGCAGGTAATTGTGCGACGGCAGAACAAGTTGCAGAAATGACTCACAGAGATGCAAAAGATTTTGTAAAATTTCAGGGTTCCATCATTCTTACTGCGGCAGGCTTCGCGTCAACTAAGCCTGTAGCGATTGCATTACGAGCTGTCAAGCTTAACCCCAGCGAAATAGGTAAGCAGATCGTCTGTGGCGGGCTGTCTCTATTCGCTCCTTGCGGGCATCCTAGCATGACTGGTCAAAGATATGAGCCGGATGCCACATACGTGGAAAAACGGCAAAAACTAGATGAGATCAGACAGCTACTCCTTGATTTGCAGAAAGGCAACCAAAAACCCAAGCAGGTGGGACCGCCTTTGCCGCCACCGCCTAGAACAGGGACGCTCATACGTATCCGTCCGCCACCGCCCGAGCCGCCACCGCCACCGCCACCGCCACCGCCTAAAATCTAGAGCCCGCCCTGGCTCGCATCCTATATAAAGTAACGGTGGCCATGGTCGGCGGCATTAGTCGGAGACAAGCGCGTGAAATCAACTAGTCAGTTATATCTTGCGGAAAAAAAGCTTCGTGAAATTATGCGTTGCCTTGATAAGGATGACTTTGATCAGGTTAAAAAATTATTGGATAGATCTAAATCCGATCCTTCTTCATTTCCAAGTGCTACTGGAATGCGATATATCTATGCGAGGCTCGAAGAAGAAGGTGCCTTTGGTGGAAACAACAACCCAGTTGCTTTAAGTGCTTTTTCCGAGCTATCTTCAGAAGAAGGCGAGTTTCAAAGTGAAGGCCTAATTGGTCGGGCAAGAATGCTGTACAGACTTAGCGAAAGGGAAAATGCAAACGAGGTTCTTGATTTATGCGAGAGAGCAGTCTCTGTCGACGGGAATGCCAAGGCCATGATGATAATGGGCCATGTGCTTCAGAATACTAAAAATGACTTTTCCGCCGCAAATCGGTGGTATCTGCGGGCCTTCTTTAGCGGCATGCCTTGGGGTTTGAGGTTCTACGCATCGTCGCAAGCCAAGCAACGAAGGTTTTTTCTCTCCTCGCTGGCCCACCTGATCGCGGCAATCACTAGTCCGATCCTGTTAGTTTTCTTCGGTGAGCGAGGCCCATACAAATAGCTAGGCGGTTTCCAGACCCCAGTCCAGCACAGAAAGATGGGCAGAGTCTGAGGTTTCCCTACGAATCTGCTCAGTCAACATGTTGCACGCGTATTGAAGGAATGGTGCACGCATGAAGCGGTCTTGCGATCCGCTTCAGCGGATCAGCGTGGATTTGCCGAACAGCGACTCGATCAGATCCACTGCCAGTTTGGCGGTGGCGTTGCGGCGGTCGAAGGCGGGGTTGAGTTCGACCAGGTCGAGCGAGGCCAGCCGGCCGCTGTCGGAGATCATTTCCATGCACAGCTGCGCCTCGCGATAACCGGGGCCGCCGCGCACGGTGGTGCCGACGCCGGGCGCGATGCTGGGGTCGAGGAAGTCGACGTCGAAGCTCACGTGCAGGTGGGTGTTGTCGTCCATGCCTTCCAGTGCCTGCTCCATCACCCGCTTCATGCCGTCCTCGTCGATCCGGCGCATGTCGAAGATGCCCACGTTGGCTTCGCGCACGAGCTGCTTCTCGCCGTAGTCGACCGAGCGGATGCCGATCTGGCGGATCACGTCGGGGGTGATCGCCGGGGTGTGGCTGCCGATCCCGGTCAATACTTGCGGGCCGCGGCCGCACAGGCAGGCCACCGGCATGCCATGGATGTTGCCCGACGGCGTCGCCTCGGCGGTGTTGAAATCCGAATGCGCGTCGAGCCACAGCACGCGCAGCTGCTTGCCGGTTTCGCGGCAGTGGTCGGCCACCGCGCTGATCGAGCCGATGGCGAGGCAATGGTCGCCGCCGAGCATGATCGGCAGGCGGCCGGACTGAAGCTCCTGGCGAACAGCCGTATAGACGGCCGTATTCCATGCGGCCACTTCGTCGAGATGGCGATAGCCGTCGACCGGCGGCAGCCACGGATTGAGCGGCCCCTGCAGGTTGCCGCGGTCGATTACCTGCAGGCCGCGCTGTTCGAGTTTGGCGGCCAGGTTGGCGACGCGCATGGCTTCCGGCCCCATCGAGGCGCCACGGTGGCCGGCGCCGATGTCGGTGGGAACGCCGATCAGTGAAACGGTTTGTGTGTTCATGAAGTTCTTGCCTGCGGTGGAGTCCGGCGCGCACGCTGACGCGGTGCACCGGCACGGTGGATCACGCGGCGTCCATGGCGCTGTACCGGGACATCGCGCAAACATGGTGCGCGGTCGTGGACGCAAGAATGCATGCGCGGCGATGACCGCCGCGCATGGTGCAAGTCTAACGGATCAGGTCGTGGGGGCCGCGTCACGCGCGATGCGTGACCCACCACGCCATGACGGGCGGGTGGCCTGCGACGACAGCGGAACCCGACGCCCGTGGGCTGCCATGGCCCGCGCGCCGTGTGGTGGCATGACGGAAGGACAATGCCAGCCTCCGCCGGACCGACGAAGGGGCAAGCGGGCGTGTCGAGGTGGGCCACGCGACGCCGTCTTGCGCCTTGACGCGGTGGACGTCAAGGACGGATCTGCTGCGGACAACAGCTTGCCTTCGCCGGAACGACGAGCCCGAAACCGGGTCGGGACGCCGTCAAGTCAGAGGTGCGTCGTCGCGCATGCGTTCGAGTTCATCCTCGCGGCGCGATCGCGCGCCGGCCCGCCACGTCACCAGATCGCCCGCCGCACGCGCTGTCGCGCCCGCGGTGGCTGGTTTGGCCGGTTTCCCCCACAGCATCCCTGCAAACAGCTGCAAGCCGCGCCAAAGGGCGGGCTGCACATACGGTGTTTGCATGTCGATCACTCCCGGCTACCCCTGCGTAGCCGTTGAAGCGATCGTAACAAATTTCGCGACGCACGCACGCCGCGCCGCAACGTACCGCCAAGCTTTGGGCTCAGGACACGGCGGTCATCGGGGAGCGGCGTACCTCGGCGTACTGCACCAGCGGGATGCTGAAATCGTTGCAGATCATCTCCACGCGGGCGGCGGTACCGGAGCTGGCGTGCTCCTCGCGGGCCAGGCCGCGGCCCAGGCGGATGGCATGGGCAAAGCGCAGGCGGTCGAACAGGACGTCCGGGCCGCTGCAGATGCGCCACAGGCCGTGGCGGCTTTCCTTGATGGTCAGGACCACGCTCATGGGCGCCCCCTCGGCCGAAGAATAGAGACCGATGCGCGCAGGGGCGCACCGGAGCTTGCCAAGGATGTGTCGAGGCCTGGCGCCGGGTCTGTCAGCGCAGGCCTACAGTTGCTGTGGGGAGTCGGCGCGCCGCGGGCGGATGGCGCGGCGGCGGCCATGCAGGCGGATGGTGCCGGCACCAGGAATCGAACCCGGGACCTGCTGATTACAAATCAGCTGCTCTACCAACTGAGCTATGCCGGCGCAGGCGGGGATTCTAGCAGCGGGGCGCTGCGCTCGCTCAGAAGCAGCGGATGTCGTGCGTGCCGAGGTCGCTGGCGCCGAGGTACTGGCGCCAGTCGAAGGGTTGGGCGGCGCCGATGGCGAGGTCGAGCCAGTACTCCGGGACGCTTTCGCTGCGCTCGCTCATGCGCGCGGGAAAGCCGGCGGCGGCCACCTGGTCCAGGCGCTTGCGCGCATTGGCCGGGTCGCGGAACAGGCCGAGCGACACCGTGTTGGCCTGGTCACCGGAGCCGACCACGAAATAGTCGTTGATGTTTTTCGCGGCAAGCTGGCGGGCCGTCTGCAGCGCCTGCGCACGGCTGGCGGCGGCGGGCAGGTAGACCCACCACGCGCTGGGCTGGGTGGTCTGTTGCTGGCGCGAGCGCATGCGCGCGACGTGCCCGTCCAGCGCCTGGCGCGCGCTGCGCAGGTCCTGCGGCGTGTCAAACGGCCCCAGCGCCATGCAACGAAAGCCTTGCGAGGCATCGACGGCCGCGGCCGGCGTTTCGGGCACCGCGATCGTGCCTTCCGCCGCGGGCAGTTCCGACAACAGTTGCAGTGGCGCCACGCCCGGGTCGGTGGCGTCGCCGACGTGCCGATAGGGCTGGCCCAGCAGCAGCCACGCTCCGACCGCGATATTCAGCGCGCTCAACAGGACAAACAGCAGACGCAGGAACATCGAACCCCCATCAAGACCGCCAACCACTCATTCTAGTGGCTGGCCGGCGTCGGCATGTGCGCATCCGCCCACAATGCCAGGCCACGCAACACGCTGTCCTGGCCGACTTGCACGGGCAGCGACAGCAACGGCGCCAGTCGCGGCGCATCGCCGCCGTCGAGGATCAGCGCCGGTTCGCCGCCCAGGCGCGGACGCATCTGCGCATGGAAGCGCTCGATCAGTGCGGCGGCGGCCTGCCAGCAGCCGGAGGTCACCGCATCGGCGGTGTTGTCGGCCAGCTGCAGGATGTCGCCGGGTCGCTGCGGGCGCACCAGCGCAGTCGCGTCGAGCAGCGAGCGCTGCATCAGCTGCACGCCCGGCGCGATCAGCCCGCCCAGGTGCCGGCCATCGGCGGCCAGCGCATCGAGCACCAGCGCGGTGCCAGCGCTGGCGAGCACGCACGGCTCGCGATGGGCGGCATGCGCGGCAACCATGGCGAGGAAGCGATCCACGCCCAGCCGCTGTGGCTCGGCATAGGCATTGCGTACGCCACAGGCGCTGGCCGGGGTGCGCAGCCATTCGGGCGCGCTGTCGAATGCCTGCCGCAGGGCGGCGGCAACGCGCTGCTCGCGCGCTTCGTCGACCACCGACGCGCCGACCACCTGGGTCGATCGCGGAAAACCCGCCCACGCCGCATCCGGCAGCGTGGCCAGATCCTCGCGCCACTCCAGCACGCCTTGCGCCAGCCATGCCGGCGACGACCCCTGCAGCGCCCATTTCAGGCGCGAATTGCCCAGATCCAGCAGCAGTCTCATGCGCGGCGCACCGTGACGTCGGCGCTGTCGATGCGCCGCTCGCTTCCGTCAGGCAGTTGCACCCGCAAGGCGCCGCGCGCGTCGATGCCTGCGCCGAGTGCGTCGAACGTGCCGAGCGCTCCGCTGAGTTGCAGCGGCCGGCCGCGCAGCAGGTCGTGGCGCGCATAGTCGGCGGCGAAGGCGTGGAAGCCTTCGCGCTCGAACTCGGCCAGGCCTTGCGCCAACGCAGCGATCAGCGCCGCGGCCACGCGGTTGCGATCCGGCGGCGCGCCCGCGCACAGGCTGGCCAGGTCGGTGGCCGGCTGGCCGGCCTGGCCTTGCAGGGCCGGGGTCAGGCGCAGGTTGAGTCCGATGCCGATGATCGCCGAACACGGCCCCTGGAATTCGCCGCTGAGCTCGACCAGGATGCCCGCCAGCTTGCCGCTGCCGTCGCTGGCCAAGACATCGTTCGGCCATTTCAGCCCCGCACCGGCAACGCCCAGTTCATCCAGCGCGCGCAGCACGATCACGCCGATCGCCAGCGACAGGCCGCCCAGCGCCGCGAAGCCCGCACCGAATCGTTTCAGGCAGGAGAGATAGATGTTCAACCCCGGCGGCGACAGCCAGTCGCGACCGCGCCGGCCGCGCCCGGCACTCTGCGATTCGGCCAGCACCACGCAAAGGTCGGCTGCATCGGCAAGCCGCCGCTGCAGTTCGCTGGAGGTCGAGTCGAGCTCGTCGTGCACTTCCAGCGTACCCAGCGTGCGTGCGACATCGGCCGGCAAGGCGGCGCGGATGCGCTGCGCGTCGAGCATCTGCAGTGGCCACGGCAGGCAATAGCCGGCCCGGCCGCGGGTCTGCACCGGCACGCCCCGCGCACGCAGCGCCTCGACCTGCTTCCAGATCGCCGCCCGGGTCACCCCGCTGCGCTCGGCCAGCGCCGCGCCGGAAAGCGGTGCGCCGGGAGCCAGCAAGGCCAGCAATTGCAGCGGCTGCATCAGCGAACCCGGCGCGCGGCGGCGCGCGCCGTGGGGGCAGCGCGAGGCAGGGGAACGGTGGAGAAAAGAACCATCGAATCATTCTAGCCTGCCGCACGCTGCACTGCGGCACGCGCGCCCGCCGCTTGCACTGGCAGCAGCGCCCGGTTTCTGCGACGATCGGATTCTTCGCTTGCGGCCTGGGGAGTTTCACTGCCATGCGCGCCACCCACCGGATCATCGCTTGCATCCTGTGCCTCGCCTTCGCCGGCGCGACAGCAGCGGCCAGCCTCGATAGCCAAGGCGTGGACAGCGGCAGCCCAACCGCAAGCAACGCGTCATCGCACGATAGCGAAGACGGCATCGCCGGCGACGTGCTGGGCATGAACCGCGAGAACAGCAGCCCCGGCAGCAGCAGCACCAGCGGCGCCGTGCGCAGCAGCAACGACCGTTCCGGCGCGGCTTCGCCGGCACCGGCCCCTGCGCCCCGGCCACATCTGGGTTGGCAATCGCTGCTGCCTGGGTCGATCCAGTAAGCGTTCGGCGGCATGCCGCGCCGTTGGTGGACATCCCTGCGGGCACACTTTGAACCTGCACCGATCGCCGACCCCCTGTGGCGGCGAGCCTTGGCGGCCTGTCCGCTGGCGCGTCGGCTGGACCCCGCGCGACAACTGCAACTGCGCCAGCTCGCCGGCATCTTCCTGGCGCGCAAGCGTTTTCACGCGCTGGCCGGCGCGGTACTGGACGACTACTGGCGATTGCTGATTGCCATGCAGGCCTGCCTGCCGGCGCTGCAGCAGGGTGCGACCAGCCTGCGCGGCTGGCGCGACGTGCTGATCTACCCGGGCGAGTTCAAGGTGCGCCGCAGCCACCATGACGACCACACCGGCGTGGTCACCGAGAGCGACGAGGTGCTGATCGGCGAGGCGTGGGAGCATGGCCCGCTGGTGCTGTCCCTGGCCGACGTGCAACTGGACCTGGAGCAGCCGTGGGACGGCTACAACGTGGTCGTGCACGAGATGGCCCACAAGCTGGACATGCTCGATGGCCCGCCCGACGGCGTGCCGCCATTGCGCGAGATTCCGCGGCGGCGCTGGATCGGCGAGTTCCAGCGCGCCTACGACCGCCTGCTGGCCGCCGGCCCCGGCCACGCGCCGATCGACCACTACGCGACCGAAAGCGCCGGCGAGTATTTCGCCGTGGTCAGCGAGCTGCACTACTCGCAGCCAGCCGTATTGCGCGAAACCGAGCCGGCGGTGGCCGAACTGCTGCACGCGTTCTACGGCCCCTCGCCCGCCGACGGCGAGGAGCCGTGCGGCGGCTGTCGCCGCTGAGCAGGATCAGCTCGCCGCCAGCCGCACGCTGAAGCGTGCGCCGCCGAGTTCCGGCGAGCGGTCGACCACCAGTTCGCCCTGGTAGGCGTGCACGATGTCCTGCACGATCGACAGGCCGATGCCGTGGCCCTGCACGCGCTCGTCGCCGCGCACGCCGCGCTGCAGGACTTTCTCGATCTTGTCCTCGGCGATGCCGGGGCCGTCATCTTCCACGCTGATGTAGAGGCCCGGCCGCTTGCGCCCGTGCTCCGGTTGCGCCTTGACCTCCAGCAACACGCGGTGGGAGGCCCACTTGAAGGCATTCTCCAGCAGGTTGCCGAGCAGTTCGAGCAGGTCGCCCTGCTCGCCGTAGAACGCCGCGCCCTCGCCGATGTCGAACTCGCACAACACGTTCTTGGCCGCGTAGACCTTCTCCAGACCCTGCACCAGATCCTCGGCCGCGCCCGCGATCGGCACCGCGCTGGCGAAAGTCTGCCGGCCAGAGGTGGCCGCGCGGGCCAGTTGATAGGCGACCAGTTCGTCCATCCGGCGCACCTGATCGAGCACCGCCGTGCTGCGCCCGGCCAGCACCTCGCCGGTGGTGGATTCCAGTTGCGAGCGGATTACCGCCAGCGGCGTCTTCAGGCTGTGCGCGAGATCCGCCAGCGTGTGCCGGTAGCGCGTGCGCTGCTCGCGCTCGTTGGTGATGAAGGCGTTGATGCGCTCGGTCAGGCCGGTCAGTTCCAGCGGGTACTGGCTGTCCAACTGCTCGCTGTCGCCGCGCTCGACCCGGCTCATGTCGCTGGCCACCTTGCGCAGCGGGGTGAGGCTCCAGCGCAGCAGCAATAGCTGGAGCACCATCAGCATCACGCCCAGGATCGACAGCCAGATCACCAGCGCGCGCCGGTAGGCCATGTTGCCGCCCTCGAGCTGATCCTCGGTCTGCGCCACCATCACGGTGAAGCGCACCGACTTGCCCGCCTCGGTGTCCCAGGCCACGCCGTAGCTGTAGTAGTAGAGGCGACCCATGCGCGTGTCGATCGGGCCGACGAAGCGGCTGGCGCCCGGCTCCAGCGGCACCAGGAAACTGAAGTCACGGCCGATCGCGGAGGGTGACTCCCAGCGGAAGTCCTTGTCGCCCACCGCCACCGCGTAGAGGCCGGAACCCGGGCGCGAGAAATTCGGATCCGGCGAGGTGTCCGGCGACAGGATGCGGCCGTAGCGGTTGACGTCGAAGTTGGTGATGTAGGCGATTGCGAAGTTCTGCAGGCGGTCGTGCAGCGCGCTCAGCGCACGCTCCTTGTTCGCCTGCGACAGGGTCAGGCCGACCAAGCCGAGGAAGCCGGCCAGCACGAATCCGGTGGCGATCGCCGCGCGCGCCGCCAGCGACAGCGGGCGGCGCGCGGGCGATGGCTCATTCGTCGTCGCCGTCGGTGCGCGGGATGGCAAAGCGGTATCCGCGTCCACGTACCGTCTCGATGGGTTTCAGGGTGCCTTCCGGATCGAGCTTGCGGCGCAAGCGGCCGATGAAAACTTCCAGCACGTTGGAGTCGCGGTCGAAATCCTGCTGGTAGATATGCTCGGTGAGGTCGGCCTTGGAGACCAGTTCGCCCGCGTGCAGCATCAGGTATTCGAGCACCTTGTACTCGTAGCTGGTGAGGTCGACCAGCTTGCCCTCCACCGTCACCGTCTGCGCGGTGGTGTCGAGCTTGATCACCCCGCAGGCCAGGATCGGCTTGGACCAGCCGCTGGCCCGGCGCACCAGCGCGTTGATGCGCGCCAGCAACTCCTCGACGTGGAACGGCTTGACCAGGTAGTCGTCGGCGCCGTACTTCAGTCCCTCGACCTTGTCCTGCCAGCTGCCGCGCGCGGTGAGGATCAGGATCGGGTAGCGCTGGCCCGCCTCGCGCAACGCCTTGACCAGGTCCATGCCCGACATCTTGGGCAGGCCAAGGTCGATGATGGCCAGGTCGAATGGCACCTCGCGGCCGAGATAGATGCCCTCTTCGCCGTCCTGCGCCGCATCGACGGCAAAGCCGTCGCGTTTCAGCCGGGCCGCCAGCGTCTCGCGCAACGGCGCCTCGTCTTCCACCAACAGGATGCGCATATCAATGTTTCTCCTTGCTGCCCGCATTCCGCCCGGGCGGGTTCTTGGTCGACTGGGCCGACCCCGGATTCTTGCTCGCTTCGGAGGAAATCGCCATCACCTTCACATGGCCGTTCGGGGTGAGCACCTTGATGCGGTACTCCATCCGGCGGCCGACCCCGCGCGACTCCGCCGACAATACCTTGCCGCCGGTTTCCTGCTGCACCTGGAGCACCGCCTGATCCAGCGTCACCGCCGGCTTGCCCGTCTGCGCCGCCGCCACGCCCCCGAACGGGATCAGGGCGGCCAGCAGCATGCTCTTGTACCTGATCATGCGTGAATATCCTGTCCGGCGTTGAGCGAACGCCCAGCCTAAGAGGTCAGGCCTGAATACTGGCCGGACGGGGCGCGCCTGTCACGCTGCCGCCGCGCACGGCGCCATGGCCTGCTGGAGCAATGCCCAGCCTGCCCCGGGCAGATGCGCGCCCTCGCTGAGCGCGCGGCGGAATGCGCGCGCGCCAGGCTCGCCCTGGTAAAGGCCCAGCAGGTGGCGGCTGATGTGCTTGAACGCGGTGCCGCGCGCCAGCTCGGCCTCGATGTAGGGCCGCAGGCGCTGCAGCACGCTTTCCCGGGTAGGCAGCGGCTCGCCGTGCAGCGCGTGCTCGATCTGTGCCAGCAGGTACGGATCGTGGTATGCCGCACGGCCCAGCATCACCCCATCCAGCCGGGCCAGGTGGGTACGCACCTGCTCGACCGTGGTGATGCCCCCGTTGACCACCACCACGAGCTCGGGAAACTCGCGCTTGAGCCGGTACACGCGCTCGTAGTCCAGCGGCGGGATCTCGCGGTTCTCCTTCGGCGACAGGCCCTTGAGCCAGGCCTTGCGCGCGTGCACCACCAGCACGCGCACGCCCGCCTCCAGCATGGTCTCGGTGAAGTGCTGCAGGCCTGCGTAGTCATCCTGGTCGTCCACGCCGATGCGGCACTTCACCGTCACCGGCACCTCGACCGCATCGCGCATCGCCTTCACGCACTCGCCGACCAGGACCGGTTCGCGCATCAGGCAGGCGCCGAAGCGGCCCGACTGCACCCGGTCGGAGGGGCAACCGACGTTGAGGTTGATCTCGTCGTAGCCGGCCTCCGCGCCGAAGCGCGCCGCCTGTGCCAGTTCCTGCGGCTCGCTGCCGCCCAGCTGCAACGCCAGCGGATGTTCCTGCTGGCTGTGTTCGAGCAGGCGCAACTGCTTGCCGCGCACCAGCGCGGCGCTGGTCACCATCTCGGTGTACAGCCGCGCACGCGGCGACAGCAGCCGGTGGAAGTAGCGGCAGTGGCGGTCGGTCCAGTCCATCATGGGCGCGACGCTGAAGTGCCACGGCGAGGCGGCGGCGGAATCGTTCATGCGCGTAGTGTACGTGCTGCCGCCGCCCGCACCGGCGGCAGCCGGGCTGCATGGCGGCGGCTATGCCTTTCCGCGCGTCATCGACACCGCCAGGCGCAATCGCCCCTGGAAGCCTTTCTGCGACGATAGCGGAATGAGGTAACCCCCGTCGCCCTGCGGCTCGACCAGGGTGCCCAGGCTCTCGCTGGACTGCTCGTCGACGAGCAGGTAGCGCAGGTTCCAGCCTTCGTCGGTCTGCGTGGCACGCACCACCAGCGTGTCGCGGAACAGGTATTCGCCTTCGACGTGCTTGTCCAGCCACAGTTTGTTGTCGATGGTGTAGCCGGTGGTCGACACGGTCAGCTCCACGCTGAACACGACGGTCTTGCCGGAGGTGATCTTGCTGGTGTCGAGGAAGGCCGAGAACAGCACCGGCGAGCGCGGTGCGTCCAGCCCGGCGTTGGCCGGGCGCAGCAGTTCGTCGAAGCTGCGCAGCACCGCGCTGAAGGTGTCGCGGCGGCGCTCGGTCAGGCGGTAGCTGTTGGTGCCGCGCGGCGCCACGGTGGCCTCGAAATAGTACGAGGCGCGCACCTGCTTGCCGTCGTCCTTGGCTTTCTGCACCGAGGCCGGCAGCGGCAGCGCGTCGACCTCCAGCGTGCCGTCCACGCGCATGTCGCCGAACAGGAAGCGCACCAGGTTCTGGTAGCCCTCCTCGGAATTGACCACGCCGTACACGCCGCTGTGGCTGCGGTAGGCGAACGCGCGCGGCGCGCCGCTCACGGTGGCGTTCTCGATCTTCACCAGGCCGTCGCTCATCTCGCCGGCCAGCTTGCGCGACACGCCGAGCGCGGCTTCGTAGTCGCGGTGATTGGTGCCGACAAAGCAGAAAAACTGCTGCGGATCGAACTTGCCGTCCAGCGTGTCCACGCGCTCCGGCGTGCCCTTCAGGCCGAGGTAGCCGGCCATGGTCTTGCGGTTGAAGTTGTTCATGTCCCACAGGCCGAGCACCGCCGGCACGTTGAAGCCGGCCATCTCGATGCCGTTGTGCGGCGTGGCGTAGGTGAACACCTTGTCGACCATGGCACGGTCGGCGCCGGTGCTGATCTTGTCGTTCTGCAGGAAGCTGCGGCATACCAGTCCACCCATCGAATGGGCGACCAGGTACACGCGGAATGCCTTCTTCCGCGCCGCGTCGGCGCCGCAAACCTGGTCGCGCAACTTGCGGATCAGGTCGCGCAGGCCGGTGGCGGCCTCGACGATCGACAGCACCTTGCCGTCGCCAAGGTCGGTATCGGCCGTTTCGTAGTAACGGTAGATCACCACGCTGCGCGCCGGCAGCTCGCCGTCGATCTCGCTGCCATCGGTGTAGGTGTCGCGGTAGCCGTAGTCCTTCATCAGCCGCACCAGCGGCGATTCGAAAACGTGGCGCCGCACGGTGCCGTCCCAGGCCTGGCGCACCTTGGTGGAGCCGAGATTGAAGCCCATGTACGGCGTGGCGACGGTGTCGGCGATCTCGTTCGCCGTCATCGCGTAGCCGCGGACGTAGATGATCGGGAAGTAGGGGGCGGTCAGCGGATCCATGGGGCCGTTTCCTCTTTGATGTTCTCGGGCGGAAAAGACATCGGCACGACGATGCTCAGGCCGGGCCGGCGGGTTTCACCGGCTTGCGGGTCCGCCTGGCACCGCCCGCCACCGTGGACTTGGCCGCGCCGGCCGTGGGCGCGGCGAACAACGTGTGCGTAGTCGTGCCGGGCGTGGCCTTGGTCGAGGCACGCAGCATCTCGCACAGGCTGTCGAAGCGGCAGCAGCATTCGTCGTAGCCGCCGTTGTCGCCGCTGACGCCGAGCACCGCGTGGTGATGCCATCCGCGCGGCGGCAGCGCGGCGGGCGCCGTACCCGTCATCGGCCAGTCGAGCTGGCCGTTGCCGGCCACCCGCGCGGGGATCAGCCAGTAGTCGCCGGTAGCGTAGACGCCGCCGGGTTCGAAGGTGATCTCGATGCCGTTCTCCAGCGCGATCGCCTCGCCTTCGGCCACCGCCAGCACGCCCTGGGCGTCCACCGCCTCGCGCTGATCCCAGCGACGCAGCAGCGGATGCTGGCGCGGATCGTCGGACAGCGGCCACGGCGTGATGTTCTTCGGCACGTTCAGGGTGACGCTGGCGTTTGCCGGGTCGATCGCGATCACCTGCAGCAGCGGGTACGCGCGCTGGCCCAGCGTGCAGCGGTCGTCGACCAGTTCGACCCAGTCGTTTGCCGCCAGCCCGAGCCGCATGTCGCGGCCGGTCCCGGCCAGCGTCACCGTGAGCGACGCGCTGCCGTCGTCCGCCGCCGCGCCAAGTTCGCTGCGGGTGACCGCGAACACCACCGAACCGTTCTCGCGCGACCACTTGAAGCTGGCCGCGCCGGCCGGTCCGCCCTGGTGGATCTCGACCCGGTACAGCTGGTTTTCCATGCCGCGGTAGCGCGCGTCGGCGGCGATCACGCACGGATCGTCGTCGGTTTCGTGCGGACCCAGTCCGGCGCGCAGCCGCGGCAGCGCATAGGTCGCTCGTGCGTCGAGCAGCTGGCGCACGGTCTCGCACGGTGAAGCGTTGGCCTGGCCGCCGCCGTCGAGGCTCTTGCGCAACGCGGCCAGCTCGGCGAGCTGCTGCTTGATCACGGCGGCGTCGGCATTGCCGGCGGCGGCCTGGCGCGTCTTCAACGCCGTGGCGACCTCGTCGAGCTGCTGCTGCGCCCGCGGCTGGTCGAGCAGGCGCAACTGCCACACGACCTGCGCGCGCGTGGCTGTGTCGACACCGTCCAGCGCCACGTCGGCGATACCCGGCGCCTCCACTGCGCACAGGTGCCGCTCCCACACGTCCAGCCACAGCGCATAGCCCTTCGGCGGATTCTCGAAGCCGCTCTTGCCGTCGGCCACGCCGTAGTCGGGCGTCGGCGCGTGCGGCTGCTGCGCCAGCGTGCACGCGGCCTCGTTCACGCACAGGATGCCGTCGACGTAGAAGTGACCCGGCGCCAGTTGCCAGTCGGTCAGCGGCAGCGGCTTGCTGCTGCCGTCGGCATTGGTGGTGCTGGCGGTGATGGCGAAGCCGCTGCCGGCGGCCCAGCACGGGCCGACCAGGTCACGCACCAGGGTGCGCAGCAGCTGCAACTGGATCTGCCCCTGTTCGTTCCAGTCCGCCTCCAGCAGCACGCGGCCCTGCTGCTGGAACACCTGGCTGTAATGCAGGGCCGGGTCGAAGCTGACGCGTGCGAAGTCGCCTTTCATGGTCGATCTCCTAACTCGCAAAGAGGATGCCGGCGTCCGTGCCCGCCGGAACGTATTCGGCCAGCCGCGCCGCGAGGTTCGCCTCGCGCTGCGGTTCGTACAGGTCGTGCCACACGCCCATTACCGAACGGTCGGAGGCGCCGCGGCTGATTTCATCACAGCAGTCGTCGGCCAGGCGCAGATAGTTGGGCGAGCCGTAACGCCGGCTGCGGAACAGCGGCACCACGCGCAGCGTTTCGTGTGCGCGTCGCGTGGCATCGACCGCGGCCAGCGCCAGATCCGGCTGGCAGTGGAAGCGCGGCGGCGTGCGCGAGCCGTCGGCCACGTAGCAGAAGCGCATGCAACCCTGCTGCCGGCGCAGCACGCGCAGCGGGCTGGCGAAGATCGAATCCTCGGCCAGCGCGATGCCATGCGCCTGCACTTCGCCGATCACCGTGCAGCGGCGGAAGCTGGCCTCGACGTACGCCACCGCCTCGTCCGGCGCTCCCAGCGCCACGCGCTCCATGTCGGTGGCGTCGAGGATGCTGTCGCACAGTTCCAGCGGCGGCGGCTCGCCGCGGCGCTCGGGGCTGATCACCATGATCGCGCCGAGGATGCTGTGCTCGACGCGCAGCGCAGCGCGCGTGCCGTCGAGCGTGACGCTGGGCTCGCCCGGGCGCTTCGGGTCGCAGTCGCAGTGCAGCGCCCAGCCCGGCACCAGCGTGCAGTGGCGGATCAGCAGCTCGCACAGGTCGTCGTCTGCGGCGGCCTCGTCGCCCGGCCCGTGCACCTCGATGCCGCGGCCCACGATCAGCAAGCCGTCCAGCAGCACGCGGCTGCCGGCGCGGCCACTGACGCTGAGCGCGTCCGGCTGGCTGGCACGCACGTCGAGCAGGCGCAGCAGCGGCCGCGTGCGCTCGGCGGCGCGCAGCTGGATCGCCTCGCCCGCATCGAGCTGCAGGTCGATGCTGCCCTCGTACACGCCACTTTCGGCCAGCTCGATCACCAGTGCGCGCAACGCCGGCGTGGCCGCCTTGGCCTGCACCCACGCCGCCAGTGCGTCGGCGATGCTGCCGAAGTGGCCGGCCGGCCAGTTGCCGCTCGCCGCGTGATCCGGCAAGGCGGCATGCACCACGTAGCGGGTGGCGCCTTCCAGCTCCGGCGTGACCCGCGCGTATTCGCCGCCGCCGAGGTCGGCGGCGAAGCCGTACTGGTAGCTCACCCACACGCCGCGCTTCGGCCGCTGGTTGGCCGGGAACAGCAGGCGGCCGCGCTCGGGGTCGACTGCCACGCGCCCGCGCTTGACCTGCCCGCGCCAGCCGGACAGATCCGCCGGCACCAGCAGCTCGCGCGGCACCGGCACTCCCTGCCCCTTAGTCGGCCAGTCCGGCGCCCACACCTGCACGCTGCGGCCGTCACCGTAGAACTCGTCCGCCACGCTGGCGTAGTCGGCCAGCGGCCCGCGCTCGGCGAAACGCCAGCGGCGCAGCGGCAGCGGCAGGTTGCGCTCGTCGGCGATGTGGGTGGGTTCGGTTTCCGCGACCGGGCGCTGGAACAGCGGCGTGTCGTTGCCGAGCACGCTGAAGCTGAAGCACTGCGGGCCGCGTTCCTCGATGCAGTACGCCGGCGTGCAGCTCACCGGGTAGCTGCGCAGGCGGCAAGCGAACACGCCGACCGCCGGGATGTTGTGGCGGCCGCGCCGATGCCGGCTGCCCATGCGCCGCAGGTCGACGCTGTGCGCGAACGGATCGAACGCGCCGTTCGCCCAGCCGAGTCGTTGCAGCCGCCCCGGAGCGCGCAGGTCGGCCATGCCGCCGCGGTGCGGATGTTGATGATCGAGGTGCTGCATCCAGCCGAGCCGGCGGTAGAACTCCACCGCGCGCGCCGGCCAGCCGGCCGCGTCGCGGGACAGGTCTTCCAGCAGCGACAGCGTGCCCTTGCGCCGGCGCGCGTCGATCGTGTTGGCCACGTCGGCGCGCGGCGCCAGCACGCGGCCGAGGCTGGCGTCGCGGCGCCCGTCCTCGCCCAGCGTGGCCGCTTCGGGCAACAAGCTGTAACCGAGCAGGTCGCCGATATACGGCACCACCCAGTCGTCGCAGGTCTCGATGAACCAGTTGTCGTACAGCCGGGCGATGTCCTGCTCGAGCACATCGGCCTGGTTGGCCAGCACGCGCAGGAAGTCGCGCAGCGGCCAGCCCTGCTCCGCATCGCGCAGGCGATAGACCACCGGCAGCAGGTCGTACAGCCGATCCGGACGCGCAGTCATGGCGTGGCCTCCTGCAGCAGCAAGGTGTCGAGAACGTTCGGTGGCAGGTAGGCGAGCTGCGCCGGGCGCAGCGTGCCGTTGTCGTCGTAGCGGGCGGGCAGCACCGGCACGCGCGGCGGCACCATCGTGGCGGTCGCGGCGGTGACGTGGGTCATCAACGCGGCGCCATCGCCCTGCTTGCCGTTGTCGCCGGCGCCGAAACCGGCCAGCAGGGTCGCCTCGTCGAGGCTGCCGACCGCGTCCACGTCGACCCAGGCCACACCGCGCACCGCCTGCATGCAGGCAACCAGCTCGCTGAGATAGACGGCCTGCGCCAGCGCGCGCCGCTCGAAGCCGAACGCGTCGAGCAGCGCCGCGCGCACGGCCGGCTCGACCCACTCCCACGCGAAGTCCGGCAACAGCCCCACCTTCGCGCTCACGGTCAGCGCCAGCAGCTCGCGCACGTCCAGGCGCACCGACAGCGACGGATCGCCGTAGCGCTGCAGTGCCTGCAGCAGGTTGCGGTAGAGGTCGGAGCTCGGGTCGATCGGCGCATCGGCGGCACCGGCGATGGTCACCTGCACCCGGTGGCCGAGCTTGACCGCCGCCGCCTTGCCGACGCCGCCGAACGTGCGCGCGAAGTCGGCGTAGTCCGGCACCGAGACCAGCCGGTCCAGCGCCAGCACCGCCAGCGGCACGTTGCGGCGCGCCTGGTCGCGTGTCTCCGCGTCGGCGCCGCCGGAGGCGCGCAACGGGTTGATCACGTCCTTGACGCCGAGCGGCCGCGTCGCCAGCAGGCTGACCTGCTGCGCGCGCACGTTGCCCGGCGTGCCGATGCCGTTGCGGTAGGTGGCGACGATGTTCTCGATGCCGGTAGGCAACCGCGCGCCGTGCGTGCCGTCGCCGAACTGCACGGTGGTCTTGCCGCCGTCGTCGATGGCGGTGACGAAGCGGCGCTCGGCCGCGCCGGCGAAGGCGAGGTTGCGCGTCTCGTGCCACTGCATACCGTTGACGCGCAGCGTGAGCGTGCTCTGCACACCATCCACGGTGGCAGCGGAGACGTACGTCAACGGCGGCTGCTTCAGCACGAACGCCTGCATCGTCGCGGCACCATTGCCGCTGCCGAGCACCTCGTTGCGTGTCTCGCCATGGGTGGCGCGCACCACGTTAGCATGCACCGCCACGCTGTCGCGCACGTAGCGGTACGCCAGGCCCTGGTTGGCGAACACCAGGGTGCTGTGCACGGTGTCGCCCGGCAGGTCCGCATCCACGCCCTGTTCCACCGCGGCCAGCATCACCAGCTCGGCGGCGGTCACCGCATCGGTACCCGGCACGTCGCTGCGCCGGCCCTCGACGATCACCCAGCGCCCGGCCTTGAGGCCGTCGACGGCGGTGTCGAGGGTGAGCCGGGTGGCGCTGTCCCTGGTCGTGCGCGATGCGCCGTCATCGGCAACCCGGCCGACCGTGTCGGCGATGGTCAGCTCGGCCAGCGACAACGGTTCGCTCTGCGCATGCACCTGCGTGCTGCGCAAGGCCGTCATGCTGGGTACCTGCCACACCACCGAGTCGCCATCCGCCGACGGATCATCGAGCGTGATCTCGGTGGTCTTGCCGCTGATGCCGTAGCTCAGCTGCGGATGAACCTGCACGCTCTTCACCCGCGCCACCGTGGGAACGTCGCCAGACGGTTGGATGACCAGGTAACTGCCCGCCATCACACCGTCGTAGCCATTGTCCAGGCGCACGACATTCGGATCCTCGTCCAGCGAAAGCTCGGTGGTGGCGACCTTCGAGGTCGAGCCGCCATGACCATCGGGCGTCTGCGTGATGGAGATGCTTTGCGGCGCGTTGTAGCCGAACAGCGGCGCGGACACGCGCAGTGCATGGACGCCGCTCAGTGCCGGCGAAGGCTCGCCCTGCGGCACGCTGGTCCAGGCGCGGTAGAAGTTGTCGGCCAGCCGCGCCTCGAAATTCAACAGCAGCTGCGGGCGCACGTCGCTGGCCTTGCCCAGCGCGCTGGCGATGTTGCGTTGCAGGCGGAAACGGCTGGCCGGCTGCAGGGTCGGCGTGAGCGTCAGCGCGCCGAACAGCGCGCCGAAGCCGCCCGGCGACCCGGCGGACGGCGGAACCGTGCCGAACGCCGCATCCACCGCGTTCTTGAAATCGTCGACGGCCGGCGGCCCGGCGGGAATGCCATCCAGCCGGCGACTCATCAGCGCGTCGAAGCTGCCGCCGTTGTCGCCGCCCAGCAGCATATCCCTGCGCGCGGACTCGATGCCTTCCAGCCATCTTTCGCGATGGGGCCCGGCGGCCGACGCGTTCAACGTGGCGATCGCCTGGTTCGCCGCCGCCACGATCTGCACCGTCGCCGCGTCGACCGGCTGCAACAGCACCCTGCTGCGCCCGCTCTGCTGCTGCACCTCGACCGACTGCACCAGGCGGATCGCCTGCACGCCGCTGGCGAGGTCGCCGAACAGGAACAGCAGGCGATCGTTCGGCTTGAGGTTGCTGGCGGTGCCGGCGATCCACAGCTCGCCGAGTCCGGCGATGTTGTCGAGCGTGATGTTCTGCGGCCGGGTCAGTCGCGGCTTGAGCGCGTTCCACTCGTAGCGCGCATCCAGCGGCTCGGCGGTCTCGAACGTCTGCATCTGCTCGCCCGGCGCCGGCACCGACTGCGCGCGTGCGCCGGCGGCAATCGTCACCGGCGGCGAATCCTTCTCCACCGTGTAGGCAAGGTAGACGCTGGCGGCGACGCCGGGGCGCAGGCGGTAGTCGAGCAGCCGCGCCAGTTCCAGCACCGAGCGGCGTTCGGTGGCGGTGCGCAGGTAGCCTTCGTTGGCGATGCGCTCGGTGTAGAAGCTCAGCACGTCGGCGCCGACCGCCCACGCATCGAGCAGCGCCATCGCCGGATCGTCCTGCTCGCGCGTGCGCAGCCCGGCCAGCGCCGGCAGTGAGGCATCGCTGAGGTCGCGCTGCATGGTGGCGCGGAAGTCGGCGTAGGTGCCGACGCGATAGCTGAGGCTTTCCAGCCCCGGCCGGTTGGTCAACGGCAACGGCGTGCCGGAAGTCGCGCCGCAACCGCAGGCGCAGGCGCAGGCATGCCTGCCACAGGCGCTACAGCAGCTCATCGGCCACCTCCCATATTGAAGCTGATGCTGCCGTGGTCGGGATGATCCAGGTCGTTGTCGAGCTGGGCGATTTCGCGCGCGGCCAGGTGCAATACGCCGTCGTCGGGCACGCCGTCGGTCGGGTCGTCGGCGCGCGCCAGGCACGACACTTCGACGTGGGCCACGCCGGTGATCGACTGCGCCTCGGCCAGCAGGGCGCTGGCGAACACCGGCGCACCCAGCTTCAGCCGGTCCGGATGGAAGAAACCGGGCGTGCCGTCACGGCGCAGGCCCGAACCAAAGCGGTCGCGCAGCTCGGCCTCGACGTGGGCGACGAGGAAGTCCGGCAGCACGCAGACGAACAACGCGATCCGAAGCGGTACGTAGCAGGCCGCATGCACCTCGACGTCGTGGCCGATGCGGCGGTAGCGCTCCAGCTGCGCCCTGATCCGCCGCGCCAGCCCGGCGGGCAGGTTCTCGCGGCCGAGCGGGTCGACCATCACGTCGGTGGCGTACCAGCTGCCGCTCCACTCCAGCGCGGCGGCGGCGCCCTGCAGCTCCGGCGCCTGCGCGGCGAACCTCGCGTAGTCGTCGGCGACGACTGCGCGGAGTGATTTGGCGCGGAATGCGCCGGGCGCATACAGCTTCACCTCGGCCAGGCTCTCCGGCGCGGTGCCGCCGCTGGCCGGCAACGGGTTGCGCGGCACCAGGTCGGCGGACAGCACGCCCGACTTCAGCGCCAGCCACACGATGCTGTCGCGCCCCGCGTTGCCGGCCGGGCCGTTGCCGATGCGCGAGGCGGCGCGGAAGAAGTCGCCGGCCTGCGGCTGCGCGCCCAGCACGCCGTCGCCGAAGCGCAGGTGGGCGGCGCCGTCGTCGTCGATCTCGACCACGAAGTGGCGATCGTCCGGACCGCTCTCCAGCAGGTCCTGGCGCGGCTGCCACTGCCAGCGCGGATCGGGCGTGCCGGCGACCAGCACGTCGGCCAGCGCTCCGCCGTATACGCTCAACTGAGGCAGCGCCTGGCGCGGATCGCGCGCCAGCAGCCGACACACCGGCGCATGCGGCGGCAATGGTTCGGCCCAGGTCAGCGGCGTATCCGACAATACGTGGCCGGTGTCGGCGGGCGGGCGGCGCACGTCCTGCACCGCGCCGTCGCAGCGGCAGCAGCCGTACTGCGTGCCGCCCGGCACCAGCCAGCAATCCTCCACCAGCGTGCCGCAGCGCGTGCAGGCATCCGGCATCGCGGCGAGCGCGGCGGTCAGTCCGGGGTAATCGCCGTCGCTGCCGTCGGGCATGCAGATCGCGGTGGACGTGCACTGGCCGCGCACGTGTTCGCCGTGGTCGACCAGCAGCACGTTGCCTCGCGCCAGGCTGACGTCGTGCAGCCAGGCGCAGTCCGGCGCCGGCGTGCGCACCGACAGGCACAGGTCGAACGGCAGCGCGTCGCAGGCGTCCCACGCGACCTCCAGCAGCAACGTTCCGTCGAGCGGATCGACGGACGTCCGGACGTCCGTGAGGCGCACGGCATGCCGATGCGCCGGGTCGGCATCAGCCGGGTTGCCGGTCTGCGGTCCCAGCACCTCCTCGAAGATCAGCAGGTCGCCAGCCACGAGTTTCAGCGCACGTTGCGGCACCGTGGCCGCGACGGCGTCCGTCGCTGCCGGCAGCGTCGATGGCGGCGCATCGACCAGGGTCGCCCGTGTGCTGCCGCGTGGCAGGCAGCACAGCTCGTCGCCCCAGCTGTGCAGCCGGATCGCGCTGTGCGCGGCGACCACGTCGAACGTGGTCATGCCGTCCAGCGGCATCGGCTCGTAGATCAGCGCGCCCTGCGCACGCGCCACGTCGAGCTGGGCCGCGTCGATCACGCCGGGCTGCGGATGATCCTGTCCCGGCGGCGGCACCAGCAGCAGCAGGTTGGCCAGTTCGAGGCTCAGGTCGTTGCTGCAGGCCAGCGTCACCAGCGCGCGCGCATTGCAGCCCTCGTGCATGCGGTAGTCGACCAGCCGCGCATGCCGGCGCACCGAGATGCGTCGGCGCGCGGTGCCCAGGTAGGCTTCGGTGGCGACCGCGTCCTGGTAGTAGCTGAGGTAGTCGGCGGTGTACGCCAGCGTCTCCACCAGCGCGATGCCGAGGTCCGGCACGTGACGCTCCTGCCACGCCGGCATGCCCAGCGCGAGGCGGTCGAGGAACAGCTGGCGGAAGCTGGCGTAATCCTTGGCGAGGTAGTTGATCTCCGGCGCGGGCGATGGTGGCGACACGCACGGCGTCTCGTCGGCGCAGTCCAGCGTCTTCGCGCAGTCCAGGCGGAAGTGCAGCGGGACGCAGGCATAGCGCGGATCGAAGCCGGGATAGGCCTGCCAGCTCGCCGGGTCATTGCCGGAGGCCGCATCCACCAGGCACAGGCAGTACGCGGTGTGGTCGCCTTCGCGGTCGAGCACGATGCGCAGGCAGGCGTCATCGTGCATGTCCGGTTCCAGCTCGGGGTTCACGCTGAGCACGCGCAGGCCGGTGATGCGGTCGCCGCCGCTGATGCGCACGTTGGTCACGCCGAGGCCTTGCGGGATCTCGCCGAACAAATGCACGCACAGGCTGGTGCCATCGTCGCCGACCTCGACGTAGTCGATGCCGTTGAGCGTGCCGGCCAGCCGCAGCTTCTCGCGCCGCGCCGGCACGCTGCAGGCCGGCAGCGGCGCGCAGCCGATCGTGCGGGGACTCGCATGGGCGTTCGCGCGGTTCATGGCAGGCTCCGCACGAAGCTGTCGCTGCGCGTGTCGCCGCTGGCGCGCACGGTGTAGCTGAGGTCGACGCGCAAGGTGGCGTCCTCGCTGCTGACTTCGAGCTTGCCCACGTCGATCACGTCGCCCAGCCAGCGCTGCAATGCCGCCTGCAGGGTGAACTGCAGCGCGGCGGCCAGCTCCGGGCTGTTCGGCGCGAACACCAGTTGCAGCAGACCGCTGCCGAAGTCGGGCCGGTTCACCCGCTCGCCCGGACTGGTGAACAGCAGCTGCTCGATCATGTCGCGCACATGCTCGTCGTCGCCGGTCTCCGCGACGCGGCCGCGGGGGTCGAAATGGAACGGGTAGTCCAGGTTCATGATGGGACCCTCACATCGCGGTGACGCGCGTCTGGCTGGCGACGATCAGCAGCGGCGTGCCGGTCGGCGCGCAGATCGCCTGGCTGTCGATGAGCAGCAGCGGCTGTCCGTTGGAAGTCACCCGGGTGGCGGCGGTGACGAACTGCGCGCTGACGCACGGCCCGTTCGCCGCCGGTGGTGGCGGCAGCGCGCAGCCGGCAACCAGCCACGGCGCCGGCATCGTCACGCTGGGCTGGCCGCTGACGGTGACGCGCGGATTCGGAGCGGTGGCCTGCGCCTGGCCGCCGTGCGAGCAGAGCACGCTGGCGCCGACATGGATGAGGAAGCCCGGCATCATGCATCTCCCTAGGTCACGACCAGCGCGCCGTTGTTGACCGTCACCGTCGGCCCCGCGAGCACGATGGTGGCGCCCTGGCCGTTGGAGATCGTGATGCCGACCTCGTTGACCATGATCATCGCGCCGGTGACGCTCTTGATCAGGATGCCGCCGGCCGGCCCCGGCACGTCGCTGATCGCGATGGTGTTCTGCAGACCCGACTGCAGCACCACGCTCGGGCTGGCCGGATTGCCGGCCAAGGCCAGCGCGGGCACTTCCGCCGCGCTGCCCCAGAAGCCGCCGACCCATACCGGATAATCCGGATCGCCCTGTTCGAACTCGATCCACACGCCGGCGCCGATCTGCGGCACCACGTACACGCCGCTCTGCTTGCCGGCGATCGGCACGCACGGCATCGCCCAGCTCGACGGGATCAGCCCGGACACGTCCGGCACCATCGCCTGGATGCGGCCGCGCTGTTCCGGGTCCACGTTCTGGATCACGGTGCCGCGGTACTTGCCGAAGAACTTGTTCATGGCAGCACCAGCGGCACGGCGGAGACCAGTCCCTTGCGCGACAGCTCGAAGCTCTGCTTGTACTCGCCGCGCCTGATCGTGTGACGCACCTGGCTGACGTAGTGCAGGCCGTCGAATGCGGGCCCCACGCCGCGCACGCCGACCAGCTGGCGCGGCTGCAGCACGCGGCCGTAACGCACCACGTCGAGGCTGCCCTTGCCGGTGACGGTGTCGGCCGATTTTGCCGCCTCGGCCATGCCCAGCAGCATCGCGCGCTGCGGCGAATACTTCGCGGTCTCGTCCAGCGGTCGGAACTGCTGCGGCGGCGGATCGACCAGCCCCAGCGGCGGATTCAGCGGGCCGACATCCGGGATCGGAATCGGCAGCGGCACCTTGGTCTGCTCGTTCTGGATGTAGACGACCGGCAACTGCCGCGCGTTGCCGTTGTAGCTGAAGCTCAGCTCGTCGACGTTGCTGGCCGCGTCCATGTCCGCGTTCAGCGCCGGCTGCGGCACGCCCACCTTGATCTTCGGCCCCCAGTACGCGGTGCTCGTGCCGGGCAGCGGACCGGGATCGAGATAGAACACGTAGCCGACGCGCTCGGCCAGCAGGCGGATGTATTCCAGGTCGTTGCCCTGCTGGGTGGGAATGCGCTGAGTCGGGATCGGCACGTCGATGGCGATGCTCGGGATCACCAGCGGCACGATGCCGAGGAAGGCGTACTTGGCCAGCAGCAGCGCCACGATGGCCTCGGCCGGCATCGCCGGGTACGGCACCCCGGGCAGGCCGGAGAATTCGAGCTTGGTCATCACCGTGGTGAGGTCGTCACCGGTGACCTGCAGCGTGGTGTGGCGCTGGTCCGCGCCGGGCAGCACTTCGGTGCGGGTCACCACGCCGTCGATCAGCACCTGCGGCATGCCGTTCACCGTGGCCACCACGATCACCCGCAGCAGCGGCACCACGCCGCCGCCGGAGAGCAGGAACAGCGTGTGCAGCGGCGAGCGCACGCTCAGCGTGAACTGCAAAGTGAACGCGCCCGCGCCCTCGTCCGGCGCATTCACCTCGACCTGGGTGAGCGCATCCAGCACGAGCTGCGGCACCGGCACCGGCACCACCGGGCCGACCAGCAAGGTCAGGTGGATTCCCTCAAGCATGCGGCACCCCCGGGATGCCTTCGGGCAAGGTGATGCGCAGCTTCCTGCCGATGGTTTCGGTCAGCTCCTCCGGCCGTAGCGCGCGGTTCGCGTCGCACAGCCGCCAGAACTGTTCCGGATCGCCCAGGTACTTCGCCGCGATGTTGTCCAGCCGCTCGCCCTGCACCACGCGATGCCACTGCAGCAGGGCGAGGCTTTCCGGCGGCGGCACGAAGCGGCGCTTCAGGTACGTCACCATGCTGCCGTCGGCGCGCACGAGGCTGGTCGTGGGCGTCAGCGCGTAGCGGCTGGTGGGCGGGAAATTCGAGGTCATGGAGGCTTCTCCGTCGCGGGCGTGTCGATCGACCCGGTTCCGTCAGGCGTACACCGCCTCGCCGCGATCCCTCCGGGATCGCAGCTCGGCCAACATCTGCTGTTCGCTTTCGTCCGCCGCCCAGGCGGGCCGCAACTGGAAGTGCGGTTGGTCGACGATGGTCTTCCAGTTGCCGCCCCACTCCAGGCCAAGGTCCATGCCCAGCGCGCCGACCGCCTTGTATTTGGGCGACTCCGGCAGGTAGCGGTTGCCCTCGAACACGCCGATGTCGAAGGCGATGCCGAAGTTGTGGTTGGAGTAGCCGGCGCGCGCGTTGGTCACCTTCTTCCCCGGCGCCGTGCGCCCCTGCGCATACAACGCCGCCTGCTCCTCGTAGCTGCGCAAGCCGCTGATCACGCGGATGCTGATGCCGGCGGCAGCCGCCTTCTGCACCAGGGCGCGCGCAATCGGGCGCACCTGCGGCAGCAGCGTGGCGATCACCTTCTCGCTGCGATCGTCCACCGGCGAAACGGCTTCGGCCGGCTTCATCTGATCGATCTTCTTGTCCACCAGCCGCGCGTAGATCGCGCCCCAGGTCTGCGGGCCGGCCTTGCCGTCCACCTCCACGCCGAGGGCCTGCTGTACGGCGGCAATCATTTCCTCGATACGCATGTCGCTCTCCGATGTGTTCGCGGGGTATTCACGGCACGCCGCTCAAGCCGAGCGCGGACAGCTGGCCGCCCGCACCGCCGGCCAGGCGCTCCTTCTGCTGCAGGTAGCTCATGAACAGGCTGGCGGCCTTGTGCCCGGAGGGCACGTCGTTCACCGACAGCACGCGCAAGCCCAGGCTGACCTTGGCGCGGATCGGGTTCAGCGCCGTGTCGAACGCCTCTTCGGTGATGCCGAACTCGGTGACGCGCACCGGCAGGATGCGCGACTTGCTCCACACGAACAGCGCCAGCGGCGTCTCCATCGGCACGATCTCCAGCGTGCCGATCTGCGCCAGCAGGTCGTTCGCGCGCAGCTGGCCGCTGCTCGGATAGACCATCGTCTCCAGCGCGGCCAGCTGGGCGAAGATGCCGGACTCGGCGACCCCGCCGTTCTGCTCCGGAAATTCCAGCTGGTCGGTGGCGTCGATCTCCGCCTCCAGCTTCAGCGTCTCCACCGGCGGCCCCTTCAGGCGCAGCACCTCGGAACGATCGCCGCCATCCGCGCTGACCGCCTGCACCTGCAGCGAGCGCGTGAGCGAATCGGGGTTGTACTGCAGCGCGATCACCCGCAACACCGCCGAGCTGGCCGCATCGATCAGCACGATGCCGCCCTTGAGAATGCGCGGGGAGCCGGGGAAGGTGCTCATGGCTGGCCGCCGCAGCCAGGCAAGCGGTCCAGCCGGCCCGGCCCATGCAGAATCAGTCGTAGTTGCATTGCTTTGCGGTCTCCGGCTGGTTGCGTGGTTCGCCCAGGGGACAATCGGCATTCCTGTCCGGCTCCCTCTCGGCCGGGCCGAACTTGCCCGCGTCCTCCGCCTGGCGCGAATAGGGCTTGCAGGCCGCCTCGTTCATGGGGGTGAGCGAGCCGCTGGTCCGGTGCTGCTCCATGTGCTGTTCCTTGTGCGTGGTGCCGAGTTCGACCGTCGCGTAGCGCAGGTAGCCGAAGATGCCTTCCCATGGGCGACGCCCCCGGCCCCGGTTCTTGCGGAATTGTTCGATCGCGGCCAGCAGCTTCGGTGCCGCCGGTGAATCGGCGGCCACGCCGAACAGCTTCAACCGCTCACCCGGGTCGGTGACGCGATCGAGCAGGCCAAGGAACTGATCAGCAAGCCGGGGGTTGGGGATGTCGCCGCCGACCAGGAACTGGGTGACGTCTTCCGCATCGCCGAAGCCCACGTCGCGCATGGCGTCGGCAAGGCTGCTGCCCGGCGCGATCGTCGGCACGCGCCCGAGCAGTTCGCCGCCGGCCATCGGCGCCGGCAGCGGGACGCGCGTACCGAGCCGTTGGGCCAGCAGGTCGCGCAGGCGCCGTGCGCGCGACAGCGAGAGCTTCTGGTTCGGCTCGGGCTTTTCGCGGTTGTCTTCCGGCGAGGCATAGCCACTGATGGAATTGACCTGGCTTCCCGCCGCGACCTGCTGCGCTACCTCATCGAGGGTGTGCTTCGACTCTCCCTTCAACTGCGGATCAAGCGTGTCGCGGTCGCTGTCCAGACTGAAGTAGTAGCGCAACCGGCCGCGCTGCACGACATCCACGGTGACCGGCTCCTGGACATCGCGCGGTGGAATGTCCTCGTAGCACTGGTAGGAAACCGGGCAGCGGCATTCGCGGCAGGTCTGGTCGCTGACGGTTTGGCCGGGAAGATTTCCGCCCACGCCACCGGTGATCGTGAAGGGACCGCCCGGCGTATCGGTTACTTGAACGCCGATCCTGGTGCCACCCGGCATTTCGTAGCCGGCCCCCGCCTGCAAGTCCACTTTCCCTGTCTGCGTCCCCTTCAGGACTCCGCCGCTGCCGCCGATCTGGCCGCCGTTGGGCAGCTTGATGCGGAGGTCCGCCGAACCGCCGGCCTGCGGTTCTTTGCCGATGTTCTGAACCTGCCCCTGGACTCCGACATTCACTTTGTCGGCAACGTTGACGTCCACGCCGACTTTCGCCGTACCCGTCGTGAGAGTCTTGGGAACGATGTCGCCAGTGACCCGCGCGGTGACCTTGCCGCTGCAGATCTCCAGCGTCACGCCGGGATTCGGGGTCAGCTGCGCGGATGCCCTGGTGCGCGTGACGTTGCGTCCGGCGCAGGCACACAGATAGCGGATGATGCGAATGACGACCTGGTCATCGCCACGCTTTCCGCCATCGACGCTGGCAGCACGCCCTCGGCCACCTCGCATCTGCGGCGATTTGAAATCCGGTTCCGCGTCGGTGGGAGCGGGCGCGTCGACCAGGGTCGGCCCGGGCTTGCGCTGCAAGGCGGCGGAAGGCGCGGCGCGTACGGCTGGCACGGCGGCACCGGTCACCACCCGGTCGGCAACGCGATCCGCCTCGATTTCGGCGCTCGAATCCACTGCACCGACGGCGAGCCGGGGACTCAACGACGCCGGTGACGTGCCCTGCTGGATGGTATGCGTCAGCTCGTGCGCCAGCAGGTGGCGCCCCGCGGCGGAGCGCGGGGCGAGCTGCCCCTCGGCAAACACGATGTGCTGCCCCACGGTGTATGCCAGCGCGCCCACGGCCCTGGCCGAAGCCGCCGCACTGTCGTCGGCATGCACGCGTATCGCGGAGAAATCGCGGCCGAACCGCGGCTCCATGTACTGGCGGGCGGCCGGATCGAGCGGCGTTCCGGGCGAACGCAACACGGCCAGCACCGCGTCCGGTACCTGGGCGCCGGACGCGAGGGATGGCCCGGCCTTGCGTTGCAAGGGATGGCGCTTGCGGGCGCATTCGGCGCAGGTTCCGCCGCCCGGCACATGCCGGCCACAGCCGCACTTCCGCTGCAGCACGAAGGCGGCCGCCGGGGCCACCTGCGCCGCCGCCATACTGGCGCTGCGCTCAGCCACGTCCGCCTCCGGTGCGCGTAGCCGCGCTCTTCGCCGCCCGCTTCGTATTGCGCAACCCGGCGAGGAAGGCGTCGAGCTTGCCCGCATCCAGTCCGCGCTTCTTCTTCGCGGTGTCGATCGCGTCGATGACCGCGTAGGCTTCGTCGCAGTACTTGACGAGGAAGGCCCAGCTCATCTGCTGCTTGCGGCCCCAGGTGACGCAGACCGGGCCGCTCCGGGTGTAGCCGGGCACGTAGACGTAGTGGCCGTTGCGCGGATTCGGCTGGCCGGCCTTGCCGCTCACCACCGCCCACGGCTTGCCGGCATAGAACTGGGTCAGCGCCGCATCGGGCAGGCTGAAGCCGAGGCCGACGCCGATGTCCATGAACACCGCGCGCTTGACCTCGTTGCGCCTGGCCTGGTCGATCTGCGCGAAGGCCTTGATCCTGTAGCGCCGCTTCGCCGCGAGCCAGCCCTTGCTGCGCCATTCCTTCAGCGAATCGAGCACGACCAGGCCGCTGTCCGCTCCACCGGTTTCACCGAAGTATTCGTGCAGCACGTCGTTGTCGCTGATCGCGATCAGCTTGTTCTGCTCGGCCTTCTCGAAGCGCAGGGTCTGGTGCGCGCGGCCGGCGATCACGCAGTCGCCGTACTGGTCGTTGCCGAACATCGGCGTGGGGATGCCGTGGTGGACCACGTCGAAGTCGTATTCGGCCGGCAGCGCGGGCGGTGCCTTCAGCAAGGCGGCGAACATCAGGTTGCGGTCGTCGCGTCTGGCCTTCCGTTTGCCGAAACGCACGATGCCGTCGGGACGGGGTTTGGGGATCGCTTTCATGTCAATGCTCCTTGCCCGCGACGCGCGCGGCGGGCGTGATGCCGAGGCCGTGCTGCACCGCCGTGGCGATGCGCACGCCGAGGCGCTCGTGCGGATGGCTGGCCGCCGGCAGCGTCGCCGCCGGCAGCGTGGCCACGGCGCCGAGACCGCGCAGCGCGTCGACGGCGCCTGGCCGCGTCAGCAAGCGGGCCAGCTCGCCTTCGAGCGCGGCACGCACGTTGCCCGCGCGTTCGCCGCCGAGCAGCGCCTCGTCCAGCACCAGCCGCTCGATGTGCAGCTCGATGTTCACGGCTTGCCTCCGGCGCTTTCGAGCCAGCGGAAGTCCGCTTCGTTGATCGGCTTGTCCAGCTTGCGGTATTCGGTGCGCACGGCATCCAGCAGCAGCGGCATGCCGATCGACACGCCGCTGCTGGCCGCCATGAATGCCGCGTTGAGCGCGATGCCCTGGATGCTGCCGCCGGTGAGTGCGAGCCGCGCCAGCCGGTCGAAGTCCAGCGTGCCTACCGCCGCCTGCGCCGGGAACACCGAGGCCCAGATCGCGCGGCGTTCGGCCGTGCCGGGGAACGGGAAGTTGATGACGAAGCGCAGCCGGCGCAGGAACGCGCTGTCCAGCGCGCCCTTTATGTTGGTGGCCAGGATCGCCAGGCCGCTGAACGACTCCAGCCGCTGCAGCAGGTAGTTCACCTCGATGTTGGCGTAGCGGTCGTGGCTGTCCTTCACTTCGCTGCGCTTGCCGAACAGCGCGTCGGCCTCGTCGAAGAACAGGATCGCGCCGCCGCCCTCGGCCGCATCGAACAGCTTGCGCAGGTTCTTCTCGGTCTCGCCGATGTACTTGCTGACCACTGCCGACAGGTCGATGCGGTACAGCGACAGGCCCAGTTCGCGCGCCAGCACTTCCGCCGCCATGGTCTTGCCGGTGCCGCTCTCGCCGGTGAACAACGCGCTGATCGACAGCCCGCGATTCATCCGCTGGCGGAAACCCCAGTCGTCGTAGACGGTGGTGCGCTGGGCAACCTGGTCGGCGATCTGGCGCAGCAGGGCCTTCTCGCTGTCCGGCAGTTTCAGGTCGTCCCAGCTGGCCTTCGGCTCGATCCGCTGGGCGAGCTGATCCAATGCCGGTCGCGTATGCGCCAGCGCGCCCTGCCACAGCGTCTGCGCCAGCGCGGCTGGCTTGCCCTCGGCCGCCGCCAGCGCACCGTGCGCGATCTGCTCGATCCGGCCCAGGTTGAAATCGAAATGGCCGGCCAGCTGCTGCGGCTGCGCGCCGGCGGCGTCGCCGAGCAGGCGCTGCCACAGCGAACGCTGCTCGACCGCGGTGGGCTTGGCCACGTCGACGCTGAGCGCCTGCGTGGCCGCACCCGCCCACGGCTCGCGCGCGTCGACGAAGGCGAGCCCGCCGGTGCGCGCGAGGAAACGCCTGACCCATGCGGCAGAGGCGTCGCCGTGTTCGACCTCGGCCGCGTCGAGGTACAGCGCCAGCGGCAGCAGCTGGCTTTCGCGCTGCCACAGCCGCAGCAGGGTTTCCTGTTCGGCGACCGCGGCCGGCAGCAGCTCGGCCGACAGGCGATAGGCCTGCGCGCCGAACGCGGCGGCAATGGCCTGCGCGATCGCCTGCTTGCTGACGCTGTCGCTGCCGAGCAGTTGCACCAGCGGCAGCGGCTCGCCCGGCGGCACGTGGTGCAGGCTGTCCAGCAGCTGATCGGCGACCGCCTGCTGCGACGGCGGCAGCGTGGCCGGCGGCAAGGCGGTGAGCAGCGGCGTCAGCCGGTCGTCCAGGTAGTTCATGCCCTTGACGAAATTCACCACGCGCTCGTCGGCGCTGAGCGCCGCGCCGATCAGCGGCTGCGCGCCGGGCTGGTGGATCTCGAGCAGGCGCCAGTAGCGCAGCGGCCGCTGCGGCGACAGCGCATCCCAGTTCGGCGCATCGAGCACGGCGAAGGCCAGCGCGAAGGTGGGATACGGCCGCGCCGGATCGTGCTGGGCCTGCGCGCACAGCGCGGGGAAACGCGTGTCCAGTTCCATGCCGATGCACAGCAGGAGCACGTCGCGCTCGAACGCGGACAGGTCGAGGCGGTTCGCGAGCACGGCCAGCGCCGGGGTGTGGCCGCCCTCGTCGTCGTCCGGTGCGGCAGCGGCCACGCCGTCGTCCGGCACCGCGGCGACGAGCGGTCGGGCGGCGGGCGGTTCGTCGGCATTCGCCGCTGCGAGCGGCGGCGGTGCGTGCTGGCCGCTGAAGATCCGCGCGACCCAGGAATGCTTGGGCCCGGCCGGCGCGCTCACCGCCGGCGCGGATTCCATCAGCGCGGTGGCCGCCGCCGGTGCCGCTGGCGGCGTGTCGTGCCGTTGCGCGGCGCGCTCCAGCCGCGCGCGCAGCTCGGCCAGCGCACCGGCGAGGTAGCGGTCGTTCGCTTCCAGCCACGGCGCGTAGTCGTTCATGACACGACCACCTGCTGGTCCGCGGCGAACGCGGGCACGCTGCCGCTGAAGTCGACCGGGATGCTGTCGGCGCCGTCCACGCGCAGGCGCACGGTGTACGTGCCCGCGGCCACGCCGGTGAGCTGGAAGACCAGCGCGGTCGGCTGGTGCGTGTCGGCCGGGTTGCCGAGGCTGGTCGGCGCCAGCAGGCGATCGCCGAACAGCAGGAACACGCGCTGGCCGTCGCGGATGCGCGGCGTGCAGGTCAGGTTCAAGGCGAAGTCGCCGGCCGCGGCGGCGAGCGAGCCGAGCGTGATGCGCGGCGCCAGCACCAGCGGCAGCTCGTTGCTGAGCAGCGGCGGCAGTCCCGGCGGCTGCGCCAGCAGGGCCACGGTGTAGATGCCCGGCGCCCAGCGCGCGACGGCGTCGGCATCGTCGGCGGTGTCGGCGAGATGCACGCGCAACGTGCCGGCCGCGTCGCCGGGTTGCGGCGCGAGATCGATCGGCGCGTCCAGGCGCAGGCTGCTGAAGCGGGCCAGCGCATGATCCGTCGCGAGCTGGCGACCGTTCAGCACGATGTCCTCGCCAAGGCGCACGGCAGCCTGATGGCGCGGGTAGTCGAGCGCGTCCAGCACCGCGGCGGCGGACGCGGTGGCGATCACGCCGCGATCCTGCGGGCCGCGCCGCAGCACCGGCAGCGGCGCGCGCATCGCCGCCTGGCTGTCGATCAACACCACCGCCGCCTCGTAGACGGCCGAGGCACGGTAGTTGGTCTGGAACGCGGTCCACAGCCGGGACAACTCGTCCACACTCTGCGGCAGCGGGGTGACGCGCACGCGCTCGATCTGGCCGGCCAGGTCGTTGTCCGGCAGCGCGTTGCGGATGTCGTTGCCGTCGAGCACGCCGCGGTCGTGCAGGGTGCTCATCGCGGCGGCGAGCACGCGGTGGCTGAGCGCGTCGTTGTCGTTCTCGCCGCGACCCCAGGCGGTGATCACGTAATGCAGGTTCAGCGCGAGCGGCGGCGGCGCGGTCTCGCCGGGACGCACTTGCCCCGGCAGGTCGAGGTTGCGCCAGGCGGCATTGGCGACCACCTGGTACAGGAACAGGTTGAGCTGCGCCTTGCTGATCCCCTTGCGCGCCACGTCGGGCGGCTGCAGGGTCACCTCCAGGTCGCTCAGTTCCGCATCCAGCACGGGCATCTGCGCCAGCAGCAGGTTGCGCAGCGTGCGCGTGGTCGCGGCGATGGCCAGCACGTTGCTCATGGCGAGGCCTTGCCGCGCTGGCGCAGGTAGTCGTCGAGGCTGCCGGGCTGCGGGCCGTCGCGACGACGCGGCGGCGCGGCAGCCGCCGGCGCGGCGCGCACTTCGAGCCGGCCGATGCTGACGTGTACCACCGGCTCGCGCGCTGCATCGGCCTTGCCTTCGGCTCGCGCGGCAGCGACCCGCGCGGCGACGGTGCGTTCGGATCGCGTGGATGCCGCGCCGGTTGCGGCAAACACCGGCGCTGGTGCGGCCAACAAGACGCCGTTCGGTGCGGGCGCCGATGCGGCTTCCCGGCGAGTGCGCGCCACGCGCGGCGGGCGCGGGAAGGCGAGTGAAGGAGTGACCGCCGGACGTTCCGGCGTGGGCGGCGTGCTGGCCTGTTCGGCGCCGATGGCGCGCACCGGCGAGGCCGCGCGCGGTGGCGACGGCATCGGCGCGTGCGGTACATCGGCGGCGGTGCCTGCCGTCGTCGGCAACGCCGGGCGTTCCACCGGCGCGACGCGGGCGGCACGTGACTCGATCGACTCGCGCGCATGGGTCGGCGCGCGCGGTGGCGGTGCGACATCCGGCACTGGCGGCACTGCCGGGCTCGCCTCGCGAGCGCGCGCGGGTGCCTCGCTCTCGTCGGCCGGCGGCATGACCGGCGCGCGCTGCAGCGGTTCGAACAGCGACGGCAGCCGTGGCGCCAGCGTGGTTTCGCTGCCGATCGCGCGTGCCGCCAGCCGGTCGAGGAAATCGTTCATGGCGCGCACAGCTCCAGGTAGGCCTGGCGGCGGCGTGGGCTCAGCGCGAGGATGTCGGCCTCGGCCCAGTGGTAACTGGCGGCCAGCGTGTCCACCTCGCGCAGCATGTGCAGCGCCCAGGCGTGCAGCTCCTGCCACAGGAAGCGGGCGACGTCGAACAACGGTTGCCATTCGTGGCCGCAGTCCGGGCAGCGCAACGCGAGTTGCAGGTCGGCCTGCGGATCGGCCTGCGCCATCGCCTGCGCGATCTGCGCCTGCATCTCGTGCGGCAAACCGCGAGGCTCGAGCGATTCGCCGCCATGCTGCGCGGCGAGCACGCAACGTTCGAGCAGCATGGCGCGCGCAGCCCCGGCGTCGCCGCAGCTTTCCAGCGCCAGCAGGTCGCGGCTGTCGGGCAGGCGGAACTGCACGCGGATGCCGTGCGCGGCGTGCTCCAGCGTGGAGGCGGCGGCGTCCGCATCCGGCAGCCGCAGGTCATCGCAGCGGAACGTCGCCTCGACCGTGGCCGCGCATTGCGGGCACGCCGCCACCGCGTCGATCGCGGCGCCGAACAGGCGCTCGCGCAATTCGAGCAGCAGCGCATCGCGCCGGCCCAGCGGCAAGGCCGCCTGCGTTTCGGCGGAGTATTCGTCGCAGCTGCAGCCGAGCAGCAACAGTCCGCGTGCCGCGGCGGACGGGTCGCCCCCGCGTTCCCAGACCTGCAGCAGCTGCGCGGGGGTGGGCGTGTGCATGGCGCTCAGCCGGCGGGTACGGTGAAGCTCGGCTCGGCCGGCTCCGACACACCGACATCGCGCTCCCAGCCCTCGTTCTCCAGCTTCAGGTGCTGGATCGCCACCGCGTTCGCGTTCGCGTCCAGGTCGGGCATCGCCTGGTACTCCGAGACCCAGCAGCGGTACAGCTTGTACGCCAGCGCGAGCTGGCCGGCCTCGTTGTAGACCTCGAGGATCAGGTCCTTGCGGAAGTCCTTCAGCGAGACTTCCGCGCCGAGCCCGGCGCCGAAGTTCCACACCTTGTTCGCCCACTTCTCGAACTCGGTGTCGTGGGTGACGCCGCGCTCGATGGTGATCGCCTCGTACTCGGTGCGCCCGGGCGACTTGCGCGTGCTGCTGGGGTCGCCGCCCTCGCGGTGCTTGACCACCTCGGTGGTGCGCTTCAGGCCCGACACCTTGCTGACGCCGGCCACGTAGCGGCCATCCCACTTCACCCGGAACTTGAAGTTCTTGTACGGATCGAAGCGCTGCGCATTGACGCTGAACTGAGCCATGGAGATATCCTCAAGACTGGATCTGGCCGGCCATCTGCTGCAGCTGGATGACCACGAACTCGGCGGGCTTTAGCGGCGCGAAGCCGACCACGATGTTGACGATGCCGAGGTTGATGTCGTTCTGCGTGGTGGTTTCCTTGTCGCACTTGACGAAGTACGCATCGGCCGGCGTCCTGCCCTGGAACGCGCCCTGGCGGAACAGGTTCTGCATGAAGGCGCCCACGTTGAGGCGGATCTGCGACCACAGCGGTTCGTCGTTCGGCTCGAACACCACCCACTGGGTGCCGCGATACAGGCTCTCCTCGATGAACAGTGCGGTGCGCCGCACCGGCACGTACTTCCACTCCGAGCCGCGTTCGTCGTTGCCCTGCAGGGTGCGTGCGCCCCACACCACGGTGCCGTAGACCGGGAAGTTGCGGATGCAGTTGATCGCCCGCGGATTGAGCACGCCGTTTTCGCCATCGGTGAGCACGGTGCCGACGCCGAGCGCGCCGGTCACGCTGGCCTCGCTGCCGGCGGGCGCCTTCCACACGCCGCGCGCTGCGTCGGTGCGCGCGTAGATGCCGGCCACGAAGCCGCTGGGCGGGAACGCGCGCGGCCGGTTTTGCTGCAGCGGATCGGCGGCGATGATCCACGGGTAGTAGAACGCGGCGTTGATCGCGTCGTCGCCGGTGATGTCGCCGGGGCCGTCCTTCTGCGTGTCGAAGGTGGTGCCATCGGCGCTGTCGGCGATCAGGAACGCGCGGCGATCGCGGCAGAATTTCTGCAAGGCGGAGATCGTGCCGGTACCGGTTTCGCCGGGCACGCACAGCAGGTTGAACAGGTCGACGCGATCGAGCTGGTACAGACCACCGGTGCCGGACAGCGGCAGCAGGGCGGTCTCGAACGCGGGGTCGTTCGGCGCCAGCACCGTGCCGTCGGCGCCGCCGGCCAGCTTCGCGCCGTCGGGAATGTTGCCGGCCGCGGTATCCGCGGGCGGATCGGTGGCTCCACCCTGCACCGCAGCCGTGACGTAGGCGGACTGCGCGGCCAGCACGCTGGTGACGAAGCGGGCGTCGTCGGCCCTCATCGACAGGTTGTCGAACGTCTCCACCGCCACGCCGGCAGGGTCGAGCTGCCAGTTCACCACGCTCAGGCGGAACCGGCTGGCGTCGAAGCTCGATTTCCGTATGACCACGGCGAAGTCGTTGGCCCAGAGACCTTCGCTGCTCGCGGCAAGCAGCAGCTTGCCGTCGAGGGTGACCTTGGCCGCCTTCGCGCTGGCGTCGACCAGGCGCACGATGTAAGCCTGCTGGCCGCCGTTGGCGAAGAACTGGTTGACCGCGTAGCCGAGCAGGCTGCGGCTGTCGATGCCGCCGAACTGGCGCGCGAAGTCGGCGTAGCCGAGCACCAGGGCGGCGCGCCCGGTCGGCCCGCGCGGCGCCCAGCCGGCGAACGCCGCGATCGACGTGGCCACCCCCGTGATGGTGCGCACGCCGCTGGGAATTTCCTCGATGTAGACGCCCGGATAGGTGAGCGCAGATGGCATGGGATCGGTCCTCCGAAAGTGAAAACCCCTGTGGCGATCAATGCGGCGGCGGTCGCCGGTGCTCGTTCAACGCGTACAACACCTCGCCATCGGGGAGCCGGTCGCGATGCAGCAGGCCCTCCGCCACCAGCGCCGCCAGCACCTGTTCGATGCGCTGGCGGCTGTTCTCGTAGCGCTGCTGCGGCAACCACCAGTTGACGACGCCGCGCAAGGTGTCTGCCGCGCGCGGGTGATCCTGCAGATACGCCAGCACCGAATGGCGAATCTCGTCGTCATCGCTTGCCGGGGACCCGCTAGTCGAGGGCTTGGTCATGGCGACATCCCGCATCTGCGTCGACTCTGGCAACGAGTGTGCCAGTGGCCGCCGGCGTGAAAACGGCATGGCGCCGGGCCGCGGCCCCGCCGGCTGCGCTGCGACCGGGTCAGGACTGACCCGGCCCCGAGGCGCAGCGCGAACGATTGCACCCGGTTTGCCCGGTTGCTTCTCCCGCGCCGCTTGCCACGGGGCAGATGCGGCGCAGGCTTCGGACTGGTGCGGAGGGCGGCCACGGCGCGTTCAATGGGCGGTGCCGAAACCGGCGAAGTATTTCTTGAACGCGCCGATCTCCATCGCGAACACGCCATCGGTGGTCTTCAGCGTGATTGGCCGCCACCAGCTCACGTCGTACATCGAGATGGTGGCGTCCAGCACGCTGGCGGTGGCCTCGGTGTTGCCCCAGGGGTTGCGCAGCACGATCCAGCGCCGGCACCGGGCGTACGCCCAGCCGAGCACGGTGTAGCAGTGCGAGCCCACCACGTGGGCGCTGGCGTAGTCGACATGGTCGGGCGCCGCATCGCCGGTCGAGTAAGTCCACGCCGTCATCGGATTGAAGGTGCGATACGACAGGCAGTTGGAGCGCAGCAGTTGCCACAGCTCGTCGGCGCTGTGGTCGGCGGTGTTGTAGTAGTGACGCGTGCCGCCGTTGAGTTGGGCGGTGGCCCACACGCAATCGCCCCAGGCGGTCTGGGTGATGTCGGGCATGTCGGTGGCGGTGCCGGTCTTGAGCTTGGCGTAGGCCTTCTCGTAGATGGCCGGCCAGCTCTCGCCGCTTTCGCTGGAGCGGCAGTAGATCGGGTAGCCGCCCGCGGTCAACGGCACCGCTTCGGTCACCTGGATCGCGCGGTCCAGGGTGCCACCGGAGTCGGGCTCGCAGAAACTGATCTGGTCGTTGAACTGCGCCTGGCTGGGGCCGGTGGCGCGGGTCTGGTGCGCCAGCCGGAACGGCGTGGCCCAGGCCACCGCCGACAGCGCCGCGATGTAATAGCAATTGGCCACGGCGCCCTGCACCGGATCGAAGAACTCGGCAGTCTCGTTGAAGAAGTCGCCCGATGCGGCCCAGTGCGCGCCCGGCGGCGTCCAGCCAGTGACGGCCAGTTGCTTGACGAGGTGGGTGTCGACGGTGATCGCACGCACCACGTCGGCGGACAGCGCGTTGCCCAGCTGCGAGTCGCGCAGCGCCGGCGGCAATCGCAGCACCACTTGCAGTCGCGCGAAGCGCGACAGGTCGGCGCACAGGATCGGCCAGTCCAGGATGGATTTCAGCGCGCCCGCCCTGGCCAGCGCGGCCAGCGTGGCGTACTGGTCGACGCTCTCCAGGCCACCGCCGGTGGCGTCGTTGCCTTCGCCGCGCGGTGGCAGGTCGAGCAGCGGCGAGCGCTGCGGCACCAGCTTGAGGTTCGCGTCCAGTGCCATGCCGATGTAGAGCGGGCCGCCGAACTTGGGATCGAACAGCTCCTCGTAGGGCGTGGCCAGCACCTGTTCCAGCACGCGGGGCACATCGGGAACCTCGTTCCACGGAATCGGCTGGCCGGCGACCAGCTCGGCCAGTGCGTAGGGGTTGATCACCGCGCAGTTCTGCCCTTGTCCCCCGCTGGCCGCGGCGGTGCGCGCACGGGCCGATGCCGACCGCGCAGGGGGTCGGCTGGATGCGGTTTTCGACTTGCTGGTTTTCGACGTTGCCATCTCGTTCTCCCCGGCCAGGTGGCGCGCCTTGCGCGGCCCGGAAGCCACGATCGCGACGCGGGGCCGGCTCGGCGGGATTCGTCACCTCCCCGCGGCGCCAGTCCATCGCTGGACTGGCAACAGGCATGCCATGGAACGGAGGACGAAAAATGGCGCGGCAGGTGGGCGCGAACGATTCCGCGGCTCGATGCCGGGGCAGTGCTGACCCGTTCCGCGCGCGCCATGGGTAACGGCGCACCCGCGGCCGCGGCGGCCTCGGAAATTCACTGGCGGGTGCGGAAAGCCTTGATGCCGATGCCGTGCTTGACCAGCAGCTTGCCGAGCTGGCGACGCTCGGTGCCGGACAGCCGCGCGGCGGCGCTGATGTTGCCGCTGGCACGTTGCATCAGCTGCACCAGGTAGTCGTGCTCGAACTGGTGGATCGCACGGGTCTTGGCCACGCGGAAGCCGAGCTCCGGTTCGTTCGCCCGCCGCCGCGGCTGCGGTCGCGGACCGATGAAGGCCGGATCGGCTGCGGCCAGCGCGGTCAGGCCGACGATGGCGTCGTCGCTGCACATGTAGGCACGCAGCGCGACGTTGTCCAGCTCGCGCACGTTGCCCGGCCAGGCATGTGCCTGCAGCGCCGCCATCGCCGGCTCGCTCCAGTGCTTGAAGGGGCCGTGCAGGCGAATCGCCACCGCGTGCAGGAAATGCTGCGCCAACAGGGCAACGTCTCCCTCTCGCTCGCGCAGCGGCGGCAACTGCAGGTACAGCGCATTGAGCCGGTACTGCAGATCCCGCCGGAAGCGGCAGGCCTCCACCTGCCGCGCCAGGCAGCTGTTGGTGGCGGCGATGATGCGCGCATCCGAAGTGCGCATGGCACCGCCGCCGACCGGGCGGTACTCGCTGTCCTGCAGGAAGCGCAGCAAGGTCACCTGGCCCTTGGCCGAGAGCGCATCGACCTCATCCAGGAACAGGGTGCCGCCGCGCGCATGGTCGACCAGGCCGGGCTGGGCCACCTTGGCGTCGGTGAAGGCGCCGCGGCCATGGCCGAACAGTTCGCTCTCGATCAGGCTGTCCGGGATGGCGCCGCAATTGACCGGCACGAAGGGAAAATCCCGGCGAGCGCTGGCGTAGTGGATTTCGCGCGCGGCGACTTCCTTGCCGGTGCCGGTTTCGCCCTCGATCAGCACCTGCACGTCGCAGGCGGCAAAGCGCTGCAACTGCGCGCGCACCGCGACGATTGCCTGGGATTGGCCGATCATGATCGGCATCATCAGCTCCCGAAGTCGACCTCAAGAAAACCCCGCCGCGCCGTGATCGGCGTGCCTAGGAATCCCCCTGGCTTCCTTCCCGTCCGGCCTGGCGCCGCCGGATCGGAGCAACGGTCGCAGTATGCGCAGCCGGCGGCTGTAGTTCAAGAACGCGTCTGCTGCCATCCGCGGGAGGCCAAGGATGTAGGCGGCGACCTACGATCACCTGATACACGATGCCCGCACGGGGGATGCGGCAACCCGTCACGGAATCCGATTCGGCGATCACCGGGGTGCTGGCGTATCCTTGCAGGTTGACCGCCGCGCGCTTCGCGCCCCGCTGCATGGCCGCGGCCACGACCTCCTGCAACCCGACGGCCGGCGCCCTGCGCCGCCGATCACCCGGACGAGAAACCCCCTGATGGTGGCCATGGCAACCGAGCACGTGATCGACGTGCAGCACTGGAACGACACGCTGTTCAGCTTCCGCACCACCCGCGACCCCGGCTTCCGCTTCGACAGCGGCCAGTTCGTGATGATCGGCCTGGAGGCGGAAACCCGCCCGCTGATGCGCGCCTATTCCATCGCCAGCGCCAGCTGGGAGGAACACCTGGAGTTCTTCTCGATCAAGGTCGCCGACGGCCCGCTGACCTCGCGCCTGCAGCACCTCAAGCCCGGCGACCCGCTGATCGTCACGCGCAAGCCCACCGGCACGCTGGTGCTCGGCGACCTCAAGCCCGGCCGCAACCTGTACCTGCTCGGCACCGGCACCGGCCTGGCGCCGTTCCTCAGCATCATTCGCGACCCGCACACCTACGAGCGCTTCGAACGGATCGTGCTGGCCCACGGCGTGCGCCGCGTCGACGATCTCGCCTACGCGCACTACCTGGAGCACGAGTTGCCGCAGCACGAATACCTGGGCGAGCTGGTACGCGAGAAGCTGATCTACTACCCCACCGTCACGCGCGAGCCGTTCCGCCACCACGGCCGCATCACCGATGCGATCGTCGACGGCGCGCTGAGCGCGGCCACCGGGCTGCCGCCGCTCAACCCGAAAACCGACCGCGTGATGCTGTGCGGCAGCCCGGCCATGCTCGACGACCTCAGCACCCTGCTCGACGGCCGCGGTTTCGAAGCTTCGCCGCGCACGCGCGAGCCGGGCGATTACGTGGTCGAACGCGCCTTCGTCGAGAAATAGCTGCGGGAGCGCACCCTGTGCGCAACCTGGTCGTCACGTAAAAGCAAGCATCGCGCACACGGTGCGTTCCTGCAGTTCGCCGATGACCGGCCACGGCCGCGAATGGTGCGAACGGCGCGCGGTTGCATGCCATAGTGTCCCCACCCCCATGGCCGTGCGGCCGTGACTCCCGCGTGACCGCGCCAACGGAACTCCGCGATGGACATTGCCCTCTACATCCTCGCCGCCCTGCTGATGCTCGGCGGTCTGGCCGGCTCGGTGTTGCCGGTGCTGCCGGGCATTCCGATGGTGTTCGGCGGGATCTGGCTGGCGGCGGCGGTGGATGGCTACCGCCATCTCGGGCTGTGGTGGCTGCTGGCCATCGGCGCGATCGGCGCGGTCGGGGTGGTCGTCGATTTCGTCGCCAGCGCGCTGGGCGCCAAGCGCGTCGGCGCCAGCCGGCGCGCGTTGTGGGGCGCCGGCATCGGCACCGTGGTGGGCATGTTCTTCGGCATCCCCGGCCTGGTCCTGGGGCCGTTCGTGGGGGCGCTGCTGGGCGAGTTGTCCTCGGGCAACAGCGTGCTGCGCGCGACCCACGTGGGCGTGGGTACCTGGCTCGGGCTCCTGTTCGGCACGCTGCTCAAGCTGGTGCTGTCGTTCCTGATGGTCGGCCTGTTCGGCCTGGCCATGCTGCTGGGCTGAACACGCCTCTCAGCGCTGCGGGCCGGGGATCACGTACAGCAACACCGCAAGGAAATGCAGCACGCTGCCGGTCAGCACGAACAGGTGCCAGAGCGCGTGGTGAAACGGCAGCCGCCGCCACAGGTAGAACGGCACGCCCAGCGTGTAGGCCAGCCCGCCGGCCAGCAGCAGCGCGGTGCCGCCGGCCTGCAGGTGTTCGCTGAGCGGCTTGAACGCGACCATCCCGATCCAGCCCATGCCCACGTACAGCAGCACCGCCAGCTTGTGGTAGCGCTTGAGCAGGCCCAGCTCCAGCGCGCTGCCGGCCAGCGCCAGCGCCCATACCGCCGCGAACAGGCTCCAGCCCCATGTGGCCGGCAGGGCGATCAGGGTAAACGGCGTGTAGGTGCCGGCGATCAGCACGTAGATAGCGATGTGGTCGAGTGCGCGCAGGGTGGGCTTGGCACCCGCCGCGGGGATCGAGTGGTAGAGCGTGGAGGCGGTGTACAGCAGCACCAGCGATGCGCCGAACACCGCGCAGGCGACCACCGCCACTGCATTGCCGTGCAGCGCCGCGAACGCGACCAGGGTGGCCAGCCCGGCGATGCTGAGCACGATGCCCAGCCCGTGGATGATGCTGCTGGCCAGCTCGTCGCCGAAGCTGTAGCTGGGAATGACTGCGCCGGACGTGGCGGACATCGGAAACCTCCGGTGGCGCGGGGTGCGCCGACACACCTTGATCGCGCACGTGCGCCCCTGCATGCCTTGGCACAGGGTCGCACGCGCGGTGTCGCTATTCGATGATGAACGCGCCGAACGCCACGCCGAGGTTCCAGCCCTCGCCCTTGCCGCTGAGCGCCAGCGAGACATTGCCCTTGGTCAGCACCTGCGCCGCCGCCGACTTCTCCGCGCCTGCGTGCGCCACCGCTTCGGCATAGTGGCCCAGCACGTCGCGCACGTTGCTGACGCCAGTGAACTTGCCGATGCCGTCGGTGATCTTCGTCTTGCCGAAGGTCAGCCCGCCGCCCTTGGCGCGCAGCTTCACCTGCAGGCTCTGGCCGTTGCTGCAACGGACCGTGCCGGTGCCCTTGGCAGTCTTGTAGAACACCGACCAGCCGGACAGCTGGAACGTCATCTTGCACGAGATGTCGCCCGCCCGCGCCGTCGATACCGACAGCATCGACGCCGCCGCCAGCAGACCCGCGGCCCACCAGATGTTCATGCGCATGCCTTGGCTCCCGTGGAATCGGCCCGTCGCCGCGGGACGATTGTCGCAGAGGTTGCGCCCGATGCCACCTGCGTCGTTCGCCGATCGCCGTACGCGAGGCCTGGCGGCAGATGGACGTCCAGCCGTCCACTTGCGCGCGTCGGCGCAACAGGCATAGGCTGCAGGCGCGACAGCACGATCCCCCGGCGCGAGCCGCGTGGCTGCCGCTCCCGCCATGCAGCCAGGAGGTCGTCATGTCTTCCATCAGCCTGCCGCTTGCCCAAGCCCGCCCGGAACCCGCCCGCATCGCCGCGCTCAGTGCGGCCATCGCACTGAACCTTGCCGTGATCCTGATCGCCGCACGGCCGCTGCCGGTGTCGCTGCCGACCCTGCCCCGACTCGTCCCGCCGCCGGCGCTGGTGCGCCTGATATCGCCGTCCCCGCAGCCGCCGGCACCGCCGCCGGTGGAACTCAAGCCGCTGCCCCAGGCGCTGCCCACGCCGCAGGTGATGCCGCATCCGGTGGTGGCCCGTGTACCGTCGATGCCGGTCGCCGACGGCCAGCTCGCCGCGCCCGTGCAAGACGCGGCGCCGGCTGCGGCAACGGACAGCGGCACCCCGGCACCCGTCGCCGCGGTCGAAGCCAGCCTCGCCTACCTGGCCCACCCCATCACTTACCCGGCGCATGCCTTGCGCGGGCATCTGGAGGGTACGGTGGTGCTGCGCGTCCTGGTGGACGAGACCGGCAAGCCGCTCGAAGTCGGCGTGCTGCGCAGCAGCGGCCACGCGGAACTCGACCGCAGCGCCCGCGAGCAGGTCCTGGCGCACTGGCGCTTCCAGCCGGCCATCGTCAACGGGCACGCGACGCGCGCCTGGGCCAGCGTGCCGGTCACGTTCACCCTGCGCGGCTGACCGCGGCGGCCGGACCCGCCCGCCCGGTACGCACCGATCACGCTGGGCGCAGCCGCGCAGCGGCGGAGTCGAAGATCGTCTGTGGCGAGGGCTCCGACTTCGCCGCTGCGCGGCCACGCTCAGCCGGATTGGCCGGCAGGACGGCGGGGAAGCCCGGGAGCCACCTGTCGCCCCGGCCGGCTTACGCCACTTTAACCGGGCGCATGATCCACTGGCGCCCCTTTATCCTGCTGGGAGGCCCGCATGGGCAGACCACGGCGAACCTTGAAGCTGTTGCGCGAGATCGCGCTGGAGCACGCAAGCGTGGCGCACCCGGACCTGGCTTCGATGGCACGCGAGCTGGGGCAGCTGGTGCACCGCGACAACGCGGCGATCGCTGCGCGGCTGGCGCGCCTGCCGCGGCGCGGGCAAGGCCTCGGTCGCTGGCAGCTGGCGCAGCGCAACCAGCCGCCGGTCAGCATGCTGGTGATGGCGTGGCCGGCAAACCATTGCACGCCGGTGCACGATCATGCCGGCCTGTGGGGGCTGGAGCTGGCCCTGGTCGGTGCGCTGGAAGTGCAGTCGTGGCGCCGCGACCCGGGCTCGGGCACCTTGCGCGCGCTGGGCCGCGACTGGCTCGGCCCCGGCGACGGCATCTGGTTCGAGGGCGACCCCAATCACGTGCACCGCTGCCGCAATCTGTCCCAGCACGAGACCGCGCTCACCCTGCACGTCTACGGCGGCGAACTGAACCACTATCAGGCGTACGAGCAGACCGCACCCGCCGGGCCGTTGACCGCGCGGGCCACCGACTGCGCCGTGGCCGGGCACTGGCCGGCCTGACCGACGCCACGCCAGGGGAACAGGAAAACCGCATGTTTCGACGGGTCGCCATCATCGGCGGCGGCGCCGCGGCCGCCAGCCTGCTCAGTGAGCTGCTGGAGCGCGAGCCGCCGCAGCCGCTGCAACTGGACTGGTTCACCGGCGCCGGCGAATCGGTGCGCGGCGTGGCCTACGGCACCGGCTCGGAGCGCCACCTGCTGAACGTGCGCGCCGCGTCGATGGGCATGTTCGCCGGCAAGCCGCAGGGCTTCCTGGATTTCGTGCAGCGCGACGACCCGGCGATCGGCGGCACCGATTTCCTGCCGCGCCGGCGCTACGGCGACTACCTGGAGGCCGAGGTGGCCCGCGCACTGCAGCAGGGCATGGCGCGCGGCCATCATCACGTCAACGTGGTGCCGTTCGAGGTCGATGCGCTGGTGCCCGAACGCGACGGCGTCACCGTGATCCACGGCGAACGCAGCCATCGCGCCGATGCCGCCGTGCTGGCGCTGGGTGCACTGCCGCCGCAGCCGCTGAAGGGCGTGAGCGCGGCCGCGCTGGACAGCGGTCGCTACATCGTCGACCCGTGGCCCTGGCTGGCGCAGCTCGACGCGGTGCCGCCACCGCGTACCGTGGCGGTGATCGGCCTGGGGCTCACCGCGGTCGACGTGTTGCTGGAACTCTCCGCGCGCTGGCCACACACCGCCTTCGTCGCCACCTCGCGCCATGGCCTGCTGCCCGAGGCGCACCTGGCCCATGCCGGCACGCCTGCCGGCGACAGCGCCGAGCTGGTGGATGCCATGCGCGACGGACCGGAGATCCGCCGCTGGATGCACCTGTTGCGGGAAGCGATCGCGCCGCATGGCATCGAGTGGCGCACTGTCGTCGACAGTCTGCGCCCACACCTGCCGGACCTGTGGGGCGAGCTGCCGCCCGAGCAGCGCGCGCGCTTCATGCGGCATGCCCGCTGGGCGTGGGAACGTGCGCGCCACCGCATGCCGCCGCAGGTGCACGAGGCCATCGTCGCGCTCGAACAGCAAGGTCGCCTGCAGCGCCGACGCGGCCGCCTGCAGGCCGCTGAGCCGAGCGGTCAGGGCCTGCAGTTGCAGTTCCGGCACGCCGGGCACAGCGAGGTACAGCACGCCGACCTGGCGATCCAGACCACCGGGCTGGCCACCGACGTGCGGCACAGCCGTCATCGACTGGTGCGCCAGTTGCTCACCAATGCCCACGTCACCGGCGATCCGCTCGGCCTCGGCCTGGTGGCCAGCCGCGATGGCCGCCTGCATCATGACGGCCAGCCGTGGCCGCACCTGTTCGCCATCGGCAGCCTGCTGCGCGGCACCTTGTGGGAATCCACCGCGATGCCGGAAATCCGCCAGCAGGCCCGCAACCTGGCCGACCAGATCCTGGCCGGCTGAACCGGCGCGGCCGTCACCATGACTGCCAGCGTCCTCACCGCCTGCATCGTCGCACTGCATCTGCTCGGCGCGCTGTCGGCCTTGCACGCGATCCGCCACGCGCGCACGCCGCAGGGTGCGATCGGCTGGATGCTGGGCCTGTTGCTGCTGCCGTACGTGACCTTGCTGCCCTATCTCTACCTGGGCTCCAGCCGGTTCTTCGGCTACCACGCCGGCCACGGCGCGCCGACGTCGCAGCCGGTGACGGCGAACACGGAAGCCGCGACCGTCGAGCCGGCCTGCGCACGCTTCGCCGCGATCAGCGCGCTGCAGCGGCGGCCGTTCCGCAGCGGCCATCGCCTGCGCCTGCTGATCGACGGCGAAGGCACCTTCGCGGCGATGCTGGCCGCGATGGCAACGGCCGAGCATTGTCTGCTGGTGCAGTTTTTCGTGATCCACGACGACGCGCTGGGCCGGCGCCTGCAGCAGGTGCTGCTGCAGCGCGCGGCCGCCGGCGTGCAAGTGTGCGTGCTGTTCGACGGCGTCGGCAGCCATGCGCTGCCGCGCCGCTACGTGCAGGCGCTGCGCGAGGGCGGCGTGGCGATCCACCGCTTCGCCACGCATCGCCTGCGCAACCGCTTCCAGCTCAACTTCCGCAACCATCGCAAGATCGTGGTGGTCGACGGCGCACGCGGCTTCGTCGGCGGCCTCAACGCCGGCGATGAATACCTGGGTCGCAAGCCGCCGCTGTCGCCGTGGCGCGACACCATGCTGGAACTGTGCGGGCCGGCGGTGGCCGACCTGCAACAGGTGTTCGCCGACGACTGGCAATGGATCACCGGGCAACTGCCGCCGCTGCTGGACGCACCGCAGGAAGAAGGCCGCGCCAGCGCGCTGGTGGTCGCGGCCGGGCCCGCCGACCGCCTGGAAACCGGCTCGCTGTTCTTCACCGCGGCGATCCACGCCGCACGCCGGCGACTGTGGCTGAGCACGCCGTACTTCGTGCCCGACCACGCGGTGCGCGCGGCTTTGCAGCTGGCGGTGCTGCGCGGGGTCGATGTGCGCGTGCTGATCCCGTCGCGACCGGATCACCACACCGTGTTCCTCGCCTCCACCCTGCATGCCTACCACGCGGTGCGCGCCGGCATCGGCATGTTCCGCTACCAGCCGGGCTTCCTGCACCAGAAGGCGCTGCTGATCGATGACGATGCCGCCGCGATCGGCAGCCTGAATCTGGACAGCCGCTCGTTCCGACTCAACTTCGAAGTCGGCGCGCTGGTCGTCGACCGGGCGTTCGCCGGCGAAGTCGAAGCGATGCTGCGCACGGACTTCAGCCGTGCCGTGGCGATCGACGAGCGCGAGTATCGCGACGCGTCGTATCTTCGCCGCGTCGCGATGCACGTGGCGCGGCTGTTCGATCCGTTGCTGTAGGAGCGGCTGCAGCGTCGCGCGACCGGAAAAAGAAGCCGGCACATCCTGTGCCGGCTTAGCCTCGGGGAAAGTCTCCGGGCCGGGTGGCCTGTCGCGGCAACCCGCGCTTGACGTGCATTTCGTACCGTGAGTGTCGGGAGCGCCTTTCCATGGGCTCCCGAGGAGTGTCCGACGCGCCGGGCCTGTCGATACCGCCAAGCCATGCTGCCGGCGCCACGCGCCGTCAGAAGTCGTAACTGACGCCAAGGCGCACGTAACGAGGCTGGGACTGGGATACTGCCATGCGGTAGGTGGTGTATTCGCCACCGGTCGCGCCGTAGAACGGGTCGGTCTGCGTGGTTACCCGATTGTTGAGCAAGTTGTAGACCATCACGTTGAAGCCCAGCTTCTTGTCGGCCCACAAGGGTCGGTATTCGGCGCTCAGGCTGACGGTGTACTGCCACGGGTTGTGGCCGGCGTCGCCCGGTCGCGACACCTTGCCGGCACACCAGTGGTAATAGGCGCCGTAGCCAAGTCCCGGGTTGGTCTCGTCCAGGCCGTACATGCCAAGACAACTGCGCGGCGCACCGGAAATGATGGCCAGGTTGCCGGACAACATCCACTCAGGCGTCAGCTGGTAGGAGCCATACGCCTTGATCTGATGGCGACGGCTGTTGGAGAGTTCGCCGTTGGCGTACTCCATGACCTGCGCGTAATCCCAGTCCACCGTGGCGGATACGTCCACCTGACCGATATCCGAACGCACCTGGCCCTCGCTGTTGCCGTAGTTGCGCGAGAACAGGTAGTCGACCTTGCCGAACCACTTGCCGTCAAACGGATGCTCGAGGAACAACTCCAGTCCGTAGTAATGACGCTTGATTCCGGACGAGAAACCGAAATCCGCCGTGGTCATCGGCACCGAGTAGTAGCTGCCGTCGTACTTCTGTACCTTGAGAATATTGGTGCGCCCCGGGTTGAACAGATAGGCGCCGGAAATCAGGTTGGCGTCATAGGTACCGGGGTCGATGCCCATGCGATCCATCTTGGCCGCGATGGCGCCGGAATCGCTGTAATCGTCGATGGCGGTGCGCAGGTTCCGGTAACTAGCCTTGGCACCGTAGACCCAGGTATCACCGAGTTTCTTGTCGAATCCCACGATGAACTCGTCCTGGTACTCCGACTTCAGATTGGTGGCCGTCACCATCTTGGGGTCGTGCGACTGACCATACTCGCGGTTGGCCGAGATCGGTGCCCCCGGGCCACGACTGGTATCAATCGGCGTGAGCCCGGTCGGCTGGCCGTTGGAATCGATGCCGGTGTAGGTGAAATATTCACGCGTGTACAGCGGCGCGCCGGCCTGGCGCATCGCCACGGTAGCGGGCAGCGCGAGGAAATAGCGGCCGGCGTTGCCGTAGACCTTGAAGCTGGAATCGCCATTGACGTCCCAGCTGAAGCCCACGCGCGGCGCCCATTGCGGCTTGGTCAGGCGCAGATAGGCCTGACCGTCCGGGTTGTAGTTAGTGAACTGATCGTTGCGCAGGCCCAGCTTGAACAACCAGCGGTCGCTGACCTGCCAGCTGTCTTCGATGTATTGCGCACGCTGTTCCACGCGTACCGAACCACCGCCGTAGCGGCGGTACTTCGCCACGTAGTAGCCGGTTGCGCCACCCGGGTAGGTACCCGGTGCAGCAACGTACGGATCAGCGCCGGGCACACCGATGATCGGGGTGCCCGCGGCGCCCTTGTTGTACTCCCAGGCATAGCCCGGATCGGCCATCCTGTTGCCGTCGTTGTTGTCCTCGATGGTCTGGTTGTCGATACCAGCCGAAAGGGTATGGCTGCCGAGTCGATAGCTCAGATCGAGACGCAGGTTGGTATTGCGCGATGTATGGGTCGGATCGTCAACCGCGCCCAGAGTCTGCGGGCTGATGATGGTCGTGCCGCCGTTCAGCGCCGGGTTCTGCTTGCTGGCGCTGTAGAGGCGTGCGATGTCCGGGTACAGATTGGTCACCTGGTTGAAGTAGGTACCGTCCATGCGCCCGTACATGGCCGACAAGGTCAGGTCGTCGGTGAGGTAGCTGGTGAACTTTGCGACATAGAGATCCGCGCCGGTCTTGGTGGGGATGGCGCGGTTGGCAAGGGCGCCCGTCTTGCCGGTGTCGTAGTCGTATGCGAGGCGGTCCGCCGAATAGGAGCGCTTGGTGGAAGCACCCGTCAGCTCCAGGATATTGCTGTCGTTGATGTTCCAGTCGAGCTTGGCGTACCACTTGGGGTAATCATTGCGGTACCTGGTGTCATACGGCGAATCGGTGCTGCCGATGCTGTTGCCTTGTCGCCGCTCGGCCTCCACCGAGGCAAACAGGAACAGCTTGTCCTCGATCAGCGGGCCACCGGCGTAGGCACTGGCCACCGTGGTCCACGACTTGTCCTGGGCGTTGCGGTCATACAACTTGCCCTTGTCTGAGCCGCTGACGAAATAGATGTCCTTCTGGTCGCCGCGGGCGAATGCGGGCGTCCACAACACCTGGCCACCGAAGTGCCAGGCGTTGGTGCCTCGCTTGCCGACCTGACTGATCACGCCGCCATCGGAGCGTCCGTAGGCGGCGCCGTAGCCACCACTGAGAATTTCCTGCTGGTCGATCGATCCGTAGGGCAACGCAAAGCCGCCGAAGTTGCTCAAGGGGTCGGTCGTGTTGAATCCATTGATGTAATAGGCGTTCTCGGTGACCGAGGAGCCGCCGAAGGAAATCACCGAGCCGCCGGTAGGGCCGTCAAAATAGCCGCTGCCTTCGACCACGCCCGGTGCGAGCAGCGCAATGGCCTCGGCACTGCGCGCCAACGGCAGCCTGGCCAGTTGCTCGGCGGTGATCACCGTGCGCGAGTCGACGCCGGTAACGTCGATGGCAGGCAGCGAGTTGGCGCTCACGGTGACCACATCGAGATTCTTCACGCCTGGCGCCACGAAGGAAACTTCCGTTCCGCCGCCCACGCGCAGGGTGACGTTCGAACGCGAGTCCACCGTCGCGCCATCCTTCATCAAGGTGACGGTATAGGTGCCCAGCGGCAGGTTGTCGAAGGTGTAGCGGCCCTGCGCGCCGACCGTCACGCTGCGGGTCAGGCCTGCGGCATTGCTCACGGAAACCGTCTCGCCGGACGCCACCGGCGCCTGGCCGAAGATGCTGCCGGTCGTGGCTTGGCCGATCGCACCGGTGGAAACGGCCAGCCCCGCGAACAGGGCCAAGGCCAGGACGTTGCGACGGCACAACGCCGCTCGCGTCACATGCTTGCTCATCAGTAGTTTCTCCAGATCATTCCAATGCCGTGCCCCCGCATTCGTCATGGACGGACGCGCCGGCCCGGCGGCGGTTGCCGTTTCTGGAGCCCTTCGATTCGGCTTATGGCGACTTGCTCCCCCTGTCGCCCTCCCCCCATCCGACCGCTGCCGGACGGGCCCCACCTCGACGCCGTTCATCGCAACGGCGATTGATCGAAAGCGATGGCCGCACCAAGAACCCGGCCTCATGATGTAGACGTCGCGTGGGCACGTCTTGATCGGTTTCGGTCGTCCGCACGCTGAGTTCGGCACAACTGCCAATGCGGCATGCCGCCGCTCGAAACCGGCCGGTGCCGATCTGCCTACGCGCGATCGCCGCCGCGCAGGGCGCGGTACGCGCGCGGGGTCATGCCCACAGTCGCCTTGAACTGTCGCGCGAAAGCGCTCTGGTCGGTGAAGCCGCACGCCAGCCCCACGGTTGCCACACTGTCCTTGCCAGGCAGCATCTGCATCGCCGCTTCGATGCGCAGCTTGGTCATGGCCTGCTGCGGCGTGATCTGGAACACCCGTCGGAAATGCCGCTCGAGCTGGGCCACCGAAACCTGCGCGAGCTCGGCCAGGGTGGCCACGCGCACATTCTCCGCATAGTGGGCCTGCATGTACTCCATCACATGGATGAGGCGTGCGTAGGTCGGGTGCCGCCCGTCAGGCTTGCGCAGATCCCGCGATATGCCGATCACGCCACACACTTCGCCGCGCGAACGGAACGGATACTTGCAGGTGAGGCACCATCCCGGCACGCGATTGGGGAGTATGTGCACCTCCAGCTGGTTCTCGATCGCCTCGCCGGCCAGAACGCGGCTGTCCTGCGATGCATAGGAGACCCCCAGCACGCGCGGAAACAGCTCGGTCACGGCGTGGCCGATCACCTCGTCGCGTCGCTTGAGGCCCAGCCGCCGCACCAAGGTCATGTTGGCGTGCGTATAGCGGCCGAGACGATCTTTCACGAAGAACACCGCATCCGGAAGGACATCGAACAGTGTCTGCAGTTCGCCCGCAGGAATCTTAACGTCCATACGTCGTACTCCCCGAGTCGTGATCGAGAGGTTGTGCGATGACGCTCTGGACAGTAGCAAGCAGTTGTTCGCCGCGCATCAATTGTGCTCAATTCCGCATGGCGTGGCGCTGGACTTGCCTAGACGCTCCGATGGGGTGCCGCGAACATGAGCACATGCACACCATCCACGTCATCGATTCGCACACCGGCGGCGAGCCGACCCGCGTCGTCCTCGGCGGACTGCCCTGCCTGGGCGAGGGCAGCCTGAGCGAACAACGCCAGCGTTTTCGCGACAACCACGACGCGTGGCGACGCGCGGTGACCTGCGAGCCGCGCGGCTCGAGCGCCATGGTGGGCGCCCTGCTGCGCCCCGCGCAAAGCGCCGACGCATGCACCGGCGTGATCTTCTTCAACAACGTCGGCTACCTCGGCATGTGCGGGCACGGCACCATCGGGGTCGTCCGCACGTTGGCGCATCTGGGCCAAATCGCCCCCGGCAGGCACTACCTGGACACTCCCGTGGGCAAGGTCGGGGTGGAGCTGCACGAGGACGGGCGTGTTTCCCTGGACAATGTCAGAAGCCACCGGCACGCGGCCGACTTGCGCATCGACGTGCCGGGCTATGGCACGGTGCGTGGCGATGTCGCCTGGGGCGGCAACTGGTTCTTCATCACCCGCGATACGCCCTTGCCGCTGGAGCTTCGCCATCAACGCGCGCTGGCGGCCTACGCCGAAGCCATCCGCCACACGCTGGAGGCCGCAGCCATCCGCGGCGCAAACGGCGACGAGATCGACCATATCGAGATCAATGCTCCATCCGCCACCCCGGGCGTCGACGCGCGCAACTTCGTGCTCTGCCCCGGCATGGAGTACGACCGTTCGCCCTGCGGCACCGGCACCAGTGCCAAGCTGGCCTGCCTTGCCGCCGACGGCAAGCTGGCGCCCGGGCAACTCTGGCGACAGGAAAGCATCCTCGGGAGCGTGTTCGAAGCGCGCTACACGACGGACGGGCGAGGCGTGCTGCCGCAGATCACCGGGACGGCGCACGTCACAGCGCGGTCGACGCTGCTGATCGACGACAACGACCCGTTTGCCTGGGGCAGCAGTGCGTAATGAGCCACTACGACCTCATCGTTGTCGGCGCCGGCATCGTCGGCGCCAGCTGCGCCGATGAGGCAGCGACGGCCGGTCTTCGTGTCGCCATCGTGGAACCTGGCCCCATCGGCGGCGGTGCCACCGCATGCGGAATGGGCCATCTCGTGGCGATGGACGACGATCCCGCCGAACTCGCGCTGGCGCGATATTCGCTGCGCCGCTGGGAGGATCATGCCGATCTCGCCGAAGCCGAATTCAGCCGCTGCGGCACCTTGTGGGTTGCCCGCAACGAAACCGAAGCCGCAGGCATCGCGCAGCGCGTCGCACGGCTCGAAGCCTCCGGCGGCGAAGCGGAGGCCGTCGACGCGCAGGCACTGTATCGGCTCGAACCGGCACTGGCGCCCGGCCTGTGCGGCGGCATGCTGGCGCCGCGCGAGGCCGTGGTGTATCCGCCGCGGGTGGCGCTGCACCTGGTGCGTCGCGCCCGGCAACGCGGCGCAAGTCTGTATGCCGGCCGCGCCGTGCGCCGGTTGGGCAGGGCCACGGTGACGCTGGACGACGGCACCGTGCTGGCCGGCCCGACCCTGGTCGCCACCGGTTGCGCGCTGCCCGAACTGCTGCCGCAACTGCCGCTGCGCCCGCGCAAGGGGCACCTGCTCATCACCGACCGCTATCCAGGGCTGCTGCATCACCAGGTGCTCGAACTGGGCTACGCCAGCAGCGCGCACGGCACGGCCGGCAGCAGCGTCGCCTTCAACGTGCAGCCGCGTCCAACCGGGCAGATCCTGATCGGCTCCTCGCGCGAATTCGACGTGACCGATCCGGCCGTCTCCGGACCGATGCTGCAGCGCATGCTGCAGCGCGCTTTCGACTTCATGCCGGCCCTGCGCGGGCTGCAGGCGATCCGCGCCTGGACCGGGTTCCGCCCCACCACGCCGGATGGACGTCCCTATCTCGGCGCCGTTCCGGACAGCACCGACCTGTGGGTCGCCGCCGGCCACGAGGGACTGGGCGTCACCACCGCGCTGGGCAGCGCCCGGTTGATGCTCGACCTGTTGCAGGGACGTCCACCGGCCATCGACCCGGCGCCCTACGCGCCGGCGAGAGCGCTCGCATGAGCGCGGCCGGCACCGTGCGGCTCAGCGTGGATGGCGAGCCGGTCGCCGTACCGGCCGGCAGCAGCGTGGCTGCCGCGGTGGCCAGCGTCGCCGCGGCCCGCTTCCGGCGTTCGGTGCGCGGCGAGCCGCGCGCAGCGGTGTGCGGCATGGGCGTGTGCTTCGAATGTCGCGTGCGGATCGACGACACGCCCCATCAGCGCGCGTGCATGACGCCGGCGCGGGAGGGCATGCAGGTGAGCACCGATGACTGAGCGCTACGACGTGCTGGTCGTCGGCGCCGGCCCGGCGGGGCTGGCGGCAGCGCGGGCCGCCGCCAGTCATGGTGCACGGGTCGGCCTGCTCGACGCGCAGGCCCGTCATGGCGGCCAGGTCTGGCGCCACGACGTGCTCCACGGCACGCCACGGCCTGCACGGATAGCCTTCGACCTGCTTGCCCGTACCCGCGGGCACGTGGAATGGCTGCCACAGCATCAGGTGATATCCGCCGACCATCGAACGCTGCTGGTGGAAACGCCGCGCGCAGCGGTTCGACTGTCCTGCGGTTCGATGGTGCTGGCGACCGGCGCGCGCGAACTGCTCTTGCCGTTTCCGGGCTGGACCCTGCCTGGCGTGACGGGTGCCGGAGGCATCCAGGCGCTGGCCAAGCAGGGCTGGCCTGTCCGCGGCAAGCGCGTCGTGGTGGCGGGAAGCGGTCCGCTGCTGCTGGCCGCCGCCGCCACGTTGCGTCGGCATGGCGCTCGCGTGCTCGGCATCTGCGAGCAGGCTCCGGCGGCGGCGGTAGCCGCATTTGCGATGCAGCTGTGGCGCTGGCCGGCGCGCGCGGCGCAGGCCGCGGTTCTGCGCACGCGACTGGCCGGCATTCCCTATCGCTGCGGCTCGTTCGTCCGCATGGCGCATGGCCGCGACGCGCTATGCGGTGTCGACGTCGATGATCCGCACGGTCCATTGCACATCCCCTGCGACTTGCTCGCCGTCGGCTACGGCCTGGTACCCAACGTCGAGCTGGCCAGCATGCTCGGCTGCGCGCTGGATCACACCCGGATCCACCCCTGCGTGCGGGTGGACACCTTGCTGCGCACCAGTACCGCGAATGTGTACGCAGCGGGTGAGTCGTGCGGCATCGCCGGGCTTGCCGCTGCACGCATCGAGGGCAGCATGGCCGGCCATGCCGCGGCTGGATTCCCGGCAGCAGCAACTGCCCTGCTCCCTTCGCGCCAACGCGCACGCCGCTTTGCGGACCTGCTGGCGCAGCACTTCGCGCTCGATGCGCGCACGCGCACGCTGGCCGGCGCCGACACCATCATCTGCCGCTGCGAAGACGTGACGCTCGCGGCGCTGGACGGCTTCACCGACGCTCGCGCCGCCAGGCTCGCCACGCGCTGCGGCATGGGCGCATGCCAGGGCCGCATCTGCGGCACGACATTGGCCGAACTCGACCGTTTCCCGCACGGCGGCACCCGTCCGCCGCTGTTTCCCGCACGGCTGGCCACGCTGGCCACCGGCGATCCGTCTACCCCCTGACTACCAACGAGGCTTTTCCGCATGAGCAAGCAGTCCATCTGGCGTGGCGTCATTCCTGCCATCACCACGCCTTTCGCGGTCGATGGCAAGGTCGACCACGCCTTCCTCGCCAAGCACGCTCGCATCATGCTTGACGCCGGCTGCACCGGCATTGTGCCGCTGGGCTCGCTGGGCGAAGGCGCCACGCTGAGTTTCGACGAGAAGGTCGCGATCATGCGCACCCTGGTCGAGGCATCGGACGGCGCGCCGGTTGTCCCCGGCATCGCCGCGCTGTCCACCGGCGAGGCCGTGCAACTGGCGCGCGCGGCCAAGGCGGCCGGCTGCGCCGGGCTGATGGTGCTGCCGCCGTACGTGTATTCCACCGACTGGCGTGAAATGGGCGCGCACGTCTCGGCGGTGATCGCGGCCACCGATCTGCCGTGCATGATCTACAACAATCCGCTGGCCTACAAGACCGACTTCTCGCCCGCGCAGCTGGCGGCGCTGGCGGCCGACCACCCCAACGTGCAGGCGGTGAAGGAATCCTCCGGCGACGTGCGTCGCATCGCCGGCCTCAAGGCGCTGCTCGGCGATCGCCTGGAGATCCTGGTCGGCGTCGACGACATCATCGTGGAGAGCCTGCAGATGGGTGCAACCGGCTGGATCGCCGGCATGGTCAACGCGTTCCCGCGGGAATCGGTGCAGTTGTTCGAGCGCGCCAGCCAGCCGGGCGGTGTGGAAAACACCGCCGACCTCTACGCCTGGTTCCTGCCGACGCTGCGCATGGACACCGTGCCCAAGTTCGTGCAGCTGATCAAACTCGCGCAGGAAGTGGTGGGCCTGGGCAGCGAGCGCGTGCGCGCGCCGCGCCTCGTGCTGGAAGGCGCCGAGCGCGAAGCCGCGTTGCGCGAGATCCGTGCCGCCGTCGCCAACCGCCCGGGGCGCTGAGATGGATGTCCAGCCGTTGCTGATCGCCGGCGAATGGCGCGCCGCACGCGAATCAGCCGAAAGCTTCCGCGCCATCGACCCATCCAGCGGCGAAGCGATCGGGCCGGCCTTCCCGGTCAGTGGCGAAAGCGATCTGCAAGCAGCGTTGACCAGCGCCTGCGCGGTGGCCGACGAGCTCGCCGGGGCGCCGCCGTCGGGCATCGCGGATTTTCTCGACGGCTACGCCCAGGCCATTGACGACGACGCGACGACATTGGTTGCGCTGGCGCATGCGGAGACGGCGCTGCCGGCGGACACCCGGCTGGCCAAGGTGGAACTGCCGCGCACCAGCCGGCAGCTGCGGCTGGCGGCACGGGCGGTGCGCAGCTTCGCCTGGACACAGCCGGTGATCGATACCGCCGCCGGCCTGCGCGCGCATTACGCTCCCCTGCACAGACCGGTGCTGATCTTCGGCCCCAACAACTTTCCGCTGGCGTTCAACGCCGTCGCCGGCAGCGACTTCGCCTCGGCCATCGCGGCGCGCAACCCGGTGATCGCCAAGGCACACCCGTCGCATCCGGCGACCAGCGAGCGACTGGCCGAGCTCGCCCATCGGGCCTTGCTGCGGGCTGGCCTGCCCGCCGCGTCGGTGCAGATGCTTTACCACTTCGACCAGTGCCTGGGCCGGCGCCTGGCTGGCGACGCGCGGTTGGGGGCGATCGGCTTCACCGGCAGCCGCAAGGGAGGCCTTGCCCTGAAGGCCGCCGCCGACCAGGCGGGCATTCCGGCGTACATGGAAATGTCCAGCATCAATCCGGTGTTCCTGTTGCCAGGCGCGCTGGCCGAACGCGGTGCCGCGCTGGCGCAGGAATTTTTCGCCTCGTGCACGACGGGCAGCGGGCAGTTCTGCACCAACCCGGGGCTCGTCGTGGTGCCGGAGGATGCCGCCGGCGACGCTTTCGTCAGCACCGCCCTCGCGCTGTTCCATGCCGCACCGCCGGGCGTGCTGTTCTCCCGTGGCGTGCTGGAGCAACTCGACCAGGCAGTGGGCGCGCTGCGCGACTGGGGCGCCACTTGCCTCGTCGGCGGCGCTTCGGCCGGGCCGGGCTACCGCTACCGACCCACCTTGCTGCAGATCAGCGCACGCTCGTTCCTCAAGCATCCCGCCGAGTTCCAGCGCGAGGCGTTCGGTCCGGCCAGCCTGCTGGTGCGCACACGCGATGCCGACGAGATGCTGGCCTTGGCGGCAAGCCTCGAAGGCAACCTTACCGGCACGCTTTACGGCGCCACCGATGGCAGCGACGACATGGCACCGCTGGCGCGAGTCCTGCGCCCGCGCGTCGGCCGCCTGATCGCCAACCGCATGCCTACGGGCGTCGCCGTGAGCGCCGCGATGAACCACGGCGGGCCATACCCGAGCACCAGCCACCCGGGCTTCACCGCGGTGGGCATGCCGGCCGCGATCCGCCGCTTCGCCGCGCTGCACTGCTACGACAACGTCGCCGATGCGCTGCTGCCGCCGGAGCTGCGTGATCGCAACCCCGGCGGCGTCGCGCGACAGGTGGACGGCTGCTGGCGCAACGACGACCTGGAGCCCGAACGGAGTCCTGCACCATGACGCATGCGCACACCCATCGACAGATCGGCGGCCTCGACCTCGCCCGGGCACGCGCCGGCCTGACGCGCTGGCCGGTCGTCGCCGCTTCGATCGGTCGCGACGAGTACCAGCAGCGCCTTCTGCACGCGCGCCTGCTGATGCGCGAGCATGGCGCCGATGCGCTGCTGGTCACCGCCGGCGCGTCGCTGCGCTACTTCACGGGCATCGCCTGGGGCGCCAGCGAGCGACTGGTCGGCTTGCTGCTGACGACGCGCGGCAAGCCCATTCTGGTCTGCCCCGGGTTCGAGACCGGCTCGCTCGAGCACGTGCTGCAAATCGACGCCGAACTGCGCGCGTGGGAGGAACACGAAAACCCGCATGCCCTGGTGGCGGCAGCGCTGCGCGAGCGCGGCGCCGGCAATCTGGCGCTCGACCCGGCCGCGGCGTACACCGTCGCCACGCGCCTGCAGGCCGTACTGGGCGAGCATCGCCTCGCCGACGCCAGCCCGATCATCGATGGCTGCCGCATGCGCAAGTCCGCCGCCGAGCTGGCCCTGATGCAGCAAGCCACCGCGATGACGCTGCAGGTGCAGCGACTGGCGGCGGGCGTGCTGCACGAAGGCATCAGCAACCAGGAGCTGGTGCGCTTCATCGACGAGGCGCATCGTGCACTGGGCGCCGACAACGGCTCCACCTTCTGCATCGTGCAGTTCGGCCAGGCCACCGCCTACCCGCACGGTATTCCCGGCGAGCAGCGGCTGACCGCGAACGAGCTGGTGCTGATCGATACCGGCTGCGCAGTGCAGGGCTACAACTCCGACATCACCCGCTGCTACGTGTACGGCCGCCCGACCGCCGAGCAGGCGCGGATCTGGTCGCTGGAACAGGCCGCACAACGCGCCGCGTTCGACGCGGTACGCCCCGGCGTGCCGTGCGAGGCAGTGGACGCCGCCGCGCGCGCGGTGGTGGAGCGTGCAGGCCTTGGGCCGGATTACCGGTTACCCGGCATCCCCCACCGCACCGGCCACGGCTGCGGCCTCAGCATCCACGAGACGCCCTACCTGGTGCGCGGCGACACCACCGCGCTGGAGCCGGGCATGTGCTGCAGCAACGAACCGATGATCGTGCTGCCCGACCGCTTCGGCATCCGCCTGGAAGACCATTTCCACGTCACCGCCGACGGCGCCGCCTGGTTCACCGAACTGTCGCCCGCCATCGACCAGCCGTTTGCCTGACCCGCATGCCCTGATCCACGCCATCGGAGCGCCGCCATGTCCGACTTGACCGACCGCCCCGGCATCGCCTCCATCGCCACCGCGGCGAGCCATGATCACGCCGGACGCTTCCGCGCGCTCTCCTCTCAGGAATGGACGTGGCGGCAGGCCCAGTTCGCCGGCGCCGACGAAGAAGACGTCCAGGCGCAACTGGCCGATCACCTGCCGCGCGTCGACGCCGCCACCCAGTCCCTGCGCGAACGCTGTTGGACCGATGTGCTGAACCAGCTCGACGCCATCCCCGTCGATGCATTGCACCGCGACGAGCAGGTCAGTTACCTGGTCTACCGCAACCAGGTCGAAACCCTGCTGGCCGACCAGCGTTTCCGCACCTGGCAGATGCCGTTCAACAGCGACACATCGTTCTGGGCCAACCTCGGCTTCACCGCGCGTCGGCCGCTGCGCAACGTCGCCGACTACCGCCGCTACATCGGACTGCTGCGCGACATCCCGCGCTACTTCGACGAGCAGATCGCGAACATGCGCGCCGGCCTTGCGCGCGGCTTCAGCGTGCCGCGGGTGGCCCTGGCCGGACGCGATCAGGCGATCGCCGCGGTGGTCGATGCACGAGGCGTGGACAGCCTGTTCTACACGCCGTTCCGGCAGATGCCCGCAAACATGCCGGCGGACGAACAGGCGCGCCTGCGCGCCGCCGGCCTGGCGGCCATCCATGATGCCGTGGCGCCGGCTCACGCGCGGCTGCTCGACTTCATGCGCAACGTGTACATGAAGCAGGCGCGCGACAGCCTCGCCGCCGAGGCGATGCCGGACGGCGAGGCGTTCTACCGCGCGCAGGTCCGCAAGTTCACCACGCTGGACATGAGCCCCGATGCGATCCATGCGCTGGGTCTGCGCGAGGTGGCGCGCCTGCACGCGGAGATGGAACAGGCCATCCGCGAGACCGGCTTCCAGGGGAGCTTCGCTGCGTTCCTGCATGACCTGCGCACCGATCCGAAGTTCTACCCGAAGAGCGCCGACGAGCTGCTCAGGCAGGCCGCCTGGATCGCCAACCGGGTCAATGGAAAAATCGGCCAGTACATCGGTCGGCTGCCACGCCAGCGCTTCGTGATCGAGCCGGTGCCGGCGGATCTGGCGCCGTTCTATACCGGCGGCCGCGGGGGCGCCGGCTACTACATGGTCAACACCGGCGACCTGCCCTCGCGCCCGCTGTATGCCCTCACCGCACTGACCCTGCACGAATCCTCTCCCGGCCATGCCCTGCAGATGCCGCTGGCGGCCGAGCAGGAGGATTTGCCGGCATTCCGCCGCAGCAACCACCTCTCCGCCTATACCGAAGGCTGGGCGCTGTACTCGGAACGGCTCGGCGTGGAAATGGGTTTGTACGACACGCCGTGGGAGCGCTTCGGCTACCTCGGCTACCAGATGTGGCGCGCCTGCCGGCTGGTGGTCGATACCGGCATCCACCATCTGCAATGGAGTCGCGAACAGGCACTCGACTACCTGCGCGAGTACACCGCGCTGGGCGAACACGAGATCGAAACAGAAGTGGATCGCTACATCGCGTGGCCGGGCCAGGCGCTGGCTTACTACCTTGGCGAAATGGCCATCGTGGATGCACGTGCGCGCGCCGGAAAGGCGCTGGGCGAGCGCTTCGACCTGCGTGCCTTCCACGACACCGTCCTGGCGCTCGGTTCGGTGCCGCTGCCGGTGTTGCAGCAGCAGGTCGACCATTTCATCGCCGAAGGCGGCAAGTCGCCCTACGCCGACGAAAAGCCCTGCAAGTCGCCCTGACCACCGCGGTGCTGCGCGGCCGCAGGCCAACGCAGCGCCCACGCCCGCACTCACTTCCCTGTACCCGTGCGTTGCGGTCGCAGGCCCCTCCAAGCCGTTGCCGGATCACGCCCCATGTCCTCGACCGGAAAGTTTCATCGACAGCTGAGCCTCACCGACCTCACCTTTATCGGCCTGGGTGCCATCTTCGGCTCAGGCTGGTTGTTCGCGGCCAGCCATGTCTCGGCCATCGCCGGACCGGCCGGGATATTGTCCTGGCTGATCGGCGGTGCGGCGGTGCTGCTGCTGGGCCTGGTGTACTGCGAGCTGGGTGCGGCGTTGCCGCGCGCCGGGGGCGTGGTGCGCTATCCGGAATACTCGCACGGCCGGTTGCTGGGTTCGCTGATGGGCTTCATCACCCTGATCGCGTTCTCCAGCCTCATCGCCATCGAGACCGTGGCCTGCCGCCAATATGCGGCCGCCTGGTTTCCCGCCTTGAATCGGGACGCAAGCGGCGCCCCCACCCTGCTGGGCTGGCTGGTGCAGCTGGCGCTGCTGACGCTGTTCTTTGCGCTCAACTATTTCAGCGTGAAGACCTTTGCCCGGGCCAACAACCTCGTCAGCATCTTCAAGTTCCTGGTGCCCCTGCTGGTCATCGTGGTGCTGCTGTCCCACTTCCAGCCACAGAACATGAGCCTGCACGGTTTTGCGCCTTACGGCTTCAGTGGCGTGGAGGGGGCGGTCTCCGCCGGCGGCGTCATCTTCGCCTACCTGGGACTGACCCCGATCATCTCGGTGGCCAGCGAGGTACGCGACCCGCAGCGCACGATCCCGATCGCGCTGATCCTCTCGGTGCTCCTGTCCACGGCGATCTACCTGCTGCTGCAGGTGGCCTTTCTGGGCAGCATCCCCACGCACATGCTGGCGCAGGGCTGGGGCGGGATCGGTGCGATGTTCTCGCTGCCCTACCACGATATCGCCATCACCCTGGGCATCGGCTGGCTGGCTGCGCTGGTGGTATGCGATGCGGCGATCTCGCCCAGCGGCACCGGCAACATCTACATGAACGCCACGCCTCGCGTGGTCTACGGCTGGGCACGCAGTGGCTCGTTCTTCAAGCTGTTCGCGCGCGTCGATGCCGACTCCGGCATCCCGCGCCCCGCGCTGTGGCTGAGCTTTGCGCTGTCGGTGTTCTGGACCTTGCCGTTTCCTTCGTGGGAAGCACTGATCAGCGTGGTGTCGGCGGCCCTGGTGCTGAGCTATGCCGTGGCGCCGATCACCGTGGCCGCCCTGCGCCGCACCGCACCGGAACTGCCGCGACCGTTCCTGGTACGTGGCTTCGGTCTGCTCGGGCCGCTCTCCTTCATGGTGGCTACCCTGATCGTGTACTGGTCGAGCTGGCAAACCGTGTCATGGCTGCTGGGCCTGCAGATCGTGCTGTTCGCGATCCATGTCCTGTGCAGGCTGCCGTCGCCCGAAGGCCGCTCCAGGCTGCGCCAGGAGGTGTATTCGTCGTGGTGGCTGGTCGCCTACTACGCGCTGCTCATTGCGTTGTCCTGCCTGGGCAGCTTCGGCGGCCGCAACCTCCTCGGCCATCCCTGGGATTCGCTGGCCGCCACCGTCGTGGCGCTGCTCATCTACCACTGGGGCGCGCGCAGCGGACTGCCGGCCCACTTGCTCGACCTGGGCCGCGATGACGACTGAGCGCCCGCCACATGGCGCACCTGTCCGGCGTTTGCTGCACGACGGCCTCCAGCGCTGCCGAGGGCGCGCATGAGCATTGACGCCAAGACCTTGGAACCGGCAACCGGACTATCAGACACTTGGGAATCAGCTCGCCACGGGCACCGATCAGTTTCCGGCTTCTTGCCGGCGCGGGTATCCTGCTGCTGATTTCGCCGCTCATCAATCGCTTGGTGCATGGCGTGCGTTGAATTCAGCGGCAGAGCACAGGGATGTCGCCAACTTCAGGATCTCGTTGGCCCGACGCAGCTGCTTGACCTCACGCTCGAGTTCTTTCACTCGCTGCGCCTCAGCCGCGGGTACGACGCCGCGGACACGGGTGTCGACCTCATGCCGCTGCGCCTAGCCCAGCAAGGTTGCCGGCACACAGCCGATCTTCGGCGCCATCGACTCCACCGCGGTTCACGGCGATGGGTAATCTCCGCGGTGCTCCTGCGCCATGCGGGCCGCGCGCCCGCGAAGTTCGGGGGAATACTTCATGGACTTGCTCATGGCTCCATCCCCTCAGGAGTTGGAGCCCCTCAAATCCCGGGGCGGTTAAGCTGGCGGTATTGGCGAGGAGTGAGGCCGGTAAGATTGCGGAAGTGCCGCGACAAACCGCTCTGGTCGCAGAAGCCAGTGAGCTGGGCGATCTCGCCGATGGGTTTGTCGGTGCGAACCAGCCACTGGGCGGCCGAATCAATGCGCAACTTGAGCAAATAGCGCGCTGGCGAAAGCTGGAACAGCTTGCGCATGCGCCGCTCGAACTGGGCGGCGGTCAATCCGCTCAGACGCTCCAACTGCATCTCGCGCAACGGCTCGCACAGGTGCGCGTGCATGTACTCGACGGCATCGGCGAAGGCGCTATCGATCATCGCCGAACGTCCCGGTTCGTGCAGATCGCGCGAGACGCATGCGAGGCCGACCACTTGGCCGGCACTGTCGTGCAACGGCATCTTGGTGGAAATGCACCAGCCAGTGGCGTGATCCGGATACAGCGTAAGGTCGAGGCTGTCGAGCACTGGTTTGCCCGTGCGGAAAACCTGCTCGTCCTGTCGCGCGTAGCGCTCGGCCATGGGTGCCGGAAACAGGTCGAAAGCAGTCAGGCCGACCGCATGCGCCTTGCTCGGCAAATGGCAACGCGCGACCGCTGCGGCACTCATCAATACGTAGCGTCCCTGGCGATCCTTGATCGAATACACGATGTCGGCAAGGCGATCGAACAAGCCCTCGACATAACCCTGCGATGCAATGCGACCCAGAAAGGTCGCCTGCCACTCCCATCTGTCCCGCATTCCCCACCCCGATTTGCCCGATTCGACGGTAACCGTCGGAAATAGCAAAAACCGTGTACGACCCCACACAAATTGTAGTCAACCGACATGTATGGAAGCCGAAGACGTTACGTCACTTCAGGCCGCGGCAGGCGGTCGTTATAAAGCGTCTGGTGGCACTCGATCGTGGCGTGGAGATTCTCACGCGAGCGAAAGCGCGTGGTCGCCAGTATGTCGCTGATGCGCTCGCTGAAGTGCTCGACCATGCCGTTGTTCTGAGGATGGCGCGCGGTGATCAGGCGGCGCTGGATGCCGAACAAGGCGCACTCGCGATCGAACGCGTGCTGGCCGGTCCGTGCTTTGGCCTTGCGGGTGAAGCGATCGGTGAACTGGCTACCCCGGGCGCGCGTCATCGACGCGCTGCTCGTTGCGTCAACTCCAGTACACCTGCGTCTTCCGCTGGCCGAGGGGGCCGGCCCCGTTGCGGGGCCGGCCCTGTCATCCATTTGAGAGCTTAGAGCGATACGCTTTCGAAGATTAAGGATGCGATCCCGTAATCGACCAAGCGCCCGATCCCAAGGTGGATTCCACGAAGAAGCTGTAACTATGCCCCGCGGTCGCCGTGAACGTGAGATTCAGTGGGCCGCTACCGCTCTTTTCCTTCAGCACCTGGTTGGCGCTGTTGTCGATCACATCGAATCTCCATTGGGTACCCGACGGAACACTGAGCGTCGCCGTCGCGTTCCCCGCCCCACTCGTGAATTGAGGGGTATAGGCGTAACCGCCCTGCGTAGCGACGGTTCCCGCGAAGCTGATGTTGCCACCGCCCCCGGTACCGCCGCCGGCATAGCTACCCTTCAGCGTCACGCCCGAGTACGCCGAATACCCATTCACCATCACGGAGTAGGTACCCGCTTGCACATTGGCAATCGTGCAGGTTTCGTTGTTGCCACTGATATACGGGCGGCAATCGTAGCTGTTCGTGGTTGCCGCAGAACCGAACTTCACGTACAGGTCTGCATCGCCCGTGCCTCCCGATATCGAGAACACCAGGTTCGTGGCTCCTGCAGGCACCACCATCGTCCAGTTCTGCGGATGGTTGGCTGACGCATCTGAAATCGCCACGCCCACACCATTCGTCAGCACGCTGCCGGAGCTGCTGGCCCCGGTGCCCGTGAGACTGGCCGTCTGCGGACCGTTGGTTGCATTGTCGCTGACGGTCAAGCTGCCCGTCCGCGTTCCGCTTGCTGTCGGCTTGAAAGTCACGGAAACGGTGCAGCTTGATCCGCTCGGCAGCGCGGAGTTGCAATTGTTGGTTTGCAAGTAGTCGCCCGATATCGACACCGAGCTGACCGAAAGCGTGCCAGGACCGTTGTTGATCAACGACACGTTCTGGGCCGCACTCGTGGACCCCACATTCGTGCTGCCAAAGGTCAGGCTGCCCGAGCTGAGCGATGCCGTCGGGCCACCGCCACCGCCACCGCCGCCACAGCCGCCGGTACCACCGTTGTTCGCGAAGCAGGTTTCGAACGCTTCGAACTCCGAGCTGTAGCTGTTGCGAATACCGTCCATGAACGTGTGGTAGCTGGTGCCGTATGCACCCGCGCGGAAGATCCCCAACATCGTGTCGATGTCCGCACGATGGTTGTTGATCATGAAGTTGACAGCGAGATAGCCGCCCGGATACGTCCTGTCCTCATAGTTGGACATGTCGTACGTATTGTCGAACAGCGTCGGGAGAGTGTAGGAGTGATTCGTGGCGGTGCTGACGGCCCCCGAATCAACCAGATTGCGATACGAATAACTGACGTACTCCGCGAAGCCTTCGATCCACCACACGGTCGAATAAGGAAGGTCGGCATTCGACGTCGGTGCAGCGGAAAAATCCCCCGCCAGGTCGTACTTGGCATCCATGTAGTGCGTGAACTCGTGCCAGAGATTCCAGATCTCCCAGTCGGCCGTGATCCAATCGGCGTGATAGCAGTAGAAATGAGCGACATTGCCGGGCTGCGAGGGGTCACCCTCCATGCTCAAGCCGCCATTGTTGGTGCTGATGCCATACAGGTAGCCGGCGTAGGTCGCGTAATCAGCTGAAGAGTTGAACTCGTCGATTTCGAGGCCGATCGTGTTGTCGCCGGCAACCGCGCCGGAGTCTTGCATGAGGCCATGAATATAGGCGACCTCATTGTGGAGCGTGGCGCAGGAATCGCTGAACTGTTGTGCCGTCATGCCCTGTGAAACGATCTTGATCGCATCGCCGGGGCACTGATACGTCTGCCCTTGCACATACGCCTTGACGTCCGCCTTGGTGTTGCAGGTCCCGTAATAGCTGCAGTTCGCGCTGTCGTAGTAATCCTGACCGGACACCGCGGCAATGAAGATCGACGGACCGTTGTTGGTGTAGTTGTAGCTGGAGATGACGCCGGCCACCAAGGGCTTGGCCGTACTGACGACATTGGCCGCGTAGACGGTGTTGTCGAGGAAGTGCGCCAGTTCGCCGGCAGCGTCACGCGTCAACCATTCGTTGGAAGTGTTGGCGTTGAAGCTGCTATGGGTGACGAAGTCGTACAACGTGGTGACCATCGAAGTATCGGAGTTCACCGTGCTGACCCAGTCCGGCTGCCAGGCACCCTGGAAATATGCAGTCAGAACCGAATCCATCGCCGCCTGCATGTTGTAATAGGCGTTGTAGCTGCTGTTGTAATCGTTCAACAGCGCCTTGTACCTGCTTGCGTAGCGGGCTTCCTGATTTGAGCTGGCCGTCAGGGTAATGACCTCATTCAACACCGCGCCGTGGGCGTCATTCACGTCGTAACTGTGCGAGCTGGCAAAGAAGGCATCCAGATACGCAGTCACGCCTGAAGTGACACTGGACGGGTACGTGGGGATCGAGCTCGAGTTGTAATACTGGACGTAATATCCAGCGCGGAGATACAACGCGAATTGCTGCACGCCGGTGGTGTCATCGCCCGGATACGACGCGGCATACGCGGCGGCGTAGTTCGCCACCGCGCTCATCTTGCTCGCCGAGAACACCGAGGCGCCGGTACTTCCCGAAACGCTGAAGAGCGTATTGAGGCAATCGAGTGTAGAGGTCCGGACCAACTCGCCCATCGTGCTGCTCGAGGCACTGGCGAAGGCATTCGTGTCGCAACTGGCAACTGCAGCGGCAACTGCAGCGGTATGGCTCCTGGTGTCGAGCTGCGCGAAATGCTTTGCCTGGGTCGAGTTGTCGACGATGAACCGTGCGGATGAGGTCTGTGGGCTGTGGTCGTAGTCCAGATAGCGTTCAGGGAGCCGAGCGCCGACAGGCGGCCTGGGGCGGAAGTCGGGAGTACCGGACTTGGCGTGCACGATCGCCTTCACCGCATTGGCATTTGCCGCCGGAGCGGGTCGCATCGAACGCTTGTGCTGGCTCACGCCCGATGCCAAGACACTTTGCGAGAACAAGACCAAGAGAAGGGCAAGTGACGATGTCTTTAACGTCGTCTTGAAAGTCGGGGGTCGCGTACGGTTCATGCTGAAATCTCCTTGGAGGAGCAGACATTCGAAGCCTGCTCCAGCTCTGTGAGGGAACAAACAACGGCGACTGACGAAAATCTGATCCTTCTGGTGTTGCTGCGCGCCACCGGGATGGATTTCGCGGGGATTCGGTCACTCCTGCGAATTCGCCGGCGTGAACGGATGTCATTCACGCCACCTCCCCAAGAGACGGTGACGCTCGCGCTCCAGCACAGGATCTCGAGTGCCGATCCTGCATGCAGATCAAACTGTCCAGGGCCTGTTCCCGGCGATCTCCGACTTCGCCGCGCCCACCCCCAGCGGCTCTGGACCTGCGAAAGATTGAACCGGTCGGGTGTGCGGAGATAGGCGGAAACGCCCGCGTGGAGTAGCGAATACGCCAAAAAGCCGGCGAAGCGCGTCCGCATTTCGTGTGACCGGGTGCGCCGGATTGCAGTGCGTTGGCAATGGTGACCATCTTCGCCTGGTTGAACACCTGGCCGGCGCTGGCACCAGTCACGCTGAACAAGGTGTCGATGCAAGCGTCCACCGACGAGTTGCGTACCAAGGTGACCAGGCTGCTGCCGCCGGCCGACGCAAACGCGTTGACATCATGGGTGGCGGCGGCCGCCACGCTCATGCGCAGCGAAGCCGACGGATTGCGCTCCGGGCGACCGTAGTCGGTGTACAGGTGAGCCTTCGACGACGATTGCGGCGGGCGCCCGCTCGGCTTGAGTGGGCGGGCCTGCTGATGCCGTACCGTCGGCAACAAGCTGGTGGTGCGCAAGGCAGTCGCGGCGGGTGCCGGTGCCTTTTTCCGGGCCTTTGTCGGTGCCGCATAGCGCGGCAGACTGCATCCGGGCGTCAACAGCGACAGGCTGGCGCATCGCGGACGCGATTTGCGTGCGCAAGTATTCATGTTCCCCTCCAGCAAAGGCCCCCCGTGGCCTGGTTCATCACGCATTGGATGCGCATGGAGTGCGCTCCCGACGCACCGACGAACCGAGCGCCATGCTACGGGTCAACCATGCTGTCGCTCTAGGCGATCCTGGCCAGGACTGGCGCTGAAGTCGGCATGAAATGCTCCCGGACGGCGATGCGATGGCGCTGGCGTCGCGCACCGGCGCACGGAGGCGACTCCCGGATGACGAGTGCCATCGGCGCGTCGATCACTTGCAAATCGGGTGCAGCCGACGGCTTGAGTCCACCGCGCGAGAGCGAGGCTCGCCATCCGGAGAAAGACGGTCAACTCGCCATCACGTCCGTGCGTCGCTGCCGCCACGGCCGCGTCGATCCCCACCGCACGATGCGTACCCCACGCCGATGCCCAGCGACACGCCGAGCAACTCGCACAGCACGCGCAGGCCGAGGTGCTCCGGATCGTGCATGCCGGCCAGCACCGCTTGCAGCAGGGCGAGCGACTGCAGGTTGGCGTAGTTGAGATAGAACATGTCCCACAGGTCGCCGCTGACGGTGAGCACGCAGGCCAGCAGGAACGCCCAGCCGATCTTGCGCGCGGCGCTCCAGCCGCGGCGTCGGCCCAGCCAGTGCAGCGCCAGGAACAGCAGTAGCCCGGCCGCTGCCGAGATCGCGCCGGCCTGCAGGCCGCCGACGATGCCACTGCCCATCCATGATTGGTCGTAATGCACTGCGCTGCCCCTTCGGGATGCCGCGCGCGTGTCCGCCTGCCGCGCGCGCACGCTAGACTGCCGCTCCACCTGTCCGGAGCAGTCTGCATGACTCACGCCGTTTCCGCCACGACGGCCCTGATCGTGGTCGACGTGCAGCCCGACTTCATGCCCGGCGGAGCGCTGGCCTGCCACGACGGCGACGCGATCATCGACGGCATCGACGCGCTGCTGCGCGCGCGCCGCTTTCGCCATGTGGTGGCCACGCAGGACTGGCATCCGCGCGGCCACGCGTCGTTCGCCAGCTCGCATCCGGGCCGTGCGCCGTTCGACGAGATCACCCTGCATGGCCAGCCGCAGACCCTGTGGCCGGATCACTGCGTGCAGGGCACGGCGGGCGCCGCGCTGCATCCGCAGGTGGACTGGTCGGCGCTGGACGCGGTGATCCGCAAGGGCAGCGACCCGGGCGTGGATTCCTACAGCGGCTTTCGCGAAAACCACGGCCCGCAAGGCAAGCGCCCCAGCACCGGCCTGGCCGGCTGGCTGCGCGAGCGCGGCGTGGACGAGGTGGTGGTGTGCGGACTGGCGCGCGACGTGTGCGTGCTGTGGACCGCGCAGGACGCCGTGGCGCTGGGCTTTCGCGCGCGCATGCTGTGGGAGCTCACCCGCCCGGTCACCTCGGCCAGCGACGAAGCCACCCGCGCCGCATTGCTCGCGCAGGACATCGACGCCCTGTAGGAGCGCCCTGTGCGCGATGCTCTTCCCACGGATTCGGGATTCGCAAGAGCATCGCGCGAGGAGCGCGCTGGCATGAAGTTCGCTCAGGCGTCGTTCTCGCCGCGGGCGCGCACCGCGATCGCGCCGTCGTCGTCCACGTCCACCGTCAGCGTGATCGGGCGGCAGCATACCTGGCAGTCCTCGATGTATTGCTGGCTGGGGATCGATGCGTCGAGCAGGATTTCGACGGGTTCGCCGCAGTACGGGCAGTCGATGGTGTGGGGCGTGAGCATGGCGTGTCTCCGCGGATGGCCGGGCCAGTGAAGCACGGCTCCGGGTGACGCGATCGTCAAGCGTGGCGCAACGACCACGCCTGCGGCAGGCCGATCCAGAACAGCGCGTCGCGCTTGCAGCGCGGGGCCAGCTTCAGCAACTCGTTGTCCTTGCTGACCAGCCAGCGCGCACCCGCGGCCTGTGCCAGTTCCAGGAATTTCTGATCGTCCGGATCCCCGCAGCGCGGAAGCGGCATCTCGGGCGACGCCGTGGCCTGATCGTCGGGCAGGCAGTGCACCAGGGCATCGAACGCGGCCTCGACGCCGGGCCGTGCTTCGGCGGTGAGCGGCACCTGCGGATAGTGCAGCACGCGCAGCCATTCGGCGCGGCAGTCGGCGCGCGTCACCGCCTGGATGCGGCCCTCGCGCATCGCCACGTGCAGCGCGGCGGACTGCGCATCGTGGAACAGGAAGATGTCCAGGCACACGTTGGTGTCGAGCACCACACGGGGCACGTTCGGGAATGCGGCGATCATCGGCACATGATGCGGCAAGCGGGTCACGCGATGCACGTGATGCCTCCCCCGCGGCACGGACGAGCGGGCTCCGGCTGCGCATGCGGTCGCGGCGACGACCACCGCCGCGACCGCATGTTCCGTCCCGCCGACGCAGGGTTCAGTGCGTGCCGTGTCCGTGGTGATCGTGGGACCGGCCGCGCCCGTGGTGCTCGTCGTGGCCGCGTCCCCACGTCAACCTGACGCGCGTGCTGACGTAGACATCGCCCGGGTCGGCCGGCACCTGGGCGAAGTGCTTGCGGCCGAAGTACAGGCGGGTGCCGTCGCTGGACAGCGTGGCGCGGGTTTCCGCGCCGTCCGCCGTGTTGACCGCGGGATTCTCGATCCGGCCGCGCACCGTCCATGGCGAAGCGGTGTTCGGGCGCGTGGCGTACCAGATGTCCTGGTTGCGCGGATCGGCGCTGGCCCGGTTGCTGCTGAACACGATTTCCAGCCCGTCCCTGCGCACGTTGGGCATCAGGTCGGCGGCATCGGTACTCAGCTCGGCCACGCGCACGCCGGGCCCGAAGCTGCCGTCGGCACGCTGGCGGCTCATGTAGATGTCATGGCCCTTGCTGTCCGGATAGCCGTCGCTGGAGAAGTACAGGAAGGTACCCTGGGCGGTTTTCACTACCGACGGGCTGTATTCCGAACCCTTGGTGTTCGGGCCACCGTCCGCATAGCCGCCCAGATCCACCGGCGTCGCCCAGCCGTGCGCGGGATTCTCGCGGGTCAGGAAGATGTCGCCGGCCGGCGGGCTGCCGGGCGGCGGCGGCGGCATCGCCTTGCAGCCGGTGCAATCCTCGGCGTTCTGCCGCGAGCTGACGAACAGCAGCCACTTGCCGGGCAACGGCGTGGGACAGTAGTCGGCGGCCGTGGGCGAATTCGCCGGTGCGCCGAGGTTGGTGACGTGGTCCCAGCTGCGCATCGCGACATTCCACGTTGCGCGCCAGTTGTCCAGGCCGCCATTGCGGGTGGACATGAAGTACAGGTTGTCCCCGTCCGGCGACTCGATCGGACAGCCTTCGGCGGCCGCGGTGTTGACGCCGGGCGCAAGCTGCGCGTTGCTCCACGCGCCGTAGTGCTGCGCGTAGACATTGGCGGACAGGATGGCGGCGATGGCCAGTGCGCACTGTGGGTACTTGCGGTTCATGGGTCTCTCCTTGCATGGGTGTGGACGACCGCGGAGAAAACCCTTCCCCGCGGACTGGTTGCGCCATGGCGACGCGTCGCTCACCCTGTGCAGGCGCGGGCATCGCGACTGCACGCGAGCGTGCCGGCGAGGGCCGGCGCGCCCAGCTTCGGGGGTGTGGCGCGGCGGGTCTTGAGGCGGCCGCTCGGGAAAGACTGGACTTTGCTTGGATTCCTTGGGAAAACATTGGGGTCGCCCGCAGCACCGGTTTTCGTCCACTCTCGTGCGCTACCCGCCACAGGACGCCATGGACCCGTCAACGCCCGCCCCGCTCGCCTTCGACGACTGCACGATCGACTTCGCCGGCCGGCGTCTGTTGCGCGGGGGCATCGGGCAGCCGCTGGAACCGAAGGCCTTCGCCGTGCTGGCGCTGCTCGCCGGCACGCCCGGCCGGGTATTCACCCGCGACGAGATACTCGACGCGGTCTGGGGCCACCGCCACGTCACCCCCGGGGTGCTGAACCGGCTGATGACCCTGCTGCGGCATGCGCTTGGCGAGGACGCGAAAGTGGCGCGCTACCTGCACACCGTGCATGGCGTGGGCTACCGCTTCGACCTTCCCGAAGCCACGCCCGACGCGCCGTCACGGGCCATCCCGGTCCCCGCGTCGCAAGCGCCGACGATGCCGGTGCCGGTGCTGCCCGCCGCGTCACATCCTCCGATGGCCCGGCGGCGCGCCGGCGACCGGCACGGCATGCCGCGCGCCATGTGGTGGCTGCTGCCGCTGCTGGCGCTGCTCGCGGTGGCCGGCTGGCAGTGGTGGCCGCATGCGCCGAGCGCGCCGAAGCCGGCGCCGGAGCGCAGCATCGCGGTGCTGCCGCTGGTCAACGCGAGCAACGACAAGGGACAGCAGTTCTTTTCCGACGGCTTGTCGGAAAGCCTGATCAACTCCCTTTCCCGCTTCGGCGGGCTGAAAGTGATCGGTCGCGATTCCGCTTTCCAGTTCCGCGGCAGCAGGGACGACAGCCGCACCATCGGCCGCAAGCTGGGTGTGTCCTACCTGCTCAGCGGCAGCGTGCAGCACGTGGGCGACGTCGTGCGCATCAACGCCGCGCTGACCAGGGCCGCCGACGGCAGCACGCTGTGGGCCGAGCACTACGATCGCCCGTACCGGAACCTGTTTGCCCTGCAGGACGAAATCGCGTCCGCGGTCATCGGTGCGTTGCAGGTGAAGCTGCTGTCGCCCGGCGAATCCGTCAGGCATGACGACCGGCCGCCCAGCGGCAGCATCGAAGCCTACAACGCCTATCTGCAGGGCCTGAAGCATTGGCACGACGAGGATTTCCGCCGGGCATCCGAATACATGGCCAAGGCCGTGCAACTCGACCCCGGCTATGCGATGGCATGGGCACACCTGTCGGGATCGCTGAGCACCGTCGCCACGTTCTCGAACGAGCCCGTCGAGGCCGCCCGCCAGCACATGGACGAGGCAAGGCGCGCAGCGGATCAGGCGTTGCAATTGGCGCCCGGGCTGGGGGCGGCCCACGCGGCCCGCGCCTACCTGATGGTCTACAGCTTCGACCATCGCGGCGCCCTGGCCGAATGCCGTCGCGCCGTGCAACTGGCGCCGGAGGACGGGACCGTCCTCAATGGCTGCGGTTATGTGTTTGCCCAGGTCGGGAAACTGCGCGAGGCAATCCGGTCGAGGCAGCATCTGCTTTCAATCGAGCCGCTGTACATCATCAATTACCAGCAGTACGCGAAGCTGTTGCTGGCGTCCGGCCGGCTGGACGAAGCGGAGAAATACCTTGGCACCGCCGAAAGCCTGCCGCAGACGAACGCGCACTGGCGCTACTCATCCTTGTTCCTGCGGATGGCGGTTGCCCTGGCGCGTGGCGACGCGGTCAAGGCCATGGGCAGCGCGCTGCAAATGCCCGCGAAGTACCGCGACCCGTACACGGCGCTGGCGGCCCAGATCGGGCCGGATCGCGCCGCCGCGGACACCGCGCTGGCGAACGCCCTCGCCGGCAAGGCCGAGGCGAACGCCGATCCGCATCTGATCGCGCAGATCTACGCCTTGCGCGGCGATGCCGGCCACGCCGTGGAATGGTTGCAGCATGCTTCGGCCGCCGATCTCCTGTTCCTGCCGACCGATCCGTTCATCCTGAACCTGCGCGACGATCCGCGCTTCATCGCCTTCTGCGAAAGGATCGGCCTGCCGCCCCCGGGCGAAAGCGAAGCGTTGAGCATCGACCAGATCCGCGCCGCGAACGGCACGCGCAACCGCTGAGGCGCGGGAAGCGCCGGGATCGGCGGCAAACCCGGACCCAGCCGATACAATGCGGGCTTTCCGAGCGGAACCGACGACCATGGCCGAGCGCGCGTTCGACGACTACCTGGCCCGCTCCGGCGCCACCCTGGAAGGCTCGCGCTACGCGGCGTGGCTGGCGATCACGCCGCGCCGCCACGGCTTTCCGGTGTATTACGCGATCTGCGAGAACCGCAGCTTCCGCGACAAGGACGTGGCCGAAGCCGCCGCGGCGAAGGCGCTGGCCGACATGACCGGGCTGGAGGCGGACGGCACGCCGATCTTTCCCGAGGACTACACCGGCTTCGACGATTAGGCGGGCCGGACCGGCTCGTGGCGATGGACGGCGGGTGGTGCCCGCCCTACGCCGCGGCGGCCAGGGCGCGCAGCCGTTCCACCGCGGCGGGGATGGCCGCGGGCGCATCGACGGTGAGCATGCGCGGCTCGTCGGCGGCCAGGCCGTTTTCCAGTTCATGCGCCCAGGTCACGTGGTAGGGCATGTGCACGCCCCAGCCGCCCAGGCGCAATACCGGCTCGATGTCCGAGCGCAGCGAGTTGCCGACCATCGCGAACTGCGCCGGCTGCAGGTCGAACTCGCCGAGCACGCGGCGGTAGGCGGCGGCGTCCTTCTCCGAGACGATCTCGATGCGGCGAAACAGGTCGGCCAGGCCCGATTGCGCCACCTTCTTCTCCTGGTGGAACAGGTCGCCCTTGGTGATCAGCACCACCTCGTACTGCTGCGCCACCGCCTCGACCGCGGCGCGGATGCCCGGCAGCAGTTCCACCGGATGCTGCAGCACGGTCTTGCCCAGCTCGATCAAGGCGTGGATGTCGGCCGCGCCGATGCGCCCGTCCGAGACCGCAATGGCGGTTTCCACCATCGACAGCGCCATGCCCTTGGCGCCGTAGCCGAACAGCTTGAGGTTGCGCTGCTCGGTAGCCAGCATGCGCTCGTGCACATCGCGATCGGCCACGTCCACGTAGCGCGCCATGATCGCCGCGAACGCCTCGCCAGCCTGGCGGTAGTAGCCCTCGCTGTGCCACAGCGTGTCGTCGCCGTCGAAGCCGACCAGTTGCAGCATCAGGCGCCCACCCGCGTGCGTACCGCATCCATGTCGCGCACCGGGCGGATCTCGATGGCGCCGGTTTGCGACCACGGGAACGACTGCGCGATGCGCACCGCCTCGTCCATGTCGGCCGCCTCGATCAGGTTGAAGCCGCCCAGGTATTCCTTGGTCTCCGCATACGGACCGTCGACCACGCTGGTGCGGCCGTCGCGCACGCGCACGGTGCGCGCGGTCCCCGGCGCTTCCAGCTGCTGCGAATCGAGCAACTGTCCCTGCGCGCGCAACGCGTCGGCCTTGCCGAAACAGCTTTTCATGCGGCTGTCGAACTCGCCCTCGGGCAGCGCGTCCAGCAGCTGGTCGTCGCAATAGATCATCACGAGATATTTCATGGCGTCCTCGGCGGGGAAGGCGGGGCGAAGAGGGATAATGCCGCAATGAACACCCGCGCCGATACCTTCAGCGAATTGTCCTGCCGGCCGATCGCCTTCGTGCGTTCGCCCTACGCGCAGCGCATCGACGCGCCGCACCAGCCCACCGTGGTGGCCGGCACCGAAAGCGGGGCCGCAGCCAACGCGGTGATCGCGTTCGTGGCGGATTTTCCGGCGGCGGCCTGGCGCGACCTGGCCGGCTTCGAGCGGATCTGGTTGCTGTTCGCGTTCCACCGCAGCGAGGGCTGGAAGGCCGAGGTGCGCCCGCCGCGCGGCGGCGGCAAGCGCAGCGTGCTGGCCACGCGCTCGCCACACCGACCGAATGCGATCGGGCTGTCGGCAGTGGAGCTGGTGGCGGTGGAGGAAGGCGCGTTGCGCGTGCGCGGCGTCGACCTGCTGGACGGCACGCCGATCCTCGACATCAAGCCGTACGTGCCGTACGCGGATGCGTTTCCGGGTTCACGCGCGGGCTGGATCGACGCGATCGACGCGGCGCAGGGCCGGCATTCCGCGCCGGGGCCGCGCAAGCCGCGCACGCGGCCGCGCGGCGGGGACGTCAGCGGCTCATGAGCAGCTGCCGCAGCAGGTGCTGCCGCCGCTGACGTGGATCTGCCGCGGCTCGGACACGCGGCTGGCCTCGTAACCGGCCTCCTGCAGGGCGGTGATGACCTGACCGGAGGTCAACTGCGCCGCCACGTCGATCTGTCCCGCGACGGGATCGCCGGTGACCTGCGCGTTGGCGTCATGGGCACGCAGGATGGCGGCGATGGCGCCGGTGTCACCGGCAAGATCCTTCACTTGAAACAGCATCGGTACGGTCTCCAGGGTTGAGAGGCGGCACATCCGCCGGGGGCGATGATGGCGGCCGGCACGGCCGCGCGCCCTGACCGGGATCAGGGCAATCCCAGCCGGTGAGACCTGCGCCCGGCAAACTGCCCGGGCCGGCGCGGCTCGCTCCGTCGCCGGCGCCCGATGCATTGGCAGTGGATCGGTTCAGACCTTGGCCGCGCCCGGCACCCCCGTCGGCGCGGCATTTTTTTTCAGGGCGGCGTCGCGGCCGCCGGCAACCACGGCGACACGCGCGGGCGCGCCAGCGCGGCGAGCAGTGGCGGGTCGCGCCGGTAGACGTCGGGGCGGAAGCCGACCCGGCCGTCCTCGCGCAGGTCCACCGTCCAGTACGCCAGCAGCAGCGGCACCGGCCTGGGCAGCATCACGGTCTGCGTCTTCAGCGTGTCGATCGCGCGGTCGATGCCCGCGCGATTCCACTGCACCGGATCGTCCAGCAGCAGCTCGGCCAGTTCGCGCGGATGTTCCACCCGGATGCAGCCGGAGCTGTACGTGCGCTGCTCGCTGGCGAACAGTTCCTGGTGCGGCGTGTCGTGCATGTACACCGCGTAGTCGTTGGGGAAGCGGATCACCAGCCGGCCCAGCGAATTGCCCGGGCCGGCGTCCTGGCGCAGCACGATGCCGCGCGGGTTGGCCCAGTTCACGCTGGCCGGCGACAGCTCGCGGCCCTGGCTGTCCAGCACGCGGATGCGGTTGGCGGCGAGGTAGCCCGGGTTCCTGCGCAGCTTCGGCAGGATGTCGTTCTTCAGGATGGTCGGCGGCACCGTCCAGGTCGGGTTGAGCGTGAGGTAGGTGATCTTCGACTTGAACACCGGCGTGCTGCGATACGGCTTGCCCACCTGCACGCGCGAACGCCATACCGGCTTGCCGTCCTTGTAGTAGGCGACCTGGTAGCCGGCGATGTCGACCACCACGAACTCGCCCTGCAGCTGGTGCAGCAGCCAGCGCGCGCGCTCCAGGTTCGCGCGCAGCTGCTCGATGCGCGTGGTGACCGGCACGTTCAACGCGGCCAGGGTGGCCTTGCCCAGGTGGCCGTCCGCGGCGAGGTAATGTTCGCGCTGGAATTGTTTCAGCGCAGCTTCCAGCACCGGGGCGTACAGGTCATCCATGCCATCGCCCACCGCAAAGCCGACCCGTTGCAGGCGCTGGCGCAGCGTCGGCACGCGCGGATCGTGGCTGCCCGGTTTCAGCGTGGGGCCGTCGGCGATCACGGGCCAGCCGCCCTGCGCCGCCACCCCGCGCAACTTCGCCAGCGCCGCACGCAGCTGGGCGTAGTACGGGTGCTGCGGCCGCGCCCGCGCGAACAGCTCGCCGATCGTGCCCTGCGCCAGCGCCTCGCGCACCGCCTGCAGGCCCCGCGCCCGATCGAGCTGGCGCGGGTCGAAGTTCCAGTGCGTGTCCAGCGTGGCCGGATCGACCTTGCCGCGATACAGGTGCAGCAACGCGGTGAAACAGGCGTCGGTGGCCAGCAGGTCGAACTGCGCGCGTTGCTGCGCGGTGGCCTGCGGGTCGTCCAGCACGTGGCGCCGACGTTGCAGTTCGTCCAGCGCGTAGTCCTGCGGGTCGAGGCCGTCGGCGGCCATGCCGCGCAGCGCGGCCAGCAACTGGTCGAGGTCGTCCGGTCGCGTCCATGCCGGCGCGAACCGGTTCTGCTCGTAGAACGCCGCCACCGCGGCGACCGGCGCCGCGGCCGTCGCGCCATCGGCCTGGGCGACGCGCCATTGCTCGATCCGTTCGCGGATCTGCTCGGCCACCGGGCCCGGCGGCGGGGCCACGGCTTGTTCCATGCCGACCGACTCGACTGCGGCCGGCTGTGCAGGCGCCGCGGCGACCGCCAGCCAGCCCAGCAAGGCGGCAGCGCAAACGGCGCGGGAAAAGCCGGACGGCATGGAAAGTCCTGTGCGGGAGGATGCGACCAGTCATAGCACAACCGCCGGCCGGCGCAGGCGGGCGCGGCGACCGGTCGCACGGGACAGGTTCTTAACGATCGACTGCTAGCATCGACGCCTGTTCGCGCCCCAAGCCCAAGCCGTCCCGATGAGTCGACTGCGCCTCCTTGCCATCCTGCTGCTACCGCTCTGTGGTACGGCGCACGCGACCGCGCCGACACTGCGCGACACGCTCAGCAAACTCGCGCCGCAGGCGAATCCGCAGGTGATCGCGCTGGCGCTGGCGGCCACCGACTGCGCCGCGGCGCAAGGCCAGCCGCCGCCCGCGCGACTGGCGGTGATCGACTATTCCCGGCCATCCACCGAGCCGCGGCTGTGGGTGTTCGACCTGGCCCGGCGCAAGCTGCTGTATCAGGAACTGGTGGCGCACGGGCGCAACACCGGCGAGAACCTGGCGAGCAGGTTCTCCAACGCGCCGGAAAGCCGGCAATCCAGCCTGGGCCTGTTCCGCACGCTGGACACCTACGCCGGCCGCAACGGCTACTCGCTGCGCCTGCAAGGGCTGGAGCCGGGCACCAACGACCGCGCACTGGCGCGCGCGCTGGTGATCCACGGTGCGGCTTACGTCAACCCGGCACTGGCCCGCGAGCAAGGCCGCATCGGTCGCAGCTACGGTTGCCCGGCGGTGCGCAGCGCGATCGCGCGACCGCTGATCGACGCGCTCAAGGGCGGCCAGTACGTGTTCTCCTATTATCCCGATGCCAGGTGGCTGGGCGCCTCGCCCTACCTCAAGTGCAGCGGCGGACTGGCGATGACGCCCGCGCTCGGCGCGCCTTGATCCATCCGCACGGTTGCCCTCCCCGCGGAGCGCGCGGCGGGAAACTCTCACTCGCGAGTCTGCCGCAGGCTCGCGCCGCCCTCGTCCGGCGTCACCGGCAGGCGCAGGATCAGCAGCCACAGCAGCACCACCAGCGCGGCCAGCAGCCACGGCAACCAGGCGTGCCCGCGGAACCACCAGATCGTGCCGGCCATCGACAGCGTGACCAGGCCCAGCGCCATCCAGCGCGCGCGCCGCGAAATGCTGCGATCGCGCTCCCACCGCGCGATCGCCGGACCCAACCGGGGCAGCGAGAGCAGCCAGCGATGCCAGCGCGGCGAGGCGCGCGACCAGCACGCGGCCGTCAGCAGCAGGAACGGCACGGTCGGCATCACCGGCAGCATCAGGCCGATCAGCCCCAGCAACAACGCCACTCCGCCGGCGATGAGCAGCAGCCAGCGCACCAGACCGGTGTGGCGGGGATGCGCGGGGTGCGGGTCGTGTCCACCGCCCTGTTCCGCCGGCTGCCCGCGATCGGACGACTTCACGTTGCGCGCTTCGGCCGGCCTTCGCGGGCCTTGTACAGACGCCGGTCGGCTTCGCCCAGCGCGGCTTCCAGCGAGGCGCCCGGCACCACCGTGGTCGCGCCCATGGTGAAGCCGATCGGCGCAGCGGCGCGATCGGCATCGAGCCGGTCGACCACGCCTTGCGTCAGCTCCTCGCCGGCACCGCGCAGCAACACCAGGAACTCGTCGCCGCCGAGGCGGATCACTGCATCCTGCGGCCGCACATGGTTGCGCAGGAACGTCGCCATGGCCACCAGCACCTCATCGCCGCGCGCGTGGCCATGGGTGTCGTTGACCTGCTTGAAATGGTCCAGGTCGAACACGATGCAGCCCCAGCCCGCGGCCGGGCCGGCCGTCAGCTCGGCCAGGTAGCGGCGATTGAAGCAACCGGTCAGTGCGTCGTGGATCGACCACTCGCGCAACTGGCTCTCCTGGCGGAAGCGCTCGGTGACGTCCAGCGCATGGCCCAGCACGTAGGGATCGTCGCCTTCGACGTCGTCGTCCAGCACGTTGTGGTACTGCCACACGTGTTCGCTGCCGTCCTTGGCGATCACCTGCAGCATGCCCGTGTCGCTGTCCTTGCGCATGATGCGCAGCAGATATTCGGCGAACCGCGGGCGCTGTTCGGCGCGCATGAAATCGGTCAGCGGGCGGCCGATCATCTCGCCCACCGAATAGCCCAGCGACTTGGCCGCCGCCGGGTTCACCGACAGCAGCACGCCCTCGTGGTCGTGCGTGCAGATCAGGCCGGGGCTGTACTGGAACAGCTTGCGGTAGCGGCGGTCGCTGGCCTCCAACGCCGCGATCGCGCGCCGCTGCAGGGTGATGTCCTGGAAAGCGCCGGCCAGCCGCAGCGGGGTGCCATCCTCGGCGCGTTCCACGATGCCGACCGCGCGCACCCAGATCCTCCGGCCAGTGGCGGTGGTCAGTGGCAGTTGCAGATCCCATCCCTCGCCGGTGTCGATGCTCTTGCGCACGGCCGCGTCGATCACCGGCCGCGCCCCCGCATCGTAGAAGCTCACCGCTTCTTCCAGGCTCGGGTGGAAACCCGGCGGCACGTCGTGCAGGCGGCAGGTCTGGTCCGACCAGGTGATCGCCTTGGTGGCCAGGTCCAGCTCCCAGCCACCGGCGCCGAGCAGGCATCCGGTGCGTTCGAGCAGCGCTGCGTGGGTGCGCCGCTTCGGTTCCGTCTCGCGGGCCGACTCCGGCGGCTGCCGCAGCGACGGTGCCGCGCCGACCGGTGCGGGCTTGTTCCGGTGCGCGACCGGCCGCGTTTCCAGCACCTGTGCCACCGCGCGGGCCAGTTGCCGCAGCGTCTCGTGTTGCCGCTCGTCGAGCGTACCCGGCACGCGATCGAGCACGCACAATGCGCCCGCCTTCGCGCTCTCGCCCGGTCTGATCGGCACGGCAACGAAGCAACGGATGCCCGCCACGCCGGCAACCAGAGGATCGTCGGCGCAGCGCGGATCGAGCCGTGCGTCGGGAATCGCCAGCACGCCGGAACTCGCCTTGGCCAGCACCCGCAGCACGCTCGGCTCGTCGATATCCGCCGCCGGCCCATGCACGGCGAGCCCGCGGCCGTCGGCATCGACCAGCACGATCAGCGCCAGCGCCCGCCCGCTCGCCGCCGCGGCGCTGCGTACGAGCGCATCGAACAGCGGCTCGGCGCGAGTATCCAGCGCACCCATGGCGCGCAGCGTCGCCAGGCGCAGCGTTTCGTCAGCGTGGTGGGAGGCAGCGGACATACGGGGCGGCAATCGGCTCGCGGGTCGGCACATCGTGTGGCCACCGTAGCAGTCCGCATCTGAATCGGCCACGCACGCGACCGCAGTTTCGGCGGCTGCCGCCACGAAAAAGCCGCCCGGATCGCTCCGGGCGGCTTCGTCATGCCGCCCTCAGGCGACGCCGGTCACTCGGCGCTGCCGTCCAGTCCGCGACGCTCCAGCAGCGGTTCGATCCGCGGCTCGTGGCCGGCGAAATCGCGGAACAGCTGCAGTGCATCCTTGCTGCCGCCCTGCGACAGCAGGGTCGCGCGGAAGCGGTCGCCGTTGGCCCGGGTCAGGCCGCCGTGGCTCTTGATCCACTCGACCGTGTTCGCATCCAGCACCTCGGACCAGATGTAGGCGTAGTAGCCGGCCGCGTAGCCGCCCATGATGTGGCTGAAGTACGGCGTGCGGTAGCGCGGCGGCACCGGCGCGTAATCGGTGCCGTTGGCCTTCAGCGCGGCCGCCTCGAACGCCATCACGCCGCCGGCGTCGGGGATCTTGTCCGCGCCGAGCTGGTGCCAGCTCTGGTCGAGCATCGCCGCGCCCAGATACTCGGTGGTGGCAAAGCCCTGGTTGAACTTCGAGGTGGCCAGCACCTTGTCCAGCAGCGCCTTGGGCATCGGCGCGCCGGTCTGGTAGTGCCTGGCGTAGTTGGCCAGCACGCTGGGCCAGTCGGCCCACATCTCGTTCACCTGCGAGGGGAACTCGACGAAGTCGCGCGGCACGCTGGTACCGCTGAAGCGCGGGTACTTCACGTTGGAGAACATGCCGTGCAATGCGTGGCCGAACTCGTGGAACGCCGTGGTCACCTCGTCCCAGGTCAGCAGGGTCGGGCCGCTGGTCGGCTTGGTGATGTTGAGGTGGTTGGCCACCACCGGCAGGTTGCCGGTGAGCCCGGACTGGTCCACGTAGGAGTTCATCCAGGCACCGCCGCGCTTGGACGGGCGCGCGTACATGTCGGCCAGGAAGATCGCCAGCTGGCTGCCGTCTTCATTGTAGACGTCGTACACCAGCACGTCGGGGTTGTAGACCGGCAGGTCGGTGCGCTGCTTGAACTTGAGTCCGTAGAGCTGGCCGGCGGCGTAGAACACGCCGTTCTCCAGCACGTTCTTCATCTCGAAGTAGGGCTTGAGCTGGCTCTCGTCGAAATTGTATTTGTCGGCGCGGACCTTCTCCGTGTAGTAGGCCCAATCCCACGGCTGCAGCGCGAACGTGGGCTGGCCCTTCGCCGCCTGTTCCTTGTCGATCATCGCCTGCAACGCGACGCCTTCGCGCCTGGCGTTGGCGACTGCCGCCGGCGCCAGCTTGCCGAGCATGGCGTTGACCGCTTCCGGCGTTTTCGCGGTCTGGTCGGCCAGCACGTAGGCAGCCCAGGTCGGGTAGCCGAGCATGCCCGCCTTCTCCGCACGCAGCTTCATCACCTGCGACACGATCGCGGTGTTGTCGCACGCGTTGCCGCGGCTGCCGCGGGTAATCGAGGCCTTGTACAGGCGCTCGCGCAGCGCGCGGTTCTCCAACTGCGCCAGCGGCGGCTGGCCGGTGGTGTTGAGCAGGGCGATCACGTACTTGCCATCGAGCCCCTTCGCCTTGGCGGCGGCGGCCGCGGCGTCGATCTGGGCGTCGGTGAGGCCGGCCAGTTCGGCGCGGCTGTCCACCACCAGCGCCGAGTCGTTGACCTCGGCCAGCACGTTCTGGGTGAACTTGGTGCCGAGCCTGGCCAGCTCGCCGTTGATCTGCTTCAGGTGCGCCTTGTCGGCGTCGGACAGCCTGGCGCCGGCCCGCACGAAATCGGTGTGGTAGCGCTCGATCAGGCGCACGCCCTGCGCATCCAGGCCCAGGCTGGCGCGCGCGTCGTACAGCTTCTGGATGCGCGCGAAGAGCGCCGGGTCCAGCGTGATCGCGTCGCGGTGCGCGGCCAGCTTCGGCGCGTACTCGGCCTGCAGCTTCTTCAGCGCATCGTTGTTCTCGACCCCGGACAGGCTGAAGAACACGGTCGAGGTGCGCTGCAGCACGTCGCCGGATTTCTCCAGCGCGATGATGGTGTTGTCGAAGGTCGGCGCAGCGGGGTTGGCGCTGATCGCCGCCACTTCACGCAGCTGCTCGGCCATGCCGCGGTCGAACGCGGGCGCGTAGTCGCTGTCCTTGATCCTGTCGAACGCGGGGTAGTGCAGCGGCAGCGTGCTTTCGGCGAAGAACGGATTGGCGCGGACGTCGGCAGCCGCCGCGTGGGAGGCGTGTGCGCCTGCGTGCTGCTTGTCCGCCGCGGTGTCGGCATAGGCCGCCATGGAGCTGGTCAGCGCGATCGTCATCGCCAGGGAAAGGGTGGGCTTCATCAAGGTTCGCTCGACGTGGGGGAACCCCGATCCTACCCAAAGCCTGCGCCACGCACCCATGACTGAAGCCATGGGTGAACACCGCGAGATCCGCTACAACGGGTCCGCATGCGTGGCGAAGAAAGCCTGCAGGAACGCTTGCCGCGCCGCCCCGTGGTCGACCTCGGTACGGCAATGCGCCGCAATCACCTGGCGCAGCAGTCCGCCAGCGGATTCGCGCACCGCGGGCCAGGGCGGCAGGTCCGCGCCGTTGGGATCGCCGGTCTTGATGAACTGTGCAAAGTAGCCTTCCATCGTGGCGGCCGCGGCGCGGTCGGCAGCCGTCCACGCGTAGACCGGATTGCCCGCCAGGTTGCCCAGCGCGTACTCGATCTCGCCGCTGTGCACGGCGCCGGGATCGGGCGTTTCACCCGGCGCCGGCGCCAGCTTGGCCGGGCGCGGCTGGTCGAAATAATAGAAATACACCGGCGCGCCGCCGTGGCGGCGCTGCAGGTCCATCCAGCGCCAGGTGGTGTGCGCGATGAACATGTCGCCGGCCAGCGCGGTGGCGGAGGATTTCACCTGCGTCGCGTCGTCGCCGGGGTACAGCGCCAGTGCGTGTGCCGCCTGCGTGCCGAACAGCCGCTTCAGCGCTGCGCGGTAATTGGCCGGGGTCGGCGGCTGATCTTTCAGGATCGCGGTGTAATGGTCCTCCTGCGAATTGCTCCCCAGCAGCAGCGGCACCGGCGCCTGCCCGCCGCGGGCCATGGTGGCCGCGGGCGGCTCGCGCAGGAACCAGCCATCGAGATTCGCGTCGGCGTCGCCGTGCTGCTCGCGCGTGGCCTGCAGCAGGCGATCGGCCGGCAATGCACGCAGCGCGGTCAGCGAGTCGGCGCCGAGACGCTGCGCGAACGCCTCGCCGCGGCGCTCCATCGTCGCCAGCGGCACCGGCGCGATCGGCGCGATCAGGGCGCCGCTTTCGCCGATCGCGCGGGCAAACAGCCCGCGCGACAGCGGCGAGGTCATCAGCGCGCTCACCGCGATCGAACCGGCCGACTCGCCGGCGATCGTCACCTGCGCCGGGTCGCCGCCGAAAGCGGCGATGTTGTCGCGCACCCAGCGCAGCGCGGCGACCTGGTCGAGCAAGCCGTAGTTGCCCGCCGCGTGCTGCGGCGATTCGGCAGCGAGGGCCGGCGTGGCGAAGAAGCCGAATACGCCCAGGCGATAGTTCACCGTCACCGTGACGATGCCGCGGCTGGCCAGGCTGGCGCCGTCGTAGCGCGGCTCCGAGCCGTCGCCGGCAACGAACCCGCCGCCGAAGAAATACACCAGCACCGGCAGCCTGGCGGTCGCGCCTGCAGGCTTCCACACGTTGAGGTAGAGACAGTCCTCGCCCATCCCGGCGGAGCGGAACCGCATGTCGCCGAACAGCGGCAGCTGCATGCAGCGCGGGCCGAAGCGCGTCGCCTGGCGCACGCCGCTCCAGGCCGGAGCGGGTTGCGGCGGTTTCCAGCGCAGCGCACCGATCGGCGGCGCGGCGTACGGAATACCCTGGAACTCTTCCAGCGCCATGCCGTTCGCCGTCGCAAGCTTGCCTTCGATCCTGCCATCGGCCAGTGACACGCGAGGCGGAGGCAGCGGGGCGGCGGCGTGAGCCGCGAAGGCGGCGAGGCCGATCACCCCGGCGAGGATGCTGGCGAGCAGGCGCGCCTTCCGCGGCGCGGGTGATGCAGTCGGATCGAACATCGTGGCGGCCCGTGAATACCTGCCTTGCAGCCTAGGCGCCGGCCTGGTCGATGTCATCCCTGGGCGGGGCGCCTCAGACCTCGTCCGCGCCGCACACATCCATCGCAACCGGCTTGGCGCAATCGGCCTGCACGGCGACCGCGGGTGCGGCACGGCGCGCGCTGGCCTGCTGCGACGACGACGGGCTGGCGGCCAGCATTGCCCCCATCACCAGCACGCAGACGCTGGAGCAGGCAACGAACAGCATGGTCAGAAAGATGGATTCGAATTTCATGACGCGTTCTCCGATTGAACAGAAAGTCCCTGTGCTGTCCATGGAGCAATCGCCGTGCCAACCCGAAAATTTGTTCCAAGCTTTTGATTTACTTTATGTTTGATGTCGATTGCCGCTGCGGGCGGCTGTCCGCGGACAGCGTCGCCCGTGCGGCCGGACAACGGTTCAGCCCGCTGCGTCCGCGAGGTTGCACACGGGGGCACCGGCCAGTCACACTCCATTAACATACCGCTTAGTACATTATCCCCATGTCGTGAGACACGCTTCCCACCGTGCGGCGAGGCTCCCCCTCCTCCTCCGCACCCGACACAGATGGACCCCCAACCCGCAGACTCCCCTCTGCGGGTTTTTTTTCGTGCCTGTGCCGCTACTCGCCCGATGCGTACTTTTCGTGCAGCGCCACCGGCGCCACCGGGCGCTGCGTGCGCCGGCGGATCGCCAGGTTGATCAGCTCCACGAACACCGAGAACGCCATCGCCGCGTACACGTAGCCCTTCGGGATGTGCTGGCCGAAGCCGTCCGCCATCAGCACCAGGCCGATCATGATCAGGAAGCTCAACGCCAGCACCTTGACCGTGGGGTGGCGCTCGACGAACTCGCCCAGCGGCCTGGCGAACATCAGCATGAACACGATCGAGGCCAGGATCGCGGTGACCATCACCCAGCGCTGATCGACCATGCCCACCGCGGTGATGATCGAGTCCAGCGAGAACACGATGTCCAGCAGCATGATCTGCACGATCACGCCGCCGAAGGTGGCCGTCGCCGCGGCCGCGCCACCGGTGCTGACGTGCTCGGTGGCGCCCTCCAGCTTCTGGTGGATCTCGTGGGTCGCCTTGCCGATCAGGAACAGGCCGCCGCCGATCAGGATCAGGTCGCGCCACGAGAAAGCGTGGCCGAACAGCTCGAACAGCGGCGCGGTGAGTCCGACGATCCAGGCAATCGCCAGCAACAGGCCCAGCCGCGACACGGCCGCCAGCATGATGCCCAGGCGCCGCGCCTTGTCGCGTCGTTCCGGCGGCAGCTTGCCGGCCAGGATCGAGATGAAAATGATGTTGTCGATGCCCAGCACCAGCTCGAGCGCGGTCAGCGTGGCGAGGGCGATCCAGATTTCGGGGTTGGCCAGTTGTTCCATGGGTGGTCTCTATCGAAGGGGCGCCGGCCGGAAAGCATCCTGGCCCGCGGAAACGGCGAAGGCGCGCAAGCGCGCTTCACGATGGGTTCTGGACGCCAAAGGGCGGATTGATGCTCCGGTGAGGCTTTGGGGCCACGGCGGAAAGGCATCTTTGCAGGACGCACCTTCGCCGTGGGACGGCGAAGGTCTTGCTCGCAAATGGCTGTGCCATTTGCTGCTGCACCGGGGCGCAAGGCCCGTCATGACGGCGACAGCGATCGGGAGCTACTCCCCTTCAGTGGTCGATGCTAGCACAGCCTCGGCGCGTGACCACGCCGGGCGGTCGGCGTCAGCCGGCCGGATGCGCCAGCGCAAAGTCGATCGCTGCCACCACCGCCGCCACCTGGGCGTCGTTGCATTGCGCGGGCGTGGCGCGCGGGCTGTCGGGGTAGACCTCGGTGGTGGTCTTGAACGGCGCGGCGGTGATGCCGGCGCACAGGCCGAGCCGGCCGTAGTCGTATTCGATCACGCCATGCGCCACCACCGGCGAGCCGATGATGGTGCCGTCGGGGTCGGCCGGCGCGATATGGGTGACCTTGGCCACCGCGGCAATGATCGCCTGCTGGAACGCGGGCTGCGGCTGCGCGCTGTCGGCGCACAGGTAGAAGCCATCGGGAATCGTGCCGGGTTCGAACGGCTTGCCGTCGCGGGCCGCCAGGGCCGGGCGGAACTCGGCCTCGTCGCTGTCGGTGGTTTCGTGCAGATCGATGTGCATCAGCACGCGCTCGCGCAGCGGCGCCACCAGCGCCATCAGCGCAGCCGATTCCTGTGCCGGGCTGTGCGCATGGAACGAGCGGTTGGGATCGAGCGCAGCAGCATTCCAGCGCTGGATGCGTTCGTAGCCCCACGGGCTCACGCACGGCACCACCAGCAGGTTGGCCCGGCCGGCGAGGTCTGCCGCATGCTGCTCGGCGAATTGCAGCGCACCGTGCACGCCACTGGTTTCGTAGCCGTGGACGCCGCCGGTGACCAGCATTACCGGCAGTTCGTCGCGCCAGGATGCACTGCGCAGGGCGTACAGCGGATGGCGTGCGTCGGGATAGGCCAGCTCACCGTACGGTGCCACCGCCCAGTGCGCGCGCAGCGCGTCGATCCGGCGCAACACGTCATCCGCGTAGCTGCGCTGCACGCGCTGGCGCGAGCGCCATGCCTCGCGTTCGGCCTCGCCCCAGGACTGGAGCGCCGTGCCGACAGGATAGAAGCTGGACTGGTTCATCGTGGTTCCGTGCGTGGGCGACGGGAAGCCGGCGGCCGCGCCGCCGGTCCCGATGGCCTGGGGACGCTTACTTCGCGCCGCCGTTCGCGGCACCCTTGGCCGGCAGCGGTTCGAGGTTGAAGCTGATCGTGGTGAGCTTGGCGTCCAGACCCTGCACGACGTCGCTGGTCAGGTCGTTGCTGGTGTTGCCGCCGAGCACCGCGTCGCGGTTGAGCAACAGGCCGCACTGGTGCTTCTTGTAGCTGGCGGCAACCACCGGCTGCGCTTCCTGGCCGATCCGCTGCATCACCTTGGCGCGGGTGAGCTGGATGCGCTCGTTCTGCTCGCCGGCCTGCGACTGGAAGGTCTGCATGCGCTGCTGCAGCGCCGCGCTCTGCTGCTTGCGCTGGTCCTCGGTGAGCGAGGCGGCCTTTTGCTGGAAGGCCTGGATGTCCGCATCCAGCGGCTTGCGCTGGTTCGACAACTGGCTGTTCGCCTGCTCGGCCAACTGGCCCAGCCGCTCGCTGGCGGCCTTGCCGACCTTGGACTGCGCGAACACGGCCTCGCGCGAGAGCATGCACACGCCGGCCACCGCGTTGCCGCCGAGCTCGTCGGCGGCTTGCGCGCTCTGGGCGTGCGCCCCCTGGACGGGAACGACGGACAAACCGGTGGCGAGGGCGAGCGCGGCAGCGAGCGTGAGACGAGGCAGGTTCATGGTGGCGGTTCCGGATGAATTGAGGTCACGAGTTCAGCCGACCACATGCCGGCTGCGTGGTTCCCCAGCATAGCCGATCGCGCGCGCGTCGCGATTCAGCGCCCGTTCGGGGCACCCCGCGGCGGCGCCGCCACGCTCCGGTTGGCTGCACGCACCGCCCGCACGAAGCCGCCGAACGGAATGTCGGTGATGCCGACCAGGCCGATGTGGCTGTTCTCGCCGTCGAGCAGACGACCGGCGAGCGGCTGATCGGCGTACTCGAACCAGTGCGCGCCGACCACCAGCGGGTTCGTCGTGGCGGCGGCTAGATAGCGCGCGTAGGCCGCGCCGCGTGCGGCCTCGTCGGCCACCGGCACCACGCCCGCACCGAACGGGCCGCGCTCGTTCGATCCGAAATGGAATTCGCCGAGCAGCACCGGCCGATCCAGCGTCCGCATCAACGCCATGTCGACGTGATGCTGCGGCAGGTCGGCATAGGCGTTGAAGCTGACCACGTCGCAATACCGCGCGCAGGCGGCGACGGCCTCGGGCGTGTACACCGCGAAGCGTCCGCCCAGAAACAGGTGATGCGGATCGTGGCGGCGGAGCGCCGCGGCCACGATGCGGAAATAGGCGTCGGCGTAGCGGCGCAGCCAGTGGCTGTAGTCGCGGGCGAGTGCCGGATGCGCCTCGTTCGGCGCCGGCGCCGCATAGCCGGTGGCCTGCAGCGCATCCCATGAACGCAGCTCGATGCCCCAGGCTTCACCCAGCGCCTGCGGCGTGGCGTACTGCTGGCGCAGCATCGCGACGAAAGCCTGCTTGGCCGGGCTGCGCGCGTCGCCGGCGAGCGTGCCCCGCGCCAATCCCCAACGCCCTTGCGGCCCTTCGCCGGCCCACGCCAGTTCGTTGTCGGCGAAGTAGCCGAGCAGCCAGGGATCGTCGGTCACCCCCGCGCTGGCCTTCGTCACCGCCGCCTCGGTGGCGGCGGCAAAGCGCGGATCGAACGGATCGGGCATGCGGCCCCAGTAGTCGTAGCCGCTGGCGACGTCGGCATAGTCGCCGGCGATGTTGATCGAACGCGTATACGGCAGGCGATGCGCGGCACCCAGCGCGGCATCGCTCCAGTTGCCGAGGGTGTTGAAGCCCCAGGCCTGCAACCGATCCAGCGTGCGCTTGCGCCAGGCGGCCAGCCAGTCGCTGCCGTCGATCCGGTGGAGATTGGCTGCGTAGAAATCGAACCAGCGGCCGTGGTTGTACGCGATGCCCTGGCTGGCGCCCTCGCCCGGGCGCCGGCTGTCGCCGCGTCCGTAAAAGGCCGCCCATTCGCCGCGATCGGGCGGCAGGTCGTCGAACATGAACTCGCGACTCTCCACGTAGCTGCGCCCGCCGCCGGCGTTGACCGCATTGACGCCCAGCGAGAAGAACGCGTGGCCGTCGGGCGTCACCAGCCACCAGCGACCGCCCCGCTTTTGCACGTGGAACCAGCCCGTGCGATCCAGCGCCTGGCCTGGCTGTCCACCGTAGGCATCGGCGGCCGGGGCCGCGCTGCCCGCATCCGCGTGCACCGCCGCGCGCAAGGCGGCATCGGAGCCGATCTTCTCCGGCCACTGCGCGCGGGTGGATTGCCCGTAACGATCGACGATGCCGGCGTAGGCCGCGTGCACGGTCGGCTCACCCGGCCGCGTGCTGACGCCGCCGAGCAGCAGTGTCTGTTCCGCTTGCGGCGAGGGGATGCCGAGGCGGATGGCTTGCACGCGGCGCCGGTCCAGCGCGCCACGCACGGTGGTCGCCAGCAACACCTTGTGACCACCATCATCGAACGGCATTGGCGGGCCGACCTGCATGCCCTGCGCGCGCGGCGAGCCGGCGCGCAGCGGCACCACCAGCGTCTGCGCCGGTCCCGGCGGCAAGCCCACGCGCGCCTGCAGGCGCCGGCCGGCGCTGTCGATCTCCACATCGAGCGTGACCGCCCACGGCATCGCGTTCTGCACGCGCAGGTGCAGCTCGCCCTGGTCCGACCAGTCCCACGTCCCGCTGCGCGGCACGAGCACGATCGACGGCTGCGCCGCCGGTGCGAAGGTGTAGCGGCGCTGGGCCACGCCGTCGGCGGCATGCTCGACACCGCCTACCCGTCGCACCTGCTCCAGCTGGAGGGTGCCGACGACCTCGCGGCGCGCCGCATCCATGCCCGCGGCATGGCCGGCGCCCAGCAGGGCCAGGCCGAAGCAAGCCATCCACACACGCACGTTCATCGGCGTCCCCGCCGGCAGCAACCCGCCGCCAGCCTACGCCAGCGGATGCCGGCGCACCCAGCGCTGCCAGCCGTAGTACACCGGCACGCCCAGCGCGATGATGATCAGGCTCATGCCGGCATCGCGCGGCGCGTGGATCGCGCTGGCGACGATCACGCCGAACACGGTGACGACGAAGATCAGCGGCAGCAACGGGTAGAACGGCACCCGGTACGGCGCCGGCTCGTCGATGAAATGCTTGCGGTACCAGAACAGCGTGCCGATGCCGAACACGTGGCCCAGCCACTCGCCGACCGTGGTGTAGTTGAGCAGCTGGCCGAAGGTGCCGGACAGCGCCAGCACCACCGCCCACGCCCCGAGCACGGCCAGCGCCACCTGCGGTGCACGGGTGCGCGGGTCGACCCGCCCCGCGGCATGGAAGAACACCCCGTCGGCACCCATCGTCTGCAGCACGCGCGCACCACCGGCCACCGCGATCGCGCAATAACCGAAGGTGGAGCAGGCGATGCCGACCGCGATCACGGTGGCGCCGCGCTCGCCGAACAGGCGGCGCAGCAGGTCCGCCGCCGGCGCGTCGCTGGCGGCGAGGCCGGCATGCCCCAGGCCGGAGAGATAGGCGCAGTTGGCCAGCAGGTAGCAGATCACCACGCCGGTCATGCCCATGCCCAACGCGCGCGGCAGAGTGCGCTGCGGATTGCGCACCTCCCCGGCCAGGTCGTTGAGGTAGTGGAATCCGCCATAGGAAAACAGCACCGGCAGCAGCGCACCGGCGAACGCCCACGGCGAGGCTGGCGTGGCCGGCTGGCCGATCAGCGCCACGCCCAGGTGTTCGTGCGCCAGCACCAGGCCGGTGATCACCAGCAGCGCGATCGCCAGCAGCTTGAGCACGGTGAACACGTTCTGCAGCCAGGCGCCGGCGCGAATGCCGAACAGGTTGATGCCCACGATGAACACGATCGCGCCCACCGCCACCGGCTTCACGTAACCCTGCCCGCCAAGCCCCAGCGCGCTGCACAGGTATTCGGCGAACATCGTCGCCACTGCCGCCACGCTGCCGGGATAGTTGATCAGCGCCATCGTCCAGCCGAACAGGAACGCCGGCATCAGGCCGAACGCCTCGCGCAGGTAGACGTAGATGCCGCCCGCCTGCGGCCGCCGCGCACCCAGTTCGGCGTAGCACAGCACGCCGGCCAGGGTCAGTCCGCCGCCGATCGCCCACAGGATCAGCAGTTCGACGCCCGATGACGTATGCCGCGCCACCGTCGACGGGGTGAGGAAAATGCCCGCACCGATGACGCCGCCGATGACGATCATCGCGGCGTCCCAGGTGTTCAGGCGGCGGGCGTAGGCATTGGCGGGTTCGGTCAGCACGCCGGCTACCTTGCCATTGTCGGGGACGCTTTCACCAGTCCCGTCTGGCACGGGACCGCGCGCAACGCCGGCCAGCGCTGCTAGATTGCGCCGATGCCGTTGCCCGATCACCCCGCCCGACTCGCCCTCGCCACCTGTGCCGCGCGCCCCTGGATCGACCCGGACGACGCGCACCTCGCCGCCACGCTGGCGCAACTCGGCATACCGCCGACGGTGTGCGTGTGGAACGACGCGCAGGTCGACTGGTCGGCATTCGACCTGGTGCTGATCCGCACGATCTGGGACTACCACAAGCACCCCGCGGCGTTCGGGCAATGGCTGGATCGCCTCGACCGGCTCGGCGTCGCCACGTTGAACGACAGCCGCCTGCTGCGCTGGAACAGCGACAAGCGCTACCTGTTCGAACTCGCGCGCCTGGGCGTGGCGACCATCCCGACCCGGCTGGCGCACGGCGGCGAACTGGCGCGCGTGCTGGCGTCGATGCCCGGCGCGTCGGTGGTGGTCAAGCCGACGATCAGCGGCGGCGCGTGGCAGACCCTGCGTGGCGAGGTCGGCGACGATGCGTTCGCCGCGGCCGTGGCGCAGTTGCCGACGGCACTGGATTACCTGGTGCAGCCGTACCTTTCCGAAATCGCCGGCGCCGGCGAGTGGTCGCTGCTGTATTTCGGCGGCGAGTACAGCCACGCCGTCATCAAGCGCCCCGCCGCGGGCGACTACCGCGTGCAGGACGAACACGGCGGCCGCAGCGAACCGGCAGTGCCCGATGCCGCGACGCGCGCCGCGGCCGGGCGCGCCCTGGCCGCGCTCGCTGTCGCGGGCCACGACGTGCCGGCGTATGCGCGGGTGGATGGCGTGGTCAGCGGCGGGCGTTTCGTGCTGATGGAACTGGAGCTGATCGAACCGTCGCTGTTCCTCGCCGGGCAACCGCAGGCGGCCGAGCGCTTCGCGCACCTGCTGGCCAACCATCCTGCGCTTCGGCGTGCCGCGCTATCTTCGCCCAGCCATTGAGGCCAACCACCGGAAACCTTGCTGCATGACCGTCAACGATCCGTCCACCGAGTCCGTGCAGGAAGCCGATGCGCTGCCTCGCCACACCACGCCGACCTGGGAGGTCGAACTGCTGATCTCCGGCGTGGCGGTATTCGCCATGCTGCAGCTGCCGGGCTGGCTGGACGATCGCATGTATGCGCTGGTTCCGCGCTTCAACGAAGCCACGGTGGCGGCGCTCATCACCGTGTTCGTCTACCTGAAATCGGCGGCGCTGATTCTGGCGATCACCTTCACCCTGCACCTGATCCTGCGCGCGCAGTGGATCGCCCTGGTCGGTCTGCACTCGGTGTTCCCCGAAGGCGTGCATTGGGAACGCCTGCGCATGGGCCCGGTGCGACGCGCCCTGGAACAGCAGCGCCTGGCGCCGGCCGGCATCGGCATCGAGCGCGCGGACAATCGCGCCACCGTGGTATTCGCGCTGGGCGTGATGCTGGGCATCCTGCTGCTGGTGATCTGTCTCGTCGCCAGCGTCGTGTTCGGCGTCACCGGAACGCTGCAGCGGGTGTTCGACCTCCGCGTCGACCTGTTCGACTTCGTGCTCCCCGTCTTTGCCGCAGTGATGCTTCCGTTCCTGGTGGCGCACCTGATCGATCGCCGGTTCGGCAGCCGGCTGGCGCCGACAGGCCGGCTGCGGCGCGTTCTGGGGGCGACCTTGCGGTTCTACGCGCGAATCGGCGTCGGCCGCACCCAGTACGTCTGGTTGCTGGTCTCCAGCCGCATCGGCGAAGTCCGCTTCGTGCTGCTCGTCTGGCTGATCGTCGCGCCCACGGCGATCTTCGGGGCGCTGACCCTGCTGCCTTCGGGCTCTCCCTACCGATTGGGCGAGTACGCGGCCTTCCCGTACCTTGCCAACGGCAGCCATGCGATCAATGCCGCCTACTACGACGACCAGCGCGACCTGATCCGCGACCCCGCCGTGCCCTACATCCAGAGCGCCGTCATCGACTCGCCGTATCTCCGGCTGGTCGTGCCCTACCAGCCCGGCCGCGACGCTGCGGCCCTGCGGCGGCAGTGCGCGGCGGCGCTCGACATGACAGAAGCGCAGGCCCGCGCCGAACACACGCTCGACTGCCTGGGCAAGCTGCACGCGGTGACCCTGGACGGCAAGCCCGTGGCCGGCCTGCGCTACGAAACCGGCAGCGACGCGCGGGCACGACGGCCGGCGCTGGTGGCGATGATCGACGTGCGCCCGCTCGCGCCCGGCCGCCACGAACTGCGGGTGGCCAACGCGCCACCCGCGCCCGGCCGCAAGCCGGAACGCGACCCGATCGACGAGTACGTGATCCCGTTCTGGCGCTGAACGCCCGGGCGAGGCTGCGTACAATGCCAAGGCCCCCAGCACGCCAGGCCGCGCTCCTCAGATGTCCGCCCCGCGGAAAATCCTGCACATCGACATGGATGCGTTCTACGCCTCGGTGGAGCAGCGCGATGATCCCGCGTTGCGCGGCAAGCCGGTGGCGGTGGCCTGGCGCGGCGCGCGCTCGGTGGTGTGCGCGGCCAGCTACGAGGCGCGCGTGTTCGGTGTGCGCTCGGCGATGCCGGCGATCAGCGCCGAACGCCTGTGTCCGCAGCTGGTGTTCGTGCCGCCGGACTTCGTGCGCTACAAGGCGGTGTCGCGACAGATCCGCGAGATCTTCGCCCGCCACACCGACCTGATCGAGCCGCTGTCGCTGGACGAGGCCTACCTCGACGTCACCACCACGAAAACCGCGCTGCCCTCGGCCACCGCCACCGCCGAGGCGATCCGCACGGCGATCCGTGCAGAGACCGCACTGACCGCCTCCGCCGGCGTGGCGCCGAACAAGTTCCTGGCCAAGATCGCCTCGGACTGGAACAAGCCCGACGGCCTGTGCGTGATCCGCCCGCGCCAGGTGCTGGACTTCCTCACGCCGCTGCCGGTGGGTCGCCTGCCCGGCGTGGGCAAGGTGATGGAGGGCAAGCTCGCCGCGCTGGGCATCGCCACCGTGGGGGAGTTGCGCGCGCTCGCCGTCGCCACGCTCGAGTTGCGTTTCGGGCGTTGGGGCCGGCGCCTGCACGAGTTGGCCCACGGCATCGACGAGCATCCCGTGCAGCCGGAGCGACCCACGCTGCAGATCTCCGCCGAGGACACCTTCGAGCACGACTTGCCGCTGGACGAGCTGGAGCCGCACATTCGCCGCCTGGCCGACAAGGCGTGGAGCGGCTATCAGCGCGAACGCGAACGGGTCGCCCGCACCGTCGTGCTGAAACTGAAAACGGCCGACTTCCACACCCTGACCCGCAGCCTCACACCGCCGCAGCGGCCACGTTCGGCACGCGAGCTGGGCGAGATCGCCTGCACGTTGCGCGAGCGCGTGGAACGCCCGACGACCACGCGCTATCGGCTGGTCGGCGTGGGGCTCGCCGGTTTCGTCGACCGCGACAGCTACCAGGCACAGACGGACCTGTTCGACACCGCCACGTCCTCACCCGCACGCGGGAGCGGTTAACGGGATCGCGGGGGTTGCGCCTAGGAGAACGCGATGCTGGCGATCGCGCCGTTGGCGTCGGTACGCGGGCGCATCGCGACATCCCAGCCATACAGTTCGCACAGGCGGCGCACGATCGCCAGGCCCAGGCCGGCGCCGCTGCCGCCGGCGCCCTCGCCGCGCACGCCGCGCTGGAACAAGCGCTCGGCTTCCTCCGGCTTGATCCCCGGGCCGGTGTCGATCACCTCGACGCCGCCATCGCCGACCACCACCTGCACGCTGCCCTCCAGCGTGTACTTGATCGCGTTGCCGATCAGGTTGGTCAGCGCCACCGCCAGCACCGAGGCCGGCGCGTTGACGCTGACCGCGCCGCGCACGTCCAGCTCGATCGTCAGCGGCTTGCCGCGCATCTGCGGGCGCTGGCTCTCGATCACGTCGGCGGCGACCTTGCCGACGTCGGTGGTCTCGCCGCGGGTGGGGCCGCGCCGCTCGGCGCGCGACAGCAGCAGCAGCGCCTCGATCAGCTCGGTGGCCTGGCGCGAGGCGCGCTCGATCCGCTTGAGCCGTTCGGCCAGCTTGGGCGTGAGGTCGGGCGAACCCTGCAGCAGCTCGGTGGTGCTGGCGATCACCGCCAGCGGCGTGCGCAGTTCATGGCTGACGTCGGAGTTGAACTCGCGGTCGCGCTCGACCATCGCGGTGAGCCGCGCCGAATACTCGTCCAGCGCATGCGCCAGCTCGCCCACCTCGTCGTCGGCGAAATGCGGCGCCAGCGGCTCGGCCTTGCCGGCCCTGCGGAAATCGCGCAGGCGATTGGCCAGTTCGCTGACCGGCTTGAGCACCTTGCGCGACAGCCACACGCCGATCGCCAGCGAGAGCACGCTGAACAGGAACACCACGAGCACCAGCGCGGTGATGAGTTGACGCTTGCCCAGTTCCTCGCGACTCACGTCGTAGCGCACGAAACCTATGATGCCGTCCTTGCGCCGCACCGCCAGCTTGTAGTGCCGGGGGCGACCCTGTTCGTCCACGTCGTTCATGTCGTAGACACCGGTGGAAAGCCCCTGCCAATCCAGCGGTGCCTTGTAGATGGTGCGGTCACTCCACAACCAGGCGTCGATCAGTTCGGAGCTGGCCTGCTGGTCGGGGTGCGCGATCACCTTGTCGACCGCCTGGTCCACGTCGTGCTGCAGCGCCGACACCACCAGTTGATCCTCCACCTTGGCGCGCACGTACAGCGAGGCCACGGCAAACAACGCGCTGAGGCCGAAGCCGAACAGCGCGAAGGAGACGATCAAGCGGTAACGAAGCTTACGCCTGGACTGCATCCGGCTCGACCATGCGGTAGCCAATGCCGTGCCGCGTGTGGATCAGCGGCTTGCCGAACGGCTTGTCGATCGCCGCGCGCAGGCCGTGGATGTGCACGCGCAGGGAGTCGGAATCGGGCAACTCCTCGCCCCACACGCGCTGCTCCAGGTCCTGCCGGGTGACCACCGACGGGCTCGCTTCCATCAGCGCCTGCAACAGCTTCAGGCCGATCGGGTTCAACTGGATCGACTTGCCCTCGCGATTCACGGTGAGCGTGTCGAGGTTGAAGGTAAGGTCGGCCACCTTCAGCACGCGGCTCTGCGGGCCCTTGCCGCGGCGCGCCAGCACCTCCAGCCGCGCAGCCAGCTCCTGCAGCGCGAACGGCTTGGTCATGTAGTCGTCGGCGCCGGACTCGAAGCCGGTGAGCTTCTGTTCCAGCGCATCGCGCGCGGTGAGCATCAGGATCGGGGTCTGCTTGTGCGCCTCGTGGCGCAGCTTGCGCGCCACCTCCAGGCCATCCATGCCGGGCAGGGTCAGATCCAGCACGATCACGTCGAAATCGTGCACCACCGCCAGGTGCAGCCCGGTCACGCCGTCGCCGGCGAAATCGACCACGTTGCCGCGGTCCTCCAGGTAATCGCCGATGTTGGTGGCGATGTCGCTGTTGTCTTCTATCACCAATACGCGCATGTGCCACTCCTGCACAACCGGCGCCGGGCCGGTGGGATTGCCAGCTTAACAAGCTTGCGTGAACGCGGCGCTGAAAGATGGCGATTTTCAATCTCTCGGCCATGGCGAGGACACGGCCAGAGCATGGCGAGGGCATGGCGAGGGCATGGATGCCCGAGTTGAGGCAATGCATGGCGCAATTGCCCGACGCCCGAGTTGAGGCAATGCATGGAGCAATTGCCCGATGCCCGAGTTGAGGCAATGCCGGAGCAGTGGCCCGATGGCCGCACGCGGATCGGGCACACCCGTGCCTGGTTCGCGTGAGCAAGTCCGGGCTCGTACCGGGCTTGCGACAGAAGAAAGCCACGGGAAGTGGCCTTCTTCCCGGGGTCTCCAAGAAAAAGGCCCAGATGCACGACTCGCCGTCGCCCACCTGGACCCAAACAACTGCCCCGCTACCATCACCTGCCATCCATCACGGGCTCACCCGCCGACAGACAACGCGGAACTTATAGCGAGACTCAGGTTAGATGCCGGTTAACCACCTGGCCGGCAGGCCACGCGTCACTCCGTTACCCGGTTTCAGCGCTCTGCCGATGACGAGAACAGGGGGCGCCGCCGCGCTTCCCTCGTGGCAGACCGGAAGGGCGGGCGAAATCCTTCGGGGCACGCGGGCGCCACATGACGGGGACCGACCAGGCTATCGGGAGACGGCGCCGGGAGCGACTTTGTCGGGCGTGGTTTCATTGTCCGGCCAACGGCAAATATGCGTGCCCGTGGGAATCTGGCACACCGACTTGGCCTGGATATTCTCCGTGGCAGCCGCCTGCCCGTCTTGGCGGCCGGCGCTCGCGCTCTTGAGCGTAAACGAGAGAATCTGTCGATAGCGGGTCGACGCCACCCCCGCCGGCACGGCATATTTCCAGGAGCGCATGGCGTCCAGGGCAGCCTGGTCGAATACCCCAACCGGGACCGAGCTGACCAGGCGCAAATCGCGCACGCCGCCGTCCCTGCCCAAGGCGAACTCCACCACGACCCGGCCCTCGATGCCATCGCTGAGCGCGCGCCGGGGATAGACCGGCTGACGGACCCGCACCGGGGTCGGCGTAACCACGGTGGCCGCTGGGTCGGCGATGGCCTCCATCGGCCTCATCGCCAGCACGTCAAACGCGTCCGACCTGAGATTGACCAGCGAAACCGCTGCCGGCCGGCCCAAATCGACAGGCCTGGCGAACGCCATGGCACCGGGAGCATCAGCGGTGACCTTTGCCTCGACCAGCCGGATCGCCCCTGACGGGATCTGCAGAAGATTGGGCACCTGCCACGTCGAAGGGGGACTCATCAGAGGCAGGGCGGCAGGCATCACCAGTTCGTGCAACTGCCTGATCGCGACATTCATGCCGCCGTTCATTTGAGCCTGGATCCATTGCAAGCGCACGGTCAGCATGGCCATCGCCGCACAGAGCACCAGCGCCACCGTATATCCGCCCTTGCGCAAGCGGCCAACCTGCTGCTGCGGCAACACCATCAGTTGCACGCGATCCAGCAACACGCCCCCATTGGCCGCCAGCACCAGGCTCTTCTGCCGCATACGCAGGTCACCGAGTTCGGCCAGCACCGCAACAAACTCCCGACGACTGCCACCGCCCAGGGCCAGAGCCAACCGGTCGCAACAGATCTCGCGCTCGTTGTTGACGTCCCGCGATATCCACCGCACCACAGGATGATAGAAATGCACAGTTTCCAGCACGACCTGGAACAGGTTGGCCAGCGGATCCCAACGGCGCAAATGGGCCAGTTCGTGAGCCAGGATCAACTCGACCTGGGACGCGGGAAAGCCGCACACGACGGCCATGGGCAGGAGGATCACCGGGCGAATCCAGCCGATCAGCACCGGCGAACTGATGATGCGGCTGCCCAGTACCGTGATGCGCCGATGCAGGGCGAAACGCCCGGCCATGTCGGCAATCCGTTGCTGCCATTGCGGCAACTGCTCGGCCTCGCGCACCAGCATCTTCAACGCACGCCACTGCATGCAGGCGCGGACCGAATGCAGCAGCACTCCGATCGACCAGGCCAGCACCAGCCACGGCAGCAAGACATCGAATCCCGAAACCGCATGCCCGGCGCCGCCAGCGACCGGTTCACCGACGACCAACGACATGGCGGGCGCTTGACCCGCCGCGGACGTCAAGGACACGGTGTCCAGCAATTGCCACATCGTGACCAATGGACACGCGGCCAGCGCGAACAGAATCCCCATCCCGAAGCGATAGCGTGCCGTGCCACGCGGAAGGATCGATCTCACGGAAAAATACACCAGGCCAAGCAAGGTGCCTTGCCACAGGAAATGCACCAGAGTCCATCCAATCACCCGGATCAGCGTGAACCAGATCATGTGCGTGGCCATCACGGCGATTCCCTGTCGAGCTGGTTCAGCAGCTTGCGGATCGCATCCAGTTCCTCGCGGCTGGTTGGCTGGCTGCCCAGGGCCTGCAATACCAGCTGCGAGGACGAGCCGTCGAATACCCGTTGCACCAAATCCATCAAGAGGTATTTCTGTGTGCGCTTCTTGCTGGCCACTGCACGGTATATGTGGGCGCGCTGCGAGTCGTCCCGCTCCACCAGCCCCTTGGCGTGCATGAGCTGAAGCAGCTTCAGCACCGTCGTGTAACCGGTACGATCGCCCAGGCGCAATACGTCATGAACCTCACGAACCGTGCAGGCATCGCGCGCCCACAAGACGTTCAGGATTTCCATCTCGGCCTTGGTCGGCTTCCGCATGTCCTCGGCAATTTTTTTCATCTGAATGCATGCTCCACACGGGGTCGTGGTGAGACAGGCAGCCGCTGATCCGCGTGGGAGGCCAGCTGACATCTCCGTCGAAACTGGTCTCGGGGACCGGCCGTTGACGGATGCCTCAGCCGCCGCCGCCTCTCGTTTCCTGAACTCGCCTCATATCGTTCAACATTCGGTTCGTGTCCCGTTGCGACCGCATGATGTCGCCGTAAGTGCGGCAGCTGGTCCGGGGGATGTTTGATCCCACCGGCGCAACGTGCTCGCACACCAAGCGCTTGTTGTCGCGCTTCGTAAGCGTTGCATTCACGAACTCCTGATCGTTGAACAGCCGGACCTTCGCCTTCTCGTCCATCTGGGCGACCGTGCCGTATTTGTCGAATATCCCCTGCATATCGTTGAAGTGCTGATCGATGCTGGCACGCTCACTCGCGCTGACATGCTCATATTGGCCGCCTGGCTGCATCTGTTGATGTATCGCGGCAACCACCGCCACGAAGTCATCCCTGGTTTCCGCCTTCACGATCACCTTTGTCTTGGAGGCTTGCACGATACCAACCTGCATAAGCGCAACAGCAACGATGATGCCGATCATCCAACCGTTCAGCTTCATGTCTTTCTCTCCCCAATCAAGCCGCATCCCATGGTGGGTTGCCCGTCGCGAGATCGCCCTGTCCGGGATCATAGAAAGGCCTATTCGGAACTGTCAACGAAAAGTTTCGTACTAACGTCCTTTGCGGCTGTCTCACCCGGGCGGCGCTACTCCCGCCAGATGACGGACGCGTGACTGAAGCAGTTCCACGATCAATCCCGCCACATCCACGCCGGTAGCGGCCTCGATCCCTTCCAAGCCGGGCGAGGCGTTGACCTCCAGCAGCAGCGGGCCGCGCCGGGAGCGCAGCAGGTCGACGCCGGCGATGCCCAGGCCCAGCGCGGCGGCGGCCTTGATCGCGAGGCGCTTCTCCTCCGCGCTCAGGTTCGCCGCCACCGCGCTGCCGCCGCGGTGCAGGTTGGCGCGGAAATCGCCCGGGCTGGCCTCGCGCTGCATCGCTGCAACCACTTTCCTGCCGACCACGAAGCAGCGGATGTCGCTCCCGTTCGCCTCGGCGATGAACTCCTGCACCAGGAAATTCGCGTACAGGCCACGGAACGCCTCGATCACGCTCTGCGAGCCGCTGCGCTTCTCCGCCAGCACCACGCCGGTGCCCTGGCTGCCTTCGTTGAGCTTGATCACGTGCGGCGGCTCGCCGAGCAGGGCCAGCACGTCGGCGGTGTCGTCCGGGTTGTCGCCGAACACGGTGACCGGCATGTCGATACCCTGCGCGGCGAGGATCTGCAGGCAGCGCAGCTTGTCGCGCGCGCGCAGCACCGCATCGGACGGGTTGGGCGTGTACACGCCCATCATCTCCAGCTGGCGCAGCACCGCGGTGCCGTAGAACGTGGTGGAGGTGCCGATGCGCGGAATCACCGCGTCAATGTCGCGCAGCGGCTTGCCGTTGTAGCGGATCGCCACCGCGCCGGGCGCGATGCGCACGTAGCAGCGCAGCGGATCGAGCACGCGCACCACGTGGCCGCGCTCGCGGGCCGCCTCGACCAGGCGCTTGGTCGAATACAGCCGGGTGTTGCGCGACAGGATGGCGATCTTCATGCGGGGCTCGCGACGTCCGTGGCGGGGGTCGGCCACGGCGAGGGTTGGGTATAGGAAAGCGAGGGGTCGACGACGAAACGCCCGGCCAGCGCGGTGCGCCCGAGCAGCAGCGGAAACAGCATATGGCGGCGATCGGTGAGGTTGATGTCAACAATGAAGCGCATCCCCGCCAGCTCCACCTCACTGCGGATGAACCAGCGCTCGGAGCGGCGCCCGCCGGTGTCGGTGACCATGCGCCGGTCCACGGCGCGGGCCTCGGCGTGCACCACCGGCGTGCGTCGCCCGGGATGCAGCGAGAAGCGCAGCCACACCTCGCCGTCGCGCCGGAACGGTTCCAGCGTGTCGACATGCAACGAGCTGCTGCGCGCCCCGGTATCGAGCTTGGCCTTGAGCCGCGCGATGCCCAACGCCGGCAGGGCGAGTCGCTCGCGCCAACCCAGGATCACCAGCCGTGCAGCGATCGGATCCGCCATGGTTCGAGACAGTTCGCAAATCGCGGGATCGGGGAGTGGAGCGGGTGAAGGGAATCGAACCCTCGTCAGTAGCTTGGGAAGCTACAGCTCTACCATTGAGCTACACCCGCCGGTGGGTCGGCGCATGGTAACCCGTGCGCCGCGTGCTTTGGAACTGCCGGCGCGGCCCAATGGCGGCTTAACCGCGAATGGCCGGCGGCTGAACCGGCAGTGGTCGCCGCGTCTGCGCCTAAGGTTGGCCTAACGTTGTCCATGCACATAATCCACACGCGACCGCCGATGCGCCCCCGCATCGGGCACCGGCGCCCACCGTTCACAGGGGAGACCGTCATGCGGATCTTGGCCAGACTGTTCGCTTCACCTTCGCGACATGCCGTGTTGCTCGCGCTCGGCCTGCTGCTCGCCGGCATCGGCGCCGCCCATGCGCAGACGGCCGCTGGCGACGACGGCTACGCGCCGCCGAGCCGGGTGGCGCGGCTGTCATGGTCCAGCGGCGACCTCGGCCTGCTGCCGGCCGGTGCCCGCGACTGGAGCGACGCCAGCGTCAACCGCCCGCTGACCACCGGCGACAAGCTCTCCAGCGGCGACGACGCGCGCGCCGAGCTGGAACTGGGCGGCGCCACGCTGCGGCTCGACCAGCGCACCGACATGGGCCTGCTCGACCTGGACGAGCAACTGGCGCAGATCGAACTGACCCAAGGCACGCTGAGCCTCAGTGTGCGCCAGCTCGAGCAGGGCCAGAGCTACGAGATCGACACGCCGACGGTGGCGCTGGTGATCGACCAGCCCGGCCGCGTACGCGTGGATATCGACCGCGGCGCCACGCGCGTCACCGTGTTCGACGGCAAGGCCACCGTGTACGGCGAGAACAACACGAAGCGCGACGTGTTCGCCGGGCGCAGCTACCGCTTCGTCGACTCCGACCTGGCCGCCATCGCGATCAGCGACATCGACGGCGGCGACGATTTCGACGCCTGGGTGGACCAGCGCGACCAGCGCTATGCGCAGTCGCGCAGCGGCCAGTACGTCTCGCCCGAGGTGGTCGGCTACCAGGACCTGGACCAGTACGGCGAATGGCAGGACGACAGCGACTACGGCGCCGTGTGGTATCCGAGCAACGTCGCCGTGGGCTGGGCACCGTACCGTGACGGCCACTGGGCCTACATCGCGCCGTGGGGCTGGACCTGGATCGACGCCATGCCCTGGGGCTACGCGCCGTACCACTACGGCCGCTGGGCGCACACCCATCGCGGCTGGGGCTGGATCCCCGGGCCGCGTTACGCGCGGCCGATCTACGCACCGGCACTGGTCGCCTTCATCGGCGGCGGCGGTTTCTCGGTGGGCATCGGCAGTGGTCCGGTCGGCTGGTTCCCGCTCGGCCCGGGCGAGGTCTACAACCCGTGGTACCGCTGCGATCGCGACTATTACCGCCGGGTCAACGTCAACAACATCCGCGTGACCCGACACATCACCCGCGTGATCGTCGACGATCGCGTCGCCAGCCATTACGACCGCTACCGCAACAACCGGCCATTCGACGAGCACTACGCCAACCGCTACGCGCCGCGAGGCATTACCGCGATGTCGGCACGCGAGTTTGCCGCCGGTGCCGGCGTGCAGCGCCACCAGGTCAAGCTCGATCCGGCCCGGCTGGCGTCGACCCGGGTGGCACCGCGTGGCGTCGACATGATCCGTCCGCTGCCGCGCAACGCGATCGACCAGCGCAGCGGGCACGTGCGCCAGCTGCCCACCGGCGGCTTCCAGCGCGAGGTGGTCGCCCGCCGCGCGCCGCCCATGGTGGCCGCCGAGCTCGCCCACCGGCCAGGCGACGGGCGAGTGCAGCCGCGACCGGTATCGAATGTGCGCGTGCTGAATCCCCGCCGCGCCGAGATGTCCGCGACGGCGGTTGCCGATCGGCCCCGGCTGCCGGCGCGCCGCGCGGACGACGCCGCCACGCTGCCGGTACCCGAGCGCGTGAACCGCGCCACGCCGATGCCGCGCGAGGAACTGCGCTCGGCACGCTACGCCCACCCGCAGGAGCGTCGGCGCGATGAATCGGCGGCGATGCCGCGACCCGGGGTCAGCTACATCAGCCCGGCCGCGCGCAGCGAACCCTCGCTGCCGCGGGTGGCGCCGATCCGCCGCGCCGATGCCGACGGGCAGGCCATGCCGGAACGCCGCGCCCGCATGCCGGAGTCGGTGGACAACCCGCCGCGCGCGCGCCCCGAGCCGCGCATCGAGCGTGCGCAGATGAGCCGCCCCAACTTCGAGCGTGAGCAACCGCGCGAAGTCGCCCGCCCGACCTTCAATCGCGAACAACCGCGCGAGATCGCCCGCCCGACCTTCAATCGCGAGCAACCGCGCGAGATCGCCCGCCCCACGTTCACGCGCGAGCAACCACGGCCGCAGCCGATGCAGCGACAAGCGCCGCCGCCCGCGCCGACACCGCGCTACACGCCGCCGCCGCGGCGCGAGGCGCCGCCGCCGGCGCGCGCCGACGCGCAACGCTTGCGGCAAGCCGACCCCCGCAAGGATCACCAGCGCTGAGCTGACCCGATGACGGCCACGACGGGCGATGGAAAGCCCGCCCGCGCCGACCTGCTAAAGTCTGCCGCCCGCGGCGGGCGCGCGCCTTCGCCCGCTCCTGCCGGCGACCTCGTGGCGCCGGCCACCTGCTGGCCCCTGGACCCTCGCATGACCGCTGGCGACACCGACAACCTGCCGGCGCACCTGCGCCGCATCCGCAGCTTCGTGCTGCGCGAGGGGCGCATGACCCCGGCGCAGCAGCGCGCCTTCGACACCTTGTGGTCGCGCTATGGCCTGGACTACGCCGGCACCCCGCGGGACCTGGACGCCAGCTTCGGCCGCCATGCGCCACGCGTGCTGGAAATCGGCTTCGGCAACGGCGAGGCGCTGGCCTGGGCCAGCGAGCACGACCCGGCGCGCGACTATCTCGGCGTGGAAGTGCACGGGCCCGGCGTCGGCCGCCTGATGAACGCACTGGCCGCGCGCGACGCCGACAACGTGCGCATCTACAAGCACGACGCGGTCGAGGTGCTGGAGCACGAAATCGCCCCCGCGACGCTGGCCGAGGCGCGCATCTGGTTCCCCGACCCCTGGCACAAGAAGCGCCATCACAAGCGCCGCCTGATCCAACCCGGATTCGTCGCCCTGCTCGCCTCGCGCATGGCCTCCGATGGCCTGCTGCACCTGGCCACCGACTGGCAGCCCTATGCCGAGCACATGCTGGAGGTGATGGAAGCCGCGCCCGGCTGGCGCAACGCCATCGCCCCCGGCGCATACGCCGACAAACCCGAGTGGCGCATCGAGACACACTTCGAACGGCGTGGCTTGAAGCTGGGGCACGGGGTGCGGGATCTGCTGTACCGAAAGGCTTGACCCCACCCCAACCCTCCCCTGCTTCGCGAGGGAGGAAGTGCAACAGGCGCGCCGGGATGCAGACGAGATCCGCGCTGTGGCCGGCCAGCGGATATTTGTTGTCAGCGGAACTCGTGGCCGGCCAGGTGGCGGCGGCGCAGGAAGTACCCAAGGCGGCACCCGGCGTCGGTGTTCCCAGCCTCCCTCTGCCAGCAGGGGGAGGAGCCAGAATCGGTACGCCCATGCCGCCGCGCCGCATCCTCCCTGTGCCGCTCTTGCCCTCCGATTCACCAGCTCGCGCGCGGGCCCGCTTATACTCAAGCGATCCATCCAGGGACGAATCGTCGCAGCGTGAAGCTTCCACTGCCATCGCCTGACCACTTGCGCGCGTCGCCCCCGCGAGACCTGCGCTGATGGGCCTGTCGCTCACCCCGGAAATGATCCTGGTGCTGGGCCTGGCGGGCTTCACCATGCTGATGCTGGTGCTGGACTGGATCCGCGCCGACATGGTGGCGCTGCTGGTGGTGGTGGCCATCGGCCTGATCGGGCTGATTCCCGCGGACAAGGTGTTCGACGGCTTCGCCGGCAACGCGGTGATCTCGATCATCGCCATCATGATCATGGGCGAAGGCCTGGATCGCGCCGGCGTGCTCACCTATACCGCGCGCGTCATGATGCGCATGGCCAACGGCGTGGAATCGCGCCTGAGCCTGGTCATCAACGTGGTGGCCAGCCTGTTCAGCGCGGTGATCCCCAGCCAGGCGCTGGCGGCCCTGATGATCCCCATCAGCAGCCGACTCGCCGCGCGCACCGGCGTACCCATCTCGCGGCTGCTGCTGCCGATGGCGTTCTGCATTTTCACCGCCACCAACACCACGTTGATCGCGAACTCGCCGCTGATCATCCTCAACGACCTGATCGCCAGCGCCAACCTCAACCTGCCGCCGGGCGCGCACACGATCCCCAAGTTCGGCCTGTTCAGTGTCACGCCGATAGGCCTGGTGCTGGCCGCGGTGGGCGTGGCCTATTTCTATTTCTTCGGACACAAGCTGTTGCCCGGGCACGAGGACGAACGCCTGAAGGTGACCCCCGGGCGCACCGAAAGCTACTTCGCCGAGACCTACGGCATCGGCGGCGAGACCGCCGAGCTCACCGTCACCGCGGAAAGCCCGCTGGTGGGCATGAGCATCGGCGAGGCCGAAGCGCTGCACCAGGCGCCATTGATCCTGGCGATCAAGAGCGGCAACGAGTCACGCATGGCGCCGCCGGCCGATCACGTGATCTGGGTCGGCTCGGTACTCGGCGTGCTCGGCCCGCGCGAGCAGTTGAACCGGTTCGCCAACAACCAGCTGTGCCGGCTGTCCACCCGCATGCGTCAGTTGGGCGAATTGTTCAACCCCACCCGCGCGGGCATTTCCGAAGTGGTGATTCCGCCGGTGTCGCGCTTCATCAAGCAGACCGTGGCCGACCTGCGCCTGCGCAAGCGCTTCGGCATCTCGGTGCTGGCGATCACCCGCGGCGACCAGGTGTTCCGCGACGACGTGCGCGGGGTCAGCCTGCGCGCCGGCGACACGGTGGTGCTGCACAGCAACTGGCGCGACCTGGCGCTGGCCGCCGAGGACAAGGACCTGGTCGTGGTCACCGACATCCCCAAGGAGGAGCAGCGCCCCGGCAAGATCTGGCAGGCGGTGGGTTTCTTCCTGATGGCGCAGGGGTTGGCGCTGTTCACTCCGCTCGACCTGTCGCTGTCGATGATGGCCGGTGCGATCGCGATGCTGCTGACCGGCGTGCTGAACATGGACGAGGCGTACAAGGCGATCAACTGGAAGACGATCTTCGTGGTCGCCTGCCTGATCCCGCTGGGCTGGTCGATGGACGCCACCGGCACCGCCGCCTGGCTTGCGCAGCTGGTGTTGACGCATCTTGGCGGCGTCGCCCCGTGGGTGCTGCAACTGTGCGTGGCGTTGCTCACCCTGCTCTTTGCCCAGGTGATGTCCAACGTGGGCGCCACCGTGATGATGGTGCCGGTGGCGATCAGCGTGGCGGTAGCCACCGGCGCCAATCCGGCGGCCTATGCGCTGATCGTGGCGGTGTCCTCCTCCAACACCTTCCTGATCAGCGCCGGCCACCCCGCGCTGATGATGGTCACCGGCCCCGGTGGCTACAAGGGCAAGGATTTCCTGCGCGTCGGCGCGCCGCTGACGGTTCTGATGCTGGTGGCGACGCTGCTGATGGTGAACCTGATGTTCCGCTGAGCAGCCGGGATTCGGGAGTCGGCGAACTTCAGGGCAGCGCGGCGGGATCGAGGCAGATGAAGCCGTCGACCACCCGCAGCGGCACGGCGCGCAGCGACTGGCCGCGGCAGGGACCACCGGTGCAAAGGCCGTCGGCCTGGTTGAACACCGCGCCGTGCACCGCGCAGATCAGGCTGGCGTTCTTCAGCAGGAACTTGCCCGGCGCGTAGTCGAGCCGGTTGCCGGCATGCGGACAGATGTTGAGATAGCCGTTGACCTGCTCGCCCCGGCGCAGCAGGATCAGGCTCTCCTCGCCATCGGCCAGCATCGCGTCCACCGCGGTGGCGCCGCCATCGGGTACCTGCTCCAGTGCGCATACGGCATGCGCCTGCGACGATCCGGTCTCGTTCACTGTATCCATCGGCACTTGCCTCGCGGTTCGCGAGGCCCCATCGTGGTAGCGTAAGTCGTTGATTTTACCACACGAGTTTTTAACACATGCGCCTCTACCTGCATTCCATGCGTCGCCCACGCCATCCGCTGGCGCGCTTCCTGTCGCTGCTGCTGGGTCTGGCCGTGATCGGCGTGCTGCTGGTGTTCGGCCTGGTGGTGGCCGGCGTGCTGCTGATCGGCGGCGTGATCGTGCTGGCGATTCGCCAGTGGAAGCAGGCGCAGGCACCCGCCGGCGTGCCGACCCAGGGCTCGGCGAAACCCCAGCCGGCGGTGCTGGAAGGCGAGTTCCGGGTGATCCGCCAGGGGCGTCCCGTCACGCATTGAGGCGCACGTGCGCGCTTACCCGCGGCACGGGGATAATGCGGCTCCCCCACCCGATCCTTCCCCATGTCCGAGATCCCCGCCTCCCTCGCGGCCGACGCGCCGCGCCGCCTGACCGATCCCCGCGTCCTGATCCCGCTGGGGTTGTTCGCGCTGTACGTGATCTGGGGTTCGACCTATCTGGGCATCCGTTTCGCGCTGGAAAGCTACCCGCCGTTCCTGCTCGCCGGCGTGCGCTTCCTCGGCGCCGGCATCGCGCTGTACGGCTTCCTGCGCTGGCGCGGGATGGCGCCGCCGACACCGCTGCAGTGGCGCAACGCGGCAATCACCGGCCTGCTGCTGCTCGGCATGGGCAACGGACTGGTGTGCTTCGCCGAAGAACGGGTGAGCTCGGGCATCGCCGCGGTGGCGGTGGCCAGCATGCCGCTGTTCGCGGCGCTGTTTTCCGGCATGTACGGCGAGTGGCCGCACCGGCGCGAGTCGATCGGCCTGGCGATCGGCTTCGCCGGCGTGATCGTGCTCAACCTGGGCAGCAGTCTGGCCGGCTCGTCGCTGGGCGCGGCCGCCCTGCTGCTGGCCGCGGCGGCATGGGCGTTCGGCTCGGTGTGGAGCCGACGCCAGACGATGCCGCCCGGCCCGATGAACACCGCCGCGCAGATGCTGTGCGCCAGCCTCGCCCTGCTCGTCGTGGGCTTCGCCAGTGGCGAACACCTGCCCGCACACCCGAGCACCCGCGCCACGCTGGCACTGGTCTACCTGTCGGTGTTCGGTTCGATCATCGCGTTCAGCGCCTACCTGTACGTGCTCAAGCACGCGCGCCCGGCGCTGGCCACCAGCTACGCCTACGTCAACCCGCCGGTGGCCGTGCTGTTCGGCGTGCTGCTGGCCGGCGAGCACGTGGGACCGTTCGACCTGGCCGGCATGGCGATCATCCTGGCCGGCGTGGCGGTGATCACGCTCGCCAGGACACGGCGCGTGGCGAAACCGTAGAAGCCCGCTCGCGGGCGATGCTCCTGCTCTGGCGAATCCCGAATCCCTGCCCCAAGAGCATCGCCCGCAAGCGGGCCCCTACCTCTGATGGTGCGCTCGACCATGGTCGGCTTGCCGGCACGGCTGCCGCGGCGCGACGATGACCCGACCACGGCGGAGAACGGCATGAACGCATCGCAAGACGGCTGGATGGCGCGCGCTGCCCTGCGCAGCGCGGCGTGGGCGGAGCGCTGGTTCCCTGATGCCTGGGTGTTCGCGGCGCTGGGCGTGGTGCTGGTGGCGCTGGCCGCGTTCGCATTCGGCGCCGCGCCCGTGGCCACGGTCAACGCCTTCGGCGACGGCTTCTGGAGCCTGATCCCGTTCACCATGCAGATGGCCTTCGTGGTGATCGGCGGCTACGTGCTGGCCACTGCGCCGGTGGTGGCGCGCTTCATCGACGTGCTGGCGCGCGCGCCGCGCACCGGACGCGGCGCGATCGTGTACGTCGCGTTTGTAAGCATGCTCGCGTCGCTGCTTTCCTGGGGTTTCTCGCTGGTGTTCGGCGGGCTGCTGGTGCGCGCGCTGGCGCGGCGCGACGAGCTGCACATGGATTACCGCGCGGCGGGTGCGGCCGCGTATCTCGGCCTGGGCGCGATCTGGGCGATGGGGTTGTCCTCGTCGGCGGCGCAGTTGCAGGCGAACCCGGCCAGCATGCCGCCGGGCCTGCTCGCGATCACCGGCGTGCTGCCCTTCAGCCAGACCATCTTCCTGTGGCAGTCGATCGTGCTGACCGCGGTGCTGATCGTGGTGTCGCTGCTGGTGTGCTGGTTCACCGCGCCGTCGGATGCGAACGCCCGCACCTCGAAGGATTTCGACATCGGCGAAAGCTCGACGCCCGCGTTGCCGCCGCGCACGCGCCCGGGCGAATGGCTGGAATACAGCCCGCTGCTGGCGCTGGCGATCGGCCTGCTGGGGCTGGGCTGGCTGGGCCACGAGTTCGCGACCAAGCCGGCGGTGACCGCGATCGCCAACCTCAATACCTACAACTTCCTGTTCCTGACCGCAGGGCTCCTGCTGCACTGGCGCCCGCGCAGCTTCCTCGACGCGGTGCATCGCGCCGTGCCGAGCACCGCCGGCGTGCTGATCCAGTTCCCGCTGTACGGCGGCATCGCCGCCCTGCTCACCCACGTGCCCGGCGCCGACGGCTCCACCCTGGCGCACCGGTTGTCGAACCTGTTCGTGCACATTGCCGGGCAGGAAAGCTTCCCCGCGGTGATGGGCGCGTACTCGGCGATCCTCGGCTTCTTCGTGCCCTCCGGTGGCGGCAAGTGGCTGGTCGAGGCGCCGTACGTGATGCAGGCGGCGAACGACCTGCACGTGCACCTGGGCTGGGCGGTGCAGGTATACAACGCGGCCGAGGCGCTGCCCAACCTGATAAACCCGTTCTGGATGCTGCCGCTGCTCGGCGTGCTGGGGCTGAAAGCGCGCGACGTGGTCGGCTACACCTTCGTGCAACTGGTGGTGCACGTGCCGCTGGTGCTGGGCATGCTGTGGCTGCTGGGCATGACGCTGGACTACGTGCCGCCGGTGATGCCGTAGCCGGCAGGGCGGGAGCGCGCCATGCGCTCCCGCCATCGACGCTATAGCTCGCGCAACGCCGTGGTCACCGGCAATCGCGCCGCGCGGACCGCGGGGAACAATCCGCCGATGAAGCCGATGGTAAGCGCCCACAACAGCCCGACCCACAGCAGTTCGGCGGAGACCTTGAGCTCGAAACTGAGCTTGCCGACCGAACCGGCCGCGAGTGTGGACGCGCTGTAGCCGTTGAACACCAGCCACGCCAGCAAGCCGCCGATCAGGCCGCCGAGCAGCGCAAGCAACATGGTTTCGAGCATCACCGCCACCACCACCGGCAGCCCGCGGAAGCCGATCGCCCGCAGCGTGGCGATCTCGCGCGCCCGTGCCGCGACCGCGGCGAACATGCAGTTGAGCGCACCGAAGATCGCGCCGATCGCCATGATCGAGCCGACCACGATGCCGATGATGGTCAGGAAGCTGCTCATGCCTTCGGACTGCTTGCTGAAATAGTCGAGCGTGGTGCTGACGTCCACCTTCAATTGCGGATTCGCTTCCAGCGTGGCCTTGAAGGCATCGAATGCGCCAGGATCGGCCAGCTTCACGGTGACCGATGCGCGGCTGCTGCCACGGCGGTAGGTATCGGCCACGACGCCGGCATCGCCCCACACTTCCGAATCCATCGAGTCGCCGGAAGCAAACACGCCGACCACGGTCCACAGCTGGCTGCCGAGACGGACCTGATGGCCTGGCTCCAGCCCGGCGAATTGCCGCGCGGCGCCCTTGCCGACGATGAGCTCGCGCATGCCTGGGGTGAACTTGCGGCCCTCGACGATCTTCAGGTTCGGCCGCACCGCCCAGGCCTGGTCGCTGACGCCGCGCAGTTGCACGCTGCCCTCTTCGTCCGGCTGGCCACCCTTGATCGGCAGGTTCGCGGCCACCACCAGCTCGGGCGAGGCGATCGGCTGGCCCTTGGCGTCCTTGGCGATGCCGGCGGTCTGCGGGATCAGCGTCACGCTGTCATGGTCGAGCACCGACATCACCTCGGAGGCGGATGCGCCGCGCATCACGATGGCCGTATCCGTGCTGCCGGTCTTGCTCAGCGTCTCGCGATAGCCATCGCTCATCGCCAGCAGCGCCACCAGCACCGCCACCACGCCGGCGATGCCGATCACGATCACCGACGACATGCCAAGCCGCTGGCGCAGCGTGCCGATGCCGACCGCGGTGACCGAGATGGCCTGCCTGCCCTGGCGGGCGAACAGCATCCACACGGCGAGCAACACGACCGAAAACACGGTGAGTGCGGAGAAAAACAACATCAGGGAATGCAGGAACATGGTCGTTCTCCTCAGCGGCCAGCCAATGCGTCGACGATGTTCAGGCGCATCGCGCGCATCGCGGGCAAGGCACCGACCAGCAGGCCGGCGGCGATCATCAACAACAAGCCGCGCAGCCAGATGCCGGCATCCACCGGCGCCATCGGAATCGCGCCGCCCATCGCCGCATGCACGCCACCGACCACCAGCATCGCCAGCGCCAGACCCAGCACGCCGCCGAGCAGCAACAGCAGCACCGACTCGGCCAGCACCATCGCCAGCACGCTGCGGCTGGAGAAGCCGATCGTCTTCAGCACCGCCAGTTCGGACGTCCGTTCGCGCACGGCCTGCATCATGGTGTTGCCCGACAGCAGCAGCAGGGTGAAGAACACCGCGCCCATGATCGAGGTGACGATCAGGCCGATATCGGCCAGCTGCTTCATCCACGATGCGGTGGCGGCGGCTTCGGTCTGCGTGCGCGTCTCGTGATCGGAGTTGGCCGAGATGGCATCGATCGCCTTGGCCACGCGATCAGCCTGGTTCACATCGGTGACGCGCGTGACGTACCAGCCAACCTGGCCGCGGTTGTATGGCGTGGTCTCGTCGAAATACTTCCAGTTCAGCAGGAACATCTGGTCGTAGAAGCCGCCGGACTTCTTGTCCTTCGAATGCAGGATGCCGACGATGTCGAAGGTCCAGTTCTTGCTGCCTTCATGGTTGGGAAAGATGGTCGACTGCATCGGGATCTTGTCGCCCACCTTCCAGTGGAACCGCTGGGCCAGTTTTTCGCCGACCAGCGCGCCGGTGCGGGTGGTTTCGAACGCCTTGCGCTCGGCCGGACTCACTTCCATCTCCGGATAGAGGTCGAGGTAGTTAGGTTCCACCGCGAAGCTGAAGACCTGGTTGTGCGGGTCCTGGTAGGCGCCGCCGAACCAGTTCGCATAGGTGACCATCTTCACGCCGGGCACCTGGGCGATCCGCGCCTCCAGCGACTGCGGCAGGGTCTGGATGAAGGACAGCCGCGAGCCGGTCTGCAGCCGCTCGGCGCCGTTGGCGCTGTTGCCGGCCTGGTCGAACCCGGTGCGCACGGCGTCAAGCATGCCGAACAGCAGGAACGCGGCAATGATCGACACCAGGGTGAGTATCGTGCGGGTCTTGCGCCGGAACAGCGCAGCCCAGATCAGATGAAAGTATTTCATCGCCGTCTCCTCACGCCGTGGCCTGTTCGACCAGGGTGCCCTTGTCCAGATGCAGCGTGTGGCTGGCGTATTCGGCGGCCTTCGGATCGTGCGTGACCATCACGATGGTCTTGCCGTGGTCGCGGTTGAGTTGCTGAAGCAGCCCCAGCACATCCTCGGCGGACTGGCGGTCGAGATCGCCGGTCGGCTCGTCGCAGACCAGCAGGGCCGGGTCGGAAACGATCGCGCGTGCGATCGCCACGCGCTGCTGCTGGCCACCGGACAATTCGCTCGGCTTGTGGCTGGCGCGGTCGGAGAGGCCGACCAGCTGCAGCGCGATGGCCGCGTTCTTCTTGCGCTGTGCGGCCGAAAGCTTCGTCAGCAGCAGCGGCAACTCGACGTTGCGCTGGGCCGAGAGCATCGGCATCAGGTTGTAGAACTGGAAGATGAAGCCCACGTTCGAGGCGCGCCATTTCGCCAGCGCGCCGCCGCCGAGCTGGTCGATGCGCTGGCCGCCCACGCGGATGCTGCCGGCGCTGGGCGTGTCGAGCCCGCCGATCAGGTTGAGCAAGGTGGTCTTGCCGGAGCCCGATGGCCCCATCAGCGCCAGGAAATCGCCTTCGGCGATGTCCAGGTTGACGTGGTGCAGCACTTCGACTTTCTGTTTGCCGCGCGTGTAGGTCTTGGCAAGGTCGTGGATCTCGATCAATGCGCCCATGGTGGATCTCCAGTGAACATGCTTGCAGGAGTTGTGAATCGAATTACGGCTTCTTCGTCTGGACGGCCGAGCCATCGTGCAGTTCGGCCGGCGGCGAAACCACCACGCTGTCGCCCGGCTTCACCGCGGCCGGCAACAGGCGGAACTCGCCATAGGCCTGCGCCACCGGGCTCACCGTGCGCTGGCGCACCGCCTCGCCGTCGACCACGAACACCACGCTGCGGCCATCGCGCTGTGCGACTGCAGTGGCCGGCACCAGCACGCCCTGCGGCAGCGGCGCGCTGGCGCCTTGTTTTTCTTCCAGGAATGACACCCGCGCGCCCATGTCCGGCACCACGCGCGCATCCTTCCTTTCCAGCGCCACGCGCACCTTTATGGTGGCCTTGCCACGATCCGCGGTGGGCACGATGGCGACCACGTGGGCAGGAATGCGCCAGTCCGGATACGCATCCAGCACCGCTTCGGCCGACATGCCCGGCTTCACGCGGCCGATGTGCGCCTCGTTGACGTCGACGTCGACCTCCAGCGAACCCATGTCGACGATGGTGCCCACGCCGGTGCGGGTGAAGCCGCCGCCGGCGGAAAGCGGCGAGATGATCTCGCCCACCTGCGCGTCCTTGGTGGTGACCACGCCGCTGAACGGCGCGCGTACCACGGTGTAGTCGAAGTTCACCTTCGCCACATGGGCCTGCGCGTCGGCGGACCTGGCCTGCTGCCGCTGCGAATCCAGCTGGGCACGCAGGCTGTCGACCTGGGTCTGTGCCTGTTCGGCACTCTGTTTCGACACCAGGCCGCGGGCGGCCAGCGACTGCAGCCGCGCCGCATCGTGCACGCTCTGCGCCAGCTGCGCCCGGTTCTGCGCGACCAGTGCATGGGCCGCGTCCGCCTGCGCCCGCGCGGCCGCCAGGTTGGCCTTGTAGCCGCTGTCGTCCAGCCGGGCCAGCACCTGGCCTTGCGTCACGTGATCGCCTTCCTCGATCAATACGGCGGTCAGCGTGCCGGTGATCTGCGCCGACACCGTGGCCTGCCGCCGCGCGGTGACGTAGCCGGTGGCCTGCAGCACCGCGCCGGCTTCGCTGTTGGCCGTGGGCGCGACCGCAGTGGCCGTCTGCACGGCCACCGCACGATGCCCGAGCAGCATCCAGCCCGCGCCACCGAGCAGCACCAGCACCGCAATCAGCCCTCCGGCGATCCATGGCCAGCGGCCACGACCATCACCATGGTCCTCGCGCTGGTGGCGTTCGATGCGCAGTTCTTTCAACAGTTCATCGTTATCCACATCCATCCCCGTTTTTTACGGCTGCCCAGTGACGACTTCCAGCATGGACGACGTGGCTGCGCCCTGCCATGGCACAGCATCAATCATCGTTGGTGACAGCTGTCACCTGCCACCGTGCCGAGACCGGCGCCATCAAGCATTGACGAACGAGGTCGGGTGGAATCGACACCCTGCAGGACTGTCGCAGCGGCCCTGCTGCGGTTCCCCCGCCATTGCGCCGCCCGGCTTTGCTACGCTTGCCGACATGAACTACATCCTTGCCGCACCCGCCATCCCCAGCCTGCCGGTCATCGGCAGCGACCAGCGCTTTCCGGTCCGCCGGGTGTTCTGCATCGGCCGCAACTACGCCGAGCATGCGCGCGAAATGGGTGCCACGGTGGACAAGGCCGCGCCGATGTTCTTCTGCAAGCCGGCCGATGCGGTGGTTGCCGACGGCGCCGACGTGCCCTACCCCACGGCGACCGCCGACCTGCACCACGAAGTGGAGATGGTGGTGGCGCTGGGCGCGGGCGGACGCGAGCTTGAACCGGCTGCCGCGGCCGCGCTGGTGTGGGGCTACGGCGTGGGGCTGGACCTGACCCGGCGCGACCTGCAGGCGCAGGCCAAGGCGAAAGGTCATCCGTGGGACGTAGCCAAGGCATTCGACCATTCCGCGCCGGTCTCCGCGCTGCGCCCGGCGGCGCAGGCGAGCGTCGACGCGGATACCGTGCTGCGCCTGCACGTCAACGACGAGCTGCGCCAGCAGGCGCGCCTGGGCGAGATGATCCACGACGTGCCGCACATCCTCGCCGCGCTGTCGCGGTTGTTCGAACTGAAACCCGGCGACCTGGTATTCACCGGCACGCCCGCCGGGGTGGCGGCGCTCCAGCGCGGCGACCGCTTTCACGCCGAGCTGGTCGGCGTGGCCGAACTGGCCGGACAGATCGTCTGAAACCGCGTTTCGCCGCCTGTCCTGCGCCCTCACGCTGCGCTAAAGTCCCCCCTGCCATCTGGCAAAACCCGGGGAGAAACGCATGAGCATGCTGCAGGAATTCAAGGCGTTCGCGATGCGCGGCAACGTGATGGACATGGCCGTCGGTATCGTCATCGGCGGTGCGTTCGGCAAGATCGTCAGCTCGCTGGTCAGCGACGTGATCATGCCGCCGATCGGCTGGATCACCGGCGGCATCGACTTCTCCAAACTGAAGTGGGTGATCAAGCCGGCCGACGACAGCGATCCGGCACACAAGATTGCCGAGGTGGCGATCAGCTACGGCAGCTTCATCAACACCATCATCACCTTCATCATCATCGCGTTCGCGATCTTCATGGTGATCAAGGCGATGAACCGCATGCAGAGGAAGCAGGAGGAGGCGCCCGCCGCGCCGCCGGCCGACGTCGCCCTGCTCGCCGAGATTCGCGACCTGCTGAAGAACAGACAGCCGTGACCCGCCGGCGGTAGCGGCCCTGGTCGCTGCCGCCGCCCATGACTTCTGGCCTAAGCACGACCCGGCCGCCACGCCATAATCGGGGTTTCCTCCGCGGAGTGCCCCGATGCGCCGTCTCCCCCTCACTTTGCTCGCTGCCGGCCTGCTGCTGGCCGGCGGCATCGCCAGCGCCGCCACCACGATTCCCGCCACGGCCGTAAAGACGGCCGAACAGTTGCGCGACCAGGCGCTGCACGACGGCACCGCCATGGCCGTGGTGACCTCGCTCACCACCGAGGTGGGGCCGCGCCTGGCCGGCAGCGGAGCCGACTTGCGCGCGCGCCAATGGGCGCTGGCGAAGTTCAGGGAGCTGGGCTTCGACAAGGTCTACAGCGAGCCGGTGACGTTTCCGCTGTGGCAGCGCCGCAGCGAGAGCGGTGCCATCGTGGCCCCGTTTCCGCAGCCGCTGGTGCTCACCGCACTGGGCTATTCGCCTGCCACGCCTGCGGGCGGACTCACCGCGCAGGTGGTGAAGTTCGACAGCCTCGACGCGCTCAAGGCGGCCGACCCGGCCAGCGTGAAGGACCGCATCGTCTACGTCGACTACCGCATGCATCGCCAGAAGGATGGCCACGACTACGGCATGGGCTCGGCCGTGCGCACCACTGGCGCGGTGATCGCCGCGGCCAAGGGCGCCGCCGGCTACCTGCTGCGCTCGGCCGGTACGGATGAGCACCAGCGCATCGCACACACCGGCGTCACCGGCTTCCGCGACCCGAAAGCCCGGGCGATTCCCGCCGCCGCGCTGTCCAACCCCGATGCCGACCAGCTCGATCGCGTGCTCGCCTACGGCAAGCCGGTGACGGTGCGGATGGATCTGGATTGCGGCATCGTCGGCGAATACACCGGCGCCAACGTGATCGGCGAGATCACCGGTCGCAAGCATCCGGACCAGGTAGTGGCCATCGGCGGCCATCTCGATTCGTGGGACCCGGGCACCGGCGCGATCGACGACGGCGCCGGCATCGCGATCACCATGGCCGCGGCCAAGCTGATCCGCGACCTGCCGCAGCGCCCCGACCGCACCATCCGCGTGATCGCCTTCGCCAACGAGGAAATGGGCCTGTGGGGCTCGCGCGCCTATGCGCAGAAGCATGCCGGCGAGGTGGCGAAGTTCCAGCTCGGTACCGATTCGGATTTCGGCGCTGGCCGGATCTGGCGCATGAGCGCCAGCGTGAAACCCGAGGCGCGCGGCGCGATCGCACAGATCGCCAGCGTGCTGGCGCCGCTGGGCGTGGCCTACGACGCCAGCCGCCCCGGCGGCGGCGGCTCGGACCTGTCGCAGATGCACGCCCGCGGCATGGCCGCGCTGAGCCTGACCCAGGACGGCACGCACTACTTCGACTGGCACCACACCGCCAACGACACGCTGGACAAGATCGACCCGGCCGACCTGGCGCAGAACGTGGCGGTCTACGCGGCGTGGGTCTACATGGCCGCCCAGGCCGACGGCAATTTCGGCTCGGCGCCTGGCGCGTTCGCAAAGGACGGCACCGGCGAGTGACGAAGCGTTCTGCCGCAGTTCCCTTGCGCCGGTGAGGCAACCGGCAGGGCCACCGCCGGACCATCACTGGCCCCGGCGGGCCTTCCGGTGTAAAAACGCGAACCATCGAGGCCGCCCGGCGAGGCGCGATGGACGCACTCATGCAGTTTCTCGTGCAGCGTGAGGACACCTTGCGTGGCATCGCGGGAGCGACTCGAGGCCAGCATCGTTACGAGGATGTCCGCCAACAGGCCTGGCTGGAGGCTCGAGAGCTCGCCGGCGAACGGGGCTGGGCACCTGACACCTTCCTCGATCCCGCCTTCCAAGAGCAGGTGATCCGGCGCCTGTGCCGCAAGCTGATCCATGCCGATCGCAAGTTCCGCTTCGCTACGCGACTCGATCACGGCCGCAGCGGCGAGGAACACTGCCACGCACTGGCTCTTCGTCTGGTCAGCGACGACGGACGCGATCCGCTGTCCGCACTGCTGGACGCCGAGGCAGCGGTGGACGAGCCGGACGAGGATCTGCTGCCATTCTCGCTGGCCCTCGCCTGGGCGATGCTGCTGCGTCGACACGACCAGCGCATGCGCACCGTCGCCACCCGATTGCTGATCTCCGTTTCCCACGCATACCACTGTTGCGCCAAGGCCCGCTGGATCGCGGCCCATCAGCATCCCATTCCGCTGGAATCGATTCCCGCGGACATTTCGCTGCGCTCGGGACCATGGCGACGGCAGCGTGCGGAGCGTGTTCCCCGCCAGCTGATCCTCGACTTCGACGATCGGCTGGATCTGGGGGATTCACTGCGCGCCGGATGAATCCGGATCGGGCATCAAGGGATCGAGGCGTTCCTGTTCCAACCGGACCGGTTGCCGCGCCAGCGCCTCCGCCACCGGTGCCCAGCCCGCTCGCGTCGCCCAATGCCGCATGGCGGTCAGCACCGATGGCGCCGGCACGTCGGCGGCACTCAGGATGGAGGCATCCAGCACGGTCGGCGACATCAGCCATGGACGCAACACCTGCCCCGTATCACGCGCGACGCCGGCCAGCACGGCCGCGATGCGGAAGCCGCCCTCGTCGATGTCGCCCCAGTGATAGACCGGCCACGCAGCGGGAAGCCCGCCGAGGATGCACGCGTAAGCCGCCCGCCACGCTGGCGAAGGCATGCCGCCGGTGTAGATCAGCAATCCACCGGCCGCGCCCGGCACACGCGTGGCGTCATGGAAACTGGCAAGGTTCTCGACCGTGAGCAGATAACGCGCCGGCGTCGTCACCGCGCGCACCGATTCGACCGGCAGGCCCAGGTAGGGGCGCACCAGCGGCAGCGTGGCGTCGGCCAGTTCCACCGAGCCGCTGCCGGCCAGCAGCATCGGCTGCGGTTCGCGGCGCAGGCCGATGGCCGACCACACTTCGTCCTTCGACAGGCCGCTGGCGGCCAGCTCACCGGTGGCCAGGATCTCCAGCCACGGCGTGAGCTTCTCCAGCTGCTTGCTGTCGCCGAACAGGCGCACGCTTTCGCGGCGCAGGATGCGCTCGTGGCCAGGGTCGTCCGCGCGGGCGGCGACCGCTTTCGCGGCACGCGCGAGCTCGGCGGCAGCTTCGGCGCCGCAGCTGCGCACCTTGCGGCCCTGGCGCCAGGCCTCGATCACGTCGACGATGACGGGGAAGCGCACGGTCCACGCGTCGAGCGTCTGCATGGCCGCGGCCACCTGTTCGTCCAGCAACGGCACGCCGAGGTGCCGCGCCAGCGCGGCAAGATCGGCCACGCCCAGCCGCAACAGCCGCGAGCCGTCGCCGCTGCGGCCTTCGCGCTGCGCAATCACTGCGCCTGCGCGTTCGGCCAGGGCGACCTCGGCGTGGAAACGCTCCAGCTCGTCCAATGAGCGCAGCGCCGCATACTCGGCGGCGCTCGTCATCGGCAACGAGACGTGCTCGTCGGCGCCGCGCAGGCGCGCGCTTTCGGCGCGGCGCAGCAGGCGTTCCAGTACCTGCCGCGCCGCGCTCACGTGGAAGCCTGCCCGCGGGCGATGCGAGCCGCCTCCTCGACCAGCAGCTCGGGATGCAGGTCGAACTGGTCGCTGAGCAGCAGCTCGCGCGCGGCTTTCTTCACCTCGGTACGTTCGGCCTGCAGCAAGTCGCCGTCGCGGAACAGCTCGATGTAGCTTTCCAGCACGCCGCTCAAGGTGCCCTGCGCGGTATCCGGCGCGGCCAGGATCAGTTGCAGGCCGAGCGAGCGCAGGTAGTCGACGGTGGCGCGGGCATTCTGCGCGTCGATCTTGTCGCCGAATTCATCGAGCAGGATCAGGCCGATGCCGCCCGGATGCGCCTCGCTCTTGCCGTAGGCCGCGGCCAGCGCGGCGCCGGCGATCACGTAAAGCGGGGCGCGATGCTCACCACCGGAGCCCGAGCGCATGCGTTCGCTGAGCGTGCCGATAACGTGCTCGTCCTGGCGGATCTGCACCTCGAAGCGGAAGAAGCGGCGGTAGTCATCCAGCGGCGAGGCTGCGGCGCGGGTGGCGGCGTTGTCCTCGATCAGCTCGCGGAACGCCGGTGGTACCTCGCCGGCGCTGCCGAAGAGATTGTCCTCGCCGCCGACGTCGGCCACCCGCTGGATGAAGCGGTGCAGCTCGCGGTACTCCGGCGCGACCTCGTAGTGAAACTGGTAGCGCTCGTTGTTGGAGAACGAGGGGCTGCTGCGCAGCGTGCGGTTGAGCGTGTTGATCTGGTACTTGAGCTTGCTGAAATTGTCGTACAGCGCAGAAGCGACGTTGGCGCGGAAGGTTTCAACCGCGGTGGCATAAGCCTGCTCGGCCTCGCCCTGATAGTTGGCCAGCTCGGTGTCACGCAGGTAGGCCAGCTCTTTCTGCAGCAGCGCGCGCGCCGGGCGCCATTGGTCGGGCGCGAAGTCCGTGGTGACGCCGTGGTCCCTGGCGTATTGCGACAGTGCGCTCCAGGCTTCGGGCAGCAGGCTGCGCAGCCGGGTGTCGCTTTCGGCGGCGCGCTCGCCGCAGCGGCGGCCGCGTTCTTCCAGGGTGGGAAATTTCGCATCCAGTTCCTCGCGCTGGCGCTCGACGCGGTTGTTGTCCACGTCCGGGGCGGCAAACGCTTCGACCGCGCGGCGGGCGACGATGTCTTCCTGGGCGCGCAGACCGTCGAGCAGTTTCTTCGCGTCGTCCAAGGCGCGCGCGGCCAGCGCCTCCTCGCCGATCAGGCGGTTGGCCTGCTTGCGCCATTCGAGCATGCGCTCGTGCAGTTCGCGCACCTGCTCGCCCAGGCGCAGCAGGTCCGGATCGAGCGTGGCCTGGCGGTTGTTCATCGCCGCGCGGTAGCGGTGTTCGACCTGGCGATGTTCCAGCACGCGGTCGTGCAGCGACTGCGCCGCCTCGTCGGGATTGGCCAGCCGCGCCAGGCCGCGCTGGCAGGCTTCGGCGCGGTCCAGTTCCGGCTTCAGCTGGCGCACGTCACGCTCGGCGGTTTCGATCTCCTCGCGCAGCACGCGCAGGCGCACGCGGTTGTCGGTGGCGCCGATCTTCATGTCGCCGGTGGCCGGCAGGCGCAGGCGTTCGATGCTGCCGCCCTTGGCGAGCAGGCCGTCGCGGGTCATACCCTGGCGGCTGCGGATCAGCTCGGCCTCGGTATCCATGCAGCGCAGCTCGCCCAGTTGGCGCCGCAGGAAAGCCAGCGCGTCGGCGTTGTCGCCGTCCAGCAGGGCGGCCACGCTGTCGCTGGCCGGCCGTTCGGCGCCGCGGCCACTGCGCGCCTGGCTGGAGAGCGCCAGCTTGACGCCGTAGACCGAGCGGCCGCCCTGCAGCGAGCGATACAGTTTCGTGGCACGTTCCTCGTCGGCCGCCGGAACCAGCAGCGCCTCGACGTTGCTGCGCAGGTAGGCCTCGATCACCGGCTGCCAGGCCGGGTCCTTCACCCGCACCAGGTCGCAAACCGGTTGCGCGTCGATGCCTTCGTCGCGCAGGTAGCTCATCAGGCGCACCGCGTCCGGGTGCAGTTCGGCCTGGCCGGCGGCGAGGCGCTTCTGGTTCTGGCGCGCGGCATCGAGCCGGGCCTGCGCTTCGTCGAAAGCGGCATGGCGCGCACGGGCATGGCCGTCCACGGCGTCGATCAGCGGCTTGGCCGCCAGCAGTGCGTGGCGCGCCTGCGCGTGCATCGGTTCGGCTTCCCATGGAAGCCCGGCGTCGGCAGGCAATGCCGCGAGCGTGGTGTACCAGTCGTTCCATCCGGTCTGTGCGTTGGCCAGCACGCCGGCATCCACGGTGGGCAGGCCCAGCTTGCGGATGTCCGCAAACTGGTCGCGGACGAAGCCGATCTCGCGCAGCAATTCCTTCTTCACCTGCGCCAGGCGGTCGCGGTCGCGCGCGGCCAGTTCGTCGAATTGCGACTGCTCGCCGTAGCCCTGGCTGCCTTGCAGGCGCGCGTTGGCCTGCGTGTGCGCTTCTTCGGCCGCTTGCTGTTCGAGGTTCGCTTCCAGCAAGGCGCGTTGGGTGGCCGCGAGTTTGTCGCCGGCGTGCTCGCAGGCCTGTTCGGCCTGGTCCGATTGCTCGGCCAGCAGGTCGCGCGCGTATTCGGCGGCCAGTGCGCGATACGACGCGGCGCGCATCGCCTGCGCGGCGATCCTGCCGTACTGCTGCTCGACGCCTTCGGCGGCGCCGATGCGCTGCACCACCTGCTCGATCTTTTCCTTGAGCTGGCGGAACGTGTCCAGCAGCGCGCGGAAGCGGGCGATGTCGGTGGGACGATCCTCGGCGACCAGGGTGCGCACGAACAGGTCGACGTCCTCGACCCGCTGCAGGTTCAGCGCATTCTGGAACGCCTTGCGGTAGGCGCTGACGTCCGGATGGGCGGTGGGCGCGGCACGCAGGCGGAACAGCAGATCCTTGACGAAACGCTCGCTGGTCGGGTGCAGCTCGGGCCTGCTGCCGGCATCGCGGCAACGGCGCAGGGCCAGTTCGCGGAACGCGGTCCATTCCAGCGGCAGTTCCCTGCCCTGGCTGCGCTCCAGATGATCGTCCAGTTCCAGCGCCACGCCGGGCAGCATGTACTGGCCGTAGATGCGGTGGTCCGGCTCGTCTTTCGAGGCGCCCAGTGCGATGCCGCACGTGAGCGGCACGCCGCTGTCCTGGTCGCGGAACACCAGCGTGATGTAGGTGGTGGCGGTGCGCCGCTTGCGGCCATCCTCGCCGCTGCGGTAGACGCCCAGGCAGTAGTCGCGGATGCTGCGTGCGCGGGCGCTACCGCCGGCCTGCGCGTTGAAGCGGATACGGCTGCGGTCGCCGCCCAGCAGCACGATCTGCAGGGCATCCAGCAGCGCGCTCTTGCCGGCGCCGTTGGGCGCGATGATCGCGCTGGTCGCATCCAGCATCAGCGTCTGCGCCTCGAACAGGAAGAACTGCACCAGGTGCACGCGCTCAAGCAGTTGCATCGTCGTCCTCCGTGGCTTCGTCGGCGTCGTCACCGGGTGCATCGTCGTCGCGGCTGTGCTGGTCCAGCCGCTGCAGCCATTGCTCGCCAACCACCTCGACGATGGCCGGGCGCGCGCGCAGGTGGAACGGCTGCGGGTCGTCGCGCTCGGACTCGACCAGCCGGCACACGCCCCAGCGCTTGAGCGTGCGGGCCAGCGCGCGCAGCGTGCCGACGTCGGGCATCGCCCGTCCGACCAGCGCCTGGTAGGCCTCCTGCAGCTCGGGCAGTTCCATCACTACCTCGCCCTGGTCCTCGATCTGTCCCTGCCGCGCGGCCTCGTCGTAGCGCTGGCGCAGCACCAGCAGCAACAGCGTCTCTTCCAGCGTCACCGGCGTGCCTTCGCCGTACGCGGGCATTGCCACCACGTAGCGGTAGTGCGCGTTGCGCTCCAGCCGGATGCCCAGCGGCGCCAGCGCGGCGAGGTAGTCGTCGAAGTGGTCCTCGATCAGGTGATAGGCCACGCGCGCGCCGCGGTCGCTGGCGTACAGCACCTGCTCGGTGACCAGGCGATAGGCGGCGCGCTCGAAATCCGACACGGCGTAGACGCCGTTGGACATCTGGCTCAGGGTGTTCCAGCTGCGTTTCATGCGGTTTTCCTCAGCCGGCTGATGATGAAGCGCGGCGCGCGCAGATAGTCGTTGTCGCCCGCTTCGCCGACGTCCAGCAGCTCGACGCGGAAGCCGCGCAGCAACCGCGCCAGCGGATCGTCGCGGCGCAGGCCGCCTGTACGGTGGCTGCGCAGGGCCAGGGTAAGCAGGGTCTGGTAGGCGCGCAGGTCCTCGATGGAGGTGATCGCCAGCTGCGCGGAATCGACGCTGCCGTCGGGCGGCAGGTGGCGGCCGACGTAGCGCGCCATGTCCTCGGCGTTTACCAGCCGCGCGCGCTTCATCCGCCGCAGCAGGCTCAGCCGCGCCAGTTGTTCGGGGGTGGGTTGCTGCACGGCGTTGGCACTGCGCGGGATCGGCTGCGGCTTGCGCCGCGGCGGGCGCAGTTGCGCGTCGTCCATCAACGCGCCGGGCGCCACGGGCAGGCGCAGCGCGTCTTCCGGCGCCTGCAGCACGCCGCGGCAGGCGCGGCGCAGCAGCACGTCGAGCTTGTCCGGCGCGCGCAGGCGGTAGTCGAGGAAGGCCAGCGCCCGACGGTTGGCCTGGCGGATGTCCTCGTCAAGGCGGCCCAGGTATTCGTCGATACGTTCCAGTTCGTAGAGCCGGCGCAAACTGCGTTGCAGGCGCGCCTCGGCACGTTCGGTATCGCCGCCCGCGAGGTGTTCGCGATACCAGCCAAGCATCGTCTCGCGCAGCGCGGTGCCCTCGACCTGCTGCGTCATCGAGAGGATCGCGCTGCGCCGCGCCAGTGGATGATCGGCCTTGTGCAGGTCGGCGTAGTCGCCAACGAAGAAGCTGGAGACGTAACGCTCGAACCACTGCCGCGCGAACTGTGCGGTGCTTTCCGCACGGCTCAGCTCCGGCATCAGGTCACGCACTTTCAGACTCATCGACGACAGCGACACCAGCAGCCGGCGCGCCTGGTCGGCTGCCTCATCCAGCGCGTCGCCGAAGGCCTTGCCCTCGACCACCTGCTGCAGCTGCAGCTCAATCGAACGCACCTTGGCCGAGACGAAGGTCGGCCCGTGCTCGGCAAACTCCACCAGGGTGGAGAGGAACTGCGACACCGCCGGCGTCATCGAGACCATCTCGCGCGCGCCGACGCGTTCCTGGCGCAGCCAGCCGGTGGAGCGGAAGCGTTCGTGAATGGCGTTGGCGCGATCGGTGAGCGAGGCGCCGGGTACGTCGCCTTCCTCGCTTTCCCAGGGATCGTCAGTGAGCAGATAGTTCTCAAGAGCGGCGGTGATCTCGCGGCGCTGGAAGCCGATGCTCGGCGGCAGCGGCGCGTCCGGGCCGAAGAACTGCTCGAACAGCCGGCACAGCAATTCCCAGTAGCGCTCGCGATTGGCGGCGGCCAGCGGAGCGAACAGGCTGGGGGGCAGCACCGCGAACAGCGGCGGCGTGGCTGGGGTGGTCAAGCGGAGCTCCGTCCGGATGTCATCAACCCCCGGATTATGCGACAAGAATGTCTCAGGGCTCGCCGACCGGAAGCGTGGTGACCTGGGCGCGCTTTCGCCCGAAGCGCTGCTGCAGCCGATCCATGTACAGGTAGATCACCGGCGTCAGGTACAGCGTGAGCACCTGCGACACCAGCAGGCCGCCGACCACGGCCAGGCCCAGCGGTCGGCGTGCCGAGGCGCCGGCGCCGATGCCCAGCGCGATCGGCAAGGTGCCGGCGAATGCCGCCATGGTGGTCATCATGATCGGGCGGAATCGCACGTGGCAGGCCTCGACGATCGCCTGCATCGGCGCCATGCCCTCGACGCGCTGCCGCTCCAGCGCGAAGTCGATCAGCATGATCGCGTTCTTCTTGACGATGCCGATCAGCATCACGATGCCGACGAAGGAGAACAGGTCCAGCGGCGCGCGGAAGATCATCAGCGTGAGCAGCGCACCGACGCCGGCGGCCGGCAGGCCGGACAGGATCGTCAGCGGGTGGATGAAGCTCTCGTACAAGATGCCCAGCACCAGGTAGATCACGAACACCGCCAGCACCAGCAGCAGGCCCATGCCCTGCATCGAATCCTGGAACGCCTGCGCGGTGCCCTGCACGCTGCCGGTGATCGTCGCCGGCAGGTGCAACTGCGCCATCGCGCCGTCGATGCGGCTCACCGCCTGGCTCAGGCTGACCCCGGGCGCCAGGTTGAAGGAGATCGTCACCGCGGGCAGCTGGCCCTGGTGGTTGACCGTGAGCGGGCGCGCCGTGCGCTGGAAGCTGGCCACCGCGCTGAGCGGCACCAGCGCGCCGCTGCCGGAGGTGACGTACAGCTGCGACAACACCGCCGGATCATCCTGCAGCGCGTAGGCGACCTGCAGGATCACCCAGTACTGCGTGGCCGAGCCGTAGATGGTGGAGACCTGGTTGGCGCCGAACGCCGCACCCAGCGCCTTCTGCACCTGGCGCATGGTGAGGCCCAGCGGCGCCAGCCGGGCGCGATCGACCTGCACCGCGATCGCCGGGCCGTTGAGGTCCAGGTCGCTGGTGACGTCCTGGAAACCGGGCAAGGCGCCGAATGCGCGCTCCACCTTGCCGGACGCCGCGTACAGCGCATCCAGGTCGACCGACTGCAAGGTGTACTGGTATTGCGCCTTGGACTGCCGGCCGCCGACCTGGATTGCCGGCGGGTTCTGGATGTAGGCGCGGATGCCGGGGATGCGGGCGAACTTCTGCCGCAGCTCCTGGATGATCTGCGCCGGATCGAGCGCACGCTCGGAGGCGGGTTTCAGGCGCAGGAACATGGTGCCGTTGTTGGTGGTCGCGCGCGAGCCGCCGCTGCCCACCGACGACATGAAGCTGTCGATGTTCGGGTCCTGCGCCACGATCGCAGCCAGTTCCTGCTGGCGCGCCTTCATCGCGGTGATCGAGATGTCGTCGGGCCCTTCGACGTTGACGATCAGCTGGCCGGTGTCGCCGGCCGGGATGAAATCCTTGTCGACCAGCACGAACAGCGCCGCGGTGGCCAGCAGGCTGGCGAAGAACACCCCCAGCACCACGCGCGGGCGCTGCACCGACCACGCCAGCGAGCGGTTGTAGCCGTCGCGCACGCGGTTGAAGCCCTGGTCGAACCAGCGCACCACGCGTGATTTCTCCGCGTGCCCGCCATGCTTGATGAAGCGGCTGCACAGCATCGGCGTCAAGGTGATCGAGACGAAACCGGAGATCAGGATCGCGGTGCTGATGGTCACCGCGAACTCGTGGAACAGCCGGCCCACGATGCCGCCCATGAACATCACCGGCAGGAACACCGCCACCAGCGAGATCGTCATCGAGAAGATCGTGAAGCCGATCTCCGCGGCACCTTTCAGCGACGCCTCGTACGGCTCCATGCCCTGCTCGACGTGGCGCACGATGTTCTCCAGCATCACGATCGCGTCGTCCACCACGAAGCCGACCACCAGGGTCAGCGCCAGCAGCGAGAGGTTGTCCAGGCTGTAGCCCAGCGCGTACATCACGCCGAAGGTGCCGATCACCGAGACCGGCAGCGCCAGCGCCGGGATCAGCGTGGCCGAGGCGTTGCCGAGGAACAGGTAGATCACCAGGATCACCAGCACGCCGGCCAGCAGCAGGGTGTACTGCACGTCGTCGACCGAATGGCGGATCGATTCCGAGCGGTCGTACAGCACGCCGAGCTTGACCGACGGCGGCAGGCTGGCCTGGAACTGCGGCAGCACCTCGCGGATGCGGTCCACGGTGGCCACCGTGTTGGAGCCGGGCTGGCGGTCGATCGCCAGCACGATCGCGCGCTTGCCGTCGAACCAGCTGGCGACCTGGTCGTTCTGCACGCCGTCGCTGGCGTGGCCCAGCGCGGACAGCCGGATCGGCGCGCCGTTGCGATAGGCCACCACGATGTCGTTGTACGGCGCGGCGCGCTGCAGCTGGCCGTCCGAACTGACCTGCAGCAACTGCCGACTGCCGTTGAGCGAGCCGGTGGCGAGGTTGACGTTGGCGTCGGCGATGGCCTGCTGCAGCGTGTCGATGCCGATGCCGTTGGCGGCCAGCTTGTTCGGATCCACGCTGATGCGCACCGCGTACTTCTGCGAGCCGAACACGTTCACCTGGGCCACGCCGTCGACCATCGACAGCCGCTGCGCCAGCTGGGTCTCGCCGTACTCGTTCACCGTCGACAGCGGCAAGGTGTCCGAGCTCAGGGTGAGATACAGGATCGCCTTGTCCGCCGGGTTGACCTTGCGGAAGGTGGGCGGGGTCGGCATGGTCGTGGGCAATTGCCGTTGCGCCGCCGAGATCGCCGCCTGCACGTCCTGCGCGGCGGCGTCGATGTTGCGGTCCAGGCCGAAGGTCAGCGTGATCGAGGTCGAGCCCAAGGCGCTGGTCGACGTCATCGTGGAGATGCCGGCGATGGTGGAGAACTCGTTCTCCAGCGGCGTGGCCACCGCGGTGGCCATCGTCTCCGGCGAGGCGCCGGGCAGCTTGGCGCTGACCGAGATGGTGGGGAAATCCACGTTCGGCAACTCGTTCACCGGTAGCTTCGGATAAGCCACCACGCCGAACACCACCAGGGCAACCATCAGCAGCACGGTCATCACCGGCCGGCGGATGCACAGCGCAGGCAGGTTCATGGCCCGCTCAACCGCCGCTCAGCACGCGCACGCGCGCGCCGTCGACCAGCAGCAACTGGCCATCGGTGACCACCCGCTCGCCGCCGTCCAGACCCTTGCTGACCACCACGCGGTCGGCCGCGCCACTGCCGATCGTGACCATCCGCTGGTGCACCACGCCGCCCGCATCGACCACGAACACGAAGCTGCCGCGCGGCGAGTTCTGCAGCGCCACCGCGGGTACCGTCACCACGTGGGTCAGCCGCGTGGTGGGCAGGGTGATCTCGACGAACTGGCCGGGCGTGAGCTCATCGTCCTCATTCGCATAGCGGGCCTTGAGCTGGATCGTGCCGGTGCTGGCGTCCACCGCGTTGTCGATGAAGTCCAGCGTGGCCTGCATCGACGCGGCCTTGCCCGGCAAGCGCACGATCACCGGCACCGCACCACGGGCATGCGCGGCCTTGAGCCCGGCCAGTTCGGCTTCGGGCACGGCGAAACGGATGTGGATCGGCTGCACCTGGTTGAGCACCACCAGATCGGTGCTGTTGGCGCTGACCTGCGCGCCGGGATACACCAGCGGCGCACCGGCGATGCCGTCGAACGGCGCGCGGATCGTGGCATAGCCCAGTTGCGTGCGTGCCAGTTCCACCGCCGCCTGGTCGGCCTTCATCGCGGCGGCATACAGGCCGGCGTTGGCCTTGGCCTCGTCGTATGCCGATTTGGCCACGTAGCCGTCCTTGAGCAGCGGGCCGTAGCGTTTCAGCAGGGCCTGTGCGTTGGCGTACTGCGCCTGGTCGCGGGCCAGGTTGCCCTTCGCCTCGTCCAGCTGCGACTGCAGCAGGCTGGGGTCGAGGCGGATGATGGTGTCGCCCTTGGCGACATGGCCGCCGGGCTTGAACGACAGCGCCTGCAACTGGCCGCTGACGCGCGACTGCACGGTCACCGTGGACCACGCCTGCGCGCTGCCGATCACCTTCAACGAGAGATCGATGTCGCCGCGCTGCGCCGTGGCGACCCTGACCGGCACGGCCTGGGCGGGTGGGGTCGCCTGCGCGCTCGCCGCGCCATCGCGTCCGCGCCAGAACTGCTGCGCCCCGAAACCGGCGAGCAGCAGCGCAGCTGCCATCAGCAGCAGTTTCCCGGATTTGTTCTGCGGCATGCTCGCTCCGGCCACGCCGGGTCAACCGGCGCGTGGGCGACACGCGGCTTGACCACGACATTCAATGCTTTTGCCCGGCCGTGGGGGCCAGGGCCCACCCGGTACCGGCGACGCTCCATTCTGCGCCCGCGCGCCGGCAACCCGTGCAGGACCGATGGCACATGACATCGCGCGGATCAGTCGGAGGCGCCCGGGTTCTCGCCCGCATCCAGCGCCTGCAGGTTTTCCTTGATCCGGTTGAGCACGCCCAGCGCGTGTTCGAGTTCGGCGTACTCGATGCCCGCGGTGGCATCCTTGCGCAGGTCGCGCGCGATCAGCTCCATGTCGCCGATGACGACGCGTGCGCGGTCGGTGACGTAGAGTCGCCACGCGCGGCGATCGCGCGGATCGGCGCGGCGCTCGACGAAGCCCGCGGCCTGCAGCCGGTCGATCACCCGGCCCACCGCGATCGGCTCCATCTCCAGCGATTCGGCCAGTTCGGTCTGGCGCAGGCCCTCGCGGTGGTACAACATCTTGGTGGCGCGCCACTGCACGCGGGTCAGCCCGAATCTCACCGCGCGCCGATCGAAATGCTTGCGAAACAGCAAGGTCACGTCGTTGAGCAGATACCCGAAGGATAGGTCTTCCGTTTTCGCCATGATGCGCTGCCCCCGGCCGCCCGAAACCTGAGGCCAGCATAAGCCGCCCGCCTCCTGCAAAGCCATGCCCCTGGACATCGTCATTGCCGACATCACCACGCTGCACGTGGATGCCATCGTCAACGCCGCCAATGCCAGCCTGCTCGGCGGCGGTGGCGTCGACGGCGCGATCCACCGCGCCGCCGGTCCCGCGCTGCTGCAGGCCTGCCGGCAGCTTCCGTCGGTGCGTCCGGGCGTGCGCTGTCCGACTGGCGAGGCGCGCATCACGCCGGGCTTCGCGTTGCCGGCGGCACACGTGATCCACACCGTCGGCCCGGTGTGGCAGGGCGGCACGCAGGGTGAGGCGCGACTGCTGGCAAGTTGCCACGCCAACGCGATGCTGCTGCTGCGCGAGCACGGTTTGCGCACGATCGCGTTCCCGGCAATCAGCTGTGGCGTGTACGGCTATCCGGTGGCGCAGGCAGCCGCGGTGGCGCTGGCCAGCCTGCGCGACGAACTCGCCCGCGACGATCGCGTCAGCATCACCGTATGCTGCTTCAGCAACAGCGTGGCCGACATCTTCCGGCGTGTGCGCGACGCCACGCCGGACGACGGCACACCCTTCAACGCAGCTTGAACGGATACAGCGGCGGCAACGCGTCGTCCGAGTGATCGCCCGTGCCAGTCTGGCGCCAGGCGAAACCCCGCTTGAACGCCTCCGCCGGTGCCGTGCCGCCGACGTCGCCCGCCGCCGTACCGGCGGCGTAGCGACGACGCTGCAAGTCGTCGATCACCGCGCGCTGTGCCGCATCGTCCAGGGCAGCGGACAACTCGCCCGGATGCTGGACGTGCGGTCGCTCGGCGCGCGCCCAGGCCATCAGGCAGTGCAGTTGTCGTGCGGCGTCGGTGCCGCGCGCGGCGCTGATGAACTCTTGTCGCGCCCGGCGCGCGCTGTCCGGCACAACCGCGGGCGCCGGGGAAGCTTTGGGCATGGCGCGCCGCCGACGCTGCCACCACCAGGCCAGCACGCTGAGCAACCACAGCGCGAGACTGGCCAGCGCGATCCAGCGCCATGGCATGGCACCGGCGGGCGCGGGCATGGGCACGGGTGCGGTCGTGGCGGGCGCAGTCGTCGCCGCCGGCACCGCGCCTGCAGGTGATGCCGTGCTGCCGCCGATCGCCGGCAGCACCTCGATGCTGCGCGCGGGGATCTGTGCCACCTCCTGGCGGTCGGTGAGCACGTTCCACCAGGTCACCGTGGTCGCCGGGATCGTCAGCGGGCCGGAGCGCTCGGGCACGATGGCGAACGCCTGCTCGCGCTCGCCCACGGTCCACTGCCCGGCGACGTGGTTGCGGCTGACCGGCTTGTCGGGATAGACCGTGGCGCCGTCCAGCGGCGGCAGGCTCAGGCTCGGCAGCGCGTCGTCGGACAAGCCGGTGGCGCGCAACGTCATGGTGAGGTTGAGCGGCTGCCCCACGCGCACCGGCTGCTGCGCGTCCGGCCAGCCGTCGATCGTCAGGCTCAACGCCCGCGCCGGCAACCACGCCTTGTTGCCCCAATCCGCAGGCGCCGCCTGCACATCGATCGCCACCGGCGCGGCGCTGGCCGAGACGTTGTTGGTGGCGCCGAAGAAGCTGCCCGGGTCGTACGGGTCAACCGCACTGCCCTGGAAACTCGCTGCAGGGATTTCCAGCCGGCCGGCCTGCTGCGGGATCAGCGCATAGCGCCGTTCCAGCACGTGGTAGCTGCGGCCGCCGCGTTGCGTGTCGTAGCCGATGTCCTTGCCCAGCGGCTGCAGCGTCGCCCCGTGGACATCGGGCATGTCGATCGAGCCGCCGCTGAGGTTGCCCGCGTAGAACAGCTTCACCACATAGCTGAACTGCTCGCCGACATAGCCGCGCTGTGGCTCCACCGTCGCCTCCATGAACACGTCGCGATTCGGCGCGGCACCCGCCACGGGCCCCTGCGCGTCGACCTGCAGCGACAGCGGCGCCGTGCGTTCGTCGGCGACCTGCAGCGACGGGATCTGCAAGCTGCCGGCGCGAAGAGGCCGCAGCGCGATGCCGAAGGTGAGGCTGGACGTCGCCTTGCCGTTCTCGACCGACAGGCTGCTGTTCTGCGAGGTGCCGAGGATGCTGAAATCCTGTTGCAGCGCCTGCAGGTCGGGCATCGCGGCGGACGCGGCGGCGCCCTCGACGCGGATATTGAGCGTGACCGTGTCGCCCAGTTGCACGTGATCGCGATCCAGCGTCGCGCTCACCTGCGCCGCGTGCGCGACCGGCACCAGCATCAGCGCGAACAGGCACAAGACGATGATGCGTGCGTGACTCATGGCTGGTCGTCCTCCTGCGCGCCACCACCGTGGCGCTCGCGATATTCCAGTTCGAACTTGCGCCGCAGCAGGCCGCCGGGGTCGTCCTGCACGCGCTGCAGCGCGTGGCGCAGGTCGGCCGGCAGCTTCGACTGCGGATCATCCCGGTCCAGCGTGCCGAGCTGGTGCGTGGCCGGCGACTTCGCGTCCGCTGGCTGGCCGGCGGCCAGCGCCTGGTCCATCTGCTGCTTCAAGGCGCGCTGCGCCTGCTCGGCCTGCGCCTTCTGCTCGGCGCGCTCCCGCGCACTGCGCGGTGCGGGCTGATCGTGGGTGCCGGCGTCGCCGGGTTGCTGCGAACCGTTCGACGGCTTGTCCTGTTCGCCCGCACCGGAAGGCGACTGGCTCTTGTCGGATTTGCCCTGCCCCGACTTGTCCTGCTCCGATTTGTTCCCACCCGATTTTTCCTGGCCTGATTTCTCCTGGCCCGACTTGTCGTCGCCCGACTTGTCCTGCTCGGACTTGTTCTGGCCCGTGCTGTCCGGCGAGGATTTTTGCTGCTTCGACTGCCGTTTCAGCCACTCTTCCACGGCTTGGCGGTTGGCCTTGGCGTCGGCATTGGCCGGATCGATTTGCAGCGCCTGGTCGTAGGCCTCGATCGCCTGTCGATACTGCTGCGCTTTCGCCAGCGCATTGCCGCGGTTGTAGGCGGCATCGCTGCCGGGAGCGTGCTGCAGCGCGTCCGCCGCCGCGGCATAGTCGCCGGCGCGGTAAGCCGCCACGCCGCGCCAGGCGGGATCGCGGGCGAGTTGCTGCGCCTGCACGGCATGGCCGTCGCGCAGCGCCTGCACGGCCTGCTGGTCGGGGCGTTGCCACAGGTCCTGCCAGGTGCCGGCCTGCGCCGTGCGCGGCAGCAGCGGCAGGCTGACCAGCAGCACGAGCATGATCCAGCCGCGGCGAAACGCCGTGGCGGCCACCAGCAGCAGCGACAGCAACAGCCACGGCCCGCGATCCTGCCACTGCGCACCGTGCTGGCCGCTGGCCTGGGCGGCGCCGCTGCTGCGCAGTTGCGCGTGCAGGGCGTCGATGTCGCCGTGGTCGGCGCTCATCGCCACGTAGACGCCGCCGCCTGCGCGCGCCAGCGCGTCAAGCGCGGCGTCGTCGCGTGCGGCCAGCACCATGCGGTCCTGCGCGTCGTGCAGGAAGCCGCCCTCGGGCAGCGGGACCGGGCCGCCGTGGACGCTGCCCACGCCGAGCACCGAGACGCGCACGCCGGCGGCGAGCGCCTTGCGCGCGGCCGCGTCGGCGGCGGCATCCGCCTGGTCGGTGATCAGCACCAGCGTGCCGCCGTCGGCATTCGCCTGCTGGACCAGGCGCACGCCGCGGTCGATCGCCGCGGCCGCGTCGTTGCCGTCCACCGGCATGGTGTCGGGCGCCATCGCGTCGAGCAGATCGTCGAGGCTGTGGGCATCGGAGGTCAGCGGCGCGACGACGAAGGCCTCGCCAGCGTAGCCGATCAGCGCGTTCAGGCCGGCACGGTTGGCCGCCAGCAGCTCGTGCGCCTTGAGCCGTGCGCGATCGAGCCGGCTCGGCGCCACGTCGCGCGCCAGCATGTGCCGCGACAGCGAGATCGCCAGCACCTGCGCCGGACGGTTGGCGTACAGCGCCTGCTCGACGCGGTTCCAGGTCGGCCCGGCCAGCGCCAGCGTGGCCAGCAGCCAGGCCAGCGCGAACAGCCACAGCGGCAACTGGCGCTGGCGCGGCTGTCCGCGCAGCATCCGTGGCAGCAAAGCCGGGTCGACCAGTCGCGACAGGATCAGCTGGCCGCTGTCGCGCCGCCAGCACGGAAGCGCCAGCAGCGGCAGGCCGAGGAGTGCCAGCAACCACCAGGGGTGCAGGAAATGGAACTGTTGCAGCAGCTCGCTCATGCCGCCTGCTCCCGCACACGCAGCCGGGTGGGCACGATCGCCAGCAGCAGCAACACCAGCGCAGCCAGCAGCGGCCAGCGGAACAGTTCGTGGCGCGGCCGCAACGCCGGCCCCTGCCGCGGCATCGGCTCCAGCGCGTTGATGGTGCGGTAGGCGTCGGCCAGCTCGCTGCTGTCGGTGGCGCGGAAGAAGCGCCCGCCGGTTTCGGCGGTGATCGCCTTGAGCATGTCGGCGTCGAGGTCGGCCGAGGGGTTGACCATCTGCAGGCCGAAGAATCCCGGCACCTGCATCGCGGTGGCGCCGATGCCGATGGCGTAGATCCGCACGCCCGCGGCCTTGGCGGCACGCGCCGCCTCGCGCGGAGCGATGCCGCCGGCGTTGTTGACGCCGTCGGTGAGCAACACCAGGACGCGCGCTGCCTCCGGCAGGCCCGCCAATCGCTTCACCGCCACGGCGATGGCGTCGCCGATCGCAGTCTGGTCGCCCGCCAAGCCCACCGCCGCGGTCTGCAGCTGCGCGCGCACGGCCGAGAGGTCGTAGGTCAGCGGCGTGACCAGATAGGCCTGGCTGCCGAACAGGATCAGGCCCATTTCGTCGCCGCGGCGCCGGCTGATGAAGTCGCTGGCGATCGCCTCCACCGCGCCGAAGCGGCTGACCGGTTGGCCGGCCAGCTGCATGTCCGGCGTGCGCATGCTGCCGGAGAGATCCACCGCCATCATCATCGCCCGCCCGCTGCGCTGCTGCGCCTGCGGCGGACCCAGCCACTGCGGCCGCGCCGCGGCGGCGAGCAGGCACAACCAGGCCAGCCCGAGCAGCCACGGCGCGGCACCGTGGTTGCGCCGATCAGCCACCGAATCCAGCTTCACACCCGGCTGTGGCAGATGCAGCGCGACGCCCGGGGCGGCCGCACGCCACCACCAGCGCAGCAACCACGGCAACGGCAACAGCAGTACGACCCAGGGCCAGGCGAATTCAGGCATCGGCTGGCTCCGAGGAGGGCTTCTTCCGCTTCCATGTGGACGGCTTTACGGCCAAACGCAGCCACCGCCGTGCGGCCTCGACGAGATCGTTCTCGTCGCCGCTGCGGGGTGGCTGGTAGATGAGCTGCTCCAGCCGATGCAGGCTGTCCTGCGTGGCCGCGTCCACCGGCACCCGCGCCAGGACGTGCCGCCAGGCATCGCCACGCAGATGCACCGCGGCGGCGTCCTGTTCGCGGGCGACGCGCCGCAAGAGTTGATGCAGGCCGCCGAGCAGGGCCGCGCGATCGCCGTCCTCGCGGTGCCGCCGGACAAGGTTCTCCAGCTCGCCGAGAATGCGCCGCTGCCGTTGCCGCACGCGGCAACGGCGTTGCCAAACCCACGCGAGGCCCGCAAACACCAGCAGCGCGAGCACGGCAAGCAGCCACCAGCCGGGTGCGGGCGGCCACCACGAGGGTTCGGCCGGCAGGTGGATGTCGCGCAGTACCGGCCCCGGCGCAGCGGCCGTCGGCGGCGTCGCCGCCGCGATCATCGCGGCGACCTCTTGCGACCGATCAGGCCCGCCACGGCATCGAGCGGATCGGCCGCGGTATCGATGGTGGCGTGGCGCAGACCCAGCGAGCCGGCCAACTCACTCAGCCGTCGGGCGCCTGCACCCAATGCCTGGCGAAAATCTGCACGCTGATGCGCCGATTGCAGCCGCACCTCGCGACGCTCGCCTGCATGCTCCAGCGGATAGCGCCCCGGCGGCGCGAGCTCCAGCTCCAGCGCATCCGCCGTGACCAGCACGGCCACGCCCGCGTGCCGGGTCAGTTCAATCAGTCGCTGGCGCGCGGCGGCGTCGCAACTGAAGCCGTCGCTGAGCAGCAGGACGCGGCTCGCACTCCGCGCCACGTGTGCCGCGCGTGTCAGCGCATCGGAGAGCGGCTGTTGTTGATCGGCGCGATCCGCCGCGTGCCATCGCGCCAGCGCACCGCATACGGCGAGTGCACCATGCGCGCCGGCTTGCGGCGCCAACCACTGGTCGACGCCGCCGAAGCCCAGCATCGCCACGCGCTCGCCGGCACGGGTGGCAAACCACGCGGCCAGTGCCGCCGCGCGAGCCGCCTGCACCGACTTGAAACGCACCCGTGTGCCGAAATGCATGCTGGCATGGGTATCGAGCAGGATCAGCAGACAGCCTTCTCGATCCTCCTGGAACAGCTTCGTGTGCAGCTTGCCGCTGCGCGCGGTGAGTCGCCAGTCGAGTCGGCGCACATCGTCGCCGGCCTGGTAGACGCGCGACTCGGCGTAATCCATGCCGCGGCCGTACAGACGGCTGGACTGCTGGCCGTGGCGGGCGGCGCGCGTGCTCAGGGGCGCCATGCGCACGGAGCCGACGCGCGCACGCAACGCGATCAGCTCGGCCAGCGACACCTCGCTTGCGCCATTGCCATCCGCGACTTGTGGCGCCAGGACACTCACGGCAGCGGCACGAGATCCAGCAGGCGCGCCACCACCTGGTCGGGGGTGATGCCTTCGGCCTGCGCTTCGTAGCTGAGCAGCACCCGATGGCGCAGCACCTCATGGACGATTGCATGCACGTCCTCGGGCAACACGTAGGCGCGGCCGGCCAGCCAGGCCTGCGCCCGCGAACAGCGATCCAGCGCGATGGTGGCGCGCGGGCTCCCGCCCCAGGCGATCCAGCGCTTCAATTCCGCGCCATAACGGCCGGCGTCGCGCGTCGCCAGCACCAGCTGCGCGAGGTACTCCTCCAGCGCCGGCGCCATGTGCACGGCCATCGCCGCATCGCGCGCGGCAAACACCTCGTGCTGGCTGAGCAGCGCGCGTGGCGGCGCGGCCGGGTGGGCGCGCCGACTGGCCTGCTCGCGCGCCAGCTTGAGGATCGCCAGCTCCGCCGCGGCATCGGGATAGCCGATCGTCACGTGCATCAGGAACCGGTCGAGCTGGGCCTCCGGCAGACTGAAGGTGCCCTCCTGCTCGATGGGGTTCTGCGTGGCCATCACCATGAACAGCTCGGGCAGTTTCCAGGTGCTGCGGCCCACGGTGATCTGCTGCTCGGCCATCGCCTCGAGCAGGGCCGACTGCACCTTGGCCGGCGCGCGGTTGATCTCGTCGGCCAGGATGATGTTGTGGAACAGCGGCCCGCGCTCGAACTCGAAACTGCCCGACTGCGGCCGGAACACGTCGGTGCCGGTGAGGTCGGCCGGCAGCAGGTCGGGGGTGAATTGCACGCGGTGGAAATCCGCCTCGATCCGCGCCGCCAGCGCCTTCACCGCGGTGGTTTTGGCCAGGCCGGGCGCGCCTTCGACCAGCAGGTGGCCGTCGGCCAGCAGCGCCACCAGCAGGCAATCGATGAGCTTCGGCTGGCCGATGATGCAATCCACCAGCTCCTCGCGCAGGCGGGCGAACGATTGCTGCAGCGCGCCGAGAGGCGGGTTTTCGGGCATGTCCATGGGCAGTTCCAGTTACGGGGCAAGGCCTGCGGCATCCTTGGAGAGCGGACGCGTCGGCGTGCTTCAGACCATCATCGGCACGGGAAGTTTAATGTGACGTGCGCCGGCGGCCGGCGCGCACGAAAAAGGGCGGCCGAAGCCGCCCCTTTTCTTCGCCGCTGCGTGGCGGCTTACTGCAAGGTGTCGCTGAGGATGCGCGGCGTCACGAAGATCAGCAGCTCCGCCTTGGTGGTGCTGCGCTTGGTGTTGCGGAACAGCGCGCCGAGACCGGGGATGTCGCCCAGCCCGGGCACCTTGGAGACGGTGTTGCTCTTGTTGACCTCGTAGATGCCGCCGAGCACCACGGTCTGGCCGTTGTCGACCAGCGCCGAGGTGTTCACCTCGCGCGTGTCGATCTGCGGCACCTGGCCGTTCGGCGTGTTGAGGAAGCCGGCCAGCGCATCCTTCTTCACGTTGATCGCCAGGTAGACGCGGTTGTCGGCGGTGATCGTCGGGGTCACCTTCAGCTCCAGCACGGCGTCCTTGAACTGCACCGAGGCGGTCGGTGCGCCACCGGTGCCGGAGCCCTGGTTCTGGTAGGTGACGTAACCGACTTCCTGGCCCTGGCGGATCACGGCCTCCTGCTGGTTGGCGGTGATCACGCGCGGGCTGGAGATCACCTCGCCACGGCCTTCGGATTGCGCTGCGGAGAGCTCCAGGTCGATCGCGTAGTTGGCGCCGAGAATGGCGAAGCCCAGCGTGCTGCCGCCGTTCACCGGCATGTTCACGTTGAAGCCGCCGGGCAAGGTCACCGCACCCGGATGCGGCGGAGCACCCTGGCTGCCGTTGGCCACCCAGTCGGTGACTGCGTTGTTGTAGTTGACGATGTTGTTGTGCACGCCGGTGCCGTACTTCAGCGCGCCATCGCCGGTCGGTGCGGTGGTGATGATGTTGTTGTTGTTGGTCTGGTTGCCCGACACGCCCCACTTCACGCCCAGCTCGCGGGTGAAGTCGTCGGTGGCCACCACGATGCGCGATTCGATCAGCACCTGCTGCACCGGCTTGTCCAGCACGGCGATCAGCTCACGCAACTGCTTGATCTTCTCCGGCGTGTCGTTGAGCAGCAGGGTGTTGGTGCGCTGGTCGAACGAGACGCTGCCGCGCGGCGAGAGGAAGCCGCGCTGGGCGTTGGCGCCGCCGCCGCCACCGCCACCCTGCATGCTGCCGGTGGTCAGCAGCTTGGCGATGTCGGAGGCCTTGCCGTAGCTGATCGGCACGTAGTCGGTGACCAGCTCGGCGGTGTCCTGCGCCTTCAGCTTGGCGTCGGCCAGATCCTGTTCGTACTTGGCCAACTCAGCCTGCGGCGCGACCCAGATGACGTTGCCGTTGCGGCGCTTGTCCAGGCTCTTGGCGCGCAGGATCACGTCCAGCGCCTGATCCCACGGCACGTTGACCAGGCGCAGGGTGACGCTGCCGCCGACGCTGTCGGAGGCGACCAGGTTGAGCCCGGAGATATCGGCGATCAGCTGCAACGCCGAGCGCACTGGGATGTCCTGGAAGTTGAAGGTGACGCGCTTGCCGTTGTAATTGGGCTGCGCGTCCAGCTTGGCCAGGCGCTCATCCTTGGCGGCGGCCTTCTTCGGTGCCACCTCGACCACGTACTGGTCGGGGGTCTGGTAGGCCGAGGTCTCGACCGTCCCCTTGGTGTCGATCTCGATGCGCGCGCCGCCACCGTTGCCGACGCGGCTGGTGATCGACTGCACCGGGGTAGCGAAGTCCAGCGTATCCAGGCGCTGCGCGAGGTTGGCCGGCAGGTTGGCGTGATCGATGGTGACCACCACCTTGTCGCCCTGACGGGTCATTTCCGGCTGCGCGCCGCTGCCGCTGAAGCTGACCAGCACGCGGCCCTCGCCGTTCGGGCCGCGACGGAAGTCGATGTTGGAGATCGCCGGGCCATCGGAGGACGACGGCAGCCGCTTGGTCGGGTCGATCGTGGAGGCGGTGGTGACCGCCTGGTCGGCGGTGCCGTTGTTGATCGTCAGCACCAGGCTGTTGCCATCGACGCTGGCGCGGTAGCTCGACGCGCGCATCAGCTCGACCACCACTCGGGTGCGCCCACCGGCAGACACTGCCGAGACGCCGGAGGTCGAACCCTTGCCGATGTCCATGTGCCGCCCGGCGGCATTGGTCGTATCGGGCAGGTCGACCGCGATGCGCGGCGGATTGTCCGTGGTGAAGATCTTCGGCTCCGGCACCGGGCCGTCGCCGAAGTTCAGGTGCAGCTGGACGCTGCCGCCTGGCAAGGCGTCGTAGCTGATGTTCTTCAGCGTGGTGGTGGCCGCGATGGCGGCACTGGCCCAGGTGGCACCGACGATCAGCAGGCCCATCAGGAAGTAACGGCTCGCATGGCGCATGACTCGGCCCCGCACGGATTGGAATTGGTTGGTCATTGCATCTGCCCCTGTGTACCTATTGCTCGCCGAGTGCGACGCTGGCGGGACGTTCCATCCAGCCACCATTGCCGTTGGATACCAACTCGACCAGATCGACATGGTCTTCGCTGATGGCGGTGATGTGTCCGTAGTTCTGTCCCATGTATTCCCCCACATGGACGCGATGGATGACACCACCCGGGTCCTTGATCAGGACCTCCATCTTCGGACCGACACCAACCGTACCGACCATCTTGAGGCTGTCGAGGGCGAACATCTCCAGCGGCTCCTTGGCCCGGTTGGCGTCCGGCCGCGGTCCGCTGGTCGCGTTGTCGTTCTGCAGTTCGGCCGTGCTGGGGCTGAACGGATCACGCTTGTCCTGGTCTTCGTACTTGAACGTCTCGAAGGTCTTGATCACGGGCAGCGGCGGAATCGGCGCACCCTTCTTGGCCTTCTCCTGCGCGACCCAGGTGCGCAGGTCGGACATGCCGCGGGTGCAACCGGCCAGAACCAGCACAGCCAGCAGGATCAGCAGCAGCCGCGTCACGCCGGCGGACTTGCGGGCAATCGACTTGTTCATCATTTCTTCGCCCCCGCCTTGGTTGCCGCGGCAGCGCTTTCGTCGTCATCGAGATAACGGTAGGTCTTGACCGTGCCCTCCAGCACCAGTTGTCCGGTGCCAGCCGTGCCCGCCTTGGTCGGCGCCTTCGGCGTCAGCGAGACGTCGTGCATGGTGAGGATGACCACTCGCGGCAGCGAAGCCACGCCGCTGATGAAGGTGCCGAACTGATGGTAGGTGCCGGTGAACTTCAAGGCGATCGGTCTCTCCGCGTAGAAGTCCTTGGGCGTTTCCGCGCCTGGCACGAACAGGTCACTCTCCAGCCCCGCGGCCTGCGCGGTCTGCGAGATGTCGATCAGCAACTCGGGCATCTCGGTCTTGCTGGGCAGCTGGCGCAGCAACTGGCGCAGCATGTCCTGCATCTCGTTGAGCTGCTGCTCCAGCGCCTCGAGATTGACCGACTTGGCCTGCTTGGTGGAGAACTCCTGCTTGAGGCTGTTCTCCTTGGTGGCCAGCGTGTCGAGACTGTCCTGCTGGTCGCTGACGATGAAGTACCAGCCCACCAGCAGCACCACCGCGAGGACCAGCACGGTGAAGAAGATCTTGACCGACTGCGGCCAGCCGCCGACGTTGTTCTTGTCGAGGTTTTGCAGATCGCTGAAGAAACTCATGATCCGGCACCTCCCTTGGCAGCGGCGGCAGGGGTGGGCGTGACTTCCGGCGTTGACCTGGCCGTGGCGGAGGTCGCGCTGGCCGGCGGCGCGTTGAGCGCTGCAGGTACGGCCGGCGTGGCCGTGGAGGTAGTCGGTTCCACCTGCGCCTTGGTCGGGTCGACCTCGTCGGTCTTGGGCCGGCTCAGCGTCACGTTGAGGCCGAACTGGTAGGGCATGCGGGTCGCATCATGGGTGTTTTCGGTCTTGCGCAGGTCCGCATGGCCCATCCACGGCGAGGACTCGATGTTGCGCATGTACTCGGCGACGCTGGCGTTGGACTGCGCCACGCCGTCGAGCGACATCGACTGGCCGCTCTGCTTGAGCGCGGTCAGCCGCGCACTGGTCGGGATGGTTTTCACCAGTTCGTCGAACAGGTGCACCATCTGCGAGCGATCGGCCTGCAACTGCTCGATGATCTGCTTGCGCGCCAGCAGGTGCTCGCGCACTTTTTCCAGATCCTTGATCTTGGCGATGCGCACGTCCAGCTGCTTGATTTCGGTCTGCAGGTAGGCGTTGCGGTCGTTCTGGTTGTCGATGCGCTGGTCCATCCAGAAGATCCACAGCAGCAGCAGCAGCACGGCGGCCACGAAAGCGGCGGCCAGCTGCATGTAGAACTCGCGTTCGCGCTGCTTGCGCCGCTCCGCGCGCCACGGAAGTAGGTTGACGTGTGCCATCAGTCGAAGCTCCTCAGGGCGAGGCCGACCGCGATCATCAGGGCCGGGGCATCCTGCGCCAGCGCCTGGGCCTGCACCCGCGGCGACAACGACATGCGGGCCAGCGGGTTGGCGACCACGCAAGGCACGCCGAGCTGCTCTTCCAGCATCGGGCCCAGTCCCTCGATCGAGGCGCAGCCGCCGGCCAGCACCACCTGGTCGACCTTGCTGTATTCGCTGCCGGCGAAGAAGAACTGCAGCAGGCGGCTGATCTGCTGGATCAGCGACTCCTTGAACGGCTCCAGCGCCTCGGTCTCGTAGGACTCCGGCAGGCCGCCCTTGCGCTTGGCGCGGCCAGCCTCCTCGTAGGAGAGCCCGAAGCGGCGCATGATCTCGTCGGTGAGCTGCTTGCCGCCGAACACCTGTTCGCGCGAATAGATGGTGCGCTGGTTGCGCAGCACGGAAAGCGTGGTCATGGTCGCGCCGATGTCGACCACCGCCACCAGGGCGTCGCGGCCGACGTTGAGCTGGTCGGCGACCATCGCGAAGGCTTTCTCCATCGCGAAGGCCTCCACGTCGATGACGCCGGCAGTGAGGCCGCCCAGATCCAACGCCGCCACGCGCATGTCGACGTTCTCGGTGCGCGAGGCCGCCAGCAGCACGTTGTTCATGTCCGGGTTGTCGCGTACCGGGCCGATCACCTCGAAATCGAGGCTGACCTCGTCGATCGGATACGGGATGTACTGATTGGCCTCGACCTGGATCTGGCCCTCGAGGTCATCGTCGGATAGCTCGCTGGTCATCGGGATGATCCGCGTGATCACCGCCGACCCGGCCACCGCGGCGGCGGCGTGCTTGAGCTTGGAACCCGAGCGGGCCAGGGCGCGGCGGATCGCGTCGCCCACCGCCTCGACCTCGACGATGTTCTTCTCGACCACCGCATTGGGCGGGAGCGGTTCCACCGCGTAGTGCTCCACGCGATAGCGCCCGCCCGCCTGACTCAGCTGCAGCAGCTTGACGGCGGTCGAACTGATGTCGACGCCGATCAGCGCCGGCTTCTTCGGTGTAAAGAGCCCCACGGTGTGTCCCCCTTGCCGCTGACGCCCTGACCAGAGTTCTGGCGGGATGCGCAGTGGCATTAAATCTAAAAATTAACGCAATGGCAACGGTCTACAGGAACTTTCTCAAGTAATTGGCGTGATGTCCACCACATTTGCAGAGCTTGCCCGGCTGGCGCGCCTCTTGCTTTGCGGAGCCGTCCTCGGTTGCCTGACGAGCATGTTGCTACATCTATACTCTGTCATGCTTTGACTCAGGTCTCGCTATCCACACCATGCGAATTTTCAAGCGTTTGTTGCGCTGGGCACTGCTCCTGGCCTTTTCCGGTTTGCTTCTGGCAGTGCTCGCGACAGGCGTGGCGTACTGGTTGATAGCTCCCCGGCTGCCCTCGGTGGCGGTGCTCAAGGACTATCACATGCAGGTGCCGCTGCGCGTGCTGAGCGCCGATGGCAAGCTCATCGCGACTTTCGGCGAAACCCGGCGCATCCCGGTGGACATCGCCGAGGTGCCCGACCGGCTCAAGCACGCGGTGCTGTCGGCGGAGGACGCCGACTTCTACCACCACCCCGGCGTGGACTGGCGCGGCATCGCCCGGGCCGGCTGGCACGTGATCATCACCGGCGGCGACAAGGGACCCGGCGGCTCCACCATCACCCAGCAGGTGGCGCGCAACTTCTTCCTGAGCCCGGAAAAGCTGTACTCGCGCAAACTTACCGAGATCTTCATCGCGCTGCGCATCGAGCACGAGCTGACCAAGGACCAGATCCTGGAGCTCTACCTCAACAAGATGTTCCTCGGCCATCGTTCCTATGGCGTGGCGGCGGCGGCCGAGTACTACTACGGCAAGACGCTGGACCAGCTCACCGTGGCCGAGTGCGCGGCGATCGCCTCCACTTTCCAGCTGCCCTCGGCGGTCAATCCGATCAACAGCCCCAAGCGCGAGATGGCACGGCGCAACTGGGTGCTCGGCGAGATGCTGCGGCACAACTACATCACCCAGGCAGTGTACGAACAGGCGGTGGCCGAGCCGAATCGCGCCTTTGCCCACGAGCAGCCGATCGAGGTCGACGCGCCCTACCTCGCCGAGATGGTGCGCCGGCAGGTGCTCGACCGCCTCGGCAATGACGCCCTGACCGAAGGCTACGTGGTCCGCACCACGGTGCAGAGCATGCGCCAGCAGGAGGCGGTGGACGCCCTGCGCGACGGCCTGGTCGCCTACGACCACCGCCATGGCTGGCGTGGGCCGGAGGCGCACAAGGAGCTGGCCGAGGGCGCCGGCGAGGCGGATTTCGACCAGGTGCTGGCCAGTTACGGCAGCGTCTCGGGTATGCAGCCGGGACTGGTCATCAGCAGCGACGCCGACCATGCCAGCGTGTACCTGTCCAGTCACGAGAGCGCCCGGCTCGACCTCGACGCGGTGAAATGGGCTCGGCCGCACATCAGCGACAGCCGCGTCGGCGCCGCGCCCACGCGGGTCGATGCCGTGCTCAAGCGCGGCGACGTCATCCGCCTGGCCCGCGACGAGAAGGGCAACTGGCAGCTGGCGCAGATACCCGCCGTGCAGGGCGGGCTGGTCTCGCTCAATCCGGAAGATGGCGCGATCGAGGCCCTGGTGGGCGGCTTCAACTTCAACCGCAGCAAGTTCAACCGCGCCGTGATGGCCGCGCGCCAGCCGGGTTCGAGTTTCAAGCCGTACCTCTATTCCGCCGCTTTCGATCGCGGCTTCACCCCGGCCTCGATCGTCAACGACGCACCGCTGGCGCTGCCCGACCCCTCGCGCCCCAACGGCATCTGGACGCCGTCCAACGACGACGGCAAGTTCGCCGGCCCGATGCGCCTGCGCGAGGCGCTGGTGCAATCGAAGAACCTGGTCTCGGTGCGACTGCTGGATGCCATCGGGGTGAGCTACATGCGCGAATACGCCACCCGCTTCGGGTTCTCGCAGGACGCGATCCCGGCCAACCTGTCGATGGCCCTGGGCACCGCCTCGGTCTCGCCGATGGGCATGGCGCGCGGCTACGCCGTGTTCGCCAACGGCGGCTACCTGGTCACGCCGTATTTCATTCACGAGATCGACGACCGCGACGGCAAGCCGGTGTACCTGGCCAATCCCGCCCGCGCCTGCCGCAACTGCCAGGAACGCCTGCTCGACACGCGCCCGCCCGGCCCGCCGCCGCCGGACATGGCCCGGCCGCCGGCCAATCGCCTGGCGACCGCCGGCAGCACGGACGCGCCCGCCGAGTCGGAGAGCGTCGACGGTGTCGGCGATGCGGTGCTGCCGGCCGACATCCACGACGGCGCCCGGCATGCGCCGGTGCTCGCCCCGCGGGTGATCGGTCCGCGCAACGACTACCTGATCACCTCGCTGATGAAGGACGTGATCCTGCGCGGCACCGGTTCGGCCGCGCGCGCGCTGGAGCGCCCCGACCTGGCCGGCAAGACCGGCTCCACCAATGACCATCGCGATGCCTGGTTCGTCGGCTTCGACGGCGAGTTGTCCACCGCGGTCTGGGTGGGTTTCGACGACTACAGCTCGCTCGGCCGCGGCGAATTCGGCGCCAAGGCGGCCTTGCCGGTGTGGATGCAGTACATGGGCGCGGCGCTGAAGGGGCTGCCGCCCAGCACGTTGCCGATGCCGCCCGGAATCAGTACGGTATGGATCAACCGCGAAAGCGGCCTGCCGACCGGTGCGGACGACCCCAACGGCATGAACGAGATGTTCAAGGTGGAAGACGTCGACCGCCTGCGCAGCCAGGCCGCCCAGCAGAAGGAGCAGGACAAGCAGCACGCCTACGAGATCTTCTGACCCGGGGGCAGGCGACGCCGCTCCCGGACGCCGCCATCCAATGTCGAGGAGTGCGTCATGTCCCGAGGCGAACACCACCGCATCCACGCCCATGACCGGCTGCAACGCAATCGCCTGCGCGTGGCCCAGGAAGCGGCCCGGCTGATGAGCGAGCACGGCATCCGCAATTTCCACCATGCCAAGCTCAAGGCCGCCGAACGGCTGGGCATACTCGACAGCCAGGCGCTGCCGCGCAACCTCGAGATCGAACAGGCGCTGCGCGAACACCAGCGCCTGTTCCTCGGCGACAGCCAACCCCAGCTGCTGCGCCAGCGGCGCGAGGCGGCGGTCGAGGCGATGACCTTCCTCGCCCCGTTCGAACCGCGCCTGGTCGGCGCCGTGCTCGACGGCACCGCCGACATGCATTCGGCGGTGTGCCTGCACGTGTACAGCGACGATGCCGAAGCGGTGGTGCGTTTCCTGCGCGAGCACGGCGTGCCGCTGGAAATGCAGGTGCGCCGCCTGCGCTACAGCCGCACCGAGCAGCCCGAGTACCCGGTGCTGCTGTTCGCCGCCGACGCCGTGCCGTTCGACCTCACCGTGCTGCCGCGCAACGCGCTGCGCCAGGCGCCGCTGGATCGCACCGACGACCGGCCGATGCGCCGCGCCGCGCTGGCCCAGGTGGAGATGCTGCTGGCCGAGGACGATGCCGACGAGGGCTTCGAACAGCGCCTGCGCGCCGCGTTGCGCTGACCGCGCCGAGCGCCAGATGCAGAACGCCCCGGCCGGGCCGGGGCGTTCTGCGCGAAACCGAGGATCAGCCCAAGCGGTGAATCAGCGCTTGCCGGCCGGCACGTAATCACGCACGTCGGCGCCAGTGTAGACCTGGCGCGGACGGCCGATGCGCGATCCGGGGGTTTCGTGCTGCTCGATCCAGTGCGCGATCCAGCCGGCGGTGCGCGCGATGGCGAACATCACGGTGAACATCTCGGTGGGGATGCCCAGCGCCTTGTAGATGATGCCGGAGTAGAAATCGACGTTCGGATACAGCTTGCGCTCGACGAAGTAGTCGTCCTTCAGCGCCGCCTCTTCCAGCTTCATCGCCACGTCCAGCATCGGATCGTTGACGCCCAGCTCGTCCAGCACCTTGTGGCACATCTCGCGAATGATCTTGGCGCGCGGGTCGAAGTTCTTGTAGACGCGGTGGCCGAAGCCCATCAGGCGGAAGCTGTCGTTCTTGTCCTTGGCGCGCAGGATCGCCGACTCGACGTTGTCCGGCTTGCCGATCTCCTCCAGCTGCTTGAGCACCGCCTCGTTGGCGCCGCCATGGGCGGGGCCCCACAGCGCGGTGATGCCGGCGGCGATCGAGGCATACGGGTTGGCGCCGGTGGAACCGACCAGGCGCACGGTGGAGGTGGACGCGTTCTGCTCGTGGTCGGCATGCAGGATGAACAGCAGGTCCAGCGCCTTGGCCGCCACCGGGTTCATCTGCAGCGGCTCGCTCGGCACCTCGAACATCATGTGCAGGAAGCGGGTGACGTACTCGAGGTTGTTGCGCGGGTAGCGCACCGGCCAGCCGATCGTGTAGCGGTAGCAGGCTGCCGCGATGGTCGGCATCTTGGCGATCAGGCGGATCGCCGCCATCTTGCGGTCGGCCGGGTCTTCCACGTCCAGCTTGTCGTGGTAGAACGCCGACAGCGACGCCACTGCCGCGGCGAGCATCGCCATCGGGTGCGCGTCGTGGTGGAAGCCCTGGAAGAAGTTCTTCTGCGCCTCGTGCATCATCGTGTGATGCGTGATGTCATGTTCGAACGTGTCGAACTCGGCAGCATTGGGCAACTCGCCGTTGAGCAACAGATAGGCCACTTCGAGGAAGCTGGACTTCTCGGCCAGCTGCTCGATCGGGTAACCGCGATACAGCAGCACGCCCTTGTCGCCGTCGATGTAGGTGATGGCACTCTTGGTGCTGGCAGTGCTGCCGAAGCCCGGGTCATAGGTGAAATGGCCGGTGTCCTTGTACAGCGTGCCGATGTCGATACACGCGGCACCGAGCGTGCCGGAAACCAGCGGCAGTTCGCTGCTCTTGTGGCTCGATTCATCGACCAGCTTGACGGTCTTGGGGTCGGACACGGAAACCTCCTCGCATGTGGTTCGTCGCCGGCGACGACGGTGGGGACGTCATCGCACGGCAAGGGAAAGGGTGGGTGTCGGCAGCCGGGGAAAGCACGCGACGCAACCGATGCCGGAAACCGGCTGGAACAAGCTCCGCGAAGACTTGCGCCACTCTGCTGCAGGCATCGGGCCACTGCCCATTATCGCACAACGGCGGTCGCGCATTCGATGGCGAATGGTCGTACGCCGGGCACGAAAAAGACACGGGGCAAGCCTGCGCCTGCCCCGTGTCTCGAACCGCCCGCAACCCGGAGGGAGCGGAGGTAAAAGGGTTTATTCCTTGACCGAACCGGCGTAGCGGCGGCGGAACTTGTCCACGCGGCCACCCACGTCCAGGGTCTTCTGCTTGCCCGTGTAGAACGGGTGCGAATGGCTGGAGATATCCACCTTGATCAGCGGGTACTCATTGCCGTCTTCCCACTTGACGGTTTCCTTGCTGGACATGGTCGACCGGGTGAGGAACGAGAAATCGGACGACAGATCCTGGAACACCACCGGGGCGTAGTTCGGATGGGTATCGGCTTTCATGACAGACTCTGAATGCGGCGGTGAAAAGAGCGGCATTGTAGCGGGCAACGCCGGGAACGCGCAAGCACGGGGGTTCAGCCGGGCACCCCCAGCGCGCGCTGCACCATCGCGGCAAAGCGGGTGTGGTCGACCTCCAGCACGATGTTGGCCTGCGCCGGCCGGCCCAGGCGCCCTTTCCAGTCGACCACGGTGGCGCCGCGGGTCAGGCGGCCGTCCAGCTCTACCGCGACCGCGCGGCGTTCGCTGCGGGTGACGATGGTCGGGTCGAGCGCGACCGCCATCGCCAGCGCATCGGCCGCCACCAGCCCGTGGCGGTCGTGTTTGGCGTTGTAGCCCCGCGCGGTCGCCGCGATCTTGCCGAAGAACGCCGCGCGCCGGTCACCGGCAGCGAGCCAGCGGTCGAACTCCGCGTCGTCGAAGGCGTGGCGCAGGGTTGCCTCCCAGTCCACCAGGTCGAACGACGGGAACGCCTCGAACACGACGTGCGCAGCCTCGGGGTCGAAACCGATGTTGAACTCGGCCGGCACCTTGCCGGTATTGCCGTGGCCGGTCACCGCGCCGCCCATCACCACCAGCCGCTTCACCCGCTGCGGCAGGCCGGGGTCGAGCCGCAACGCCAGCGCCAGGTTGGTCAGTGGCGCCAGTGCCACCAGGGTCAGCTCGCCGGGACGCTCGAGGGTCAGGCGCAGCAGCGCCAGCGCAGCGGACTCGGCCGCGACCGCGGCGGCGGGTTCGGCGAAGCCGACGTCGCCGAAACCGTCACGCCCATGCACGAACGCGGCATCTTCCTCCGGCGCACGCACCAGCGGCATGGCGCAACCGGCGAACACCGGCGTGGCCAGGCCAAGCAGGTCGACCAGCGTGCGTGCGTTGCGCAGGGTGTGCTCCAGGCCGACGTTGCCGGCGGCAATGCCGAGGCCGGCGATGTCGGCATGCGCGGCGGCCATCAGGATGGCGAGGGCGTCGTCGACGCCGGGATCGGTGTCGATCAGGAGTTGCGGCTTGGTCATGTGCATCGGGTTCCTGTCCAGCCGTCCAGTTTATGGGATGAAACGGCGGGGGGCGACTGCCGATGACCGCTCACGCATCTGCGAACCGCGCGGCGCCGCCGATCCAGCGCTCGATCAACCGGCTGGTCTGGTCGGGGAACTCGGCCAGCATGCGTTCGCCCACCGCCTGCACCGCGGGCAGCAGGTGCGCGTCGCGCGACAGGTCGGCGATGCGGAAGGCGAGCTGGCCGGTCTGGCGGGTGCCGAGCACTTCACCGGGGCCACGCAGTTCCAGATCCTTCTCGGCGATGCGGAAGCCGTCGCTGGTTTCGCGCATGACCTGCAGGCGCTCGCGCGCGAGCTGGCCCAGCGGCGGTTGATACAGCAGCACGCAGTTGGAGGCCACCGCGCCGCGGCCGACGCGACCACGCAACTGGTGCAGCTGTGCCAGGCCAAGCCGCTCGCTGTTCTCGATCACCATCAGGCTGGCATTGGGCACGTCGACGCCGACCTCGATCACCGTGGTGGCCACCAGCACGGCCAGCTCGCCGGCCTTGAACGCGTCCATCACCGCCTGCTTGTCCTTTGCCTTCATGCGGCCGTGGATCAGACCCACGGCAAAGCCCTCCAGCGCCGCGCACAACTCGGCGTGGGCGACTTCGGCCGCCTGCGCGCGCAGCTGCTCGGATTCCTCGATCAGGGTGCACACCCAGTACACCTGCCGCCCCTCGGCGCAGGCGGCATGGATGCGCTCGATCACTTCGGCGCGGCGCGCATTGGATACCGCGATGGTCTGCACCGGCGTGCGTCCGGGCGGCAATTCGTCGATCGACGAGACGTCGAGATCGGCATACGCGCTCATCGCCAGCGTGCGCGGAATCGGCGTGGCGGTGAGCACCAGTTGATGCGGCACCAGTCGGTCCTGGCGGCCCTTCTCGTGCAATGCCAGCCGCTGCTGCACGCCGAAGCGGTGCTGCTCGTCGACGATCACCAGGCCCAGCCGCGCAAATGCCACGCCCTCCTGCATCAAGGCGTGCGTGCCGATCACGACCGCCGCGCCGTCGGCCACGCGGGCCAGCGCCTGCCGGCGTGTCTTGCCGGTGACCTTGCCGGCCAGCCATTCCACCTCGATGCCCAGCGGCTGCAACCACTGCCGGAAGTTGCGCAGATGCTGCTCGGCCAGCAATTCGGTCGGTGCCATCAGGGCGGTCTGGTAGCCCGCGTGCACCGCGGCCAGCGCGGCCAGCGCGGCCACCACGGTCTTGCCGCTGCCGACGTCGCCCTGCACCAGGCGCAGCATCGGCTGGGCCTGCGCCAGGTCGCGCGCGACCTCCTCGCTCACGCGCTGCTGCGCCGCGGTGAGGCGGAACGGCAATGCGCGCAGCAATTGCCGATGCAGCTGCCGCGGTGCGCCCAGCACCGGCGCACGGCGTTGCCGCACCACGGCGCGCAGGCGCTTGAGGCTAAGGTGCTGGGTCAGCAACTCCTCGAAGGCGAGCCGCTGCTGGGCCGGGTGGCGACCGAGCAGCAACTGGCCCAGGTGCGCGTCCGGCGGTGGCCGGTGCACGTAGAGCAGCGCATCGCGCAGCGAGGTCAGGCCGTGCGTGCGGCACAGCGCCGGCGGAATCAGCTCCAGTTGCCCGGCCGGCGGCAGCAGGGCCAGTGCCTTGCCGATCACCGCGACCAGGCGCTTCTGGCCCAGGCCCTCGGTAGTGGGATACACCGGACTGAGCTGCTCGTCGACCACCGAGGCTTCGCTGCCACCCAGGCGCTGGTAGCTCGGGTGCACCATCTCCAGCCCCTGCGCGGCGTGGCGCACCTCGCCGTAGCAGAGCAGCCGCGTGCCCGGCACCAGTTGTTCGGCCTGCGCACGATTGAAATGGAAGAAGCGCAGCAGCAGGGTCTGCGCGCTGGCGTCGCCGATCGCCACCTTGAGTTGCGGGCGATGGCGGAATCCGCGCTCGACGGCCTCGACCACGCCCTCGACCTGCGCGCGTTCCCCGGCGCGCAAGTCCGCGATCGCGGTGATGCGCGTCTTGTCCTCGTAGCGCAACGGCAGGTGGAACCACAGATCCTGCACCCGCGTCAGGCCGAGCTTGCCCAGCGACGGGCCCACGCCGGGCAACGTGGCGAGCGGCGCGATGCCGGGGTCGGCAATGGCGGGAGAAACGGGACGGGCGTTGCGCGTGGCCATGAAACCCAAGCCTAACCGAGCATCCCCGTCAGTCGTAAGGATGCCGCCGCTGCGGGCTGTCGGCGACAGCCGCGACGTGGATCAGTCCAGCACCATGATCGCATCGACCTCTACCTGCGCCGCCTTCGGCAACGCGGAAACCTCGATGGTCGAGCGCGCCGGATACGGCTGCTGGAAGTATTCGGCCATCACCGCGTTGACGGCGGCGAAGTTGGCGAGGTCGGTGACATAGATGCCCACGCGCACGATCTGCGCCAGCGAGCCGCCGGCAGCCTGCGCCACCGCGGCGAGATTGTCGAACACCCGTCGCGTCTGCACGCCGATGTCGCCGTCGACCAGGCTGCCGGTGGTCGGGTCCAGCGGGATCTGGCCGGAAAAATAGACGGTGTTGCCGGCACGCACGGCCTGCGAATACGGACCGATGGCGGCCGGTGCCTGGCCAGTGGAAATGATGCTGCGGGACATGGGCGGTCTCGGGATTCGGGATTCGGGATTCGGGATTCGGGATTCGGGAAGACTATCGCCGCACCGGAGGAAAGCAAACACCCCGGAACGCCCGAACCGTTCCCGATCACCGATTCCCGGGTTACAGCGGATACCGCCGCACCGCGCTGACCACGCCGGTGCGGCGCACGCGGCGGATCACGTCGGCCAGGTGCTTGCGGCTCTTCACTTCCATCGAGAACAGCAGCGTGGCCGCCGAGGCATCGCGCTCGACGTACTCGACGTTCTCGATGTTGGAATCGGCCGCCGCAATCGCCGCCGCCACGGTGGCGAGCACGCCCGGGCGGTTGATCACCTCGATGTGCAACTGCGCGCGGTAGTCGCCCTTGACGTCGCGATCCCACTCGATCGCCACCAGCCGTTCCGGCGAGCGGCGCAACTCGACCACGTTCGGGCACTCCACGCGATGCACCACGATGCCCTTGCCGGAGGACAGGTAGCCGACGATGTCGTCGCCGGGCAGTGGGTGGCAGCAGTTGGCGAAGCTGAGCACGCCGCGCTCGCCGCCGCTGATGCGGATCTTCTCCTGCGCCAGCGCCACGCCTGCCTTGGAGCCGGCGGCCTTCTTCCAGCGCGAGCCCAGCAACTGGCGCGCGACCACGTCAGGCATGCGGTTGCCCAGCGCGATGTCGGAGAGCAGCTCCTCCAACCGCTTGAACTTGGAGGTCTTCAGGAAGCGGTCGAGCGTCGTCGGCGCGATCGCGTCGAGGCTGCTGCCGAGCGCATCCAGCGCGCGATCCAGCATCCGGTGGCCGAAATCGACCGCGTCCTCGTGCTGCAGATGTTTCAGGTACTGGCGGATCGCGGTGCGCGCCTTGCCGGTGACCACCACCTCCAGCCACGCGGGGTTGGGCACGGCCGAGGGCGCGGTGATGATTTCCACCAGCTGGCCCGATTCGAGCCGGCTGCGCAGCGGGGTGAGTTTCTTGTCCACGCGCGCGGCCACCGCGTGGTCGCCCACGTCGGTGTGCACCGCGTAGGCGAAATCCAGCGCAGTGGCATGGCGCGGCAGCGAGAGGATGTCGCCGCGGGGGGTAAACAAATAGACCTCGTCGGGGAACAGGTCGATCTTGACGTTCTCGATGAACTCCGAGGAGGACACCGTGTTCGCCGAACTGTCCACCATCGACGCCAGCCATTCGCGCGCGCGCACCTGGGCACTGTTGGCCGGGCCCGAATCGGTCTTGTAGGCCCAGTGCGCCGCCACGCCGCGTTCGGCCACGGAATCCATTTCGGCGGTGCGGATCTGCACCTCGATCGGCGCGCCGAACGGCCCGAGCAGCACCGTGTGCAGCGACTGGTAGCCGTTCGCCTTGGGGATCGCGATGAAATCCTTGAAGCGCCGGTCCACCGGCTTGTACAGCGCGTGCACCGCACCAAGCGCCACGTAGCAGCTGGTGGCGCTGTCGACCACCACGCGGAAACCGTACACGTCCATCAGCTGCGCGAACGTCTTGTGCTCGTTGCGCATCTTCGAGTAGATGCTCCACGGCGACTTGATCCGGCCGACCACGTGGGCGCTCAGATGCTCGGACGCCAACTGCGTGGTGAGCGCGGTCTCGATCTTGCTCATCACCTCGCGGCGATTGCCCAGCGCGGCGCGGATGCGCTCGCTGATGACCCGGTAGCGGTCCGGATACAGCGCGCGGAAACCTAGATCCTGCAGCTCGGCCTTGAACTTGTTCATGCCCAGGCGCTGCGCGATCGGCGCGAAGATCTCCAGCGTCTCGCGCGCGATGCGGCGGCGCGAACCCTGGTCCTTGGCGCCCAGCGTGCGCATGTTGTGCAGGCGATCGGCCAGCTTGATGAGGATCACGCGGATGTCGCGCGCCATCGCCAGCAGCATCTTGCGGAAGCTTTCCGCATCGGCTTCCTGGCGCGTGCCGAAGCGCATCTTGTCCAGCTTGGTGACGCCGTCCACCAGCTCGGCCACCACCTCGCCAAACTCGCCGGCCAGCGCTTCGCGGCTCAGTTCGGTGTCTTCCAGCGTGTCATGCAGGATGGCCGCGATGATTGTTTCGGCATCCAGCCCCAGCTCGGCCAGGATGCTGGCCACTGCCACCGGGTGGGTAATGTACGGCTCCCCGCTCTTGCGCTCCTGCCCCGCATGCGCCTGTGCGCCGACGGCGTACGCACGCAACACCAGGGTGACTTGTGCGGGGGGCAGATAAGCGATGCGCTCTTTCAGCGCCAGCACGTAGGGTGGCCAGGCGGCCGGATCGACCGGAGCCGGTGGAGCGGTCGCGGGCATCGGTGCCTGGCGCCGGCTCAGGCGCCCACCCCGGAAGCGAGGTGTCCGGAGACTGTCGGGCGCGCGCGCTTGCTCATGCCCTGCAAGGCATGATCGCGGCAGCGCCGGCAGTCATCGCCCATCAGTCGTCGCCGCCCTTGGAAAGGTCGTCGTCGACTTCCGCGGCGGCCCACTCCAGCGCTTCGCGCTCGGCGCGCTCGCGCTCGGCCTTGTCGATCTGGTCGATCGTGGCCTGGTCGATGCGACGGGCCGCGATCTCGCGCAGCGCCAGCACCGTGGGCTTGTCGTGGTCGGGGTTGACCGCCGGTTCGGCACCCTTCTCGAGCTGTCGTGCGCGCTTGGTGGCCATCAGGACCAGCTCGAATCGGTTGTCGACCACCTCGAGGCAGTCCTCCACGGTAATGCGTGCCATGTGAAATCCTTCGGAGAATAGTGACTTATACGGTCGACCAGTGTAGCCAGCAGGTGCTTTGCTGGCAATGCGGGCGACGCGTATCATGGTGGGCTGGCCGCGAATACGGCTGCATTCACGAAAGCGGCCCGAAAGCCGTGCAAGATATAAAACCAGACAGTACACTTATACTGTCCCCGACGCGAATCCCCACCGCACGATGCCCTCATTGCCTCGCCCCCATTCCATGAGCCGCTGGTTGGCGGTGCTCGCGATCGCCTTGCTGGCGGGCTGCGCCATTGCCAAGCCGCGCACCGACGACCCGCTGGAGAAGTACAACCGCGAGGCGTACCAGTTCAATACTGCAGTGGACAAAGTGGCCATACGGCCGGTGGCGCTGGTCTACCGCAAGGTCACCAACCCGCCGGTGCGGCGTTCGTTCAGCGACTTTTTCACCAATATCCGCACCCCGGTCACGGTCGCCAACGACCTGCTGCAGGCGCGGCCCAAGCAGGCCCTGCAGAGCACTGCCCGTTTCCTGGTCAACCTCACCCTGGGCATCGGCGGTTTCTTCGACCCGGCCAGCCAACTGGGACTGCCGATCGAGGACAACGACTTCGGCATCACGCTGGCACGCTGGGGTGCGCCGGAAGGCGATTTCCTGATGCTGCCGCTGTTCGGCCCCAGCACCGCACGCGACATGTGGCGGATGCCGGTGGACAGCTATTTCTTCGACCCGCTGAGCCTGTACGCCGCCAACCACCACTACAACGGCCTGCAGTACGCGCCGCAGGCGATGTATCTGATCACGCTGCGCTCGCGCGCGATCGACGCGGAGAGTTTCCTGCAATCGGCCTACGACCCGTACGTGTTCATCCGCGACGCCTACCGGCAACAGCGCCTGTACAAGCTTTACGACGGCAACCCGCCGGCGGCGCTGATCGAACGGATGCAGGGACTGGATACGCCCGGCTTCGACCCGGACGAGCTGCTGGAACAGCAGCACGATTGGGAAAAGGGTCACCCCAAGCAGGACGACCAGCACTGAGTCCTGCGGGCACGACTCACGCCAGCAGCGTATCGACCTCGCAGACCTGGGCCAGCGCCTGCATGCTGGCCGGCATCCCGACCACCCGCAACGGACGACCTCGCCGGTTCGCTTCCGCGGCGGCAGCCAGCACGCAGGCCAGGCCGGCGCTGTCGCAATGACTGACGCCCGCCAGGTCCAGTTGCGCCACCTCGCCATCCAGCGCCGCACGCATGGCTGCGAGCGCAGCCGCGGCGGTGCCGAAATCAAGCACGCCGTTCACCGCCAGGACAGTCGGCGCCACGATGTCCAGGCGGAAACCCGTGGGCGCGTTCACTGGCTGTCCTTGCTGTCCTTGTCGAGCGTGTCGAGTGCCTTCTCGCCCTGGGTTTCCAGGTTGGTGATCAGCTGCTCGATGCCGACCTTGCGGATCTCCGCGTCCACCTGGTTGCGGTAATTGGTGACGTAGGAGATGCCTTCGATGATCACGTCGTACGCCTTCCAGTCGCCGCTGCGGCTCTTGCGGAACGCGTAGTCGATCGACACCAGCTTGCCGTCGTCCAGCACCACCTGGGTGCGCACCACGGTGCGCTTGTCGTTGAGGTCGCCGTTGAACGGCAGCACCTTGACCTTGCCGCGGGTGTAGTTGAGCAGACCCTCGGCGTAGCGATGGGTGATCGAGTTGTAGAACGCCTTGGCGAAGCGGTCGCGCTGTGCCGGGGTGGCCTCGCGCGCATGCCGGCCGAGCACCAGGATCGAGGCGTAGTCGATGTCGAAGTGCGGCAGGAACACGTCGTCGATGATGGCGATCAGTTTTTCCTTGTCGCGCTTGAGCTCGTCGCGGTGACCCTCGATCGCGGTGGCCAGCTGGTCGGCGATGCCCTGCACGATCTGCACCGGGGTCTGCTGGACGGCCGCCGGCGCGGCGGCCGTGGCCGCATCCTGGGCGAACGCCGGGGCACCGACCACAACAGTGGCGAACGCAAGGGCGGTGGCAAGGGCCAGTCTGCGCAGCATGGGGTTACTCCTTGGGGCATGGCCGGCGGCAGGCGCCGCCGACGGGGATTCGATGGGGTTCTACTGCTTGCCGCTGCCGGCGTCCTTCTTGTCGCCGGGCGAACCGTTGACCAGGAACTTGCCGATCAGATCCTCCAGCTGCATCGCGGACTGGGTCAGGATCATCTCGTCGCCGTTCTTGAGCACGTCGGGCGAGCCGCCCGGCTGGATCGCAACATACTGGCTGCCGATCAAACCGCTGGTGAACACCGCGGCGGCCGAATCGTCGGGAATCTGGTCGTAGCGCTTGTCGATCGCCAGGATGACCTCGGCGTTGAGCTTGGTCGGGTCGGCGCGCACCGATTGCACGCTGCCGATCACCACGCCGGCCATCTTCACCGGCGCGCCCGCCGACAAGGTGCCCACGTTGGTGAAATCGGCCTTGACCGTGTAGCTGCCGCCGATGTTGTCGACCACGCCGCCGGCGCCGAAGAACTTGCCCAGCATCTCCTCCAGCGGCTGCGACGACTTGGTCCGCGCCAGCGTGCCGCCGGCGGCCACCATCTGTTTCGCGCTGCCGTAGTCGATGCCCACGTACTGGTCGCCGAGCAGGCCGCTGGTGAAGATCGTCGCCACCGAATCCTGCGGGATGTGGTCGTAGCGCTTGTCGATGGACAGCTTCACCTCGGCCGCGTCGCGCCCCGGCGCCAGCGTGATCGCCTGCACCTGGCCCACGCGCACGCCGGCGATCTTCACCGGCGCGCGCTCCTTCAGCTGGCCGATGTTGGTGAACTGCGCGGTGACGTCGTAGCTGTCGCCCTGGCGCACGTTGTTGGCCACCGAGCTGGTCTGCGTCGCCAGGTAGGCCAGCGCGGCGAAGCCCAGCACGATGAACAGGCCGGTGCCGACGGCGTAGGAACTTCTCGGTTGGCTCACGGCAGGATCCTCGGAAAACGACAGGTCATGGCAGTCACATCAGGAAGGCGGTAAGGACGAAGTCGAGCGCCAGGATGGCGATCGACGAGGCGACCACGGTGCGGGTGGTGGCGTAGGCCACGCCCTCGCTGGTCGGCGGCGTGGTGAAACCCTGGAACACCGCGATCAGCGAGACCACCGCGCCGAACGCCAGGCTCTTCAGCAGCACGCCGTTGACGATGTCGGTGTGCACGTCAACCTGGGCGGTCATGTTCGACCAGAACGTGCCGTTGTCGATGCCGAGCCAGGTCACGCCGACCAGGTGGCCGCCGAAGATGGCCATGGCGCAGAACACGCAGCACAGCAGCGGCATCGCGATCAGCCCGGCCAGGAAGCGCGGCGTGGCGACGTAGGCGATCGGGTCGACCGCCATCATTTCCATCGCGGAAATCTGGTCGGTGGCGCGCATCAGGCCGATCTCGGCGGTGATCGCGGTGCCGGCGCGCCCGGCGAACAGCAGCGCGGTGACCACCGGCCCCAGCTCGCGGTACACCGACAGCGCCACCACCATGCCGCTGGCCGAGGTGCCGCCGAAGATCGACAGCACGTGGTACAGCTGCAGCATCAGCACCATGCCGACGAACAGGCCGCAGACCATGATGATGGTCAGGCTCATGGCGCCGACAAACCACAGCTGACGGACGGTTTCGCGCAGGTAGCGGAAGCTGCGCGGGATCGCCGCCAGCAGGGTCAGCAGAAACAGGCCGCAGCCGCCGATCTGCGCCAGCGACTGGGTCAACACGTTGCGGGGTTGCGGGGCGTGCGCGTTCATTTCGTTGCCTCGGCAAAGCCCAGCGCGGCGGCGTAGTCACCGGCCGGGTAGCGGAACGGGATCGGGCCGTCCGCCTCGCCGCCGAAGAACTGCCGCGTCCACGGCGAGCCGTCGTCGGCGATCGTCGCCGGGTTGCCCTGTGCCACCACCTTGCCGTTGGACAGCAGGGCCACGTGGTGGGCGATGCGCTGCACCGCGGGCAGTTCGTGCGAGACCAGCACGCTGGTGATGCCGAGGGTCTGGTTCAGCGTCTGGATCAGCTTCAGCACCTGGTTCAGCGCCACCGGGTCCAGCCCCACGAACGGCTCGTCGTACAGGATCAGCTGCGGGTCGAACACGATCGCCCGCGCCAGCGCCACTCGCCGCGCCATGCCGCCGGACAGCTCGTTCGGCATCAGCCGCGCCGCGCCGCGCAAACCCACCGCCTGCAGCTTCATCAGCACCAGGTTGCGGATCAGCACCTCCGGCAGTTTCGTGTGCTGGCGCAGCGGGAACGCCACGTTCTCGAACACGTCGAAATCGGTCAGCAGTGCGGAGTTCTGGAACAGGTAGCCCACGCCCTCGCGCAGCTTGTACAGCTCCTCGCGCGACAGCTCGGCGACATTGTGGCCATCGACGTGGACACTGCCGGCATCGGCGCGCATCTGCCCGGTGATGTGCTTGAGCAGGGTGGTCTTGCCGGTGCCGCTGGGGCCCATGATCGAGGTGATCTTGCCGCGCGGGATGTCAAGATCCAGCGTATCGAAGATGGTCTTGCCGTTGAGCACCGTGGTCAAGCCGCGGATGCGCACCAGGGTGGCGTCATCGGATGGCGGGCGGACGGATGGAGTCATGAAGGCGGCGACCACGGAAAAGAACAAGGTAATGGAACCACGCCGGCAACGCCACGCAAACCCGCCCTGCCCGCGCAGGAGCCCGCTCGCGGGCGATGCCTTTGTCGAGGTTCGGGATTCGGATTCCGGATTCGCAATAGCAAAAGCATCGCCCGCGAGCGGGCACCTACGGGGCCAGCAGTTCGGCGATCAAGGCCTCGTGCCGCCGCCATTGCAAGGTGCTGCGCAGGCGCACGGTGCGCACGATCGCCTGCAGGTCGGCCAACGCCTGGTCCAGGGCATCGTTGACCAGGATGAAATCGAACTCGTGGGCATGCGCGATCTCCCCGCGCGAATTGTGCAGCCGGCGCTCGATCACCTCGGCGCTGTCCGAACCACGGCCGCGCAGGCGCCGTTCAAGTTCTGCCCGCGACGGCGGCAGGATGAACACGCTGACGCAATCGGGCTTGCTCGCGCGAATCTGCTGGGCTCCCTGCCAGTCGATCTCCAGCAGCACGTCGCGACCCTGCGCCAGCAGCTCTTGCACGATGGTGCGCGAGGTGCCGTAGAGGTTGCCGTGCACCTCGGCATGCTCCAGGAAGATGCCTTCGGCGATCTGCCGCTCGAACGCGGCGCGCTCGACGAAGTAGTAATGCCGCCCGTACGTCTCGCCCGGCCGCGGCGGCCGCGTGGTGTGCGAGATCGACAACGCGATCCCCGGCTCGCGCTCCAGCAGCGCGTTGACCAGGGTGGACTTGCCGGCGCCCGATGGCGCGGCGACCACGAACAGGGTGCCTGCTTCAGTCATTCGATGTTCTGCACTTGTTCGCGCATCTGCTCGATCAGCACCTTGAGCTCGACCGCCGCGTTGGTGCTGCGCGCGTCGACCGACTTGGAGCCGAGCGTGTTGGCCTCACGGTTGAACTCCTGCATCAGGAAATCCAGCCGGCGGCCGACCGGTTCGGCCAGGCCCAGCACGCGGCGCGTCTCGGCGATGTGGGTGGCGAGCCGGTCCAGCTCCTCGTCCACGTCGCTGCGGGTGATCTGCAGCACCAGCTCCTGTTCCAGCCGGCCCGGCTCGACCGGCTGCTTGAGGTCGGCCAGCCGGGTTTCCAGCCGGGTGCGCAGCGCGGTGCGGATCTCCGGCATCCAGCCGCGCACCTCGGCGACCACGCGCTCGATCGCGTCGAGCCGCTCGTGCAGGATCGCGCCCAGCTTCTCGCCCTCGCGTTCGCGGGTGGCCGCCAGCGCATCCAGCGCGCGGTCGAGCACGTCGAACAGCGCGGTTTGCTGCGCTTCGGGATCGACCTCGGCCTGCTGCATCACGCCCGGAAAGCGCAGCAGCTCGGTGAACTGCACCTGCAGGCCGGGGAACAGCGCGGCCATGTCCAGGTTCAGCTCGGACAGCCGCGCGAGCAGTGCGCCGTTCACCTGCAACGCCTCGCCGCGCCCCTCGCCCGCGCGACGCACGGTGAGGTCCAGCTTGCCGCGCGACAGCTTCGCCGCCACCCGCTCGCGCAACTGCGATTCGAACGCGCGCAGGTCGTCCGGCAAGCGCGGGCTCAGCTCCAGGTAGCGATGGTTGACCGTGCGCAGCTCGCAGCTGAGCGTGCCCGCGGGGCCGGTGGTTTCGGCACTGGCGTAGGCCGTCATGCTGCGGATCATCGGCGCCTTCCGGACATCGGGGAAAGGACGCAATGGTAAACTCTCCGGTCCCCCTTGCCCAATCCGGCCACCCTTCATGAATCCCAGCCGCCCCAGTGGCCGCGCCAGCGACCAGCTGCGCACCGTCAGCCTCGAACGTCATTACACCCGCCACGCCGAAGGCTCGGTGCTGGTCAGCTTCGGCGACACCCGCGTGCTGTGCACCGCCAGCATCGAGGATCGCGCGCCGGCCTGGCTGCGCGGCAAAGGCGAGGGCTGGATCACCGCCGAATACGGCATGTTGCCGCGCGCCACCAACACCCGCACCCAGCGCGAGGCCGCCCGCGGCGGCCAGGGCGGCCGCACCATGGAAATCCAGCGGCTGATCGGCCGCAGCCTGCGCGCCTGCGTCAACCGCCAGGCGCTGGGCGAGCGGGTGATCACGCTGGACTGCGACGTGCTGCAGGCCGACGGCGGCACCCGCACGGCGGCGATCACCGGGGCCTATGTGGCCCTGGTCGATGCGGTGAACCTGCTGATGAAGCGCGAGAACCTCAAGCGCAACCCGATCGTGGGCGCGGTCGCCGCGGTCTCGGTCGGCATCTACCAGGGCGTGCCGGTGCTCGACCTCGACTACGCCGAGGATTCGGACTGCGACACCGACATGAACGTGGTGATGAACGACGGCGGCGGCTTCATCGAAGTGCAGGGCACCGCCGAAGGCCACGCCTTCCGCCGCGACGAGATGGACCAGATGCTGGCGCTGGCCAAAAAAGGCATCGGCGAACTGGTCGCCGCGCAGCGCGCGGCGCTCGCACTCTGACATGCGGCGCATCGTCCTCGCCAGCAGCAACCGCGGCAAGCTCGCCGAGTTCCATGCCCTGCTCGCCAACGCCGGCTTCGAGGTGGTGCCGCAGGCCAGCCTCGGCGTGGACGACATCGAGGAAACCGGCCTCACCTTCGTGGAGAACGCCGTGCTCAAGGCACGCCACGCCGCCCGCGCCAGCGGCTTGCCCGCGCTGGCCGACGACTCCGGTCTGTGCGTGGACCATTTGCGCGGCGCGCCCGGCCTGTACTCGGCGCGCTATGCCGGCAACCACGGCGACAACGCCGCCAACAACGCGAAGCTGCTGCGCGAACTGGACGGCGTGCCGACGGAACGACGCGGCGCGTTCTTCATCTGCGTCCTGGCGCTGCTGCAGCACGCCGACGACCCCGCGCCGCTGATCGCAGAAGGCCGCTGGCACGGTCGCGTGCTCGACGCCCCGCGCGGCACGCAAGGTTTCGGCTACGACCCGCTGTTCCTGCCACACGGGCAGACCCTCGGCGCCGCCGAACTCGAGCCGGCGCTGAAGAACCGCCTCAGCCACCGCGGCCAGGCGCTGGCGAAACTGCACGACCGCCTGCGCGAACTTCGCCCATGAGCCTCGTCGCGCCGCCGCTGTCGCTGTACGTGCACATGCCGTGGTGCGTGAAGAAGTGCCCGTACTGCGACTTCAACTCGCACGGCCTGCGCAGCGAGCCGCCGCCGTACGCCGATTACATCGACCACCTGCTGGCCGATCTCGACGCCGACCGCGCCGACTTCGCCGCGGCGCTGGAGGGCCGCGCGGTCATCAGCGTGTTCTTCGGTGGCGGCACGCCCAGCCTGTTCGCGCCGGAGCTGATCGCGCGCCTGCTCGACGGCGTGCGCGAGCGCCTGCCGCTGGCCGACGACGCCGAGGTCACCCTGGAAACCAATCCCGGCACGGTCGAGCATGGCCGTTTCGACGGCTATCTCGCCGCCGGCGTGAACCGCATCTCGTTCGGCGTGCAGAGCTTCGACGACGACAAGCTGAAGCGGCTCGGCCGCATCCACTCGGCCGGCGAAGCCGAAGCCGCGGTGAAATCCGCGCAGGACGCCGGCTACGCCAACATCAACCTCGACCTGATGTACGCGCTGCCGAAGCAGGAACTGGACGGCGCACTGGCCGACGTCGAGCGCGCCATCGCGCTCGGGCCCACGCATATCTCGCACTACCAGCTCACGCTGGAGCCGAATACGGTGTTCGCCGCCAACCCGCCACCGCTGCCCGACGACGACCACGCCTGGGCAATGCAGGAAGCCTGCGAGACGCGCCTGGCCGAAGCCGGCTACGGCCAGTACGAAATCTCCGCCTACGCGCAGCCCGGCCGGCGCTGTGCACACAATCTCAACTACTGGCGGTTCGGCGACTACCTCGGCATCGGCGCCGGGGCCCACGGCAAGCTCAGCGACGCCGGCAGCAACCAGATCCACCGGCGCTGGAAAACGCGCGGCCCGCGCGCCTACATGGGCGAACCCGGCGGCGCGGGCCGGATCGGGGGCGACCACGTGGTCGCCCCCGCCGAGCTGCCGTTCGAGTACATGCTCAACGCGCTGCGCCTGATCGACGGCGTGCCGATGGCCGATTTCCCCGCGCGCACGGGGCTGGCGCCGGAGACGATCGCCGCGGCGCTGGCCGCCGCCCGCGACCGCGGCTGGCTGCATGGCGACGCGCAACGCCTGCAGACCACCGCGCTGGGCCAGCGCTTCCTGAACGACGTGATCGCAAGCTTCCTCGACTGACGCGCTCGCGGCGATGGCATAGCCCCGGCAAGCAGCATAGACTTGGTCAACCCGGGGAAATCACAGGTTTTGCATGGACGTCGGACAAGACCGGCGACGCATGTCGGCATCGCGCGGCACGGCCCAGTTCAACCAGGGGCGGTGGCCGGCGCGTGCCCAGCAATTGATCGAGACCGCCTACACCCTGTGCGTGGAAGGTCTCCACGAACCCGTGCGCCGCTGCATCGGCGAATTCGAGAAGCAGCTCTTCGCGCTGGCCGACCACGCGCACCGATCCGACGAGCAGCACGAGTGCTTCGCCAGCCGCCAACGCGTGCTGCAGGGGCAGAACGCGCTGGTGCAGGCGTTCATGGAAGAACTGGGCAAGGCGCTCAATGAGCTTGACCGCCATGCGCACCGGCCCGCCGATGCGGAAACCGCGGCCACCGCCAGTCCGTGGCAGACGCTGGAACTGCTCGACCCCGGCGTGCAGGAGATGACGATGGCGCTGGACCAGCTCGGCGCCCGCGGCGACGCACGCCATGGTCGCGCGCTGTACGAACTGGGCCATCGCCTGGCGGTGCTGATCGGCGCGCCGCCGCTGGAAGGCGCATCGCTGCCACTTGGCCCGCATGCGCTGGCCAAGGCATTCCACCAGGCCAGCGCCGCGCTGGAGCTGCCACTCAAGCACCAGTTGTTGTTGCTGCAGCACTTCGACCAGTGCGTGCTCCCTGCGCTGAGCGAGCTCTACGGCACCATCAACCTGCGCTGGCAGTCCGACGGCATCCTGCCGCAGCTGCGCAGCGTGCCGGCACCGCGCCACGTCAACAAGCGCCCGCGCCAGGGCACGGGCGAGATCGGCGCCGCCAGCGAAACCCCCGCCGCGCCGGCAGAAGCTGCCGCCAAGCCGGCGACCGGCGGCGCCCCGGAAGATTCCATCCACGTGCTGGAATCGCTGCGCGACCTGCTGTCGCAGCGGCGCGCCGGCCAGGGCACGGGCAGCGGCGAAGCCGCCGGGCCGGCCGCCAGCGAGGAAGAACTGCAATCGGCGCTGGGTGCGCTGCAACAACATCTGGCCAAGGTCACCGACCACGCCAGCCGCGAACTGCGCAGTGCCGCGCGCCTGCGCGAGGAGCTGCTGACCCAGCTCAACCTCGGCAAGCCTGCCGGCGCGCCGCGCACCCAGCTCACCAGCGAACAGGGCGACACGGTGGAGCTGGTCGCCGAACTGTTCGAGCAACTGGGCCAGCAACTGCAGCAGGGCAGCAACGCCCGCGGCCTGCTCGGCAACCTGCAGCTGCCGGTGCTGCGCGTGGCGGTGGCCGACCACGACTTCTTCGAGCAGCGCGACCATCCCGCGCGCAAGCTGCTCGACACCGTCGCCGCCGCCGCCAACGACTGGCTCGACGGCAGCGACGACGAGAGCAACCGTCCGCTGGCCAGCAAGCTGGAGCAACTGGTCAGCCGCGCCAACCAGGAGCCGCCCAGCGCCGGTCTCTACACCACGCTGCTGGCGGATATCGAACACCATCTGGCGCTGCTGACGCGCAAGGCGCAGGCCGCCGAACGGCGCCACGTCGAAGCGGCGCAGGGCCGCGAACGGCTGGACCAGGCGCGCCATCGCGCCGGCGAACTGATGGCGGACCGCTTCGCGCAATCGCCGCCGCGCGGACTGCTGCGCGCCCTGCTGGACCGCGCCTGGTCCGACGTGCTCGCGCTGACCCTGCTGCGTCATGGCGAGGACAGCCCCGCGTTCAAGGCGCAGCTGGCGATCACCGACCAGTTGCTCGGCCGCCTGCCGGTGCCCGACCCGCGGCAGCTGCAGCAGGAAGTGGAAAGCGGCCTGCAGCAGATCGGCATGCACGCGGAGGAATCGGTGCAGGTGGCGCAACGCCTGCTCGGCGTCGGTACGCCCGATCCGGCCAGCGAGCTGCCCAGCGCCACCGATCTCGCGCTGCGACTGAAGCAGCACCAGCGCCTGGGTGAACAGCAGGCCAGCCACGAAGCCGCGATCGCCAGCCCGATCGTCAAGCCGACGCCGCCGCGGCCCGCAACGACAACGGCGACATCGACCCGACCGCCGGCGGTCGATCCGCGCGAGGCGCGCATCGAGCAGCATCTGCGCAAGTTGCCGTTCGGCAGCTGGTTCGAGTTCATCGACCCCGCCAGCGGGCAGATCGCGCGACGCAAGCTGGCCTGGTATTCGCCGATGTCGGGACGCTGCCTGCTGGTCAGCCGGCGCGGCCAGCGCGGCGAGGAGATGACCATGGCCCAGCTCGCCCACGAAGTTGCCCGCGGCCGCGTCTGCGAAGTGCCGGCCGAGCCGGAAAGCCTGCTCGACCGCGCGTGGCGCGGCCTCACCGGCAGCCTGCGCCAGGCCGCCGCAAGCGGGCGCAGCGGCAAACCCGCGGAGTTCCGCCACCGATGAATCCGCCCAACAGCCCCGCCAACCAGCGTCGTGCGCCGCGCAAGCGGGCGCCCGGCAACGCCATCGTCACCGACGTGATCCGCGGCGAGCCGATCGGCCACCTGGGCAACCTGTCCAGCACCGGCCTGCTGCTGATCACCTCGCAGGCACCGCGCAGCGAGGCGCTGTACCAGGTACGCATCGACCTGCCCGCCACCGGCCGCGCGCTGGTGCAGTCGCAGCCGATCGAGGTGGGTATCCAGGAGCAATGGCACGAGCACGCCGCCAGCTCCGGCCAGATCTGGGCCGGCTACCGGATCATCGCCATCACCGACATCGACGCAGCGCGCCTGGAAAGCTGGCTGGCGCAGGCGTAGGCGCGACTGGCCGCATCACCTCCACTGGAACTGCCGACCTGCGGGCGTCATCATGGCGATTCGTCTTTGCTGATTCGCCGGGCCTTTCCCGTGCGCCTGCCGGGAGTTCTCCATGCATGATCGACTCGCCACGCTTTATCCCGCGCACCTGGCCACGGTGCAGCACCATGCCGAGCAGGCGCTCGCCCGCGGCGGCTTCGACCACCTGCTGATCGCCGCCGGCATGCCCGGCGTCAAGTTCCTCGACGACAATCACTACCCGTACGCCGTCAGCCCGCCATTCAAGCACTGGTTGCCGTTGACCGACGCGCCGGGCAGCTGGATCGCGTACACCCCGGGCCGCAAGCCGAAGCTGATCTTCCTGCAGCCGCGCGACTACTGGCACGTGGTGCCGGATGCGCCCGCCGGCTACTGGGTGGACGGCTTCGAGATCGTCGTGGTGCGCACCGCCGAGGAAGCGGTGGCCGAGCTGCCGCAAGGCCGCTGCGCCAGCATCGGCGAAGCGAACGCCGCCGTCGCCGGCATCGCGTTCAACAACCCTCCCGCGGTGCTGGATTACCTGCACTACCACCGCGCGTACAAGACGCCGTACGAGCTGGAACTGATGCGCGCGGCCAGCCGCATCGGCACGCGCGCGCATCGCGCGGCCGAACAGGCATTCCGTGCCGGCGCCAGCGAGCTGGGTATCCACCAGGCCTACCTGGCGGCGGCCGGCCAGATCGACGCCGAACTGCCCTACTCCAGCATCGTGGCGCTGAACGAGCACGGCGCCGTGCTGCACTACATGGATTTCACCCGGCAGCCACCGGCGCGCCCGCGCTCGCTGCTGATCGACGCCGGCGCCAGCGCGTCGGGCTACGCCAGCGACATCACACGCACCCACGCCGCCGCCGAAGCGGCCGAGTTCCAGGCATTGATCGACGCGATGGACGCCAACCAGCAGAGCCAGGCCGCGATGGTGCGCAGCGGTCGCCCCTACGCCGAGTTGCATCTGCATGCGCACCGGCAACTGGCCGCGCTGCTGAAGGACCACGGCTTCATCCGCATGGAGGCCGAATCGGCACTCGAAAGCGGCGTCACCCGCGCCTTCTTCCCGCACGGCCTGGGCCATTCGATCGGCCTGCAGGTGCACGACGTGGGCGGCTTCGCCAGGAACGACCGCGGCGATACCGTACCGCGGCCGGACGGCCACCCGTACCTGCGCATGACCCGCACGCTGGAGCCCGGCATGGTGGTGACGATCGAGCCCGGCCTGTACTTCATCGAGATGCTGCTGGCCGAGTTGCGCGACAAGCCGCTGGCGAAGGACATCGACTGGCACAAGGTCGAGGCGTTCAAGCAGTACGGCGGCATCCGCATCGAGGACGACGTGGTGTGCACCGAGGGCGAGCCGGAGAATCTCACCCGCAACGCGTTCGCCGCCGCGTGACCTCACCCGCGAGTCAGTGATACCCCTCCCCGGCGCGCACCTTGCCGCGGAACACGCGGTACGAGTACGCGGTATAGAACAACACCACCGGGATCATGACGGCCGCGCCGACCAGCACGAAACCCTGGCTGGAGGGTGGCGAGGCAGCGTCCCAGATGCTCATGTCGGGCGGCACGATGTTCGGCCACATGCCGGCCACCAGGCCGAGGAAGCCCAGCGCGAAGAAGCTCAGCGCAAGCACGAACGGCGCCACCTCGCGATTGGCCAGCACCGCGCGCCACAACCAGGCGGCGACTGCCACGGTGAGGATCGGCAGCGGCGACAGATACAGCAAGTTCGGCCAGGCGAACCAGCGATCCATCAACCGCGAATCGAGGAACGGCAGCCACGCGCTCACCATCACCATGAACGCGATCACCGCCAGCATCAGCGGGCGGGTCAGGTCGCGCGCGATGCGCTGCAGCCGGCCTTCGGTCTTGAGCACCAGCCAGGTCGCGCCGAGCAGGCCGTAGCCGAACACCAGCGCCATGCCCGTCATCACCGCGAACGGGCTGAACCAGGCGAACGCGCCGTGCAGGTACTTGCCGCCTTCGGCCGGCATGCCTTCGACGATGGCGCCCAGCATCAGGCCTTGCGCAAACGCCGCAACCACCGAGCCCAGGTGGAACCCCACGCCCCAGATGCGTCGCGAGGTATGCGCCCGAAAGCGGAACTCGAACGCCACGCCGCGGAAGATCAGCGCGATCAGCATCGCCAGCACCGGCAGGTACAGGCTGGACAGGATCACCGCATAGGCGCGCGGGAACGCCGCCATCAGCCCGGCGCCGCCCATCACCAGCCAGGTCTCGTTGCCGTCCCAGATCGGCGCGGCGGTGTTCATCATCAGCTCCTGCTGCGCCTCGTCATCGGCGAACGGGGTGAGGATGCCGATACCGAGCACGAAACCGTCCAGCAGCACGTACATCATGATCGCGAAGCCGATGATCAGGAACCACACCACCGGCAGCGTCGTGGAAAGTTCCATGCTCAGTCCTCCCCGCCATCGTCGACCACGGCCAGCGGCCGCGCCGCGGTGGCCTCGGCGCCGAATCGCGGCGGTGCCGCCTCCGGACCGTGGCGCAGCACCTTGAACAGGTACCAGCTGCCGAAGCCGAACAGGATCATGTAGGTCACGAAATACACGACCAGCGAGGTGAGCACGCTGGAGGCTGCCACCGGACTGGCGGCGTCGACGGTGCGCATCACGCCGTAGACCACCCACGGCTGGCGGCCGATCTCGGCGGTGTACCAGCCGGTGAGCAGGGCAATGAAACCGGCCGGCATCATCGCGATCCAGCAGCGCAGGTACCAGCGGTGCTCGAACAGGCGTCGGCGCCACCACAGCAGCACGCCCGTCAGTGCCAGCAGCAACATCAGCACGCCGAGGCCGACCATGATGCGGAAACTGAAGAACGGCGCGGCGACCGGCGGGCGGTCGTGCACGGGAAAATCCTTCAGCCCCCGCACTTCGCCTCTCCAGCTGTGGGTGAGGATCAGGCTGCCCAGGTGCGGCACGTCGAGCGCGTAATCGTTGCGCTCGGCCTTCTCGTCCGGCCACGCGAACAGGGTCAGCGGCACGCTTTTCCCGGTGGTCCAGCGTGCCTCGATCGCCGCCAGCTTGGTCGGCTGGTACTCGCGCACCACCAGGCCGGAGAGATCGCCCACGAAGATCTGCAACGGGATCACCAACGCCACCAGCGCCAGCGCGCAGCGCAGCATCAGCCGCGCCTTGTCCTGCCAGATGCCGCGCAGCAGATACCACGCCGCCACGCCGCCGATCACCAGTGCCGTGCTCAGGAAGCACGCCAGCACCATGTGCACCAGCCGGGTCGGGAACGACGGGTTGAAGATCGCCGCCCACCAGTCGGTGGCATGGATCACCCCGTCGACGACCGCGTAGCCCTGCGGCGTTTGCATCCAGCTGTTCGCCGCCAGTATCCAGAAGCTGGAGATCAGCGTGCCCAGCGCGACCATGCAGGTGGCGAAGAAATGCGTGCGGTGGCCCACGCGATTCCAGCCGAACAGCATCACGCCGAGGAAGGTGGCCTCCAGGAAGAACGCCGTCATCACCTCGTAGTTGAGCAGCGGCCCGAGCACGTTGCCGGCCACGGTGGAGAGGCCGGCCCAGTTGGTGCCGAACTGGAAGCTCATCACGATGCCGGAAACCACGCCCAGCCCGAACGAGCCGGCGAACACCTTGAGCCAGAAGAAGTACAGGTCGCGCAACATCTCGCTGCGCCGGCGCAGCCACAGCGCCTCCAGGAACACCAGCCAGCTGGCCAGGCCGATGGTGAACGCGGGAAACAGGATGTGGAACGACATCACGAAACCGAACTGGATCCGCGACAGGAACTCGGCCGTCATCGTCATCGCCTGCGGCTTGGATCGCCCGACTATAAGCCGGCAAACGTGCACGCCTCGTGGTGCGCGGCGGTACGCCGCGTGGCGTTTCGCCGCGTGGGGATCAGCGCCCCGCGAGCAGCGCCTCGATCTCGACCGGGTCCTTCGGCATCGCCGCCGTCAGCACCTCGTGGCCGTCGCGGGTCACCGCCACGTCGTCCTCGATGCGGATGCCGATGCCGCGCCAGCGCTCGGCCACCGAGCGATCGTCCGGCGCCACGTACAGCCCCGGTTCCACCGTCAGCACCATGCCCGGTTCGAGCAGGCGCGATTCGCCGTCGATGCGGTAGTCGCCCACGTCGTGCACGTCAAGGCCCAGCCAGTGGCCGGTCTTGGCGGCGAAGAACCGCCGGTAGCTGCCGCTGGCGACCGCCGCGTCCGCATCGCCGTCGAGCAGGCCGAGCGCGCACAGGCCTTCGCTCAGCACGCGCACCGCCGCACCGTGCGCGGCGTTGAACGGCAGGCCGGGCCGCACCTGCTCGATCGCCGCCAGCTGCGCGGCCAGCACCACCTCGTACAGCGCGCGCTGCTCGCGGCTGTAGCGACCGTTGGGCGGAAACGTGCGGCTGATGTCCGAGGCGTAGCAATCGAGTTCCGCGCCCGCGTCGATCAACAGCAGCTCGCCCTCGCGCAGCGGTGCGCGATTGCCCTGGTAGTGCATCACGCAGGCATTCGCGCCGCCGGCCACGGTGGGCGCAAACGCGGGCACCGCGCCGTGGCGGCGGATCGTGCCCAGCAGTTCGGCTTCGACCTCGTACTCGTGACGACCCGGCCGCGCCAGCCGCAGCGCGGCCAGTTGCGCCTCCACCGCGATCGCTGCAGAAGCGCGCATCAGCTTGAGTTCGGCGCGCGACTTGAACAGGCGCAGATCGTGCAGCAGGTGGCCCAGCGCGACGAACTCCTTGGGCACCACGCCGCCGCCGCGCAACTGGCGCAGGCGGCGCATCCAGCCCAGCAATTGCGCGTCGAACGCGGGCTCGTGGCCGAAGTGGCAGTACACCCGCGCGCGGCCCTCGATCATGCCGGGCAGGATGTCGTCGATATCGTCGATCGGGAACGCATCGTCCATGCCCCAGGCCGCCACCGCCTGCTCGGTGCCGATGCTGGGGCCGTGCCAGCGCTCGTGCTCGATGTCGCGCTCGCGACAGAACAGCACCGCCTCGCCATGCGCGCGTCCGGGCAGCAGCGCCAGCACGGCATCGGGCTCGGGGAAGCCGGCCAGATAGTGGAAGTCGGAGTTCTGCCGATACGGCCACGCCGCATCGGCGTTGCGCATGCGCTCGGGCGCGGCGGCCACCAGCAGCACCGCGTCGGGGCCGGCCATCTGCATCAGCTGGCGGCGGCGGCGCGCGAACTCCTCGGCGGCAATCGCAAGCCCCGCCAGGCTGGCCGTGGGAGCATTCAATGCACGGTGTTCCCGCCAACGCCATCGCGCGCGCCGCACTCGGCGAACAGCAGCATCGCCGCCATGCGCACGAATTCGTGCACCTCGATCAGCGCGTCCTCGTCCTCGCTCTCGTTGCCGAAATCGAACGAGGAGCCGGCGATCGTGCCCAGGTCGCGCAGTACCTCCTGCGCCTCGCCCGACAGCGACGCCTGGACGGCGGCGCCGGCCAGGCCGAAGCCGCCGAGAAAGCCGCGGCACCATTCCACCACGGCGTCGGCGCGTTCGTGCAGCGGGCGGTCGTCCGCCGGCAGCAGCGGCTCGAAGCCCAGCTCGGCATCGACCAGCGCCGCCTGGCTCTGCCGTGCCAGTGCATCGAGATCGGCGCGGTCCGCGGTGGTGGGTTCGACTGCCTCGCCATCCAGTTCCAGCACGCCGAGCAGCGCATCGCCGCCCACCGCCCCGCCACCGGCCAGGTAGCCGGTCAGCGAGCCATGCAATTCGCTGGCGCTGGTGCCCAGGCGCAGCCGCACGACCAGTGCCTGCAGCTCCTCGTGGTCCATCTCGTCGGTATCGGTCACGGCGCTTGTCCTGCGGTCAGTGAGCCAAGTTTAATGCAGCCGCCGCACGCTGCCGGCAGCGTGCGCCACGAGGCGGAAATCCGCCGGCGTCCTGCTATAGTTTCGCGCATGAGCACGCCAGACCATGTTGACCCTGTCCAGCAAGAGTTGGCCGCCCTGGGCCAGCAGATGGATCGCCTGCTCGATACCGTGCGCCGGCTCAGCGAGGAGAACCGCAGCCTGCGCCAGAGCCAGGAGCAGCTTTCCGGCGAACGCGCCGGCCTGCTGGCACGCAACGAGCAGGCACGCAGCCGGGTCGAGGCGATGATCCAGCGGCTGAAATCGCTTGAGAGCAACGGTTGACCGAACCCATGTCCAGCACTGAACCGGTCGCGCTGCGACTCATCGATCGCGAATTCCTGATCGCCTGCGCGCCGGAAGAACGCGAAGGCCTGCTGGAGGCGGCCGGATACCTCGACCGCAAGATGCGCGAATTGCGCGCCCACGCCAAGGCACCGGGCTTCGAGCGCCTTGCCGTACTCGCGGCGATCAGCGTCGCGCACGAGTTCATCATCCTGCGCAAGCAGCACGAGGGGCAGAACCAGCGCCTCAGCGACGGGCTGGCCAGCCTGCGCAACAAGCTCAGCGCGGCGCTCGAAGGCGACCCGGCCAAGTCCTGAACGGCGCGCGCCACGCCGTGGCGAACGGTGGACATTTCCGGGCAAGCGCCTAGAATTGACCTCGGCGTTTTCTGCGGTGTTCGCCAGCACACTCTTACATTTGCCTTGTTCCTAAATACGGCCCCGGGTCGGCTCTACATCGGCTGTTGTGCATGTCCGCCGCGTGCGGAAAGCCTCGAGGCCATGTTGCCCTCCCACCTGATCCATCGTGGATCAAGGTCGTTTGGTGGGCAGCGGCATTGCGGTTTACGCCACTTGATTCCCGCCCTGTTCGTCATCCGGATTGCCGGATGACGAACAGGGCGCACCCATGACGGAGCCGAGCGACACGTGGACGCCCCCGCCCAACGCCGCGAGCTTCGCCAGCGCCTGGCCCAGCAGCGCCGCGCACTGCCCCCCACCGAACGCATCACGGCCGCGCAGGGTCTGCGCCGCAGCCTGGAACAACTTCCCGAGTACTTCACCGACCAGCGGGTCGCCGGCTACTGGGCCAGCCACGGCGAGCTGCCGCTGAACCTGGTGATCCCCCCGCTGGCCACACGCGGGCAGCAGTTTCTGTTGCCGGTGACCGGCCCGGGCCGGCAGCTGCGCTTTGCCGCCTGGAAGCCCGGCGACGCGGTGGAGGCCAACCGCTACGGCATTCCCGAACCGGCGCAGCCGGGCGAACTGTTCGAACCGTTCCAGCTCGACCTGGTGCTGGTCCCGTTGCTCGGCTTCGACCGCCGCGGCAACCGGCTCGGCCACGGCGGCGGCTACTACGACCGCGGCTTCGCCTTCCTCAATGAACAGGTGCGCCCCACCGAACCACTCCTGGTCGGCATCGCCTATGCGTTCCAGGAACTGCCCGAGATCGACGAGCAGGACTGGGACGTGCCGCTGGATTTCGTCGCCACCGAACGCGAACTGATCGACTGCAACCGCACCGGTCCCGACCATCCTGACTCGCCGGAGCACGCCGCATGAACCACTGGCTGATGAAGTCCGAACCGGACGCCTTCTCGATCGATGACCTGAAACGCAAGAAGCGCGAGCCCTGGGACGGCGTGCGCAACTACCAGGCGCGCAACTTCATGCGCGACGGCATGCGTCCCGGCGACAAGGTGTTCTTCTACCACTCCAACTGCGCCGTACCGGGCATTGTCGGCATCGCCGAAGTGGCCACTGACGCCTACCCCGATCCCAGCCAGTTCGATCCCAAGAGCAAGTACTTCGACGCCGGCAGCTCGCGCGACAACCCGCGCTGGATGCTGGTCGACGTGAAGTTCGTGAAGAAGCTCAAGCGCACGATCAGCCTGGACGAGCTCAAGGGCGATCCCGCGCTGGAGGGCATGGCCCTGCTGCGCAAGGGCAACCGGCTGTCGGTGATGCCGGTGGAGGCGGCGCACTGGGAGTACATCCTCGCTCTCGAGTGATGACCCGCATCCACCGGGCTCCGCTCGCAGGGTGGCATTGCCCGCCCCCCCCGAATCGGGAGCCGCAAGAGCCGTGCTCGCCGCGCGGACTGCTGACCGCCATAATGCGGTTTTCTTCGGGACCGCACCCCCATGAGCAACGCCAACGAAAAACGCCAGGCCGGCGAAGCCGCGATCCGCTATGTCGAGGATGGCGCCATCGTCGGCGTGGGCACCGGTTCCACCGTGGCGTTCTTCATCGACGCACTGGCCGACCTGAAGGATCGCATCCAGGGTGCGGTGTCCAGCTCGGAGCAATCCACCGCGCACTTGAAGAAGCTCGGCATCCCGGTGCTCGACCTCAACGCGACCGGCCCGCTGTCGATCTACATCGACGGCGCCGACGAGTGCGACGGGCACAAGCGGCTGATCAAGGGCGGCGGCGCGGCGCTCACGCGCGAGAAGATCGTCGCCGCGGCCAGCGACAAGTTCGTCTGCATCATCGATTCCAGCAAGCGGGTCGAGCTGCTCGGCAAGTTCCCGGTGCCGATCGAGGTGATCCCGATGGCGCGCAGCCTGATCGGCCGCGAGATCGTCAAGCTGGGCGGCAATCCGGTATGGCGCGATGGCGTGGTCACCGACAACGGCAACTGGATCATCGACGTGCACGGCTGGCAGATCACCGACCCGGTAGGACTGGAGGAGCAGCTGAACCAGCTCCCGGGCATCGTCACCGTCGGCCTGTTCGCGCGCCGGCCGGCCGACGTGGTGCTGGTCGGCGATCGCGAGATGTAAGTCGGAGCGGCACCCACGGCGCGCCGCTGTCGTCGGTGCTCGCGGGAGGGCGGCGGACCGTGCCTGCCCTACGCGGCGGGGCTTGGCTTGTTCGATTTGCCGAGCTTGATGTGGCGTCCGGCGTAGCGCGCCTCGCGCAGCCGCTTGCCGTGCGCGGCCAGGATGTCGCCGCGGGTGAGGATGCCGACCAGCTTGTGCGGGTCGTCCTTGCTCACCACCACCACGCGGCCTACGCTCTCGGCCACCATGTGGTCGGCCGCTTCGCGCAGCGAGTGGTTCTCGTTCACCGCGACCGGCGGGCGCGTGATCAGCTCACCCAGGGTCAGCGTGTAATGCCACTGCGGATCGAGCAGGCTGCGTCGGGTCAGCACGCCCTGCACGCGGCCGCGCTCGTCCACCACGGGGAAACCCTGGTGATGCGAGTGCGGCGCCTCGTCGTTCAGCCAGCGACGTACCTCGGCCAGCGCCTGGGTGGTCTTGAGCGTGGCCACGTCGCGCGAACAGGCCGTGCCCACGCTGACCTGCTCCAGGTAGTCGGCGGCGTATTCCGAGGGCACGCGCACGCCGCGGCGGGCGATCTTCTCGGTCATGATGGTGTTGCGCATGATCAACGCCGAGATCAGGTAGGCCGCCGTGCAGCCGCCCAGCAGCGGCAACAGCGCCGCCGGCTGGCGCGTGGTCTCGAAGGCGAACACCACGGCGGTGAGCAGTGCGCGCGAGGAGCCGGCGAAGATCGCCGCCATGCCCACCAGCGCCGCGATGCGCAGGTCGATGTGGAATGCCGGCAGCGCGTAGTTGAAGCCGATGGCCAGCGCCGCGCCGAGCGAACCGCCGATCATGAACAGCGGCGCCAGCGTGCCGCCGGAGGTGCCGCTGCCCAGCGAGATCACCCAGGAGATGAATTTCAGCGCGCCGAAGCTGAGCAGCACGGCAAGGCCGAAATGCCCCTGCACCAGGGCGTCGATGTTGTCGTAGCCCACGCCCAGGGTGCGCGGGTCGATCCAGCCCACGAAACCGGCGACCAGTGCTCCGATGACGGGCCACCACATCCAATGGATCGGCAGTTTCTCGAACAGGTCCTCGACGCCGTACACCGCGCGGGTCACCCAGATCGAGGCGTAGCCGACCAGCCCGCCGATCAGCACGAAACCCGCCAGCGCCAGGCTGCCGGGCTCGGGCACGTCGGGCATCGGGAATACCGGCGCCGCGCCGTAGCTGGCGTAGCGCACGCCCACCGCGGTCACCGTGGCCAGCGCCACCGGGATCAGCGAACGCGGGCGCAATTCGAACAGCAGCAGCTCCACGGCCAGCACCAGCGAGGCCACCGGCGCACCGAACACCGCCGCCATGCCCGCCGCCGCGCCGGCTGCCAGCAGCACCTTGCGCTCGTTGGCGGTGACGCGCAGCAACTGCCCGATCAGCGAACCCAGCGCGCCGCCGGTGGAGATGATCGGGCCCTCGGCACCGAACGGGCCGCCGGTGCCGATGGCGAAGGCGGAGGACACCGGCTTGAGCCAGGTCATCCGCGCGGGGATGTTCGATTCGTTGGTGAGGATCTGCTCCATCGCCTCGGGGATGCCGTGACCCTGGATCGCGCGCGAGCCCCAGCGCGCCATGATGCCGGCAGTCAGGCCGCCGATGGCCGGCATCAGGATCACCCAGGCGCCGATGGCAGTGCCGGCCGGCGACAACACGAACGAACCTGGCCTCGCGTTCGGCCCGATCACGTCGGAGATGCGGCCGTAGTAGCACAGGTCAGTGATGAGGTTGATCAGCAGCATCAGCAGCTGCGCCACGTAGGCCGAGGCCACGCCCAGGATCACCGCCAGCACGCTGATCAGCAGGATGCGGTGGTTGACCAGGGTGGACTTGCGCGGCATCCGCGCCGCATCCAGCGACAGCCCCAGGGCGGGGGCGATCGGCAGCGCGTCGGTGCTGCCGACCGTGCGCACGTCGGCGTGCCCGACAGGATCGTCAGTGGCTGGCGTCATCGAGGTTTCACAACGTGGAAAGCGGGAATTTTACGCTGCTGCAATGCAGAAAAAAAGGGTAAGGCCGCGCCAGATCACGTAATTTTCTGCGAATTTGCGTATCGCTGCCACAACCGGCCGCGCCAACGAAAAAGCCCGCCGGAAGGCGGGCTTTCGATCGGATTTGGCAGCCCCGGATGGATTCGAACCACCGAATGCCTGAGTCAGAGTCAGGTGCCTTACCGCTTGGCGACGGGGCTGTAGAGCTTCAGTTTAGCGCTTGGAGAACTGGGTCGCACGACGGGCCTTGTGCAGGCCGATCTTCTTGCGCTCGACCTCGCGGGCGTCGCGGGTCACGAAACCGGCCTTGCGCAGCGGCGACTTCAGGCTTTCGTCGTACTCGACCAGCGCGCGCGCGATGCCCAGGCGGATCGCGCCGGCCTGGCCGGTGATGCCGCCACCGGCGACCGTCACCTTGATGTCGAACTTGCCGGTGCTCTCGGTCAGTTCCAGCGGCTGGCGCACGATCATGCAGGAGGTCTCGCGACCGAAGAACTGCTCGAGCGACTTGCCGTTGACTTCGATGGCACCGCTGCCCTTGCGCAGGAACACGCGGGCGGCGGAGGTCTTGCGGCGGCCAGTGCCGTAATTCTGCTGGGTCGTCATGCTCATTTCCTTAGATCTCCAGCGCCTGCGGCTGCTGTGCGGTATGCGGATGTTCGGCGCCGCCGTACACCTTGAGCTTGCGGTACATCTCGCGGCCCAGCGGGTTCTTCGGCAGCATGCCCTTGACGGCGATCTCGATCACGCGCTCCGGGTGGGTCGCCAGCAGGTCCTTCAGGCTCATGGTCTTCAGGTTGCCGACGTAGCCGGTGAAGCGGTGGTACATCTTGTCGTCCAGCTTGGCGCCGGTGACATGCACCTTCTGGGCATTGACCACGACGATATAATCGCCGGTGTCGCAATGCGGGGTGTATTCCGGCTTGTGCTTGCCGCGCAGACGACGGGCGATCTCGGTCGACAGGCGACCGAGCGTCTTGTCCGTGGCATCGACCACGAACCAGTCGCGCTTGACGTTGTCGGCATTGGCGCTGAACGTTTTCATTTCAAATACCTGTCGACCGCCGGGAGGCGGTACCCATGATGGGAAGCATGCTTCGGTGGAACAAAGGCGCAAGATGATAGCGGAGCTGTCATCCAGGGCGCAAGCCCACCGGCCGGCGAGCTGTGAGTCGGCAATGATAGCATGAACGCCGGCGGGCTTGAGAAGTCCCGCCCCTGCCCGCCGCCTGGAAGACCATGAGCATCCGTCACCTGAGCCGCCTCGATCGCCTGCTGATGGCCGGCGAACGCGCCCTGGAAGCGATCGCGGGCACGCCGCCCGCCACACGCCCCTCGCCCGCCGCCGGCATCGCCGAGTCGGACCTGGACGAGACCGAGCGCCGCCACGCCGCCGGCCTGATGCGGGTCAACCACACCGGCGAGGTCTGCGCCCAGGCGCTCTACGTGGGCCAGGCCGCGCTGGCGCGCGACGCCGACAACCGCGAACACCTGCTGCACGCCGCGAGCGAGGAGACCGACCACCTGGCCTGGTGCGCCGAACGCCTGCAGCAACTGCACAGCGGCCCCAGCCTGCTCAATCCCCTGTGGTACGCCGGCAGCTATGCCATCGGTGCCGCCGCCGCACTGGCCGGCGACCCGCTCAGCCTCGGTTTCGTGGTGGAAACCGAACGCCAGGTGGAAACCCACCTGGCCGAACACCTGGAAAAGCTGCCGCCGCAGGATGCGCGCTCGCGCGCGGTGCTGACCACCATGCAGGCCGACGAGATCCGCCACGCCGAAGCCGCGCAGCAGCGTGGCGGCATCGAGCTGCCATTTCCCCTGCCGCAGTTGATGCACGTGAGCTCGATGCTGATGAAGACCGTCGCCTACCGCATCTGAACCCGCATCACGCCCTGATCCAGCGCCACAGCTCGCCCCACGACGGCTTCTTGCCGTACATCAGGATGCCGGTGCGGTAGATCCGCGCGGCCAGCCACACGCAGGCCAGCAGGGCGAGCACCATCAGCGTCAGCGACAACACCAGTTCCATGGGCGGCACCGAGGTCAGCGACCAGCGCACGGGCATCGTGAACGGCGCGAAGAACGGGACGTAGGACATCGTCACGCCAAGCGGACCGGTCGGGTCCTTGATCAGGGCGAACACCGCGAAGAAGCCCACGATGATGAACACGGTGACGAAGATCGCGTACTGCTGGGTCTCCTGGATCGTGTTGCACATCGCGCCGATCGCCGCGTACAGCGCGCCGTAGAGCATGAAACCCAGCGCGAAATACAGCAGGAACACCACCAGCAACCCCGGCGGCATGCTCGGGATCGGGAAGCTCTGCGCCGCATCGGCGCTCATGCCGAACATGCCGGCCAGCGGCAACCGCTGGCTGCTGAGCACCAGCGCGGTGCCGCCCCAGATCCCCATCTGCGCCAGCCCGGCCAGGCCCACGCCGAGCACCTTGCCCAGCAGCATCTGGAACGGGGTCAGCGACGAGGTCAGCACCTCCATGATGCGCGAGGTCTTTTCCTCGATCACCGAGGTCATCGTCTGCTGGCCGTAGATCAGGATCGCGATGTACAGGATGAAGCCCATGAAGTACGCGATCAGGTACGACTCGGTGCCGCTCTGGCCGGTCTGCTTGCCGTCGGTGACCTTGGTGGTGTCCATGTCGGCCGGCTTCATCGCCTCCTTGAGCAGGGCCGTATCCACGCCGGACTTGGCCAGGCGCACGCCGGTCAGCGCACTCGACACCACGCGCTGCAACTTGCTCATGGCTTCCAGCGAACCGACATTGCCGCCGTAGTAGGCAAGCTTGCCGGTGGCCAGCGTCTCGTCGGTGAGCACCAGCACGCCGTTCCAGCCATCCTTCTTCTTGCTGCTGGAAAAACCGGTCTCGGCGATCAGCCCGTCGCGCACCTTGGCAAGATCATCGCCGGTAGCCGGAAACACCTGCACGGTGTAGCGCGACTTGGCGTCGGCTCCCTTGCCGATCTTTTCCGATCCGAGTGCCTGGCTGACGCGCTGGCCGAGATTCGTGGTGGAGGCATCCACCAGCGCCACGCGGCTGGTGCGGTCGCCGCCGCTCATCATCAGCGCGGGCAACAGCACCATCGCCACCATGAACACCGGCAGCAGCACGGTGGAAATCACGAACGCCTTGGTGCGCACGCGTTCGACGAACTCGCGGCGGACAACGGCAATGATCTTCTTCATGCGGCGACTCCGGCGTGGGCGGTGGCGGCTTCGGCGCCGACCTTGGCGATGAAAATGGCATGCAGCGACGGTTCGACCACCTCGAACCGGCGCAGGCCGACGCCTTCGCGCACCAGCGCCGCGAGCAGTTGTTCGGGGTCGGCGCCATCGGCCATCTGCAGCTCGGCGGAGGCACCATAATCGTCGACGCGGGCGATCAGCGCGCGATCGGCCAGGATGTTCGCGGCACGCGCCTTGTCGTGGGTGAAGCCCAGCGCCACGTGGCGCCCGCCGAAATCCTCCTTGACCTGCGCCACCGTGCCGTTCACCACCATCTCGCCGCGCGCGATGATCGCGATGCGGTCGCACATGCGCTCGGCCTGCTCCATCACGTGGGTGGAGAACAGCACGGTGCGGCCTTCGGCGGCGATCGCCACCACGATGTCCTTCATCACCTGCGCATTGACCGGGTCGAGGCCGGAGAACGGTTCGTCGAGGATCACCAGCTCGGGCTCGTGCAGCAGCGCGCCGGCAAACTGCACCTTCTGCTGCATGCCCTTGGACAGGTCCTCGACCTTCTTCTGCGCCCAGTCGCTGACGCCGAGCCGCTCCAGCCAGGCCTGCGCGCGTTTGCGCGCGTCGGCGCGGCCGATGCCCTTGGTCTCGCCCAGGAAGATCAGGTGGTCGAGCACCTTCATCTTCTTGTACAGCCCGCGCTCTTCCGGCAGATAGCCGATGCGCTGGGACAGCGCGCGGCTGTTGTGCGGCGAGTCGAACAGCACGATCCTGCCTTCGTCCGGCTCCAGGATGCCCATGATCAGGCGGATCGTGGTGGACTTGCCGGCGCCGTTGGGGCCAAGCAGCCCGAAGATGCCGCCGCCGGGGATTTCCATGGACAGGCGGTTCACCGCCGTGTGCCCGGAAAAACGCTTGGTGACGGACTCGATGCGCACGCTCGCTGCAGTCATGTAGCAGTTCCCTGGAATGACGGGCTCCCCGCCCGAATCCGGAAAACTAGCATGCGATGCCAACCGGGCAAAGGTGACCAATGGCAGTGCGTGTCGCGCACGGGAGGAAGAGCGGCACGTCAGTGCGGCTTGCTGCGTCCGAAGCGCGGCAGGTTCCAGTGCAGGCGCAGCGACAGGAAGCGCAGGCCGAAGCACACCAGGATCGGCAGCCAGGTCGCCCACACCGCCGGCCAGTGGAGATGTTCGCCAAGCACCGTCAGTGCGGCGCCGATCAGCGCCGCCGAAGCGTAGATCTCCCGCTGCAGCACGATCGACACGCGGGTCAGCAGCACGTCGCGCGCCATGCCGCCGCCGACCGCGGTGACGATGCCGAGCAGGATCGCGACCTCGGCGTTGTTGCCGTACGCCAGCGCCTTGTGCGCGCCATACACCGCGAACAGGCCCAGCCCCATCGCATCGAACAGCCGCACCGGATAGGTCAGCCGCTCCACCCACGGATAGGCCACGATGGTCAGCAGCGCGGCGACCACGGCGGTGAACAGGTAGCGCCAGTCCGACAGGCCGGCCGGCGGGATCGCGCCGATGCACAGGTCGCGCACGATGCCGCCGCCGCACGCGGTGATGAAGGCGATTGCCAGGATGCCGAACAGATCGAGGTTGCCGCGCCTGGCTGCGGTCGCGCCGCTGATCGCGAACGCGAACGTGCCGGCCAGGTCCACCAGGTTGAACAGCAGTTGTTCGTTCACGCGACCGGCTCATGCGGGCATGCCGACAGCGCGGCGATGCCCGCCATTGAACCAGCTTCAGGCGAGCTTGCGCGAGATCGCGAAGAACGCCAGGTTGCCCAGGCCGGTGGCGCCGGCCAGCACGGCGACCATGCCGGGGGTGACGTCCTGCCAGCCGAACCACTGGATCAGGCCGAAGCCGAGCGCCAGCGCGACCAGCACGATGCCCCAGCGCAACGAGGAATGGCGCCGGCGCAGCTCCTCGTCGCGCAGCACCGAGTCGACCAGATCCGCCGAACCACCGGCGGCGACCATGCGCTGGCGCACCCGCGCGTCGACCACGACCTTGATGGCATAGGCAATGCAGACGAACAGGCTGATCGGGATCAGGGCTTCGAAATTCATGGGGTGACTCCTCGGTGGCGGATGGTGGACCTTCGTGACCTTGGATACGGGCTTTCACCGGACGGTTGCAGCAAGATCGCCGCAACCGTTTCCCGCCGGCACGTATCCATTGCCCATGGATGACATCCGCAGCAGCCCCGACCGCGAGCTGGTCGACGCCGTGCTGGCCAACCGGCCGGGCGCGTTCGAACGCCTCGTGCGCGAACACCAGGGACTGTGCTGGCACATCATCCAGCGCATGGTGCGCAACCCGGAGGACGCGCGCGAGCTGTGCCAGGACACTTTCCTGCGCGTGCACCAGTGCCTGCACCAGTACCGCGGCGAGAGCGCGCTGAAATCCTGGATCGGCCGCGTCGCGTACACCATCGCGCTGCGCCACCTGCAGCACAAGCGCATTGCGCTGGTCGAGCCCAGCGACGACAGCGACGACTACGCGCTGGTGGAAAACATCGGCGACGGCTTCGACCTGGAGGCGGCCTGCGCGGATGAGGAAACGGCGCGGCACCTGCACGCCGCGATCGAGCAGTTGCCGCCCCTGCAGCGCACGCTGCTGACCCTGTACTACCTCGAAGAGGCCACCATTCCGGAGATCGCCCGGATGACAGGACTGGCCAACGGCACCATCAAGAGCCACCTGTTCCGCTCGCGCCTGCGCCTGCGCGGTGCGCTCGAAACACGGACCGGAGTTGCAGCATGATCCAGCACATCGACGACCACATCCCGCCCTTCGACGACGCCGCGCAGGAGCGCGAATGGCTGGCGCAGGAAAACGCCATGCGGCGCGAGCGCCTGCAGCTCGACTCCACCGGCGACGATGCGCGCAGCCGACGCTACCGCCTGCTCGCGCGCACCCTGCGCGAACCGTTGCCGGACGCGCTGCCGGCAGATTTCGCGCGACAGCTGGCTGCGCGGGTCGCGGCCGGTCCCGCCGGTCGCTCGGTCGAATCCCTGCTGACGCTGGCGCTGGCGATTGCCCTGGCCGTGGCCGCGGGCGCGGTGGTGGCGATCTACGGCGGCACCTGGCTGCCCTCGTTCGCGGCGCTGCTGCCGGCCCCGCACGCCCCGGCCACGCACTGGCTGCTGGCGCTGGGCGGCTGCCTCGGCGCGTCGTGGCTGCTGGGACTATGGCAGCGGCAGATAGGGAAGCGGCCAAACTGAGCCGGCCACGATGCCCTTCCACCCGGCTTGCAGGAGCCTGCTGGCGGGCGATGCTCTTTGTCGCGTGACGTAAAAGCATCGCCCGCCAGCGGGCTCCTACAGATCCAGCACGGCGTCCAGCCCGCGGTGCAGGCCGAGCAGGCCGGGCACCTTGCGGATCGCCAGCAGCGCGCCGTCCACGTAGGGCTTGGCGCTGCTGCCGGCGTTGTGGCGGATCGTCAGGGTCTGGTCCGGCAGGCCGAAGATCGCCTCGGCGCCGAGCACGAAACCGGGCAGGCGCAACGCGTGCACCTGGCTGCCGGCCAGCGTGCCGCCACGCGTCTCGCGCAGGCCGACCGTCCGCTCCAGCGGCACCTCCAGCTGCGGCTGGCGCACCTTGCCCATGCGCGTGGCCAGCTCGCGCACGGTGCCGCTGGGCGCGTCCGGCTTGCCGGCGCCGGCGTAGTCGATGAGTTCCCACTGCGGGATCAGCTTGGCCGCCATCTCGGCGAACTTCATCAGCAGCACCGCGGTCAGCGCGAAGTTGCCGCAGGCCAGCACGCCGCGCCGCCGCTCGCGCGCCAGCGCGTCGATCTGCGCGTAATCCGCGTCGGTGAGGCCCGAGGTGCCCACCACCACGTGCGCGCCCTGCTCCAGCGCAGCGAGGATGTTCGCCTTGGCGCTGTCCGGATGGGTGTACTCGACGAACACGTCGCAGGGTTGCGCCAGTGCCTCGGTGGTCGTGGCGAACACCGGCGCCGCCAGCCGCGGTTCGCCCAGCACGTCACCGAGCAGCTGCCCGGCATGGCGACGCGACACCGCGCTCAGCAGTGCCAGGTCCCCGGCCGCGGCGATGCCACGGGCGAGTTCGGAGCCGGCCCATCCCGTGGCGCCGGCGACGCATACCTTCAATGACATGGCGGCCTCGCTGCCTTGAGCGCCCGGCGCTCGCGCTACCTTCGGATCTGCCCGCGGAAAAACCCGGATCACCCCGGGCTTCCGCTTTCCGCCACCGCCCTGCCTACTTCTTCTTCGGCAGGTACAGGTCGGTGATGGTGCCTTCGTAGACTTCCGCCGCCATGCCGACCGACTCGCCCAGGGTCGGGTGCGGGTGGATGGTGAGCGCGATGTCGGCCGCCTCGGCACCCATCTCGATCGCCAGCGCCAGCTCGGAGATCAGGTCGCCGGCGTGCACGCCGACGATGCCGGCGCCGACGATGCGGTGGGTGTCTTCGTCGAAGATCAGCTTGGTGAAACCCTCGGTGCGGTCGATGCCGATGGCACGGCCCGAGGCGCCCCACGGGAACTTGCCGACGCCGACCTTCAGGCCCTTCTCCTTCGCCTCGCGCTCGGTCACGCCGACCCAGGCGATTTCCGGGTCGGTGTAGGCGACCGACGGGATCACCCGCGCGTCGAAGTGGCTCTTCTGCCCGGCCACGGCCTGCGCCGCGACGTGCGCCTCGTGGGTGGCCTTGTGCGCCAGCATCGGCTGGCCGACCAGGTCGCCGATGGCGTAGATGTGCGGCACGTTGGTGCGCATCTGCGTGTCGACGTTGATGAAGCCGCGCTCGCTCACCGCCACGCCGGCCTTGTCCGCGCCGATCTTGTTGCCGTTCGGCGAGCGGCCCACCGCGACCAGCACGCGGTCGAACAGCGTGGTCTCGGGGATGCTGTCGCCCTCGTAGCCGACCTCGATGCCCTTCTTCGTCGCCTTGGCGCTGACCACTTTGGTCTTCAGGTGCACGCCCTTGAGCCTGCTGCCCAGCCGCTTGGCCAGCGGCCTGATCAGGTCGGCGTCGGCGCCGGGGATCAGCTGGTCCATGAACTCAACCACGGTCACCGCGCTGCCCAGCGCCGAGTACACCGTGGCCATTTCCAGGCCGATGATGCCGCCGCCGACGACCAGCAGGTTCTTCGGCACGTCCTTGAGTTCCAGCGCGCCGGTGGAATCCACCACGCGCTCGTCGTCCCACGGGAACGCCGGGAGCTTCACCGACTGCGAACCGGCAGCGATGATCGCGTGCTCGAAGCGGATCAGCTTCGTGCCTTCGGCCGTCTGGACTTCCATCTCGTGCGGCGACACGAACATGCCGGTGCCCACGAGCGTGCGCACCTTGCGCTGCTTCGCCATCGTGGCGAGGCCGCCGGTGAGCTGGCCGACCACCTTGCTCTTGAAGCCGCGCAGCTTGTCGAGGTCGATTTTCGGTGCGCCGAAGCTGACGCCGTGCGCGGCCATCGCCGCGGCCTCGTCGATCACCGCCGCGGCATGCAGCAGCGCCTTGGACGGGATGCAGCCCACGTTGAGGCAGACGCCGCCGAGCGTGCCATAGCGCTCCACCATCACGGTGTCGACGCCGAGGTCGGCGGCGCGGAACGCGGCCGAGTAGCCGCCGGGGCCGGAGCCGAGCACGACCAGCTGACACTCGATGTCGGCGGGCTTGGACGATGCCGCTGCCGCCTGCGGCGCCTTCGCTTCCTCTCTCCCCTGGAGAGAAGATTGAGGTGAGGGGCGGGTGCTCGCAGGAGGCTGGCTGCTCTTGGTCGCTTCTTCGTTGGGGCTGCCCGGCGACCCCGCACCCTCACCCCTGCCCTCTCCCGAAGCGGGAGAGGGGGACGGCGAGACGGCTGCGCCGTCGGTTTCCAATACGGCGATCACCGCACCCTCGGAAACCTCGTCGCCCACCTTGAGCTTCAGCTCCCTGATCACGCCGGCGGCGCTGGAAGGAATCTCCATGGTCGCCTTGTCCGACTCCAGCGTGATCAGGCTCTGTTCCGTCGCCACCGTGTCGCCGACTTTCACCAGCACTTCGATCACCGGCACGCTGTCGTGGCCGCCGATGTCGGGAACCTTGATCTCGATCGTGTTCGCCATGGTCATCGCCCCCGTCAGAGCAGCAGCCGGCGGATGTCGCCGAGCTGATTGGCGAGGAAGCTGGCGAAGCGCGCGGCGAGCGCGCCGTCGATCACCCGATGGTCGTACGACAGCGACAGCGGCAGGATCAGCCGCGGCGCGAATTCCTTGCCGTTCCACACCGGCTTGGTCACCGACTTGGAGACGCCGAGGATGGCCACTTCCGGCGCGTTGACGATCGGCGTGAAGTAGGTACCGCCGATGCCGCCGAGCGAGCTTATCGAGAAGCAGCCGCCGGACATCTCGGCCGGGCCGAGCTTCTTGTCGCGCGCCTTCTTCGAGATCTCGGCCAGGTCGCGGGCCAGGTCGAGCAGGCCCTTCTTGTCGCAATCGCGGATCACCGGCACCACCAGGCCGTCGGGCGTGTCCACCGCGATGCCGATGTGGAAATACTTCTTCAGGATCAGCTTCTCGCCCGAGTCGTCGAGCGAGGCGTTGAATTGCGGGAACGCCTTCAGCGCGGCCACCACCGCCTTGATCTGGAACACCAGCGGGCTGATCTTGAGGTCGTTGTTCTCGGCGCCGAGCTGCTTGCGGAACGCCTCCATCTCGGTGATGTCGGCGTCCTCGTGCTGGGTGACGTGCGGGATCATCGCCCAGTTGCGCGCCAGGTTCGCGCCGGAGATCTTCTGGATGCGCGACAGCGGCTTCTCCTCGATCGCGCCGAACTTGGCGAAGTCGACCTTCGGCCACGGCAGCAGGCTGAGGCCGCCGACCGCAGCGCTGGCCCCGCTCGACGGCCGCGCGCCGGAGGCCAGCGCATGCTTGACATAGCCGCTGACATCGTCGCGCTGGATGCGCCCACCACGGCCGCTGCCCTTGACCTGGCGGATGTCCACGCCCAGCTCGCGCGCGAAGGCGCGCACGGCGGGACTGGCGTACGGCGCGTCGCCGGGCATCACGATGCTGGCATCCATCGGCGGGCGCGCCTGCGGCGACACGTCGCCTTCGGGCGCGTGGCCCGGCTGGGCGGCCGGGGCGGCGACGGGGGCGGGCTTCGGTTCGGCGGGGGCCGGGGCAGGCGCGGGCGCCGCCGGCGCCGGCGCTGCGGCGGCGGGCTTGGCGGCAGGCGCTTCGGCGGCTGCGCCGTCGGCTTCGATGAGGGCGATCACCGCACCCTCGGAAACCTCGTCGCCCACCTTGAGCTTCATCTCCTTGATGGTGCCGGCGAACGGCGCGGGCACTTCCATCGTGGCCTTGTCCGATTCAAGCGTGACCAGGCTCTGGTCCTTCTCGACCCTGTCGCCGGCCTTGACCAGTACTTCGATGACGGGCACGCCGTCGTGGCCGATGTCGGGGACGCGGGCTTCTTTGAGGTCGGCCATGATGACTCCTGCAAGGCTTTTGGTGCGGCGCTCGGGGATGGCGCGGCGCCAGTCAAGACGTCAATCATAACCAAGGCGCGCGCGGTGCGCCCGGGCGGCGCCATTCCGGGCCATACCAACGGCACCTTCCATTCGCAGGCGTATGCATTACCTTGAGCGGGCGCGGCGTTCGCGTTCGTGCCCTACCCTGATGCCATGACAAGCCGCAGCACGCGGCACAGGAACCTTCTCGATGCTGATCCTGCGTGACCTTTCCAAGACCTACGCCAATGGCGTCCGGGCGCTGCGCGGCGTGTCGCTGGACATCCCGGCCGGCATGTTCGGCCTGCTCGGTCCCAACGGCGCGGGCAAGTCCTCGCTGATGCGCACCATCGCCACGCTGCAGGACCCGGACGAAGGCACCATCACGCTGGACGGCATGGACCTGCTCGCCGACAAGCAGGCCACCCGCCGCCTGCTTGGCTATCTGCCGCAGGAGTTCGGCGTGTATCCGAAAGTCTCGGCCGAGGCCATGCTGGAGCACTTCGCCGTGCTCAAGGGCGTCACCGTGAAGGGCGAGCGGCGCGAGCTGGTCGAGGCGCTGCTGCGCCAGGTCAATCTGTGGGACGTGCGCAAGCGCAAGCTCGGCACCTACTCCGGCGGCATGCGCCAGCGCTTCGGCATTGCCCAGGCGCTGATCGGCGAACCGCGCCTGATCATCGTCGACGAGCCCACCGCGGGCCTCGATCCGGAAGAACGCAACCGCTTCCTCAACCTGCTCGCCGAGCTGGGCGAGCGGATGGTGGTGATCCTGTCCACCCACATCGTGGAGGACGTCACCGACCTGTGCTCGCGCATGGCGATCATCGGCCAGGGCCAGGTGCTGCTGACCGGCGAACCGTACGAGGCGATCCGTGCGCTGGAGGGCAGGGTCTGGCGGCGCAGCATCGACAAGGCCGAGCTGGACGGCTACCGCGCGCGCATGAACATCCTCTCCACGCGCCTCGCCGCGGGGCGCACCCTGCTGCACGTGCTCGCCGACGAGCGGCCCGAAGCGGGCTTCGAACCGGTGGCGCCGGACCTGGAAGACGTCTACTTCGGCCGCCTGCGCGCGCAGGCCACCGCGCGCGCCGCCTGACGTCGCCCATCGGGAAGGAAGCCATGTTGCTCGAAATCCTCCGCTTCGAATGGCGCCAGCAGCTCAGGGCGCCGCTGTTCTGGGTCATCCTCGCCGCCGCCGTGGGCATCGCCTTCGCACTGGCCAGCACCGATGCCATCGTGGTGGCCGGCGCCACCGGCAACGTGACGCGCAACGCGCCACTGGTGATCGCGCGCCTGCTCGACGTGATGACGGTGTTCAGCATCCTGCTGGTGGTGGTGTTCATCGCCGCCGCCGCCACGCGCGATTTCGAGCAGAACACGGCGGAGCTGCTGTTCGCCACGCCGATGAGCCGCAAGGCCTTCCTCGGCGGGCGCTTCCTGGCCGGCTACCTGGTGCTGGTGGCGATCCTCGCCGCCTGCGCGCTGGCCATTGCGCTGGGCGGCGCGATGCCGTGGGTGGACGCCGCGCGCATGGGCGCGCCCGACTGGCGCGGCTACGCCTGGGGCTTCGGCGTGCTGGTGCTGCCCAATCTGCTGTTCATCGCCGCGTTGCTGTTCCTGCTGGCCACGGTCACGCGCTCGCTGCTGGCCAGCTACATCGGCGTGATCGCCTACTTCGTGCTGCAAGGCATCGTCGGCGCACTCAGCCGCGACCTCGACAACCGCTGGCTCGCGGCGATGCTCGATCCCTTCGGCGGGCGCACCGTTGGCCTGGTCACCCGCTACTGGACGGCCGAGCAGACCAACCACCTGCTGCCCGCGCTGGATGGCGTGCTGCTGTTCAACCGCCTGCTGTGGCTGGCGGTGTCGGCGCTGCTGCTGGTGGCTGCGTTCGCGCTGTTCCGCACCGACCGCGAAGGCCTGAAGCTGCCGCGGCGCAAGAAACGCGCGGAGCCGCCGATGCTGCGCCCGCAGGCCGGCAGCAGCGCGCTCGCGTTGCCGAAAGTTTCCATCGGCAACGACCGTCGCGCACGACTGGCGCAGCTGCGTGCACAGTTCGTGTTCGACACGCTGGGCGTGCTGCGCGGCGCCGCGTTCCTGGTGCTGCTGCTGCTGGCGCTGGCGGTGATGTTCGTCTCGCTGTCGACGGCCGGCCTGGTCTACGGCACGCCGGTATGGCCGGTCACCCACCAGGTGCTCGCCACCATCAACGGCAGTTTCAGCCTGTCGCTGATGATCGTGGTGATCTTCTACGCCGGCGAACTGGTGTGGCGCGAACGCACGCACGGCATGGCCGGAGTGAGCGACGCCTTCCCCGCGCCCGACTGGGTGGCGATGCTGGCGAAGCTCGGCGCGCTGCTTGCGGTGATCGTCTTGATGCTTCTTGCCGGCGCCCTGGTCGGCATGGGCTGGCAACTCGCCCACGGCTACACGCATATCGAACCGTGGCTGTATCTGCGCATGCTGGGGTTGTACGCGATCCCGTTCGTGCTGGTGGCGGCGCTGGCGCTGTTCCTGCAGGTGGTCTGCAACCACAAGTTCGCCGCGTATCTGCTCAGCATCCTGTGGCTGGTCAGCTCACTGGCTTTCAGCCTGCTGCATTGGGAAGATAACCTCTACAACTACGGCAGCGCGCCCAGCGTGCCGTACTCGGACATGAACGGCTTCGGCCATTTCATCGTCGGCGCGCTGTGGTTCAACGCGTACTGGGGCTGCCTGGCGCTGGCCCTGCTGGTGCTCGCCGCGCTGCTGTGGGTGCGCGGCACCGGTGCCGGCTGGCGCGGCCGCCTGCGCGAGGCGCGCGCGCGGGCGAACCCGGCGCTGGCCGCGGTGCTGACGTTGTCGCTGCTCGGCTTCGCCGGGCTGGGCGGCTTCATCTACTACAACACCCACGTGCTCAACACCTACACCAGCAGCACGGAGCAGAAACGCGAACAGGCCGACTACGAAAAGCGCTATGCGGAATACGCCACGATGCCGCAGCCGCGCATCACGGCAGTCAAGGCCGACGTGGACATCTACCCCTACCAGCGCAAGCTGCTCATCCGCGGGCACTACACCCTCACCAACAAGCTCGCGGTGCCGGTGACCGAGCTGTTCGTGAACCATGCCGACGGCTTCGCGCCCACGACGCTGGACTTCGCGCCGCACGACACGGTGAAGCAGGACAAGCGCCTCAATGTGACCATCTACCGGCTCAGGACGCCGCTGGCGCCGGGCGCGTCGATGTCCTTCGACTTCACCCTCGACTACGCACCCAGGGGCTTCACCAACGACTCGGGCGAAACCTTCCTGGTGCACAACGGCACCTTCTTCAACAACCAGACGCTGCCCCAGTTCGGCTACCAGAGTCGGTTCCAGCTCACCGACCGCAATGACCGCAGGAAGTACGGCCTCAGGCTCGACGTGCCGCGCATGCCGCCGCTGGGCGACCAGGCCGCGCGCGCCAACACCTACATCAGCCACGACGCCGACTGGATCAGCTTCGACACCACGGTGTCGACGGCCGCCGACCAGATCGCGCTGGCGCCGGGCACGCTGCAGAAGGAGTGGGTGCAGGGCGATCGCCGCTACTTCCATTACGTGATGCAGCAGCCGATGCTGAACTTTTTCGCCTATCTTTCCGCGCGCTATGCCGTGAAGAGCGAAGATGTCGGCGGGGTGAAGGTGTCGGTCTATCACGACCCCGCGCATGCCTTCAACGTGGACCGCATGCTGGAGAGCGCGCGCGATTCGCTTGCCTACTACGACAGCCACTACACGCCGTACCAGTTCAAGCAGCTGCGCATCCTGGAGTTCCCGGGCTACATGGCGTTCGCGCAGAGTTTCGCCAACACCATTCCGTTCTCCGAATCCATCGGATTCATCGCCGACCTGCGCGACAAGAGCCGCATCGACTACGTCTATGACGTCACCGCGCACGAGATCGCGCACCAGTGGTGGGCGCACCGGGTGATCGGCGCCGACATGCAGGGCTCGACCATGCTCAGCGAATCGCTGTCGCAGTACAGCTCGCTGATGGTGCTCAAGCACAAGTACGGCGCCGACCACATGCGCAAGTTCCTCAAGTACGAGCTGGACATGTACCTCACCGGACGCGCCACGGAGAAGGTGGCCGAGGAGCCGCTGGCCAAGGTGGAGAACCAGCCCTACATCCACTACCGCAAGGGCTCGCTGATCTTCTACGCGCTGCAGGACTACGTGGGTGAGGACAGGCTCGACGCCTTCCTCAAGCAGTTCCTCGTCGACTACGGCTTCCAGCAGCCGCCCTACGTGACCTCGAAGATCTTCGTCGACGCGCTGGGCAAGTACCTCGGCCCGACGTGGCAGCCGATGCTGGACGACTTCTTCTGGAAGATCACCCTGTTCGACAACCGCATGACCGACGCCACCGCGAAGAAACTGCCCGACGGCAAGTACGAGGTGACCATGAAGCTGCACGCCGGCAAGATCCACGTCGATGGCAAGGGCAAGGAAACCCGCGGGAAGATCGACTTCCCGATCGAGGTCGGCGTGTTCGCCGCGCCCGCAGGCGCCGGCATCGAAGGCAAGCCGCTGTACCTGGAGAAACGGATGGTCGGTGACGGCGACAGCACCGTCACCGTCACCGTCGACGGCAAGCCCGCGGTGGCCGGCATCGACCCGTACAACAAGCTGATCGACAAGGTCTCCAGTGACAACCGGCGTGCGGTGACGCTGCAGTAGCGTCCGCGCTCAGTCCCGCGCGGACGCCGCCGCATCGCCCATCAGCCGGACATCCAGCGGCGCGGTCGGGATGCTGATCTGGCCGGCGTCGATCTGCCGCTTGATCGCACGCAGCAGGTCGGTTTGCGTGTTCCAGCCGTCGGCGCTCGAGGTCCAGCCGCGCACCACCAGGTTCACCGTCTGGCCGGCCAGGCTGTCGATCCACACGCCCGGCGCGGGGTCCTTCAGGACGCGCGCGTCCGCTTCGAGCAGGCGCACGATCCCTGCCATCACCTGGTCGGTATCGTCGCGATGGCCGATGCCGAGCTTGAGTTCGAAACGCCGCGTGCCGCGCCGGTTGAAATTGACGATGACGTCGCTGCCGATCTTCGCGTTCGGCAAGGTGGCCTCGCGGTTGTCCGGCAACAGAACAAGGGTATGCATCAGGTTGATGCTCTGCACCGTGCCTTCGGTGCCACCGGCACTGACGTAGTCACCGACGCGGAACGGCCGGAACACCACCAGCAGCACGCCCCACGCGAGGTTGCTCAGCGAGCCCTGCAGGGCCAGGCCGATCGCCAGCCCGCCGGCGCCGAGCGCCGCCACCAGCGGTGCCGAGGGCACGCCGGCCTTGGTCAGCGCCATCACGATCAGCACCGCCACCAGCACGCCGTAGATCAGGTTGCGCAGGAAACCGGCCAGCGTGACGTCGACCGCGGCGCGCTGCAGCGCGCGCTGGCTGAAATTGGCCAGCCGCGCCGCCAGCCAGATCCCGACCAGCAGGATCACCAGTGCCACCAGCAGGTTCAGCCCGGCCTGGATGACGCCCTCGGAAAGCGTGCTGCCCAGCAGTTGCTCCAGAAAATCGTGCATGACATCGACTCGTTGCGACAAGGCCGCGACAGCCTAGCAAATCGGCCATCAGGGAAACGCTTGCGACTCGTCGCGTCAGAGTTTGCGGTCGTCGATGTCGACCACGCGGCCATCCACGATCGTGACCACGGTGATGTGACCCTCGCGCCGATAGCGCCAGCGCTCGCCGCCGTCGGTGCGCTCCAGCACTTGCACGCGCCGGCGCGAGTGTCGCGCGCGATGCGGATGCACTTTCGAGGAGGGCTTGCCCAGCAGCTCGACCACCCGCTCCTGGCTGTCGCCAGCCACCAGCACCTGGCTGCCGACGCGCAAGGTGCTGGACGCCTGCGCGGCCGTGCCGAGGGCGGACCCGAGGACAACGATGAGAATCTTGCGCATGACCTGCTCCCTGGTCGGTGATGGAGGTTGTGCTCGCGCAGGTCGGTCAGAAGCCTGCGCCCGGTTGCGCCAGATACTCCCGTTCCGCGGCCGTGCTGTCGCGGCCCAGCACGGCATTGCGATGCGGAAAGCGGCCGAAGCGCGCGATCACCTCGCGATGGCGCCGAGCATAGTCCAGGAATTCGGCAAAGCGGGCACGCTCCGCAACGGGCGCCTGCGCGTGCAGCGCCTCGAACAAGGTCACCGCGCGCTGCTGCAAGCCCATGTCCTCGGCGTGCTCCAGTGGCAGGTAGGCGAACACCCGCTGCAGCGGCGGCAGTGCCTGATCGAAACCGCCGGCCAGGCCCGACAAGGCAATGCGCTGCGCCTTGACGTCGGCCGCCCAGGCCTGCGCATCGCCGCGATGGAGATTGCGCGGAAACTGGTCGAGCAGGATCAGCAGCGCCAGCCAGTCAGCGGGGTTGCTGGCCCACGCATCGAGGCGCCCCTGCGCGGCGTCGTCGGCCGCTACGGCAAAGCGTCGACGGATCTGCTCGTCGAACGCGGCATCCTTCGCAAACCAGTGCGCGGCATGCGCCAGGTCGAACCAGAAATCAAGAACGTCCCGCGGTTGCACGGCCATGCGCACCTCGCCCGAAGCCTGCGATGAAGGACGTCCATCTTCACGTGGCGACACGCGACGGGCAAGCCGGCGCGGCGATTCAATCCGCCGGCGCCGCCGCCGATGCGCCGGAGGTCGCGTCCACATGCAGCAGGTTCAACGGTTGGCCGTGCGCGTCGTGCAAGCCTTGCTGCAACCGCGCCAGGCGCTGGATCGACGGACACAGCGCCTCGATCTGCGGACGGAGCGCCTGCATGCGTTGCTGCAGGCGCGGCTGCAAGGTGGTGACCAATGAACCGGCGCGATCGCGCAGGTCTGCCGCACTCTGCAGGTCGCCGGCCAGCGCCGCGTCGATCGCCTGCTGGCCGAGGTCGCCGGCGACCAGCGGCATCAGGTCGGCGCTGACCTGGTTGGCATACTGCTGGATCAGGTCGCCTTGCCAGTCGTGCGTGCTCTGGCTGCGCGCGATGCGCTGCTTCAGTTCGCTCGCGTGCGCGGCCAGCCGGCGGTCGAACTCGACCCGGGTCGCCGCCGCCAAGCCCAGCCCGGCCACTTCCTCGCGCAACGCCTGCGCCGCCATGTCCACGCCGCTCTGCGCCACCTGGCGGACCCGCGGCGCCAGCGCCTGCAGGTCGCGCTGGAACACGCTCAGCCGATCCTGCTGCGGCGGCGTCAACACCACCGCCACGCCATCCGTGCGCAGGCTGCCGTCGTGCAGCTCCACCCGCGTCGGCGCCGGCGTGGAGCGATCGAACAGCACGCCTTGCGGCTGCAGGGTCACGTCATAGCTGCTGCTGGCGTGGCAGGTCGCCGCCAGGTCCTGCGCCTGCACGGGCATCGCCGCCAGCACGGCGGCAGCGATCACTGCTGAAAACAGGACGCGCATCGGCAATCTTCCTTAAACGACAACCTGCATGGATACCGAGCTACCCGCCAACCCGTGCTGAACGGAATACCGCGCCGCTCAGGCGCCTTCGCCAGCACGCCTCGCACGCCGCGCAACGGGTCAGCTGCCACCGAGCGGTGCAAGCAGGTGCAATGACATGTCGGCGAGCAGCGACCCATCCTCGGGCGTGGCATCCGGGCTCCCCGCGAGACGGCGCTTGTCGGCCCAGTCCGGCTCCTGCAGCGGGCCCGGGACGTAGGGCTGCCATTGGCCGTAATCCGCTTTCCGCGCAACTTTCGGCGCATGGAATCCATGGAGAGCGAAATCCACGGGGACGCGGGCCAGCCAATAAGGTTCGGCGGCATCCGGGCCCGTCGTGGGGACATGGAATGTGTAGCGTCGCAGGGCACGCAAGGCAGCATCCGCCAGCTTTTTCCGCCATGTCGCCATGTCCCTCTCGCTGGCACGAATGCGGAGATTCACCTGCTCCGCCGCCGCGTCGATGACCTTGCCGTCGCGGCCCACTTTCAGCAGCGCATACACCGTGCCGGATACGCCGGCGCTCGCCGCATCGGAAGGGTACGCGACCGACAACCGATGCTTGTACGTGAAGTCGTCCGCCGCGGCCTCGTGCCTGCCTTCGTCGTTCAAATGCCCGAACCAGCTGCTGGCCACGGCAAGGGCGTAGCCGCCATGACCCACCGGCTTCGCCACGACGCGCAGCCCCATCGGTGCCTTGGCTCCGACCGCCTTGCCGTCACGCATCACCGGTTCGAACCTCCACGCCGGGACGGCCTTGGCAAGCAAGTCCTTCACCACCGGTGGCAGCTTGTCCGGGTGATCGACCGTGTATGTCACGACACTGCCGTCCGGCGCGACTTCGATCGTGCCGGTGACCAGCATGCTCGCCTGCACGCGGTCGCGCAGGTCGTCGCGCCCGTTCGCAAAGGCCACGCCAGCCAACATCATGCAGCACAAGACAAGCATGCAGCGCTTCATTGTTTCTCCCCCTGGCTGTCGGGCAGCCTGTTTCGCCCGAAGATGCTTCCGTGGCTTTTGCGCAGCCGGACTTCTCAGCGCCGCGCGTGAAACTGCATGCGCACCGCCGGCGTGCCTAGCCGCCAGCTCAGCCACAGCAGCACCGGCACGGCGAGGCCTTTCAGCACCAACGCCAGCAGGTAGCTGCGGCGCGCGTGCAGCACGGCTTGTTGCAGGGCGGCCTGGTCGTGCAGTTGGCCCAGGGCGTCGCGGCTGGCCTGCAGCAGCTGCGGCCATTGCGCCAGCATGGCGCCGCCGCTGGCCAGCATCCACAGCGCCAGTACCGCGGCGGCCACGCGCATCGCCGGGCGCGCCCAGGCCTGGCGCAGGATGCAGCCGGCGCACAGCACGATCAACGTGAAAGCGGCCAGCAGGTAGGCGATATCCCAGGCCAGCAGCCGGTGCAGCGTGCGCAGGGCGGCGCTGCCGGCGGCGTAGGCGTGGCGCTGGCTCCACAGCAGTTGCGCGTGGCTGAGATACTGCACGCAACCGAACGCCGCCAGCAGCAGCAACAGCCACACCAGCACACGCCACAGCATGAACCGGCGACCGCGCGACAGCGGCTCCGCGCGCATCGCCACCGGCATCAGGATGCCGCCTTCAGCGTGGCCAGGTCGGCCAGCACCTGGGCGGAGTTCTTCTCCGGGTCGACGTCGGTGTAGACCTTGGCGATGTGGCCCTGCGGATCGATCAGGAAGGTGGTGCGCCTGGCGTAGTGCATGCCCATGCGCGAGGTCAGCACGCCGTAGGCGGTGGCGACCGTGCGCTCGGCGTCGGACAGCAGCGGGAATGGCACGTGGTATTTCTCGGCGAACTCGGCGTGGGACTTGACGTCATCCAGGCTCACGCCGACCACGTCGGCACCGGCCTGGCGCAGCTTGGCGATGTCGTCGCGGAAAGTGCATACCTCGGTGGTGCAGCCGGGGGTGAAATCCTTGGGATAGAAGTACAGCACCAGCCAGTGGCCGTGGTAGTCGGCCGGGCTGCGCCAATGGCCGGCCTGGTCCTGCAGGCGAAACGCCGGGGCGGCCTGGCCGACCTGCGGGCCGGCGGCAAACACCGGAGCCGCGAATGCGCACAACAGCGACAGGATGACGAGGCGGGCGAGGCGGCGCATGGCGGTTTCTCCACGACGAAAAACGGGGCGACCTGCGCAGTGTAGCGCCGCTGAAAAGACGAAGGCGCCCGACGGGCGCCCTCGCGGCTTTCCTGGCGGAAACGATCAGGGACGACTGATGGTGAACTTGCCCACCGAGACGCCCAGGTTGACGCCCTCGCCGGTACCGGCCAGCGCCAGCGAGACGGTGCCCTTGGTCAGCACCTGCGCCTGCGAGCTCTTCACCACGCCGGCCTCGGCGCCGGCCTGGGCGTAGTCGCCAAAGACATCGGCGATGCCATGCACGTTGCTGATCTCGCCCTTGCCATTGTTGATGCGGTACTTGCCCGCGGTGAGACCGCCGCCGACCACGGTGATCTTGACGTTGGCGTGCTGGCCGTTGTCACAGGTGACGCTGCCGGTGCCTTCGGCGTGCTTGTACAGCAACGACCAGCCGGACAGGTTGTAGACCATGTCGCATTTCACGCTGGCGTCGGCGGCATGGGCGTTGCCGGCCGGCAGCACGGTCATCGCGCCGGCGCAGGCCAGCACCAGGGCGGCCATTCCAAAGGTGGACTTGATCATGGACTTTGCTCCTTGTAATGCAGGGATGGAAGGCGGCACCGAACTCTGGCCACGGCGGCCGCCCGCTCGTTGCGCTGCGGCAACGACGTGCGAATCGTGTGCATCGCGGCGTGACAATCGCGTGCAGGGTCATGAACCACCGTTCATCTGCAGGCGCACCGCGGCGTGACGGTTGCCTCGCGGCGTGCGCTCGCCGTAGGGTGGGCCTCGCAGCGCAAGGAGATCGAGATGATCAAGTATTCCCTGGTGGGTTACGACGGCTCGGATGCGTCGCAACGGGCATTCCGGTTCGCGGTCGAGCTGGCCCGCTGCACCGGCGGCCGCGTGCGCGTGGTGTGGGTGCTGCAGGTCAGCGAAGGCGGCGCCGACGCCTGCGCGCTGATGATGGCCGACTCCGGCACCCAGCGTGCGCAGGAACTGCTGGCCGAACTGGCCACGATCGTGCCGGACTCGGCCCAGCTGGTGGACATCGAGCTGACCCACGGCAGCCCCGGCGACGTGCTGCTCAGCCAGGTCGACGAGCACGGCGTGGATCACATCGTGATCGGCCACACCGAACGCGGTGCACTGGCGCGCTGGCTGCTGGGCTCGGTTTCGGGCAACGTGCTGGCGCGCGCGCACGTGCCGGTGACGATCGTGCGCTGACGGCAGCGGTTTTCTCAGTGGTCGGCCGCCGGCGTCTCGCGCGGTTTGGCGTCGATCTTGCGCTGCGTCTCCTGCGCGATGTGCAGTTGCCTGACGTCGATCGGCCGGATCTGCGAGATCACGCAGGGCGCGTACGGCCCGCCGGTCAGCACCTTGTCGAAGCGGCTGAACACGGTGCCGGAACTGGAGGTAAGGCCGATCGCCTGCGTGAACGGCAGGTTCTGGCAGGGGCCGTCGAGGTCGAGCAGCCAGGCCTGACTCGGCCGGGTGTAGACCACCACCTGGTGGTCGCCGAGCGGCTCCCACGACCACAGGGTGAAGAAATGGAAACTGCGCACCGGCGCACCGGCCGCGCTGGCGTATGCCGCCTCGCGCTGCCGTTCGCGCTGCGCCAGGGGCACGCTGGAGCAGGCGGCCAGCACGGCAACCAGCGCGAAAACGAGGCAGGAACGAACAGTGGACATGGCGAATCCTCCACGGAAAGACATCACGGACAACGCGCCAACCCGCAGTGACGTGTACCGCGCGACGCTCAGCGCTTGCCCGCCTTGCGCACCGGCTGCCACCTGGCAGGGTCGAAACCGCCGACTTCGTAGACCAGGTGACGATCCCTGGTGCCCTCCACCTGGGTGACGTCCAGCTGCAGCTTGCGGGTCTTCTCCAGCAGCGCGATGAAGGCCTTGTCGTCGCGGATCATCAGCGCCGGTTCGCCGCCGTCGGGGGCGAATGCCTTGATCCGCACCGGCTTGCCGTCGGCCTGGCCGGTGATGGTGCAGTTGCCGCGGCACACGAAGCCTGGCTTGCTGCCATAGAGGAAGGCACTCTGGCCCCAGCTGGTATGCCGGCGCAGCACCAGCCGCACCGGCTCGCCGTCGTCGCCCTGGCTGTAGATGCTGGCGGTCGATTGCGTGCCGCCGGCCATCGGCGCGACCTGGTAGGTCCACAGCGCGGCCAGCCGGTTCTTTTCGCTGTTTTCCTTGTAGCGCTTCTCGATCGCGGGCAACGTCTGCATCACTTCCTTCGCCGCATCGCTGTGCGGGAAGCGTTGCACGATGTCCTTGCCCATCGTCACCACCATCTCGTCGTTGTGCAGTTTCAGCAACTGGCGATAGGTGTCGAGGTTGCGCGCCGCGGTGGCGGCATCGGCCGCGGCTTTCTGCTGTTGCGCGGTGAGCTCGGGCGTGCCCGGGCCTTGCGAACAGCCGGCGAACAGCACGGCGCAGAAAGCCAGCGGGGCACAACGGAGCAGGACGCGATTCATCGACGGCATACCAGGCGAAGGGCAGCGGCTAGCTTGGAACGATCCGCGGTCGCGGTGCAACCGCGCGGGATGCTTTCAGCTCTCGCTGGCCATGATCGAATCGACGTGCTCCACCCGCCTGATCCGATCCAGCCATACCCGCTGGTGCCACGTCGGAACATCCGGGCGCTCCAGCTGCACCTCGGCGTTGATGCCTTCGCGGCCCTGCGGGTCGCGAAACACCTGCACGCTGGGCCGCATGCTGACCACGCCGTCGCAACTGCTGCCATCGCTCAGCAACAGCACCACGTGGCCATTGGCAGGCAGCTGGTGCACCAGTGCCTCCAGTCGATCGATGTCGTCCTCGCGGACGAGGACGCTGGGTGCGTTTTGGCCCATGCGACAGCCCTCACTGACCAGTGGAGGCCCGACCCTATCCGCGCCCGCGGCAAGGGCGCGTCAACGAAGCGCGCCCGGGGACGGGAACGGATATGCTGCCAGCCCGCGAGAACCCATGGAGCCGTCCCGTTGATCACCACGTCGCCCAGCGAATTCCTGCACGCCTTCGCCACACTCGCGCCACGGGACGGCGCCGCCGCCACGGCGCGCGCCGCCTATCTGGTGGCCCCGGCAGAGTTCGCCCTGACGGCGGAATCGGCACGCGACAACCGCTACATGGACATGAACCTGGCGGTCGACCCGCTCAAGGCGCTGGCCCAGCACGGAGCGCTGGCGCAGGCACTGCGCGCGGATGTGCCGGTGATCACCTTCCCCGGCGATCCGGCAACGCCTGACGCGGTGTTCCCCAACAATGTGTTCGCCACCGCGCCGGGGCGGCTGATCGTCGGCCGCATGCGCCATCCGGTGCGCCAGCGCGAGGCCGAACGCCACGACATCCGCGCCTTCTTCGGCGAGGTGCTGGGCTATGACGAGATCGACCTGTCCGGCTGCGAGGGCCTGGTCGCCGAACTGACCGGCTCGCTGGTCATCGACCGCGCCCGCGGCGTCGGCTACTGCGGCCTCAGCGAACGCTGCGACATGGCTGGCGCGCAAGCCATGCACAAGGCTTTCGACTTGCGCCTGACCTACTGTTTCGAGCTGGCCGACGCCGAATACCACACCAACGTGTTGCTGACTCTGCTCGCCAGCCGCGCGGCGATCATCGCGGCCGATGGCTTCCGCGATCCGGCCGCGGCACAGGCGATCGCCACGGCGTATGGCGATCGCGCGATCTGGCTGACGCCGGCACAGAAGCAGGCGTTCGCCGGCAACGCCATCACGCTCTCCGACGAGCGCGTGTGGATGAGCGCCCGCGCCGCCGCCTCGCTCACCGGCGCACAGCGCGCGGCGCTGGCCGGTTACGGCTTCACCATCGGCGCAGTGGAACTGGGCGAGATCGAGAAGGCCGGCGGCAGCCTGCGCTGCTGCGTGGGCGAGATCTACTGATCGCGAGCCGGGAGATCTCCGCGGATCGCCAGCACCAGACGAATCAGCGCTTCGCGGGCCCGCCGACGCGGCTGGAACTGCACGCACTGAACAAGGGCGCGACGTACGTGGTGACGGTGGAGGCATCCGACGAACGCGGGGTGTCGGGGCTGTCGCGGATCGCGGTGCCGGAACCCCGAGCTTGCAGCTGGCGGCGCGGTACGTTCTGATGCACGGGTGATCACCGTCCATCATCTCGACAACTCGCGCTCGCAGCGCATCCTGTGGCTGCTGGAAGAGCTCGGCCTGCCATACGAGATCAAGCGTTACCTGCGCGATCCCGGGACCATGCTGGCCCCGGCGGAGCTGCGCGCGGTGCACCCGCTGGGCAAGTCGCCCGTCATCACGGACGGCGAACTCACGCTGGCCGAATCCGGCGCGATCGTCGAGTACCTGGCCGATCGCCACGGCGCCGGCACGCTGATTCCCGCGCACGGCACGCCCGAACGGCTGCGCTGCAACTACTGGCTGCATTACGCCGAAGGGTCGGCGATGCCGCCGCTGCTGCTCAAGCTGGTGTTCCGGCGCGTCGAGGCGGCGCCGATGCCGTTCTACGCCAGGCCGGTGGCGAAGCGCATCGCGCGTACGGCGCAGCGCGGTTTCGTCGATCCGCAACTGAAACTCCATCTCGACTACATGGAAGGCGAGCTGGGCCAGCGCGACTGGTTCGTCGGCGACCGCTTCAGCGTGGCGGACATCCAGCTGAGTTTTCCGCTGGAAGCCTTCGCTGCGCGCGGCGGGCTGGATGCACGTTATCCGCGGCTGTCCGCCTTCCTGCAGCGCATCCATGCGCGGCCGGCCTACCAGCGCGCGCTGCAGCGCGGCGGCGAGTATCGGCTCGGCGGCTGAACGGCGCGACGGTCACGGCGACCTGGTTTTACGCGGTGGTCACGGCGCCACAGGCAGATTGGCGTTCCCGCTGTACCTGAAGGAGACCGCCATGCATCACCGGGAAATCGAGCAGCATCTTCGCGATGCCGCGGAGGTCGCCGCCGAGCGTGCCGGCGACCGTGCGCACGAATACGCCGACGGCGCCGGCAGCGCGATGCGTGGCCTGTTCCGGCACGGCCAGCGCATCCGCGACCGCTTCTCCGACCGCGGCAGCGACTACCGGCGGCAATTGACGCGCGTCGCCGGCGATCTCGCCGACGAGGCGAACTACCGCTATCGCCGCGCACGCCGCCAGGTGCAGCGGCATCCGGTGGCCACGGTCGCGATCATCGCCGGCACCATCGGCGCGTTCCTGCTGTTGCGTCGCGCATTCCGCAGCGACGACGAATGAACCACTGAACCACGCGCAAGCCGCCCCGGCACCGGTAATGGCCGGCGTCGTGGCGGCATGCCGCCGAGTCGCTGCTAAGCTGCGACTTGCCCTTCCGGCGGTCGTCGCATGGCTCGCACCGATCTCACTTTCCATCACCCGGTCGCATTCTGGCTTGGCTGTGCCGCGGTGATCGCCGGCGTGCTGGCGCATCTGCCGATGCTGGCGATGGCCGCGCCGATGCACTACCGGCTCGCCGGCATGCCGATGGACGGCCTGATGCTCGCCGGCATGGCGCTGGTGCCGCTGGGCGTGCTGCTGGCGGCCTACGGGCTGATGCCGCGGATGGAGCAGATGCGCCGCACCGCCCATCCGGATCGCGGCGCGGTGTCGTTCCACGTCGCCGACAACGTGCCGCTCAACCGCGAGCACTGGAAGCTGGTCGGTGTGCTCACCGTCGCGCTGGCGGTGGACGTGATGAAGCCGGCCACGATCGGCTTCGCGATGCCGGGCATGGCGGCCGAGTACGGCATCAGCGGTTCCACCGCGGGCTTCCTGGCCTTGTCGGCGCTGACCGGCACCGTGGTCGGCTCGGTGGTGTGGGGCCGGCTGGGCGATCTGTTCGGCCGCCGCGCGGCGATCCTGCTGTCGGCGCTGATGTTCATGGGCACGGCCATCTGCGGCGCGATGCCGGCGTTCGGCGGCAACCTGGTGATGTGCTTCATGATGGGCGCCGCCGCCGGCGGCATGTTGCCGATCACCTTCACCCTGATGGCCGAGACCATCCCCACCCGCCATCGCGGCTGGTTGCTGGTGGCGCTCGGCGGCGTCGGCACCTCGGCCGGCTACCTGCTCGCTTCCGGCGCGGCGACGCTGTTCGAGCCGACCTACAGCTGGCGCTCGCTGTGGCTGCTGAACCTGCCCACCGGTGCGCTGATCGTGCTGCTCAACCGCTACATTCCCGAGTCGCCGCGCTTTCTCGCGCTGAGTGGCCTGGAGGACCAGGCGCGCGCGGTGCTGCGCCGCTTCTCGGGCCAGGCGGCATCGACCGACGCCTTGAGTGCCGACGTGGTCGTCGCGCCGACGATCGCGGCGCGCGTCGGCATGCGCCAGTTGCTGCGTGGCCGCCACGCGGCGATCACCTGGGGCCTGCTGACCTGCGCCGTCGCCTGGGGCCTGGCCAACTTCGGCTTCCTGCTGTGGCTGCCGGCGAACCTGGTCACGCTGGGCGTCGACGCCCAGGCCAGCGCGGCGCTGCTGGCGCGCTCGGCGATCCTCGCCCTGCCCGGCATCGGCCTGGTGGTGTGGGGCTACCAGCGCTGGAGCAGCATCCGCACGCTGGTGCTGTTCATCGCGCTGACCGCCGCGGCGCTGCTGCTGTTCTGCATGATTGGGGCCATGCAGTTGCGCTCGCCGGCGCTGACCACCACCGCCACGGTGCTGTTGCTGCTGAGTATCAGCGGGGTGATCGCCACGCTGATCCCGTACGCGGCGGAGATCTATCCCGCGCACCTGCGCAGCAGCGGTGCCGGGCTGATCGCCGGCGGCTCGAAGTTCGGCGGCATCCTCGGCGCGGTGGTCGGCGTGGCCGGGTTGTTCGAGCATTTCGCGCTGTCGGCGCTGCTGATCGCGCTGCCGATGGCGGTCGCCGCGGCGATGCTCGCCCGGCGCGGCATCGAGACCCGCGGCCACGCACTGGAAGCGATCCAGCAGGCGCTGGCGAAATAGCGCGCAAGAAAAAGCCGCCCCGAAAGGCGGCTTCCCCGGCCCGTATCGCGGGCGATCACACGGTCAGCGGATTGGGCTTGTCCGGATCGAGCTTGTACTCCTTGATCGCGCGGCTGACGTCCTTGGCGTTGACCTTGCCTTCCTTTGCCAGCGCGGCCAGCGCGGCGTGGGCGATCCAGTAGCGGCTGATCTCGAAGAACTCGCGCAGGTGCTCGCGGGTATCGGAGCGACCATAGCCGTCGGCGCCCAGGGCGGTGAACGAGCGACCCTCGGGCACGAAAGCGCGCACCTGGTCGACCACGCCGCGCACGTATTCGCTGGCGGCGATCACCGGGCCGTCGCGCCCGGCCAGGTTGGCGGTGACGTGCGGCACGCGCTGCTTCGCTTCCGGATGCAGGCGGTTCCAGCGCTCGCAGTCGAAGCCGTCGCGCGACAGTTCGCTGAAGCTGGGGCAGGACCAGATGTCGGCCTTCACGCCGAAGTCGGCATCCAGCAGCTCGGCCGCCGCAATCGCCTCGATCAGCGAACCGCCCGCCGCCATCAGCTGCACGCACGGCGCGCCGTTCTTGCCCTTGCTCTTGCCCTTGCCTGAATCCCGATTCCCCAATCCCGAGTCCCGGAACAGATACATGCCCTTGACGATGCCGTCGTAGCAGCCCTCGGGCATGTCCGGGTGGACATAGTTCTCGTTGGTGGTGGTGATGTAATAGAAGACGTCCTGCTGCTCTTCGTACATCTCCTTGACGCCGTGGTGCAGCAACACCGCCACCTCGTACGACCAGGTCGGGTCGTAGGCGCGGCAGTTGGGGAAGGTGCCGGCCATCAGGTGCGAGGCACAGTCCGAATGCTGCAGGCCTTCGCCGGGGAAACTGGCGCCGGCGGTGGCGCCGACCAGGAAGCCGCGCGCGCGCTGGTCGCCAGCGGCCCAGATCAGGTCGCCGATGCGCCGGAAGCCGAAGAACGAGTAGTAGATGAAGAACGGCAGCATCGGCTGGTTGGACAGCGAATAGCTGGTGCCCGCCGCGATCCACGCCGACACGCCGCCAGCCTCGGAGATGCCTTCCTGCAGCACCTGGCCGTCCTGCGCCTCGCGGTAGTACAGCAGCTGGTCGGCATCCTGCGGACGATACTTCTGGCCGAACGGCGCGTAGATGCCGATCTGCCGGAACATGCCCTCCATGCCGAAGGTGCGCGCCTCGTCGGCCACGATCGGCACCACGCGCGGGCCAAGCTGCTTGTCGCGCAGCAACAGGTTCATGCCGCGCACCAGCGCCATGGTGTTGGAGATCTCGCGCTCGCCGCTGCCCTTGGTGATCTGCTCGAACGCGGACAACTCCGGCGCCTTGCACGGCACGTCGGTGCGGCGGCGGCGCTGCGGCAGGAAGCCGCCCAGCGCGCGACGGCGTTCCAGCATGTATTCCACCTCCGGCGAGTTCGGGCCGGGGTGGTAGTACGGCACGCTGTCCAGCTTGTCGTCGGGCACCGGAATCTGGAAACGATCGCGGAACGTGCGCACGGCATCGCCGGTCATCTTCTTCTGCTGATGGGTGGGGTTCTCCGCCTCGCCCGAGCCGATGCCCATGCCGTAACCCTTCACCGTCTTGGCCAGGATCACCGTGGGCATGCCCTTGGTGTTCACCGCCGCGTGGTAGGCGGCGTAGACCTTGTGCGGATCGTGGCCGCCGCGATTCAGGCGCCAGACGTCGTCATCGCTGAAGTTGGCCACCATCTCGCGGGTCTGCGGGTACTTGCCGAAGAAATGCTCGCGCGTGTAGGCGCCGCCGAAGGCCTTGCAGGCCTGGTATTCGCCGTCCACGGTTTCCATCATCAGCTTGCGCAGCGTGCCGTCCTTGTCACGCGCCAGCAGCGCATCCCAGTAGCTGCCCCAGATCACCTTGATGGCGTTCCAGCCGGCGCCGCGGAACACGCCCTCCAGCTCCTGGATGATCTTGCCGTTGCCGCGCACCGGGCCGTCCAGCCGCTGCAGGTTGCAGTTGATCACGAAGATCAGGTTGTCCAGGCCTTCGCGGCCGGCCAGCGAGATCGCGCCCAGCGATTCCGGCTCGTCCACTTCGCCGTCGCCGAGGAAGCACCATATCTTGCGGTCGGTCTTGGGTATCAGGCCGCGGTTCTCCAGGTAGCGGAAGAACTGCGCCTGGTAGATCGCCTGGATCGGACCCAGCCCCATCGACACGGTGGGCACCTGCCAGTAGTCCGGCATCAGCCACGGGTGTGGATAGGAGGTGAGCGACTGCTCGCCGCCGACCACGTCGGCGCGGAACAGGTCGAGCCGCTCCTCGCTGATGCGGCCTTCGAGGAAGGAGCGCGCATAGATGCCGGGGCTGATGTGGCCCTGGTAGCCGATCAGGTCGCCGGGGTGGTCGGCGCTGGGGGCGCGCCAGAAATGGTTGAAGCCCACGTCGTACAGCGTGGCCGAGGAGGCGAAGCTGGCGATGTGGCCGCCCAGCGAACCGGGCCGGCGGTTGGCGCGCACCACCATCGCCATCGCGTTCCAGCGGATCAGGCAGCGGATGCGCCACTCCATCGCCGCATCGCCGGGGCTCTTGGCCTCCATCCCGGGCGGGATCGTGTTGACGTATTCGGTGGTCGGGTTGAACGGCAGGTAGCCACCCGAGCGACGGGTGGTGTCGACCATCTTCTCCAGCAGGTAATGCGCGCGCTCGGTACCGTCGTGCTGGATCACCGCATCGAGCGAATCGATCCACTCGCGGGTTTCGGTGGGGTCAAGATCCTGGTCCAGGATTTCGTCGAGCTGGTCCATCGGGGTTCTCCACGGCACCGTGGGGTGTGCCTGCAAAAGGTTCGCGCCGCCGGGGCCGCGGCGCGACAACGGCTTAGTTTAGCGGTCTGGGCGGGTGCCAGCCAAATAATGGTCCATGCGTCAGCGTATGAGCGCCGGCACAAGCCACGAAAGCCGAACATCCGGCTATCTCTGCAGGATCGCTATGCTCTGACCCAGCGCCGAAGAGGTTCTCCAAGGTGCCTCGGTGCTGCCGACAAACCTCAGGCCGTGATAACCGAGTTTGTCCGCCCACAACTCGATCTGCGAACGTTCCAGAAACTGGTTGAGGTGCGGCAGCGTTGCCGAGCGTTGCACATCGACCGTGGCCTTGAACTGCGCCCAGTGATCCGGCTCGGAAAACTCCAGGAACGAAAATATCACCACTCCATCCGGGCGAACCACGCGGTGCAGTTCCTCCAGGTAGATGTAACTTTCGTGATGCAACAGATGAGTAAACACGCTGAATGCCGTTGCCATGTCGCAAGATGCGTCCGGCAGAGGTACCGCAAGTGAACGGTTCAGGATGAAACGGTAATTCTTCGGCGATTTCTTCTTTGCATATCTCAGCAACGCTTTGACGACGTCGATGCCGCAATACTCGATGGACATTTTTCGCCCAAGCGCCGCGGCAAGGCGACCACTGCCGCAGCCCAGGTCCACCAGAGATTGACCATCGCGCAGACCGGCATGGGCGACAATGTCCGCCTCGATCTGGCCGATTTGCTCGTAACCCCCACCTCCTACGGCACGGCTCATCGCCTCGTCCAGCGAATATTTCCAACGCAATCGCCTGACCAGACGTTCGTAGTCTTCAACGAAGTGAAATTTTGCCATCGTGTTTCCTGTGGAAACCTGCCACATGAACGTGCGAACAGGTGTCATTGCATCATGGCCACATGAGTGGGACGGCGCGGCTGCCGCCGCCCCGGCGCGAAGAGTCGGCACATCACCGCCACACGATCAGCCCATCAACCGCGCCGGCTGCCCTGCGCGGCGCGGATCTGTGCATCGACCGCGGCCACCGCGGTCATGTTGACGATGCGGCGCACGGTGGAGGCTGGCGTGAGGATGTGCGCGGAGCGGTTGACGCCCATCAGGATCGGCCCGATCGAGACGCCGTCGGTCATCACCCGTACGATGTTGTAGGCGATGTTGGCCGCGTCCAGGTTCGGCATCACGTAGAGGTTGGCGCGGCCGCTGAGCGTGGTGTGCGGGAACATGCGCAGGCGCAGCGCCTCGTCCCAGGCGGTGTCGGCCTGCATCTCGCCGTCCATGTCCAGCTTGGGCGCGCGCGCCTTGAGGATCTGCCAGGCCTTGCGCATCTTCGCCGCGCTGGGGTTGTCGTGGCTGCCGTAGTTGGAGTGCGAGAGCAGCGCCACCTTGGGCTCGATGCCGAAGTTCTTCAGCCGGTAGCAGGCCTGCAGCGTCGCCTCGGCGATCTGCTCGGCGGTGGGATCGACCTGCACGTGGGTGTCGAGGAAGAACCACGCGCCCTTGTCGTTGATCACGCCGCTCATCGCCGAGGTGCACGACACGCCCGGGTCGAGCCCGAACACGCTGCGCAGGTAGCCGAGTTTCTTGTGGTAGCGACCCACGATGCCGCAGATCATGGCGTCCGCCTCGCCGCGTTCGACCATCATCGCGGCGATCAGGGTCGGCCGCGATCGCAGCAGGTTCTTCGCCGCCGCCGGGCTGACCCCGCGCCGTTCGGTCATGGCGTGGTATTGCTGCCAGTAGTCGTTGAAGCGCGGGTCGTCGTGGATGTTGGTCAGCTCGAAATCCACGCCGGCGCGCATGCGCAGGCCCAGCCGCTGGATGCGCGTGTCGATCACGTCCGGGCGGCCGATCAGGATCGGCCGCGCGATGCGCTCGTCGATCACCGTCTGCACCGCGCGCAGCACGATCTCCTCCTCGCCCTCGGCGTACACCACCCGCTTGGGATCGGCGCGGGCGCGCTCGTACACCGGCTTCATCAGCAGGCCGGTGCGGTAGATGAACTGGCCGAGTTTCTCCTTGTAGGCGTCCATGTCCACGATCGGCCGGGTGGCCACGCCCGAATCCATCGCCGCCTGCGCCACCGCGGGCGCCAGCATCACCAGCAGGCGCCGGTCGAACGGGCGCGGGATCAGGTATTCCGGGCCGAAACAGGGGATCTCGCCGCCGTAGGCACTGCCCAGGTCGGAGGCCTCCATGCGTGCCAGCGCGGCGATCGCGCGCACGCAGGCGGTCTTCATCGCCTCGTTGATCACGGTGGCGCCCACGTCCAGCGCACCGCGGAAGATGTAGGGGAAGCACAGCGCGTTGTTGACCTGGTTCGGATAATCCGAACGGCCGGTGGCGATGATGCAGTCCGGCCGCACCGCCTTGGCGTCTTCCGGGGTGATCTCGGGGTTCGGGTTGGCCAGCGCCAGAATCACCGGGCGCTCGGCCATCGTGGCGACCATCTCCGGCTTGAGGATGCCGCCGGCGGACAGGCCCAGGAACACGTCCGCCCCCGCCACGATCTCGGCCAGGCTGCGCTTGGGCGTGTCGCGCGCGTAGCGCGCCTTGTCCGGGTCGAGGTTGCTGCGGCCGGTGTGGATCACGCCCTCGCGGTCGAACGCGAGGATGTTCTCCGGCCGCACGCCCAGCGCCACCAGCATGTCGAGGCAGGCGATGCCGGCTGCACCGGCGCCGGTGGTGGCGAGCTTGATGTCCGCGATGTTCTTGCCGACCACCTCCAGCGCATTGACCAGGGCGGCGCCGACGATGATCGCGGTGCCGTGCTGGTCGTCGTGGAACACCGGGATCTTCATCCGCTCGCGCAGTTTGCGCTCGACGATGAAGCACTCCGGCGCCTTGATGTCCTCCAGGTTGATGCCGCCGAAGGTGGGCTCCAGGCTGGCGATGATCTCGACCAGCTTGTCCGGGTCGTTCTCGTCGATCTCGATGTCGAACACGTCGATGCCGGCGAACTTCTGGAACAGGATGCCCTTGCCTTCCATCACCGGCTTGGCCGCCAGCGGCCCGATGTCGCCCAGACCAAGCACCGCGGTGCCGTTGGTGATCACCGCCACCAGGTTGGAGCGTACGGTGTACTCCGCCGCCGTCGCGGGGTCCTCGACGATCGCGTCGCACGCCGCCGCCACGCCCGGCGAATACGCCAGCGACAGGTCGCGCTGGGTCAGCAGGGCGGTGGTCGGGGTGATCTTGATCTTGCCCGGCCGCGGATGACGGTGATACTCCAGCGCGGCGAGGCGCAGTTCTTCGGGGAGGGCCATGGGAGGGGCTTTTTTCCAGTGAGTGGGCGCCATCGCGCGAGCGCGGATGGCTGGCGAGAATGTTAGCACCTGGGCCTGCGTCGCTGGCCCACGCCCGGCGCCCTCACGCGCCCGGCAGCAGGTCGTCCTCGCGCACCCGATCCATGTGGATGCCGTTGATGAACACCGAGAACGCCAGCTTTCCGGCCAGCCCGTGCACGTGCTGCATCCATGGCGGCAGCCAGCGCGGCGGCACGATCGCGCCGGAGGCGAAATGCGGCTGCAGGCTGATCACGTCGTGCAGCGCCAGCTTGCCGGCGAACAGATAGCGCAGCAGATCCAGCCGGCGCTGGCGCAGGGCCCAGCGGAAGAACGTGTGCACGGTGAGCAGGCCGGACAGGTAGACGTTGTCCTTGGCGAACACCGCGCCGCCGCCCGGCGGCACGCCACGGAACACCCGCTGCGCCGAGTGGAAGCTGTCGGCCACGCTCTGCCCGCGCGCATGGAAGTAGCGATAGACCTCGACGAAATCGGCGCCGCCCAGTGCCATGTCGATCGCCACGATGCGCAGGCTGATGCGTTTCAGCCGGGCGATGTCGATCGCCCCCGACATCAGCTCGGCGAATACCGCCAGCCCTTCCTGGGTGGCGGTGACCCGCGGCGAGGTGCGCCCCAGCGACGCCAGCAACGGCTGGCGCCGGCCGTTCAGCGCGGTCAGCGAATGCACGAAGGCCTCGTGCGCCAGCAACTGGTGGTGGTCGTACTGGCTGAAGCTGGCGCCGCCGCGCAGGCGGATGCGGGTGGCGCCGGCGGCGGCCTTGGCGGTGAGCTCGGGATCGACCTCGACGCGGATCGTGCCGTCGCCGAAGAAGACATCCAGCGTCTCGGCCAGCGCCGCGCGCAGCACCTCCGCGTCGATGTCGCCGCCGTCGTCGGCGAGCAGGTCGGCGCCCAGTTCGTCGGACAGCTCGACGAAATAGCGCGCGGCATCCAGGTTGCTGCGCTGGCTGCCGGGGATGCGGTCGTCCGGCTTGCCGTACAGCGCGATCGACGGCGCGGTCACGCCGGCCGTACCCACCGCTTCGAGCATCTGCGCGGCGACCTGCCAGGACTCGGCGGTGCGGCGCAGGTACTCGCCCAGCGGATCGCCCGCGCCGACCTCCACCGCCGCCGTCTCGATCGCCGCCAGTTCGGTGCGCGCCGCCGCCAGTCCGGGCACCTGGTAGGACACCGCCGGCAGGCTGAAGCGGCCCTGGCCGTAGGCCTCGATCATGCGGTTTTCCAGCGACGCGGGCCACGCCACCGTGGGCAATATGTGGATGCCGCGCACCGCCGCCAGCAAGCGCTGGTCCAGCGCCGCGTAGCGTTGCAGCTCCGGTGCAATGGCCGCGTTCATCGCGAGACCCCGGCACGCCGCGCACCGTCGGCGCGAATTCTTCCCGGGCCGCCCCCGCGCGCCATCGAACTACTCCCGCTCGCGCTTGACGCGGTGGCCGCGCGGCGGCTCCAGCGGGCGGCCGCCGCGCTGACGGCGCAATCGCGCTTCGAGGGTGGCGGCTTGTTCCTCGCGCTCGTCGTGCAGCTTGAGATAACTGCGCCAGCGCTCGGCGCTCAGCTCGCCGGTGTCCAGCGCCACCTGCACCGCGCAACCGGGCTCGCTGCCGTGGCCGCAATCGGCGAAGCGGCACTGCTCGGCGAGCGCCTCGATGTCGGCGAACAGGTCGAGCTGCTCCTCGCCGGTCAGTTTCAGCTCGCGCATGCCGGGGGTGTCGATCAGGCAACCGCCCGAGGGCAACTGCAGCAGCGCGCGGTGGGTGGTGGTGTGGCGACCGCGGCTGTCGTGGCTGCGCACGGCGGCGGTGGCCATGGTCGCGGTGCCGAACAAGGTATTCGTCAACGTCGATTTGCCGGCGCCGGAGGAGCCCACCAGCACCGCGCTGTCACCCGGCTGCAGGTAGCGCGCCAGCTCCTGCGCGCTGGCGGGGTCCTTGCAGTTGAGCGCATGGATCGGCGTGTCCTGCGGCAGGCGCGCGCGCAGCGCGGCGACCTTCGCCGCCGCATCCTCGTGCTTGTCCAGCTTGCTCAGCAGCACCACCGGCTGCGCGCCGGAGCCTTCGGTCAGCGACAGGTAGCGCTCGATGCGGGCGGGGTTGAAGTCGCCGTCCAGCCCGGTCAGCACCAGCACGTAGTCGACATTGGTGGCGATCAGCTGGCGCTCGTAGCGCTCGCCCGCGGCGGCGCGCGACAACATGCTGCGGCGCGCTCCCACGCTGACGATGTGCGGCGGCGTGCCGTCGGCCACCTCCACGAAATCGCCCACCACCGGTCGCTCGGCGGGGTCGATGCCGCGCTTGAGGAAGCGGCCGTCCGGCTGCGCGCCGAACAGTGCGTGGCCATCGTGCAGTTCATAACCGGCGCGATGCTGCGCCACCACCCGCGCCAGGCGCAGGCCGCCGGCCGGCAGGCGGTCGCCGCGCCAGCCGATATGCCGCAGCCGCTCGATCGTTTCGACATCACTCATGGCGAGGCTTGCCTGGCATGGTGGGGCGATTATGCCCTGCCCGGCCACGGCCCGACGATGGCCAGCGTCGCGCCCGCCGATCGGCTCGCGCTGCACTGCATCACGCTGCTAGCATCCACGTCGCCGGCGTTCGCGCCGTTTCCCACCCGCAAAGGAACCCAGGCGTTGGCTCCGATCATCCCCAGTGCGCACCTGGCAGACGTGCGCTACGAGATCCGCGGTGCGCTGACCCGCCGTGCCCGCGAGCTGGAATCCGCCGGACGCGACATCATCAAGCTGAATATCGGCAACCCCGGCCGCTACGGCTTCGAGGCGCCGGCGCACCTGCGCGAGGCGATCGCCAGCCACCTGCACGAGAGCGACGCCTACGGCCACGAGCAGGGACTGGAAGCGGCGCGCGAGGCGATCGCCGCGCAGCAACGCAGCCGCGGAGCGCGGCACGTGCAGCCCGAGCGCATCTTCATCGGCAATGGGGTCAGCGAACTGATCGACCTGGCTTTGCGGGCTCTGCTGCAGCCCGGCGACGAGGTGCTGCTGCCGAGCCCGGACTACCCGCTGTGGAGCGCGGCCACCATCCTCAACGGCGGACGGCCGCAGTACTACCGCTGCCCGGCCAGCCGCGGCCACCTGCCCGACCCGGACGAGGTGGAGGCGCTGGTCACCCCGCGCACCCGCGCGCTGGTACTCATCAACCCCAACAACCCGACCGGCGCGGTCTATCCGCGCGAGCTGCTGCAGCGGCTGGCCGAAGTCGCAGCGCGGCACGGCCTGTTGCTGCTCGCCGATGAAATCTACGACGAGATCCTCTACGACGGCGCGCACTTCCAGCCACTGGCGGAAGTCGCCGGTGAATTGCCCTGCCTGAGCTTCGGCGGGCTCAGCAAGGTGCATCGCGCCTGCGGCTATCGGGTCGGCTGGATGAGCCTGTCCGGCGCGCCCGCGGGAACGTCGGTGTATCGCGACGCGCTGCAACTGCTGGCCGCATTGCGTCTGTGCGCCAACGTGACCGCGCAGTGGGCGGTGCCGCCCGCCTTGCAGGACGCGCCGACGATCGGCGCCCTGACCGCGCCGGGCGGGCGCCTGCACGAGGCGCGCGCGGCGGTGCTGCAGGGAGTCGCCGCCAGCGAACACCTCGACCTGGTGGCGCCGGCCGGCGCGTTGTATGCGTTTCCCGCGGTGCGCGCCGAACGCATCCCGCAGTTCGACGACGAATCCTTCGCCCTGCGCCTGCTCGAAGAGGAGTCGGTGCTGGTGGTGCCCGGCAGCAGCTTCAACGTGTCGCGCAGTCGCCACTTCCGGCTGACCCTGCTGCCGCCGCCCGCGCAGCTGCGCGAGGTGTTCGTGCGGATCGAGCAGGTGCTGCAGCGGATGGCGCGCGAACAGGCGGACAACGCCGTCGTCGCGGCCTGAGGCTTGTCGATGCCCGCATCCCGCTCGCCGCTGCGTCACCTCGCGCTCGGCGATTCCTACACCGTCGGCGAAGCCGTGGCCGCGAACGCGTGCTGGCCCGCGGTGCTGGCGCAGCAGCTGCGCCGCGGCGGCGTGGCGGTCGACGAGCCATGCCTCGTGGCCGTCACCGGCTGGACCACCGACGAGCTGGCACGAGGCATGGACCAGGCCGCGCTGGCGCCGCCCTACGATCTGGTCACCCTGCAGATCGGCGTCAACAACCAATATCGCGGCCGCAGCATCGAGGAGTACGCGGAGCAGTTCGCCGTCCTGCTCGAACGCGCCATCGCGCTGGCCGACGGGCGCGCCGGGCGGGTGCTGGTGGTGTCCATCCCGGACTGGGGCGTCACCCCCTTCGCCCGCGACCAAGGCCGCGATCCCGCGCGGATCGCCCGCGAACTGGACGATTTCAACGCGCGCGCACGCGAGCTGGCCACGAGCCATGGCGCCCGCTTCGTCGACATCACCCCGATCTCGCGCCGACACCCCGGGCTGGTCGCCGCGGACGGCCTGCATCCGTCGGCGGAACAATACGCGCTGTGGGTGGAAGCGATCGCGCCGGCCGCCCGCGCGGCGCTGATGCGGCAAGCTTGAAAGCCTCGCTGCGCGGCGTCATCTCCCCGGCGTATCATTACCCTTTGCTTGGAGTCCCTCATGTCACTGGACAGCACCACCCGCGAACGCATCGAGAGCCTGCTCAAGGAGCACCGCGTGGTGCTGTTCATGAAAGGCGACCGCCACCAGCCGATGTGCGGTTTCTCCGCCTCCGCCACCAACACGCTCAACGAACTGCTGCCGGACTACCACACGGTCAACGTGCTGGACGACCCGGGCATCCGCGAGGGCATCAAGCTTTACGGCGACTGGCCGACGATTCCGCAGTTGTACGTCGAGGGCGAGCTGATCGGCGGCGCCGACATCATCAGCCAGATGTACCGCAGCGGCGAGCTGCATGCGGTGTTCGGCATGCCGGCACCGGATCGCACCCCGCCGGAAATCACCATCACCGATGCCGCCGCCGAGGCGATCCGCCAGGGCACGGCCAATGCGCAAGGCATGGTCCTGCACCTGGAAATCGGCCCGGATCACGGCGCCGGCTTTCAGCTGGCACCGGCCGGCGAACATGACGTGGTGACGCAGTCCAACGGACTGGAAGTGCATTTCGACCCCGCCAGCGCCCAGCGCGCGCGCGGCATCGTGATCGACTGGGTTTCCACCGTGCAGGGCGAGGGACTCAGCCTGACCTTCCCCGGCGCGAAGTAAGCACGCCTTCGCCCACCCGGCCGGCTCTGCGCCGGCCCGGGCGGCCGGACCCCATCAGGCTTGCGCAGGCGGGGCGGTGGCGTCGTTGAAATCGCTGATCGCCTCGACCAGGTCGGTCACCGCGGCCCGCTCGGCCTCGCTCAGGTCGGGGTTCCAACTGTCCAGGATCAGCACCACGCGGGTTTCGCCGCTGCGGTTCCAAGCCTCGTGGAGGAAGGTGTCGTCGAACGTCACGCACTTGCCGGGCTGCCAGACATGCTCCTGGCCACCGACGTTGATGGCGCAATGGTCCGGCACGATCAGCGGCAGATGGGTGACCAGCCGGGTGTTGGTGACCCCGCGATGCGGCAGGATGTGCGTGCCAGGCCGCAGCACCGAGAACAGCGTCTCCGGCGCGTGGTCGCGGATGCGCACCAGTGGCAACCGGTCGAGGATGCCGGCGGTGATCGGGCAAGCCGCGCAATGGTCGTCGTAGCGCTTGCCGTGGCGGTAGAAGAAGTACGCGTCCCACGCCGCATCGTCCTTGCCCCACGACTTCAGCATCTCGCCGGTCGCCGGGCCGGCGGACGTGCCCAGGAAGGGTTCGAGATCGCGCGCTGCGCCCAGTTGCTCTTCCAGTTCGCCCCGAATATCGCCGGTTGCCTGCTCGAGCGCTTCCAGCCACGGGAAACGCGAGCGCTCGTAGTAGGGCTGGCTCGGCACGCCGGCGAAGTAGAGGAATTTCGGCTGCTGGCGGGCGTCGGGGATGTTCGCCGGCTGCTCGCCAAGATAGATCGAAAGGCTTTGCTCGACGCGGGTCAGCTCCGACGCGCCGTAACGATCGCGCAGCGGCTCCAGCACCTCGCTGAACAGGCGGCGACGTTCGCGGTTCACGTAGTTGATGGCGTACTTCACCAGCTCGCGCACGGCCGGTGCGGTGGTCTGGTCGTTCGTCCAGCGGCCCTGGTTCTGCGCCGTGCGGATGGCGGTGTACCAGGTCACCAGCGCATCGTGCGCGCGCCCGAGCTGTTCCTGGGCCACGCCCAGCTGCAGCCTCGCGACAAATGCCTGCGGCGCCAGTTGCAGGCTGCGCTGCAGCGTGCCGGCGGCGTCGCCGAAATCGCCATTGGCCAGTTGCACTGCCCCCAGCAGCTGCAACAGGTCGACCCGCTCCGGTTCCCGCGCGACAGCGTGCAATGACAGATCCCTCGCCGGAACCAGCTCGCCGCGCGCGTAATGGCGGCTGGCCAGGAAACTGAGCGCCTCGACATCGTGCGGCAGCAGTTCCAGCAGGTGACGGAAGAACTGCTCGGCCGTTTCCGGGTCACGCCGTTGCAACCGCTCGTGGGCGGCGCGGCGGCAGGCTTCGGGAGTCAGCGGGTGGGTCATGTCCATGGAACAGTGCCTTGGAGTGCTGCCGTGCGCCAGCACGGGGCGGGAGCCAAACGGGCATAATACGCGTTCATTGCCGCTCGATGGTGGCAGCCGGACTGCGCTGGACGCGCCTTCGGCCACGGCTCACCCCAACCGGATCGTGGAGAAAGCATGGCAACGCGGCTGGATGGACTTACCCCGACCACCGCCCGCCGCGTCGTCGCGGCGGGCGAGTCGCTCGACGCGGGACGCGTGGAAGAGGCGATGCGGCAATTGGCGGGCATCGAGCGCAACGAGGCGCACCATCCGGAAATCCTGCGCATGCACGCCGGCATCCTCGGCATGCGCGGTCAGCACCGCGACGCCATCGCCGTCATGCGCGACGCCATGGCCATGCGGCCCGACGACCCGGTCTACCACAACACGCTGGGCAGCCTGCAAGGCCAGGCGGGCGATTACGACGCGGCAATCGAATCGCTGCGGCGCAGCTGCGAGCTGCAGCCGACGCTGGGCATGGCCTGGTACAACCTGGGCGTGATGCTGACGCGCTCGGTGCGCAACGACGAGGCCACCGCGGCGCTGCAACGCGCCGTAGAGCTGGAACCGCGCCACATGCAGGCACGTGCGCTGCTTGCCGACATCCTGCGCATGCAGGGTCGTGCTGGCGAGGCCGCGGCCGAGTATCGGCGCGTGCTGGCCGAGAACCCCGGCGCGGGCATGGCATGGTGGGGCCTGGCCGACCTGCGCAGCGGCCAGTTCAGCGAGGAAGACATCGCCAGCATGCAGGCGACGCTGCAGGACCGGCGCAACAGCGACGACGACCTGATCGCGACCGGCTTCGCGCTGGCCGCCGCGCTGCACGATCATGGTCACCCGGCAGCCGCCCTGCGGGCCATCGAGCAGGCCAACAACCTGGCGCGACGCCGCCGGCACTGGGATCGCGGCGCGTTCTCCGCCAGCGTGACGGCGCTCAACCAGGCGTTCGACCCGCCGCCCGAAGGCGCGCCCGGCGAGCTGGGAAGGGAGGTGATCTTCATCGTCGGCCTGCCGCGCTCCGGCTCCACCCTGGTCGAGCAGATCCTCGCCTCGCATTCCCGGGTGGAGGGCGCCGGCGAGCTGTCCGACCTCCCGCAGGTGCTGGCCGAGGAATCGCGTCGGCGCGGACAACCTTTCCCGCAGTGGGTGAAAGCCATGCAGCCGGCCGACTGGCAGCGACTGGGCCAGCGTTACCTCGAGCGGACCGCACACTGGCGGCGCCATCGTCCGATGTTCACCGACAAGCTCCCCAGCAACTGGATCTATGCCGGCGCGATCCGCGCCATGCTGCCGCAGGCACGCATCATCGGCTGTCGGCGCGATCCGCTCGAGACCTGCTTCTCGTGCTACCGGCAACGCCTGGAGAACAACGAGTACACCCGCGACTTCGACGATCTGGCCAGCTTCTGGGGCGATTTCGATCGCAGCCTCACGCATTGGCAGCGGCTGCATCCGCAGCACGTGCTGGAGTTCCGCCACGAGGATCTGCAGGCCGATCCGCCGCAGCATATCCGCGCGCTGCTGGATTTCTGCGACCTGCCCTACGAGGAGGCTTGCGAACGCTTCCACGAAAGCAGCCGCGAGGTGCGCTCGCCCAGCGCCAGCCAGGTGCGTCAGCCGCTGCGGCGCGACACCGCGCACACCGCGGCTTACGCCGAGCTGCTCGATCCGCTGCGCCGGGCGCTCGGGTTGGCGCCGTGGAAGTCCGCGGTCCACTGAGCCGGGATGAGCGCGACCGACAAGCCCGGTTCAGTCGCCGCCCGGCGCGAACAGGCCTTGACCGAACATCTGCGGCGGGCCGCGTCGACGCCGGACGACGGCAAGCTGCTGCTCCAGGCCTGGACTGACGCCACCGACGCCGAGTGGCTGGCGCTGATCCAGCGCCTGATGCTGGAACGCGACCGCTGCACGTGGAACATGCTGCAGCATGCACTGCAGGCCCATCCCCGCTCCACTGCATTGCGTCAGGCGCAGGCGGGCCTGCTGCTCCAGCGTGGCGACGCCCGCGCCGCCGAAGAGCTGCTGCGGGCGCTGCTGGCGGAACCCTCGGCGCAGTTGGCCAGCAGTTTCGCGCTGGCGCGGCTGCTGAAGGGCCAGGGCCGCATGCGCGCGGTCGCCGACGTGATGCGCGGTGCGTTCCCTGCGTCCGGGGGCGACCTCGAACAGCGCATCCAGGCCATCGAGTTGCTGGACGACTGCGGGCGCAAGCACGATGCGGCGGACCTTGCCGAGGTGGAGATCGCGGCCGGTAATGCCGATCCGCGGCTGCATGCCTACGCCGGCATGCTGCAGGCGCAACTGGGCCGCTTCGACGTGGCGCGCGAGCGCTATGCCTTCGTGGCGGCCAACAGCCCGCAGGCTCCCGACTGGCACGTGCCGCAGGGGCTGGCGGGGCTGCAACGCTATGCCGATGCCGGTCATCCTGACTTTGCCCTGTTTCGCCGCTACCTGGCCGCGCCGTTGAACGACGACGCCCGCACGTCGCTGCTGTTTGCGCTGGGCAAGGCCCATGACGACATCGGCGAGTACGCCCAGGCAGCGCACTTCCTGCGCGACGCCAATTCCCGCGCCGCGGCCAAGGCGCACTGGTCGCGCAAGCGATGGGCGCGGAGCATCGAGGTTCGGCGCAAGCGTCGGCTGCCCGCGGTCACCCTTGAGCCCGAGCCGGGCTGGACGCCCGTGTTCATCGTCGGAGTACCGCGTTCGGGTACCACCCTGGTGGCGCGACAGCTGGCGGAGCATGCGCTGGTCTGCCATCGCGGCGAATCGCCGTGGCTGCCCGCGCTGGCCGAACGGATCGACGGCACGGAGGGCGGGGATTATCGGCAACGACTGGCTGACGCCGCAGCGACATACGCCGCACAGCTGCGCCAGGACGATGCGCCCGCGGCGCGCTGGTTCATCGACAAGCAGCCGCGCAACTTCCTGCATGTCGACCTGATCCTGTCCTTGTTCCCGAACGCGAGGATCATCCAGTGCCAGCGTCGCGCGCGCGACATCGCGCTGTCGCTGTGGATGCAGTCGTTCCACGACCGCAGCCTGGATTTCTCCTGCGACTTCGCCGACATCGCGGCCTACATCCGCGGCGCGCGTCAATTGATGGCCGGCTGGCAGGCACGCTACCCGCACGCCGTGCGAACGATCCGCTACGAGGAGCTGACGGCGGACCCGACGACATGCCTGGACGGGCTGACGCAATGGCTCGGCTTGCCGCTATCCCGGGTCGCACGCACCGACGACGATCACGCGATCAGCACCGCCAGCCTGTGGCAGGCGCGCCAGCCGGTCCACACGCACTCGGTCGATCGGTGGCGCTGTTACGCGCCGTTCCTGCCCGAGCTCATGCAGATCGCCGAGGACTGAGCCTGCACCGAAACGGCACGGCATCCGCCGCGAGGCCAGCGCGCCTGATTCGGGCGGGCAGGAGCGTGCACGCGCCGGACCTGCGATCGAAAGCCACGGGCGTGCTTCTTTTCGCGGACCGCGGATGCGGCTCAGTGACCGCCTTCCGTCGTGTAGCCCCAGTGGTCGAGCATGGGCCGCAGGATCGCCTGGGCCGGCGCCAGCGCCTCGCCGTAGCGCAGCCAGCGGCCCAGACCCTTGCGGTTGACCGGCTGGATCACCTGCGTATAGCTGGGCGTGGCGATGTAGCCCTTCTGCCGCGCGTGCCTGTCGAAATCGAGCAGCGGCGAGGCATCGTCCAGGCCAAGGAAATCACCGATGCGTTGCGTCTGCGCCGCCGGATCGGTCACCAGGTCCTCGTAGCGCGAGACCAGCACCGAAGGCTGGAAAACCTCGACGTGGTGGAGCCACGACTGCATCGCCTCGACGTAGGCCTGTGCCAGGCGCTCAAGTGAGGCACCGGCCGCCGCCAGCACGCTGGCACGATAGTTCTGCATGTAGTTGCTGATCAGCACGTCGCAGGGATGGCGCAGGGCCAGGATGAACCGTGCTTGCGGGAACAGGCGGTGGATCATCGGCAGCCACAGCATGTTCAACGGGTTCTTGTCGACCAGGCGACTGTCCCAGCGCCGGGCGATCTTCGAGCACACCATGGAGACGTAGCCCTTGCGCAGTTCGTCGCAGGCATGCTGGTCGAGCCGGGCGATATCGGCGGGCATGTGCAGGCCATGGTCCGCGAGTTGGTCGGCGAGCAGGTTGAAGAACGGCCGCTCGTCCATCGACTGCAAGGTCGGATGGGCATCCAGCATCTGCTCGAGCAGGGTGGTGCCGGAGCGCGGGAAGCCGACGATGAATACGGGCGAGTCCTTCGACTCCGGGGCGGACAGGTGTGGCCAGCGCTGGTAATCCTCCCGCGTCACGCGGGCGACGGCAGCCGGCAGAAGCGGTGCGCCGGGTTCGAATCGCGCCGGCACCGCCTGCTTCAGCTCCTCTACCTGAAGGGCATGCGCCTCGGCCAGCGCAGCCAGGGTGGCCTCGACGTCACCGAGCTTGTCGCAAGCCTCGGCGAGCGCGAAATAGTGCGCGAAATCGTAGTCGTGGCGCGGACCGGTCTGCTCCAGCAGCTCGCGCGCGCCGGCATGATTGCCGCTGCGCGCCTCCAGTGCGGCGGACAGATGGGCAAGGTCGCGTCGCTGGGCGTCGTCGAGCTTCCCGGCCTGAGCGCTGATCTCCTGCATCACGGCGCGCGAGCGGTCGAGCTGGTTGACCCGCTCGTAGACCGCCGCCAGCAGCAACCGCGCGCCCAGTGAGGGCGTGGAGCGGGCGCAAAGGTCTTCCAGCAGCACCCGCGACGCGTTGGCATCGCCCATGACCAGTTTGAGATCCGCCAGTTGGGCCTGCAGCTCGTCATCCAGGGGCATCCACTCGCGCCAGTGCTCGGTGAGCTGGTCGGCCCGGTAATCGCGGCAGACCGCGCAGGCGCGCGCGGCATGGATGCGTGCCGCGACCGAGTCCGGCGCCAGCACCGTGGCCTTGAGCAGGGAGTCCCGCGCCGCCAGGAAGTCCCGGTCGTGGAACTGCAGCAGACCGCGGTTGATCCATTGCTCCGCATTGTCCGGCGCCAGCCGCAGCGCCATGTCGACGGCACGCGCCGCCTCGGCCAGCTGTCCGTCCTGGCGCAGCACGGTGGCGTAGTTGCCCCAGTGGACCGCGTCCCCGGGGCACAGCTCCACCAGCCGGGCGTAGACCGGCAGGGCGTCGGCCCGCCTGTTCTGATGCGACAGCGCGAGAGCCAGCAGGAACAAGGTGTCAGGGTCGTCTCCGCCTTGCGCCAGCGCCTGGCGGCACAACGCTTCGGCGACGTCCGGACGGCCGGTTTGCAGAGCAGCGATGATGTCTTGGTTGGTCACGATGGCACCAAAAAAAGAGCCGCGCAGGAACCCTGCGCGGCTCGTTGCAACGTTGTCAGCCGAAGCCGACGCGAACGATCAGAACTTCACTTCCACGCGGCCCCAGAAGTAGCGACCCTGCAGGTCGAAGTCGCTGGGGTCGGTGTTGGCGTTGAGCGTGTTGTTCGCATACAGGAACGGCGGCTGCTTGTCGGCGACGTTGTTCACGCCGAACGACACGCGGGTGTTGAGCGGCTCGATGTTGTAGCCGATCGACACGTCGCTGTAGATCGTCGAACCGAACTTCATCACGTAGTTGGGATAGCTCGGGATCGGCGAAGCGGCGTAGCCCGGGACTGCGCGGCCCATCTGGAACCCACCGATGTAACGCATGCGCCAGGACGCATCCCAGTTGCCCAGGTTCCAGTTCACGAAGCCCTTGCCGCGCCAGCGCGGGAACAGGCAGACGCCGCCACCGCTCGGGCAGGAAGCCGATTCCGGCGAACCGTAGAAGCCGAAGTAACCGGCGTCATGATAGGTGACGTTGGCGTCCGAACCCGGCGCCGTCTGCTGGTCGTAACGGGTCAGGTAGGTGCCGTCCACGCCCACCACGAAGTTGCCGAAGCTGAACTGCGGCAGCTTGTAGCGCACCGAGAAGTCCACGCCGCTGGCGTCGGTACGGCCCAGGTTACCGGTCGGCTCGCCGATCTGGATGATCTGGCCCGGGTCGTTGGAGCTGAGCGGCTTGCGCGTGATCAGCGGGCAGAACTTGGTGTTGCCGGCATAGCACTGGTCAAGCACCGTCTGGGCACCGATCGAGGTGATCGTGTCGGTCAGGTACAGGCGCCAGTAGTCCGCGCTCATCGACAGGCCCGGAGCCCAGCTCGGCGAGTAGACCGCGCCGAAGTCGAACGAGCGACCCTGCTCCGGACCGAGCGGGAAGTTGAAGTACTGCGAGCCGGCAGCGATGCCCTTGCTCTGCTGGCCCAGGGCCACGTCGCGGTCGACGAAGGTGCCGTCGGTCGGCACGCCCACGCAGGCCGGGTTGCCGGCGGTGGTGGTGCCGTCGCAGGGGTCGTTGCTGAGCTTCGGTGCGTCGCTGATCGGCGCGCCGAACACGTCGGACGTGGTCGGTGCGCGGAAGACGTCGGCCACCGTGCCACGCAGCAGCAGGTCCTGGATCGGCTTGTATTCCAGCGCAAACTTGAAGTTGTTGGTGCTGCCGAAGGTGCTGTACTTGGAGTAGCGGTCACCGATGGTGACGTTCAGCGCCTGGATGCCCGGCAGATTGCTGAGGACCGGGATGAACAACTCGGCGTGGCCTTCCTTCACGCTATAGCCACCCTGGATGGGCGAGCTGCACTGGCTGCCCAGGGTGCAGTTGCCGGTTTCCGGGTCGAGCAGCAGCACCGGATCGATCGTGCTGTGGGTGTACTCCTTGCGGTACTCCGCACCCAGGGCGAGCTGCACCGTGCCGGCCGGCAGGTCGAACAGACCGCCGGTGAGGTTGGCGGAGTAGGTCTTCTGGATGTCGATCTGGTTGTTGATGGCCGGCGAGGCGATCTTCTGCAGCACGGCGACCGAGTTCGGATCGAACTGGTTGAACGGGTTGAACGGGGTGCAGCCGGCAATGATGTTGCCCGGGGTGCCGCACTTCACGACGCCGTCGGTGTCCATGAACGACGGACCGAGATCCTTGTTCATCAGGTCGACGTTGGGCAGGCCGCGGGTGATGGTGTTCGTGGAAAGATGGCCGTAGTTGTAGCCGGCATCCCAGGTCCAGTTCTTGTCGAAGATGTCGAAGTCGCCCTTCAGACCCGTCGCCACCTGGTCGGTGGTCAGACCGAAGTTGGCCGAACGGTTGCCGGCGGACACCAGGCGCAGGCGGAAGTCATTGCCATCCGGGTTGAAGTCCACGCCGAACGGGTTGTAGTAGCTGTCCTTGGAGATGTAACCGCCGTAGATGACGCCGAACAGCGACGGGGCCAGCTGGAAGCCGGAGGTCGTCTTGTTGTGGTACGCGGTCAGGTAGGCCTCGACATGATCCGTCAGGTTGTAGGTGCCCTTGATGAAGCCGCTGGTGCGCTCCTGCGGGGTCTGGATCAGGTTGACCGTGGCGTAGTTGTACTTGTCGCTGTTGCCGAAGCAGTGGTAGTCGGTGTTGACGTTCTGACCGCTGGCACCCGGATTCAGCGCCACGTTCTTGCAGCCGTACTGGGCCTGCAGCGCGGCCGGCAACTGGATGTTGCCGTAGGCCGGGAAGCTGGAACCGCCGATGTACGAGTAGATCGCGCTGTTCGGGCTGCCGGTGATCGAGACCGAGTTCTTCGAGAAGTCGCGGTTCGAAGCCTCCACGCCATCGGTCTTGTTGTAGTCGATGCCACCCATGATGCTGCCCTTGTCGCCGGTCTGACCGAACGTGAAGGAGTAGCCGGTGGACTTGCCGTCGTTGCGATCGGACTCGCCGTAGGTCGCCGAGAACTGCGCGCCCTGGTAGTCCTTCTTGAGCACGAAGTTGACCACGCCCGCGATCGCGTCGGAGCCGTAGACGGCGGACGCGCCGCTGGTCAGCACTTCAACGCGCTCGATCATGTCGACCGGGATCGTGTTCGGATCGGTGTTCACCACGCGGCGACCATCAACCAGGATCAAGGTGCGCTGCGAACCCAGGCCGCGCAGGCCGATCGAGGAGCCGCCGGTGCCGCCGGCGTTGTTGACCTGCGGGTTGACCACGCCGCCGGTGACGGAGGGCAGTTCCTGCACCAGGTCGCCCACGGTCAGCGCGCCAGTGGCCTTGATCTCCTGCGCGTCCATGACAACCACCGGGTTGGAGGTTTCCAGGTCGACACGGCGAATGTTGGAACCGGTGACCACCACCGTCTGCAGCGTCTGTGCCTTCTGGGTGCTGGGCTGGTTGGCCGCATCCTGGTTGCCCGTGTCCTGGGCGAAGGCCGTGCCGGAAGCACCGACCGCAATGACAGCACCCAGCGAAAGCGCCAGGCGAACTGCCGAAGAAAGTTTCTTGACCCCAAGTTTCATTACGACACCCTCCGAATTGATTTTTGTCATGGGCCTGCACCGCTCAGCCCAGAAGTACAACCCGACCTGTTCTCAGACCGATGGATTTCGGACCCATGAGCTCCCGATCCGCGCCGATACTAACAGGCAAATAACGCTATGTGAACCGACATCATACACTTGGCGAAGCGTCGTCATTCAGCCTTTGTTGAACCGTCTGGCGCGGCCGCTTCGGCATTTCGGCCGTGAAAAGCGGCGCGGCGGCCCGATGCTGCAATACAGCATCGGGCCGCCGCGAGAAGCAGGGGCAGGACGCGCCACCGCCCGGCCAGCCGTACCGCAAAAAGGTCGCACGTGCTCCGCTGACGGCCTTGGTGTGGCAGGCTACGTGCTATGTTCTGATGGTCACTCATGGCGGGGGCGACATGATGCGAATGGGCTTGGCAATCGACGCGGCCTGCGACCTGTCGCAGCCCTTCCTGGAACGGAACAACATCGCCGTCATGCCGATCACGGTGAAGATCGACGGCGAAACGTTCATGGACGATCGCAAGCCCGGCGAATTGCAGCGATTCATCGCTCGCCGGCTGGGCAGCCGCAGCCATTCGGCAGAGACCGAGCCCTGCCCGGTGGAGGACGTGCAGCAGTTGTTCCTGGGCAAGCTGGTGCTGGAACAGGACTGCGTGTTCTGCCTGACCATCACCGCCACGCGCAGCCCGATCAACGACAACGTCAACAAGGCGAGCTTCGCCATCCTGAAAAACTACCGCCAGGTCCGCGAGCAGGCCGGGGTTGCCGGACCGTTCATGATGCGCGTGATCGACACCCGCAATATCTTCGCCGGCGCCGCGCCGGTGGTGTACGCGGCCACCCGCATGATCGCCGCCGGCGCCGCACCCGCGGCGATCCGCGAGCGGTTGCTGGATCTCGCCAACCACACCTACGGCTACATGCTGCCGCGCGACCTTTATTACATTCGTGCGCGTGCCAAGAAGAAGAACGATCGCAGCGTCAGCCTGTTCACCGCGATGCTGGGTTCGGCACTGGACATCAAGCCGATCCTGCGCTGCTTCCGCGGCGAGACCGGCCCGGTGGGCAAGGTGCGCGGCTTCGAGCAGGGCGCCGAAGCCCTGTTCGGCTACGCCGCCAAGCGGGTCAGGGCCGGCCTGCTGGTGCCGTTGGTCTGCGTCAGCTACGGCGGGGACCTGGCCGTGCTGGACCAGTTCCCCGGGTACGCCGAGCTGCGCGCGGCGTGTGAAGAAAGCGGCGTCGAACTGATGGAAGCCCCGATGAGCATCACCGGCATGGTGAATGTCGGCGAAGGCGCGGTCACCCTGGGCCTGGTGGCCGAGGAGCACGAACCGGAGTTCTGAGGCCGCCGCCGCGCTCCGCGGCTCAGAACCCGTACGAGAGGAATCCGCCATCCACCGCCAGCACCTGGCCGGTGACGTAGCCGGCGGCCGGCAGGCACAGGAAGGCGATCGCGGCGGCGACCTCCTCGGGCTCGCCGATGCGTCGCAGCGGCGTGCGGTCGAGTACCTCGTCCAGGTAATCCGGGTCGGCCAGCGCGGGCTCCGAGCGCTGGGTGCGGATGTACCAGGGTGCGACCGCGTTGACGCGGATGCCGTCCACCGCCCACTCCGCCGCCAGGTTGCGGGTGAGCTGGTGCAGCGCCGCCTTGCTCATGCCGTAGGGCGAGCCGGTGCGCACATGGGTGACCGCCGAGACCGAGCCGACGTTGACGATCGCCGCATTGGCGTGCTGGACCAGGTGCGGATGGGCCAGCCGGCACATCGCGAAGGCGGAAAACAGGTTCTGCTCGAAGATCGCGTGGCAGGCCTCGTCGCTGTAATCGAGGGTGGCAGCGCTCTGGTTGCCGCCGGCATTGTTGACCAGCAGCGACAGCGGCACGCCCAGGTCGGCAATCCAGTCGAACACCGCCAGGCGCTCCTCTGCCTCGGCCAGGTCGGCGCCACAGGCGAGCACCTGCACTGCGGGGAAGTCCTCGGCCAGCTCGACGCGTACCTGCTCCAGGTAGTCTTCGTCGCGGGCCACCAGCAGCAGGTCGGCGCCGAGGCCGGCCAGTTCGCGCGCCGTGGCCAGGCCGATGCCCTTGCTCGCGCCGGTCACCAGGGCGGTATGCCCGCGCAGTTGCCACGCGTCCGCGCGGTTGTACGGGAGGCTGTTCATGACGCCAGCTTAGCAACGTGTCCGTGCTCGCGCGCGGCTGCCGGCAACAGCTTGCCTGCCGCGTCGCGCGGCGGGACACTCGCAGCGTCATCTCGCCGAGAACCGCTCAATGAAGCCGCTGCCGATCCTGCTTTGCGTGCTGGCCCTGGCCGCCTGTTCGAACAAGCCGCCCGAGCCGGAGGCCAAGCCCGCCGCTGCCGCCAGCACGCCCTTCGATGCGCTGAAGGCGGACGAGCAGCGGGCGAAGGACGTGCAGAAACTGGTCGACAAGCACGCCGAGGAGCAGCGCAAGCAGATCGAGGCGCAACAGCAGTAACGCCGCGCCTCAGCGCGGACTGCACAGGCAGTCGGCGTAGATGTTCGGCGTGCCGGCCTTGGCGTGGCGCAGCAGCTCAAGCTCCGGCGCCAGCTCGGGCAATTGCGCGAACCAGCGCGGCAGGCGCACGCCCCACGATTGCAACACGCGCGTGGCGGCCTCGTGGTTGAGGTTGACCAGGAAGCGCTCGAAACCGCCCAGCGGGGCCTCCTCGTAGCGCACCGGATAATCCTTGCCGAGCTTGGCCAGCGTCGCGGCCTCGATCACGGCGTCGCGCAGCCCGCCGAGCCGGTCGACGAGGCCGCGCTCGAGTGCCTGACGGCCGGTCCACACGCGGCCCTGCGCGATCGCGTCGATGGCCTGGTACGTCTTGCCGCGGGCCGCGGCGACCTTGCCGACGAAATCGCGGTAGCCCTTGTCGATGACGGCCTGGATCACCGTGCCGACCTTCGGATCGAGCGGGCGGGTGATGTCGAAGGCTCCGGCCATCGGGCCGGTTGCGACGCCGTCGCTGTGGATGCCGAGCTTGGCCAGCGTGCCGGGCACCGTGTAATACATGCCGAAGATGCCGATCGAGCCGGTGATGGTGTTCGGCTCGGCCAGGATGCGATTGGCGTTCATCGAGATCCAGTAGCCGCCGCTGGCCGCCACGTTGCCCATCGACACCACCACCGGGATGCCGGCCGCGCGGGTCTGCGCCACTTCGCGGCGAATTTCCTCGGCGGCGTAGACCTCGCCGCCGGGCGAATTCACGCGCAGCACCAATGCCTTGGTGCGGTGGTCCTCGCGCGCGGCGCGGATCAGCGCGGCGGTGGACTCGCCGCCGATCGTGCCCGGCGCGCGCTTGCCGCCGACGATCTCGCCTTCGGCCACCACGACCGTCACGCCGGGCGCGAGCAGCTTGCCCTCGCGCGGCAGGTGGTCGACGTAGCGCGCCAGATCGACCTGGCGGAAGCCCCGCTGCTTCTCCCCGGCCGGCACGCCTTGCCCGCGCAGCATCGCGATCAGCTCGGCGCGGGTGGCGGTGCCATCGATCAGATGCTGGTCCAGCGCCAGTTTGGCCAGATCGCCCTGGGTGCTGGCGATGTGCTGCGGCAGGTTGTCGACGTCGTCGCGCAGCGCGGCCGGGTCGATCTTGCGCAGGCCGGCCACCTCGTCGAGGTAGCCGTCCCACAAGCCGTCCATCCAGTAGCTGTCGGCCTGCTTCGCCTCGGCCGAGGCGTGGTCGAGGATGTACGGTTCGGCCGCGCTCTTGAACTCGCCGACGCGGAACAGGTGCACGTCGACGCCGAGCTTGTCGAGCAGATCCTTGTAGAACAGGCGGTAGTTGGCCAGCCCGGTGAGCATCACGCCGCCCTGCGGGTCGAGCAGCACCCGGTCGGCGTGGGCAGCGAGGTAATACTGGCCCTGGTCGAGATTGACGCCCCAGGCGATCACCGGCTTGCCGGCGGCACGGAAACGGTCCAGCGCCACGCCCACCTCGCGCAACGCCGCGAAGCCGCTGCTGTCCAGATCGCCTGGCAAGAGCAGGATGCGGCTGATCCGCGCATCCTTCGCCGCGGCGTCGATCGCGCCGACCAGATCGCGCAGTTGCACCTGACTGACGTCTTCGCCGGAGAGCCGCGACATCGCCCGCTGCAGCGGCGCGGCGCTGTATTGCTCGACCAGTTGCCCCTGCGGCTTGAGCACCAGCACGCTGCCCGGCAGTACGCCATGCTCGTCGGCGGCGGTGACGGCCACCACCAGAATGAGCACGATCGCCAGGAACGCGAAGAACACCACGTTGATGATGATCAGCCGCACCACGTTGAGACCGTGCCCCAGTTGCTGCAGCGCGCTGCGGCGGCGGGACGGGGGCGGCAGGGGTGGAGTCATGGAAAGGGTCCCGGGGATCAGGCGTCAAGCGTAACCGGTCGGGCCACGGCGGTCATGGCAGCCGCCCGCCAGCGCTGCTTCCACGCGCTGCGCCAGAACCGCACGAACAGCATCACCGCCGCCACCGACAGGCCCGCGATCAGGCCGACCCACATGCCGCGCGCGCCCATGCCGTGGCGGAAGGCCAGCCACCAGCCCACCGGCATGCCTACCACCCAGTACGAGAACAAGGTGATCGCCATCGGCACGCGGGTGTCCTTCAATCCGCGCAGCGCGCCGTTGGCGGCGACCTGGACGCCATCGGAGAACTGGAACAGTCCGGCCAGCATGATCAGCTGCGCGGCCAGCGCGATCACCCGGTTGTCGTGCGTATACAGCGACGCGATGAAGTGCGGCAGGCTCAGCATCAGCGCCGCCGACAGCAGTTGCGTCCCGAGCGTCAGGCCGATGCCGCAGAAGCCGGCGTAGCGCACCCCCTGCTCGTCGCCGCGACCCACCGCGTTGCCCACCCGCACGGTGATTGCCATCGCCAGGCCCAGCGGGATCATGAAGAACAGCGAGGCGATGTTGATGGCCACCTGGTGGCTGGCGATCACGTCCTCGCCCAGGGTGGCGATGATCAGCGCGGTGGCCACGAACAATCCGGCCTCAGCCAGCAGCGTCACCGCCATCGGTGCCCCGATATGCACCAGTTGGCCGATCCGGTGCAGGTCCGGCCACTCGAAGCGCTCGAACAGGCCCAGCCCGCGGTAGTTGCGCCGGAAGATCACGTAGATGCCGAACGCCAGCAACTCCAGCCACAACACGATCGCGGTGGCCACGCCGCAGCCGTGCGCGCCCTGCGGCGGGATGCCCAGCTTGCCGAACATCAATACATAGCCCAGCGGCACCAGCAGCACCAGCCCGCCGAGGCTGAAGTACATCGACGGCCGCGTCATCGACAGGCCTTCGGACAGGCCGCGCAAGGCGAAATAGCAAGTCAGCGCCGGCGCGCCCCAGCTGATCGCCAGCAGGAAGCGCTGCACGTCGTGGCGCAGGCTCGCCGTCACCCCGATCAGCTCGATCAGCGGCTCCGCATGGCGCACCGCGAACCACAGCAGCGCGCCCATGCCCAGCGCCAGCCACAGCGCCTGGTGGAACACCGCGCCGACCTCATGGCGCCGACCGGCACCGTCCAGCTGCGCCACCGACGGCGGCACCGCCATCATCATGCCGATGCCGCAGACGATCGCCAGCGACCAGATGCTGGCGCCCACCGCCACCGCGCCCAGCACGTGCGCGCTGACGTGGCCGGCCAGCACCGCGTCGATCACGTTGCTGCCGACCGCCGCCAGCTGCGCGGCGATCAACGGCAGCGCCAGGCGCACGGTGGCGCGCACCTCATGCCGCAGGCGCGCACGCTCGGGACGAAACGGATTCATGACACGATCTGACTCCAGGGCCGCGCATTTTACCCGAGCCATCGGTCATGGGTACGACGCGGCCCGCCTGTGCGAAGATCGGCGGCGCCGTTGCCCGGGGACCCCGATGCCGCAAGCCCTCACCTTGCCCACCGAAAGCCACTGCGCCAATTGCGGCGCCGTGCTGCAGGGCGAGTTCTGCCACGCCTGCGGACAATCGGTACGCAGCGTGCTGCGGCCGGTGCACGGCATGCTGGAGGACACACTCGACCTGGTGGCCAACTGGGACGGCCGCGTGGTGCACACCTTGCCGCCGCTCCTGCTGCGGCCGGGCTTCCTCACCCTGGAGTACTTCGCCGGCCGCCGCGTGCGCTACCTGGCGCCGTTCCGCACCATGTTCCTGTTGTGCCTGGCCGCATTCTTCCTGCTGCCGATGGCGCTGGACACCGGCGGCGCCGCGGACACGCCGATGAAGGTGACCGTGGCCGGCGCGAGCTTCCAGGATGCGAAAACCCCGGCCGAGGTGGATCGCCTGCTGAAGAAGCAGCTCAAGCAGTTCGCGCCGACCGAGCAGATCCCGGTGGTCGGTTCGCTGGCCGCGCAGCAACTGGACAAGGCGCGCCTGCAACTGACCCGCGAGGCGATGCAGCGGCGCATCGCGCTGGGCGACACCACCGCGGTGGTGCCGCAGACGGTTGCCGACCTGCCCGCGCTGCCGGCCCCGCGCGCGCCCTCCGAAGCGGCCCGGCACAATCCGCTGGACATGGCCTGGGACGCGCAGAAATACCCGGTCCACGTGAGCTGGCTGCCCGATTTCCTCAACACGCGGATGAACCGGTCGTTGCAGCGCATGCACGACAACCTCGCCGCCATGCGCGGTCCGGGCGATCATTCGGCGGTCAAGGCACGCCTGCTGGGCCAGGTGCTCGCCGCCCTGCCGGGGACGATGTTCTTCATGCTGCCGGCGTTCGCCCTGCTGCTGAAGGTGATGTACCTGTTCCGCCGCCGCCTGTACGTCGAGCATCTCATCGTGGCCCTGCACAGCCACGCCTTCCTGTTCCTGTGCCTGCTGCTGGGGGTGCTGTTCCAGTTGCTGGCGGTGGCGCTGGAGCCACACGCGCCCTGGCTTTCCACGCCGCTGGGCTGGCTGATCAACGCACTCTGGATCTGGGCGCCGATCTACCTGCTGGTGATGCAGAAGCGCGTCTACCGGCAGGGCTGGCCGATGACGGTGCTGAAGTATCTGGTGGTCGGCTGGTGCTACTGCTGGCTGTTGGCGTTTGCCATCCTCGGCGCCGCCGCGATGGGCTTGGCGGAATGAGCGCCCGGGGAGGTTTTGCACAGCACCGCAACGCCCGGCAAGGATGTGACGGGCATTTGTCGATTCTGTGAACGGTGACCGAACCCGTTTTGCAAGTCGTTGAATAAAATCCGGTTTTATTCATGACGAAAAGCTCGCCAAGCCGTCACGGAAGGCGCCACGACGGGCTTCGCGGGCTGCGCTCCCCGCCGCATCCACAGAGTTATCCACAGCGATTGTGGATAAGCATGAAAACACCGTAGCCATAGCGACTTACCCGGAACTTCTCGACCTTCGGCCAGCAAGTGCACGCAACTCGACGGGTCGCTGCGGGTGCCGGCGGGGCGGGCCGAAAAGCACCCTCGGTTACACTGGCGGACGCCATCGAGGTCCCCATGCCGACCGTTCTTCGCGTCGCCCTGCCGCTGCCGCTGCCCACCCTGTTCGACTACCTGCCGCCCGCCGGGGATGTACCGCGCCCGGGCAGCCGGGTGCTGGTGCCGTTCGGCCGCGACAAGCTGGTCGGCGTGGTGGTGGAGAGCGGTGTCGAATCGACGCTGGACGGCCCCCGGCTCAAACCGGTGCTGCGGGCGCTGGACGACGACCCCCTGCTCGACGCCGAACTGCTGCAGACGCTGGCCTGGGCCACCGACTACTGGCTGGGCGCGCCGGGCGAGGTCTGCACCAATGCGCTGCCGCTGGCGCTGCGCGAAGCCCGGCCGCTGCCGGCAATCGACGAGGAATACTGGGCGCTCACCGCGACCGGCCGCGAAGCGCTCGCGGCCGGCAGTCGCCGTGGCGGCAGCCGCGCCCTGCTGGCTCTGCTGGCTGACGGCGCGCTCGGCGCGCAGGAGCTCAACGAGCGCCAGAGCGGCTGGCGCGAGGCCGCCCGGCGCCTCGCCGCTGCCAACCTGGTCGAGCGCCGCGACCGACCGCCGACCGAACCGCGTGCCCCCCCATCGACGGCTCCCGTCCTCAGCGACGAGCAGCAGCAAGCGGTGGCCGCCGTCGGGGCCAGCCTCGGCCAGTACCAGCCGTTCCTGCTCGATGGCGTCACCGGCAGCGGCAAGACCGAGGTCTACCTGGCGCTGATCGAGCAGGTGCTGGCGCAAGGCCGCCAGGCGCTGCTGCTGGTGCCGGAGATCGGCCTGGCGCCGCAGACCATGCGCCGCCTGCGCGAGCGGCTGGGCGTGGCGGTGGAGGTGCTGCACTCCAATCTCGCCGAAGGCGACCGCGCGCGCGCCTGGCTGCGTGCCCGTGCCGGCACCGCGCGGGTGATCCTGGGCACGCGTTCGGCAATCTTCACGCCGCTGCCGCAGGCCGGCCTGATCATCGTCGACGAGGAGCACGACGCCTCCTACAAGCAGCAGGAAGGCTTTCGCTACCACGCCCGCGACCTGGCCGTGGTGCGCGCCCGCGCGCTGGGCGTCCCGGTGCTGCTGGGCTCGGGCACGCCGTCACTGGAGTCGTTGGCCAACGCCGAGGCCGGCCGCTACCGCCAGCTGCACCTGCGCGCGCGACCCGGCGCGGTGCGGGCGCCGCAGGTGCAGATCATCGACATCCGCGCCCAGCGGCTGCAGCACGGCTTGTCGCCGGCGCTGCTGAGTGCGGTGGCCGAGACGATCGCGCGCGGCGAGCAGGCGCTGGTATTCCGCAACCGCCGCGGCTATGCGCCGGTGCTGCTGTGCCACGCCTGCGGCTGGCACGCCGAATGCCCGAGCTGCCAGCGCCCGCTGACCCTGCACGCGGGGCGGCGCCAGCTGATTTGCCATCACTGCGACCGCCGCCAGCGCATGCCCACGGCGTGCCCGGCCTGCGGCGCCGTTGAACTGACCGCCCAGGGCCACGGCACCGAACGACTGGAAGAAGCGCTGCTGGCGCACTTCCCCGGAGTGCCGGTGCTGCGCGTGGATCGCGAAACCACCCGGCGCAAGGATGCCCTCGAGACGATGCTGGCGACGCTGGACGACGCCCAGCCGGCGATCCTGGTCGGCACCCAGATGCTGGCCAAGGGCCACGACCTGCCCAACCTCACCTTGGTCGCGATCGTCGGCGTGGACGAGGGCCTGCACAGCGTGGATTTCCGCGCCGAGGAACGGCTGGCGCAACTGGTGGTGCAGGTCGCCGGCCGCGCCGGCCGCGCGCGCAAGCCCGGGCAGGTGCTGCTGCAGACGCACCAGCCCGACCACCCGCTGCTGCGCAACCTGCTCGCCCACGGCTACGCGGCCACGGCGCGCGAGCTGCTGGCCGAGCGCCGGCTGACCGGGCTGCCACCCTTCAGCCACCAGGTGCTGCTGCGTGCCGAGGCGACCGCGCGCGAGGCGGTCGATGCGTTCCTTGCCGCCGCCCATGCCGCGCTGCCCGCCGGCGCGGCGCTGCAGATCGCGGGCCCGATGCCGGCGCCGATGGCGCTGCGCGCCGGGCGCCAGCGCGGCCAGTTGCTGATCGAATCGGCCAGCCGCGCGGGCTTGCGCAACGTGTTGCGGCCGTGGCAACTGGCGCTGGGCGCACTGCCGACCGCACGCAAGGTGCGCTGGTCGCTGGACGTCGACCCGATCGACCTGTACTGACGGACTTCAGTCGGCGTCCGGTGCCGGCGAACGCGGCGGGATCAGCCAGCGCACCGCCAGCACGCCCACCTCGTACAGCAGGCACATCGGGATGCCCAGCATCAGCATCGAGGTGATGTCCGGCGGCGTGATCACCGCGGCCACGCCGAAGGCGCCCACGATCGCGTAGCGGCGGCCGCTGCGCAGCTTGTCCAGATCCACCACGCCGATCGCCGCCAGCACCACCACCGCCACCGGCACCTCGAAACACAGGCCGAAGGCGAAGAACATCAGCATCACGAAATCCAGGTACTGGCTGATGTCGGTCATCATCTCCACGCCATTGGGCGTGACCGCCACCAGGAAGCGGAACGCCGCCGGCAGCACCAGGAAATAGGCAAACGCGCAGCCGAGATAGAACAGCGCCATCGCCGCCACCAGCAGCGGCCGCGCCAGGCGTTTCTCGTGCTTGTACAGGCCGGGGCTGACGAACGCCCACAACTGGTACAGGATCACCGGCATGCTGATGAACAGCGCCAGGTAGAAGGCCAGCTTCAACGGCGTGATGAACGGGCTGGTGACGCCGGTGGCGATCAGGTGCGCGCCTTCGGGCAGGCGCGCCACCAGCGGCGCAGCCAGTTGCGAATAGAGCCGGTTGGCGAACGGCACCAGCGCCAGCAGCACCAGCACCAGCGCGGCCAGCGACTTGAGCAGGCGCGTGCGCAGTTCGAGCAGATGGGAGAACAGCCCCTGCTGCAGGTCGCCCTCAGGCCCGGATTCGGGCGTGTCAGCGGTCGCCATGGGTCACCTGGCGGGTCGGGGCCGCGGGTCGGTCGGTGGTCGGCTCGCCCAGTGGCAATTCGGCCTGCGGGCCGGGTTCGGCGGGCTCCTCCGCGGGAGCGGCGACCGGCTCGTTCAGCGATTCGCCGGCTGCGGTGACTTCACCGACGATCTGCGCCAGCGGTTCGCGCACCTGGCCCACGCCGTCCTTGACCTGCTGCTGCGCGGCTTCGGCCTGCGCCGCCGCCTCGCGCGCGGCGCGGCGGATCTCCTCGACCTGCAATTCGCGCTCCACCTCGGCGCGCACGTCGTCCCAGCCGCGGCGCACGCGGCGCATCAGCGCGCCGGCGGTGCGCGCCGCACCGGGCAACTTCTCCGGGCCGAGCACGATCAGGGCGATCAACGCGAGCAGGACCAGTTTGCCGAGGCTGAACTCGATCATCGTCGCGCACCAGCCGCCGCCGGCCTAGCGGGTTTCGCTGGAGTCGCGCTGACTCTGCGTCGCGGCGGGATCGGCCGGCTTGGGATCGGCGCGCAACTGCTCGGCCTCCTTGCGGCGGGCGTCCTCGTCGTCCTTCTTCTTCGCCTCGTCGTCGCCGCTGAGACCCTTCTTGAAGCCGCGGATGGCCTCGCCCAGGTCCGGACCCAGGTTGCGGATTTTCTTGGTGCCGAAGAGCAGCAGCACGATCACCAGGAAAATGAGCCAATGCCAGACGCTGTCAAAACCCATGGTCAACCTCGAGGCCGATTCCAGCCGAACAAAGCTGGCGCCAATCGCGCCGTCAGTTACTGTGAAGTGTACTCCTCGAGCTGGTCGCGGAACTTCACGACCGGCGCAGGGACGTTGCTGACGCCGCCTTCGAAAATGCGGCGCGGCGTGATGCCCGCGCCATACACGGCGGCATTCGCATCATAGTCGATGCGCAGCGCCGCGCCATCCAGTGCGACACCGGCGAACAGGCCGCGGCTGCGCGAGTAGGAGTAGATCTCCGCCTTCAGTTGCGCATCGGTCGAGGCGTGCGCGGTGCGCCCGACCGGGCCGGCGGCGGCAGCGGCATCGGCGCCCAGGGTGAACTTGCCGTTCACGATCGAATCGACGCCCTTCTGGGTGCGGAACACCAGCACCACGTCGGTGGACGACACGCCGGCCTGGAAACCCACGCTGCCGCCGGTCATGGTGATGAAGCTGGGGTTGGACCAGGTGCCGTCCGCGGCCTTGACCGAGACCAGGCCTTCGCCGCGGCGGCCGCCGAAGACGAAACCGACCTTGAGCATGCCGGGAATCACCGCGATCGCCCTGGCGTCGCGCAGCAGGTCGCGCGGAATCGCCTTGTCGGGCGCCTGCATGATTTCGTTGAGCACCGTCACCGCATTGGTCGCGCGCACCAGCGGCGGGTCCTCAGCGTGCGCCGCGGTCAGCGGCAGCAGCAGGGCAAGGCCGATCAGCAACACGTGGGGCAGCATGGTCTTGGACATGGGAGCTCCATAGGCTTGAGATGATTTCGTCGGGCGTCGGCTGCCGGCGTGCTTGTGGCAGACTGCGGTTTGTGGCCGGTACGACCGCGCCGCTTCACGACTGTCACGATGCCCTTGCCCGATCACTATACCGGCGTTGCCGGCCATTCCCACGAGGCCGCACCGGCCACCGTTCAGGCTGGCGTGCTGCTGGTCAACCTGGGCACGCCGACCGCGCCGACCGCCGCCGCCGTGCGCCCCTACCTGGCCGAGTTCCTCGGTGACCGCCGGGTGATCGATTACCCGCGCTGGCGGTGGTGGCCGATCCTGCACGGGGTGATCCTGCGCGTGCGGCCGAAACGTTCCGCGCACGCCTATGCGCGGATCTGGGACGAACGCGGCTCACCCTTGCGCTACCTCAGCGAGGCGCTGGCCGCGGCGCTGCAGGCCGAGTTCGATCGCCGGCAACCCGGCACGCTGCGGGTGGCACTGGCGATGCGCTATGGCGAGCCGTCGGTGGTACGCGCCGTCGAACAGCTGCAGCGCGAGGGCGTGCGCCGGCTGCTGGTGCTGCCGCTGTACCCGCAATACTCGGCGACCTCCACCGGTTCCGTCATCGACGCCGTCGCCGACGCGCTCAAGACGCTGCGCTGGCCGCCGGAGCTGCGCCTGGTCAACGATTACCACGACGACGACGGCCACATCGAAGCGCTGGCCACCAGCATCGAACGCTGGTGGGCGGCCAACGGCCGCGGCGAGAAACTGCTGCTGTCGTTCCACGGCATTCCCGAGCGCTACGTGCGGCTCGGCGATCCCTACGCGGAACAATGCCGGCGCACCGCGCAACTGCTGCGCGAACGGTTGCAGCTGGGCGAAGCGGACATGGTCGTCAGTTTCCAGTCGCGAGTGGGGCGCGAGCGCTGGCTGCAGCCGTACACCGACGCCACCGTGCGCCGGCTCGCTGCCGACGGCGTGCGCAGGCTCGACGTGGCCTGCCCCGGCTTCGCGGTGGACTGCCTGGAGACGCTGGAGGAGATCGCGATGCAGAACCGCGACTTCTTCACCGAAGCCGGCGGCGAGACGCTGCGCTACATCCCCGCACTGAACGACAGCGCCGAACAGGTGGCCGGCCTCGCCGCGCTGATACACCGACACCTCGGTGGCTGGCCGGAAGGCGGCGCATGACCGAACCGGTCGAGCGGCGCATCGCGCTGCCCGCGTCGACGCTGGCAGCGCAAGTCTGGGGCGAGGCCACGTTGCCACCGCTGCTGGCCCTGCACGGCTGGCTCGACAACGCCGGAAGCTTCGCGCGCCTGGCGCCGCGATTGGCCGCGCACTGGCGGGTGATCGCGCTGGACCTGCCGGGCCATGGCCATTCCGGCCATCTCCCCGCCGGCGCCAGCTACCACTACGTCGACCACGTGCAGGCGGTGCTGTCAGCCGTCGACGCGCTGCAGCTGGATCGCTACGCGTTGCTCGGCCACTCGCTGGGTGCCGGCATCGCCAGCCTGGTCGCTGCGGCGCGGCCCGAGCAGATCGAGCGCCTGCTGCTGATCGAAGGCCTCGGCCCGCTCGGCGACGACGGTTCGCACACGCTGCAGCGCTTCCGTGACGCGCTGGCGCCACGCGAGAGCAACGGCAAGCCGCTGCGGGTGTTCCGCGACGTCGCCCAGGCGATCAGCGCACGCAGCATCGCCAGTGGCCTGCCCGCCGAACAGGCACGACCGATCGTCGAGCGCGGCCTGCTCGAAACCGACGGCGGCTGGCGCTGGCGCAGCGACCCGCGGCTGACCCGTTCCAGCGCCGTGCGGATGGCTGAGGCGCAAGTGCACGCGCTGCTGCGCGGCATCACCGCACCCACCGCGCTGTTGCTGGCGCAGCCGACGACGCCTTACCTGCCCGACGCGATGATGCAGACCCGCGCCGCTTGCGTGGCGCACATCACAGTCAGTCACATGGACGGCGGCCACCACCTGCACCTCGAACACCCGCAAGCCGTCACCGACTGGATCAAAAACTCGTCACCGCTGCCGTAGGGCGGGCAATGCCCGCCGCACTGCATGACGACACAAGGCAGGAGCAGAAGCCGGCGGGCAGTGCCCGCCCTACCGCGTCCGAGACTCGTCAGAGCTTCTTCAGGCCCAGCACGTCCAACCCCTGCTCGAAGCGGATGTCGACCGGGATGTGTGCCTGATCCAGCCGCTTCAGGTCGCCGGCCAGCTCGGCGTCGACGGCGCCCATCTGGTCGGTGAGCCGCTTGGCCGCTTCGTAGTCGCCGTCGCCCTGGATGGTCAGCAGCTTGGCCGACAGCGCGTTCATCGCCGCGGTCATCTTGTCGAAGTCGACGCGGTAGCGGCCAGTGTTCTCGTCACGGCTGAACGCGCCCTGCTGCTTGAAGAAGTTGAAGCGCACCATGTTCGCCTTGGCATGCGCGTCGCTGGCGCCGAAGCGCACCGAGCGCAGGATGCCGGCGAGGAAGGTGACGTAGTTGTCCATCAGCTTCGACTTGTCCAGCTCGCCCTTGTCGGCCAGCTTGCTGACCATGTACAGGCCGAGGATGTCGGCCTTGCCTTCCTCGAAGCTGGAGGCCTGGTCCTTCAGCGCCTTGCGCACGGTGCCTTTGCCGTCCAGCGTGTTCTTGATGCCCAGGCCGTGCGCCACTTCGTGGAACATGGTGTTCTGGAAGAACGCGTCGAAGGTGAGGTTCTTCTGCTGGTCGTCGGCGATCAGCTCATGGGCGATCGGCAGCATGATCTTGTCGAACTTCGCCTGCATCACGTTTTCCAGCTGCAGCCGGCGCGTGCCTTTCTTCAGCTGCACCTGCTCGTCGTTGGGCAGGTTGATCGCGATGGTCTTGGCGCCGACGTTGGCGTCGCCGCCGTAGTAGACCGCGAAGTAGGCATTGAGGTCGGCGTCGGAGCCGGGCTTCTCGGCCTTGTACTTGTCGGCCACCGGCAAGCCGCGCTGCAGTTCGGGCAGGTATTTGGCGAAGCGCGCGAGCTTCGCGCTCCACGCCTGGTCCTTGATAAGCACGTAGGATTCGTAGCTGGCCTTGTAGCCGTAGAGCTGGTCCTCGTAGGTCTCGATCGGACCGATCACGATGTCGACCGGGTTGCTCTTCATGTCCATCCAGGCGAAGTCGCTGGCCTGGTAGTCGTCGCTGAGCAGCGCGTCGGCGCGCATCGTCAGGTACTTGCGGAAGCCGGCGTCCTTTGCCAGTTTCGCGGCTTCGCGCAGCAGGCCGGCGGTCTTCTCCAGCTCGGCCTTGTACGCCTCGTGGTAGGGCACGGTGACCAGCTGGCCCTGCGCATCGCGGCGCAGCAGGGTGTACAGCGAGGTCTTGTCCGCGAGCGGCGACTGCTCGAACTGCTCCTTGGTCATGTCGGCCGGGTAGAACTGCGCGCCGGCCGGGCGCGGGCCGATGCCGTCGACGAAGGGCTTGTCGTTGTCCAGCCGGTCCCACGGGCCGTAGTTGATCTCGGCGAATTCGCGCACCGCCGGGTCGCCGATCTTCGCCAGCAGCGCGTCACGGTCGCCCCAGCTCTGCTTCCAGTACAGCGCGTTCATGCTGTCGGCGGCCTCCACCAGCAGGGCGATCATCTGCTTCTGCCCGGCATCGAACGCCGACAGGTCCGCCGTGAGTTTCACCGTGGCGTAGTCGGACAGATGCCGCTGCACCTGTGCCGCCGTCTCGATGGCAGCGGGCGCGACCACGGAGGTCGTCGGCGCGGGCGCCAGCTCTTCCTTCGACACCGGCTGCGCGGCGTCGGGATGGGAGGAGCAGGCGGACAGCGCGAGCAGCAGGCAGGCGGGAAGCAGGCGTCGCAGCATGATCGTGTCCTGGCGAGAGAATGTTGCATGGTATCGCTCCGGCGGCACGGGGATACCTGACCGGTTGCACATGCGGCCGCGGCAGGCGTGGGTTATCGTCGCCTTCCCCTCGCTTCGCCACGTCCATGGACCAGCCGTCGATGCCTGTCGCTCCGCGCCATCGCGCCGCGCTGGCCTTCATCTACGTCACCGTGCTGCTCGACATGCTGGCGTTCGGCATCATCATCCCGGTGCTGCCGCACCTGATCGAGCAGCTGGCCGGCGGCGGCATCGCCCGGGCAGCGTGGTGGGTGGGCATCTTCAGCACGGTGTTCGCGATCGTGCAGTTCGTGTTCTCGCCGGTGCAGGGTGCGCTGTCGGACCGTTTCGGGCGGCGGCCGGTGATCCTGGTTTCCAACCTCGGCCTGGCCGTGGATTTCGTGATCCTGGCGCTGGCGCCCACGCTGTGGCTGCTGTTCGCCGCGCGCGTGCTGCTGGGCATGACGGCGGCCAGCTTCAGCACCGCCAACGCGTACATCGCGGACATCGTGCCGAAGGAGAAGCGCGCCGCCGCGTTCGGCATCCTCGGCAGCGCGTTCGGACTGGGCTTCATCATCGGCCCGGGGCTGGGCGGTTTCCTGGGCGGCATCGCGCTGCGGCTGCCGTTCTGGGTGGCGGCCGGGCTGGCGCTGTGCAACTTCCTGTACGGCTGCTTCATCCTGCCCGAGTCGCTGCCGGCCGAACGCCGCACCGCGCGCATCGAGCTGCACAGCGCGCATCCGTTCGGCTCGCTGAAGCTGCTGCGCCGCCAGCGGCAGGTGTTCCACCTGGCCATCGTGCTGTTCCTGGTCTACCTCGCCCACTACGTGTTGCAGACGGTGTTCGTGCTGTACGCGGATTACCGCTACCACTGGGGCCCGCAGGCGGTGGGCTACGTGCTGATGCTGGTCGGCGCCTGCGACGGCTTCGTGCAGGCGGTGCTCACCGGCAAGCTGGCGCCGCGCTTCGGCGAACGCCGCGTGCTGCTGGCCGGCATGCTGTTCGGCGTGGGCGCGTTCCTGGTGATGGGCGTGGCCGATGTCGGCTGGGCCTTCCTGTTCGGCATCCCCCTGCTGGCCCTGTGGGGCCTGGCGATGCCGCCGATCCAGTCCCTGATGACGCAGCAGGTCGATCCCTCCGAGCAGGGTCGACTGCAGGGCGCGATCGGCAGCCTGGGCAGTTTCGCGGGCATCTTCGGGCCGTACCTGTTCGCCCAGGTGTTTGCGCTGTCGATCGCGCCGGGCTCGCCGCTGCACCTGCCCGGCGCCGCCTTCGTGCTGTCGGCGGGCCTGATGCTGGCGGGCCTGGTGATCGCCGCGCGGGCCACCCGGCGCCTGCCGCAACCCGCCGCCCACGTCACGGCCGAATCGCTGCCCGGCGACGCGCCGGCACTGTCCGCCATCCATCCGGCAACACCCACCCATCCGCCGCAGGCGGTCCACCCACAGGAAGAAAAACCATGACACTTTCCATGTACCAGGCCTCCGTCCCCGTCTTCGTCCGCGCGCTGGGCAACCTCACCCATGTGCTGCAGAAGGGCGAGCAACATGCGATTTCGAAGAACGTCAGCGGCGAAGTGCTGCTGCAGGTGCGCCTGATCCCGGACATGCTGCCGCTGATCAAGCAGATCCAGATCGCCTGCGACATGGCCACGCGCGGCGCGGCGCGCCTCGCCGGCGTCGAACCGAAGTCCTTCGAGGACAACGAGACCACCTTGCCCCAGGCCTACGACCGCATCGCGCGGGCGATCGATTACGTCAAGAGCTTCAGCGCCGAACAGATCGACGGCAGCGAGACCCGCACCGTCGTGATGAAGACACGCGCCGGCGAAGTCACGCTCGAGGGTCAGGCGTACCTGTTCGGCTTCACCATCCCCAACCTGTTCTTCCACTGCACCACCGCCTACAACATCCTGCGCGAAGCGGGCACCGACATCGGCAAGAAAGACTTCATCGGCGAAGCCTGAGCGGGCGAACTCCGTCCTGCGGAAGCGAGTCCGGGCGGAGGCCGGACTCGCCACCGCAAGCAGTCGCCCCAGCCGCTCCACTCGTTGAAACCACGGCGATCAGCCGCGACTGGCGGCGCATGTCCCAAACTGTGACGCACACCACCTTTGCCTGCCCGCTGCTGGCGCGTCCCCTGCTTGCTGTCACTCGTCCCCACGGTTCTTCCCCTTCGAGTGACTTTCCATGAACAGGATTTTTGAATGCATCATCGCCGGCGGCCCGCAACACGGCCAACTGTGCCGCGCGCCCTGGGATGAGCAGCGTGCCACGCCCCCCGCCATCATCGCGGAGGATGGCGAGGTTTGCGTCGCCGCGGCACGCAAGCACACGGACCCGGCGCACACTCGCTTCATCCTGCTGCACCCGCGGGCAACCGGTGAGCAGTTCCTGACCCTGCTGGCGGCCTGAGTGACCCGCAGCGTCAGTTTCCGCTGGCCGGCCGCCTTGTCGGCCGCACGCAAGGCGTCGACAATGGCCGGCCCATCGAAGGCGCCGGGAATCGCGCGCGCCATCGGCGCACCGGACCCCACGCATGCTGCGACTCACCGACCTCAAGCTGCCGCTCGACCACGGCGAGGCCGCGCTTGCCGCTGCCATCGCCAGGCGGCTTGAGCTCGAACCCGGCGAGCTGACCGGCTACACCATCGCCCGCCGCGGCTACGACGCGCGCAAGCGTGGCGCGATCACGCTGATCTACGCGCTGGACATCGACACCCCGCGCGAAGCCGAACTGCTGCAACGCTTCGCCGACGACGCGCACGTGCAGCCCACGCCGGACACCCGCTACCACTTCGTGGCCGAGGCGCCGCCGCGGTTCGAACACCGCCCGCTGGTGATCGGCTTCGGCCCCTGCGGCCTGTTCGCCGGCCTGATCCTGGCGCAGATGGGTTTCCGCCCGGTCATCCTCGACCGCGGCAAGGAAGTGCGCGAGCGCACGAAGGACACCTGGGACCTGTGGCGCAAGCGCGAGCTGCACCCGGAATCCAACGTGCAGTTCGGCGAGGGCGGCGCCGGCACCTTTTCCGACGGCAAGCTGCACAGCCAGATCCGCGACCCGCAGCACCATGGCCGCAAGGTGCTCACCGAGTTCGTGAAGGCCGGCGCGCCGGAGGAGATCCTCTACGTCAGCAAGCCGCACATCGGCACGTTCCGGCTGGTGTCGATGGTGGAGAACATGCGCGCGACGATCGAGTCGCTGGGCGGCGAGATCCGTTTCAGCCAGCGCGTGGACGATCTGCTGCTCGAACCGCGCGCGGACGGCCAACAGCAGATTCGCGGCGTCACCCTGGCCAGCGGCGAGCAGTTGCGATCCGATCACGTGGTGCTGGCACTCGGCCACAGCGCGCGCGATACGTTCGAGATGCTGCATGCGCGCGGCGTGTATCTCGAGGCCAAGCCGTTTTCGATCGGCTTCCGCATCGAGCACCCGCAGTCGGTGATCGACCGCGCCCGCTTCGGGCCGCAGGCCGGCCATCCGATCCTCGGCGCGGCCGACTACAAGCTGGTGCATCACGGCAAGGGAAGTCAGGGTGGACGCGGCCGCTCGGTGTACAGCTTCTGCATGTGCCCCGGCGGCACCGTGGTGGCCGCCACCAGCGAGCCGGGGCGCGTGGTCACCAACGGCATGAGCCAGTACTCGCGCAACGAGCGCAACGCGAACGCGGCGGTGGTGGTCGGCATCGAGCCGTCCGACTTCGCGCCGTACGGTGAAGGCCCGCTCGCCGGCATCGCGCTGCAGCGTGCACTGGAAAGCCACGCCTTCACCCTCGGCGGCGAGAACTACAACGCGCCCGCGCAGCTGGTCGGCGACTTCCTCGCCGGTCGCGCATCACGCGAATGGGGCGACGTGCAGCCCTCCTACAAGCCCGGCGTCACCCTGGGCAGCCTCGACAGCGCGCTGCCCGACTACGCCATCGCCGCGATCCGCGAAGCGCTGCCCGCGTTCGAGCGCCAGATCCGCGGCTACGCGATGCACGACGCGATCCTCACCGGCGTGGAAACGCGCACCTCCTCGCCCGTCCGCATCACGCGCGACGACAGCCTGCAGAGCCTCAACGTCCGCGGCCTGTATCCCGCCGGCGAAGGCGCCGGCTACGCCGGCGGCATCCTTTCCGCCGCTGTGGACGGCATCAAGGTGGCCGAGGCGCTGGCACTGGACATGGCGAAAAGCCGGGTTCGCGCAGACGATTGATTGTGCCGCGCCCCGGCCGCATCTTGGGTCGGGTCCGCAGCGCCGCTGCCTCCCCCGGATTTGCGAGGTATCCCATGTCCACGTCAGCGATTCCCGTTCCGCTGCGCATCGATTTCGTCTCCGACGTGTCCTGTCCCTGGTGCGCCGTGGGCCTGGCGTCATTGCAGCATGCGCTGGCGAAGCTCGATGGCGAGGTGTCCGCGGAAATCCACTTCCAGCCCTTCGAGCTGAATCCGCAGATGGCGGCGGAAGGCGAGGATTCCACCGAGCATCTGCGGCGCAAGTACGGCAGTTCGGCCGAGCAGATCGACGCCAATCGCGAGGCGATCCGTGCGCGCGGCGCGGCACTCGGTTTCACCTTCAACATGGACCGGCGCAGCCGCGTCTACAACACCTTCGACGCGCACCGGCTGCTGCACTGGGCCGAGCTGGAAGGGCGGCAGCTGGTGCTGAAGCAGATCCTGCTGCGCGCGTATTTCACCGACGGCGAGGACGTGAGTTCGCACGACACGCTGGCGCGGCTGGCTGTCGAAGCGGGGCTGGATGGCGAACGGGCGCGGCAGTTGCTCGAAAGCGACGAATTTGCCGACGAGGTGCGCGCGCAGGAGCAGTTTTTCATGTCGCGCGGCATCCACTCGGTGCCGGCCACCATCGTCAACGGCCAGCACCTGATCTCCGGCGGTCAGCCGCCGGAGGCGTTCGAGCAGGCGTTGCGGCAGATCGCCGCCGCGCGATAGGGCGCGCGATTCAGGACTCGAACGGCGCGGGCCGCCCGATCCAGTAGCCCTGCCCCATGGCGCAGCCCATCGCGTGCAGCGCGGCGTACTGGATCTCGGTCTCGATGCCTTCGGCGACCACGTCGATGTCCAGCGCGCGGGCCAGCGCAAGCACCGCTGCGACCACGGTGGTACTGCTGGTGTTGGCGCCCTTGTCCAGCTCGTTCACGAACGCGCGGTCGATCTTCAGGATGCGCAGCGGCAGCGAGTGCAGATAGCTCAGCGACGAATAGCCGGTACCGAAATCGTCCAGTGCCGCGCCGACGCCGGCGGCGCGCAGGCGCTCCAGCGTGGCGCGCACGCGCTCCGGATCGTCGAGCAGGGCGCCCTCGGTGACTTCCACCACCACCCGCGTGGGCGGCAGGCCGGTGCGTTCGAGCAGCTCGATCAGGCGTGAGTCGAAATTGTCGTGGCGCAGGTGCATCGCCGACACGTTGAGCGTCATGAAGGTGTCGGTGCGCTCCTGCCGGCGCAGGCGCTGGCAGCTGATCTCGAACATGTGCCAGTCGATCGCCTCGATCAGCCCGCTGTCCTCGGCGATCTTGAGGAAATCGCCCGGCAGCAGCAGGCCGCGTTGCGGATGGTTCCAGCGGATCAGCGCCTCGTAGCCGACCACCGCGCGATCCTCCAGGCGGCAAATGGCCTGGAAATGCGGCTCGAACTGGCCGTGCTTCAATGCCTGGCGCAACTCGCCTTCCAGCGTCAGCACGTCGACCACGCTGCGCGCCAGCGTCTCGTCGAACAGCTGGTAGCGCTTGCGGCCGAGTTCCTTGGCGCGATACAGCGCGATGTCGGCATCGCGCAGCACCTCGTCGGCGGTCAGGTAGCGGCCGTCGCCGATGGCGATGCCGACGCTGACCGCCACTTGCAACTCCTTGCCGCCGGCGGGCATCGGTTCGGCCAGCGCATCCATCACCCTTTGCGCCACGACATTGGCGTCGGCCGGCTGCTCCACCGATTCCAGCAGGATGGCGAACTCGTCGCCCGACAGCCGCGCCACCAGGTCCGGATGACGCACGCAGCCGGACAACCGCGTGGCGACCTCTCTCAGCACCTCGTCGCCGGCCAGGTGGCCGAGGCTGTCGTTGATGATCTTGAAGCGGTCCACGTCCATGTACAGCAGCGCGCAGCGCGGGCGTGTGCCTGACGCCGGCGTCGACAGCACGCGGTCGATGCGGTCGCGCAGATAGCTGCGATTGGGCAGGCCGGTCAGCGGATCGTGCATCACCTGGTGCTTGAGCTGATCCTGCACGCGTTCGCGCTCGATGATCTCCTTGCGCAGCGCCAGCGTGCGCTCTTCCACCCGGTGTTCCAGCTGCTCGTAGGCGCGATGCAGGGCCTCGGCGGCACGGCGGCGGGTGAGGCTGTTGGCGACCTGGGTGGCCACGAAACTCAGCAATTCCTGCTCGGACGGGCCGTAGGAGACGTCGGCGTCGTAGCTCTGCACCGTCACCAGCCCGATGACCTCGTCGCCGACGATCAACGGCACGCCGAGCCAGCAGGTGGAAGGCGAGCCCGAACGGCCGGCCACGATCTCGCCGCTGCGTTCCAGCTCCTCGATGTCGGCGTTGTCGGCGCGCAATGCGGTGCCCCGGCGCAGCACGTATTCGCTCAGCCCGCGGCCGAGCGGGCGGCTCGGCGGCGGACGCAGCTTGGCGTCGACGGCGTAGGGGAACAGCAACTGCTGGCGGTCGTCGGAGAGCAGCGCGATGTAGAAGTTCTGCGCGTTGAGCAATTCGCCCACCACGCCGTGCACGCGGCGGTAGAACTCGCCATGGTCGATGTGCGCGGTGGCCAGTTCGGCGATGCGGAACAGCGCGGTCTGCAGGTGCTCGGCGCGCTGCCGCTCGACGATCTCCTGCTGCAGGCCGCGATTGGCTTCGGCCAGTTGCGCGGTACGCAACTGCACGCGCTGTTCCAGATCCTCCTTGCCCTGCTTGCGCTCCAGCGCGATCAGGATGTGGCTGGCGACGAACTCCAGCAGCGCCAGGTCGCCCGGGGTGTAGCCGATCTCGGGCCGGTAGCTCTGCACCACCAGCGCCCCGCCGGGGCGGCCGTCGCGCATCATCGGCACGCCGAGCCAGTCGCGGCTGTCGGTGCCGATCACCTTCACCGGGCCCTGCGCCTGGATGCGCAGCTCCTCGGCGTCACCCATGCGCGCCTTGCCGTCGCGCAGCACATACCAGGTCAGCGTGTGCTCGATCGCGCTGATCGGCATGTCGAGGCCGCCGCCTGGCGCCACGGGATCTTCCACGTCGACGTAGTACAGGAAACGGACCGTGTCGCGCGCGGCGTCGTGCAGCACGATGAAGAAGTTGTCCGCGTACATCAGCCCGCTGACGATGGCATGGATGCCGCGCAGCACGGTGGGCATGTCGCGCTCGGAACCGGCGAGGTCGGAGATCGCGAACAAGGCGCGCTGCAGGTTCTCCGAGCGCTCCAGTTGCTCGTGCGAGTGCTGCAGTTCGAGCCATTCCAGCGCACGTTGCAGATGCAGGCGGGCCGGCCGCAGCAGCGCAGCCATCTCGTCGAGAAAGCGGGGACCCGCCCATGCAGGCTGCAGGCGCAGCACCAGCACGGCCGGCTGCGGCAGCTCGCACAGGCGCAGTGCCACGCGCTGACCGTCCGCATGCCACTGTGCCCCGGCGGTGCCGGCAGCCTGTTCGATCCACGGCCAATCGGCATCGTCGACCGGCATGGGCGGCATGCTGCAGACGCCGGCCCGATCGTGCAGCCGCCACAACACGCTGGCGGCTTCGCAGCCGGGCCGGTCTCGCGCCAGCGCGGCGATTGCCGCAGCCACTTCCGCTGGCGAGCGGGCGCCGACCAGATGGGTCAGCCAATTCAATTGCAGCGAGTCGTCGATGGACATCGACTCCATCGTGCCCCCTTTCCTGTCGCCGGGATGTCGCCGGGATGTCGCCGGATCAGGTTCGAGCCGCGGCCCGGCCCAGCATACGCGCCTGCCACTGTGCGACATTCCGCGGGGCATCGGCAAGCCGCGGCCGCGTTGACATGTCCGATAGACTGGGCAGCCGGCCGGCAGGGCAGCGCACACGCGCGGCGCGCCCCGGCCCCGCACCGTGTCACGGACCTGTCACCCCGCATGCTCGCCGACTCCACCAAGGACGCCATTCGTGCCGCCTACGCCCGCATCAAGGAGGGCCTGCCGGGCTTTCGCGCGCGCGCCTCGCAGGGGCGCATGATCGCCGAGGTCGCCAAGGCGCTGGCCAGCGCCGGCGGCGTGGCGGTCATCGAGGCACCCACCGGCACCGGCAAGTCGATGGCCTACCTGGTCGCCGGCCATGAAGTGGCGCGCTTTCAGAAGAAGAAGCTGCTGATCGCCACCGCCACCGTGGCGCTGCAGGAACAGCTCGTGCAGCGCGACATTCCGCTGTACCTGAAACTCAACGACATCGAAGCGAAGGTGGCGCTGGCCAAGGGCCGCGGCCGCTACCTGTGCCCGCGCAACCTGCTGATGGCGGCCAACAGCATCCACGACGCGCAGCTTGGCCTGGCCGGTTTCGAGGCCGACCTGCTGCTGTGGAACAAGCCGCCGCAACCGCGCGACAAGCAGTCGCTGGCCAAGCTGCGCGACGCGTTCGACCGCGGCGAATGGAACGGCGACATGGACAGCGCGCCGGAGCCGGTCAGCGACCTGCTGCGGCCGATGATCACCACCAGCGCCGGCGGCTGCACCGGGCGCAAGTGCGGGCAGTTCATGAACTGCCCGTTCTTCGCCGCGCGCCGCGCGGTCGACGACGCCGACATCATCGTGGCCAACCAGGATCTGGTGCTGGCCGATCTCACCATGCCGGGCGAGGACGACAGCTGGGGCGGCGTGATCCTGCCGCGCCCGGACGAGACGCTGTACATCTTCGACGAAGGCCACCACGTGCCCGGCAAGGCGATCGAACGCGGCGCGGCCGAAGTCTTCATGACCGCCACCGTGCGCCAGTTGAGCCGGCTCGGCCGGCAGGTGCATGCGGCCTATTCGCTGACCGACAAGGAACGCCTGGGCAAGCTCGCGCTGGACCAGGGCGACGAGAAGCTGCAGGAGCTGAGCAACACGCTGGAGGAGCTGGAGAAGGAAATCCGCCTCGCCTGGCTGCCCGACCCGGCCGAGACCGAACCGATGTACCGCGGCTCGCTGGGCCAGCTGCCGGAGCCGTGGGTGGAGCATGCGCGCGCGCTCGACCTGCTCACCGGCGAGGTGCAGCGCTGGCTCAGCGCGGTGCGGCGCGCCGTGGTGGAGATGACCGACGGCGGACCGACCCAGGAGGCCTTGTCGCGCGAGCTCGGCATCGCGCTGGAGCGCATCGGCCGGCAGGCCGCCTGCTGGCGCGCGTGGTCCAGCGACGATCCGGACAACGCCCCGCCGCTGGCGCGCTGGGTCACCCTGGGCGCGGACCAGCAACTGGTCTGCCATGCCTCGGCCGTCTCCGCCGCGGGCCTGCTGCGCAACGTGCTGTGGAACAACGCCAGCGGCGTGGTGATGACCTCGGCCACGCTCAGTGCCGGCGGCAACTTCCGCGGCTTCGCCGATGCCGTGGGCCTGCCCGACGATGCGGTGACGCTGAGCCTGCCCTCGCCGTTCGACCTCGCCGCGCAGGCACGCCTGGAAGTGCCCGCGATGCACACGCTTCCCGACGCGCGCGAGGCGCACGCCGAGGAAATCAGCGCCTGGCTGGCGGACCACCTCGACTGGGACGCCGGCAACCTGGTGCTGTTCACCTCGCGCGCGAAACTCGACCGCGTGCTGCAGAAATTGCCGATCGCGCACGTGCGCAAGGTCCGCGCGCAAGGGTCGCTGGGCAAGTCGCAACTGGTCGCCGAGCACTGCGCCGACATCGAGGCCGGCAAGGGCAGCACGCTGTTCGGCCTCGCCTCGTTCGGCGAAGGCCTCGATCTGCCCGGCAAGCTGTGCGAGACGGTGGTGATCACCCAGTTGCCGTTCGCCGTGCCCACCGACCCGGTCGGCGCGACCTACGCCGAGTGGCTGGAATCGCGCGGCCGCAACCCGTTCATCGAGGTCAGCGTGCCCGAGGCTACCCGCCTGCTCACCCAGTACTGCGGCCGCCTGATCCGCAGCGAAACCGACCACGGCCGCATCGTGTTGCTGGACCGCCGCGTGGTCACCAAGCGCTACGGCAGTGGCATGCTGCGCGCATTGCCGCCGTTCGAGCGCGTCATCGAGAGAACCGCATGATCGTCCGCCTGTCCGACTGCCCGCTGCGGCCGTGGAAGAACGGCCTGGGCCGCACCCGCGAAATAGCCGTCCAGCCGTCCGCCGCCGGCATGGACGATTTCCTGTGGCGCGTCAGCCTCGCCGAGGTCGACAGCGCCGCGCCGTTCTCCGCGTTTCCCGGCATCGACCGGCAGATCGTGCTTCTCGACGGTGCCGGCTTCACCATGACGCTGGATGACGGCCGCAGCCACGCGCTGACCGCTCCGTTTGTGCCGTTCGCGTTTCCCGGCGAGGCGAAGGTCGAGGTGGCACTGGCCGGTGGTTCCACCCGCGACTTCAACCTGATGCTGCGCCGCGGCCGCGCGCGCGGCGGCATCGAAGTGTGGCGGGATACCGGAGCGTACGCGACGGGCGCCGCCACCGTGCTGGTGTACTGCGCCCGCGGCGCCATCGACTGCGTCGACGGCACGCTGCAGGCAGGCGACGCCTGGCAACCCTCGTCCACCGCCACCGCGCCGATGACGCTGCACGCGAACGCGGTGGCGCTGGTCGTGCACGTCGAACCCGTCGCCTGACGGATGTCACTGGGCCGCGGCGCCGCGCTGGCCTATCCTCGACCTTCGTCGCCGCCATCGGAGTCATCCCGCCATGCTCGTGTTGATTCTCGGCCTCGTGCTGTTCCTCGGCATCCACTCGCTGCGCATCTTCGCCGACGACTGGCGGGGGCGGCAGATCGCGCGGATGGGCCTGATGCGCTGGAAGGCGCTGTATGCCGCGGTGGCGATCGCCGGTTTCGTACTGCTCTGCTGGGGCTTCGGACTGGCGCGCCAGCAACCGGTGTTGCTGTATGTGCCGCCGCTGTGGCTGCGTCATCTCAATGCGCTGTTCACCCTGGTGGCGTTCGTGTTGTTCATCGCGGCGCGGGTGCCGCGCAACCATTTCAAGGCGAAGCTGCATCACCCGCAGGTGCTGGCGGTGAAGGTGTGGGCATTCGGCCACCTGCTGGCCACCGGCATGCTGCACGACATGGTGCTGTTCGGCGCGTTCCTGCTGTGGGCGGTCGTGCTGTTCGCCGTCTCGCGCCGGCGCGATCGCCGCGAAGCCGCCGTCTACGCTGCCGGCACGGTGCAGGGCGACGTGCTCACCGTGGTGATCGGCGGCGCGCTCTGGCTCGCCTTCGTGCTGTGGCTGCACCTGTGGCTGATCGGCGTGAGCCCGATGGCCTGAATCGCGGCGGGGGGTGTCGGGAGTCATCTGCGCGCGCGCCGCGCGCTGCGCTACAGTGCCGGCGTCCCCACCCCTGCGGAGGATCAACGCATGGTCGGTTTCCTGCTCTGGCTGTTGCTGCTGGTGTTCTGCTGGCCGATCGCCCTGCTCGCCCTGGTGCTGTACCCGATCGTGTGGCTGGTGTTGCTGCCGCTGCGGCTGGTCGGCATCACCGTGAGCGCGGTGTTCGCCTTCCTCGGCGCGTTGCTGATGCTGCCGGCGCGCGTGCTGCGCGGTCGCCCCGCCTGAGCGTGGCGCGGGCGTGGACAAACCCCACTCGCCTGCGTGCGAACGCAACCGCGAATCCATCCTCGGCGTGCTGCGCCGGCACGTCGCCGGATGCCGGCACCTGCTGGAGATCGGCAGCGGCACCGGCCAGCACGCGGTGCATTTCGCCGCGGCGATGCCCTGGCTGAGCTGGCAATGCTCCGACCGCGCCGAGAATCTCCCGGGCATCTGCGCCTGGCTGGATGAGGCGGCATTGCCGAATACGCCGCCGCCACTGGAGCTGGACGTCAATGGCGACTGGCCGGCCGGCCCCTTCGATGCGGTGTTCAGTGCCAACACGCTGCACATCATGAGCTGGGCGGAAGTGCAGCGGCTGTTCGCCCGGCTGCCCGCGGTCACCACCGCCGATGCGGTGCTGGCGATCTACGGGCCGTTCAACCAGCATGGCCGCTACACCAGCGCCAGCAACGCCGCGTTCGACGCCTGGCTGCGCACGCGCGCCGCGCACATGGCGATCCGCAACGCCGAGGCGGTGGACGCGCTGGCCGAGGCCGCGGGCTTCCACCTGCTGCTCGACGTCGCGATGCCGGCGCACAACCGCTGCCGCGTATGGCAGCGCATGCACGGCTGAACCTGCAAGTCGGGGCCGAAGCAGGTACAAAGGCCGCATGAAGTCGATCGACACGCTGACCCCCTGCCCCTGCGGCAACCCCGCCGGCTACACCGCCTGTTGCGGCCCGCTGCACGACGGCGCCCCCGCTGCCAGCGCCGAGCAGCTGATGCGCTCGCGCTACAGCGCCTACGTGCTCAAGCGCGAGGATTACCTGCTGGCCAGCTGGCACGCCGACACCCGGCCCGCCTCGCTGCGGCTGGCCGCGCAGCAACCTGCGCCGACCTGGCTGGGGCTGGAGGTGCGGCGCCAGCAGATGATCGATGCCGACCACGCCACGGTGGAATTCGTCGCCCGCTATCGCCTCGGCGGCGGTCGCGCGCAGCGGCAGCACGAGACCAGCCATTTCATGCGCGAAGACGGCCGCTGGTATTACCACGACGGCGAACTGAAGAGCTGAGCTTCAGAAGCCGGGCACGCCGGCTGCATGCAGGCGCGCGGCCTGCTCGCGAACTTCGGCGCAATCGAAGAACGCCACCAGCTGGTTCGCGCGGCCGGCACCGACGCCCTCCTGCGCCTGCCAATCGTCTGCTCCGCGCGCCTCCAGCGTCGGCCAGTCGGCCGCTCCGCGCGCCTGTCCGGCCGGCACGCCCAGCGCCTGCAGCCAGCGCGCGAACGGACGCTCGCGCGCACTGGCGAAGACCCGCGCCAACGCGGCCGCGCGGTTCGCGCCGAGGCCGGGCACGGCGGCCAGCTGCGACGGCGTGAGACTCATCCAGTCCAGCAGATGACGTACCAGGCCCGCGTCGACCAGCGCCCGCCAAGTGCCCTCGCCCAACCCTTCCAGCTGCAGTCCGTGGTGGCCGCCGAGCCATGCCAGCCGGGCGAGAAACTGCTGCTCGCAACCCGGCGTGGCCTGCCAGCAGGTCAGCGGCCCGTGCATGCGCGGGTCCGGCGGCGTCACCGGCGCGCGCTGCAGCGCGCGCCAGGCGACCGACTGCAGGCGCGGAATGGTCAAGCCCGCGAGCACCACCTCGACCTGGTCGCCGGGACGGATGTCGAGCTCGCGCCAGCGCTTGAGCGAGCCCACGCTGACGCGCTGCACCCGATGGTCGTCCAGTTGCACCGGTTCAAGCTGCAGCACCGGCGTGATGCGGCCGCTGCGACCGACGGTGAATTCCACCGCGCGCACCTCGGCCAATGCGGAGGCAGCCGGATACTTCCATGCCACCGCCCACTCCGGCGGCGCGGCACGCCAGCTCGCGGCGGCTGGCCGCCGGCCCTGGCGCACGACGGTGCCATCGGCCGCGAACGGCATCGCGTGGTGATACCACTGCTCACGCCAGCGCTCCACCTCGGCCAGCGAGGCGACCGGTTGCGTGTAGCGCACGCTGTCGGCCAGCCCCATCGCCTGCAATCCTGCCAGCCGCGCCGGCATGTCGGGCGGGCCGCTGGGCCAATCCCACACGAACAGGCCGATGTGCGCGGCCGCATCGCCGAGCTCATCGCGCGCCATCGCCGCGGCCACCGCCGAACGCGCGTTGAGGCCGCCGTCCGTGGCCTGCACGTGGCCGGGCAGGCGCCAGACCAGCTCGCCCTGCAGCACCACACGCGCCGGCGCATGCGGCAGGTACCTGGGGATCGCGGCGATCCGCCGCGCCTGTCCGGTCCAGTCCGAGCCGTGCAAACCGTCGCCGCGACTGCTGGCCTGGCGCAGGCGTCCATCGACGTAGAGCAGCGTGACCGCGACGCCGTCCGCCTTCGGTTGCACCCACAGATCCTGGTCGCCGCGCGCGCGCATCCACTGCGCCAGGGCCGCGGCATCGGGCAGCTTGGCCAGGCCGGTCTGCGCCACCGGCGAAGTGACCCGGCCACCGGCATCACCCAGGTGGTTCAGCGCCGCCGGCGCCTGCCCGGGGAAGCAGCGGCGCCATTGCTCGAACCGCTGCAACGCCTGGTCGTACACCGCATCGTCCACCGGCGCGGCGCCCTCGACGCGATAGGCGTGGTTCCAGCCATCGAGGCGATCGTGCAGCGCCAGCAACTCCTGTTGCGCCCGCGCGGGCGGCCAGTCCGGGCAACCCGCGTGCACGCCGTGGGCGAGCGGCACGATCGCCGCCAGCAGAAGCCATCCCTTGCGCATGCCCATCCCCTCGACCCGGACCAGGGAACCAGCCTGCCCGCCGCCCGGCGGCCCACCCAGCCGGCTGCGCCGCCGGGCTGCGTAGGTGAACGCTGTCCGCTCAGGCCGGCAATCGGCCACCGAAACGCAGCAAGGTTTCGCCGAGGTAGCGCGCGTGCGGACCGAAGCGACGCTCCGCGATCACGCCGGCGCCGTCATGGTCGATCGCCACCACGGTACTGGCACGGGTGCCGTAATCGGCGCCGCGGATGAAGGCACTGGAGAGCCGGCGCTCCTGCTCGAGGCCGACGCCGGTGTCCGGCAAATGCTCGTCCGGCGCGAGTTGCTCGTCGGCCAGCGCGGCGAACAGCGCGGCGAAGTCGGTGTCGTCGCCATCGTCGATCCAGCGCTGCAGGCGTTGCATCAGCGCGCGCGTCTTCGGCCACGGCGTATTGAAGTCGGCGTTGGACAGGCCGTGCACGCCGGGCGTGACCGCCTGCGCCTCCGGCTGCGGCCGGTTGCCGAGATAGAACGCCGCCTGCGCATCGAAGGTGAGCAGGTTGAACGGGCGATAGTCCGCAGCCACGCGCAGCAGGTGCTCCGCATGCGCGGTGGCATCCTCGGCGCCCGTCAGGTAGTCGCGGATCAGCAGGCCGCGCGAGGCGCCGAGCTGCGGGTCGCGCGGATCACGCACGTTGGTCACCACCGCGCAACACCCCGCATCGGACACGCCGAGCCAGCTGCCGCCGGCCTGCAGATCACGGCCGGCGATGATCGGCGCATCTTCCCAGCGCGTCAACGCGGCGCTGGGGCGGGGGTGGAACTCATCCCGATTGCCGGCCAGCAACAGGCGCCAGCGCGGGTGGACTTGCCAGGCAAAGGCGATCACGCACATGCAACCACATCCTCTCTCGACGTTTTGCCGGCGCCGCTCCGTGGCGCCGCGGATATCGCGCCAACATAGCACCGCCGCCGGCGCGCTCGCCCGATGCGGCGGGCTCGGTGATAATCGGCCGATGCGCAATCCATCCCGTTCGATCCGCCGCGTGCTCGGCGCGCTGCTCATCGTCGCCTGCCTCGGCATGGCGTATGCCGCGCCCGCCTCGCCCGTCGGCCAGAACGGCAGCCGCACCGAGCAGGCTGCCGCGAAGCAGAAGCTGGCCGACCTGCGCCGCAAGATGGAGGCGCTGGCCGCCGAACAGGCCGACACCGCGGCCAGGCGCGACAGCGTCAACGCGGAACTGGCGAAGCAGGCCAACGCCCTGGCCGCCGCGGCCAGGGCCGTGCGCGAGACCGATGCCGCGCTGGCGGCGGGACAGAAGCAGCTCGACGAGCTGCAGCAGCAACGCGACACGCTGCAACGCGAGCTGCAGCACCAGCGCGCCGCGATCGCCGACCTGCTGCGCGCCACCTACGCCCTGGGCCACGGCTCGGACCTGCGCCTGCTGCTCGGCGACGAAGACGTGGCGCAGATCGCCCGCGCGCTGGTCTACTCGCAGTATTTCCAGCGCGACCGCGTGCAGCGCGTGGAGAAACTGATGGGCGACCTGGCCCGCCTGCAGGAGCTGGAGAGCTCGATCGCCGCGCAACAGCAGGCGCTGCAGGCGACCAGGGCCGAGCGCGAAGAGCAGGCGAAGCAACTGGCCCGGCAGCGTGCGGCGCGGCAGAAGCTGGCCGCGGAAACCGACGCGAAGTACAAGGACCAGGCGCAGCGCCTGGCCGCGATGAAACAGAACGCGCAATCGCTCAACCAGCTGCTCGACAAATTGCAGAAGGCCATCGACGAGGCCGCCGCGCCGCAACGCGGCCAGCCGCCGCCGTCGCGCTCGGCCGACATCCGCGGCAAGCTGCCGTGGCCGGCCAGCGGTGCGGTCAACCCGTTCGGCAACGGCGTGCTGATCAAGGCCGCCGCCGGCAGCGAGGTGCACGCGGTGGCGCGCGGGCGGGTGATCTACGCCGGCTTCCTGCGCGGTTACGGCATGCTGCTCATCCTCAACCACGGCAACGGCTGGATGAGCATGTACGGCAACAACGAAAGCCTGCTGCACGGCGTTGGCGACGAGGTCGAGGCCGGCGAGGCGATCGGCACCGCCAGCGCGGTCACCGGCGTCAACACCGGCGTGTATTTCGAGCTGCGCAAGAATGGCCAGCCGGTGGACCCGGCCAGCTGGCTGCGCAAGCACGGCTGAGGCACCGCCGCACGGCGTGGTGAATTGTTGCGCGATCCGGCGGTCCCACCTCCTGCCATACTTCGGCGGCGCTGCGGCGCGCCGTCTTTCCGTCGAGCGGAGTCAACTGCATGCCTTGTTCCCACCGTAGAGCGGCCACCTGCATGGCCTTCCTGTCGCTGCTGGCCGCCGGCGCCGGTCAGGCGCAGACCACGCCCGCCAGCGCGGCCAGCGCGGGCGAACCGGCCCGCGCCGGCAGCACCGCCGCGGCCGACCCGGTGGACCTGCAGGACATCCGCAATTTCAGTCGCGTCTACCAGATGGTGCGCCAGGCCTACGTCGAGAAGGTCGACAACAAGACCCTGATGAAGGCGGCCATCACCGGCATGCTGGCCGGACTCGACCCGCACAGCGAGTACCTCGACAAGGAGGGCCTGCAGCAGCTCAGCGAGGACACCTCCGGCCAGTACAGCGGCCTGGGCATCGAGGTGTTGCAGGTGGATGGCGGGCTCAGGATCGTCTCGCCGATCGACGACACGCCCGCCGCGCGCGCCGGCATCAAGCCGGGCGACAACATCGTCAAGATCGACGGCAAGCTGGTCGACCCGCAGAACGTCAACGAGATGTTCCAGCGGCTGCGCGGCAAGCCGGGCAGCAAGATCACCCTCACCATCATGCACGAGGGCAGCGACAAGCTGGTCGACATGCCGCTGGTGCGCGAACTGATCTCGGTCAGCAGCGTCAAGGTGCGCGAACTGGAACCCGGCTACGCCTACATCCGCATCAGCCAGTTCCAGGATGACACCGCCGCCGACCTGCAGAAGAAACTGGGCGAGCTGGTCACCAGGAACGGCCCGCAGAAGGGCGCCGTGCTGGACCTGCGCAACAACCCCGGCGGCCTGCTCACCGCGGCGGTGGCCGTCGGCGACGACTTCCTCGACAGCGGCGTCATCGTGACCACGCGCGGGCGGCTGCCCGACGCCAACATGAGCTTCAGCGCCCACCCCGGCGACCTGCTGGACGGCGCGCCGATGATCGTGCTGACCAACCACGGCACCGCCTCGGCCGCCGAGATCGTCTCCGGCGCGCTGAAAGACAATCACCGCGCGCTGACCATGGGCCAGCGCAGCTTCGGCAAGGGCGTGGTGCAGACCGTGCTGCCGCTGGATGCCGACCATGCGGTGAAGATCACCACGGCGCGCTACTACACGCCCAACGGCACCTCCATCCAGGCCGAGGGAATCAAGCCGGACATCGCGCTGGCCGACCTCGCGGTGAGCCAGGCCGACCACCCGCCGGTGCTGATCAGCTCCGAGGCGGATCTGCCCAACCATCTCGCCAACGAGAAGGCAGCCACGGCGACCGACATCGACGACGACGGCAGCGCCGCCGACGCCAGGCTGGCCACCAGCGATTACGCGCTGGCGCAGGCGCTGAACGTGCTCAAGGGCATGGCGCTGCGCATGCCGGCGACGCGGCAGCCGTGAGCCGGCGCCTGCGCGGTCGACGCGGCGTGCACGGTACGGCGCGCATGCTGCAGCAATGAGCGATCCACGTGTTGCCGATGCGGGCAAGCCCCGCATCCTGATTCTCGGCGGAGGCTTCGGCGGGTTGAGCGCGGCGCGACGGCTGGCAGGCGCAGACGCGCAGATAACGCTCATCGATCGCCGCAACCACCATCTGTTCCAGCCCCTGCTTTACCAGGTGGCCACCGCCAGCCTTTCCGCCACCTCGATCGCCGCACCGCTGCGGCACATCCTGCGGCGGCAACGCAACCTCACCGTGCTGATGGAAGAGGTGACCGCGGTCGACCTGGCCGCCCGTCGGGTGGGCTGCGGCTCGCGCTGGCTCGACTACGACTGGCTGGTGATCGCCACCGGCGCCACCCACGCCTACTTCGGCCACGACGAATGGGCGCCGTTCGCGCCGGCGCTGAAGACGCTCGACGACGCGCAGTCGATTCGCCGCCGGGTGTTGCTCGCGTTCGAACAGGCCGAGCGCGAAGACGATCCGGAGCGGCGCCAGGCGTGGCTGAATTTCGTCGTGGTCGGCGGCGGTTCCACCGGCGTGGAACTGGCCGGCACGCTGGGCGAGCTGGCGAGGCATACGCTGCGCGGGGAGTTCCGCCACTTCGATTCGCGCAATGCCAGCGTGCGGCTGGTGGAAGCCGGGCCGCGGCTGCTGGCCGGCTACGACCCGGTGCTGTCGGACAAGGCACGCCGCCAACTCGAACGCCTGGGCGTGGAGGTACATACCGGTGTGCCGGTGACGATGATCGACGCCGCGGGCGTGAAGCTCGGCGAGCGCCGCCTGCCCGCGCGCACCGTGCTGTGGGCCGCGGGCGTGGCTGCCTCGACGGTGGGCGCCATGCTCGGGGTGCCGCTGGACAAGGCTGGCCGCGTGCGCGTCGACGAGGATCTCGGCGTGCCCGGCCACGCCGGGGTGTTCGTCATCGGCGATCTCGCCAGCGTGCTCCGGCCGGATGGCTCGCCGGTCCTCGGCGTGGCGCCGGCGGCCAAGCAGATGGGCAAGTACGTGGCCGCCACGATCGCGCGGCGACTGCGCGGCGATGACCGCCCGCGGCCGCCATTCCGCTACCGCGACGCCGGCTCGCTGGCCACCATCGGCCGCATGGCGGCGGTGGCGCAGTTCGGCAAGCTGCAGATGTCCGGGCTGCCGGCGTGGATCGTCTGGCTGCTGGTGCACATCTATTTTCTGATCGGCTTCCGCAACCGCCTGGCGGTGATGCTGGACTGGGCCTGGGCCTACTGGACGCACCAGCGCCAGGCCCGCATCGTCAGCGGCACGGCGCCGCCGCACGACGAATGAGCCCATGCAAAACGGCCCGGTTTCCCGGGCCGTCGATGCCGTTGCAGGAACTCCGCGCAGCAAGGCCAACATCGCCGCTCGTTCCGGAAGTCCGCACATGGATGTGCGGGCTCTTGTGAGGGACTCACATTACATCGCGAACAACGCGCGCATCTTCTTCATCGCGTTGGCTTCGACCTGGCGGATGCGCTCGGCCGAGACGCCGTACTCGTCGGCCAGATCCTGCAGCGTGGCCTTGTTCTCGTCGTCCAGCCAGCGACGCTGGATGATGTCGCGCGAGCGGGCGTCCAGGTGGCCCAGCGCATCGGTCAGCGTCTGCAACTGACTGTCGGCCTGGTCTTCGTCGGCCACGTTCTCGTATGGGTCGGCGCCGTGGTCGATCAGGAACGCGGCGGGTGCCGGCTTGGCGTCGTCGTCGGCATCCACCGGCGCCTCGAAACCCACGTCCCGACCGGACAGCCGCGACTCCATCTCGCGCACGGTTGCCTCGGGCACGCCGAGATCCTTCGCCACCGTGCTTACCTCGGCGGCGTTCATCCAGCCCAGGCGCTTCTTGCTCTTGCGCAGGTTGAAGAACAGCTTGCGCTGCGCCTTGGTGGTGGCGACCTTCACGATGCGCCAGTTCTTCAGGATGAACTCGTGCATCTCGGCGCGAATCCAGTGCACCGCGAAGCTGACCAGGCGCACGCCCATGTCCGGGTCGAAACGCTTGACCGCCTTCATCAGGCCGATGTTGCCTTCCTGGATCAGGTCGGCAAGCTGCAGGCCGTAGCCGGAGTAGCCGCGCGCCACGTGCACCACGAAACGCAGGTGCGACATCACCAGCTTCTTGGCCGCGTCCAGGTTGTCCTGCTGCAGATAATCACGCGACAGCGCCTGTTCCTCTTCCACGCTGAGCACCGGGATGCGATGCACTGCGGAAATGTAGGCATCCAGGCTGCCAACCACGCTGGGCAAGGGGAAGTTGGCGGTCACCAGGGCTTGGGACATGGGTGGAACCTCCTGCAAGACGTCGAAGTTTAGCACTCGGGTGATTGGAGTGCTAAGCCCGGCCTTTGGTTCCGGGCTTTTAATGAACTGCATGGTACATATATTTGCGACGACTGTCCAGCCGTCCCGGGAGTGAAGACCAGCTTGCCCGGCACGCCGTTCAAAACGTGTCATGGCACCGTGTCAGCCGCCGCACAAACCCTCCGCGCCGTGTCCGCGATCCGGCCGTGCCGGCTTGACAGCCACCAACCCGCGCCGCCATCCTCCGCCGCATTCCGAGGGGTGCCCCGCAAGGGGCTGAGATAGCGCGAGCTGACCCTTGAACCTGATCCGGGTCATGCCGGCGTAGGAACGGGAATCACCACGGGCGGCCCCAATCGGCGCGCCCGTGCGCCGTTGCAGCGTCACGCCCCGGATCTCCATCCAAGGAGGAGATCCATGAACCATCCCGCCGCTGCCACCGCACCCTCGACGGTTACCGCCGGCCCGATCCGCGGCTCGCGCAAGGTCTACGTCAGCCCGCCCGGGCATCCGTCGCTGCGCGTGCCGATGCGCGAGATCGCGCTGAAGGACCCGCTGACGCCGGCGCTGCACGTCTACGATCCGTCCGGACCCTACACCGACGACGACGCACGGATCGATCTCGCCGCGGGCCTGCCGCCGGTGCGCGACGCGTGGATCGAGGCGCGCGGCTTTCCGGCCATCGAAGGACGCGCCACCCGCCCGGAGGACAACGGCGGGGTCGGCGCGGAACGGCTGGTGGCGCCGTGTCCCGCGCAACGTACGCTGCGCATGGGCGAAGCCGGCCAGCCGGTGACCCAGCTGGAATTCGCCCGCGCCGGCATCATCACCGAGGAAATGATCTACGCCGCCCAGCGCGAGAACCTGGGGCGCGCGCAGATGCATGAAGATGCCGCCGCCCGGCTGGCCGATGGCGAGGCGTTCGGCGCAGCCCTGCCCGCCTTTGTCACGCCCGAATTCGTGCGCAGCGAGATCGCGTCGGGGCGCGCCATCATCCCGGCCAACATCAACCACGGCGAGCTGGAGCCGATGGTGATCGGGCGCAACTTCCTGGTGAAGGTCAACGCGAACATCGGCAACTCCGCGGTGTCCTCCGGCGTGGCCGAGGAGGTCGAGAAACTGGTGTGGGCGATCCGCTGGGGCGCGGACACCCTCATGGATCTGTCCACCGGCCGCAACATCCACAACATCCGCTCGTGGATCATCCGCAACTCGCCGGTGCCGATCGGCACCGTGCCGATCTACCAGGCGCTGGAAAAAGTCGGCGGCGATCCGGCCCGGCTGAACTGGGAGGTCTTCCGCGACACCCTGATCGAGCAGGCCGAGCAGGGCGTGGACTATTTCACCATCCACGCCGGCGTGCGCCTGCACCACGTGCCGCTGACCGCGCGGCGGGTCACCGGCATCGTCTCGCGCGGCGGCTCGATCATGGCGCGCTGGTGCCTCAGCCACCACCGCGAGAGTTTCCTGTACGAGCACTTCGCCGAGATCTGCCAGATCATGCGCCGCTACGACGTGGCCTTCTCGCTGGGCGACGGCCTGCGCCCCGGCTCGATCGCCGACGCCAACGACGCGGCCCAGTTCGCCGAGCTGGAAACCCTGGGCGAGCTGACCCGGATCGCGTGGGAACACGGCTGTCAGGTGATGATCGAAGGGCCCGGCCACGTGCCGATGCACAAGATCAAGCTCAACATGGACAAGCAGTTGGAGCACTGCGCCGAGGCGCCGTTCTACACGCTGGGCCCGCTGACCACCGACATCGCACCGGGCTACGACCACATCACCTCGGGCATCGGCGCGGCGATGATCGGCTGGTTCGGCACCGCCATGCTCTGCTACGTCACGCCGAAGGAACATCTCGGCCTGCCGAATCGCGACGACGTCAAGACCGGCGTCATCACCTACAAGATCGCGGCGCACGCCGCCGACCTCGCCAAGGGCCACCCGGCCGCGCAGCGCCGCGACGACGCGCTGTCGCGCGCGCGCTTCGAATTCCGCTGGGAAGACCAGTTCAACCTGTCGCTCGATCCCGACACGGCGCGCGCCTACCACGACGCCACCCTGCCGAAGGAGGCGCACAAGACCGCGCATTTCTGCTCGATGTGCGGGCCGAAATTCTGCTCGATGCAGATCACCCAGGACCTGCGCCGCGAGGTGCGCGCGATGGAGGAGACCGCGCTGCGCGCCGGCATGGACGGCAAGTCGCGCGAGTTCGTCGAACGCGGCGCCACGCTCTACGTGCCGACCGGGGAGTAGGGGCCATGCGCATCGGCATTCTCGGTGCAGGCATCGCCGGCCTGGTCACGGCGGTGGAGCTGGCCGGGCGCGGCGCCCGGGTGGAGATCATCGAGCGCGCGCCAGACCACGCCGAGGCTTGCGCGTGGGTCGCCGGCGGCATGCTGGCGCCGTGGTGCGAGCAGGCCAGCGCCGAACCGCAGGTGGCGGTGCTGGGCGCGCCCGCCGTCGCGTGGTGGCAGCGCCATTTCGACGGGACCATGCAGCGCGGCACGTTGGTCGTCGCGGCCACCCGCGACGCCGGCGAGCTGGCCTTGTTCGGCCGGCGTACCGAACGCTTCGAACCGATCGATGCCGAGCGCATCGGCGCGCTGGAACCGGAGTTGGCCGGGCGTTTCCGCCAGGGTCTGTTCTTCCCCGACGAAGCCCACCTCGATCCGCGTCGTGCGCTGCCCGCACTGGCCGCGCAACTGACCGCCGCGAGCGTGGCGATCCGCTACGGCGTGGACGCCGATGCCGCGCGCATCGATGCGGACCGGATAGTCGATTGCCGCGGCCTTGCGGCGCGCGACACGCTGGAAGATCTGCGCGGCGTGCGCGGCGAAATGATCGTCGTGCGCTCGCCTGACATCCAGTTGTCGCGCCCGGTGCGCCTGTTGCATCCGCGTTTCGGGTTGTATGTGGTGCCGCGCGGCGACGGCGTATTCATGCTTGGCGGCACGCTGCTGGAAAGCAGCAGCCATGATCCGATGACGGTGCGTTCGGCGATGGACGTGCTCAACACCGCCTATGCGCTGCACCCGGCGTTCGCCGAGGCCGAGATCCTGGAACTGGGCGTGGGCGTGCGCCCGGCCTTCCCCGACAACCTGCCGCGCGTGCTCAGGCGCGGCCGCACCGTGTACCTCAACGGACTCTACCGCCATGGCTTCCTGCTGGCGCCCGCCATGGCGCAACAGGCCGCACGGCTGATTTTCCCCCACACCACGGAAACTCCCGCATGCATATCCGCGTGAATGGCGTCAGCCACGACCTGCAGGTGGCCCGCCTGGCACAGGCGCTCGAAGTGCTCGGCTATCGGCAGGCCGCCGTCGCCACCGCCGTGAACGGCGTGTTCGTGCCGGCAGGCGCACGCGAAGAGTTGCTTCTTGCCGATGGCGATGCGCTGGAAATCCTCGCCCCGATGCAGGGCGGCTGAGCGATGAAGCTCTACGACGTCGAACTGGCATCGCGCCTGTTGCTGGGCAGCGCACGCTACCCCTCGCCGGCGATCCTCGCCGACGCGGTGCACGCCTCGGGTACCGAGGTGGTCACCGTCTCGCTGCGTCGCGAAGCCGGCACGCAGCGCAGCGGCCAGGGCTTCTGGTCGCTGATCCGCGACCTCGGCGTGCGCGTGCTGCCGAACACCGCCGGCTGCCACTCGGCGAAGGAGGCGGTGACCACCGCGAAGATGGCGCGCGACATCTTCCACACCGCATGGATCAAGCTGGAAGTGATCGGCGATGCCGACATGCTGCAGCCTGACGTGTTCGGCCTGGTCGAGGCCGCAGCCGAACTGGCCGCCGACGGCTTCGAGGTGTTTCCGTATACCACCGAGGACCTGGTGGTGGCTGATCGCCTGCTGCAGGCCGGCTGCCGCGTGCTGATGCCGTGGGGTGCGCCGATCGGCAGCGGCCGCGGCCTCAACAATGGGTTCGGCCTGCGTGCATTGCGCGCGCATTTCCCGGACGTGCCGCTGATCGTGGACGCCGGCATCGGCCGCCCGTCCCATGCGGTGCAGGCGATGGAACTGGGCGTCGACGGCGTGCTGCTCAACACCGCGGTGGCGATGGCCGGCGATCCGGTGGCGATGGCCGGGGCGTTCGCCCGGGCGGTCGAGGCGGGTCGCGCCGGCTTCGAGGCGCAGCCGATGGAGCCGCGCGATCTCGCCGTGCCCTCGACGCCGGTCGCGGGCACGGCGTGGCTGGCATGAACGCGTTCCCCGCGTTCTACCCGATCGTGGACAGCGCCGACTGGGTGGGTCGACTCGCCCCGCTCGGCGTCCGGCTGCTGCAGTTGCGCATCAAGGAACAGCCGCCGGAGCTGATCCGTCGTGAAGTGCGCGCGGCGCTGGCGATCTGCCGCGCGCGACACGTGCAACTGGTGGTCAACGACCATTGGCAGATCGCGCTGGACGAAGGCGCCGACTTCATCCACCTCGGCCAGCAGGATCTGCTCGCGGCGGACCTGCCGGCGATCCGCGCGCGCGGCGTGAAGCTCGGCATCAGCACGCACGATCACGCCGAGCTGGAGCGGGCGCTGGCGCTCGCCCCGGACTACGTCGCGCTGGGCCCGATCTATCCGACCACGCTCAAGGCGATGCCGTGGGCGCCGCAGGGTTTGCCGCGCATTGGCGAGTGGAAGCGGCGGATCGGCGCGCGGCCACTGGTGGCGATCGGCGGCATCACGCTGGAACGCGCCGCCGGCTGTTTCGATGCCGGCGCGGACAGCGTCGCCATGGTCAGCGACGTGACCCGGCATCCGGACCCGACCCTCCGCGTAACGGACTGGGTCGATTTCGCCGGTGCGCGCGCATGACCGATCGCTACGCGCGCCAGATCGCCCTGCCCGACGTCGGCCCGACCGGCCAGGCCCGACTCGCGGCCGCACGCGTGCTGGTGATCGGCGCCGGCGGTCTCGGCTGTCCCGTGTTGCACTACCTGGCCGCCGCCGGCATCGGCCGGCTGATCGTCGTCGACCCTGACCGCGTCGAAGAGAGCAACCTGCACCGGCAACCGCTCTACACGATGGCCGACATCGGCGCTCGCAAGGTGGAAGCGGCGCGCGCGGCCCTGCTGCGCCTGAATCCGACCATCGCCGTGGAAGCATGGCCGCAGCGGCTGACACCAGGCAACGCAGCGGCGCTGGTCGCCACGGCCGACATCGTCGTCGATGCCGCGGACAGCCTCGCCACCACTTACGTCTTGAGCGACGCCTGCATGCAGCAGCACACGCCGCTGATCAGCGCGTCGGCGGTCGGCCTGGCCGGCTACGTCGGCGGCTTCTGTGCCGGCGCACCCAGCTACCGCGCGGTGTTCCCCGAGATGCCCGCACGCGCGCCCAGTTGCAGCAGCGCCGGCGTGCTCGGCAGCGTCGTCGGCCTGCTTGGCAGCCTGCAGGCGCAATTCGTGCTGCAGTGGCTGCTGGGCATCGAGCCGTCGCCGCTGGGTCGACTGACGAGTTTCGACGCCAGCCGACTGGCGTTCGGCGGCTTCGACTTCCACCACGCCGGCGAACCCGCAGGCGAGGTGCTGCGCTTCATCGACGTCGACGAGGTCACGCCCCGCGACGTCGTGATCGATCTGCGCAGTCTTGACGAGGCGCCGACCTCGCCGTTGGCGAACGCCTTGCGCTTCACTCCCGAACGCCTCGCCGCGTTCACTGCCGAACACCCGCCCACCGACCGCCGGGTGGTGCTGTGCTGCCAGAGCGGTCTGCGCGCATGGCGTGCCGCGCGGCAGCTGCAATCCCGCGGCTACCGTCAGCTGGCACTGGTGACTCTCGCCGGCCTGCCATCATGACGCGCAGACGCATGCCGCCGCCGGTCAGCGTGCTCTCGATCGCCGGCTCCGACTCCTGCGGCGGCGCCGGCATCCAGGCCGACCTGAAGACGTTCGCGGCCTTCGGCGTCGACGGCGCCACCGTGGTGACCGCAGTCACCGCACAGAACGCCAACGGCATCCGCGCCATCCAGGTGATGTCCGCCGCGATGGTGCGGGCGCAACTGGAGTCCGTGTTCGAGGCGATGGATATCCGTGCCGTCAAGCTCGGCATGCTGGCGAACGCGGAGATCGTCGCGGTCGCGGCCGAGCACCTGCAATGCCGGCGCTCGTCGTTCGTGGTGCTCGATCCGGTGCTGCACGCCAGTTCGGGCACCCGGCTGCTCGATGCCGAAGCGCTGGAGCTGCTGCGCGCGCGCCTGCTTCCGCAGGTCGACTGCCTCACGCCGAACCTGGCCGAAGCCGCCACGCTGCTGGGCACGTCCTGCGCCGGCAGCGAGTCGGACATGGCGGCGCAGGGCCGCGCCCTGCTCGCCCTCGGGCCGCACGCGGTGCTGATGAAGGGCGGCCATGCCGCGCTGCCGGAAGCGGTCGATCTGCTGGTTACCGGCGAAGGCACGCAGCGCTTCGCCGCGCCGTGGGTGGCTACCCGCCGCCTGCACGGCACCGGTTGCATGCTCGCGGCCGGCATCGCGGCCAACGTCGCCCGGGGTTATCCATTGGGTGACGCCGCCTGTCGCGCGAAAGCCCACGTGCGAGCCGTGCTGGTCGGTCGCCAGCACCGACCGTCTTCATCTCAACCGGCGGGAAACGAAGCCCGCGGCGGCAGCGACCAGTCGATGGGTGCTTGACCGCGGCTTTCCAGATAGCGGTTGGCCGCGGAGAAATGGCCGCAGCCGAGGAAGCCACGATGCGCCGACAGCGGCGACGGATGCACGCTCTTCAGCACGCAATGCCTGCGGGCGTCGATCAGCTGCCCCTTGCGCTGGGCGTAGCTGCCCCACAGCAGGAACACGATCCCTTCGCGCTCGCGGTTCAAGGCGTCGATTGCCGCATCGGTGAAGCCTTCCCAGCCGCGATTGGCGTGCGCGCCGGCGCGGCCTTCTTCCACCGTCAGCACGCTGTTGAGCAGCAACACGCCGCGGTCGGCCCACGGCGTGAGGCAGCCATGGTCAGGGCGCGCAATGCCGAGATCGCGCTGGATTTCCTTGAAGATGTTTTCCAGCGACGGCGGCACCCGCACGCCGGGGCGCACCGAGAAACACAAGCCGTGCGCCTGGCCGGGGCCGTGGTACGGGTCCTGGCCCAGGATCACCACGCGCACGGCGTCGAACGGGGTGTGCGCGAACGCGGCGAATATCTCCGGCCCGGGCGGATAGATGCGCTTGCCGGCCTCTTTCTCCTCGCGCAGGAAGGCAGCCAGCACCTGCATGTCCGGCCGCTGCAGGTAATCGCCGATGCGCGCCTTCCAGGACGGCTCCAGCCTGACCGGATGCCCGCTCATGCGTCCTTGTCGGCCCGCTCGCGCTCGCGCAGGTGGCGCGCCACGCGCAGCTGGAACAGCAACTTGGTGATCAGCAATTTTTCCTCGACCGGTTTCTCGACCAGGTCGTTGGCGCCGGCGCGGATCAGCGCGGTCTGGTTGGCCGGGTTCTCGTCGCCGGTCATCACCAGCACCGGCAGGCGGCCCTTGCCGTAGCCGAACACGGTGCGGATGTGTTCGAGCAAGTCGCCGCCGGTCAGCTCGCCCTTCAGGCTGACATCGGTCAGCACCACGTCGGCGCCGATCCAGCCCAGCGCGCGGTCGGTTTCCAGCAGGGCGATCGCATCCTCCACGCTGACCACGTGGCGCACGGTCAGGCCGATCTTCTCCAGCATGCGGCGGGTGGCCAGCGCCACCACCCGGCTGTCTTCCACGTACAACACGCTGCCCTCGGCGCTGACCTGCGGGCTGACGTAGCCGCGGATGAATTCGGCCAGTGCCTGGAAACCCAGCGCCTTGTCGAAATAGTCGGTGACGTGCTCGCCCAGCGAGCGGCGGTGCAGGCGCGCGTCCACGTCGCCGGACACCACCACGATCGGCACGTAGGCCTGCGCGCCGGATTCGCGCACGAACTTCGCCAGTTCCAGCCCGTCCATGTCCGGCAGGCGCAGCGCGATGGTGACGAAGTCGAAGGCGCCCTCGCCGAGCACCTGCTGGGCCTCGGCGCCGGTGTCGCAACCGACCACCTCCACGCCCGGCAGCTCCTCGTTCAGCACGCGCCCGATCAACTTGCGCACCACGCGCGACCCGTCGACCACCAGCACGCGCGGTGCCTCGGTCAGCAGACGACCGCTGATGTTTGTACTCATGCCTCACTCACCCGACTGATCCGCGATCCGTGCCGAAGAGCGCACCCCGATCCGTCGATGATGCCCGAAGCAGGGCGTCGCAGGCTGCGATTCACGTCACCGCCGCGCCGCGCCATCACGCCACCGTGCGCAGTTGCCAGGCGCTGACCAGGCGTGCGCCGAGCCAGCCCAGCAACGCGGCCGCCACGGGCACGGCCAGCAGCAGCCAGGGCGGCAACCCGCCCACCTGCAACTGGCCATCGTACGCCGCGCTCAGTCGTGCGACCGGCCGCGCCAGCGCCAGCTCGATCGCCACCGCCAGCGCGGCGGCGAGGATGCCGCTGAACAGGCCGTACCAGATCCCCGCATACAGATAAGGCCGGCGCACGAACGCCTTGCCGGCGCCGACCAGCAGCAGCACGCCGATCTCCTCGCTGCGACTGGCGATATCCACCCGCACCGTGTTGCCCACCACCAGCAGCGCCGCCAGCGCGAGCAGCGAGGCGACGATCAGCACGATGCGATTGCCCACGCCCAGCAACGCCTCCAGTCGCTGGCGCCAGTGGCCGCTGTCCTGCACCAGCTCGACGCTGCGCATCGCGCGCACGTCGGCCACCAGCTGTTCCAGCGCCGCGGCGCTGGCACCGTCGCGCGGCTGCAGTTGCAGCACGTAGGGCAGCGGGTTGTCGCCGAGCGTCTGCAGCGCACCGGAGAAACCCTGCATCTTCGCCAGCTCGTCCATGCCCTGCTGCGGCGTCTTGATCGCCACCGACGCCACTTCGGCACGGGCGCCCAGGTCGCTGGCCAGCAGTTGCGCCTGCTGCGCGCCCTGGTCGGACTTCATGAACACGCTGATCGCCGGGTTCTGGCCCAGCGCATCGCCCAGCCGCTGCACGTTGCCCAGCAGCAGGTAGAACGCCAGCGGCAAGGCCAGCGCCAGGCCCATCACGGCGATCGTCAGCACGCTGCCCAGCGGGCGCGCGGCGAGACGGCGCAGGCTCGCCGCGGCGCTCCAGCCATGGTGCTCGCGCCAGCTGGCGAAGCGCCGGCCGCGGCTGTGTTCGTTGCGCGCCGGTGCGTCGGCGGGCGCGGCGCGCTGCTCGGGTGCCTTGTTCACAAGACCTCCTGCGCGGCGAGGTCGGCCACCAGCCGACCGTGATCGAGCACGATCACGCGTTTCTTCATGCGCTTGATCAGCGGCAGGTCGTGGCTGGCCACCAGCACGGTGGTGCCGACCTGCTGGAACTCGGCAAACAGCGCCATGATCTCCAGCGCCAGCTGCGGGTCGAGATTGCCGGTGGGCTCGTCGGCGATCAGCAGCGCCGGTCGGGCCACGATCGCGCGGGCGATGCCCACGCGCTGCTGCTCGCCGGCAGACAGCGTGGCCGGCAGCTGCCGTTCGTAGGCAAGCAGGCCGACCTTTTCCAGCGCCGCGCGCACGCGGCGGGCGCGCTCGGCACGCGCCACCGCGCCGATCACCAGCGGCAGCTCCACGTTGGCGAACACCGTGCGGTCCATCAGCAGCCGATGGTCCTGGAACACCATGCCGACCCGCCGGCGCCATTTCGGCACGCCGCTGGCGCGGATCTTCGACAGCTTCTTGCCGTCCATGCTGATCGAGCCGTGCGACGGGCGCTCGATCAGCCCGAGCAGCTTGAGCAAGGTGCTCTTGCCGGCGCCGGAGTGGCCGGTGACGAACGCCATCTCGCCGTCGGGCACCTCGAAGGACAGCTGCGACAGCGCCTCGTGGCCGCCTTCGTAGCGTTTGCTGACTTGATCGAACTGGATCACCGCCGCTCCCCGCACCTGGATGTGGTCATGCCGACCCCAAGGATAAGGGAAGCGAAGCAACCAGGTGCGGCTGCCGGCATCGCCGAATGCGTGTCGTCTGCGCGGAGCGTGCGCGGCTACTTGCCGGTGAACAGCCGGGTCAGTCGGCGGAACAGGCCGGGCTTGTCCGGACGCGCATGCTCGACCGCCTTGCCGGAGGTCACCGCCACCTGACGCGACGGGCGGGCGTGGTGGACGGCGGCGGACGCTTCGCCCGCGGTGCGCTCGCGCGGCGGACGGCGTTCGCCGCGACCGCCGTGGTGGCCCGAAGGCGCTGCCTGCGTCGGCGTGGTCACCTCGGCGCCGGCCACCGGCGCCCCGTCGCGGCGGCGATTGCGTCCGCCGCGACGGCGACGCGGCTTGCGCGTGCCCTCGGTGTTGTCGCTGGCCGGTGCAGCCTCGGCGGCAGGCGCCGCCGCGGCGACCGCCACGGCAGGCGCTTCCGCCACGACCGGCTTGTGTTCGCGCCGCGGCCTCGACGCGCCACGCTCACCGTCACGACCACCGCGGCCGCCCGCACCGGTACGGCGCGGCTTCTCGCCCGGCCGCGGCGGTACCACGTCGCCGAACGCCGCGCTGTCGGCCGCCGCGTTCGCGGCGAACTCCGCGTCCACGGCATGCGGCTTGGGCATCACCAGCCAGGCAGGGTCGATCGACGCCACCGGGATGCTCTGGCCGATATAGGCCTCGATGTCCGGCAGCGACATCGCGTACAGGTCGCAGGCGAAGCTGATCGCGTCGCCCTCGGCGCCCAGCCGCGCGGTGCGGCCGATGCGGTGCACGTAATCCTCGGCCTCGTGCGGCAGGTCGTAGTTGAACACGTGGCTGACATGCGGGATGTGCAGGCCGCGCGCAGCCACGTCGGTGGCCACCAGGATGTCCAGCTGGCCCTCCTGGAAGCGCTGCAGCAGCTTCTGCCGCTTCAGCTGCGGCACGTCGCCGGAGATCGCGCCGACGCGGCAGCCGTGGCGCTTGACGCGCTCGGTGACGCGCTCGGCGGCGGCCTTGGTATTGACGAAGATGATGCTGCGCGTGGGCTTGTGCTGGTCGATCAGGTTCAGCAGCAGCGGCATCTTCTCTTCCTTGGCCGGGAAGTAGACCACCTGGCGCACCTTGTCGGCGGTGACGTGGTCGCTCTCGACCACCAGCTTCTCGGCCTCGTGCATGTGCTCGTAGGCCAGCTCCAGCACGCGATGGCTCAGGGTGGCGGAGAACAGCAGCACCTGGCGCTGCTCGCGCGGCGGCAGCCGGCGGAAGATGAAACGCACGTCCTTGATGAAGCCGAGGTCGAACATGCGGTCGGCCTCGTCGATCACCATCACCTCGACGCTGTTGAGGCTGAACACGCCCTGCTTGTGGTAGTCGAGCATGCGGCCCGGCGTGGCGATGATGATGTCGCAGCCGTCCTTCAGCTGCTGGCGCTGCTTGTCGTAGTCGACGCCGCCGTAGATCAGCGCGGTCTTCAGGCCGGTGTGGCGGCCGATCGCCTGGGCATCCTTGTCGATCTGGATGGCCAGCTCGCGGGTCGGCGCGATGATCAGCGCGCGCGGGTCCGAATCCTTGCGGTCGGCCACGGCCGGCGTGGTGAGCAGCCGATTCATCAGCGCGACCAGGAAGGCACAGGTCTTGCCGGTGCCGGTCTGCGCCTGGCCGGCGACGTCGCGGCCGGCCAGCGCCGGCGCCAGGGTCATTTCCTGGATCGGCGTGCAGCGGGTGAAACCGCTGTCGTCGAGGCCCTGCTGCAGCAGCGGATGAAGATCGAAGTTGGTGAAAAAGGTATCGGTGAGTACGGTTTGTGACATATGGGTAACTGGGAACCTTGCCTTGGGGCGGCGTAATGCGCTGCACCCGCTTTGGCGGCCGAAAACCGGCGCGAAACGGTGCAGGACGGGTGCGCGTGGCGCAGTGAAGCGTGCAATCCCGGGGGTCGGCAAGGTCGCGCCGCGGCGTGCGACGCCGGTTTTGACGGCGGCCCGAAAGCGGCCTGCAAGGGCCGCTCTTGAATCGTGCCCGGGGTTGCGCTGGAATGGACGCTGGCCGTGCCGGCCCGCCTCCCTCTCAGCTCAACCCATGCTTCATGGGCGCCCGAGTGTAGCCGATGACGCCACTCCTTGTATTGTGGCGCTGGCCACCCCATTGTTCCCTGCCTGCAGTTTTTGCGTACCCCAAGCCACGGAGATCCCCGGTGAGCGACCTGATTACCCATGTGAACGACGACGCCTTCGAACAGCAGGTGCTCAAATCCGAAACCCCCGTGCTGCTGGATTTCTGGGCCGAATGGTGCGGCCCGTGCAAGGCCATCGCGCCGATGCTGGACGAGCTGGCCCAGCAGTACGAAGGCAAGCTGCGCGTGGTCAAGGTCAACATCGACCAGAACCAGCAGACCCCGCGAGCCTATGGCGTGCGCGGCATCCCGACCCTGATGGTGTTCAAGAACGGCAAGGTCGAGGCGACCCAGATCGGCGCCGTCAGCAAGGGCCAGCTGACCCAGATGATCGACAAGGCCATCTGACTTTCTCGCAAGCCACCCGTCCGTCGCAGCCTGTCCGGCATGGTCCGGCAGGCCTGCGGCGCTTTACGCCGCCCCACGACGGGTGCTAGATTGATCTGCGTCCGTCGGGACAGTCCTGTCCCCTTGCGCCTCCGCGCGACGCACACCCTCCCTCCTGCAACTCAACGGCGCCCCGCGAGGATTGCCCGTGTCCGATACCGATAACCAGACTCCGCCCGAAACCCGGGGCGCCGATGCCAGCACCGTGACCGAAGGCAAGCCCGAGCCCCGCGCCCGCGCGCCGCGCCGGGTCGCCGCGAAATCCGCCGCGACCACCGACGACGGCGGCACCAGCGCCAAGGCAGGCGCAGCCGACAAGGCGCCCGCCAGCGAACAGCCTGCGCCCGCCGCACCGGCTCCAACTCCGGCACCGGCCCCGGCCGCCACGGAAGCCGGGGCCGCAACGGGCAACAACGCCCCGGCGAACACGGAATCCGGCGCCGCCAACCCCCATGCCAACCAGAACCAGGGCCAGAACCAGAACCAGGGCCAAGGTTCCAACCAGGGCCAGAACGGCCCCCGTGAAGGTCGCGACGGTCGCGGCCGGCGCCGCCGCAACGAGCGCGGCGAGCGCAACAACCAGCAGCGACCGCAGGGCGAGCGCCACCCGCGCCCGAACCCGAACGGCCTGCCGATGGACGACGACAACGCCGATCCGGGCAGCGACACCCGCCTGATCAACCTCACCGAGCTCAAGCGCATGAAGGCGCCGCAGCTGCTGGAGTTCGCCGAATCGCTGGGCCTGCACGAAGGCATTGCCCGCGCGCGCAAGCAGGACGTGATCTTCAACGTGCTCAAGGCGCACGCCCGCTCCGGCGGCGGCATCTGGGCCGAGGGCGTGCTGGAAATCCTGCAGGACGGCTTCGGCTTCATGCGTTCCGCCGACGAGTCCTACCTGGCCGGCCCCGACGACATCTACGTCAGCCCCAGCCAGATCCGCCGCTTCAACCTGCGCACCGGCGACTACATCACCGGCCGCGTGCGGCATCCGAAGGAAGGCGAGCGCTACTTCGCCATGCTGCGGGTGGAGACGATCAACGGCGACCCGCCGGAAGCATCGAAGAACAAGATGTTGTTCGAGAACCTCACCCCGCTGTTCCCGCGCAAGGCGTTCAAGCTGGAGCGCGGCAACGGGTCGAGCGAGGACATCACCGGCCGCATCCTCGACCTGATCGCGCCGATCGGCAAGGGCCAGCGCGGCCTGATCGTGTCGCAGCCCAAGTCCGGCAAGACGATGATGTTGCAGAACGTCGCCCAGGCGATCACCTACAACCATCCCGAAGCGCACGTGATGATCCTGCTGGTCGACGAACGGCCGGAGGAAGTCACCGAGATCGCCCGCACCGTGCGCGCCGAAGTCATCAGCTCCACCTTCGACGAGCCGGCCGTGCGCCACGTGCAGGTCGCCGAGATGGTGATCGAGCGCGCCAAGCGCCTGGTCGAGCACAAGAAGGATGTGGTGATCCTGCTCGACTCGATCACCCGCCTCGCCCGCGCCTACAACACCGTGGTGCCCAGCTCCGGCAAGGTGCTCACCGGCGGCGTGGACGCCAACGCGCTGCAGCGCCCGAAGCGCTTCTTCGGCGCCGCGCGCAACGTCGAGGAAGGCGGCTCGCTGACCATCATCGCCACCGCGCTGATCGAAACCGGCTCCAAGATGGACGAGGTGATCTACGAGGAGTTCAAGGGCACCGGCAACATGGAAGTGCACCTGAGCCGGCGCATCTCCGAGAAGCGCGTCTACCCGGCCATCGACATCAACCGCTCCGGCACCCGCCGCGAGGACCTGCTGATCGACCCGGACCTGCTGGCCAAGATCTGGATCCTGCGCAAGCTGCTGCACCCGATGGACGAGCTGGCCGCGATGGAGTTCATGCTCGACAAGATGAAGAACACCAAGTCCAACGACGAGTTCTTCAACTCGATGAAACGGTAAAACGTCCGGATCCAAGGAAGACTCCCGCCGTCATTCCTGCGAAGGCAGGAATCGCATTCCCCCGGCGCCGGGAACAACCAGAGCATCGCAAAGGGCCGGCTTCATGCCGGCCCTTTTGTTTCCGGCCCGCACCACTTCCGCACGAGGCCGCGGTTTCCGGGCACGCGCGCAGAATCCATCTGTACCGTCGCGTACAATTATTTTCCGTCACCCCCTTTTGTGCCCGCGCCGCAGCCCCAACATGGTGCGCACTCCCAGCGAGGCTTCCCCCGTGTCCATACCCAGCGCCGTCAAGAGCACCCCGATCGCGGGGCGCCAGCAGCTCGCCGATTACCTGGCGGCTGGCGAGAAGCCACGCGAGGCCTGGCGCATCGGCACCGAGCACGAGAAGTTCGGTTTCCTCACCGACACGCTGCGTCCGCCCACCTTCGAGGGCGAGCGCGGCATCAAGGTGTTGCTGGAGACCCTGGCCTCCCGCTATGGCTGGGACGTCGCCCGCGAAGGCGAGAACCCGGTGGCGCTGTCGCGCAACGGTGCCTCCATCACGCTGGAGCCGGCCGGGCAACTGGAATTGTCCGGCGCCATGCTGGAGACCATCCACCAGACCTGCGCCGAGGTGAACTCGCACCTGAAGGACGTGCGCTCGGTCGCCGAGAGCATGGGCGTGGGTTTCCTCGGCATGGGCTTCCAGCCGAAGTGGCGCCGCGACGAGATGCCGTGGATGCCCAAGGGCCGCTACAAGATCATGCGCGAGTACATGCCCAAGGTCGGCTCGCTCGGCCTGGACATGATGACGCGCACCTGCACCGTGCAGGTGAACCTGGACTTCTCGTCCGAAGCGGACATGGTGAAGAAATTCCGCACCAGCCTCGCGCTGCAGCCGATCGCCACCGCGCTGTTCGCCGACTCGCCGTTCACCGAGGGACGTCCAAACGGCTATCTGTCGTATCGCTCGCACATCTGGACCGATACCGATGCGGATCGCACCGGCATGCTCGACTTCGTCTTCGCCGACGGCTTCGGCTACGAGCGCTACGTCGACTACATCCTCGGCGTGCCGATGTACTTCAGCCTGCAGAACGGCCAGTACCTCGACTTGGCGGGGCAGGACTTCAGGAAGTTCATGGCCGGCGAACTGCCCCCGCTGCCGGGCGTGCGCGCCACCATGAAGGACTTCGCCGACCACCTCACCACCGCTTTCCCCGAGGTGCGCCTGAAGCAGTACCTGGAGATGCGCGGCGCCGACGGCGGCCCGTGGAACCGGTTGTGCGCCCTGCCCGCGTTCTGGGTCGGCCTGCTGTACGACCAGCAGGCGCTGGACGCAGCCTGGGACCTGGTCAAGGATTTCAGCACCGCCGAGCGCCACGCCCTGCGCGACGGCGTGCCGAAGCACGCGCTGAAACTGCCGTTCCGTGGCGGCACGGTGCGTGACCTCGCCGAGGAGGCGCTGAAGATCGCCGCTCACGGGCTCAAGCGCCGCGCCTGCCTCAACAAGAACGGTGCCGACGAAAGCATCTTCCTCGAACCGCTGCTCGAGATCGTCGCCACCAACCAGACCCCGGCCGAGCGCAAACTTGAACTGTTCCACGGCGCGTGGGGCGGCAGCGTGGACCCGGTGTTCCGCGAGTTCGCGTACTGAGCGCCGCGGCGTTCACGCCCGTCCGTCGCCCCTGCCCCGGATCAGGCCGCGTCCACGCCGGAACAGACGCAAGCCCGCTGCCTTGCAGCGATCGAGCGCGCGGGAGCGGCCGACCGGCAGAGGTCGCCAGCCAAGTCGACGCAGTTTCGCATTGAAGACGTGGGCAGCCGTGCGGACGTCCGAACGACGCGTGCGGTAGGTGACGGCCAAGGACACCGACAGGTCCCGTCCGGTGTACACGCGGTGCGGGGCGATGAACGGATGATGCACGCCCATGCCCGGGCCGAGGTCGAACGTGCTCGCTTTGCTCTTGAGCGCATCCCGGAACGGTGGCCGCTCGCCGACGTGAGCGAGCAGCAGATCCTTCTGCGCGTCGGTCATCACCTCCTCGTCGGCCGGATTCCACAGCTGCACGCGCTTGGTACCGCGGATCTGGCACAGGAAGTTCATCTCCCGGTCCATGTGATAGGGCGTGACGGCGTCGCGCGTGGAAATGAAGATGTAGGTCGAATACCAGGTCATTTCCGGATCGAGGGACGCGATGTCCGCGGCGATTTCGGCCAGCACGCCTTCGATGACCACCCGGTATTCCGGGTCCAGCTCGGGGTTGTAGATGACGACGTAGGCACGCTCTTCTTCGAATCGATCGATCGCGTCTTCGAGACTCAGGCCCGCCTTGTACCGATCGAACGAACTGTCGAAGTGTGCGTCGTCGGGAATCTCGCCGATCCGGTAGCGGATCTTCCGGGAATCCATGCGCCGGCACAGGTCGAACAGGCGAGGCAGCGCGAAGTATTCGTTGCCGGCCAAGGCATGGGCGAACACAAACGGCTGCCGATTGTAGTGCCGTGCCAGTTGCGCGGGATCGAGCTCGAGCATGCGCGGCCCGGCTTGACGACCTCGGGCGAGCAGTTCGGCGTAATGACGGGAGGAAATGAAGCTGCCCAGCATGATGCCCCCCTTGTTGCGGCCATTCATGGCGGCGGCGCGGTCAAGCGCGGACAAGAAGGACTCACGGTCCGTACCATGTCGCCGAGCGCATGTTCCACCCCTCGTCTGCGACGGTCAACGCACGGCGTAACGCTTCCCGCATGGCATCATGCCCGCATGCAAACCTATCTGGTCGGCGGCGCGGTGCGCGACAAGTTGCTGGGGCGGGCGGCGGGTGACCGCGACTACGTGGTGGTCGGCGCGCTGCCCGAGGACCTGCTGGCGCGCGGCTATCGACCGGTGGGCAGGGATTTTCCGGTGTTCCTGCACCCGGAGACGGGCGAGGAGTACGCGCTGGCGCGCACCGAGCGCAAGAGCGGGCGCGGCTATCACGGTTTCGTGTTCCAGGCCGACGCGAACGTGACGCTGGAGCAGGATCTGGCGCGGCGCGACCTGACCATCAACGCGATCGCCGAGGATGCGCAAGGCGTGCTGACCGATCCGTTCGGCGGCGTGCGCGACATCGCCGTACGGGTGCTGCGGCATGTGTCGCCGGCCTTCGCCGAAGATCCGGTGCGCGTGTTGCGCACGGCACGCTTCGCGGCGCGCTTCGCCCCGCTGGGTTTCACGGTGGCGCCGGAGACGATGACGCTGATGCAGCAGATGGTGCGCGATGGCGAGATCGATCACCTGGTGCCGGAGCGGGTCTGGGCGGAGACGCGCAAGGCACTGGGCGAGGCGCAGCCCTCGGCGTTCCTGCGCGTGCTGCGCGAGTGCGGCGCACTGGCGGTGCTGTTTCCCGAGGTCGACGCGCTGTACGGCGTGCCGCAGCGCGCCGAGTTCCACCCGGAGATCGACAGCGGCGTTCACCTGGAACTGGTGCTGGACCAGTCGGCACAACTGGCGCCGGGCGACGACCTGGTCGCCTTCTGCGCGCTGACCCATGACCTCGGCAAGGCGCTGACCCCGGCGCACGAACTGCCGCGCCACATCGGCCACGAGCAGCACGGCGTGAAGCCGCTGCGCGCGCTGGCCGCACGACTGAAGGTACCCACCGAACATGCCGCGCTGGCCGAGCTGGTTTGCCGCGAGCACCTGAATGCCCACCGGGCGTTCGAGCTGAAGCCCGCGACGGTGTTGAAGTTGCTGACCGCGCTCGACGCCCTGCGGCGCCCGACACGGCTGGACAAGTTCCTGGCTGCCTGCATGGCGGACAAGCGCGGTCGCACGGGACATGCGCTGGATGCGTATCCGCAGGCCGACTACCTGCGCGCCTGCCGCGATGCCGCCGCGGCGATCGACGCGGCCGGCTTCGTCGCCGCCGGCCTGACCGGCCCGGCGATCGGCCAGGCGATGGCGGCGGCACGCATCGACGCGATCGCCGCGGTGAAGACAAAGCATCCGAAAAGCTGATCCGCGGTATAAAGAGCGGATTGCCGATCGGGGGATCGGCCAACCCGCTGGAGTCGTCCGTGTCCGACCTGTTCACCGCGCCCTCGCCGCTGCGCCAGCGCTTCCGACCGCTGTGGTGGTTGGGCATCACCTACCTGGCGATCAGCTTCGTCACCCGCGTGGCGCTGCTGGTGATGTCCGGCAGCAACGTGCCGCATACCCCGCTGAACCTGCTTTACGCGTTCGGCGTGGGGCTGGGCTACGACCTGGTGACCTTCATCTACCTGGCCTGGCCGATGGTGCTGCTGCTGTGGCTGGTGCCGACCCGCTCGGGCCGCACGCCGCCGCTGCTGCGCTGGGTGTTGTACGCGGTGGGGGTGACGCTGGCCGGCGTGCTGTGCGTCGGCGCCTTGCACCTGATCTACCACGCCAGCCTCAAGGTGACCTGGCCGGCGATCCTGCCGTTCCTGTTCGTGCTGCCGCTGGCGGGGTTCACCTACACCTCGCGCGCCGGCCAGTGGGTGGTGTACGGCTTCGGGCTGCTGCTGGTCTACGCCCTGTTGTTCATCGCTGCATCCGAACTGGTGTTCTGGAACGAATTCAGCGTGCGCTTCAACTTCATCGCGGTGGATTATCTGGTCTACACCACCGAGGTGATCGGCAACATCCGGGAGTCCTACCCGATCTGGCGCTGGCTGGCGCTGCTGGTGGTGCTGGCGCTGGTGATTTTCTTCATCGGCCGCCGCGGCCTGCGCGCGCGCGACAGCGGCAGCCGGCTGTGGCAGCGCGGCAAGCTGGTGCTGCTGTGGCTGGTGCTGACGGTGGTCTCGGTGTTCGCCGTCAACGGCGGCATGAAGGATCGCACTGGCAACACCTATGTCGACGAGCTGGCCGGCAACGGCATCTACCAGTTCTTCGCCGCGTTCCGCTCCTCGCACCTGGACTACGCCAAGTTCTACCGCACCCTGCCCGACGACCAGGCCTATGCGCGACTGCGCGAACTGCTGCAGACGCCGGACGCCACCTTCATCAGCGACGACCCGCGCGATCTCACCCGCGCAATCCGCCACGTCGGCCCGGAGAAGCATCTCAACGTGGTGCTGATCAGCGTGGAGAGCCTGTCCGGCGACTACCTGGCCACGTTCGGCAACCAGCAGCAGCTCACCCCGTATCTCGATTCGCTGGTCGATCACAGCGTGTTCTTCGACAACCTCTACGCCAACGGCACGCGCACGGTGCGCGGGCTGGAGGCACTGGCCTTGTCGGTGCCGCCGACACCGGGCGACTCGCTGATCCGCGAGCACGACAACGAGGACCTGTTCTCGCTGGCGGGCATCTTCAATGACCGCGGCTACCAGTCGGACTTCGTCTACGGCGGTTACGGCCAGTTCGACAACATGAACTACTTCTTCGGCCACAACGGCTATCGCGACGTGGACCGGCGCGACATCCCCAAGGGCGCCACCATCCACGGCCAGAACGTGTGGGGCGTGGCAGACGAGGATCTGTACACCCTGGCGCTGGGCCAGATGGACCAGATCCACGCCGAGGGCAAGCCGTTCTTCCTGCACGTGATGACCACCTCCAACCACCGGCCGTACACCTTCCCCGACAACCGGGTGAAGTTTCCCAACCAATCGCGCGCCGGCGCGGTGGCGTACACCGACTGGGCGATCGGCGACTTCATCAGGCGCGCGCGGGCGAAGCCGTACTTCGACAACACCGTGTTCGTGATCACCGCCGACCACTGCGCCTCCAGCGCGGGCAAGACCAGCCTGCCGATCAACCGCTACCACATCCCGCTGTGGATCTACGCGCCGGCGCACTTCAAGCCCGAACGCGTGCACCGGCTGATGGGCCAGCTGGATATCCCGCCGACGCTGCTGGGCATGCTCAATTTCAGCTATCGCACGCGCTTCTTCGGCCACGACCTGTTCGCGCTGCCGCCGGAACGCGAACACGCCTTCCCCGGCACCTACGAAAAGCTCGGCTACCTGCAAGACGACGTGCTCACCATCCTGGAGCCGCGGCGCCGGCTGGAGCAGCTCAAGCCCGACTACGCCACCGGCGACGCCACGCCGGTGCAGCCACTGCGGCAATCGCTGATCGACGACGCAGTGGCGTATTACCAGGTGGCCAGCGAGCAGTTCGCCAGCGGCGCGATGCGGCGGCGGCCGGAGGATTCGACGAAGGTGGAGCCATTGCCGGCGCCGGCCGCGTCCGTTCCCGCGCCAGCTGCATCGGCACCGGCACCGGCCACGTCGGCGGCCGTTGCGCCGCCGACCGCCGGACCCGTCGCGGGCTAGCTCACAGCCGGCCGCCCTGGTCGGCGGCCAGCAGCTCGGCCGGCAGCGGCAGCGCCTCCATGCCGCGCGCGAGCAGCATCGCCTGGAAGCGCTCGCCCATCTGTTCGGGCAGCATCAGCTTCTTCACCTGCTGCGCCAGCTGGAGGCGGCCGCGTTCGTCCGCCGGCTGCAGCTGCTCGAACACCTGCTGCAAGCCCGCGCCAATCAGGAATTGCGCCTGCGGCATGTACGCGGCCACGCCGAAACCGGCATTGTTGCCGGCCTCGGCCAGCGCGGTGAAATCCACCGATGCGGTGAGGTCGTTCAAGCCGGGCAGGTACAGCGGATCGTTGTGCGCGTGGTGGCGGTAGTGCGCCATCAAGGTGCCGTCGTCGCGCTCGGCCAGGTAGTACTCGCGGCGCACGTAGCCGTAATCGACGAACAGCATCACGCCGGCGACCAGCGCCCCGGCCACGGCCTGTATCCAGTACGGCAACTGCGGCAGCAGTTCGGAGCGGTAGCCGTCGGCGAACTCGGCGCCGAGGTCGCGTTCGACGTGCCGCACCGCGCCGGCGACCAGCGCATCGGCCGGACGATCGACGCGCATCAATCGCCCCTCCCCGTCCAGCGCCACGTATTCCTCGAACACCTCGCCATCGCGCATCGCGAAACGGGTGGCCGGCAGCGCGTCGATCACCTCGTTGGCGAACAGCACGCCGCGCCAGTCCTGCTCGGGCGGGCGATCCAGCCATGCCACGCGCGCGTTGAGTTCAGCCGGCAGGTTCGCCTGCAGGCGTTCGCGCTGGCGCTCGCGCAGGTCGGCGCTGGGTTCCAGGATCAAGTATCGCCGCGGCAAGGTGTCGCCCGCTGCCAGCGTCTTCAACGCCGCCTCGGCGAACGCACCGCTGCCGCCACCGAGTTCGAGGAAGTCGGCCTCCCCGCCCAGCATCGCCAGCACCGGCTGCAACGCATTCACCACGCAACGTGCGAACAGCTCGCCCAGTTCCGGCGCCGTGACGAAGTCTCCCGCCGCGCCGAACTTGGTGCGACCGGCGCTGTAATAGCCCAGCCCCGGCGCATACAGGCAACGCTCCATGTACTGCGAGAACGGCATCGGCCCGTGCGAGGCGATCTGCTCGCGCAGCAATTGCATCAGGCGGTCGGAATGAGCGCGTTCGTCGGCGCCGGGTTCGGGGAGGCGGGAAGGCATCGGTCTTGCCGGTGATGAAAACGCGGCAAGCATAACGGATGGTCTGCAACCGCCAGCCCGCCTCCGCTTTTGCCGTTCCGATTCCCTGTTCCCGATTCCCTGTTCCCCGCCCCTCAGAAATCCTTCTGCAGGCTCAGGTACACGCCGCGGCGCGGGCCGAACTGCGGTGCGCCGACACCGATGCCGCTGCCGTCGCGCAGCTCGTAGGTGCGATCCAGCGCGTTGATCAGCGCCAGCTGCACGTGCAACGGGCCGAAGTCGTCGATCACGAAATCATGCGCGACGTTGAGGTTGAGCTGGAAGTATGCCGGCAACGAGGCGCCGTTCGGCACCGCGCCGTCCTTGCGCAGGCCGCTGCCGTACAGGTAGTTGGCACCGAGGCGGGTGGCGTCATCCAGCGCGTAGCTGACGCCGCCGGACGAGGTGAGTTTCTGGTCGTGGTCCAAGAAGATCCAGTGGTTATTGACGTAGGCGAGGTCGTCGGGCGCGAAGTTGTACTGGCTGGTGATGATGCGCTTGCCGACGGCCTTGCCGAGCGACGCATTGAAGTATGCCGACAGCGGCCCCTGTTCGTAGTTGGCGGTGAACTCCACGCCCTTCACCCGTCCTTCGGCGTAGTTGAAGGTGGAGTAGACCAGCGCGGCGCCGAACTGGCCCTCGTCCTGCAGGCGCCGCACCTTGCGGTAATACGCATCCACGCCCAGCGTCCAGGCATCGCCGAGGCGTTGCTGGACGCCCACGTCGAAATAGTCCGAACGCTCGGCCAGCGGCGTGTTGTTGCCGCTGTCCGCCACCGCGTTGGTGGTGCCGTCGAACTTCGCGATGTTGAAGCTCGCGATCATCTCGGTCGCCGGCGGGGTGAAGTAGCGCGAGTAGCCGGCGTGCACGGTGGTGCCGTCGCTGGCCTGCCAGACCAGGCCCAGGCGCGGGCTCAGCTGGCTCTCGCTGCGCACCAGTTGGTAGCGGTCGCCGCGCAGGCCGACGTTCAGCGTCCAGTTCTCGGCGAGGCTCCATTCGTCCTGCACGTAGGCCGACCAGGTTTTCGCGACGAGGCGACTGCCGTCGAGGATGTTGATCGGCGTGGTGCCGGCCTGTTCGCCATCGGCATCGGCCGGGAACACCCACGCGTCGTTGCCGCTGACGGCACGCTCGAAGCTGCCCCAGATGCCGTAGCGCAGGGTATGGCGCCCACCCAGCGGCGTGGAGAAATCCGCCTGCAAGGTGCTGGCGCGGTTGCTGCGGGTGACATTGGAGGCGACGCCGTTGAACATCAGCTCGCCGATCCGGTCCGGCGTGTAGGCGAGGCGGCTGTAACGCTGGCCCAGCGACAGCTGGTAGTCGGTCGCGCCCAGCTTGCCCTGCAGTGCCAGCACGCCGAAACGGGTGGTCTCGCGCTGGCGCTGGTCGAGGTCGGCGGAATTGAAATCGACCGTGTCGAGATAGCCGAAGGCCGGTATCTGCCCGGGGTTGTTCGGAATCTGGTAGCGGTTGTTGGCGACGCCGAACAGCAAGCTCAGGCGGGTGTCGTTGTCGATCAGATAGCTGAGGTCGCCGAAGCCCTTCACTTGATTGGTGTGGTCGTGGATCGGCTTCCTGCTCGACGTGGGGTTCTCGATCCCGGCGTCGCTCTCCAGGTAGTTGCCGGTGAAGAACCAGCTCCAGCGATCCTTGCTGCCCCACACCGACGCGTTCGGGTTCAGCGTGGCGTTGCTGCCGCCGGTGATGCCGACGCTGCCGCCGTTGCCCAGGTCGTGGCCGTTGCGGGTGGTGATATCGACCACCGCCGCAGTGCGCAGTCCGTACTGCGCCGGCAGCGCGCCATCGAGCAGCGTCACGGTGTCGATCATGTGCGCGTCGAGGCTCTGGCCGAAGCCGCCGATCGACTCGGGGATGATCACGCCGTTGATACGGTACTGCAGGTTCGCATGGTCGCCGCGCACGTGCAGGCCGCCGTAGGAATCCTGCACCACGCCCGGCGCCTGCAGCAGCACCTGGTTCATCGGCGTGGACGCGCCCAGCGGCAGTTGCACGATGGCCTTGTGGTCGATCACGTACTGGCTGGAGCCGGTATCCGGCGACAGCGCGTTGCGCGCCTGGTCCAGCGCGGCGGAAACCGACACTTCACCCAGTTCCCGCACCGGCAGCGGGGGCTGGCCGCCGCTGCCTTCGGCGGCCACGGTGGCGTCGTCGGTAACCGGCGCGCCGGTGCTGGTCGGGGTGGGCTCGGCGGCGTGGATACCGCTCGCCAGCAGGGCGGCGGCGAGGGCCAGGGCAATCGGGGAGGCTTTCATCGAAGACCGGAGATGGGGAGTTTTTGTAATGTTATAACATTCCTGTATCTGCAGAAGAGGCGCCCGGGCCGAAAGTCACGCCGGTCACAGCACGGTTGGCCCGCGCTTCACGCGCGACCTCTAGACTGCGAAGGCGCGGGGCGCGTCCGGCGTCCGCCATCGGAGCCACGCATGACCCAACCCGGCAAGCAGGTACCCGCCGTCGTCGTGCCGACCGCCCACGGCCGGATCACCGGCGCGATCCTGGATTTCGTCAGCGAGGTGCCCGACAGCGCCGTCGGCAACAGTCCGCAGCCAGCCGCCGAGGCCCGCCGGCTGGCCGACCGCGCCGCCCGACGCGCCGCAGTCACCGCCGGCTCGCTGGCCTTGCCGCCGGGGCCGCTGGGCTGGCTGACCCTGCTGCCGGAACTGATCGCGATCTGGAAGATCCAGGCGCAGATGGTCAGCGACATCGCCGCCGCCTACGGTCGCCACGCCACGCTGGGGCGCGAACAGATGCTGTGGTGCCTGTTCCGCCACACCGCGGCGCAGGCATTCCGCGACCTGGTGGTGCGCATGGGCGATCGACTGGTGTTCCGGCGCATGTCGCACGGCGTGATCGAGCGCATCGCCCGGCAGATCGGCATCAAGCTGACCCGGCGCACGCTGGGCAAGGGCGCCTCGCGCTGGCTGCCGGCGATCGGCGCGCTCGGCGTGGGCGCCTACGCGTACTACGACACCCGGCAGGTGGCCGGTACCGCGATCGCGCTGTTCGAATGCGACATCGTGATGGAGCAGCTCGACGGGGATGCGCGCGACGATGAAGACCCGCGCAACGATGCCGCCACGCTGTCGCGCAAAGCGCCGCGCGGATGACGCCCGCGCCGCTTTGCGGCAAGCTGGTCCCCAACCTGCTGCCGGATGCCCGCGATGACGCCACGCCCTGATCGCCCCGTCGCGCTGATCACCGGCGCCGCGCGCCGCGTCGGCGCGGTGATCGCGCGCACCCTGCACACGGCCGGCTACGACCTGGCGCTGCACTATCGCCATTCGGCGGACGAGGCACACGCGCTGGCCGACGAGCTGCGGACATCACGCGCCGACAGCGTGCTGCTGGTGCAGGCCGACCTCGCCGACCTGGCCGCGCTTCCGGCACCCGTCGAGAGCGTCGTGGCGCATTACGGCCGACTCGACGCGCTGGTCAACAACGCCTCCGCGTTCTTTCCGACGCCGATGGGCAGCGTCACGCCGGCGCAGTGGAACACGCTGTTCGCCTCCAATGCGCAGGCGCCGTTCTTCCTGAGCCAGGCCGCGCTGCCGGCGCTGCGCGACGCGCACGGCAGCATCGTCAACCTGGTCGACATCTATGCCGAACGCCCGCTCGCCGACCACCCGCTGTACTGCATGGCCAAGGCTGCACTGGCGGCAATGACCCGCTCGCTGGCGCTCGACCTCGCGCCCGCGGTGCGGGTCAACGGCGTGGCCCCCGGCGCGGTGATGTGGCCCAGCGACGGCAAGCCCTACGCCGACCAGCAGGCGATGCTCGCGCGCACGCCCCTGCAGCGCGCCGGCACGCCCGACGACGTGGCCGGCACCGTGCTGTGGCTGCTGCGCGACGCGCCGTTCATCACCGGCCAGATCATCCGGGTGGACGGCGGGCGCACGCTGTCGGTGTAGGAACCGCGGGCGATACTTTTCCGACCCTGGAATCCCGAATCCCGATCAAAAGCATCGCCCGCGAGCGGGCTCCTGCGGGGTGCCGGCGGAGTGAATCGGCAGCGTCATTTCTTCTTCGGCGCGAAGGCCTGCTGCAACAGGGCCTGGTCGAAGCCCGCGCTGGCCTCGCCCGCCTCGGCATAGCGATAGAGCGCGGCCGCGTAGATGCCCTGCAGCGCGGACTGGATCAGCCCGAGCAGGATGAAGCCGAGCACCACAATCACCACTGCCGCCACCACCGCCACGATCGAATGCATGGCGATGGCGCCGCCGACCAGCAGCGCGCCGACCAGCACCGCCACCAACATCAGCAGGCCGAACACCACGCCGATGCCGCCTTGGCCGATCAGGTTCTCGCCCCAGCTGCGCTTGAGCAGTTCCACGCTGTGCTTGACCGCGTCGATCGGGCCGACGTCCCTGCTCGCCAGCACCGGCACCACCAGGAAGGTGGCCACGGTCCAGGCCAGGCCGATCAGGCCGACCACGAAGCGGCCGATCAGGCCCAGGCGCTCCTGCACCATGCGCAGGAGCAGGCCGACGGTGGCGGCGATCAAGGCATAGCCGAGGATCTGCGGCAACCTGGCGCGCGCCAGCGCGAAGCCCGCTCCCACGCTGGTCGGCTCGCCGCGCAGGTGCATCAGCGCCACGCCGGTCAGCGCGGTCTGGAAGAAGATGATCACGAAGTACTGCACCAGGTAGAACGCGAACATCAGCAGGTAGGCACCCACCGACAGGCGCTCCTGGATCTCCTGCCCCGCATGCTCGCCGCCGATCGCCATGACCGCGACCGGCACCAGGAAACTGGCCGCCACCAGCAGCGTGCACAACCCCGACAGCAGCGGGAATACCAGCAGCGACTTGTCCGAGCGCAGCACCGCCGCGCTCGCCTTCATCAACGCCCAGCTGCGCGCGAATTTTCCGGCCATGATTGCTCCCCTCATTCGTGGACCCGATGGGTGCTCGCCCTGCGCCGGCGATACCTTCCGGCACTCCGCCGGCAGTGTACCTGTTCAATCCGCCAGCGATTCCACCTGCAAGGGTTCGCGCTGTCGCGGAAACGCCGCCCACAACTCGGCCATGCTCAAGCCGCTGACCGGGTGGCGAAAATCCGGTGCGATATCGGCGATCGGACGCAGCACGAAGGCGTGCCGCAACTCGTTGCGCGGAATCTGCAGATGGCCGGGGCCGTCGATGACCAGCGCGTCGTAGAACACGATGTCGATGTCCAGCGTGCGGTCCGAATAACGCGGCACGTCGCGGCGCCGACCGTGGCGATCTTCCAGCGCGTGCAGCCAGTCGTTCAGCGCCTGCGGGGTCAGGTCGGTATCCAGCGCCACCGCGAGGTTCACGAACTCGGCACCATCGAAACCCACCGACGCGCTGCGGTACGCCGGCGACACCGTGATTTCGCCGAAGCGTTCGCGCAAGGCGTCGATGGCCGCGACGAGATGTTTCCGCGGTTCGAGGTTGGACCCCAGACTCAGGTAGACACGCGCCATCGTCTCAACCACCCGCCGCCAGGCGTAGCGACTGTTCCTGCCGGTACGCCAGCGCGGCGCGCACGTCCTGCCCCGACGGCTGCTGGTACAGCGCCAGGCCGAACTCGGGCAGGAGCGCAAACAGGTGGTCGAAGATATCGCTCTGGGTGTTCTCGTAGTCCGCCCAGGCCACGCTGGCGGTGAAGCAATACAGCTCCAGCGGAATGCCCTGCGGGCCGCTGGCGAGCTGGCGCACCAGGCAGAACAGCCCGTGGTGGATTTCCGGATGAGTGTCGAGGTAGGCCTGCGCATAGGCGCGGAAGGTGCCCAGATTGGTGAGCCGGCGACGATTGCCGGCCACTTCGCCGGCCTCGCCGAGTGCTGCGTTCCACCGCGCCACTTCCTGCTGCCTGGAGGGCAGGTAGTCGGCCAGCAGGCGCAACTCGGCCAGCCGCCCCAGCGTGTCCGCGTCGAGAAAGCGCACGCTGGCCGCATCGATATACAGCGCACGCTTGATCCGCCGCCCGCCCGTCTCCTGCATGCCGCGCCAGTTCTTGTACGAGTCGCTGATCAGGCGCCAGCTGGGGATGCTGGTGATGGTCTTGTCCCAGTTGCGCACCTTGACCGTGTGCAGCGCGATGTCGATCACGTCGCCATCGGCATTGAGCTGCGGCATCTCGATCCAGTCGCCGACCCGCAGCATGTCGTTCGACGACAACTGCACGCCGGCCACGAAGCCCAGGATGGTGTCCTTGAAGATCAGCATCAGCACCGCCGACATCGCGCCCAGCCCGGACAGCAGCAGGCCAATGTGCTTGCCGGTGACCGCGGCGATGATGATCAATCCGGCGACGACGAACAGGCCGAGCTTCACCAGTTGCACCAGGCCCTTGATCGATCGCTGCTGCCCGCGCGGGGTCTCCCGGTAGAGATCCTCCAGCGCCGACAGCGCGGCACTGATCGCCATCACCACGAAGAACACCAGCAACGCCGTCATCAGGTTGCCGACCAGCACCTCGATACGAGGCGATACGCCCGGCACCAGCATGATGCCGTACTGGATCGCCAGTGCCGGCACCATCCGCGCCAGCCACTGGAAGGTGTGGCGCCGGAACAGGGCGTCATCCCATTTCCATGTCGTGCGCCGGGCGATGCCGCGCACCACGCGCAGCAGCAGTCGCTGCGCCAGTTGACCGGCAAGCCAGGCCAGCGCCAGCAGCGCGATGACGCCCAGCGCGGTGCGCATCCAGGGAAGGTCGAGAAAGTTCTGCAAGGTCTGCATCAATTCGTTCCTGTCGGCTCGGAGCCCGCGCCATGGTCAGCGGGCAGGACGGGGCGGCATGGACCGCGGAAGGCACGTGGCCAATCCTGACAAGCATGGCGGCCAGGCGGCACCGCAACAACCCCGGCGGGCCTTTCGACGCAGGCGCTATGGCGACCGCGTGCCGCGCTCGATGCACACACCCACCGCCTTCGCGCCGCGCACCGCACCGGGCTTGGACAGTTTCAGGCGCACCCAACGCACGCCGAACTCCTCGCGAATGATCGCCGCGCAGCGCTCGGCCAGCGTCTCGACCAGGCCGAAGCTCGATGCGCCGACGTAACCGATCAGCCGCTTGGACACGTCCTTGTAGTTGAGCGTCAGCGCAATGTCGTCGCTGGCCGCGGGCACCGTGTTGTCGAAAGCCATCTCGATGTCGAACGACAGCGTCTGCCGCACGCGGCGCTCCCAGTCGTAGATGCCGATGACGGCGTCGATGCGCAGGTCTTCGATGAACACGGTATCCATGGCGGTGACTGCTGTGGCGGGGCCGTACAGGGTCGGGTACGCGGCTTGCGGATGCAAGCCCGGGCGGCGTGCCCCACGGCACACGCCCAGCGAACCCCCCGCCCAAGATGCGATCATGCGCCCATGACCGCCTTCAGCACCCTCCCGCTCAAACCCGCCCTGCTCGCCAGCGTCGACGCGCTTGGCTACACCGACATGACCCCGGTGCAGGCGCAGAGCCTGCCGCCGATGCTCGAAGGTCGCGACGTGATCGCGCAGGCGCAGACCGGCAGCGGCAAGACGGCGGCATTCGGCTTGAGCCTGCTGCAGGCACTGGACGTGGACACGATCCGGCTGCAGGCGCTGGTGCTCTGCCCCACCCGCGAACTGGCCGACCAGGTCAGCAAGGCGATCCGCAAGCTGGCCGCGAACATCCCCAACGTGAAGCTGCTGACCCTGTGCGGCGGCATGCCGCTGGGTCCGCAACTCGCCTCGCTGACGCACGACCCGCACATCGTGGTGGGCACGCCTGGCCGCGTGCAGGAACACCTGAAGCGGCAGAGCCTGCACGGCGGCGGCATCAAGGTGCTGGTGCTGGACGAGGCCGACCGCATGCTCGACATGGGTTTTGCCGAGGCGATCGACGACATCATCTCGCGCATCGCGAAGCACCATCAGACCCTGCTGTTTTCGGCCACGTACCCGGACGAGATCCGCGCGGTGAGCCAGCGCGTGCAGAACGATCCGGTTGAAGTGACGGTGGATGCGCCAGCCGACGCGAGGCCCGCGATCGAGCAGCGCTTCCACGAAGTGGAGCCGGCGCAGAAGCCCGATGCGCTGGCGCAGTTGCTGGCGGGCGAGCGGGGCGGGCAGGCACTGGTGTTCTGCAACATGCGCCGCGACGTCGACGCGGTGGCGCAGGAACTCGACCGCCGCGGCTACTCCGCGCTGGCCCTGCACGGCGACATGGAACAGCGCGACCGCGACGAGGTGCTGGTGCGCTTCGCCAACCACAGCTGCGCCGTGCTGGTGGCCACCGACGTGGCCGCGCGCGGGCTGGACATCGTGGCGCTGCCGCTGGTGGTCAGCTACGACGTCGCGCACGACCCGGAAACCCATACCCATCGCATCGGTCGCACCGGCCGCGCGGGCGAATCGGGCCTGGCGATCACCTTGTGCACGCCGCGCGAGCGGCCGAAGGCGGCGAACATCGAGGCGCTGAACGGGACGCCGCTGCCGTGGCGCCCGCTGAAGATCGCGCCGCCACGCGGCAAGGCCCTGCACCTGGCGCCGATGAAGACCCTGGTGATCGACGCCGGCCGCCAGGACAAGCTGCGCCCCGGCGACATCCTGGGCGCGCTCACCGGCGACGCGGGCCTCATCGCCGGGGACATCGGCAAGATCGACGTGTTCGCCACCCGCGCCTACGTGGCGATCAGCCGCGCGCTGGCCAACAAGGCGCTGGAGCGCCTGCGCGCCGGCAAGATCAAGGGCCGCAACTTCCGCGTGCGCGCGCTGAACTGACCCCACGGAGGCCCGCATGCGACGCCTGCTCACCCTGCTTGCCCTGCTGCTTGCCACTACCGCCTGCGGTGCGGCGATCCCGACCTATGGCTACCGCGTGGTGCGTGCCTATCCGCACGACACCTCGGCCTACACCGAGGGGCTGTTCTACCAGGACGGCTTTCTGTACGAGAGCACCGGCGAGAAAGGTGCCTCAAGCGTGCGCAAGGTGCAGCTGGAAACCGGCAAGGTGCTGCAGCGACTGGACTTGCCCGCGCAGTATTTCGGCGAAGGCATCGTCGCGTGGAACGGCGAGCTGATCCAGCTTACCTGGCAGGCCGGGACCGGTTTCGTCTACGGCCTGGACGACTTCAAGCTGCGCCGCAGCTTCAGCTATCCCGGCGAAGGCTGGGCGCTGACCCGCGACGAGCGCCGCATCTACATGAGCGACGGGTCGTCGGTGCTGCGCATCCTCGACCCGGCCACGCTGGCCCGCGTGGGCAGCATCACCGTCACCGCCGACGGCGCGCCGGTGACCAACCTCAATGAGCTGGAATGGGTGGACGGCGAGATCTACGCCAACATCTGGCTGACCAACCGCATCGCGCGCATCGATCCGGCCAGCGGCCATGTCGTCGGCTGGATCGACCTGACCGGCCTGTTCGACGTGAACAGCTTGCCGGTGCCGATGAACGACGTACTCAACGGCATCGCCTGGGACGCACGCGGCAAGCGCCTGTTCGTCACCGGCAAGCACTGGCCGAAGCTGTTCGAGATCGAGCTGGTGAAACAGCCCGCACGTTGAGCCGGCGGGATCTCAGCGGCCCAGCCAGCGCGCGGCAGCGCGGCCGGCGAGCAGGCCGCCGGCGAAGCAGGCGGTGAGCAGATAGCTGCCGGTGGGTGCCTCCCAGTCCAGCATTTCGCCGGCGCAGAACGTGCCCGGACGGGCGCGCAGCATCAGGCCGGCATCGAGCGCTTCAAGCCGCACGCCGCCGGCGGTGCTGATCGCCTCGGCGATCGGCCGCGGCCCGCGCAACCGCAACGGCAAGGCCTTCAGCTGCGCGGCCAGCGCGAGCGGATCGGCCAGCGTGGCCTTGTCGGCAAGCTCGAACACCAGCGCGCACTTCGCCGCGTCCAGCCCGGCGCGGCGGCGCAACCAGTCGCCGATGCTGTGCTTGCCGCGCGGTGCGGCGAGGCGTTCGGCCAGCACCGCCTGCGCGTAGCCCGGCACCAGGTCCAGCATCAAGCCGGCCTCGCCGCGCGCGGCGATCTGCTCGCGCAGCTCGGCGCCGATCGCGTAGACCAGGCTGCCCTCGATGCCGTATTCGCTGAGCACGAATTCGCCCTGACGCGAACGGGCCGTGCCGTCGCGGTCCACCCAGTGCGCCACCACCGGTTTCAGCGGAGCGCCGGCGAAGCGACTGCGCAGGTGGTCGCTCCAGTCGAGCTCGAAACCGCAGTTCGCGCTCTGCAGCGGCGCGATGTCGATGCCGGCGCGTTGCAGCGGCGCCACCCAGCCGCCGTCGGAGCCCAGTTGCGGCCAGCTGGCGCCGCCGAGCGCGAGGATCGTCGCGCCGGCGTGGATCATCCGCTCACCTTGCGGCGTGGCGAAACGCAGCGCGCCATCCGCCTGCCAGTCGAGCCAGCGATGATGCATGTGGAAACCCACGCCCGCGTCGCGCACGCGGCGAACCCAGCGACGCAGCAGCGGCGCCGCCTTCAGATCCTGCGGAAACACGCGACCGGAACTGCCGACGAAGGTCGCCACGCCAAGCTCGGCCGCCCACGCGCGCAATGCCGGCGCATCGAACGCGGCCAGCCAGCGGCCGACCTCCGCCTGGCGCGCGCCATAGCGGGCCACGAACCGATCCGGCGCCTCGCCGTGGGTGAGGTTGAGGCCGCCCTTGCCGGCCAGGAGAAACTTGCGCCCGACCGAGCCCATCGCGTCGTACAGGTCCACCTCGACGCCCGCGGCGCGCGCGGTCTCCGCCGCCATCAGGCCGGCGGGGCCACCGCCGATGACGGCGAGTCGGGGCGTTGCGGGGATAGACATCCGGCCATGGTCGCACGCGTCACCAAACGACGCATGCCGGCGCGTCGGTGCAGTCTGAATCGAAACTGACCGCGGCATGCTGTTCGGGGGCGCAGGGCGCACTTCCCGGCAACACTCCATTCGGCAAGTTCTTTCGCCGCGCGGCGCTGCGGAAAACGCAATTTCATTCGACAATGCGATTATGTTCGCGGGCCACGTGAAATCGCTGAATAATCCAGGAAGGGAGACCTTGCCTGATGGAATCCTTCATCACCAGCGCTGCCGCCCATGCCTTTCATGGCGCCGTTTCAGCCGGGCTACCGAGCAAGCGGACGCAGCGCAACATACCGCAAATAATTACGCCATCCGGGACCGCCCGATGACGCTCGAACCGTTGTGACGAAAATCACTGCGAGCCGGAAAAAGTCCTATTGACCGGATTAATCGCAGCGCCATACCGTCGTGCGGTTCGCCAACGGGGAGTTTGGCGAATGATCCTGTCAAGCAGCCATGCAATGACGCATGGCCTGCAGTCAATGGCATGCGACATGCCCGCAGCTGGCCCTCAAGGACTCACCAGGGGAGGGCCGACCGAAGCGGGTACGGGATCGTCGGTCCGCTTCAAAAAATCACGGATGCCGTGCACGCGCGGCAAATCAACCAATGAGGCGCGGGCAGTCTCAGGGCAGCGCTTTGCCTCAAAAAACTTCGGGAGTCACCATGCCAAGTCATCATCGTCTCAAGTTGCTGGCCGCCGCGATCAGTTTCGCGGCAGCCGGTGCGCTGGGCGCCACGCCAGCCAGCATCACCAGCGGCACCACTTTCGTCGCGCTGAACCAGCACGCCACCGTGCTGCGTCAGGGCGACGTGGTCAGCGGCGCGCTGTCCAGCGCACAGCCGATGCACATCGAGGTGGCGCTGAAACTGCGCAACCCGGCCCAGCTGCACAGCTTCATCGCCACCGCCAAGAGCTCGCCGCTGTCGATGGTGCAGCGCTCGATGACGACGCCGCAGTTCGTCACCAGCTATTCGCCCACCGCCACGCAGGCGAACAGGGTGGCGGCCTGGCTGCGCGCAGCCGGCTTCACCAACGTGCAGATCTCGCCAAACCGGATGCTGGTGTCGGCCGATGGCCGCGCCGATACCGCCGGTGCCGCGTTCAAGACCACGTTTGCCCAGGTGCGCACCAAGGATGGCCGCATGGCGTACATGCACAACGACGACGTGCACATCCCTGCCTCGCTGCAGGACGTGGTGCTGTCGGTGATCGGCCTGCAGAGCGTGCACCAGGCGCACACCTTCGCCAAGCCGATGCAATCGGGTTACACCACGCAGGCAGTGACCGGCCACAACCCGGTCGAGTTCGCCTCGATCTACGGCGGCAGCGGCGTGACCACGGCGGCCGGCGTGCCGGTGGGCATCGTCACCCAGGGCAAGATCACCCAGACGATTACCGACCTCAACACGTTCACCTCGCAGAACGGCCTGCCGACGGTGACCACGCAGACGGTCAACACCAACGGCACCAGCAGCGACACCAGCGGCCTGGGCGAGTGGAGCCTGGACAGCCAGGACATCGTCGGCATGGCCGGCGGCCATGTCGGCAGCCTGATCTTCTACAACATCCCCACGCTGTCCAACAGCGACCTGACGGCGGACTTCAACACCATCGTCAACGCCAACGCGACCAAGATCATCAACGTCTCGCTGGGTGAATGCGAAACCAGCGCGCAGGGCGACGGCTCGGCCGCGGCGCAGGACCAGATCTTCCAGCAGGCGGTGGCGCAGGGGCAGACCTTCTCGATCTCCACCGGCGACTCCGGCGCGGACGAGTGCGGCGACGGCGGCGTCACGCCGAGCTGGCCGGCCGCCTCGCAATACGTGGTGGCGGTGGGCGGCACCACGCTGAATGCGTCGACCACCACCTGGAACAGCGCCACCGTGTGGACCAGCGGCGGCGGCAGCTCCAGCACCTTCGAGCCGCAGCCGAGCTGGCAGAACGGCGTGGCCCCGGGCAGCACGCGCGGCCTGCCGGACATCGCCTACGATGCCGACCCGAACTCGGGCGCGAAGATCATCGTCAGCGGCGCCACCCAGCAGTACGGCGGCACCAGCCTGTCGGCACCGCTGTTTGCCGGCGCGTGGGCGCGGATCATCGCGATCAAGGGTTCCGGCGTCGGCTTCGCCGCACCGCTGCTGTACCAGCTGCCCGCGTCCGACTTCCACGACATCACCTCGGGCAACAACGGCGGCGAGACGGCGAGCGCCGGCTATGACCTGGCCACCGGTCGCGGCGAACTGATCATCAGCGGCGCGGCCAGCGACATCGGCGGCAGTTCGCCGCCGGCCAACGTGCCGCCGGTCGCCAACTTCAGCGATTCGATCAGCGGCCTGACCGTGAACTTCACCGACAGCTCCACCGACAGCGACGGCTCGATCGCCTCGCGCTCGTGGAACTTCGGCGACGGCGCCACCTCCACCGCGACCAATCCCGGCCACACCTATGCGGCGGCCGGCACCTACAGCGTGTCGCTGACGGTGACCGACAACGACGGCGCGACCAACACCAAGACGCAATCGGTGACGGTCAGCTCCAGCGGCGGTGGCGGCAACCAGTTGCAGAACGGCGTGGCGCTCACCGGCCAGTCCGGCGCCCAGGGTGCGCAGCTGTTCTACACCGTGGTGATCCCGGCCGGCGCCAGCAACTTGGTGATCTCCGAGTCCGGCGGCACCGGCGACGCGGACCTGTACACGAAGTTCGGTTCCGCCCCGACCCTGTCCAGCTACGACTGCCGTCCGTACATCACCGGCAACAACGAGAGCTGCACCGTGGCCTCGCCGCAGGCCGGCACCTACTACGTCATGCTGAACGGCTACACCGCGTTCTCCGGCGTCAGCGTCAAGGCGACCTGGAGCACCAGCAGCGGCGGTGGCGGTGGCAGCAACGTGCTGCAGAACGGCGTGCCGGTATCCGGTCTCAGCGCGAGCACGGGCAACGCCGTGTACTACACGATGGTCGTGCCGAGCGGGGCCAGCAACCTCAACATCAAGATCGCCGGCGGCACCGGCGACGCCGACCTGTACGTCAAGCTCGGTTCCACGCCGACTACCAGCAGCTACGACTGCCGCCCCTACATTTCGGGCAACAGCGAGAGCTGCACTGCGTCGGCACCGACCCCGGGCACCTACTACATCATGGTGCGCGCCTACCGCAGCTACAGCGGCGTCACGCTGACCGGCAGCTACACGCCGTAAGCGGTCAACGGCAACCCGTCGCGCAGGGACGCGCAGCGCACAACGGAAGCACCGGATGACGCTTCGGGCCCGCCCGGCAACGGACGGGCCTTTTTTTTGCGGCGCGCATCGGCGCAGAGGTTGTATGGTCGGAGTTTTCCCCGCCGAGGAACCCGCCGATGCGCCGCCTGATCCTGCCGTGTGCCCTGCTCGCGCTTGCCTGCGTACCCGCTGTCGCAGCGACCAGCCTGCCCGCGGTACCACGCGAACAGCCGTCGTTGCACGCGCTGGCCGATGCCCCGAGCCAGGTCGAACTGCGCATGACGATCACCCGCCTGGTCGGCTTCGGCACCCGCCACACCCTGTCCGACACCAAGTCCGACACCCGCGGCATCGGTGCCGCGCGACGCTGGGTGAAGTCGCGCTTCGAGGCGATCTCGAAGGACTGCGGCGGCTGCATCGAGGTCGTCACGCCCTCGCAGATGTTCACCGGCAAGCGCGCGCCCAGGCCGACCGAGGTAATGGACGTGGTGGCGATCAAGCGCGGCAGCACCGACCCGGATCGCGTCATCGTGATCACCGGCCACCTGGACTCGCGCGTCACCGACGTGATGAACACCACCAGCGATGCCCCCGGCGCCAACGACGACGCCTCCGGCGTGGCCGCGCTGATCGAGGCCGCGCGGCTGCTGTCGAAACAGGACAACCGCGCCACCCTGGTGTTCGCCGCGCTGTCCGGCGAGGAGCAGGGCCTGTACGGCGGCAAGGTACTGGCCGACTACGCGGTGGCGCACGGCTGGAAGGTCGAGGCCGAGCTCAACAACGACATCGTCGGCAACAGCCACGGCCAGAATGGCGTGATCGACAACACCACCGTGCGCGTATTCTCCGAGGGCACCAAGACCAACGAAAGCCAGGCGCAGGCAGACTACCGCCGCTACCACGGCGGCGAAGTGGATTCACCCTCGCGCAACCTGGCGCGCTACATCGACCGCCTCGCCGAGCAGTACCTGCCCGACTTCGACGTGCGCATGATCTACCGCACCGACCGCTTCGGCCGCGGCGGCGACCAGGTGCCGTTCCTGCAGGCCGGCTATCCGGCCGTGCGGGTGAGCGAGGCGCACGAGAACTACACCCGCCAGCACCAGGACCTGCGCAAGGAAGGCGGCATCGACTACGGCGACACCATCGACGGCATCGACTTCCGCTACCTGGCGCGGGTCACCGCGCTCAACGCGATCACCATGGCCAGCCTGAGCCGCGCACCGGCGCCACCGACGCAGGTCGAAACCAGCGGCGCGCTGGCCACCGACACCACGGTGAGCTGGCACAAGGTGCCCGGTGCCGCCGGCTACCGCGTGCACTGGCGCGACACCACCGCGTCGCAATGGCAGTACGTGCGCGCGGTCGGCGATGTCGACCAGGCCGTGCTGGCCGACGTGGTGATCGACGACTGGTTCTTCGGGGTGTCGGCCGTCTCGGCCGACGGCTACGAGAGCCCGGTGGTGTTCCCCGGCTTCGCCGGCAGCTTCGAACGCTCGCCCGCGCCGGAGCCGTCCGCCAAGTGACGGGCTTGGCGCTGCGCCCGCGCGACGCACGCTAAACTTCCGGGCGATGGCCACGCCTCCGCGCAAACGCAAGCCCCGCAAGACCGGCGCACCCGCGCCGGTCGCGCGACCGCGCGCGCGACCCGCGGCGACCAAGACCGCCGCCAGGCCCGCCGTCTCGCGCCCCGCGGACAGCTCCACCCGCGCCACCCGCGTGCTCGACTGGCTGCTGCGGAAACTGCCGGCACGCCACCGCGAAAAGGCACGCGACTACCTGGTGCTGACCCGCATGGATCGGCCGATCGGCGCGTTGCTGCTGCTGTGGCCGACCTGGTGGGCGCTGTGGCTGGCCGCCGGCGATTTCCCGCCGTGGAAGCCGCTGATCATCTTCACCCTGGGCGTGTTCGCGATGCGCGCGGCCGGCTGCGCGATCAACGACTACGCCGACCGCAAGCTCGACCCGCAGGTGGCGCGCACGGCCGGGCGACCGATCGCCGCCGGGCGGGTGACGCCGCGCGAGGCGCTGGTGGTGTTCGCCGTGCTGCTGGCAGTCGCCTTCGTGCTGGTGCTGTTCACCAATGCGCTGACGATCAAGCTGGCCTTCGCCGGTGCCGTGCTGGCGGCGATCTACCCGTTCACCAAGCGCTGGACCTACCTGCCGCAGGTGGTGCTGGGCGCGGCGTTCGGCTGGTCGATCCCGATGGCGTTCGCCGCAGTGACGCACACGGTGCCGCCGCTGGGCTGGCTGCTGTTCCTCGGCAACATCCTGTGGTCGGTGATCTACGACACCGAGTACGCGATGGTCGACCGCGACGACGACCTCAAGGTCGGCGTGAAATCCACCGCGATCCTGTTCGGCGATGCCGATGTGCCGATCCTCGGCATGCTGATGGGTACCCTGCTGCTGGCCCTGCTGTTCGTCGGCCAGCGTGCCGGCCTGGGCTGGCCGTACTGGCTGGCCCTGCTCGCCGTCGTCGGCCTGTTCGGCTACCAGCTGTGGCTGATCCGCAAGCGCGGGCGCGACGCCTGCCTGGCCGCCTTTCGCCACAACAACTGGCTGGGCCTGACCTTGTGGGTGGGCATCGTGTTGGCGCTGGCGGTGAAATAGCGAGGAGTGAGTGGAGAGGAGTGAGAAGTGAGCGTGGCGAGACGATGCTTTCTCTCACTTCTCACTCCTCTCCACTCACTCCCGCCTCAGGGGCGCGCGCGCCAGCGCCCAGACATCCACCCGCGGCACGCCGACGCGCTTGAGCACGCTGGCGCATTCGGCCAGCGTGGCGCCGGTGGTCATCACGTCGTCGAGGATCGCCACGTGCGCAGGCGGCGCCAGCCCGGGACACAGCGCGAACGCGTCGCGCACGTTGCGGCGACGGTCGACCGCGTCCAGTTCGGTTTGCGCCTCAGTGCGCCGCGAGCGCTGCAGCACGTCGTGGCGCAGCGGCACCCCCAGCGCACGCGCCAGCGGCCGGGCCAGCTCCAGTGCCTGGTTGTAGCCGCGCTGGCGCAGCCGGCTGCGATGCAGCGGTACGGTAATCAGCAGCGAAGGCCGCTCGATCACCCGTGGCTCGTTCTGCCACAGGCCGGACAACACGCGGCCGGCGGCGAGGTCGCGGCCGAACTTGAAGCGCGATTCCAGCCGGTCCAGCGGCCAGCCGTAGCGGAACGGCGCCCATGCCGCGTCCCATGGCGGCGCGTGCTGCTGGCATTCGCCGCACAACGTCGCCGCGGTCGCCAGCGGCAAGGCGCAGCGTGCGCAGCAGTTGCGGTTGCGCGGCATCTCGGCGGCGCAATCCGCGCACAGGTCCATGCCGCCGTGGCCCGGCGCGCCGCACAACAGACAGCGCAGCGGCAGCAGCCATCGCTGCAGCGCTGGCCAGGATTGCAGCAGACTGGTCTTGTGCATGGTCTCCCCCGTCCCCGCCTCGACCGATGGTAGCGGCAACCGCGGGTCGCGCGCAGTGCACCTGCGGTCTACACTCGATCACCAACCGTGGCGCGCCCTGCCACGCCTGCACTTCGCCCATCGGGGACCTGGAGATTCGCATGAGCTCGATCCACGACGACCACCCTGCTCCATCGACCTGGCCCGCGATCGCCGGCACCGCGCTGCGGGTGGCCTTCGGCGTGATCTGGGCGGTGAGCGCCGCGCTGACCTGGACCGACGGCTTCGCCGACCACTACGTCGGCTACTTGCACAATGCCGCCACCGGCCAGCCGGCGTGGTCGGCGTGGTGGTTCGACATGTGGATCGCGGTGGTCACGCCGCACGCGGGCTTGTTCGTGTGGGCCACGCGGATCGCCGAGACGCTGCTGGCGCTGGCCCTGCTGCTGGGCTTCGCGCGCAAGATCACCTACGTCGTCGGCATCCTTTTCAGCCTGCTGATCTGGAGCACGGCCGAGGGTTTCGGCGGGCCGTATTCGGTGGGCGCCAACAACATCGGCGCGGCGATCAGCTTCGTGCTGATCTTTGCCGCGTTGATCGTGATCAACCTGCGCGCCGGCCCCAGCCCGTACAGCCTGGACTACCTGATCGAGAGCCGCTGGCCGCGCTGGCGGCGGTTCTCCGAATGGAACACGCGGGTTCCGCTGGAACAGGTGCGGCCGGTGTCGTGGCGCGTGCAGGGGCCGGCTCTAGCCGGCGTGCTGCTGCTGGTAGCGCTGCTGCTGGCCGGCCTGCACAGCGCATTGAACGTGCGCAGCGCCAGCCCCGCCGCCGCCGCCGCCGCGGTGACGCCGCTGTCGCTGGCCTCTAACCAGCCGATCAAGCAGGCCCGCGATGCGCGCCTGCCGCCGCTGCAACCGGGCGACAGCGTGGAGGTGAACATCACCTCCAGCGACGACACCGTGGAGATCGCCAGCGGCGTGCAGTACCAGGCCTGGACCTTCGGCAAGACCGTGCCCGGCCCGGTGATCCACGTGCGCCAGGGGCAGACGGTGAACGTCACCCTCACCAACCGCGGCACCATGCAGCACTCGATCGACTTCCACTCGGCGATCACGCCGCCGAGCCTGCACTACGTGGAGATCATGCCGGGCGAGTCGATCAAGTTCTCGTTCGTGGCCAAGGTGCCCGGCGCCTTCCTCTACCACTGCGGCACGCCGCCGGTGCTGCTGCACATCGGCAACGGCATGTACGGCGCGATCATCGTCGACCCGGCCGAGCCGCTGCCGCCGGCGGCCGAGAGCTACGTGCTGGTGCAGGGCGAGTGGTACACCCAGCAGGTCTCCGGCACGCTGATGGCGGGCAGCTACGAGAAGATGCAGCAGATCCGCCCGGATGAAGTCGTGTTCAACGGCGCCGCGTTCCAGTACGCACAGCATCCACTGACCGCCAAACCGGGCGACCTGGTTCGCCTGTATGTGGTGAACGCCGGTCCGAACCTGTGGAGCGCGTTCCACGTGATCGGCGCGATCTTCGACAAGGTCTATCCCGGCGGCAATCCGGCGCAGGCCATCGACGGTGTCTCCACCTACTCGGTGGGGCCGGGCGAGGGCGCGGTGTTCGACCTCACCCTGGACGAGGCGGGCCACTATCCGTTCGTGGATCACTCGATGGCGCACGCCGTGCTCGGCGCGCAGGGCATCCTGGAGATCGCCACGCCAGGCGAGGCGCTGGCCAAGCCGCAGATCACCAAGGCACCGGTGGATGCGAACGCCGCGCCGCCACCGGCCGCCACCGGCCCGTACACGTTCGATCCCGCGCACGGCGCGCAGCTCTACGCGACCTACTGCGCCGCCTGCCACCAGCCCACGGGGCTGGGCCTGCCCGGTGCGTTCCCGCCGCTCAAGGGCAACCCGGCGGTGCTGGATGCCGACCCCACCAAGCATCTGGACGTGATCCTGCACGGCCTGCAGGGCGTGGCCATCGACGGCGTCAGCTACCCCAGCGCGATGCCGCCGTTCGCCGCCACCCTCAACGACGCGGACATCGCCGACATCGCCAACCACGAGCGCACCTCCTGGGGCAACCAGGCCAAGCCGGTGACCGCGGAGCAGGTAAAGGCCGTGCGCGACGGCAGCAAGTAGCAACGCGGGCACCCGCCGCTTCGTCAACCTGAAACACAGGTACCAAGGTTGACGAAGCGGCGTACGCCGCCCACACTGCGCGGCCTCTGACCCAGGAGCCCGCCATGCCCGCTGCCATCCGCCACGACTGGAGCCGCGACGAGGTCGCCGCGCTGTTCGCGCTGCCGTTCAACGACCTGCTGCATCGCGCGCACGGCGTGCATCGCGAACACCACGATCCGAACGCGGTGCAGGTGTCGACCCTGCTGTCGATCAAGACCGGCGGTTGTCCCGAGGACTGCGCGTACTGCCCGCAGGCGCAGCGTTACGACACCGGCGTGCTGCCGCAAAAACTGCTTGAGGTCGACGAGGTGCTGGCGCGCGCCAGGGCCGCCCGCGACGCCGGCGCCAGCCGCTTCTGCATGGGCGCGGCGTGGCGCGGGCCGAAGGACCGCGACATCCCCAAGGTCGCCGCGATCGTGCGCGCGGTGAAGGACCTGGGCCTGGAAACCTGCGCCACCCTGGGCCTGCTCGGCGACGGCCACGCGCAGCAGCTCAAGGACGCCGGCCTCGACTACTACAACCACAACCTCGACACCGCGCCGGAGTTCTACGGCGAGATCATCCACACCCGCGAATACCAGGATCGCCTCACCACGCTGGAACAGGTACGCGACGCCGGCCTGAAAACCTGCTGCGGCGGCATCGTCGGCATGGGCGAGACGCGCGAGCAGCGCGCCGGCCTGCTGCAGGCACTGGCCAACCTGCCCGAGCACCCGCACTCGGTGCCGATCAACCAGCTGGTGCCGGTGCCGGGCACGCCGCTGGCCAACGCCGAACCGCTGGACCCGTTCGAGTTCGTGCGCACGATCGCGGTGGCGCGCATCCTGATGCCGCTGTCGATCGTGCGCCTGTCCGCCGGCCGCCAGCAGATGGACGATGCGGTGCAGGCACTGTGCTTCTTCGCCGGCGCCGGCTCGATCTTCTACGGCGAGAAACTGCTGACCACCGGCAACCCCGACGTGGAGGCCGACCGCGCGCTGTTCCGCCGGCTCGACCTGCATCCGATGGAGGTGGTCGAGAATGCGGAGACCGTGCATGCGGACATCGGCGAAAACGCCAGCTGCGGGCACGGCTGCGGCTGCAGTGCGGCGGCATAGCAGCGCCCCACCCCGGCCCTCCCCTGCGGCCGCAGGAAGTCCCTTTGGGGCAAGCAGGGGAGGGAGCAAGGCGTGCGGCACACGTTTGCCTCCTCCCCCTGCATCGCAGGGCGAGGTCGGGAGGGGGTGCTCCTCGCCCTGCGCAGTGCACTGAGCCATGCCCCGCCCCGACCTCCTCCAGCGACTGGCCGTCCAGACGGCCGAACGCGAACGCGCCAATCTGCGCCGCCGCCTGCACGTGATCGAGTACGCCGACGGCCCGTGGCTGAACAGTGGCGGCCGGCGCCTGCTCTCGTTCTGCAGCAACGATTACCTCGGCCTGGCGCAGCACCCGTCACTGGTTGCCGCGCTCGCCCGCGCGGCGGGCGAACAAGGCGTCGGCAGCACCTCGGCACATCTGATCTGCGGCCACCGCCGCACGCACGCGCAACTGGAAGAAGCGCTGGCCGCATGGACCGGGCGCGAGCGCGCGCTGCTGTTTTCCACCGGCTACATGGCCAACCTCGGCGTGCTGCAGGCGCTGCTCTCGCGCGGCGACGTGTGTGTGCAGGACAAGCTCAACCATGCCTGCCTGCTCGATGGCGCGAAGCTCAGCGGCGCGGAACTGAAGCGCTATCCGCATGCCGACGTGGCCGCCGCCGCGCGCCAGCTGGCGGCCAGCCCCGAGGCGGCCGCGCTGCTGGCCACCGACGGCGTGTTCAGCATGGACGGCGACGTCGCACCGCTGCGCGCGCTGGCGCAGCAGTGCGCCCGCGAGCACGCCACCCTGATGGTCGACGACGCGCACGGCCTAGGCGTGCTCGGCGACGACGGCGCCGGCAGCCTCAGCGCGGCGAAGCTGGGCCAGCACGAGGTGCCGCTGCTGATGGCCACGCTGGGCAAGGCGCTCGGCTGCAGCGGCGCCTTCGTGGCCGGCCCGGCGGCGCTGATCGAGGGGCTGATCCAGTTCGCGCGGCCGTACATCTACACCACCGCGATGCCGCCGGCGCTGGCCGCCGCCGCGCTGGAAGCAGTGCGGCTGGCACAGAGCGAAACTTGGCGGCGCCACAAGCTTGCCGCGTTGATCGCCCGTTTCCGCGCCGGCGCCGCGCAGCTCGGCCTGCCGCTGATGGACTCGGCGAGCGCGATCCAGCCGTTGCGGCTGGGCGACGCCCGGGCGGCCGTGCAGGCTGCGCAGGCGCTGGAACGGCGCGGCCTGCTGGTCGTCGCGATCCGCCCGCCGACCGTGCCCGCTGGCCAGGCGCGGCTGCGCATCACCTTGTCCGCGGCGCACGAAGAGGCCCAGGTGGACCGGCTGCTCGACGCGCTGGCTGATCTGCCGCAGGAACCGCGCGCGAGCGGCCCCGTATAATGCCGCGTTGTCTTGTGCCTTTTCCCCCATGAACGTCGTCAATATCGCCGCCTACCGCTTCGTCGCGCTGGACGACCTGTCCGCGCTGCGCGAGCGCGTGCGCGAACGCGCCGAGACGCTGGCGCTCAAGGGCACCGTGCTGCTGGCACACGAGGGCATCAACCTGTTTCTCGCCGGCACCCGCGCGGCCACCGACGCCTTCATGGCCTGGCTGCGCGAGGACGCGCGCTTTGCCGCGCTGGAAGCGAAGCAATCGTTGTCCGACACCGTGCCCTTCGGCCGCCTGCGCGTGCGGCTCAAGCGCGAGATCATCACCCTGCGCATGCCAGCGCTGCGCCCCGTCGAACGCCGCGCGCCCGGCGTGGATGCGAAAACGCTCAAGCGCTGGCTGGACCAGGGCCGTGACGACGCCGGCCGCGAAGTGGTGATGCTCGACACCCGCAACGATTACGAGACCGACGCGGGCGCTTTTGCTCAGGCGGTGGACTATCGCATCGCCCGCTTCACCGACTTCCCTGGCGCGCTCGCGGCCGACCGTGCGCGCTACGCCGGTAAGACCGTGGTGCCCTACTGCACCGGCGGCATCCGCTGCGAGAAGGCCGCGATCTACATGCAGGAACTGGGCATCGAACACGTGCACCAGCTCGAAGGCGGCATCCTGAAATACCTGGAACTCACCGACGGCGCGCACTGGCAGGGCGGCTGCTTCGTGTTCGACGGACGCGGCGCCGTAGACAAACAGCTTTTACCTTTGCCTCCTCTCCCCAGCGGGGAGAGGGTTGGGGTGAGGGGACACGCCGGCGACGGAGCTGATTCGGAGACCGCTTCGATCGACTTATCCGCGAGCACCCACCCCTCATCCCAACCTTCTCACCCGCAAGGGGACTCCCCAAGGGTCGCCCGAGGGGGAGAAGGAGCGAAGGCAACAAGCGCGATGTCTGACAGGGGCCGCGCATGAGTCTTTTCATCGAAAAGGCCGGCCATGGCCCGCTGCCGCTGGTGCTGCTGCACGGCTGGGCAATGCACGGCGGCGTGCTGGCGCCGCTGGTCGAGGCGCTGCAAGCGCAGTGCACGATGTACGTGGTCGACCTGCCCGGCCACGGCCGTTCGCGCGACTGCGGCCTGCCGCTGGAACCGCACGCCTGCGCCGCCGCGATCGCCGCCGCCACGCCGCCGGCGCTCTGGCTCGGCTGGTCGCTGGGCGGGCTGATCGCGCTGACCGCGGCGCTGGACCTGCCGCATCAGGCGCATGGCCTGGCGATGCTGTGCGCCACACCGAAATTCGTGCGCGACGCCGGCTGGCCGCACGGCAGCGATCCGGCGCTGGTGCAGCAACTGGCCAGTGACCTGGAAACCGATTACCACGCCACCATCGAGCGCTTCCTGGCGCTGGAGGCGATGGGCAGCGCCGACCCGCGCGGCGAGCTGCGCCATCTGCGCGAGCTGGTGTTCGCCCGCGGCGAACCGGACGCGCGCGTGCTGCAGGAGGGCATCCGCATCCTGCACGACAGCGACCGCCGCGCCGCCCTGCCCGACCTCGCGGTACCCAGCGCCTGGATCGCCGGGCGCCGCGACCGGCTGGTGCCACCCCAAGCGATGACCTGGTCGGCGAGCCAGTGCGGCGGCGACAGCCACGAGATCGCCCAGGCCGGCCACGCGCCGTTCTTCAGCCATGCCGCCGCGGTGGTCGCGGCGCTGCAACCCTTGTTCGCCCGGCACGGTGGCCGGGCCAGCGCGAGCCTTGCCCATGAGTGAGTTCCAACTCGACCGACGCCAACTGCGACGCAATTTCGCCGGTGCGGCGACCACCTACGAGAAGCACGATGCGCTGCAACGCGAAGTGCAGACGCACCTGCTGGAGCGGCTCTCGTTCTACCTCGACACGCCGCAGCGGGTGGTCGACATCGGCGCCGGCACCGGCCGCGGCACCGCCGCGCTCAAGCGGCGCTATCCCAAGGCCGAGGTGATCGCGTTCGACCTGGCGCTGCCGATGCTGCGCGTGGCGAAACAGCACAGCAGCTGGCGCCGGCCGTTCGACCGCGTCTGCGCCGAGGCATGCGCGCTGCCGCTGGCCGACCACAGCGTGGACGTGCTGCATTCGAACCTCTGCTTCCAGTGGATCGACGACCTGCCCGCGCTGTTCGGCGAATGCATGCGCGTGCTCAAGCCCGGCGGGCTGATGGCGTTCTCCAGCTTCGGCCCCGACACCCTGATGGAGCTGCGCGCCGCGTGGGCCGCGGCGGATGAGCGCGCCCACGTGAGCCGCTTCCTGGACATGCACGACGTGGGCGACGCGATGCTCGCCGCCGGCCTGCGCGACCCGGTGCTGGACGTGTTCCGCTACACCCTGACCTACAGCGAGCCGCGCAAGTTGCTGGAAGAGCTGCAAGGCCTGGGCGCCACCAATGCCGACCGCCAGCGCGAGCGCGGACTGACCGGCAAGTCGCGCTACCGGCGCATGCTGGCCGCCTACGAAACGATGCGCGTGGACGGCCGCATCCCGGCCACCTGGGAGGTGGTCAGCGCGCATGCATGGGGCCCGCCGGTGGGGCAGCCGCGACGCGTGGGCGGCATGGAGATCGCCAGCTTCTCGATCGACAAGCTGCGCGGCTCGCGGCGTCAGAAAGACGAAGCATGAAACATGCCCCGAGGGCGCCGATGCAGCGCTGACTTCGCGGATTCAACAACCAGCGCACGCTTTTTCGCGCCGGATGCGATCATGGTATCGGCCACAACTCGGTGGACCAGCAACGCATACAGGGGGGCCTGATGATCGAGCTGGAAATCCAGGCCTTGTCGGAACGACGCGAGGGCCTGTTGATGGAAGTGGGCCGGCTGGTGCTGGCCAGCGGTTTCAGCCTGCAGCGGCAGCGACTGGTCCAGGACCCGCACGGCATCCTGCTGACCATGGTGGTGCGCGGGCCGCCGCGAAAAAAGCGCGCGCTGGCGGCGGCGCTGGATGCCCACGAGCGCATCATCAGTTTCGAACTGGAACCGGTCACCGAGGGCGAGGAACGCGCGCACTTCGCCGCCTCGCGCGCGCCGTCGGCCTACGTGCCGCCCGTCCTTCCAGTGGCGGCACCGGCGCCGGAGGCGGCCCCGCCGACGGCGCCGACCGGGCCCGCGGCTGCGACGGCGCCGGCCGTCCCCGCTTTCGACGAGGTCGCGCCGGTCAGGCTGGTCACGCCGACGGCGGCACCCGCGCCCCCGCCTGCGGTCGCCGCGCGGCCGACGCCGGAGCCGGATCTCGAATTCATCCTGCCGCCCCCGGCGCCGGCTCCGGTGGCGCCTGCGCCCGCCGTGGTGGCGGAGGCGCCGTTCGTGGAGCTGGTCCCGCTCGAACCCGACCAGGCGGCCATCGACAAGCTGCTGGCGAAACTGGCCACCGAGTACCCGCAAATCATGCCGCGGCTGCAGCAGCTGCATCGCGCGGTCGCCGAGGCGGCGCGCGAACCCACGCTGGCGCTGGCGGGCCGGCGCACCGGTGCATGGCTCGCCCAGCGCGAACCGACGGCGGGCGGGCGGCTCGACCTGGAGCAGGCGATCGCGCAACGGGGCGTGCCGGCACTGCGCGCGCTGGTAGAGGTGGAACAGGACGGCAGCCAGCTGCACATTCGCCACAGCCCGCTGTGCGGCGAACCCGGCCACTCCGGCTGCATCTTCTTCAGCGGTTTCCTGGAGGGCCTGCTGGCGCCGGTGCTGGACCGTCGCGAGCTGTCGATCTTCGCCGTGTGCTGCCGCAGCTACGGCGCGGACGACTGCGTGCTGGCGCTGTCGGACTGAACCTCGCGCAGCCGGCGCCGCGCACGCTCGCGCGCGGCGCCGCTTCGATCAGAAGCTGTACTTGACCGATGCGCCCACGCCGTAATCCGGGCTGCCGTCGGTGAAGCCGGCCAGCGCATAGGCCTGCAGGCGCAGGTTCGGATTGAACTTGTGGTTCCAGTAGCCGGCGAGCTCGCTCTGCGCGGCGCCGGTGTCGGCGATCCGCTCGCGGTAGTAGTAGTAGGCGCCGACGTTGTCGCTGGCACCGACCTTGTAGTCGGCACCGATGTTCGCGTTGAAGCCGTTCTGCAGCTGGATGTACTGCGAGCTGCCGTATTTGGTCCAGCCCACGCCGCCGAACGCGGTCCACGCGCCGCTGACCTTGTAGGCGTCCAGCGACAGGCCGTAGTCATTCTTGCCGGTGCCCAGCCCCTTGTTCTCGTCGGCGGTGCCGAACTTCACCTTGCCGGTGAGATCCAGGCCGGCCGTGCGGTCGGTGCTGGTGAACAGCTGGTAGCCGGCCGACGCGGTGACGTCACCCAGGCCCGAGGCGGAGCCGCTGGACGTCGCCGCACTGCCACCGGAACCGCCGGAGCCGCCACCGCCGATGATGTGGCCGAGGCCGCGGCCAATGGGGTTGCCGTTGTTGACCTTGCCCACGCCGGGGATCACGTTGCCCGCACCACTGACGTGGATATACGGCACGGTGAGCTTCAACGTCCAGCGGTCGCTTTGGTACGCCGCGGTCAGCGGCACCGACCAGATGTCGGTGGTGGTGTCGGTGCCGTATTTGCCGCTGCTGTAGTCGGCACCGGCAGAGAGGCTGAACTGGCCGCCGTCCGCGGTGGCGGCGTGCGCTGCCGGCGCGCCGATCAGCAGCAGTCCGCCGGCGACCATCCAGTGTTGTGCGTTGCGCATGAAAAGTATCCTTGCTGACAGGGAACTGCGCAGGCCAGGCGTCTGCCGGGCCTGCGCGGAGAAGCACGTAAGGCGAACCGCGGACTCAGCCGCCCGGGCGGCCGACGTGGGTGGGATGATCCGGAATCTGCGGGCGCTCGGGGCGCTGCGGGCGTTCCGGCAGCGCGGGCCTGTTCGCGATGTCCGGCTTGCCGGCGGTATCGGGCTTGCCCGGGTGATCGGCCGCCGTCGGATGGTCGCCCATGTGGCTCTTGCCGAACTCGACCTTGGCCACCGAAACGTCGACATGCCCATGCGCGCTGGCCGAAGCGCTGCCGGTTGCCTTCGGCGAACGCATCACGTCACCCAGCTTGAAGCCCATGCTGTTGGCGATCTGGCCCCAGCCTTCGCCGGCGGCGCGTGCCGCCAGCACGCCGTCGAGATCGATGCTGGTGCCGTCGGCCAGCACCATGGTGCCGCCGTTCAGCGCGGCCTCGATCTCGGCGGCGGTCGGCTCGGTGATGCCCGCCTGCGCCAGGCTGGCTTCGGCCAGCGACAGCGCGATCTTCACGTTGCCGTAGCCCATCTGGCCGGTGGCCGGCGTGAACGTGGTGGTGGTCGTGGTGGTGGTGCCATCGGCGTTCGTGATCACGTCGTCGAGCGCGATGGCGCTGCCGTCGCGCAACCCGGCGACCAGTGCCTGCGCATTGGCATCCGAACCGGCGAATGCAGCGAACTCGGTGCTTAGCCGAGTCGACTCCTGGCCGTTGGCGCTGGCCGACACGGGGGCGTCAGGCGGCGGAGCGGTCTGCGCCATGGCCGGCGCGAGCGACAACGCGCCCAGCACCGCGGCGCAAAGCAGCGTGGATTTGAGATGGCGGGATTTCATGAAGTGGCTCCTGGGCAATGCTGCGATGGCGGAATGCCTGCGGGAGGAGACGACATGCTGCACTCCCTGCCCGAACCCCGCCCCCTGGCCAAGGTCGATCCGCATGCCGCCGACACCTGCTCGCGCATCTTCAGTTCGTGTGCGCGCGACGCACAAGCGCGCACCGCTGACTTGTTCAGCATGCATTTCGCGTGCTGAACGCTGCCGGCCCCTCTTTCACGCGATTGTGTGAGCGACTGCGCATTTCGCCATCGTGCGCGCCCGCATTCGGCGCCGAACGAAAGTTTCTGCGGCGGCTAGCGCGCCCCGCGGCGACGGAAACAGCCCGCCAGGTGGTCGTCGATCATCCCGGTGGCCTGCATCAGCGAATAGCAGATGGTGCTGCCGACGAAGCGGAAGCCGCGCTGCTTCAGCGTCTTGCTCATGCGGTCGGACAATGCGGTGCTGGCCGGCACCTCGGCAGGTTCGCGCCAGCGGTTGACGATGGTGCGGCCATCGACGAAGGACCACAGATAGCCGTCCAGACTGCCAAACTCGGCGATCGCCTGCTGCGCGGCGCGCGCGTTGTCGCGGGTCGAGTACACCTTCAGCCGGTTGCGGATGATGCCCGGGTCGAGCAGCACCTTCTCCAGTTCGCGGTCGCTCATCGCGGCGACGCGGGGAATCTCGAAATCGTGGAACAGCTTGCGGTAATGCGCGCGCTTGGCCAGCACGGTGCGCCAGGACAGGCCGGCCTGGGCTCCTTCCAGGCAGAGAAACTCGAACAGGCCGCGGTCGTCATGCAGCGGCACGCCCCATTCGGTGTCGTGGTAGGCGCACATCAGCGCGTCGTCGGCGGCGGCCCAGTGGCAGCGGGTGGGTTCGGCGCGTTTGCTCATGGCGACTTCATGTGGCTGTCGATCCGCCAACCGTAACGGAGGCCATTACACTTGTCGCCCCTCTTTTGGCCCCATGTCGATGCCGCCTTCCCCGTCACCCCAGCGCGGCGCCGTGCTGGCCATGCTCGTCACCATCGTGCTGTGGGCCTACAGCTGGATCGTGATGAAACAGGTGCTGGCCTGGGCCGGCCCGTTCGATTTCGCCGCGCTGCGCTACCTGCTTGGCGCGGGGGTGCTGTTCGCGGCCTTGCTGCTGTCGGGACGCTCGCTGCGGCCGCCGCCGCTGGGCCCGACGATCCTGATCGGACTGTGCCAGACCGCCGCTTTCCAGGGCCTGGAGCAGTGGGCGCTGCTCGACGGCGGTGCCGGCCACGTGGCCCTGCTCGCCTACACCATGCCGTTCTGGGCAGTGCTGCTGGCGTGGCTGCTGCTGGGCGACCGGCCAACGCCGCGGCACTGGCTCGGCCTGGCGCTGGCGGCCATCGGCCTGCTGTGCATCATCGAACCCTGGCGGCCGATGGGCAGCGCCGCGAGCACCGTGCTGGCCATTCTCGGTGGACTCGCCTGGGCCACCGGCACCGTGCTCAGCAAGCGCCTGTTCCAGCGCCACGCGCCGGACGTGCTCAGCCTCACTGCCTGGCAGATGCTGGCTGGCGGCGTGGTGCTGGGGTTGCTTGCGCTGGTGATGCCGCAGCGACCGCTGGTGTGGAACTGGGCCTTCATCGGCGGTCTCGCCTACAGCGCGGTACTGGCGTCGGCGGCGGCCTGGTGGCTGTGGTCGATCGTGTTGCAGCGGCTGCCGACTACGGTGGCCAGCGTGTCCAGCCTCGGCGTGCCCGTGCTCAGCGTGCTGCTGGCCTGGTGGCTGTTGCATGAGCAGCCGTCGTCACTGGAAGCCATCGGCATCGCGTTCGTGCTGCTGGGCCTGCTCGCGGTCAGCGGGCTGGGGCGCAAGGCTCAGGAGTGAGTGAAGAGGAGTGAGAAGTGAGAGAACAGCAGGGCGCGGCGATCCTGCCGCTCTCTCTCACTTCTCGCTCCTCTCCACTCACTTCCAGCTCCACGGCAAGGCCTGCAGGTCGACGTTGCCGCCGGTGATGACCACGCCGACGCGGCGGCCGGCGAAGCGCGCCGGTTGCCGCAGGATCGCCGCCAGCACGGTGGCACTGGAGACTTCCACCACCTGCTTCAGTTCCGACCACAGCAGTTGCATCGCCGCGATCGTCTCGGCGTCGCTGACGGTGATGATCTCGACATGGTGTGCGCGCAACGCGTCGAGGTTGCGTTCGCCGACCAGCGCGCGCAGGCCGTCGCAGACCGTGTCCGGCACCACCGTGGTGACGCGCTCGCCGTGCGCCATCGACTGCGCCGCGTCGTCGGCGCCGAGCGGCTCGGCGCCGAACAGCGCCAGTGCCGGGTCGATGCCGTGCGCGGCGATCGCCACGCCGCTGGCCAGCCCGCCGCCGCCGACCGGGGTGATCAACGCATCCAGCTCGGGAATCTGCTGCAACAGCTCCAGCGCGACCGTCCCCTGTCCGGCGATGACCCGGCTGTCGGCATAGGGATGCACCAGCTCCGCACCCGTGGCGCGGCGCACCTCCTCGCACATCGCCTCGCGCGCCGCCTGGGTCGGCGCGCAGCGGTGCAGGGTGGCACCGGCGCGTTCGATCGCCGCGAGCTTGGCGCGCACCGCGCCCTCGGGTACCACCACGTGGGCGGCGATGCCGCGGGTGGCCGCGGCCAGCGCCAGCGCGTTGCCGTGGTTGCCGGAGGAATGGGTGACCACGCCGCGCGCGGCCTGCTCCTCATCCAGCGACCACACCGCGTTGCAGGCACCGCGGAACTTGAACGCGCCGCCGCGCTGCAGGTGCTCGCACTTGAAATAGAGTCTGGCGCCGCTCAGCGCATCCAGCGCCGGGCTGCACATCACCGGCGTCACCCGCGCATGCGGCGCGATGCGCGTGGCCGCGGCGCGAACCTGCGCCAGCTCGGGAAGCTCTTCGATGGAATGGCTCATGCGCCGACGACCTCGATGCCGCAACGGAAATGGCGCGTGGCGCCGGGTGCCAGCGCGATCGCGTCGGCGCACTCGGGCCGGTTGAACGCATCGGCCATGCACTCCATCGGCTCCAGCGCGACCGCGCGGCGCACGTCGCGCGCCACCGTGTCGGCGGTGAACGCGTGCATCACGCCGCGCTCCTGCCACAGCGCGAGCGCGAAGCCGTGCGACGGATCGCCCAGGCGGGTGCGGATGCGGCCGTCGGCATCGGCTTCGAGATCGGTGTAGCCCTGGTCGAGGATGCTGTCGCCGATCTGCCGTGGCTCGCGGAAATCCAGCGCCGGCGCATCGTCGAGCGCGACGTAGGCGGCGGCGCCGGGCAGTGCGATCAGGTCGGCGCCGGTGCGGATCAGCGTCTGCGCGGGAATCTGCAGCGGCCAGTCGTCGACCAGGCCACCGCCAGGCAGCCGGAAGTACGGATGCCAGCCGAAGAAGCACGGGGCGAGAGTGTCGCCGACGTTCTTCATGCACGCGTCCAGGCCGAGCCCGGCATCATCCAGGGTGAACTCGACCGCCAGGTCGATCGCGTGCGGGTAGCCCGGGCGCGGACGAATCGCCGCGGTGGTCAACCGCACGCTGGCGGCGGTATCGGTGGCGGCCAGTTGCTCGATCTCGAACAACGCATCGCGCACGAAGCCGTGACGGCTGGCCCGTTCGCTGCCGGTCACGCCGGGATCGAGATCCTGCGCCACGCCGTCGAAGCGGTAGCGCGCATCGGCGACGCGACCGGCGAAGGGCACCATGATCGCGAAGCGCGAGCCCGGGCGGCGCTGCACCTCGTCGGCATCGTGGTAGCCGTCGGCCAGGTCGTGCAGGCCGTCGCCGAAAGGCACCTCGAAACCGAGCAGGGCGGCGCCATGCAAGGCCACGCGCACGTGGCGGTTTCCCGCGTGATCGTGCAACGCCACGACGGGCTGCGTGCCCAGCCAGGAACGCTCCACGCCGTAGCGGGTCGAGCCGGAAGCAGTCACCGGATTCTCCTGCGGTTGAACCTGCCCATGTTAGCCTGATCCATCCCCTTCCCACGTTGTTCCGCTCATGCACGCACTTCCCCAGCAAGCCGGTCCGGTGATCCGGCTGCGCGATTACCAGCCGCCCGCCTGGCGCGTCGAGTCGATCGAACTGGAGGTCGAGCTCGGCATCGACGCCAGCGAAATCGCCGCACGCCTGCATCTGCGCCGCGATCCGGCGCAACCCCTGCCGCTGCGGCTGGATGGCGAGAACCTGCAACTGGTGTCGATCGCGCTCGATGGTCGCCAGCTGGATACCGAGGCGTACCGCTACGACGGCAGCGTGCTGGAGATCGACGGCGCGCACGACGGCAGCGTGCTGGAAACCCGCGTCCGCGTGCACCCGGCCGCCAACACCGCACTGGAGGGCCTGTACCTGTCCGGCCCGCGCGAGAGCGGCTTCCTGCTCACGCAGTGCGAGGCCGAGGGCTTTCGCCACATCACCTTCTTCCCCGACCGCCCCGACGTGCTGTCGACCTACACGGTGACCCTGCGTGCCGACCGCACCCGTTTCCCGGTGCTGCTGGCCGGCGGCAATCCGGCCGGCGCCGGCGAGCTGGAGGACGGCCGGCACTGGGCGCGATTCGTCGATCCGCACCCGAAACCGAGCTACCTGTTCGCGTTGGTCGCCGGCCACCTGGAAAGCATCGGGCGCGACTATCGCACCGCCGACGGCCGCGCCGTGCAGCTGAAGATCTGGGCCGAGGCCGACGCGATCGGCCGTTGCGGCTATGCGCTGGACGCGCTGGAACGCGCCATGCGCTGGGACGAGCAGCGCTACGGGCGCAACTACGACCTCGACGTGTTCCACGTCGTCGCCACCCACGATTTCAACATGGGCGCGATGGAGAACAAGGGCCTCAACATCTTCAATGCGAAATACCTGCTGGCCGATCCGGACTCCACCACCGACGACGAGTACCGCCACGTCGAGGCGGTCGTCGCACACGAGTACTTCCACAACTGGAGCGGCAACCGCGTCACCTGCCGCGACTGGTTCCAGCTCAGCCTGAAGGAAGGCCTCACGGTGTTCCGCGAGCAGAGCTTTTCGGCCGACATGAATTCCGCGCCGCTCAAGCGCATCGAGGACGTCGCCCTGCTGCGCCGCGCGCAGTTCCCCGAGGACGCCGGCCCGCTGGCCCATCCGGTGCGCCCGGCGCAGTACAGCGAGATCAACAACTTCTATACCGCCACGGTGTACGAGAAAGGCGCCGAGCTGGTGCGCATGCTGGCCGGGCGGCTCGGCGCGGATGGTTTCCGCCGCGGCATGGACCTGTATTTCGAACGCAACGACGGTCGCGCCGCCACGCTGGAGGATTTCCTCGGCGCGCTGGGCGAAGCCAACGGCGTCGATCTGATGGCGTACCTGGCCTGGTACGGCCAGAGCGGCACGCCGCGGCTGCGCGCGCACGGCCAGCACGACGCCGCACGCCGCGAGTACACGTTGACTCTCGGCCAGCACGCGGCGGCCGTCGCCGGCCAGTCGGCCCGCGCGCCGCTGCCGATTCCGGTGAAGCTGGCCCTGTTCGCGAGCGACGGCCGCATGCTGCCGCTGCAACTGGCCGGCGAGGCGAACGACGCCGGCAATGAACGCGTGGTGGTGCTGGAACAGGCCGAGCAGGCACTGGTGTTCACCGGCGTGGACGCGCCGCCGGTGCCATCCCTGCTGCGCGGCTTTTCGGCCCCGGTGATCCTGGAATGCGACTACACCCCGGCCGAACTGGCGCTGCTGCTGGCGCACGACCCGGATGGTTTCAACCGCTGGGAAGCAGGCCAGCTGCTGGCCGCACGCGCCTACGAGAACCTGCGCGACGGCGGCACCGACACCTCGTTGCAGGCCTGGGGCGATGCGCTGGCCCGCCTGTTCGCCGACGGCAACATGGACGATGCCCTGCTGGCCGACCTGCTCACCCCGCCGGGCGAGATCGAACTGGCCGAACGCGAAGGCGCGGTCGATCCCGAGCGCATCCACCAGCTGCGCCAGGCCTTGCAACGCAGGCTGGCCGAACGGCTCGGCGCCGACGCGCTGGAGCAGCGCTATCGCACGCTGGCCGCACGCCGCTCGACCGCGCTGGATGCCGCCAGCCAGGCCAGCCGTCGACTCAGCCGCCGCCTGCTGGAGTTGCTGGAGGCCTGCGCCAGCGAACGCGCGCAGCCATTGGCCGCGGCGCAGTACCACGACGCGCCGGGCATGACCGACCGCCTCGCCGCGCTCGCGGTGCTGGTGCGCGGCCAGTCCGCTGCGGGCGAACAGGCGCTGGCGGACTATCGCGAGCGCCACGCCGGCAATGCACTGGCGCTGGACAAGTGGTTTGCGGTGCAGGCGCAGTTGCCCGGCAACGCGGCGCTGCCGCGCGTGATGCGACTGGAAAAGGACCCGGCGTTCACCCTGCACAACCCGAACCGGGTGCAGTCGCTGCTGGGCTCGTTCGTGCGCGGCAACCCCAGCGGATTCCATCGCGCCGACGGCGCCGGCTATCGGTTCCTGACCGAGCGGCTGGGTACGCTGGACGCGCTCAACCCGCAGGTGGCAGCGCGCCTGGCCACGGCGTTCAACGGATGGCAGCGGCTGGAACCGGGGCGCCGTGCGCTGGCGCGGACGGCGATTGCGGAGCTGGCCGGCAGCGCCGGCCTGTCACGCAACCTGGGCGAAATCATCGGCAACGTGCTGAACCACTGAAATCCGCGCGACGCATGCGGGCAGCGGCCGATCGCTTCGGCTGCCTGGCGCGCACGGCATCGACGCCGCGCGGCGGCAGCCGGCATTTCAGACGGCCAGGTGGTCCAGCGCCTCGAGCAGGCTCTGCATGCGCGATTCCAGGTCCGGCTGCATGTCGTCGCGCACGTCGTTGTCGAACTCGCTCAGGTGGTCCATCGCCATCTCCACCTCGCCGATCTCGACCAGCAGGTCGTGATGCGGATAGACGGGCTGGAAATCGAAGTTCATGTCCATGGCGAATTCCTGAATGGCTCAATGGGTGGGTAGTGATGAACAAGCATCACCCGTGCCAATGTGTGATTCCCGTCACAGCCAACCTGCCGCGTCTGCCGCGACACTGACGTCCCGCGTCAGCTGTTGCCGCGAGCCGGCATAAAGTCCCCTTTCAGTCACCCTTCGTTCACGCGTTTCCGGCGAAGATCAACCTCACGTTTCACCTTCGAATTCCCATCGCTTTCTGGCGCCCGGCAATACGGTCATCCTGGATTCCCCCTGTTCCTGAGACCGCCTGGCGCCAGATCTACATGACACGAAGCCCCGCGCATGCCGCGGGGCTTCGTGTTTCCGGGCCTGGCGTCGCATCGCGCATCCACCGGCGCCACAAAAGACGACGGCACCCGAAGGTGCCGTCTTGCTTCCTCTCACGGTACGCGATCGAACCCCTGTCCGCTCGACCTCGGCGCGCGATCCTCGCGCAGCGTCTGCCCATGAAAGTGCAAGCCGGATGAAGCACGATCCATGCCACTTTCAGGCAATCTTCGACGGCAGACGTATCGCGTTACCATGACGCCCACTTTTGTCACTTTTGCGCGCTCCGGGCAACAGCATGCGTCACCCCACCTGCTACGACGTCATCGTGATCGGCGGCGGCCACGCCGGCACCGAGGCCGCGCTGGCCGCCGCGCGCACCGGCGCGCGCACCCTGCTGCTCAGCCACAGCATCGAGACGATCGGCCAGATGAGCTGCAATCCGGCCATCGGCGGCATCGGCAAGGGCCACCTGGTGAAGGAGATCGACGCGCTGGGCGGTGCCATGGCCCACGCCGCCGACCTTGCCGGCATCCAGTGGCGCACGCTGAACGCCTCGAAGGGCCCGGCCGTGCGCGCCACCCGCTGCCAGGCCGACCGTGCGCTGTACAAGGCGGCGATCCGGCGCATGGTGGAAACCCAGCCGAACCTCGAACTGTTCCAGCAGGCGGTGGACGACCTGATCATCGAGAACGGCCGCGTCTGCGGCGTGGTCACCCAGATGGGACTCGCCTTCGACGCGCGCACGGTGGTGCTTACCGCCGGCACGTTCCTCGCCGGCAAGATCCACATCGGCCAGGCGCAGTACGCCGGCGGGCGCGCCGGCGATCCGCCGGCCAGCACGCTGGCGCAAAGGCTGCGCGAGCTGCCGGTCGCCGCCGACCGGCTGAAGACCGGCACGCCGCCCCGCATCGACAGCCGCAGCATCGACTTCAGCGGGCTGGAAGAACAGCACGGCGACGATCCCGCGCCGGTGTTCTCCTATCTCGGCAACCGCGCCGAGCATCCGCACCAGGTCAGCTGCTGGATCACCCACACCAGCGAGCGCACCCACGAGATCATCCGCGGCGCGCTGGACCGCTCGCCGCTTTACACCGGCCAGATCGAGGGCGTCGGCCCGCGCTACTGTCCGTCGATCGAGGACAAAGTGGTGCGCTTCGCCGAGAAGTCGTCGCACCAGATCTTCATCGAGCCGGAAGGACTGGACACGTTCGAGATCTATCCGAACGGCATCTCCACCTCGCTGCCCTACGACGTGCAACTGGCGCTGGTGCACTCGATCCCCGGCTTCGAGCACGCCCACATCACCCGCCCCGGCTACGCCATCGAGTACGACTACTTCGATCCGCGCGGACTTCACCCCTGGCTCGAAACGAAGGCGATCCCCGGCCTGTACTTCGCCGGCCAGATCAACGGCACCACCGGCTACGAGGAAGCCGCCGCGCAAGGCCTGCTCGCCGGGCTCAACGCCGCGCTGGCCGTGCAGGGCAAGGCACCGTGGTATCCGCGCCGCGACGAGGCATACATCGGCGTGCTGATCGACGACCTCACCAGCAACGGCACCATCGAGCCGTACCGCATGTTCACCTCGCGCGCCGAATACCGCTTGCACCTGCGCGAGGACAACGCCGACCTGCGCCTGACCGAGCAGGGGTTCGCGCTGGGCGTGGTGCCGCCGGCACGCGTCGAGGCGCTGCGCGCCAGGCGCGAGGCGGTCGAGCGGGAACTGCAGCGCCTCGGCGGCCTGTGCGCCGCGCCGGCCAATGCACTGGGTGCGGCGCTCGAGCGCCAGCTCGGCATCGCGCTCAGCCGCGAAACCAGCGCGGTCGACCTGCTGCGCCGGCCCGAACTCGACTACGCCAGCCTCGCCGGCGTGCCCGGGTTCGGCCCGCCGGTGGCGCGCCAGGACGTGGCGGCGCAGGTCGAGGTGCAAGTGAAGTACGCCGGCTATCTCGAACGCCAGCGCGAAGAGATCGAGCGCCAGCGCCGGCACGAACACACCGCGATCCCGGCCGACTTCGACTATGACAAGGTGCGCGGGCTGTCGGCGGAAGTGCTGCTCAAGCTCAAGCGCTCGCTGCCGGCGACGCTGGGCCAGGCCGCGCGCGTCAGCGGCGTCACTCCCGCGGCGATCTCGCTGCTGCTGGTCCACCTGAAGCGCCGCGACGCAGCCTGAGAATCGCCCCCTGCTCCCGGCACAGCGCCGGCGCGCACACTCATGGCATCATGCGCACTCCACACAGCCCCGGGGAGTGCGCAATGGAAATCTGGATCGGCCGCGACGGCGAACGGCATGGGCCATACAAGGAAAGTGACGTGCGCGAGTGGTTGCGCAGCGGCAAGGTCAGCTCCGACGATCTCGCCTGGTACGAAGGCCTGGCCGACTGGCAGCCGCTGTCGGTACTGTTCCGCGACGCGGTACCGGCCGCCACTCCGCCTGCCGACAACCCCTACGCGGCACCGGCCACCCCGCTGCAGGCGCTGCCGCAGACCACCGCCGCGGTGCTGGAGGATTACGCCGGCTTCTGGAAGCGGTTGGCGGCGTACATCCTCGACGCGATCGTGCTGTACATCCCCAACAACCTGGTGATCATGCGCTCGATGGGCGACGGTGCCGCGCAGGAGACGATGAAGCAGGCGATGATGGCGGCGCCCGGCGATCCGCACGTGATGCTCGCCGCCTACGGCCAGTACTACGCGACGATGGGCACGGCGATCCTGCTCACCGCCGTGCTGACCTGGCTGTATTTCGCCGTGTGCGAAAGCTCGCCGTGGCAGGCCACGCTGGGCAAGCTGGCGCTGGGCATCCGCGTCACCGACCTCGAAGGCCGGCGGATCAGCTTCTGGCGGGCACTGGGCCGCTACCTGGCCAAGTTCCTCAGCACGATCATCCTCTTCATCGGCTTCATGATGGCCGGCTGGACGCGCCGCAAGCAGGCCCTGCACGACATGCTCTGCAGCACTCTGGTGCTCAACGGCCGCGCCAGCGAGTTCAAGCCGGATGCCACTGCGACCGGCAAGAGCAACTCCTTCAGCGCCTGATCGGCCTTGCTCCACGCACGGCGCCGCGGTTCGTCCGCGGCGCCGTTTTCATTGGCGCGCCGACGATTCCCGGGCGCTTGTTATCATCAACGGCTTGAACTTTTCATTCGGCGGCATCGCGCCGCCGCCAGGAACGCTCCACCCATGCCCAGCATCGAACAACGCATTGCCCACGACATCGCCGCGAAGACCGAACAGGTGCGCGCGGCGGTGGACCTGCTCGACGGCGGCGCCACCGTGCCGTTCATCGCGCGCTACCGCAAGGAAGTCACCGGCGGCCTAGACGACACCCAGCTGCGCCTGCTGGAAGAACGCCTGCGCTACCTGCGGGAACTGGAAGAGCGCCGCGCGGCGATCCTCGCCAGCGTCGAGGAACAGGGCAAGCTCGACGACGCCTTGAAGGCGGACATCCTCGCCGCCGACACCAAGGCGCGGCTGGAGGATCTGTACCTGCCGTACAAGCCCAAGCGCCGCACCAAGGCGCAGATCGCCCGCGAGGCCGGGCTGGAACCGTTGGCGACTGGCCTGCGCGAGGACCCCACGCGATCGCCGGAGGCCTTCGCCGAAGCGTTCGTGGATGCGGACAAGGGCGTGGCCGACGTGCGCGCCGCACTCGACGGCGCGCGCGCAATCCTGATGGAAGCGATCGCCGAGGACGCGCACCTGGTCGGCGAGCTGCGCGACTGGCTGTGGTCGCAAGGGCAGATTCGCGCCAAGGTGGTCGCGGGCAAGGAGAACGAAGGCGCCAAGTTCCGCGACTACTTCGACCACGTCGAGCCGATCGGCAAGATTCCCTCGCACCGCCTGCTGGCGCTGATGCGTGCGCGCAACGAGGGCGTGATCGAACTGGAACTGGCGCCCGCCGCCGACAGCGAACAGGGCCACGCCGAGGGCGAGGGCCGCGTCGCGGCGCACGCGAACATCCACGACCGCGGTCGTGCCGCCGACGCCTGGCTGCGCGAGACGGTGCGCCTGACCTGGCGCGTAAAGCTGCACCTGCACCTCACGCTGGACCTGTTCGGCCGCGTGCGCGAAGGCGCCGAGGACGAGGCGATCCGCGTGTTCGGCGACAACCTGAAGGACCTGATGCTGGCCGCGCCGGCCGGCGCCAAGACCGTGATGGGGCTCGATCCCGGCATCCGCACCGGCTGCAAGGTGGCGGTGGTCGACGCCACCGGCAAGCTGCTGGCCACCGACACGATCTACCCGCTGGAGCCGCGGCGGCAGTGGAACGAATCGCTGGTTTCGCTGGCGAAGCTGTGCAAGCAGCACAACGTCGACCTGATCGCGATCGGCAACGGCACCGGCTCGCGCGAGACCGACAAGCTGGCCGGCGAGCTGATCAGGAAGCTGGCCGACGCGAAGCTGTCGAAGATCGTGGTGAGCGAGGCCGGCGCCTCGGTGTATTCGGCCTCCGAACTCGCCGCGAAGGAGTTCCCCGGACTGGACGTGAGCCTGCGCGGCGCCGTCTCGATCGCGCGCCGCCTGCAGGACCCGCTGGCCGAGCTGGTCAAGATCGAACCGAAGGCGATCGGCGTGGGCCAGTACCAGCACGACGTGAACCAGATCAAGCTGGCGCGCGCGCTGGACGCCAAGGTGGAGGACTGCGTCAACGCCGTCGGCGTGGACGTGAACACCGCCTCGGCCGCGCTGCTCGCGCGCGTGGCCGGGCTGTCCGCTTCGGTGGCCGAGAATGTGGTGAAGCACCGCGATGCGAACGGCCCGTTCCCGAACCGCAAGGCGCTGCTGAAGGTGCCGCGGCTCGGCGACAAGGCCTTCGAGCAGTGCGCCGGTTTCCTGCGCGTGCCCGGCGGCGACAACCCGCTGGACGCCAGCGCGGTGCATCCGGAAGCCTACCCGGTGGTCGAGCGGATCATCGCCCAGTGCGGCCGCGAGGTGCGCAACATCATCGGCGACGCCGGCTTCCTGCGCGGGCTCAAACCCGAGCAATTCACCGATGAAAAGTTCGGCGTGCCGACCGTGCGCGACATCCTGAAAGAGCTGGAAAAGCCCGGCCGCGACCCGCGCCCGGAGTTCGTGGCGCCGCGCTTTGCCGAAGGCGTCGAGGACGTGAAGGATCTGAAGCCCGGGATGATCCTGGAAGGCCGCGTCACCAACGTCGCCGCATTCGGTGCCTTCGTCGACATCGGCGTGCACCAGGACGGCCTGGTGCATGTCTCGGCGCTGTCGCACAGCTTCGTGAAGGACCCGCGCGACGCGGTGAAGGCCGGCGACATCGTCAAGGTCAAGGTGATGGAGGTGGACCTTCCGCGCCAGCGCATCGGCCTCAGCATGCGCCTGGACGACGAACCGGGGCAGGCGCGCGGCAGCCGTCCGGGCGCCGGCAGCGATGCCCGTGGCGGCTCGCGCGACGGCCGCGGCCCGCGTCCGGGGGGCGGCGCACCCAAGCCCGCGGCCGCGCCCGCCAGCAACGCCTTCGCCGACGCGTTCGCGCGCGCCGGCAAGCGCTGAAGCGCCGACCACCATCCGCCTGCGGCGGCGATGCGCTGCAGCATGCGGTTCCGTATGGAATACCGTACCGTAACCCGCAACGAACAAGGCCATCCCGGCCGAGGAGTACTTCCATGCTTCGCACCCGCCATCTGGCCGGCGCCATCGCAACCGCCATGCTGTTCAGCACGGCCGCCGCAGCCGCCGATTTCAGCAACGTCATCGTCTTCGGCGACAGCCTGAGCGACAACGGCAACATCTCGCTGGCCAGCGCACCGACGATCCAGCCGCCGCTGCGCTTCACCACCAACCCGGGCACCACCGCGGCGGAGAACGTGGCGACGGGCCTGGGCTTCACGCTGGCGCCGTCGGCGGCCGGCGGCACCGACTACGCCTGGGGCGGCGCGGGCTTCGTCAACAACGTCGCCGCGGTACCGACCATCGCCCAGCAGCTGCAGATGTACCTCGGCGCGAACGGCGGCAAGGCCGACTCGCGTGCGCTGTACCAGGTCTGGGGCGGCGCCAACGACATCTTCTACCTGAGCGGCACGCTGAGCGATCCGAACGCGATCTCCGCCGGCGCGGTCAATGCGGCGCAGACCGAGCTTGGCGTGCTCGCCGGCCTGCAGGCGGCCGGCGCGAAATACGTGCTGGTCTACAACCTGCCCGATCTCGGCAAGACCCCGCAGGCCGCGCTCGGCGGCGCCACCGCACAGGCCGGCGCCAGCCAGCTCGCCGTGCTCTACAACGGCGTGCTCAACAGCGGCCTGGCGCAACTGAGCAACAACGGCCTGAACATCATCCCGGCGAACACCTACGCGCTGCTCAACGAAGTGATCGCCAACCCGGGCGCCTACGGTTTCAGCAACGTCACCGCGCCGGCCTGCGGCGCCGGTTCCAGTTCGGTGCAGTGCGGCCCGCAGGGCTCGGGCCTGCCGTACAGCTACGCGGCCGGCGCCGACCAGACCTACCTGTTCGCCGACGGCGTGCACCCGACCACCGCCGCCCACGCCATGCTGGGCCAGTACGTGCTGTCGGTGATCCACGCGCCGGAGCAGATCTCGCTGCTCGGCGAAGCGCCGCTGGCGGCGAGCGCCGTGCAGAACCGCGTGATGCGCGACCAGATGCTGACCACCGGCAAGGACGGCGACGTGCGCACTTTCGTCAACATCGACTACGCCCGGCAACGCTTCGACGCCAGCAACAACTCGCCGCGCACCAACAGCGACAACCTCAACTTCACCCTGGGCGCGAACTATTTCGCCGGCGAGCACGTCACTGCCGGCGTGGCGCTCGGCGTCGGCCAGCACAACGCCGACTTCTCCGGCGGCGGCGGCTACAAGCTGCAGGACGTCAGCGGCCTGGGCTACGTCGGCTACCACAACGGTGGCGGCTACGTGGGCGGCTACGTCAACTTCGGCCAGTCCAACTTCAAGGACATCGAGCGCCGCATGAACATCGGCGCGATGCAGCGCACCGAGACCGGCAAGACCGACGGCTCGCACCTTGGCGGCGGCGTCACCGGCGGCTGGTGGTTCGAGCTGGGCAACGACTTGCAGACAGGCCCGTTCGCCACCGTCGACTGGGAGACCGTGAAGATCAGCGGCTACAGCGAGAGCGGCAACGACAGCAGCGCGATGTGGTTCGGCCGCCAGCAGCGCGACTCGCTGATATCCACCCTCGGCTGGCGCCTGCGCGGCCAGTGGCAGGTCAACAACCTGGTGATGTCGCCGTATGCCGAACTGGGCTGGAACCACGACAGCAAGGCCGATGCACGTGAGGTCCGCGCCGGCCTCAACAGCATGAACGGCAGCTTCGCGCTGACCGGCTTCAGCCCCGACCAGAGCTGGGGCGCCGCCACGCTGGGGCTGTCCGCCCGGCTGACCCCCAGCGTGCAAAGCTGGATCGGCTACAGCGGCCGCTTCGGCGACAACAGCCAGAAGTACAACAGCGTCAACATGGGCGTGCGGATCGACCTCTGATCCGGCCAGGCCGCGACTCGGCCGGCCCGGGCCGGGTCACATCCATGAAAAAGCCGCCCGCTGATGCGGGCGGCTTTTTCTTTGCGAGCTTCCCGCTCGACGCGGGAGAGTCTGCAGCGACTTACTTGTTCTTGCCGTTGGTGGCGAGGCCGAGGATGGTCATCGCCTCCTGCTTGAGCTTCGCCGCCTCGGCCGGGTCCAGCGGCTGCACGTCGCTGCCGACCTGGTGCTGCTTCAGCACCAGCGTGCCGTCATCGCTCCAGCCGGCACGGTCGATCGAGGAGGGCTTGCCGTCGCGGCTGGCCATGTGCTGCTGCACGATCGCCCACGGCTTGCCGTCCTTGTAGGCGTAGTCGGTGCTGGTGAAGCCGTCCTTGGTGTACTCGACCAGCTCGCGGATGAACTGGATCTGGCCGTCCTGGCGGAACAGCTGCCAGCCGCGCGAGGCATCCTTCTCCAGCTTGGTGCCGTGGTTGACCTTCATCGCACCGAGCTGCTTCTGCACGTCGTCGAATGCGGCCAGCAATTTTTCCCCGGGGGTCTGCTCGGCGACCAGCTGGATCGACACCGCGTCGTTCTGGCTGCCCTTGGCCAGCACCGGCGCCTGGATCGGCATCACGTACTGGCGCTCGCCGTCGGTCAGGATCGCCTGCACCACGTACAGGTCGTTCGGCTTGACGTCGGCGGGGTTGAAGGTGAGCTTGAACGGCTGCGGAAAGCTGCCGGCCGGCGAGGTCTTGGTGGCCAGCGGTGCGGAGCCGACCGCGGTGGAGGAGACATCGACCAGGTTCAGCACCAGCGTTGCCTTGTCCGAAGGCTGCGGCGTACCTGCGCGCAGGGAGATCGTGCCGCTGACTTCGCTGGGGATCGATACCTTGGCCGCACTTTCGGCGTTGGCGGGACCGCCGTTTGCGGCCTGATCCGACGACGAACCTTGGCAGCCGGCGAGGGCCAGCGCAGCAACCGATACCAGCGACAAAACCGTCTTGCGCATGCCAGAAACCTCTTTATGCGTGAAATCGACACGTGGTCGCGCGGGCCTGGTGGCGCCACGACTCTACGCGGGGGAGCCTGCAAGCATATCGCAAAAAAGCGGGCGCGGAAAAGTCAATCCCCGCCTGCCCGCCGTGCGCGCGCGTACGCTGCATGCCGGCGCTGCAGCGCTTTCAGCGTCGATGCAAGGCGCGATGGGCGATGTCGCGGCGGTGAAACGCACCCTCCCAGCGCAGCCTGCCGACCGCCGCATAGGCGCGCTCGCGCGCCGCGGCAAGATCGCTGCCCAGCGCACACACGCAGAGCACGCGCCCGCCCGACGTCACCACGCGACCCTGCGCGTCGCGGGCGGTGCCGCCGTGGAACACCTTCACGTCGCCATCGTCGATGTCGTCCAGGCCCGCGATCGAATCGCCCGTGCGCACGCGTCCGGGGTAACCGGCGGCGGCCATCACCACGCCAATGGAGGGGCGGCTGTCCCAGCGCGCGCGGGTCTGCGCCAGATGGCCGTCCAGCGCGGCGTCGATCAGCTCGACCAGATCGGACTTCAGCCGCAACAAGATCGGTTGGGTTTCCGGGTCGCCGAAGCGCACGTTGAACTCGATCACCTTCGGCGCGCCGGACTTGTCGATCATCAGGCCGGCGTAGAGGAAGCCGATGAAAGGCGCGCCCTCGGCCGCCATGCCGCGCAGGGTCGGCTCGATCACTTCCTTCAGGATGCGCTGCTCGACTTCCGGCGTGACCACCGGCGCCGGCGAGTACGCGCCCATGCCGCCGGTGTTCGGACCGAGGTCGCCCTCGTCGCGGCGCTTGTGGTCCTGGCTGGAAGCCATCGGCAACGCGTGGCTGCCGTCGCTCATCACGATGTAGCTGGCCTCCTCGCCGTCGAGGAATTCCTCGATCACCACCCGCGCCGAGGCGTCGCCGAACGCGTGCGCGCCGAGCATGTCGTGCAGCGCCAGTTCCGCATCGGCCAGGGTCAGCGCCACCACCACGCCCTTGCCGGCAGCGAGGCCGTCGGCCTTGATCACGATCGGCGCGCCCTGCCGGCGTACGTAGGCCAGCGCGGGATTGAGTTCGGTGAACACCGCGTAGTGCGCGGTGGGGATGTTGTGCCGCTGCAGGAAATCCTTGGCGAACGCCTTGGAACCTTCCAGCTGCGCGGCGATCGCGCGCGGCCCGAAGATGCGCAGGCCGGCGGCGCGGAACTTGTCGACCACGCCGGCCACCAGCGGCACCTCGGGACCGACCACGGTCAGCCCGACCTTCTCGCGTTTCGCCAATTGCAGCAGGCCGTCGAGGTCGTTCATCGCGACCTCGGCGTTGCGCACGCCCGGTTCGCGCGCGGTACCGGCGTTGCCGGGAGCCACGATCACCTCGTCGACCTGCACGGACTGCCCGAGCTTCCACGCCAGCGCGTGCTCGCGTCCGCCGCTGCCGATGACCAGAACCTTCATTGCCGCACTCCCGCTCGCCACCCGGCGCAGTCGCCCATTGTAGCGGCAGCGATCCGCCGCCCGGGCGTCAGCCTGGCGGTTGCAGCAGCGCCAGCAGCGCCGCGCGCGGCAGCTTGCCGGTTTCGTTGCGCGGCAAGGCGGCCACCCGCTTCAGCGGGCGTGGCAGGAACAGCGGATCGATCGCGCGACGCAGCGCGTCGAGGATGGCGTGCTCGTCCAGCTCCGGCGCCACCACCAGCGCGGCGATGCGGTGCACGCCGAGCGCGTCGCCGTCACCGTGCTGGAACACCACGCCGTCGCGCACGCCGGGAATCGCCAGCAGGCGGCGGGTGAGGTCGGCCAGCGAGGCGCGCTTGCCGGCGATCTCCAGCATGTCCGCATGCCGTCCGCACAGGCGGAAACGGCGGCCGTCGCGCGACAGGCTGACCAGGTCGGCCAGGCTGACCGGCGCGCCGAGCTGCGGCGCCTCGACCGCGGTGCCATCGGGTTGCGGGTGCAGGGTCACGTCGTCGTACAGCAGCCAGTCTTCGTCCACGGTGGGGCGGCGGCTGGCGAACACGCAGGTTTCGGTGGAGCCGAACACTTCCAGCAGCGGCGCGGCGAAGCGCTGCTCGGCGGCGCGCGCCAGCCCGACCGGCAACGGCGCGGTGGCCGATACCATCGCCGCGACCGCCGGCAGCTCGATGCCCGAATCGATCAGCGCGCGCAGATGCACCGGCGTGGTCACCAGCACCCGCGGTGCCGGCACCGCGGCCAACGCGGCGGCCACGTCGGCGGGAAAGAACGGGCGGCCGGTGTGCACGCCGACATCGCCCAGCAGCGGCAACAGCACCGACATCTCCATGCCGTACATGTGCTGCGGCGGCACCGTGGCGACCAGCTCGAAGCGCTCGCCGACAATGGCATGCAGCCGCGCCAGGTTGCCCGCGTTGCTGGCGTGGAAACTGCCCCAGGTCTTCGGGTTCGGCATCGGCGTGCCGGTGGAGCCGGAGGTGTAGCCGATCGCCACCACCCGGTCGGCCGGCAAGGTCGGCCAGGGCGCCTCGACGTACGCCGGTCGCGGCGCGTCGAACGACGGCAGTTGCTGATAACCGGGCGGCGCCGGGTCGAGCCGCTGATCTCCCAGCGCGTGGCACCCGGGGTGAGCCTTCATCACCTCGTCCACCGCCTGCGGCGCACGCGAGGACGGCAGCAGGTTGGCCTGGCCGCGCAACGCCACCGCGCAGAACGCGACCAGGAAGGCGTAGCGGTCCTCGCACAGGTTCACCACCGCCGGTGCGTGCGGCAGCGACGCCGCCACCGCGCGGACCTCGGCGAGGAAGTGTCCGGCGCTGATTGCCTCGCCCTCCCGCCAGGCCACCACCCGCGCCGGGTCCGCAGCCGCCAGCAAGGGCAGCAGCGGTGGAAGCTCGCGCTGGCGCGGGTCGTGGACGGTAACCAAACGGCTGTCTCCGTGGATGCTCAAATGGCGTGCGGCAGCATCGCGCCGCCACGCGGACGGTGGCGTGAATGCCCCGACGTGCGCTCCCCCCGCACGTTCAGGCGCGGATGATAGCGCCCGAAAGGGCGTCGCGAATCACCGTGGGGCTGGATTGGCCACCCAGCGGGGCATCCAGCAGGCCGTCCAGGGCATCGCCGAAATACTCGGCCACGGTCTGCGCGGCGCGGGCCGGCGGCTGCCCGTGCGGGTTGGCGCTGGTCGACACCAGCGCGCCGCCGAAGGCACGGCACAGTAACGCCGTCGGTTCGTGCGCGCTGACCCGCAGCGCGACGCCGGCATGCGCGCCGGCCACCCAGTCGGGCACCCATGCCGAGCGCGGGAAAATCCACGTGTACGGCCCCGGCCAGCTGGCGCGCACCTGCCGCAGCACCGCATCGGGCACCGCCGCGAAGTCGATGCAGGGTTCGACCTGGCTGAAGTCCGCCGCGATCAGCAGCACGCCCTGCGTCGATGGGCGCTGCTTCAGCGCGAACACCCGCTCGAACGCGCCGCGGTCGAACGGATCGCAGCCGAGGCCGAACACCGCCTCGGTCGGATAGGCGAGCACGCCGCCGCCATGCAGCAGTGCAGCAGCGGCATCGACTTCGTCGAGCGTGAAACGCTGCAGCATCAGGCGCCGGCCTTGCCGGCAAGAGACTTCTTCGCCGCGGTCTTCTTCGTGGCGGTTTTCTTCGCCGCGGCTTTTTTCGCGGCCGTCTTTTTCGCCGGCGCCTTCTTCGTCGCGGCCTTCTTCACTGCGGCCTTCTTCGCCGGCGCGGCCTTCTTCGCGGCGGCTTTCCTGGTCGCCGTCTTCTTGCCGAAGCGGCCCTTCTTCACCGGCGCGGCGGCAAGCAGTTCGAGGCACTGTGCCTCGGTCAGCAGCTTCGGTTCCTGCTCCTTCGGGATGCGTGCGTTCTTCTCGCCATCGGTGATGTAGGCGCCGTAGCGGCCGTTGAGCACCTGCACGCCGTTGCCGAAATCGAGAATCATCCGGTTGGCCAGCATCTCCAGCTTGTCGGCCACCAGTTGCAGCGCACGCGGCAGTTCGATCGTGTACGGATCATCCTCGGGCTTGAGCGAAGCGTAGGTGCTGCCCTGCTTCACGAACGGGCCGAAACGGCCGATGCCGACGCTGACCTCGTCGCCGTTGTCCGCCTGGCCGAGCTGGCGCGGCAGCTTGAAGAGCTCCAGCGCCTCGGCCAGGCTGATCGTGTGCATGCTCTGGCCCGGGCGCAGCGAGGCGAACTGCAGTTTCTCGTCGCTGTCCTTGTCGCCGATCGCGGCATACGGCCCGAAGCGGCCCAGCCGCACGAACACCGGCTTGCCAGTCTTCGGATCGCTGCCCAGTTCGCGTGCACCGGTGGCCTCGCTGCGGTCGACCGACTCGGCCTTCTCGTCCACCTGCTGCTTGAACGGCAGCCAGAAGCGCTGCATCAATGGCACCCAGGCTTCCTCGCCGCGACTGACCGCGTCGAGCTCGTCCTCCAGCTTGGCGGTGAAGTCGTAATCGACGTATTGGGTGAAGTGCTGGGTGAGGAACTTGCTCACCGCGCGACCCACGTCGCTGGGCTTGAAGCGGCGGCTGTCGAGGAACACGTATTCGCGGTTCTGCAGTACCTGGATGATGCTGGCGTAGGTCGACGGGCGGCCGATGCCATGTTCTTCCAGCGCCTTGACCAGGCTTGCCTCGGAGTAGCGCGGTGGCGGCTCGGTGAAGTGCTGGTCGGCGACGATCTCGTGCAGCGGCACCGCCTCGCCTTTCGCCAGCCGCGGCAGGCGGCGGCCTTCGTCGTCGTCCTCGGCGGTCTTCTGGTCGCGGCCTTCCTCGTATACGGCGAGGAAGCCGGGATCGACCACGGTGGTGCCGCTGGCGCGGAACGAGGCGTCGCCACCGGGGGCGTCCGGCAACGCGAACTCCACCGTGACGGTGTTCAACGTGGCATGGATCATCTGGCAGGCGACGGTGCGCTTCCAGATCAGCTCGTACAGCTTGCGCTGGTCGTCGTTGAGGAAGGCGGCCACCGATTTCGGCGTGTGCATCGCCGAGGTGGGGCGGATCGCCTCATGCGCTTCCTGCGCATTCTTCGACTTGGTCTTGTATACCTGCGCCGCGTCCGGCAGCGCCTTCGCGCCGAAGTCGCGGGCAATCAGCTGGCGCAGCTCGGCCATCGCGTCGTCGCCGAGCATGGTCGAGTCGGTACGCATGTAGGTGATCAGGCCGACGTTGCCCTCGTCGCCCAGCGCCACGCCTTCGTACAGGCCCTGCGCCACCTTCATCGTGCGGCTGGTGGTGAAGCCGAGCTTGCGCGCGGCCTCCTGCTGCAGGGTGGAGGTGGTGAACGGCGCGGCCGGGCGGCGCTTGCGCTCCTTCGAGGTGACGTCGCTGACCGTGAGCTGGCCGCGTGCGGCCTGCTTCAGCGCCGCACGCGCGGCTTGGGCATCGGCTTCGTTGGTGAGGTCGAACTGCTCGAACTTCTTGCCGTTGAGACGCGACAGCCGCGCACTGAAGTCGCCTTCGACGTGCTTGAGCTGCGCTTCCACGGTCCAGTACTCGCGCGCCTTGAACGCCTCGATCTCTTCCTCGCGCTCGACGATCATGCGCAGCGCCGGCGACTGCACGCGGCCGGCGGAAAGCCCGCGCTGCACCTTGCGCCACAGCACCGGCGACAGGTTGAAGCCGACCAGGTAGTCCAGCGCGCGGCGCGCCTGCTGCGCGTCGACCAGGTCGTGCGAGAGCTGGCGCGGCGCGGCCACCGCGGCCTTGATCGCCTTCGGCGTGATCTCGGAGAACACCACCCGGTGCAGCTGCTTGCCCTTGGTCAGGCCGCGCTCCTTCAGGATCTCGCTGATGTGCCAGCTGATCGCCTCGCCTTCGCGATCCAAGTCGGTCGCCAGATAGATGTCGTCAGCCTCCCGAGCCGCCTTGGCGATCGCGTCGACGTGTTTCTGGTTGCGCTCGATCACCTCGTAGGCCATCGCGAAACCGTGCTCGGTGTCGACCGCGCCCTCCTTCGGCTTCAGGTCGCGCACGTGACCGTAGGATGCGAGGACCTGGAAGTCCTTGCCGAGGTATTTGTTGATCGTCTTGGCCTTGGCCGGTGATTCGACGATGAGCAGGTTTTTTGCCATGAAGCGGGATATCCAAAAGTGAACCACCGGCGCTTCCGTGCCGGACATATATATAGTTGAAACCACGCCATGGCTTCGGCTGTCAAGCCCGCAGGGACGTGGGCATGACCTGGTAGGCGTTGCCCGACCGGCGTTCGATGCGCCCGTCCAGTTCCAGCATCAGCAGCATCGAGGACAGTGCCGCGGCCGACAGCTCGGTGCGCTGCACAAGTTCATCCATTGTCGCCGGTTCGTGGCCAAGTGCGGACAACAATCGTCGATAATCGGCGTCCGCCGCGGTCGCCGTCGTGACGGTTCCGACCTCCTCGCCACCCAACCGAGCGGCCAGTTCGAGGCCCAGTGAACGCGCCGCGGGGGCCAGCAATTCGACGATTTCCGCCGCGCATTCCACCAGTCGCGCGCCATCGCGGATCAGCCGGTGGCAGCCGCTGGCCAGCGGATTGTGGATCGATCCTGGCAGCGCGAACACCTCGCGGCCCTGCTCGGCGGCCAGTCGCGCGGTGATCAGCGAACCCGAACGCAGCCCCGCCTCGACCACCAGCACCCCCAGCGCCAGCCCGGAGATGATCCGGTTGCGGCGGGGGAAATGGTCGGCCCGCGCCGCCGTGCCGGGCGGAAATTCGCTGACCAGCGCGCCGTGTTCGACCAGGCGCCGGGCCAACGCGTGGTGTTTGCGCGGATACACCCGATCGGGCCCGGTACCGATCACCGCCAGCGTCTTCGCGCCGGCATCCAGTGCGGCGGCGTGTGCCGCGCCGTCGATGCCGTCGGCCATGCCGCTGGTAATCGTGAAACCCGCCTCGGCCAGCGTACGGGCGAACGCCCGCGCGTGCGCCATGCCGCTGGCGCTGGCGGCGCGCGCGCCGACGATGGCCACCTGCGGATGCAGCAGCAGGCTCGCATCGCCCGCCACGAACAGCACCGCCGGCGGCTGCGGGATGTGCTCCAGCTGCGGCGGGAAATCCGCATCCGTGCAACGCAGCAGCCGGTGCCCGGGCTCGGCCAGCCAGGCCAGGTCCTGCGCCAGGCGCGCCTCGTCCGGGTGCTCCAGCCAGGCCAGCGCGGCGGGATCGAGCCCGGCACCGTCACGGCGCAACTGCGCCAGCGCGGCATGGATGTCGCCGTCGCCGCGATCCAGCCACTGGCGCAGGCCGCCGGGACCGAGCCCGGGCGTGCGCAGCGCGGTCAGCCAGGCGCGGTGGTCGTCATCAGGGTGCGGATCATGCATGCCCGGGAGTGTACGCAGCGACCGCAGACGAAGACGGCGCGGTGGTGGCCGCGCCGTCGTGTAGGAGGATGCCGTTGCGATGGCCGCTATTCGGGCATGGTCAGCCGGCCGCCGGCGTGTACCGGGCGCAGGCTGTCCATCACCAGGCCGTAGCTGACCCGGTCGAAGGTGCGGAACACCATGACGTGGCCGACGTACTCGTCCGGCAGCTTGACCTTTTCGCCTACGCCGCGGTTCCAGCTGTTGCTGGCCACATCGTCGTGGATGGTCTCGCCGGGCTCGAAGATCGAGAACGTGGTGCCGTTGTCGACGCCGTCGCGGGCACCCACCGAGAGCAGCACCACCTGGCGCGAACCCGCCGCGCGCAGGGCGTCGGCGAAACCGATCACCTTGGCGTCGGCCGGCAGCGACTTCGGCGCATGCGGGTAGTAGTACGCGTCGTACGGATGCTCGTCGATCGGCATGATGCGGTCGCCGCTGCGGATCTCGCGGGTGGAGTCGAGCAGCAGCAGGGTGGCCGGATCACCGGTGCGCAGGGTCTCGGCGGTGCCGATCACCGTCACCTCGACGCCGAGGTCGTCGCCCTTGCCATAGTGGCCGTCGTTGCGCGAATCCTCGCGCCACGGCGCATTGACCATTGCCGCGTTGCTGTCCAGGCCGTGCGCCACCAGGTCGGCATCGGCCGGATCGTTCTGGTCGAAGCCGCGGAACACGTGGCTGGGCCGCACGATCGCCCAGCGCTGGCCCGGCTCGCCCTGCAAGCCGCGCACGTAAAGGTTCTGGCCGACGGCGCCGCGCAGGCGGTTCTCTTCCAAGCCGACCACGTAGGGCGCGGAACTGACTGCGTTGGAATCCAGCACGCGCATGTCCTTCAGGAACATCTTCAGCTGGCTGAGCGGAATCGCCGGCACTGCCTCGCCTTCGCGATGCGCGCTGGGCTCCAGCCGCAGGCTCGGGCCGTTGATGAAGGACAGGTTGAGCACGTCGCCGGGATAGATCAGGTGGGGATTGCGCACCTGCGGGTTGGCCTGCCAGATCTCCGGCCACAACCACGGCTTGGCCAGGAATTTGGCGGAGATGTCCCACAACGTGTCGCCACGGCGAACGGTGTAGCTGTCGGGGTGATTGGCACGCAATTGCGCGCCCGCGGCATAGACGGTCAGGGTGACCAGCATGCCGGCCAGCAACACGATTGTCTTTCTGATCATTGGCGGGAATCCCCCTTCCCCAGATGCTCGGTCGAGTGTAACCGAATGGTTAACCCGCGCAACCGGCGCGGGTTGGCGAAAATCGTCTGCGCTCGCGTGCTTGCCGACGTACAATGATGCACATTCTAGATCGCGTCGGGGTGGGATTTTTACCAAGTCGCCCGCACTTTCGACGCCGAGGTGATGCCATGTCCGTACTTTCCATCCTGGAGTTCCCCGACCCGCGCCTGCGCACCCGCGCCGCGCCGGTCACCGCGTTCGACGCGAAGCTGAAGCAGTTCGTGGCCGACATGTTCGAAACCATGTACGCGGCCAACGGTGTCGGCCTGGCCGCCACCCAGGTCAACGTGCACCAGCGGGTGCTGGTGACCGACATGAGCGAGGGGCGCAACCAGCCGCTGGCGCTGATCAATGCCCAGCTGCTGGAAAAGGATGGCTCGCAGGTCTACCAGGAGGGCTGCCTGTCGTTTCCCGGCTTGTACGCCGACGTCACCCGCGCGCTGAAGGTGAAGGTCAAGGCGCAGGACGTGGACGGCAAGGAGATCGTGGTGGATGCCGAAGGGCCGCTGGCGGTGTGCATCCAGCACGAGATGGACCATCTCGACGGCAAGGTCTTCGTCGATTACCTCTCGCCGCTCAAGCGCAGCCTGCTGCTGAAGCGGCTCGACAAGCAGCGCAAGCAGGCGGCGGGTGCTTGAGTAGCGCCGGCCTGCGGCTGGCCTTTGCCGGCACCCCCGAATTCTCCGTGCCCTGCTTCGAGGCGTGCCGCAACAGCGGCGCGGAGCTGGTGGCCGTCTATACCCAGCCCGACCGCCCGGCCGGCCGCGGCCGCAAGCTGGCGCCCAGCCCGGTCAAGCAGGCCGCACTGGCCGCCGGGGTGACCGTGGAACAGCCCGAGTCGCTGAAATCCGCCGACGTGCAGCAGCGGCTCGCCGATTACCGCCCCGACCTTTTGGTGGTGGTCGCCTATGGCCTGATCCTGCCGCGCAAAGTGCTCTCGATCCCCCGCCTGGGTTGCTGGAACGTGCACGCAAGCGTGCTGCCGCGCTGGCGCGGTGCCGCGCCGATCCAGCGCGCAATCCTCGCCGGCGACGCCGAGAGCGGGGTCGACCTGATGCAGATGGAGGCCGGCCTCGATACCGGTCCGGTGCTGTTGCGGCGGCGCACCCCGATCCGCCGCGACGACACCGGCGGCTCGCTGCACGATCGCCTCGCCGCGCTGGGCGCCGAGCTGCTGGCCGAGGGCCTGCGCCGTACCCTGGCGGGCGAGACGCTGGTCGCCACGCCGCAGCCGACCGACGGCGTGACCTACGCGCACAAGCTGGACAAGGCCGAGGCGAAGCTCGACTTCCGCCGTCCGGCCATCGAGCTGGAACGCCAGGTGCGCGCATTCGACCCGTGGCCGGTAGCCGAGGCGGAGATCGCCGGCGAATCGCTGCGGATCTGGGCCGCGCGCGCCATCGAAGTGGACCACCATGCCGCCCCGGCCAGCGTGCTGGCGGCCGGGCGCGAAGGCATCGACGTCGCCTGCGGCAGCGGCGCCCTGCGCATCACCGCGGTGCAGCGCGCCGGCGGCAAGCGCATCGGCGCGACGGACTACCTCAACGCCCGCCCCGACCTGCGCCCGCGCCCGTGAAAACCGATACCCGCGCCCTCGCCGCCAGGGGTCTGGCCGAGATCGCCCTGCGCGGCGCCTCGCTGCGCGAAGTGATGGAGCGCAACGCGCCGAGGTTGGCCGATCCGCGCGACCGCGCGCTGCTGATGGCCCTGCTCAGCGAAGGCGCGCGCTGGTGGCTGCGCTTCGACCCGGCCATCGACGGCCTGCTGGAGGAATCCCTGCGCCCCAAAGACCCGGCGGTGCATGCGCTGCTGGTGCTGGGGCTGGTGCAACTGGAAATCCTCGAACTGCAGGATTACGCCGCCGTGGCGGCCACCGTGGAGGCGGTGCGTGCGCTGAAGCGCCCGCAGCTCGCCGGCCTGGTCAATGCCGTGCTGCGCCGCTGGCAGCGCGAACGGACCGCGCGGCTGGCCGCGCTCGACGCCAACCCCGCCACCCGCCACGCCCACCCCGCCTGGCTGGCCGCGGCGCTCGAACGCGACTGGCCGCAACAGGCCGCCGCGGTGATGGCGGCCGACAACGGCGAGCCGCCACTGATGCTGCGGGTCAATCGCCGGCGCTGCCAGCGCGACACGCTGATCGGCCAACTGCAGGCTGCCGGTCACGCGGCCAGCGCCCACCCGTGGCTGGCCGACGCGCTGGTGCTGCCGCACAGCACCGACGTCACCCGGCTGCCGGGCTTCGACGCCGGCCACTTCGCAGTGCAGGACGGCGCCGCCCAGGTCGCCGCCGACCTCGCCGAGCTGCGCGACGGCCTGCGCGTGCTGGATGCGTGCGCCGCGCCCGGCGGCAAGGCCTGCCATCTGCTGGAGCGCGCCGAGATCGACCTCACCGCGCTGGAGTTCGAACCCGCGCGCGCCGAACGCATCCGGCAGAACCTGATGCGGCTGCGGCTGGACGCGAAGATCGTGGTCGGCGACGCCGGCGTGCCCGCGCGCTGGTGGAAGGGCCAGCTGTTCGACCGCATCCTGGTCGATGCCCCATGCTCGGCAACCGGCGTGCTGCGCCGGCGACCGGACGTGCGCCTGCACCGACGCGAAAGCGATATCGCCGCGATGGGCGCGCAGCAACGGCGCATCCTCGCCGCGCTGTGGCCATTGCTGGCGCCGGGCGGGCGGCTGGTCTACATCACCTGCTCGGTGCTGCGCGCGGAGAACGAGGCCGTGGTCGGCACGTGGCTGGCGCAGCAAGCGGATGCCCAGGCCGTGCCGCTCAGCCTGCCGATCGGCCAGGCCGCCGCGGTGGGCTGGCAGATCCTGCCCGGCGACGGCGATCTCGACGGCATGTATTACGCGGTAGTGCACAAGCGCGGCTGAGCACCTCGCGGCCGCGCCGCCACAGGGCGGGGCTGTGCGGGATCGCGCCGGCCGTTTATGCTTGCCCTCCCTGTCCCCGCAGCGGAACTCCCTTCATCGTGAATCCCCCGGTGCCCTTGTCCCGCGCCCGTCCGTTGTGGTTGCGCGATGCCCGTTGGGAGCTGGTCGTGTTCGGCGCGTTCGCCTTGCTGGTGCTCGGTGCCGGGCTGGGGTTGCGCGATCCGTGGCCTTCGGACGAACCGCGCTTCGCGCTGGTCGCGCAATGGATGGTCGAGCACGGCCAGTGGCTGTTCCCGCACCGCGGCCACGAGCTGTACCCGGACAAGCCGCCGGTGTTCATGTGGCTGCAGGCGCTCAGTTACTACCTCACCGGCCACTGGCGCATCGCCTTCCTGCTGCCCTCGCTGCTCGCCGCGCTGGGCGCGCTGGCACTGGTCTACGACCTGGCTCGGCGGCTGTGGGGTCACCGCAGCGCGCTGCTGGCCGCGGCCACGCTGCTGGTCACGATCCACTTCACCTACCAGATGCGCAACGCGCAGATCGACCCGCTGCTGCTGGGCTGGATGACGCTGGCCAACTACGGCCTGCTGCGCCATCTGCTGCTGGGGCCGTGCTGGCGCTGGTTCGCCGTGGGCTGTTTCTTCGCCGGCGTGGGCGTGGCGACCAAGGGCGTGGGCGTGCTGGCCCTGCTGATGCTGGTGCCGTACCTGGTCGCGCGCCGCGGCCACTGGCGGCGCCTCGCCCTGCCCGCCGGCGGCTGGCGCTGGGCCGGCGGGCTGGCGCTGTTCTTCGTGGCGATCCTCGGCTGGCTGCTGCCGATGCTGCTGATCGCCCGTGCCGACGGCGACCCGCAGCACGCCGAGTACGTGCAGAACATCCTGTTCGGGCAGACCGTGCACCGCTACGCCACGCCCACCGGCCATATCCATTCGCCGTTCTACTTCCTCGGCATCATCGTGGTCGACTGGCTGCCGCTGTCGCTGCTGCTGCCGTGGGCGCTGCCGGCGTGGTGGCACCGGCTGAAACGACGCGATGCGCGTTTCCTGCTGCCGCTGGGCTGGGCCGTGCTGGTGCTGCTGTTTTTCTCGCTCAGCCCCGGCAAGCGCGACGTCTACATCCTGCCGGCGCTGCCGATGGTGGCGCTGGCGCTGGCGCCGCTGCTGCCCGGCCTGCTGCGCCGGCGCGGCGTGCGCATCGCGGTATTCGCGCTGACCGTGCTGCTGGCCGGCACGCTGGCCGCCGCCTCGGCGCTGGCGATCCATCGCCACCCGGCCTGGGCGCTGAAGATCGAACAGAGCCTGGACCCGCGGATCTGGTGGATGCTGCTGGCCATCGGCGTGGCCGGCCTCGCCATCGCCGCGCTGACGCGGGTGCGCCGCGCGCCGCTGGGATGGCTGCTGTTCGCCGGCGTGCTGTGGAGCGTGTATGGGGTGTGGGGCTATCCGCTACTCAACGGCGACCGCTCGGCGCGCGACGTGATGGTCGAGGCGCGCGCCATCGCCGGCCCGCAGGCCACGATCGGCCTGCTCGCATGGAAGGAGCAGAACCTGCTGATGGCGCAGGGCCCGGTGACCGAGTTCGGCTTCCGCAAACCGTGGCCGCAGCAGTACGCCGAGGCGATCGCCTGGCTCGAGGGCGATCCCGCGCAACGCTGGATCTTCAGCCTGGACGAGGCGATGGGCGCTTGCGTGGATCGCGCGCGCGCGATCCATGTCGGCCACGCCAACCGCCGCGAGTGGTGGATGTTCAGGCACGACGCGGTAATACCCGGGTGCATCCCGCGTACCGCAGGCGACGACGACGAATGAACCGCACCACTTCCTCTCCACGCCGCCCAGCCTGTCTCGCGGCGGTCTTCGCGAGCGTGACGCGCGCATGACCGATACCCACCTCGCGCAGGTGTTCGCGCGCCCCGGGCCGGCGTGGACAGTGTCGATCCTGCTGGCCCTGATGCCGCTGTCGTTCTCGATCGACTGGGGGATCAAGGCGCTGCCGCCGGCGCTGCTGTTCCTGCTTGGACTGGCGCTGATGGCGAGCACCGCCTCGATCCGGCGCAGCTATCGCGCGGCGTGGCCGCCGGTGGCGGTGGCGCTGGCGATGATCGGATTCGTGATCTTCAACGTGCTGCTGCACGACCTGGGCTGGCGACCGCTGGATCGGCCGGCGCACATTCTGCTGTTCCTGGTGGTGGCGGCGTGCTTCAGCCTGCCGTTGCGGATGCGCGTGGTGTGGGCCGGTTTCAGCCTCGGCGCCATCGTGCTGGGCGCGGCCGCCGTGGTGCAGGCCTACGCGCTCGGCATCGACCGTCCGCACGGCCTCAATGGCGGCCCGTCGGCCTCGATCGAACTGGCCACGGTGTTGCTGGGCCTGTCGACGATGGCGCTGGTGCAATTCCTGGCGCGCGGCACGGGGCGCCGGGAACGCTGGCTGCATCTGGTGGCGATGGGCTGCGCCATGTACGGCGCGCTGCTGACCCAGAGCCGCGGCCCGCTGCTGGCATTTGCGCCGGTGTTCCTGCTGCTGGTGCTGCTGCACGCGCGGCGCTGCGGACACTGGCGCTCCAGCCTGCTGCTGATCGGTGCCGTGTCTGTGGTGGCCGGGACCGTCACCTTCGGCATGCGCGGCGAGATGGTGGAGCGGTTCCAGGCGATCGCGCCGGAGGTCACCCGCTTCGACCAGAGCCTGGCCACCCGCGGCGCGGTGATCGAGCGGCTGGAGATGTGGCGCACCGCGGCGCGCGCCTTCGCCGAACACCCGCTGGTGGGCATCGGCGTGGGCCAGTTCGACGCGTATGCGCGCAAGGAGATCGCGGCCGGCCGCAGCCATGCCGCGATCGAACGCTACAACCAGCCGCACAACGAGTATCTGGAAGCGGCCGCCACCGGCGGCGTGCCGGGTCTGCTGGTGCTGCTGGCGGTGTTCCTGGTCCCGCTTTGCCACTTCAGCCGGCGCATGCTGGATGCGGACGACGAGGTGGCGCTGCCGGCTGCCGTCGGCGTCGGCGTGATCGCCTTGTACATGCTGTGCGCGCTCACCGACGCGGTGTTCTACCGGGTGATGACGCAATCGTTCTATTTCTTCACGGTACTGGGGCTGGCGCTGCGGCTCGCCCGGCTGCGCCGCTCCGAACCGCCGCCGGTGTCCGCGGCCTGATCGGCGCGGACGACCTTCTCACGCGGTGGCGGCAGCCGGTGGCGCGGCCACGCGACCCACCCCCACCGGCGGTCGCAATGGCGTCGGTGCAGCGACCGCGCGCAGGTCGACCGGCGCGACGACGAACTCGTCGCGGTATTGCTCGACGCCGCGTTCGCAGCGAACGAGGTTGCGCTGCCGGGTGTCGGCCAGGATGCGGTCGTTGGGGTTGTCCACCAGGTGCTTGCGGGTGGGGTGGTAGAGATGCACCGCCAGCGCGCCCAGGCGCAGGTCGCGGCGCAGCAGGCCGGCGTGGAAGGCGCGCACGGCCAGCTCGGTATCCTCGCGGCCCCAGCCGATCATCGCCTCGTTGAAACCGTTGAGGCGCAGCAGGTCGTCGCGCCAGAAACCCATGTTGCAACTCTTGATGCCGCGCTGGCGCATGCTCGGACGGGCGAACAGGTGGGCCAGCAGCGGGAGGCGCACGGTGTGGCGGCGGCGGTCGATGCCGCGACGGAAGAAATCCGGAAAGGTGGGCCCGCGGCCCAGCATCTCCTTCACCGAACGGGCATCGGTGAGCACGCGCGAACCCTGGGTGAAGCAGCCGCGCCGGGCGAAGCGGCGATGGTCGGCGATGAAGTGCCGCTCGACCACCATGTCGCCGTCGAGCAGGATGACGTAGTCGCCCTGCGCGGCGGCGATCGCGCGGTTGCGCGCGCGGCTCATGCGCGCGCCGTCGTCGGGCTGCCACAGATGCACCAGCCGCACCGGATAGTCACGCGCCAGGCGCCGCAGCAGTTCGCTGGTGGCCGGGCGCGAGCCGTCGTCGGTGACGATCACCTCGTGCGGCAGTTCGGTCTGGCTGGCCAGCGCGCGCAGCACCAGTTCCAGCGCCTCGGGCCAGTTATAGGTGATCACGGCAACACTGATGCGCATGGCATGCCCCCCACAGCGGTACATGAAGACTGCATTGGATGCGGCCTCCGGCCGCTGGCGGAAGCGATGTTCCGCTTCCATGTCTCGCGTCGGACGATCCGCGCCGATATCCGGCTTGCGGCGAACCTGACGCTGACTGTGGGCGCCCTGCGCCCCTTACGCCGTCCCACGGCAACCGCTCCAGGAGGCTGCGGCGTCCGGAATCCCTCCAATCGCACGCCAGCCACGGAATTCACTCCGCATTCACAGCATAACGCAGCGGCGGACCACTCGCATGATTCGGCTAGAATCGCCGCCATGCCTGCGTTTCCCCTGACCCTCGCCGTGATCACCCGCAACGAGGCGGCCCACATCGCCCGCTGCCTGGACAGCGTGCCGTTTGCCGCCGAGAAACTGGTCGTCGATTGCGGCAGCGACGACGACACCGTGGCGATCGCGCAGGCGCATGGCGCGCGCGTCGTCCACCAGGACTGGCTGGGTTTCGGGCCGCAGCGCAATTTCGCCGCCGGTCAGTGCGCGCACGACTGGATCCTGGTGCTGGACGCCGACGAATACCTCGGCGGCGACCTCGCCGACGAACTGCAGCGGCGCCTGCCCGCACTGATGGCCGGCCACGCTGCCGCCGCGTACCTGCGCCGCAGCACGGTCTACATGGGCGCGCCGATGCGCTGGTACCGGCCAGCGACGGGCGAGCGCATGGCCCGCCTGTACCACCGCGGCCGTGCGCGCTGGAGCGATGCGCGCGTGCACGAATCGCTGCAGTTCGACGGCCCCGCGCCCACCCTGCGCGGCAGCTTCCTGCACACCAACAACCCGACCCTGGTGCACAAGCAGCTCAAGGTGCTGCAGTACGCCGAACTGAAATGCCGCGACTGGCTGGACAAGGGCAAGCCGGCGCGGATGTGGCAGGCGCCGTTCGTCTACGCGCTGGCTTTCCTCAAGGATTACCTGTTCCGGCTGGCCTGCCTGGATGGCTGGCGCGGCTTCGTGATCGCGCAGACCGCCGCCAGCTACGCACTGTACAAGCGCATGCGCTACTACGAGATGACGCGCAACCCGGCATCCGTCGAACAGGCCGCCAGCGCGCTGCGCGCGCAGGGCGCGAGCATCGAATGAACAGTCCCAGACGCTATCTGATGTACGGCTCCGAGCGCTACGCGCTGGCCATCCTGCGCCCGCTGCAGGAGGCGGTGCGCGCCCGCGGCGGCGAGGCGGCGTGGTTTTTCGACGGCCCCGGCGCCGAGGATCTGGTCGAGGGCGAGCGCCTGCTCGACGTGGCCGGCGTGCGCGCATGGAAGCCCGACGCCGTGCTGACCCCGGGCAATCACCTGCCGCATTTCTTCACCGGCGTGAAGGTCGAGGTGTTCCACGGTTTCGATGCGGGCAAGCCGCGCCACATCTACATCCGCGGTTTCTTCGATCTCTACTGCACCACCGGTCCACGCGATACCGCACAGTTCCAGGCGCTGGCGGACCGGCTCGGCCACTTCACGGTGACCGAGACCGGCTGGCCCAAGCTCGACCCGTTCATGCGCGAGATCGCCGGCCCGTTGCCGCCGGTGCGCCGGCCGCCGGTGATCCTCTACCACTCCACCTTTTCGCCGTCGTGGAGTGCCGCCGAGACGCTGTACGAGGAAGTGAAGCGGTTGTCGCGCGACGGTCGCTGGCACTGGATCGTCACCTTCCATCCGAAGATGAACCCGGAGACCACGGCGAAGTTCAAGGCGCTGCAGAACGAGTACCTCACCTTCGCCGAGAACGACAACATCCTGGAGCTGTTCCCGCAAGTCGACATGATGTGCTCGGATACCTCCTCGGCGCTCAACGAGTTCCTGCTCACCGGCAAGCCGGTGGTGACATTCAAGAACCGGCGCCCCGGGCCGCAGTTGCTCGACATCGACGACGCGAAGGACTTCGAGCCGGCGATCGAACGCGCGCTGGCGCGGCCGCCGGAACTGATGCAGGCGATCGCCGACTACGGCAACGCCATCCATCCGCGCCGCGACGGCCGCTCCAGCGAGCGCGTGCTCGACGCGATCGATGCCTTCCTCGCCCGCGGCGGTCGCAACCGCCGGCGCAAGCCGCTCAACCTGTGGCGCAAGCTGAAACTGCGTCGCCGCATCGGCTACTGGGGTCCGGCCTAGCGATGCCCTGATCCGGTCGCAGGCTAGAATCCTTCTCTCCCACCGCGAGTGCACCCCGTGCCGCCCAGCTCCTTCAGCCGTTCCGAACACCTGCGCGCGGTCTGGCCGTGGCTGCCGCTGTGGATGCTGGTGGCGCTGCTGGCGATCTTCGCGCACGGCCCGATGCCGCTGTATTCCACCCGCACGCTGGCGGTGGCCTGGGACATGTTCAGCCATGGCCAGTGGCTGGTGCCGCACATCAACGGCGCGCCGTACAGCGAGAAGGCGCCGCTGCTGTTCTGGCTGATCGAGGCCGGCTGGTTCGTGTTCGGCGTCAGCGACGTGTGGCCGCGCGTGCTGGAGGTGCTGTTCGGCGGCGCGCAGCTGGTGCTGGTGTCGCTGCTGGCGCGGCGGCTGTTCCCGCACCGGCCGTGGATGGCCAAGGCCGCGCCGTGGATGTTGCTGGCGTTCGGCTACGCGTTCCTGTTCGCCTTGCAGATCATGTACGACGTGCTGCTGGCGGTCTGGGTGCTGGCCGCGCTGCTGTGCCTGACGCCGAAGCCGCGGCGGGTCGAACCGCGCTGGCTGCTGTTCGGCGTCTGCGTGGGGCTGGGGTTGCTGACCAAGGGCCCGGTGATGCTGCTGCACGTCGCCTTCCCGTGGCTGCTCGGGCCGCTGTGGAACGAATGGGCGCGCGAGCATCGCGCGCGCTGGTACGGCTCCGGCGTGCTGTCGCTGTTGCTCGGCGGCGCGATGCTGCTGGCATGGGCGTTGCCGGCCGGCCTGGTCGGGGGGGACGCCTATCGCGAACGGCTGTTCTTCACCCAGACCGCCGGGCGCGTGGTCGACAAGCTGTCCGAAGGCAAGGATCTGCAGAACCACGCCGAACCGTTCTGGTTCTACTTGCTGTGGTTGCCGGTGTTGCTGTTCCCGTTCAGCGGCTGGCCGCGCGCGTGGGTGGCCGTGGCCGGGCTGCGCCGGCCGCTGGAATCGGGCCTGCGCTTCGTGCTGTGCTGGCTGGTTCCCGCATTCGTGGTGTTCTCGCTGATCAGCGGCAAGCAGCTGTATTACCCGCTGCCGGAGCTGGCCGGCGTGGCTCTGCTGATGGCCGGTGCGATCGCCGTGCTGCGCGAGCGCCGCGCCGCGCTGGCCAACCATTACGCGCTCGGCACCTGGCCGCTGGGCGTGGGGGGGATCGTCTTCGCGCTGCTGCTGTTCGCGCTGCCCATGCTGGTGGAGCACGCCGTCGTGCAGGGCGACTGGGCGCACACGGTCGCGCCGTACAGCCGCTACTTCAGCGTGATCTTCCTGCTGCTCGGCAGCCTGCTGCTGATGCGCGGCCGCGGCGAGCTGCGCCGGCTGGCGGTGGCCGGGCTGATCGGCGTGTTCGCGCTGAATGCGCTGTTCACGCTGACCCTGTGGCCGCGCTGGGACCTGCGCCCGTCGGCCGAACTGCTGGGCCGCGCCGAGCAGGCCGGCCACCCGCTGGCCTTCATGGGCAGCTACGCCGGCGAGTTCCACTTCGCCGGCCGGCTGACCCGGCCGATCACCGAGCTGTACGGCGACCAGGCGCTGGCCGATTACGCACGCGCGCATCCCGATGCGCTGGTGGTCGACCGGCCGGACCACCTGACCCCGGCCGACCTGCGCTACGCCTTGCTGGCGCAGCCGTTCCGCTCGTCGTGGGTGGTGATCTGGACGGCCAGTTCGCTGGCCGATCTGCGCGCCGGCCACACGCCGCCGGAACCGGCACAGCCGACCCAGCTCTATCCGGCCGACGAGCGCCGCTACCGCCTGCCTTGAACGCCCTGCTCGACAACCTGCGCCGCCAATGCGACGGCCCGCGCGATGGCGCGCTGCTGCGCTACTCGCTGGGCAGCGCCCTGCTTGATGCGGGCGACGCCGCCGGTGCGGTGGCAGCACTCGAACGTGCGCTGGAGTTCGACCCGACCTATTCGGCCGCGTGGAAGCTGTTGGGCAAGGCCCGGCTCGCCAGCGGCGAGCCCGCCTCGGCGGCCGACGCCTGGCGTCGCGGCATCGCCGCCGCCGGCGCACGCGGCGACAAGCAGGCCGAAAAGGAGATGACCGTGTTCCTGCGCCGGCTGGAGAAATCGCCCGCGCCGGGCGACGCGGCTCAGTCCTGACGCCTCTCGTCGTCGTACGGACTGACCAGGCCCACCGCCGACCAGCGCTTGTACTGCCACTGGTACTGCGCGAACGCTTGTTCGACGCAATCCTGCACGCCGCGATTGAGCGCCGTGCAGGCGACCTGCGGGTCGGCATCGGCGATGCCGGGCGGCGCCTCGCGCAGGTGGATCCGGTAGCCCGCGCCGGCGGGCAAGCGTTCGGCGAAGGCGAACAGCACCGTGGCGCCGGTGCGTGCGGCCAGCCGCGGCAGCAGCACCATGGTCAGGGCATCGCGGCCGAAGAACGGGGCCAGCCGCCCCTCGCCCGCGCGCGGCTTCTGGTCAGGCAGGATGCCCACCGCGCCGCCGGCAGCCACCCGCTTGTACAAGGCGCGCACGCCGGCGCCGTCGGCGCGGATCTGCTCGGGTGCCAGCGCCCCGCGCACCTTGCGCAGCAGGCCCTCGATGGCGGCGATGCGCGGCGGCCGGTACAGGATCGCCATCGGCGTCTTGCGGCACAGCCAGTAGTTCAGCAACTCCCAGCAGCCCAGGTGCGGCGCGGCAATGATCACGCCCCTGCCCGCCGCCAGCGCGGCATCGAGCAGCGCCTCACCGCGCACCTCGCGCACCAGATCCAGCGCGCGTTCGGCGCCACCGCCCCACACCTTGACGATCTCGGTGATCGACTTGCCGCTCTCGCCCATCACCTCGCGCAGCAGCTCGCGCTGGCGCACCGCGTCCGGCAACGGCCGCGCGATCCGCAGGTTCACCGCGGTGTGATGGGCCGTGCGCCCCCCGCGCCACAGCACCAGCCGCCCCAGCCCCGCCCCGATGCCATGCAGCGCCCGCAACGGCAACAGTGCCAGCAGGCGCAACAGCAGATAGATCACGTAGATGTCGAAACGCATGAGCGAAAGTGTAGCTGGGCCGGAAATGGGGAATCGGGAATGGGAATAGTCAGGCGCGCACCGGATGGGCTCGCCCGACTGCGTGGCATCAGCCGCCGGGCGCTATGCTTTTCCCATTCCCGATTCCCCAATCCCGGCCACCCCATGATCTCCCTCATCCAGCGCGTGACCTCCGCCAGCGTGCAGGTCGAGGACGAGACCGTCGGCGCGATCGACGCCGGCCTGCTCGCGCTGGTCGCGGTGCAGCCGGAGGATGGCGAGGCGCAGGCCCGGCGCATGCTGGAACGGTTGCTCGGCTACCGCGTGTTCGCCGACGATGCCGGCCGCATGAACCGCTCGCTGCGCGACACCGGCGGCGGCCTGCTGCTGGTCAGCCAGTTCACCCTGGCCGCCGACACCCACTCGGGGATGCGCCCCAGCTTCACCCGCGCCGCCGCGCCCGAGCATGCGCGCCACTGGTTCGACTACCTGCTGGGACTGGCGCGGGTTGCCCATCCGAGGGTGGAAACCGGACGCTTCGGTGCCCATATGGTGGTCCAGCTGGTCAACGACGGCCCGGTCACCTTCTGGCTGGACACCGCCTGACCGAGGTGCCGCGCGGCACCCCGCAGACAGCGCCAACACCGCGGTCTGGCTCGAATTTTGCGTGTCGTCCGACGCGGCAGACGACAGAATTTTTCACTTGAAAACTGGTCAGAAAAGCAGCACATCGCTATAATGTCCGGTTCTTGCACCCCTTTGGCGGTCGGTCAATCCATGAACAGCAAAGCTCCCCATGAGCAACAGTCGGAAATCAAGGCACTCATCTCGAAGGGCCTGGAGCAGGGCTATCTGACCTACGCCGAGATCAACGATCACCTCCCCGACGACATCGTCGACCCGGAGCAGATCGAAGACATCATGGCGGTGCTCAAGGGCGTCGGCATCGAAGTCCATGACGCCGCGCCGGATACCGACACCATCTCCGACAGCGCCGCCCCCGGCGGCGGCCCGGGCGATGACGACTCCGCCGCCGAAGAGGCCGTGGCGCTGCTCTCCGCCGTGGACGCCGAAGTGGGCCGCACCACCGACCCGGTGCGCATGTACATGCGCGAGATGGGCACCGTCGAGCTGCTCACCCGCGAGGGCGAGATCGCCATCGCCAAGCGCATCGAGGAAGGCCTGGGCCAGGTGCAGACCGCACTGGCCAGTTTCCCGCTGACCATCGAGCTGCTGCTGGAGGAATACGACCAGCACCTGGACGGCAAGCGCCGCCTCAGCGAGATCCTGGCCGGCTTCCTCGACCTGGAGGAAGCCGCCGACCTCGCCCGCAAGGAGAAGGAAGCCGCCGCCGCCGAGGCCGCCGAGCTTGGCCTGGACGAGGAATCCGATGGCGACGACGAGGATTCCGACGACTCCAGCGAAGAGGAAGAAGCCGGCCCCACCGGTCCGGACCCGGAGGAGGTCAAGCGCCGCATGGAACTGCTGCGCGAGTACTACGCCAAGTTCCAGAAGGCCGCGCCGAAAGCCGCCAGCATCACCGACAAGAAGATCGTCAAGCTGCGCGACCAGATGGCCGAGGAGTTCCTCAAGCTCAAGCTGCCCAGCGCCCTGATCGACGGCTTCGTGCGCAAGCTGCGCGAGGTGGTGGGCGACATCCGCCACCACGAGCGCGTGCTGCTGGACATCTTCGTCAAGCAGGTGAAGATGCCCAAGGCCGAGTTCATCAAGGCGTTTCCCAGCAACGAGGGCAACCTCGAGTGGGTCGCCGAGCTCAGCCGCAAGCGGCAGAAGTGGTCGCCGAACATCAAGACCTACCGCGAGGCGATCGACGCCGAGCAGGAGAAGCTGGCCGCGATCGAGCGCAAGCTGTTCCTGCCGCTGATCGACATCAAGGACATCAACCGCGCCATGGCCAGTGGCGAGGCCAAGGCCCGTCGCGCCAAGAAGGAAATGGTCGAGGCGAACCTGCGCCTGGTGATCTCGATCGCCAAGAAGTACACCAACCGCGGCCTGCAGTTCCTCGACCTGATCCAGGAAGGCAACATCGGCCTGATGAAGGCGGTGGACAAGTTCGAATACCGCCGCGGCTACAAGTTCTCGACCTACGCCACCTGGTGGATCCGCCAGGCGATCACCCGCTCGATCGCCGACCAGGCGCGCACCATCCGCATCCCGGTGCACATGATCGAGACGATCAACAAGTTGAACCGCATTTCCCGCCAGATGCTGCAGCAGTTCGGCCGCGAGGCCACGCCGGAGGAACTGGCCAAGGAAATGGAGATGCCCGAGGACAAGATCCGCAAGGTGCTGAAGATCGCGAAGGAACCGATCTCGATGGAAACCCCGATCGGCGACGACGAGGATTCCCACCTGGGCGACTTCATCGAGGACGGCAACGCCAGCTCGCCGATTGACTCGGCGACGGAAACCGGCCTGATGGAAACCGTGCGCGACGTGCTCGCCGGGCTCACCCCGCGGGAGGCCAAGGTGCTGCGCATGCGCTTCGGCATCGACATGAACACCGACCACACCCTGGAAGAGGTCGGCAAGCAGTTCGACGTCACCCGCGAGCGGATCCGCCAGATCGAGGCCAAGGCGCTGCGCAAGCTGCGCCACCCGAGCCGCTCCGAACAGCTGCGCTCGTTCCTCGACGTCGAGTAGGCGCACGCCAACGCACCACCGGAACAGCCCCGCCACGTGCGGGGCTTTCTTTTGCCCGGCCGCTCGCGGGCGATTTTCGATGCGGTTGAATCCGAATGGCCACGCCCGCCGTATGCCTGTGACAGGGGGCATGTCCGATCGTCGGGCATGTGGCCCCGGTCGCCAGCGGAAAGTTGCGTATGATGGGTCCGGATCGCTCTGCCACCGAGGTGACGCCCTTTCGGGCGATACGACCCGTGCCTGCCGCCGTGAACCACGCCATGCCTGACGCACGTTACTGGTCGACGCAGATGGCCGCCGTGTCCGCGCAGCGTGACCGCGCGAGTTTCATGCGCATCTTCGATCACTTCGCGCCACGCCTGCAGCGCTACCTGCGCAACCTCGGCGTGCCCGAATCGATCGCCGACGAGCTGGTGCAGGAGGCCTTGCTGACGCTGTGGCGCAAGGCCGCGATGTTCGATCCGGCGCGCGCCAGCCTCGCCACCTGGCTGTATCGCGTGGCGCGCAACCTCTACATCGACCACGTGCGCAGGGAACCGCACTGGTCGCCGATCCAGGAAGGCCTGGACCAGCTCGACCAGCTCGAATCCGGCCGGCTCGACTCGCAACCCGAATCCTCCTTCGACCAGGACCTGTTGAAGCAGGCCATCGATCAACTTCCCCCGGTGCAGGCCAAGCTGGTTCGCATGTGTTACCTCGAAAGCAAAAGCCACAGCGAGATCGCGCGGGAGCTGGACATGCCGCTTGGCTCGGTCAAATCCTCGCTGCGGCGCTCGTTCGCCAAACTGCAGGGCAGCATGAGGGGCGCGCGATGAAGCCGAATCGTCACCTCGACGACGCCACCCTGATCGGCTATTCCGCCGGCGCCCTGTCCGCCGCGCTGGCGGTGGTTGCGGCGGCTCATCTGGAACGCTGCGCGGAGTGCCGCGCGCATCTGCGGGACGCCGACCAGATCGGCGGTGCCCTGCTGCAACAGCAACGCGCAGAAGGCCCGGCGGAGGATGCGCGCATCGCGATCCTGGCCCGGCTCGATGCCGAGCCGGAGACCGGGCAGGCGGCGTTGCCGCCCGAGGCCGTCGATGCCCGCGATCCCGATCGCCTGCCGCGCGCCCTGCACCCGTGGTTCGGCCAGTCCCTGCGCGCGTTGCGCTGGAAGCGCGTGGCGCCGGGCGTGCAGCGCATTCGCGCCGGCGGCATCGCTGGCGGCGACCTGATGCTGCTGCGCATCGCGCCAGGCAGCAAACTGCCTCTGCACAGCCACGGCGGCAGCGAGCTGACGATGATCCTGGACGGCGCCTACGACGACCTGCTCGGTCACTTCGGCCCCGGCGACGTGGCCGACCTGGACGGCGAAACCCTGCACCAGCCGGTGACCTCGCCCGGCGTGCCGTGCATCTGCGTGGCCGCCACCGATGCGCCGCTGAAGTTCTCCGGCTGGCTCGCGCGCACGCTGCAACCGCTGTTCGGCTTCTAGAACCGTGTCCACGCGCGACGCGATGGACACGGCGCTGGTGCTGTTCCGGCGCGACCTGCGCCTCACCGACAACCCGGCGTGGAGCGCGGCCTGTACGCAACACGCACGGGTGCTGCCGGTCTTCATCCATGCCGATGACGACGCCGGCTCCACCGGCGCCGCCAGCCGCTGGTGGCTGCACCATTCGCTGTTGGCGCTGGACCACGACTTGCGCGATGCCGGCGCCGCCCTGCACCTGCGTCGTGGCGAGCCGCTGGGCACCCTGCGCGAGCTGATCGACCGCAGCGGTGCACGCACGGTGTACTGGAACCGCTTGTACGAGCCGGCCACGATCGAGCGTGACACCCGCGTCAAGAGCGCCCTGCAGGCCGACGGCATCGCGGTGCACAGCCACAACGCCGCGTTGTGGTGCGAGCCATGGCAGATCGCCACCCAGCAAGGCCAGCCGTACAAGGTGTTCACGCCGTACTGGCGCAACCTGCGCGCGCAACTGCAGGCGACCGGACCGCTGCCCGCGCCACGCGTGCCGGGCTGGCGCGACTTGTCCGGCAGCCTGCCGCTGGCGGCACTCGAGCTGCTGCCGCGCATCGCCTGGGCCGATGGCCTGGCCACCAGCTGGCAACCGGGCGAAGCCGGCGCGCAGGAGTTGCTGGAGATATTCGCCGACGACGCCATCGGCGACTACGCGCACGCACGCGACCTGCCCGCGCGCCATGGCACCTCGCGGCTGTCGCCGCACCTGCACTTCGGCGAGATTTCGCCGCGGCAAATCCACTTCGAACTCGATCTTCGCGCCCGTGCCGCCGACGCCACACGCCGCCCCGACATCGAGCCGTATCTGCGCGAGCTCGGCTGGCGCGAATTCGCCCATCACCTGCTGTACCACTTTCCCCACACGCCCACCGACAACTTCAATCCGCGCTTCGACGATTTCCCGTGGGCGTCCGCGGATCAGGCCTTGCTGGAACGCTGGCAACGCGGCCGCACCGGCATCCCGCTGGTCGACGCCGGCATGCGCGAGCTGTGGCACACCGGCTGGATGCACAACCGCGTGCGCATGGTCGTGGCCAGCTTCCTGACCAAGAACCTGCGCCAGCACTGGCAGCACGGCGCGCGCTGGTTCCGGGACACCCTGGTCGACGCGGACCTCGCCAACAACACGCTGGGCTGGCAGTGGGTGGCCGGCTGCGGCGCCGACGCGGCGCCCTATTTCCGCGTGTTCAACCCGGTGACGCAGGCGAAGAAGTTCGATCCAGATGGCGTCTATCTGCGGCGCTGGTTGCCGGAGCTGGCGGAGGCGCCGTTGGGGTTGCTGCATGAGCCGTGGAGGGATGCTGGTCTGCTCAGGCGCAGTGGGTATCCGGTGGCGATGGTGGATCTCGGGGAGTCGCGGCAGCTTGCGTTGGATGCCTATGGGGCACTGGCACGCTAAACCCGTTTAGGCGATGGCGTGGTCACCAAGATCAAGAGCGTTTCGTGCCCCTTCGTGGCCCGAGTTACTTATCTCTTGCGTGGCCAAGAGATAAGTAACCAACAGAGAAGGCCACCCCGCTTGGCGCTTGCCGGGCATCCCTGCCCGGCAAGTCCGTGAGCCGGGGCCGGGCTTTTCGACCGGACTCCTGTCCGGACGAAAAGGAGTCGACATCCCTGTCGACTCCCGCTGCGCGGCCTGTCGACCCCGACTCACCGCCGCACAGGGGCCCCGGGTAGAGCAGCGCGCCATCCTGGCTCGCACTCGGTGCGCCACCGCGTCGCGGTGGCAAGAGCTGAAGAGCCAGGAGCATGAAAGCTCCGAACGGGTAGGACATTTCAATTCCGGAATGTGCCAGTGCGGCCATCTGACTTCCATGCACCGCCGCAAGAGCTCCGTTCGCAAAGGTTGCGACCTTGCGCGCAACCGGAAAACTCCGAAGCGCGGAGGTCCCGACCCTTGCGCGCAACCGAAAAACTTCCGGGGGCAAGGCTCCCGAGCTCCGTGTGCAACCGTAAAACCCTTGCGCGCAAGGGTCGGAACCTCGGCCTGGCGAAGTCCGCGGCACCACGCACGAAGGTCTCCGGGTTGCGCGCAACCGTTTTACCGTGGCACGCAACGCTTTTACGGTTGCGCACGGAGGTCGGCAGGTTCGCGGTGCGAGGGTTTTACTGTTACGCACGGATGTTTTCGGTTGCCGGCGAGGGCTTTCCGGTTGCGCACGAGGCTTCTGCCCTCGCGCGCGTGCGCTTCTTGCCCCGAGAGTGGGGGTGGATCTCGCGCGTGTGGCCTCGGCGGGTGCGCGGGTGCAGTTGACACACTTGCATCACAGGCTCGCTACTTCGAGCGCGGCCCTCTGTGCTGTCGGATCGATTTGCCGCGCCCGCTGCGGGCTCCGCCGGTGCGGCACGCGGGTTGAGGGCGGCACTGCTGACCTTACCCACGAACCCATGGCTATCGATCGTCGACTTCCGGCCAGAAACGAACATTGAGCGTCTACTAAAACTTGGCCGCTCCAGACTTACGACTGCTACGGATCGCCACCTTGAACCCGTTCAGCTTCGTCCAGAGTCTCGTTGTAGACAACCATGAATTGATGCGCTATCCGCCGAGATATCGCAACTTCTGCGCCGTGATGGAAATTGGGATGATCTAGCTCGGCCCCATAGCGATCGCGCAACAAACGTGCGATTTCCGCTGGATCGATCAATCGCGCAATATCGTCATAGGACTCCCTACGGAAATCGGCTCGCCTAGGGAGTCCATCCTCCATTCCCCATGCTTCTCCAACATAAATATCGAGGAAAGCATCTACCTCTTCGCCTGTACGTCCGAGATTCTCCCGTAGCCGAGTGGAAGCTCCATTCATCTCAGCCTTCTGCCAAAGCCAATAGAGCTGCCTCGCGTCAGTACCAAACTGACGATACAGTGGTAATTCGTGATCCGCTTTAATCACCCGCTCGACCAGTGCTCCGTCCAGACTGAGCAGAACATCTCTTGTGAGTAGGTGTCGATCTTCAGGATCATCCCTTCCCGGCATCATCCAACGCGTGCATTCCACTGCAAACGGGAGTGGCATCGCTATTTCAACAATCTCCTCAGCGAAACGGTTACGGGCCTCCCCGGCGGGGACATTCCGAAGGAGATGCGCGATCAAGATTGCCATCTGCATGCGCGTGCCGCCGATGGCAAATTGTCCACGCTCTACCGGTGCACTACTACCATTCCGCGCAAGCACCGGTATCAGAGCTTGTGCCTGCGATTCCGTGACCTTTTCCTCTCGCTGTCGCATCTTCTTGACGAAAACCGCCGGAGCCGCTCGCATGAGTCGCAGAAGTGCTTCCTCTCGCGAACTCGTATCCAAATTTGGTGCGGACGCAATGAATTCGTCAATCGCTCGATCGGATATGTCGTTTGGCGGTACCCCATAGGTGAAGTAGCGCCGGAAGTATGCCTGTGAACAAATACGCTTGTCGCGAGCCCATTCGGGCTCCCACTGACCCCCGTACTGCATATTGGCCGTTCTGGGAAACAGATGCCTTAGCAGTCCACGCGTGAGATCTTCCCGCTCTTCTTTCGTCCTGCCAGGCGTCGACACCTCAACAATCTGCCGGATCCGCTCCAGCCGATCTTGTTGGGGTCCTTCCTGCTGATCCAGCCAGAGCGACGGAGTGGCGCGAATCGCACCATGCAGTTTTGGGTAGAAGACGCGCAGGCCTTCAACAAGCATGAAATCCACGATATTAACTTCGCCCTTGACAAGGGGGAGCGAGAACATCAATGCATTCGAGTAGAGACGCGCTTGCCTCGGTGTTTCCAGCTTCGGCTCCAACCCACTCATGAATTGGATAGTAAAAAGATCAACATCCTCTTGTCCCAGCTCGAACGCCGCATGACTTAGCGCCTTGTCGACACCCTCATAGGCCATCTGCCGCAATGCCATGGTGTCTGCTGGCGGCAAATGCAGGGGAACCTGAATGATCTTTTCGAGGAAAGCTCTGCCTGCTGCATAACCACCGTCGCCATAGCGCTCGCCCAAGGCAGCTGCCACTACCTCCTCGTCGAATGCCAACAGGTACGTCGTATATTCAAAGCCAGCCGAAAGTTTGACCAACTTGAAGATGGCGTGGGTCTCGGCCCGGTCCAGACGGTCGATATCGTCGATGAGTACGACAACCTTCTTTCCCGAGTCGGATAGCCCCTTTTCAATTCGACCCTTGAGTTCGTCGAGCGTCGTCGTCGAGAGCGCCTCGCCAATGCCCTGCGCTGCCTTGCCAGGGGCCAGAGTAATGAGACCTCCCGCGAACGACGTTGATGCAATCGAGAGAAGGCTTCCATACTTCTTGACTGCCTCGCCGACCTTCTCCCCAGCGGTCTCTAAGCTCTTACCCAATGCAGAAGCCAGCGTTGCGAAGAATCCTCGGACCAACTGTTCTTCTGACGCGAAATGCCACGGATTGAATCGGACCACTACGATGTTCGCCTCTGCCCTGAGGCGTTCCTCAATCATGTAGAGAACGGACGTCTTACCGTCTCCCCATGGGCCAGAAAGACCAAGCACGAGGCTGGAGGGCTCCTGTCGAGTAGCGATGGTCTCGGCAATGCGTACTGCGAACGCTGCGCGCGCAAATCGGTCATTGGCCGCCGAGCGAATCGGCTGGTCAGTGGAATAGGAACTTTCTACGGGAGCATCGATTAGCAGGGCAGCAACAGCCTCTGGCGTCACTGCGTTGGTCGCATTCCCTTTGATCCAAGAAAAAAACTTCATCCAATCTGTCTCCCTTTAGCCTTCCCGGCTTCTACCTCGTTAACGCGGCTAGTTCTCAGTTTCGTGGCGATAGTTGATTATGTCTGCTTCGGGTCGGTTTCTGCCTGTCGCACCTTGCGCGGTCGTCGTAGCGCCTGCAAGGGCCATCATGACCCTCGGACGCGGTGCGCTTCTTGAAAATCGGACGCTGACCCCGGCTTCGGGCCTTCCATCACCTGGTGCCAACCACCCGGGTCATGATGACATCGCGCTGCGGGTCGGTTCCCACGGGGAACACATGCTCGCCCGCTTCGGCGAAGCCCCACTTCCTGTAGAAGGCGATGGCGCGGGGATTGTGTTCCCACACGCCGAGCCAGACCTGATCGGCGTGGGAGGCCTTTGCCAGGGCGATGGCTGCGGACATGAGATCCGGCGCCACGCCCTTACCGTGCCACGCTTCGCGGACATACAGGCGCTGGATCTCGGCGGGTCGTTCGGCCTTGATGCAGTCGGGCGGACGGCCCCAGCGAAGCTGGGCGAATCCGACGAGCTGGCCATCGTGCTCACTGACCAGCGTCGTGATTTGCGGATCGGAGATTTCCCGCGCCTGGATGGCCTCGCTGTAATGGGCCGCGCAATGGAGGCGCATGTCTTCGGGCGTGTTGGCCACCTCGAAGGTATGCCGGAAGGTCAGCTCCGCCAGTTCGGCGAGAGGCAGCGCGTCGGAGGGTTCGGCTTGGCGAATGACGGGCAAGGCTGGCTCCAGGGCAACGCCTCGTTGGGTGAGGCTGCTGATCTTGAAGCCTGCGGGCTGCCTGGCATAGAGCCAGTCGGGGGCGTCTGTTCCGTTCGGAACGCGGCCGCGACCGGAGCCCGCCGCGTTCTCGCTGGAACTCAGCCAAGAATCCCCGGATTCAGCTGCCACACGGCGAAGTTCAGCGCCGCAGCGAAGCTGACCCAGCACAGGTACGGCAACAGTAGCGCGCCGGCCAGCGGCCGCTCGCGCCAGAAGCCGATCACGGTGGCGGCGATCAACAGCCACAGCAGCACGATGTCGGCGAACGCCAGCGCGCCGCGGTGCCAGCCGAAGAACAGCCAGCTCCATAGTGCATTGACCGCCAGCTGGAGCACGAACAGTGCGAGCACGCCGCGCTGGCGGCGCCCGCCGCCTTCGCGCCAGACCAGCCATGCGGCGATGGCCATCAGCGCGTACAGCAGCGACCACACCGGGCCGAACACCGCCGAGGGTGGCGCCCAGGTGGGTTGTGCCAGCTGCCGGTAGAAGGCGGCGGCCTGTATCGAGGCGGCCGCGCCGATCGCGGCGGCGGCGAAGCTGAGCAGCAGCCAGCCGAGCAGTCCGATGATCTGTTTCGTGCCTGACATGCGTATCTCCTGCTGGTGTGACCGGATACGTGGACGGCGGCGTTCCGGATCCGCTTCATCGCATGGGCGACGGTGACTCGACGTGAAACCGGCACGCTGCCGGCGCATGCATCCAGCGGGGCGCTTCCTGCGTATCTGTCACTGAACCGTTGACAGGCAGGTTGCCATGGCCCTCCCCGCTCCACCCGTGACTGCACCGCCTGAGCGGGTCGACACCTCGACCATCGGCTTGGCCGATCGTGCCGGCCCGCGGCGTTCGTGGCTGATGCGCAGCGTGCGGCGCTGGTTCGACACCAGTGCCGCGGTGGAGGTGGACGAGGCGCGCGAGGATCGCATCGACTGGCTGCGCGCGGCGCCGTTCGTGGCGATGCACCTGGCCTGCCTGGGCGTGATCTGGGTGGGCGTGTCGCCGGTCGCGCTGATCGTTGCGGCCGCGCTGTATGCGCTGCGCATGTTCGCGCTGACCGGGTTCTATCACCGCTATTTCTCGCATCGCACGTTCCAGACCTCGCGCGCAGTGCAGTTCATGTTTGCGCTGATCGGTGCGTCCTGCGTGCAACGCGGGCCGCTGTGGTGGGCGGCGCATCACCGGCAGCACCACCGGGTTGCGGACACGCCGGCCGATCCGCATTCGCCGCGCGTGCACGGCTTCCTGTGGAGCCATGTCGGCTGGTTCCTGACCCCGCGCAATTTCCGCACGGATCTCACGCGGGTGCCGGATCTGGCGAAGTATCCCGAGCTGCGCTGGCTGGACCGGTTCGACATCGCGGTGCCGCTGCTGCTGGCCATGGCGATGTACGGGCTGGGCGCGTTGCTGCAACACGTGGCGCCGCAGCTGGGCACCAGTGGCGGGCAGATGCTGGTGTGGGGTTTCTTCGTATCCACCATCGTGTTGTTCCACGCCACGGTGACGATCAACTCGCTGGCGCATCGCTTCGGCCGTCGTCGTTACGCGACGAAGGACGACAGCCGCAACAACCTGTGGCTGGCGCTGCTGACGTTCGGCGAAGGCTGGCACAACAACCACCACTTCTTCCCCGGCTCCAGTCGCCAGGGCTTCCGCTGGTGGGAAGTCGACGTGACCTGGTACGGACTGAAGCTGATGGCGATGCTGGGCCTGGTGCGCGGGTTGAAACCGGTGCCGGCGTGGGTGCTGGCCAGGGCGGGGAGCTGAGCGATGCGCATCGCCGTGGTCGGGTCGGGCATCGCGGGGCTGGCGTCGGCGTGGCTGCTGTCGCGCAAGCATGAGGTGACGCTGTTCGAGGCCAATGACTATTTCGGCGGGCACACCCATACGCACGAGGTGGAGCAGGCCGGAAAAAGCTACCGCATCGACAGCGGCTTCATCGTGCACAACCCGGCGCACTATCCGCTGCTGACGCGGATGTTCGCGCAGCTGGGCGTGGCCTCGCAGCCGACCACGATGAGCTTTTCGGTGCACAGCGAGGCCAGCGGGCTGGAGTACAACGCCACCACGCTGGACACGCTGTTCTGCCAGCGCCGCAACCTGCTGTCGCCGCGCTTCCTCGGCATGGTGCGCGACCTCGCCCGCTTTTACCGCGAGGCACCCGCGCTGTTGCTCACGCCCGAGGACACGACCAGCCTCGGCGATTACCTGCTGCAGCATGGTTACGGCGCTGCGTTCCGCGACGAACATCTGATTCCGATGGCCTCGGCACTGTGGTCGTCGCCGCCCACGCAGATCCTGCAGTTTCCCGCGCGTTACCTGGTGCAGTTCATGGCCAACCACCAGATGCTGCAACTGGCCGGACGTCCGCAGTGGCGCGTGGTGAAGGGCGGCTCGTCGACCTACGTGGCGGCGTTGCGCGCGCACTGGCCGGTGCGCGAGCGGCTGCACTGCCCGGTGCATTCGATCCTGCGCCACGCCGGCGGCGTCGAGGTGTGCAGCGCGGCGGGCGTGGAGCATTTCGATCAGCTGGTGCTGGCCTGCCACAGCGACCAGGCGCTGCGCCTGCTGGGCGACGCGAACGAGCGCGAGCATTCGATCCTGGGCGCGATGACCTACCAGGCCAACGACACCGTGCTGCATACCGACGCCAGCGTGCTGCCGCGCCGGCGCAAGGCGTGGGCGGCCTGGAATGCGTGGCTGCCGCGCGATCCCGCCGCGCCGTGCACGGTCAGCTACTGCATGAACCTGCTGCAGGGCATCGCCTCGCCTGAGCCCTTCGTGGTCACCCTGAATCGCAGCGAGGCAATCGACCCGGCCAAGGTCCTGGCGCGCATGCGCTACCACCATCCGGTCTACACCCGCGCCTCGGTGCAGGCGCAGGCGCGCAAGGCCGAAATCCAGGGCTGGCGCCGCACCTGGTTTGCCGGCGCGTATTGGGGCTGGGGTTTCCACGAGGACGGCATGCGCAGCGCGGTCGAGGTGGCTGCGTCGCTCGGCGTGCATTGGCCACCGGACCATGCGCCGGTGGCGACGCCCACTCCGCACCAGGCGGAGTTGATGGCGTGACGACGAAACCGGCCAGCTCGAAGCTGCGATTGGCCAGCGCCGTGTACGAAGGCGTGGTGCGCCACCGTCGGCATGAACCGCACGCACACGCGTTCAGCTATCGCATGGCCCAGCTGTACCTGGACCTGGACGAGGTCGAGCGGATATTCGCCGAGCGCTGGCTGTGGTCGACCACGCATCGCAACCTGGCGCAGTTCCGCCGCAGCGACTACCTGGGACCGGCGACCCTGTCGCTGACCGATGCGGTGCGCCAGCGGGTGGAGCAAGCCACCGGAACGCGGCCGAGCGGTCCGATCCGCCTGCTCACCCACCTGCGTTACGCCGGCATGGTGTTCAACCCGGTCAGCTTCTACTACTGCTTCGCCGAGGATGGCGAAACCCTGCTGGCGGTGCTGGCCGAAATCACCAACACGCCGTGGAAGCAGCGCCACGCCTATGTGCTGCCGGTCGAGGACGCACAGGTGCATGGCCGCGCACTGCACTGGAACTTTGCCAAGACCTTCCACGTGTCGCCCTTCATGCCGATGGACTGCACCTACGACTGGCGCTTCACCGTGCCGGCCGAGGACCTGCGCGTGCACATGAACGTGATGCGCGAAGGCCGGCGCACGTTCGACGCCACGCTGAACCTGCAGCGCCTGCCGCTGACCGGCGCGTCGCTGGCGCGCGTGCTCTGGCGCTATCCGCTGATGACCGCCCAGGTGGTCGGCGCGATCCACTGGCATGCACTGCGGCTGTGGCTGAAGCGCAATCCGGTGCACGACCATCCGGCGCCGCCCGCGCGTCCTGCCGACTGAAACGAACACCCCCGAGGTTTGCCATGAACGATATCGCCAGCACCCGTACCCGCGACGACGCCGCATTCGGCGGGCTCGATCGCTTCCTGCGCCGGCAACTGCTCGAGCGGATGCGCGGCCTGCGCCACGGCCGGTTGGTGCTGAGCGACGCCTGCGGCACGGCCGAGCTGGGTGAACCCGCCAGTGCGCAGCCCACGCTGCAGATCCACCTGCAGGTGCTGGACCCGGGCTTCTACCGCGCAGTGGCGCGCCATGGCAGCGTCGGCGCCGGCGAGTCGTACATGGATGGCCAGTGGCGCTGCGACAACCTGGTCGGCCTGATCCAGCTGCTGGTGCGCAACCGCGACCTGCTCGACGGCATGGAAAGCGGACTGGCCCGACTCGGCGGCATGGCGATGCGGCTGTGGCACGCGCTGCGTCGAAACACCCGCGACGGCAGCCGCCGCAACATCGCCGCGCACTATGACCTGGGCAACGATTTCTTCAGCCTGTTCCTCTCGGCGGACCTGATGTACTCCTCGGCGATCTGGAGCGACCCGGCCGACACGCTGGAAACCGCTTCCGCACGGAAGCTGGAGCGGATCTGCCGCCAGCTCGACCTCCAGCCCGCCGACCGGGTGATCGAGATCGGCACCGGCTGGGGCGGCTTCGCGCTGTACGCGGCGCAGCACTACGGCTGCCATGTCACCACCACCACGATCTCGCGCGAGCAGTATGCGCTGGCCAGCCAGCGCGTCGCCGAAGCCGGCATGGAGGGGCACGTCACCTTGCTGCTGGAGGATTACCGCGACCTCGAAGGCCAGTACGACAAGCTGGTCTCGATCGAGATGGTCGAGGCGATCGGCGCCCCGTATCTGGACGTCTATTTCGGCAAGCTCGGCAGCCTGCTGAAGCCGGAGGGCCTGGCGCTGGTGCAGGCGATCACCATCGAGGACCACCGCTACGCGCACGCGTTGAGGTCGGTCGACTTCATCAAGCGCCACGTGTTTCCCGGCAGCTTCATCCCCTCGATCAGCGCACTGCTCGCGGCCAAGACCCGCGCCAGCGACCTGGGCCTGATCCGACTGGAGGACTTCGGCAGTTCGTACGCGCAGACGCTCAAGGCATGGCGCGAGCGCTTCATGGCCCGCCTGCCGCAAGTGCGCGCGCAGGGCTTCGACGAACGTTTCGTGCGCCTGTGGGAGTTCTACCTGGCGTATTGCGAAGGCGGCTTCCGCGAACGCTCGATCGGCGTGGCGCACCTGTTGATGGCCAAGCCGGGTCATCGCCCTGCCGCATCGTCGCCGGGCCGGCCGGCATGAGTTTCTGGCTCAGCCTGATCGGCTACCAGGCCGTGTGGTTTGTCGCGGTGATCGGCGCAGGTCACGGGCTGGCGTGGCCGGGCGTGCTCGGCATGCTGGTCTACGCGCTGGTGCAGCTGGCCTGCGCCCGCAACCTCCGCGTCGATCTCGCCCTGATGGCCGCCGGGCTGGTGATGGGTTTCCTGCTGGACGGCACGCTCAGTCGCAGCGGGCTGGCCGATTACGCGGCGGGCTGGCCGAACCCGGCGCTGGCACCGGGCTGGATTCTCGCGCTGTGGGTGACCTTCGCGCTGACCTTCAGCCAGTCCCTGCGCTACCTGCAGACGCGGCTGTGGCTGGCGGCGCTGCTGGGGCTGGTCGGCGGTCCGCTGGCCTATCTGGGTGCGGCGCGCGGCTGGCAGGTGGTGACGTTTGCCGAACCGACGTGGCGCGCGCTGCTGGCGCTGGCGCTCGGCTGGGCGCTGGCGACACCGGCGCTGGCGTGGCTGGCGCGCCTCGGCCGCGCCTCGACGCAGCCGCGGCCGGCAACGCGAGGAGCCCGCGCATGAATCCCGGGTGGCAACTTCTGATCGTGTGGCTGCTGGCCGCGCTGATGATGACGCTGGGCTGGCAATGGCAGCGCAGGCGCAGCAATGCGGGCATCGTCGACGTGCTGTGGGCGGCGGGCGTGGGCGGCAGCGCCGTCCTGCTGGCGCTCACCGGCAGCGGTGCGCCGTGGACACGCGCGATGCTGGCATGCCTCGGCGGCGCGTGGGGCCTGCGCTTGTCCCTGCACCTCTGGCGGCGCGTGCGTGGCGAAGCGGAGGACGGTCGCTATCGCAACCTGCGCGCGCACTGGCAGGGCGCGCAGTGGAAGTTCTTCGCCTTCTTCCAGTTCCAGGCCTTCCTGATCGTGTTGTTCGCGCTGCCGTTCGCGGCGGTCGCGCGCAACCCGCAGGCGTCCGCGCCGTGGCTGGCCGCGGCCGTTGCCATCTGGCTGCTGGGCGTGCTGGGCGAATCGCTCGCCGATGCGCAACTGGCGCGCTTCCGCAACGACCCGGCCAACCGTGGCAAGACCTGCCGCGATGGCCTGTGGCGGCATTCGCGCCACCCGAACTACTTCTTCGAATGGCTGCACTGGTTCGCCTACGTCTGCCTGGCGGTCGGTTCGCCGATCGGCTGGCTGGCGTGGTCCGGGCCGGTAGTCATGTACGTGTTCCTGCGCTGGATCAGCGGCGTGCCATACACCGAGGCACAGGCGCTGCGCACGCGCGGCGAGGATTACCGCGACTACCAGCGCACCACGGCGATGCTTATTCCATGGTTCCCCAGGAGGACCCCGCGATGACCACCCCCGCTTCCACCGAACTGGCCAGCGAGCGGCCGGCGCCAGGCCTGCTGGGCATGGCCGAACGCGGCCGCATCCCCGACGCGCTGTTGCGCCAGGGCATCCGCCGACTGTGTGCGCAACGCCTGCGCGAGGAACAGGCCGGCGGCCTGGACGCGCAGGCCGAGCGATATGCGCAGCGCATCGAGATGCTGCGCCACAGCTCGGTGGCGATCCACACCGACGCGGCCAACGCGCAGCACTACGAGCTGCCGCCGGCGTTCTTCGAACTCTGCCTGGGCAAGCGCCTGAAGTATTCGTCCTGCTACTACCCGCGCGGCGACGAGTCGCTGGACCAGGCCGAGGAGGCGATGCTCAAGCTGTACGGCGAACGCGCCCAGCTCGCCGATGGCCAGTCGATACTCGAACTCGGCTGCGGCTGGGGCTCGCTGACCCTGTGGATGGCCGAGCATTTTCCGAGCGCGCGGATCACCGCGGTATCCAACTCCACCCCGCAGCGCCAGCACATCGAGGCGCAGTGCCGCCGACGTGGCCTGTTCAACGTGCAGGTGATCACCTGCGACGTCAACGCGCTGCAACTCGATCCGACGCAGTTCGACCGCTGCGTGTCGATCGAGATGTTCGAGCACATGCGCAACTACGAGACGCTGCTGAACCGCATCGCCGGCTGGCTGAAACCCGGCGGCAAGCTGTTCGTGCACATCTTCGCGCACCGCACGGCGATGTATCCGTTCGAGACCGAGGGCGACGACAACTGGATGGGCCGGCACTTCTTCACCGGCGGGCTGATGCCGGCGTCGGACACCTTGCTGTGGTTCCAGTGCGCGCTGCACATCGAGCAGCGCTGGCATGTCGACGGCACGCACTACCAGCGCACCGCCAACCACTGGCTGGCCAACCAGGATGCGCACCACGACGAGGTGATGAAGGTACTGGCGCAAGCCTACGGCAGCAAGGCCGCACCGCTGTGGTTCCAGCGCTGGCGCATGTTCTGGATGTCCTGCGCCGAGCTGTTCGGCTACGCCGACGGCCAGCAGTGGCTGGTCGCGCACTACCGCTTCGTGCGCCCCGCGGTCGACACCCGCCCCTCGATCGCCGCGGAGACGCCATGAGAATCCTGACGACCTTTTTGCTGGCCTGCCTCATGCTGTTCAACGTCAACACTTTCGCCAGGGAGCTGCCGCCGATCACGCCGGTGGCCCACGTCGACCTGCCCCGCTTCATGGGCGACTGGTACGTGATCGCCACCATCCCCACCCGCTTCGAGAAGAACGCGTACAACGCGGTCGAGGTCTACACGCTGAGGCCCGATGGCAACGTCGCCACCTCGTTCCACTTCCGCAACGGCAGCTTCGACGGCGAACGCAAGGAGATCCACTCCACCGGCTTCGTCAAGCCCGGCACCGGCAACGCGGTGTGGGGCGTGCAGGTGTTCTGGCCGCTGAAGGCGCAGTACATCGTGGCCTGGCTGAAGGACGACTACAGCCAGGTCATCGTGGCCCGCGATGCGCGCGACTACATGTGGGTGATGGCGCGCACGCCGACCATCGCGCAGGCCGACTACGACGCACTGCTGGCGCGGGTGCAGGCGCTGGGCTACCCGATGGACAAGGTGCGCAAGGTGCCCCAGCAAGCCAGACAATGACCGGACAACCCGCCGCGCCTGCCAGGAGGCCCCGCCGACGCGGGGCTTCTTCGTTCCGGCGAAGGTCCGGTCTCGTGGGCGCGCCGCGCCCTACGGTAAACTCCCACGCTCGCGGGCCTATAGCTCAATGGTTAGAGCAGGGGACTCATAATCCCTTGGTTCCAGGTTCGAGTCCTGGTGGGCCCACCATCCTGCGTACCTCGCGGCTACCCCTGTGCATGATGCGTGGCGCCCGCAATGCGCCGCCGCCTGAACGCCCGCTCCCCCCATGCACGTCGCCACCACCTGGCCCTAACGCCGCCGCGGGGATAGTGGGTCGCGACGGGTTGCAACGGCACGCCTGTCATCCCTATCGCAACGGAGTGACACGACATGAACGACGACCGCATCCAAGGCAACTGGAAACAGCTCACCGGCAAGATCAAGGCCAAGTGGGGCGACCTGACCGACGACGACCTGACCCGGGCCGAGGGCAATACCGAGTATCTGGTCGGCAAGGTGCAGGAACGTTACGGCATCGCGCGCGACGAGGCCAAGCGCCAAGTGCGGGATTTCGAGCGGACGCTGTAATCCCACCGGCATCGCGCGGGGTCGCTGCGGTTGCAGCGGCTCCGCGCGTCAGTCCTTCAGCGTCAGCTGCGGCACGTCCAGCGAGCCTTCCTCGCGGTCGCGGTACAGCGCGGCGCGCACCAGCAGCATCAGGGTGATCGGGGTGGTCAGGGTGAGGAACACGCCGATCAGCACCTCGTTGAAGATCGGCCGGCCGTGCAGCACCGAGAAGCAGGTGATCGAGGCGGCCAGCATGAAGAACGTGCCCAGTGTGGTGCCCAGCGTGGGTGCGTGCACGCGCTGGTAGAAGTTCTTCAGGCGCAGCAACCCGAGCGAGCCGACGAAGGCGAACAGCGCGCCGAGCAGCATCAGCACAGCGACGGCGATGGCTGCCCATGGCGGCAGGGCGTCGAGGTGGCTCATTCGATCACCTGCCCGCGCATCAGGAATTTCGACAGCGCCACCGTGCTGGCGAAGCCGAGCAGGGCGATGATCAGGCCGGCCTCGACGTAGAGCATGCTGCCGCTGCGGATGCCGATGGTCAGCAGCAGGATCATCGCGTTGACGTACAGGGCGTCCAGCGCCACCACGCGGTCCTGCGCGCGCGGGCCGCGCACCATGCGGATCAGCGAGAAGGCCATCGCCAGCAGCAGCAGGATCTGCGCCGCGCGGATCGACACGTCGAGCAGTTCGTGGCTCATTGGAAAACCTCCAGCAGAGGGCGTTCGTAGCGCTGCTTGATCGAGTCGATCCAGCCGGCCTCGTCGACCAGGTCCAGCACGTGGATCAGCAGGATGTTGGCGTCGGAGTCGTAGCTGACCCAGATCGTGCCGGGGGTGGAGGTGATGATGCACGACAGCACGGCCAGGCCGTAATGGTCGGTCAACTCCAGCGGGATCGCCACGAAACCCGAGTGCAACGGGCTCTTGTTGAACAGCACGATGCGCGCCACCGCGAGGTTGGAGCGCACGATGTCCAGCACCACGCGCACGAACAGGCGCAGCAGCAACGGATAGTGGCGCAGCCGCGCCTTCGGCGGGTCCAGCAGGTCGAGCATCCGGCCCAGCACGATGCCGAGCACGATGCCGAGCAGCACGGTGCCGGGCGACACGCTCTGGTTGAAGATCAGCCAGATCAGCGCCAGCAGCGCGGACAGCAGCGGATGCGGCAGCCAGCGGCGGATCATGGTGCGACCTCGGCGCCCGGCAGCACGGCGTGGATGTAGTTGCCCGGCGCATGCAGCTGCGCGGCGGTGTCGCGCAAGTAGTGCAGCGGCCGCTCGGGCCAGACCGTCAGCAGCAGGCACAGCCCCAGCAGCAGCGCGACGGAGACGCTCTCGGTGAGGCGCACCTTCGGAAAGATCCGCTCCGGCTCGACCCAGAAGATCTGGATGCCGGCGCGGCACAGCGCGGTCACGGTGCAGAAACCGGCCGCCACGACCAGCGCGAACAGCAGCTGCGCGCCGCGCCCGGCGTCATCGAGCATCGGCGCCAGCAGGGCGAACTTGGCCAGGAAACCGGACAGCGGCGGCAGCCCCGCCAGCAGCACCGCGCAGGCCGAGAAGCTCAGGCCCAGCATCGCGATCGGCGCCGGGATCACCACGCGGCTCTCGTCCTCCTGCGCGTACAGGCTTTCGTTCGCGGGGGTCTCGCCGGGCTGCTCGTACGGTTCCAGGCTCAGCGTGTCGTCGGTATCGTCGTCGCCGTCGGAGGCGAGCAGGCCGGCAATCAGGAAGAACGCGGCGATCGCCAGGGTGGAGATCACCAGGTAGGCCAGCGCGCCGGCGGTCACCGCGCTCTGCTGCAGGCCGATCGCGCCGAGCAGGGTGCCGGCGGAGACCACCACGTTGTAGCCGGCCAGCTTGCCGAGGTCGCGCGCGCCCAGCATGCCGATGGTGCCGGCCACCAGCGTGGCCATGCCGCCCCACAGCATCCACGCGCTGCCGAAATGCGCCGAGGCGGGCCCGGCGCCAGCGCCGAACAGCAGCAGGCCGAGGCGCAGCAGCACGTAGATGCCGAGCTTGGTCATCAGCGCGAACATCGCGGCCACCGCCGGCGCCGCGGCCGCGTAGGTGCGCGGCAGCCAGAAGCCGAGCGGCCACATCGCGGTCTTGATCAGGAACGCCACGCCGAGCAGCGCCGCGCCCGCATGCAGCAGCGCGCGGGTGCGCTCCGGCACGTGCGGGATCAGCTCGGCCAGCGCCGCCATGTTGAGCGTGCCGGTGACGCCGAAGATCAGGCTGACGCCGAGCAGGAACAGCATCGAGGCGGTCAGGTTGACCGCGATGTAATGCAGCCCCGCGCTGACCCGCCGCGCACCGGAGCCGTGCAGCGCCAGGCCGTAGGACGCCGCCAGCAGCACTTCGAAGAACACGAAAAGATTGAACAGGTCACCGGTGAGGAAGGCGCCGTTCAAGCCCATCAGCAGGAACTGCAGCAGCGGCTGGAAATGGCCGCCGCGATGCTGCCAGCGACCCAGCGCATACGGCAGCAACGCCAGCGCCAGCACACTGGTGAGCAGCACCATCAGCGCGGAAAGCCGGTCCGCCACCAGCACGATGCCGAAGCGCGCCGGCCAGTCGCCGATGCGGTAGACCGCCGCCAGCGCGCCATCGGCGGACACCTCCAGCAGCAGCGCGGCGGCCAGCAGCACCAGCGCCACGCACGAGGCGATACTCAGCGTCAGCGCCGTGCGCCGGCGCTTCTCGCCCACCAGCAGCTGCAGCGCGGCAATGAGCAGCGGCAGCAGGATCGGCGCGACGACCAGGTGCTGGCTCACGGCGTGCCGTCCTCGCCGTCGACGTGATCGTTGCCGGTCAGCCCGCGCGAGGTCAGCAGCACCACCAGGAACAGCGCGGTGGTGGCGAAACCGATCACGATCGCGGTGAGCACCAGCGCCTGCGGCAGCGGGTCGGTGTACTGCGCGACGTTGCCGGCCACCTCGTGCAGCACCGGATCGGCGCCGGTGCGCAGGCCGCCGATGGAGAAGATGAAGAGGTTCACCGCATAGGAAATCAGGGTCAGCCCGATGATCACCTGGAAGCTGCGCGGACGCAGCAGCAGCCACACGCCGGAGGCAGCGAGAATCCCGATCGCGGCGGCCAGCACCAGTTCCATCAGCCCTCCCCTTCCGCGGCGGCGGCCGACACCTGGCGCGGCCGCCGCAGCGACTGGTGCGCCAGCGCGATCAGCATCAGGATGGTCGCGCCCACCACCGTGGCGAACACGCCAAGGTCGAACAGCAGCGCCGTCGCCAGCGGCACGCGGCCGAACAGCGGCAGCGCCAGGTACTGAAAATGGCTGGTCAGGAATAGACGTCCAAATACCAGCGAGCCCAGCCCCGTGAACAAGGCCAGCAGCAGCCCGGCGCCAATCCAGCGCAGCGGCAGCACGCGCAGGCGCGACTCCACCCAGCGCGCGCCGCGCGCCATGTACAGCAGGATCAGCGCCACCGCCACGGTGATCCCGGCGACGAAGCCGCCGCCCGGCAGGTCGTGCCCGCGCAGGAACAGGTGCAGCCCGAACAGCAGGATCACCGGCGCCATCAACTGGATGATCAGGCCGGGGATCATCAGGTAGTCGGTCAGCGAATGGTCCGCCGCGCGCCCGGGTTCATCCGCCTCCAGCGCGGTCTGCTGGCGCTGTTGCTCCGGTACGTGGATGCTTTCGGCGGCCGGGCGGAAACGGCGCAGCAAGGCGAACACGGTCAGCGCCACGATCGCCAGCACGCTGATCTCGCCCAGCGTGTCGAAGCCGCGGAAGTCGACCAGGATCACGTTGACCACGTTGTGGCCGCCGCCCTCGGTGTACGCCTGTTCGAGGAAGAAGCGCGAGATCGAATCGGCCACCGGATGCATCATCGCGGCGTAGGCCAGGCTGGCCACGCCGATGCCCACCGCCAGCGCGATCACGATGTCGCGGCGGCGACGGAAGCGCTGGCGCCGCCCCTCGGGCGCGAACCCGGCAATGCGCTTGGGCAGCCAGCGCAGGCCGAGCAGGATCAGGATCGTGGTGACCACCTCCACCAGCAGCTGGGTCGCCGCCAGGTCAGGCGCGGACAGCCACACGAAGCTCACGCACGACACCAGCCCCGCGCCGCCGGTGAGCACCAGCGCGGCGAGGCGATGGAACTTGGCCTGGGTTGCCGCGCCGATCGCGCAGGCCGCGCCGAGCAGCCACAGCAGCGCGAACGCCGGATCGATGCTGGACCAGTGCGGGCGAAAATCCAGCGGTGCCGTGGTTGCCGCCAGCGCGGCGGCCAGCAGGGCGAGGAGCACGATCCACAGCAACTGCGACTGCAGCCGCCGGCTCGGATAGAGCCGCTCGATGCGCTGCGGCCAGTCCGCCGCGAACAGCGCCAGCGCTCGCTCGAACAGCCGCTTGCCGCTGAAGCGGCTGGTCAGCGGCGCCGTCTCGATGGTATCGAAGCGACGGCGCAGGCTGGCGAACAGCAGGCAGCCGGCGGCGAAGGCGAATACGCTCATCAGCAGCGGCGTGGTCAGGCCGTGCCACACCGCCAGGCTGTACGCCGGCATCTCCGCGCCGAGCACCGCGCCGGCCGCCGCGTGCAAGGTGGGTCCGATCACCCGCCCCGGCAGCACGCCCACCAGCAGGCAGGCCAGCGCGAGGAAGCCGATCGGGAAGCGCATCCACAGCGGCGGCTCGTGCGGCTCGCGCGGCAGGTCGGCGGGCATGCGGCCGAAGAACACGCCGCGCACGAAGCGGATCGAATAGGTCACGCCGAAGGCGCTGGCCGCCACCGCGATCACCACCGAGATCGCGTCCAGCAGCGGCCCCTGGCGCACTGCCAGCGTCTCGGCGAAAAACATCTCCTTGGAGAGGAAACCGTTCAACAACGGCACCCCGGCCATCGCCGCGCCGGCCACCAGCGCCAGCGTGGCGGTGACCGGCATCACCCGGTACAGGCCGCCGAGCCTGCGCAGGTCGCGCGTGCCGGCCTCGTGGTCGACCGCGCCAGCGGCCATGAACAGCGAGGACTTGAAGGTGGCGTGGTTGACGATGTGGAAGATCGCCGCCACCACGCCCAGCGTGCTGCCCAGCCCCACCAACATGGTGATCAGGCCCAGGTGGCTGATCGTCGAATAGGCCAGCACGCCTTTCAGGTCCTGCTCGAACATCGCCGCGTAGGCGCCCAGGATCAACGTGACCAGGCCCACGCCCCCGACGATCCAGTACCACTGGTCGGTGCCGCCCAGCACCGGCCAGAAGCGCACCAGCAGGAACACGCCAGCCTTCACCATGGTGGCCGAATGCAGGTAGGCCGACGCCGGCGTGGGCGCAGACATCGCCTGCGGCAGCCAGAAGTGGAACGGGAATTGCGCACTCTTGGTGAACGCGCCGAGCAGGATCAGCAGCAGGGTCGGCGTGTACCACGGGTGCGCGCGCACCGCCTCGCCCGCGGCGAGGATCGCGTCCAGTTCATAGCTGCCCGCGATGTGCCCCAGCAGCAGCATGCCGGCGAGCAGGCAGAAGCCGCCGCCGGAGGTGACGATCAGCGCCATCCGCGCGCCGTCGCGCGCGGACGCGCCGTGGTGCCAGTAGCCGATCAGCAGGAACGAGAACAGGCTGGTCAGCTCCCAGAAGAACACCAGCTGGATCACGTTGCCGGACATCACGATGCCCAGCATCGAACCCATGAACGCCAGCAGCAGCGCGAAGAAGCGCGCCAGCGGATCGTCCGGCGACATGTAGTAGCGCGCGTACACGCCCACCAGCGCGCCGATACCGCAGATCAGCAGCAGCATCAGCCAGCTGAAGCCGTCCACTCGCAGCACCAGGTCCAGACCCAGCGACGGTGCCCACGGGATGGTCTGGCGCAGTACCTCGCCGGCGAAGATCGCCGGGGCCAGCCACAACGAAAGTGCCAGGCCGAGCAGCGCGGCGCCGGTCATCAGCCAGGCGGCGCGGTTGTGCCCGCGCTCGCGCATCAGCCACGTCGCCGCCGCCGCCGCGAAAGGCAGGCAGAGGATGGCGCCTGGGATGAGGTTGTCGGGCATCGCTCACTGCGTTCGATGGAAAGATCGTCGGTGTCGCCCGTCACCGGACCGGCGCCCGGGTGCATCACGCACGGCTACCGCCTCGAACCAGCTGTCATGCAGGCGCGCGGCATGGCAGGCCATCGTCGCGATCACCCGCATGCACTCACCTCTGGGCTGGGAGCGTGGCGGCCAGAACCGTCCGGACTCCTCGCCCGATTCTATCGTTCGCCGCGCGCAAGCGGCAACGGCCCTGCACGGCGCTTGCACACCACCTGTTCGTACCATCACCCGTGGAATCCCGGGATGGCCGCGCGCATGCGTTGCCTCGCACCCATCCGGAGACATGATCGATGACCTGTCCACCTCTTCGTCGGCCCCGCCGCGCGCTGCGCCTCGCCGCTCTCCTGCCGCTGGCGCTGGGCAGCGGCCTCGCCTGCGCGCAGCAGTCGCCTGCACTCGATCGCGTCAGCCTGTGGCTGGGCGGCTACGACGCGCACGTCGACACCACGATCGGCGCCAGCGATCCGGGCGGCCGGTACGGCGGCAACTTCAGCCTGGAGAACGATCTCGGCTTCAACGACCGCAAGCGCGTGCCGCGCGCGCGACTGGATTTCCTGGTCGGCGACAGCCAGGGTTTCTCGCTCGACTACTACAGCGTCAACCGCTCGCGCAGCCAGAGCCTGGCGCGCTCGATCAGCTACGCCGGCAACGATTACGAGGCCGCCGCCACGGTGCGCGGCAAGTTGAACTTCGATTTCGGCAGCGCCTCCTGGCGCTGGTGGTTCGGCCACGGCAACGACGTGTTCGGGCTGGGCCTGGGCGGCGCCTACTACCGCGTGCATGCCGCCATCAGCGGCGAGGCCAGCGTCAACGGCGAGCCGGTCGGGCAGGTCTCCTCCGGCACCAGCGACGGCGCCTGGGCACCGATGCTGCAGCTCGGCTGGCGCCATGCGTTCAACGACCAGTGGCGCATGTATGCCGACGCCGCCGGGGTGAAGAAGAACGGCGGCCGGCTCAGCGGCCACATCGTGAACGCCGCGCTGGGCGTGGAATGGCTGCCGTGGCCACACCTTGGCTTCGGCGCCGAATACGGCTACAGCCGCGTGGTGCTGCACCAGCGCAAGCACGCCTACCACGCCAACCTCGACATGAAACTGGACGGCCCCTCGCTGTTCGTCCACCTGCGCTTCTGAGGCGTGCCGCCGGCGCATGAGCGGATAGGCACGCCGGCAGCGTTGGTGCATCATCGAGGCTCCGACGAGCCGTCCGGACACGGGCGCGGCAAGGGGAAACGATGCCAAGGCGGTTTGCCACCACCATCGCGCTGACGCTGTGCACCGTGGCCATCGTCCTGCCGCTGGTGGCGGCACTGCTGATCGCCCGCCACCAGTCGATGGAGGAAGCCGGCGCCCAGGCATCGAACATCGCCAGCGCCATCATCCATCGCACGGAAGCGGTGGGCGAACAGTCCGCGGCCGCCTATCAGCGGTTGACCGAGTTGAATCCCTCCGGCACGTGCTCCGAGGCCAAACGCGCGCAGCTGCGCCGGATTCTGCTGGATTACGACTATGTGCAGGCGGCCGGCTACGTCTCCGGCGATCGCATCACCTGCTCGGCCATCGGCCCGCAGGCCGACGGCCTGCAGATGGGGCCACCGGCGTACGTGAGCCCGAAGGGCACGCGGGTGCACTTCGGGGTCTCCATCGACGGCAGCCGTCCGTTCGTGGTGCTCAGCGGCGACCATTACGCCACGGCGGTTCACCCGGACAACCTGCTGGTCGAAACGCCTTCCGTGCCGGGCCTTGCGCAGGGCGTGTTCGGGCGCAGCGCCGGCAAGGTCTGGGCCCGTGACGGCCACTTCGACCCGGCATGGCTGGAGCAGCACGGCAAGGCTGCCCGCGCGATCTTCTACGACGGCGGCTACCTGGTGGCGATCCAGGGATCGGAGCGCTTCGACGTGGGCGCCTACGCGGCAATTCCGCGTGCCTACCTGAGCTCCCGCCTGCGCGAGCTCGCCCTGTTGCTGCTTCCCGTCGGGCTGGCACTGGGCGCGGCGTTGGTCGGCGCGATCGTCATGTTCGCGCGCCAGCGTGCGTCGCTGCCCGCGTTGCTGCGGGCGGCGCTGAACCGGCAGGAGTTCGTGCTGTACTACCAGCCGATCGTCGAGCTGGCCTCCAACACGATAGCCGGGGCCGAGGCACTCTTGCGCTGGCCAGCCAACAAGCAGATCGGCATGCGCCCGGCGCTGTTCGTGCAGGCCGCGGCCGACTGCGGACTGACCGCCCGCTTCACCGAATACGTGCTCGCCCGCGTCGCCATCGACGGGCCACGCTTCTTCAGCCGATATCCGGGCTGCTACATCAGCGTCAACCTGGCGCCGAGCGACCTGCTGTCCGGCGCAGTCGTCGAGCACCTGCAGCGCCTGCTGACCACGCCCGGCATCGGCGTGCACAACATCGTGGTGGAGGTGACCGAGAGCTCCTTCGTCGACCCGGCCAGCGCCAACCGCACGATCGCGCGCATCCATGCGCTGGGCATCCGGGTGGCGATCGACGACTTCGGCACCGGCTTTTCCGGCCTGTCGCAATTGACCCAGCTGCGCGCCGATTGCCTGAAGATCGACAAGATCTTCGTCGACGCCATCGGCACCGGGTCGGTCACCAGCGAAGTGGTGCTGCACATCATCGCGATGGCGCGCTCGCTCAAGCTCACGCTGATCAGCGAAGGGGTGGAGACCCACGCCCAGGCCGAGTTCCTGCGTCAGCACGGCGTGGCGTTTGCCCAGGGCTGGCTGTTCGGCAAGGCGCAGCCGCTGGACGAGCTGTTGCGCCCGGCCGGGCCCGACTGATTGCCGGCGGCACCCGGTCGAGCGCCTCCGCGCGGACCGCGCAGCCACCGGCTCTTGACGTGTCGACTGCGCCATAAGCACTTCTTAAGCCGGCACACGGATAATCCGCCGGGCCGCCGCCACACCGGAGCCTGTTCGTGCACATCATCCTGGTCGAGGACGACGCCCAGCTCGGCGCCGCGATCCAGCGCGCGCTGGAACGCCTCGCCTATACGGTGAGCTGGCTGCGCGACGGCCGCGAGGCGCTCATCGCGCTGCGCGACGAAACCGCCGACCTGGTGCTGCTCGACCTCGGCCTGCCCGGCAAGGACGGCCTCGACGTGCTGGTCGAGGCGCGCCGCAGCCACGTCACCACGCCGGTGATCGTGATGACCGCGCGCGATGGCCTGCAGGCGCGCGTGCACGGACTCGATGCCGGCGCCGACGATTACCTGATCAAGCCGTTCCACCTCGACGAGCTGTGCGCGCGCATCCGCTCGCTGAGCCGGCGCGCGCAGGGCCTGGCGGTCAACCGCATCGAGGTCGGCGCGCTGGCGCTGGACCTGGGCACCTCGCAGGTGACCTGCCGCGGCGAGGCGATCGAACTGACCCGGCGCGAGTTCGCCCTGCTGCAGATCCTGCTGGAACGCGCCGGCAAGCTGGTGCGCCGCGAAAGCCTGGTGAACTCGCTGTATGGTCTGGACACCGTGGTCGGCGACAACGCGCTGGAGGTGCTGGTGCATACGCTGCGCAAGAAACTCGGCTACGACACCGTGCGCACCGTGCGCGGCTTCGGCTACATGATCCCGCGGGAGCCCGAATGAGCCAGCCCAGCCTGCGCGGCCGGCTGCGCTGGCTGATCATCGGCGTGATGCTGGCGGTGCTGCTGCCGCTGGCGGTGCTCAGCTTCCGGCGCACCATGCAGGAGGTGAACGAGTTGTCCGACGGCCGGCTGGCGCAGTCGGCCCGCACGCTGCAAGTGATCCTCGGCCAGGAAGGCCCCGAGGTGTTGCGCGGCCACGGCCGGCATGGCCAGTTGGTGCCGATCGAGGCGCCCGCGGTGCAGGCCATGCGCCGGCGCGGCCACACGTTCGAGTCCGAGGTCGGCTTCCAGGTATTCGACCGCGCCGGCCGCCTGGTGATGGCCACCACCAACCTCGCCGCGCTGCCCGCGCCGCAAGCCGGCGACGGCGAATACCGCGACATCCGCGCCGACGGCTACCGCTGGCGCCTGTTCACCCTGTCCGACCCGCGCGATGGCCTGGTGATCCGCACCGGCGAGCGCTATGACAGCCGCCACGACATCCTGCGCGCGCTGTGGTTCGACCATGCCCTGCCGCTGCTGATCGGCCTGCCGCTGCTCGGCCTGCTGGTCGGCTGGGCGGTACGGCGCGGCCTGCGCCCGCTGCAGTCGCTGACCGGCGCACTGGCCTCGCGCAAGCTGGGCAGCCGCGAGGCGATCGTGCTGGAGCGGGCGCCGCTGGAACTGCAGCCCGTGCTCGACGCGTTGAACGGGCAACTGCAGCGCCTCGCCGATGCACTGGAGCGCGAGCATCGCTTCAGCGCCGACGTGGCGCACGAGCTGCGCACGCCGCTGGCCTCGATCATGCTCAACATCGAGAGCGCGATGGCCACCCGCGATCCCGCCGAAGCGGAGGCCAGCCTGGCCGGCGCGCGCCACAACGTGGCCGCGCTGGCGCGGCGCGTCGAGCAGTTGCTGGCGCTGGCGCGGCTGGAATCCGGCACCGCGCTGGAGCAGCGCCAGCCGGTCGACCTGGTGCGCGTGGCCAGCGACGTGATCGAGGAGCTGGCTCCGGTGATCGCCGAAAGCGGCGCCGAGCTGGGCTTCAGCCACGACGACCACCCGCTGCAGGTGCAAGGCCACGAGGCCGCGCTGGCCGCGCTGCTGCGCAACCTGATCGAGAACGCCATGCGCCACGTGCCGGCCGGCGGCCAGGTGCAGTTGTCGATTGCGCAGGGCGTGGTCACCACCACCATCGACGTGGCCGACGACGGCCCCGGCATCCCGCCCGAACGGCGCGCCGCCGTGTTCGCCCGCTTCCACCGCGAATCGAGCAGCCGCGGCGAAGGCTACGGCCTCGGCCTGTCGATCGTGCAGCGCGCCGCCGAGCTGCACGGCGCCAGCATCGAGCTGCTCGATTCACCGTTCGGCCACGGCCTGCGCGTGCACGTGAGCATCCCGCGCAACGACTGAGCGAAGCGCCCGTCACGACACTGAAACGCCAGCCTGCGCCTCCGTAAGCCGGCTGAAAGCCGGCCGCCCGGAGAATGCCGGCCGATGACCCCGGCCGATGCGTGCCGGTGGCGGGCAAACCCGGGTGCGGCGGAACAGGCATGGACAAGGCGGGAAAGGCGGGCGGCCAGATCGTGCCCGTGCTCATGTATCACAACATCGCGGCAACCCCCGCAGGCTTGCGCAGCTACCGCAGCCTGTATGTCAGCCCGGCCAGATTCGCGCGGCAGATGTGGCTGCTTCAGCAGCTGGGATACGCCGGCCTGTCGATGTCGGCGGCATTGCCGTACCTGCGCGGCGAACGCCGCGGACGGGTCGTCGCCATCACGCTGGACGACGGCTACGTCGACAACCTCGACGCGGCGCTGCCGGTGCTGCAGTCGTTCGGCTTCAGCGCCACGATCTACATGGTCAGCGGCAGCATCGGCCGCTTCAACACGTGGGACGCCGAACGGCTCGGCATCCGCAAGCCGCTGATGTCCGCCGCGGACATGCGCCGCTGGAACGACGCCGGCATGGAGATCGGCGCGCACACGCGCAGCCATCCGCGGCTCAGCCAATGTACGGACGCCGTCCTGCACGGCGAGATCCACGGCTGCAAGGCCGACCTGGAGGATCGCCTCGGCTGCGCGGTGACCCAGTTCTGCTACCCCTACGGCGACCTCGACGAGCGCGTGGTCGCGGTGGCCCGCGAAGCCGGCTACGCGGCGGCCACCACCACGCGCCGCGGGCGCGCCGTGGCCGGCGCCGACCTGTGGCGACTGCCGCGGATACAGGTGGCGCGGCACCACCTGCTGCCGCAGTTCGCGGCGCGCGTGCTGACCCGCTACGAGGATCGCCGCCCATGAAATTCCTGCTGGTCGGCACCAACCCGGAGCACACCGGCGCGGCCACCCATTTCGTCGCGCTGGCGCAGGCGCTGGCCGAGGCCGGCCACGAGGTCGGCGTGGTCACGGCCGCCGACGGACTGATCGAACAGCAGCTTGCCGACACCGCCGTGCAACTGCACCGCGCCACGTTCCGCAATGCGCTGGACCTGCGCGGCTTCGCCGCGGTGCTGGGCGCGGCGCGGCAGCTGCGGCCGCACTGGCTGGTCGGCAACTTCGGCAAGGAATACTGGCCGCTGATCGTGATCGGCCGGCTGCTGCGCATCCCGGTCGTGCTGTTCCGCCACCGGGTGCCACCGATGAAGCGCGTCTCGGCCTGGCTGCTGCCGCGGCTGGCGCACCGCTTCTTCGCCGTGTCGCGCCACGCGCGCCGCGCCTATCTCCAACGCGGCGTGCCGCCCGGCCTGGTGCAGGTGCTGTACAACCCGGTGAACATGGCGCTGTGCCGGCACGACCAGGTGCAGCGCAGTGCGATCCTGCGCAGCCTGGATATCTTCGGCGCCCCGGTCGTGCTCGGCTATTGCGGCCGGATGCAGCGGGGCAAGGGCATCTTCACCCTGTTCGACGCCGCCACCGCGGCGATGGCGCAGCAGCCGCGACTGCATTGCCTGTGGCTGGGCGACGGCCCGGATGCGCAGGCGCTGCGCGAGCGCGCCGCCGCGCATCCGCTGGGCAACCGCCACCATTTCCCTGGCTGGGTCAACGACATCCACCCGTACTACAGCGCCATGTCGATGCTGGCCTTTCCGTCCATCGCCCCGGAAACCTTCGGGCGCGTCTCGGTGGAGGCGCAGGCCGCCGGCCTGCCGGTGCTGGCCAGCGACATCGGCGGCATTCCGGAAACGTTGCAGCCCGGCGTCACCGGCGTGCTGCTGCCGCCCGGCGACGTCGAAGCTTGGCGCGCCGCCATCGTGGCGATGTGCGACCCGTCGCGCCGGCAGCCGATGGGCGTGGCGGCCGAGGCCTTCGTGCGCGAGCGCTTCAGCACCGGCGTGATCGCGGCCCGCTTCGTGCACCTGCTGACCACCAGCGCCGTCCCGGCCACCCGCGCGGGAGGCTTCTTCCGGCACCGCCGCAAGCGGCAGCTGCCGGGCTGAGCGGGTTTCGCCGCGGCTCCGGCGACTGCGCGTGCCGCGGCCGCTCGCCTGGCGACGCGGGCAATCCAGTCGCGCCTCAGGGCTGCCCCACCGTCAGGATGGCGAAGCTTCCCGGCACGATCGTGTGCCGGCCATCCGGCTGCCGCGCGCTGCCGAAACGCGCGGCGGAGAGATAGAGCCGGTGCAGCTTCGGGTCCAGCGTCAGCGTGCGCGCGCTGACCTGGGTCGCAAGGGTGGCACGGACGCGATAGTGGTCGGCGTCGTCCTGATGGATCGCGGTGATCGTGCCGCTGCCGCCGTTGGCGCTGTAGATCATCGACTGCGCAGCGTCGAACACCACTCCATCCGGGCCGTCGCCGATCGGCACGCGGGCGACCTGGTGGCCGTCGCGCGCATCGGTGACGACCATCAGGCGGTTGTCGCAGACCGAGAACAGCCGATGGTGCGCGACGTCGATGGCCAGCCCGCTGGGCGACTCGCACGGCGCCAGCGGCCAGACGTGCAGCACCGTATTGGCGGCGGTGTCGATCTCCACCAGCTCGGACTTGTCCTCGATGTTGTCGTAGATGTGGCCGGCGCCATCGGACACCGCGAACTCCGGCTTGCCGGGCAGCGCGATGGTGGCGATCACCGCGTCCCTGGCCGGGTCGATCACGCTGGCCGAATGGCTCCTGCCATTGAAGGTCAGCACGTGCTGCGAGGGGGCGTCGTAGACGATGGCGTCGGGGTTCTCGCCGGTGCCGGTGATGGTGGCCACCGGCTCGAACGTGCGCAGGTCGAACGCGGTCACCGAGGCGCCGCGGCCGTTGCTGGTGAAGCCGCGCTGCAGATCCGCGGCAATCGCGATGCCGTGCACGCCGGGTGTGTCGGCAAGCGTGCCGATCTGCTTGCCGCGGTCGACGTCGATCACCAGCACGCGGTCGCCGCGACTGACGAACAGGTGCCGCCGCGCGGCGTCGAAGCTGAGGTAATCCCAGCCGCCCGTGCCGCCCAGCCGCAGGCTCGACAGCAATCGCGGCGCCGGGGCGGGCGCTGCGGCATGGCTCGCCGCGGGCACGAGCAGCAAGGCCAGCGCGGCCGGCGCGAGGGAGCGGAGCAGCCTGGGTATTTGCATGGCGGTCACCTTGGCGTGGGGGCGGAGAACATCATTCGGCGGGCGCGGCACGCGGCGTGTCGCGACGGCGCAGCAGCGCGTACAGCACCGGCATCACCAGCAGCACCAGCGGCAGCTGCAGCAGCATGCCGGCGATGATCGCCACCGCCAGCGGCTGCTGCATCTGCGAGCCCTGGCCGAGCGCCAGCGCCAGCGGCAACAGGGTCAGGATCGCGGCGAGGGTCGACATCAGGATCGGCCGGGTGCGGTGCGTGCCGGCGTCGTGCAGGGCGTCGTGCAGCGCGAGGCGACGCTGCGCGTCATCGAACTCGGAGAAGTAGAAGATCGCCACCTCGGTGACGATGCCCACGATCATCGTCATGCCCATCATCGAGGAGATGTTCAGTTCGATGCCGGTCAGCCACAGCCCGATGAACACGCCGGGCAGCGCCAGCAGCGGCATCGCCAGGATCGCCAGCGCCACGCGGAAACTCTCGTACAGGAACAGCAGCAGGGTGAACACCAGCGCGATCGCCGCCAGCAGCACGATGGTGAGCCCGCGGAATGCCGCCTGCTGCTGCTGGTAGACGCCGCCGAGCTGGTGGAACATGCCCTTGGGCAACAGCCCCGGGCGGGCCAGCACCTGCTTCACGTCGGCGATGGCGGCGCCGAGACTGCGGCCGCTGATGCGGCCGGTCACCGCCACCATGCGCTTGAGGTTGTTGCGGGTGATCTCGGGCTGGCCCTGCACCTGGCGCAGCGTGGCCACCTGCGACAGCGGAAACAGATGGCCGTCCGCGGCGCGGATCGGCAGCGCCGCCACCTGGTCGAGCCGCTGGTGCGCGCCTTCGGGCAGGCGCACGCGCACGCCGACCACCTTGCCGTCCAGCGGAAACTGCGCGGCGACCGTGCCGTCGATGGCCGCCGCCACCTGGTCGGTGACCGCGACCGGGTCCAGCCCCTGCAGCGCGGCCCTGGCCGGATCGACCTGCACCGTCAGTGCATCGCCGGCGGGGTTGATGCCGTCGAGCACGCCGACCACACCGGGGATCTTGCCGATCGCCGCGGCGACTTTCGCGGCGGTGGCGTCCAGTTGCTTCTCGTCGTCGCCGTAGAGCTGCACCTCGATCGGCTGCGGCACCGCCACCAGGTCGCCGATCAGATCCTCCATCAATTGCGCCAGGTCGATGTCCAGCCCCGGCACCCGCGCCTCGACCGCCGTGCGCACCTGCGCCATCACCTCTTCGGTCGAAGGTCGCGAACCGTTCTTCAGGCGCACGAAGAAGTCACCCTGGTTCGCCTCGGTGAGGCCGCCGCCCAGCTGCAGGCCGGTGCGTCGCGAATAGGTGTCCACGTAGGGGTTGGCGCGGATGATCGCCTCGACCTGGTTGAGCAGGCGGTTGGTTTCCTGCAGCGAGGTGCCGGGCCGGGACAGGTAATCGAGGATGAAGCCGCCCTCGTCCATCCTCGGCATGAAGCCGGTGCCGACGCGGGCATAGGCGAAGCCGCCGGCCAGCAGCAGCGGCACGACCAGCCACAGCACCAGCACGGGTCGCGCGAGCCAGCGCGCCAGCACGCGGTGATAGCCGTCCATCATCCGCGTGGTGAAACGCGACGGCGCAGGTTCGACGAGGTGGCGGCGATCGAGCAGGCGTTCGGCCAGCAGCGGCACCGCGACCCAGGTCAACAGCCAGGAGATCACCAGTGCGCTGGCCATGGTCAGCGACAGCGCCTTGAAGAACGCACCGGTGACGCCGGAGAGGAACGCCAGCGGCAGGAAGATGACCACCGTCGCGGCGCTGGAGCCGGCGAGCGGACGGGTGAACTCCGCCGCCGCGCCGGCGATGCGCCGATGCAGCTCGCCGTCGCCCTGATGGAGCCGGCGCATGATGTGTTCGAGCATCACGACCACGTCGTCGATGATCAGCCCGACCGCCGCGGCCATGCCGCCGAGCGTCATCATGTTGAAGCTCATGCCGAGCACGCGCAGCAGCAGCACGGTGATCGCCAGCACCGCGGGCACCACGATCAGCGCGATCAGGATCACCCGCGTGTTGCGCAGGAAGCCGAACAGCACCAGCCCGGCCAGCACGATGCCGACCAGGATCGCGTCGCGCACGCTGCCGGCCGCGCCGGTGACCAGCTGGGTCTGGTCGTACCAGTTGGCCACCTTGACGCCGGCCGGCATCTGCGGCGCGAAGTCGGCCAGGCGCTGCTTCACCGCCGCGGCGATCTGCACGCTGTTGCCGGCCGGTTGCTGGAAGACCTGCAGCAGCACCGCGTCCTGGCCGTCGGCATTGACCTTGATCCATTGCGGCACGTGGCCGATGCCGACGCGTGCCACGTCGCCCAGCCGCACCACGCCGCGCGGGCCAGCGCGCAGCACGATACCGGCCAGCGCTGCCACGCTGCGCGGCTGGTTGTCGGCCAGCAGCAGGTAGAGCTTGTAGTGGTCGGCGACGCGGCCCATCGCCTGGATGGTGGCGGCGTCGGCCACCGCCGTGGCGACTTCGGCCATGCTCAGGTCCAGCGCGCGCAACTTGCCCGGGTCGACGTCGACGTGGAACTCGGCCACCTCGCCGCCCTGCACGTCGACGTGGGCGACGCCGTCGATGCCGCTGAGCAGCGGGCGCAACTGGTATTCGGCCAGGTCGTGCAGCGCGGCGGGCGACACGGTATGCGAGCGCAGGCTGTAGGCCAGCACCGGGAAGGTGGTCGGGTCCATCCGCCGGCTCGACAGCCGCGTGCCGGGCGGCAGCTGCGCCAACACCTGCCCGGCGGCGCCGTTGACCTCCTGCAGCGCGGCGGCCATGTCCGCGCCCCAGTCGAAACTGATCGCGATGTCCGCGCTGCCGCGGCTGGTGGTGGAGCGCACCTCGCGCACGCCGCGCACGCGCCGCACGGCCTCCTCGACCGGCGTGGTCACCTCGATCGCCATCTGGTCGGCCGGGCGATCGCCCGCGTCCAGGGTCAGCTGCACCCGCGGAAAGGCCACGTTGGGGAACAGCGCCACCGGCATCAGGAACGCGCTGGCGACGCCGCCGAGCGCCAGCATCAGCGCCAGGAACAGCAGCGAACGACGATGCCGCTGCATCCATGCGCTCATGCTCACCGTGCCGACTCCCGCACCGCGTCGCCGTCATGCAGCTCGTAGACGCCCAGCACCACCACCGGCGCGTGTGCGTCCAGCGGCCCCTCGACGCCGACGGTATCGCCGTCGGGACTGCGCAGTTTCACCGCGATGCGCCTGGCGTGGCCGCGTTCGACCTGGAACAGGTAATCGCCTTGCGCGTCGTGCAGCACGGCGTCGCGCGGCACCGCCCAGGCCCGGAAATCGTCGGTGCGGATCTGCGCCTCCAGCGCGGCGCCGATGACGAGGCTGGCGCTGGCGCCGGCCGGCAGCTCGACCTGCGCGCCGAGCAGGTGGGTCTGCGCGTCGACCGACTGGCCGACCATGCGCAACGTGCCGACGAAGGCATCCGCCGCGCCGTACACCGGGCGCACCTGCACCGCCATGCCGGGGTGCAGCCGGGCGCCATCCTGCGGCTGCACGCCGAACACGCCGAGCAGCGCGCGGCTGGGCGCGAAGCTGAGCAGCGGCGCGTTCGCCGCCACGCGCTCGCCCAGGCCAACCTGCAGCGCGGTGACCACGCCGTCGGCCGGCGCGGCGACGGTCTCGCTTGCCGCGCCGCCGCCGAGCGCCCGCTGCGCGTCGAATGCTGCCTGCGCATCGGCCAGCGCCTTGCGCGCGGCGGCCAGCTGCGACTGCGTGGCCAGCCGCTGCGCGGCCAGCCGTTCGCTGCGCTGCAGCTCGCCGCGGGCCAGGGTCAGCGCGGTCTGCGCCTGCAGCCAGGTGCTGTGCGCGGCGGGGTCGGGGGTGATCGTCAGCAGTGCCTGCCCGCGCTTCACGGTTTGCCCCGCGGCCACCTGCAGCGCACTGACCTGGCCGCCGTGGCCGAGGCTGATCGCGCGCGCGCGCTGCGGATCGCCGGCGACGCTGCCCCACGCCTCCACCGTGTCGTGGAAGGTCTGCCGCGTCGGCGTGGCGGTGGTCACCGCGACCTGGCCGGGTGGCGCGGCGGCCTCGTCGTCGTCCGGTGCGGCATGGCCGCAGGCCGCCAGCAGCGTGCCGAGCAGCAGCGCACAGGCAGCGGGCAGGAGCAGGGAGCGCGTCATCGGTTGGCGGCCTTGGCAGTGGAGGGGTCGGGCGCGGCCAGGTCGCTGCGGCCGAGCAGGGTTTCCAGCGCGATCGACTGCCGCGCGCGTTCCTGTCGCGTCGCCAGCAGGTCGAGCTCGGCGGCCAGCGCGTTGCTGCGGATCGCGAGCCAGGTCGGCCAGTCCAGCGCGCCGGCGCGCCACGCCCGGTCGGCGGCGTCGCGCGCCTGGTCCAGTTCGTGCGCGTGCGCCTGCAGCTGGTCGACCCGGGTGTCCAGCGTGGCGAGGTCGGCGTCGATGCGCCGGATGTCGCTGCGCGTGGTCAGCACGCGCGCGGTGTAGTCGTCGTGCAGTTGTGCGCGCGTGGCGCGCTCGATCGCGATGTTGCCGCGGTTGCGGTCGAACAGCGGCAGCGTGATGCCGATGCTGAAGCCGCGCGTGTGCACGTTGCTGGTATCGCGCGCGGTGTTGAAGCCGATGTTCAGCGCGGGGAACTGGGCCAGGATCGCCGCGCGCAGTTTTTCCTGCTGCGAGGCGTAGCCGGCCTGCAGCGCCAGCAGGTCGGGGCGCCGCCGCGGCAGCGCGTCGAGCGCGGCATCCCGTTCGGCCGCCGTCGGCGCGGCGCGGTAGGGCGCGCCGACCAGCGGCAGCGGCGCGTCCGGCGCCAGCCCGAGCAGCAGGTGCAGGTCGGCGTCGGCCTGGTGCAGCGCGACCGCGTTGTCGGCCAGCCGCTTGCGCAGCTCGGCCTGCGCGTTCAAGCCGGCACTGGCGCTGTCGTAGCTGAGGTCGCCGGCGCGCAGCGCGGCGCGGATGTCGCCGGCCACCTCGGCCAGCGCCGGCTGTTCGCGTTCGAGCAGCGCGCGCTGGGCGCGCAGGTCGTGCAGCTGGTCGAACAGCAGTCGCGCCTGCGCCACCGTCTGCCATTCGGCCCACAACAGGTCGAGGTTCACCTGGCGGACCTGCTCGCGTGCCGCGGCCTTGCGCGAGGAGCGCGTCAGCAGCGCGCCGATGTCCTCGCCGAGGCCCAGGCTGTAGCCCGTGGTCAGGCCACTGGCGCGCGGGTGCGGAAAATCGGCCGACAACGCCAGCTGCGGGTCGGGCAGCAGGCCGGCGGCAAACGCCTGCGCGCGGGCGATGCCCAGTTCGTCGCGCCTGACGCGCAGCTGCGGACTGTTGGCCACCGCCAGCATCGCCACCTCGGTGACGTCCAGGCCATCCGAGGGATCGAACCGATGCGTCGCCGGCAGCGGCGACGGCATCGACGCAATCGGCGCGACGAGTTCCGCCACGCTGGCCGCGCCGCGACCTTCGTCCAGCGGCCGATCCGCATACGTGGCGCAGCCGGCCACGCCCAGCAGGGTGGCCAGCAGCAGGCCGATCCCTCTGCCGCCGGCGCGCCCGATCACGGGCAACACCATGGCGCGCACAGTCGGTGCGTTGATGTGAAGCCGGGGCGCATCACTTGAAACGATGGACGAAGCCGACCTGGAAGCCGCCCGGCAGCCAGCCGATGATCAGCGGCGAATTCCGGTGCGCCGCCCACAGGCCCACGCCGGTGCCGAGCGCCGCGCCGACCAGCACGTCGCTCTGCCAGTGGCCGTGCGTCTTCATTCGCGCCACCCCGTCGTAGACCGGCAGCACGGCCAGCGCGTAGACCGCAGGATGATCGGGCCCGTAGTTCACCATGAACGGCGTGACCGCCGCCGAGATCGCCGCCACCTCGCCGCTGGGAAAACTCTGCGCGTGGCTGCCGGCGAACCAGCGGTTCGGGTCGCTGGTCTGCGAGGGGCGTTCGCGCTGGAAGGTGAGCTTCAACCCTTCGGTGGCCACCGCGGTCACCGCGAGCGCGTCCACCGAGCGCCAGAAGGTGTCGCCCAGCTTGTCGTTGTCGCCGAAGGCCAGTGCGCCGCCGACCACCGTGGCGACCGTGCCGTAGACCAGCACGTTCTGGTCCGTGCGGTTCCAGATGCCGCGGTTGTCGTAGTGGAGGCGATGGTCGATGCCCAGCGGGCCACTCGCGGCCATCGCACCGGTCGAGGCGAGCAAGGCAAGGCACAGCAGCAGGAACGATGGCGCACGCATGATCCTCTCCCCGACCAGGCAAGTCGGCTGGTCCGTGCCTGGCCACGCTACGCGGGCCAGCTTTCCTTTTGCTTACGGATGCGCCGATTTGCGCGGGCGCCGGCCGCGCCAGGCAACGGAAAGGCGATGGAAAGGCAGGCTGCCTAAGCTGCCCCCCATCGTTGCCGACGTGAGTTCGTGATGCCCGTTTCCGGCTGGACCATCCTGTGCGATTTCGACGGCACCATTTCCGTCGAGGACGTGATCGACTCGCTGCTCGATCGCTTCGGCCGCCCCGGCTGGGAAGTGCTGGAGCAGGACTGGCGCGCCGGCCGGATCGGTTCGCGCGAATGCATGGCCGGCCAGGTCGCGCTGCTGCAGATGAGCCGCGCCGAACTGGACACGCACCTGGCCGGGATGTGGATCGACCACGCGTTCCCCGGCTTCGTGGCGAAGGCGTACGAACTGGGCGCGCCGATCCGCGTGGTCAGCGACGGCCTCGATGTCGCGATCCGGCAGATTCTCGCCCGCTACGGCCTGGACGACCTGCCGCTGGCGGCCAACCACCTGGCGCCGGCCGAGCCGCCGCAACAGTGGCAGCTCACTTCGCCGTTCCAGGCCGACGGCTGCCGCAGCGGCACCTGCAAGTGCGCCTGCGTGGCGCAGGCCCGCGCGGGCGGCGCGAAGACGCTGCTGATCGGCGACGGCGCCTCGGACTTCTGCGCCGCCGACCGCGTCGACTTCGTGTTCGCCAAGCACCGCCTGATCGAGCACTGCCGCGCCGCCGGCATCCCCTACGTGCCGATCACCGGCTTCGAGGATGCGCTCGACCTGCTGCCGCAACTGCTCGATGGCAGCCTGTCCGGCCAGCCCGCCACCCCTGCGCCGGCGACCACGGCCTGACCGGCCAGCCCACGCGATCCACTCTTTTACCGACCCCGGACTTCCGATGAATGTTTTCGACAAGAACGCTGCCGTCGTGATCGACGACGCCCAGCTGCTCGCCGACGAGGCGAAGTACAGCTCCTTCGGCGACACCGTGCACTACGTCGACCCGCCGAAGATCTTCCGCAGCTGCGAAGGCAGCTACATGTTCGACAGCGCCGGCGTGCCATTCCTCGACCTGCAGATGTGGTACTCGGCGGTCAACTTCGGCTACGGCAACAAGCGCCTCAACAACGTGCTGAAGCAGCAGATCGACCTGCTGCCGCAGGTGGCCAGCCAGTACCTGCACCAGAGCCGCATCGAGCTGGCCAAGGCGGTGGCGCTGGACGCGAAGAAGAAGTTCGGCCTGGACGGGCGCGTGCACTTCAACGTCGGCGGCGCGCAGGCGATCGAGGATTCGCTGAAGATCGTGCGCAACGCGCGCAACGGCAAGAGCCTGATGTTCGCCTTCGAGGGCGGCTACCACGGTCGCACCCTGGGCGCCTCGTCGATCACCTCCAGCTACCGCTACCGCCGCCGCTTCGGCCACTTCGGCGAGCGCGCGATGTTCCTGCCGTTCCCGTACCCGTTCCGCCGCCCCAAGGGCATGACCGCGGAGGAATACTCGGACAGCTGCGTGAACCAGTTCGCGCGCCTGTTCGAAACCGAATACAACGGCGTGTGGGATCCGAAAACCAACCAGTGCGAATACGCCGCGTTCTACGTCGAGCCGATCCAGGGCACCGGCGGCTACGTCGTCCCGCCGATGGGTTTCTTCAAGGGCCTGAAGAAGGTGCTCGACCAGTACGGCATCCTGCTGGTGTCCGACGAAATCCAGATGGGCTTCTGGCGCACCGGCAAGCTGTGGTCGATCGAGCACTTCGGCGTGACGCCCGACATCGTGGTGTTCGGCAAGGCGCTCACCAACGGCCTCAACCCGCTGTCCGGTTTGTGGGCGCGCGAGGAGCTGATCAACCCCACCATCTTCCCGCCCGGCTCCACCCACAGCACGTTCAATTCCAATCCGCTGGGCACCTCGCTGGGCCTGGAAGTGATCAAGATGGGCTACGAGCTGGACTACGAGACCAGCGTGCCGAAGAAAGGCGCGCACTTCCTCGACGGCCTGCGCGAGCTGCAGAAGAAGCACAAGGAAATCGGCGACGTCGACGGTCTCGGCCTCGCCCTGCGCGCCGAGATCTGCACCGACGACGGCTTCACCCCGAACAAGGCGCTGCTCGACAGGATGGTCGACATCGGCCTGGCCGGCGACCTCACGCACAACGGCAAGAAGATCGGCCTGGTGCTCGACGTGGGTGGCTGGTACAAGAACGTGATCACGTTTGCGCCGTCGCTGGACATCACGCACGAGGAGATTGATCTGGCGATCGCGCTGCTGGATCAGTTGCTGACGAAGGCGAAGAAGGGCTGAAGTTCCCCGGACTCGCCATGCGGAGGGGCGCCCGCCCCTCCCCGCCGTTCACCCTGAGCGTAGGCCCGCAGGGCCGCACGCGGGGAGTGACCATGGATGGTCACGGCTTTGAGGAGCGAGGAAGTCGAAGGGCCTGCCTCCGGCGTTAGCGAGCCCCTTGATGGTGAACCCCGCCGTTGCGGCGCGGCGCTTGCCACTTGAACGCCCGTCGCAACCTGCGCTAGTGTGTGTATGATCTAGGAGGAACATACACATGCGTACCAACATCGTGATCGACGACGCACTCATGCGAGATGCCATGAAGGCTTCGGGCCTCAAGACCAAGCGCGAGGCCGTGGAACTCGGCTTGCAGACGCTGGTGAGGCTCAAACGGCAACAGCAGATCAAGACCCTGCGCGGCAAGGTTCAGTGGCAGGGCAACCTCGAAAGACTGAGGATGGATGCGTGATCCTGGTCGACTCCAGCGTATGGATCGACTACCTGCGCGGCACCGAAACCCGGCAAACCAATTGCCTGGATGGCCTGCTGGGAACCGAACCCCTGGCCATCGGCGACCTGATCCTGACCGAGGTGCTGCAGGGAACCACCACCGACAAGGAGTTCCGCGACGTCCTGCGCCTGCTCGGCAGCCTGGACGTCGTGCCGCTAGGCGGCCAGGCCGTGGCCGTGCAGGCAGCCCGGAACTTCCGGACCTTGCGCGAGAAAGGCGTCACCGTCCGCAAGACCATCGACTGCGTCATCGCCACCCGCTGCATCGTCGACGGACTGACGCTGCTGCACAGCGATCGGGACTTCGAGCCATTCGTCGTGCACCTGGGGTTGCAGTCGGTTTTCTAGCGACGCGGCTGGCTGACGCACTGCATGCAGCGGATCGGGGTAGCGTCCTCAAACCAACTAAAGCTGACCCCGTTCTCCTTCTCGCCTCCCTGGAGAGAGTGCCGGGATGAGCCTGGCCTCGCCGTGCAGCTAATTGCTTCTGGCATCTTTCTCGTGGCGCCTTTCCCTTGCCTCCGACGCCGTTGCCATGGGCATTTACCGCTTTGCTACGCCCATGTGATTCATCAAGTCGGCAAGTTGCGGCACTCGCTCCCTAGCTTCGTCCAGCGCGCCGCGGCTGAGTAGCCGCTCCATCCATTCAGGCTCATGCGCCTGGACTCCAGTGCGCGCCTGGAACTTCTGCTTCATGTATCGGGTATCGCCTTCGGCTTCGGCACCGAGGATTTGTAACAGCCATGCTTCCAGGCAGGGGCTTGCTTCGATCACGCTTATCGGATGTTTGCCGACGCGGGTTTTTTGCGCTCGTGCACGTAGCTGGTCGTCCCAGTCTTGATCTGCATCCAGCAACAGAACCATCTTGTCGTAGGTACGGTTGTTCCTCGCGCGGCGCAATCCAGTTTCCAATACATGCTTGCCACCCTTGCCTTGAGCATTGTGTTCCTGCACGGCACGCCCCAGTGCGTCGGCATAAGTGCGCTTCACAAAGCGGACGAACGCGATCTCGGCATCGCCTTCGCAGACAATGAGCAGGGTTTCCCTGACTGCGCGCATCTTGGCCAGCGCTGGCGTCATAGTTGCGGCACCGCTCCATAGGCGCCGCTCATGTATTTCGCATACAGATTGTCCTGACTTCGCACGCCAGTCATCGTGTCCAATCGCCAGGCTTCACTTTCGCAATCCTTCTTCTCGACAAGAACGACCTGCGATTTGCCAAGCAGGCCCATCACCTCAATAGAATGGCTGGTGAAGATGATTTGCGCGTTGTGTGGATTGGTATGCGGGCTGGCAAAGAGAGCAAGCAAAGGCTCAATCATGTGCGGGTGCATGTCGCTCTCCAGCTCGTCGATCACGGCGATGCCACCACCGTCCAGCACGCTCAACAAATACCAGAGCTGCGTGAATGCCGTCCGCGTGCCGCTGGATTCTTCTATCATTTGCAGTTCATGCTTGGAACCGTCTTTCAAGGTATGGACGCCAAGAACCTGATACTGCGACGGCAACTTCGTGCCGTCCGGAAGCTTCATGTCCGGTGGCGCGGTCATATCCAGTTTCCTGATCTCCACGCCGGACAGGCCGAGATCCAGATTGTGCAGCAGGGTTTCCATCTGCTTCTTCAACGCGACATTTCCATGGAAGAAGATGGATGCATTGATGAAACCTAGATGAGGGTCTACGCGACCAATCTGCATGATGTTGCTGGCGACATTCGCGCCGATCAGGTGCTGCGCGACCTCCACACCATACTGCGCCGCCGTTGAAATCAGCGAGGCGTTCGGGCGAACCTTTTTCGCCTCGGCAGGGTTGAGGTCGAAACCATTCTGCGCAATGACGTATTCCTTCGCAGCCTCGTCCCAATCCCGCTCGAACACATAAGAAAACTTCGCGCGCTTCTTGTTTGCGCGCTTGTAAACGGCCTCGTGCAACACGCGTTCCTGCGTCGCCTTCAACACATAGCGCCAAAGCGTGCCGTCCAGGTCATCAGCCTCAACCTCGAACTCAACCGGCTCGTTCGTGGTGGAGAAATGCGGCTTGATCGGTATTTGCGCGCCAGGCGTGCTTTGCAGGAACGAGTGCTTGATGAACCAGCTCAGAAACGCCACAGGCTTGATCAGCGAAGTCTTGCCCGCGCCATTGGCACCAATGACAGCCAAGGCCGTGGCGAGACGCTGGCCGGTCGGCGAAGGTACGTCCCAGCCGTGCGAACTGGCCTTTTGAGTCAGGGCGAAGGACACCTCGGTTCGCTCCCTGAACGAGAGGAAGTTCTTGAACGCAAAGGAGTGAAGCATGGGCAGGCCCGCCGAAATGGCCATCAATTGGCCGCGAAACTCACTTTAAGACAAAATGCTGTCTATTTTCAAGTTTCTCTTCAAGATCTGGGACTGAAATAGGCCGTTACTGCCCCCAGTGCTCGACCTCCTCCCATCAAACGAGTGCCATCCATAGAGCCTCGCTTACGCTTGCTATCGCAAGCTGCGCCCAGCGCGAACGAGGAGGCGGCTACGGCACCCGCTTCAACGCCAGCACCGCGTTCAACCCGCCGAATGCGAACGAGTTGCTGAGCACCGCCCGCACCGGCATCTCGCGCGCCACGTTCGGCACATAGTCGAGATCGCAGGCGGAGTCGACCTGGTCGAGGTTGGCGGTGGGCGGCACCACGCCATCGCGCAGTGCGCCGATGGCGGCGATCAGTTCCAGTGCGCCGGAGGCGCCGAGGGCGTGGCCGTGCATGGACTTGGTGGAGGACACCGCGAGGCGGTCGGCGTGTTCGCCGAAGGCGAGGCGGATCGCCTTGGTCTCGGTGACGTCGTTGGCCTGGGTGCCGGTGCCGTGGGCGTTGATGTAGTCGACGTCCTGCGGCGCGAGGCCGGCGTCGTCCAGTGCCTGGCGCATCGCGTTCGCGGCGCCTTCGGCGCTGGGCATCACGATGTCGCTGGCGTCGGCGGTCATGCCGCTGCCGGCCAGTTCCGCGAGGATGGTGGCGCCGCGCGAGCGCGCATGTTCCAGCGATTCCAGCACGAAGATGGCGGCGCCCTCGCCCAGCACCAGGCCGCGCCGGTTGGCGCTGAACGGGCGGCAGGTGTCGTCGGCCAGCACGCGCATGGCTTCCCACGCGCGCAGCGCGCCGTAGGTGAGGCAGGCCTCGGTGCCGCCGGTGACGGCGGCGTCGGCCATGCCACAGCGGATCATCTGCGCGGCCTGGATGATCGCGTGGTTGGCCGAGGCGCAGGCGCTGGCCACGGCGAAGGTGGGGCCGCGCAAACCCCAGGCGATGCTGATCTGGCTGGCCGAGGCGTTGGTCATCAGCCGCACGATGGTGAGCGGGTGCGCGCGCTGGGCGTTCTCGCCGTACAGGCGCCGGCTCTGCTCGTCCTGGGTGGTCTCGCCGCCGACGCCGGTGCCGACGACCACCGCGGTGCGCAGGCCGAGCCCGCGATTGGCGAACTCCAGCCCGGATTGCGCCACCGCCTCGCGCGCGGCGTGCAGCGCGAATTCCGAGGTGCGGTCGAGCGTGGGCAGGATGCGCTCGTCGAGATTGGCCGCCGGATCGAAGCTGGCGGGTACCTGCGCGGCGACCTTCACGCGCAGCCGTTCGGCGTCGGGGTGGCGCAGCGGACCGATCGCGCTGCGCCCTTCGCGCAGGCCTTGCCACAGCGCCGCGGCGCCGACGCCGAGCGGGCTGATCGCGCCCATGCCGGTGATCACCACGCGGCGCAGCGGCAGAGCTTGCATCAGGCGGCTCCTTCACCGGCGCCGGCCCTGTCGGCCAGCGCCTTGTCCACCGCGTCGACCAGGCTCTGCGCGGTGTCGCGGTCGAAGTTGGCGCCCTGCTGGTCGGGGAAGTTGATGTTGAAGTGCTCCTCGATGTCGAAGATCAACTCGATCGCCTCCAGCGAGGCGATGCCCAGGTCCTTCAGGGTGGAGTCGGGTTTCACGTTGGCGACGTCGGTCTTGGCCTGTTTGGCGATGATCTCGAACACTTGCTGCTGGGTGGTGGCATTCATGGCATGTCCCGGGTGGCAGGCGGCAATGGAAGGCTGGCGCAAGGTGGCTGACGCAAGCTGACGGCCCCAGTCTAGGCACGCTCGCTTACTCATGCCTTTCATTGCGCAACTGGAGCCGGAGGCGCTGCTGGCGGCGTTCACGGCCGAACCGCCGGCCGGTTTCGCGGTGGACCGCTCGCCGCAGGGCATGCCGGCCTTCGTGGCGCCGTTCGACCTGCTGACCACCGCCGACGACGCGCTGCGCCGCCGCGTGGCCGCGCTGCCGCTGTACCGCCACTGGCGGGCGCTGCTGCGCTGGCGCACACGCTTCGCCGGCAGCACCGTGACCGAGTACGCGCCGTTGCCGCCGGGGGTGGCGCCCGCGGCGCTGGCGCAGGGCCTGAAGGCCGCCTTCGGGCGCCAGTGCCGGCTGCTGATCGTGAAGGACATCGCGCACGACTCGCCCTTGCTCGGCGACGCCGACAACGCGTATGCGCACGCCTTCGCCGGCGCCTGCGCGGCCGCGGGTTTCGTGCTGCTGGAGGGCCAGGCGCTGGCCTGGGTGCCGATCGACTTCGACTCGGAGGACGAGTACCTGGCGCGCCTGTCGCACGGCCGGCGGAAGAACATCCGGCGCAAACTGCGTGCGCGGGCCGCGCTGGAGGTCGAGGCGGTGCCGACCGGCGACGCGCGCTTTCGCGACGAGGCGACGCTGGCGGCGTTCCACGCGCTGTTCGACAACGTCTACGCGCAAAGCACGATCCACTTCGACCGACCCACCGCGGCCTTCTTCCGCACCCTGCTGCAGGATGCCGCCAGCGGCGGCGTGGTGTTCGTCTACCGCCACGGAGGCGCGATGATCGGCTGGAACCTCTGCTACGAACACGCCGGCAAGCTGATCGACAAGTACGTCGGTTTTGCCTATCCGCAGGCGCGCGAGCACAACCTGTACTTCGTCAGCTGGATGCACAACCTCGAGCACGCGCGCCAGCGCGGGCTGACGCATTACGTGGCCGGCTGGACCGATCCGGAAGTGAAAGCCTTTCTCGGCGCGCGGATGAGCTTCACCCGCCACGCGGTGTACGCGCGCAACCCGCTGCTGCGCGCCTTGCTGCGCCGCCTCGGCGGTCATTTCGAAAGCGACCGCCAGTGGCGGGAGGCGAGTGCCGATGAGTGAGCTTTCGAACCAGCCGATCGTGCTGGACATCGACCACTCCGTCGGCCCCCTGCGCGACCGGCTGGTGCTGCCGCTGGAACGCTGGCAGGAGTCGATCCGCTTCGGCTGTTCGCTGGCGACGATGCGGCGCTTCGCGCGCGTGCTCGACGAGCTGTTGCCGACGAGCCACGGCACCGTGTTCACCGGCAGCGGCGACTTCCACCACCTGAGCTGGCCGCTGATCGCGCGCCTGCGCGGCAACGCGCCGTTCCAGGTGGTGGTGCTGGACAACCACCCGGACAACATGCGCTTCCCGTTCGGCGTCCATTGCGGTTCGTGGGTGCGCCGCGTGGCGCTGCTGCCGCAGGTGAGCCACGTGCACGTGCTCGGCATCACCTCCGCCGACATCGGCGCCGGGCATGCGTGGGAGAACTACCTGACGCCATTGCGGCGCGGCAGGCTGAGCTACTGGAGCATCGGCGTGGATACCGGCTGGTCGCGGCGACTCGGGCTGGCGCCGGCGTTCCATGGCTTCGACACGGCGGAGGCCATGCTCGATGCCTTCGTCGAAAGCCAGCGTGCCCACACGCTGCCGAGCTACCTGTCGATCGACAAGGACGTGTTCGCACCCGAGGTGGCGCGCACGAACTGGGACCAGGGCCGGCTGCAACTCGACCACGCGCTGGCGCTGGTCGGCAGCCTGCGTCGCGGCCTGGTCGGCAGCGACATCAACGGCGAGATCTCGCACTACCACTATCGCAGCTGGTGGAAGCGCAAGCTCTCCGCGATGGACGCGCAGCCGGCGGTCGACCCCGCGCAGCTCGCCGGCTGGCAGGCGCAGCAGCATGCGCTGAACGTGCAGTTGCTGGCGGCGATCGCGAACCTGCCGATGGCGTCATTCCCGCGAAAGCGGGAATGACGACGGGAGCGCCATCGTCAGCGTCTCAGCGCAGCACCGCCTCCAGCACGCCGCAGATCGCCTCGAAATCCGCCGCGTCCATCCACGGGCTGTTGCCGACCGTGAGGCTGCGCGCGGCGAAGTCGCGCGCGCGCGGCACATCCGCGGCAGGAACCACGCCGGCGAGGTAGGGGTAGTCGGGCAGGGCGTGGATGAACAGGCGGCTGACGCCGAGGCCGCTTTGCCACAGTTGCGCCAGCGCGGCATCGCGGCGGCGCTGGTCGGGCAGCAGCAGCAGGAAGAACGGCCAGGTGCCGCGGGCGTGCGGCGGGTCATCCAGCACCTGCACGCCGGGGATGTCGCGCAGTCGCGACAGCCGGCGTTGCGCCTGCGCGGCGGTGTGCGCCAGGAACGCCGGCAGGCGCGCAGCGGCATGCGCGCCCACCGCCTGCCGCCAGCGGCCGACGCGATGCAGCGGGATCGTCGGCGGGAAATCGTCGCCCACCGCGGCGATCTCGTCACCGCGGCGCAGCGCGCGGCGCAAGGGATTGCCATAGGCCAGCCGCAACCCCCATGGCCGGTACAGCGCGGCGTAGCCGAACAGTTCGAAACACCGGCGCCATTCCCAGCCGGACTGCCGCGGCACGCACGCCGCCGCATCGGCCAGCCGCTCGCGCAGCGCGGGATCGCGCGCGGTGAGCAGGCCGCCTTCGTAGATCGACAGACCCTTGCCGGCGGCCAGGCTGAAGAAGCCCACGTCACCGGCCAGGCCCACGCTGGCGCCGTCGCGGCGGGCACCCAGCGCCTGCGCGGCGTCCTCGATCACGTAGGCGCCGACCTCGTGCGCGACGGCGAGCGCGGCGTCGACGTCGGCGACGCGGCCGCCGAGATGGGTCGGCACGATCGCCAGCGTGCGTTCGTCGCAGGCGGCACGCAGCGCGGCCGGGTCCAGGTCATGGTGGCCGGGCGCGAGATCGCACAATTGCAGTTCCAGTCCCGCCTGCCGCACGGCGATCGCCACCAGCGGGCAAGTGAAGGCCGGCACCACCACGCGACGGCGTTGCGGCTGCAGTTCACGCAGCGTGGCAAGCGCAAGCAGAAGTGCGGCGGTGCCGGAGCAGGTCAGTGACAGCGGCGGCAAGCCCAGCAGCGCGGCGACGTCGGCGGCCAGCGTCGGCGCACCGGGGCGCAGGTCGGCCAGCTGCAGCGGCAGGCCGGCGGTGGGCGGCAATTCGTGGCGGCGGCGGGGCAGCATGGGCAGCGCGTGGCCTGCGTTCAGATGACGGCCGCTTCCGGCGCGTGCTCGCGGCTCTCGGCCAGCCCGAGGCAGACGATGCCGGCGAGGACCGCGATCGCGCCAAGCACGCGGGCGGCGGTGAGGTGTTCGTCGAACAGCCACACCGACAGCAGCATCACCGAGACCACTTCCAGGTGCGAGGCGGCGAAGGCCGGGCCGATCGGCGCGTGTTTCAGCAGCGCCATCCAGGTGAAGAACGCACCGACGTAGCCGACCACCGCGCCGTACACCCACGGCTGGCCGAACACGCGCAGCAGCCACGCCAGGCTCGCCTCCACCGGCAGCGCCTGGGTGCCGGCATACTTGAAGCTGATCTGCGCGAGGGTGTCGAAGCCCATCAGCAGCAGGAAGCCGAACAGGTAGAAGCGCTTCATGCGCCCAGTCCCACGATCGCCACGCCCAGCGTGACCAGCGCGATGCCGGCCACGCGCAGCCGGGTGAGTCTCTCGCCGAACAGGAAGCGCCCGGCCAGCATGATCGCCACGATGTTGATCGAGCCGAGCAGCACGCCCTCGGACAGCGGGATCAGCGACAGGAAGGCGATCCACACCAGGAACTCGGCCACGTAGCTGCCGATGCCGAGCCACAGCCACGGCCGCGACGCCATGTACTTCCAGCGCGCCAGGCCGTCGCCGGCCGTCGGGTCGCCCGCCGCCGCCTTGAACGCCAGCTGGCCGCCGGTGTCGAGCACGATGTTGAGCAGCCAGAGACTGGCGACGAGGGGAGAGATGGCGCCCGCCGCCGGCATGGTCAGGCGGCCGCGCGCGATGCGGCGATGCCGTCGAAGAACGCCGCCGAACGCTCGATCAGGGTGCGCCGCTGCTTGTCGATGGTGATCATGTGGTAGCTGTCGTCGAGCAGCAGCAGCTCGGTCGGCGCGCTGACCGCGCGCACCACCAGCTCGGCGTTCTTCGGGCTGGCCACGTCGTCGTCGCTGGCGTGGGCGACCAGGCACGGCGCGGTCACCTGCGGCAGCTGGCGGCGCACGCTGGCGGCCAGGCCGTACATCTCCGCCAGCGAGTACCACGGGTTGCCGGGCAGGCCCGCGGCGGCGCTGTCGCCGCCGAGCATCGCCGCGCTGACCTGGGCGCGCAGGCGCTCGTCGCGAATGCCGTAGGGCGGCTGCTCCATGAAGCTGCGGCCGCGGCCGATGCCCAGTTTCTTCAGCAGCGGCAGCATGAACGACAGCCGAGCCAGCGGCGGAATGCTCCAGCCGTCGTAGCGGAAGGTGGCGCCGTACACGCCCACGCCGGCGACCTGCCCCGGACGATCGGCGGCCAGTTTCAACGCCAGCAGCGCGCCCATCGACAGGCCGCCGACGAACAGCTGATCGACCTTGCCGAGCAGGTCGTCGGCGGCCTGCTGCACGCTGGCGTACCAGTCGTGCCAGCCGGTGGCGAGCAGGTCGTCGGCGCTGCCGCAATGCCCGGCCAGCTGCATGCCGTGCACGGTGAAGCCGGCGCGGTTCAGGCCCTTGCCGAGCAGCTTCATTTCCATCGGCGTGCCGGTGAGGCCGTGGATCAGCAGCACGCCGCGGCGGCCACCCTCGAGGAAGAAGTCGGTTTGCTGGATCACGCGCAGGCCTGGCGGGACGGAATCGTGGCGGTTTGCCGCCAGCATGATCGCCGGGGGCGGTTTCCTCAGTCTTTCGCCGCACCGGCGGGCTTGTCGAAACGCACCACCACGCGCTGGCCGATGCGCAGCGACGACGGCTGGTCGAAGGTCAGCACGCACTCCACGGTGCGTGCGTTGGCGCGCACCTGCGGGTCGTTCTCCAGCGTGGCCGGGCCGTACACCTGGCCGATGCGCAGCACGTGCGCGGCCCAGTGGCTTCCGTCGCGGTCGCTGTCGGCGCTGACCTCGGCCGGCATGCCGGGGTGGACCGCGCCGACGAAGCTGTCGTTGAGCTCGGCGCGCACGATGCGCGGCTTGTCCGGCAGCAGGGTGAACAGCGCGCCGGAGCCCGGCGACACGCTCGCCCCGGGCTGCGCCGCCACGTGCACCACCTGGGCGTCGAACGGGGCGTGCAGGCTGCGCTGCTGCAACTCATAGCGGGCCTCCTGCAGCTTCTGCGTGGCCATGTCCTGCGCGGCGCGCGCGGCCAGTTGCTCGGCGTCGAGCTGGGCCGCCGCCTCGCGCGCATCGTCGGCGCTCTGGCCGTCGCCGGCGCCGGCAGCCGCGGCGGCGGCCAGGCGCTGCGCGCGCTGCCGCGCCGCCTGCTGCTTGACGCCGAGCAGCTTGAGCTGGGCCTGCGCCTGCTCCAGTTGCGCCTGTGCGGCGTCCACCGCCAGCTGCGCCGGGTGCGTATCCAGTGCGGCCAGCAACTGGCCCCGCTTCACGCGGTCGCCCTCGTGCGCCGCCACCGTGGCGAGCACGCCTTCGCGCGGCATCGACAGTTCCAGCAGGCCACCCTGGATGTCGATCCGGCCACGCGCCACCGCGGCGTAACGGGCGACCGGTGCGGCGGCGCCGGCCGGCGCGTCGCCCGGCTGCGAGCAGCCGCCGAGCAGCCCGGCGACGCCCAGCGCGAGGATGCCAAACCGGAGCGCGCGGCGGTGCGGGGAATGCGGTGCGAGCGAGGTCATGGGGCGGGTTCCTGGGGATCGATGGCCGGTGCCGCGGGGCGCCGGTCGCTGAGGATGCGGCCGTCCTCCATCGCCAGCACGCGGTCGGCGTGGACGACCAGCCGCGGGTCGTGGCTGACGCACAGCACGGTGGTGCCGTGGGCGTGCGCGATGCGATGCAGGATGTCGATGATGACCTGGCCGTTGGCGGCATCCAGCGCGCTGGTCGGCTCGTCGGCGAACAGCAGCTCCGGCTGCTTGGCCAATGCGCGGGCGATCGCCACGCGCTGCTTCTCGCCGCCGGACAGTTCGGACGGACGCAGCCGCATGCGATGCGCCAGCCCGACCTCCTCCAGCGATTGCCGCGCGCGCCGGCGCGCCTCGTCGCGCGACAGGCCCATGTGGTTCAGCGGCAGCTCGACCTGCTCGAACGCATTCAACGCGGGGAACAGGTTGAAGCCCTGGAACACGAAGCCGGTGTGCTGCAGGCGGAAGCGCTCGAGTGCGCGCAGGTCGAGCTGGCCCAGCTCGCTGCCGAGCGCGCGCACGCGGCCGCCGTCCACCTTCTGCAGGCCGCTGAGCACCGCCAGCAAGGTGCTCTTGCCGCAGCCGGACGGGCCGGAGATCAACGTGAGTTCGCCGGCATGGATGCTCAGCGACAGGCCGTCCAGCACCTGCGTGCGCTGGTTGCCGGAGACGAACGCCTTGCTGACGTTGTCGGCCTGCAGCGACGGCACGCGCGCGGTTTCGGTGGTGGCGGGCATCGCGCTCATCGCAGCAGGTTGGCCGGATCGGCGCGGCGCAGGCTGCGCATCGCGGCCAGCCCGGACACGGCGGCCAGCCCCATCACCAGCACGATGCAGCCCAGCGCCGCCGCCACGTTGAGCACCACCGGCACGTCCTGGCTGCGCGCCAGCAGCATCAGCACGATGCCCAGCACGCTGGCGCCGAGCAGGCCCAGCGCGCCGACCCAGAACGCCTGCTCCAGCACCACCTTGCGCAGCGCGCCGACGCCCACGCCGAGCGCGTTGAGCGTGGCGTACTCGCGCACCGAGCCGTTGACCGCGGCGATCAGGGTCTGGCTGGTGATCACGGTGCCGACCAGGAACACGATGCCGGCCAGGAACAGCACGCCGGCGCCGGCGCCGGTGTCGAACAGCCAGTAGCGCACCGAGCGCTTGGCGAAATCGCGCGCGCTCCAGGCGGTGTACGGGCCGAACGCGGTGGCGCCGCGCAGGCGCGCGGCCACCGCCTCGGCCTGCGCCGGATCGCGCAGCTTCGCCACCAGGTAGGTCGGGCCGGTGTCGGTGGGATCGTTGTCGAGCTCGCGCGCGGTTTCCAGCGAACACAGCACGTTGACCCCGCCCAGCGCGCGCAGCCCGCTGCCGATGCCCACCACGCGCACCCGGTGGCCGTTGATGGTGGCGCTCTGGCCGACGTCCACGCCGAGCTGGTCCAGCGCGGAGCGGTCGATGACGATGGCATCGGGTTCGGCCAGCCGTGCGCGCAACGCGGGCGGCAGCACCTTCGCGAACATCAGGCCGTCGGCGGCCGGGTCGATGCCGGAGACGAACACCGAGACGCCGCCGGTCTCGCGCGGCCCGCGCCAGTCGCCATCGACCCACAGGTACGGCTCGACCCGCTGCACCTGCGGGTCCATCTGCAGGTGCGAGGCCACGTCCGCGTCGATCGCGCGGCCGAGCCCGACGCTCTGCGTGCCGGGATAACCCACCCAGACCTCGGCCGCCGAACCGGTGACGTACACACTGGTGCTGCCGAAGATGCCCAGCACCAGCGCGATCTGCAGCAGTTGCAGCAGGCCGGCGAAGCCGACCGCCAGCATCGCCGGCAGGAACCGGCGCCATTCGTAGACCAGCGTCTTGCGCGCGAGGGCGACCATCAGCGCGGCGCCGCTGCACTGGCCGCGGCGGTCGGCGCCGTCGTTGCCGCCGGAGGCGGCGCGCCGCCGAGCGCCTTGAACAAGGCCACGTAGGCCAGAGCGCGGGCGGCCCGCGCGTCGTCCAGTTCCAGCGCCGCCTGGGTCGCGGCGATGCGGCTGTCGATCTGCTGCAGCGGGCTGTCCAGGTGCAGCGCGACGCGCTGGCGCAGCACCTGGTCGGCGTGTTGCAACGCCTGCCACGCGGCCTGGTCGTGGCGCTCGCGCTCGCTCTGCTGGTGCAGGCTGCCGAGCGCCGTCTCCACCTCGGCCACGCCCTGCAGCACCGCCTGCCGATAGGCCAGCACGCTGGCCTTGAGCTGGTGCGCGCTGGCGTGGTGCGCCGCCACCCGCATGCCCCAGTCGAACAGCGGGATGCTGATGATCGGGCCGAGCGAGGCGATCGCGTTGGGAGTGGTGGAGAAGCGGTGGTTGTTGTTGATGTCGGTGGCCCACACCAGCGAGCCGCCGATGCCGATGCTGGGGAACATGTCGGCGTGGGCCAGCGCCAGTTCGCCGGCGGCGCGCAGCACGTCGGCCTCGGCGCGGGCGATTTCCGGGCGCGTGCGCAGCAGGTCGGCCGGGGTGGCGCCGAGCCGCCACGCACCCAGTTCGGGTGGCGGCGCGGGCTGCAGCCAGGCCGGATCGGGTTGCTCGCGACCGAGCAGCACGGCCAGCCGCTGGGCGCTGGCGTCGATCGCCTGACGCGGCGCCGCCAGCGCGGCCTCGGCTTGCGCGCTGGCGGCCGCGGCCTGATCCACCGCGGCGGGTGCGGCCAGTTGCAGGCGCTGGCGTGCCTGCAGCAACTGCCAGGCGCGCGCGCGCTCGGCGGCCACCTGCTGCAGCCCTTGCTCCTGTCGTTGCGCGGTGCGCAGGCCGATCCATTCGCGCACCACCTCGGCGACCAGGCTGACCCGCGCCGCGCGCAGGTCGGCGACACCGGCGTCCAGCTCGCCCTGCGCCACGCGGCGACTGCCCTCGGCGCGGCCGAACAGGCCCAGTTCCCAGCTGGCATCGAAGCCGGCGACGAAGAACGAGGCGCTGGCGTCCGGGTCGACCGCGTCGCCGGTGCGTGCGGAAAGGCCGGGCCGGTAGCGATCGGTCGCGTGCCGGCGCAGGATGCGCACCGCGCGCAGGCGCTCGACCGCCTGCGCCACGTCGAGGTTGTCGGCCAGCGCGCGCTCGACCAGCGCATCGAGCGCCGGATCGTGGAACGCATGCCACCAGAGCGCCGGGTCGGTCGCCGCCGCCGGCGCGGAGGCGGTCGCATGCCGCCACTGGGCGGACTGCGGCGGTGCCAGCTTCGGCAGCGGTTCGGCGCAGCCGGCCAATGCGCACAGCAGCAGCGCGCACAGCAGCGGGCGGAGGCGCCTGCACGGGCCGGATGCAGCGGGGTTCAGGCGGGCGAACTCGGCGGGCATGTTCCATGGCGGCGGGCCGCGCAGGACGTGCGCGGGCGCCGGGGCAGAAGTCGGAGCCCCATTGTGGTGTGCGAATCTTTCGCCGGCCTTATCGCCCGCGGCGCCGGCCACGGCGGTGTTCATGGCGGCGCGCCCACCGCGGCGGGCGGCGGCGGAAAGTGCACGGCCACCTGCAGGCCGTGCGGCTCGATGTTGCGGAAGAGCAGCTCGGCACCATGGCGGCCGGCGATGTGCTGCACGATGGCCAGGCCCAGCCCGCTGCCGGGCTCGGCGCTGGCGCCGACGCGAAAGAAGCGTTCGCTCAGGCGCGGCAGCAGGTCCGGCGGCACGCCCGGGCCGTTGTCCTCGACCAGCAGGCTGGCGCCGCCGTCGTCGCGCGCGCGCAGTCGCACGGTGATCTCGCTGCCGCGGCCGGCGTAGCGCACCGCGTTGTCGATCAGGTTGTCGAGCAGATCCTGCACGCCGGCGGGTTCGCCGAGCACCCACAACGGCGCCGTGCCGCCCTCGTAGCCGAGGTCGATGCCCGCGCGGATCGCCTCGTGCACGCGCTGGGCGACCATCTCGGGCACCCGCCGGGCCAGGTCGATCAGGCGCTGCTCGCCACCCTCCGGCGGCGCCGCCTGCGCGCGGGTCAGCGCCAGCAATTGCGAGGCGGTGCGCGCGGCGCGCCGGGTCAACCGCTGGATATGGGCGAGCGCGTCGGCCTGGTTCGCCGGGCTGGGATCGGCCAGCGCGCGGTCGGCGTGCAGGCTCAGGCCGGCCAGCGGCGTGCGCAGCTGGTGCGCGGCATCGGCGATGAAGCGGTCGTGCAGCGCCAGCATGTCGCGCAGGCGGCCGAACAGCGCGTCGATGGTGCGCGTGAGCGGCTGGATCTCCTGCGGCACGTCCGGGCCGTCGATCGGGGTGAGCTCGCTGGAACGGGCGGCCAGCCGCGCGGTCAGCGGATCGAGCACGCGCAGGCCGCGACGCACGCCGAACCAGACCAGCGACAGCACGCAGGCGATCAGCAGGGTCTGCATCACCACCGCCAGCAACAGGATCTCGCGGGCCTGTTCGCGACGATCGTGCAGCGTCTCGGCCACGGTCACGGTGAGCTGGCCGGCGGCATCGCCCGGCATGTCTTCGCGCACGGTGGCCGCTCGCAGCGCGTGGCCGTCCAGGCGGGTGTCGTACAACGCGGGAACGCCTTCGGCGGGCGGCGTCGGTGGCGCGGCCAGCCGGTCGTCGCCGGCGAGCAGGCCCTGGCTGGAACTGCGCACGCTGAAGTAGCTGCGCCCGTCCGGATCGTATTCGAGCAGGAAGCGCGCCTGCCGCGACAGCCGGCCGCCCAGCGGGTTGCTTTGCAGCAGCTTGGCGAGGGTGCGCGCATCGTCGGCGAGGTCGCGGTCGTGCACCCGGTTGGCGTAGCCCAGCGCCACGCCGTAGCTCAGCAGCGCATCAAGCAGCAGCAGCGTCGCCATCGGGATCAGCAGGAACACCAGCAGTCGCCGACGCAGGCTGGGGCGCGCGGGCGCGGGGCGTTTCATGCGGCGCCGCCGGCGTCGGCCAGCTCCTCCAGCAGATAGCCGAGGCCGCGGATGGTGCGCACGCCGGTGCCGCTGCCGTCCAGCTTGCGGCGCAGGCGATGGATGGCGATGTCCAGCCCGTTGTCGGTCAGCTCCTGGTCCCAGTCGCACAGCGCCTCGATCAGTTGCGCGCGACTGGTGACGCGATCGGCGCGCAGCGCCAGCGCTTCGAGCAGGCCGAACTCGCGCGCGGTCAACTCCAGCGGCCGGCGATCGACCCAGGCGCGGTGGCCGGGCAGGTCCAGCCGCAGCCGGCCCAGTTGCAGTTCCGGCTTGCCCTGGCTGCTGGCCCGGCGCAGCAAGGCGCGCACGCGCGCCTCGAACTCGCTCAGCGCGAACGGCTTGACCAGGTAGTCGTCGGCGCCGAGGTCGAGCACGCGGATGCGTTCGGCCAGGCCGTCGCGCGCGGTCACCACCAGCACCGGCAGGCCCTTGCCGCGGCGGCGCAGGCGCTGCAGCACCTCGCTGCCATCCAGCCCCGGCAGGCCCAGGTCCAGCACCAGCAGGTCGTAGCCGTGATCGCGCAGCGCGGCGTCGGCCTGGCTGCCGTCCGCCACGTGGTCGACGGCGTGGCCGCCCTGGCGCAGCGAGGCGCGGATGCCCTCGGCGATGGAGGGATCGTCTTCCACCAGCAGGATGCGCATGGAGACTCCGGTACGGGGAGAACGCGGCAACACGACGCCCGGTTGCCATTCTGGCGCGCAATTCGCCAGGTCGTGCGGCTCGTTGACCACGCCGGCGGCGCGAGGTTCACGCCGGCGCGATTTCAGTCCGCCACGTGGAAGCGCACGGCGCTGAAGGCGCCGTCGCGGGTCAGGGCGGTGACGGTGTGCGGGCCGGGCCGGCGAAGTACCAGGGTTTGGGCGGCGGCGCCCACGCTGCTGCCTTGCAGGCGGCCATCGAGCAGCCACTGCACGTCGCCTTCGGCACCGAGCGCGCGCAGGGTCACGCGCAGCGGCTGGTCGCTGTTCGGCGCGCGGCGCAGGGTGACGCCGCTGGCCAGGCCGGTGATGCGGATCGGCATGGCGCGGTCCAGCGAATCGGGTGCGCAGCCGGGGGCGAGCGGCGGCAGCGCCGCGGCGGCGCGGTCGTCGACGCGGAGCCACGGCGTGGCCAGCGCGGGCCAGCGCGCGAGCTGGATCGTGCGTTCGTGCGCGGCGTGGCAGGCGCCGCTGAGGCGCTGGCCTTTCGCATTGACGCGCAAGCGGAGCAGGCCGGCGGACCACGCGCCGAGATCGCGTTCGGCGAAGGTGGGCGGCAAGGCGGCGTCGAGCACCCAGGCGGTGCGGCGCTGGCGGCACAGGTCGGGCGGGGTGTTCTCCGCCGCGCCGCCCAGCGGCCAGCAGATGTCGCGCCGGCTGACGCTGGCCGGCTGCGCACGCGCGTGGCCGCCGCGCGAGGGCAGCATGTCGACGATCTGGAACAGCAGCGGCAAGGCGGTCACCGCGCCGTACTGGCCCGGCGACGGCGTGCCGTCCGGGCGGCCGATCCACACGCCGACGGTCCAGCGGTCGGTGACGCCGATCGACCAGGCGTCGCGGTAGCCGTAGCTGGTGCCGGTCTTCCACGCCACCGTGGCGTGCCGGTTGATCGCGCCGGCGAGCGGGCCGCCCTCGACGTCGGCCGGGTTGCTGGCGAGGATGTCGCGGATGATCCACGCCGCGCCGGGCGACAGCAGCCGGCGCGCTCGCGCCGGTTGTTCCGTGGTGTAGCGCGGCGTGCCGGCGATGCCGCCGTTGGCGAACGCGGTGTACGCGCCGACCAGGTTCTCCAGCCGCGTGGACGCGCCGCCGAGGATGATCGACAGGTTCGGTTGCGCCCCCGCAGGCAGGCCGAGGTCGACCCCGCCATTGGCCAGCCGCGCCACGAAGCGGTTCGGCCCGACCCGATCCAGCACGTCCACCGCCGGCACGTTGAGCGAGCGCTGCAGCGCCTCGGCGGCGCTGACCGGGCCGGAGAACGCCTCGTCGAAATTGCCCGGCTTGTAGCCGCCGAAATCCTGCGGCGCGTCGACCAGCAGGCTCTGCGAGTGGATCAGGCCGTCGTCCAGCGCCAGGCCGTACAGGAACGGCTTCAGCGTCGAGCCGGGCGAGCGCGGCGCGTTCACCATGTCGATGTAGCCATGCCGCTGCGGATCGGCGAAGTCGCTGGTGCCGACGTAGATGCGCGCCTCCAGCGTCGCGTTGTCGACCACCAGCAGCGCCGCCGACGTGTGTGCCGGCAGGCGTGCGAGATACGCACTGACCCGGTCCTCGGCCGCGCGCTGCAGGTTCGCGTCGATGGTGCTGGCGATGCGCCGCGCCTGCGGTTGCTGCCGGTGCAGGCGTTCGGCCAGCAAGGCCGCGGACAACGGCGCGCGCAGCGAACGCGCCACCACCGGTTCGATCGCCGCGTCGCGCACCTGCGCCGCGCTCCACACGCCGAGGTCGCGCATGCGGCGCAGCACCTTGTCGCGCGCGGCGCGCGCCGCCTCGGGGTGGCGGTCCGGCCGCAGCCGGCTCGGCGATTGCGGCAGTACCGCGAGCAGCGCCGCCTCGGCGTGCGACAGCCGGCTGGCCGGCTTGCCCAGGTACGCCCACGAGGCCGCCTCGACACCTTCGATCGGACCGCCGAACGGCGCGTGGTTGAGGTACAGGTCGAGGATCTGCGACTTGCTCAGGTGCACTTCCAGCTGCAGCGCGCGGAAGATCTGCACCAGCTTGCCGCGGAAGCTGTGCGGGATCGGTTCGATGATCCGCGCCACCTGCATGGTCAGCGTCGAACCGCCCGAAACGATGCGGCCATGGCGCAGGCCGCCGGCGAGACCGCGCAGCAAGGCGTAGGGATTGACGCCGGGATGGCGGTAGAACCAGCGGTCCTCGTAGGTGAGCAATGCCTTGAGATAAAGCGGCGAGACCTGCTTCGCCGTGGTCGGGTAACGCCACACGCCGTCGCTGTCGGCAAACGCGCGCAGCGGCGTGCCGTCGCGCGCCAGCACCACGGTGCTGCCGGTGTCGGGGGCGGGCAGGCGCAACGGGAACAGACGGTCGAGGGCGAAGGCGACGAGCAGCAGCACGGCCACGGCGATGCCGCTGGCGTGCAGCCAGCGCCATGCGCGGGAACCGGTTGTGGAAACTGGAGTGTTCATGCGCCCTTTGTTGTAGGAGCCCGCTGGCGGGCGATGCTCTTGTCTTGAATTTCCGAACCGGACATCAGAGCAAGGGCATCGCCCGCCAGCGGGCTCCTACACACACATATGCATGCGCGGTGGCGTTACGGTTCGACCACGGTGATCTTCGCGGGCTCGACCTTGCCGATGCCGCGCACCGCCGGGCGATACATGTCCTCGACCAGCGGCGGCGGCACGGTGTAGGTGCCCGGCGTCACCGCGCGCACCAGGTAGAACACGCGGGCCTTGTCGCCGCGGCTGAGGTTCAGCGCGGCGGCGTAGCGGTCGTCGCGGTACTCCTCGTGCACGATCTGCGCGGCGGCGGCGTGCTGGTCCAGCTCGATGCCGTCGACCACCACGCCGGACCACGACTGCGCGCCGCCGAGGTTGAGGTTCTCCACTTCCAGGCCGCCCGGCAGCAGGTCGGTGACCAGGGCGTCGGGAACGTTCATGCGCGCCTCGATGCTCAGTTCGACGATCAGCGTGTCGCCCTCCTTCAGCTGGCTGCCGCTCCACGGCTTGCCGTCGGTGGTGAAGTAGCTGCGCCGCACGTCGATCTGGCTGTCGTCGGCCGGCGGTGCCTGCCGTGGGATGCCGGCGACGTCGAGCGTGGCGAAGATCGCCGCGTCGCTGGTCGGCTGCACGCTGACCCCGGCGTTGAGCTCGGCCACGCTGAGCGCGCGGCTCCACACGCGCTGGTCCGGGGCAGATTCGGTCTTGCCGTTCACCGTGAGCGTGGCGGCCAGCGGCGCATTGCTTTTCGCATCGAATGCCGCCGCCACGCGGGCGATCGCCGCCTGCTCCTGCGTGCTCAGGTACGACCACGACCAGCGGTAATCCTTGTCCTGCTGCTGGCGCTGGCGCACGTTCGCGCTAGCGTTGCGCGCCCAGTCGACCAGCCTGGCGTCGTAGGCGGGCTTGCTCATGCCGTAGGTGTGGGTGAGCGCGACCATCAGCGCCAGGTCGCGCAGGTCAGAGCCGTAGTCGCCGACGTACCACGGGCGCTCCTTGCTCCACGCGAACGCCTCGTCCACGGCTTTCTGCGCGCGCTCGGTGTCGCCCATCAGCTTCAGCGCGATGCCCAGGTGCACCAGCGGCAGCGGCGCGACCAGCTTCTGCCGTTCGTTGTCGAAGATCGCGCGCAGCGTGCCCAGCGGCGCGCGGTTGACGCGGGCCAGCACGAAGCCGGAATACGCCTCGTCGGCGAGGCGCAGGTGATCGTGCTGCTCGTACTCGTAGTACGGGTGGCCGCCGGCGAGCAGGTCGTCGTTGAGCCGCTGCAGCGCTTTCTGCAGCACGTCCTGCGGCACCGCAAAGCCGGCGTCGCGCGCGTCCAGCATGAAGTCGACCACGTACGGCGTGGTGAAGGTGACGATCGGACTGCTGCCGCCCCAGAAGCTGAAGTGGCCGTTGCTGGCCTGGAACGAGGCGATCCGCGACAGTGCGCCGTCCACCGCGGCCTTGCGCACGTCGTCGCTCATCACTTGCGCACCCAGCGCCTTGGCCGTGGGGCCGTCCAGGATCAGCGCGGCGTAGCCCTTGCTGGTGGTCTGCTCGATGCAGCCGTACGGGTAGCGCAGCATGTCGCGCAGCGCGGCCGCATACGGCAGCGGCGGCAAGGTGCTCAGGGTGATCCGCGCGTTCACCGTGGCCGGCAGCAGGCCGGCGATCGCGGCGGCGCCGAGGTGCTCGGGCTTGCCCGCCTCCAGCGCCATGGGCGTGGTGCTTACCGTTTCCGGCCAGGCCGGGCGCACCGCAAATTCGAAGTGGCGGTCCACGCTGTAATCGTTGAGCTCGGCGTGGATGTCCACCGTCGCCACCGCGGCGCCCGCGCCGGCGGTGACCGGCATGTGCAGGGTGGTGCCGGCGCCGTCCTTCAGCGACACGCTTTGCGCAGCCTTGTCCACCGTGATCGGGCCGCCGCCCTTGACGCTCACTTTCGCGGTGCCGTCCTTGCCGGACAGGTTCTTCAGATCGAGGCTGATCATCGCCTGGTCGCCGGCCGCCATCACCCGCGGCGTGCTCGGCTCGACCACCAGCGGCGCGCGCACGGTGACCGCGCCGTCGGCGTTGCCGTAGCGGCTGTCGGTGTACGCCAGCGCGGCCAGGCGCAGGCTGCCGTTGAAGTCGGGTACGTCGACGTGCAGCGTGGCCCTGCCCTGCGCGTCGAACGCCACCGGGCCGGTGAACAGGTCGACGATCTGCACCTTCGGGTTGAGCCGGGTGGCCTTCGGCAACGCCGCACCGCTCATGTCGCCGCCGTAGCGCAGTTTCGCCTCGGCGCCGTCCATCGCCTCGATGATGCGGCTGTACAGGTCGTACGCATCCACGCTCAAGGCACGTTTGGCGAACAGCCACGCCCACGCGTCGGGCACCGGGTAGTCGGTGATGTTGAGCACGCCCTGGTCGACCGCGGACAGCGTGACGAAGGCCTTCTGCCCGGCCAGACCGGTGGCCTGCACGCCGACCTTTAGCGGATTGCCTGGACGCATCAGCGCGGGCGCGTCGAGCTTCAGCGGGATGCGCCGGTCGTTGCGGTCCATCGCCACGTATTCCACGCCCATCGCGCGCGCCGGCGTGGTGTGCTCGGCGGCCTCGCCGCCGCGGAACACCAGCGCCGTCACGTAGACGTCGTGGCGCTCCCACTCCTTGGTCACCGGGATCTCGAAGGTGGCACCGGCTTTCGCGTCGATGTTCTTCGTGTAGAGCAGGTGGTCCGATTCCACCAGCAGCACGCCGGGGCCGTCGTGCGGCGGCGTCACGCTGACCTTCATGATGTCGCCGGCGCGGTAGCGCGCCTTGTCCAGCTGCAGCTTGACCTTGTCCGGGCGCGCTTCCTTGCCCAGGTTCTCGTCGTCCCAGCTGTAGCCGGCGAAGAACGGGAACACCGTGGTGAGTTTGGTGGCCGGGTCGTACACCTCGACGCGGTAGCTGCCCCACTGCACCGGGAATTCCACCTGGGCCGACTTGCCGGCGGCGACGTCGACGTCCTTTTCCTCGATCAGCTGCAGGCGCTGGTTCGCATTCGACTGCCAGCCGCCGTCGCGCTCGTACAGCCAGTAGAAATCGCGCAGTTCACGCTGCAGGCGCACTTTCAGGTGGCTGCCTGCGACCAACTCGCCGTCCGCGTTCGCGCGCACGATCTCGAAACCGACCGGGCTTTCGCTCTCCGCGCCCTGCTTCGGATCGAACAGCGGGCGCACGCCGACCAGCGCGTCGGCCGGCCAGTAGGTGCGCTTGAGCAGCCGCGTCACCGCGCGGCCGCCGCTCTCGTACACGCTGCCGGACAGCGTCACCGCCAGCGGCGCGACCGGTTTCACGTCATCGGGCAGCGCCACGTCCTGCTCCAGCACGCCTTGCGCGTCGAGCTTCGCATCGACCACGTCGTCGGCGCTCTTCGGCAACTCGACCAGCGGGTTGCCGAAGAAGGTGTCCTTCATCTTCTCCAGCGGATGCACGTCCGGCGCCACCAGCAGTTTCGCGGTGAAGCGGTTGCCGTCGGCCGGCGCGCCGTACAGGTAGCTGGAGGCGACCTTCAGCTTCAGCGGCTCGCCCGGCGCCAGTCGCGCCTGCGGGCTGGACAGATCCACCTTGAGCCGCTCGGGCAGGAACTCCTCGACGTGGAACGGGAACGCCTGCACGGTCTCCTTGGCCGAAGGATCGAGGCGGAACTCCAGTTGCCACAGCCCGGTCGGCGCGTCGGCCGGGATCGCCTGGCTCAGCTCGAAGTAGTTGAGCTGCTGCGGCTCCAGCCGCTGTTCCACCAGGGTGCGGCCGTCCGGCTGCTTCACCCGCACGAACAGCGACTGCGCCTTCATCGGCTTGCCGTCGTCGTCGCGCAGCAGCGCCGAGGCGCGCAGCGTCTCGCCGGGACGGTACAGGTCGCGGCCGGACCAGGCGTACACCTCGAACGGTGCCTGCTTGCGGCCGCTGATGTCGAAATTGGACACGTCCAGCGCGGGCCGGTTGAACGGCAGCACCGAGACGTCCTTGCCGTGGCGCGCCACCAGCACGTCGGAGGCCCTGACCTTGTACGCGAGCAGCGCATTGCCGTCGGCGCCGGTGGTGGCCTTGAGCTTGCTGCGCCCGGCCGCGTCGCGGATCTCGATGTCCACCGCATTCACCGGCGTGCCGTCGCGCAGCGAGGCCACGTGCAGCAGCACGTTGTCGCGGTACACGCGCAGGTGCAGGCCGAGGTCGCTGACGAAGAAGGTGGCGGTGTCGTAGCCGTCCTTGAACGTGCCGCCGGCCTTGACCACCGCCATGTATACGCCCGGCTGCGCCAGTTCCCTGATGTTCTGCACCGGCAGATAGGTCACGGTGCGCTCGTTCGGCTCGCCGCCCAGGGTGTAGTGGTTGGCGTAGACCGAATCGGCGATCCCGGTGATCGGCATGCGGCTGCGCCGCTCGTCGCCCTCGCCGCAGCTGTTGTAGTAGGCCACGTCGTGGTCGAGTTCGTAGCTGTCGCGATGGCCGTTGCGCGGGTAGCTGCAGAACAAGTCCGACAGCGCGTCCTCGCGCACGCGGAAGAATTCCACGTCGGCGTCGTGCACGTTCATCGACACCAGCGGCAGGCCGCGGGTGCCGCGCGCCGGCAGCACGCTGCCGTGCGAGGCGAAGCCGACTGCCGCCGGCAGGTTGCCGGAGTACACGTCGTGCTTCACCTCGTGGCCGAGGGTGCGGCCGTCGGCGGCGAGCAGGCCGGCCTTCAGCTGCACCGCGTAGCGCGTGTTCGCCTGCACGAACGGGAAGTTCAGCGTCTTGCCGTCGTTGTCGAGGCTCCAGCTGCCGCTGACCACCTCGCCGTTCGGGCCGGTCACCGCGATCAGCGTGTCGAACGCCTGCGCCGAGGCCAGCGCGGCGTTGAAGCGCAGGGTCAGCGCGGTGCGCGAGTCGCTGCTGCGGGAGCTGGCCGAAAGCAGGGCGAAGCTGGTTGCGGCCGGCGCCGGCGCCGCCGAGGCGGCCGTGCCCGGCGCACCCTGCAGCGTCGGCGGATGGCCGTCATGGCCGCGCCCGCAGGCGACCAGCAACAGGCCCGACAACAGGACTGGCCATACCCGCGCAAAGCGCGCAAACGATCGTGCGTACATGGTGGTCTCTCCCTGAGATTGGATCGAAGTATCGCCGCCATTCATGGCGGGCCGATGGCACGGATCGGGCACGCGCGTTTTCTCAACGAGGCAACTGCCGACCCAGCCAGTCGCCCAGTTGCATCAGCACCTGGCCGCGGCCCGGTTCGGTTTCGTTGAACAGCTCGTGGTACAGCGAGGCGAAGAAGCGCGTGGTCAGTTGGCCGCTCGATGCCGCCGCCCTGGCGAAGGCACGGCTGCCGGCGGGGTCGACCAGTGCGTCGCTCTCGGCCACCAGCAGCAGGGTGGGCACGGCCAGCTCGGCGGCATCGGCGATGCAGGCGGCGCCTTCGCGGAAGATGAAATCGGCCAGCCGCGGGGTGATCCAGCCGTGGCGCAGCGGATCGGCGCGGTAGTCGGCGGCTACCTGCGGATCGTGCGACAGCTTGCCGGCATCCAGCCCGTTGCGCAGCGGCAGGTTCGGCAGCCAGCGGCCGAGTATCGCGGCCAGCCGGATCATCTGCGGCGATTCGTGAGTGCGCAGGGCCGGCGAGGACAGCACCAGCGCCGGCGGCGCCAGCGCGCCGTCGAGCACGGCTCGCGCGGCCACCAGACCGCCCATGCTGTGGCCGAGCAGCAGCGGCTGGTGCGGCGTGGCGCGCGCGTACTCCTGATAGACCGCCGCCAGGTCCGCCAGCAGGTCGTCGCGATGGCGCAGCGCGCCGCGCCGCCCGGGCGACTGCCCGTGGCCACGCTGGTCGTAGCCGCGCACGGCATAGCCGCGCTGGTTGAACCACGCGGCGACGCGATCATAACGGCCGCTGTGTTCGCCCAGGCCATGCACGAACAGCACGGCCCCGCGCGCCCCCTGTCGCGGCCAGTCGCGCAACAGCAGGCGCTGGCCATCGGCCATGGTCTGCCAGCTGGTGACTCCGGTTTCCTCGCTCCGCGAATCCGATGGCGCCTGCACCGCTTCCTCCCGTTCGATCACCGTCCTGCAGCGCCTCCACGCGATGCGCCGATGGAGCGCGAATACTGACATGCCGGCGCCGACCGCGCACCGCTGCGCGCCGGTTGCGACGGCAGCCGCGGCCCCCATATATGATCGGGTGTCCCACTCCCCGCCACCGCCCCGACCGGTGCCGCCGCGCATGGACTCCCGAATCCTCGAAGCCTTCCACCCGGCGGTCGCCGCCTGGTTCCGCCGCAGCTTCACCGCACCCACCGCGGCGCAGGCGGCGGCGTGGCCGTCGATCCGCGCCGGCCAGCACACCCTGGTCGCCGCGCCGACCGGCTCGGGCAAGACGCTCACCGCCTTCCTCGCCGCCATCGACGAACTGGTGCGCGAGGGCGTGGCGCACGGCGGCACACTGGCCGACGCCACCACGGTGCTCTACGTGTCGCCGCTGAAAGCATTGTCGAACGACATCCATGTCAATCTGGAAGCGCCGCTGGAAGGCATCCGCGCCGAGCTGGAAAAGCTCGGCCTGCCCGACGTGGCGATCCGCACCGCCGTGCGCACCGGCGACACCCCGCAGGTCGAACGCAACCTGCTGCGCAAGCAGCCGCCGCACATCCTGGTGACCACGCCGGAGTCGCTGTACGTGCTGCTCGGCTCGGCCTCGGGCCGTTCCATGCTGGCGGGCGTGCACACGGTGATCGTCGACGAGATCCACGCCATCGCCGGCAGCAAGCGCGGTTCGCATCTGGCCTTGTCGCTGGAGCGGCTGGAGTCGCTGTGCCAGCGGCGCCTGCTGCGGATCGGCTTGTCGGCGACGCAGAAGCCCATAGAAAAAGTCGCCGACTTTCTGGTCGGCGCTCAACACTCCCTTCTCCCCGAGGGGGAGAAGGAAGATCCGTGCACCATCATCAACACGGGCCACACCCGCCCGCGCGACCTCGCCATCGAAGTCCCGCCGGTGCCGCTGGAAGCGGTGATGTCGAACGACAGCTGGGAGCTGGTCTACGACCGCCTCGCCCAGCTGGTGCAGGCGCACCGCACCACCCTGGTCTTCGTCAACACGCGGCGCATGGCCGAGCGCGCCGCGCGGCACCTGTCCGAACGGCTCGGCAAGGAGCACGTCGCCGCGCATCACGGCAGCCTGGCCAAGGAGCTGCGGCTGGATGCGGAGCAGCGGCTCAAGCGCGGCGAGCTGAAGGTGCTGGTGGCCACCGCGTCGCTGGAGCTGGGCATCGACATCGGCGAAGTCGACCTGGTCTGCCAGCTCGGCTCGCCGCGCTCGATCGCCGCGTTCCTGCAGCGCGCCGGCCGTTCCGGCCACAGCATCGACGGCACGCCGAAGGCGCGGCTGTTCCCGGCGACCCGCGACGACCTGATCGAATGCACCGCCCTGCTCGACTGCGTGCGCCGCGGCGAACTCGACGCGCTGGTGATGCCGCCGCAGCCGCTGGACGTGCTGGCCCAGCAGATCGTCGCCGAGGTCGCCTGCGCCGAGTGGGACGAGGACGCGCTGTACGCACTGGTGCGTCGCGCGTACCCGTACCGCGATCTCGCCCGCGCCGATTTCGACGCGGTGGTGCGCATGCTGGCCGAAGGCTTCACCACCCGCCAGGGCCCGCGCGCGGCGTACATCCATCGCGACGCGGTGAACCGCCAGTTGCGGCCGCGGCGCAGCGCGCGGCTGACCGCGCTGACCTCCGGCGGCACCATTCCCGACACCGCCGACTACAAGGTGGTGTTGGAACCGCAGGCGATCATCGTCGGCACGGTGAACGAGGATTTCGCGGTCGAGAGCATGGCCGGCGACATCTTCCAGCTCGGCAACGCCAGCTACCGCATCCAGCGCGTCGAGCGCGACCGGCTGCGCGTGGAGGACGCGCACGGCGCGCCGCCGAGCATTCCGTTCTGGCTGGGCGAGGCACCGGGGCGCAGCGACGAACTGTCGTTCGGCGTGTCGCGGCTGCGCGAGGAAATCTCCGCGCGGCTTGAACCCCTCTCCCCTTGGGAGAGGGGCAGGGGTGAGGGTACGGTTGTCGCCGAACATTCCGGCTCGCCCGAACCCTCTCCCCCAACCCCTCTCCCGACGGGAGAGGGGAGCAATACCCGAGCGCTCGAATGGCTCCGTGCGGAATTGGGCCTCCCCGACGCCGCCGCGCAGCAACTCGTCGACTACCTCGCCCGCGCGAAGGCCGCGCTCGGCGTCCTCCCCAGCCAGCACACGCTGGTGCTGGAGCGCTTCTTCGACGAATCCGGCGGCACCCAGCTGGTGATCCACACGCCGTGGGGCAGCCGCATCAACCGCGCCTGGGGGCTGGCGCTGCGCAAGCGCTTCTGCCGCCAGTTCAACTTCGAGCTGCAGGCGGCGGCGACCGAGGACGCAATCGTGCTGTCGCTGTCGACCAGCCACAGCTTTCCGCTGGAGGAAGTGGCGCACTATCTGCACTCGGCTACCGCCGAGCACGTGCTGGTGCAGGCCCTGCTCGACGCGCCGCTGTTCCCCGCGCGCTGGCGCTGGAATGCGGTGACCGCGCTGGCGCTGCCGCGCTTCACCGGTGGCAAGAAAACGCCGCCGCCGCTGCAGCGGATGAAGAGCGAGGACCTGCTCGCCGCGGTCTTCCCCGATCAGGTCGCCTGCCTGGAAAACATCGTGGGCGAGCGCGAGGTGCCGGATCACCCGCTGGTCAACCAGACCCTGCACGACTGCCTGCGCGAGGCGATGGACGTGGACGGCCTGCTGGCGATCCTGCGCCAGCTCGAAGCCGGCGAGATCGCCATCGTGGCGCGCGATCTCACCGCACCAAGCCCGCTTGCCGCCGAAGTATTGAACGCCGCGCCGTATGCGTTCCTCGACGACGCGCCGCTGGAAGAGCGCCGCACCCAGGCCGTGCAGAACCGTCGCTGGAACGCCGACAGCGCCGACGACCTGGGCCGGCTCGATCCCGACGCTATCGCCGCCGTACGCGAGGAAGCCTGGCCGCAGGTGCGCGACGCCGACGAGATGCACGAGGCGCTGACCTTGCTGGGTTTCGTCACCGCCGATGAAGTCGCCGCCAACCCCGACTGGAACGAGCGACTGCAGGCGCTGGCGAAGGCGAAGCGCGCCACCCGGCTCGGCGACGCATGGACGTCTGCCGAGCAGCTGCCGCTGTGGCAGGTACTGCATCCGGCCGCCCCGATGCAGCCGCCGATCGCCGCACCCGCCGAATACGCCGCGCAGCCCTGGACGCGCGAGGACGCGCTGCTGGAACTCGTGCGCCACCGCCTCGGCGGACTCGGCCCGGTCACCGTGAACGGCTTGGCGCAATCCCTCCACGTCGAGACCGGCGAAGTCGAGCAGGCGCTGCTGCGCCTGCAGTCCGAAGGCTACGTGATGCAGGGCCGCTTCACCGCCGATGCGAGCGACACCGAATGGTGCGAGCGGCATCTGCTGGCGCGCATCCACCGCTACACCATCGGCCGGCTGCGCCGCGAGATCGAGCCGGTCAGCCGGCGCGCGCTGATGCGCTTCCTGTTCGACTGGCAGCACGTGTCGGCGGGCACCCGCTTGAACGGCCCCGATGCGCTGGTCGCCACGCTGGCACAGCTGGAAGGTTACGAGGCCGCGGCCGGCGCGTGGGAAGCGGAGATCCTGCCAGCGCGCGTGGGCGATTACTCGATCAGCTGGCTGGACGAGCTGTGCCGTTCCGGCCGCATCGCCTGGAGCCGGCTGCGCAGCGGCGGCGGCGGTGGTGGCGGGCCGGTGCGCAGTACGCCGATCGTGCTGCTGCCCCGCCGGGAGATGGCCGTCTGGACGGCCGTCGCCGCGGGCGAGCCGCAGGACATCCTGCTGTCGTCGCGCGCCCAGGCCGTGGCCGAGGCGTTGCGCGAGCATGGTGCGCTGTTCTTCGACGAGTTGCTGGTGGACACCCGGCTGTTGCGGCCGGAGCTGGAAGACGCGCTGGGCGAGCTGGTGGCCGCCGGCCGGATCAGCGCGGACAGCTTCGCCGGTCTGCGCGCCCTGCTGCTGCCGGCGGCGAAACGCGACGGCACACGGCACCGGCGCATGCGCCGGCACGCATTTGGCGGGATCGAGGATGCGGGGCGCTGGGCACTGGCGCGCGGCCCGGCCACGGACGCCAAGGCCGGGCCCGAGGCGATTGAACATATTGCGCGTACCCTGCTGCGCCGCTACGGCGTGGTGTTCTGGAAACTGCTGGAACGCGAGGCGCCGTGGCTGCCGTCGTGGCGCGAGCTGCTGCGCGTGTACCACCGGCTTGAAGCTCGCGGCGAAATCCGCGGCGGCCGTTTCGTCGAGGGCCTGGTGGGCGAACAGTTCGCCCTGCCCGAGGCGATCGCGCCGCTGCGCGCAGTGCGCCAGCGTGCGGACGACGGCGAGCTGGTCAGCGTCAGCGGCAGCGATCCGCTGAACCTGGTCGGCACCGTGCTGGTCGGCGACAAGGTGCCGGCACTGGCCGGCTCGCGCGTGCTGTACCGCGACGGCATGCCGATCGCCGCGCTGGTCGGCGGCAAGCCGGTGGCGCTGATCGAGCTGTCCGCCGCCGAATGGCAACGCGCGCGTGCGGTATTGCTGCGCCACCCGTCGGCACCGGATGCCACGGTACGGCAGGCATCCTGATGGGCTGCCTGCCGGTGCTGCTGCTGTTTCCGCTGGGCGCGGGCGTGGGCTACCTGGTCGGTGGCGACGTCGGTGCGCTGTGGGGCGCCGGCCTCGGCGTGGTGCTGGGCCTGCTGTTGATGGGTCTGCTGATCCGGGCCATGCACCAACGCCGGTAGACACGACACCGCCCGTCGCTTTTGGGTGGAGAAGCCGGCGGGCGGTGCCCGCCCTGCGTCGTTCGCCGAATCACAGCTTGAGATAGATGCCCCGCCGATCCATCGCCCACACCACCAGCCACCAGAACGCCAGGAAAACCACGGCGAATGCCAGCGACGGCACATACGGCCCGAAGCGCGGCGTCATCGAGTCCGCAAACACCGTGCGGTACCACGCGGCCTGGCCCAGGGCGGGCAGCACGATCTGCATGACCTCCGAGCCGGCATAGGCGGCGATGGCGTTGACACCGAAGCGCCGCCCCAGCGGCGGCCAGCCACGGCGCTCGACCAGCCAGTGGAAGGCCAGCAGCGCCAGCGCGGCCCAGCCGGCCGTCCACAGCACGAACGAGGGCGTCCACAGGTTCTTGTTGAACGGCAGCACCAGCGACCACCCCGCACCGAGAGCCAGCGACAGCAGACCGCCCAGCCCCAGCGCCTTGAGCCGCCCGCGCCGCAACCAGCAGCCCGCGCGCAGGCCGAGCAAGGTGGTGGCCAGCGCCGGCAAGGTGCTGAGCAGGCCTTCCGGATCGTGCCCGCGACCGCTGAGCGGATCGATCGACCAGACGTAGTGGCCGAACACCGCGCTGTCGGTGCGGCTGGCGAGATTGGCCCACGGCGCCAGCGTGCCGCCGAGTTCGAGCAGCCCCCAGTAGCCGAGCAGCAGCAGGGCGATCGCGCACCATTGCGTGCGCGGCCGCGTGTGGATGGCGAACAGCGCCACCGCGGCAAAGCACACGCCGATCCGTTGCAGCACGCCGGGGATGCGCATGCCGCGATCCGGCAGCAGCCACGTCGCCAGCAGGTTGATGGCCAGGCCGAGCAGCACGATGCGCGCGGCCCGCCACATCGCCGCGCGGGTCAGCTCGGCGGCGGACGCACCCCGCTCCAGCCGCGACAGGATCGCCAGCGCCACCGACACGCCGACCACGAACAGGAAGAACGGAAAGACCAGGTCGGTCGGCGTGCAGCCGTTCCACTGCGCATGCTCCAGCGGCCAGTACACGTGGCCCCAGTCGCCCGGGTCGTTGACCAGCAGCATCGCGGCCACCGTGCAGCCGCGCAGCGCGTCGAGCGAGGCGAGGCGTGTGGACCGCGCGCTCATGCCACGCCGCCGCACCGTGCATGCGACGCGCTCATGGCGTGGCCTGCAGCGACACCTTCTCCAGCGCGTACAGCGCCCCGTCGATCGGCGCGGTGTAGATCAGGCACAGGCCGTGTTCGCCGCTTTGCGCAGGCAGCTTCGCGTCGAGCCTGAAACGCCGCGGGCTGTGCGCGGGATCGGGCAACGGCATCGACGCCAGCACCGGTCCGTCGCAGTGATCGGCATGCACCACCAGTTCGCCGAACGGCGTGGCGTGCGGGCGCGACACCACCAGCTTCTGCTCGTGCGCCAGCGCGAAGTTGCGCGGCAGGCGCACGGCGTCGACGTGGATCGCCGCGACGCCATCCATGCGCGTGGCGGGGAACAGCTGGCAGCTGTCGAACACGTTCACCGCATAGACCGGCTGGGTGCTGGGCGCATCGGGCGACGGCTGCACGCGCAGGCGGAAGTCGCTGCCGGGGCAGTTGGGCAAGGTGTTGCCCGCAAGGCTCAGCAACCCCGCGCGGCTGAGCACCCGTTCGCGCGGCGCAGCCAGCGCGCTGCCGTCGGCGGCGAAGCTGGCGGCGCGCACGGTCACCGGCAGGGTCACGTTGAACGGCGCCTCGTAGCGCGGCGAGACCGGGGTGGGCGCGCTGCCGTCGAGCGTGTAGCGGATCGCCCCGAACCCGGTCTGGCTGGCCAGCGTGACCGTGGCACGGCCGGTGGCCAGCGCCACGTTGCGATCGGTGGCGATCTCCACCGCGAAGGCGCCGTCGGCGTAGGAAATCTGCTGGGCGCGGTAACGCGCGAGCTGGCCGGGCAGGCGCGACAGGAAGTCGCTCCAGTCGCGGCGGGCGTCCGGCGACCAGGCGACTTCGGCCAGCGCATCCAGCCGCGGGAACGCCGCGTGCTCGACGTGGGCGAAACCGGGCATGTGCTCGGTCCAGAAATTGGCCTGGACGCCCAGCACGTGTTTCGCCTGGTGCGCGTCGAGCACGCCGGGAATGGCCTGGAAACCGTACACGTCCTGCAGCGATTCCACGCCGAGGCGGCCGGCGTACTCGTCGGCCAGCGCGCTCTGCACGTGGTCGAAATAGAGGTCCGGCGCGGGCGACATCACCACGTCGTGGCCCAGCAGCGCGGCCTTGATCGCGCCGTCGATGCCGCGCCAGGACATCACGGTGGCGTCGGCCGGCAGCTTGTCGCCTTCGAGGATCTCGTCCCAGCCGATCAGCTTGCGACCGTGCTGCTGCAGGTACTGGCCGATGCGGCCGATGAACCAGCCCTGCAGGGTGTTCTCGTCGCGGATGCCGAGCGCGCGCATCTTCGCCTGCACCGCGGGCGACGCCTGCCACTGGTCCTTGATCGCCTCGTCGCCGCCGACGTGGATGTAGGTCGACGGGAACAGCGCCATCACCTCGTCGAGCACGTTGTCGATGAAGGCGAAGGTGGCATCGTCCACGTTGTACAGATACGGGTTCACGCCCCAGTCGACGGACACCGCGGGACGCTTGCCGGTGACGCCGAGCTGCGGATACGAGGCCACCGCGGCCTGCGCGTGGCCGGGCATGTCCAGCTCCGGCACGATGGTGATGTGGCGGGCAGCGGCGTAGGCCACCACGTCGCGGATCTCGTCCTGGGTGTAGAAACCGCCGTAGCGCTGCGGCTCGCCATCCCTGCCGGCGTCCGGCGGCGTGCGCCACGCGCCGATCCTGGTCAGCTCGGGATAGCGCCTGATCTGGATGCGCCAGCCCTGGTCGTCGGTGAGATGCCAGTGCAGCACGTCGAGTTTGTGCTGGGCCATCTGGTCGAGCAGGGTTTTTACTTCGGCCACGCTCTGGAAATGCCGCACCGAATCGAGCATCACGCCGCGCCAGGCGAAGCGCGGCCAATCGCGGATGGACAGCGCCGGCACGACCACCGCGCCGCGCGCGGCATCGGGCGTGAGCAACTGGTACAGCGTGACCACGCCGTGGAACAGGCCGGCGTCGTCGCGCGCGCTGACGCGGATGCCGTGGGTGTCGACATCGAGCGCATAGCCGCCGGCCTGCGCCACCGGCGCCTGCGGGTCGCGCCGCAGCACGATGGCGCGTTTCGCGCCGCCGCCAGGCTGCAGCGTCAGGCCGCGCGTGCGCGAGAGCAGGTCGATCAGGTAGTGCGCGGCCTGCATGGTGGCCGGGTCATGGTCGGCCACCACGATGGCGGTGGCGGCGTCGACGCGGAAGCTGCCGTCGCCCGGCACGAGTTGCGCAGGCAGCGGGATCAGCGAGGGCGCCGCGGCCGTCGCGCTTGCCGGCGGCAGTGGCAGCAGCAGCATGAGCAACGCGAGCAGGCAATACAGGGTCGGCAGGCATCGACGGGTCATCCGCATTCTCCGGTGCGCGCTCGCATGGTGCCACGCAGGGCCACCATGCGACGCCAAAAAAAAGCGGGCCCGCCAACCAATGCCGGGGCCCGCACGGGGAGGGTGTCGGCGCGCCGTCCGTGGCGCGCCATGCCGCGGCGTTGCGTCAGAACTTGAAGCGGAGGTTCATGTAGTACTGGCGACCGTTGATGTAGGTCGAACGCGGCTGGATGCCGTAACCGTCGCCCTTGACGTAGTAGCGCAGCTTCGGGCTGTTGAGGTTGAGGCCGTCCAGCGACACCGACATCCAGTCGTTGATGCTGTAGCCCAGCGACGCGGACAGGTAGCCGGTGCCCTGCATGTAGAAGAAGCCGCCGCGGTCCGGGCCGGCGAAGTACGACGAGCGGTAGGTGTAGCTCACCCGCGCGTTGAACTTGTCGTTCTCGAAGAAGGCCGATGCGTTGGCGGTGTTCTTCGAGGTGCCCTGCAGGTCCTGCCCGTTGTCGGCGTTGCCGGTGGCGTAGGTGTAGTTGAGCGCCACGCCGAAGTTGTCGCCGATCGGCTGCTGGTAGTTCAACTCCACGCCGCGCACCTTGCCGTCGACGTTGCTGGGGATGTTCACCTGGTAGGCCGAGTAGACATCGTGCCCTGCCGCCGTGCTGGCCGGCATGTCCTTGTACAGGCGCGACTCGGAAGCGAAGGTGACGTAGTTCTGCAGCGACATCTGGTACACGCCGGCCGACAACAGGCCGCGCGGCGCGAAATACCACTCCAGGTCGGCGTCGAAGTTGGTCGAGATCAGCGGCTTCAGGTTCGGGTTGCCGCCGCTGCCGGTGTGGCCGGTGTCATCCAGCGACACCGTGCCGGCCAGTGCCGAGTAGTCCGGCCGGGTCAGCGTCTGCGACACCGCCACGCGCGCCAGCACGTCGTCGGTCAGGTTGAACTTCAGGTTGGCGCTGGGCAGGGCCTTGCTGTAGCTGGCGTTGTTGGTGTTCCAGTAGTAGCCGGCCGGGAAGAACGCCGAGCCGAGGATCGGGCCCTGCACTTCGGTCTCCTGCGGCGAGGTGCTGGTGTAGTTCACCGCCTGCTTGGTGTGCACGTAGCGCACGCCCACGTTGCCGCTCCAGCGGTCGCCGATGAAGTTGGCCTGCAGGTAGATCGCGCCGTCCTTCTCGTTCACCTTGTAGATGTCGTTCGGGTACAGCCGCTCCGGCCCGCGGTTGGCGTACTTCGAGTCGTAGGCGGCCAAGTCGGCCTGCGAGTAGTACCAGATGTTGGTCGGGAACGAGCCGCCCAGCGAGCTGCCGAAATCACCCGGGTAATGGCCGAAGCTGGCGGGGAAGTTGGCCGGGTTGCTCCAGTCGCCGCCGTTCGGGCCTTGCGCGAACGCATACGGGTTTTCGCGCGTGTGGTCGGCGTAGCGCACGCCGAACTGCAGCGAGGCCAGCGTGCTGTCGTCGAAATCCAGCTCGCCGTCGATCTTGCCCCAGTTCTCCTTGTCCTCGACGTTGATGCCGCCTTCGCCGAAGATCCAGTTGGCGCTGACGCCCGAGGCCGCCGGCGAGCTGTTGTCCGGCCCCAGCGACCAGTTGACCGGCTTGCCGGTGCCGCGGAAATCCCATGCGGCGCCGGTGCCCGGCGCGGTGTTCAGTTCCAGCACGTCCTGCTTCGGGCTGGAGCCTTCGCCCTTGGTGGTGCCGAGCTGGGCCGAGAAGCTCAGGCGGTCGGTCGCGCGCCAGTCGACGTCGGCGGTGAAGAAGCGGGTCGAGGCGGAGGCCTCGCGCGAGATCTGGTCGTAGATGCCGTAGTTCGTCGCGTCGTTGCTGGGCGAGAAGACGGCATTCGTCAACGTGTTGTTGGCCACGACGTAGCCGGGCTGGAGGTTGGTGGCGCCGTGCACGAAGTGGGTGGCCCACATCATGTAGTTGCGGTTGAAGTTGTTGGCCTTGAGCTTGCTGTAGAAGCCGTTCAGGTTGACCGTCACGTTGTCGGTCGGCTTGAACTGCACGTCCACCGACCCGCCGGTGCGCTTGCGCTTCTGGGTGAACAGCACGTTGCCGATCAGGCTGGGGAAGTAGACGCCGTTCAGATCCGGGTGCGCGGCGACGATGGCGTCGGTGCTCTTGAGCTGCTCCAGGCCGAGCACTTCCTGGCCGTTGCGCTGCAGGCTGCGCTCCTCGTAGAACGCCTGCGCCATCACGCCGAAGGTGCCGGCGTCGTTCTTCCAGTTGAACAGGCCGCTGAACTGCGGCTTGGTGGTGCCGGGCAGGTCGGAGTAGACGCCGCCGACGGACGCGTGCACGGTCACCGGCTTGTCGAACTGCAGTGGCTTGCGGGTGATGATGTTGACCGTGCCGGCCGCGCCGCCCTCGACCAGGCGCGCCTCGGAGGTCTTGTTCACCACCACCTCGCTGACGATTTCCGCCGGCAGCAGGCTGTAGCTGACGCTGCGGCCCACGGTGGCGGTCTGGTTGAGCACGAACCAGTCGCCCGTGCCGATGTTGTGGCCGTCGACCAGGGTCTGGGTCATGCTGGGCGCGGTGCCGCGCAGGCTGACGCGGTCGTTCTCGTCGAAGCCGCCTTCGCCCGCGCTGGAGGTGCCGACGCTGACGCCGGGCAGTCGCTGCAGCGTGTCGGCCACGTTCTTGGCCGGCAGCTTGCCGATGTCCTCGGCGGTGACCACTTCCACGTGCGCATCGGCGGCCTTCTTCAACGCCAGCGATTCGGCCTCGCTGTCGCGGATGCCGGTGACGGTTACCGTGGCCAGTTCCTTGACGTTGGTCTTCTTCGGCTGGTTGGCGTCGGCCGCGGCCGTGCTGTCCTGCGCAAACAACGCACCGGAGACGCACAGACCGGTGATGATGCTGGCGGCGAGCAATGTCTTGCGATGGTTCATGGTGTTCCTCCCCTCAAGAGGCTGGATCGAATCAGGACCGGCGTGGATGCGGTCGCGGACTGTGGGTGACGCGTGGTGGCGGTGGACAGCGGACAACGACGGTGGGCGTGGCGCCGTGCTGCGGGATCGGGCTCATCTCAAGCTCCTTGCCTGGGGTTGCGCCCTTCATCCAGAAACCAGCCTGCGGCGCCGATGACACCAAGCTGGCCGTGCTCAATCAGTCGAACCGGAACCTGTTGCAGCCAGGCGCGCATGACGCCCTTGTTCAAATAGCGCTCGGCAAACGTGCTCGCCAGCAGGAAATCGTGGATGCGCGGCAGGATGCCGCCGGCCAGGTAGATCGCGCGGGCGCCGTAGAGCAGGCCGAGATCACCGACGAAGCTGCCGAGCAGGCCGCAGAAAATCTCCAGCACTTCGCGGGCGACCGGGTCGCGGCCTTCCAGCGCCGCGGCGGTGACTTCGGCCGGCGTGCTCCAGCGCGGCGCGCGGCCGTGCAGTTCGGCCAGCGCGCGGTAGAGCTTGAGCAGGCCCGGCCCGGACAGCGCATCCTCGAACGAGACGTGGCTGCGCTCGCGACGCAGCAGGCGCAGGATCTCGATCTCGCGCTCGGTGCCCGGCGCCAGCGAGATCTGTCCCGCCTCGGTGGCCAGCACGCGGGCGCGCGGCGAGCCCGGCAACAGCACCGCCGAACCCAGCCCGGTGCCCGGACCCATCACCAGCACCGGCCCCGGCGGCGGTGCGGGCGCCTCGATGATGCAGCGGGTATCGGCCGCGTCGAGGAACTGGGTGGCATAGGCCACCGCCTCGAAGTCGTTGATGACGGCCAACTGCCGGATGCCCAGCGCGTCGCGGATCGCGCGGATCGACACCGGCCAGGCCAGGTTGCCGTTGACGATCGCGTCGTCCAGCACGTAACCGGCGCAGGCCACCGCGCATTCGCGGATGCCGGCGGCCGCGGCCGCATGCGGCGTGTGTGCCAGTTGTGCGACGAAGTCGCGCAGCATCGCGGCGAGGTCGGGCCACTCGGCGCAGGCGTAGCGGCGGAAGTGCAGCACGCTGACCGGGCCGTGCGCATCGCCGCAGCCGCTGACCAGGCCGACCCGCGCATGCGTGCCGCCGACATCGGCAGCGAGGAACGGCTGCGCCGCCTCGCCGTCCGACGCCGCAGATACCCGCTCCGACGACGCCGCAGCGACCGGCACGGTGGTCGACGGCGACACGGCATGGCGCTGGTTGGCGACTTCCCCCACGGACGATCTCCCGAAACTCCGCTGCGATCCCGACGCGTGCGCCGGTCACTCGGCACGGCCGCACGCCGGCCTGATGGAGGGCGAGTCTGTGGTCAAGATGACAACGTTGTCAACTGTGATCGCCGTCCAATTTCGCGACGCGGCTGCGGCGTCGCAGCAAAGCTGTCATGGCAACCTGCGAGGTTGCTTCAAGTGTGCGCTTGGAGGCTTTGTGCAAGCCATATTCGTGGCCGCCTGGCGGTCCGGACCACCTGTTGCACTGCCGCAACGACACGATCCGAACGGCGGCGGATGCGCTCGACCATCCGCCGCCGCGATGTCCCGTCGCCGGCGTCGATTGACAACGTTGCACTTTTTGCGGAATAAGGAGACATTCCTGTCAGCACGGCCAGCCGGCCGCAGCGACACGGCACCCGGGGAGATCCACGACCATGAGCACCACACTGGCGGCCGCGCCGTCCCGGCAGCAGCAACTCGGGCCGATGCTGATCATCGGCCTGCTGTTTTTCATCTTCGGCTTCGTGACCTGGCTCAACGGTCCGCTGATCACCTTCGTCAAGCTGGCGTTCCAGGTCGAGGACGCCTATGCGTTCCTGGTGCCGTTCGCGTTCTACATTTCCTACCTGGTGTTCTCGCTGCCCGCCTCGATGATCCTGCGCCGCACCGGCATGAAGAAAGGCATGGCGCTGGGCCTGTTCGTGATGGCGGTCGGCGCCGTGCTGTTCGGCCAGTTCGTCAGCCTGCGCGTGTTCGCCGGCGCGCTGACCGGGCTGTTCGTGATCGGTGCCGGGCTGTCCTTGCTGCAGACCGCATCGAACCCGTACATCAGCATCCTTGGCCCGATCGACAGCGCCGCGCAGCGCATCGCGTTCATGGGCATCTGCAACAAGGTGGCCGGCGTGCTGGCCCCGTTCGTGTTCGGCGCGCTGGTGCTCAGCGGCATCGGCAGCTTCGGCGAGCAGGTTGCCGCGGCGCCCACCGTCGAGGCGCGCGAGGCGCTGCTCAACGCCTTCGCCGGCAAGGTGCACACGCCGTACATGGTGATGGCCGGCCTGCTGGTGGTGCTGGCGATCTGGATCGCGCGTTCGTCGCTGCCGGAGATCACGCCGGAAGGCGCCAACAGCGAGCGCGCGATCGGCCACGGGCACGGCAGCATCTTCAGCTTCCCGCACCTGTGGCTGGGCGTGCTGTGCCTGTTCCTCTACGTCGGCGTGGAGGTGATGGCCGGCGACGCGATCGGCACCTACGGCGCCGGCTTCCACCTGCCGCTGGACCGCACCAAGGTCTTCACCGCATTCACCCTGAGCGGCATGCTGGCCGGCTACCTGGTCGGCCTGGTGCTGATCCCGCGCTACATCTCGCAGCAGCGTTACCTCGCGGTATCGGCGGTGCTCGGCGTGCTGTTCTCGATCGGCGCCTACCTCACGAACGGCTACGTCTCGGTCGGCTTCGTCGCCGCGCTGGGCTTCGCCAACGCGATGATGTGGCCGGCGATCTTTCCGCTGGCGATCAAGGGCCTGGGCGATCTCACCGAGCGCGGTTCGGCGCTGCTGATCATGGCGATCGCCGGCGGCGCGGTGGTGCCGCAGCTGTTCGTGCACCTGAAGCAGCACATCGACTTCCAGCTCGCCTTCACCGTGCTGATGGTGCCGTGCTACCTGTACATCCTGTACTTCGGACTGGCCGGCCACCGCGTGGGCCAGCGGCGCGCGGCACCGTGATCGCGCCGTTCGCCAGTCCCGGGGCCATACGCTAGGATGCACACGCCGCCGCACACCGGCTGTGCGGCGGTGTCGGCACATGGCGCTGCCGGCGCCCCACTCACGATGCACGAGGTCCAGCGGTGCGCAGCGCCACCATCAAGGATGTCGCGGAACGGGCAGGCGTCTCGCTGAAGACGGTGTCGCGCGTCATCAACAACGAGCCCTCGGTGCATGCGCGCACGCGCGAGCGGGTGCAGCAGGCGATCGACGCGCTCGGCTACCAGCCCGACCCCACCGCGCGCAGCCTGCGCAGCACGCGTGCCTATGCGATCGGCCTGGTCTACGACAACCCGAACGCGCACTACATCATCAACCTGCAGCGCGGCGTGCTGTCGGTGTGCCGCTCCAGCGGCTTCGGCCTGCAGATCCATCCCTGCGATTCCTCCTCGCCGACGCTGGCCGAGGAGCTGTGCACGCTGGTGCGCCGCTCGCACCTGGCCGGGCTGGTGCTGGCGCCGCCGATGTCCGAGCAGCCCGCCCTGATCCAGGCGTTGAGCGACGCCGGGATTCCGTTCATCCGCATCATCTCCGCGCGCAAGGACCCGCAGGATGGCTACCCCTGCGTCTACGTGGACGACCGTGACGCGGCTTATGCGATCACCGAACACCTGATCCAGCTCGGCCACCAGCGCATCGGCTTCCTGTGGGGCGGGCGCGAGCACCGCTCCAGCCCGGAGCGCTACCAGGGCTACGAGGATGCGCTGAAGGATTACGGCATCGCGCTCGACCGCAAGCTGATCCTGCCCGGCGATTTCACCTTCGACGACGGTTTCCGCGGCGCGCGCAAGCTGCTGGCGCTGAAGGACCGGCCCACCGCGATCTTCGGCTCCAACGACGAGATCGCCGCCGGCGTGCTGGCCGCGGCGCACTCGGACGGCATCAACGTGCCGTACGAGCTCTCCATCGCCGGCTTCGAGGACAGCCCGTTCTCCAAGCAGTCCTGGCCGGCATTGACCACCGCCCGCCAGGCCACCGAGGAGATCGCCCGCCACGCCGCGCAACGCCTGATCGGCGACCTGCAGCGCGCCGCCCACGGCGAGCCGGCGCAAGGCACCAACGAGGGCTTCAGCCCGGAACTGGTCGTGCGCGGTTCCACCGCGCCGCGGCACACCACCTCACGGCGCTGAACAGCCGGCCATCGCCCCCCAGGGCGGGCGATTACTTCACGTTGTCGGTCTGCTCGATGAAGCGGGCGACGTTGTCGTGCAGCAGCTTCAGCGACGGCGCGTGCGCGTACACCATGTGGCCGGACGGATACCACGCGTAGCTGATGTTGGCTTCGAGGCTGGCCGGGATCGGCAGGTGGTGCATCTCGTAGTCGGCGGCGAAGTAGGGCGTGGCCAGATCGTAGTAGCCGCCGTTGAGGTAGACCTTGAGACCCGGATTGGTCTTCATCGCCATCGCCAGGTCCGGCATCACGTTGGTCGAGGACTGCAGCGCCTCGCCCTGGACGCCCGGCGCCTTGTGCGAAAAGTCCCAATGGTCGATGTCGGCAAACAGCCGGTACTGCCGGCCCTGGCCGAACTTCAGCTCGCGCCGCACGTAGTCGTTGAACGCGGACACGTAGGCCGAGCTGATCGCCGAGGATTGCGGGTCGTATTCGGAAGCCTTGCCCAGCGGATCGATCGTCGGGCCGGAGAAGCGCGTGTCGAGCCGGCCGGTGGTGGTGTCGTCGCCGGCCTGGAGCTCGTGCTCGAACATGCCGCCGCTGACGCGCAGGTTCGCCTTCAGCAGGTACGCCACCGGCAGCCCGGTGTACTGGTGCAGTTTCTCCGCCACCGCCTGCTTGCGCGCCTCGGGCAGCCGCGAGCCGGCCATCAGCGCCTGCGCGTACTCGCCCAGCGCGTACTGCTCCACCTCGCGCAGGAACGGCTCCAGCGCGGCCGGCTGCTGCGGCAACTTGTGGTGGTAGAACGCGGTGGCGGCGAAGGTCGGCAACGCCAGCTCATACGGCAGGTCGACGCCCGGATTGAACTCCGGCCCGTCGATGCTGGTGTCGAAATTGAGGATCTGCGAGAGCAGGATCACGCCGTTCAAGTCGACGCTGTCCTCGTTCTCCAGGATGTTGGCCAGCACCGCCGAGCGGGTGGTGCCGTAGCTTTCGCCGAACAGGTACTTCGGCGAGTTCCAGCGGTCGTACTTCGACAGGAAGCGGGTGATGAACTGGGCAAAGGCATGCGCGTCGCCGTCGACGCCGTAGATCGCCTTGCGCCGGTCCTTCATCTGCTCCTCGCGCTTGGCCTTGTCCTCGTCGTTCGCGATCAGCCGGCTGAAGCCGGCGCCGGGCGCATCGATGAACACCACGTCGGAGGCATCGAGCAGGCTGTAGTCGTTGTTGACCAGCTGGTACGGCGCCGCCGGCGTGTGCGTGTCGTCGCTGGTGACCACCCGCCTGGGCCCGAACGCGCCCATGTGCAGCCACACCGTGGCCGAGCCGGGACCGCCGTTGTAGATGAAGGTGACCGGCCGCTTGCCGGCATCGACGCCCTTCTTGAAATAGGCGACGTAGAACATGCTGACCTGCGGCTCGTCCTCCTTGTCGCCGCTGCCGTGCAGCACCAGCGTGCCGGCCACCGCCTTGTAGTCGACCCGCTTGCCCTCGACCGACACCGACCCCTCGCTGGTCGAGGACTGCGGCTGCACCAGCGCCGCGTCGGGCTTCGACTCGGGGGGCGCCTTGTCGTCCTTCTTGTCCGTGCCGGCAAAAGCCGTCGAGGTGAGCAGCAGCGCGGCAAGCACCGCGGCGAGGGGAAGTTTGCGCATGGGCTGGCATCCGGCAGGCGAAGCGCCGAGCTTAGGCTCCGCCCCGGCCGGCCTTCATCCGCCAGAAGTCATTGCGCAGGAACTTGCGTGGCTGCAAAAGCCGCGGCCACGGACTGGCCGAAGGCAGCGGAAAGCCCCGCGATCTATGCCAGAATGCCGCCGCGGAACGGGCAGGGACGACGCGCTTTCGCGACTCGGCGCACGCCCATGGTCCAGCGGGGATTCTGGCGAGAGATCAGGCGCCGCCACGTGTATCGCGTGGCGGCTGCGTATGCCATTGTCGGCTGGCTGCTGATCCAGGTGGCGACGCAGGTGCTGCCGGTGTTCCACCTGCCGGACTGGATCGATCAGGCGGTGGTATTGCTGATCCTGCTCGGCTTCCCGATCGCGCTGGTGCTGGCATGGGCATTCGATGCCACGCCCCGAGGTATCGTGCGCACGGACGGCACCATCGGCACCGATTCGATGGCGCCCTCACCGGCGCACCACGCCGGCGTCGCGGTCGGCCTGATCGGCGTGCTGGTCGCTGCCATCGCGGGACTTGGCTGGTGGCATTTCCAGCACGACGCCAGGCAGCCGATGCAGGGTGTCGCGGCAGCATCCACGTCGACGGTTCGCGCCAACCCGCCGACGGCCGGGCCATCCGCGAGCGCATCACTCGCGCCAACACTGCCCGCCAAGTCCATCGCGGTGCTGCCGTTCGTCAACATGAGCGGCGATCCGGAGAACGACTACTTCAGCGACGGCATCACCAAGGAAATCCTGGACGCGCTGGCGCAGTTGCCGCACCTGAAGGTCGCCGCGCGCACGTCCGCTTTTGCGTTCAAGGGCAAGGCCGAGGACTTGCGCAAGGTCGGCGACGTGCTGGACGTCGCCACCGTGCTGGAAGGCAGCGTGCAGAAGTCCGGCGACGAGGTGCGCATCACCGCGCAGCTGATCGACACGCGCAGCGGCTACCACCTGTGGTCGGAGAAATACGATCGCAAGTTGACCAGCATCTTTGCCGTCGAGGATGAAATCTCCAAGGCGATTGCCGACAAGCTGAAGGTGCAGTTGGCGGGCGGGAGCGGCCAGTCGCTGGTTCCGCAAAAAACCGGTGATCCGCGCGCACACGATGCCTATCTGCGCGGGCTCACCTTGCTGGCCGCACGTTCGGTGGGGGAAGCCGTTGATGCGTTCCGGCAGGCCGTGGCGATTGACCCGGATTACGCGCAAGCCTGGGCATCGCTGGCCGAAGCGCATGCGTTACTGCCGGCATACATGCCGGTGTCGATGCAGACCGCCGATGTCGATTCGCTGGCCGCCGCGCAACATGCGCTTGCGCTGAATCCCGATGTGGCGTTGGCGTATGTCGCGCAGGGCATCGTCTACACCAACCAGATGCATTGGGCCGAGGCCGATCGCGTGTTCCGTCGCGCGCTGGCGCTGGCGCCGGGTGACGCCGAGGCGATGGATCAATACGCGCAGTTCCTGTACGCAGCCGGGCAGCTCGTACCCGCCCTGGCCGAGATCGAGCGCGCGCTGCAGCGCGATCCGCTTTCCGGCGTCAGTGGCGCGGTGCGCGCGCAGCTCCTGTTCGCGTTGCATCGCAACGATGAGGCCTTGAAGCAGATCGAGGGCACCCTGGCCGCGCATCCCAATGGCGTGCTGGAACATCGCATCGCGGTGTGGGTGTATCTGTCCTCGCATCGTTACCCCGAAGCGGAACGGCAGATGCGCCTGTCGAGCCCGCGTCATTCCGATGTCAGTGCGCTGCTGGTACGCGGCATCGCCGATCCGCATTTGCGTGCGAGCGCGGTCGAGTCCCTGGAGACTTCCCCTGCACTGGACAACCTTCGCCATGACGCCATCGTGCATGCCGTGTTCCTCGTCGCGCTTGGCCAGAATGAGCGCGCCCTGGCCATGCTCGACGAATTCGCGCTGAACGGCGACAGCACGACGCCGCAACTGTTGTGGTATCCGGCGTTCGATCCGATCCGCGACGATCCTCGTTTCAAGGCGATGCTCAGGAAGATCGACCTGCCCTACGCCCCATGGAAATCCGCCACGCCATGAGCGCCCGGTCGTCGCTATTCGCCGAACTCAAGCGCCGCAACGTATGGCGCGCGGCCATGCTCTACGCGGGCACGGTGTGGGCGTTCGGGCAGGGCCTGTCGCAGTTCAGCCCGGCGGTCGGATTGCCGGACTGGGCGACGCGCTGGTTCCTGATTGCGGCGGTCATCGGGTTCCCGTTCTGGATCGCGTTCGCGTGGTTCTATGAATTCACGCCTGAAGGCCTGAAGCGCGAGAGCGAGATCGCGACGGGCGATTCCATCGCGCACGCCACTGGCCGCAAGCTGGACAAGTGGATCATCGGCGTGCTGCTGGTCGCGGTCGTGCTGCTGCTGACAAATACGTTTGTATGGCGCAAGGGCGCGGGATTGGGCGACGGTCCGGGGCCCATCGTTCCGGCAAAATCCATCGCCGTGCTGCCGTTCGAGGATTTGAGTCCCGCCCACGATCACGGCTATTTCTCCGCCGGCATGGCCGAGGAACTGTTGAATGCGCTGGCGCGCGTGCAGGATCTGCGCGTCGCCGGGCGCGCCTCCTCGTTCTATTACGGCGACCACAATGCCGACCTGCGCACGATCGGCAAGGCGCTGGATGTGGCCAACGTGCTGGAAGGTTCGGTGCGCACGCAGGGCCAGGCGGTGCGGATCAGCGTGCAACTGATCCGCACCCGCGACGGTTTCGAGGCATGGTCGCAGAGTTACGACGGCAACCTGGACAACATCTTCGACCTGCAGGAGCGGATCGCCCGGGCGATCACCGAGCACCTGAAAGTGGTGCTGGGCGATGTCGGCAACACGCGGCTGGTGCCGGTGGCCACCCGCAGCGCGGACGCGTACGCGGATTTCATCACCGCGCAGGAACTGGTGAATCGCCGCGTGGGCGACAGCCTGCCGCGCGCGATTGTCTTGTTGCAGCAGGCGACGACACTTGATCCGGGCTTCGCGCGCGCCTGGTCCAAGCTCGCCGTGGCCAACGCGGTGCTGCCGCAATATGTGGCCGGTGACTGGAACGCGAGCTGGAAGACATCCGACGATGCCGCCCATCGTGCATTGGCGCTCGATCCGGGCGACGCGGAAGCCTATGCCGCGCTCAGCTACAACCAGTTTTCGCAGCGCCACTACACGGCCATGGTGGAGCCGATGCAGCGGGCGCTGAAGCTGGCGCCGGAGAACTCCGCGGTCAACTACTGGGCCGCCAACGAGTTCGCCGCGATGGGCCGCACCCGCACCGCAGAGGCGCGCATCGATGCGGCGCTCGTCGACGATCCGGCCAATCCCCTGCTGCTGTTCTACAAGAGCATGCTGCGCTGGCGCGAAGGCGATCAGGCTGGCGCGCTGGCCTACGTCCATCGCGCCGGCGTGGCGGATTCGGCGTTCGGCGCGTTGATGCTGGAGTTCTACGATGCCGCGCACGGCGACGTGCAGGCTTCCGCGCGGGACTTCGCAAGCTCCACCAGCGAGATGGGCACGAAGATTTCCCGCGCGGATTTGCAGGAGATCTACCGCGGCACCTACGGCGATGCCGCACAACGCCAGGCCGCATTGCAGATCGTCGCCACGCACGCCGATGACAATTGGGCGCCAACCATGCTGCTGCAACTCGGCGCACCGGCGCGTTCATTCGATCTGTATGAGCACGGCCACAGCGGCCTGTCCGATGCCTACCTGAACTGGCTGTGGCAGCCGGAACCGTGGTCGCGGAAGGCGCGCCGCGATCCCGCCTTCCAGGGCTTTGCGCAACGCCTCGGCATGCTCGCGTACTGGAAGCAGTACGGCTGGCCGGACCTGTGCAAGCCCACGCCGGCCCCCGGTGCGCAGGCTTTTGTTTGCTCATGAACCCGGCCGCCCGGCTTTGTGACCGATAGCGCCAGCTCACGCCGGCGCAGCGTGGAGTTTTTCAACCGGCAAGGGGAACGACATGCGAATCGAAGGCAGGAAGTGGACGACGCTCATCACCACAGCTCTTCTGTGCCAGGTGTTCCCCGTGGTCGCGACCCACGCTCCGGTCGGCGGGGAATCGCCAGACGCGGAGATTGGCGCGGCCGAGGCATGGGCGTTTCCGCGATTTCCGCCGCCGGACCCGCACGCGCCGAAGTCCGACCCGACCAGAATCATTCACGTGGCAGGCAGCACGCGCAGTTACACGCAGGCGCAACTGGACGTCGAGCACTTCGTTCCCGACTGGTTCCCGCAGGACCATTCGGCCGCGCCACCGATCGTCACCGTCGATCGCCAGCCCGGCTGGCCATGGCCGTGCGCGGAATGCCACATGGTGAATGGCGCCGGCGTTCCCGCGACTGCGCAGATCATGGGTTTGCCGAAGGGCTACATCCTCGAACAGGTGGCCGCGTTCCGGCACGGCCAGCGCGGGGCGAGCGCACCGCGCACCACGCAGGACATGGCCGACGAGGCGCGCAGCCTCAGCGACGACGATCTGCAGCTCGCCGCCGGCTATTTTTCGCGGCTGAAGTTCGTGCCGCATACGCGCGTGGTCGAAAGCGCGAACGTGCCGAAGACCCACTGGATGGAATTCGTGCAGGTGCCGGACCGGGATGGCACGCGCGAAGCGCTGGGCGAGCGCATCGTCGAGGTACCGGTGTCCTTCGATGACTATCGATACGGCAGCGGCCGCACCCGCTATGTCGCCTACGTGCCGCCCGGCAGCATCGCGCGTGGCGCGGCGATCGCGGCCAGCGGCAGCGGCGCGGCGCCAGCATGCGAGTCCTGCCACGGCGCCAGGCTGCAGGGCACCGACGCCGTCCCGCCGCTGGCCGGACGCTCGCCGACCTACATCGTGCGCGAGCTGCTGCTGTTCCGCGCTGGCCAGCGTTCGAATCCGGCCGCCGCGCCGATGCGGGTGGAAGCCTCGCAGCTGACCGTCGACGACATGATTGCGGTGGCGGCGTATGCGGGATCGCGCACGCCGTGAGGTTCACGCGGAACGGGGCGCGGATGGCGCCCCGTGTGCCCGCGCCGTTCGCCCGTCGCCCATGCGCTTACCCCGCCTGCCAGGCCGCGGCCAGTTCGACGGCAAGATCGCGGTAACGGCGCGGCGGATGCCCGAGCAGGCCAGTGAGGATTTCCGCCGCGCCAGGTTTGCCGAGCATGCCGTCGACATGGAACCGCGCCAGCATCAGGCGCAGGTCATGGGCTGCCCAGGACGGCATCAGGCCGGCCATGAAAGCCTCCCAGGCATCAAGGTCGTTGCCCGCAGGCGTCACCGGCCTGCCGAGCACGCCGGACCAGATCGTCGCCAGCGCATCGCCGGTCAGCACGTCCGGCCCGCTGATCTCGATCACCTCGCGCGGCAGCGGCGCCGCCGCTCGCGCGCGACGCAGCAGCGCGGCCACCGCGACCTCGGCGATGTCGCGCACGTCGACCATCGCCACGCCGACGTTGCCGATGGGCATGCCGTAGCGGCCCTGTTGCAACAGGCCGTCGCGAAGCATCGCGTCGTTCTGCATGAAGTAGGACGGGCGCAGCACGGTCGCCGGCAGGTCGAACTGCTCGATCATCCGCTCCACCGTGTACTTGCCGGTGAAATGCGGCACGTCGGTGTATCTGTCGCTGTTGAGCACCGACAGATACACGATGCGTTTGATGCCGGCCTCGCGCGCCAGGCTCAGCGTGCCGATGGCCTGGGTCACTTCATCGGCAACCACGGCGTTGAGCAGGAACAGCGTGTCGGCCTCCTTCAGTGCGGCACGCATGGAGGGAACGTCGGTCATGTCGCCCTTGACCGCGATGACGCCGTCGGGGAACGACGCCTGGTCCGGGTTGCGCGTCAGCGCATGGACGCTGGCGCCCTGCGCGGCCAGGCCGCGGACGACGAGGCTGCCGATCGTGCCGGTGCTGCCGGTGACGAGAATGTTCATGGGGATCTCCTTCGAGGTGGTGGACAGCGCCATCCTGATGTTTCACGAAGCGTCCCGATAGCCGCATAATCTGGACACCCCGTCTCGCTCATGGAACACCCGTGGATCTGCTCGCCCTGGCCGATTTCAACGACGTGGCGCGACACGGCGGCTTCGGCCGCGCCGCCCGGGCCACCGGCCGACCCAAGGCCACGCTGTCGCGACGGGTACGCCAGCTGGAGGATGCGCTGGGCGTTCGCCTGTTCGAGCGCGGCGGCCACACGCTCCGGCTCACGCCGGAAGGACGCGAGCTGCAGGAACGGACGCAGTCGCTGCTGGAACACATCGACGAAGTGGGCGAAGCGTTGCGCGGGAGTATCGGCACGCCCCGCGGCCGCCTGCGCATCAGCGCGCCGGTGCTGTTCGGCCAGCGCGGCCTGGGCCGCATCGCCGCGGACTACGCGCTCGCCTACCCCCAGGTGCAGCTGGAAGTGGTCACCGAGGATCGCTTCGTCGATCCGGTGGAAGACGATTTCGACCTGATCATCCGCGCCAATCCCGACCCCTCGACCGACCTGGCCGGCCGCTGCTTCCTGCGCGACGTGATGGTGGTCGTAGCCACGCCGTCACTGCCGCGGCCAGCGGGAAGAAGTGACGCCGTGGTGCCCGCAATCACCTTGCCGCGCACGCCGCCCGATGCGACCTGGCAGCTCAGTCGCGCACGCAGCGTGCGCCGCATCGCCACGCATACGGTGCTGCGTCTGTCGTCGATGGCGATGATCCACGATGCGGTGCTCGCCGGCGTGGGCGCCGCCGCGATGCCGCGCTCGCTGGTGCAGGCCGACATCGACGCGGGCCGGTTGCTCGACTGGGGCGTGCTCGCCGGACGTCCGGTCGAAGTCTGGGCACTGTATCCCTCGCACCGCCACCTGAGCGCCCGCGTGGCCGCCTTCGTGAAACTGCTGCTGGACCGCTTTGAAAATGCCTCACCGGGTGCGTTCGCCCGACTCGCGAGCGCGAGGCGAAGCGGCGTCGATGATCCGGCCCGCCCGATAGCTGGCCGATAGACAAAATCGGCAGGCAGGCGACCCGTCAGCCGCGCGCCAGCACCCCGATCGCCACCGCCGCCAGCGCCACGCCGACGAGGTTGAGCCGGCTCAGCCGTTCGCGGAACAGCAGCAGGCCGACCAGCGCGCCCAATGCCACCACGCCGATGTTCATGCTGGCGAAGACCAGCGCCGGGTGGTCGGGCAGGGCGCGGTGGCCGCGCAGGTAGAACAGGATGTTGCCGAAGTTGGCCAGTCCCAGCAGCAGGCCGGCCGCCGCGCTGCGGGCGGTGAAACGGGTGGTGCCGCGGGCGCGCCGCCACAACTGCATGGCGAAGGCGACCAGCAGGGCGAGCGCGAACATCGCCTGCAGCGAGGTACCCAGCGCCACGCCGGCGAGGGCCACGCGCTTGAACAGGATGTCGATCACGCCGAAGCCGGCGAACACCAGCAGCGGATACAGCCAGCCGGCCGCGCCGGGATCGGCCGGCGAGCGTTCGCTGCGCCAGACCATGCCCAGCAGGGCAAGCAGGCCCAGCGCGATGCCGCCGAGCTTGAACGCGGAGAGTTGCTCGCCGAACAGCACGAACGCGGCCAGCAGGGAAAGCAGCAGCGACAGCCGCTGCGCCGCGTCGCTGCGCACGATGCCGGCGTGGCGCACCGCCGCGGCCAGCGCCAGGAAGATCGTGGGCAGCAGGATGCCCAGTGCAACCAGTGCCAGCCACGGCACCTCGCCGCCGCGCAGGCTCGCCGGCGACGGCCGCAGCAGCAGCGCGGTGAGCGCGCTGGTGGCCACGTAGTTCCAGGCGATCGCCTGGCCCACGTCGATGCGCCAGCGCCGCGCCAGCTTCAGAAGCACCGACACCGCCACGCTGCACAACACGCTCAACAGCACGAAGAACATCCGACCCTCCCGCGACAAACAGCGCGCATTGTGCCGCAAGCGGCACGCGAGTCAGTCGCGCCGCGCGCGGCGGCGCCTCAAGGCGTCAGCCCAGCCACGGCCGCAGCATCGACAGGTCGTAGCCCGCCGCGCGCGCCGTGGCCAGGATCTCGTCGGCCGTGCCCGGCGCCTGCATCGCCCACAGCGCGCTGCTGCGCGTGCCGCTGCGGCAGAACGCCAGCAGCGGGCCGGGCAGTTCTTCCAGCGCCGCGCTGAATTCGTGCAGGGCGGCCGGCGCGAACGGCATGCCCGCCACCGGGATATGCCGCCAGGCCAGGCCGGCGGTACGCGCCGCCGATTCCAGCGTGGCATTGTCCGGCTGGCCGGGTTCCTCGTCGTCGGGGCGGTTGTTGACGATGCCGCGAAAACCCTGCGCGGCGAGTGCCGCGATGTCGTCGACGTCGATTTGCGCGCTGACGCTCAGCGCGCCGGCAAGCGGATGGATCTGCATGCAATGCTCCGTAGGAAGGGATGGACGCCTACAGCGCGTCCAGCGGAATTTTCAGATAGCGCACGCCATTGTCCTCGGCCGGCGGCAACTGGCCGGCGCGCATGTTCACCTGCACCGCCGGCAGCAGCAGTTGCGGCACCTTCAGCGTGGCATCGCGCGCGCGGCGCATGGCGACGAACTCCTCCTCGCCGATGCCGTCATGCACGTGGATGTTGCCCTGGCGTTCGGCCGCCACCGTGGTCTGGTGCGCGAACTCGTCGCGGCCGGGGGCCTTGTAGTCGTGGCACAGGAAGATCCGGGTGGCCTCCGGCAGCGCGAAGATGCGCCGGATCGAGCGGTACAGCGTAGCCGCGTCGCCGCCGGGGAAGTCGCAGCGTGCGGTGCCGTAGTCGGGCATGAACAGCGTGTCGCCGACAAACGCCGCGTCGCCGATCACATGGGTCATGCACGCCGGCGTGTGCCCCGGCGTGTGAATCGCCTGCGCCTCGATCCCGCCTACCCGATAGCGCTCGCCATCGGTGAACAGGTGGTCGAACTGGCTGCCGTCGCGGGCGAACCCGTCGCCGGCGTTGAACAGCGCGCCGAACGTATCCTGCACCTCGCGGATGTGCTCGCCGATCGCCAGCTTGCCGCCCAGCTGCGCTTGCACGTAGGACGCCGCCGACAGGTGGTCGGCATGCACGTGGGTGTCGATCACCCAGTCGAGCGTCAGTCCCTCGGCGCGCACGAACGCAATGACGGCATCGGCGGCGGCGTGGCCGGTGCGCCCGGAGGCCGCCTCGTAATCGAGCACCGCATCGAGCACGGCGGCCCTTCGGGTGGCCGGGTCCCAGGCCACGTAGCTGAAGGTATGGCTGGCCTGGTCGAAGAACGCCCGCACGTCGGGGCTTGGCATGTCCGTCTCCTCGCGGTGAAATCGGGATCGCGGAGATTATGGCCCCTGCGGCAACGGTCGCCGCATCACGCCGATTGCGCGGCCTGCTCCGCCGCGAGGCGCCGGGCGACGCGCGCGAAGCTCGCCGCGGTCTCGGCATTCGCCGGCGCGAAGAAGAACGCGGTGGCGCGATCGACGTGGTCGCTGTCGCGGATCGGCAGGCGCATCGAATGGATGCTGAGGTCGCCGAACTCGCGATGGAAGAACGGCACCACGATCGCGCTCAGCGGCGCGGTGTGGCAGCGCTGCCAGAGTTCGACGAACTCCGCGCTGGCCTCGGCCAGCGCCTCGGTCAGCCGGGCGAAGCGCGGGTCTTCCGGATGCGCCGCCTGGTTCATGCGGAACATGCCGAGCAGGTTCAGCGCGCCGTTCTCGAAATCCGGATACAGCCGCCGCCGCGCCGGATTCATGAACGCGTTCCACAGGTGGTTGTCGGCGAACGGGCCGTCGAACTCGCCGAAGTCGTACAGGCACTCGGCCATGCGGTTCCAGGCCAGCACGTTGAACACCGTGTCCAGCACGAAGGCCGGCGCCTGGTACATCCGCAGCACCTCGTGCATCACCGGCGGCAGGCTGAAGTGATGTTCCGGCACGTCGGTGCGCGACAGCCCCATCAGGGCGAACAGGTAGGCCTCGTCGGTCGGCGACAGCGACAGCGCGCGGGCGATCCGGGTCAGCGCCGCCGCCGATACGTTGATCGCACGGCCCTGCTCCAGCCACGTGTACCAGGTGACGCCGACCTCGGCCAGCGCCGCCACTTCCTCGCGGCGCAGTCCCGGCGTCAGCCGGCGCGAACCCCGCGGCAGACCCGCCGCCTCGGGCGTGAGCGCGGCACGCCGCGTGCGCAGGAAGGCCTTCAGCTCGGTGCGTTGCATGGATGCTTTCATGGGCGATCCGGAACGGGTAGTGGGAGTACCAGCAGTGGGGACTGCCTTCCCATGCTACGTCGCAGCGACCTAATGTCGCCTGTCCCCCAAGTCATGTGCCCACACGTGACCGTGACGCCGGCGATGCGGTCACGCCCGTCCGCGGCGCACCTCCAGCCGCCACGCCCGCCGCGCTGTCTTGCAGCCTGTCACGACGCGGCACCCGCCGACGTCCTTGTGCCAACCCATGCAGGAGATCGACATGTCGTTACTCCCCGTCCCCACCCCCGTCCATGCCCCACGCATCGATGCGCTCACCGATTTCGTGATCCATGCCCAGTTGATGCTGGATCCGGCCACCCCGGAATCGGTGCGCCGCGAAGCCGAACCGCGCCTGCTGGCGCAACTGCCGATCCTGCAGGCGCTGGGCGTATTCGAACTGTTCACCCTCCGCGATCCGGCGCTGCACGCGCTGGTGCGCGACGAGCTGCAGGCCCAGCGGGTGCGTGCCGCCTGACATCTTGCCAAGGCAAAAGCATTCCAGCACATATTTGCCTTGACAAATATACTTGAGGCAATAGAATGCGCGGCCATGAATACCGAGTCGCTCGCCTTTGCCACCCCGAAAGAAAGCCTGGGCATCCTGCTCGGGCTGGTGCGCGCGGAGATCGTGCGGGCGATGGAAGCCGAGCTGGCCGCGCAGAACGTGAACCTGCGCTTCACCCAGTTCCTGATCCTCAAGCGGTTGGCGAGGCTCGGCCCGATGTCGGCCAGCGAGCTGGCCCGCTCGGTCGAACTGGACGGCGGCGCGATGACCCGCCAGCTCGACCAGCTCGAACGCAAGGGCTACCTGCGCCGCTGCCCGCATGAACAGGATCGCCGCGCGTTGCGGATCGAGCTGACCGAGTCGGGCCAGGCGATCTGGCAGCAGCTGACCGACTGCAACGAACGCGTGCTGAATGCCGCCCAGCGCTCGCTGGACGAGGCCGAACAGGCCCGGTTGCACGACTACCTGGAGCGCGTGCTGCACGCCCTTCGCGACAAGAACTGACCCTCCCCCTCGGAGCCCCCCACGTATGCGTCTGCATCACCTTGCGGCTGCCACCGCCCTGACCCTCGCGCTGGCCGCCTGCGCCAGCAGCGGCGGCCTGCATCCGAACGGCGCGCCGCTCGACCCCGCCTCGCTGAAAGCCGCGCACCATCTCGGCGCGAACGACATCGCGGCCGCCTGGCCCGACAGCGACTGGTGGAGCGCGCTGGGCGACCCGCAGCTCGACCGGCTGATCCGCGAAGCGCTGGCCGACAATCCCGGCCTGGCCGTGGCCGATGCGCGCGCCCGCGCGGCGCAGGCGGCCGCCGGCCTGGCCGACACCGCGCGCCGCCCCAGCGTGAATGCCGGGGCCAGCGTTTCCGGCGCGCGCATCCCGACCACGGTGATGCCGGCCGATGCCGGCGGCGGCCACTTCAACCTGGCCAGCTACGCCTATGGCAGCTTCAAGTGGGGCCTGGATCTGTGGGGCGGCAAGCGCGCCGCGTGGGAAGCCGCGCTGGGCGCGTCGCGCGCCGCCGAGGTCGAGGCCCGCGCCGCGCGCATCGAACTGTCCGGCAACGTGGCCCGCGCCTATGCGCAACTCGGTTATGCCTTCGCCCAGCAGGATCTGGCCGCCGGCGAGCTGAAGCGCGCGCAACAGTCGCAGCGGCTCACCGCGCAGCGCGTGGCCGCCGGCATCGACAACCGCATCGTGCTGAAGCAGGCCGAGGCCGAAGTGGCCACGGATGAGCAGGCAGCCGCGCTGGCCGACCGCGCGGTGGATGCTGCGCGCTCCGCGCTGTCCGTGCTGCTCGGCAAGGGCCCGGATCGCGGCGACGAGATCACCCGTCCACAGGTGCTGGCGCCGGCCGAACTGGCGGTGCCGGAGAATCTGCCGCTGGAACTGATCGGCCATCGCGCCGACCTGGTCGCCGCGCGCTGGCGGGTCGAGGCCGCGGGCAAGGACATCAAGGCGGCCAAGACCGAGTTCCTGCCCAACATCAGCATCGGCGCGATGGCCGGCGTGCTCCGGCTCGGCGGCGGCAACCCGTTCACCCTGCCGGCGCGCTTCTACCAGCTCGGCCCCTCGCTGAGCCTGCCGATCTTCGACGGCGGCCGGCTGCGCGCCAACCTTTCGGCCAAGGACGCCCAGTACGACCTGGCCGTGGCGCAGTACAACCAGACCCTGGTCGGCGCGGTGAACGAGGTTGCCGACGACGTCTCGGCGACGCAATCGCTGCAGCGGCAGCTCGCTGCCCAGCAGCGCGCGCAGGCCGCCGCGCGGCAGGCGTGGGATCTCGCGCTGCAGCGTTACCAGGCCGGCGTCGGCAGCTACCTGGAAGCGCTCAGCGTGCGCCAGCAGCTGCTGGCCGCCGACCGCGGCGTGGCCGCGCTGCAGGCGCAACAGGTCGACCGCTCGATCCAGTTGATCCAGGCCTTGGGCGGTGGATACCGCCCGCAGAATCAAGCACCCCGCGGTGGATACCGCCCCCAGAATCAAGCATCCCGCGGTGGATACCGCCCGCAGGATCAGGCACCCCGCGACGGCTACCCGCCGCAGGCCGGCGCGCCGGCACCGTCATCTTCCACTTTTGCGCATCGCTGAGGCTTCCCCCATGTCTGCTCAACCCTCATCCGACTCGAACGAGAGCAAGGCCGAGTCCAGGCCGCCGCTGCCGGCGCCGAAGAAATCCCGCGGCGCGCTGCTGCGCGCGCTCGGCGTGGTAGTGCTGCTCGCCGCCATTGGCTGGGGCCTCTGGTACTTCCTCGAAGGCCGTTGGTACGAGAGCACCGACGACGCCTACGTCAACGGCAACGTGGTGCAGATCACCCCGCAGGTGCCCGGCACCGTGGTCAGCATCGGCGCCGACGACGGCAACCTGGTGCACGCCGGCGACGTGCTGGTGAAACTCGACCCCAGCGATGCCGACGTGGCCCTGGCCGAGGCGAAGGCCAACCTGGCGCTGACCGTGCGCAAGGTGCGCGGCCTGTACTCCAGCGTCAGCGGCGCACACGCCGACGTCGCCGCCAGCCAGACCGCGGTGGCGAAGGCGCGCTCCGACTACGAGCGGCGCGTGGCGCTGGCCAAGTCCGGCGCGATCTCGGCCGAGGAACTGGCGCATGCCCGCGACGCGCTGACCACCGCGCAGAACGCCCTCATCACAGCGCAGCAGCAGTACCAGACCAGCAAGGTGCTGGTCGACGACACCGTGGTCGCCTCGCACCCGGACGTGCAGGTGGCGGCGGCCCAGCTGCGCGCCGCCTACCTCGCCGACGCGCGCACGCAGTTGCTGGCGCCGGTGGACGGCTATGTGGCCAAACGCTCGGTGCAGGTCGGCCAGCGCGTGCAGCCCGGCACGCCGCTGATGGCGGTGGTGCCGCTTCACCAGGTGTGGATCGACGCCAATTTCAAGGAGACCCAGCTCACCGACATGCGCATCGGCCAGCCGGTGGAGATCGAATCGGACGTCTACGGCGGCGCGGTGAGCTACACCGGCAAGGTGGAGAGCCTGGGCATCGGCACCGGCAGCGCGTTCTCGCTGCTGCCCGCGCAGAACGCCACCGGCAACTGGATCAAGATCGTGCAGCGCATCCCGGTGCGGGTGGTGTTCACCGACCCGAAGCAGCTGGAGCAGCACCCGCTGCGACTGGGCATGTCGCTCAACGTGGACGTCAACCTGCATGACCGCAGCGGCCCCACGCTGGCGCAGCGCGCGCCCTCGCAACCCGCCTTCAGCACCGACATCTACAAGCAGCAGCTGGCCAAGGCGGATGCGGCGATCAAGGAGATCATCCACGCCAACATGGCCGGCGACAAATAGCTCCCCGCAGGAGCCCGCTCGCGGGCGATGCTCCTGCTTGATCTTTCAACGGGCACCAGAGCAACGGCATCGCCCGCGAGCGGGCTCCTACGCATTCTTCATTGACCGAACCCGATGACCACCCCATTCCGCCCACCCAATCTGGCACTGAGCACGGTCGGCCTGTCGCTGGCCACCTTCATGCAGGTGCTGGACACCACGATCGCCAACGTCTCGCTGCCGACGATTGCCGGCAACCTCGGCGTCAGCAACGACCAGAGCACCTGGGTGATCACCTCGTTCGCGGTGAGCATGGCGATCTCGCTGCCGCTGACCGGCTTCCTCACCCGCCGCTTCGGCGAGGTGCGCCTGTTCACCGCGTGCACGCTGCTGTTCGTGGCCTCCTCGTTCATGTGCGGCGTGTCGCAAAGCATGGGCATGCTGCTGGTGTTCCGCGCGCTGCAGGGCGCGGTGGCCGGCCCGATGTACCCGATCACGCAGAGCCTGCTGATCAGCATCTACCCGCCGGCCAAGCGCGGCATGGCGCTGGCCCTGCTGGCGATGGTGACCGTGGTGGCGCCGATCGCCGGGCCGATCCTGGGCGGCTGGATCACCGAGAACTATTCGTGGCCGTGGATCTTCTTCATCAACCTGCCGATCGGCATCTTCGCCAGCGTGGTGGTGGCCAACCAGCTGCGCGGCAAGGTCGAGAAGACCGAGCGCCCGCGCATCGACTACGTCGGCCTGATCACGCTGATCATCGGCGTCGGCGCGCTGCAGATCGTGCTGGACAAGGGCAACGACGCGGACTGGTTCAACTCCAACTTCATCATCGTGGCCAGCATCATCTCGGCCATCGCGATCGCGATCTTCCTGATCTGGGAGCTGACCGACCCCGACCCGATCGTGGACCTGAAGCTGTTCCGCCACCGCAACTTCACCACCGGCACGGTGGCGATGGTGCTGGGCTACGCCGCGTTTTTCGCCATCGCGCTGCTGGTGCCGCTGTGGCTGCAGCAGAACCTGGGCTACACCGCCACCTGGGCCGGCTTCGCCACCGCGCCGCTGGGCGTGATCCCGGTGCTGCTGACCTTCTTCGTGGGCAAGTACGCCACCCGCATGGACCTGCGCCTGCTCGCCGCGGCGTCATTCCTGGTGATGGGCGCGACCTGCTTCATGCGCGCGGACTTCTACCTGCAGATCGACTTCTACCACGTGGCGATGGTGCAGCTGCTGCAGGGCCTGGGCGTGGCGCTGTTCTTCATGCCGACGCTGACCATCCTGCTGTCGGACCTGCAGCAGGACGAGATCGCCGCCGGTTCCGGCCTGTCGACCTTCCTGCGCACGCTTGGCGGCAGTTTCTCCGCCTCGATCACCACGCTGATGTGGACCCGCGGCGCGGTGAACCACCACGAGCAGCTGGCCGAGCACATCACGCCCTACAGTCCGGTCAGCCAGGCCGCGATGCAGCAGCTGGGCCACGGCGATCCGCAGCTGGGCGGCAGCGTGATCAACGGCATGATCACCCAGCAGAGCTACCAGATCTCGTTCAACGAGGTGTTCCACGCGCTGGGCTGGATCTTCATCGGCCTGATGCTGGTGATCTGGCTGGCCAAGCCGCCGTTCACGCCGAAGGCGCGGCCGGTCGCGGGCGGGCACTGAGGCGATCGGTCAGAGATCGAAGCCGATGCCCACCAGCGCCATGGTTTCGCCGCGGTTGGGCTGATGCAGGCGAGCGTTGGAAACGTGCCGGATCTGGAAGCTGAAGCGACGCCCCTGCCAGCCGAGGGTGCTGACGAACTCGTACGGGCTGCTCAGCGCCTGCGTGCGCGCGCTGTTTAGCGCCGGCTGGAAACTGGCGAACCAGTGGCCTGGCGCACCATCGGCCGTGCGGTACTGCAGGCGCGCACCGGCGGCCAGCAGCCAGGCTTGCTCCCGGGTGGGGTAGCGATTGTCGCGAAAGCGGGCGATGTCGCGGCCGTCGATCCAGCCCAGCGAGACGTCGGGTGCCAGGCTCCAGCGGCTGTCGCCGATCGCATGGTCGTCGAACACCGCTTCGACGAACAGCGCGGGAGTGCCATGCCCATCCATGTAGCTGCGCCCGCCCTGCACCTGCAGATGGACCGATTGCGCCAGCAGCGGCAGCGGAGACGACGCCAGCGCCAGCAGCAGCAGGCGGGCGGAAAACGGGACGTGCATGGCAACCTCGGACGGGGTGGAATTTTAGTGAACTTGATGGTTCACTAAATAACGTCGAACCGAAGTGAAACCAAGGGGTGGCGAAGAATGATTGCCGCGATGCCCCGCGGCCACGGGATGCCCCTGCCGTTGCAGGGGTTCCCGTGCGCGTTCCGCCGGAACTTCAGCGACCGGCCGGCGCCTGCAGGCTGGGGCTGTCCAGGTCCAGCGCGGTGGATTGCAGCAGCACCGCCTGCGGATGATCCTTGCGGATCGCCGCGCCGAACTGCGCGGCATCGCCCACCACCACCACGTGCAGGTCGTCGGCCGCCAGGTGCTTGCGGGCGTATTTCTCGATCTGCTTCGGCGTGACCGCCTGCACCTCGGTGACGTACTTGCCGATGCTGTCGAGCGGCACGCCGTAGATCGCCAGTTCGGCGACCTCGCCGGCCAGCCCCGCGGTGGTCTCCAGGCTGCGGCCGTAAGCGCCGATCAGGGTGGCCTTGCGCGCAGCGAGTTCATCGGCATCCACGCGGCTGTCGCCCAGTTGCTTGAACTGGCCCAGCATCAGCTCGACCACCTGCGGCGCGGACGGGTTCTTGGTTTGCGCCGAGGCCAGCCAGACGCCGCCATCGCCCAGCCCCTGCAGCCGGCTGCCGGCGCCGTAGGAGAGGCCGCGCTTGATGCGGATTTCCTCGTTGAGGCGTGCCGAGTACGAACCGCCCAGCACCGCGTTGGCCACGCTGCCGACGTAGTAGCTGTCGTCGCGGCGCGGCGGGGCGGCGTGCGCGGCGACCACGCCAGCCTGGCCGGCACCGTGCTGGTCGATCAGCAGGATCGGCGGCAGCTGGCTGGCAGCGCTGCCGGCCGGGCGCGGCGGCAGCGGCGTGGCCGGCTTGGCCCAGTCGCCGAAGCTGGCCTGCGCCAGCTGCAAGGCCTGCGCGGGAGTGATGTCGCCGGCGAGGATCAGGATCGCGTTGTCCGGCCGGTACAGCGCGTCGTGCAGGCGTTGCACGTCGGCGCGGGTGATGCGCTTGAGCGAGTCGGGCGTGCCGTGGCGCGAATGGCCATAGGCGCCTTCACCGAACACGCCGCGGTTGGCCGCCAGCGAGGCCAGCGCGGTGGGCTGGCTCAGCTGCAGGCGCAGGTCGTCGATCGCCTGGCTGCGGGCGCGCTGAACCTCGGTCTCGGCGAAATCCGGCTGGCGCACCACTTCGGCCAGCAGGCCCAGCGCCTGCGGCAGTTTCGGCGTGGTCACGGTGATGCCGATGGCGCTCTCGTCCCAGCCTGCGGAAGCATCCAGCGAGCCGCCCAGCGCCTCGGCGGCGGCAGCGATCTGCGGCGCGCTCCTGCCCGCCGCGCCCTTGCTCAGCAGGTTGGCGGTGAGGTCGGCCAGGCCGGCCAGCCGCGGCGGGTCCATCTCGCCGCCGCGGCGCACCCACAGCTGCGCGGTCACCAGCGGCAGGTTGGCGCGGCGCACGCTGATGACCTCCAGGCCGTTGGGCAGGGTCTGCGCGGTGGGCGTGGGCACGTTCAACTGCGGCGCCGGACCGGGTGCCGGCGGCGTGGCCGGAAAATCGGCCGCGGCAGCGATGCCGGCGGTCAGCGCGATGGCCGTAAAGACGGCCAGACGAAAATGGTTGGCGCGGCTCATTTCGCTGCTCCCTTGGCGGTGTCCGGCGCGGCCTTGGCCTGCGGCAGGTAGTCGATGGTCACCTTCTTCGCGCTGGTGACGTATTTCTGCAGCACGCGATGCACGTCGTTCGCGCTGACTTTCTGCAGCGCGGCCAGGTCGTCGTTGACGTGCTGCACGTTGCCGTCGATCAGGCTGGCCTGGCCGAGCGCGAAGGCGATGCCCTGCGCGGTCTGGCGCTGTTTCAGTTCGCTGGTGAGCAGTTGCGTCTTGACCTTGTCCAGCTCGGCGTCGGCGATCGGCTGGGTCGCCAGCCAGACGATTTCCTCGTTCAGCAGTTTCTCGGCCTGGGCCGGTTCATGGCCGCTGGCGAGCACCGCGTAGACGGTGAACAGGCCCGGGCCCACGCGGGTGTCGGCAAACGCGCCGATCTCCTGCGCGACCTGGTGGCGATACACCAGCGACTGGTACAGCCGCGAGGAATCGCCCTGCGACAGCAGCGCGGCGGCCACCTGCAGCGGAATGCGGTCGGCGCTGTCCGATGCCGGCGGGATCAGCCAGGTCATCGCCACCGCCGGCAGCGGTGCGGTCTCGCTGGTGACGGTGTAGCGCTTGTCCTGCTTGCGTACGGGCTCCTTCGCGGTGACTTGCGGGATCGGCGTGGCCGGCCTGGGAATCCAGCCGAAATACTGGTCGACCCAGGCATCGAGCTGCCTGGGGTCGAAGTCGCCGGCCACGATCAGGGTTGCGTTGTCCGGACGATAGAAAGTGCGGTGGAAGTCGATCACGTTCTGCAGCGAGGCGGCTTCCAGGTCCTCGATGCTGCCGATCACCGGGCGCTGGTACGGATGCACCGTGTACGACTTCGGGTCGATCGCGTTGAACAGCTTGCCGTACGGATTGGCCAGCACGCTCTGGCGGTATTCCTCCTCCACCACCGCGCGCTCGGAGGTGAAGTTCTTCTCGTCCACGTTGAGGTTGGACAGTCGCTCGGCCTCGGCCCACAGCAGGGTCTGCAGGTGGTTGCCGGGCACGATCTCGAAATAGTTGGTGACGTCGTCGCCGGTGGAGGCGTTGTTGGCGCCGCCGACGTCCTCGGTCAGCCGGTCGAACTGCTCGGCGTGCATGTGCTTCGTGCTCTTGAACATCAGGTGCTCGAACAGGTGCGCGAAACCGGAGCGCCCCTGCGGATCGTCCTTGGAGCCGACGTGGTACCAGACCTGCACTGCCACGTTGGGGCTGGCGTGATCCTCCACGCTGAGCACCTGCAAGCCGTTGGGCAAGGTGCGCTGGTGGTACTGGATCGGGGGGATGCTCAGCTGCGCCGCCGTGGTCGGGGGCGGGGCCCACGCGGCGCAGGCGATCAGCGGGACAAGCAGCACGAGGCGCGGCAGGCGCAGGTTCATCCGGTGCACTCCTTCCTGGGCAAGGCGCCTACCTTAGCAAGCTCGCCGGGGATCGTGCGCGTGACTTGCGGCCGCGGCGCGACGACCGACCGGTGACAGTGGTGGCCGAGCCCGAGGTGCGCGATCATCGCCCGCCTGGCCAATGCCGCACGGCAGGCCTTCCCGCATCTCGCCGACCGCTTTTTCGCCGACACGCCTCTTGCGCCGTCGGCCTGCCCGACCCGGAACCCTCGATGCCGCCCGCCCGCCGCGACTCCGTTTTCGCCAACCACAACTTCCGCCTGCTGTTCGGCGGCAGCACGATCTCGATGCTGGGCGACCAGTTCACCCTGGTGGCGCTGCCGTGGCTGGTGCTGAAACTCACCGGCAATCCGGCCGCGCTGGGGCTGGTGCTGGCGGCGATGGCACTGCCGCGCGCGCTGTTCATGCTGATCGGCGGCGCGGTGGTGGACCGGCTGTCGCCGCGCCGCGTGCTGCTCGCCGCGCGCGGGGCGAACGCGCTGCTGGTGGCGCTGCTGGCCGCGCTGGTGCTGCTGGGCGACATCCGCATGTGGCTGGTGTACCTGATCGCGCTGGGCATCGGCCTGTCCACCGCGTTCGCCTACCCGGCCGGCTCGGCAATCCTGCCGCAACTGGTGCGCAAGGATCAGCTGCAACCGGCCAATGCGCTGGTGATGGGCATGCGCCAGCTCAGCATGTTCGTCGGTCCGGCGCTGGCCGGCGTGGTGATCAGCGCGGGCGCGCACGGCGCACAGCCGCAGGCGCTGCAGGATGCGGAGGGACTGGGCCTGGCATTCACCATCGACGCGATCAGCTTCGCCTTCTCGCTGGCGTCGCTGCTGCTGATCCGCGTGTCCGCCGACTTCGATCCGAAGCCCGCCGCGGGCGGCGTGCTGGCCAACGTGGCCAGCGGCGTGCGGATGATCTGGGCCGACCTGCCGCTGCGCGCGTTCATGCTCTACGCGGCCGTGGTCTCGGTGTTCGTCGGCGGCCCGCTGCAGGTGGGCCTGCCGGTGCTGGCCGATACGCGGATGGATCTGGGCGCCGCCTCGCTCGGCATCCTGATGACCGCCAACGGCGGCGGCATGCTGCTGGGCAGCTTTCTCTCCGGCCCGGCCAGCCGCATCGTGCGCGGCCGTCTCGGCCTGATGGTGCTGACCATCGACAGCCTCGCCGGCCTGGCCCTGGCCACGCTGGCGCTGGTGCATGCGACGGTCACCGGCGCGGTGCTGCTGGCCGCCACCGGCGTGCTCGCCGGCATCGCGCAGATCGCCATCGTCAGCTGGATCCAGCGTCGCGTGGCGCCGGAAATGATGGGCCGCGCCATGAGCGTGCTGATGTTCACCTTCATGGGCCTGGGGCCGATCTCGGCCGCGATCGCCGGCAGCCTGCTCAGGCTGATCCCGCTCACCGGCCTGTTCGCCGGCGCCGGCTTGCTGCTCACCGCGATCGCCCTGGGCTGCATGCGCAGCCCGGCGCTGCGCAGCATCGGGGCAGCGCCGGCGGCGACGGCGGCGTCCTGATCCTGCCGCCGCGCACTTTGCATTAGAGTCGGATGGCCGGATGGCCGCGGAACGCGGCCGCGCACATCGCAAAACAGGGGAAATCGCCATGGATACTCGACGCTGGTTGGTCGCGCTGGTGCTGCTGTGCGCCACGTTCCTGCACGCCGAACCGGTACCGCTTGCCGATCTCGCACGGCACATGCAATACGAAGCCGTGAAGATTTCGCCTGACGGCAAGTACCTTGCCACCACCGCCCTGGTGGATGGCCACAGTCTGCTGGCGCTGATTCGCCTGGCCGACAAGAAGGGGCAGCTGATCCGCCAGCGCAACGAAGACGCGGTGACGGACTTCTGGTGGATCTCTCCCACCCGCGTGGTGTACACGGTGGGGACACGGCTGGGTGGCTACGACCGCCCGTTGCCCACCGGCGAGTTGTATGCGGTCAATGCCGATGGAACAGGCTCGACCATGCTGTACGGCTTTCGCAAGGACGGCATGACCACCGGTACGCTGGTCAAGCAGGTGGTGAGCGAACGCGGCTCGGCGGAGTTCATCGGCACCATTGCCGGCGATCCGAAACACATCCTGGTCGCTACCCGGCTGTGGGACGCCAACGGCAAGCACGGGGTGTTTGCCACCGCCTCCCGCATGGACGTGCGCACCGGCAAGTTGCGGGAAATCATCACCGCACCGATGCGCGACGCATTTTTCGTCGGCGACCATCAGGGCCGGATCCGGTTTGCCTGGGGCGAGGACGAGCAGGGCGACGTCCGGGTGTTCCAGCTGCCGCTCGGGGGCGGCGACTGGAAGCCCATGCCCGAACTGGGCGCCAGCCATTCCGTGCCGATCGCCTTCGACCGTGATGACAGCGGGGCGTACTTCAGCTGCCCGGTCCCCAGCGGCGGTTTCGGCATCTGCCGCTGGAGCGAAGACAAGCCCACGCTGCAGGAGGTGTGGAGCAATCCCACTGTCGAATCGGACGGCCTGCTGCAGGGGCTGGCCGAAGACGACATCGCCGGTGTCGCCTACATGGACGGCCGCGCCGGCATTGCGCCGTTCGACATGCAGTCGCCGGCGGCGCGCATGCTGGTGGCGCTGATGAAGCAGTTCCCGGGCGAAAGCGTGCGCTTCGTCTCCGGCACCAGCGATGGCAGCCTGAGCGTGGTGCTGGTGGAGGCCGATGCCGATCCGGGCACGTTCTACCTGTTCGACGCCAAGGCCGCAAGGCTGACGCCGCTGCTCAAGCGCGCGCCGTGGATCAATCCGCAGTCGATGGCGACCAAGCAGCCGTTCGAGTTCGCCGCGCGGGACGGCATGAAGCTGCAGGGCTACCTGAGCTACCCGCCGGGCCATGAGCAGGACAAGCACCTGCCCACGGTGGTGATGGTCCATGGCGGCCCGTTCTCCGTGCGCGACCGCTGGGAGTACGACGCCGACGTGCAGGCGCTGGCGACGCGCGGCTACGTCGTGGTGCAGGTCAATTTCCGCGGCTCGGGCGGCTACGGCTACGCGTTCGAGCAGGCCGGCTGGCGCGAGTGGGGCGGCAAGATGCAGGACGACGTCACTGACGCCACGCGCTGGGCCATCGCCCAGGGCATCGCCGACCCGCAGCGCCTGTGCATCTACGGCGCCAGCTACGGCGGCTATGCCGCGCTGGAAGGCGCGGTGAAGGAGCCGGACCTCTACCAGTGCGCGATCGGCTACGTCGGCATCTACGACCTGCCCCTGATGTACCGGCGCGGCGACATTCCCGAAACGGTCAGCGGCGAGAATTACCTGAAGCGCCAGCTGGGCGACGACTTGGCGCAACTGGCGCAGCGCTCGCCGATCAACCAGCTCGATGCGCTCAAGGCGCGGGTGATGCTGGTGGTCGGCGGCCAGGACCGGCGCGTGCCGCCGATCCAGGGCACGAACCTGCACGAGGCGCTGCTCAAGCGCCACGTGCCGCACGTCTGGCTGGAAAAGCCCGGCGAGATGCACGGCTTCTACGACGAGGCCAACGTCGCCGAGCTGTACGGGAAGATGCTCGACTTCATCGGTTCGAGCATCGGACCCGGCGTCACGGCAGGCGGCAAGTAGGCGCGCGGCACTCGATTCGCTGTTCGCCACTCGAACCGCAGTTGCCGATGGCGGGGACCGGGAACGCGCCGCGCCCGCGGCCTCAGGCCCTGCGGCGCGCTGCCGCGGCGTACGGCAGCGCGAACAGGTACAGGCCGCTGAACAACTGCGCGAACAGCGGCGGCAGCGGCGCATAGGTCAGCCATGCCGGCGGTTCGTGCGGGCTCATCCCGCGCCAGGCGAAGTTCGCGATCACGGTCAGGGTGAACACGATCGACAGCCAGCGGTGGCTCTGGCGGATCCACTGGCTCGCGCTCATGCCGCGCCCTTCGCCCTGGCCTCGATCATCTTCCAGCCATTGCCGGAGGGATCGCGGAAGCCTGCATCCACGGTGCCGTAGCGGCGCATCGGCTCCTGCGTGAACTCCACGCCCAGCGCTTGCAGCCGCTCGAAAGCGGCCTGGCAATCGTCCACCGCCAACACCAACGGCGGCATCGCACCCTTGGCCACCATCTCGCAGAGCGTCTGCGCAGTCGCCGCGTCGTGGACCGGCGGCCCCGGCCTGAACAGACCGAGCTGGAACGAGGGCTGCTCCGGATGCTGCACGGTGAGCCAGCGATAGTCGCCGTTGCGCGCATCGGCACTGACGACAAAGCCCAGCTTTCCGACATAGAAGGCGAGCGCTTCATCCTGGTCGCGGACATAGAGTCCGGCTACATCGACACCTTGAGTCATGGGACCTCCGTGGATTGGAGTGCCTTTTTACCGGGGGCCGCACGGCGGCGCTTCTCCGAAACTGCGCTCCTGAGGTCGGGCCGGTGCGCGGCGCGCACGAAGCATTCCGGAACATGTCCGTGTCCATGCCCGATCGCGCGCTGGCGCGCGCGGAATTCGCCCGGACTCTCGCCGGTGATGTCGCGGAAGATCCGCCCGAACGTGCCGATGCTGTTCCAACCGGTCCGCAGCGCGACCTCGGTGACCGGCAGATCGCCATCGCGCAGCAGCGCCGTGGCGCGTTCGATCCGGCGCGTGAGCAGATAGCGATGCGGCGGCACGCCGAACGCTTCCCGGAACGAACGCGCGAAGTGCGCCGCCGACACCGCGCTCACCTGCGCCAGCCGCCCGACCGGCCACTCCTCGTGGGAGGCTGCGTCCATCCGGTCCTTCGCGCGCAGCAGGCGGCGCAACAATTCGGGATTCTGGCCCATCGGCTTCGTGCCCTGCGTGACGCCATCGAATGACTGCACCGGACAGTGCAGCAGAATCCCGCGGCATGGCAAGCGTGTCCGGCCAACTACTCCAGTTGTTCCCTTGCTCTCGGCACTCGACGCCACGTATCGTCGTCTCGCCCAAGGCATCCATTTGCGGACGGCTTGCACGCTGACAAAAGCGCGGCTGTCCCGGCACTCCACTCGAACATCACGGCGCCATGACCATTCAGTCCCGCTCGACCTACGCCGGTTGGAACAAGGTGCTGAAGATCCTGTCTGCGACGCAGTTGTGCGTGGCGCTCGCGTTCGGCGCGGTGTACGCCTGGCACATTTCGCGGGTCGGCGCTCATGCGCGCACCCACATCCTCGTTTCCAGCTGGATCGCGTGGGGCTTCGTGTTCGCCAGCCTGGTCGTGGTTGCCGGCTCGCTCAGCATGCGGCGACTGGCCTCGTCCGCCGGCGTCCGGCCCGCAGCCATCTGGCCCGTTGCCTTCGCGTGGCTCATCATTGCCGGCGTCTGGATGACCAGTGACTAGTGTGGGCTACCGCCATCTGCCCTGCGCACCGGCGAGTCCGCGCGGTACTGCTCGATGCTGTCCTCACCTGGAGTCCCCATGAACTTTTCCGATCTGGAAAAATCCGCGCTGCGGCTCAACGACCTCTACGAGCAGCTGGAAACCAGGATGTACGGACGCGCCTGGACCACGCAGGAGCTGGCGCTGGGTTTCATGGGCGACGTCGGCGACCTGGCGAAGCTGATCCAGGCGAACGCGGGGGTCCGCGAGATCGACGACTGCAAGGCGAAGCTTGGCCACGAGTTGTCGGACTGCCTGTGGTCGATCATCGTGCTGGCGGACAAGTGCGGGATCGACCTGGAAGCGGAGTACTGCAGGAACACGAGGGAGCTGATCGATCACGTCGCCGGCGAACTGCGCACATGACGACCGCCCGGGCCCGCGCCTGGAGCACGATTCCGTGACGCAGCCACCCCGCAGAAACCGAACGCCGTAGCGGCGCGCGCAGCGGGAGCCGCGCGAATCCTCGATCGCCCGGTCCACGGCGATCAGGCCGCGGGCTGCGGACGCGCCAACGCCTTCAACCGCTTCTTCTCTGCCTTGCGCTCCCTGCGCGCCGCCTTGCGGATCTTGCGGTCGTGATTCCACAGGTAGATCGCCGGGGTGCTGAGCAGGGTCAGCAGTTGCGAGACCAGCAGGCCGCCGACGATGGCGATGCCGAGCGGCTGGCGCATTTCGGAGCCGATGCCGAAGCCGATCGCCAGCGGCATCGCCGCGCCCATCGCCACCAGGGTGGTCATGGTGATCGGGCGGAAGCGGACCAGTGCGGCTTCGCGAATGGCATCGGGCGCGGACATGCCGTGCTCGCGCTCGCGCACCAGGGCGAAGTCGACCATCAGGATCGCGTTTTTCTTGACGATGCCGATCAGCATCAGGATCGCGATGATCGCCATCAGCGACAGCTGCGTCTGCGTGACCAGCATCGCCAGGAACGCGCCGGCGCCGGCGGCGGGCAGGGTGGAGAGGATGGTCAGCGGGTGGCCCAGGCTTTCGTAGAGGATGCCCAGCACGATGTACATGGCCAGGATCGAGCCAAGCAGCAGCACCATGCCGTTCGACTGCGCCTGCTTGAGGCGCTGGTTGGCGCCGGTGTATTCCACCTTGACGCCGTCCGGCAGGTGCAGCGCGAAGGCGGCCTGGTCGACCAGCGCCACGCCGCGATCCTGGGTGACGTCCTTGGCCAGGTTGTAGCTGATGGTCACCGCCTGCAGCTGGTTGTGGTGGCGCACGCGCAGCGGGCTGATCGCCGGCTCCATGGTGGCCAGCGCGGAAAGCGGAATCATCTTGCCCTGCTCGCTGCGCACGCGGATGTTCAGCAGCGACTGCGGGCTCAGGTTCTCGTTCGGGCTGGCGTTGAGCACCACCGCGTACTGGTTGATGTCGGAGTAGATCTGCGACACCTGGCGCTGGCCGAACGCGCTGAACAGCGCGGTGTCGATGGCGCCCACGCTGACGTGCAGCCGCGCGGCGGCCTCGCGGTCGATGCGCAGCTGCTGCTGCTTGCCGACCTGGTCGAACGGGCTGCTGACGTCGCGGAACTCCTTCAGCGTGCGCAACTGGCGCACCATCTTCAACGCCCACGGCTGCAGGTCGCTGCCCTGGGTGCTGGTGAGCTGGAACTCGTACTGGCCGCCGCGGTCGCCGCTGCCGCCGCCGCCGAGGAATTGCGAGGCGCTGACCGACACCTTGACGTCGGGCAGGCGGTCGTACTGTTTCGACAGGCGCTCGATCACCGCCTTGATGCCTTCATCGCGCTCGCCCGGGCCATCGCCGCGCGGCTTGAGGTCGACGAACATCTGCGCGCTGTTGCCTACCGCGCCGCCGGCACCGTTGCCGCCGAGCAGGGTCAGCTGGTCGAGCACGGCAGGGTCGGCCTGCATGATCTTCTGCACCTGCCGCGCGCGGTCGGCCAGCACGGTGGGCGAGATGTTCGCGTCGGCGTCGATCTCCACCTGCAGCTGGCCGGTGTCCTCGTCGGGCATGAAGGTGCCGCCGGCGGTCTTCACCACCGCCGCGCCCAGCGCGAAGGTGAGGAACAGCAGCAGCAGCGGCTGCCAGCGCATCAGCCGGCGGTGGCGCATGGCCCAGTCCAGCGCGCTTTCGTACATCCGCAGCAGGCCGCGATCGAAACGCTCCACCGCCCGCTCGATGCGCCCCGGCGGGGGCGCCGGCACCGGCTCGTGCTTGAGCAGGTGGCCGCACAGCGCAGGCGTGAGGGTGAGCGAGACGATCGCCGAGATCACCACCGCGGCGGTGAGCGTCACCGAGAACTCGCGCAGCAGCATGATCAGCATGTTGTTGCCGAACAGCAGCGGCGCGAACACCGCCACCAGCGACAGCGTGATCGACACCACGGTGAAACCGATCTCGCGCACACCGGTCAACGCCGCCGGCAGCGGGGCCATGCCCTGCTCCATGTGGCGCACGATGTTCTCGATCACCACGATCGCATCGTCCACCACGAAACCGATGCACAGCACCAGCGCCACCAGCGACAAGGTGTTGAGCGTGTAGCCGAGCATCCACATCACCACGAACGCGCCGGCCAGCGACAGCGGCACGCTGAGCATGGCGATCAGGGTCGGCCGCAGCCGGCGCAGGAACACCAGCATCACCAGCGCCACCATCGCGATCGAGATCAGCAACGCGACCTTCACCTCGTGCAGCGCCGATTGCGTGGTCTGGGTGAGGTCGAACACCGGCTGCATGTTGACGTCAGAGGGCAGCGAGGCGGCCAGTTGCGGCAGGCGCGCGCGGATCGCCGCCACCGTGGCCACCGCGTTCGCCTCCGGCCGCTTGGTGATCTGCAGGCCGACCGTGCGCGCGCCGTTGAACCACGCCGCCTGGTATTGATCCTGCTGGCCGGAGTAGACATGCGCCACGTCGGACAGCCGCACCGGCGCGCCGTTGCGCTCGGCGATCAGCAGGTCGGCGAACTGGGCCGGCTCGCGCAGGCCGTCGTTGGCGCTCACCGTCATCTGCGTGCGACCGTCGCTGATGATGCCCTGCGGCGAGTTGACGTTGGCTGCGCGCAACGCGTTGGCGACGTCGTTGGCGGTGAGATCCTTGGCGGCCAGCGCGCGGTTGTCCAGGTCGATGCGCACCGCGTGCGGCGTGCCGCCGAACACCTGCACCTGGGCCACGCCGTCGATCTGCGCGACGGCGGGTTTCAGCAAGGTGTCGGCCAGGTCGAACAGCTTGTCCTGCGGCATGCCCTCGGAGGTCAGCGTGATGAAGAGGATCGGGATCTGCGAGGTATCGAACTTGAAGTACTGCGGGGGCGAAGGCATGCCCGCGGGCAGGTCGGCCGCCGCGGCATTCAGCGCCGCCTGCACGTCCCGCGCGGCGCTGTCGGCGGTGCGGCTGAAGTTGAAGCGCACGCCGATCCCCACCGCGCCTTCGTTGGCGTTGCCGTACATGTCGTCGATGCCGGGGATCTGGCCAAGATGGCGTTCCAGCGGCGCCATCACCGTGTTGGCCATGGTCTGCGCGCTGGCGCCGGGCATGTTCGCCACCACGTAGACACCGGGGAAGTCCAGCGAGGGCAGCGCCGCCACGCCGAGCAACAGGTAAGCCCACAGCCCGGCCAGCACCAGGCCGACGGCAAGCAGCGAGGTGCCGGCCGGGCGGCGGATCAACGGGGCGAACACGTTCACGCGAATACCCGCGGCGAGGAAGCGGAGCGGCGCACGGCGCACGCGTGCGCCAAGTACGCAAGACCAGCAGTGGGCAGCGGAGTTCCTTTCATGGCGGCTTTATGCCACCGGGCATCCGGAGGCGTATGTGCCTGAAGTACGCACCGTGCCGGAAGGCAGGGGGTTGGGCGACGGGATTCGGGAGAGCCGCGGGCAGGGCGGGGAGCGCCCACCAGCTCGTCGCGAATCCCGGATTCACCATCCTGAGCTTGTCGAATGGCCGAATCCCGGCTATTTGGGCAACACCGGCATCGGCGGGGGCACGCCGCGGCCGCGGCGGAATTCCTCGCGGATGCGCTTCTGCACCGCCTTGCGCTCGCGGTGGTCGTGCTGCCACAGGTAGATCGCCGGCGTGCTCAACAGGGTCAGCAGCTGCGACACCAGCAGGCCGCCGAGGATCGCGATGCCCAGCGGCTGGCGCAGCTCCGAGCCGTAGCCGAAGCCCACCGCCAGCGGCAGCGCCGCGCCCATCGCCACCAGGGTGGTCATCGTGATCGGGCGGAAGCGCACCAGCGCGGCCTCGCGGATGGCCTCGGGCGGCGACAGGCCGCGCTCGCGTTCGGCGACCAGGGCGAAATCGACCATCAGGATCGCGTTCTTCTTGACGATGCCGATCAGCATCAGCACCGCGATCACCGACATCAGGGTCAGCTGGGTATGGGTCACCAGCATGGCGAGGAACGCGCCCATGCCGGCGGCGGGCAGGGTGGAGAGGATGGTCAGCGGGTGGATCAGGCTCTCGTACAGCACGCCCAGCACCACGTACATCACCAGGATCACCGCCAGCAGCAGCAACAGCACGTCGCTCAGCGCGTCGACCAGGTTCTGGTTCTCGCCGGTGTACTTGCGCTGAATGCCGTTCGGCAGCGCGGCGGCGAAGATCGCCTGGTCGACCAGCTTCAGGCCTTCCGCCGGGGTGATGCCCTCGGCCAGGTTGTAGTTGATCGAGGCCGATTCGAGCTGGTTGAAGTGGCTGACCGTGGCCGGTGCCAGGTGCGGCTGGATCGTGGCCAGCGCGGAGAGCGGGATCATCTCGCCGCGGCTGCTGCGCACATAGGTGCCGAGCAATCCCTGCGGGCTCAGCTCGTCGCCGCGGTCGGCGGTCAGCACCACGCGGTACTGGTTGATGTCCGAATAGATGGTGGAGATCTGGTTCTGCCCGAACGCGTTGTACAGCGCCGAGTCGATCTGGCCCATGCTCACCTGCAGCCGCGCGGCGGCGGCGCGGTCGACCTGCACCATCTGCTGGGTGCCGATGCCGTCGAAGCTGCTGGTGACATCCTTGAACTGCTTCATGCCGCGCATGACGTGTTCGAGATGCAGGGTGGGTTCCTGCAGCGGCGTGCCGTCCAGGCTGTCGAGCTGGAACGAGTAGCGCCCGACATTGCCGCCGCCCAGGCCGCCGCCACCGCCACCACCGAAGAACTGCACCGCGGACACCGCCACGTCGAGGTCGGTGACGCCCTTGAAGTGGGCGGCGAGGCGGTCGACCACCTGCTGCACCGTGACGTGGCGATCGTCCGGCCGATCGCCCAGCGGCTTGAGGTCGACGAACAGGTGCGCGCCGTTGCCGCCGTTGACGATGGTGGATACGTCCAGCACCGCCGGGTCGGCCTGGAACACCGCGGCCACCTCGCGTGAGCGCGTGGTCAGCCGGGTCGGCGAGATGTTCGGGCCGGCAGTGATCTGCACCTGCACCAGGCCGGTGTCCTCCTTCGGCATCAGGCCGCCGCCGGCGGTCATCACCACCAGCACCGCCAGCACGCCGGTGAGCACGAGCAGCACGGCGGGCTGCCAGCGCATCAGGCGGCGATGGCGCATCGACCAGTCCAGCGCGCGCCGGTACTGCGCGAGCAGCCAGCCATCGAAGCGCTCGGCCAGCCGCTCCAGCCGCCCGGGCGTGCGGCTGCCCTCCGGCTCGTGCACCAGGCTGCGCCCGCACAGGGCCGGGGTGAGGGTGAGCGAGACCACCGCGGAGATCACGATGGTGGCGACCAGGGTCACCGCGAACTCGCGCATCAGCATGGTGAACATGTTGTCGCCGAACACCATCGGCCCGAACACGGCGATCAGCGACAGCGTGATCGACACCACCGTGAAACCGATCTCGCGCACGCCGGTCAGCGCCGCCTGCAGCGGCGCCATGCCCTGCTCGATGTGGCGCACGATGTTCTCGATCACCACGATCGCGTCGTCCACCACGAAACCCACGCACAGCACCAGCGCCACCAGCGAGAAGATGTTCAGGGTGAAGCCGAGCATCCACATCACGATCAGCGCGCCGGCCAGCGACAGCGGCACGCTGAGCATGGCGATCAGGGTCGGCCGCAGCCGGCGCAGGAACAGCAGCATCACCAGCGCCACCATCACGATGCTCATGCCCAGCGCCACCTCGACCTCGTGCAGCGCCGATTCTGTCGTCGGGGTGAGGTCGAAGATCGGGGTGATCTTCACGTCGGCGGGCAACACGTGGCTGAGCCCGGGCAGCGCCGCGCGGATCGCCTTGACCACGGCGATCGCGTTGGCGTCCGGGCGCTTGCTGATCTGCAGGGTCACCGCGCGGGTGCCGTTGAACCAGGCCGCGGCGTACTGGTCCTGCTGCCCGCCGCTCACCGTGGCCACGTCGGCCAGCCGGACCGGCACGCCGTTGTTGCTGGCGATCACCAGGCTGGCGAAATCCGCCGGCGTGTGCAGCGCGTCGTTGGCGGTCACCGTCATCTGGCTGACGCCGTCGCTGAGGATGCCCTGCGGCGAGGTGACGTTGGCCGCGCGCAGCGCGTTGGCGACCTGGTTGGTGGTGATGCCCTTGATCGCCAGCGCGTTGGCGTTCAGCGCGATGCGCACCGCGTGCGGGGTGCCGCCGCCGACCTGCACCTGCGCCACGCCGGGGATCTGCGCCACCGCGGGCTTGAGCAGGGTGTCGGTGAGGTCGTAGAGGCGGTCCGGCGGCAGGCTGCTGGAGGTCAGCGTGACCAGCAGCACCGGGATGGTCGAGGTATCGAACTTGAAGTACTGCGGCGGTGCCGGCATGCCCGGCGGCAGGTCGGCGGCGGCGGCATTGAGCGCCGCCTGCACGTCGCGCGCAGCCGCATCGGTGGAGCGCCCGTACTTGAACAGCACCTGGATCTGCGCGCGCCCTTCGCTGGCGTTGGAAAACATGAACTGCACGCCGGGGATGCGCCCGATGTGCCGTTCCAGCGGCGCCATCACCGTGGTGGCCATGGTCTGCGCGCTGGCGCCGGGCATGCCCGCCATCACCGCCACGCCGGGAAACTCGATCGACGGAAACGCCGCCACGCCGATCAGCAGGTAGGCCCACACGCCCGCGATCATCAGGCCGATGGCGAGCAGCGAGGTGCCGACCGGGCGGCGGATCATCGGCGCGAATGCGTTCACGTGGCTCTCCCTGGCACCCAAGCATAACGGCACGCGTCAGGCCAACGGCAGTGGCAGGCGGCGCGCACGCGGAACATGCCGGGAAAAATGAAAGCTTCGGCTCGATGGCTCATCGCGCCGGTTATGCCCGGACCGACGGTGCGGCGCATGTGCCTGTGGTCGGGGGTCGGCGGGCGGTGCCCGCCGGCTTTCTCCCTCGACGATCAGTGCGCGCCGGGACGATAGCGCAAGGTCAGCAGCAACTCGCGCCCGGGCTGGTTGAAGTACCAGATCGTCTCGTAGTGACGATCGAACGCATTGGCCAGGCGCGCCTCCAGTTGCCAGGCGCGGTCGAACTGCCAGCTGGCGCGCAGGTCGGTGGTGGCATAGCCGCCCAGCCGGTGCGCGTTGGCTGCGTCGTCATAGCGGTGGCCGGCGGCGTTGAACGTGGCGCCGACGCCGAAGGCGCCGTAGCGGCGGTCCAGGTCGATGCGCGCCGTCTGCCCGGCGCGGCGCGGCAGCACGTTGCCGTCGTTCGGGCCGCCGTCCTCGTTGCGCGGCTGCAGCCAGGTCAGGTAGCTCTGCAGCTGCCAGCCGCCGAGCTTGGCGCCGAACTGGGCTTCCACGCCGCGGATGCGCGCCTTGCTGATGTTGCGCGGGAAGTACTGGCTGTCCAGCGCGATCAGCTGGTCGATGCGCGTCTGGTAGGCGTTCAGCGCCCAGTTCCAGCCATCGTGCTGCTGGCTCAGGCCCAGCTCCGCGCTGCGCGAGGTCTCCGGTTTCAGGTCCGGATTGCCGCTACCGTAGGGGTAGTACAGATCGTTGAAGGTGGGTGCGTGGAAGGCGCTGCCGTAGCTGGCGGTGAGCTTCATGCCGTTGTCGAAGTGATGGCCCCAGGCCAGCGCACCGGTGTCGTGGTGGCCGTACTGGCTGTTCTTGTCGCGCCGCGCCGAGAGCGCCAGCTCGTTCGGGCCGAACGTGGCCTGGTACTGGGCGTACAAGCCGGTGTCGTGGCGACGGGTGGCGAGGAAGCCGGTGTCGCTGTCGATGTGCTCGCCCTGCCAGTCGGCGCCGAGCGTCAGCAGCTGGTCCGCGGCCAGGTTGATGTCGTTCTGCCACGAGGCCTGGTTGCGGCGCGAATAGATGTAGCCGACGAAGCTCGCGTTCTCGTAGTTGTCGTAGCGGTCCAGGTTCTGGCCCACGCTCAGCGTGCTCTTCCATGCCTGCAGCGGGCGGAAGCCGAAGGTGGAACCGGCGACCTGCTGCACGGTGCGCCAGCGGTTCTGGTAGCTGCCGTCGAAATGCGCCTCGCCCAGGCTGCGCAGCCAGGTGCCGGTCAGCTCGGCGCCGTTGTCCCAGCGGTAGCCGCCGCTGGCGCTGAGATTCTTGTTGCGCGACGGATCGCGGTCCGGCTCGTCGGTGAAGCAGCCGGCGAAGGCCGCGGCGGCGCCGATGCGGCAGGTGTTGATGCCGCCGGTGTACTGGCTGCCTGCGCCAAGGTTGTACCAGCCGTGCTCGTTGCCGCCGGACAGCCCGAGCTGACCGCGCAGCAGTCTGTCGGTGCCGGCGGTGAGCGCCAGCGACGGTTCGAGGCCGCCGTCGCGGGAGCCGCGGCGGGTGAAGATCTGGATCACGCCGCCGATCGCGTCGGCGCCGTAGAGGCTGGAGCGCGGGCCGCGCACGATCTCGATGCGCTCGATCTGCTCCACCGGAATCTGCTCGAACGCGGCCAGCCCGGCGCTGACCGAGGCCACCCGCACGCCATCGACCAGCAGCAGGGTGTGGGTGGAATTGGCGCCGCGCAGGAACAGCGAGGTCTGCTGGCCGTAGCCGCCGGCGTTGGCGAAACTCACGCCGGGCAGGCCGGTCAGCAGGTCGGCGATCGACACCGGCTGCAGCCGCTCGATGTCGGCGCGGCTGATCACGCTCACCGACGAGAGCGAGTCGCCGATGTCGACCGGCGTGCGCGTGGCGGTGACGATCACCGGCTCCAGCGCGGTGGCGCGGTCCTGCCCGGATGGGTCCAGCCCGGTCGCGCCGGCACTGGTGGCGCAGGCCAGCAGCAAGGTGGCCAGCAAGGTCTTCTTCATCTTCGTCTTCCTTCGCCGCGCACCCGCGCACGGCCGCATGTCCTGAGGGAATGGCAGCCAAGCGGAGAAAGCGGAGACGGAACGACGGACAGACAGACCGTGGTCCGGCCTCGCCCACCGCGAGCCACCAAGGATCGTCCAGGCCGGTCTCCGGGCTCGCGAATGGCGGGCGGTGATTCCGCTCGCCGCGAATGGCGCCTTCCCGTGCATCGCACAGTGGCCTTCGCCGTTCGTGTCTTTCGCTTACCGTTGCGGGGGCAGCGCCGGCCTTGCGGTGTTCGCACACCACGCACCGGCTTCCCGTTTCATCCCTTGGGCCTTGAACCGTCGGGACACCTGAACCGCGCCACTGTAGCGGCGGACGGCCATTCGGGCAATGCGCGCCTACCCGATGGCACCGCCGATCCAGCTTTGCTGCACGCGGAACGCGTCGTCCATCGCCACCAGATCGGCGCGGCAGCCTGCCGCGATGCGGCCGCGGCTTTCGCCAAGGCCGAGGAACCGGGCCGGCCAGGTGCTGGCCATGCGCACGGCCTCCTCCGGCGGCAGGCCGAGCATCTGCACGCTGTTGCGCACGGCGCTGGCCATGTCGAGCGCGGAGCCGGCGAGCGTGCCGCTGGCGGTCTGGCAGATGCCGCCTTTCACGGTGATGGTTTCGCCGTTGAGCACGTAATCGGGGCGGTCGGCGCCGACCGGCGGCATCGCATCGGTGACCAGCAGCATCTTGCCGCGCGCCTTGGCGGCGATCGCCACGCGCAGGCTGGCCGGGTGCACGTGGTGGCCGTCGACGATGATGCCGCACCAGCTCGCCGCATCTTCCAGCGCGGCGCCGACCACGCCAGGCTCGCGGCTGCCGAACGGGGTCATCGCGTTGAACAGGTGGGTGAAGCCGCGCACGCCGGCATCCAGCGCGGCGCGGGTGGTGGCGTAGTCGGCCGCGGTGTGGCCGGCGCAGACGATCACGCCGGCGGCGACCAGCGCGCGGATGCTCGCCGGCGGCACCCGATCCGGCGCCAGCGTGATTAGCCGGATGCCGCGATGCGACGCGCACAGCATGGCCAGTTCGTCGGGACCGGGCACGTGGAAGTATTTCGCGTCGTGCACGCCCTTGCGGGCGCTTGCCAGGTAAGGCCCTTCCAGATGGATGCCGAGCAGGCCCGGCACGCCCTCGGCCAGCGCCTGCTCCACCGCCGCCATTGCCTCGCGCATCACCTCGACCCGATCGCTGATCAGCGTCGGCAGGAAACCGGTGGTGCCGTAGCGCCGGTGTGCCGCGCCGATGCGGCGGATCGTCTCCACCGTCGGAGCCTCGTTGAACAGCACGCCGCCGCCACCGTTGACCTGCACGTCGATGAAGCCCGGCAGCAGCATGGCGCCAGCGAGATCGTGCGGTTGCGCGCCGCGCAAGCGCGGATCGGATGGCGGCAGCAGGTCGGCGATGCGCTCGCCGTCGAGCAGCACGGCGAGGTCGTCGCGCCAGCCGTCGGGGGTCAGCACGCGGGCATTGGCGAGCGATTGGATCATGGCGAATACTCACAGACCGATGTGTAGGAGCGCACCCTGTGCGATTCAAACCGTTTCGGTGACCTTGTTCAGATGCGGCGGCACGTCGGGGTTGAAGCCGCGGCGCAGCGCAAGCTCGCTGGCGGCGCGGTAGAAGCTCTGGATGATCAGCAGCGGCGTGCACAGCGCGGGCAGGCGGCCCGACACCGGCAGCGTGCCGGGGCCGTGCTGGCCGGGCGCGGCAACGAAGACCTGCGCGCCGCGGCCGCGGAACTCGCGCGCCACCGCCAGCGTGCCGGCCAGGGTGTCGTCGTCCTGGGCGAAGCACAGCACCGGGAAGTCCGGCCCGACCATCGCCATCGGACCGTGCTTCACCTCGGCCGCACTGAACGCCTCGGCGTGCAGGCCGCAGGTTTCCTTGAACTTGAGCGCCGCTTCCAGCGCGATGCCGAGGCCGAAGCCGCGGCCGACCACGAACAGGTTGTGCGCGCCGACCAGGCCTTCGCTCAGTGACGACCAGTCCGCATCCCAGCTGGTGCGCAGGGCCTCGGGCAGGATCGGCAGCGCGGCGTTGAGTTCGGCGTCGCCGCTCCAGCGCGCGCACAGGTGCAATACCGCGGCCAGCGCGGCGAGGTAGCTTTTGGTCGCCGCCACGCTGCGCTCGGCGCCCGCATGCAAAGGGATCACGGTGTCGGCCAGCGCGGCCAGCGGCGAATCGGCCACGTTGACGAGCGCCACCACGCGGGCGCCGGCGCGTTTCGCCGCCTCCGCGGTGCGCAGCAGATCCGGGCTCTTGCCCGACTGCGAGATGGCAATGAACAGCGCGCCCTGCCACTGCTGCTCGGCGGCATATACCGAGCTCACCGAGGGCGACGCCGAGGCGGTGGCGATACCCAACTGCGTCTCGAACACGTACTTGGCATACGCCGCGGCGTGATCCGAACTGCCGCGCGCGCAGGTGACGATGAAGCGTGGCGGCACCTCGCGCAGCGACTGCGCCAGCGCACTCACCGCCGCTTCGTTGGCGGCAAGCTGGCGCGCCACCACCGCGGCCGATTCGTGCGCCTCGCGGAACATCAGGGTGTCGCTGGCGTTCATGCTTGTCCTTCAGTCGGTGTGCAATTCGGCGACGAAGTCGTAGATGTCGCCGCGATACCAGGAGGTGGTGAACTCGACCACGCGGCCGTCGTCGAGGAAGCTGCGCCGTTCGATGTTCAAGCCGGCGCTGCCCACCGCCACGTGCAGCAGCCGCGCCTGCTGCGCGTTCAGCGACACCGCGCGCAGGCGCTGCAGCGCGCGGCGCGGGCGGCAGCCGAGTTGTTCCAGCGCCTCGTACAGCGAGTCGCGCACCAGCATCGGGTCGGGCAGCACGCTGGCCGGCACCACGCTGCGCTCGATCGCCAGCGGCTCGTCCTGGCCGTAGCGCAGGCGATGCAGGCGCACCACCAGCGAGCCGGGCGAGAGGTTCATCGCCATCGACTCCTCCGGCGTCACCTCGCCGATCACCCGCTCGAAGAACTCCGAACGCGGGCGCAGGCCGCGTTCGCGCAGGTCCTCGGTGAAGCTGGTCAGCCGCGACATCGGCTTGACGATGCGCTCGGCGATGAAGGTGCCGGCGCCATGGCGCTGGGTCAGCAGGCCTTCCTCGACCAGGCCCGCGATCGCCTTGCGCACGGTGACCCGCGAGAGCTTCAGCGCCAGCGCCAGGTCGCGCTCGCTGGGCAGCGCGTGGCCCGGCTCGACATCGTGCTGCTGCACCACGTTGCGGATCGCCTGGCGCAGCCGCAGGTAGGCCAGCGGCTGGTGATTGGCCGGGTCGCGGCAGATCCGGCGGTATTCCTTGAACAGGGTAGTTTCCATGGCGCGCACCATACCAATAGCGATCCACCGGCCGCAAGCGGCACGGGGTTTCGCCGGGGTGGCGTCCAGCGGCCGGCGCTGTGACTCCGGCCTGCGGCCCGCGCCCAGGTGGAGCGGGCAAGCGAAGGGGTGGCCGACCGGGCGTGATTCATCCCGCCGATGAATTCGTATGCAACCGGGTAGTCGCTCTGGTATTTCACTGGTACCATCGGCGAAAACCCGGGCAGCGGCATCCGGCCGCGGCCCGCCAGCCGGCATCGAGTCGAGGTGATCGCGTGACTGCTTCCCCCCAAACGGTCGAGCCGTTCGACCTGGTGATTTTCGGTGGCACCGGCGACCTCGCCGCGCGCAAGTTGCTGCCGGCGCTGTTCCACCGTTTTCTCGACCACCAGTTGCCGCCCAGCAGCCGCATCGTCGGCGTGGCGCGCGAGGCGCTGGACGACGCCGGCTATCGCGCGCAACTGCGCGAGGCGCTGATCGCGATCTGCGACGCCCGCCAGCTGGACGAGTTCCTGCAGCAGGTGTTCTACCGCCCGCTGGATGCACGCAAGGACGAGGGCTGGGACGATTTCGCCGCCTTCATCGGCGCCGAGCCCGACCACGTGCGCGTGTTCTACCTGTCCACCTCCCCCGAATTGTTCGTCGACATCTGCAAGCGGCTGGGCCATTACGGCTTGAACCAGGGCAAGTCGCGCGTGGTGCTGGAAAAGCCCATCGGCCGCGACCTGGACAGCGCCAACCGGATCAACGACGCGGTCGGCCAGGTGTTCGACGAAACCCAGACCTTCCGCATCGACCATTACCTCGGCAAGGAGACGGTGCAGAACCTGCTGGTGCTGCGCTTCGGCAACGCGCTGTTCGAGCCGCTGTGGAACTCCGCGCACATCGACCACGTGCAGATCACCGTGGCCGAGACGCTGGGCGTGGGCCACCGCGGCGCCTATTACGACCGCGCCGGCGCGCTGCGCGACATGGTGCAGAACCACATGCTGCAACTACTGTGCATGGTGGCCATGGAACCGCCCTCGTCGCTGGCGCCGGACGCGGTGCGCGACGAGAAGCTCAAGGTGCTGCACTCGCTCAAACCCATCGACGCGGCCAACGCCGGCCAGCTCACCGTGCGCGGCCAGTACCGCGCCGGCGTGGCCGAGGGCGCCAGCGTGCCCGGCTACGGCGAGGAACTGGGCAACGCGAAATCCGACACCGAGACCTTCGTCGCGCTGAAGGCCGAGATCGGCAACTGGCGCTGGGCCGGCGTGCCGTTCTACCTGCGCACCGGCAAGCGCCTCGCGCATCGGGTGTCGGAGATCGCGGTGACCTTCAAGCCGGTGCCGCATTCGATCTTCGACGCCGCCTCCGGCTCGCTGGCGCAGAACCGGCTGGTGCTGCGGCTGCAGCCGGACGAGGGCGTGAAGCTGTGGCTGACCATCAAGCACCCCGGCCCCGGTGGGCTGCGCCTGCGCCACGTGCCGCTGGACATGAGCTTCGCCGAGGCATTCGGCGTGTCCCAGCCGGACGCCTACGAACGCCTGCTGCTGGACGTGGTGCGCGGCAACCCCACCTTGTTCATGCGCCGTGACGAAGTGGAGGCGGCGTGGCGCTGGGCCGGCCCGATCCTGGCCGCGTGGGGCGACAGCGGCGAGGCGCCGCGGCCGTACGCGGCCGGCAGCTGGGGGCCGAGCGCGTCGGTGGCGCTGATCGAGCGCGACGGCCGCACCTGGCACGACGACAACGAATAGGCGCGCGCTTCACCCGATGCTTGCGTCGCCCGAGCCACACTGGAAGCGCCACGTCGCCGCTGATCGAACCCACCATGACCGCACCCACCAACGTCACCACCCACAGCTTCACCGGATGCCAGGCGCAAGCCGTGGCGCTGGCCGAACGCGTGGCCGAGCGCCTGCGCGAGGGCCTGGCGCAGCGCGGCCAGGCCGTGCTGGCGGTCTCCGGCGGCAGCACGCCGAAGGATTTCTTCGAGCAGTTGTCGCGCCAGGCGCTGGACTGGGCCAGGGTGCAGGTGACCCTGGTCGACGAACGCTGGGTGCCCGAAAGCGATGCGCGCTCCAACGCGCGACTGGTGCACACGCACCTGCTGCAGCATGCCGCCGCGGCGGCGCCGTTCGTTCCGCTGTACACCGGCGACGCCAGCCCGGAGGCCGGCCTGGCCCGCGCCGAAGCGCGCATCGCCGCGCTGCCGCTGCCGTTCGACGCGGTGGTGCTGGGCATGGGCGACGACGGCCACACCGCTTCGTTCTTCCCCGGCGGCGACCACCTCGCCGAAGCGCTGGACCCGGACGGCACCGCGCGCGTGTTGCCGATGCACGCACCCGACGCCGGCGAGCCGCGCATCACGTTGACCCTGCCCACACTGCTGCAAACGCGCGCACTGTACCTGCTGGTGGCCGGCGAGAAGAAGCGCGACGTGCTCGCCGACGCTCGGCTTGGCCTGGGCGCCGCGCGCGACTATCCGGTGCGCGCCGTGCTGACCCAGCACCGCGTGCCGGTGGCGGTGTACTGGTGTCCTTGAGGCTAGGAGTGAGGGGACAGAAGTGAGAAGTGAGAGAGAGCCGGAACCAAAGCCAAGGCTGGAGCCAGAGCTCCTGCCCCTGCCTCGGCACTGCCTTCTCTCACTCCTCGTTTCTCTCCACTCACTTCCCGCTTCTGGCCCCCCTCCTCTCACTTCCGGATCTGAATCATGACCACGCTGCACCCCGTCGTCGCCGAAGTCACCGAACGCCTGCGCGAGCGCAGCCGCGAGACGCGTGCGGCGTATCTCGCGCGGATCGACGCGGTGGACCGCAGCGGACCGCAGCGCGGGCATCTGTCCTGCGGCAATCTTGCGCACGGTTTCGCCGCCTGTGGCAGCGAAGACAAGGACGCCCTGCGCAACGGCCACCGCGCCAACCTGGCGATCGTCACCGCCTACAACGACATGCTCTCGGCGCACCAGCCGTACGAACGCTATCCCGCGATGATCCGCCGGATCGCCCGCGACAACGGCTTCACCGCACAGGTGGCCGGCGGCGTGCCGGCGATGTGCGACGGCATCACGCAAGGCCGTGCCGGCATGCAGCTGTCGCTGTTCTCGCGCGACGTGATCGCGCTGGCCACCGCGGTGGCGCTGTCGCACGACATGTTCGACGGCGCGCTGTTCCTGGGCATCTGCGACAAGATCGTGCCCGGCCTGCTGATCGCCGCGCTGTCGTTCGGCCATCTGAGTGCCGGCTTCGTGCCGTCCGGCCCGATGCCCAGCGGCATCCCCAACGAGCAGAAATCGAAAGTGCGCCAGGCCTACGCCGACGGCAAGGCGAGCAAGGCCGAGCTGCTGGAGGCGGAAGCCGCGTCGTACCACACCGCCGGCACCTGCACTTTCTACGGCACCGCCAACTCCAACCAGATGCTGATGGAGATCATGGGCCTGCACCTGCCCGGCGCCAGCTTCACCGCGCCGGACACGCCGCTGCGCGATGCGCTCACCGCCGAGGTGGTGTGCCGCGTCGCCGCCAACAGCGCACTGGGCGAGCACTACCTCCCGCTCGGCCACCACATCGACGAGCGCGCCATCATCAACGGCGTGATCGGGCTGCACGCCACCGGCGGCTCGACCAACCACCTGCTGCACCTGGTGGCGATGGCGCAGGCCGCCGGCATCCAGTTGCGCTGGGACGACTTCGACGCGCTGTCCGGGGTGATCCCGCTGCTCGCGCGCGTCTACCCGAACGGCTATGCCGACGTGAACCAGTTCCACGACGCCGGCGGCATGGCCTTCCTGATCGACCAGCTGCTTGGCGCGGGCCTGCTGCACGGCAACGCCAAGACCATCTTCGGCACCGGCCTGGATGGTTATGCGCAGCTGCCGTATCTCGACGAGGCCGGCACGCTGCGCTGGAAACCCGTGCCGAAGCAGAGCGGCAACCGCGGCGTGCTGCGCGGCGTGGACGAGCCGTTTCGCCCCGACGGCGGTCTGCGCATGCTGGACGGCAACCTCGGCCGCGCCGTGATCAAGGTCTCCTCGGTGCCGGAGGACCGCCTGCTGATCGAGGCGCCGGCAATCGTGTTCAACGACCAGGACGAGGTGGCCGGCGCCTACCAGCGCGGCGAGCTGAACCGCGATTTCGTGGCGGTGGTGCGCTTCCAGGGCCCGCGCGCCAACGGCATGCCGGAGCTGCACAAGCTCACGCCCACGCTGGCGGTGCTGCAGGACCGCGGCCACCGCATCGCCCTGCTCACCGATGGGCGCATGTCCGGCGCCTCCGGCCGCGTGCCGGCGGCGATCCACGTGACGCCCGAGGCGGTCGCCGGCGGCAATATCGCGAAGATCCGCGACGGCGACACGATCCGGCTGGATGCGGCAAATGGACGTCTGGACGTCCTTCTCGAAGCCGACGAGCTGGACGCCCGCCTGCCGCACATCGCCGACCTGTCGCACGAGCACAGCGGCATGGGCCGCGAACTGTTCGGCCTGTTCCGCCAGGCCGCCACCAGTGCGGATTTCGGCGCGGGAGTGCTTTGAAGCCCGGGATGGGGATTCGTGAAAGCGCTTTGCGGAATCAGGGCGCGGACGTGCCCGCAGGGGATGAGTTCAACCACTGGAGACTCACGTGACCAGCACGATCGAACAGAAGCAGCAGCAGGTGGAAGCCGTCATGCGCCTGGCGCCGGTGATTCCGGTGGTGGTGATCCACGCGCTGAGGGATGCGGTGCCGATGGCGCGTGCGCTGGTTGCCGGCGGTGCGCCGGCGATCGAGGTGACGTTGCGCACGAGCGTGGCGCTGGACGCGATCCGCGCGATCGCCGCGGAGGTCGAAGGCGCCACGGTGGGGGTCGGCACCGTGCTCGGTGCTGGCGATCTGCGTGCGGCGCAAGCGGCCGGCGCCCGCTTCGCGGTATCGCCCGGCATCTCGCCGCGCCTGCTCGACGCGGCCGACGACAGCGCGCTGCCGCTGCTGCCCGGCGCCGCCACCGCCAGCGAAGCGATGAGCCTGCTCGAGCGCGGCTACCGCCACCTGAAGTTCTTTCCCGCCGTGCCCGCCGGTGGCACCAAGCTGCTTGGCGCCTGGGCCAGCCCGCTGCCGCAGATCCGCTTCTGCCCCACCGGCGGCATCAGCCTCGCCAACGCCGCGGATTTCCTGGCCTTGCCGAACGTGCTGTGCGTCGGCGGCTCGTGGCTCACCCCCGCCGACAAGCTGTCGGCGGGCGACTGGGCCGGGATCGAGTTGCTGGCGCGCGAGGCGGCCGGGCTGCGCCCGGCCTGAAGCCGGCAGCGCCGACGGCGCTCAGCGCTGCAGCAAGGCCTTCGCCCGCTGCACCACATTGTCGACGGTGAAGCCGTATTCGCGCAGCAGCACGTCGGCCGGGGCAGAAGCGCCGAAGCGGTCGATGCCGAGCATGTCGCCGTGCTCGCCGGTGTAGCGCTGCCAGCCCTGCGCCACGCCCAGTTCCACCGCCAGCCGGGCGGTGACGTCGGGCGGCAGCACTTCATCGCGATAGGCCTGCGACTGCGCCTCGAACAGCTCCCAGCTCGGCATCGACACGCAGCGCACGGCGATGCCGCGGCTTTCGAGCTGCTCGGCGGCCTGCACGATCAGGCTGACCTCCGAGCCGCTGGCGATCAGGATGAGTGCCGGCTTCTTGCCCTCGTCGGCATCGCGCAGCACGTAGGCACCCTGGCGCAGGCCGTCGGCGCTCGCGTAGCGGTTGCGGTCGAGCGTGGGCAGTTTCTGCCGCGACAGCGCGAACAGCACGGGACGATCCGTGGTGGAGATCGCCACCTTCCACGCCACCGCGGTTTCGTTGGCATCGGCCGGACGGATCAGGGTGAGGTTGGGGATCGCGCGCAGATTGGCCAGCTGCTCGATCGGCTGGTGGGTGGGGCCGTCCTCGCCCAGCGCGATGCTGTCGTGGGTGAACACGTGGATCGCGTGCACGCCCATCAGCGCCGCCAGCCGGATCGCCGGGCGCATGTAGTCGGAGAAGATCAGGAAGGTCGAGCCGTAGGGGACGAAACCGCCGTGCACGGCCAGGCCGTTGACGATCGCGCCCATCGCATGTTCGCGCACGCCGAAGTGCAGGTTGCGGCCGGCGTCGCTCCAGCCGGCGCTGTCCGAGCCCTGCAGGTCCATCTGCGCGCCCGCGGCGGGATTGAAGTCGCCGAAACCCTTGAGGTTGGTGAAGGTGGAGGAGTCGAGATCGGCCGAGCCGCCGAACAGCGCCGGCAGGTGCGGCGCGATCGCGTTCATCACCTTGCCGCCGGCCTCGCGCGTGGCGAGGCCCTTGGGATCGGCGTCGAAACTCGGGATGTCGGCGTCCCAGCCTTCCGGCAGCTCGCCGCGCAGGCGCCCGCGCAATTCCCCGGCCAGTTCCGGGAAGGCCTTGGCATAGCCGTCCAGACGGCTGTTCCACTCGGCCTGGGCCTGCGCGCCGCGCTGCGCGGCTTCGTGGAAATGCGTTAGCGCCGGCTCGGGCACCAGGAAGTCCGGCTCCGTCGGCCAGCCCAGGTTCTGCTTGGTTGCCTTGACCGCGTCCGCGCCCAGCGGCGAGCCGTGCGCCTTGTAGCTGTCCTGCTTGGGCGAGCCGTAGCCGATGTGGGTGCGCACCAGGATCAGGGTCGGCCGCGCGGTCTCCGCCACGGCATCCTTCAGCGCCTGGTCGATCGCCGCGACGTCGTTGCCGTCGTCCACCTTGATCGTCTGCCAGCCATAGGCCTCGAAGCGCCTGGCGCGATCCTCGGAGAAGGTGATGTCGGTGCCGGCGGCCAGGGTGACGTAGTTGTCGTCGTACAGGCACACCAGCTTGCCGAGTTTCAGATGCCCGGCCAGCGAGGCGGCCTCGGAGGCCACACCTTCCATCAGGTCGCCGTCGCTGACGATGGCCCAGGTGCGATGGTCGATCACGGTGTGGCCGTCGCGGTTGTAGGTGGCCGCCAGCTGCGCCTCGCCGATCGCCATGCCCACCGCATTGGCCAGGCCCTGGCCGAGCGGCCCGGTGGTGACCTCCACCCCCGGCGTGTGGCCGTACTCGGGATGGCCCGGCGCCTTGCTGCCCCACTGGCGGAACTGCTTGATGTCATCCAGCGACAGGTCGTAGCCGGTCACGTGCAACAGGCTGTAGAGCAGGGCCGAGCCGTGGCCGGCGGAGAGCACGAAGCGGTCGCGGTCCGGCCAGTGCGGATCGGCCGGATGGAACTTCAGGTGCTTCGTCCACAACACGTAGGCCATCGGCGCGGCGTCCAGCGGCAGGCCGGGGTGGCCGCTGTTGGCCTTCTGCACCATGTCCACCGACAGGAAGCGAAGCGTGTTGATGCATTGCTGGTCGAGGTCGCGGGACATGATGGTTTCTCCGATGGAATGGTTGTGGTCGCAGGGCGGGCACTGCCCGCCATCGGGTTGGCAGCGGGGGCGAGTCCACCCGATTACGCGATGGCGGTGTCGACGATTTTCTGGGCCTCGTCGAGCAGCGCTTGCAGGTGTTCTTCGCTCTTGAAGCTTTCGGCGTAGATCTTGTAGATCGCCTCGGTGCCCGACGGGCGCGCGGCGAACCAGCCGCTGGCGGCGACCGCCTTGATGCCGCCGATCGCTGCGCCGTTGCCGGGCGCCTTGTCCAGCACGCGCTCGATCTTCTCGCCGGCCAGCCGGTCGGTGTGCAGCTGGTCGGGCGAGAGCTTGGCCAGCTTCGCCTTCTGCGCCGGCGTGGCGGCAGCTTCGACGCGGTTGCTGAAGGGGCGACCGAGTTCGTCGGTGAGCTTGCGGTACAGCTCGCCGGGGTCGCGGCCTTCGCACGCGGTGATCTCGGCGGCGAGCAGTGCCGGCACCAGGCCGTCCTTGTCGGTGGCCCACACCGAACCGTCGCGGCGCAGCAGCGAGGCGCCGGCGCTTTCCTCGCAGCCGAAGCCGAGCGAGCCGTCGAACAGGCCCTGGGAAAACCACTTGAAGCCGACCGGCACTTCATAAAGCTTGCGCCCCAACCGCTTCACCACGCGGTCGATCAGCGCGGTGCTGACCACGGTCTTGCCCACCGCGGCATCCGCGCTCCATTGCGGGCGGTGGCGGAACAGGTAGTCGACCAGCACCGACAGGTAGTGGTTCGGCTCCATCAGCCCGCCGGAGCGGGTGACCACGCCGTGGCGGTCGTGGTCGGTGTCGCAGGCGAACGCCACGTCGTACTGGTCCTTCAGGCCGATCAGCCGCTGCATCGCGTACTTCGACGACGGGTCCATGCGGATCTTGCCGTCCCAGTCGACGCTCATGAAGGCGAACTGCGGGTCCACCACGTCACTAACCACGGTGAGGTCGAGCTTGTAGCGCTCGGCAATCGGCGCCCAGTAATGCACACCGGCGCCACCCAGCGGATCGACGCCCATGTGCACGCCGGCGCTGCGGATGACGTCGAAGTCGACGATGTTGGCGAGGTCGGCCACGTAGGCGTCAAGGTAATCGTGCTCGCGGGTGCCGGCCGCCTTGCGCGCCTGCGCGAACGGCATGCGCTTGACCTCCTTCAGCCCGCCCTCGATCAGCGCGTTGGCGCGGTTCTCCACCCACCGGGTGATGTCGGTGTCGGCCGGGCCGCCGTTGGTCGGGTTGTACTTGAAGCCGCCGTTGTCAGGCGGGTTGTGCGAAGGCGTGATCACGATGCCGTCGGCCAGTCCGCTGTTGCGCCCGCGGTTGTGCACGAGGATCGCGTGCGAAATCGCCGGCGTCGGGGTGAACTCGCCGCCACTGGAAACCATCGCGGTGACGCCGTGCGCGGCCAGCACTTCCAGCGCGCTCTCGAACGCCGGTTGCGACAATGCGTGGGTATCGAAGCCGATGAACAGCGGGCCGTCGACGCCCTTGCCGGCACGGTACTCGCAGATCGCCTGGGTGATCGCCAGGATATGCCACTCGTTGAAGCTGCCCTCCAGCGAATTGCCGCGATGGCCGGAAGTACCGAACGCCACGCGCTGCGCGGGCACTGACGGGTCGGGCCGGGTGTCGGCGTAAGCGGCGAGCAGCTTCGGCACGTCGACCAGGATGGATTTCGGCGCCGGCTTGCCGGCGAGCGGGCTGATTTTCTGGCTCATGAATGCTCGGAGTTCGTGCGATGGGAATGCCGTGCCCTGCAGGAGTGCACCCTGTGCGCGATGCTCTTCGTCACGTCACGAAAGGCATCGCGCACAAGGTGCGCTCCTACAAAGAAGAAGGTCAGGTGTGACCGTCGCGCAACTGGCGGTAGCGGCGGATCAGGGTGTTGGTGGAGCTGTCGTGGGCGAGTTTCGGCTCGTCGGCCGCGGTCAGCTCGGCGATGGTGGTCTTGGCCAGCTGCTTGCCCAGTTCCACGCCCCACTGGTCGAACGAGTCGATGTTCCAGATCACGCCTTGCACGAACACGCTGTGCTCGTACAGCGCGATCAGGCTGCCCAGCACGCGCGGCGTCAGTCGCTGCGCGATGATCGTGCTGCTGGGTCGGTTGCCAGGGAAGGTGCGATGCGGCGCCAGCGCCGCGTCGGTGCCGGCGGCGCGCACCTCCGCGGTGGTCTTGCCGAACGCCAGCGCCTCGCCCTGGGCGATCAGGTTCGCCATCAGCAGGTCGTGCTGGTTGCCCAGCGGGTTGAGCGGCTGCGCGAAGCCGATGAAGTCGCACGGCACCAGGCGCGTGCCCTGGTGGATCAGCTGGTAGAACGAGTGCTGCCCGTTGGTGCCCGGCTCGCCCCAGTAGATCGGTCCGGTGGCGTAGTCCACAGCCGTGCCGTCGAGGGTGACGCGCTTGCCGTTGCTCTCCATGGTGAGCTGCTGCAGGTAGGCCGGGAAGCGCTTGAGGTACTGCTCGTAGGGCAGCACGGCGACGGTGGCGGCATCCAGGAAGTTGTTGTTCCAGATCGCCAGCAGGCCCATCAGCACCGGCAGGTTGCGCTCGTACGGCGCGTGGCGGAAATGCTCGTCCATGGCGTGGAAGCCGGCCAGCATCTCGCGGAAATGTTCCGGCCCGACCGCCAGCATGGTGGACAGGCCGATCGCCGAATCCATCGAGTAGCGCCCGCCGACCCAGTCCCAGAAACCGAACATCTGCGTGGTGTCGATGCCGAACTTTTGCACCTCGTCCGCGTTGGTGGACACCGCCACGAAGTGTTTCGCCACGGCCGACTCGTCGCCCAGCGCGGCGACGCACCAGGCCCGCGCAGCGTGCGCGTTGGTCAGCGTCTCCAGCGTGGTGAAGGTCTTGGAGCAGACGATGAACAGCGTCTCGGCCGCATCCAGGGCACGCGTGGCCTCGACGAAATCGGTGCCGTCGACATTGGAGACGAAGCCGAACGTCATGTCGCGCCGGCTGTAGTCTCGCAGCGCCTCGTACGCCATCACCGGGCCGAGGTCCGAGCCGCCGATGCCGATGCTGATCACGTGGCGGATCGGCTTGCCGCTGTGGCCGCGCCACTCGCCCCCGCGCACGCGCTCGGCAAAGGCGGCCATGCGGTCGAGCACCGCGTGCACGTCGGTGACCACGTCGCGACCATCCACCTCGATGCGTTCGCCGCGCGGCGCGCGCAGCGCCACGTGCAGCACGGCGCGGTCCTCGGTGCGGTTGATCCGCTCGCCGCGGAACATCGCCGCGGTGCGTTCCGGCAGGTGGCAGGCGAGCGCCAGTTCGCGCAGCAGGCGCAGCGTGTCGGCGTCGACGCGCTGCTTGGAGTAGTCCAGGTACAGGTCGACGTCCTCCAGCGCGAACGTCTCGCCGCGCCGCGGATCGTCCGCGAACAAGTCGCGCAGATGCTTGCGGCCGATGACGGCGGCGTGTTGCTGCAGCGCCTGCCAGGCCGGCAGCGTGGTCGGCAGGGACTGGTTCATGACATCGCCGGTCCCTGGCCCTTGTCGCCCAGTGCCGCGGCCTTGTCGGCGATGCGCTGCAGCAGCTGGTTCCACGATTTGACGAAGGCCTCGGCGCCGTCGCGCTGCAGCTTGTCCGCCAGCGCGTCGACGTCGACGCCGGCCTGGCCGATCTTCTGCACCACCGCGTCGGCGTCGCCGCCGTCCAGCGGCATCACGCCGTCGAGCTGACCGTGTTCGGCGAACGCGTGCAGGGTTTTCTCCGGCATCGTGTTGATCGTGTTGGGTGCGGCCAGCGTGCTGATGTACAGCGTGTCGGAGGCCTTCGGGTCCTTGGTGCCGGTGCTGGCCCAGAGCAGGCGCTGCGGCTGGGCGCCGGCGGCAGCCAGCTTCATCCAGCGCGGCGAGGCCAGCAGCTGGCGGTAGGCGCGATAGGCCTGCCGCGCCACCGCGACGCCGAGCTGGTTGTGCATCGCCTCGGGCAGCTGCTCGTTGGCGGCCACGTCCCAGCGGCTGACGAACAGCGAGGCCACCGAGCGCACGCGCGGGTCCAGCCCCGACTCGATGCGCCGTTCGATGCCGCGCAGGTAGGCCTCCGCCGAGGCTTCGTACTGCGCGCAGGAGAACAGCAAGGTCACGTTGATCGGGATGCCGAGGAAGATCGACTCCTCGATCGCGCCCACGCCCTCGGGCGTGCCCGGGATCTTCACGAACAGGTTGTCGCGCTTGCCGGCGGCGTGGATCTGCCGCGCCGCGGCGATCGAGCCGGCGGTGTCGGCAGCCAGCAGCGGCGAGACCTCCATCGACACCCAGCCGTCCACGCCATCGGTGCGCTGGTACACCGGTGCGAACAGGTCGGCGGCGCGGCGCAAGTCCTCCAGCGCCAGCTCGACGAACAGCTTCTCGCCGTCCAGCCCGGCCAGCGTCTTGGCGTGGATGCCGGCGTCGTAGGCATCGCCGTCGCCGATCGCCTTGTCGAAGATGCTCGGGTTGGAGGTCAGCCCGGTGATCGAGTCCTCGTTGATGTAGCGCGCCAGGGTGCCGTCGTCGAGCAGGGTGCGGGTGATGTTGTCCAGCCACAGGCTCTGGCCGAGGTCGTGCAGTTGTCGGGTCGCTTTCATGCTTGCTCCAGAATCGCTTCGATGTGTCGATCGCCCTGCTGCCGTCGCGTTCAATCGGCCGCGAGCGCGATGGTGGGCGCGCTAGGCAGGAAGTCTTCAAGCTTACGCCCGCGCAACTCGCCGATGCACGCGATGGTCTGGTCCGGCGGCGGCTCGATGCGCTCGTGTTCACCTTCGGCGGCGTAGTGGCCCTGGCGCACGAACACGGTGGTGAGGCGCCCGCCCAGCTGCCGCTTCATGTCGGCCAGCAGCTGCGGCTTGTCGTCCACCATCACGTAGTGGGCGGCCGGGTAGCGCTGCTGCATGGCCACCAGCATGCGCTGCTTGTGAATGTAGACGAGCACCTCGCCGCGCACCGCCGACCACAGGCCGGAGCGGCGGATCTTGTGCGGCTGGAACACGATGTCGCCGTCGGAGAGGATCGCCGTGGGCGCCAGCGAACGCAGGTGGGCGAGGGTCTCCAGCGCGTGCGGGTAGAGCCGCTGCTCGAACGGGTACTCCAGCAGGTACTTCGACATCTGCAGCAGCGCCGGCTCGTTGTCCAGGCCGCTGCGGAACCGTTGCAGCGCGCCCAGGTAGTCGGCATAGCCGAGTTCGTCGCGCAGCTGGCGGTAGATCGCCCAGTAGCGATCGCGCTGGTCGGTGCCGAATGCCGTGGCCACGGTGTCGCCGAGGTCAGCGCCGAAGCGGTCGTTGTCGAGCAGGGTGTTGTCCACATCCAGCAGGAAGGTCAGCGCAGCCGCCTCGCTCATGGCCCATGCTCCGTGTTGTCCGCCAGCACCGGGTTGTGCCAGCCGCCGTCCGCGGCGATCAGCGCATCGGCCTGTTTCGGGCCCCAGCTGCCGGGGCGATAGGGGATCGCCGGGTGGTGATCGGTCAGCACCGGATCGACCACTTGCCATGCCGCCTCGACCGCCTCCTGGCGGGTGAACAGCGCACCGTCACCGGCCATCGCGTCGCCGAGCAGGCGCTCATAGGGCAACTCCTCGCCGGTCTGTTCGTCCATCAGGAACAGCTCGCGCTGGTCGCCGACGAACTCCTTGCCGGCGCGCTTGACCCGCGCCGCCAGCGCCATCGCGGTGGTGGGCGACACGCGCAGGCGCAAATAGTTGGCGCAACCCGGGCGGGTCACCGCGTCGTCGAACAACTGCTGCGGCGGCGGCTTCAGCATCACCATGATCTCGGCCACCGTCTCGGGCAGGCACTTGCCCGAGCGCAGGTACCAGGGCACGCCGCCCCAGCGCCAGGAGTCGATGAACAGCCGCAGCGCGCAGTAAGTCTCCACGTCCGAGCCTTTGGCCACGCCCGGCTCCTTGCGATAGCCGCGGTACTGGCCACGCACCAGGTCGTCGGGCTCGAGCGGACGCATCGACTGGAACACCTTGGCCTTCTCCGCGTGCACCGCCTCGAAGCCCTCGTACGCCGGCGGCTCCATCGCCAGCAGCGCCACGATCTGCATCAGGTGGTTCTGGATCACGTCGCGCAGGCAGCCGGCGCCGTCGTAGAACGCGCCGCGCCCCTTCACCCCGAACTGCTCGGCCAGGGTGATCTCCACGCTGGCGATGTGGTTGCGGTTCCAGATCGGTTCGAGGAAGGAGTTGGCGAAGCGGAAATACAGGATGTTCATGATCGCTTCCTTGCCCAGGAAGTGATCGATGCGGAAGATCGCCTCGTCCGGAAACACCGAGCGCAGCGTGCGGTTGAGCGCGCGCGCGGAAGCGAGATCGTGGCCGAACGGCTTCTCCACCACCACCCGCGCGTCGTCGGCGCAGCCGGCCTGCTGCAGCCCCTTGACCACCGTACCGAACAGGCTGGGCGGGATCGCCAGGTAGTGCAGCGGCCGCTTCGCCTTGCCCAGTGCCTGTTTCAGCCGGGCGAAGGTATCCGGGTCGGCATAATTGCCGTCGACGTACTGCAGCCGCGCGGCGAGCTTGTCGAACACCGCCTTGTCGAGCTTCTCGCCGTGCTCCTTCGCCGCCTGCCGCACGCTGTCGAGCGCGCGCTGGCGCAGCTGCTTCACCGTCCAGCCCGACAGCGCCACGCCGATCACCGGCACCTCCAGGTCGCCGTCGCGCGTCATCGCCAGCAGCGCCGGGAAGACCTTCTTGTAGGCCAGGTCGCCGGTGGCGCCGAAGAAAACCAATGCATCCGAGCGGGATGTCGCCATCGCGGGAGTGTCTCCGGTGAGAGTCGGGGTTGGCGGTCGGGCGGCGGTGGAACGGGTGCCGGGCGGGAGCCGCATCGCAGCGAGTGTGCCCGCGCACGGGTGAAGCTGGTGCAAAAGGCGCGTCGCGATCAGCGCTTGCGCGCCAGGCTGAGGCCGTCGCCCAGCGGCAGCATCGACAGGTCGATGCGCTCGTCGTGGTGCAGCTTGTCGTTCAATGCCTGCAGCGCACGGGTGTCGTCATCCGATGCCGGCTGCGCCACCGCGCCGCCCCACAGCACGTTGTCGATCGCCAGCAGGCCACCGGGGCGCAGCAGGCGCAGGCAGCGCTCGTAGTAGTCGTCGTAGCCGGTCTTGTCCGCGTCGATGAAGGCGAAGTCGTAATTTCCGGCGTCGCCGGCGGCCAGGCACGCGTCCAGCGTCTCGCGCGCCGGCGCCAGGCGCAGCTCGATCTTGTGCGCCACGCCGGCGCGGGCCCAGAACGGCTGGCCGACGGCGGTGAATTCGGCGCTGATGTCGCAAGCCAGCAGATGGCCGTCTTCGGGCAGCGCCAGCGCCACCGACAACGCGCTGTAACCGGTGAACACGCCGACCTCGATGCAGCGTCGTGCACCGATCAGTTTCACCAGCAAGGCCATGAACTGCCCCTGCTCCGGCGAAATCTGCATCTGCGCCCGCGGGTGTGCCGCCGTCGCCTCGCGCAATGCCAGCTGCTGCGGATGCTCGCGCAGCGAATGGTCGAGCAGGTAGCGATACAGCGTGTCGTCCAGGTTCAGGCTGCGGCGGGACATGGGCATTGCTCGAAGCACGAGAGGAACCCGATTCTATGCCCGCTGGCCGCGTGCGCGACGCTCAGCGCAAACGCTCGTCGTCGCGTCGCCCCGGCCGCCGTCGCCGCTTGGTCCACCAGCGCAGCAGGCCGTAGGACAGGCGCACCTTTTCCTGCCCCACCGGCAGGTCGGCGCGGGCGAAGATCCACGATGACTTGCTGAAGGCGATCTGCTGCGCCGGGTACACGCTGCGATGACCGATGATCAGATACGCCGCCACGCAGGCGCCGGCCACGTACAGGGTCGAATCTGCGCCGAACAATTCCACGCCCATCAGGATCGCCGCGATCGGCGCGTTCGAGGCCGAGGCCACCACCGCCACCAGTCCCACCGCCGCGCCCAGCGCCGGCGCCAGCCCCAGCATCGGGGCGAACGCACCGCCCAGCACGGCGCCGATCACGAACTGCGGCGTCACGATGCCGCCGTAGAAACCCGAGCCCAGGGTGATCGCCACCAGCAGCGCCTTCCACAGGAAGCCCAGATACGGCATCGACTGCCCGTCCAGTGCACGATCCATCAGCGGCAGGCTGAGCCCGAGGTAATCCGTCGGCAGCACCAGGATCAGCAGCGCCAGCACCACCGCGCCGAGCACCGGCAACAGCGGCGGCCACAGCGCGTAGCGCTCGCGCAGGGTGGCGAACGCGCGGCGCAGGGTCTGCAGCAGTTCGACGAACACCCACGCCGCCGCGCCGCACAGGATGCCGATCAGCACCGTCTTGAGGAACAGCAGCTCGGTGAAGTCGCCGACGAAGGCGATGTGATAGACCGGATAAGGCACGCCGAGCGCCTTGCTGACCTCGAACGCGGTGACCCCGGCGACGATGCCGGGAAACAGGAAGTCGTGGCGGATGCGGCCGATCGCCAGCATCTCCACGCCGTAGATCGCGCCGGCGATCGGGGTACCGAACACGCTGGCGAAACCGGCGCTGACGCCGCAGGCCAGCAGTCGCTTGCGCAGTTCCGGGTTCAGGTGCAACACCCGGCCGATACCCGCGGCGAGGCTGGCGCCGAGGTGCGAGCACGGCCCTTCCTTGCCGGCGGAACCGCCGCAGCCGAGCGTGATGAGGGCCGCCAGCGGCTTGATCCACAGCGTGCGGAACGGCATCTTGCCGTGCTGCTCGTTGACCGCCACGATCGGCGAGTCGTCGAAGTTGCTGCGGCGCAGGCGGTAGCCGTAATGCAGCAGCAAGCCGTTGGCCAGGCCGCCGGCCAGCAGCAGGCCGGCCTGCGCCCACCACGGGATCGCGTAGGTGTGGCCGGAGGTGGCGAACAGCGCGCGCAGGAACAGGCTGCAGCCCACCCCGATCACCGCGCCGGTGACGATCGACAGCACCAGCCACTGCACCACCGTCGCCAGCATCACGAGCGGTTCGGCGAGGCGTGAGCGGGGCATCGTGGGGCACCAGGCAGGCGAGGGGACCGCCTATTGTAGCCCGCCACGGCACGGTGCCCGTGCCCACCGCCCGCCGCTCCGGCGGGCGGTGTCGTTCAGTGCCTCAGTGCGCGGTCTCGCGCACCGGCTTCACGTACGTGTCGAACAGCTCGTCGATGCGGCGGTATTCGTCGTACCAGGAATCGGCGTGGACGAAGCCGTGGCGCTCCATCGGGTACAGCGACATCCAGAAGTTCTTCTTGTGCAGCTCGATGAAGCGCTGGTACAGCCGGATCGTGTCGCTGGCCATCACGTTGTCGTCGATCAGGCCATGCTGCATCAGCAGCGGGTCGCGCAGGTTGGCAGCGTACTCGATCGGCGAGCTGGTCTTGTACGCCTCGGGGTCGAGCTGCGGGTCGTTGAGGATGTTGGAGGTGTACTCGTGGTTGTAGCTGGTCCAGTCGGTGACCGGACGCTGCGCCGCGCCGGCCGCGAACTCGCCCGGCGCACGCAGCAGCGCCATCTCGGTCATGAAGCCGCCGTAGCTGCCGCCGTAGAGGCCCACGCGCTGCGGATCGACGCCGTGGTGCTTGACCAGCCACGCCTTGCCGTCGAGCAGGTCCTCCAGTTCCGGATGGCCCATGTTGCGGTAGATCGCGGTGCGCCAGTCGCGGCCGTAGCCGGCCGAGCCGCGGTAATCCATGTCCAGCACCACGTAGCCCTGCTGCACCAGCAGGTTGTTGAACATCTGCTCGCGGAAATACGGCGTGGCCTGCAGCGTGACGTCCTGCAGGTAGCCGGCGCCGTGGATGAAGATCACCGCCGGGCGCGAGGCCGGCGCGGCGGCCTCGTCGGCGGGGCCGTAGTACTTGGCATAGACCACGCCGGCACCGTGCGAGGAGGGCACCTCGACGATCTTCGGCGCGATCCAGTCGTGCGCCAGATAGGCGCTCTTCATGGTGTTGGTGAGTTCCTTCGCGGTGCCGCCGGCGGCGTCCACCACCGCGAGCTGGTCGAACCGGTACGGCGAGCCATGCAGCACGGCGAGTTGCTTGCCGTCCGGCGACAGCACGAAACTCTCCACGCCCTGGTACTGCGTCAGCCGGCTCAGCTCGCCGCCGGCGGAAGGCACGCGATAGACGTCGTAGCTGTACGGCGCGACCTTGTTGGCCAGCACATAGAACCAGTGGCCGTCCTCGCTCAGCTGCGGCGCGCTGACCTCGAACTTGCCTGCGCCGGTGAGCGCTCGCGCGTTGCCGTCGAGCGGCTTGGCATACAGCCGCGAATAGCCGCTCTGCTCGCTCAGGTACCACAGCGTGCGGCCGTCCTTGAGCCAGCCGAAATCGTTGAAGCTCCAGTTGATCCACGCCGGATCGGTCAGCCGCTGCTGGCTGACCAACGCGTGCCGCGCGAAATCGACGCTGGCGATCCAGCGATCCTTGTTGTCGATCGCGCGCAGCTGCACCGCCAGGTTCGCGCCGTCCTCGCTCCACACCAGGCCGCCGTAGTTCACCGCGACCGGCCGCACCTCCGGCGCCTTCAGCGCCTTGGCCTGCTCGTCCTTGCCGGCCTGCTCCAGCGCGGCCACGGTCTGCTTGCGCAGCGCGGCCAGCGGATCGGTCTTGATGCCGGGCAGCGCATCGGTCTTCAGCGGGTAGCTCTTGTGCTGCGCCAGGTCCAGCAGCAGCAGCGACTGCGGCGCCGGATCGGCGCGGCCGACGTAGGTGCGCGCGTCTTCCGCCTTGGTGTAGCCGCTGTCGGTGACGTAGTGGTTGACCACCGACGCCTTGCCGTCCTTGTACTGCTTCGGCTCGGTCACCAGCAGCAGCCAGCGGCCGTTCGGCGACAGCGTGCTGTTGACCGCCTTGATCTTGTCGCCCAGCCAGAACGGTCGCGGCGCCCGGCCGGCATCGGCCGCCTCCAGCGCCTGCGTGTGCTCGCGCACCGCTTCCTTGTCGGCCTTGATCGCGCGCAGCGTCTTGAACAGGTCGAGCTGCAGCTGGCCGAGGTCGTCGGGCTGCTTCGCCTGCGGGTCGTCGGCAAACTTCAGCTCGGCCACCGGCGCGCTGACGCCCTTCGCCAGGTCGTAGCGGTACCAGTCGTTGCCGGCGCGGTACTGCAGCGCGCGGCCGTCGGCGGAGAACTGCGGCGCGGATTCGCGCTGCGTGGTCAGCGTGACCTGGCGGCGCTGGCCGCTGGCCAGGTCGACCAGGAAGATGTCGCCGTGCAGGACGAAGGCGGCGTGCCGGTGCGCGCGATCGAACACCGGTGGGCCGTCGGCCTGGGCCATCGCCGCCGGGTCGAGCTTCACGTTGCTGCCGCTGGCCGGGTCGACGCGGTAAAGGTCGCGCACCGAACTGCCGTCACGCTTCATCTCGTAATAGAGGCTGCGGCCGTCCACGCTCCAGTACGGACTCTCCACCGGCTGCCCCATCCAGTCGGCGTCGGCCATGATGGTTTCCAGATCCAGCGGGGTCGACGCGCCGGCAGTCGGCGTGGCCGCGGCGGCGGGAAGTGCCAGCAAGGAGGCGAGGGCGGCGAACAACAGACGAGGCATGGTGCTTCCCCAGACAAAAAATCAGCATAACCGAGCGTGGCGGCCCGTTGCCGTCATCTGTGCCGAAAGTCAGGGGCGGCTTGCGCGGTGCTGCGGGTGATTGGCGCTAACCTTGGGTGTCGACCTCACGCCTGTCCCCGGAGTACGCCCATGCGACGTCGCCTTGCGCTGGTCCTTGCCGCCACGGTCGCGTGCTGCAGCCACGCCGCCGCACCGCCCGCGTCACCGACGCACGCGGCGGCCAGCGTGCTGCATGGCGTGCAGGTGCCTGATCCGTACCGCTGGCTGGAAAACCCCGACGAGCCCGCCGTGCGCCAGTGGATCGCCGCGCAGAACGCCCACACCGAGGCGATGCTGGCCGCGATGCCCGAAGGCAAGGCGCTCACCGCGCGCGTGCAGCAACTGGCGATCACCTCGACCACGCGCTCCGGCCCGGTGCTGGCCGGCGGCACCCTGTTCTACCTGCAGCAGACGCCGCCGCAAGCGCAGCCGGTGCTGGTGGCGCAGGCGTGGCCGGAGGGAACCGCGAAGACCCTGGTCGACCCGAATGCCGACCACGGCGGCACCGCGATCACCGGTTACTGGCCCTCGCCGCATGGGCGCTACCTGGCCTACGGCACCGCCGAGGGCGGCAGCGAACTGACCACGATCCACGTGCTCGAGGTGGCCGGTGGCAAGACCCTGCCCGACACCCTGCCGTGGGCCGGTGGCGGCACCACGCCGCAGGGCGTGGCCTGGGACGCGGACGAAACCGGCTTCAGCTACGTGCGCTTCGCGCCGCCGGCGACGGGCCAGGAGGTGGTGCAGTTCAACGCGACTCTGGTGCATCACGTGCTGGGCCGGGCTGCCGGCACCGACACCGTGGTGTTCGGCCAGGGCTACTCGAAAACCGCCGAGTACGTGCTGGTGAATTCGCCCGCCACCGCGCAGGCTGCGGTGCTCGCCTACGACGGCGATGGCGGCCCGGCCGAAGTGTTCATGCGCCACGGTGATGCGTTCACGCGCGTGCTCGATCGTGGCGCCAACGTGCGCACCGCTGCTTGGGTGAGTGGACGGCTATACGCGGCATCGTTCGAGAACGCGCCGCGCGGCAAGATCGTGGCGATCGGCAAAGACGGCAAAGTGGCGCCGGTGCTGGCCCAGCGCGATGGCGCGATCCAGCAGATCGCCCCGCTCGGCGACGGCTTCCTGGTGGTGCGCAGCCGGGGCCCGGACTGGTGGATCGAGCAGTACGACGAGCGCGCGAATTTCGTGCGCCGCGTGCCGCTGCCGGCGCAGGGCATCAGCATCGGCGACATCGCCTCCGAGTCGGGCCGGCTCGGGGCCTTGATCAGCTACGCCGGCTGGACCACGCCCACCCGCTGGGCGGCATACGACGGCAACAGCGGCACGCTGAAAACCGTGTTCGCGGTGCAGCCCGCCGCCGATTATTCGACGGTGGTCGTGCAGCGCATCGATGGCCGCTCGAAGGACGGCACGACGATCCCGGTCACCGTGCTGTCGATGCCCGGCATCACGCCCGACGGCGCGCGCCCGACCATCCTGTACAGCTACGGCGGCTTCGACATCCCGATCAAGCCGGGCTTCATCGGCGCCAACCTGGCCTGGCTCGAACGCGGCGGCGTGCTCGCCTACGCCAACATCCGCGGCGGCAACGAGAACGGCCAGCAGTGGCACGCGCAAGGCCAGAAGCTGCACAAGCAGAACGTGTTCGACGACTTCCACGCCGCCGCACTGGCTCTCATCGACACGCATTGGACCGACCGCGCCCACCTGGGCATTCTAGGCGGCAGCAACGGCGGCCTGCTGATGGGCACGCAGATCGTGCAGCACCCTGCCGACTACCGCGCCGTGGTCGCACGCGTGGGCATCTACGACATGCTGCGCCACGAGACCGACTTCGCCAACGGCCCGTACAACATCCCCGAGTACGGCAGCATCGCCGACCCGGCGCAGTTCAAGGCCACGCTCGCGTACTCGCCACTGCAGAACGTCACGCCGCACGCTGCCTACCCGGCCGTGCTGATGACCACCGGCGAGAACGATCCGCGCGTGGCGCCGTGGCAATCGCGCAAGTTCACCGCCGCGCTGCAGAACGCCACCTCCTCGCCCCAGCCGATCCTGCTGCTCACCCGCATGCACGCCGGCCACGGCATCGGCGCCCCGTTCAGCCAGCGCGTCGGCGACACCGCGATCACCCTGACCTTCTTCGCGCACGAGCTGGGGCTGCCGGCCAGGAAATAGCCCGCCGCCCGTCGCGGGAGCCCGCTGGCGGGCTCCTGCGCATCGAGGCGGGGAACGCGACTGCTACGATGGTGCCCGTCTTCCACCATCCATCCGCCTCATGATCCTCCCCGCCGTCGAACACGAGACCGCCGCCAACCCCACCCACAGCATCATCTGGCTGCATGGCCTGGGGGCCGATGGCCACGACTTCGCGCCGATCGTGCCGGAGCTGGTCGACCCGGCGTGGCCGGCGCTGCGCTTCGTGTTTCCGCATGCGCCGGTGCGACCGGTGACGATCAACAACGGCATGCCGATGCGGGCGTGGTACGACATCGCGGGTTTCGACGCGCGGGCACCCCAGGATGAGGCCGGCGTGCGTGCGTCGATCGCCGCGGTGGAGGCGCTGATCGCGCGCGAGCACCAGCGCGGCGTGCCCGCCGGGCGGATCGTGCTGGCGGGCTTCTCGCAGGGCGGCGCGATCGCGCTGGCCGCGGGCCTGTGCCACGCCCAGACGCTGGCCGGGATCGTGGCGCTGTCCACCTATCTGCCGATCGCCGAGGTGGTGGCGCGCGAGCGCAGCGCCGCCAATGCCGCGACACCGATTTTCCAGGCGCATGGCAGCGCCGACCCGGTGGTGGTCATGCAGCGCGGCATCGACTCGCGCGATCGTCTGCAGGCGCTGGGTTACGCGGTGGACTGGCACAGCTATCCGATGGCCCACGCGGTCTGCGCCGAGGAAATCGCCGACCTGCGCCGCTGGCTGGGCGCCCGGCTGGCCGTTTGAGGCGGCGTGCAGGGCGGGCACCGCCCGCCGGCTCTCGCCCGAACGCATGCGGCATACTTGCCGCATGCCCGAACCCACGCCCGCCAGCGACGCCCGCGGCCGCGCCGAACACAGTCCGCTGCCGGACTTCTGCCAGCTGCCGGCGCTGTTCGCGCTGTTCGTGGTCGGCGCGCTGACGGTGACCGTGATGTGGCTGGCCCGCGACAATCGCCAGGACTGGCCCGCCTACAGCGTCAGCATGTTCTTCGTGACCTGGCTGGCGATGGTCGTGGCGCTGACGCTGTGCAAGCTGCGGCACCTGCTGCAACGTCTGCCCGGTCACATGCCGTACGTCGCGGTGTGGCTGCTGATCGTGCTGATCGTGCTGCTGGCCAGCGCCATCGCGCGCTGGCTCGACGGCGCACTGCAGACCGGCCTGATCGGCAGTCCGATAACGGCCTTCGTGCGCGACAACACGATCGTCGCCGCCCTGCTCGGCGCCGCCATGCTGCGCTACTTCTACGTGCTGGCGCAGTGGCAAGCCCGCCTGGCCGCAGTCGCGCGCGCGCAGGTAGAGGCCTTGCAGGCGCGCATCCGCCCGCACTTCCTGTTCAACAGCATGAACACCGTGGCCGCGCTGATCCGGGTCGACCCCGCCGCCGCCGAGCGCACGGTGGAGGACCTGTCCGAACTGTTTCGCGCCGCACTGGGCTCGCCCGATCGCGGCGACGGCACGCTGGGCGAGGAGCTCGCACTGATCGAGCGCTATCTCGCGATCGAACAGCTGCGGCTGGGCCCGCGCCTGCGCATCCGCCGCGAACTGCACGAGCTGCCGGCGGACTTCCCGCTGCCGCGCCTGCTGCTGCAACCGCTGGTCGAGAACGCCGTGCGCCACGGCATCCAGCCGCTGCGCGAAGGCGGCGAGGTGGTGCTGCGCGGCGCGCGCGACGGTGACGGCATCCGCATCGAGATCAGCAATCCGCTGCCGCCGCAGCCGGGCGCGGCGGGCAACGGCCACGGCCTGCGCAGCGTGCGCCAGCGCGTGGCATTCCGCTACGGCCCGCGTGCGGTGGTCGAGGCTGCGCCGCAAGGCGATCACTATGTCGTCATGCTGCGCCTGCCGAGGGCATCGCCGTGATGCGCGTGCTGATCGTCGACGACGAACCGCTGGCCCGCGCGCGCATGACCGCGCTGCTGGGCGAATGCGGCGACACGCAGCTGGTCGGCACGGTCGCCGACGGCGAGGCCGTGCTGGCCGCGCTCGACGAACTGCAGCCCGACGTGCTGCTGCTGGACATCAACATGCCGGGCATCGACGGCATTTCCGTAGCGCAGCGACTCGCCGGCAGGGCACGGCCGCAGGTGATCTTCTGCACTGCGTACGAGGCGCACGCGCTGCAGGCGTTCGAGCTTGGCGCAGCGGATTACCTGCTCAAGCCGGTGCGGCTGGAACGCCTGCGCGATGCCCTGCAGCGTGCGCGGCGGCGCCTCGACGACAGCCCGCGCGAGCCGACCGCCTTCCTGCACGGCCGCCTGCGCGGCGAGGAGGTGCGCATCGCCTTGCACGACGTGCTGTGCCTGCTTGCCGAAGAGAAGTACGTGGTCGTGCAGCACGCCGGCGGCGAGCTGCTGATCGAGGAATCGCTGCGCCAGCTGGAGGAAGCCTGGCCTGACCAGCTGATCCGCCTGCACCGCAATTGCCTGGTGCCGCGCGCGCGCCTGGTCGGGCTGCGCAGCCTGGCCGACGGCCGCGTGCTGGCCCGCCTCGACGGCAGCGAACACAGCCCGGAGATCAGCCGCCGCAACCTCGCCGCGGTGCGTCGCTGGCTGCGCCTGGGCTGAGCGCGCACGGCGGACATCCGCCGCCGAAAGGAACCGTCAGCCCACGCCCGGCGGCGTCGTTCGGTGACGTGCGGGCCAGACCACGGCCTGGGCGACGATCACATGCTCGCCATTGAAGGTCGCCGCGGGCGATCCGTACAAGACGTAGCCGAGCGCCAGCGCCTCGCTGACCCGATGGCAAAACCCGGCATCGTCAGGGCCGGTAAGGATGCGATAGGCAGGAAGCCCTGGCGGCGGCGCGGAAGTCGAGGGAGGCATGGGCGCGGATCGAACTCTCGGGGGAACCAGGCTGCAGGCTAACGCAGGAATCACCTCTCGGCGAAGTCACGCGCGGCTTGCCGTCGTTCCGTGCAACCGAAGTTCGCGGACAGGCCTGCTCGCCGATCGGGAAGTCCGATGGATGCCCGCCTGCGCGGGCATCGCGACCGTGGAACCCGATGCGCGCCCGGGCGTGCGAATTGCGCGGCAAACCATCGGGGAAGGGGTCAAGCACGTCACCCGCAAGCCACCGGCCTGACCATGACGATATCGCGCTGCGGATCGCCGCCGAGCGAAAAGACGTGATCACCGACTTGACGCTGCTCATGCAGTCACCCCGAAGATCGCCCCGGCTGCCGCGGTCAAAGCCATTGCCAGCGCGCCCCAGAAAGTAACGCGCAGCACGGATGCGAGTGCCAGGGCGCCGCCTGTGCGCGCCGCCAGCAGGCCTAGCAATGCAAGGAAGAACAGTGAGCTGCCTGCGAGGCCCCACATGAGTGTGGCGCTTGGGAGTACGAGTACCATCAGGAGTGGCAGCGCCGCACCCGTCGCGAATGTCCCGGCAGAAGCGAATGCAGCCTGGACTGGCTTGGCAGCCAACGTATCGGATATGCCGAGCTCGTCCCTCCCGTGCGCCCCGAGCGCGTCGTGAGCCATGAGTTGGGTGGCAACACTCGACGCCAATGACCTGTCCAGCCCACGCTGTACATAGATCGACACCAATTCGTCATGCTCCTGCTCGGGATTTGCGGCCAACTCCTTGCTCTCGCGAGCCAAGTCTGCGCGCTCGGTGTCAGCCTGTGAGCTGACCGAGACATACTCACCAGCAGCCATCGACATGGCGCCGGCAACCAGGCCAGCGACTCCTGCAACGAGAATTGCTCTCGTACCTGCTCCGGTGGCGGCAACCCCCAACACAAGGCTCGCGGTAGAAACGATACCGTCGTTTGCCCCAAGCACGGCAGCGCGAAGCCAGCCTGTTCGGTGTGTTCGATGTCTTTCGCTGTGCCTCATGCATTCTCACCTTGCGGTATGGGCCTCATGGCGACGCCTGACGCTGGAATTGAGCAGCGGCGAAGCCATCCGCCTGGAACGATTTGTCAGGCCACCGGATGCGCATATGCGTCGGGCCGGCCGCATTCTTTGCAACGACAAGCAACAACAGGTAACGCGTCGGCAGGGACATTTGGCGCTGCAATGCGATTCCACAGCCCGCTACCAAGTGAATCATCGGGTTCGCCGTTTACCCATCGGGCCTGTCTGGTGCGGCGGCCGCCATCCCAGTCAGGTGCGAAGGCTCTTCAAGCTCTCCCGCACATCTGATGCATCGTGGCACCAATGCTCCCGGTCCTGGGCGGAGGCCTGATGCCTGCGCTCAGACGGGCCACAGGCTCGTCCCTACGGAATGCGCTGGTACTGGGGCAACCCATCGTCAATCTCATAGTAGTCACCCTTCTCGGCGACGAATACATGCAACTCGGCGTGCGTCTCGGTCGGCACGTCGAACGCTCCCATATGGATTCCGATCCATTCCTTGGCAGGTGGATCGAAGAACATGGAGCACCCGCATACCGAACAGAACCCGCGGCGCACCTTCTCGGACGAGTAATACCAGGTTACGTTCTCAGCGCCAGAAATCTCCACTGCACTCCTGGGCACGTCCGTTCCGACTGAATAGTGCCCCGAGAACTTTCGGCACTGAACACAGTGGCAAGCATCAGGAGGCTTAAGGTCACACGAGACGGTGAACCTGACCGCCCCGCACATGCACGATCCCGTCTTCACAATCCCTCCTGGCCTGACGCTGGAGTTGAGCAGCGGTGCAGCCTCGCACGCAAAGACCTGACGTCTGCCTCCCAAGCGTTGAACTCATCCGATTCCTCCCACAACTCCCGAAGCTCTGAGTCCGGAGCGAGTACGCGATCGACGACCTGGACTGCTTGGGACACAGTCCCCGCATCCACGGACGGCTTGACGCGGGCAACCCAAGCTGCGAGGTCATCGTCGGCGTGTGATGCGGCGGAGGCGTGACCCAACACCAGTGCTACTACCTCGCAGGCCGCGATGCCTCGTTGGGCATCCGGTGCCTCCAAGTAACCTTGTTTGCTTTGAACGCGATCGATGGCTTCTTGAACGGGTGACAAGTCCGTTCCGTCGACAAGATCGCCGAGGAGGTCGCCGGCATCGTCGTTAGCAAAGGAGTGGAGTGCCCAAGTACCCATGCAATTTTCTCTGGAGGCCTGACACCTGAATTAATCCGCTCCGCGAAGCGGCGTCGGCTCGAATGAATTGTTGGCTGCGTGCCGAGGAGCCAGTGAGATCATTTCTTCATGAACGTCGGTAGCGGAAAGGTGGCAATCTTGGCCTCCTCTCGTGCTCCCCGTTCAGCAGTCCATCCTTTTTGCAAGAACTGATGGATGGCCGCCACTTCTTCGTCTGTGAGATGGGATAGCTGCTCTCTTGCCACAATTCCCATGATGCTGCCTTGCGCATACATGTCTCGGCCGTCACGCGTGACTCCAGTTGTGACCAGCTTCTTGAACTCTGGCAAGGAGTAGCTTTGCACAACGATGAGAGGCGGGGCGTTGAGTATTTCCTTGGGGGTCTGGTGATGGCAGTTGACGCAGCCGACCACGTAAACGAGCCGTTCTCCAGAGGGCGCTGGCGGTGAGGTTGTTGGTGCGCTTTGAGGCGGCGATTCTTTAACGCACGAGGCTAGAAAGAACGTCGATGCAGCGAGAATGCAAAAGATACGTCGGTTCACGACGATCTCCCTTGGCAGCTAACGAGGTCGCTGAAAAAACCTCTGCCGATCTTGCTTCAATAGCCCAACGCGAACAAGTGGGACCGACATGGCGCGCTCGTCGAGCCGTTCTTCGGCAACGTGCGCGCCAACAAGCGGCTCAACCGCTTCACCCTGCGCGGCCAGGCCAAGGTGGATGGCCAATGGAAGCTGTTCGCGCTGGTCCACAACATCGAGAAGTGGGCGAACTACCGCCAGGCAGCCTGAGAGGTCGCCATCGCCAACAAACATGCGCGCCAGTTGTGGGTGATGCTGGCTCACGAGGTGGATTACGACCCCTGCGCCAGCCAGCGCCACCCGATGCATCGCCCCGCTCAACTCGCTTGAGGAACCTTGCTTTCGATTCACGGTCAGCGCGCTACGCGGCAACAACGGGTCAGACCCACCCGGAGAGAACCTGACTAACATTCTGGACGTCCAAACGTGTTTCGGCCGATCCCCGAACACCGACGACACCGCTGAACGAATGAGGTCTCCGGGCGCGGTTTATACCCTGGTCCGAGCCGGCAGCAATGGCTCAACAAGACCGTCTAAGGAAATGCAGTCTGGCAACGTTCGACGCCGCATCCCACTGACCACGCAGCACACACGAAGCACAACACGACCACCGGCAGTCGCCCGAAAGTCAGGGCAAAAGCATCATGCGCCCGGGGTTGACGGGAAGTCTCCTAAGGAATTGTTAGAGCGTACCCGCTGCACAGCATGTGTGACTAGCGCAATGGGAACTCCGTATAAGCCGACCAGGTATGCAACGGCCGAGCCTGCTGCCACAAAGCATATAGCGACCATGGCAAGGACAACGAGCAGCGTAGAGATGACTGAAGCGCGATTTCGTTGCAGCAGTGCCGCGTACAGCGGGCACCCGACTAGTAGCGTGGCCGGTGCAGCGAATAGCAGCGCAACCGCGAGAAGAGGAAAGGCTGCTAATGGTGCAGACGCCCAATCATGAAGTTGTGGAGTGCGATTGGAGAACGCGATTCCGGCGCCAAGGAGTAGAGATGCCAAATAGCCGCCCGCGAATATGCCGAAAATTCCGCAAGGGATCGTTCTTCGAATGGCCGCGGAATACTTCATGTGCGCTCTAACGCTGGAGTTAAGCGGCGGCGTAGCCGTCCGCCTTGAACGAGTAAAAAGAGACTTCCTCCCCTTTCGGCCTCGATGGCCATGATGGTGTTGCGACACAACCGTCAGCAGAAGAGGAAGTCTCCATGAGCACTATAACCCTGGGTGTGGACTTGGCGAAGAACGTGTTTTCGGTGTGCGCGATGGATGGCGCCGGACACGTGCTGGAACGACGGGAGTTCAAGCGTGAGGTCTTCGCCGTGTGGCTGGCGCAGCGGCCGGCGGGGACGGTGGTGGCGATGGAAGCCTGCAGCGGGGCCCATCACTGGGCGCGGCGGTGTGAAGAGTACGGGCTGCGGCCGCGGCTGATGGCTGCCCAGCTGGTCAAGCCGTACCGCAAGAGTCAGCGCAGCAAGAACGACCGCAACGACGCCGAGGCGATCGCCACGGCCGCCCGCCAGGGCAACATGCGTTTCGTGCCGATCAAGACCATCGACCAGCAGGCCCGGCTGTCCTGGCATCGGGTGCGCGAGGGTTACAAGGCGGAGAGTCTGGCGATCGGCAACCGCCTGCGCGGCCTGCTGGCCGAGTTCGGCATCGTGATGGGCAAGAGCGACAAGGCCCTGCGCCGGGTGCTGGCCGATCTGGATGCACACACCGCGCTGTCGGCAGAGTTCAAGGCGTTGATCCGCAGCGTGGAGGCCCACTGGACCCAGGTCCGCACGGCCTTCGACGCGTGCGATGCACGCATCGAAGCCCATGCGCGCGATGACGAGCGGTGCGTGCGCCTGCGCGCGATCGTCGGCATCGGCGCGCTCACCGCGGACGCCCTGATCGCCAGCCTCGGCAAGGCGCAGGAATTCCGCAATGGCCGGCAACTGGCGGCGTGGCTCGGCATGGTGCCGACCCAGCACTCCAGCGGCGGACACACGCGGCTGGGTGCGATCAGCTGTCGCGGCGATGGCTACCTGCGCACGCTGCTGATCCAGGGCGCACGCAGCAGCCTGCAACGGGCCAAGGTGGCCGCCACGGAAAAGGCCACACCCGAACAACTCTGGATTCGGTCACTCGCGGTGCGGTTGCCATTCGGCAAGGTGCTGGTCGCCATCGCCAACAAACATGCGCGCCAGTTGTGGGTGATGCTGGCTCACGAGGTGGATTACGACCCCTGCGCCAGCCAGCGTCACCCGCTGCATTGCCCCGCTCAACTCGCTTGAGGAACCTTGCTTTCGATTCACGGTCAGCGCTACGCGGCAACAACGGGTCAGACCCACCCGGAGAGAACCTGACTAACATTCTGGACGTCCAAACGTGTTTCGGCCGATCCCCGAACACCGACGACACCGCTGAACGAATGAGGTCTCCGGGCGCGGTTTATACCCTGGTCCGAGCCGGCAGCAATGGCTCAACAAGACCGTCTAAGGAAATGCAGTCTGGCAACGTTCGACGCCGCATCCCACTGACCACGCAGCACACACGAAGCACAACACGACCACCGGCAGTCGCCCGAAAGCTCAGGGCAAAAGCATCATGCGCCCGGGGTTGACGGGAAGTCTCCTAAGGATCTGTTAGGCATCACTTGGGCGGCGGTCTTTGCCCAGTGGAATGCCAGCGAACCCACGTACGATCCAACCAATGGCCCAAACTAGCACCCAGAAGATGCCAAGACCTACCGCTATGAAACCTAATGAATGCAGCCAATTTTTCCAGTAGCGTCTAGAGATTTCCTCATCAACCCAGCTTGCATCAGCAGCGGGAAACCTAAACCGGCTCTCGAGATCGTGCTCGTAAACGCTAACTTCATTGCTGTAGGAGGCGGCTCCCCAAAGCATGCCGGACTGATCAATTTTGTACGGGACCAGTTGCTGATGGTCTTTACCAAACGGCATAGTCAACAGGCAGAGATTGATACTAACGGAGTTACCATCTGGACTCTTTTTAGAAAAGTAGTCTCGCGCAGCCTCCGTTGGACATGACTCATCCGTACGGTTGAATGGTGCATCTGGACGAGAAACGTGGTAACTCACAGACAGATAAGGCTTGTTTGTGCCCGCCACAATGAGAGCGGTAACCGTTGCCAGGACCGCTAACAACAATGCAATTCTACGAGCCCCCTCAAATATATTGATCCGCATGATTGCCCCTAAGTCCGTGTGCTGCCTAACGCTTGAGTTGAGCGGCGGCGGAGCCGTCCGCCTCGAATGAAATGTTAGACGCCATGCTGCGCACGCAACCGGTCATAGCACGCACCGCACAGAATTTTGATGCATGCAAACGCCTCGGAACGCTCGTTCCAATCGCCGGTAGAACCACCCTCGCGGAGGCGAACCTCCTCACATGCGGAGCACCAAGCATCACCGCGCGGGCCGCCCGACCAAAAGAACCCAACTTTCTCTCCGGTGCTGAGGGCGCCGACGAGATGCTGACAAACGAAGGTTTCGTCTTGCTCCCCGTGTGTATGGCATTCGACAGTGTTGGTCATGGGGTCTAACGCTGGAGTTGAGCGGCGGCGAAGCCGTCCGCCTCGAATGAGTGGTTAGGCGGCGCCTACAGTGCCGATAACAACGAGAATAAAAAACAATAAAAACGCGATGACAGCGAAAATTATGCGCACCGGCCCGATGCGATCATGAACAACGGTGAAGCCATCGTCTCTGTCCCACGTGGTAATGCCATTTTTCGTAAGGTTTCCGTGCGCCACTATGAGCGTGATAAGACTTGCAATTGGGAATCCAATGCCAAGGCCACGCCACCAAACCTTGAAGCTTCTTGAGATTGCTGTGGAATAACTCGGCTTTCCGCCCGACGGGGCGACAAGACGTGTCTTAAAGAGCCACTTACCAGGCGTGGTGCCCACTGTGGATAGAAGAAGTGACTCGATGAATATCCAAACGAAGATGACGGCAACACCAAACAATTGGTCACTGCCTGGTTGGTCGAGTGCGTGAGGAGTGGCTATACCCACCGTGATGCCGACGACGATCGCAGCCACGTAGATATCAAACATGCGTGCCCAGTAGCGCACCCAAGGGCGAACCTGATTGGCAGGCGGAGCCGCGACCGAAAAGGGTGGAGGTGTTGAGGACGCAGTGGTTACGCCAACTGGCGGTGCGCTTGCGATAGCAGACATTCGAGTGCCGCAATGCCCACAGAATACTGCATCTGCAACTGCTTCATTACCGCATTTAACGCAGAACATTGAGAACCCCCTGTAAAGCCTAACGTAGCTGTAGAAAAACTCCCTCGCAGCCTATCATTCGCGTTGCCCGCAAAAAAGGCGGGAAACGAGGCGAAGCGACGATGGCGCGATACCGACACTACGACCCCGATCAGACCAAGATGATCCCGGTGAGCTACGGGCGGCAGTTGCTGCCAGGCACCTTCGAACATGCGCTGAGCTACCTGATCGACAACGAGATCGACCTGGGACGGTTTGCCGCGCGCTTCAAGAACGACGAGACCGGGGCGCCGGCCTACGATCCGGCGGTACTGCTCAAGGTGGTGTTGTTCGCCTATTCACGCGGCATCACCTCCTCGCGCACGATGGCGCGGGCGTGCACGGAGAACGTGGTGTTCATTGCCCTGGCGTGCGACCAGCAGCCGCATTTCACGACGCTGGCGCACTTCATAGCGACACTGGGTAAGGAAGTGGAAGCGGTATTCCGCGACGTGCTGATGGTGTGCAACGCCCAAGGGCTGATCGGCAAGGCGATGTTCGCCATCGACGGTTGCAAACTCCCGTCGAACGCGTCCAAGGAGTGGAGTGGCACGCGCGCCGACTTCGAGCGCAAGGCGGCGAAGATGGAGCGGGCCGTTGCCCACCTGGTCAAGGCACATGCCGAGCAGGATGCGAGTGAAGCGCTCGCCCCCAACGCGGACACCCAGCGTCGCCATGAAGAACGCACGCTGGCCACGTTGCGCAAGAATGCCGACAAACTGCGCACGGCGCTCGCCACCACGACCGAACGCATCGGAGCCAAGGGCAAGCCGATCAAGCTGAACCTGACCGATGCCGAAAGCGCCACACTCAAGAGCGGTCGAGGCGTGCTGCAAGGCTATATCGGCGTGGCGGCTGTCGATGACGAGTGCCAGGTGATCGTGGAGGCGCAGGCGCACGGCACCCCGCAAGAACACAATCTGCTCAAGCCGGTGATCGACGGTGTGCGCGAGCACTTGGCGGCGATCGGCGAGGCCGGTGCCGCCGATGAGTCTGCCTTCCTGGCGGACGCGGGCTACCACAGCGAGCGTGGCCTGAAAGCCTTGGCGGCTGACCGTATCGACGGCTATATCGCGGACGGCAACATGCGCAAGCGCGACCCGCGCTACGTCGACGCCGCTGTGCACAAGCCGGCGAGCCAGGCGAAGACCTTCCAGCCCAAAGACTTCATCTTTGACCGTGAACACGGCAGCTGTGTTTGCCCGGCTGGAAAGGCGCTCAAACTAAACAGCGCCAATGCCGTCATCAATGGACGCAAGGCCACCGTATTCAAAGGCACGTCCGTCACCTGCGAAGCATGTCCACTGCGCAGCCAGTGCCTGCGCAAACCTGATGTCACTGCCGTACGCCAGGTCGCCTTCTTCGAAGGCTCGGTAGCAAGCAAACTACCCAACCCGCATTGCCGCGCCATGCGCGAGAAAATCGACAGTCCCGAAGGTCGAGCGATCTACGCCCATCGCATGGGATTGATCGAGCCAGTGTTCGGTCACATCCAGCAACGCGGCTTGCGCCGCTTCACGCTGCGTGGCCAGCGCAAGGTCGACACGCAGTGGAAGCTGTATTGCATCGTCCACAACGTGGCGAAACTACAGCTCTACCGCAAGTTGGCCGCGTAAGCCGAAGAACGCCCGTGAAACCCGTGCCATGCGGCCGTCTGGGCGGCCAAAAATCGCCTATCAGCGACAAACAAGAAGCGAGCGGAGCACTGCACGAAGCCGAAACGAAAAATCCGCCAGCACGGCGAACTCGTTTTGCAGATCAGCAAGGGGTTTTTCTACAGCTTCAACGTAGCTGTAGAAAAACTCCCTCGCAGCCTATCATTCGCGTTGCCCGCAAAAAAGGCGGGAAACGAGGCGAAGCGACGATGGCGCGATACCGACACTACGACCCCGATCAGACCAAGATGATCCCGGTGAGCTACGGGCGGCAGTTGCTGCCAGGCACCTTCGAACATGCGCTGAGCTACCTGATCGACAACGAGATCGACCTGGGACGGTTTGCCGCGCGCTTCAAGAACGACGAGACCGGGGCGCCGGCCTACGATCCGGCGGTACTGCTCAAGGTGGTGTTGTTCGCCTATTCACGCGGCATCACCTCCTCGCGCACGATGGCGCGGGCGTGCACGGAGAACGTGGTGTTCATTGCCCTGGCGTGCGACCAGCAGCCGCATTTCACGACGCTGGCGCACTTCATAGCGACACTGGGTAAGGAAGTGGAAGCGGTATTCCGCGACGTGCTGATGGTGTGCAACGCCCAAGGGCTGATCGGCAAGGCGATGTTCGCCATCGACGGTTGCAAACTCCCGTCGAACGCGTCCAAGGAGTGGAGTGGCACGCGCGCCGACTTCGAGCGCAAGGCGGCGAAGATGGAGCGGGCCGTTGCCCACCTGGTCAAGGCACATGCCGAGCAGGATGCGAGTGAAGCGCTCGCCCCCAACGCGGACACCCAGCGTCGCCATGAAGAACGCACGCTGGCCACGTTGCGCAAGAATGCCGACAAACTGCGCACGGCGCTCGCCACCACGACCGAACGCATCGGAGCCAAGGGCAAGCCGATCAAGCTGAACCTGACCGATGCCGAAAGCGCCACACTCAAGAGCGGTCGAGGCGTGCTGCAAGGCTATATCGGCGTGGCGGCTGTCGATGACGAGTGCCAGGTGATCGTGGAGGCGCAGGCGCACGGCACCCCGCAAGAACACAATCTGCTCAAGCCGGTGATCGACGGTGTGCGCGAGCACTTGGCGGCGATCGGCGAGGCCGGTGCCGCCGATGAGTCTGCCTTCCTGGCGGACGCGGGCTACCACAGCGAGCGTGGCCTGAAAGCCTTGGCGGCTGACCGTATCGACGGCTATATCGCGGACGGCAACATGCGCAAGCGCGACCCGCGCTACGTCGACGCCGCTGTGCACAAGCCGGCGAGCCAGGCGAAGACCTTCCAGCCCAAAGACTTCATCTTTGACCGTGAACACGGCAGCTGTGTTTGCCCGGCTGGAAAGGCGCTCAAACTAAACAGCGCCAATGCCGTCATCAATGGACGCAAGGCCACCGTATTCAAAGGCACGTCCGTCACCTGCGAAGCATGTCCACTGCGCAGCCAGTGCCTGCGCAAACCTGATGTCACTGCCGTACGCCAGGTCGCCTTCTTCGAAGGCTCGGTAGCAAGCAAACTACCCAACCCGCATTGCCGCGCCATGCGCGAGAAAATCGACAGTCCCGAAGGTCGAGCGATCTACGCCCATCGCATGGGATTGATCGAGCCAGTGTTCGGTCACATCCAGCAACGCGGCTTGCGCCGCTTCACGCTGCGTGGCCAGCGCAAGGTCGACACGCAGTGGAAGCTGTATTGCATCGTCCACAACGTGGCGAAACTACAGCTCTACCGCAAGTTGGCCGCGTAAGCCGAAGAACGCCCGTGAAACCCGTGCCATGCGGCCGTCTGGGCGGCCAAAAATCGCCTATCAGCGACAAACAAGAAGCGAGCGGAGCACTGCACGAAGCCGAAACGAAAAATCCGCCAGCACGGCGAACTCGTTTTGCAGATCAGCAAGGGGTTTTTCTACAGCTTCAACGCTGGAGTTAAGCGGCGGCGAAGCCGTCCGCCTTGAACGAATGGTTAGATTCCGCAGCGAGAAATTGACTTGGTGCAGCCGTACTGAGGCCAATCACTGCGATGCCAACACATTTGGTTCCTATCCATGACAATGAGGTCCCATGTCACCGGCTTGCCTGAAGTATCACGACGAGTCTCGTCATGCAACGACATCGACAACCCATTGGGGAGCTTACGGAGAATGTTGTAAGTGGCCTGACGGCGTGGCTCGTAGGTTCCGTCAGGTTTAGCGGGAGTAAGAGAAAGGAACATCTTTTTCCCGTCTGCGCTGAAGCGGATTACCTCCGGGTTCACGGCACAATCGTTTGAACCGGCCCAGCCCCATTGCCCTGGGACTATGGTGAACGGGTTGAGATCAGCTGAGGACGCTGCTCCTTGGCCACAACCGCACAAACCCACCACCATCGCCAACACAACGAGAGCGAATTTCCACATTGACCTCTCCCCAAAAATCTAACGCTTGAGTTGAGCGGCGGCGTAGCCGTCCGCCTCGAACGACGGGTTAGGCACCACCGCCGCAACCTCTACGGACGTGCAAACAAAAGTACCACCAAGACCGTAGCACGCCTCAATTGTAATGAGAAAAGGAGATGCCTCGGAGACGCTCAGGGCGTCAACGACGTTCTCTTTGCGCAGCTCGGAGAGATCGACGTCTGTAACACCGGTGAACTGAAGGGTGACCGTAGCGGCCTTGTCGATTTGAGAGTCGATGTAGAAAATTCTTAAGCAGATGATGCCGGGCTTCTCGAACGAGAACAGCTCGATACGGCCGTCCGAAAATTCCGGCCAATAGCCAAAAGTGGACTCGACAAGCTCAGCGTGCGAAATCATTTCTTGTGGTGCCTAACGCTGGAATTAAGCGGCGGCGCAGCCGTCCGCTTGAATGAGTAAAAAGGGTTCTACCCCGTTTCCACGGACGGTTTGATTAAGGCTGAAAACTCCCGGTCGCGCCGGGCAACTCTACGACGCATGCGCGGGTTGTGGAACCGCTCAAGGTAATCGAACAGATCGGCCCGCGCCTCGTCGCGAGTCCGGTAGCAGCGATGGTGCACCCGCTCTCGTTTGAGCATCCCGAAGAAGCCCTCGCACGCCGCGTTGTCGGCGCAGTGGCCAACCGCACTCATGCTGCTCACCAGGGCATTCCCGCCCAGGAACTTCTGATACGTGCCGCTGATGAACTGGCCACCGCGATCGGAGTGCAGGATGACCTCCGAGCTGCCTTGCCGCTGCCACACCGCCATTTGCACCGCCCGCACCACCATGTGGCGATCCTGGCGGTGATGCATCGACCAGCCCACCACCAGCTTGCTGTACAGATCGACCACGACGCACAGGTACAACTTGCCTTCCTGCGTCGCGACTTCGGTGATGTCGGTTACCCATTTCGTCTCCGGTTCGGAGGCTTGGAAGTCACGTTCCAGCCGGTTCTCGATCCCCACGGGCCGGGCGCCCGGCTTGCCGCCAAAACGGCGCCGGGTTCGCCGTGGCCAGCCCTGCAGGCCAGCGCGGGCCATCAGTCGAGCCACCCGATTGACGCTGGCATGCATGCCCTCATCGACCAGGTCCTCTTGCATGCGTGGGGCGCCGATGACGCCCTTGCTGTCCTCGTGGATCTCCCGGATGCGCTCCAGCAGGCCCGCGTTGGCCCGCGCACGCGGGCCCGGCTTGCGCCCGACCCAAGCGTAGAAACCACTCGTTGAAACTTCAAGGCAGCGGCACATCATCCCGACGGGATAGTCGCTGCGGCAGCGCTCAATCACCGCGTACCGTTCGGTGATTGCTTCGCGAAGTACGCTGCCGCGTCTTTTAAAAAATCCCGTTCCTTGGTCACGCGCGTCAGTTCGCGCTTGAGCCGAGCGAGCTCCTCGTCACGCGGGGTGCCGCCTCCGGGGAAAGCTTTGCCACCTCCCGCCTCGGCCTCCCGCACCCACCGGGTCAGCATGTTCGGATTGACGCCGACCTCCAGGGCGACCTGGCGGCAGCTCGACTTCGACCGCCGAACCAGTTCGACGATCTCCCGTTTGTATTCAGGGCTGTAACGCTTGCGCTTGGACATGGACACTCCTCTGGCCCAGTATGGGGCTTAGTGAAAGTGTCCGCAGAATCGGGGTAGAACCCAAAGAGACTTCCTCCCCTTACGGCCTCGAGGGCCATGATGGTGTTGCGACACAACCGTCAGCAGAAGAGGAAGTCTCCATGAGCACTATAACCCTGGGTGTGGACTTGGCGAAGAACGTGTTTTCGGTGTGCGCGATGGATGGCGCCGGACACGTGCTGGAACGACGGGAGTTCAAGCGTGAGGTCTTCGCCGTGTGGCTGGCGCAGCGGCCGGCGGGGACGGTGGTGGCGATGGAAGCCTGCAGCGGGGCCCATCACTGGGCACGGCGGTGTGAAGAGTACGGGCTGCGGCCGCGGCTGATGGCTGCCCAGCTGGTCAAGCCGTACCGCAAGAGTCAGCGCAGCAAGAACGACCGCAACGACGCCGAGGCGATCGCCACGGCCGCCCGCCAGGGCAACATGCGTTTCGTGCCGATCAAGACCATCGACCAGCAGGCCCGGCTGTCCTGGCATCGGGTGCGCGAGGGTTACAAGGCGGAGAGTCTGGCGATCGGCAACCGCCTGCGCGGCCTGCTGGCCGAGTTCGGCATCGTGATGGGCAAGAGCGACAAGGCCCTGCGCCGGGTGCTGGCCGATCTGGATGCACACACCGCGCTGCCGGCAGAGTTCAAGGCGTTGATCCGCAGCGTGGAGGCCCACTGGACCCAGGTCCGCACGGCCTTCGACGCGTGCGATGCACGCATCGAAGCCCATGCGCGCGATGACGAGCGGTGCGTGCGCCTGCGCGCGATCGTCGGCATCGGCGCGCTCACCGCGGACGCCCTGATCGCCAGCCTCGGCAAGGCGCAGGAATTCCGCAACGGTCGGCAACTGGCGGCGTGGCTCGGCATGGTGCCGACCCAGCACTCCAGCGGCGGACACACGCGGCTGGGTGCGATCAGCTGTCGCGGCGATGGCTACCTGCGCACGCTGCTGATCCAGGGCGCACGCAGCAGCCTGCAACGGGCCAAGGTGGTCGCCACGGAAAAGGCCACACCCGAACAACTCTGGATTCGGTCACTCGCGGTGCGGTTGCCATTCGGCAAGGTGCTGGTCGCCATCGCCAACAAACATGCGCGCCAGTTGTGGGTGATGCTGGCTCACGAGGTGGATTACGACCCCTGCGCCAGCCAGCGCCACCCGCTGCATTGCCCCGCTCAACTCGCTTGAGGAACCTTGCTTTCGATTCACGGTCAGCGCTACGCGGCAACAACGGGTCAGACCCACCCGGAGAGAACCTGACTAACATTCTGGACGTCCAAACGTGTTTCGGCCGATCCCCGAACACCGACGACACCGCTGAACGAATGAGGTCTCCGGGCGCGGTTTATACCCTGGTCCGAGCCGGCAGCAATGGCTCAACAAGACCGTCTAAGGAAATGCAGTCTGGCAACGTTCGACGCCGCATCCCACTGACCACGCAGCACACACGAAGCACAACACGACCACCGGCAGTCGCCCGAAAGCTCAGGGCAAAAGCATCATGCGCCCGGGGTTGACGGGAAGTCTCCTAAGGAGATGTTAGAGACTGTTCGTCGGACCAACTATTCTCGGCGCCAAGGATGATGAAATTCGACGCCTAGGTAACGTTAGTGGCTCGTTGTTGATGTTGGTGGTGCCAGCAGAATACTTTACTTCTAGCGTTCGATTGTCCTGCCAGATTACAGATGCGCTTGACTTGTCAGTATTATTCCAAGAGATTGCAAGAGACTCGTCTTTGAGGTCGTGGCAGCTACCTCGTGTGTTCGAGTGGACAATTGCGGTACTCAGATGACGGCCTACATCCGCACTGCAGCCGCATACTCGAGTGATTGCTTTGTACTTTCCGTCAGGAGATGGAACCGTACTAATGAGATCGGGCTTGCATCCAAAGAATGAATTGTAAGCATCTGAGCAGCCCAGTAGGCTAGTCAATATAAGGGCGGCAAGGGCAAGGCGTGCAATATTCTTCATGGGCTCTAACGCTGGAATTGAGCGGCGGCGCAGCCGTCCGCCTCGAATGACTGGTTAGCGCCCGCTGCCAATTAGTTGGCAGTTACTAGATGAAAATTTGTTGGACGCCGCCAACTCTTGCTCTTTCTCGGAGTTGAAATGATCTCCAACGCTGTAGATGTTTTTGAGTGCGTTGCTTTGTGCGGATTCGTAGATACGTCCAAGAATAAAATCTGGAGTTGGACCCTCCATTAGCCACATAACCCCGGCGGGAACGTTATTTGATAGATCCACGCGCTCGATTTTCCCGGCTTTTATGGCGGCAATGAAGGCTTTGCCCTGGCTATACCCAAACTCGAACAGTCGCTCTTGGTCTGCTGGTTTTTTTAGCTTAGAGGCGAGCGCGGAACACTCAAATGCGCTCCAAGTTGCTTTACCCATCTGGGCATAGGCAGAAGAATCTTGGGCCAGGGATGCTGGTGAGATCAGAAGCACGAGTGCAGCAGTCAGAACTTTCCGTATCACGAGTGCCTCCCTAGGGCGCTAACGTAGCTGTAGAAAAACTCCCTCGCAGCCTATCATTCGCGTTGCCCGCAAAAAAGGCGGGAAACGAGGCGAAGCGACGATGGCGCGATACCGACACTACGACCCCGATCAGACCAAGATGATCCCGGTGAGCTACGGGCGGCAGTTGCTGCCAGGCACCTTCGAACATGCGCTGAGCTACCTGATCGACAACGAGATCGACCTGGGACGGTTTGCCGCGCGCTTCAAGAACGACGAGACCGGGGCGCCGGCCTACGATCCGGCGGTACTGCTCAAGGTGGTGTTGTTCGCCTATTCACGCGGCATCACCTCCTCGCGCACGATGGCGCGGGCGTGCACGGAGAACGTGGTGTTCATTGCCCTGGCGTGCGACCAGCAGCCGCATTTCACGACGCTGGCGCACTTCATAGCGACACTGGGTAAGGAAGTGGAAGCGGTATTCCGCGACGTGCTGATGGTGTGCAACGCCCAAGGGCTGATCGGCAAGGCGATGTTCGCCATCGACGGTTGCAAACTCCCGTCGAACGCGTCCAAGGAGTGGAGTGGCACGCGCGCCGACTTCGAGCGCAAGGCGGCGAAGATGGAGCGGGCCGTTGCCCACCTGGTCAAGGCACATGCCGAGCAGGATGCGAGTGAAGCGCTCGCCCCCAACGCGGACACCCAGCGTCGCCATGAAGAACGCACGCTGGCCACGTTGCGCAAGAATGCCGACAAACTGCGCACGGCGCTCGCCACCACGACCGAACGCATCGGAGCCAAGGGCAAGCCGATCAAGCTGAACCTGACCGATGCCGAAAGCGCCACACTCAAGAGCGGTCGAGGCGTGCTGCAAGGCTATATCGGCGTGGCGGCTGTCGATGACGAGTGCCAGGTGATCGTGGAGGCGCAGGCGCACGGCACCCCGCAAGAACACAATCTGCTCAAGCCGGTGATCGACGGTGTGCGCGAGCACTTGGCGGCGATCGGCGAGGCCGGTGCCGCCGATGAGTCTGCCTTCCTGGCGGACGCGGGCTACCACAGCGAGCGTGGCCTGAAAGCCTTGGCGGCTGACCGTATCGACGGCTATATCGCGGACGGCAACATGCGCAAGCGCGACCCGCGCTACGTCGACGCCGCTGTGCACAAGCCGGCGAGCCAGGCGAAGACCTTCCAGCCCAAAGACTTCATCTTTGACCGTGAACACGGCAGCTGTGTTTGCCCGGCTGGAAAGGCGCTCAAACTAAACAGCGCCAATGCCGTCATCAATGGACGCAAGGCCACCGTATTCAAAGGCACGTCCGTCACCTGCGAAGCATGTCCACTGCGCAGCCAGTGCCTGCGCAAACCTGATGTCACTGCCGTACGCCAGGTCGCCTTCTTCGAAGGCTCGGTAGCAAGCAAACTACCCAACCCGCATTGCCGCGCCATGCGCGAGAAAATCGACAGTCCCGAAGGTCGAGCGATCTACGCCCATCGCATGGGATTGATCGAGCCAGTGTTCGGTCACATCCAGCAACGCGGCTTGCGCCGCTTCACGCTGCGTGGCCAGCGCAAGGTCGACACGCAGTGGAAGCTGTATTGCATCGTCCACAACGTGGCGAAACTACAGCTCTACCGCAAGTTGGCCGCGTAAGCCGAAGAACGCCCGTGAAACCCGTGCCATGCGGCCGTCTGGGCGGCCAAAAATCGCCTATCAGCGACAAACAAGAAGCGAGCGGAGCACTGCACGAAGCCGAAACGAAAAATCCGCCAGCACGGCGAACTCGTTTTGCAGATCAGCAAGGGGTTTTTCTACAGCTTCAACGCTGGAGTTAAGCGGCGGCGAAGCCGTCCGCCTTGAACGAGTGGTTAGGCTTGCGCCTGCGCCACACACCCCAGCCATCGTACTCGACGCCGAATAGCTGCGCGAGACACGTGAAAAAGCCCGAGACGCACAGAGCTACGGGTTGCTCGACAGGCATGTTGATAGTGACAAGAATGGACGCAGGGTCTTGAAGCACGGCCTTGCCATAGCTGTGTTCGTTAACGAAGGATGCAACGAGAGCAGCCTTTTCTGCGTCGGGTGCCACCAGAAGAAAATCAACGTCGCGGAATACGGAAAAGTGGTCGCCATTGCGATCAAGTGACCGAAGTACATCAGTGTCGGCTGCGGCGGTTTCCATCAAGGTTGTGACAAATTCCATAGGCAAGCCTAACGCCTGAGTTAAGCGGCGGCGTAGCCGGAGAGTTCCTACGCAAAAGTGGACACCGGTTGGTTAGCCGTACTGTGCCTCGAACTCGATGGGAGAACGATAGCCCAAGGCAGAGTGTAAGCGCTTGCTGTTGTAGAAATCGATGTAGCTGCGCACGGCGCTTCGCAGCGAGCCTTCGGTGCAGAAGCTGTCGCGGTGATACATGTCCGATTTCATCGACTTGTTCCACGACTCCATATGCGCGTTGTCGGTCATTCGATGCGGGCGGTTCACGCTCTGCACCAAGCCCGCCCTGGCCAGCATGCGTTTGAAGTCGCTGGCCAGAAACTCCACCCCGCGATCACTGTGCAGCAACGTGCCGGGCGGCGGTTTGCGTTGGCGCAACGCCGCTGCCAACGCCCGGCGCGTCAGGTTGGCCGTCCGGTCCGTTCCCAGCGACCAGCCCAGCAGGCGCCGCGAATAGCGATCCATGACGGTGGCGAGGTAGCGCCATGAACCCGATACTTTCAGATAGGTGACATCGGTGACCCAGACCTGATCGGGCCGATCCACCGTCAGCTCGTGCACCTGGTTGTCGACGCTGGCGAAGAAGCGATCGACACCCGGACAACGTCGATACAGATCGGCAGAGCAGCCACGGATGGCATGGTCCCGCATCAAGCGCTCGACCCGGCGGCGTCCGACGGATTCACCGTTGCGTTGCAGGCCGGCGTGGACCCGCGGGCTACCGTAAGTCTGCCGGCCTTCGGCGTGCACGTGGCGAATGCTCTCAAGCAGTCGTGCATCCTCCTGCGCACGCGCGCTCGACGGTCGATCCCGCCAGGCGTAATACCCGCTTGGACTGACCCCGTACAGCCGGCACAACAGCCTCACCGGGTGGTGCTCTTGCTGACGGATGAAGGCGAAGATGTCGGCCTTGGACTGGAAGTGAACGCGATCGCTTTTTTTAAAAGGTCATGCTCGATCTTCAGCTGCTCGTAGGCCTTCTTCACCCGACGCAGCTCCTTCAGCTCCGCTGCCACGGCTTTGTCGACCGCCACACCCTTCGTCATGATCAATCCCTCGCGCGCCTGTTTGCGCCAACGAGACAGCATGAACGGGTGGATGTAAAGCGACTGGGCAACGTCACCCACCGCGACGCCCGGTAACAGGCTCAAACGGACAGCGGTTGCCTTGAATTCCTGGGTATAGCGGTAGGTGGTTCGTGGACCTGGTTTGGGCATCTTGTGGACTCCTGAAGTGGTAGTTCAGGGTGTCCACTAAAGCGTAGGAACTATCCCGTCCGCCTTGAACGAGTAGTTAGAAGGTTGCGATGCCGCTACCTACTGCGTGAACGAAAAAAAATACACCACCAGCCATAGAGTATTGCGCCGATACCACCGAAGATGCCGGTCACTGCGCACGCGAACCCTAAAACAAAGGTCCTTCCGGCTTTAGCGTGGGTAAACATCGAGGCCGCCGCAGAAGAAGTAGGCGGCGGTCTTGAAGTGTTCGGGGTTGCGGTAACCGCAGGCCCGGCGCTTGATGGCCATGAGCTTGCTGTTGATGCCTTCGGCGACGGCGTTGGTGATGCGTAGGCGACAGTAGGTGACTATGTTGTCCAGACGCCGCTTGAGCATGTGGGCAACTTGCCGGATGGGCTCCAGGCGGCTGTGCGTGGCCCAGTGGAACCAGTGTTTGAAGTAACGGCGTGCCCATGCCTCACGCCGGTAGGACCACAGGTGGCGCAAGGCCTCCTTGATCGCCCAGGCACGAGCCACCTTGAGGTTCTGCCCCATCAGGTCACGCAGTTGATGCCGTCGCTGCTGGGGCAGGTTTTCCCGGCTGTAGAGCCACAGGTATTTGGTTCGCGCCAAGGTGTTGTCCCCGGTCGCGCGCAGGGCCCGATGCTCTGCCTTGCGTACCGCATCCACGGCTTGCCCCATGTGCTGCATGATGTGGAAGCGATCGAAGACGATCTTGTCGGTGGCCGCGGGGACATGCGACACGGTGGCCTGGAAATAGGGATCCCACATGTCCATGGCCACCGCCTGGATGTGCTCACACTGCTCCGGCGTCAGGGTCTCGTAGAACTCTGCCAGCGATCCACGCGTGCGCTCATCTGCCATGTACTCGATGGTGGAACGATCCACGTCACTGACAATGGTCGTGTACGAATGGCCTTTGCGGAACGCCTTTTCATCCACGCCGATCCGACGCAGCGACAGCGGCCCCTTGCGCGACTGACCACGGCGCACCGCTCGCTCCATGACGCCGAACACCTCGTCCCAGGACAGATGCAGCAGCCGGCAGGCGCCACTGACCGTGGCGCACTGCTGCAGCACGTCGATGATCCAGCGCTCCATCAGCAACGTGAAGCGAGAGCGTGGCTCGGCCCAAGGCACCGCGACCTGCACCACGCCGTGATCCGGGCAGCGAACACGAGGCACCCGTGCCTTGAGGATCGTCTGCAGCTGGCAGGTATCCAAGTGGCGCCAAGCGCGCGCCGGCGCATGGTCATGGACCGGCAGTTCCTGGTCGCACTTGGGGCAACGCCAGCGACATCCCTCCGGATGATCCACCTCTACCTCAACCCGATTCCCTGGTAGATCCAGATGAACATCCGCTACTCGCCAGGGTGCTGATAGACCAAGGATCTGCCGGTATAGCTCTACATCGCGCATTGGACGGGCTCCGCTCACCGCTCCCGCCCATCCTCCTATCCCCAGCTACCCACGGGAATCCCGGAAGGACCAAAACAAAGAGTGCGCGCGCATGCAAGGACGTTGCGAGAAGGACCAGCAAAAATCCGGCGAACGCGAGACACACCGCAGCAACGGCCAGTCGCAGAGCGGTAGAAAATGGGGTGATGTTTGGCCCTACGAAAAGGTTACGCACGTTGCCTTCTAACGCTAGAGTTAAGCGGCGGCGAAGCCGTCCGCCTTGAACGAATTGTTAGGCTCACGACGATACACGTCATGCGCGAGCTAGTGAAAACACGCAGCTAAAATTATTGCAATGAGAGTGCCCCAAAACCATTGCCAATGCTTTACATAGAACGCCCAGACGGAGACGGCTCGTTGCCTGCGCATTGCACCTTTGACCGCCTTTTGAGGGTCATTTAGCCAACCCTCGCGTTGAGCCACACGCTCCTCGGCGGATGACTCGACAGTGCGCGTATCGATGCGATGACCCCATACCATTTCGCCTTGCCCTTTGCCGGGGCGATAAAGCATGCGCGGATAGTTTTCATGCTCACCCATTGGAAAGCCTAACGCTCGAGTTGAGCGGCGGCGCAGCCGTCCGCCTTGAACGAGTGGTTAGCGGTCGATTAGTGGGCAGGACAAGTGTAGCCCCGCACCTGCTTGATGACTTTGATTGGCGATATGCGCGGGGCGTAATGCCACTCGGCCACACCATGCTTTACGGCCAAGTCGCAAGCGCGATCGCGAGAAGACTCCTTGATTGATACGTTAGAAACGTTGCCGTCAGCCAGCACGGTGAACGCGACCGTTGCAGCACAAACGCCAGATGTCGACCAGCATGCATCCGCGGGAGCGCGAATGGCCGGCGCAGCGATGGGCACCAGCTCTGTGCCCGACGCGCAGCCAGCGAATACGAGCAGCAGAATTACGACGATCTTCATAGACAGCTAACGTAGCTGTAGAAAAACTCCCTCGCAGCCTATCATTCGCGTTGCCCGCAAAAAAGGCGGGAAACGAGGCGAAGCGACGATGGCGCGATACCGACACTACGACCCCGATCAGACCAAGATGATCCCGGTGAGCTACGGGCGGCAGTTGCTGCCAGGCACCTTCGAACATGCGCTGAGCTACCTGATCGACAACGAGATCGACCTGGGACGGTTTGCCGCGCGCTTCAAGAACGACGAGACCGGGGCGCCGGCCTACGATCCGGCGGTACTGCTCAAGGTGGTGTTGTTCGCCTATTCACGCGGCATCACCTCCTCGCGCACGATGGCGCGGGCGTGCACGGAGAACGTGGTGTTCATTGCCCTGGCGTGCGACCAGCAGCCGCATTTCACGACGCTGGCGCACTTCATAGCGACACTGGGTAAGGAAGTGGAAGCGGTATTCCGCGACGTGCTGATGGTGTGCAACGCCCAAGGGCTGATCGGCAAGGCGATGTTCGCCATCGACGGTTGCAAACTCCCGTCGAACGCGTCCAAGGAGTGGAGTGGCACGCGCGCCGACTTCGAGCGCAAGGCGGCGAAGATGGAGCGGGCCGTTGCCCACCTGGTCAAGGCACATGCCGAGCAGGATGCGAGTGAAGCGCTCGCCCCCAACGCGGACACCCAGCGTCGCCATGAAGAACGCACGCTGGCCACGTTGCGCAAGAATGCCGACAAACTGCGCACGGCGCTCGCCACCACGACCGAACGCATCGGAGCCAAGGGCAAGCCGATCAAGCTGAACCTGACCGATGCCGAAAGCGCCACACTCAAGAGCGGTCGAGGCGTGCTGCAAGGCTATATCGGCGTGGCGGCTGTCGATGACGAGTGCCAGGTGATCGTGGAGGCGCAGGCGCACGGCACCCCGCAAGAACACAATCTGCTCAAGCCGGTGATCGACGGTGTGCGCGAGCACTTGGCGGCGATCGGCGAGGCCGGTGCCGCCGATGAGTCTGCCTTCCTGGCGGACGCGGGCTACCACAGCGAGCGTGGCCTGAAAGCCTTGGCGGCTGACCGTATCGACGGCTATATCGCGGACGGCAACATGCGCAAGCGCGACCCGCGCTACGTCGACGCCGCTGTGCACAAGCCGGCGAGCCAGGCGAAGACCTTCCAGCCCAAAGACTTCATCTTTGACCGTGAACACGGCAGCTGTGTTTGCCCGGCTGGAAAGGCGCTCAAACTAAACAGCGCCAATGCCGTCATCAATGGACGCAAGGCCACCGTATTCAAAGGCACGTCCGTCACCTGCGAAGCATGTCCACTGCGCAGCCAGTGCCTGCGCAAACCTGATGTCACTGCCGTACGCCAGGTCGCCTTCTTCGAAGGCTCGGTAGCAAGCAAACTACCCAACCCGCATTGCCGCGCCATGCGCGAGAAAATCGACAGTCCCGAAGGTCGAGCGATCTACGCCCATCGCATGGGATTGATCGAGCCAGTGTTCGGTCACATCCAGCAACGCGGCTTGCGCCGCTTCACGCTGCGTGGCCAGCGCAAGGTCGACACGCAGTGGAAGCTGTATTGCATCGTCCACAACGTGGCGAAACTACAGCTCTACCGCAAGTTGGCCGCGTAAGCCGAAGAACGCCCGTGAAACCCGTGCCATGCGGCCGTCTGGGCGGCCAAAAATCGCCTATCAGCGACAAACAAGAAGCGAGCGGAGCACTGCACGAAGCCGAAACGAAAAATCCGCCAGCACGGCGAACTCGTTTTGCAGATCAGCAAGGGGTTTTTCTACAGCTTCAACGCCTGAGTTAAGCGGCGGCGCAGCCGTCCGCTTGGACGAGGAGTTAGACGGTTGCGACGCAGCTTACTCGGGCGACGACGACTGCCAAGACGAGCGCGAAGCTTGAGCAACCGACTACCCCAAAACAACCAGCTCTGAAAGCTGAGGCCTGCGACGACGCCGCGCGAAAAGTTGCTGCGGCGAAGGACGACAGGCCAGCGCGGAGCTGGGCGAAACACACTATACGAAGAACCACCACGAGCTACCGACTAACGCTAAGTAGATTTCAAAGTGCAGTCTAGTCCAGCAGCCTAATCCCTGCACTCCGTATCCGGATCGGGCTGTCGTCCTACACAAATCAACGACTTGTCCTCCTTGGCGCAGCCTAACTTGGCGGCCTAATCTTGCCATGTCCACACATGGAGACAGGGATGACTTCCGTTGACAGGCAGGGAAAGCGAGCGCACCCGGAGGTTGCTGCACCGCCGAAGCTGCTTGACCAGGTGCGCGCCCGGATGCGTCGACTGGCGATGTCCAAACGCAGCGAGGAGGCCTATGTCGGCTGGATTCGACGATTCATCCTGGCCAATGACAAGCGCCATCCCGCCGAACTCGGCGCGCCGGAGATCGAGCGCTTCCTAACCGCGCTCGCGGTGCATGGCCATGTCGCGGCGGCTACCCAGAACCAGGCCTTGTCGGCGCTGCTTTTCCTTTACAAGCAGGTGCTTGGGGTCGAACTGCCGTGGCTGGACGGAATCGAACGGGCCCGGCGGCCGCAGCGTCTGCCCGTGGTGCTGACCAAGGCGGAAGTAACGGCTTTGCTTGGGGAGCTGACCGGTCTGCATTGGCTGATGGGCAGCTTGTTGTACGGCACCGGCATGCGGCTGATGGAGTGCGTGCGCTTGCGCGCCAAGGACGTGGATTTCGAGCGCCATGAAATTCTGATACGCCAGGGCAAAGGGGCGAAGGACCGCCGCACCATGCTGCCGCATTCGCTGGCGGAGCCGTTGCAGGCGCAGTTGGCTGAGGCGACGCGAATTCACCAGCGGGATCTGGCGGCGGGGTTTGGCCGGGTCTGGATGCCCGATGCGCTGGCGCGCAAGTTCCCCGGTGCCGCCGCGGACTGGGGATGGCAGTATGCGTTCCCCTCGGCGGTGCGCAGTGTGGACCCACGCGATGGGGTGGAACGCCGCCATCACGTGGACGAGTCCCGGTTGCAGCGTGCGATCAAGGCGGCGCGGGATCGCGCGGGCATCGTCAAGCCCGCCACTTGCCACACGTTGCGCCATTCCTTCGCCACCCACCTGCTGGAAGCCGGTCAGGACATCCGAACCATCCAGGAACTGCTCGGCCACAAGGACGTGGCCACCACCCAGATCTACACGCATGTGCTCAATCGCGGCGGGCATGGGGTGTTGAGTCCGCTGGATCGGTGAGTCTTCCTCGACGAGCTTTGGGGGCGAGGCTGCCCGCCTCTGGCTCAGGGCCGAATTACCGCCACCCAAGCTTGCGACACCTTTGAACGCGACGCCCGGCGACGGATTCGCGTGAGCGAGCCCGGGCGTGTACCGGACTCGCGATTCTCGCAAGCTGTGAGCTGAGGTCAGGCAGAGAGCTGCCGTTGACGCCACTCGCACCATGAGGCGCGATCCGAACCCGGCGACAAGGTTGCAGGCCGGGCTCATTCGACCTAAAGTAAGGTTTCCTTACATTCGGCCCAGGTCAATGCTAGCCAAGCTCACCAGCAAGAATCAGTTGACGCTGCCCAAGGCGGCGGTTGAGGCCACCGGCAATGCCGAGTACTTCGAGGTGGAAGCGCGTGCCGGGCAACTCGTGCTGACGCCTGTGCGCATCCAGCGCGCCGACGCTGTGCGCGCCAAGCTTGCCAAGCTGAACCTCGACGACGATGGTCTCGCCGCGGCGGTTTCCTGGGCACGCCAGGCCAACCCGGCGAGCCACGCCGCACACATCGCCGAGCCGCGGGGCCGGTACGACGCGAAGCCATCGCGCGCGAGCACGCCTGTGCCGCGGCGCAAGCGGTGAGTCCGCCCGCGCACGGGAAACCCCGCTGGGTACTCGACACCAACATCGTGTTGTCGGCGCTGATCCGCCCTGGCGGCGTCGGCGGTCGTTTGCGTCTCGCCTGGCAGGCGGCGCTGCACGTGCCGCTGGTCAGTCGCGACACTGCCGCTGAACTGATCCGCGTGCTCGCTTACCCCAAGTTCAAGCTGACCGCCGACGAGCAACACGATCTGCTCGCCGACTATTTGCCGTGGACGGGGACTTTCCGTATCCCCGATCCACCACCGCGGACACCCCTCTGCCGCGACCCGCATGATCTGCCGTTCCTGCAACTCGCGCTCGCGGCGAAAGCCGATGCGTTGATCACCGGCGATGCCGGCCTGCTGGTGCTCGCACCGCTGCGCGGCCTCGCCATCCTCACGCCGGCACAGGCGATCGAGCGTCTGTCCCGCTAGAAGCGCGAGCCGGGTCGCCGACGCAGTTATCTCGTGCGTGGCCAATCGAGCTCCACATGATGCTCGACGCCATCGTCGAGCAGCGGGATGCGGTCGTCGGCCCGCAGCTCGCCGTCCAGGCGCACCGCGGGGGACGTGCCGGCGTCGCGCTGGCGCAGTTCGATCCGATACGACGTGTCGCGGTGGCGATAGTCCATGGCGAAGCCCTCCCACTCGGCAGGCAGCACCGGCGCGAAACGCAGCGTGCCGGCCTCCAGGCGCAGGCCGAGCAGCGATTCCACGATCAGCCGGTACATCCAGCCGGCGGAGCCGGTGTACCAGCTCCAGCCGCCGCGACCGACGTGCGGGGCGACCGCGTAGACGTCGGCGCTGACCACGTAGGGCTCGACCTTGTAGACGTCCATTTGCTCGGCATCGATGCCATGGTTGACCGGGTTGATCATGCGCAGCAGCTCCCACGCGCGGGCGCTGTCGCCGAGTTCCGCAAAGGCCATCGTGGCCCAGATCGCGGCGTGGGTGTACTGGCCGCCGTTCTCGCGCACGCCGGGCACGTAGCCCTTGATGTAGCCCGGGTCCATCGGTGTCTTGTCGAAGGGCGGGTCCAGCAGTTGCACCAGGCCGGCGTCGCGGCGCACCAGGTGCTGGTCCAGCGACTCCATGGCCTGGCGCTGGCGCGCCGGCGCGCCGATGCCGGAGAGCACCGACCAGCTTTGCGCGATCGAGTCGATGCGGCACTCGAGGTTGCCGGCGGCGCCCAGCGGCGTGCCGTCGTCGAACCAGGCGCGGCGATACCAGGCGCCGTCCCAGGCGTGCTGCTCCAGCGCGCCGCGAAGCCTGGCCACTTCTTCTTCGCAGCGCTGCGCGAATGCCGCGTCGCCGTGCCCGCGCGCCACCTCGGCGAAGCGCTGCAGCACCTCGCAGCTGAAGAAGCCCAGCCACACGCTCTCGCCGCGACCGCCTTCGCCGACGCGGTTCATGCCGTCGTTCCAGTCGCCGCCGCCGATCAGCGGCAGGCCGCGTTCGCCGCGCAGGATGAAGCTGCGTTCGATCGCGCGCACGCAGTGCTTGTACAGCGGCTCGAACAGGCCCGAGGGCTGCGGCAGGTCGTAATAGGATTCCTCGCCGCCGTGCAGCGCGCGGCCCTCGATGTAGAACACCGGCACGTCGAGCACCGCGCGGTCGCCGGTGGCCAGCACGTAGCGGCTGGTGGCCAGCGGCAGCCACAGGTAGTCGTCCGAGCAGGTGGTGCGCACGCCGCGGTCCAGCGGCGGATGCCACCAGTGCTGCACGTCGCCCTCGGGGAACTGGTGCGCCGCGCACAGGAGCAGTTGGGCGCGGGAGAGCTCCGGCGCGGCGTGCACGGTGGCCATCGAATCCTGCAATTGGTCGCGGAAGCCGAACGCGCCGCCGGACTGGTAGTAGCCGCTGCGCGCCCAGATGCGGCAGGCGATGGTCTGGTACAGCAGCCAGCCGTTGGCGAGCACGTCAAGCGCCGGTTCCGGCGTGCGCACCTGCACCGCGCCGAGTACGCGCTGCCAGTGTGCGCGCACCTGCTCCAGCGCGGCCGCGGCCGAGCCGGCGCCGCGGAATCGCTGCACCAGCGCGCTGGCGTCGGCGGCGTCGCGGCCCAGGCCGAGGCGGAAGATCAGCTGGCGCTCGGCGCCGTCGTCCAGCGCCACCTTCGACTGCAGCGCGGCGCAGGGATCGAGTCCGGGGCCGAGCCGACCGGAGAGCTGCTTGCGACCGAGCGCGGCGGGCTTGCGCATGCTGCCGTTGCGGCCGAGGAATTCGCCGCGGTCGCCGTCGATGCCGCGCTCCGGATCGTCCACGTCGAGGAAGGCCACGCGGCCGGGGAACTCGCCGTTGTAGCTGTTGCGGGCGAACAGCGCGCCGCTGGCCGGGTCCGATTCGGTGACCACGTGCATGGCGGTCTTCTCGCGCAGGTCGCCGAGCAGCCACTCGACGTAGGCGGTGGCGCTGAGCCGCCGTGGCCGGCCGGATTCGTTGCGCAGTTTCAGCACCGAGAACTTCACCGAGGCATCCAGCGCCACGTAGATCCACAGCTGCGAATGGATGCCGTCCTCGACATGCTCGAACACGCTGTAGCCGAAGCCGTGGCGGGTCAGGTACTGGCCGCTGCCGCGGCACGGCCGCGGGGTGGGCGACCACAACGTGCCGCTGTCCTCGTCGCGCAGGTAGATCGCCTCGCCGCTGCCGTCGCCGACCGGGTCGTTGTGCCACGGGGTGAGGCGGAACTCGTGCGCGTTCTCGCCCCAGGTGTAGGCGCCGCCGCTCTCGGAGATCACCGTGCCGAAGTGCGGGTTGGCCAGCACGTTGGACCACGGCGCCGGCGTGGCGTCGTTCGCGGCGGAGACGATCACGTACTCGCGGCCGTCCGCGCTGAAACCGCCGTGCGGGTTGCGCAGTTGCAGTTCCGGCAATGCGGCCACCGGCGCCGGCAGCGTCGGCGCGGGGCGTTCGGCGCGGCTGGGCTCGAACGGCGGCGCGTGGGTTTCCAGCTGGCGCCGGCCGATCTGTTCGGCCAGGCTGCCGCGATGGTCGGCCAGCACGATACGCGCGCTGGCCAGCATCACCATGCGATCCTCGCTGGAGAGCTGCTGCGCCGGGCGCACGAAGATGCCGCCGGAACGATCGAGCAGCCCGGCCTCGCTGCCCGAGGCGATCAGGCCCAGGATCTGGTCCTGCAGTTGCTGGCGGTAGCCGGCGCGGTCCTCGTTCCAGATCACCAGGTCCACCGCCAGCCCCTTCTGCCGCCAGTAGGCATGCGCCTGCACCAGCTGGCGCACCATCTCGATGCGCGCCTCGCTGGCGATCTGCAGCAGCACGATCGGCAGGTCGCCGGAGATCGACTGCCCCCACAACCCGCTCTGCCCGCGGCGGTTGCCGCGCAGCACCGCCGGCTCGGCGCGCAGGCTGGCGTTGGGATACAGCAGCGCGGTGGCCATGTGCTCGTACAGCTGCGCATCGCCCAGGCCGGCGTTGAGCTGGCGCAGCAGCACCTGGCTGTGCGTCCAGGCGAGGTCGAACACGCGGTCGGCAAGGTGGCGGTCGCGGTACTTGCCGATCAGCTGCAGGCAGCCTTCGCGAGAGTCGGCGATGCCGGTGACGTAGTCGATGGTGGCGGTCTGCTCGGGCTGCAGGGTGATGCGGCAGCGGATCGCCACGATCGGGTCGAGCACCGAGCCGGCGCTGCCGGACAGCCGCGTCTGCTCGAGGTCGAGCATCTGCGGGTCGGCCAGGCTGCGGCCGCGGCCGATGAAGCGGGCGCGATCGGTCTCGAACGAGATCTCGTCGATGTCGGCATCGTGCACGGCCAGCAGGTGGAACATCCACGGCGGATGCTCGTCGGCCGCGCGCGAGCGGCGCGTGCACACGATCGCCTGCAGCGCGGGCACCAGCTCGGTCTGCACGAACAGCTTGCTGAACGCCGGGTGCAGCGCATCGGCCAGCGGCGGCGCCAGCACCACCTCGGCGTAGCTGGTCAGTTCGATGGTGCGCGCGCTGCGGCCGCGGTTGGTCAGGTGGGTGCGGCGCAGCTCGATGTCGTCCTCGGGCGAGACGACGATCTCGGTGTGCGCGTCGAACTCGCGCTCGCGCACGCGGAACTCGGCGCGCGCCTCGGAGAAGATCGCCTCGTACAGCTCGGTCTTGTGCCGCGTGGGCTGGTAGGCGGTGGACCAGTACGCACCGCTGGCGACGTCGCGCAGGTAGCAGAACATGCCCCAGTGGTCGCGCGTGATGTCCTCGCGCCAGCGCGTGAGCGCCAGCTCGCCGCGCCGGCTGCTGCCGCCGCCGGCGCTGGACAGCATCACGTGGTAGCGCCCATTCGACAGCAGCTGCACCGCCGGGCGCGGCCGGTTCGGGTCGCCGAACACGCGCAGCCGCGCCTCGCTGGTCGGCTCGGCCGCGTTGCTGTCGGGGAAGCCGGACGCGTGCAGGTACTCGGCGGCGGTGCGCGGAATGCGCTCCTGCAGCAGCAGGCTGGTGGCACGGAACTGCGGATCGGCGGCGAAGCGCCGCTGCATCGGCCGGTCGAGCAGGGCGAAGTCCAGCGCCAGCAGGCTCATGCCCTGGTGGTGGGCCATGAACGAACGCACCAGCGCCGAACCCTGCCCCACCGGCAGCCGCGCCGGGGTGTAGTCGACCGCCTCGTACATGCCGTAGCGGCCCTGCACGCCCTCGCTGGCCAGCCGCTGCAGGTTTTTCGTGGCCGCGGCCGGCGCGATCATCAGCGCCAGCGCGCTGGCGTAGGGCGCGATCACCACGTCGTCGCCGAGGCCGCGTTTCAGGCCCAGACCGGGCACGCCGAAGGCGCGGTACTGGTAGGTGAAGTGCGCGTCCAGGATGTTGTAGCCGGACTCGGACACGCCCCACGGCACGTCATGCTGGTTGCCGTACTCGATCTGCCGTGCCACCGCGGCGCGGCAGGTCTGGTCGAGCAGGGTGTCCTCGTAGCCGGGCATCACCAGGTTCGGCATCAGGTACTCGAACATCGAGCCGGTCCACGACAGCAGCGCCGGCTCGCCGCCCACCGTGGTGAGCAGGCGGCCCAGCGCGAACCAGTTGTCCTGCGGCAGCTGGCCCTGGGCGATGCCGACGAAGCTGGCCAGCCGCGCCTCGGAGGCGAGCAGGTCGTAGTAGCCGGCGTCGAGCCGGCGCGCGTCGACGTTGTAGCCGATCGCGAGCAGGTCGCGTGCGCTGTCGTAGAGGAAGCGGTAATCCATCCGCGCCAGCTCGTCGGCCTGCTGCGCCAGCTGCTCGATCAGCGCGATGCGCTCGCGGGCGTGCTCGCGGATAGCCTCCGCGTCGTGCTCGCCCGACCAGCGCAGCGGCTCGATGCGGCTGAGCACGGCGAGCGTGGGGATGCCGCGCAGGGCGTCGGCGTCATCGTCCACCGGGTCGAGCCGGAAGCGGGCGGTTTCCTCGCACAGCTCGTCCAGCTGCGCGCACAGCGCGTGCAGCCAGTAGCCCGCGTCGCTGTCCGGATGCGGCGCCAGCGCGGGCGCCAACGCATGCGCGTGTTCGCGCTGGCGCTGCAGCAGCGCCAGCGCCGCGCCGGTGGTGGTCGGCGGTTCGTCCAGCGCCTCCTGCAGCTCGACCTGCAGGCGGTGCAGCGGCTCGTGCTCCTGGTCGAGCGCGTCATGCAGCAGTTGCAGGGTGTCGAGCAGCCCCTGCAGCACGCGCGGACGGAATACCGGTGCGTGGATCAGTTCCAGCAAGCCCGGGCGCAGGGTCAGCAGGTGGCCGGCGAGGTTGCCGCTGTCCACCGCCGAGATGTACTGCGGCGCCAGCGGCTGCAGCGTGCGGGTGTCGTACCAGTTGTAGAAGTGGCCGCGGTAGCGCGGCAGTTGCTGCAGGGTGGCGAGCGTGTCGCGGCTGCGTTCGAGCAGGCGGCCGGTGCCGAGAAAGCCGAAATCCCACGCGGCCAGGTTGGCCAGCAGGGCCAGGCCGATGTTGGTCGGCGAGGTGCGCGAGGCGATCACCGGACCGGGCTGCACCTGCAGGTTGTCCGGCGGCAGCCAGTGTTCGGTGGCGTTGACGTGGCTGTCGAAGAACGCCCAGGTCTGCCGCGCCAGCGTGCGCAGGAATCGCGTCTGCGCCGCGTTCGGCACGAAGGTGTCGGGCCGGCGCGGCTGGCTGACCCACCAGGCGATCGCCGGCGACAGCAGCCACAACGCCAGCAGCGGCCACGCCAGCCACAGCACCATCGGCCGCTGCAGCGCCAGCGCCACGGCCAGGCCGAGCGCCAGCGCCGGCCCGATCCACATCTGCCGCCACACGGCGCCGGGCGCATTGCTGCTGCGGCGGGCCACCTCGCTGGAGGTCTGCCATTGCAGCAGGTGGCGATGGCTGACCGTGATCCGCCACAGCGTGCGCACGATCGCGTCGAGGTGGTAGAGCGCCTCGTGCGGCAGCCAGGCCAGGCCCAGCGCCATCCGCGCGACGTGTTGCAGGCCGTCGGCGAAGCCGGCGCGCAGGTGCTGGTCCAGCTGCACGTCCTTGGGTTTCTGCACCAGCTCCAGCAGCGCCGACAGCAGCGGCGGCACCAGCACCATCGCCAGCACCGCGACCGTCCACGACAGCACCGGCGAGAGCAGCAGCCAGCCGCACACCAGCAGGCCGAGCACCGCCGGCGGCACCAGGCTGCGGCGCAGGTTGTCGAGGATCTTCCAGCGCGACAACGCGGTCAGCGCGTTGCGCCGCCAGCCGTCCTTCGCGGTCGGCGCCCACGGCAGCAGCCACGGCAGCAGCTGCCAGTCGCCGCGAATCCAGCGATGCCGGCGACGCACGTCGGCGCCGTAGCGGGCAGGGTATTCCTCGAACAGTTGCACGTCGCTGAGCAGGCCCGAGCGCGCGTGGCAACCTTCCACCAGGTCGTGGCTGAGGATGCGGTTTTCCGGGAAGCGGCCGTCCAGGGTGCGCTCGAACGCATCGATCGCGTAGATGCCCTTGCCGATGAACGAGCCTTCGCCGAACACGTCCTGATAGACATCCGAAACCATCTGCGTGTACGGGTCGATGCCGGCGTCGCTGCCGTACAGCTGCGCGTAGCGCGAGCGCGCGGTGCTGGGCAGGCTGATCCCCACGCGCGGCTGCAGGATCGCGTAGCCGCTGACCACGCGTCGGCGCACCGGGTCGTACACGGCGCGGTTGAGCGGATGGTCGATGCTGCCGACGAAGGTCTGGGCGGCATCGCGCGGCAGTTCGGTGTCGGCGTCCAGGGTGATCACGTATTGCACCGGGCCGAGCGCGTCGATGTCGCCGACGATGCGCATGAAGCGGCCGTGCGCGTTGCCGCGCAGCAGCGCGTTCAAGTCGGCGAGCTTGCCGCGCTTGCGCTCGTGGCCCATCCAGCAGCGCTCGCCGGCGTTCCAGCGGCGCGGCCGGTGGAACAGGAAGAAGCGGTCGGACTCGACGCTGGCGTAGCGTTCGTTGAGCGCCTCGATGCGCCGCTGCGCCAGCCGCAGCAGCGCCTCGTCGCCGGGCAGGGTTTCGCTGTCGGCGTCGGCGAAATCGGTGAGCAGGGCGAAGTGCAGGTTCTCGTCGCGGTTGCCGAGGAAGCGCACTTCCAGCGCCTCGATCAGTTCTTCCACGTCGCCGGCGCTGCCCAGGATGCACGGCACCGCCACCAGGGTGCGCGCGCTGGCCGGGATGCCGTGGACGTAGTTCATGCGCGGCAACGGCTGCGGCGCGATCGCCAGCGTGGCCATCCAGTTGAGCAGGCTGGAGCCGAGCTGGCTGGCCACCAGCAAGGCCATCACGGCGATCGCCAGCAGCCAGCCCACCGCCAGTTCGTCCTCGGCGGCGGCCACCACCAGCGGCTCGGCGATGGCCACGGTCAGCACGACCAGCAGCCCGAGGTAGATCGACACCGGGGCGCGGTCGAAATGGCGGCGCAGGCGATCGGCGAGGCGCGGGCGCACGCCCAGGTGCTGCTCCAGCTGCGGCCGGCCGCGATCGATCAGGTACCAGCCGACGTGCCGCGGCAGCGCCGGAGCCGGCTCGTTCGGCGAGGCGGCGCGGCACAGTTCCACCGTGGCGGCGGCCACGCGCACCTCGTCCAGCCGGTGCTGGCGGGCCAGCCGCTCCACCACGTGACGATAGCGGTCGCGGGTGGCGAAGTTCATCTCCGCGTAGACGCCGGCCGGGTCCTCGCGCAGCTGCTGCTCGACCAGGCTCACGCGCTCGACGAAATCGCGCCAGTCGATCGCCGACAGCAGGCGCAGGCTGCCGATGCTGTTGCTCACGCTTACCTGCGCGGCGGCCTGCTGCTGCGCCTCGCGCTGCACCAGGTGCTCGATGCTCTGCCCCGACTCGGACAGGCGCTGCTCGATCCAGCTCAGCGGCAGCGCCAGCGCCGGGCTCTGCCCCTGCAACCGGCGCGCCATCTCGGCCACGAACGGACCGTTCATCGGCGGGTCGGAGCGCGCCATGTCGGCCACCACCAGCACCACCGAGTTGGGTGTGCGCTCGGCGGTGGCGGTCATCGTGTCGGCCCAGCGCGCGGCCTGGCCGCGGTGGCGCCAGTCGGCCATCACCCGCGCGGCCACGCGGCGCAGGTTCTCGATCAGCGCCAGCCGCAGCATGATCGGGATCGCCCACAGCTCGCCCAGTCGCAGCGGCGTCACTTCCTGGTAGGCGTGGATGAAGCGGTGCAGGCCGGCGGTGTCGATGCGGCCGTCGCCGTGGGCGATGATCTCCAGCGCGATGTCGTAGACCCGCGGCAGCCCGGCCGAGGCGCCGTTGTCCAGTCGCGGCAGTTCGCGGCTGTAGCCCTTGGGCAGATGCCGGCGGGCGATGCGGATCTGTTCCTCGATCAGGTAGAAGTTGTCCAGCAGCCACTCGGCCGCCGGCGTGATCCGCCGCTTGCGCCGGGTCGCCTGGGTCAGCCGCTCGCAGCTGTGGGTGATGACCGCCTCGTTGTCGGCCAGCCGGCCGAGCAGCAGATCCATGCTGGAGCGTTCGCGCAGGCGGTGCTGGCCGGCCAGCTCGCGGCCGTGCTGTTCCATCTGCTCGGCATTGAACAGCTCCGCGCGCAGCGCCGGCTCCTGCTCCGGCCGCGTGCGGGCGGCCACGCGGCGGCGGCGGAAGGCCTGCAGCCGGCGCAGCTTGAGCCGATCCAGGACGCTGCCGATGTTCAAGCGAAAAACTCCTTGCCGGGGAAAACGAAAGAGCGCCGACGATGCCGCCGCGCGGCACGCGGGCCGCGCAGGCAGCAAGGCCGGACGTCGCCGGCGTGGCCAGCGGCCGTGCCGTGACAGTACGCGGACCCATGTGAAGAGCGTGCGCGCTACGATCGGCGTTCCGCCGCCGGAGTCCCGCCATGCCCGTGTCGATCCGCACCGCCAGCCCCGCCGATGTCGCCGACCTGGCGGCGTGGAACGCCGCGATGGCGTGGGAGACCGAACACAAGCTACTGGACCCCGAACGCTTGCGCCGCGGCGTCGGCGCGGTGCTGGAACAGCCGCAGAGGGGCTTCTATCTGGTCGCCGAAATGGACGGCACGGCGGTGGGCGGCCTGCTGGTGACCTATGAGTGGAGCGACTGGCGCTGCGGCGATTTCTGGTGGATCCAGAGCGTGTACGTGGTGCCCGCCGCGCGTCGCAGCGGCGTCTTCCGCGCGCTGCATGCCGCCGTGGCGGAGCGCGCGCGCGATGCCGGCGCGGTCGGCCTGCGGCTGTACGTGGAAACGGAGAACGCGCGCGCGCAGGCCACTTACGAAGGCCTCGGCATGCAGCGCTGCCATTACTTCATGTACGAGGCATCGCTGGTCGATCCCGACCGCTCGCGCTGAGCGTCGCCCGCGCCGGGGGCGGAGTCGACGCGCGGGCGCGAACGGCCGGCACCGCGCTTTACGAGCCGGCGGCCCGGGCGGGTTCGGCGAGCAGTTTCTCGAATTCGGCGACCGGCAGCGCCGCGGCGAACAGGAAGCCCTGCAGTTCGGCGCAGCCGGCCTGGCGCAGGAACGCGGCTTGCGCGTCCGTCTCCACCCCTTCGGCGACCACCAGCTTGTCCAGCCGCTGGGCCATGGCGATGATCGCGCTGGTGATGGTGGCGGTGTCGGCGTCGCCGATCACGTCGCGCACGAACACGCGGTCGATCTTCAGCGTGTCGATCGGGAAGTGCTTTAGGTAGGACAGGCTGCAATAGCCGGTGCCGAAATCGTCCAGCGACAGGCGCACGCCGCGCTGGCGGATACGTTGCAGCAGGCTGCCGGTGACATCGCCGCCGGACATCATCATGCGTTCGGTCAGTTCCAGTTCGAGCAGGCCGGGGTCGAGTCCGCTGTCGGCCAGGGCATCGTCCAGCCAGTCGGGAAAATCGACGTGCTGGAACTGCACCGGCGAGACGTTGACCGAGACCGGGATGCGGTACCCCTGCTGCTGCCATGCGCGCGCCTGCCGGCACGCCTGGCGCAGCACCCAGGTGCCGATCGGCAGGATCAGGCCGGTGTCCTCGGCGACCGGGATGAACTGGTCGGGCTTGTACAGCTCGCGTCCGCGCACATGCCAGCGCAGCAGGGCCTCGGCACCCACGATCTGTCCGCTGGAGGCCGCGATGCGCGGCTGGTAGTGCAGGCTCAGCTGGCCGCGCGGCAAGGCCTGGCGCAGCGCCGACTCGATGCTGCGGCGGGCGCGCGCGCGCTCATCCATCGAGGCGGTGAAGAAGCGGCAGCCGTGCACGCCCTGGCTGCGCAACGCGACCAGCGCGGTCTCGGCATGCTGCAGCAGGGTTTCCGGGTCCAGCGCATCGTCGGGATAGACGCTGATGCCGATGCCCAGATGCAGGCCCAGCGCATGCAGGCCGTCCACCCGGGTCTGCTCGCCCTGGTCGATCAGGGCGCGCGCCAGGCTGGCCGCTTCGCTGGTGCTGTCCAGCGCGGAGAGCACCACCACGAACTCGTCGCCGCCATAGCGCAGCAGCTGCGCCTCGGCAGGCAGGCGGCGCTGCAGCTGCGCCACGAACGCGCGCAGCACGCTGTCGCCGGCGGCCTGTCCGTGCTGGTCGTTGATCTGCTTGAACTGGTGGATGTCGATGTACAGCAGCGCCACGCGCTGCTGCCGGCGCCGCGCATTGGCCAGCGCCTGGGTCAGGTGGTCCTGCAACTGGCTGCGGTTCGGCAGGCCGGTGAGCGTGTCGTGCTGGGTCAGGTGCACCAGCTTGAGCGCGAAGGCGCGCGTTTCGCTGACATCGTGGAACACCAGCACGCCGCCGACCACGTTGCCGGCGTGGTCGTGGATCGGCGCGGAGGAATCCTCCACCGGCGTGTCGAAGCCGTGGCGATGGCGCAGCAGGGTGCGGCCGGCCAGGTCGGCGATGGTGTTGCTGTCGATCGCGGTGCGCAGCGGGTTGGCCACCGGCCGGCCGTCGACGGCGTCGAACAGCTGGAACACCGCCTCCACCGGCAGGCCCTGCGCCTCGGCGCTGCGCCAGCCGGTCATCGCCTCGGCAATCGGGTTGAGCGAGCGGATGCGCGACTGCGGATCGGTGATGATGACCGCGTCGCCGATCGAGCGCAGGGTCACCTCGGCCAGCTCACGCTCGCGCTGCAGCGCGTCCTCGAATGCCTTGCGCTGGCTGATGTCCTGCGCCTGCGACACGAAGTACAGCGGCGCGCCCTCCTCGTCGCGCACCAGCGACACGGCCAGCTGCAGGTGCACCACGTGGCCGTCCTTGTGCAGGTTGCGCTTTTCCAGCTGGTAGTTTTCGCGCTGGCCGGAAAGCAGCTGCAGCATCTGCTCGGCATCGGCGGCCATGTCGTCCGGATGGGTGACGTCGGCCACGCCGAGGGTGAGCAGTTCCTCCTCGGTGTAGCCGAGCATGTGGCACACCGCGGCGTTGACGCGCAGGAAGCGCCCGCCCGGCCCGGTCAGCGCCATGCCGATCGCGGCATGCTGGAAGGCGCTGAAGAAGCGCCGCTCGCTTTCATGCAGGCGCAGCTCCAGCTCGCGCCGCTCGGTGATGTCGACCAGCGCGGTGAACACGCCGCGCACGCGGCCGTCTTCGTCGAAATCAGGCGCGAAGTTGCCGTGCGCGTAGCGCCGCTCGCGACCGTTGAACAGCTCGCCCTCGTAGCTGGAGGGGTGGCCCGCGTAGGCCTGCTCCAGCGCCGCGCGGGAGCGTTCGTAGTTGGCCTCGCCGATCACTTCGACCAGGCGCTTGCCGATCAGCTGCGCCGGGTCGACCCCGAGCCAGCGCCGATGGGTGTCGTTGACGTGGCCGAAGCGCTGGTCGAGATCGAGCCAGGTGAGCAGCACGGGGGCGCCATGCCACAACCCTTGCGGCCCATGCGATCCCCCTGTCGGTGTCGGTACTCCCTCGGCTTGCTTCGGCGGCCGCATGGTGTTTCCGTCAGCTGGAGCGCGCCCCCTTATCAGCGCCACGCCATCATGCGCCGACCGTTCGCCGCCGCACAACTGCTGCCGGCCAGGAAAATGTCCGGGCCGGCCGGCACGCGCGTGTCATCCGCTCAGGGCGCGCCGAGGGCGCCGGCCGCATCCAGCACCACCTGGCCGCGGGTGTCGAGTTCGGCGGCGGTGCCGTATTGCGCGGCGAGCTGCTGCAGCAACGGGCCCAGCGCCTGCGGCTGCAGCGGATAGCCGTGCGCCAGCATGCGCGGCGCGCCATCGGGCCGCGGCTGCGCCACGCTGACCGCCACCACGCCCAGCCCCGGCGCCTCGTGCGCGAACAGGCGCGGCGCGGGCGCGGAGGCCGGAGCGTCGGCGAGTTGTTCCAGCAGATAACCCGCGCCGGCGGCGACCGCCGGCGACGACTGCAGCCGCAGCGGCAACTGGTGCGCCTCCAGCAGCGCGGCGTACTGGCGCAGCTCGAACACGATGCCGGCGAAATCGTGCGCGCGCTGCGCCGCGTCGGTGCGCTGCGCGGCCAGCCATTGCGCCGGCGGCTGCGCCCACACGATGCCATCGGCGTAGCGCAGCGCCAGCCCGCGCGCGCTCATCGTCGTCTCGGGCTGCTCCGGGGTGAGCAAAGCCGCTTCCAGCAGCGACCACAGCGGCGCCAGGTTGGCGTGTTCGTACTGCACGCAGGTCAGCGCGAGCAGGTCGTTGCGGCTGAGGTAGCGCAGGTGTTCGAGGCGGATGCCCAGCGTGCGCATCAGCCAGTCGGCGGTGGCCGCGCCGGCCTCGCCGCGGCCGACCAGCTGGATCTCCAGCTGGGTGGCGAGTTCGTCGGCGGCCTCCGGATTGACCAGCAGGCTGAGCGGCAGCAGCCGCATCGGGCCGCCGGCGTACGCCGACGAGGGTTGCAGCACGGGCGCCGGCATCACGCCGTCGTGGCTGCCGAAGGCGACCACGTGCTCCAGCGTGCCGCGCGGCAGCCGGCGCGCCAGGTCGTCCAGCGTCGCCCACACCGGGAAACCGGGGCGCAGCAGTTCGACCTGGTCGAACAGCGCCCCGGCCAGCGCCAGCCGCGCCCCGGCGACCTGCGGCACCAGGCCGAGCAGGTCGGTCGCCACGTGCTGCGCCAGTTCGGCGGCCGCGTCGCGGGTGAGGGTGGTCGCCGGCGCCGGTTGTCCGGTCACCGGTTCGAGGGCCAGCAGCACCGGCAGGGCGTGCAATGTTTGCGCTTCCACGATGGATCCATCTTGCAGCGGGAAAACATCCATTCTACCGCCGCGCCGCGAACGACCTGCCGCACGGTGCTGAACAAACCGCCACGCCGGCGGCCATCCGGGCTTTCGCCCGGCGGCATGGCGGGTTAGCCTTGAAGCCATTCGTGTGATGGATCGTTCAGGGCATGGAAAACACGCACAGGCGCGTCGGCGTGATCGGCGGCGTACGCATCCCGTTCTGTCGCAACAACACTGCCTATGCCGACGTGGGCAACTTCGGCATGTCAGTGAAGGTGCTCGGCGCCCTGGTCGAGCGCTTTGGCCTGCACGGCGTGGAGCTGGGCGAAGTGGCCGCCGGCGCGGTGATCAAGCACAGCGCCGACTGGAACCTGGCGCGCGAGGCGGTGCTCAGCTCCGGGCTGGCACCGACCACGCCGGGCATCACCACCGCGCGCGCCTGCGGCACCTCGCTGGACAACACCATCATCATCGCCAACAAGATCGCCTGCGGGCAGATCGAGGCCGGCATCGCCGCCGGCTCGGACACCACCAGCGACGTGCCGATCGTGTACGGCCGCCGCCTGCGCCGCCGCCTGCTCGCGATGAATCGGGCCAAGACCCCGCTGGAGAAGTTCAAGGCCGCCACGCGCGGCTTCTCGCTCCGCGAGCTGAAGCCTTCGTTCCCCGGCGTGGCCGAGCCGCGCACCGGCAAGTCGATGGGCGATCACTGCGAGCAGATGGCCAGGCAGTGGCAGGTCAGCCGCGAGGCACAGGACCGGCTGGCGCTGGACAGCCACCACAAGCTCGCCGCCGCCTACGAGGCAGGTTTCTTCGACGATCTGCTGGTGCCGTTCCGCGGGCTCAAGCGCGACGGCTTCCTGCGCCCGGACACCACGCTGGAGAAACTCGCCACGCTGAAGCCGGCGTTCGACAAGCGCTCCGGCCACGGTACGCTCACCGCGGGCAATTCCACCGGCCTGTCCGACGGCGCCGCCGCGGTGCTGCTGGGCAGCGAGGCGTGGGCCGCGCAGCGCGGGCTGAAAATCCAGGCCTATCTGCGCGACGCCGAAGTCGCCGCGGTGGATTACGTGCACGGCGAAGGCCTGCTGATGGCGCCGACCATCGCGGTGCCGCGCATGCTGGCGCGGCACGGGCTGAGCCTGCAGGACTTCGATTTCTACGAGATCCACGAGGCATTCGCCGCGCAGGTGCTGTGCACGCTGCGCGCGTGGGAATCGGCCGATTACTGCAGGAACCGGCTCGGGCTGGATGCGCCGCTGGGCGCGATCGACCCGGCCAAACTCAACGTGCACGGCTCCAGCCTCGCCGTGGGCCACCCGTTCGCCGCCACCGGCGCGCGCATCGTGGCGACGCTGGCCAAGCTGCTGGAACAGAAAGGCTCCGGTCGCGGGCTGATCTCGATCTGCACCGCCGGCGGCATGGGCGTCACCGCGATCCTCGAGCGGCCGTAGCACGGTCATGTTGCGACTGCGCACCACCACCGGCCTCAGCGTCCTGGCCCTGGCCATCGGCATTGCCGGCACCGGCTGGCTCAGCACGCTGACCGCCAGCTGGCCCGATGCGCCGCGCGGCATCGCCGCGTCACACGATGGCCCGGCGTCGGCCCGCCCGCTGCGGCACCGTCGCCATGCGGTCGTGCCGGCCGTGCGCCAGCGCGCCCTGCCGGCGGAGAATGGCGTGGACATCGCGCAAGCTGCGGCGGCGCCCCCGCCGACACGCCTGCAGCCGCTGGCCACGCCAGCCGCGGCCGAACGCTGGGACGATGTGTGCGGCCATCTGGACGGCCAATTGACCGTGCAGCTGCGGGTGGATAGCGAAGGTCGCGTGCTGCATGCGCGCGTGGTCGCCTCCAGCGGCGATCCGATCCTCGACGCGCATGCCTTGCGCAGCGTGCAGGGCTGGCGTTTCGCGGTGCCGCCGGGACATCCGGACGGCCTCAGCGGCGAGCTGCCGATGCGCTTCTCCTCGCAGGACGGCCGCGTCGGCATGCTGTAACGGCGGCATCGCCACGGGTGACCTCTCACCTATATATCTGAACTCCGTCGTCTGCTAATGTCCCGGGCCGGCTCCCCCTGCCCAGGCTCCCCTCGTGCCCCGCGACCTGCTCCGCTTCTCGCCGACCCTGCGCCTGCGCGCGTTGCCACCGCTGCTGGGACTGATCCTCGCCGGCTGCGCGGTCGGCCCGGACTACCACCGTCCGGACGCGCCGCCGGTGGATCGCTATACGGCGCAGCCGCTGCCCGCCGGCACCGCCAGCGTGGCCGGCGCAGCACAGCGTTTCGTCGTCGACGCGGCAGTGCCCGAGCACTGGTGGACCACGTTCGGCAATGCCGAGCTCGACCGCCGGGTGGACACCGCCCTGCGCCACAGCCCGTCGCTGGCCGCGGCCCAGGCCGCCTTGCGCCAGGCGCAGGAGAACGCCCGCGCCGCCGGCGCGGTGCGCTTTCCGGCGGTGGATGCGAACGCCGGCATCACCCGCCAGAAGCAATCCGGCGCCGCATTCGGCGACACTTTCGCCTTCGCGCCGCTGACCGTGTACAACGCCGGCGTCAGCGTCAGCTACGGCATCGACCTGTTCGGCGGCACCCGCCGCGGCATCGAGGCGCAGGCGGCGCTGGCCGACGTGCAGCAGGCGCAGGCCGATGCCACCTGGCTGACGCTCGCCGCCAACGTGGTCACCGCTTCGCTGCAGGAGGCGTCGCTGCGCGAGCAGGTGCGCGCCACCGAGGCGATCGCCGACAGCCAGCGCGACAGCGTGCGCATTGCCGAGCGCCAGCAGCAGATCGGCGCGACCTCGCTGGCCGCCACCCTGGCTGCACGCAGCGAGCTGGCCGCCACCGAGGCCACCTTGCCGCCATTGCGCGCACGCCTCGCCGCCACCCGCAACCAGCTGGCCACCTATCTGGGCAGCACGCCGGCGCAACTGGAGTTGTCGCCGCTGCCGCTGGACGCGATCGCGCTGCCGCGCGACATCCCGGTCAGCCTGCCTTCGCGGCTGGTGGCGCAGCGGCCGGACATCCGCGCCGCCTCGGCGCAACTGCATGCGGCCACGGCGCGGGTCGGCGTGGCCACCGCGGCGATGCTGCCGCAGATCACTCTCTCCGGCAGCGCCGGTTCGCAGACGGCGCATGTCGGCGAGCTGTTCTCCGCCGGCAGCCGCGCCTGGTCGCTGGGGCTGGGGCTGACCCAGCCGCTGTTCCACGGCGGCGAACTGCGCCACCGCAAGCGCGCCGCCGAAGCCGGCCTGGACAAGGCTCTGGCCGACTGGCAGCAGACCGTGCTGGTGGCGTTCCAGAACGTGGCCGATGCGCTGCAGGCGCTGCAATACGACGCCGACGGCCTGGCCGCCCAGCTCGCCGCCGAGGACGCCGCCGCGCAGCGGCTGGCGCTGGCCCAGCGGCAGTACCGGGTCGGCGCCAGCGGCTATCTCGACCTGCTGCAGGCGCAGCGTGACCACCAGCGCGCGCGCATCGCGCTGATCCAGGCACGCACCGCGCGGCTGGCCGATACCGCTGCGCTGTATGCCGCGCTCGGCGGCAGCTGGCAACACGAGAATCAGGAGACACCAGAGCGGAGCACCAGCTCTCACTGAGAGTGCGGACAGGATGTCCGCTGTTTGATCTTCGCGATCATGGACGATCGCACAAACAACCTCGCGGACAGAATGTCCGCTCTTTGATCTTTGGCGATCAGGGAGGATCGCATCAATCAATGCCCACCCACAGGAGCCCGCGCATGCCCACGCGCGTTGACAACAAACCCGGCACCACCAAACGCATGCTCTGGATGATCGGCGGCGTGCTGCTGCTGATCGCGTTGATCGTCGGCATCAAGGTGCTGCTGGTGATGCGCATGATCCACTCGATGCCGCAACCGGCGCCGGCCACGGTCAGCACCACCACCGTCCGCGAGCAGCCGTGGCAGCCCGCGCTGAACGCGGTCGGCACGCTGCGCGCGGCGCAGGGCGCGGAGCTGGCGATGGATGCCTCCGGCCTGGTCACCGCGGTGCCGCTGAAATCCGGCCAGGACGTCAAGCAGGGCCAGCTGTTGCTGCAGCTGCGCGACGGCGACGAGGCGGCCAAGCTGGAGCAGCTGCAGGCGACGGCGAAGCTGTCGCAGCTGACCTTCGAGCGCGCGCGCCAGCAACTGGCGGCGCAGGCGATCAGCCAGGCCGACTACGACCGCGCCGCGGCCGAGCTCAAGGCCAACCAGGCCGCAGTGGCGCAGCAGCAGGTGATCGTGGCGAAGAAACAGTTGCGCGCGCCGTTCGCCGGTCGTGCCGGCATCATCACGATCAGTCCGGGCGACTACGTGAGCGCCGGCGCCACGCTGGTGACGCTGCAGCAGCTCGACCCGCTGTTCGTCGACTTCCACGTGCCGCAGAGCGAACTGGGCCGGTTGCAGGTCGGGCAGTCGCTGCACCTGAACCTGGATGCCTACGAAGGGCGCCAGTTCGACGGCAAGCTCACCGCGATCAGCCCCAAGGTCGACCCCGGCACCCGCAACGTGCAGGTGGAGGCCAGCGTGCCGAACCACGACAAGACGCTGAGCCCGGGCATGTTCGCCCGGCTGGCGGTCGACGTCGGCCAGCGCCAGCCGCGGCTGACCCTGCCGCAGGCGGCGATCGTCTACAACCCGTACGGCGACACCGTCTACGTGGTGCATCCATCCAAGGGCAAGGACGCGCAGGGCCATCCGCTGCCGCCGACGGTGCAACAGACCTTCGTCACCGTGGGCGAGACCCGCGGCGACCAGGTGGCGATCCTCAAGGGCCTCGACGCCGGTACCGAGGTGGTGACCAGCGGCCAGGTGAAGCTGAAGAACGATGCGCCGATCAAGGTCGACAACCGGGTGCAACCGGCCGACAGCGCGCATCCCACGCCGCAGGAACACTGAGCCGCCACGATGAAATTCACCGACTCGTTCATCAACAAGCCGGTGCTGGCGATCGTCGTCAGCCTGCTGATCCTGGTGCTGGGCATCCGCGCAGTCAGCAGCCTCAGCGTGCGCCAGTACCCGGAGACGCAGAACGCCACGGTCACCGTCACCACCGCCTACTACGGCGCCGACGCGGCGACCATGGCCGGCTTCATCACCCAGCCGCTGGAGCAGGCGATCTCGCAGGCGCAGGGCATCGACTACCTGTCCTCCAGCAGCGTGGCGGGCGTGTCCACCATCACCGCCACGTTGCGCCTCAACTACGACGCCAACCGCGCGCTGACCGAGATCACCACCCAGGTCAATTCGGTGAAGAACCAGCTGCCGCCGCAGGCGCAGCAGCCGGTGCTGAACGTGCAGACCGGCGAGACGGTCGACGCGATGTACATCGGCTTCTACAGCGACGTGCTGCCGACCAACAACATCACCGACTACCTCGCGCGCGTGGTCAAGCCGAAGCTGGACGCGCTCGACGGCGTGCAGACCGCCGAGCTGCTCGGCGCGCGCCAGTTCGCGCTGCGCGCGTGGCTGGACCCGGCCAGGATGGCCGCGGTCGGCGTCACCGCCAGCGACGTCAACGCCGCGCTGGCGGCCAACAACTATCTCGCCGCGGTCGGCTCCAGCAAGGGCCAGGCGGTGACGGTGGACCTGACCACCGACAGCAGCCTGCACACGGTGGACGAGTTCAAGCAGCTGGTGGTGCGCCAGTCCGGCGGCGCGATCGTGCGGCTGCAGGATGTGGCCACGGTGTCGCTGGGCTCGGAGAACTACGACTTCAACGTGGCCTTCAACGGCAAGCGTTCGGTGTTCATCGGCATCAAGGTGGCGCCGGACGCCAACGTGCTGGACGTGGCCCAGCGCGTGCGCGATGCGTTCCCCGAGATCCAGCACCAGTTGCCGAGCGGGCTGACCGGCAAGATCGTCTACGACGGCACCGACTTCGTGAACAGCTCGATCAACGAGGTCATCAAGACCCTGATCGAGGCGCTGGTGATCGTCACCCTGGTGATCTTCCTGTTCCTGGGCAGCCTGCGCGCGGTGATCATCCCGGTGATCGCGATGCCGCTGGCGCTGATCGGCGCGTTCTTCGTGATGCTGGTGCTGGGCTATTCGATCAACCTGCTGACCCTGCTGGCGCTGGTGCTGGCGATCGGCCTGGTGGTGGACGACGCGATCATCGTGGTGGAGAACGTCGACCGCCACATGAAGGAGGAAGGCAAGACCCCGCTGCAGGCCGCACTGCTGGCCGCACGCGAGCTCGGCGGGCCGATCCTGGCGATGACCGTGGTGCTGATCGCGGTGTACGTGCCGATCGGCTTTCAGAAGGGCCTCACCGGCGCGCTGTTCAGCGAGTTCGCGTTCACCCTCGCCGGCGCGGTGACCGTGTCGGCGATCGTGGCGCTGACGCTGTCGCCGATGCTGACCTCGCGCTTCTTCACGAGCGGGCAGGAAGGCGGTCGCTTCGTGCAGTTCATCGACCGCCAGTTCGACCGCGTGCACCACGGCTACCAGCGCGTGCTGCACAACGTGCTGTCGACTTGGGTGGTAGTGATCGTGATGGCCGGCCTGCTGCTGCTGGCCACGGTGGCGCTGGGCGTCACTGCGCAATCGGAACTGGCGCCGGAGGAGGACCAGGGCGTGGTGGTGGGCCAGATCGTCGGCGCGCCGAACGCCACCGCCGAGCAGATGAACGTGTACGCCACCCAGATGTTCGAGCTGGCCAAGGAATTGCCCGAGTACGAGCAGATGTTCCAGCTGACCGGCGTGCCGACGGTGAACCAGGGCATCGGCGGCGTGCTGTTCAAGCCGTGGGACCAGCGCCACCGCGGTGCGCACGAGCTGCAGCAGGAGCTGCAGGCGAAGTGGAACGGCATCGCCGGCGCGCAGGTGGCGGCGTTCCAGTTTCCGCCGCTGCCCGGCGCGCAGGGCCTGCCGATCCAGGTGGTGATCACCACCACCGAACTGTTCGCCAACCTCAACGAGGTCGCCAGCGCGGTGCTGGCCAAGGCCCAGGCCAGCGGCAAGTTCTACTTCATCGACTCGGACCTCAAGGTGGACAAGCCGCAGGCCACGGTGAACCTGGACCGCGACCTGATCGCCGCGCTGGGCCTGACCCAGGCCGACGTCGGCGCCGCGCTGGGCTCGGCGCTGGGCGGCGGCTACGTCAACTACTTCTCCATCGCCGGGCGTTCGTACCGGGTGATCCCGCAGGTGCTGCAGGCCGACCGGCTGAATCCGGAGCAGGTGCTGGACTACTACCTGCGCGTGCCGGACGGCTCGCTGATCCAGGCCGGCACCGTGGCCAAGGTCACCCACGAGGTGGTGCCGCAGTCGCTGAACCGCTTCCAGCAGCTGAACTCGGCCACCATCTCGGGCGTGTCGGGCATGTCGCAGGGCGATGCGCTGACCTACCTGCGCGACCTGGTGCACGAGGTGGCGCCGAGCGGCTACAACGTGGACTACGCCGGCCAGTCGCGCCAGTTCATGCAGGAATCCGGCGGCTTCGGCGGCACCTTGCTGTTCGCCGTCATCATCGTGTTCCTGGCGCTGGCGGCGCAGTTCAACAGCTTGCGCGACCCAGTGGTGATCCTGGTCTCGGTGCCGCTGGCGCTATTCGGGGCGCTGATCTTCGTCAACCTGTTCACCAGCCTCAACATCTACACCGAGGTGGGCCTGGTCACCCTGATGGGCCTGATCAGCAAGCACGGCATCCTGATCGTGCAGTTCGCCAACGACTCGCAGCGCGCCGGCATGTCCAAGCGCGAGGCGATCGAGCACGCCGCGGCGGTGCGCCTGCGGCCGATCCTGATGACCACCGCGGCGATGGTGCTCGGCGTGATGCCGCTGGTGATCGCCGCCGGCGCCGGCGCCGCGGGCCGCTTCAACATGGGCCTGGTGATCTCCACCGGCCTGGCCATCGGCACCGTGTTCACCCTGTTCGTGGTGCCCGCGTTCTACATGCTGCTGGCGGCGGACCACCATGCGGGCAAGGACGGGTCGGTGGCGGTGGCATGAGCGGTGATCCCGCCGCCGGGTGAAATGCGATTCCCGCACCCGGCAAACAAAAAGGCGCGGTCACCCGCGCCTTTTTGCTGCCTGTCGTGCTGCCTCAGTTGCGCGACTGCAGCTTCGACAGCAACCGCAGCAGTTCCAGGTACAGCCACACCAGGGTCACCACCAAGGCGAAGGCGCCGTACCACTCCATGTATTTCGGTGCGCGGGCATGCACGCCCTGCTCGATCATGTCGAAGTCGAGGATCAGGTTGAGCGCGGCGATCACCACCACCACGCCGCTGAAGGCGATGCCCAGGCCGCTGGAGCCGTTGATGAAGCCCATCGAATGGCCGAAGAAGCCCATCACGAAGTTGGCCAGGTACAGCAGCATGATGCCGCCGGTGGCCGCGACGATGCCGAGCTTGAACTTCTCGGTGGCGCGGATCAGCCCGCTGCGATAGGCCAGCAGCATCGCCGCCATCACGCCGAAGGTCAGCCCCACCGCCTGCATCACGATGCCCGGGTAGCGCATCTCGAAGATCGCCGACAACGCGCCGATGAAGACGCCCTCCACCAGCGCGTACAACGGCGCGGTGACCGGCGCCCAGGTTTTCTTGAACACGGTGACCAGGGCCAGGATCAGGCCGCCGATGGCGCCACCGATCATCAGCGGGCCCATCGTCGGCAGGCTCTCCGCACCGTTGAACTGGCCCCAGCTGAAGGCCGCGCCGACGATGGCGAGGATCAGCAGCAGGCCGGTCTTGTTGACCGTGCCGTTGAGGGTCATCACCTCGTCGCCATGCGACACCACCGCACCGCTGGCGGCGTCGAGGAAGGTGTTCTTGTTGAGTGCCGGATTACCGCTTTGCATGATGAACTCCGAGGGGTTTGTCGACATCGTAGCCGGCCCGCGACGACCGTGTCAGCCACCGCGCCCAAACGTCGCGGGCTGGCCACGCCGCACCGGGCCGGTCAACTACAATGGGACCTTGCCGAACGTCGCGGAGTTCCAATGAACCCTTCCACCTTGCGCATCGCCACCCGCAAGAGCGCGCTGGCGCTGTGGCAGGCCGAACACGTCGCCGCGCTGCTGCGCGCGGCGCACCCCGGCCTGGGCGTGGAGCTGGTGCCGCTGTCCACCCGCGGCGACGAGATCCTCGACCAGCCGCTGGCCACCATCGGCGGCAAGGGACTGTTCCTCAAGGAGCTGGAAGTGGCCATGCTGGAAGGCCGCGCCGAGCTGGCGGTGCACTCGCTGAAGGACGTGCCGGCCGATCTCGAGAGCGGCTTCACCCTGCCGGCCATCCTGCCCCGCGCCGACGCCGCCGACGCTTTCGTCAGCAACCACTACGCCGACCTCGCCGCGCTGCCGCGGGGCGCGCGGGTGGGCACCTCGTCGCTGCGCCGGCAGGCGCAACTGCGCGCGCTGCGGCCGGATCTGCAGCTGAGCGACCTGCGCGGCAACGTCGGCACCCGGCTGGGCAAGCTCGACGCCGGCCAGTACGACGCGATCGTGCTGGCCTGCGCCGGGCTGGAACGCCTCGGCCTGGCCTCGCGCATCGTCTCGCGACTGGCCGCGCCGGACTGGCTGCCCGCCCCGGGCCAGGCCGCCATCGCGATCGAGGCGCGCGACGAGCATCCGGCGGTGCTGGCCCTGCTCGCCGCGCTCGACGACGCCGACACGCGGCTCACGGTGAGCGCCGAGCGCGCGATGAACCGCGCCCTGGGCGGCAGCTGCACGGTGCCGGTCGGCGCCTGGTGCATGCGCAGCGACCACGGCTTGCACCTGCGCGGCCTGGTCGGCGACGCGGCCAGCGGCCAGCTGCTGCACGCCGAAGGCAGCGCGCCGGCGGATCAGGCCGAGGCACTCGGTCGACAGGTGGCGCAGGCGTTGCTCGCGCAAGGGGCGGGCAAACTGCTGGGGACGTGAGCCGACGCCATCCGGCGCTCAGAAGCTGTACACGAGATTCGTCGTGGTCAGCGTGTCGGTCTGCTTCACGCCCGGCTGCACGTCGCTGTTGTAGCGGACCTGGAAGCCCACTTTCAGGGCCAGCTTCTTGGTCATGCTGACGGCCAGGCCGGCGTCGTTCTGGATGTAGGTGTTCTTGGAGCCCGCTTCGGTGAGGAACGTGTCCTCGAAGGCGGTGTTGGCGCTCAGCTTGAACTTGTAGTTGACCAGGCCGCGGGCCACCACTTCGCCTTCGGTGGGCTGGCGCTGGGCGACCAGCACGTTGCCGACCAGCACCTGGGTGTCGGCGGGACGGTAGCGCTTGTAGCCGGGGCCGATTTCGAACGACAGCTCGTTGCGCTCGTCCTTCAGCGCAATATAGCCGTAGCCCAGCGAGACCGTGCCCTGCCACAGGTTGGCGCCGAAGTCGTCGTGCTCGTAGCGGGCCGCGCCGACGATGTAGCTGCGCGTGTCGAGCTTGAGGCCGACCGAGGCGCCGGCATCGTAGCGGTTGGCGGTGGTGTTGAACTGCTCGATCGTGTTGCCATTGGTGTCGACGATCTTCTGCTCGCTCTTGGAGCGCAGCGCGTCAACGAAGAAGTTGTTCTTCCACTGGTCGTTTTCCTGGCTCAGGCCCAGTTTGGCGTTGATGTTCTCCGAGCGCGAGTTGCCGGTGGACGAGGCGAAACCGAATTCGCCCGAACCGCTCCAGCCGCCGCGATTCTCCGTGTCCTGGGCGTGGGCGGCGAAGCTGGCGAAACCGGCCAGCAGCAGGCCGCCGATCAGGGTCTTGTTCATTGCCGAATATCCGTTTGTTAAAGTTTGGTAACAGCGTACCTTAGCCGGCCGTCTTGAACTCGCAGTGAATGCGCCGGCCCGCCGTGCGACTTGCAGCCATCCACGGCCGCCACCATGCTAGGAGGTGCCCCGCCCGAGACGTGCCGAATGGATCGCTACGAACGGATATTGACGCTGCATCGCCTGCTGAAATCGGCGCACTATCCGGTGCCGTTGTCGCGCCTGATGGGCGAACTGGAATGCTCGCGCGCCACGCTGTATCGCGACGTGGCGTTCCTGCGCGATGCGCTGGGCGCGCCGATCGAGAGCGCCGGCACCGACCAGGCGGCATTCCGCTACGAAGCCGGCGAAGGCGAGAAGTTCGAGCTGCCCGGCCTGTGGCTGACCTCCGACGAGCTGGCCTCGCTGCTGGCGCTCAACGAACTGATCAGCCGCTCCGGCCCCGGCGTGCTCGCCGGCACGCTGGCGCCGTTCAAGGCGCGCATCGAGGGCCTGCTGTCGCACCAGGGCAGCGGCAAGGCGCTGCCGATCGAGCGCATCCGGGTGATCCCGTGGGGCGAGCGCAAGCTCGACCAGCAAGTGTTCCGCGTGGTCGCCGGCGCGGTGCTCGAACGGCGCCAGCTGCGCTTCCGCTACCGCGCACGCACCACCAATGCCGACAGCCGCCGGCTGGTCTCGCCGCAGCGGCTGACCCACTACCGCGACAACTGGTACCTCGACGTGTGGGACCACGACCGCGAGGCGCTGCGCAGTTTCGCGGTGGACCGCATCGCCGAGGCGCAGGCGCAGGACGCGCCCGCCCGCGACGTCACCGACAGCGAGCTCAACGAACTGCTCGCCTCCAGCTACGGCATTTTCGCCGGCAAGCCCAAGGCCTGGGCCACCATCCGCTTCTCCGCCCACGCCGCGCGCTGGGTTTCCGACGAGCACTGGCATTCGCAGCAGCAGGGCGAATGGCTGAGCGACGGCCGCTACGAGCTGAAGCTGCCCTACTCCAACTCGAAAGAGTTGCTGATGGACGTGCTCAAGTACGGCCCCGACGCGGAAGTGGTCGCCCCGCTGCCGCTGCGCGAGGAGATGAAGATCCTGCTGCGGCTGGCGCTGTCAGGCTATGCCTGACTGCCGGGAATAGGGAATGGGGAATAGGGAAAGCAGGGGGTCGCGGAACGCCGTTGCTCTTCCTATTCCCCATTCCCTATTCCCTATTCCCAGCTCTAGAACGGCCAAAACTTCGGGATCAACCACATCGACAGCGCGCAGAAGATGGCGATCAGCGGGATGCCGACCTTCATGAAGTCGGTGAAGCGGTAGCCGCCGGCGTAGTAGACCATGGTGTTGGTGGGGTAGCCGACCGGGGTGGCGAACGAGGTGGCGGCGGCGAAGGCGACCGCGACGACGAACGGGCGCGGGTCCACGTGCATGGCGTGGGCCACCGACACGGCGATGCCCACCATCAGCACCACCGAGGGGTTGTGGCCCATCAGTTCGGTGAGCAGGGCGGTCAGCAGGTAGACCATCAGCAGGCCGGCCAGCGGGCCGTGGTCGCCGACCACGCCCAGCCCCATCTGCACCAGCGTTTCCGACAGGCCGCTGCGCTCGATCGCGATGCCCAGCGGCAGGATCGCGCCGAGCAGGATGATGATCTTCCAGTCGACGCCCTCGTAGACGTCCTTGCGGCCGAAGCAGCCGGTGAGCGCCATCGCCACCGCGCCGCAGATCGCCGCGATCGGGATCGGCAGCCAGTGCAGGCCGGAAGCCACCACCACGCCGGCCATGATCGCGGCGGCATACAACGCCTTGCGCGGGGTGCGGTGGGCTTCCTCGCGCTCGCTCAGCACGATGAAGGCCTCGTCGTTGCGCAGGTTGGACAACGCCTCGTCGTCGACCAGCACCAGCAGCACGTCGCCCACCGCCAGGCTGACGTCGCTGAGCTTGTCGCGCAGCAGCTGGCCGCGCCGGTGGATCGCCAGCGCCACCGCGTCGTAGCGCCAGTGCAGGCCGGTTTCCTCCAGCTGGCGGCCTTCCATCGGGCTGGCCGGCGCGATCATCAGCTCCACCATCACCCGCGAGCGGGCATCGCCGGTGGCGTAGCGGCGGTCCGGCGCGTTGCGCAGGCCGGCGCGGCGCTGGAAATCCTCGATCTTCCCCCAGTCGCCGCGCACCAGCAGCACGTCGCCGACGGCGATCTCCTGGCTGCGCGGCGACCACATGCGCCGCTCGCCGCGCAGCAGCTCCAGCGGGTAGACGCCGTAACGCTCGCCCAGCTTCGCATCGGCGATGCTGCCGCCGACCAGCGCGGACTGCTCGGTCACCTCCAGCTCGGTGACGTACTTGCCGATCTCCTCCTGCACCGGCAGCTGGGTGTCGATCTCGCGCGGCAGCAGCCAGCGGCCGACCAGCATCAGGTAGACAATGCCGACCACCGCCAGGATCACGCCCATGCGGGTGAACTCGAACACGCCGAACGCCTCCATCCCGTGCTTCTGCGCCAGCGTGTCGGCGAGCAGGTTGGAGGAGGTGCCGATCAGCGTGCACACGCCGCCCATCTGCGCGGCGTAGGCCATCGGCATCAGCACGCGGCCGGGCGAGGTGTGTGTGCGCTGGCACACGCGCAGCGCCAGCGGCAGGAAGGTGGCCACCAGCGCAATGTTCTTGACGAAGGCGCCCAGCGGCGCGATCGCCAGCATCAGCGCCAAGGTCAGCACCCACGGCCGCTTGATCCGCATCAGCCAGCGGCTCAGCGGATCGAGCGCGCCGGAGCGCTCGATGCCCAGGCTGAGCGCGAACATCGCCGCCACCGTCACCGTCGCCTCGTTGCTGAAGCCGCTGAGCGCCTCCACCGGCGTGACGATGCCCAGGATCACCAGCGTCGCCAGCACCAGCAGCGCGATCAGGTCGATGCGCAGCTTCTCGCTGGCGAACAGCGCCATCGCCAGCACGATCACCGCGACCGTGGCCCACGCCTGCCAGTTCATGCAGCGCGCCTCGGCGCGGGCAGGCGGGCGGGGCGGGGCGTCGCGGTGGGTCGGGATGGGGCCATGCAGGTTTCCGTGGAGTGTCGCCGTCGGCTTGCCGCCACGGCCCCGGTCATACTAACCCGCGCAGCTGTTCGCCCGCCGTCGCTGCCGGCTGGCCGCGGCGGCATCGACGATTCGTGATTGAATGTCGGCATGAATACCCACGAACCCGACGCGCCAGGCGAGCCGCAAGAACCAGCCGGCGAGCGCCAGCCCACCGTGGCGCTGGCGCTCGGCGCCGGCGGCGCCAAGGGGCTGGCGCACATCGGCGTGATCGAGGAAATCGAGGCGCAGGGTTTTCGCATCGTGGCGATCGCCGGCAGCTCGATGGGCGCGCTGATCGGCGGCATCCACGCGATGGGCAAGCTCGACGTCTACCGCGACTGGGTCAGCGCGCTGGCCCGTTTCGACGTGCTGCGACTGGTCGACTGGTCCTTTTCCGGCGGCGGCCTGATCAAGGGCGAGAAGATCATCGGCACGCTGCGCGGGCTGATCGGCGACACCCTGATCGAGGAGCTGCCGCTGGCGTTCACCGCGGTGGCGACCGACCTCGACCGCGGCCGCGAGGTATGGCTGGGCCGCGGCAACCTGTTCGAGGCCATCCGCGCCTCGATCGCCGTGCCGACCGTGTTCCGCCCGCACCACCTCAACGGCCACCGCATGGTCGACGGCGCCCTGCTCAACCCGGTGCCGGTCACGCCGCTGATCGGGGTGGAGGCGGATTATCTGTTCGCCGTCAGCGTGGACGGCCCGGTCGAGGCGGCCGTCGCGCCGGTGGAGGAGAGCGCCACCGGACAGGACCCGGGCTATCGCCACCGCATCGGCGAGTTCATCAGCCGGCTGATGCCGCGCAGCGAGGAACCGCCGCGCGAGCCCGGTACCTTCGACACGCTGAACCAGGCGATGGACCTGATGCAGGCCAACCTGGCGCGGCTGCGCCTGGCCGCGTACGAGCCGGACCTGCTGATCACCCTGCCGCGCAACATCGCCAGCGTCTACGAGTTCTACCGCGCCCGCGAACTGATCGAGCGCGGTCGCCTGCGGACGCGCAAGGCGCTGGCCGAGTGGCCGCGCACGGGCACGCCGCTGCGCGCGACTTGAGCGGGCCGCACGGCACTTCGACTTCCCCGCTGCGCAAGGGCGGGGCCATGCTCAAGGCGGTCAGCGCGGCCCGTGCGTGTGCAGCCAGTGCTGCAGGTAGTCGCGCAGCACGAGGGCACCGTTGTGCTCCTCGTCGCGGGCGCTGTAGATCAGGGTGACCGGGTGCCGCGCGGAGCGCTCGGCCAGCGGTTGCCAGTATTCGGCCAGCTCGTCGAGTTCGCTGGCGTAGCGGTGGCGGAAGCCGTCCCAGCGCGCCGGATCGTGGCCGAACCATTTGCGCAGCGCCGTGGTCGGCGCCAGTTCCTTGGCCCACTGGTCCAGCGGCACCTCTTCCTTCTTCATGCCGCGCGGCCACAGCCGCTCCACCAGCACGCGATAACCATCCTCCCTGGCGGGCGCTTCGTACGCACGCTTGATCGCGAGGGCCATGGCGTTCTCCTGCAATGAAACAGGACAAGCATACGACCGCCGCGGCGACACCGCGTGATCGAGGTCAGAGTTCCTCGACTTCGGTCACCTTGCCCCGGCGCATCAGCCACGCCACGCCACGCAGGTCGGCCAGGCCGACCCACAGGCGGTCCAGCATGCCGTACTTGGACACGCCGGCGGTGCGCGGGCGATGGCCCACCGGCACGCTGGTGCTCCGGAAGCCGGCGCGCTTGACCAGCGCCGGCAGGTAGCGGTGCATGTGGTCGAAGTAGGGCAGGCGCAGGAACACCTCGCGCTCGAACAGCTTCAGGCCGCAGCCGGTGTCCGGCGTGGCGTCGCGCAGCATGCGCGAGCGCACCGCGTTGGCGACCTTCGAGGAGATGCGCTTGTTGAAACTGTCACGGCGGGTGGTGCGCCAGCCGGCGAACAGCTTCACCTCGGCCGCCGCGGCGTCGCGCGCGGCGAGCAGCTTCGGGATGTCGGCCGGATCGTTCTGGCCGTCGCCGTCCAGCGTGGCGATCCAGCTGCCGCGCGCCGCGCGCACGCCGTTCCACACCGCCGTGCTCTGGCCGCTGCGGGTGACGTGGTGCAGCACGCGCAACTCGGGATGCTGCGCCTTCTGCGCTTCGAGCACGGCGCGACTGTCGTCGGACGAATCGTCGTCGACGTAGATCACTTCGTAGTCGGCCGTGCCACGCAAGGCAGCCGCGATTTCGGCGAGCAGCGGCGGGATGTTGTCGCGCTCGTTGAACACGGGGACGACGACGGAAAGTTGCGGCATGGGGCTGGCCTTTCAGCGGAAACGGGCACCGCGGACGGCGGCGAACGCGCAGTTTAATGCCTGCCGGCACGGACCGTCGGCACCGGATGCGAAAGCCGGGTGTAATGAAATCCGCGTCCACCGGGTCATCTACCGCAGCCGGAATTGTCCGGCATCCACGGGAGAGACCCATGCAAGCCCAGACCATCCTCAGCTCCGCCTTGCTCAGCCTGCTCGCCGCCGGCGCGCTCGGCGCCGCCACGACCGCCCACGCCGCCGACAAGATGGCCGCCAGCGCCACGCAGAAGTGCTACGGCGTCAACGCCGCGATGAAGAACGACTGCCAGTCCCCGGGCCATTCCTGCGCGGGCCAGGACAGCAAGGCGCGCGATCCGCAGGCCTTCGTGGCGGTACCCGCCGGCCTGTGCGCCAAGCTCGATGGCGGTTCGCTGCAGGCCCACGCCGCCATGTCGCACGACGCCATGATGAAGAAGAGCTGACAGCCGTGCCCCCTTCACGCCCCGTGCGTGCGCAGCCGATCCCGACGAGTGTCGGGATCGGGCTGCGGCCGGCGCACGTCGCGCACGTGCTGCACCACCGGCCCGCCGTGCCGTTCTTCGAGCTGCACAGCGAGAATCTGTTCTGCGCCGGCGGCGCGCTGTGGGACGCGTTAGACGCGCTGCGCCGCGACTACCCGGTGAGCCTGCACGGCGTGGGCCTGTCGCTGGGTTCGGCCGAGCCGCTCGATCCCGCCCACCTCGCCGCGCTGCGCGCGCTGGTGCAACGCGCCGAACCCGCGCTGGTATCCGAGCACGTGTGCTGGGGCGCCATCGGCGGGCGCCACTACAACGACCTGCTGCCGCTGCCGTACACCGAGGAAGCGCTGGAGCTGATGGTGGCGCGCGTGGGCCAGTTGCAGGAAACGCTGGGCCGCCGCGTGCTGGTGGAGAACGTCTCCAGCTACATCCATTTCAGCCACTCGACGCTGAGCGAGTGGGAGTTCCTTGCCGCACTCGCCGCGCGCAGCGGCTGCGGCCTGCTGCTGGACGTCAACAACGTCTACGTCAACAGCGTCAACCACGGCTTCGACGCGCAACGCTTCATCGACGGCATCCCCGCCGCCGCGGTGGGCGAACTGCACCTGGCCGGCTTCACCCGCAAGCAGGGGCTGGGCGGCGAACTGCTGATCGACTCGCACGACCAGCGCGTCGATGCCGCCGTGTGGGCGCTGTACGGCTACACGCTGGCCCGCCTCGGCGCGAAACCCACCCTGATCGAATGGGACCAGCACTTGCCCGATTTCGCCGTGCTGGAAGACGAGGCGCGGCTCGCCACGGAGCATCTCGATGTCGTCGCCGCCCTCGCTGCGTGAGCTGCAGCACGCGTTCGCCGGCGCCATCGTGGACGGCGTGGCGCCCTCGCTGGAACCGTGGATCGCCACGCGCGGCATCGCGCCCGCCGCCCGCCTGCGCATCTATCGGAACGCCAACCTCGCGATCCACGTCGACGCGCTGGCCACCAGTTTCCCCGCGCTGCAACACCTGCTCGGCGAGGACTGCTTCGACGGCCTCGCCACCCGCCACGCCGCTTTCCGCGGCAACCGCAGCGGCAACCTGCAGGATTACGGCGCCGACTTCGCCGCGTTCGTGGCCGCGCAGCCGGAAACCGCGCCGTGGCCCTGGCTGGGTGACGTGGCGCGGCTGGAATGGCTGCGCCAGGAAGTCGCGCTGGCCGCCGATGCCACGCCCGCCGATGCCGCAGCCCTGGTCGCTGCGCTGGCCGACGCGGACCACCCGCCGCGGCTGCGGCCGTGCGTGCGCGCGCTGTCCTGCGCCTGGGCGGTGCTCGACCTGTGGCGTTGCGCGCAGGCGCCGGAACACGACGCCATCGACCCCGCCGTGCCGCAATCCGTGCTGCTGTGGCGCGAAGGCAGCGAGGTCGCGATGCGCGCCATCGCACCTGCGCAGGCCGCGTTCGTGGACGCGCTGCGGCATGAGTCATCGCTCGACCTGGCGCTCGCCGCCGCACAGCCGATCGACCCGCAGGCGCCGCCCGAAACCCTGCTGCGCCCCCTGCTCGAACACGCGCTGCTCGCCGCGTGATCCGTCATCCACTCATCCGGGAATCGTCCACATGAACACCGCCGTCGCCATCGCCCGCTGGTCGCGTCTCACCGCGCAACTCGCGGTGCTCACCCCGCTCGCCCTGCTGCTGTTCCGCGTGTTCGTGGCGCTCGCGTTCTGGCGCGCCGGCACGGTGAAATGGGATGACCCCAGCGGCACGGCCTACCTGTTCGACAACGAATACCAGGTGCCCCTGCTCGCCCCTGCGCTGGCCGCCACGCTCGCCACCTGGACCGAACTGGTGCTGCCGTGGTTCCTCGCGCTGGGCCTCGGCACCCGCGTGGTCGCCGCCGTGCTGTTCGTCTACAACATCGTCGCGGTGGTCTCCTACCCGGCACTGTGGCCGAACGGCCTCTGGCACGGACTGATCGGCGGCGACTTCAATGACCACAAGGCCTGGGGGTTGATGCTGCTGGCCCTGGTGGCGCTTGGGGCAGGGCGGATCTCGGGGGACGCCGTGATGAGCCGGTTGTTTCGGTGACGGGGAGTCCCCTGCCCGTCGTGTCAGCGCGGACGAAAGGGCATGGACGCCAGCCGGTCGCCGCGAGTCCTTGTGATCAGGTGCCTGGAAGACTCAGGGTGCCAACCGGCCCGGCGCCTCGTTGACCGCGCGGCGCTGCGCAGTCTGCGCGCTGCCCTCTCCATCGATCGCCACCCGCCAGTGGCGTGCCACCGCGTCGAACGGGCGTGCGCCGCCACGGTCGGTGAGCATCACCAGGGTGCCGTGTTGCAGCGGCACGATGCGGCCATGCCAGCCGTCACGCTGGAAGTCGCTGGCCTTGGCCACTTGCTTGTGCGGCAGGTAGAGCACGGCGACCGGGGTGCCGCCGACGCGGCTGACCAGGTGCACGGTCTTGTAGGGGCCGACCGGGCAGTCGTGCACGTAGGTGACGTCGACGGGGGCGGGGCCGCGCAGGCTGACGCCGCGCACGGCGAAGCCGGCGGCGATGGCGGGCGTACCGATGGGCTGGACGAGGTCGAGCGAGTGGATTTCGTCGGGCATGTGCGCGACGGCGAGCGCAGGCAGCGAGCGCGCATCCATCCGCTTCCAGCCGTAGCCGCCGAGGCCGAGCGCGAGCAGCAGCGAGGCGGCCAGCGCGAACGCCAGCTGGCGGCGACGGGTCTGCCGGTGGCGCTCGCCGGTGGCCTGGGCCAGCAGCACGCGCTCGGCGAGGCCTTCGGGCACGGACACCTCGAGCGCGGCGTGCAGTTCGCGCTCGAAGGCCTGGGCGCGCTCCCACGCGGCGGCGCAGGCGGGGCAGCTGTCGCGATGGGCGAGCAGTTCGGCAGCGCGCGAGTGCGGTTCGGCGCCGAGGCGGCGGCGGAACTCAAGGCAATCCATGCTGCGCCTCCGGGCGGCCGCCCTGCAGGATGGATTTCAGCTTCTGCCGGGCGCGGAACAACTGGGTCATCACCGCGCCGGGCTGTTGGTCCAGCTCGGCGGCGATCTCGTCGCAACTCATGCCGCCCAGCACCTGCAGCAGCAGCGGTTCGCGGTACTTGTGCGGCAATCGGGACATGGCTTCACGCAGTTCGGCGGCATCGCCGTGGCGCTCGGGGCTGGCCCAGGCGGCGTCCTCGGCGAGGTTGTCTTCCAGCTCGACGGTATCCGGCGTCTTGCGCTCATGCAGGCGCGCGTGCTCGCGACGCAGGATGGTCAGCAGCCACGGCTTGGCGGACTCGGCCTCGCGCAGCGCGTCGAGGCTTTTCCACGCGCGCAGCAAGGTCTCCTGCACCAGATCCTGGGCCAGCGCATCCTGCCCGCACAGCCAGTAGGCGAAGCGGTACAGGTCGCCGGCGTGCGCGCGGGTCAGCGCCTCGAATTGACGTTGTCGGGAACTCACTGCCAGATAGACCGGCCCGGAGCGTTTCATCTTTCACCAAGGTCAGCGGATCTTGCCGAGGATGCCGTCGAGTTCGTCGTTGCTGTGGTAGTGGATCACCAGCTTGCCGCGGCCGCCCTTGCCCTGGGCCAGCTCGACGCGGGTGGCGAAGCGCTCGCCCAGTTCGCGCTCCAGCGCGCTGATGTTGGGATCGCGCGCGGGCGCGTGGCGGGCCTTGCCCTTCGGCGCGGTCTGCGCGCGGCGGGCGGCCTCCTCCAGCTCGCGCACGCTCCAGCCGAGGGTGACGGCCTGGCGCGCCAGCGGCACGGCGATGGACTCGTCCAGGGTCAGCAGGCAGCGGGCGTGGCCCATCTCCAGCTTGCCGTCGTCGAGCAGTTTCTTGATCGCCTCGGGCAGCTCGGTGAGCCGCAGCAGGTTGGACACCGCGGCGCGCGAACGCCCCACCGCGTCGGCGGCCTGCTGGTGGGTGAGTTCGAAATCCTCGATCAGGCGCTTGAGCGCATCGGCTTCTTCCAGCGGGGTGAGGTCCTGGCGCTGGATGTTCTCGATCAGCGCCATCGCCGGCACGGCCTGCTCGGCCACCTGCTTGATCAGCGCCGGGATCTCGCCCAGCTGCGCGCGCTGCGCGGCGCGCCAGCGGCGTTCGCCGGCGATCAGTTCGTAGCGGTGCTTGCCGATCTCGCGCACCACCACCGGCTGGATCAGGCCCTGCGCCTTGATCGAGGCAGCCAGCTCGTCCAGCGCCTCGTCGTTCCAGTGGCGCCGCGGCTGGTATTTGCCGGGCTGGATTTGCTGGATCGGCAGCGTGCGCAGCTCGCCCTCCTGCGCCAGCACCGACGGCGTGCCTTCGCCGTCGCCGCCGAGCAGGGCGTCCAGCCCGCGTCCCAATCCACGTTTTTTCGCTGCTGCCATGCCTCAGTCCTGGTGATTGGCGGCGGGTGCCTTGAGCAGCACGCCGTTGTGGTCGCCATGCGCGGCGGAGTCGACCTCGTCGGCCGGCTCGGCGCGCGGCGGCAGCCCGCGTTCGCGCCGGATCACCTCGCCGGCCAGGCCGATGTAGGCGATCGCGCCACGCGAGCTGCGGTCGTACAGGTGGATCGGCTGGCCGTGGCTGGGCGCCTCGGCCAGACGCACGTTGCGCGGGATGATCGAGCGCAGCACCTTGTCGCCGAAGTGCTGGGTGAGCTGGGCGGAGACCTCGTTGCCGAGGTTGTTGCGCACGTCGTACATGGTGCGCAGCAGGCCCTCGATCTCCAGTTTCGGATTGAGCCGATGGCGCACCGCCTTGACCGTGTCGAGCAGGCTGGACAGGCCCTCCAGCGCGAAGTACTCGCACTGCACCGGGATCAGCACGCCGTCGGCGGCGGTCAGCGCGTTGAGGGTGAGCAGGTTGAGCGAGGGCGGGCAGTCGATCAGGATGGTGTGGTACTTGTCCGCGACCTTGGCCAGCACGTCCTTCAAGCGGTGCTCGCGGGCCAGCGCGTCCATCAGTTTCAGCTCGGCGGCGGTGAGGTCGCCGTTGCCCGGCAGCACGTCGTAGTGCGCCTCGGTGGGCACGATCGCCGCGCTGATCTCCACCTCTTCCAGCAGTACCTCGCAGCCGCTCGGGCCGATCTGGCGCTTGTCGATGCCCGAGGCCATGGTGGCGTTGCCCTGCGGGTCGAGATCCACCAGCAATACCTTGCGCTTGGCCGCCGCAAGCGCAGCGGCCAGGTTGACGGCCGTGGTGGTCTTGCCGACGCCGCCCTTCTGGTTGGCGACAGCGATGATGCGGGCCATGGATCGAAGGCATTCCGTTCGCGAAGGACGGCTAGATTAGCATTGCCGCCCGGGCTTGCCTGCCCCGGCCGGACCGCTCTGCCGCCGGTGGCGGCGGGGATCACGCTGCTGGGCGATCCGGGCTCAGTTGCCGATCCGCGCGCCGCTGGCGCCATCGAACAGGTGCAGGTACGGGTGCGACAGGCCCAGCGCGACCAGGCTGCCGGGCTCGGGCAGGGGGCGTGGCGGTACCCGCGCCACCAGCACCTGGTCGCCGAAGCGCAGGTTCAGGAAGACCTCGTTGCCCACCGGCTCGACCACCTCCAGTCGCGCCTGCAAGGCCGCACCGGCGGGGTCCGGCTGCAGGTGTTCCGGGCGCACGCCCAGCACCACCTCGCGATCGCACCAGGCCGCCCAGGCGGGATCGGGCAGAAGGTCGCCCAGCACCAGCTCGCCCGCGGCGCAGCCCAGCCGCCAGCCCTCGTGCCGGCGCAGCGTGCCGCGGAGCAGGTTCATCGCCGGGCTGCCGAGGAAGCCGGCCACGAACATGTTGGCGGGCCGGTCGTACAGCGCCATCGGCGTGTCGATCTGCTGGATCACGCCGCCATCCAGCACCACGATGCGCTGGCCCAGGGTCATCGCCTCGATCTGGTCGTGGGTCACGTAGATCATGGTGGCACCGAGCTGGCGGTGGAGCCGGGCGATCTCCACCCGCATCGACAGGCGCAGCCTCGCGTCGAGGTTGGACAGCGGCTCGTCGAGCAGGAACACCTGCGGCTCGCGCACCAGCGCGCGGCCCAGCGCCACCCGCTGGCGCTGGCCGCCGGACAAGGCGGCCGGGCGCGCCGCCAGCCGCGACTGCAGCCCCAGCGACTCGGCCACTACCGCCACCTTCTGCGCGATCTCGGCCCGCGGCCGGCCGCGCAGCTTCAGCCCGAAGCCCAGGTTCTCGGCCACCGTCATGTGCGGGTACAGCGCGTAGTTCTGGAACACCATCGCGATGTCACGGTCCTTCGGCGCCACCTCGTTCACCACGCGGCCGCCGATGCGCAGCGTGCCGTCGCTGATCGGTTCCAGCCCGGCGATCATGCGCAGCAAGGTCGTCTTGCCGCAGCCGGACGGCCCGACCAGCACCAGCAATTCGCCGTCGGCCACGGTGAAGCTGGCGCCGGCCACCGCGACGTGGCCGTCGGGGTAGACCTTGCGCAGGCGATCGAGTTGAACCTCGGCCATCGGCATCTCCACAGCGGTGGCCGGCTCGGCCGCGGCGCCGGCGCTTCGCAGGCCGGCGGGCATTGGGCTATTCTGCCCATGTAAGCGTTTACATCAAAGCGCGGGCCTCAGAGCTTGTGAAGAAAACCACTTCCTGTGGTTTTCTTCTATCGCGAGTCCGGTACACGCCCGGACTCGCTCACGCGAATCAGGCACTTGCGTGCCCGATCCGCTTCCGGCCATCCATGGCCGGGCTTCGAGGTTGAAAGAGCACAACCTCTCAGGGAACCCCATGACCGCACCCCGATTCGTTTTTCCCGACGGTTTCCATTGGGGCGCCGCCACTTCCGCCTACCAGATCGAAGGCTCGCCGCTGGCCGACGGCGCCGGCCCCAGCATCTGGCAGCGCTTCGCGCATACGCCCGGGATGATGGCCAACGGCGACACCGGCGATGTCGCCTGCGACCACTACCGCCGTTACCGCGAAGACGTGCAGCTGATGAAGGCGTTGGGCCTCGATGGCTACCGCTTCAGCATCAACTGGGCGCGCGTGCTGCCCGAGGGCACCGGCCGGGTCAATCCAAAGGGGCTGGACTTCTACTCGCGGCTGGTCGACGAGCTGCTGGAGCACGGCATCGCGCCGAACGCCACGCTGTTCCACTGGGACCTGCCGGCGGCGCTGGACGACCGCGGCGGCTGGCTCAACCGCGACAGCGCGCACTGGTTCGCCGAGTACGCCGAAGTCATGTTCAAGGCGCTGGACGACCGCGTGCCGCGCTGGTCCACGCTCAACGAACCCTGGGTGGTCACCGACGGCGGCTACCTGCACGGCGCGCTGGCGCCCGGACACCGCAACAAGTACGAGGCGCCGATCGCCGCGCACAACCTGATGCGCGCCAGTGGCGCCGGCATCCAGGCCTACCGCGCGCACGGCAGGCACGAGATCGGCGTGGTGTTCAACATCGAGCCGAAATACCCGTATTCCGAAGGCGCCGAAGACATGGCCGCCACCGCCCGCGCGCACGCCTACATGAACCGGCAGTTCGCCGACCCCGCGCTGCTGGGCAGCTATCCGGAGCAGCTCAAGGAGATCTTCGGTGCCGCATGGCCGGATTTCCCGGCAGAGGATTTCGCGCTGACCCGGCAGCGCGTCGATTTCGTCGGGATCAACTACTACACGCGCGCGGTGGTCCGGCACGACCCGGACGCCTATCCGCTGCGCGCGGTGTCGGTGCGCCAACCCAACCGCACCCACACCGAAACGGGCTGGGAGGTCTACGCGCAGGGGCTGACCGACACCCTGGTCTGGTTCAAGCAGCGCTACGGCGACATCCCGCTGTACATCACCGAGAACGGCTCCGCCTTCTACGACCCGCCGGTCGCCGAAGGCGCCACCGTGGACGACCCGCTGCGCTGCGACTACCTGCGCAAGCACTTGCGCGCGCTGCATGCCGCGATCGCCGCAGGGGTGAACGTGCAGGGCTATTACGCCTGGTCGCTGCTGGACAACCTGGAGTGGTCGCTGGGCTACGCCAAGCGCTTCGGCCTGTATCACGTCGACTTCGCCACCCAGCGGCGCACCGCCAAGGCCAGCGCCAGGCTGTATGCGCAGATTATCGAGAGCAACGGCGCGGTGCTGGATCTGTAGGAGCGCACCCTGTGCGCGATGCCTTTGTGCAGCGTGACGAAGAGCATCGCGCACAGGGTGCGCTCCTACAACAACCGTGGTGGCGTAGGGCGGGCACTGCCCGCCGCTCTCGCGATCTCGGACAAAGACCGGCGGGCACTGCCCGCCCTACCCGCGGCCGAGCACCAGCAGGTGGCGTTCAGCGGGCAAGCCGGGCACATGGAGTTCGTGCGTGGCGCGCACGACGAAGCCGTCCGGGATCCCCGCCAACTCGTCGTCCGGCAGCTTCCCCTTCATCGCCAGCCAGGTCCCTTGCGGTGCCAGCAGGTGGCCGCCCCAGGCCAGCATGTCGGCGAGGCTGGCGAAGGCGCGCGCGGTGATGCAGTCGAACTGGCCGGCGACGTCTTCCACCCGTGCCTGTTCGGCGCGCACGCCCTCCAGTTTCAGGCTGCGGATCGCCTCGCGCAGGAAGCGCACCTTCTTGCCGTTGGAGTCCACCAGCAGGATCTGCCGGCCCGGCGCGGCGATCGCCAGCACGATGCCGGGCAGGCCGGGGCCGGTGCCGAGGTCGGCCAGGCTGTGGCCCTGCACGAACGGCAGGATCGCCAGCGAATCGAGCAGGTGGCGGGTCACCATCTCGGTCGGTTCGCGCACCGCGGTGAGGTTGTAGGCGCCGTTCCAGCGTTCGAGCAGGGCGAGATAGTCGAGCAGGCGCGGCACCGCATCGGCAGGCAGTTGCAGGCCCAGCGCGGCAATGCCCTGTTCGAGTTGTGCCTGCAAGGCGTCGCGCGCGGCCATCGGCCATCAGTCCTGTGGGAAAGCGGTCGGCAAGTATCCCGGCAAGCCCGCCGCAACGCCAGCAGCCGGGGCAAAAGAAAGCCCGCCGAAGCGGGCTCGAAGTGGAGCAAATCCCCTGCGGCGCGGCGCTCTGCGGGCGCCTGGCGCGATGCGATGCTCAGGCGGCGTCGAGATCGACCCGGGTGACCATCATGCCGCGCTCGCGCAGCACGTGATTCAACGATTGCTTGACCCGCGCGCCCAGATCGCGCCGATCGACCGCCTCGGTGGCGGGTTCGTCACGCAGCGCGGCTTGCGCGCCATGGCGGATCAGCTGGTCGACCTGCTCGAACACGGCGTCGGCGCGTTCCGGCTCCAGCACCTGCCAGTACACCGTGCCGCGCACGTCGCGCGGCCCCAGCGGCGCCTGCAGCTGCAGGGTCTGGCCGGACAGATTGATCTTGTGCGCGACCCGGTCGAGCAGCGGCAGCACCAGATGCGTGCCGGCCGGCAGCAGCCGGCGCGGCTTGCCATGACGGTAGATGCTGTAGACCAGACCCTCCGGCACGCGCCGCACGGCGCTGGCGAACAGCACGGCGAGCAAGGCAACAATGAGGGTGGACAGCATGGTCATGGTCGTGAAATCAGTAACTTGAGATTGGTTTATTCGTCTGATACTGGAACTGAAGGATACAATCGATTGACTCTGTGTGACTTAACCGCGGTTTAACGCGCGGATGAATCTTTAACAAGACGCCGAAAACAAGTCAAGAGCGCGTCGTCGGATCGGTGAAGCTGTCGACGACACGGGAGGACACGAACGGCCGCGCTGCGTCAGTTTTCACTCCGGTTCGGTCGCGCGCGGCCCGCTTTTCCTCCTTCCCCGGGAATCAAGCATCGAACTTGCCAAAACACGGGGTATCCGCAGCCAAGGCGCAGCGGCGTGGCGTCCGTCACGTTCGAGGGGGCGGCCGATCGGCCACGCCGGCCCGTCGGCGCCGCATGCCGTTGCCGTGGCGCAGCAAGGCAGTGCCTGGAGCGGCAAGCGGGCCGCTCTGACGTTTCGCCGGGATTTCCCGCCGGGCTGCCGCCTGCGCGCTGCTGCGACGCAGCACAAGTCGCCGCAACAAGCCCTTTACAAGTCCGCATGAAAACGTTTACGTTGGCGCCACCCAAGGGTTGGCGAACCCGGCGGAAACATTCCCATGGCGGCAGCAACCATCAAAGACGTGGCGCGCGAGGCCCGGGTGTCGGTGGCCTCGGTGTCGCGCGCGCTCAATGGCGGCGGCGGCGTCACCGCGGCCACCAGCGCGCGCATCCACGCCGCCGCCGAGCGCCTGCAGTACATCCCGCATGCAGCGGCGCGCATGCTGATCACCCGCCGCACGCACACTGTCGGCGCCCTGCTGCCCGACCTGTACGGCGAGTTCTTTTCCGAGTTGATCCGCGGCATCGACCTGGCGGCGCGTGCGCGCGGCCTGCACCTGCTGGTATCCAGCTCGCACGGTGGCGCGACCGAAGCGGCCGCGGCGGTGCGCTCGATGCAGGGGCGCGTCGACGGCCTGCTGATCCTGTCCGAACGGGTCGACACGGCGTTCCTGCGCGCCAACCTGCCCAAGGCGCTGCCGGTGGTGCTGCTCAACAGCGCGGTGAGCGGGCCGGCGTTCCACGTGATCAACATCGACAACCACGGCGGCGCGGTGGCGATGGTGCGGCACCTGCTGCAGGCCGGCCATCGCAGCGTGGCGCTGATCGCCGGGCCGCCCGGCAACTTCGACGCCAGCGAACGCGAGCGCGGCTATCGCGAGGCGATGGCCAGATACGCCCCGCGCGCGGCATTGACCGTGGTGGCCGGCGACTTCACCGAGGAATCGGGCTATCGCGCCGGCCAGCAGCTGCTGGCGCGGACGAAGCGGCCGGCGGCCGTGTTCGCCGCCAACGACATGATGGCGGTGGGCTGCCTGGCGGCGTTCAAGGACGCCGGCGTGCAGGTGCCGGAGGACATCGCACTGGCCGGCTTCGACGATATCCCGATCACCCGCTACGTGACACCGGCCCTGACCACGGTGCGCGTGCGCATTGCCGACTTCGGCCGTCTCGCGCTGGAGCGCCTGGCCGACGTCGTCGAACACCCCGGGCAGGAAACACCTTCCGCCGACACGCTCGGTTTTGAAATCGTGGTTCGCGACACCTGCGGCGGAAACAAACCAGAAAAGAACTCCTGAACGTCTCAGCAAGCTGCCCGGGGAGGGGAGCGATGAAAACCTCAACGCAATTCAAGAAGAACCTGCTGGCCGGATTGATCGGCACCGCCGTCACCTCGCTGGTGGCGCTGCCGGGCACCTCGTTCGCACAGGCCGCGTACGCCACCTTGCGCGGCAAGGCGGCGCCGAACACCCAGGTCACCGCGGTCAACCCGGCCACCGGCAGCACCCGTCAGACCACCTCCAGCGCCGACGGCAGCTACGCGATCACCGGCCTGCAGCCAGGCACCTGGCGCATCGACGCCGGCCCGGGCACGGCACAGACCGTGACCCTCACGGTCGCCTCCACCTCCACCCTGAACTTCACCAGCGCGGCGCCCAGCGCCGCCAACGCGGTGACGCTCGGCGGCGTCACGGTGACGGCCAGCGTGCTGCCCGACGTGACCACGCCGGAGGTGGGCTCGACCGTGTCGCTGCATCAGATCGACACCATTCCGCAGCTGACGCGCAACTTCCTGGAGTTCGCCGACACCGTGCCGGGCATGGTGTTTTCGGTCGGTTCCAATGGCAACACCTCGCTGCGCGGCGGTGCGCAGAACGACGCTTCGACCAACGTCTACATCGACGGCGTAGGCCAGAAGAGCTACTTGTTCGGCGGCCCCAGCGGCCAGTTCGCCACCCAGGGCAACCCGTTCCCGCAGTTGGCGATCGGCGAGTACAAGGTGATCACCTCCAATTACAAGGCGGAGTACGGCCAGATCTCCAGCGCCGCGGTGACCGCGCAGACCAAGTCCGGCACCAATGAGTTCCACGGCGAGGTGTTCGGCCGCTACACCAGCGACAAGTACCGCGCGCGCACGCCGAGCGAGAACGCGGCGAACAAGAAGACGCCCTCGGACGAGAAGGAGTTCGGCTTTGCGCTGGGCGGGCCGATCGTGCAGGACAAGGCGCACTTCTTCATCACCTACGAAGGCAAGCGCTTCGACCGGCCGATCACCGTGGTGCCCGCGGCCGACGCGGTGCCGGCGATTCCCGGTTTGCCGGCCGACATCGCCAGCCAGTTCGGCCCGGCCAACATCCCGTTCACCGAGAACCTGTATTTCGGCAAGGTTGACTGGGAGCCGACCGACCGCGACCGCTTCGAGCTGAGCGCGCAGATCCGCAAGGAGGACCAGAGCGGCGGCATCGGCGGCCAGAACGCGAAATCGGCCAGCTTCTCGGTGGTCAACGACGACAAGCGCTACGACCTGCGCTGGCAGCACAGCGGCTATTCGTACTTCAATGAACTGCTGGCCACCTACGAGGACTCCAACTACGCGCCCACCGCGCTGAACTACGGCAACGGCGCCATCTACACCTACCAGCCCGCGGCCAACCAGACCGCCACCCTGATCAACACCGGCGCGGCCAACCCGCTGGCCACGCAGAACAAGGGGCAGAAGGGTCCGGCGATCGAGGACAACCTCACCTTCAACGACCTGCAGTGGCACGGCGACCACGTCATCAAGCTGGGCGTGAAGCAGAAGTGGGTCACGCTGCACTCCGCCGATGCGGCCGACGTCAATCCGCAGTTCTATTACGACGTCACGCCCACCGGCACCAACGCGCAGCCCTATCAGGTGTTCTTCACCAAGCCGGTCACCGGCCTGGGACTGTCGCCCACGGTGACCACCAAGGACAAGCAGTTCGGCGCCTATATCCAGGATGACTGGGCGATCAACGAGCACCTGATCCTGAACCTCGGTGTGCGCTGGGACTACGAGAGCACGCCGTCCTATCTCGACTTCGTCACCCCGGCCAACGTGGTGGCGGCGTTCAACAGCCAGGACCCGAACGCACCGGCCGGACAGACCTACGCGCAGTCGCTGGCCAAGGGCGGCATCGATGTCAACGACTACATCAGCAACGGCCACAACCGCAGCGCCTACAAGGGCGAGTGGCAGCCGCGGCTGGGCTTCTCCTACGACATCGATGCTGACCAGGCACACGTGATCCACGGCGGCGCCGGCCGCTCCTACGACCGCGACCTCTACAACTACCTGCAGCTGGAAACCACCAAGGCCGCGCTGCCGCAGTTCCGCTTCTACTTCGCCGACCCGGTCACCGGACTGTGCTACCAGGGCCGCACGCCGTGCGTGCCGTTCGATCCGGCCTACCTCAACGGCTTGTCGAACGTGCAGCAACTGGCCTCGGCCAGCAACGCCGGTACCGAGATCGACGTGCTCAACAACCACCTCAAGGCGCCGTACTCCGACCAGTTCAGCATCGGCATGGCCAACCGCCTGGGCGACTGGCAGACCGACGCCACGGTAACCCGCGTGATCAGCCACGACGGCTTTGCCTTCACGCTGGGCAACCGCTACCCGGACGGCAGCTTCTGGAAGAACGCCAGCCAGCCGTGGGGCAACGGCGTGCCCGGCTTCGGCAGCCTGATCGTGGGCAACAACGGCATCGGCACGCGCACCACCCAGGTGCTGCTGTCGGCGACCAAGCCGTACACGCCCGAATCGCGCTGGGGCGCCACCTTCGCCTACACCTATACCGACGCCAAGCAGAACCGCGACATCAACGAACACTACGCGTTCGACGCGGCGACGATCCAGGATTACCCGTACATCCTGTCCAACGCGGCGGCCAAGCACCGCTTCGTGGCCACCGGCGTGATCGACGGCCCGTGGGGCATCACCGTGTCGGCCAAGCTGACCCTGGCCACGCCGATCCCGTTCAACGGCTTCGCCTGCTACTCCGGCGCATCCGGCCAGTTGTTCCCCAGCGGCAGTCGCTGCGCACCCTACGGCACCGAACCGCAGGGCAACGGCAAGTTCCTGCTCGGCGGCAAGATCTTCGGCTACCGCAGCGTGGACTTCCAGGCGACCAAGCACTTCGACGTGCACGGTCTGGATTTCTATGGCCGCCTGGATCTGATGAACGCCTTCAACTTCAAGAACTACAGCGACCTGATGTTCCCCAACAACACGATCGGCACGCTCAGCCCGGTCACCTACAACCCCACCGGCAACATCACCTTCGTGCCGCGCACGATCAAGTTCGAGATCGGCATGAAGTTCTGAGCCACGCGGCGTGCGGCCGGAGACGGCCGCACGCCGGCATTCTTCGCGCGGCCCGCCGGTCGGGCCGCGCACCGACCACGCAGTCGCGTCCGCCAACACCGGAACCGCCATGGCCGAATCGTGCATCAGGAACGTCGTGATCGTCGGCGGCGGCACCGCCGGCTGGATGACCGCCGCCGCGCTGGCGCGCACGTTCGGCGCTCAGCTCGCGGTGCGCCTGGTCGAGTCGAGCGAGATCGGCACGGTCGGCGTCGGCGAGGCCACCGTGCCGCACCTGAAGCTGTTCAACAACCTGCTGCAGATCGACGAGATCGAGTTCATCCGCCGGACCAGCGCCACCTTCAAGCTGGGCATCCAGTTGAACGACTGGCATCACCTCGGCGATTCCTACATCCACGGCTTCGGCACCACCATCGGTCGCGGCCTGGGCCTGCTGCCGTTCCACCAGTACTGGCTGAAGGCCGCCCGCGCCGGCCGCGCCGGGCCGCTGGGCGACTACACCGTGCACACGCTGGCCGCGCCGCGCGGCAAGTTCATGTCTTCGGCCAGCGACGTGCCGCGGGATTCGCCGCTGGCGGACATCCCGTACGCCTATCACATGGACACCGCCCGCTATGCGCTCTTCCTGCGCGAGTACGCCGCGGCGCGCGGGGTGCGCCGCACCGAGGGCAAGGTGGCCGAGGTCAAGCTGCGGCCCGACGATGGCTTTGTCGAATCGGTGGTGCTGGAAGGCGGTGAAGTCGTCGCCGGCGACCTGTTCATCGACTGCTCCGGTTTCCGCGGCCTGCTGATCGAACAGGCGCTGCACACCGGCTACATCGAGTTCAAGGACTGGCTGCCGTGCGATCGCGCGGTCGTCGTGCGCACCGAAAGCGTCGGTCCACCGCCGCCGTTCACCCGCGCCAACGCGCAGGCCGCCGGTTGGCAATGGCGCATCCCGCTGCAGCATCGCACCGGCAACGGCCACGTCTATTCCAGTGCCTACATCAGCGACGACGAGGCCACCGCCACGCTGTTGCGCAACATCCAGGGCCGGCCGTTGGGCGAGCCGTTCCAGCTGCGCTTCACGGCGGGCATGCGGCGCAAGCTGTGGAACCGCAACGTGGTCGCGATCGGCCTGTCCGGCGGCTTCATGGAGCCGCTGGAATCGACCGGCATCCACCTGATCCAGATGGGCATCACCCGCCTGCTCGGCCTGTTCCCGCGCGACGGTTTCGACCCGGTGCTGAGCGAGCGCTACAACGCACAGCTGAAGTTCGACACCGAGCGCATCCGCGATTTCCTGATCCTGCATTACCACGCCACCGAGCGCGAGGACACGCCGTTCTGGCAGCAGTGCCAGCACATGTCGGTGCCGCCGTCGCTGCAGGACAATATCGACCTGTTCGCCGACAGCGGCCGCTTCTTCCGCAACGCCGACGAACTGTTCGCCGAGATCAGCTGGGTGCAGGTGATGATCGGCCAGGGCATCGTGCCGCGCAGTTGGCATCCACTGGTCGACCAGGTGCCTGAGACCGACCTGTACCGCTTCGTCGACGACGTGGCCCGGCTGATGGCCGATTGTGTGGAGGTGATGCCCAGCCACCAGGCCTTCATCGATCGTCACTGCGCGATCGCCAGGGCCGGCTGACACGACTCGCCGCGGGCGGCCACCGCGCCTGCATCTGCCGCATTTTCACGACAGGCTGTACCCATGGTTCTTCGACGTTTCCGCTCTCTCCTCGCCACGCTGGTCCTGACCCTGGCGTTTACCGCCTTCGGCGCGTTCGCGCCCGTCGCGGCACAGGGCACCACCACCGCCACGCGCCACGCGCCGCTGGCCTTCACCGCCCTCCCTGCCGACCAGCAGGCGCAACTGGACGAGCTGGAACACCGCACCTTCCAGTTCTTCTGGGACACCACCAATCCGGTCAACGGGCTGGCACCGGACCACTGGCCGGGGCAGTCGTTCTCCAGCATCGCGGCGGTGGGTTTCGGCCTGACGGCCTACGGCATCGGCGCCGAACGGGGCTGGATCAACCGCGACCAGGCGGTCAAGCGAACCCTGGTGACCTTGCGCTTCTTCGCCGACTCGCCGCAGAACGCCAGCGAGGATGACGCCACCGGCTACCGCGGCTTCTACTACCACTTCCTCGACATGCAGACCGGCTTGCGCCACGGTCGCGGCGTCGAGCTGTCCAGCATCGACACCACCTTGCTGCTCGGTGGCGTGCTGTTCGCGCAGTCGTACTACGACCGCGACACGCCGCCGGAAAAAGAGATTCGCGCGCTCGCCGACATGCTCTACAAGCGCGTCGACTGGCCGTGGATGCAGGCACGCCCGCCGCTGGTCAGCATGGGCTGGACCCCCGGCGGCAAGTTCATCCCTCACGACTGGGAGGGCTACAGCGAGGCGAACCTGCTCTACATCCTGGCGCTGGGCTCGCCCACCCATCCGCTGCAGCCCGCGGCGTGGCACGCGTGGACGCGCACCAACCCGCGCTACTGGGGCACGCTCTACGGCGAAACCTTCCTGACCTTCGGGCCACTGTTCGGCCACCAGTACAGCGCCGCGTGGATCGACTTCCGCGGCATCCGTGACGACTTCATGCGCCAGCACGATTCGGATTATTTCGAAAACGGCCGCCATGCGGTGCTGTCGCAACGCAACTACGCGATCGCCAATCCGGCGGGCTGGACCGGTTACGGCGAGAACCTGTGGGGGCTGACGGCCAGCAACGGCCCGGGCCACTTCGGCATCGTCACGGACGGGCGCGAGCGGCGCTACTTCGGCTACTCCGCGCGCGGCGTGGGCCTGCGCCACGTGGTCGATGACGGTACCATCGCGCCCACGGCAGCGCTGGGCTCGATCGCCTTCGCGCCGGACCTGGTGGTGCCGGAGTTCCTGCACATGAAACAGCGCTACGGCAAATACATCTACGCGAAGTACGGCTTCCGCGACGCGTTCAACCTGACCCTGCGCGATCCCGACGCGCCGCTGCGCACCGGCCTGGTGATTCCCGGCTTCGGCTGGGTCGACACCGAGTACCTGGGCATCGACCAGGGCCCGATCCTGCTGATGCTGGAGAACTGGCGCAGCGGCCTGGTGTGGAAAGTGATGAAGCGCAACCCGTATGTGCGCAAGGGCCTGCAGCAGGCCGGCTTCCGCGGTGGCTGGCTGTCACGGGCGGCGGCCACACCGTGAGCCGGCGGCGCTGGCGACTGCTGGCGCCGGCGCTGTTGCTGGTCGGCATCGCTGCCTGCCGGGGCGATCACGATGATCGCCACACACTGACCTTCTGGGCGATGGGCCGCGAGAGCGAGGCGGTGGCGCAGCTGATGCCGGCGTTCGAGCGCGAACACCCGGACATCCGCGTCGACGTGCAGCAACTGCCGTGGAAGGCGGCGCACCAGAAGCTGCTCACCGCGATCGCCGGCGACACCACGCCGGACGTGGCCCAGCTGGGCAACACCTGGCTCGCCGAGATGTGCGCGCTGGATGCGCTCGAACCGCTGCAGCCGTACGTCGAACGCTCGCGCGTGGTGCAGCCGGCGGATTACTTTCCCGGCATCTGGGCCACCAACCGCATCGACGGCACCCTGGTCGGCATCCCCTGGTATGTCGACACGCGGCTGCTGTTCTACCGCAAGGACCTGCTCGCCGCCGCCGGCTTCGACACGCCGCCGCGCGACTGGGCCGCGTGGTCGCGGCAGCTTGCCGCGTTGCAGGCGCATGCTGCGCCCGATCACTACGCGATCCTGCTGCCGACCAACGAGTTCGAGCAGCTGTTGTCGCTGGGCCTGCAGCAGGATGAGCCGCTGCTGCGCGACGGCGGGCGCTACGGCAACTTCGAAAGCGCCGGGTTCAAGCGCGCGCTCGCGTTCTACGTGGAGCGGTTCAGGCGCGGCGAGGCGCCGTTGCTGGCCAACACCGAAGTGCCCAACCCGTGGGCCGAGGTCGGCCGCGGCGTGTACGCGTTCTACTTCTCCGGGCCGTGGAACATCGGTGAGTTCCGCCACCGTCTCGACGCCGCGCAACAGGACGACTGGGCCACCGCGCCGCTGCCCGGCCCGGACGGCCCCGGCGCCGGCATCGCCAGCGGCTCCAGCCTGGTGATCTTCCGCCACTCGCCGCGCAAGGCGCAGGCCTGGCTGCTGATCGAATACCTGTCGCGCCCGGCGGTGCAGCAGCGGTTCTACCAGCTGCTCGGCGACATGCCGCCGCGCCGCTCCGCCTGGCAGGGCGAGGCGCTGCGCGACGACCCCGCGGTGCGCGCGTTCCGCGAGCAGCTGGAACGGGTCAAGCCGACCCCGCCGGTACCGGAGTGGGAGCGCATCGTGACCGAGATGCAGCTGGTGGCCGCGCGCGCGGCGCACGGCGAGTTGAGCGTGGACCAAGCCGCCGCCGAGATCGACCGCCGCGCCGACGCGATCCTGGCCAAGCGCCGCTGGATGCTCGACCACGCCGGGGGCGCGCGATGAGCCGCGCGCGCACCGCCTGGCTGTTCCTCACCCCGGCGCTGCTGGTGCTGGGCGTGTTCTTCTTCGTGCCGGTGCTGGGCGCGCTGGGCCTGAGCCTCACCGATTACGACCTGTACGCGCTCGCCGACCTGCGCAACCTGCGCTTCGTCGGCCTGCACAACTACTGGGAGCTGCTGCAGCGGCCGCTGTTCTGGACCGCGCTGGGCAACACGTTCTACTTCGTGATCGTCGGCGTGCCGCTGTCGATCGGCGCCTCGCTGGGCACCGCGCTGCTGCTGAACTCGCCGCTGGCGCGGATGAAGGCGTTCCACCGCACGGCGCTGTTCGCCCCGGTGGTGACCACGGCGGTGGCGGTGGCGGTGATCTGGCGCTACCTGTTCAACACCAAGTACGGCCTGGTGAACCACGCGCTGGCCACGCTGGGACTGGACCCGGTGGACTGGCTGGGCGACCCGCACTGGGCGATGCCGACGATCATCGCCTTCGCGGTGTGGAAGAACTTCGGCTACAACATGATCATCCTGCTGGCCGGCCTGCAGGCGATCGCGCCGGAGCTGTACGAGGCGGCGCGCATCGACGGCGCCTCGCGCTGGCGGCAGTTCCGCCACATCACCCTGCCGATGCTGCGGCCGACCATGGTGCTGGTGATGGTGCTCACCGTGGCCGGCTATTTCCAGCTGTTCGCCGAGCCCTACGTGATGACCGAAGGCGGGCCGCTGCAAAGCACCACGAGCGTGCTCTACCTGATGTACGACGACGGCTTCAAGTGGTGGAACTTCGGCGTGGCCTCGGCCGTCGCCTTCGCCTTGTTCGGCATCATCCTGGCGGTGACCATGCTGCTGTTGCGACTGGCGCGACGCGGGGCGGCGGCATGAACCCACGCCTCGCCCGGTGGCTGGTCAACGGCGCCTTGTTCGGCTGCGCCGCGGTGGCCGTGCTGCCGCTGCTGTGGATGCTGTCGGCCTCGCTGATGCCGGCCGGCAGCGCCAGCTCGCTGCCGCCGCCGCTGCTGCCCGCGCAACCCACGCTGGACAACTACCGTGCGCTGTTCGCCCGTGCCGGCATGGGCCGCTACCTGCTCAACAGCCTGGCGATCTCCGGCGCGATCGCCGCGCTGGCGCTGGTGTGCAACCTGATGGCCGGCTACGCCTTCGCCAAGCTGCGCTTCGCCGGGCGCGAGCGCCTGTTCCGCGCGCTGATCGGCGCGCTGCTGATCCCCGCCCAGGTGGCGATGCTGCCGCTGTTCCTGCTGCTGAAATATGCCGGCCTGGTCAACAGCTACGCCGGCGCGATCGTGCCGGGCATGGCCACGCTGTTCGGCATCTACCTGGTGCGCGAGTTCGCCCGCAGCGTGCCGGACGAGTTGCTGGAAGCGGCGCGCATCGACGGCGCCGGCGAGTGGCGCATCTTCGTGCAGATCATGCTGCCGCTGCTCAAGCCGGTGATGGTGACGCTGACCGTGTTCACCTTCCTCGCCGCCTGGAACGATTTCATGTGGCCGCTGATCGTGCTGACCGGCCAGGAGCACTACACCCTGCCACTGGCGCTGGCCTCGCTGGTGCGCGAACACAGCGAGGACACCGAACTGATGATGGCCGGCTCGGTCGTCACCGTGCTGCCGGTGCTGGTGCTGTTCCTGGCGCTGCAGCGGCATTACCTGCAGGGGTTGTTGCTCGGGAGCGTGAAGGGGTGAGAGCGCCCGCTTTAATGGAGTGACGCAAGGAGCGCTTTATCTGATTAGAACCGGCCCGCCCGGAAATCCGCGATCGCCTCGTGGATCTGCGCCTGGGTGTTCATCACGAACGGACCGTAGCGGGCCACCGGTTCGTTCAGCGACTTGCCGGCGACGACCAGCAGGCGCGAGGGTTTGTCACCGCCGGCCAGCTGCAATTGTTCGCCATCGGACAGCACGCCCAGCTCGCTGCGTTGCAGCCGTTCGCCACCGACCAGCGCCGATTCGCCCTCGAACACGTAGGCGAAACCGTGGTGGCCGACGGGCAACGCCAGCGCGAACCACGCACCGGGCTGCAGGCTGACGTCGAGATACACCGGCGCGGTGGCGATGCCTTCGACCGGTCCGGTGGCGCCGGCCAGCTCGCCCGCGATCACCTTGACCTCGACGCCGTCGGCCGGATGCACCACCGGAATCCGCTCCGGGGCGATGTCCTGGTAGCGCGGCGCGGTCATCTTGTCCTTCGCCGGCAAATTCACCCACAGCTGGAAGCCCCACATCAGGCCGTTTTCCTGCTGCGGCATTTCCGAGTGCAGGATGCCGCGGCCGGCGGTCATCCACTGCACGCTGCCCGGCGTGAGGTCGCCGCGGTTGCCATGGTTGTCGCCGTGCCGCATGTGGCCGGCGAGCATGTAGGTGACCGTCTCGAAGCCGCGGTGCGGGTGTTCGGGGAAGCCGGCGATGTAGTCATCGGCGCTGTCGGAGCGGAACTCGTCCAGCAACAGGAACGGGTCGAGCATGTCCAGCCCGGGCTGGCCGATGATGCGCTTGAGCTTCACGCCGGCGCCGTCGGAGGTGTCGGTGCCGCGGATGCGGCGGGTGATGGTGCGATCGCTCATGGGGTTCTCCGGCTGGTAAGACATGCCCGCCAAGATGGTCCGATTCGTGCCCCGATCCAAGCAGTGTCACCGGAACGGATCGTTTCGCTGGCGCGACACCGGCTCAGTCGAGCCAACGAAAGGCCCGGCGCAACTCGGCCATGGCGTTGTCCGGAAACCAGCGCCCGTGCGCCAGCACCACGCGCCGCGGCTGCCACGCCAGCATCCGCGCCAGACAAGCGCGTGCCTGGCGTTTGCGACCCAGATAGGTCAGGCGCATGTCCCATGGCGCCTTGCCGTCGGGGTCCAGGACGCCACCCAGCCGTGCCAGCCAGCGCATCGGGCCGTGCAGCCTGTCGAGTTCGAAATTCTCGATCAGGTCGGCGAGGATCAGCGTACCGCTGGCGTCATGCAGGAACACGAATTCCTGCATCACGCGGCTGCCGCGGAAGCACATCTGCTTGATGCTGCCGGCCCAGTCCGGGGGCGGCGCGTCGTCCAGATCGGCGTCGAAATGCACGTCGATGCGCTGGCTGGCCGCACGCTGGCGCACCCCGGGCGAAGCCCACGCCGTGGCGTGGGGGTAGCGCTGCTTCCACGCGGCGATATGGGCGTAATGAAGCAGGTTGGGCGACACCAGATGGCGCACCGGCCCGAGCGCATCGATCGCCTCGAACAGCGCCGCGTCGGGCGCGATCGGCGAGTGGCACCACAGCCCGCCGTCGGGCAACCGCACCACCGTCATGCGGGTGGGAAACGGCATGCGCATGCCGAGCGCCGCCATCGCCACCACCGGGCCGTCGACGATCCAGATGTCGGCGGCAACCGGTTTCAACGTGTCGAGCGGGGTGTACAAGCCGAGTTCCGTCACGAATGACCTCGCCAAATGCAGCAGCAGCCCGCTCGCGGGCGATGGGTTTACTCCGAATCCTGAATCCCGATTCCCGATTCCCGGCCCTCAATGCACCCAGTGACCGCTGCGCTGGCGCGGCGGTGCGGCCTCGCTATCGCTGGCTGGCTGGTGCTGGCGCACCATCGCTTCCACTTCCGCCTCGGTGGCGGGGTTGGCCTGCCAGTACTGGTTCACGGCTTGCAGCACCGCCGGCACCTGGCCCAGGCAGTCGTCGTATTCGTCGTCGCTGAGCTTTTCGAACTCGGCCTCGGCGCGCAGGATGCCTTCGTCCACCGCCAACGCCATCACCGGGCCGAGCAGCTCCATCAGCTGGGGATCTTCGGCCAGGCGGCCTTCCCACAGGGCGGCGCGCAGGTCGATGCCGCGGCTGAAGCCCTCGCACCAGCCGGCGGCCGACAGCATCGGACCGGCCTCGGATTCGACTTCGCCCAGGATCGGCTCGTAGGCATCCACGTCGAGCTCGGCGCTGATCGAATCGTTGAGCTTGGCCAGCAGGGCCAGCACGCGATTGCCTTCGTCCTCGTCCTCGAACGGCTCGTGCAGCACCTCGCGCAGCCATTCCTCGGGCAGCACCAGCAGCGGGCCGACCGCCAGCGCCGAGAGCAGGCCGTGCACGCCATCGAGCAGCAGGTCGCCCTCGCCGGTATGCGCGCGCAGGTAGCGGTCCAGTTCGTCCAGTTCGTGGTCGTCCAGCGAGCTGGGCCATTCGTTCTTTGCAGTCATTTCGGTCAGATGTCCAGTTCCAGCGTTACCGGGGTATGGTCGGACGGGCGCTCCCAGCGCCGCGGTTCCCGGTCGATCCCCGCCGCCCTGGCGGCCGGTTTCAGGGCGTCGCCGATCAGGATCAGGTCGATACGCAGGCCCATGTTGCGGCGAAACGCCGCCTGCCGGTAATCCCACCAGCTGTAGTGCCCGGGCTCGGACTCGAACAGCCGGAAGCTGTCGTGCAGGCCCAGGTCGGTGATCGCCTTGAGTGCCTCGCGCTCGGGCGGCGAGCACAGGATGTCCTTGCCCCAGGCCACCGGGTCGTAGACGTCGCGATCGTCGGGGCAGATGTTGAAATCGCCCAGCACCACCAGGTTCGGGTGGCGCTCGTGCTCGCGCGCCAGGAACTCGCGCACCCTGGCCATCCAGTCCAGCTTGTAGGCGTATTTCTCGTCGCCGACCGCCTTGCCGTTGACCACGTACAGGTCGACCACGCGCAGCGGGCCGATGGTCGCGGCGAGGATGCGCCGCTGCGGGTCGTCCAGGCCGGGGATGTCGGTAATCACGTCGACCGGCGCCTCACGGGCCAGGATCGCCACGCCGTTGTAGGTCTTCTGGCCCGAATACACGGCCCGGTAGCCGGCGGCGGCCAGCTCGTCGACCGGGAACTTCGCGTCCTCCAGCTTGGTTTCCTGCAGCGCCACGATGTCCGGCTGTGCGTCGGCCAGCCACTGGCCCAGATGCGGCAGGCGCACCTTCAGCGAGTTGACGTTCCAGGAGGCGATTTTCATCGGGATATTGTAAAGGATTGCCCCGATCGGTCCGGCGGGCCGGCTGAACGGTTCGCGCCGATCGCAATACTTCGGTGCAGGAAAGCCACCGAAATCGCGATTTCCAGTGTATGCTGCGCGGGCAAGCCGTCCGGAGCACCCGGTTCACTTGCCCATCTTGCGGTCAAGTGCAATCGCTCCGAGCCGCAAATCATCCATGCTTCAAAGGTAACGTTACATGTCGGATCGTCAGAGCGGTACAGTCAAGTGGTTCAACGACGCCAAGGGTTTTGGCTTCATCACGCCGGAAAGCGGTGATGACCTGTTCGTGCATTTCCGCGCGATCCAGGGCACGGGCTTCAAGTCCCTGCAGGAAGGTCAGCGCGTCACGTTCATCGTCACCAAGGGCCAGAAGGGCCTGCAGGCCGAGGAAGTCCAGGCTGCCTGAGTCGCACAAACTCAGCTCCTGAAGGAAAGCCCGCTTCGGCGGGCTTTTTTTCGGGCGGCTTTTCGCCGGCACCGGCGTCGATGGATTTCGACCGCCGCCTGCTTCGGTCGGTGCCGGTACGGTGCCGGATGGAAGCGGTCGATGAGCAACCGATGAATCGCCGCTTCGAGCGGAACGAACGCGGGCACAGCTGAGCCCGGGAGGCCGACGCGGATCAGCTGGCAACCCCACGCCGCTGTCTACGGCCCGTACGGCTTGTCCGGTCAGCCGATGCGCACGGTCACCGCCGCTCCGGCGCTGGCGCAGCGGCTGACGTATCACGCGTGGTACACGCAGTGGAACTGTCGCTGGACTATGCGCCGACGCCGCGCGATCCGAACCTGCAGCCCGCGGGAGCAAACAACCTGCCGCAGGCAGCGTAGGCGCTCGATGCTCGGTGTACGGATTCAACTGCGATTGCGTAGACTCCGATTGCCTGGAATCGGTGGTGAAGGATCACCGTACGGCATCGGCGACGCGCCGGTCACTCGCAGCGCGCTTGAATCAGATCACGACACAAGGGAACAGTGATGAGCAAGGACATGGCCTATTACGAAAAGACCTTTGAATGGCAGCAGTTTCCGGAGGGGAGGGCGAGGTTTGTGGGGGGTATCCGCGGTTGGGACGAACGCGGTCATTACGTTTATGCCGTGGAACTGCAAGGCCGGGTCGTCTATGGGGAAATTGCGCGCACTTTCCTCGCCAATCACAACGACTACAACATCGAAGTGGTCTCCTTCGGCTATGGCATGGAGGAGAACGTGGGGATTCCCGAACCAACGTCGCGTGGTGCTTATACCAGAGCGGAGTTGGAGACTGTTCGCTCGTTGATCGTGCAGTTGATTCGGGCAGGTCAGCATTTTGACGATAAACCCGTCCTCTTGGTGGAATATCCCGATGCCCACTTTCAGGGCAAGATCGTCTTCCGCGAAGGGTGGACGAACCTCCGGCAGGAGACCGTGTCATGACGGACTACTCTCGCCAGATCGAGCGGATCAAGGCCGCGCAATCGCTCGACGAGATCCGCGCAGTTGCCAACACCAATCCCGTCCAGGCCCAAGGCGAAGGCGCCATCCTCTACAGCGGCAAGGTGGGCGAGGTACGTTCGGAAGTCATCGCCAAGGAGCTGGCACACAAAACTGAGTTGTCGATCATCAACGACACGCCGCGAGCCAGGCTTCTGGGCACTTGATTTATCGCCAACGCCGCCCGATTCGGACAGGCAACCCACGGGTAGCCAACGATGGATTGCAGGCACAACAGAGGCTCGAAGCTCGGTGTGCGAACTCGACCGGTGTTTCGTAAACTCGTGGTGGAAGGGATTTACACGGCATCGCTGATGCATCGTTCAGCGACCAATGCACCATCAGATCACGACATGAGGGAACGGTGATGAGCAAGGACGTGAAGGATTACGAAGAGCCCTTCGGTTGGCAGCAGTTTTCGGAGGGCAGGGCGCGATTTGTGGGTGGTATTCGCGGCGGCGACGAGTGTAGGCATGAGGTATATGCCTTGGAATTCCAAGGCCGGGTCATCTACGGCGAAATTGCGCACGCATTTCTTCCCAACGACAACGACTACAACATCGAAGTCGTCTCTTTCGGTTATGGCATGGAGGAAAACGTAGGTAACCCCCATCCCAGGGCCCGTGGTGCCTATACCGAAGGCGAGTTGGATATTATTCGCTCACTAATCGTGCGGCTTATCCGAGCAGGCCATACGTTTGAAGAAAGGCCTTTGCTTCTTATGGAGACCGCAAAGTCGCACTTCATGGGAAAAATCATCTTCCGCGACGCGTGGACGAATCTCAGGCAGGAGGCCGTGTCATGACGGACTATTCCCGCCAGATCGATCAGATCAAGGCCGCGCAATCGCTCGATGATATTCGTGCTGTTGCCAAGGCATTCCCGGTTCAAGCCCGGAGCGAAGGCGCCATTCTCTACAGTGGCAAGGTGGGCGAGGTGCGGTCGGAAGTCATCGCCAAGGAGCTGGCACACAAGACCGGGCTGTCCATCATCAATGACACGCCACGCGCCCAGTTTCTTGGCAGCAAGCGCGTATACGATGCCATTGCTGATTCGACGCAGCGAATTCTCAAAGAACAAGGCATCCCCCTTGATCAAGTAGAAAAATCCAGCTGGGACTTCCTCTACGGCAACGGCAAAGCCCCGCCCGACTCCCCATTCTCGGTGAAAAACAGCCTGTGGGGCGAAGCTTCGGCTGAATTTGCCGGCTCGGTGCGTGGTCATGTCGTGGTGGTCGCCTCGGCGGCGAATGTCGAGCGGGTGCTTGGTCAGGCCGAAATACCCGTGATTCTTCATGTCGATCAAGCCAGCAGCCTGGCCGGTCGACCCTTGTCGTCATGGCAGGCGCTGAACGCGCGTGATGGCATGAAGGCGGTGGTCACCGAATTGCAGACCCCTTTTGTCGATGCCGCAAAGAAGGGCATTTTCGCGTTGCCCGACGGCCCCGCCGGAGAGGTTACCCAAGTGGCGGTTTCGCGCGAGGCAGCCACGACGCTGCGTCTGGACGGTTCCCGATTCGTCGGGGCGGCGGCGTTGAGCGACGCCGGCTTTGTGCGAGCTCCGCTGGCGCCTCCGGCACCCGCCGCGACAATTGTCTCCGCGGAACCCATCGCCATGGCCGAAGCAGGCGCGCGCGGCCTGTCACCCGGTTTGATGCGAAGCGCTGGCATCGTGCCCGCCGCCGCTGTGGTCTACGACGCCACTACCACCGGCTCGCGTGTTTCCGGCCTGCGCCAGCAAGGCAACCTCACCGGCGCCCAGTCCGAAGCGATGCACTTCGCGGGCCGCAATCTGGGCGCATTCGGTGGCGCGATGCTGGGCGCACAGGTGCTCGGCATGGCCGGTTCGGAAACCGGACCGTTCGACTTGCTGATCGGCACGGCCGGTGCGATCGGTGGCGCGATCGGCGGCAGCAAGCTGGCCGATGCCTACGATCAGCACGCCATTTACAACCAGACCGATCCGCAGGGGATGACCTGGCACTTGGACCCGGACCAGCCCGGGCGGGGCTGGACGCGGGAAGTGGCCACGGGCGAGCCAGCACCGCGCGCCGCCGTATACGGGATGGACGGCTTGTCCGGTCAACCCGCGCGCACTGTCCACGCCGATCCGGCGCTGGCGCAACGGCTGACGTATCAGGCATCGAACAGGGCGGTGGAACTGTCGCTGGACTATGCGCCGACGCCGCGCGATCCGTTCCGCCAGCCGGCGAGTCCGCACGACACGCCCAGCGTCGGTCAGGATGCGCCGTGGATCCGCGATGCGCAAACGCGCGCGTGGTCGCGCCACGTCACCGATCAAATCCTCGAACACGGCCTGACCCGCTCGCATGACGAGGTCGCCAGCTCGACCCGTGCGGCGCAGCTCGACCAGGCTGCCGCGCAGACCATCGTCGCCAACCTGGCGCAGTCCAGGCACGCGATCGCGCAGCGTTATCAGGCCGTCTACGAGCGCAGCGGCTGGCAGCAGTTCGGGCCGGTGCCGCAGGCCATCGCCGAGGCGCGGGATACCCCGGCGACCACCTTGCGTGCCTCCGACGGACATGCCTACACCCGCGACGACGCCGGCCAGTGGAGCACCCCGGGGCGGCTGTTTGGCCGGAACCTGGCCGACGGCCCGGTGCGTCAGGAGCTGGATGCCACCTTGCAAGCGCAGCGGGCATCGCTGGCTGCCGCACAGGAACGGCAATCGCCTGCGCATGCCGCAGTACCGACGGCATCGGCCAAACCGGCCGATGCCAACGCGGTGATCAACAAGACATTCTCACCGGCCGTGCGCGAGGCGTTGCACAGGATGAACCGGATGATCGAGGCGCTGGACAACCCCGATCCGACCGTGCTGCGCAAGGAAATCGAGCCGTTTGCCCATTCCGCCGCGGGCCGCGCGTTCTTCGCGCAGGGCCAGGCGCGGCTGGCACACGAGAACGCCCTGGCCGGCCCGCCGTCGCCACGCGACCCACGCGAGTGGGGTCACCCCGATCACTCCCTCAACCAGAGCATCCGCAAGCAGCTCATCGACTTGCATGCCCGTGCCGGCATCTACCCCTCCGGCGCCCGGATCGATCCGTTGACCGCGGCCGTGGCCCTGCATGCGCGGGAACGTGGCATGCCCCGCGTGGATCGACTGGAGTTCGGCGCCGACCAACAAGGCATCCTGGCCAGCCAGGGCCACCGCGGCCCACTGGACAACGTGCTGGCGCCGCCCAGCATGATCGACGTGCAACAGGCCATGCAGACGCCGCCGGCGCAGTCTTACCAGCAAATGGAGCAGGTGACCGCCCGACCACAGGTGCAGCGGGACCAGGTCATGCAACAGTTGGCCCAGCCCCAACAGCAGGGCCAGTCGATGGGCCGCTGAAGCGCCGCGACGGACAACGGCAAGGGATCAAACCACAGGAATTACCCCATGGAAGAGGACGAGCTGACGGCGCTGGCCGCCACCTTGAGTGTCGTGATCAGCCGCTTCGAACAGCGTTGCCAGCGCATCGAGGCGCAGCAGGGGGAGCTGCTGCAACACCTGCCGGCCATGCTGCAGGACAAGGTCGATGGCGTACTGCAGACCTTGTCGGGCCAGGCCGGCGTGGCGGTACGCGAGGGTTTGGGTGCGCCCGCCGAGCACTACCGGCAGCGCGTGCAGGTGGCTGCGGCCGAGGCCGAGCAGGCCACCCGCGCGCTTGCCTCGGTGCAGGCCGAGATGGCTTCGCAGCGCCGATGGATGCGCTGGGGCCTGGGCGCCGTGCTGGCGCTGAGCCTGATCAGCCTGGCCGCCACGTACGAAAGTCTCTACGGCTTCTATCAGGCACGCTATGCCCGGCTCCGGGCGCAGGTGACGTATCTGGAGGCGGTCAACCATGCCGACGTGGTGCCGTGTGGCGATGGCAGGCTTTGCGCCCGCGTGGAGCACAACTCGCCACGCTACGGCGAGCGGAAACAGTACCGCGTGGTGGCGCCGCGGCCTTGAGGGTACCGGCGCTGGCAGGGGCCACCGCCGGGCAGACCAAGATCGGATCGCGCTGGCTCTCCGCGCACACCAGCCGGGGCAGCGCGATCCGGCATCCATGCTGCGGTCGACATGCGTGACTCCTGACGCCATCGGTTGCCGACGATGCTTTCGTCGGCTCACGCCAGGCCGTAGCTGCGCAGCAGCGCCTCCGGCTCGGGCTTGCGGCCGCGGAAGGCGATGAAGCTCTCCAGCGCCGGGCGGCTGGCGCCGACGGCGAGGAACTCGCGGCGGAAGCAGTCGCCGGTGACCGGGTCGATCACGCTGCCGCCCTGTCCGGCAGCCTCCTCGAAGGCGCCGAACGCATCGGCCGACAGCAGTTCAGCCCACAGGTAGCTGTAGTAACCGGCCGCGTAGCCGCCGGCGAAGATGTGGCTGAAGCCGTGCGGAAAGCGCTGCCATGCCGGCGGATGCAGCACCGCCACCTGCTTGCGCACCTGCTCCAGCACCGCCAGCGCGCGGGCGCCGCGGGACGGCTCGTACTCCAGGTGCAGCAGAAAATCGAACAACGCAAACTCCAGCTGGCGCACCAGGAACAGGCCGGCGTGGAAATGCCGCGCGGCCAGCATGCGCTCGAACAGCTCGTCCGGCAGCCGCTCGCCGGTCTGCCAGTGGCGCGCGAACAGGTCCAGCGCCTGGCGATTCCAGCCGAAGTTCTCCATGAACTGGCTGGGCAGTTCCACCGCGTCCCATTCCACGCCGTCGATGCCGCCGATCGAGGGCAGCGCGATGCCGGTGAGCAAATGGTGCAGGCCGTGGCCGAACTCGTGGAACAGGGTCAGCACGTCGTCGTGGGTGAGCAGGGCCGGCTTGCCCTCGGTGGGCGGCGCGAAGTTGCAGGTGAGGAAGGCCACCGGCCGTTGCTCCTGGCCGCCGTCGTCGAAGCGGGCGCGGCAGACGTCCATCCAGGCGCCGCCGCGCTTGCCGTTGCGCGCGTAGAGATCGACGTAGGCGCCGGCGAACACCTTGCCGGCGGCATCGCGCACGTCGTAGTAGCGCACCTGCGGGTGCCACACGTCGACGTCGTCGCGGGCGGCGAGAGTGATGCCGTAGAGTTTTCCGGCGAGGCCGAACAGGCCGTCGATCACCGCCGGCAGCGGGAAGTACGGCTTGAGCTGCTCCTCGTCCAGTGCGTACTCGCGCTGGCGCAGTTTCTCCGACGCGTAGGCGACATCCCACGGTTCGAGCGTGTCGAGCTTCAGTTCGGCGCGGGCGAACTCGCGAAGGGTGGCCAGTTCGCGCTGCGCGACGGGCTTGGCGCGGGCGGCCAGGTCGTGCAGGAACTCCAGCACCTCGGCCGGCGAGGCGGCCATCTTGGTGGCCAGCGACTCCTCCGCCGCATTGGCGAAGCCGAGCAGGCGCGCAGCTTCGTGGCGCAGGGCCATGATCTTCTCGATGCGCTCGCTGTTGTCGAACTTGCCCGCATCCGGACCCTGGTCCGAAGCGCGGGTCTGGTAGGCCCAGTACACCCGCTCGCGCAGGCCGCGGTGGTCGGCGTAGTTCAGCACGGCCTGCACGCTGGGCTGCTTGAGCGTGACCAGGTAGCCGTCCAGATCCTGATCCTGCGCATACTGGCGCAGCACGGCGAGGCCGGAGGCAGGGACGCCGGCGAGGTCGCGCTCGTCGGTGACGTGTTCGTGCCATGCCTCGCTGGCATCGAGCACGGCATGGGAGAACTCGGTGGAGAGCCGCGACAGCTCCACCCCGATCTCGCGGAAGCGCGAACGCGCCGGCTCGGCCAGTGCCACGCCGGACAGCCTGAAGTCGCGCAGGGCATGTTCGACCAGCGCGCGCTCCGGCCGCGGCAAGGCGGCGAAATCCGCCGCATCGGCCAGCGTCTGCACCGCCGCGTACAGCGCGCGGTTCTGGCCCAGCTCGATCGCGTGCTCAGTGAGTTTTTCCTCGGCCGGGCCGTAGACCGCGCGCAGCGCTTCGCTGTCGGCCACCGCCTGCAGATGCGACACCGGTGCCCAGGCCCGCGCCAGGCGCTGCTCCAGCCGTTCCTGGGTCAGCATCACGTGGTTGAAGTCGCGCGGCGCGCCGGGGGCGACCAGCGCGTCGATGGCGGCGCGGTAGTCGGCCAGGATCGCGTCGATCGCCGGTTGGACGTGCTCGGGGCGAATCTGCGAAAACGCCGGCAGGGTGTCGTCGGCCAGCAGCGGATTGTCGGGGCTCATGCGGTCTCCTTTGAGCCGCCAGCGTGGCGATCGCGCCGGGCGAAATCAAGCGCGGCCGCGTGACGAGGCACCGCGCGCCGCTAGAATGCGCCGATGAATTCCCTGCGCAGCTTCAAGGGCATCGCGCCCACGCTCGGCCAACGCGTCTACGTCGACCCCGCCGCCACGGTGATCGGCGACGTGGTGCTCGGCGACGACGTCTCGATCTGGCCCGGCACGGTGCTGCGCGGCGATGTCAACGCCATCCGCGTCGGCGCCAAGACCAGCATCCAGGACGGCGCGGTCGTGCACGTCGCCCACGCCGGCCCGTACGGACCGGGTTACCCGTGCCTGATCGGCGAGGGCGTCACCATCGGCCATCGTGCGGTGGTGCACGCCTGCACGATCGGCGACTACTGCCTGATCGGCATGCACGCCAGCGTGCTCGACGGCGCGGTGGTGATGCGCCACGGCTTCGTCGGCGCCGGCGCACTGGTGCCGCCAGGCAAGGTGGTCGGCGAGGGCGAGCTGTGGCTGGGCAACCCGGCGAAATGCGTGCGCGTGCTGGGCGAGCGCGAGATCGAGCAGTTGCGCTATTCGGCCGGGCATTATGTGCGGCTGAAGGACGTCTACCTGGCGGAGGCCTGATGGCCATCCGTCGCGTGCTGTTCCTGTGCAGCCGCAACCGCCGGCGCAGCCCGACTGCCGAGCGGGTGTTCGGCGCATGGCCGAACCTCGAGGTGGATTCGGCCGGCCTCGCCGACGACGCCGACGTGGTGCTGAGCACGGACCAGCTGGACCGGGCCGAATGGATCGTGGTGATGGAGAGCAGCCATCGCCGGCGCCTGCAGGCGCGCCATCGCGCCCGGCTCAAGGGCAAGAAGATCGTCTGCCTGGACATTCCCGACCGCTACGCCTTCATGCAGGCGGAACTGATCGCGGCGCTGCTGCGGAAGGCCGGGCCGCTGCTGCGCTGAGCCGACCTCACATCGCCGCGCCGCGCATGGCGTTCGCCTGGCGGATGCGCTCGGCTTCGGCCTCGTGCTGCCGGGTCAGGATGTTGCGCGCGGCGGACAGTTTGCCGCCGAGCAGGGACAGCGTGAAGTTGTTGCTGTCGAATTCGCGCAGCAGATCGATCTCGCGGCGCGCCTCCTCCAGTTCGTTGCGGTTGATGGTGCGCTCGATCTCCTCCGAGGCGCGGCCGAAGGATTCCCGCAACGCCTCGTGCGCGGTGCGGTCGTGCGGCTCCAGCTGCAGCACGCTGAGGTAGAACTCGAACGCGTTGCTGCCGGCCGGCGCGATCAGGCGGCCGTCGCGCATGGCGTCGCGCGCCAGCCCGAGCAGGATGGCGCGGCCGCTCTGCGCATCGTCGAGCGGTGTCCCGGCCGCTTCGACAGCGGTCGTTCCAGCGGGCGAAGGTGCCGCCACCGGGCCCCGCCGGAAGGTCGCAGCGGCTCCGCCCAACACCAGCAGCAAGACGACGGCAAGCGCGTATCGATGCGATACGGTGGAAAGAAAGCGGGACATGACACCTGCTGCGCAAACGATGGCCGCGCGCTGGAGTCGTCATCATCGGCGCGCTCCCGGCGGGTCGCGCCATCCTGCCCGCGCATTGTTTCAGTCGTGTGGCGCGGCGGCGACCGGTGCGCTCAGGCCGTTTGCCGCCGCAAGGTCTGGTACACCGGCTCGGTGTCCGGTCGCTGGCCGTGCCACAGCGCGAAGGCGTCGGCCGCGGTTTCCACCAGCATGCCCAGGCCGTCGCAGGCGTAGCGCGCGCCGGCCGCGCGGGCCCAGCCGATGAAACCGGCGGCGGCCTGGCCGTAGGACAGGTCGTAGCACACTGCGCGGCTGCCGAGCAGGGCAAACGGCAGTTGCAGCGCCGCGCCGAGCACGCCGGCCGAGGTGGCGTTGACGATCAGGTCGAAACTGCCGATGGTGGCCAGGTCGTCCCAGTAGCGGGTACGCACCCGCGCCGGCTCGCCAATGGCGTCGGCCAGCGCGTCGGCCGCCGCCGGCGAACGGTTGACGATGGTCAGCGATCGCACGCCGGCATCGAGCAGCGGCCAGGCCACCCCGCGCGCCGCGCCGCCGGCACCGAGCAGCAAGGTGTCATGGCCGCGCAGGTCGATCTCGTGGCGTTCGGCCAGATCGCGCACCATGCCGTCGCCGTCGGTGTTGTGTGCCGCCAGACGGCCGTCCCCCAGCCGGGTCAGCACGTTGGCCGTGCCGGCCCGCGTGGCTGCCACGCTGTGCTGGTCGGCCAGCGCGAACGCGGCCGCCTTGTGCGGCAAGGTGACGTTGGCGCCGCGGCCGCCATCGGCGAAGAAGCGCCGCACCGCATCGGCGAAGTCGGCCGGCGGCACGTCGATCGCGCGGTATGCCAGCTCGATGCCGCACTGCTGCGCGAACGCCTGGTGGATCGCCGGCGACAGGCTGTGGCTGATCGGGTGACCGAACACGGCAAACTGGGCGGGCTGCATGGGGGTTCCCTGAGGAGTACTGGCTGCCAGTCTACAAGCCACCCCTCGGCGTGCAGGGTCGCAGGCGGTGAGATGAGCGGCAGGCACGCTGGCGGCACTTTCACGGGAGATGCCCCATGCGCACGTCGAGCCCGCTTTCACCGCATCATCCACGCCTGTTTGCCGCCGCCAGCACCTGGCTGCTCGGAGGTGGCGTCTTGCTGCTGAGCACCCTGGTGCCGGCGCACACCGCGCTCCTGGGCTGGACGCCCGCGTTCTGGCTGCTGGTCGCGCCCTTGCTGGTGCTGCTGGCGCTGGAACCGGGGCTGCCGCGCCGCTGGCTGGCGCGGCGGCGTCTGCGTGTCGTCCACACCGTTCACGGCGCGGCCTGGCGCTGATGGCTCAGACGGCGCCGCCCTGGCGCTTGCGTTCCATCCGGCGCAGGAATTCGCGCATCACGCGCAGGTACAGTTCGTCGCCGAGATAGGCATCTTCCACGCCGGCGTCGATCGAGGGGTTGTCGTTCACCTCGATCACCACCGGGCGGTTGCCGACCTGCTTGAGGTCGACGCCGTAGAGTCCGTCGCCGACCGGCTGGGTCGCCTTCAGCGCCAGCTTGACCACGGCCACCGGGGCGTCCTTCAACGCGATGGTCTCGAACCCGCCGGACTTTGCCGTGCCGGTGGCGCCGTGGTTGTAGATCTGCCAGTGGCCGCGCGACATGTAGTACTTGCAGGCGTAGATCGCCTCGCGGTTGAACACGCCGATGCGCCAGTCGAACTCGGTGTAGACGTATTCCTGCGCCAGCAGCAATGCGCTGTGCTGGAACAGGCCACTGGCCGCGTGCGCCAGCTCTTGCTCGTCCTCGACCTTGACCACGCCGCGCGAGAACGAGCCGTCCGGGATCTTCAGCACCAGCGGGAACCCGAGCCGCTCGACGACTTCCTTCATGCCCTTGCTGTCGTCGCGATAGAGGATCTCCGTGCGCGGCACCGCCAGTTTGCGCGAGACCATCAGGTCGTTGAGGTAGATCTTGTTGGTGCAACGCAGGATCGAGCTGGGGTCGTCGACCACCACCATGCCTTCCTTCTCGGCGCGGTGGGCGAAGCGGTAGGTGTGGTTGTCGCTGGCAGTGGTTTCGCGGATGAACAGGCCGTCGTACTCGGCCAGCCGCTGGTAGTCGTTCTTGCCGATCGGGTCGACCTCGATGCCGAGCTCCTTGCCGGCGCCGATGAATGCCTTCAGCGCGCGCTTGTTCGACGGCGGCATCTGCTCGGCCGGGTCGACCAGCATGGCCAGGTCGTAGCGGAACTGCTTGCGCGCGCGCGGCTTGCGCCACAGCTTGCGCGAGAAGCGGTCCAGTTCCTCGGCGAAGGCGTCCTCCTGCGCGTCGTCCAGCGAATGCAGGCCGACCGGCTTGATCGAGCTGACCTGCCACACGCGGTCGCGCTCGAACTCGATGCGCAGCAGCGGGCAGGGGAACATCTCGAACACCTGCCGGGCCAGGTCCTGCAGCGCCGGGTAGGCGGTCTCGCCGAAGTACACCAGGATGCCGAAGTCGGTGGTGTCGCGCCCGCCGGCAGGCAGGAAGTGGGTGAGCTTCTGGTTGAGGTCGTCGATGTCCAGGCCGTACAGCGAGCGCCGGCGCAGGTCGTTCACCGTGCGCACCGACGGCATCACCTTGTGCCCGCGCGCCTCGGCCAGCAACGACACGTAGTAGCCGGTGCCCAGGTACTTGTAGCTGCGGCACAGGTTGATCACGTGGGTGCGTTCGTCGTCGGCACCGACCGGCGTGCGCAGATAATCCATTGCGCTCATCACATCAACGGAGGGGTAATACGAGCTCCAGTCGGAGGCTTTCTCGACAACGACGACCAGGCGGGCCATGACACCTCTCGATCCCAAGTGGCATGCGCGGCCGGTCGCGCCCGGGGCGGGCGGCGGCGCAAAGTGCGCAGTCTGGCACAGCGCCGCGACGACACAAGGGATGGCACTGAAGGAGACGTAAATGCCCGCCCGCGCCAGCCTGTGCAGCGCCTGCTAGAGTCCGCGGGATTGCCCTGCCTGATGCCACGGATACCACCCTCGATGCCGTCTTTGCCCGTCACCGCACCGGCGCGCGTGCGCCGCGCGGATCTTTCCGATCTCGACGACCTGGTGACGCTGGAACAAAACGCGTTCGACGGCGACCGCCTGAGCCGGGCGCAATACCGCCGCCACCTGGACAGCGATTCGGCGCAAGTGCTGGTGGCCAGCGGCGGCCGCCACGATTTCTTCGGCAGCGCGGTGCTGTTTTTCCGCAAGCGCAGCCGGGTGGCGCGCGTGTATTCGCTGGCGACGCGACCCGAATCGCGCGGCCTGGGCATCGGCGCGGCGCTGCTGCAGGCGGCCGCGGCCGCCGCGCGACGGCGCGGTTGCGACCGGCTGCGGCTGGAGGTGCGTCCGGACAACGCCGCGGCGATCCGCCTGTACGAGCGCGCGGGCTTCCGCCGTTTCGGCGCGTATCGGCGTTACTACGAGGACGGCACCGACGCCTGGCGCTACGAGCAGGCGCTGGATTGATCGCGTCGCGCGTCAGCCGCCCAGCGGGTGGCGGATGCGCTGCTCGGTGGCGTCGTCCGCCCGCGCCACCAGCGCGCCGGTGCGCATCAGGCTCACCGTGTAGTGGCCGCCGTCGACCAGCGGCAGAAACGCGCCGCTGCCGTAGACCGTGTCGAGTTCCGGCAGCCACGCAGGGTGCGTCTTGCCCAGCTTGACCAGGTCGAACGCACCGGCCGGCTCGAAACTGATCACCGTGCGCGGCGCGGTCATTTCCTGCGCGGGATCGTCGTAGCGGCCGGAGAGCCGATCGAGCCGGTACAGCGGTGGCACGCCGGCCAGCAGCGCGGGCAGCTTCCACTTCAGCACGACCGCCTCGACGCGCCAGGCATCGCCGGCCAGTTCGACCTCGCGCGTGCTGCCGTCGGGCCAGGTCAGGTTGAGCGCCCAGCGCTGCGGCGACAGGATGCGCGCGTCGATCTCGACCACCGACGCCTCCTCGCCCAGCAGGTGGTAGCCACGCAGCGCGGCGCCGGTGCCGGCCAGCAACAGGGTGAGCGCAAACGCCGCCACGCACAGCAGCGCCCGCCAGCTGGCCGCCGCGCGGCGACGCGCCTGCAGGTGCCGGCGCAGCATCACCAGCTGCGCGAGGGTGACCAGCGCGAACACCGCGGCCAGCACCAGCAGCACCGTCATCGGCATGCGCAGCAAGGCGCTCCAGTCCATCGCATCCACCCTCGTCGTCGCGCGGCACGCGCCGCCGCCCCATGATAGCCGGCGCACCGCGGGTGCCTCGCTATACTGGCCACTTGCTGAGGAACCCCGCCATGCGCCGATCCCTGTTGTTGCTGCCGCTCGCCCTCGTCGTCGCCCTGCTTGCCGGCTGCGGCAACAAGGGACCGCTGGTGCTGCCGCCGGCACGAACCGCGCCGCCGCCGACACCGGCCACCAGCGCACCGGCACCGGCGATGCCGGCCAGCGTGGCCGCGGATGCTTCCGGCGAGCACTGAGATGGCGCCGGCGCCACTGCGCTTTTCCAAGATGCACGGCAGCGGCAACGACTTCGTCGTGCTGGACTGCCGGCGGCAGGCGTTCGCGCTCGACGCGGTGCAGATCCGCGCGCTGGGTGATCGCCACACCGGCGTGGGCTTCGACCAGCTGCTCAGCGTGGAGCCGGCGCGCGATCCGTCGTGCGCGTTCTACTACGGCATCTGGAACACCGACGGCTCGCCGTCAGGCCAGTGCGGCAACGGCGTGCGCTGCGTGGCGGCGTGGTTGCATCGTGCCGGCGCGCTGGCGCTGGACCAGGCGGTGCGCATCGAGAGTCCGTCCGGACCGGTGACGGTGCGCGTGCTCGCACCGGACGAGGTCACCGTGGACATGGGCGAGCCGATCTTCGAACCGGCGCGGATTCCGTTCGCGGCCGCGGCGACGGCCGCGCATTACCCGATCGAGGTCGGCGGCGATACGCTGGACATCGGCGCCGTCTCGATGGGCAATCCGCATGCGGTAGTGACCGTCGATGACCTGGCCGATCCCGCGCTGGAACGGCTCGGCCCGCTGCTGACCCGGCATCCGCGCTTCGCCGAAGGCGCCAACGCCGGCTTCGTGCAGCGGCTGGACCGCAGCCACCTGCGCCTGCGCGTGCACGAGCGCGGCGCCGGCTGGACCCGCGCCTGCGGCACCGGGGCCTGCGCCGCGATGGCGGTGCTGCGCCGGCGTGGCGAAGTGGATGAGCGCGTCGCGGTGGCGCTGCCCGGCGGCAGCCTGCGCATCGACTGGGCCGGCGCCGGCCATGCGCTCTGGATGACCGGCCCGGCGGCCTTCGTTTTCGAGGGCGAATGGGCGCTTCCCCGCGTCGAACCGCCGCCGGCCGGTTGAAGCCCGCGCGCGTCCATCGCACACTGCGGCAGGCAAGCCCCGCCCGCCCCGCTCCAGGATCTCCGCGCATGACCGCTACCCTGCTCGACGACGCCACCCAGGCCCGCGTGGTCGCCGCCTACCTGAAGCGGCACCCGGAATTCCTCAGCGAGTACCCCGAGCTCGCCGCCAAGCTGACCATGCCGCCGCGCGAGAGCGGCGGCGCGGTGGCCTCGCTGGCGGTCTACCAGATGCAGAGCTTGCGCGACAAGAACGCCGAGCTGGAGCGGCGGCTGGCCGAACTGGTCGAGATCGCCGCCGAGAACGAGAAGTTGATGGAACGCGTGCACGGCCTGACCGTGGCGCTGCTGCGCGCCAGCACGATGGAGGTCACTGCACGCACGGTGATCGCACGGCTCAGCGCGGATTTCCACACCGAGCGCGTGAGCCTGCTGCTGTTCGGGGCCGAACCCAAGCTGCCGCGCGCCGACTGGCTGCAGCAGATCGCCGGCGGCGCGGCGGCGCTGCCCGAGTTCGCCGATTTCCTGCACAAGGGCGAGCCCAGCTCCGGCCGCCTGTCGGCCGACAAGCTGGCGCGGCTGTTCGGCGAGCACGCGACCGGACTGCAGTCGGTGGCGTTGATCCCGCTGGGCGACGCCGGCATGCTGGCCATCGGCAGCGCCGACCCGAACCGCTTCCAGCCGGGCATGGGCACGCTGTTCCTGAGGATGATCTCCGCCACCATCACCGCCGCGCTGGCGCGCTCGCGGGATGTCTCCTGAGCCGGTAGTGACTCCGGCCGGCCAAGTCGATGCCTGGCTGGCCCGCCTCGCCGGCGAACGCCACGCCTCGCCGCACACCGTCGCCGGCTATCGGCGCGACCTGGACAAGCTGCTGCGCTTCATGGCGGCAGGTCAGGTAGGCACCTTCGAAGCACTCGACGGCGCGCGCATGCGCGCGTTCATCGCCGGCGAACATCGCGCGGGGCTGGCGCCGAAGAGCCTGCAGCGCCTGCTCTCTTCCTGCCGCAGCCTGTTCCGCCAGCTCGGTCGCGAGGGCACGCTGAGCCACGATCCGCTGCTCGGCGTGCGCGGCCCCAAGGTGCGCCGCAAGCTGCCGCAGGTGCTCGACGTGGACGAGGCCACCGCGCTGGTGGAGACCGACAGCGGCGGCAAGCTCGCCGTGCGCGACCGCGCGATGCTGGAGCTGTTCTACTCCAGCGGCCTGCGCCTGTCCGAGCTGTGCGGCCTGCGCTGGCTCGACCTCAAGCTCGACGACGGCGAGGTGCGCGTGCTGGGCAAGGGCAGCAAGACGCGCATCGTGCCGGTCGGCCGCCACGCCGTGGCCGCGCTTCGTGCGCTCGGCGCCGAGCAGGGCATGCCGCCGGACGGCCCGGTATTCCGCGGCCGCGGCGGCGCGCCGATCCATCCACGCACGATCCAGCTGCGCATGAACACCCTCGCGCTGCAGCAGGGCATCCCGAAACACATCCATCCGCATCTGCTCAGGCACACCTTCGCCAGCCACATGCTGGAATCCTCCGGCGACCTGCGTGCGGTGCAGGAGCTGCTCGGCCACGCCGACATCGCCACTACCCAGATCTACACCCACCTCGATTTCCAGCACCTGGCCAAGGTCTACGACGCCGCGCATCCGCGAGCACGGGTGAAGCGAGGGGCGAAAAGCGAGGAGTGAGTGGAGAGGAGTGAGGAATGAGAGAGAGCAGACCACGAGCCCGGCTTTCTCTCACTTCTCACTCCTCTTCACTCACTCCTGGCCCGCGCATTGAAGCCCGCCGCCCACGGCCCCATCTCATCCGCTCAGACATCCTCTTGCGGAGCACCCATGGAATCGTTTCACGCCACCACCATCGTCTGCGTGCGCCGCGACGGCCGCGTCGTGATCGGCAGCGACGGCCAGGTCACGCTGGGCAACACGGTGATGAAGGGCAACGCGCGCAAGGTGCGCCGGCTCGGCAAGACGGGCGAGGTGGTGGCCGGTTTCGCCGGCGCCACTGCCGACGCCTTCACCCTGTTCGAACTGTTCGAGCAGAAGCTCGAGAAGCACAACAACAACCTCACCCGCGCCGCGGTGGAAATGGCCAAGGAATGGCGCACCGACCGCCGCTTCGGCCGACTGGAGGCGATGCTGGCGGTAGCCGACAAGGAAACCTCGCTGCTGATCTCCGGCAACGGCGACGTGGTGGAACCCGAGCACGGGCTGATCGCGATCGGCTCTGGCGGCCCGTTCGCCCAGTCCGCCGCGATGGCCCTGCTGGAAAACACCGACCTGGACGCCCGCACCATCGTCGAGAAGGCGCTGAAGATCGCCGGCGACATCTGCATCTACACGAACCACAACGTGTCCATCGAGGAGCTGGGAACAGGGAATGGGGAATAGCCAGAGCATTTCCTGGTAGCCCACGCTTTTCCGATTCCCTGTTCCCCCTCCCCTGTTCCCGGCGAAGCCCATGTCCGAACTCACCCCCCGCGAAATCGTCAACGAACTCGACCGCTACATCATCGGCCAGCACGACGCCAAGCGTGCGGTGGCGGTGGCGCTGCGCAGCCGCTGGCGACGCATGCAGTTGCCGGTGGAGATGCGCAACGAGATCACCCCGAAAAACATCCTGATGATCGGGCCCACCGGCGTGGGCAAGACCGAGATCGCGCGGCGGCTGGCGACGCTGGCGAACGCGCCGTTCGTGAAGGTCGAGGCGACCAAGTTCACCGAGGTGGGCTACGTCGGCAAGGACGTCGAGTCGATCATCCGCGACCTGGCCGACGGCGCCTACAAGCTGACCCGCGAGCAGGCGATCAAGCGCGTGCGTTCACAGGCCGAAGACCGCGCCGAGGATCGCATCCTCGATGCGCTGCTGCCGCGCCGGCAGTCCCCGCCGACCGACTGGAGCCACGACGCACCGGCCGCTCCCGCCATCGACAGCGACACCCGCCAGAAGCTGCGCAAGCAGCTGCGCGAAGGCGCGCTGGACGAGCGCGAGATCGAGCTGGATTTCGCCATGAACGTGGGCGTGGAGATCATGTCGCCACCGGGCATGGAGGAGATGGGCGCGCAACTGCGCCAGATGTTCCAGAACCTGGGCGGCGCCAAGACCCAGACCCGCAAGCTCGCGATCAAGGCGGCCCGCCCGCTGCTGATCGACGAGGAGGCCGGCAAGCTGCTCAACGACGAGGAGATCCGCGCCCAGGCGATGGAGAACGCCGAGCAGAACGGCATCGTCTTCATCGACGAGATCGACAAGGTGGCCCAGCGCAGCGACCACGGCCACGCCGGGGTCAGCCGCGAGGGCGTCCAGCGCGACCTGCTGCCGCTGGTGGAAGGCTCCACCGTCTCGACCAAGTACGGCCCGATCAAGACCGACCACATGCTGTTCATCGCCTCCGGCGCGTTCTCGCTGGCCAAGCCCTCGGACCTGATCCCCGAGCTGCAGGGCCGACTGCCGATCCGGGTCGAGCTCTCCGCGCTCAGCGTGGACGACTTCAAGCGGATCCTGCGCGAGCCGAACAACGCGCTGACCAAGCAGTACGTGGCCCTGCTCGGCACCGAGGGCGTCACCATCGAGTTCGCCGACTCCGGCATCGACCGCCTGGCCGAGGTGGCGTTCCAGGTGAACGAGCGCACCGAGAACATCGGCGCCCGCCGGCTGCACACCGTGATGGAGCGGCTGCTGGAAAAAATCTCCTTCGAAGCTGCGGATAAATCCGGCGAAAAATACAAGATCGACGCCCAACATGTAGACAACTCCCTCGCCAACCTGGTTCGTGACGAGGATCTCAGCCGCTACATCCTGTAAAGCCGGCAGATCACCCCGATCTGCTAAAATGGACATCGTGAACAACGTTATCGAACTGAAAAACACCGGCCAGCGCGCCCAGTTGCGCGAGGCGCAACAGAAACAGACGCTGATCCGGTTGTGGCGTGAAGACCTCGAACACGGCAGCTTCTGCGGTTACGTGGGCGGGGTGGGGCGGGAGTTCTTCCTGCTCTGGGTGGTCGGCGACGGCATCACCTACGACGGCATGTACGTGATGCGGCACCGCGACATCTCCGAGCTCGAAGCACCCGACAAGCACCATGCCTTCTTCGAGAAGGCGCTGGCGCTCAAGCACATCCTGCCGCGGATGCCGCGCGGCTTCCCGCTGGACAGCATCCGCGAGGTGGTCCAGGCCGCCGGCGCCCAGGCACCGGTGATCGGCGTGCACGTGGACAGCGAGGACGAGTCCGAGGTCTGCTACATCGGCCGGCTGGTCAGCGTCGAGGACGACGGCTTCTACATGCAGGAACTCAGCCCGGACGCGGAGTGGATGCGCGAGGTCTCGTTCTTCAGCTGGGACGAGGTCTCCACCATCAGCATGGAAGACAGCTACGCCCAATCCCTGCTGGCTGTGGCCGGCCCCGCCCCGGCCCTGCTGCCCGGCGATGCCAGCGGCCTCGGTCGCGCGCCCTCGCCCTGAACCCCTCCTCCCGTAGGAGCCCGCTTGCGGGCGATGCCTTTTTGGCCGGGAATCGGGAATCGCAAAAGCATTAAGAGCATCGCCCGCGAGCGGGCTCCTGCGGGGTCGCGGTCGCACCCAACTCGTCGCGCCAACGGGTAAGCTTTCGGATTCATCCTGAAAGCCCGTCCGCCGTGGAGCACGCATGAGCCGCATCGTCGTCGTCGGCAGCATCAACATGGATCTGGTCACCCAGGCGCCGCGCTTCGTCGGCCCCGGCGAGACCATCCTCGGCGAACGCTTCCTCACCGTGCCCGGCGGCAAGGGCGCCAACCAGGCGGTTGCTGCCGCGCGGCTGGGCGCCGAGGTAGCCCTGGTCGGCGCGCTCGGCCGCGACGCCTTCGGCGACCAGCTGCACGCCGGCCTCGCCGCCGAACACGTCGACCTGACCCACGTCGCGCGCCTCGACGACAGCGCCAGCGGCACCGCCTCGATCACCGTCGCCGGCGGCGAGAACCAGATCATCGTGGTGCCCGCCGCCAACACTCGCGTCACGCCCGCCCACGTCGAAGCCGCGCGTTCGCTGCTCGAACGGGCCGACGCCGTGCTGGTGCAGATGGAAATCCCGCTGGAAACCGTCGAAGCCACCGTGCGCCTGGGCCACCGCCTCGGGGTGCCGGTGATCCTCAATCCTGCCCCCGCGCAAAAACTGCCCATCGACTGGCTCAAACTCGCCCGCTACGTCACCCCGAACCAGCACGAGCTGGCGATCCTGCTCGGCGCCGATCCCACCGAAGACTTCAAGGCGCTGATGCAACGCGCCCCATGCCCGGTCGTGCTCACCCGCGGCGGCGAAGGCGCCTGGTATCGCGAACAGGGCGAACCGCTGCACCAGCCCGGCTTCAAGGTCGACGTGGTCGACAGCACCGGCGCCGGAGACACCTTCAACGCGACGCTGGCGGTGTTCCTGAAAGAAGGCCTGGCCGCAGCGGTACGCAAGGCCTGCGCGGCCGCCGCGCTGTCGGTGACGAAGCTGGGCGCGCAGGGCGGCATGCCCACCGGGCGCGAGCTGGACAGGTTCCTCGCGTAGCGGCCCCGACGGGCTATTTGCCGATGCAGAACGAACTGAAGATCGCGCCCAGCAGGTCGTCGCTGCTGTAGTGGCCGGTGATTTCGCCCAGCGCGTGCTGGGCCTGGCGCAATTCCTCGGCAGCAAGTTCGCCGGCGCGGGTGGTGGCAAGGATGGCGGCGGTGCGATCGAGATGGTCGCGCACGGACTGGAGGGCGAGCACGTGGCGGCGTCTGGCGCTGAAGGCGCCTTCGCCGCTGCCGGCGCCGGCGACGTGCTTGAGGTGGTCGCGCAGGAGATCGAGGCCGTCGCCGGTTCTGGCAGAGGCCGATAGCCAGTAGACGCTTTCACGCCATTCGTCATGTGCGGCGAGGCCGTCGCGGTCGATCTTGTTGACCAGCACGATGCGCTCTACCTGGGACGGCAACGCGGCGAAGAAGGCGAGGTCGGCGCCGGCGTGCGCGGCGTCGGTGACCAGCAGGGCAACGTCGGCGCGTTGCAGTTCGCCGTGGGCGCGGCGCACGCCTTCGCGTTCGACTTCGTCTTCCGTGTCGCGCAGGCCGGCGGTGTCGGCCAGTTCCAGCACGATGCCGTCGAGGCTCAGGCTTTCGCGCAGCACGTCGCGGGTGGTGCCGGCGATCGGGGTGACGATGGCACGGTCGCTGCCGGCCAGCGCGTTGAGCAGGCTGGATTTGCCGGCGTTGGGGCGGCCGATGATGGCCACCTTGAGTCCGTCGTTGAGGCGCACGCCGCGTTGCGCTTCACGCAGCAGGTCGGCCAGTTCGCGGCGCAGCTTGGCGAGTTGCGCGGTGATGGCGGGGTCGGCGAGGAAGTCGATTTCCTCTTCGGGGAAATCAATCGCCGCCTCGATGTGCACGCGCAGCGCGATCAGCGCTTGCAGCAGCGCGCCGACCTTGCGCGAGAACACGCCTTCCATCGATTGCAGCGCGGCCCGCGCACCGGCCTGCGAGCGGGCAGCGATCAGGTCGGCGACGGCTTCGGCCTGGGCCAGGTCGAGCTTGCCGTTGAGGAATGCGCGTTCGGTGAACTCGCCTGGGCGCGCCAGTCGCGCGCCAAGTTCGCAGCAGCGGCGCAGCAATGCGTCCAGCAGCACGGCGCTGCCGTGGCCCTGCAGCTCCAGCACATGTTCGCCGGTGTAGGAGGCGGGGGCGGGAAAGTAGAGCAGCAAGCCGCGGTCGATCAGTTCGCCGGCGCCATCGCGAAACGCGGCGAAGTGGGCATGGCGAGGTTGCGGTGCGCGGCCGAGCAGGGTTTGCGCGATGGCTGGCGCGGCGGGACCGGAGACGCGCAACACGCCGACGCCGGCCGCGCCGGGGGCGCTGGCGATGGCGGCGATGGTGTCGGTGGTCTCGGTGGTCATGGGTGGACTTTACAGGGCGGTGCGAGTCGGGATGGATGCGATGTCCTTCGACTCCGCCGCGACGCCAGAAACGAAACAGCCGCGACGGTCGCCCGGTCGCGGCTGTCGGTTGCCCGTTCGGCGAAGAGCTACGCCGCCTTGGCCCTGGCCTCGCCTTCGCGATCGATGTGGTGGGTCACCCACCACTGCTGGCCCAGCCCGACCAGGCCGTTGACCGCGTAGTACAGGCACAGGCCGGCGGGGAAGAAGGCGAACATCACGGTGAACAGCAACGGCATCACCTTCATCATCTTCGCCTGGGTCGGGTCCATGCCCGCGGCGACGGGGTTCAGCCACTGCGTGCCGAGCATCACGATGGCGTAGATGATCGGCAGGATGTACCACGGATCGGGCGCGCTGAGGTCGGGAATCCACAGGAACGGCGCGTGGCGCAGCTCCAGGCTGTACTCGAGCACGAAGAACAGGCCGTAGAACACCGGCAGCGTGATCAGCACCGGCAGGCAGCCGCCCATCGGGTTGACCTTCTCCTTCTTGTACAGCTCCATGGTGGCTTGCTGCATCTTCTGGCGGTCGTCGCCGTAACGCTCCTTCAGCGCCTGCAGCCGCGGCGTCAGCTTGCGCATGCGCGCGCTGGAGCGGTACTGCATCGCGGTGAGCTTCCAGGTCAGGCCCTTGATCAGCAGCACCAGCAGGATGATCGCCACGCCCCAGTTCCTGGTGATCGCGTGGAACTGCGACAGGATCCAGTGCATCGGCACGGCGATGGCCTTGAACATGCCGTAGTCGATGGTGAGATCGAGCCCGGGAGCGATCGCATCGAGCGTGCCCTGCCGGTTCGGGCCCACGTACAACCGCGCTTCGGTGGTCAGGCTCTGCCCGGCGGCCACGTTCAGCGTCGGGCTCATCGTGCGGATCAGGTAGCGCGGGTGGGCGCTGTCCGGATCGATGGTCTGGGTGACGTAGTGGTTGGTCTGGCTGGCCGGCGGAATCCACGCGGTGACGAAGTACAGTCGCAGCATCGCCGCCCAGCCGCCCTTGATCTCGCTGTCGAGCGCGTCTTTCTTCTCGCCGAAATCCTTGAAGCCGAGCTTCTCGAACTTCTCGCCGGTGTACCAGGCCGCACCGATGAAGCTGCGCTGCTCGGGATCGGTGTAATGGCTGAACCAGCTGGACGGTTTGGGCGGCGCGATCCGCTGCAGTTGCTGGTAAGCGTTGCCCTGCCACGGCGTGTTGCCGCCGTTGTCGATGCGCTGGCTCAGGCCCACCACGTAGCTGCCGCGTTTGAAGGTGTAGGTCTTGGTGACCGCCAGGCCGGCGGCGTCGCGCCAGGTCAGCGCGACCTGGAGTTCGTCCTGGCCCGGCGCCAGGGTGTAGCTGGTCTTCTCGCTGTGGAACAGCGCCAGGTGGTTGGGCTGGTCGGCCGGCGCGGTGTCGCTGCTGCTGACCAGGCCGTTCTGCGCCACGAAGTAATGCGTGGGGCTGTTGTCCAGCAGCACGACGGGCGGCGGGGTGGGGTTCTTGTGGGTCGGCGCCTGCTGCGGGTAGGCCAGCAGTTCGGCGTGCACCAGGCTGCCGCCGCGGGTGTCGATCGTGAGGTGCAGGACGTCGGTGTCGACCGTGATCAGCTGCGCGCTCGCGGGTGCCGATGGCTCATGGGTGGCGACGGTTGCCGCCGTGCTCGAAGGCGCGGCGCTCGACGCGACCGCCATCGCGGCGGGCACGCTGCCGTCCGCCGACGTCGGGACGGCCTGGCTGGCAGTGGCTGCAGGGGTCGGCGCCGGCTTGGGTGCGTGGTCGTTTTCCCAGGCCATGAACAGCAAATAGGCCACGGCCAGCAGGGCAAACAGGAGGAAGTTGCGCGTTTGATTCATCGCGTAGCAGATCCGGGTAACGCCACGACTCGAGGGTCTCGCCGCGGAAGCTTGGAAAAAGGTCAGCGCTCGATTGTGGGGGGACCGTCGATTCGCTTCAATGGTTCGGCCGGGTCAGCCGCGCGGGCCGGCAGCTTTTGCCACAGGGCTTCCAGCTCGCCCAGCAACTCCGGCCCGGGCACGCCGGCGGCCTGTTCGCGCGCCATCACCATCAGGTCGATCGCGGGAAGGCGGTGGCGCACGCGCCGGAACGACTCGCGCACCAGACGCTTTATCCGGTTGCGCTCCACTGCGCGCTTGGACACCCGCTTGGAAATGGCCAGGCCCAGCCGCGCGCCGCCCAGCTCGTTGTCGCGATAGCGCAAATGAAAACAGCGGCCGCCTGCGCGTCCGCTGCTGTTTCGCAAGGCGGCGAATTCACCGGGCCGACGCAGCCGCGCCTCGCGCGGCAGACCGGCGCTGGACATCACGCCGCGCCCGATTACGGGATCAGGCGCTTGCGGCCCTTGGCGCGACGGGCGTTGATCACCTTGCGGCCGTCGGCGGTGGCCATGCGTGCGCGAAAACCGTGGGTACGGGCGCGCTTGAGCTTGCTGGGCTGGAAAGTCCGCTTCATGGGTTGCTCCGAAGGGAATGTGAGTAAAAGGTTGGAGAGTATGTCCGGTCGGAGCCGCGGCTGTCAAATCGCGCCAGCCCGCGCCTTGCGCGACGCGGCGACGGCGCCGGTCCGGCACCGCGGGGGCTGCTGCTAGACTAGCCCATCACCCTGCGCGCAAGCGCCCCAAGTCGTGGTTGATCGAATTCATGAGTGATCTGTGGCGGCGCTGCCTTGAGCGTCTGGAAGGCGATCTGAGCGCCGAAGACCTGCACACCTGGCTGATGCCGCTGCAGGCGCGTGACGATGCCGACGGCTTGCAGCTGTTCGCCCCCAATTCCTACACGCTGGACACGGTGCGCCAGCGCTACCTGGCGCAAATCGAGCAGGTACTGGGGCAGCTGGCTGGCCGCGCCATGCCGGTGCGGCTGGAGGTGGGTTCCAGTGTACGTCGGGCGGAGCCGGCCAAATCGGCAGCAGCCACGCCCACCCGGCCCGCCCCTGCGGCGGCGACGCAGGCTTTCCACCACAATCTCGACCCGCATTACACCTTCGAAACCTTCGTCGAGGGCAAGTCCAACCAGCTCGGCAAGGCCGCCGCGATGCAGGTGGCCACCAATCCGGGGCGCGCGTACAACCCGCTGCTGCTGTATGGCGGCACCGGCTTGGGCAAGACCCACCTGATGCACGCCGCCGGCAACCTGATGCTGGAGCGCAACCCGGGTTGCAAGGTGATGTGCCTGAACTCGGAGCAGTTCGTCGGCTCGATGATCGAAGCCTTGCGCGCCAAGAGCATGGACGAGTTCAAGCGCCGCTTCCGTTCGGTCGACGCGCTGCTGATCGACGACATCCAGTTCTTCGCGGGCAAGGACACCACGCAGGAGGAATTCTTCCACACCTTCAACGCGTTGTTCGAGTCCAAGCAGCAGATCATCCTCACCTGCGACCGTTATCCCAAGGAAGTGGACAAGCTGGAGCCGCGCCTGAAGTCGCGCCTGGGCTGGGGCCTGAGCGTGGCGATCGAACCGCCGGATTTCGAGACGCGCGCGGCAATTTTGCTGTCCAAGGCACACGACAAGAGCGTAGCCATGGACGAGAGCGTGGCGATGCTGCTGGCCAAGCGCATCCGCTCCAACGTGCGCGACCTGGAAGGCGCGCTCAACACGCTGGCGGCGCGTGCCAACTTCTACGGGCGGCCCATCACCACCGATTTTGCCGAGGAGACCCTGCGCGACCTGCTGGCCACGCACGCCCAGGCGGTCACCATCGCCAACATCCAGAAGATCACCGCCGAATACTTCAACGTGCGCCTGCAGGACCTGCTCTCCAAGCGGCGCGTGCGCTCGCTGGCGCGGCCGCGGCAGATCGCGATGACCTTGTCCAAGGAACTGACCGAGCACAGCCTGCCCGAGATCGGCGAGGCGTTCGGCGGGCGTGACCACACCACGGTGATGCACGCCTGCAAGACGATCCGCAAGTTCCTCGAAACCGACGTGCGCATGCGCCAGGACTGGGAACAGTTGATCCGCACGCTCACCGGTTGACGCGCGCGCGGGCGGGCCTGCGCGCCGGGAATGCGCGAGAATGCGGGGCAAGTTGGGGCCAAGCTGTGGATAATGGGTGGATGAATGGACCTGCCAGGTTATCCACAAGTCATGCACTGCCTGGCCGGCCTGCACTGCACACAGAAAACAGATCGTAACAAGTTGATTTTGCGGACAAAAAACGACAAAGACCGGTTCTCCACAAGTACAACAACAGCCACTACACTTCTTTTCAAAAGAAAGAACAGCAGGTAAAGGGAAGCCCACCATGCAATTCAGCATCCAACGTGAAGCTCTGCTCAAGCCGCTGCAACAGGTAGTGGGTGTGGTCGAACGGCGCCAGACGCTGCCGGTACTGGCCAACTTGCTGTTCAAGGTGGCAGACGGTCAGGTCTCGCTTACCGGTACCGACCTGGAAGTCGAGATGATCGCGGTCACCGAGGCGGAGAAGCTCGCCGACGGCGAGATCACCATCCCGGCCCGAAAGCTGTTCGACATCGTGCGCGCATTGCCCGACGGCGCCCATATCGAGCTGAAGTTGAACGGTGACCGCGTGGCACTGCACGCCGGACGCAGCCGGTTTACGCTGACCACGCTGCCGGCCAGCGAATTTCCCACGGTGGACCAGATCGAGGTGGTCGAGAAGGTCAACCTGCCGGAGGAGGTGCTGCGCGACCTGATGGAGCGCACGGCGTTCGCCATGGCCAACCAGGACGTGCGCTACTACCTCAACGGCATGCTGCTGGACCTGCAGGAACACAGCCTGCGCTGCGTGGCCACCGACGGCCATCGCCTGGCGATGAAGCAGACGGAGCTGCAGAGCTCGGTGAGCACCCGCCGCCAGATCATCATCCCGCGCAAGGGCGTCAACGAGCTGATCGGCCTGCTGGAAGGCGGTAACGGCGAGGTGGAGCTGGAGTTCGGCCGCAACCATCTGCGCGTGCGCCGAGGCAATGTCACCTTCACGTCGAAGCTGATCGACGGTCGCTTCCCGGATTACGAGGCGGTGATTCCGCTGGGTGCGGACAAGACCGCCACGCTGGACCGCGAAGTGCTGCGGGGGGCGCTGCAGCGCGCAGCGATCCTGTCGAACGAGAAATACCGCGGCGTGCGGCTCGAACTGTCGCCAGGCAAGCTGCGCATCGTGGCGCACAACCCGGAACAGGAAGAAGCCGTGGAGGAGGTCGAGGCCGACACCCATGTCTCCGACCTGGCGGTGGGCTTCAACGTGGGTTACCTGCTCGATGCCCTCGCGGCCCTGCGCGGCGACAAGGCGCGCTTGAGCCTGCGCGATGCGCAGTCCAGTTGCCTGGTGCAGGAGCACGACAACGAGCAGGCGCGCCATGTGATCATGCCGCTGCGGCTCTGACGCGGCTCTCGTGGTCGTTGCGATCAGGCGTCGTCACCAGCAGCGTCGGGGTCTCCGCAGGGAGCCCCGGCGTTGTCGTCTGGGGTGTCGGTCCGCATGAGGCTGGAACAATTGCGTATCTGCGGCTTGCGCTGCCTGACCGATGTCAGCCTGGCGCTGGACCCGGCAATCAACGTGTTCATCGGCGACAACGGTGCCGGCAAGACCAGCGTGCTGGAGGCCGCTTTTCTGCTTTCGCACGCACGCTCGTTTCGTTCCGGCGCGCGCGAGGCGCTGGTGCAGCGGGGCATGGCGCAACTGGCCTTGTTTGCCGAGGTGCGCCACCGCGATGAGTCTGATGTCGAACGCTTGGGGCTGGGGCGTTCGGGCGCGCGCTGGGAGGCGCGTATCAACGGCGAGGCCGCGTCGATCGGCGAGCTGGTGCAGGCCTGCGCGGTGGTCTGCTTCGAGCCTGGCTCACATGCGCTGATCGCCGGCCCGGCCGAGGAGCGTCGGCGCTATCTCGATTGGGGCGTGTTCCACGTGGAACAGGATTTCCTGGCGCTGTGGCGTCGCTGCCAGCGCGCGCTGAAGCAGCGCAACAGCTTGCTGCGCGCGGGAGTGACGCCGTCGGATGACCTGTGCGAACCGTGGGAACGGGAGCTTTCGCAGGCCGCAGAACGCATCGACCTGCAGCGCCGCGCTTACCTGGACCGCTTGCGACCTTGCCTCGAAGTCAGCATGGCGGCCTTGCTGCCGGAGTTGGGCGCGATGGAACTGCGCTATCGCCGTGGCTGGTCGGACGAGCTGCCGCTTGCCGATCAGCTGGCGACGCAGCGCGGCCGGGATCAGGCGCGGGGGCACACTAGCCTGGGTCCACACCGCGCCGATTGGACGCTTTCTTTCGAACGGGCCCCGCTGCGCGAGCACCTGTCGCGCGGCCAGGAGAAGCTCGCTGCGCTGGCCTGCGTATTGGCGCAAGCTACCCTGTATGCACAGGAACATGGCGACTGGCCGGTGGTGTGCCTGGACGACCTTGCCTCCGAGCTGGACCAGTCGCACCAGGCGGCTGTGGTGGCCGAACTGCAAGACGTCCACGCCCAGGTGCTGCTGACCGGCACCGAATTGCCGCCGGCGTTGCAGGCGACCTCCGCACGCGTGTTCCACGTGGAACAAGGCCAGATAGCGCGCCTGCTATAATCGAAGGGTTGCACCTTTCGCAGGTTGCATAACCCTTGCCCGGCCGATCACGGCGCCGCGTCGGGCCGGGTCGCTGGCGCCAGGAAACGACCTCCGCATGAACGAACCCCTCAACGAATCCCACTACGATTCGAGCAACATCAAGGTACTCAAGGGCCTCGAGGCGGTGCGCAAGCGCCCCGGCATGTACATCGGCGATACCGATGACGGCACTGGCCTGCACCACATGGTGTTCGAGGTCGTCGACAACTCGATCGACGAAGCCCTGGCCGGCTACTGCGACAGGGTCGTGGTCATGATCCACGAGGATGGTTCGGTCAGCGTCGCCGACAACGGTCGTGGCATCCCGGTCGACATGCACCCGGAGGAGCACCGCTCCACCGCCGAGGTGGTGATGACGGTGCTGCATGCCGGCGGCAAGTTCGACGCCAACTCCTACAAGGTCTCCGGCGGCCTGCACGGCGTGGGCGTTTCCGTGGTGAACGCGCTCAGCGACCACCTGTGGCTGACCATCCACCGCGACGGCCATGAATACCTGCAGGAATACTCGCTCGGCGAGCCGCTGTTCCCGCTGAAGGAGGTCGGCCCGTCGGACAAGCGCGGCACTGCCGTTCGTTTTCTGCCCAGCCCGGCCACCTTCACCAGCAACATCGACTTCCACTACGAGATCCTCGCCAAGCGCCTGCGCGAGCTGGCCTTCCTCAACTCCGGCGTCACCATCGAGCTGAAAGACGAGCGCGGGGAAGGGCGCTCGGACACGTTTGCGTACGAGGGCGGCATCCGCTCCTTCGTGCAGCACCTGTCCCAGATGAAGACCCCGCTGCACCCGAACGTGATCAGCCTGACCGCAGAGCAGGACGGCATCGTGGTGGAGGTGGCGATGCAGTGGACCGACTCGTACAACGAGACGATGTTCTGCTTCACCAACAACATCCCGCAGCGCGACGGCGGCACCCACCTCACCGGCTTCCGCGCCGCGCTGACCCGCTCGCTGCAGAACTACATCGAGAAGGAAGGCCTGGCCAAGAACGCCAAGGTCGCCCTGTCCGGCGACGACATGCGCGAGGGCATGATCGCGGTACTGTCGGTCAAGGTGCCCGACCCGAAGTTCTCCTCGCAGACCAAGGACAAGCTGGTCTCCTCCGAGGTCAAGACGGTGGTGGAGCAGGTCGTCAACGAGAAGCTCGGCGAATTCCTGCTGGAGCACCCGAACGAAGCCAAGGCGATCGCCTCCAAGGTGGTCGACGCCGCCCGTGCCCGCGAAGCCGCCCGCAAGGCGCGCGAGATGACCCGGCGCAAGGGCGCGCTGGACATCGCCGGCCTGCCCGGCAAGCTGGCCGACTGCCAGGAGAAGGATCCGGCGCTGTGCGAACTGTTCCTGGTCGAGGGTGACTCCGCCGGCGGTTCGGCCAAGCAGGGCCGCAATCGCAGGACCCAGGCGGTGCTGCCGCTCAAGGGCAAGATCCTCAACGTCGAGAAGGCGCGCTTCGACCGCATGCTGGCCTCGGCCGAGGTAGGCACCCTGATCACCGCGCTCGGCACCGGCATCGGCAAGGACGAGTACAACCCCGACAAGCTGCGCTATCACCGCATCATCCTGATGACCGATGCCGACGTCGACGGCTCGCACATCCGCACCCTGCTGCTGACCTTCTTCTACCGCCAGATGCCCGAGCTGATCGAGCGCGGCCACATCTACATCGGCCTGCCGCCGCTGTACAAGGTGAAGCAGGGCAAGCAGGAGCTGTACATCAAGGACGACACTGCGCTGAACGACTACCTGATCTCCAGCGCGGTGGACAACGCTGCGCTGGAGTACAGCCCCGAGGCGCCGCCCATCACCGGCGAGGCGCTGGAAAAGCTGCTGCGCGGCTACCAGAGCGCGCTGGACCAGATCGCCCGACTGGCACATCGCTTCGACCCCGCGGTGCTCACCGCGATGCTGGAGCATCCGCCGCTGGTGCCGGCGCTGTGGGCCGATGCCGAGGCCATGCAGGGTTGGCTGGACGCCGTGACGCTCAAGCTCAGCGCGAGCGGGCTGGGCAAGCCGCATTACACGTTGCGCCTGCGACCGGCGCACGCCGAGGCCGCCGGCGCGGCGCAGCCGGCGGCCATCGAGGTAATCCGCGAACAGCACGGGCTCAGCCACACCTGGTTCCTGCCGCAGCCGTTCTTCGGCAGCGCCGAGTTCCGTCCGATCCTGGCGATCAACCAGCAGATCGCCGGCCTGGTCCAGCCCGATGCAGTGGTGCGCCGGGGCAATGCTTCGCGCGGCATCCTCCGCTTCGTCGACGCCCGCAACTGGTTGCTGGAGGAGGCCAAGAAGGGGCGCAGCATCCAGCGCTTCAAGGGCCTGGGCGAAATGAACCCGGAGCAGCTGTGGGATACCACGGTCAACCCGGAAACCCGCCGCATGCTGCAGGTCGGCATCGAGGATGCGATCGTCGCCGACCAGATGTTCTCCATGCTGATGGGCGAGGCGGTCGAGCCGCGGCGTGATTTCATCGAGGCCAACGCGCTCAAGGTTGCCAACCTGGATATCTGACGAGGCACCACCGGCGCCTGCCGTGACGTGGCAGGCGCCGGCAGCCGGTGATCGCCGACCGCCGCTGAGCAAGGCTGGGGGCGCGGCCTTCGGCGACACTTTAGTTTGTGCCTAACCTGTTGATCTGAAAAGATCTTTTATGCCGCAGCGCAACTTGTTATCCGGGCCCGGATAGGGTTACGCTGCAAGACCCGCCTGTTTGCGTCGACACGTACCGGCCTTGCGATGAGGAACCCCATGAAACAGCTTCGAAGCTTCACTCTGCTGGCCACCGCGGCCTTGCTGCTTGGTCTGCTCGCCAGCCCGGCATGGGCTCGGAAGCAGCACGACGACAAGTCCAAGCAGACGAGCGAGTACCCCGACAGTACGCGCACCGCGCCGAAGCTCGACCTCACCAAGACGCAGGACCAGAAGCAGCTGCAGGAAGGTTTCGATGCCCTCAACAAGGGCGATGCCGCCACGGCCGAGGCGACCCTGCAGAAGCTGCTCGACGACAGCAAGAGCAAGTACGCCCAGGCCATGGCGCTGCGCGGGCTGGCCGTGCTCAAGTACAACGCGCAGGACTTCAAGGCCGCGATCGGCCTGCTGCAACGCGCCCTGGACAACGGCGTGCTGCCAAACGACGACTACTTCGCCATGCAGTACATGATGGCTGTCGCGCAGCAAGCCGACGGCCAGTACCAGGCCTCGCTGGACACCCTCAAGAAGTGGCGTGCCGAGGGCAAGAAGGAAACTGCCGAATCGTATGCCGTCGAAAGCAACGACCTGTATCGTCTGGAGAAGTACCCGGAAGCCATCGCGGCCGTAAAGAAGGCCAAATCGCTGACCGACAAGCCCGAGCCGCAGTGGGACCAGATCCTGATGGCAAGCTATGCCGCCAGCGGGCAGAACGACCAGCTGGTGCAGATGGCGCAGGACAACCTCGCCGCGCATCCGGATGACCCGAAGGTCGTCGAGGCCGCCATCCAGGCGCTCCAGCAGGCGGGGAAATACCCCGAGGCGATCAAGGTCATGGAAGATGCCCGTGCCAAGGGCCTGCTCGGCAACGAAGCGGACTACGTGCTGCTGGCTTCGCTGTACTACAACCAGGCGCTGTCCAGCGAAGAGCCCAAGCCGATGGCGGACAAGGCGGTCGCCGTCATCAAGGAAGGCATGAGCAAGCAGATCATGCAGCCCAGCGCGGAGAACTACGTGCTGCTGGGCAAGGCCGACTACGTGGCCGGCGACATCCCGGCGGCCACGCAGGCGTTGCAGAAGGCGCTGCCGCTGGCCACCGACGGCGAGCCCGCGCTGCAGATCGCCAACATCGAACTGACTAACAACCATTACGCCAAGGCCAAGACGATGGTCAACCAGGCCATCAGCAAGGGCGTGAAGCACATGGGCAACGCCTACCTGGTGCTGGCCGAATGCGAGCGGGGGCTGAACAACAAGGCTGCGCGCGTCGCCGCATTGAAGAAGGCCGCGCAGCAACCGGAAAGCGCCGACCGGGCCAACGAATTGCTCAAGAAACTGGGAGCTGCAGGCAAGTAGCCATCCGGCGCAGCGCTGGCGAGCGTGGACGTCCATTTCACGCCCCGCCAGCGCTATACAAAAGCCATGGCGTGTTGTAACGTTGAAAACCTTTCACTGCGCATTGCTTCAGCAAACCCGTGGCGGGTTCCGTCAGGTCCAACCAGACGGCTCCCGACAGGTCACTGCGGCGATGCGATCCCCCGATTGATCAGCTTCCAGATAGTGACAGATGGCCTCTAGTAACGAAGAAACCGGGCGTTTTAGTTGGAAGCGGACCTGGGCATTGGCCGTGGCCATCGGGCTGCACGCATTTGCCTTCCTGCTGATCGTGGCGCCGATGGCGCCGCCCAATCAAAACCACAAGGAAAAGGAAAAGATCGTCCAGGTCAGCTTCATCGAGCCGCCACCGCCGCCGCCGCCGCCACCGCCGCCGCCGCCGGAGCCGCCGAAGCAGCCGCCGCCGAAGATCATCCAGCAGGTCAATCCGCCGCCGACCCCGCCGCCGCCGACGCCGCCGCCTCCGGTGACCGAGGTTTCCGCCAATGCCGTGCAGGCGCCGCCACCGGCACCTCCCGCGCCGCCGGCGCCGCCACCGGATATCGCGGCCGGTTCGGACCTGAGCTACGGCACCCGTCCGAGTCCGCCGTATCCGCCGATGGCCGCCCGTCAGCGCCATGAGGGCACGGTGGTCCTGTTGATCCTGGTTGGCCTGGACGGATCGCCAAAGTCCGTCGAGGTGGAGAAATCCAGCGGCTATCGCGAGCTGGATCGAGCGGCCAAGGACTGGGTCATGCGCCACTGGAAGTTCAATCCAGAGGTGAAGGCCGGCAAGAAAGTGGAGGGCTATGCTCGTGTCCCCATCAACTTCAATCTCAGTGGCTAGAGATAACCACTTCAACCCGCCGTAATCGGGCGACAGTCGATTACGGTCACAGTTCACGCTTGACTTTTCTAGGGTAGCGTTATGTTCCTTCAGACTCCTGCTGCAACCGGCAATACCAACGCCGAAGCCATGAAACAGATGGGCTTCGAGAACCTGATGCAGAACTTCGACTGGCTCGGCTGGGTGGTCTTCGTGACCCTGGTCGCGATGTCGTTCCTGTCCTGGTACTTCATCATCGCCAACGGCATTCGCAATGCCACCGTGAAGGCACGGGCGGACAAGGTCATCGACGGTTTCTGGGGCAATGGCTCGACCCAGGACGCCATCCGTGAGCTGGAAGCGCAGCCCAAGAGCGAGCCGTTCTCCAAGATCGCGCTGGAAGCCGCTTCGGCAATGGCGCACCACCAGCAGAGCACTACCGGCACCGCCGGTCGCCTGGCGGAATCGCTGAGCCGCTCGGAGTTCATCGACCGCGCCCTGCGCCAGGCCGTGGCTCGCGAGAGCATGCGTCTGGAAGGCGGCATGACCCTGCTCGCCACGGTGGGCTCGGCCGCGCCGTTCGTCGGTCTGCTCGGTACCGTGTGGGGCATCTACCACGCCCTGATCGGCATCGCCGCCACCGGCAACGCCTCGATGAACGCGGTGGCCGGTCCGGTGGGTGAGGCGCTGATCATGACCGCCTTCGGTCTGTTCGCGGCCATCCCGGCGCTGTTCGCGTACAACTTCTTCAACCGCTCGAACCGCGTGGTCTACGCCCGCTTCGACGAGTTCGCGAACGACCTGCATGACTTCTTTGCAACCGGTTCGCGCATCGAAAGCACGAAGTGAGGGATTGACCCATGGCCGTAAGCCTAGGTGGTGATTCCACGGGCCCGATGTCGGAGATCAACGTCACGCCGCTGGTCGACGTGATGTTGGTGCTGCTGATCATCTTCATGATCACGGCTCCCCTGATGTCGCACTCGGTCACGATCGATTTGCCCATCGCCAACCCGAATGCCAAGACGCCTGATCCGAAGACGCCGCCGATCGACCTGGCGATCAAGGTCGATGGCAGTCTGTACCTCAACGATCAGCCGGTGACCGATGCGGAACTGCGCGCCAAGCTGCTGGTGGAAGCGCAGCTCACGCCGCAGCCCCAGCTGCAGATCCGTGCCGATCGCGAAGTGCAGTTCATGGTGGTGAAGAAGATCATCAGCGATGCGAAGGGTTCGGGCATGGTGCATGTCGCCTTCATGACCACCGACGCACCGAAGGGATAATTCGAGATGGCGATTTCAACCAAAAGCAGCGGCGGTGCGATGGCGGAGATCAACGTCACGCCGTTGGTCGACGTGTTGCTCGTGCTGCTGATCATTTTCATGATCACGGCACCGATCCTGGCGCACAAGATCGAGGTCGATCTGCCGCAGCCGAACAAGGATGTGATCCCGCCCTCCAATCCGCCCAGCCCGATCAATCTGAAGATCGATCAGAGTGGTGCGTTCTACTGGAATGGCACGCCGGTCGACGAGCTGGGCCTGAAGGCGCAGCTGGCGGTGATCGGCCAGCAGTCGCTGCCGAACCAGCCGGAGATCCAGATCGCCGCCGATGACCACGTGGCCTACGAGTATGTGGCGCGGGTGCTGGCCGACGCCAAGAGCTACAACCTGGTGAAGATCGGCTTCAACGAAGCACGCTGAGCTCGGCGCAAAACGATCCAGGCAAGAGCCCCGCTTCGGCGGGGCTTATGTTTTCAGAGCTCGGCACCACGCCGTACCCCGGGAGGTGCCCGCTTGAGCGACGGGTCGCTCGCGGGAAGCGCTTGCCGGGCACGTCCGCCACGGCTCAGCGCAGGATCTGCAGGTAGTGGCGCACGGTGGTGGCCAGCCCTTCGTACAGGGCCTCGCCGATCAGGGCGTGGCCGATCGAGACCTCGGCGAGGCCGGGGATCGCGGCCTTGAAGGTGCCGAGGTTGGCCTGGCTGAGATCATGTCCGGCGTTGACCGCCAGGCCGGCCTGCTGGGCGCGGCGGGCGGTGTCGGCACATGCCGCCAGCGCCGCCGCGGGGTCGCCTTCGGCGAAGGCCTCCGCATACGGGCCGGTGTAGATCTCGATGCGCTGTACGCCGATGGCCGCGGCCAGCTCGAAATCGCCGCTGCCCGCGTCGACGAACAGGCTGACCCGGCAGCCCAATGCATTCAGCTCATCGACCAGCGGCCTCAGGCGGGTGGTGTCCTGGCGCAGGTTGAAGCCATGGTCCGAGGTGATCTGGCCGTCGCTGTCCGGCACCAGGGTTACCTGGGTCGGGCGGACCAGGCGCGCGAGTTCGATCAGGCCGGGGTAATCGCCGCGCGGACCCGCGAACGGGTTGCCCTCGATGTTGTACTCGACCCGCCCGCGCAGCATCGCGGCCAGCGCACGGACGTCATCGGGCCGCACATGGCGCTGGTCCGGGCGCGGATGCACGGTGATGCCGCCGCAACCGGCCTCGATGCAGGTCTGCGCGGCATGGCAGATGTCGGGGCTGCGGCCGCCGCGCGAGTTGCGCAGGACGGCGATCTTGTTGAGGTTGACGCTGAGCAAGGTCATCGCGGAAACCACTCCGGGGCGGGAAGAATCGGCTGGCTGGCCCGGCAGCACGCCATGCCGACGGGTGACAGTGCGCCGATCATTCGATGTCGGCAAGCAGTGTCGCCGCGCGCACCTTGCGCGGCGACCCGCGCCAGGCCAGCGCGGCGACCAGTTCCGGCGCGAGGTCGAGCCGCTGCAGTTGCCAGGCGCCGACATCTTCGCCGTCGAAGCGCAGCAGCTGCAATGGTTGCGGCGGCGGCGCCACGCGCAGCCGCTGCAGTCCGTAGCCGATGCCGCGTCCATGCGCCTTGAGCAGCGCTTCCTTGGCCGTCCACAGCGTCAGGAATGCGTCGTCGCGCGCGTCCACGGGCAACGCCGCCAGCGCCGCCGTCTCTGCCGCGTCGAAGAAGCGCCGGGCCAGCGCCAGCGCACGCGGTCGGGCTCGCCGGCGCTCGACGTCGACGCCCGGCGCGATGCCACGGGCGATCGCCACCAGCGCATGGTCACCGCTGTGCGACCAGTTGAAATCCAGTGCCGTGCCGTGGCGCGGATCGAGCCGCGGCCGTCCATGCGCGTCCTGCGTGAGCTGCAGCTCGTCGGCGTCGACGCCGAGATATGCGGCCAGTACCCGCAACAACGGCAGACGACCGGGTGCGCGGCGGTAGCCGAGATGCCAGACGTGCACCGTCTGGTCGTCCAGTTGCGCGGCAGCGGCGGCGGGAAGGGGCGGGAGCGTGTCGGTCATCCCGCTCATGGTGCGGCCCGTCGCGTCGCGGTACAAGCGACGCGACGGCGCTTGTGTCAACGCGGCAGGCGCGACGTGCCCATCAGGAACTCGTCCACCGCCTGCGCGCACTGGCGGCCTTCCCGGATCGCCCACACCACCAGCGACTGGCCACGGCGCATGTCGCCGGCGGCGAACACCTTGTCGACGCTGGTGCGGTAGGCGGCGCCGCCGTCGACCTTCGCCGCCGCATTGCCGCGCGCGTCCTTGTCCACGCCGAAGGCATCGAGCACGGCTTGCGTCGGCGACACGAAACCCATCGCCAGCAGGACCAGGTCCGCCTCGATCTCGAACTCGCTGTCCGGCACCTCGCTCATGCGGCCCTCGTGCCATTGCAGCCGCACCGCGGTCAGGCTGCGCACGCGGCCCTTGCCGTCGTCGTTGAAACGTTTGGTGGCCACCGCCCAGTCGCGCCGGCAACCCTCCTCGTGCGAACTGGAGGTGCGCAGCCGAATCGGCCAGTACGGCCAGGTCAGCGGCTTGTTCTCCTGCGCCGGCGGCTGCGGCAGCAGTTCGAACTGGGTGATCGCCGCGGCGCCCTGGCGGTTGGAGGTGCCCACGCAGTCCGAGCCGGTGTCGCCGCCGCCGATCACCACCACCTGCTTGTCGGTGGCAAGGATCTGCGACGCCAGCGCGTCGCCGGCCAGTACGCGGTTCTGCAGCGGCAGGAAGTCCATCGCGAAGTGCACGCCGTCCAGTTGGCGGCCCGGCAGCGGCAGGTCGCGCGGGGTCTCGGCGCCGCCGGCCAGCACCACCGCGTCGAAGTCCTGCTGCAACTGCGCCGGCGTCAGCGCGAGCTGCCCGTCCTTCGCGTCGGCGGCGTTGCCGACATACACGCCAGGGCGAAACTGCACGCCCTCGACGCGCATCTGATCGAGGCGGCGGTCGATATGCTCCTTCTGCAACTTGAAATCGGGGATGCCGTAGCGCAGGAGCCCGCCGACGCGGTCGTTCTTCTCGAACACGGTGACCGCGTGGCCCGCACGCGCGAGCTGCTGTGCCGCGGCCAGGCCGGCCGGGCCGGAACCTACCACGGCCACGCTCCAGCCCGTGCGCCGCGCGGGTGGCTGCGGGCGCACCCAGCCTTCCTCCCATGCCTTGTCGATGATCTTGTGCTCGATCGACTTGATGCCCACCGCATCGCTGTTGATGTTCAGCGTGCACGCCGCCTCGCACGGGGCCGGGCAGATGCGGCCGGTGAACTCGGGGAAGTTGTTGGTCGAATGCAGCACCTCGATCGCGCGCTGCCAGTCCTGCCGATAGACCAGGTCGTTGAAGTCCGGGATCACGTTGTTGACCGGGCAGCCCTGGTGGCAGAACGGGATGCCGCAATCCATGCAGCGCGCGGCCTGGATCGCCGCGCCGGCGTCGTCCAGCTGCGGGGTGAACTCGCGCCAGTGGCGCTTGCGCAGATTGGGCGCCTCGCCGGGTTCCGGCACGCGCGGGTAGTCGAGAAAGCCGGTGATCTTGCCCATGATCGTTGTCTCCCCGGGCCGCTCAGGCCGTGATGGCTCGTGTGCCGGGCGCCGTCGCCGCCCGGCCGGCTTCGCCCAGTGCGCGCCGGTATTCGTGCGGCATCACCTTGACGAAGTGCGTGCGCGCGTTGATCCAGTCGTGCAGGATCGCCTTGGCGCGGAAGCTGCCGGTGGCGCGGAAATGGCTTTCCAGCAGACGCCGCAGGATCGCCTCGTCAGTCTCGCCGGGGGCTCCGCGCACCGGCGCGTGCCAGAGTTCGCGCGGCACGCGCAGTTCCTGCTCGACCGTGGAGAGCAGCGGCTCGAGCGCCACCATCGCGAGATTGCAGCGCGCCTGGAACTGCACGTCCGGGTCGTACAGATAGGCCACGCCACCGGACATGCCGGCGGCGAAGTTGCGCCCGGTCTCGCCCAGCACCACCACGGTGCCGCCGGTCATGTATTCGCAGCCGTGGTCGCCGACGCCTTCCACCACCGCGGTGGCACCGGAGTTGCGCACGGCGAAGCGCTCGCCGGCGACGCCGTTGAAGAACGCCTCGCCGCCGGTGGCGCCGTACAGCACCGTGTTGCCGGCGATGATGTGTTCGGGCCCGAAGCCGTGGAAATCGTTCGGCGAACGCACGATGATGCGGCCGCCGGACAGCCCCTTGCCCACGTAATCGTTCGCCTCGCCGACCAGGTCGAAGGTGATGCCGCGCGCCAGGAACGCGCCGAAACTCTGCCCGGCCACGCCATCGAGTTGCACGTGGATGCTGTCGTCCGGCAACCCGGCGTGGCCGTGCCGCCGCGCCAGCGCCCCCGACAGCATCGCGCCGACCGAACGATCCGTATTGCGGATCGCCACGATGAAGCTGCAGCGTTCGCCCTGCTCCAGCGCCGTGCGCGCCTTGTCGAGCAGCACGTGGTCGAGCGCGCGGGCGAGGCCGTGGTCCTGCTCCTCGACATGGCGCCAGGCCACGTCGGCGGGCACCGCCGGGCGGTGGAACACGCGGCTGAAGTCGAGCCCGCGCGCCTTCCAGTGCGCGATGCCCTGGCGCACGTCCAGCAGGTCGGTGCGGCCGACCAGCTCGTCGAAGCGGCGCACGCCGAGCTGCGCCATGATCGCGCGCGCCTCCTCGGCGACGAAGAAGAAATAGTTCACCACGTGCTCGGGCTTGCCGGCGAACTTGCGCCGCAGCACCGGGTCCTGCGTGGCCACGCCCACCGGGCAGGTGTTGAGGTGGCATTTGCGCATCATGATGCAGCCTTCCACCACCAGCGGCGCGGTGGCGAAGCCGAACTCGTCGGCGCCGAGCAGGGCGGCGACCACCACGTCGCGGCCGGTCTTCATCTGGCCGTCCGCCTGCACCCGGATGCGCCCGCGCAGCCGGTTCAGCACCAGCGTCTGCTGCGTCTCGGCCAGGCCCAGTTCCCACGGCGTGCCGGCGTGTCTGATGGACGACCACGGCGAGGCGCCGGTGCCGCCGTCGTGGCCGGCGATCACCACGTGGTCGGCCTTGCACTTGGCCACGCCTGCGGCGACCGTGCCCACGCCGACCTCGGATACCAGCTTCACCGAGATCGAGGCCTGCGGGTTGCAGCTCTTCAGGTCGTGGATCAGCTGGGCCAGGTCCTCGATCGAGTAGATGTCGTGGTGCGGCGGCGGCGAGATCAGGCCCACGCCGGGCACCGAGAAGCGAAGTTGCGCGATGTAGTCGGACACCTTGTGGCCCGGCAACTGGCCACCCTCGCCAGGCTTGGCGCCTTGCGAGATCTTGATCTGGATCTGGTCGGCCGAGACCAGGTACGCCGCGGTGACGCCGAAGCGGCCCGAGGCCACCTGCTTGATGCGCGAGCGCAGTGAATCGCCGGGTTCGAGGGCGAGGTCGCTCTCGACGCGATCGGCGCCGAGGATGCTGCCCAGCGTTGCGCCCTCGCCGATAGCGATGCCGCGCGCCTCGTCGCGGTAGCGCGCCTCGTCTTCGCCGCCTTCGCCGGTGTTGGACTTGCCGCCGATGCGGTTCATCGCCACCGCCAGCGTGGCGTGCGCCTCGGTGGAAATCGAACCCAGCGACATCGCGCCGGTGGCGAAGCGCTTGACGATCTCCGCCGCCGGCTCCACCTCGTCCAGCGCGATCGCGGCCGCCGGATCGATGCGGAATTCGAACAGCCCGCGCAAGGTCAGCTGGCGGCGCGTCTGGTCGTTGATCAGCCGCGCATATTCCGCATAGGTCGTCGCACTGTTGGCGCGGGTGGCGTGCTGCAGCTTGGCGATGGAATCGGGCGTCCACAGATGGGCTTCGCCATCGGCTCGCCAGGCGTATTCGCCGCCGCCATCGAGTGCCTGACCTGCGTCGTGGGCCCACGCCGCCTCGTGCTGGCGCAGCGCCTCGGCGGCCAGCTCGAACAGGCCGATGCCCTCGATCGTGCTGGCGGTGCCGCTGAAGTACGTTTCCACCAGTTCGCTGTTCAGCCCCACCGCTTCGAAGATCTGCGCGCCGGTGTAGGACATGTAGGTGGAGATGCCCATCTTGGACAGCACCTTCTGCAGCCCCTTGCCGATCGCCTTGATGTAGTGCGCGATCGCCTGCTCCGCGGCGATCGCGCCGCTGTCGGCCGCATGGCGGGCCAGCGTCTCCATCGCCAGGTACGGGTGGATCGCCTCGGCGCCGTAGCCGGCGAGCAGGGCGAAGTGGTGCACTTCGCGCGCCGAGCCGGTCTCCACCACCAGGCCGGTGCTGGTGCGCAGGCCGCGGCCGACCAGGTGCTGGTGGACCGCCGAGGTGGCCAGCAGCGCCGGGATCGCCACCCGCTCGCGGCCCGCGTGGCGATCCGACACGATCAGGATGTTGTGGCCCTGGCCGATCGCGTCGATCGCCTGCGCGCACAGCGAGGCCAGCCGCGCCTCGATGCCCTGCTTGCCCCACGCCGCCGGGTAGGTGATGTCCAGCTCGAAGCTGCGGAACTTGCCCTTGGAGTAGCGGCCGATCTTGCGGATCTTCGCCATGTCGGCGACGTCGAGGATCGGCTGGGCCACCTCCAGTCGCAGCGGCGGATTGACGTTGTTGATGTCCAGCAGGTTCGGTTTCGGGCCGATGAAGGAAACCAGCGACATCACCAGCTGCTCACGAATCGGGTCGATCGCCGGGTTGGTGACCTGGGCGAACAGCTGGCGGAAGTACTGGTACAGCGACTTGTTCTGCTCCGACAGCACCGCCAGCGCCGCGTCGTTGCCCATCGAGCCGATCGCCTCCTGGCCGTCGTGCGCCATCGGCAGCAGCTGGAATTTGAGGTCTTCCAGCGTGTAGCCGAACATGCGCTGGCGTTGCACCAGCTGCTCGCCCGCGGGCGGCTCGACGTGGCCGACCGGCAGGTCGTCCAGGCGGATGCGGATGTGCTCGATCCACTGCTTGTACGGCCGCGCATTGGCCAGCTGGTCCTTCACCTCCTTGTCGTCGATGATGCGCCCCGCTTCCATGTCGATCAGCAGCATGCGGCCTGGCTGCAGCCGCCACTTCTTCACGATGCGCGGCTCAGGCACGGCGAGCACGCCGGCCTCGGAGGCGAGGATCACCAGGTCGTCGTCGGTGATGAGGTAGCGCGCCGGGCGCAGGCCGTTGCGGTCCAGCGTGGCGCCGACCTGGCGGCCGTCGGTGAAGGCGATCGCGGCCGGGCCGTCCCACGGTTCCATCATGGCCGCGTGGTATTCGTAGAACGCGCGGCGGTTGTCGTCCATCAGCGTGTGACGCTCCCATGCCTCGGGAATCATCATCATCATCGCGTGCGCCAGCGGGTAGCCGGCCATGGTCAGCAGTTCGAGGCAGTTGTCGAACGAGGCGGTGTCGGACTGGCCCGGGTAGATCAGCGGCCACAGCTTGGCCAGGTCCTCGCCGAGCACCGGCGAGGAGATCGCGCCGGTGCGCGCGTTCAGCCAGTTGACGTTGCCCTTGACCGTGTTGATCTCGCCGTTGTGCGCGACCATGCGGTACGGGTGGGCCAGCTCCCAGGCCGGAAACGTGTTGGTGGAAAAGCGCTGGTGCACCATCGCCAGCGCGGAGACCGCGCGCGGGTCGGCGAGGTCGGCATAGTAGGTGCCGACCTGGCCGGCCAGCAGCAGGCCCTTGTAGACCACGGTGCGGGTGGACATCGAGGGCACGAAGTACTCGCGCCCGTGCTTGAGCTTCAGCGCGCGGATCGCGTGGCTGGCGGTCTTGCGGATCACGTAGAGCTTGCGCTCCAGCGCGTCGGGGACCATCACGTCCGGGCCGCGGCCGATGAACAGCTGGCGGATCACCGGCTCGCTGGCCCTGACCGCCTCGGACATCGGCATCGCGTGGTCGACCGGCACGTCGCGCCAGCCCAGCACGCGCTGTCCCTCGGCCCGCACGGTGCGTTCCAGCTCCTGCTCGCAGGCGCGCCGCGAGGCGTGCTCCTTGGGCAGGAAGATCATGCCCACGCCGTACTCGCCCGGCGGTGGCAGCGCCACGTCCTGGCGGGCCATCTCCTCGCGATAGAGCTGGTCGGGCAGCTGGATCAGGATGCCGGCGCCGTCGCCCATCAGCGGGTCGGCGCCCACCGCGCCGCGGTGATCCAGGTTGCGCAGGATCGACAGGCCCTGCGCGATGATCTGGTGACTCTTGCGCCCCTTGATGTGCGCCACGAAACCCACGCCACAGGCGTCGTGCTCATGCCGTGGATCGTACAAACCCTGCGCGCGCGGCTGATCCATGGTCGGGCTCCCGGAACAAGAGGGGAGCCTCGACTATAGTGCGTTGCAACAAAGAGAAGCAAGCGAAATCAAATGGCCGTATATATGGCCGAATCCACGTTCAGTCGGATCGACCCCGGGAATGCAGGAGCGCACCCTGTGCGCGATGCTTTTCGTGACGTGACGAAAAAGCTCGCGCACAGGGTGCGCTCCTGCAGCCAGCTCATTTGATCAAGCGTTCGTCGACCAGATTCTTCACCACGCCGGGATCGGCCAGGGTGGTGATGTCGCCGAGCTGGTCGGGCTGGTTCTCGCCGATCTTGCGCAGGATGCGGCGCATGATCTTGCCCGAACGGGTCTTCGGCAGGCCGGGCGCCCATTGCAGGTAGTCCGGCGTGGCGATCGGCCCGATTTCCTTGCGCACCCAGGCGATGAGTTCCTTGCGCAACTCGTCGCTGCCGGTTTCGCCGGCGACCAGGGTGACGTAGGCGTAGATGCCCTGTCCCTTGATGTCGTGCGGGCAGCCGACCACGGCGGCCTCGGCCACCTTCGGATGGGAAACCAGCGCGCTCTCCACTTCGGCGGTGCCGAGGCGGTGGCCGGACACGTTGATCACGTCATCGACGCGGCCGGTGATCCAGTAGTAGCCGTCCTCGTCGCGGCGGGCGCCGTCGCCGGTGAAGTAGTTGCCGGGATAGGCGCTGAAATAGGTCTCGATGAAACGCTGGTGATCGCCGTAGATGGTGCGTACCTGACCGGGCCAGGAATCGGTGATCAGCAGGTTGCCCTCGGCAACCCCCTCCTTCACCTCGCCGTCGGCATTCACGATGGCGGGCTTGATGCCGAAGAACGGCAGCGTGGCCGAGCCCGGCTTGGTGGCGATCGCGCCGGGCAGGGGCGAAATCATGATGCCGCCCGTTTCGGTCTGCCACCAGGTATCCACGATCGGGCAGCGCTCCTCGCCGACCACGCGGTGGTACCACTCCCACGCTTCCGGGTTGATCGGCTCGCCGACCGAACCGAGCAGCCGCAGGCTGGCGCGGGAGGTGTTTTTCACCGGCTCCTCGCCCTCGCGCATCAGGGCGCGTATCGCGGTGGGCGCCGTGTAGAAGATGCTGACCTTGTGCTTGTCGACCACCTGCCAGAAGCGGCTGTAATCGGGATAGTTGGGGACGCCCTCGAACATCACCGTGGTGGCGCCGTTGCACAGCGGGCCATACACCACGTAGCTGTGGCCGGTGACCCAGCCGACGTCGGCGGTGCACCAGTAGATGTCGTCCTCGCGCAAGTCGAACACCTGTTCATGGGTGTAGCTGATGAAGACCAGGTAGCCGCCGGTGGAGTGCACCACGCCCTTGGGCTTGCCGGTGGAGCCGGAGGTATACAGCACGAACAGCGGGTGCTCGGCCTCGACCGGGGTGGGCGGGCAGTCGGCGCTCTGGCCGTCCATCAGCGTGTGCCAGTAGCGGTCGCGCGGCGACTGCATGTTGATCGCGCCGCCGGTGTGGCGCACCACGATCACGGTTTCCACGCTGTTGGTGCCGGGGCGCTCAAGTGCCTCGTCCACATTGACCTTGAGCGGAATGTGCTTGCCTGCGCGCAGGCCTTCGTCGGCGGTGATCACCACCTTGGCCTGCGAATCGACGATGCGCCCGGCCAGCGAGTCGGGCGAGAAGCCGCCGAACACCACTGAGTGGATTGCGCCCAGGCGCGCGCAGGCCAGCATCGCCACCGCGGCCTCGGGAATCATCGGCAGGTAGATCGCGATGCGGTCGCCCTTGACCACGCCCAGGTGCTTCAACGTATTGGCGAACTTGCACACCTCGGCGTGCAGCTCGCGGTAGGTGATCCGGCGTGAGTTCTTCGGGTCGTCGCCCTCGAAGATGATCGCCACCTTGTCGCCGCGCTTTTCGAGCTGGCGGTCGAGGCAGTTGGCGGACACGTTGAGCTCGCCGTCTTCGTACCAGCGGATGTGCAGGTCGTTGCGGTCGAACGAGACGTTCTTGATCTTCGTCGGCGGCCTGGTCCAGTCCAGGCGCTTGGCGATACCGGCCCAGAATGCCTGCGGATCTCTGACGGATTCGGCATACATGTGTACGTAGTTGTCGTGGCTGGTGCGCGCAGATGCTGCAAACTCGGGATCGACCGGATAGGTGCTGGACATGGATTTGCTCCTGCTGGACTGGATGGGAGTGACTCGGGCAACCTGCGACAGGCATCGATGCCGCGCTGTGTGTGGTCCTTGAGTTAGCCCGCTCGTAATACGATGGGAGTCGGTACTTCGCGATACATAAAGATAGGCGCGTTTGGTCCTGCCCGCACCCGGATCGCGCCGGCTGTCGGCATTAAAAAGGGGGCTGCCGTTGTCAGCGGCGTCGCCGGGTGGCGCTACTCAGCCGTTGTTGGATCAATGACTGAGGCAACTTCGGACACACGATTTGCAGGAAAGCCCCCCTCCTCGGCGTGTTTCCGAACCATTTCCTCATCCGGAGCGATGTATACGCAATAGATCTTGTCGCCGGTCACGTAGCTTTGGAGCCATTGAATCTGTGGCCCCATATTGCTCAGTACACCGCAAGACTTCTGCGAAATGGCCTTTAGTTCTTGGGGCGACAACTTCCCGGCACCAGGAATATCACGTTCGATCACGTATTTCGGCATGGCATGGTCCTCTGTTGTCTAGAAGCATAAATAATGGTCACGCCCATCAGAAAATGTTTCTGCACAAAGGGATCAATGGGCGCACCCAGGCGGCCAAGGCTCGCGCCAGAGACTACGCCACCGACCACCACATGACCACCGTCAGCTACCTGATGTGCTCCAACCTCCAACACCTGCCGAAGAACCCATGAACGCAAGCGACTCAACAGGTTGCGGCGTGAAGTTCAACCACGCCAAACGCGAAAGAGCCTCCATGCGGGGGTGCCCGCTCCGTCGCGACATCCGCGAACATCGTATGTAATCGGGCAAATCAGAATTTGTAACTTGCACTCAAGCCGAGCATGAAATTGCGGCCCGGTGCGGACTGGAAGAAGCGACCGTTGCCGGAGTTGACGACAACGGCACCGACGTAGTTGCGATCGAAAAGGTTGTTGATACCTGCAAACTCGCTGACCTGCCAGCCGCCCGCGTTTTGCCTGAACGCCAGATGATAATCGACCACGACGTAGCTACCGGCGAAGTCCGTGTTTTTGTTGTCGACATAAACGCGATCACGCCACTGCGCGCTTAGCGAGGTGGAAAATCCAAGCGGGCGGTACTGCCAGTCCCACTCGCCGTACACCATCTGGCGCGGCACGCCTGGCATTCGATGGCCGTCGAGCGCTCCGCCATCGAAAGTCGCGTGCAGGTAACTATAGGCCAGGTAACCACTGAAGCCGCCGGAAAAGGCCTGCTGAATGCTCAGTTCCAGCCCGTGTCGCTTCGTGCTTCCGGCATTGGTGAAACTGTCGCGACCGTCATTGGATGTGCCAACGACAATATCGTTTGTGGTCGATATGTTGAAAAGTGCCAAGTCGAATTTTGTCGCAGCCCAGCTCCCCTTCAGCCCTGTCTCATAGTCGCGACTCTTGCTTGGCTGCAAGGCTTGATTAAAGCCGGCCTGACCGTCGGGCCGATAGGCGAACTCGGAGAGCGTCGGGGTTTCGAAGCCCTGGCCGTAATTCGCGTAGACGTTCAGATGCGGATTGATTTTGTAGAGCACGCCTGCAACCGGATTGGTACTCGAAAAATTCCGCCTGCCACTGTCGTCGGGATCTTCGGGCGTCATGTAGTGATCGTCACTTCCGAACTTGACGTTCGAATGACGCAGGCCAGCGACGATGACCCAACGGCCGGGCTTCCATTCGAGCTGGACGTATTCCCCGGCCTGACTCGAAAAATCCCTCTCGTTGCGACGCAGCTCCCCTTCCACGCCCGCATCATTGACCCAACCCTTGCGCAGCTCGCGCAGGTGGTCGTACTCGACACCCGCCATCAGGTCGAGCGGTGTCGAGGTGAGCGGAAAACTGTGCACCCAGCGGACACCGCCGCCCCTGGACCTGTTTTTCAGGTCGACCACCGCGCCGCCGCCATTGGTGGAACCGCCGCGGAAAGGAAGGAACTGGACCACGCGCCGGGAACCACCGTAACCCATCACATGCAGATGATCGCTCTGGCCGATTTGCTGCTCGTATACAGCGCCAAGCTGGCGGTCACGATGACTTTCACCCGCGCCGAACTTGAACACGCCTGGCACCGCGAAGCTTGGGTCTCCCCGTGCCTGCTGCTTGGTCAGGCTCGAAGGATCCTCGGCGAAGGGCTGGTTCTCGCCGTTGAGCAGCAACGTCAGCGAAGCGTCCTTGCTGATGTCGTAGCGGAACTTCGCGCGCAGATTGTCGCGCTCGGCCTTGCTGTGTTGACGAAAACCGTCGGTTTCGAAATGCGTGCCATCCACGACATAGTTGAAGTTGCCGACCGTGCCACCCGCATCCAGCCGCTGGATGCGGGTGCCATAGCTGCCGAATAGCGTGGAAGCCCCGACCGTCGGCTGCTCCGGGCCGTCCTTGGTGAATATCTGGATCACGCCCCCGGCGGCATTGCCGTACAGGGCCGAAAACGGCCCGCGCAACACCTCGATATGCTCCGCGGTAGCAAGGTCGAAGGGATCGGTCTGGCCCTGCCCGTCCGGCCCGGACACCGGAATGCCGTCCACCAGCAGGCGGATGCCGCGCACGCCAAAGGAGGCGCGTGAACCAAAACCACGAATGGAAATCTGCGAATCCTGCGCGTAGCTCTGGCGATTCTGCGCGACAATCCCGGGTATCCGCGCAAGTGACTGGGAAAGTGCGGATGCCGGAGCGCCATCGGCGATCTTGTCTTGCGTGACGACGCCAACCGCGGCGGGCACGTCGAAGTCGGGCTGTGGAATGCGGGTCGCGGTCACCACGACCACGGGTAGCGTCGTCGTAGACGATGTTGTCCGTGCGGTATTGGTCTGCACATCCTCCGCATGAGCCGCAGGCAGGACCAACAAGACAAGCACCAACGCTTCCGAGAGACTGCGCCAAATGAATGCGCGTGGAGCAAGGCCCCTGGCCGCGCCGTTCATCAAGCGCCTATCGGGATTTTCAAATTGATCAAGCATTATTGTTACCCGTCCAATGGAAACGAAGCTATAGCGAAACCTTGAAGCCAACCCAAACACCGCGAATCTCGCCCGGGCCATAGAAGCGCGGGTCGTCAAATTGCGGCATGACTTCGTGGGGTTCACCAAGTGTTCCGAACGTGACGTAGTGGCGGTCGAACAGGTTGTCGATACGTGCGAATAAACTGAAGTGTGCATTCACGTCGTAATTGGCTCGCAGGTTCACCACCACATATCCGCCGGTCTGCCCAAGCAGATTGGCTTCGTCACTACGCAGGTACTGGCCGGAGTTCGCGATGACTTCGCCACCCATGCTCAACTTCGGCGTAATCGAAAAATCGGCGCCAAGTTTGAAGCTGTTGCGCACCAGGCTGGGAATGCGGTCACCCTTGCGCACGAATATCTCATCATCTTCATCGGCGTCAGGGTGGTTGGCGCTCTTCTCGAAGAAGCTGGTCCGATAAGTCGCATCAAGCCAACTGTAGTTTGCGTACCAGTGCAGGCGCCGGTCCCATGCGGTGCCGGCGATGCTGGCCTCGAGGCCCTGCCGACGCGTGTCCCCGACATTGGCAAAGAAGCCCTCGTTGGATTTCGTTCCACCGGTGGCCTGAAACAGGATGTCATCGGTGTTGATAGTGCGAAACAGACCCACATGCCAGTGGCCAAGGTTGTTGCCGCCGGCGAACCTGCCGCGCAAGCCCGCTTCCCAGCTCTTGGCGACAACCTGTCTTAACGGCGGATCGGACAGAAACTGGTTGGGCAGCTTGCAGGGGGCATCCTCGTCCGCGCAGGTTAGTTCGACCGACGTGGGTGCGCGCGTGGATTCGCTGTAGCCGCCGTAAACGTTCACCGCGTCAGTCCATTGCCAGGTGAGTCCGGCCGCCGGATTGACGCGCGAAAAACGGTGCTTGCCGTCCAGCGCGGGATTGATACCGGTCGGATCGTTGATCGTGGTGCGTGTCCGGTTGCCTCGCGCCGACACCGTCAGTGCGAGGCGGTCGGTGATCGACAAGGTATCGGTGAGGTACAGGCTGATCGTGCGCGTGTGGCTATTGACGTTCAGTGCGCCTGCCGGAATCAGGATGCCTGAATCGGACGACGTCACCCGGTTTGGCTGCAGGACTGCCATTTCCAGGGCCGAGTTGTAGTCGAGGCGGCCGTTCATGTAATCCAGGCCCGCCACAAACTGGTTCTCCAAAGGGCCGAGTGGCTGGTTGAATGCGAGCTGCACGGTACCACCGTCGCTCGTCTGGTTCCGGTGGCCGATATTGTTGATCGCGTCGAAGTCGGAGGAAACAGTATTGCCGTTCTGGTCGATGATCGGTGCGTCGTCGTGGTCCTCGTCACAAAGGATGTCATCGTCGTCGTCGCACTCGTCGAAATCGCTGGCATCGCCGTTGTACGACAGCGTTTTGACTTTGCGGTGGAACACGGTGAACGAGAGCTTCGTGGCGTCGTTGATATCAACGGTTCCCTGGCCGCTGATGAGACCCATATCGTTGCTGGTGTTGTCCGGCGCCGTGAAGATGCCTCTCCAGCGTTCGGCGAGCAGCTCGACCGGCGCGCTGCCGTTACCGACCAGGTCGGTTTTCGCGTGGCCAAGGTGCAAGTCGAACGTAGCGGCTTCGCTACGCCAGGACAGGGTGCCGTAAAAGTTGCGAGCGTTTGAGGGTGACTGGTCGCGCCAACCGTCCTCGTCGAAGCGATTGCCCATCAGGTACCAGCCCCAGCGGCCGGAGTTGCCGGCGGTCTCGAAGGTGGCGTTGGTGCGCCCGAATGATCCACCGTAGAAGGAGAGGCGCGTACCTGGGTCGCTGAAGCCCGTCTTGGTCTGGATCGAGATCGCACCCCCAAGCGTGTTCAGGCCGAACACCGGGTTGGCGCCGGCAAGCAGGCTCATTCGCTCAATGGCGCCAGTCGGGATCAGGTCCCAATTGACCGTATCGCCAAACACTTCATTGACGCGCACCCCATCGAGGTAGACCGACATGCCCTCGGAGCCACCAAGCAGCGGCGTCGCGGTGAACCCGCGGAACTGGACATCCGCCTGCAGCGGGTTGTTCTGCGCGCCGTTCGTCGTTACACCGACAAAACGACGGTTGGCGAAGTCGGTAAGGTCGAGTACTTGCGCGCGATCCATCTGGTCGTCGTTGGTCGACTGCACGTAATACGGCAGCTTGCCGGGATCAATGTCGGTGCCGGTGACAGGTGTCACGCCGACCACCCTGATCAGGTCAAGTGCGGTGACGTTCTGGGGGTTGGTCTCGCGGCTGCTTTCTTGTGCGAATACGGAGCTGCTCGCGACGATCAGCGCCAGTGCGATCGATAGTGGGCCGAGTCCGCGAAAGCGCCGCGATTTCTTGTGAGCTGCCATCAAACACACTCCTTTCCATTCTTCAGCGTTGCCGGAAAGATTCGGGGTCGTCGCCAGTTCATTTGATGCTCGGCAACCGTCACTGCATTGCATTGCAATGATAGTTGCGGCCGACCATGGCGTGATGTTGACGGCCCGATGTTGCCAAGACGGACAAGCCAACATCCCGACATCCCGACATCCCGGCGCCGCTGATCAGGCGCCTTGCTCAGAAGCGTCCTTCGCGGATCAGCTGCTTGATCTCGTCGTCGGTGAACAGCCGCGAACGAGTGAGAAAGCGGACACCTTCGCCGTTTTCCAGCGAAAACATGCCGCCACGCCCTTCGACCACGTCGATGATCAATTGCGTGTGCTTCCAGTATTCGTATTGCGCGGGATTCATGTAGAACGCTACGCCGGCGATCTCCCCGAGCTTGACGTCGCGATCGCCCACGATGAAATCGTCCTGCGCAAAGCACATTGGCGAGGAGCCATCGCAGCAGCCGCCAGACTGGTGGAACAGCAGCGGTCCGTGGCGTGTGCGCAATCGTTCGATCAACTCCTCAGCAGCCGGCGTGGCGAGCACTTTGGCAACTGCAACCGTGGTATCCGACATCTTGTTCTCCTGCATTGTGGCAAGCTGAAACGTCAACCGAGCCCCTAGCACGAGGCGGCGGTCCGGTCCGGGTCCGAAATAGCGGGCATTGCCGTCGTTGACGATCACCGTGCCGCTGAGTGCGGCAGGAACATCAAACGGCGCAAGATCCAGTCGACTGGCATCGACCTCTACAGCCTGCAGATTGGTCACGGCAGCCGTAGCGGTAAAATCCGCTTCTTTCGCCATGACTGGTTGCAGCGCACACCCCGCATGAACCAGGACAAGCGGATGAAGATGAAGCCCGCGGATTGCCGCGCGCTGTCGCGGCGGTGACCGTCCTGGCTGATTCACGTGGCACTCCCGTAGACTCTGGAAAATCCTGCGCCAACGGGCGCATGGCTGGTGCGCGACATCAGCTTCGCCTGCCGGCGGTGCCGATTCATTCGCCGTGGTAGATCAACCGCACCCTGGACTCCGTCGCCTCCTCGAAAGTCAGTGCATCGCTGCCGGCCGGGTAGCCGTTCTGCTGGAGGATAAAGGCCATGATCTCCACATAATCCTCGTGCGCCAGGCTGCCCGGTTCGGTAGCTGGCATGTTTTTCGAAACGATGCCGAAGATGTCACCGACATGGAAGTCAGCCTTGGCCGGAGCAAAGTGCGGTCCCTTGAGTGCGGGTCCGGCGCGACCGGCCAGGGTTGACCCGTGACAGAACGCGCAGTGATCCTCGAACTTCTGCTTGCCGCTCGCCGCCTGGGTCTCGGTAAACAACGCCGGAGGGTGGCTCGCATCGTCCTGCTTCGATGCGGTTGCGCGACCGTTATCGAGCGACTGAACCTTGTGAGAAAGCTGCACCGATGCTGACGCACCGCGCTGCGAGGCCTGCGCCCTTCCCGCCTCGGCATAGGGCGTGAGCAGCCGCGCCAGCTCGCCCGAAGCGGTCATCGCCACGATTGCTCGGCCGAATGCTGCCGCCGCAGTTGCGTGACTGCTGTTGTACAGCGCCACCAGGTCGAATTGCGCATGCGGTTCGTGCAATGGGTGGTAACTGAAACCACCCGCCTGGTGGTGGCTGGACAGATAATTCACCACCGTTGGTTGCCACAGCATCGCCGCACCTGCTGCATGTGTCTGCAACGCCTTGATCGAATCGTCGTTGGTCAGATGGACGTCCGCCTGCAGGCCGGGATGATCTGCGAAGTACAGGTTCGGCGTGGTCTGGTAGGTCACCGCCACACTGGTCTTTTTCGGCAACTGGTCGAGCGTGGTGGCCTTGCTGTCCTTCGGCGTCACCAGCACGAAGCCGGTGTGACCGTACGCCTCGGTAGCCTGCAGGCCGGACGGTACGGCATGTTCGTCGGCATCGATCGGAAAGCCCAGCACCAACGTGCAACTGTCTTTGGCGAGCTTGTTGAACTCCTTCAGGTCAAAGCCCTCGTCGCCGCCGCTGCCATCAAACTCATGAACGCGCAGGGAGTTGCCTTCGTGGGTGGCCACGGCCTGTGCGAGGTGGTGGTCCATGGACGCGGTAGGGCTGCTTTTGTCGATGCAAACCGACAGCTCGCCCGCGACGGCGGTGCCGCCGTACATAAGTACGGCGGCCATTCCGATGCGGCACAGATGGGACCTGGAAGGGAAACGATATGTCTTCATGCCAGCACTCCGGTTACAGCGAGAACACGTAAAAATGACCGCCCAGCGGTATGTTCCGCACTGCAGGATCCTTGGCCATGTCGCCGCCCCAGATCGGCGTGGCGCCGCCCCAGCCGGCGTAGACCGACACGTATTGCTTGCCGTCCACCTTCCACGTACTTGGCACGCCGATGACACCCGAACTCATCTGCGGGCTCTTCCACAGCACCTTGCCGCTCTTGGCATCGAACGCATACAGGTGGCCGTCCGCGCTGCCGGAGAACACCAGGCCACCGGCCGTGCTGAGCATGCCGCTATTCCACGGCAACGCCGAGGGATGACTCCACGCCTGCTTGCCAGTGTTGACGTCGATCGCCTGTACTTCGCCCCACTGCCCCTTGAATGCCGGATCGGCCACGACCTTGAAGCTCTCACCCAGGAAAGGCAGTCCGGCCTTGTAGCTGACTGTAGTGCCCTTGATCGTCATGCAGGTATGCATGGTCGGCACGTAGGCAAGACGCGTCTTCGGGTCAACCGAGATCGGCCACCAGTTCTTGCCGCCGAGGAAGCTGGGACAGGTGAACACTTCCTTGTCGACGGTCGGGCGCATCGCCGGATCGGTGGTGACTTTGCCGTCCTTCGAGCCGTTCACGGAGGTCGCCGTGGCGAATTTCTCCATGTAGATCAATTTGCCATTGGTCCGGTCGATCGCATAGAACCAGCCGTTGCGGCTGGCGCTGACCAGTGCCTTGTACGACTTGCCCTTGTAGTCGATGTCGGTCAGTACGGTTTCGTTGGTGCCGTCATAGTCCCAGGTGTCGTTGGGAGTGTATTGAAAGTGCCATTTGATCTTGCCGGTGGCCGGATTCATGGCGATCACCGAGTCGGTGTACAGGTTGTCGCCCGGACGCAACGTGGCCAGCCACGGGCCCGGATTGCCGACGCCCCAGAACAGCGTGTCGGTCTGCGCGTCATAGGTGCCGGTCAACCACGCACCACCGCCGCCGGTCTTGTACGCGCCCTTGGGCCAGGTCTTGCCACCGGGTTCATCGGGTGCGGGAACGGTGTAGGTCTTCCAGGCCTGCTTGCCGGTTTCCGCGTCCAACGCTTCGATGAAGCCGCGCGCTCCGTACTCGCCACCGGACTCGCCGACGATCACCTTGCCCTTGACCACCAGCGGCGCCAGGGTCATCGCGTAGCCCACGTCGGCCGGTATCAGCTGCTTCTTCCAGACCACCTTGCCGGTCTTGGCGTTCAGCGCCACCACGTAGTTGTCCAGCGTGGCCATGTAGACGTTGTCGCCGTACAACGCCACGCCGCGATTGACGACATCGCAACACACGGTCTTCAGGCCGGCCTGGGACAGATCGTGCTGGTATTTCCACAACTGCTTGCCGGTGCTGGCCTGGAATGCCACCAGCTCATTCTTCGGCGTGGTGATGAACAGGTAATCTCCATTGACGATCGCCGGCGACTCATGCCCCTGCTCGAACGCGGTCTTGTAGTCCCAGACCTGCTTGAGCTTGGTCACGTTGTCGGTATTGATGTTCTCGAACGGGGCATAGCCGGTGCTGGCGTAATCACGCCGGTACATCAGCCAGCCGTTGTCGCTCGCCGCATTCACGAGCCGGGCATTCGTCACCGGCTTGTAGTCGGCCGCAGTCGCCGCGCTGTCGGCGGCAAACGCAGCACCACTCAACACAAACATCGCCGCGAACAGTCCGCTGATACGAAAATTATTCAGATTTTTCATGTGAATCTCCTGTGGTTCGGTCAGGCAAATCAGAAGAAGACAAAGCCGCCAATCGACGCACCATTCATGCGCGCGGTGTTGCCGGCAAAGTCTTTCGAGCGGGTCTGGCTGAGCTCGAAGCTCAGCGTCACGCTCTTGGTCAGCGCGTAGTACACGCCGGCGGTGACGTTGCTGTTGGACTTGAAGTTCGCCGTGCTGGCGAGGTCGTCCTGGTTGCGGCTGATGCCGCCGTTGAGGCCCAGCTTGAGCTTGTCGGTAAGCTGGAAGGTGCCCTGCAGCAGGTAGTTGGTGGCCTTGGCATTGCCCTGGTCACCATCGGTCAGGATGCCGATGCCGCGGCCGCTTTGGACATTGCCCAGCAGGCCGAAACGACCAATTTTGTAAGAGGCGCCGATCTCGGCGGCAGTCATGGTGAAGCTGTCGGGCTGCACGCCGGAACCGGTCGGCGCATAGAACCGTTGCGATTTCGCGCCGATCCAGCCCTTGAAGCCACCATCGGTATACGACACCTGCAACTGCACTTGCGGCGCCGAGCGTGAGTCGTAGATACCAGTGTTGTTGACTGGGCTGAATACGCCACCGGTGAAGCTTAAACCAGTGGTGCCCGGCGTGGTGTAGACGATCTGACCGTAGTTGCCGAGATAGGTATAGCCGGCACCGATGTGACCCAGCGACACACGACCGCGCTGGGTGGCCTGGACCGGCGCGCCGACCCCGATGAGGGTCATGTCGGAGAGAGTCGCGTTGGAGCCGAACACGCCGTAGTCGCGGCCCAGCTTGACCGTGCCGAAATCGGGCGTGCCAAGAGTAAAGAATGCTTGTCGCACATCGACACCGCTGTTCGCCGACAGGGCATCGGAGGTGGCAACGGCGGCCATCAGACTGACCTGCGCCGTGATATCGATGCCTTGCTGTTGGGTACTGAATTTGGTGGTCAGCGCATCCGGCAACAGTCCGTTGCCGATCGTGGTGCGGTTCTGCTGTCCGCCGCAACCCAGTGCGCGGCCCGCCAGGGCGGTTCCGCCGACCGCGTCACCGTTGCAGCTCACCGTGGTGTAGTAGGCGTTCGCAAAGCCGCTGATGTCGACGGTCCAATTGTCGCCGCCGAACGACGTGGCGCTGGCCGCCAGCGGACAACTCGAAAGCCCGAGCAACAGCAAGGCCGTCGGCAGTCCGCGTGGTGTGAGGCGACGGCGGGATCGCCGATCGCGGTGTCCAGTATTCGTTTTCATGTTTCCCCTCCCGATGGATGAAAGACGCCACCCCGATCCCCCGCGGTGCAGTCGTCGACGACCGTTGCCCGGTTGGCCGCGTGCGCGAACAGCGGCGATTGGTTGGCCCAAACAAAGTTCATGGCTGGCTTCGATCCAGGCACCGGCTCCCGGTGCCGCCACGACCACGACATTCACGGGGCGGCGGATGACTGCAGCCATCCACCGCCCGGCGGCTCAGAAGAAGCCGAGCTTCTTCGGCGAGTAACTGACCAGCAGGTTCTTGGTCTGCTGGTAGTGGTCGAGCATCATCTTGTGGTTCTCGCGACCGATGCCCGACTGCTTGTAGCCGCCGAACGTGGCGTGCGCCGGATACGCGTGGTAGCAGTTGGTCCAGACTCGACCGGCTTGAATGCCGCGACCAAAGCGATATGCCCGCGTACCGTTGCGCGTCCACACGCCGGCGCCGAGTCCGTACAACGTATCGTTGGCGATTTCCAGCGCTTCCTCGTCGGTCTTGAAGGTGGTGACGGACACCACCGGGCCGAAGATCTCCTCTTGGAACACGCGCATCTTGTTGTGGCCGAAAAATACCGTCGGCTTCACGTAATAGCCGTTCTTGAATTCGCCTTCGAGCATGTTGCGCTCGCCACCGATCAGTACCTTGGCGCCTTCCTGCTTGCCGATGTCGAAATAGGAGATGATTTTCTCCAGCTGTTCGCTCGACGCCTGTGCACCAAGCATGGTCGAGGGGTCCAGTGGATTGCCCTGCTTGATCGCGGCGACACGCTTCAGCGCGCGCTCCATGAACTTGTCATAGATCGACTCCTGGATCAGTGCACGACTGGGGCAAGTGCAGACTTCGCCCTGATTGAAGGCGAACATCACGAAACCCTCGATCGCCTTGTCGAAGAAATCGTCGTCGGCGTCGGCCACGTCGGCGAAAAAGATATTGGGCGACTTGCCGCCAAGCTCCAGCGTGGCCGGGATCAGATTCTGGCTTGCGTATTGGCTGATGAGCCGGCCGGTGGTGGTCTCGCCAGTGAAAGCAATCTTGGCGATGCGCGGGCTGGAAGCCAGCGGTTTGCCCGCCTCCAGACCGAAGCCATTGACGATGTTCAACACGCCCGGTGGAAGCAGGTCGCCGATCAGCTCGGCCCAGACCAGAATGCTGACCGGCGTCTGTTCGGCCGGCTTCAGCACCACGCAATTGCCTGCCGCCAGTGCCGGCGCCAACTTCCAGCATGCCATCAGCAAGGGGAAATTCCACGGGATGATCTGGCCGACCACGCCCAGTGGCTCGTGGAACTGGTACGACACCATGTCGTCATCGATCTCGCCCAGCGAACCTTCCTGCGCGCGGATGCAACCGGCGAAGTAGCGGAAATGGTCGATGGCCAGCGGCACGTCGGCATTGGCGGTCTCGCGGATCGGCTTGCCGTTGTCCCAAGTCTCCGCGTGGGCGAGCAGATCGAGGTTCTGTTCCATCCGATCGGCGATCAGGTTGAGGATGCGCGCGCGCGTCGTGGCCGAAGTCTTTCCCCACGCCTCGCGGGCCGCGTGGGCCGCGTCGAGCGCGGCCTCGATATCATCCTTGTCCGAACGCGGAATCTCGCAGAATGGATGACCGGTGATCGGCGTGACGTTCTCGAAGTATTTGCCGTTGATCGGTTCGATCCAACGGCCGCCGATGAAATTGCCGTAGCGCTGCTTGAAGGGAACCTGCACGGCGAGATGTTGCTGTTCGAGCTTGGTCATGGGTGCGTACTCCGCGTCGGTGGGAAGGTATCGAAGTCAGAGCAGATGTCGTGCCAGATGCTTTTTCGCGTCGCAATTGTTGCGGCGCATGAAACCGTCATGTCAGGCAATGAAAAGGGAATGCTTTTCATTTGTGGCAACGCAGCATCCGCGATTCGAAGGCATGGTTGCGCTGCGCCGTCTGATGTGTTCTGTATCAAGACACCCTTTGGAGTAGGTGTCGCAGAATGCGACACACGAGGTATCCCATGCGCCAATCAGGCATGACCGAATCCATCAGCAAGGCACGCCGCCGCTTTTTCGACAGCGGTACTGCACCGCCAGGCCTGGTTCCAGACAACATCCTCGCCTCATGGCGCCGCTGCCGACAGCAGGGCCAGGTGGCGGATATCGGTCCTGAAGTGGCGCCGGTAGAGCGGCATGCGCTGAATCAGATGCAGGAACAACATGAAGTCCTGCGCCGGCTGTGCCGGCCGGAATTGCAGGCTCTGTACGCCAGCGCCAATCAGGCCGGCAGCATCGTGATACTCGCCGCCGCCGACGGCTTCATCCTTGATGCGCTGGGCAACGCCAGCTTTCTCGACAAGGCGGCCCGGGTGTCACTGTGTGCCGGCTCACCCTGGGGCGAATCGGTGACCGGCACCAATGCCATCGGCATGGCGCTGTTCGAGCGCCGCGAGGCCGAAGTACGCGGCGGCGAGCATTACTACGCGCCGCACCGCGTGCTCAGCTGCTCAGCCTCGCCGATCTTCGACCCGCTCGGAGAAGTTGTCGGTGTACTTGATCTGTCAGGCGAAGCGTCGATGCATCACCTGCACGCCTTGGGCATGGTGCAACTGGCGGTCGAACAGATTGAACATCGCCTGTTCGAACATCGTTTCGACGGTGCCGACATCGTGCGCATCCAGCCCGACCCCGACCTGCTCGGCACGGCGCGCGAGGGCATGCTGGTATTCGAGGCGCACCGGTTGGTGGCCGCCAATCGACATGCGCTGCGCCTGCTCGGGGTCAACTGGGAAGAGCTCGGCCGTCGTCGCTACGACGAATTGTTCGTTTCGGCCCTGCCACGCCCGGGCAGTCTGACCAGCATGCGCTGCCAGAGCGGCGAGATGCTCCATGCCAAACGTGATGCACTCAGTCACAACGGTGTCGCGTCACGCGTACCAGGCAGTCAGCGTGCTCGCTCGATCCGACTGCCGGAACCGGTTTTCCCTGCCGATCTGGAAGCCGAACTTGATCGCGGCGTGCGTTTGCTGGATGCCGATATCCCGCTGCTGCTGCATGGTGAAACCGGGACAGGCAAGGAGGTCGTTGCACGGACCTTGCATCAGCGTAGTCAGCGCCGCGCGGCGGCGTTCGTGGCGGTCAATTGCGCCGCATTGCCGGAACATCTTATCGAATCGGAATTGTTCGGCTACATGCCGGGCGCATTCACCGGTGCCCGACGCGAGGGCGCCACCGGATTGTTGCGCGAGGCCGATGGCGGCACATTGTTTCTCGACGAATTGGGTGACATGCCGCTCGGCATGCAAAGTCGATTGCTGCGCGTGCTGCAGGAGCGTGAAGTCACGCCGCTGGGCGGCAGCCGCGCGCACGCGATCGACATCGCCGTGATTGCCGCCACCCATCGCGACCTGGCTGGTGCGGTCGCCCGCGGTGAGTTCCGTGCCGACCTGTACTACCGGATCGCACAGGCCACCTTGCGCCTGCCCGCGCTGCGGGACCATCTCGATCCAGCTACCTTGATCAGGCAGCTCTGGCACGCCCTGGGTGCCGAGCAGATCCCGATGTCGTTGCATCCCGACCTGATCGAGGAGTTGTCCGCCATGCCATGGCCCGGAAATCTGCGCCAGTTGGTAGGCCTGCTGCGCAGCTTCCTGGCACTCGGCGAAAAAGGGGCCACCCTGACCCACGACGATTTGCCAGTTGTCTTGAAGAACCCGCAGGCACCAGCATCGGCGTCGACGAGTCTGTCCGGCAGTCTTCAGGCGATCGAGCAGCGGGCGATTGACGTGGCGATTGCCGCTTGCGATGGCAACGTCGCCGCCGCCGCACGCAAACTGGGAGTGAGCCGCAGCACCATCTATCGGCGTCTCGGCGAACATGGCCCAGCCGACTGACTGCCACCGGCAAGGCGGGCTTGGTTGTCGAGCCACTGCACCAAGGTCAACTCAGTGAGTGTCTGAGTTTCTCGATTGCATCGGCGCAGGTCGATGGCCGCCAGGGCCGCGCGCTGACATGACCATGACGCCTCTCTCCGTGGAACCATGGGCGCGCGATCAATCGCGTGGCGGATACGAAGAATGCGCAGCGGGGTCAACGCTGCGCATTTGCATCCAGCGGTTCTGTCAGGCACGCTTGATCAAGCCGATGATCACCAGCAACACGACGGCGCCGATCAGCGCATAGACGATGCTGGTGACGATCGGGCTGCCCAGGCTGAAGCTCACGCCCAGCGCGGGCAGCAGCCAACCGGCGAGGAAGGCGCCGATGATGCCGACCACGATGTTGCCGAGCAGGCCGAAGCCGAAGCCGCGCACGATCAGGCCGGCCAGCCAGCCGGCGATGGCGCCGATGACGAGGAAGATGATCAGGGCGGTGGCGGTCATGCGAACTCCTTGAAGTGGAAGGATGGGCGACGCGGTGCTGGCCATCGCGCCGCCCAAGCGTCCGCGCTCTGGTGTGGATGCCCCGTGAGCGGGGCCGATGTCGCGCCGGCTGAGACCTCCCCGCGGCACACTGGCGCGATGGAAGACCCCGCCGCCTCGCAGGCACCGCCGCCTTCCGCCGCGCCGGGCGCGGCGATCAAGGGCCGCGGCGCCGCGTCCAATCCGGAAGGCCGCTTCGAGCACATCCGCCGCCAGGCGGAGGACGACGGCTGGCAAAGCGCGCTGCTGGACGAGGACGCGCCGCGCCCGCGCACCGAGGTCACCGACGAGCGCGCCCGCAGCGTGATCAGCCGCAACGATTCGCCCGACATCGCCTTCACTCAGGCGATCAATCCCTACCGCGGTTGCGAGCACGGCTGCATCTACTGTTTCGCGCGCCCCTCGCACAGCTACCTCAACCTGTCGCCGGGCCTCGACTTCGAAACGAAGATCCGTGCCAAGGGCAATCTCGCCGAGGTGCTGCGCGCGGAGCTGGCCAAGCCGAACTACAAGGTCAGCCCGATCAACATCGGCAGCAACACCGATCCCTACCAGCCGATCGAGAAACGCTGGCGACTGACCCGCGCGGCGCTGGAACTGCTGGCCGAGTGCCATCACCCGTGCACCCTCGTGACCAAGAACGCACTGGTCGAGCGCGATCTGGACATCCTGGCTCCGATGGCGCGCGAACACCTGGTGCAGGTGCTGGTCTCGGTCAACTCGCTGGACAACCGCCTCGCCGCGAAGCTCGAGCCGCGCGCCAGCGCGCCGCACCGGCGGATCAAGGCGATCCGCGCGCTGGCCGATGCCGGCGTGCCGGTCGGCGTGCTGGTGGCGCCGATCATCCCCGCGCTCAACGACAAGGACATGGAAGCGGTACTGGCGCAGGCCTTCGATGCCGGCGCCCGCAGCGCCGGCTACACCACGCTGCGGCTGCCGTGGGAACTGAAAACATTGTTCCGCGAATGGCTGGCGCTGCACGCGCCGCAGCGCGCCGAACACGTGATGAGCCTGGTCCAGCAGATGAACGGCGGCCGCGACTACGACAGCAACTTCGCCACCCGCATGCGCGGCGCGGGCGTGTTCGCCGACCTCCTGTGCAAACGCTTCGAACTCGCCTGCCGCCGGCATGGCTTCGGTCGCGCCCGCGAACTCCGACTGGATTGCACGCACTTCGTGCCGCCGCGTAAACCATCGCCGCAGGGAAAGTTGTTCTGAGGCTCAACCTGCTGTCGCAACACCAGCGACGATGCGGCGGATGCCGTCGAGCAAAATCTGGAAGCTATGCGAACAGTTTTCGGTATTCAAGCGCAGGTACGGAGCAATGGCGCGTGAGCCGGCGCGCTCCTGGTAACGCCCGCCCGTCAGACGAATCAGTTCCTGCTTGGCGTTGTTAAGCTGATCCGGCGCGCGAAATTTTCGCGCTGACTGTTGTGCCGACAGACGAGGCAACCCAAGGCCTCGTTCCACCGCGGCCAAGTCACCAAGATAGAAGCTCTCCAGTTCATGGCAGGCTATGCGAACCAGCGTTCCGGGCTTGCCGGCGCAGCGGCAAAGCTTCGTCAATTCGTGTTTGATGGCATGGCAATCGGCCGAGTCCTGATCGCGTATCACGACGAAATGCGTATTTGGCGTAAGCCAGCATCGCAATTTACGTTCCAGTTCACGCAGCATGTCTTGCTTGCCGTCGAAAACAACAAAACGCGTGTAGATCTCCGGCGGAAGCAGTCGTGGAAGAACGCCTTCCAGCATTTCACGTGCCGATGGCTCTTCCAAACAGAACACCAAGGTGGTCACCGCGGATCGACTCCGTCGAAGAAGCCCTGTTTCCACAGTGCGCCCATGCGATCGCCATCGGCCATGTAGGCGGCGACCTGCGCATTGTCGCGCGCACGCAGAATTTGCGAGTATCCGTCGCGCTTGCGCAGCCAGAAGACTTCGTCCAACTGCAGTGCGTTGAGGAAATCCGGCGAATGGGTGGACACCAGCACTTGCCCGCCTCGGCGAGCATAGTCGCGGAACTCCTCGGCCAGCTCCTCCAGAAGAGTGGGGTACAGCTGGTTTTCCGGCTCCTCCACGCACAACAGCGGGTGCGGTCGAGGATCGTGCAGAAGCACGAGGTACGCGAACATCTTGATGGTGCCGTCGGACACGTAGCGGTCGATGAATGGATCCTTGAACGCGCCGTCCTGAAATTGCAGCAGCAGGCGGCCATCGTCTGTGGGCTTGGGCGTCACCGAGGTCACGCCAGGCACACGCTCACGCATGCTACGCAGGATCTTCTCGAATACCTCCGGATGGTTCTCGTAGAGGTTGCGTGCAACCAGTTGCAGGTTGTCGCCCGACACCGACAGATGGTCATCAATGCCCACCGCATCCTTGCTGCCGCGAGCCTGGCTGATGTGGAAATCGGAAACATGCCAGCTCTCGATCAACGAACGAAACGCATTGGCGGCCTTGAAACGCTCAAACTGTCCCAGTCCGCTGATCGCCAGGGTGTCGGGAGCCACGCGCTGTTCTTCGCGATCCAACTCTTCGTCGGGACGGTTGAAGTCCTCTTCGTTGGTGATCGCATAACCACCACCATTGCGGAAATCCAGGAAGTGGAAAGGTTTGCCGTGTCGTGCGCGCTTGTAGCGCAGGATTTCGCGCCGCACGACCGGGCGGCCCTTCTCTTCGCCAATGTGCACGATATAGGTCACCAAGCGCTCGATGTCGGCGATATCGAGGCGAAACTTGATCTCGATCTCGATGTTGTCGTTCGCCGCGGCACCGCGTGACAACATCTCGCGAAAGCCACCGCGAGCCTGCAATGCGTGGCGGACATTGAAGATCAAACAGTCCTTCAGAAAGCCGAATACGCCAAACAAAGTGGTCTTGCCGGTGCCGTTGGCACCAACGAGTACGCACAATGCCGGGATGTCGCGCATCTCTGCGTCACGGAAACTTTTGTAGTTTTTGAGTTGCAACGATTCGATGCGCATGAATGGTTCCCGGAAACTTGTCGCCCACCGTACTCGGCAGTCGGTAGTCTCAGCTTAGCTTGGCTGGTAGGTTGTTGCTTCTTTGGCATGTCTCGATGAGTGCGGATTACCGGGTATCGCAAGAGATCTTTTATCCGCAGTAGTCGTGCTTGTGTGCCAGCGCGAGCATGGCCTCGTCCTCGTGGGTGTCACCGTAGGCGTAGCAAGCCTCATACGGATCAAGGTCGTGACATTTGCTCACGCGAAGGGCCTCTTCCTCGCCCATGCATTGCGCGCCATGGTAACGACCGGAAAGACACTCGTCGCAGATTTCCATGCGCCAGCAAATCAGTTCCAGGCGGTGTTGGCGGCACCACGGTGCGAGGAAGAAGCCGAGGCTGCTGAGGGCCAGCACGGAATAGATTCATGAATAGATACTTTCAGCCAGATGAAAGGTTATTCAACAGCTTGCCGGTTCACGTGGATTGATCCGTGAATGGATTTCCGCAGTCATGGCCAGCCTTCCCGACAGGGAAGGCTGGCCATGTCGCCGCCTATTCCGTCGCCGGCAGGTACTTGCCGAACCACTCCAGCGCCCGCTGCAGCACGTCGCGCTGGTGCGCGGGGTCGACGAAATGGTGGCCCTCGTCGGGGTAGACCACCAGCGAGGTCGGCACGCCCTGCGCGCGCAGCGCATGCCACATCTCGAACGACTGCGGCGCCGGGCATTCGGCGTCGCGGTCGCCGACCACGATCAGCATCGGCGTCTTCACCTGCTTGATGAAGTTGATCGCCGAGCTCTTCGCGTAGACGGCCGGATCGTCGTAGACGCTGGCGCCGAAGAACGGCGGCATCCACTGGTCGATCAGGTTCTGGCCGTAGTAGCTCTGCCAGTTGGAGATGCCGGCGCCGGCGACCACGGCGCGAAAGCGCTGGGTCTGGGTCGGCGCAAACATGCTCATGAAACCGCCGTAGCTCCAGCCGGTGAGGCCGAGCCGGTTGTCGTCCACCGGGAACTTCTTCTCCACCGCGTCGACGCCGGCCAGGATGTCGCGCAGGTCGCCGTAGCCGAAGTCCTTGCGGTTGGCCTGCACGTATTTCTCGCCCTGGCCGAAGCTGCCGCGCGGATTCGGCTGGAACACGAAATAGCCCAGCGCAGACAGCGGCGCGGCGCCGTAGCCCACCCCCGGCCAGCGCGGGATCACTGCGCTCGACGGGCCGCCGTGCACCACCACCACCATCGGATAGGTTTTCTTCGGATCGTAGTGGGCCGGGTACAGCAGCCAGCCCTGCACGTGGAAGCCCTCGTTGTTCCACTCCACCGACTCGGCCTTGCCCCAGGCCGGCTTGAGCCCGGCGTTGAACGAGGTCACCGCCGGCGGCGCGGTGTTGCCCAGCGCGCCGGCGTGCACTTCGCTGGCGCTGGCGTACGAGCTCTGCAGGAAGGCGACGTGCCTGAGGTCGGCGGACAGCGACATCGCCATCGACGCGCTGCCATCGCCGATGCTGGCCGGCACGGTGAAGTGCACGCGCTGCTGCTGTGCACGCGTGGCGGACACTGCGTAATCGGCCAGCTGGCTCTGGCCGTTGCTGACCTGGCTGACCAGCATCGCGCGCGGCGACGTCCAGCGCAGCCAGCTCGGCGTGACCTTGATGCCGGGCGTGAGGTCGACCAGCGTGCCACCGGCGGCGGGCACCGCGTAGATGTCGCCGCCGGTGGCGCCCTGGTCGCTCATCAGGCCGCCGATGAAGGCGATCCGCGAGGCATCCGGCGACCAGCGCGGCAGCGCGATCTGCAGCCCGTGCAGCGAGCCGCTGGCGGTGTCGGCCGGATCGACCAGCACGGTGGCGGCGGCATCGACCTGTGCGGGCTGCACGTAGAGCCTGGCGATCCACCAGTTGTTGTCGCCCGGCGGCGGCGCGGCGGTATAGGCGATGCGCGAGCCGTCCGGCGACCAGTCGAACTCATAGGCGTACATGCTGGCGGGCGTCAGCTCGTGCAGCGCGCCGCTGGCGACGTCGAGGCTGGCCACGCGCTGCACCTCGACGCCGCTGACGCCGATCTCGCCGGCGGGCCGCTTGGCCGCGGCCACCGCGCTGGCGTGGCGGGTGGCGCCTGCGACATAGAGGAAGCCGAGCGACTTGCCGTCGTCGGTCCACTGCAGCGCGCGCACGTAGCCTTTCAGCGCGGCCAGCCGCGCCGGTGCGGTGCTGCCGCGGGTGTCGGCCAGGTAGATGTCGTTCTGCATCACCCGGGTGCTGGTGAGGTCGACGTTGCAGTTGGAGACGAAGGCGAGGTGGCGCGAGTCCGGCGCCCAGGCGATGCCGGATTCGGCGCAGCTGCCCGGTGTGGCCGCCGCACTCACGCGGCGCGCATGGCTGCCATCGGCGTTGGCCACCTCGATCGCCGGCTTGTCGTCGCGCCGGATCACCCAGGCGAGCTGCCGGCCGTCCGGCGAGATCGCGGTGGCCTGGATCGACTGCGCCTTGCCCAGTTCGGTCAGCACCTGCTCGATGCGCGGGTCCACCGTGGGCGCGTCGGCGAAGGCGTTGGGCGCCAGCGCCAGGCACAGCAGCGAAAGGGGAGCGATCAGGTGCGTGCGCTTGGGCATGAGAGGTTCCGGCCGGGGGAATCCGTCAAACCTACAACCCGCTGTGGCGTGCGCCAAGTAGGGAAGGCGCGCGCAGCGTGCCCCGTGCCGGGGCCGGATTGGCGCATCGCCCGGGGAGCGAGGCGCGGCTGGAGGAAGATCAGGGCGGGCCCCCACCAGCCCTCACCGGCCTTGGCAGGGGAGGGAGCGAAGGCGTCAGGCCTGCGCGCCTTCGGCTTCCAGGTGGTAGCGCGTGGCCAGTTCGACTTCTTCCTTCGAACCGAGGAACACCGGCACGCGCTGGTGCAGGCCGGTCGGCTGCACCTCCATGATGCGTTGGCGGCCGGTGGTGGCCGCGCCGCCGGCCTGCTCGATGATGAAGGCCATCGGATTGGCCTCGTACATGATGCGCAGCTTGCCGCCCTGCTTCTCGATCTTCGCGTCCAGCGGGTAATAGAACACGCCGCCGCGGGTCACGATGCGATGCACGTCGGCGACCATCGAGGCCACCCAGCGCATGTTGAAATCCTTGCCGCGCGGCCCGGTCTTGCCGGCCAGCAGTTCGCCGATATAACGCTGCATCGGCGGCTGCCAGTGGCGCTGGTTGGACATGTTGATGGCGAACTCGGTGGCCTGCCCGGGAATGCGGATATTCCGGCGGCTGAGGATGAAGCTGCCCACTTCGCGGTCCAGGGTGAACTCGTGGGTGCCGTGGCCGAAGGTCAGCACCAGCACGGTGGCCGGGCCGTACACCACGTAGCCGGCGGCGAGCTGGGTGGTGCCCGGCTGCAGGAAGTGCGTGGCCTTCGGCTCGGTCACCCCGTCGGGGCAGCGCAGTACCGAGAAGATCGTGCCGACGGAGATGTTCACGTCGATGTTGGAGGAGCCGTCCAGCGGATCGAACAGCAGCAGATGCTGGCCCTTCGGATAGCCGTCCGGAATCTGCTGCGGGTCTTCCATCTCCTCCGAGGCGCAGGCGGCGAGGTGGCCGCCCCAGGCGTTCGCTTCCAGCAGGATCTCGTTGGAGATCACGTCCAGCTTCTTCTGCGCCTCGCCCTGGATGTTGCCGGTGCCGGCCTCGCCCAGCACGCCGCCCAGCGCGCCCTTGCTGGTCGCCACCGCGATGCGCTTGCAGGCGCGCGCGACCACCTCGATCAGCAGCGAAAGTTCGGCGTTGATGTGGCCGGCGCGGCGTTCCTCGATCAGGAACTGGATCAGCGAGACGGGTTTCATGTCGGGTCCATGGCGTGGGAGACGCTTATTGTCGCATTTGTGAGGAGCTGGGAATCGGGAATAGGGAATAGGGAATAGGAAGAGCTGGACTCGCCAAGCTCGAAGCTTCCTGCTCCTCAGCTGCTGCGGGCGATGTTTTTCCGATTCCCTATTCCCTATTCCCTATTCCCGGCCTGCTGACAACACGTTGGCAGCAGGGGGTCGCCAAGCTGTACCTCCAAGACGGAGGGATACGACATGCGCGACACGGTCTATTTCGTGGTGTTCGACGGTTTTGCCGACTGGCAGGCGGCGCTGGCACTGTGCGAGATCCGTCGCCCCGGCGACTGGGAGGTGCGCACCGTGGGTTTCTCGCGGGCCATGGTGACCTCGATGGGCGGCCTGGCGGTGAAGCCCGACCTCGCCCTGGAAGAGGTCGAGCTGGCGCGGGCGGCGTTGCTGATCGTGCCCGGCGGCCATTTGTGGCTGCGCGACGAAGGGCATGCGGCGGTGGAGCTGATCGGCCGCGTGCATGCCGCCGGCGCGCCGGTGGCCGGCATCGACAGCGGCGTGCTGGCGCTGGCCCGCAGCGGATTGCTCGACCAGCGCCGGCACACCGGCAACTGGGCCGGCCAGCTGGCCGCGCAGGTGCCGGGCTATCGCGGCACGGAGCAGTTCGACGCCGAGGTGCTGGCGGTCAGCGACGACGGCGTGATCAGCGCCAGCCACCTGGGCTGCATCGAGTTCGCCCGCGAGGTGATCCACACGCTGGACCTGTACAGCGCCACCGACCGCGCCGACTGGTATCGCCTGTTCAAGCACGCGCAACTTCCGCCCTGGTGCGTCGGCGAAGCGGTGGCGGCCTGAGGAGGGCGACATGAGCACGATCCTGCAACGCATCGAGAGGGCGTATCGCCCGCTGTATCTGCATGGCTTGCTGCTGGATGGCCAGTACCGGTTGCCGAAGGCCGATCCGCCGCCGGTCGTCGGTACGGCCCCACGCACCCGGCGTGCCCTGCTGGCCACGTTGTTCCAGCTTGTTCTCCACCCGCTTGGTTCGGGCGGCCGCCGCGGTGGCCGGACCTCCGCGGGACAGCATCGCTGAGCCGCACCATCATCCCCCTGGCAAGGAGTCCATTCCATGGATCACCCACGCGTCACCTTCTTCCACGCGCCGCAGAGCCGCTCCGGCGGCACCCGCGCCCTGCTCGAGGAGCTCGGCGCCGACTACGACCTGCATGCGCTCAACCTGAAAACCGGCGACACGCGCAAGCCGGAGTACCTGGCGATCAACCCGATGGGCAAGGTGCCGGCGATCCGCCACGGCGAGGCGCTGGTCACCGAGCAGCCGGCGGTGTTCCTGTACCTGGCCGATCTCTACCCCGAAGCCGGGCTGGCGCCGCCGCTCGGCGACCCGCTGCGCGGGCCGTATCTGCGCTGGCTGGTCTATTACGGCTCGTGCTTCGAGCCGGCGGTGATCGACAAGTCGATGCAGCGCGAACCCGCCGCGCCCTCCACCTGTCCCTACGGCGATTACGACACCATGCTGAAGACGCTGACCGACCAGCTCGAACGCGGCCCGTACCTGCTGGGCGACACCTTCAGCGCCGCCGATGTGCTGTGGGGCACGGCGCTGAACTGGACGGTGACGTTCAAGCTGGTGCCCGAGCTGCCGGTGATCCGCGCCTACATCGACCGCGTGCTGGCGCGCCCGGCGATGCAGCGTGCCGCCGCCGCCGATGCCGCGCTGGTGGCGGCGCAGTCGGCGTGATCCGCCGGTACGGCCACGATGGCACCGCGCTCGCGCCGCCGCGACCGTGACCTCCGACGCTGGCCGGCGCGCGCCGGCTCGGTAATCATGTACGCATGCGCCGTGCCGATCGCCTGTTCCTCATCATCCATGCGCTGCGCGGTCGGCGCACCGCGCTGCAGGCCCGCGCGCTGGCGCAGACCCTGGGCGTGTCGCTGCGCACGGTGTACCGGGACGTGGCCGACCTGCAATTGTCCGGCGTGCCGATCGAGGGCGAGGCCGGCGTCGGCTACATGCTGCGCAAGGGTTCGGACATCCCGCCGCTGATGTTCAACGCCGACGAGCTCGAGGCCCTGGTGGTCGGTTCGCGCTTCGTGCAGGCCTTCGCCGGCGTGCGCCTGGCCGAGAGCGCGCGGGCGGCGCTGTTGAAGATCGAGGCAGTATTGCCGCCGGACCTGCGCGAGCGCGCCGGCAGCACGCGCATCTTCGCCCCGGTCTGGCGCGACCAGTACCGCGAGGATTTCGCCGCGCTGATCGACCAGTTGCACGCGGCCATCGTCGGCAACCAGGTGCTGCGGCTGGACTATCGCGACGAGGCCGGGCAATCCAGCGTGCGCGAGGTCGAGCCGCTGTGCCTGTCGTTCTGGGGCGGCAAGTGGACGCTGGGCGCGTGGTGCCGGTTGCGCGGGGATTTCCGCAATTTCCGCCCCGACCGCATCGGCACCGGCACGCCCACCGGCGAAGTGTTCGCCGACGTCGCCGAGCGCGGCCTGGCCGCCTACCTGCGTGCGGTGGGCGTGGACCAGCTCGCGCTGCGCTGAACGCGGTTCGCCGTGTTCAAGCCGCGGCCAGCGCGTTAGGCTTGACGGGTTCGCCGGATCGCGCCGCGCTCCGCCTGCCGATTGCCCGCCAAGGAGCCCCGTGTTGAAGATGACCTCCAGGATCACCCGCTTCGCCGCACTGGCACTGGTGTTCGGCGCGTGCGCCATGGCGTCGGCGACGGCGGCGCCGGCCGCCGCCACGGGCAGCGCGGATGCGCAGTTCAAGCGCATCTACACCACCGAATGGGCGTGGCGCAGCGGCCACCCCGGCAATGCGGACGCCGGCGACAGCGGCCGGCTCGATGACGTCGGCGCGGCCAGCCAGGAGCGGCGGCTGGAATACTGGCAGCGCGTGATGACGCAGCTCGACGCGATCGACGTGGCGCAGCTGTCGCCGGGCAATCGGGTCAACTTCGAGGTCTACCACGCGCAGATCGGCAACCTGCTGGCCGACCAGAAGTTCAAGGCCTGGCAGATGCCGTTCAACAGCGACTCCGCGTTCTGGTCGGACATCGGCTACGAGCTCGGCGGCGACCGCCTGCGCAGTGTCGACGACTACCGCAAGTACCTCGACCGGCTGGACCAGATCCCGGCCTATTTCGACCAGCAGATCGCCAACATGCGCCTCGGCCTGAAACGCGGCTTCAGCGTGCCGCGCGAAGTGCTCAAGGGCCGCGACGTCTCCATCGCGGCGGTGGCGGATCTGAAAGACCCCACGCAGAGCAGCTTCTACAAGCCGTTCAAGCAGCTGCCCGCCACGATCCCCGCCGACCAGGCGCAGGCGCTGCAGGGCCAAGCGCTGCAGCACATCCGCGACGACGTGATCCCGGCCTATGCCAAGCTGCTGAAATTCTTCCGCGACGAGTACGTGCCGCAGGCGCGCACCACGCTGGCGGCCGAGGCGCTGCCCGACGGCAAGGCGTTCTACCGCCAGCAGATCCGCGAGTACACCACGCTCGACCTCAGCCCCGACGCGATCCACAAGATCGGCCTGGAGCAGGTGGCGAAGATCCACGCGCAGATGCTGGAGGTGATGAAGGACACCGGATTCAAGGGCGACTTCCCCGCGTTCCTGGCCTTCCTGCGCAGCGATCCGCGGTTCTACGCCAAGACCCCGCAGGAGCTGCTCGACAAGAGCGCGTGGGTGGCCAAGGAAGTGGACGGCCAGATGGCCAAGTTCTTCGGCCACCTGCCGCGTTCGCGCTTCGCCATCGTGCCGGTGCCGGCCGACATCGCGCCGTACTACACCTCCGGCCGCGGCGGCGCCGACGCCTACCTGGTCAATACCTACGATCTGCCCTCGCGGCCGCTGTACAACATGCCGGCGCTGACCCTGCACGAGTCGTATCCGGGCCACGCGCTGCAACTGGAGCTGGCCGAGGAGCGGCATGACCAGCCGGCATTCCGCCGCAATGGCTACATTTCCGCCTATGGCGAGGGCTGGGGCCTGTATTCGGAATACCTCGGCAACGAGATGGGCATCTACAAGACGCCCTACGAGAAGTTCGGCTTCCTCACTTACCAGATGTGGCGCGCGTGCCGGCTGGTGGTCGATACCGGCATCCACCACCTGGGCTGGACGCGGCAGCAGGCGATCGACTACCTGACCGGCAATACCGCGCTGTCCGACCGCGAGATCGCCAACGAGGTCGACCGCTACATCAGCTGGCCCGGCCAGGCGCTGTCCTACGAGCTCGGCTACCTGAAGATCCGCGAGCTGCGCGAAAAGGCGGAACAGGCGCTGGGCGCAAAGTTCGACCTCCGCCACTTCCACGATACCGTGCTGTCCACCGGCTCGGTGCCGCTGCCGGTGCTGGAGAAGCGCATCGACCACTTCATCGCCGACGGCGGCCCGGAACCGGATTTCGGCTGCGACTGCGCCAAGGCGAAGGGCACCGGCGACGGCGCCTGAACGCGGTCCGGGCGGACTGGACAGGGGACTTCACGGATGTAGTAGCATCAAGGCGTACTTCACAGGGAGAGTCACCGCCATGACAGCCCGCCTCGCCGAAGCCTCGCCGCGTTACGCGCCGCCCGCCGATACCCTGGGACCACCCGCCTTGCGCGGCTTCTTCCGCCTCGCCGAGGCATGGCAGCTGCGCACGGCCGAGCAGCGCCGCCTGCTCGGCGACCCGCCCGAATCCACCTTCTACAAGTGGAAGCGCGAGCAGGGCGGCAGCCCGGGCCGCGACACGCTCGAACGCATCAGCTACCTGCTCGGCATCTGGAAGTCGCTGCAGATCCTGTTTCCCGACCCGGCCCAGGCCGACGCCTGGCTGCACAAGCCGAACGCGGCCCCGCTGTTCGGCGGCCACTCCGCGCTCGAACGCATGCTGTCGGGCAACGTCGCCGACCTGTACGTGGTGCGCCAGTACCTGGACGCGCAGCGCGGCTGATCGCAGCCCGCGATACATCCATCCGCGACGCTGCGATACCCCCGCAGGAGCGCACTTGTGCGTGATGCTCTTCGCGTTGGGCCTGAAACAAAAGCATCGCGCACAAGCGCGCTCCTGCGGGGTTGATGCCTGTCCACGGAAAACCGATGCCGCCCTCGTTGCCACCCGTCAAACGCATCCGCTGGAGCCACGCCTTCCGCATCGTGCCCAGCCGCTTTCCGCCGGTCGGCGTGTACGACCGCATCGCCGCCCCGGCCGACATCGACGCGCTGTTCGCGGTCGAGGCGCTGACCAATCCGCGCCTGCGCGAGGAAGCCGATGCGCTGAAGCTGGTGCCGAAGGAGCACCGCATCAGCGGCCCCGGCTCCACCCCGGTGATGGCCGCGTTCACTCATCTCAACCTGGAGGGCAGCCGTTTCTCCGACGGCACGTGGGGCGTGTTCTACGCCGCGCACAGCGTGGCCACCGCGGTGGAGGAAACCGTGTACCACCGCGAGCGCTTCCTCGCCGCCACCGCCGAGCCGCCGTGCAGCATCCAGATGCGCTGCTACCGCACCAGCGTGGACAGCCGCCTGCACGACATCCGCGGCGGCTGGAAGGCCGAGCACGATCCGGATGCCTATGTGGCCAGCGTCAAGCTGGCGCGCACGCTGCGCGACGACGGCTCCAACGGCATCGTCTACGACAGCGCCCGCCACCCGGGCGGCGAATGCCTGGCCGCGTTCCAGCCCGACGTGGTCGCGCCCTGCGTGCAGTCGCAGCACCTGGTCTATCGCTGGGACGGCTCGCGCATCGCGCAGGTGCTGGAAGTCTCGGAGCTGAGCCGGCCGCAGGCGGTCGGCACGGCAAGGTCGAACCCCGCTGACGGCAGTGCACCGTGAACAGGATCGCCGCGATACTGCTGCTGTGCCTGAACCGGCGCGGCTACGCGCTGTGGATCGAGCGGCTCAAGCCGTGGGTGGAGGCGCACGGCAAACCCGCCGCGCACGATTGACTCGCGACGGCTCGTCATCCCGGCGAAAGCCGGGCTCCCGTGCCTTGCGGATCGGCCATCGAGGCGCTGGATTGACCAGTCCTTCGGATTGTTGAAAAGCGCTTCTGCTTTCGCAGGAACGACGGAGGCCTGTCGAGACTCCTTGTTGGGAGCTCAGGTGTCCGCGTTGGTTGCCCAGCCCTTCCGGTCACCACGAGTGAACACATGGTCGCCGTCCAGCACGTCGCCGGCGGCGTGCGCCGGCTGGTCGTGCAGCCGGGCGTAGATCGGCGTGAAGTCCGGCCGGGTCGCCTCGAACAGCTGCGCGAAGTCGTCGATCACGAAGTAGGTCTGCTGGTAGGTGTCGATGCGGTAGCGCGTGCTCATCACGCGCTCCAGGCCGAAGCCGATGCGGTTGGGCGAGGGCGAATCGAGGCAGTAGATCGACTCGCCCTTGGAGCTGACGATGCCGGCGCCGTAGATGCGCATGCCCTCGGGCGTGTTCATCAGGCCGAACTCCACCGTGTACCAGTACAGCCGGGTGAGGTTCATCAGCGCCTCGGGCCCGATCGCGAACGCCTTCATGCCGCCGCGGCCGTAGGCCTGCATGTAGTCGGCGAACACCGGGTTGAGCAGCAGTGGCACGTGGCCGAACAGGTCGTGGAACAGGTCCGGTTCGCTGAGGTAGTCGAGCTGGTCGGGCTTGCGAATCCACCAGCTGACCGGGAAGCGCCGGTTGGCCAGGTGGTCGAAGAACACCTCGTCCGGCAGCAGGCCTTCCACCGCCACCAGCTGCCAGCCGGTGGCGGCGCCGAGCACCTGGTTGACCTCGCTGAACTTCGGGATGCCGCCGTCGCCCAGGCCGAAGCGCTCCACGCCTTCCATGAACTCGCGGCAGGCGCGCCCGGGCAGCAGCTCGCGCTGGCGCCTGAACAAGGTGTCCCACACCTCGTGGTCGGTCCTGCTGTAGCTGGCCCACGGCTGTTCGACCACGCCGGTGGCGTAGACCGGCACGTAGCCGCGATCGGTCTGCTGGTGTTCGATCTTGCGCGGCGCGGGGGTTTCCATGGCGGTCTCCGGAGACAGCGGGTTCGAAGCGCCAGCTTAGGCCCAATCGCGGGCACGAAGCTTGTTTTGTTGCCGGATACCGGGCACAGCTTGCACTATTCTTGCTCGCATCACGCCAAACACCGGAGAATCTTGCCATGGCCACGCTGGACCGCACCGACCTGCGCATCCTCGCCGTGCTGCAGGGTGAAGGTCGCATCAGCAATGCCGAGCTGGCCGAACGGGTCAACCTGTCGCCCTCGGCCTGCCTGCGCCGGCTGCAGCGGCTGGAATCGGCGCAGATCATCACCGGCTACGCCGCCCAGGTCGATCCGCAGGCGGTGGGCCTGGGGCTGCAGGCGTTCGTGCGGGTGCAACTGGCCAAGCACGAACACGCCGCGGTGGAGCGTTTCGTGGAACGGGTCAACGGCTGGCACGAGGTCGTCGCCTGCCACGCGCTGACCGGCGACATGGATTACCTGCTGCACGTCTACGTCGCCGACCTGGCCGATTTCTCGCGCTTCCTGCTCGATCATCTGCTGAACGCCAGCGGCGTGGCCGACGTCAATTCCAGCTTCGTGCTGCGCACGGTGAAGCGCTCGCCCTCGCTGCCGCTGCAGCATCTGCAGCGCTGAGGTGCAGGCGGCGAGTCCGTTCAGCGCCGGCATGGGCGCACGGCCGCCGACTAACGTTAAACTAACTCGTTGATGAGCCTCGACACCGCCACTTCCGCCGACCGCGACCTGCTGCGCCCGCTGCGTTACCTGTGGCGGGTGCCGCTGTTGCTGGTGCATGCCGTGCTGGCGGTCCTGCTGGCCGGGCTGGTGATGAGCTGGAACGGCCATCGCGTGATGCGCGACGGCCGCGAGCCGTTCCCGCACCGGCTGGTGCGCTGGTGGTCGCTCGGCCTGATGCGCATCTTCGGCTTGCGTGCGGTGCGTGTGGGCCAGCCGCTGCCCGATCCGGTGCTGTTCGTCGCCAATCACACCTCGTGGATCGACATCGAGCTGCTGCACAGCCAGCGCGCCGCCTGCTTCGTGGCCAAGGCGGAGATCGCCGGCTGGCCGCTGGTCGGCTGGCTGGCGGCCAACGGCGGCACCATCTTCCACCGGCGCGGCAACAACCATTCGCTGGCTGCGGTGATGGCGGTGATGGTCGAGCGCCTGCGCGCGGGGCGCTCGGTGGCGGTGTTCCCCGAAGGCGGCAGCGGCTACAACGGCGTGCTCAGGGTGTTCCACGCGCGTATCTTCCAGGCCGCGCTGGAAGCCGACGTGCCGGTGCAGCCGGTGGCGCTGCGCTTCGCCCGCGACGGCCGCCGCGTGATCGACGCCGGCTTCCGCGAGCACGAGAGTTTCCTGGCCAACTTCGTGCGCCTGCTGGGCGAGCCGCCGATGGATGCCGAGGTGCATTTCCTGGGCACCGTGCCGGCCAGCGCGGAGGGCCGCCGGCGCATGGCCGAGCAATCGCGCGAACGCATCGCCGCCGCACTGGCGGACCGCTCTGCATGACGCTGCCCCGGGGCAAGGATTTCCGCCCGCCCTGGCCCCTGCGCAGCGGCCATGTCCAGACCATGCTGTCTTCCAGCGGCGTGCGCCGCCTGCTGCTGCCGCGTGCGGCGAAGACCGTGCTGCAGGGCGCCGAGCCGGTGGTGCTCGACGGCGGCGGCGGCGTGCGCCTGAGCGGCGCCTACACCGCGCAGAAGACCCGTCCGCAGTCGCGCGGCCTGGCCGTGCTGTTCCATGGTTGGGAAGGCAGCGTCGATTCCACTTATGTGCTGCAGACCGGCAGCCGCCTGCTCGCCGACGGCTGGGACATCTTCCGGCTCAACTTCCGCGACCACGGCGACAGCCACGGCCTCAACGAGGCGCTGTTCCACTCCTGCCGGCTTGACGAGGTGGTGCATGCGCTGGGCGAGATCGCCACGCGCTGGGGCGCGCGGCCGATGGCGGTGGCCGGCTTCTCGCTGGGCGGCAACTTCGCCCTGCGCGCGGCGATGCAGACTTCGCGCGTGGGTATTCCGCTCAGTTACGCGCTGGCGGTGTGCCCGATCATCGATCCGGCGGTGGGCCTGTTTTCGCTGGAGGAAACGGCGCCGTGGATCTATCAGGCGTACTTCATGCGCAAGTGGCGGCACTCGCTGCTGCTCAAGCAGAAGGCGTTTCCGCAGCACCAGTATTTCGAGATGTCGGAGTTGAAGAAGCACCTGCGCGGGCTCACCGAGGCGCTGGTGCTGCGGCATACGGACTTCAAGTCGCTGCAGCAATATCTGGACGGCTATTCGGTGGCCGGCGACGCGATGCTGGCGATGCAGGTCCCGGCCACCATCCTCACCGCGAAAGACGATCCGGTGATCCCGGTCAACAGCTTCGAGCAGCTGCGCCTGCCGCCCAACGTCGAGCTGGATATCGCCGACTTCGGCGGCCACTGTGGCTTCATCCGCGGCGGCGACATGGTCAGCTACACCGACGACTACATCGCGGCGCGCTTCAACGCACTGGCCGACGGCACGTCGCCGATCGGCTGAGAACCTGGCGGCGCAAGGGGGCGACATGCGGCGAGCACGCGACACGATCCGCCGGCACGCGATGCGCGGCGTGCGCCTCGCCCTGTGGCTGGCCGTCCTGCCGGGCGGGCTGGCGCCGGCGGCGACGCCCGCGGCCACGATCTTCCTGCGCTCGTTCGAACCGGCCGAACCGGCACCGCTGGCGGGCGCGCCCGACCCGCGCTTCAACATCGCCGTCGCCGGTGGTCCCGGTCAGGCGGCGGCACTCACCGCCAAGCCGGGCGTCGGCTTCAGCGGCCTGCATTCGCTGCGCTACCGCGGCGAGGCGGGCGGACAACAGCAGGTCGCGCTGTACGCGGTGAACCTGCCGGTACATGCGGACACGCAGCTGTCCTACCTGCTGTTTCCCGTGTCCAACGCGGGCGACCTGCGCAACCCGGCCAATTACGTGGCGGTGGACCTGCTGTTCGACGACGGCAGCCGGCTGTCCGGCCGCGGCGCGCGCGACCAGCACCGCCTCGGCGCGTCGGCGCGTGCGCAGGGCGAGGGCCGCGTGCTGTACCCGGATCAGTGGAACTACCTGGCGGTCGACGTCGGCGCGGTGGCCGCCGGTCGCACGATCAAGCGCATCGTGCTGGCGCATGACGGTCCGGCCGCCAGCTTCGAGGGCTATCTGGATGATCTGCGTATCGGCCCCGCACCGACCGACACGCGCCGGCGCCCGAGCGACTTCGTCGACACCCGCCGCGGCACGAATTCCAACGGCCGCTTCTCGCGCGGCAACAACTTCCCCGCGGTGGCCGTGCCGCACGGTTTCAATTTCTGGACGCCGGTGACCGACGCCGGTTCGAACTGGATGTACCAGTACCAGCAGCGCAACGGCGCCGACAACCGCCCGCGGCTGGAGGCGTTCGCGCTGTCGCACGAGCCGAGCCCGTGGATGGGCGACCGGCAGACCTTCCAGCTGATGCCGGCGGCGGTCGCCCGCGGCGCGCCCAGCGCGAACCGCGCGACGCGCGCGTTGAGCTTCAGCCACGCGAACGAGACCGCGCACGCGCATGCCTACCGCGTCGCCTTCGACGTCGGCATCGTCACCGAGATCGCGCCGACCGACCACGCCGCGATGTTCCGCTTCACCTTCACCGGGGACCGCTCGCAGCTGGTGTTCGACAACCGCGACGACCACGGCGGCATCGTGCTCGACCCGGCGACACGCAGCTTCAGCGGCTGGTCCGACGTGAAGAGCCGGTTGTCCGCCGGCGCCATCCGGCTGTTCTTCCATGGTGAAGTCGACCAGCCGGTGCGCGAGAGCGGCCGGCTCCGCGGCGAGGGCCGCGATCATGTCGCCGCCTGGTTCGGCTTCGACACCACGCAGACGAAAGTGCTGAACCTGCGCATCGCCACCTCGCTGATCAGCCTGGAACAGGCGCGGCGCAACCTGGCGCTGGAGATCGCACCGGGCGACAGTTTCGACGACGTACTCGAGCGGGCGCAGCGGCAATGGGACCAGCAGCTCGGCACCATCAAGGTGAACGGCGCCAGCGCCGACGAGCTGACCACGCTGTACTCCAACCTCTACCGCCTGTTCCTGTATCCGAACGAGGCCTACGAGAACACCGGCAGCGCCGCGCAACCGCACTGGCAATACGCCAGCCCGTTCTCCGCGCCGACCGGCAAGGACACGCCGACGCGAACCGGCGCGCGCATCGTCGACGGCAAGCCGTACGTCAACAACGGCTTCTGGGACACTTATCGCACCGCGTGGCCGGCCTACGTGCTGCTCGCGCCGACGCAAGCCGGCGAGATGATCGACGGCTTCGTGCAGCAGTACCGCGACGGCGGCTGGATCGCGCGCTGGTCGTCGCCTGGCTACGCCGACCTGATGGTCGGCACCAGCGCCGACGTCGCGTTTGCCGACGCCTGGCTGAAGGGCGTGCGCCACTTCGACGTGCGCGCGTTCTACCAGTCCGCGCTGAAGGACGCGACCGTGGTCAGCCCGCTCGCGGGCACCGGCCGCAAGGGGCTGCAGCGCTCGATCTTCAACGGCTACACCGACACCGCCGTCGACGAAGGGCTGTCCTGGTCGATGGACGGCTACATCAACGACTTCGCGATCGGCAATCTCGCCGCCGCGCTGGCGGCCGCGCCGGCTGCGGACGACCCGTACGCCGCGCACTACGCCGACGACGCGGCGTACTTCCACCAGCGCGCGCTGGGCTACGTCAACCTGTTCGATCCCGCCGTCGGCTTCTTCGTCGGCCGCGACGCGAAGGGCAAGTGGCGCGACGACGCGAAGCATTTCGACCCGCTGCGCTGGGGCGGCGACTACACCGAGACCAACGCCTGGAACATGGCCTTCCACACACCCCAGGACGGCGCCGGCCTCGCCTCGCTGTATGGCGGTCGCGCCGGACTCGCGGCCAAGCTCGATGCGTTCTTCGCCACGCCGGGCAACTTCCACGTCGGCAGCTACGACGAGCCGATTCACGAGATGCTGGAGGCGCGCGACGTGCGCATGGGCCAGTACGGCCACAGCAACCAGCCCTCGCACCACATCATCTACATGTACGACGTTGCCGGCCAGCCGTGGAAGACGCAGGACAAGGTGCGCGACGTGCTCAGCCGTCTCTACGTCGGCAGCGAGATCGGCCAGGGCTATCCCGGCGACGAGGACAACGGCGAGATGTCCGCGTGGTACCTGTTCAGCGCCGCCGGCTTCTATCCGCTGCGCATGGGCACGCCGGCATACGTGATCGGCGCGCCGTACTTCCCGCACATGGACATTGCGCTGGAGAACGGCAGGCACATCGTGATCGATGCGCCGGCGGTGAGCGACACCAACCGCTACGTGCAGGGCCTGCGCGTCAACGGCCAGCCATGGAACAAGCTGACCCTGCCGCACGCGCTGCTTGCGCAGGGCGCCACGCTCGAATTCCTCATGGGACCGACGCCCTCACGCTGGGCCAGCGACGAGGCCGCAACGCCGCCGTCGCTGACCACCCACGGCCGGCCGCAGCCGTTGCGCGAGCCCGGTGCCGCCACCAGCAGCACGCCGACCATCGCCGGCCTGCCCGCGTTGTTCGACAACGACTCCGCCAGCGAGGCCGTGTTGCCCGCAACGTCGACCACGATCGCCTGGCACTATGCCGCGCCGCGCCGGGTCGCCCTGCTCACCCTGACCTCGGCGGCCAGGGCCGCCGCGCCGTCGGGCTGGCAGCTGCAGGCTTCCGTCGACGGCCACCACTGGCGCACGCTGGATACCCGCCAACAGCAACGCTTCGCCTGGCCGCGGCAGACCCGGGCGTTCGCCGTGCCGGCGCCGGGCGAGTACGCGCACTACCGGCTGCACTTCGACGCGGCACCGGACGCATCGCCCCGCGCCCTCGCCGAAATCGAACTGCTCGGACCCACCCCGTAGGCGGGGCACTGCCTGCCGGCCGTTGCCTTCCGCGTTCGTGACGAAAGGCGGCGGACAGTGTCCGCCCCACGGAACCGCGCACCGCCCGTAGGAGTCCGCTCGCGGGCGATGCTCTTGCCAATCCCGGCTTCAACAGACGACTGTCTGGTCATCCCGAAGAGCATCGCCCGCGAGCGGGCTCCTACGGGTTGGTGGCGGCAAGGCTGCGCTGGCGCATCCAGCACGCAATGCTCATGCGGTCGCGGCTGGCAGGCAGCACCTCGTGCTCGAACTGCGCCGACAGGAACAGCAGCAGGGTGCCCGCCTGCGGAAGGATGTCGCGCGAGGAACCATCGGCCAGGTACAGCCGCAGTGCCCCGCCGTCGACCTCCCGCCAATCCTCGTTGAGATAGAACACCGCCGACACCACCCGCGCGTCGCTGTGGCGCAGGCGGTCGCGATGACGCGCATAGCGCGCGCCCGGCCGATATACCGCGTAGTGCGCTTCGTACTCGACCAGGCCCAGCATCAGCTCGCGGTTGAGCACGCCGCGCAACACGTCGATGCGATCGGCGAAGGCCTGCTGCGGCACGCTCATCGCGCCTTCGGCGAACCAGCGCGTGCGGTCGCCGCGCCGCGTCGCATCGAGCTGCCCGATGCCGGTGCCTGCAGGCTGCAGCTGTCCGGCGTCATGCAACGCCGCGCACTCGGCCGCCAGCGCGCGGATCTGCGCCGGCTCCAGCAGGTCGTGCACGACGCACCAGCCGTCGCTCGCCAGCGCGTCCGCCGCGGCGTGGAATGAGGAGTTGCCGGAATTCATCGAGCGCCTCGGGATGCACGACGTTGCCGATCCGGTGCAGGCCCGTCGTGGCCGGCGCGGAAAGGTTGCCGCGGAGATGCCGGTGGGTCGGTCCCGTCAGCCGTGCGGCGCCGGCAGCATAAGTCGAAACGTCCTCAGCGCGGCGGCCGTCGCAACGGATCGAGCGGACCCGCCAGGCCGTTGTGGTCGATCTCCAGCGCCAGCGCCAGCGCCAGCAACCGCCCCCATTGCCCCGGCGGAAACCCCTCGCGCGCGAACCAGGCCGGCAGGTCGGCGAGCAGCCGGCCCGCGCCCCGTGTCGTCGCCCTCGACAGGGAGACAGCCGCCGTGGCCGGCTGTTGCGCGCTCTCTGCGAGGGCGATTTGCTGCCCGTGTTCAGTCCGCCGCCACGCAGCGCCCCTGCGCCCACGCGCGCAGCGTGTCCACCTGTTCGCGCATCAGCACCGACAGCGGGCGGGTCTGTTGCAGGGCGTGGAGCAGGGCGGCCTGGTCCGGGCCATTGCCTTGGCCGGCGGTGTCGTACAGCGCGCTGACGATGGACTGCTCGATCTCGGCGCCGGAGAAACCCTCGCTGGCGGCGGCCAGCGCGGGCAGCTCGAAGTTCGCCGGGTCGAGCTGGCGGCGCTTGAGGTGCAGGGCGAAGATTTCCGCGCGAACGGATTCGCTCGGCAGGTCGACGAAGAAGATCTCGTCGAAGCGGCCCTTGCGCAGCAGCTCGGCGGGCAGCTCCTGCACCGCGTTGGCCGTGGCCACGGTGAACACCTTGGCCTTGCGTTCGGCCATCCAGGTCAGCAGGTAGCCGAGCACGCGGCGTGACACGCCGCCATCGTCGCCGCCGCTGGCCAGGCCCTTCTCGATCTCGTCGATCCACAACACGCAGGGGCTCAGCAGCTCGGTGCTGGTCAGCGCCTCGCGCAGGTTCTTCTCGGTCTCGCCCTGGTACTTGTTGTACAGCGTGCCGAAATCCAGCCGCACCAGCGGCACGCCGAAGCCGCCGGCGATTGCCTTCGCCGCGAGGCTCTTGCCGCAACCCTGCACGCCCAGCAGCAGCACGCCCTTGGGCGGGTCCAGTCGCGGCGCGGTTTCGGGCGAGAGGAACACCGGGCGGCGGCGCTGCACCCATTCGCGCACGCGCGCGACGCCGGCGATGTCGGCGAAGCTGGCGGTGGCGTATTCGTAATGCAGCAGGCCGGAGCGGTTGAGCAGGTTGAACTTGGACTGCATCAGCACCGGCAGGTCGTTCGGGCCGAGCGCGCCGTCGGCATAGATCAGCTTGCGCACGATGCGCCGCGCGTCCGGCGCGGTCAGGCCGAGCAGGTTGCGCACGATGGTGCGCGCGGCGTCGTTGTCCACCTCGATCTTGCGGCCCTGTTCGCGCTGCCAGCCGGCAGCCTCGCCGCGCAGGATGCCGGCGAGCTCCTTGATGTCCGGCAGCGACAGCGGCACGCGCAGGGCCAGCGCCTCCAGCCCCGCGGGCAGCTCGATCTTCGCGCCCACCAGCACGATGGTGTGCGCCGCCGAGCGCTGGCGCTGCACGATCTCGCGCAGCTGGCGCAGGCTGCGCGCGTAGTCCAGCAGCGAATGGAAGTCGAACAGCAGGTAGATGCCCGCTTCGGTCTGGGCGCGGATCGCGTCCAGCGTGGCGGTGGCGTCCGGCGACACCGCGCCGCCGTCCTGCGAAAAGTCGAGGCGGCTCAGGCCGTCGGTCAGCGTCCAGCGCCACAGCGGGCGCAGCGCCTGTGCGATCACGTGGCGGAAGCAGTCGATCACCCGCTGCTCGTCCACGGTTTCGATGACCAGCAGCGGCGTTGCCGCGCGCACCAGCGTGGTGAGGTCGTCCAGTTCGCTCATGCCACTCCCCTGAAAGGAGCCCAGTTTAGCGGGCGGCGCTGTTTCTGGCTTCGCGCGGTCCGGGGTACATTGGTGGCCTCGCCTTGCCGGAGACTGCTCATGCGCGCGTTGCTGTCCGTGCTGCTGGTGATCCTGTCGCTGCCGCTGCTGGCGGCCCCCCGGCTGGATCGGCTGACCCTGCCTGCAGGTTTCCACATCGCCGTGTACTCCGACCAGGTGCCGAATGCGCGCGAGATCGCGTTGGGTACGCACGGCACCGTGTTCGTCGGGTCCGGCGGCGCCGGCAAGGTCTACGCGCTCACCGACGCCAACGGCGACGGCGTGGCCGAGACAGTGCGCGTGGTCGCCAGCGGCCTGCGCAACCCGATCGGCGTGGCCTTCCACGACGGCGACCTGTACGTGTCGGCGATCAGCCGCATCCTCGTGCTGCGCGACATCGAGCAGCACCTGGACGCGCCGCCCGAACCCGCGCTGGTCACCGACAAGTTGCCGACCAAGGGCCATCACGGTGGCCGCTTCCTCGCCTTCGGCCCCGACGGCAAGCTGTACGTGCCGATCGGCGCGCCGTGCAACATCTGCAACGCCGGTCCCGACTACGCCAAGCTGATGCGCATGAACCCGGACGGCAGCGATTGGCAGGACGTCGCCACCGGCATCCGCAACACCGTCGGCTTCGACTGGCAGCCGGGTACGAAACACCTGTGGTTCACCGACAACGGCCGCGACATGCTGGGCGACGACGTGCCCAGCGACGAGTTGAACGAGGTCACCCGCATCGGCCAGAACTTCGGTTATCCGTATTGCCATCAGGGCGACGTGGCCGACCCCGAATTCGGCGCCGGCCACCCCTGCCGCAACTACGTGCCGCCGGTGCTCAAGCTCGGCGCCCACGTCGCCTCGCTGGGCATGCGCTTCTACACCGGCAAGCAGTTCCCGGCCAGCTACCGCGGCGCCATCCTGGTCGCCGAGCACGGCTCGTGGAACCGCACCGAGAAGTCCGGCTACCGCGTGATGACCGTGCGCCTCAGCGGCAGCAAAGTCCTCTCCTACGAACCGCTGATCACCGGTTTCCAGCAAAACCAGAGCGCCTGGGGCCGCCCGGTCGACGTGCAGCCCCTGCCCGACGGCAGCGTGCTGGTCAGTGACGACCTGGCGGGGGCGGTGTACCGGGTGACATACCAGCCGTAAGCCCGGGCAGGAATCGCCCTTTCACCATGATGAAACAGCCACACGGAGGCACCATGCACCTGCGCAGCGACAATTTCGACAACGGCCAGCGCATTCCCGCGCGCTTCGCCTTCGGCAAGATCGCCGATCCCTTCGCGCTGTCGGACAACCACAGCCCGCACCTCGCCTGGCGCGACGCCCCGCCGGCCACGCGCTCGTTCGTGCTCACCTGCATCGACACCGACGTGCCCAGTCGCGGCGATGACGTGAACCAGGCGGGCCGCACGGTACCGGCGGCGTTGCCGCGGGTGGAGTTCGTGCACTGGCTGATGGCGAATATCCCGGCCGAGTGCGGCGAACTGGCTGCCGGCGCCTGCAGCGACGAGGTCACGCCGCGCGGCAAGCGCGAGCCGTACGGGCCGCCGGGCAGCGTGCAGGGGGTGAACGACTACACCGGCTGGTTTGCCGGCGACGCCGAGATGGGCGGCGAATACCTGGGCTACGACGGCCCGTGCCCGCCCTGGAACGACACGCTGCTGCACCACTACCACTTCACCATCCATGCGATCGACGTCGACGTGCTGCCGCTGGTCAAGGGCTACTCGCGCGATCAGTTGCGCGCGGCGATGGCCGGCCATGTGCTGGATCAGGCCACGCTCACCGGCGTCTACAGCCTGAACCCTGCGGTGGCCGGCTGAACGAGGGCGCGTGGGCGCGGCGTGCAGGCGGCTGGCGGTATCCTTCACGCCCGCATGGCGCGTGCTGTGGGTGAATGGCACCCACCCACCACGAGGGATGCCCCATGTTGCACTACGCGCTGGTTTTCCTGGTCATCGCGATCATCGCCGCGATTCTCGGCTTCGGCGGCATCGCCGGCGCCGCAGCCGGCATCGCGAAGATCCTTTTCGTCATCTTCCTGATCCTGGCGATCATCGCGTTCTTCCGCCGCGCCAGATAGCCCCCTTATCATCCAAGAGAATGCCATGTCGGAGCAGGTCATGAACCCCAAAGAGCCAACCCCCAAGCCCTCGGTCGACGAGCGCATCGACGAGCGCGCCGAGCGCGTCAAGCAGGCCACCTCGCAGGCCGTGGCCAGCACCAAGGACAAGGTCGACCGCGCCGCCGACCGCGTCGAGCAAGGCCTGCACCACGCCACCGACAAGACCGCGTCGGCGGCCCACCGCACCGTCGACAAGGCGGCCGAAGTGGGCGAGCAGGGCCGCGCCGCCTACGAGCACACCCGCGATCGCGCCGACGAGTTCCTTGAGCAGGCGCGCGAATACGTGCGCGAGAAGCCGATGCAATCGGTCGCCATTGCGCTGGGGGCCGGCTGGCTGCTTGGCCGCATCCTGCGACGTTGAGCCACTGATGCACGAGCAGGGTGACAGCACCCGCGAGACGGCGCCGGACCCGGCGCCGTCGTCGTCTGGCCTGTTCGACGAGATCGCCCGCCTGGGCGCCGCGCTGAAGCGGCTGTTCGGCGCGCAGAAGGATCTGCTGGCCGCGGAGCTGGGGCTGGCCCGCAGCGCGGTGTCGTGGCTGCTGGTGGCCGGGCTGGCCGCCACCGTGGCGGGGGTCGGCTTCGGCCTCACCGTGCTCGGCCTGCTCGGCGTGCTGCTGGCCAAGTGGCTGGGTTCGTGGGTGTGGGCCTTGCTGCTGCTGGCGCTGCTGCAGCTGCTGTTCCTGTTCGGCGCGGTAGTGCTGTTCCGCCGCTGCATGCATTGGATGAGCCTGCCTGTCACGCGTGGCCAATGGGGTGCGATGATGCGCGCAGGCGTGCGCAGGATCGAGGCGGAAGTCGCCGACGAGCCGGCCACGCCGTCGCATGCCGCGCGGGGCGAGGAAGGGCGATGAAAGTATTGAAGCAACTGGCCGAGGTGCGCCTCGCGCAGGCGCGCATGGAGCGGGCGCGCCACGAGGTGGGCGAGCCGGCCGCCGCGCTGCTGGCGCGCGGGCGCGAATACCCGCTCGCCACGGTGGGCGTGGCTGCCGGCGCCGGCTTTGCGCTGGGCAGCCTCGACCTGCACCCGCTGCGGGTACCGGGGCTGGCCTCGCTGGTCGGCGGCGGCCTGGTCGAGGTGCTGGCGCAGGGCAGTCACCTGCTGGCCGAGATGGCCGTGGCGGGCGTGGCGGCGCACGCCGCTGCAACTGCCGATTCCGCCGCGCCGGATGGCGCGCCGTCCCCGTGAACGCCGAGCCTGAGCAGCCGCCGCCGAACGCGGACGACACGCTGCGCGAGATGACCTCCGCGGCGATGCTCTCGCACATGCCGGCCGATCCGCTGCTGGTCGGCAACCTGCCGCGGCCGCTGGCGCGCCGGCTGCACAGCGCGCGCGGCACGCGCCGCCACCTGCGCGCCATCCGCATGCTGCTCAACGCGATGCTGCTGCTGGCGTTGCTGTACACCGTCACGCTGACCCGCGCACTGCTGATCCCGCTGGTGCTGGCCGCCTTCATCGGGCTGGCGCTCAACCCGATCGTGGCCACCGGCGCGCGCCTGCACCTGCCGCGCTGGCTCACCGCGCTGGTGCTGATGATCGGCCTGGTGATCGGCATCGGCAGCGGCGTCGGCCTGCTGGCGCAACCGGCGCTCGGCTGGTTCCACGGCGCGCCGTCGGCGATCCGCAGCTTCGTGCCCAAGGTGCGCAACCTGACCAAGCCGCTGGAGGCGGCCAACCGCGCCACCCAGACCCTGGTCAGCGGCACTTCGCGCAGCGCCGCGCCGCCGCCGGCGCCGCTGTCGATCAGCGCGTGGGATGTCGTATCCACCGCGCCCAAGGTGCTCGCCGCCGTGCTCAGCGTGATGCTGCTGGTATTTTTCTTCCTGGTCTACGGCGACACCATGCTGCGCCGGCTGGTCGAGATGACACCCAGCTTCTCCTACAAGCGGCACGCGGTCAGCATCGTGCGAAGTTTCCAGAGCGAGGTCTCGCGCTACCTGCTCACCGCGCTGTCGATCAACACCAGCCTGGGCGCGATCACCGCCGGCATGCTGTGGTTGTACGGCGTGCCCGATGCGCTGCTGTGGGGCGCGGTGGCGATGTTCGCCAACTTCATTCCGTACGTGGGGGCGATTTTCACCACGTTGCTGCTGGCCTTCGTGTCGATGCTGTACGCAAAGAACGCCGAGCTGGAGGTGTTCCTGCCGGCACTCACCTTCGCCGCCATCACCATCGTCGAGGGCAACCTGATCACGCCGCTGATCCAGGGCCGCAGCATGCGCCTGTCGCCGATCGCGATCCTGCTGTGGCTGCTGGTGTGGGGCTGGCTGTGGGGCATTCCCGGCGCGCTGCTGGCGGTGCCGATGCTGACCTGCGCCAAGCTGATCTGCGAGCGTATCCGGGGCTGGGAGTGGTTCGCGCTGATCGTGTCGCGCTAGGGTGCGATCCGCCGCATGGCGCCGCAGTTTCCGAACAACGACACCACCGGGGATGCACCATGACCGATCGGGCGATCAACCTGCGCGACAAGCTGGCCCGGTTCAGCGAGCACTGGTCGCCCCGCGTCGTCGCGGAGATGAACCACTACCAGTTCAAGCTGGCCAAGCTCAAGGGCGAGTTCGTCTGGCACGCGCATGCGGATACGGACGAGGTCTTCATCGTGCTGCAGGGTGCCTTGACGTTGGAGTTCCGGGACCGCTCCGTGCCGCTCGCGGCCGGCGAAATGTACGTGGTGCGCAAGGGCGAGGAGCATCGCCCGGTGGCCGCGGAGGAGTGCAGCGTGATGCTGGTCGAGCCGCGCGGGGTGGTCAACACGGGCGACGCCGGTGGCGCCCGTACTGCACCCAACGACGTGTGGGTGTAGCGCGCCGGCGCACTCCATCGTTGGCCCGCGAGGTTCCTCAAGGCGATGCCGTGCCGGCCGTCGCCGGCGTGATGCCGTGCGTCCGCAGCACGGCGGAGATGTCGAAGCGCCAGAGGTTGCGCGAGCCGTTCAACGGTGACTGCAGGCGGCGTTGCAGGGTGGCTGCGTCGTCGCGCGGTTTGGGAAAGCTCACCTCCTCGCGGCGGTTGCTCGACACGAACAGCTCGCCGAACGCCGGCCCCAGCGAGGGCGCGTTCTCCAGCGTGCGGCTGTTGATCCCCTCGCCCAGGTGCGCGGGCCTGCCCCAGCTGCCGTCGGGCTGGCGGAACACGATGTAGATGTCGGCGCGGCCCAGCGCATCGCCCTCGTCGCCGGCGTAGAGCAGGAAGCGTCCCGCGGGGTCGATCGCCGGGTCCATGCGGTTGCGCGCCGGGTCGCCCAGCGGCAGCCGCTCGGGCGTGGCGCGGCCGTGGTCGCGCGCCACGTAGATCTGGTACGCCTTGCCGGAATCCGCGCGATGCGCCGAGAAATAGATGTCGCCGTTCGCCGCCACCGTCGGGTTGTAGATCATCGCGCCGTCGTTGAGCGCGCCGTCGACGTGTATCGGTGCGCCCCATCCGCCGTGCGCCTGCTGTTCGACGTACCAGAGGTTGGTGCCGGTAAAGGGTCGCCCGTTCATCGTCGCGCTGACCGGCGCGGCACCCGGTCGCGGCGGCCGGTTGGAGACGAAGTACAGGCGCCGCCCGTCGGGCGACAAGGCCGGCTCGGAATCGTGCCACTGGCCGGAGAATGCGGCCACCTGCGGCGGCGACCAGCGGCCGTCTTCGCGATGCGAGACCATGATGGTGTCGTCGGCTTCGGCGAAATCCGAACGCATGAAATACAGCGTGCTCCCGTCCCGCGTCAGCGCGACCGAGGTTTCCTGCAGGCCGGTGGAAATCGCCCCGGGGCCGAGCAGTTCGCCGGGGATTGCCGCGCGCGCGGCAGGCAGCGCGGCGAGCATGGCCGCGAGGCAGGCGGCCAGGGTGAGTTTGCGTGCGGACATGATGGTTCCTGCGATGAATGGACTCACCGGTCGTGGTGCGCGTCGAGCCACGGCGCCAGCGACACTTTCCAGATGTGGTTGCTGCCGTTGTCCCACGCGCGCATGCGCGCCAGGTCCGCGTGTGCCTGCGCGCTCGTGTGCGGGTAGCCCACCTTCGCCGTGTAGTTGCTGGTGAAGTACAGCGTGCGGGCGTCCGGGCCCAGGTGCGAACCCCACGGCTCGTAGCGGTTCACCGCATCGCCGAGGTCGACCGGCGTGCTCCAGCCGTCGCCCTCGCGGAAGGCGATGTACAGCCGGTCGGGCTTGTCCTTGCCGGCGTAGTTGGCGTCGAACACGATGAACGACTGATCGGGCGCGATCGCCGGGTCCAGCTCGTGCGCCGCCGGATCGCCCAGCGCCAGGCGCTGCGGCGACTGGTAACGGCCGTCGCGCCAGGCCGTGCGGTAGAGATGGAACTCGTGCGTGGTCTCGTCGCGCCGCTGGTAGTACACGTCGCCGTTGGCCGCCACGCTGGGCGCGTAGACGCTGGTGCCCACGTTCACCGTGTCGGGCAATCGCACCGGCTCGCCCCAGCCATCGCCACGGCGATCGACCCGCCACAGGTGGCCGCCATGCAGCGCCGGCCCGCCGGCCACGTCGGCCCGGTTGGACGTGTACACCAGGAACGAGCCGTCCGGCGCCATCGCCGGATCGTGGTCCTGCCACTGCCCGGAGAACGGCGCGATCTGCGGCGTCGACCAGGTATCGCCTACCTTGTGCGATTCCATGATGAAGCCGTTCCAGCCCGCCTGCTGGTCGAAGTAGACGGTGGCGCCGTCGGGCGCGAAGGTCAGGCAATCCACGCCCGCCGGGCCGGAGATCGCGCCGGGCGCGAAGATTTCCGGTGTGGCGGGTGTCGTGTCGGCGGCGCGGGCGGTGCCGGTGCCGCACAGCGTCAGGGCGAGGAGACTGCAGGCGAACGGAGCGAACATGCGACGGGCCATGCGTGTTCCTCGATGCGATGATGGTGTGGCGGAGTCTGCGCAGCGGCGTCGGCACGCCGCTGCCGCTTTGTGACGAACGGAAACCCGCCGTGACCAGCGGCAGCCAGGGCGGGGCAGTCGGCACCACCCCACCCGCCTCGTCATGCCTGCGAAGGCAGGCATCGCACTTCAATCGCTGCGCCCGCGAGAAGCATGCGGGAAGAGCGCCTTGTTCGAGGCCAGGGTTCGTACGACAAGCACCGCCAGAAGCGGGATGGCGATCGCGTAGATGTACTGTGTACGCGACACGCCGATGCCGAACGGGAACCAGATGCCCGGCACGCCGATGGGATCGAGCAGCTCGCCGCCGAACAGTCCGGCCATGATCGATGCCAGCGTGACGAGCGAGAGCATCCGCATCGGGCCGCTGCGGACCATGCGTATGGCAATGACGACCATCAGCGCGAGCAACCCGAGTCGGCACACGCTGTTCAGGCTTGCCGAACGGGTCAGGGCACCGGCGACGCCGACCACCGCCAGCACGACCGCCAGGACATCGATGCTTCGCCACGCGCGCAGGCACCAGCGGTTCCAGGCCAGCACCCAGGCCGCGATCGTTGGCGCCCACATCACAGTGGCCAGCCATGAGTAGGTTCCCAGCGATTCAAGATCGGTCCACGAGACGATCGCATTGTTGAGGCGTCGCTCCGCCGTGAGCGCGAGCGCGATGCAAGCGAAAGCCAGAAAACCCCTGTGGCTGCTGCGGCGCCAGCCCACGAGCGCCAGGCCGATGACGGCCAGCATGGCGACCGGCTCGATCGCATCGACGACGTAGCCGGCGATGGTTCGCTCCCAGTGCGCGCGGTGCAGTGCGGCGCCTGCCGGTTGGGGAGCGAGGATGGGCGCACTGTGCATGCCACCACCGGTCGTGCCGTAGGTGGCTCTGGTGAGCATGAAGGTGCGGATGGCGAGTACGCCGCGGATACCAGCCGCATCGGTGGGGAGGGCGAACAGCAACGGCCGCGTGCCCACGAAGCGCGGATTCCGGCCCAGCCTGCCCGACCCACCCAGCAATTGCCCGTTCCAGTACAGCTCGTAGCCGTCCTCGACCAGGGTCGGCCCGAGGATGACCCAGGATGCGTACCCCGCCGGCACCGTCACCGCACGCCGGTACCAGGCGTAGCCGTGATAACCGTGGTGACCATGCGCCGCCCACCCTTCGACGTAATCGGGCAGGCCTACGTCGCCGTCGTGGCTGCCCGGCAAGGCGGTCATGTCGATCGTCTCCCAATCGGAATCGTCCGTATCGGCGTTGGCCCAGCGCAGGTCGTCACCAACATGGAATCGCCAGGAGCCATCGAGCACGGTCGCGGCGGCGCGCAGATGCGGCGGATCGGGGCGACCGCCGGTAGCCAGGACGACGAGCACGATGATCAGGAGCAGCAACGTCGCCGTGGCGATGCCGATGATCAGCCTGCGTTGCGTGGCGTCGATCGATGACGGCGTCGAAGATGCGGGTTCAGTCGTCATGCGATGACCTCGCTTTCAGGTTTCGATGCTGGAGAGACTGCCATCCTCCGCGGACAGCCACGTGGAGCAACCGGGAAGGCATGGCATCCTGGCGGGCGCCGGCAGCGACACCGCCGCACAGAGGCGGCCGCATTCGATATGCAGCGGTGGTGCGACATGTCCGGCCTGCCCACCGGCAACCTCCTTGCAACCAAGGGGATGGATCGAGCCGCCTCGGGTTTGCCAGACAGCGCGCCTGTCCGTGCGGTACATGGCCGGTTGATCATCTGGGTTCCGCGTCAGCGGGTGCGCCCAGCCTGTATCGCGCCGTCCCCTTGCGCTTCCGTGTTGTGACGAGCGGGCATTCGCGACGACCAGCGGTAGCCGGCGCGGGACGATCGGCGCGACCGGACCCGGCACGGTGCCGCGCCGGCCGGGACGATGTCCGGGTTGCAGCCCGGCTAGAAGCGGTACGACCAGCCCAGCTCCAGCACCGGATAGATCGCCTGGTTCCGCGTGTGGTGGGGATCGCCAGTCAGGTCCGTCGCCGCTGCCATGCCGGCCTGTGCGTAGAAGCCCGTGTCCGTCGCGCGGTAGCCGATGCCCAGATACGCGGCAAGCTGGCGACGCGACGGCATGCGCGCCTGGACCTCTGCGTCGTTCAACGCGCTCATGTCGTGCGCCGGCGGGTGGGCCAGGGCGGCCACGCGGATATCGTCGATCACCGCCCCGACCGACAGCAGCAGGCCGCCATGGCGCGGGTGCCAGTCGAGCTTGGCGATGGCCACATCGAATACGCCAGCGCTCGCCGCTCGGGTGCCGTCGTGGCTGGCCGCGTGCAGCGCGCCCGACCCCTCCGCCGCACGCGCCGTACCGCACGGCAGCGCGAGCGCGGCGAGTGTCAGTACGACCAGGGCGATCTTGTTCATGGCGGCCCCCAACGAGCAGACGCGGCCACCCCCGCGGCCGCCGTCCGAACCCTTATCGCGCGATTCGCGCCGCCGTGCAGGCCGCGATGCCCGAACTGCTAGCGCCGTCAAGCCGCGAGTGCGAACGGCTTGGCAAATGGCGGCGCCGGTTCAGCCGCGCGCGCCGCGCACCCTGTTGCTTGACGAACCCTACGGCGCCGCCGACCATCTCAAGTTCACCTGCCGCCAAGGCGCTGCCACGATCGACGACGCACCCGTGCGTCACGAGGGCTCCGTGCCGGTCAGGTCCCACCCAGGAAAAACCACATCGCATGTTCGAAAACGCCTTCAACAACATGGATCGCGTCATGCGCAATGACGAGGGCCTGGCTTCCGAGCTGGACTACGCCGAACAGACCTCGTGGCTGCTGTTTCTCAAGTATCTCGACGACATGGAGAAGGAATGGGAGGACGAGGCCGGGCTGGAAGGCCGCGAGTACTCGCCCATCCTCGACGAGCCGTACCGCTGGCAATCCTGGGCCGCGCCGAAGACGGAAGATGGCGCGCCCGACCTCAACGCCGCGCGCACCGGCAAGGACCTGATCGAGTTCGTCAACGGCGAGCTGTTCCCGTATCTGCAGACCTTCCGCGAAACCACCGAGGATCCCGATTCGCTCGAATACAAGATCGGCGAGATCTTCGCCGAGATCGCCAACCGCTTCCGCTCCGGCTACTCGCTGCGCGACGCGCTGGAAATCATCGACCAGCTCAACTTCGGCAGCCAGCAGGCCAAGCACGAACTGTCCGACCTCTACGAAACCCGCATCAAGCGCATGGGCAACGCCGGCCGCAACGGTGGCGAGTACTACACGCCGCGCCCGCTGATCCGCGCCATGATCGAGGTGGTCCAGCCGCAGATCGGCGAAACCATCTACGACGGCGCCTGCGGCTCGGCGGGGTTCTTGTGCGAAGCGTGGGACGCCATGCGCCGCGACGACCTCTCCGCCGCCGACTGGGACACGCTGCAGCGGCGCACCTTCTACGGGCAGGAAAAGAAATCGCTGGCCTACGTGCTGGGCGTGATGAACCTGATCCTGCACGGCATCGACGCGCCCAACATCCGCCACGTCAACACGCTCAGCGAAAACGTGATGGACATCCAGCAGAAGGATCGCCACGACATCGTGCTGGCCAATCCACCATTCGGCGGCGGTGAGCGCAAGGAGGTGCAGCAAAACTTCCCGATCAAGTCCGGCGAAACCGCCTACCTGTTCCTGCAGCACTTCATCCGCAAGCTGAAAGCCGGCGGCCGCGGCGCCGTGGTGATCAAGAACACCTTCCTCAGCAACACCGACAACGCCAGCGTAGCGCTGCGCAAGGAGCTGCTGGAAAGCTGCAACCTGCACACGGTACTGGATTGCCCAAGCGGCACCTTCCAGGGCGCCGGCGTGAAGACCGTGGTGCTGTTCTTCGAAAAGGGATCGAAGACGCGCAAGGTCTGGTACTACCAGCTCGATCCAGGCCGCAGCCTGGGCAAGACCAATCCATTGAACGACGACGATCTGGCCGAATTCGTGACGCTGCAGGCGGACAAGGCCGACAGCGCGAAAAGCTGGTCGGTGGCGGTGAAGGAGCTGGACACCGCGACGTGGGATCTGTCGGTGAAAAACCCGAACGCGCCGGAAGTCGAAGCGCTGCGCAGTCCCGAGCAGATCATTGCCCACATGCTGGCGCGGGATGCGGAGACGGCGGAGATATTGGAAGAGATCCGGGGGATGTTGTGAAGGACACGGGCGCTGCCGGATACCTGCCGCCGGATCGGCAATGGCTGAGTGCTTCGATTGGAGACATCGCAATAGTTGACTGGGGAAACACTACCCTAACGAAGAAAGCCTACTCGCCAGAGGGCGAATTCTTGGGAGTTTCTGCTGCCGGGTGCGATGGACGTATGAAGTTCGCGGAGCACAAGGCGCTTACGCCAGTGTTGTCTGCTATAGGTGCAAATTGTGGTCGGATGTTTCTCCCGACAGAAGACTTTACGGCGATCAAGAACACCATCACGCTCACGCCGAAAGAAGGCGTCTGTGACTCTGTCTTTCTCTACTATCTGCTCGATTCAGTCGACCTACCGAAACGAGGTGCCGGGCAACCTTTTATTTCGAAAGGTGACATTCAGAAATTTCCTATAGCAATTCCTTCGCTGGACGAGCAAAAGCGAATCGTTGCGGTACTCGATCAGGCCTTCGCCGCCCTCGACCGCGCCCGCGCAAACGCCGAAGCCAACTTGGCGGATGCACGCCAGCTGTTCGGCGCAGCGGTCGAGGCGATGGGCAAACGAAGGGCGAGCGTTCAGGAGAAGAGGCTGCGACTCGGCTCTGTCGTGACACGACTGACAAATGGATACGTCGGGCCCACGCGGGACATCTATGTCGATATGGGTGTGCCGTATTTGCTGGCACGGCATGTTCGCAGCAATGCGTTGACCTTCGACGGACAGACATACATCTCGTCCGCGTTCAACGAAAAGCACAAGAAGTCCAAGTTGAAGGCCGGTGATGTGCTCCTCGTACAAAGCGGACACATCGGACACAGCGCGGTCGTTCCCACAGCGCATGATGGCCATAATTGCCACGCCATGATTGTGATCTCGCCGGTCGACGAGGTCGTGTCGGGGCCGTACTTGTCGATGGTTTTCAACACGCCGGCAATGCAGGAAACATTTCAGCGAATCAGATCCGGCTCGACTGTGCCGCACCTGACCTGCAAGTTGGTTAAGGAATTGATGATCGATATTCCCCCGCGCGAAGTGCAGGACGAGATCATCGCGGAAGCCGATAAGCTCAGAGCGAAGGTCGAGATCGCGCAAAAGCGGTACGAAACCGATATCTCCGACCTCGCCGCCCTGCGCCAGTCCCTCCTGCAAAAAGCCTTCTCCGGCGAACTGACATGAGCGAGCAAACACCCGTCAAACTGGCCGACCTCGAAGAAGCCCTGCTGTTCCTGGATGCGGGAGGCGATACGGAGGCCTGGGTGTGCCGGGACACGGGCGCGGTGCTCCGGCACAGCGACGAGGTCGACGAGTTCGACCCGTTGCCGGCGGACATCGACGATGCGGCGCGCTACGTGGCGCTGCCGAACAAGCATGACCTCGACCTGGGCAAGCCGCTGGCGCTGGAGTTCGCCCGCACGCAGCTGCCGGATTGCTACGAGCAGGTATGCGCGATGTTCTCGCACCGCGGCGCCTACGCCCGCTTCAAGGATCTGCTGGATCGCCACGACAGCCTCGACGCCTGGCATCAGTGGGAGAGGGAACAGACCCGACAGGCGCTGCGCGAATGGTGCGCGGACAACAGCATCACGCTGGCTGAGTGAGCGATGGCGCCAACGTCTGCGCGGTCCCTGCCGCAATATGCGTTTTCGGCCAGCTGCCGTAATGCCGCGCCGCAACCTGTCCACTCGTCAAGGACAGGTCTTACGCGTTGGGATCGGGAGCTGAGTCGCTGACCCAGTCGATCTGCCCATCGTCGCGCAGTGCACTGGCGTCGAAGCCGTTTTTGAGTGTGATGGCACGCGTTTTCAGATGCCCGCCTGAGCGCAGGCGTTCACAGTATTTGTGCAGCGTGGAGGCATCTTCGGTCAGGATGAAATCGATGCCCTCGTGGCCGGCCTGGGCCAGAAGTTTCACGTCGTCGCGCACCACCGCACGGCTTTCCCGGGCGTCCCGCTGACCGAGCGCGCTCCACAGGTTTGCGGCCTTCTGTCCATGCGGAACATTGAAGTCGAGAACGCGGAAGTTGTTCAGTGGCAGATCCGTGATGGGTTGCTTGATTCCGAATTCCGCAGCCACGATGGCCGAGAAGATCATCGGCATGTTGTTCTTCAGCAGGTAGCGGTAGTACTGCTCGGCCGTGGCGTGGTGGGCGCGGTGTTGACTGACGAATGAAATCAGAAAGCTGGTATCCAGCAGCACCGATGCGCTCATCCCTGTCCGCTCCGCAGGCTTTCCAGCCAGTCATCAGGCACGTCCGCCCAAGCCTGGGTGCCCTTGCGCACCAGTTCGCCGAATGCCGTTGCGTCCCAGCTCGGCTGGCTATCCTCGAAGCCCAGCAAGGTCAGGTTGCGTAGTTCACCGCTCTGCAGGTTCTCCTCGGCAGAAATCCGCAAAACGGCCGGTTTGTAGAGACGGTTGCGCTCCTCGTCGCCCAGCAGTTTTTGCGTGCTGGCGATGGTCAGCACCTTGCCGTTGTCCAGCTTCAGGTGGACGTTGGCCTTGCTGGTGCCGCCCAGGTCGGTGATCTGGCCGTGCAGGTACTTGCTGACTTCCACCCACACGGCGGCTGTCTGGTCCCGGTAATCGGAGTCCGCATCCACACGGATGATGGCCGCGCCGCTCTGATCGGCCAGCGTGTAGCGGCGGTGAGGATTTTTGCGTGCAGCCACCTGCCAGCGTTCCATCACCGCGGCGCGCTTGGGGTCAATCAGACCCAGTTGGGCGCTGTTTTGCAGCTGTTGAACATCAGCCCACAGGGTGGTGGCTGTCAGCAGGCCAACGGCAACCAGGGCGAGTGACCCTTCTTCGATGGCAACCATCACTTGATTGAGGTTGACGTCCTTGCCGGAACCAGCCAGAAACTCGCCTACATCGTTCTGGAACTGCCCCAACAACGCCAGCGGGACGTGCGCAGGCCCGACCTCGGCATCCTCGATGCGGTCGTTCAACGCGAAGCGAAGGGTGTTGGCCGGTTGCATGCGCTTGATTGTAGTGTTTGGCGGTGCCGATTGGGGTAGTCGCCTACCTGAGCGTTGCGTCATCCGCTATCACAAGAGCGACGGTCCGTCGGTGGCGTGAGCGCGCCCGGTGGCTGGCGAGGGTGAGGGCGGCTGAAGGACCGGCAATAAGAACCCCCGCGTAAGTTCCGAGGAACCAAGAGGAGGGGGCATGTTGGGTGCAACTTCAATACATGGGCACGGCGGCAGGCGCACTGGCATTGGAAGGGGTCAGGATTCGCCCCGCCAGAAAAGCGAAAGGCCCCGGTGAACGCACCGAAGCCCTGACGCCGGCCGGGATCTCCCAACCCACTTGCGGGCAAGTTTGCTTAGCAGGGGCCGGGCGCGCAAGCGTCCGGCCATCGCGGAACGTTGCACCGAACGTGGCTTCCGGCCACCATCCGGACATCAGGGGCAACATTGACAGGCATGAACGAAACCGAAGCCGATACCCGCGCCAACCGCATCGATCCGGTGCTGCGCGAGGCCGGCTGGGGCGTGGTCGAGGGTTCGCGCGTGCATCGCGAGATGATTTGCCCCGGCCGCATTACCGGCGGTGGGGGGCGGGCCAATCCGCTGTCGGCCGATTACGTATTGAGCTATCGCGACCGCAAGCTGGCGGTGATCGAGGCCAAGCGTGCCGGCCTTGGCCACTCGGTGGGTGTAGGCCAGGCCAAGGACTACGCCACGCGGTTGCAGGCGCGCTTCGCCTACGCCAGCAATGGCATCGGCTGGTATGCCATCGACATGGTCACCGGCACGGAAGGCGATATCGCCTTGCCGTTTCCCTCGCCGCAGGAGCTGTGGGCGCGCTGTTTTCCCGAAGGCAACGACTGGCGCGACCGCTTCGGCGCGGTGCCGTTCGAGACCGGCGGCGGCAAATGGCAGCCGCGCTATTACCAGCACAACGCGATCACCGCGGTATTGGAGGCGATCGCCAAGGGCGGGCAGCGCATCCTGCTGACGTTGGCCACCGGCACCGGCAAGACGTCGATCGCGTTCCAGATCGCGTGGAAGCTGTTCGAATCCAGCTGGAATTTGAGCCGCGACCCGGTGCGCCGTCCGCGCATCCTGTTCCTGGCCGACCGCAACATCCTCGCCGATCAGGCCTACAACGCGTTCAGCGCGTTTGCGCCCGACGCGCTGTGCCGTATCAGCCCCGACGAGATCCGCAAGCAGGGCCGGATTCCGAAGAACGCCAGCGTGTTCTTCACCATCTTCCAGACCTTCATGACCGGTACGGACCAGGACGGCGAACCGCAGTTCACCTTCGAAGGCTATCCGCCGGACTTCTTCGACTTCATCGTCATCGACGAATGCCATCGCGGCGGTGCCCGCGACGAAAGCAGCTGGCGCGGCATCCTCGACTACTTTGCGCCCGCCGTGCAGCTGGGCATGACCGCCACGCCCAAGCGCGACGCGAACGTGGACACCTACCGTTATTTCGGCGACCCGGTGTACACCTACGCGCTGAAGGAAGGTATCGGCGACGGCTTCCTCACTCCGTTCAAGGTGCGCCAGATGGCCAGCACGCTGGACAGCTACACGTACTCCGATGAGGACGAGGTGATCGGTGGCGAGATCGACCCGGACAAGGAATACACCGAGGCAGACTTCAATACGAAAATCATCATCGATGCGCGCGAGGAAAGCCGCGTGCACGAGTTCATGGACCAGATCGACCAGCGCCAGAAGACGCTCGTGTTCTGTGCCACGCAGGATCACGCCGCGCGCGTGCGCAATGCCATCAACCAGATCAAGGACAACCCCGACCCGCATTACTGCGAGCGGGTGACCGCCGACGACGGCAAGCTCGGCGAGCAGCATCTGCGCGAGTTCCAGGACAACGAGAAGACGCTGCCTACGATCCTCACCACGTCGAAGAAACTCTCCACCGGCGTCGATGCGCGCAATGTGCGCAACATCGTGCTGCTGCGCCCGACCAAGTCGATGATCGAGTTCAAGCAGATCATCGGCCGCGGCACGCGCACCTTCGACGGCAAGGACTTCTTCACCATCTACGATTTCGTGAAGGGCTACGAGAAGTTCGAAGACCCCGAGTGGGATGGCGAGCCGTTGCCGCCGGATGAGCCGCGCGAACCGAAAACGCCGACGAAACCGGATGACCTGCCGCCGCGCACCGGTGGCGTCGAGAACCCCCCGGAGCCCGTGGCGAAGGTCGTGGTGAAGCTGGCCGATGGCAAGGAGCGCTCGATCCGCTACCTCGCCGCCACCACGTATTGGCACGAGGGCCGGCAGATCACTGCGCAGGAATTCATGCAGCAGCTGTTTGGCGACCTCAACAATCTGGTTGCCTCGGAAGAAGATTTGCGTGCGGTATGGAGCGACCCTGATCGGCGCGAAGCCTTCCAGCAGCGGCTGAAGGATCTCGGCTACGATGCTGATCGTCTGGACGACATGCGGCGCCTGATCGACGCCCCCAACAGCGACATCTTTGACGTGCTGGCCTATGTCCGCTTCACGCTGGCGCCGTTGTCGCGCCACGAACGCGCCGGTAGTGCGCGCGCGACGGGACTGGATGGCTACCAGCGAGAGATGCGCGGCTTCCTCGACTACGTGCTGGAGGCCTACGAGAAACACGGTGTGGACGAGCTGGCATCAAGGAAAATCGCCGACTTCCTGCGCATCCGCTACGGTGGCACCAACGATGCCAAGCGCCTGCTGGGGCCGGTGCCCGCGATACGCGAGGCGTTCATCGCGATTCAGGCGCATCTCTATCAGTAACTTGGCGGCAGTAGGGGCACTGCCCGCCGCTGTCGCGTGAACAGCCGGCGGGCATTGCCCGCCCTATGCGCAAACAACCCACGCGCTCCTGCTGTCTGGCGGGGCTGCATTGATTGCCGCAGGCTCCGCAAATCCGCCCTCGGCTCAGCGCAACCCCAACGCCGCCCGCGCCCCCGCCCGAAAGCGCCGACTCAGATCCAGCCGCGTCCCGTCGTGCAGCACGATCTCCGCCCCGCCCTTGAACAACGGATGCACCTCGCGGATGCGGGCCAGGTTGACCAGGGTGCCGCGATGGATGCGCAGGAAGCGCGCCGGGTCGAGTTGCAGCAGCAGGTGGCGCAGGGTGTCGCGGTGCAGGTAGCGCACCGGGCCGACGTGGATGTGCAGGTAGTTGCCGTCGGCGCGAATCCAGTCGATGTCGTCGACGGCGAGCACGCGGATGTGTTCGCCGTGGCGCACGCTGAGGCGTTGGGCGTAGCCTTCGGCGGGCGTGCTTTCGATGGCCGGGCCGGCGGTGGCGTGCAGGCCTTGCCAGTGCTGGTTGACGCGCGCCATGGCCTGGTCGAAGCGGGCCTGTTCGATCGGCTTGAGCACGTAGTCCATCGCCATCGCGTCGAACGCGCGCAGCGCATGGTCGGCGAAGGCGGTGGCGAAGACGACCAGCGGCAGGCGGTCGGGGGCCAGTTCGTCGAGCAGTTCGAAGCCGTCCATGCCGGGCATCTGGATGTCGAGGAACAGCAGGTCCGGACGCAACACGCGCACCGCCTGCATCGCCTCGGCGGCGTTGCCGCATTCGCCGACGATCTCCACCTCATCGTGGCTGGCCAGCGCCTGGCGCAGGGCGAGGCGCGCCAACACTTCGTCGTCGACCAGCACGGTGCGCAGGCGCGGCGTGCTCATGCGGCGTGCTCGGCGTAGGGCAGGCGCACTTCGGCGCGGGTGCCGCCGCCGGGGATGGCGCTGAGCACGAGTTGCGCGGCGTCGCCGAACAGCATCTGCAGGCGCGAACGGGTGTTGCCCAGGCCGATGCCTTCGGCGGTGCCGGTCGGCGGCAGGCCGAGGCCATCGTCGTCCACGCGCAGCTGCAGCTGGTCGCCGTCGCGCCGCGTGGAAACGCGCAGGGTGCCGGCGCCGGGCTTGTCCTGCAGGCCGTGGCGCAGCGCGTTTTCCACCAGTGGTTGCAGGATCAGGTTCGGCACCGCGGCGGCCAGCGTGTCGTCGGCCACGTCCAGCTCGGTGCTGAGTCGATCCTGGAAGCGCACCTGCTGGATGCCGAGGTAGCAGGCGAGGAATTCCAGTTCGCGCGACAGCGGCACCTGCGGCGCGTGGCGTTCTTCCAGGGTGAGCCGCAGGAAGTCGCTCAAGCGGGCGATCATCAGCCGCGCCTGCAGCGGGTCGGCCAGCGCCAGCGCGGAGATCGCGTTGAGCGTGTTGAACAGGAAGTGCGGCTGCAACTGCATGCGCAACGCCTGCAGTTGCGCCTGCGCCAGTTGGGTCTCCAGCTGCGTGCTGCGCAGCCGCTCATCGCGCAGGTGGCGGCGCGATTCCATCCCGCGCAGCACCACCAGGATCACCCAGTAGGTGAGCACGGCCAGGTGGAAGCTGTAGGCGAACTCCATGCGGATGTACGCGCCCAGCGTGTGCACCGCCATCCGCCCCGGGCCGCTGAGGTTCCAGAACAGCACCAGGTGAGGCAGCAGTTGCAGCAGCGCCACGGCCAGGCTGGCCGGCACCTGCATGGCGAGGAAGCGGCGCCAGCCGTGGCCGGCGGTCTGCCGGCCCAGCCAGCCGACCAGCGGCACCAGTGCCATCCACAACCAGAAGTTGGAAAGGTTCCAGCTCAGCGCACGCAGCCAGTTCGGCGGATAGCCCTCGCTGATCGAGGACAGCCCGCTGCTCAGCGCATAGGACAGCGCCAGCCCGGTCCAGAAGGCGAACGCCAGCGCGTGTTTCTTCCAGTGGATGGTGTCGTGCCCGGTCACGCGATGCTCCCGCGCGCCGGTCGATGGGTGACGCGCCAGGACGGCAGTGTGCCGCCGTGGCGCCGGATGGAACAGTGCTGGACGGCAGGGCGCCGGCCTGGTCCGTCACCGGGCAGCATGGTGGCTCAGCGCGCCGATCGCTGCCGCAACCACGGCGCCAGCGACACGCGATGGATGCGGTGGTCGGGCGCGGTGTAGTACAGCATCGTGCGATCCGCGCCCAGGCGCGCCTCGTTGCCGGCCATGCCCAGATCCACCGGTGCGCTCCAGCCGCCGGGCACGGCGAAGGCGATGAACAGGTCGTTGCCGTTCGCCGGCGCCGGCGGTCGGTCGGAGCTGAACACCAGGAAGGATTGATCCGGCGCCACCGCGGGATCGAAGTCCGAGTGGCCGTCGCCGGTGCCAAGCGCCAGCGCGACCGCCGGCTGGTAATGGCCGTTTTCGCGGCGGCTCACGTAGAGCCGGAAGCTGCCATCGGCGGAATTCGCGCGCATGAAGTAGATGCTGCCGTCGCTCGCCACCGCGGGCGAGAACGTCGTGCTGCTGCGGTTCACGCTGTCGGGCAGGCGCACCGGCGTGTCCCAGCCGCCGCCCACGCGATCGACCCGCCACAGGTTGCCGCCGCGCCCGGGCCAGGCCTGGCCGCCCCAGTTGCCGTCCAGCGCCTTGCCCGCGCCGTTCGCCGGCCGGTTGGAGACGAACACCAGGTAGCGACCGTCCGGCGCCATCGTCGGCTCCAGATCCATCCAGCGATCCGAGAACGCCACGCGTTGCGGTGGCGACCAGACGCCATCGTGGCGATGCGCGGCGAACAGCCGCCGCGTGGCGCCGCTGCCGCGCGCGAACACCACCGTGTCGCCGTCCGGCGTGAACGCGGGCGAGGCGTCGTGTTCCAGCACCCACGGCCCGGCGGCGAGGGGCGGCATGACGGTCGTGGCTGCCCACGCCGATGCGGCGAGGGCGCTGCCCAGGATCAGGGCGAGGATCGGCAATCGGCAGTGGCTACGCATCGGATGCTCCATGGCAGAAACGTGGGGATAAATCGGCAGATCGTCAGTGGCGCTGGGCGGCATGCGCATCCAGCCAAGGCGCCAGCGACACCTGCCAGATGTGGTCGGCGCCGTTGTTCCACGCGGCTGCCGCGCGCGGGTCGGACGGCGGCAGCCGGCGATCGCTGTAGAAGTACAGCGTGTGGCGATCCGGCCCCAGCTGCGCGCCCATGCTGTGCTTGCCGCCGTTGACGGCGTCGCCGAGATCCTGCAGCGCGCTCCAACCCTCGCGCGTGTGGAAGGCGATGGCGAGGCGGTACGGCTGCTGCGCCTGGCGCTTCGTCGCCACCACGATGAACGAGCGATCGGGGGCGATCGCCGGATCGCGGATCAGGGCATCCGTCGTGCCCAGCTTCACCGCGTATGGCGCCTGGTAGTGGCCATTGCGCCAGATCGAGCGCAGCAGGTGCAGGCTCTCATCCGCGCCGACGCAGCCGATGAAGTAGATGCTGCCGTCGGCGGCGACGCTGGGCGCGAACGTCATCGAGCAGCGGTTCACCGTGTCGGGCAGGCGCACCGGCGCGGCCCAGCCGTCGCCGCGGCGATCCACCCGCCACAGGTTCATGCCGTTGCCCGCGTAGCGTTTGCCCGCGCGCACGGCATCCAGCGCCGGGCCGCCGGGCGTGGCTGGGCGATTGGAGACGAACAGCAGGTACGAACCATCCGGCGCCATCGCCGGGTCGAGGTCGCGCCAGTGCCCCGAGAACGACGCGGCCCGCGGCGGCGACCAGCGGCCGCCGACGCGATGCGCCTCCATCAGGGTGAAGCTGTCGGTGCCGCGCATGAAATACACGGTGGCGCCGTCGGGGGTGAACGCGGCGGCGCCGTCGTCGGCGGGGCCGGCGATGCTGCCCGGCGCGAAGATCGCGGGCGCCGCGTCGGGGCGGGCGGCGGCGTGGACCGCCAGCCCGAGCGCGAGCAGCATGCCCAGCGCGATGGATCGTTTCATGCGTTTTCTCCGGTGGCCGATCGGATCACGCTGGCACGACCCGTCTCGTGCGTCGCCGCCGCGGTGACGAGCGGCGCCGCGATGGTGGCCAGCGGCGGTTTGCCCGATGCGGACGGCGCGCCACCCGCTGGAGTGCGCCATGTCGCCGCTCGTCACCGCGCAGTGCACGCCCGTCACCCGGTCGATGCAGCGGCGCACGCGGCCGCGGCACGCTGGCTCGGCGGCAATCCGGCCGCACACGAGGACGGCAGCATGCGCAAGCAACACCGATTTCCCATGGGCATGGCGTACGTCGCCTTGCTGGCGCTGGGTGTGCAATGGACGACGGCGGCGACTGTCACCCGCGCCGCCGGCCTGGATGAGGCGCGCAAGACCGAGGCCGCCGTGGTGGCCGTCGATCAGCACTGGATGGATGCCGAACTCGCCGGCGACAGCGCCTGGCTCGATGCCATGCTGCTGCCCGAATACCGCTCGGTCGGCGCCGACGGCACGGTGCATCCGAAGGCCGCGATCATCGCGCACGCGGCGAAGAACCGCGGCAACGACGCCGAGCGGCGCAAGGTGGAGGCGTGGCTGAAGGCGAACCCGCTGGGGAAATCGGTGGTGATCCGCGGCGACACCGCGATCATCACCTTCTACGACCCGCAGCTGGGGCCGCAGAACGGCGTGCGCTCCTCCGACATCTTCGTCTACCAGGGCGGTCGCTGGCATGCGCTGTACTCGCAGCACAGCGCGGTAGGCAGCCGCTGAGACGCAGCGGAACGTCAATCGTCGGCCACGCGCACCACCAGCTTGCCGAAGTTGCGCCCTTCGAGCAGGCCGATGAAGGCGGCCGGCGCGTTTTCCAGGCCCTCGACGCGATCCTCGCGCAGCTTGATCCGGCCCGCGTCGAGCCAGGCCTGCATGTCGCTGCGGAAAGCGGCGAAGCGCTCGGCGTAGTGGTCGAGGATGACGAAGCCCTGCATGCGGATGCGCTTCTGCAGCACGCTGGCCACCAGCTGCGGGCGGCGATCCGGCCCTGCTGGCGGCGCGGCGTCGTTGTAGTGCGCGATCATGCCGCACACCGGCACCCGCGCATGGTGGTTGAGCAACGGCAGCACGGCGTCGAACACCGCGCCGCCCACGTTCTCGAAGTACACGTCGATGCCGTCCGGGCAGGCCGCGGCGAGGCGCCCGGCGAGATCCGGCGCGCGGTGGTCGAGGCAGGCGTCGAAGCCCAGCTCCTCCACCGCGTGGCGGCACTTGGCGGGGCCGCCGGCGATGCCGACCACCCGCGCGCCCTTGAGCCGGGCGATCTGTCCCACCACCGCACCGACCGCGCCGGTCGCGGCGGCCACCACCACGGTCTCGCCCGGCTGCGGTTGGCCGATGTCGAGCAGGCCGACATAGGCGGTGAAACCGGTCATGCCCAGGCCGCCCAGCGCCAGCGAGGGCGGCGCCAGGTTGCCCAGCGTCGTCAGCGTGTCGCCCGCGGCCACGGCGTAGTCCTGCCAGCCGGCGCTGGCCAGTACCAGCTCGCCGGGGTGGAAGCCGGCATGCCGCGAGCTGACCACGCGGCTCACCGTGCCGCCCATCATCGGCTGGCCCAGTTCCAGCCCGGGCGCGTACTCGGTGCCGGCCTCGTCCATCAGGTTGCGCATGTACGGATCGAGCGAGAGATACAGCGTGCGCAGCAACACCTCGCCGTCGCCGGGCGCCGGGAGCGGTGCATGGTCGAGGCGAAAATCCTGCGCGGTCGGCAACCCGTGCGGGCGGGAGGCGAGCAGGATGCGGCGATTGGTCGAAGCGTCTTGCGGCATGCGAAAAGCTCCAGCGTGGAAAGGGACGATCACCAGGCGATTTGTTCGCCATCGCGGAAGAAGCGACCGGTGGGCGCCGGCGTCGGCAGGCTGGCGGCCCACACGATGCCGGCGGCGCCCAGGCTCACCGGCCGGCCGCCGGGGCCACCGAGTTCAGTGGCGACCCAGCCCGGGCACACCGCGTTGACCGCGATGCCGCTGCCCTCCAGCTCCGCCGCCAGCGTACGCGTATAAGTGTTGAGCGCGGACTTGGAGGTGCGATAGGCCACGCAGTGGTTGCTGCTCGAACCGCTGGCACCGCAGCCGCTGGACACGTTGACGATGCGGCCGTAGCCGTGCCGGCGCATCAGCGGCAGCATCGCGCTGGTCAGCCGCCAGCTGCCGAACAGGTGGGTCTGCATCGCGCCCCATGCAAGTGTGAGGTCGCCGTCGCTGGCCAGCCCGTCGTGGTCGTAGTAGCCGCCGGCGTTGTTGACCAGCACGTCGAGCCGGCCGTAGGTGATCTCGATCCAGCGCGCCAGCGTGTCGACCTGCTCCTGCTGCGTGACGTCGAGCTGTACCGCGATCACCTCGCCGGACGCGCCGGCGAGCTGGCGCGCCGCGTGCAGGCCCTTGTCGGGATCGCGCGAGCCCAGCAGCACGGTCATGCCGTGCTCGCTGAGCTGGCGCGCCACCTCGAAGCCGAGGCCGCGGTTGGCGCCGCTGACCAGCGCCACGCGATAGGTCGGCGTGATCGCCGGCGTTGCCGCCGGCACGCGACGGGCCGGCCGGCTCATGGGGCGGCGCCGCGCTGTGCCACCGCGCTGCAGCGCTCGTCGCCGCAGGCTTGCCAGCCGCCGCCGAGCGCCTTGTACAGCGCGACGGCGCGGGTGTTGATCGCCGCCTCGGCCTGGGCCAGGTCGTCCTCGGCGGCGAGCTGGGTGCGTTCGGCATCGAGCAGTTCGAGGAAACCGGTGGCACCTTCCTGGTAGCGCACGCGGGCAAGGTCGGCGGCGCGCTTGCTCTGCGTGCCCTGCTCGATCAGGTGGTTCACGCGGATGCGTTGCTGGTTGAAGCCGGTGACCGCGTTGTCGATGTCCTCGATCGCTTCCAGCACGGTGCGCTGGTAGTTCGCCTGCGCCGCGTCGGTGCGTGCCTCGCTGGCGTGCAGGTTCGCCCGCACGCGCTGCACGTTGAGGCCGGGCCAGCTGATGCTGGGCGCCAGCGTCCACGCGCGCGTCGACGGGCTGCCGAAGTCGTTGCTGCGCCCGGACAGGAAGCCGAGGAAGCCGCCCAGCGAGATGTGCGGGAAGAAGTCGGCCTTGGCCACGCCGATGCGCGCATTGGCGGCGGCGTATTCGCGTTCGGCCATCTGGACGTCCGGACGGCGTGCGAGCACGTCGCCGGCATCACCGATCGGCAGGGTCGTGGCGATCGGCGTGAAGCTCTTCGGCGACACGTCGATGTCGAGCTCGCCCGGTCGCTCGCCCAGCAGCACCGCCAGGCGGAATTCACTGGCGCTCACCGCGGTCTGCAGCACCGGCAGCTGCGCCTGCACGGCGCTGAGGCGCGCTTTCGCGCTGGCCACATCCTGTTCGGAGCCGGCCCCGAGCTGCTGGCGCACCTCGGTCAGGTGCAGGGTCTGTCGCTGGTTCTCGATGTCGCGCTGGGCGATGTCGAGCCGCGACTGGCTGCCGCGCAACTCGAAATAATTGCGCGCGACCTCGGCCAGCAGGCTGACCTGCGCGTCGTGCAGCGCGGCCTCGCTGGCGCCGAGGTCGGCACCGGCCGCTTCCACCGAGCGGCGTACGCCGCCGAACAGGTCCAGCTCCCACGACGCATCGAAGCCGGCCTGGTAGGTCGTCGTGGTGCGGCGCTGGTCGCTGAAGCCCGGCTGCTGGCCGCGGCTGCGGGTGTAGTTCACGCCGGTGTCGATGGTCGGCAGCTGCTCGGACTTCGCGCCGCTGAGCAGCGCACGCGCTTCATGCAGCCGCGCCACGGCGATGCGCAGGTCCAGGTTGTTGGCCGCGGCGCGCTGGATCAGCGCGTCCAGGGTGGGATCGTTGAACTGCTTCCACCACGTGGCCTGGAACTGCGCGTTGTTTTCCTGCGCCGCATCCAGTCCCTGCAATTGCGGCGCGGCAATCTTCGCTGCGTGGTAGTCGGGACCCACGCTGGCGCAAGCGGCCAGCAGCGTCAGGGCCGTGACCAGCAGCGCACCTCGCACCACCTTCGTCATTCCTGCGAAAGCAGGAATCCAGTGACTGTGTGTGGTAGGAGCCGAAGGCGCTGGATCCCAGCTTTCGCTGGGATGACGAGCGAAAAGGTGGCTCGCGAAGGTGTTCAGCGGCATGTCATGCACGAGTGTTTTCATCAGTGGTTCTCCAGCGCCGGCAGCGCATGCGCGGCGGCGCGTTCGGCCGCGCGCGCCTCGCGGCGCTCGACCAGGGCGCGAATCAATACGTAGAACAGCGGTGTGTAGATCAGCCCGAAGATGGTCACGCCGAGCATGCCGGAGAACACCGCCACGCCCATCGCATGGCGCATCTCGGCACCGGCGCCGTGCGAGGTGACCAGCGGTACCACGCCCATGATGAAGGCGAACGAGGTCATCAGGATCGGCCGCAGGCGCAGCTTCGCCGCTTCCAGCACCGCCTCGTGACGCGCCATGCCTTCATGCTGGCGTTCGCGCGCGAACTCCACGATCAGGATCGCGTTCTTGCACGCCAGGCCGACCAGCACGATCAGTCCGATCTGGGTGAAGATGTTGTTGTCGCCGCCGGACAGCCACACGCCGGCGATCGCGGACAACAGCACCATCGGCACGATCAGGATCACCGCCAGCGGCAGCGACCAGCTCTCGTACAGCGAGGACAGCACCAGGAACACCAGCAGCACGCACAGCGGGAACACCAGGATCGCGGTATTGCCGGCGAGGATCTGCTGGTAGGTCAGCTCGGTCCACTCGAAGCTCATGCCGTTGGGCAGGTTGTCCTTGGCCAGCTTTTCCATGGCCGCCTGCGCCTGGCCGGAACTGAAGCCGGGCGCCGGGCCGCCATTGATCTCGGCGGTCGGATAACCGTTGTAGTGCTGCACGCGGTCCGGGCCGGCACCGTGCTGCACGGTGACGAACGAGCCCAGCGGCACCATCTGGCCCTGCGCGTTGCGCGTCTTCAGTTGCAGGATGTCCTCGGGCGTGTGGCGGAACGCCGGGTCGGCCGACACGTTCACCTGGTAGGTACGGCCGAAACGGTTGAAGTCGTTGACGTAGAGCGAGCCCATGTAGGCCTGCATGGTCTGGTAGACGTCGCCCAGGTTCACGCCCTCGGCCTTGGCCTTCTCGCGGTTCACGTCGGCATCCACCTGCGGCACGCTGACCTGGAAGCTGGAGAACAGTCCGGCCAGTGCAGGGTCTTTCCGGCTAGCGGCGATCAGGTTCTGGGTCTGTTTGTACAGCTCGTCGAAACCGCGATCGCTGCGATCCTCGATCTGCATGCGGAATCCGCCGATCGTGCCCAGCCCCATGACCGGCGGCGGCGGGAACACGGCGATGTAGGCGTCCTGGATCGCGCCGAACTTCTGGTTCAGCGCACCGGCGATCGCACCGGCGGAAAGATCCGCGCTGCGCCGATCCTCGAACGGCTTCAGCGTGACGAACACGATGCCGGAATTGGTCGAGTTGGTGAAACCGTTGATCGACAGGCCGGGGAAGGCCACCGCGTGTTCCACGCCCGGCTGCTTCAGCGCGATCGCGCTCATGCGCCGGATGACGTTGTCCGAACGATCGAGTGACGCCGCGTCGGGCAGCTGGGCGAACGCCACCAGGTACTGCTTGTCCTGGCCCGGCACGAAACCGGTCGGCACGTGCGAGAAGCCGAACCAGGTCAGCGCGATCAGGCCGGCATAGACCACCAGCGCCAGCTTGCCCTTGCCGACGATGCGCTTGACGCCGCCCACGTAGCGCTCCGAACCGCGATGGAACATCCGGTTGAACGGACGGAACAGCCAGCCGAACGCACGGTCGATGCCGCGGGTGAGGCGGTCCTTCGGCGCGTCATGCGGTTTCAGCAGCACGGCGGCCAGCGCCGGGCTCAGGGTCAGCGAATTGAACGCGGAGATCACCGTGGAGATCGCGATGGTCAGCGCGAACTGGCGATAGAACTGACCGGTGAGGCCGCTGACGAAGGCGGTCGGGATGAACACCGCGCACAGCACCAGCGCGGTCGCCACGATCGGGCCGGTGACTTCGTGCATCGCCTTGCGTGTGGCGTTGCGTGGCGACTCGCCCAGTTCGATATGCCGCTCGACGTTCTCCACCACCACGATCGCGTCATCGACCACGATGCCGATCGCCAGCACCAGTCCGAACAGGCTCAAGGCATTGAGCGAGAAGCCGGCCAGGTGCATCACCGCGAAGGTGCCGATCAGCGACACCGGCACCGCCACCAGCGGGATGATCGAGGCGCGCCAGGTCTGCAGGAACAGGATCACCACCAGCACCACCAGCAGGATCGCCTCCAGCAGCGTGTGCGCCACCGCCTCGATCGAGCCGCGCACGAACACGGTCGGGTCGTACACGATCGAATAGTCGACGCCCTGCGGGAAATCCTGCTTCAGCTGCGCCATCGTGGCGCGTACTTCGTCGGAGATCTGGATTGCGTTGGAGCCGGGCCGCGCGAAGATCGGCAGCGCCACCGCCGGCTTGTTGTCGAGCAGGCTGCGCAGCGCGTAGTTGTTCGAGCCGAGGTCGACCTTGGCCACGTCGCCCAGATGCGTCACGCCGCCGTTCGCGTCGGTGCGCACGATGATGTTGCGGAAATCGTCCTCGCTGACCAGTCGGCCGCGGGTGTTGATGTTGAGCTGGAACGCATTGTTGCTCGGGCCGGGCGGCGCATTCAGCGCACCGGCGGCGACCTGCACGTTCTGCTCGCGGATCGCGTTGATCACGTCGCCGGTGGTGAGCGAGCGCTGCGCCAGCTTCTGCGGGTCCAGCCACACCCGCATCGAGTACTCGCCGGCACCGAAGATCTGCACGTCGCCGATGCCGTCGAGCCGGCCCAGCACATCCTTCACGTGCAATCGCGCGTAGTTCGACAGATACAACATGTCGTAGCGCTGATCGGGCGAGGTGAGATGCACGACCATGGTCAGGTCGGGCGAACTCTTCTGTGTGGTCACGCCGAGCCGCTGCACTTCCTCCGGCAGTTTCGGAAGCGCCTGCGCCACGCGGTTCTGCACGTCGACCTGGGCGTTGTTGAGATCGGTGCCCAGCGCGAACGTCACGGTCAGCGTCAGGCTGCCGTCACTGGTGGCCTGCGAGGAGGTGTACAGCATGCCTTCGGCGCCGTTGATCTGTTCCTCCAGCGGCGTGGCGACGGTTTGCGCGATCACTTTCGGGTTGGCACCGGGATAGCTGGCGTGCACCACCACGGTGGGCGGCACCACTTCCGGGTATTCGCTGATCGGCAGCTGGAACACCGCGATGGAGCCGGTGATCACGAACAGCAGCGACAGCACGGCGGCCATGATCGGCCGGTCGACGAAGAATTGGGCGATGTTTTTCATGCAAAAGATCCTCGACGAAGCCGCTGCGCGGCCTCGGTCTTCTTTGCTCCTCCCCCTGCACGGCAGGGAGAGGGAGAGTGTGGTCAGCCTTGCGGGGTCTTTGGGCTCGCCGTGTTGGCCTGCGCGGTGCGCGAATCGGCGTTCGGTGCGTCGCCCCGTTCGACCAGCGCCTTGTCCGTGCTGTCCAGCCGGTAGCTCATGGCCACCTTCTGCGGATTCACCTCGACCCCGGGGCGCACGCGCTGCAGGCCGTTCACCACCACCAGGTCGGTCGGCGCCAGGCCGCTGTCGATCACGCGCAGGCCGTGGAACAAGGCACCGGTGTCGACCTTGCGGTATTGCACCTTGTGCTCCTTGTCGACCACGTAGACGAACTGGTTGCCGAGGTCGGTGCCGATCGCGCGGTCGTCGACCAGCACGCGCGGGCGGGCCTGGCCGCTCTGCAGCTGCACGCGGGCGTACAGGCCGGGCGTGTACAGGCCGTCGGCGTTGTCGAACACCGCGCGCAGGCGCATCGTGCCGGAGCCGGTGTGCAACTGGTTGTCGACGAAGTCGAGGCGACCTTCATGCGGGTAGCCCGTCTCGTCGGCCAGGCCCATCGCGGCCTCGATCCGCGCGTTGCGGCCGGCCTGCTTCGCGTCGGCGCGCAGGTGGTCGAGCTTGAGCCAGGTCTGCTCGTCCACGTCGAAATAGACATAGACCGGGTTGACCGAGACCACGCTGGTCAGCACGTCGTTGCTGGTGACCAGGTTGCCGGGGGTGACGCGGGCGTTGCTGACGCGGCCGTCGATCGGCGAGCGCACCTGGGTGAAGTCCAGGTTCAGCCGTGCCGCGGCCAGTGCGGCGGTGGCGGCACCGAGCTGCGCCCGCGCGCTCTGCGCGGTGGTGGCCTGGCGGTCGGCTTCCTGCTGCGCGATCGCGTGCTGGGCCAGCAGCATCTCGGCGCGGCGCTGGTTGGTCTCGGCCAGGCTCAGCTCGGCCCTGGCCTGCGCCTGGTTGGCGGCCAGCCGGTCGACTTCGGCCTGGTACGGGCGGGCGTCGAGCTGGAACAGCACGTCGCCTTTGTGCACCAGCGCGCCTTCCTGGAAATGCACCGATTCGACGAAGCCGCCGACCCGCGGCTGCACCTGCACCGTGTTGACCGCTTCCAGCCGGCCGGTGAACTCGGCGCTGTCGCTGACCTTGCGGGTCAGCGCTTGCGCCACGGTCACTTCCGGCGGCGGCCCGCCGGCGGGACTTTGCGCATGGCTGTCGTTGCCGTGCAGGAGAACCCAGCTGCCGAGCACGCCGGCAGCGATCAGGGGGACCAGCATCCATTGTTTTTTCATCTTGCGCTCCCAACACCTTGTTGGCCGGGGAGGGGGAACCCGGCGAAGGGTCGAGAGAATAGGTGTACTTTCCGGTATAGAAAATCCGTTTCTTGCGCACTACACTCGTGCGCCGCAGTCACGAATCGACGAGGAATTGAAACAATGGAAGACTTTTCCGCCATTTCGACCTTCGTCCGCGTGGTCGAGGCCAAGAGCTTCGCCGCCGCCGCCAGCCAGTTGGGCATGACCCCGTCCGGCGTCAGCCGGGCCGTGACGCGACTGGAAACCCAGCTCGGTGCCCGGCTGTTGTTCCGTTCCACGCGGTCGCTGCGTCTGACCGACGACGGGGCCGCGTTCCATGCCCGTTGCAAGGAGATCCTCGCCGATCTCGCCGAGGCCACCGAGGCGCTCAACTACGCCAACAGCAAACCCACCGGCAAGCTGCGCGTGGGCATCTCGCTGTCGGTGGGGCGCGCCGCGGTGATCCCCCGGCTGACCGAGTTCGAGCAGCGCTACCCGGACATCCGGCTGGAGCTGTCGATGAGCGACTCGGCCTCGGACCTCAACGGCGAGGGCCTGGATTGCGCGATCCGCGTCGGCCAGCTGGAGGATTCCAGCCTGATCGCGCGCAAGATCGGCTACCTGCGCAACGTCGTGTGCGCCTCGCCCGAGTACCTGCGCAAGTACGGCGCGCCGCGCAGCATCGAGGATCTTAAGCATCACCGCTGCATCAACTACGTGTATCCGAACGGCCGCCCGCGGCAGTGGCAGTTCGACACGCCCGGCGGCCCGCTGGAGGTCGACATCGACGCGCACATGCTGATCAACGACGGCGAATCGGTGCTGCAGGCGGTGGCCGCCGGCCTGGGCATCACGCAGGTGCCGCGCATGCTGGCCGCGTGCATGCTGGACAAGGGCATGCTGGAGCTGGTGATGACGGATACCGCCTCGACCGGCAAGCCGGTGTGGATCGTCTATCCGCAGAAGAAGCACCTGTCCGCCCGCGTGCAGGCCTTCATCGAGTGGGTGCGCGAGCTGTTCGACCGCACCAACCAGCCGGGACATGGCGCCACCGGCATGCCTGCGCCGAAAGCCGCGGTGGTTGCGGGCGCCGGTGCGCGTCCGCTGGAGTCGCTCGTGGCCTGAGCGGCTCCGGCGCCGTCGCCGGGACAGCGTGGGCGGATCGCCTCGCGCGCGCGAAGCTGGCGATATTCGGGCGTCGAAATCCTCGCGCAGCGCGTCGGGTTAGCGCAGTGCCGCGTCGTGCTCCAGCGCATCGGGCAGGGCGTGCGGCGACGGAGCATGCATCGGCGGGACGATCAGCCCCCCGCGGGCACCAGCAACAGCAGCGCCACGCCGAAGGCGATGCGATAGATCGCGAACGGCGTGAAGCGGTGGCCGACGATGTAGCCGAGCAGCCACTTCACCGCGACGAAGGCGGTGATCGCCGAGACCACGAAACCCACCGCCAGCGCGGTCCAGTCCTCGTGCACCGCGCTGCCGCCGTGCAGCACCTTCAGCAGCTCGTAGCCGGTGGCCGCGTACATGGTGGGGATGCCGACCAGGAAGGCGAACTCGGTGGCCGCCGCGCGGTTGCTGGTGCCGAACAGCATGGCCGCGAAAATCGTCGCCGCCGAGCGCGAGGTGCCGGGGAAGATGCCGGCAATCATCTGCGCGATGCCGACCAGGATCGCCACCCGCCAGGTCACCTCGCTGCGCTCGGGCTGGCGCGCGGCCAGCCGCTCGGCGGCGAGCATCCACAAGCCACCGATCACCAGCGCCCAGGCTACCGGCGTCACCGTCTCGGGCAGCTTGAAGCCGAGCTTCACCGCGATGAAGCCGAGCACGGCGGTGATCGCGAAGGCCACGACCAGCTTCAGCAGGTAGTCGCGGTTGGCCGGGTCGCGCCACTGCGTCAGCAACTGCCAGATGCGCTTCCAGTAGATCAGCGTGACCGCCAGGATCGCGCCGGCCTGGATGCCGATGTTGAACAGGTCCGAGCGTGCGCCCAGCCCGAACTTCTCGGCGATCAGCAGGTGGCCGGTCGAGGAGATGGGCAGGAATTCGGTGATGCCTTCGATGATGCCGAGCAGGATGACGTGGAACAGGTCGATCACGGGAAGGTCCGATGCAGTAGGCAGCGGCATAGCTTACGGGGTTGGCCCGGCGCTGGCACGGTGAGGTGAAAGCGCGCCCGCGGTGCGATAGTGGCCATCCGTCGACCCGCCCGCCCACCCGGAGGTACGCCATGATCGAACTCGTCATTCCCCAGCGCCGCCGCGACCTCGGCAGTTTCGAGGTTGGCCGCGTGCTGCCGTTCGCCCAGCGCCGCATGGTCGGGCCGTACATCTTCTTCGACCGCATGGGCCCGAAGCAGCTGGCGCCGGGCCTGCCGCGCGAGGCGGACGTGCGCCCGCACCCGCACATCGGCCTGTCGACCATCACCTATCTGTTCCACGGCGAGATCACGCACCGCGACAGCCTCGGTTCGGAGCAGCCGATCCGCCCGGGGGAGGTCAACTGGATGACCGCCGGCCGCGGCATCACCCACTCCGAGCGCTTCGAGCGCCTGCGCCGCGAGGGCGGGCCGCTCGATGGCGTGCAGCTGTGGGCGGCGCTGCCGGTCGAACGCGAGGAAATGGAACCGGGCTTCTGGCACTACGCCAGCGAGGCGTTGCCGGTGTTCGGCGAAGGCGGCGTCAAGGGACGGATGATTGCCGGGCGATTGGCGGGCGTGGCGTCGCCGGTGAAGGTGGACTCGCCGCAGTTCTACGTGCACTGGACGTTGCGTGCGGGCTCGCGCACCTCGCTGCCGGCGGAGTACGCCGAGCGCGCGGTCTATGTCGCCAGTGGCGAGGTCGAGGTGGATGGCCAGCGTGTGGAGGTCGGCAGCATGGCCGTGCTGGCGCCCGGCAAGTCCGTCACCGTCGCCGCGCTGGACGACGCGGTGGTGATGGCGCTGGGCGGCGAGCCGGTGGGGCCGCGCTACATCGACTGGAACTTCGTCTCCTCCTCGCCGGAGCGGCTCGACCAGGCCCGCGCCGACTGGGCCGCCGGGCGGATGAAGCTGCCGGACCTGGACCACGACGAGTTCATCCCGCTGCCGCCGAAGCTGGGAGCGCAGCCGAAGCCGATGTCCTGAGGCGGATCGGGTTGAACCGCTTGCCGGCATGACCCCGCACGCACCGGAACAGTGCAAGCCGGTCGTCTCGACCGCCGTGGTTGGTGCGAACGCAGGGGCGTCCGCGGCGCCGCCGCGACGCCGATGCCCTCACGGCAACGGTTTCCGTGCATGGCATGGGGCTTGCTGAGGGTCTGGTGAGGCCGCGCGGTCGCGCGGTCATGTCGTGGGTGCATGGACGTCTGGACGTCTGGACGGCCATCGCCACGGCACCACCGGTTCGAGGGCGGGTCCATGAGGCGAAGCGGGATGTTTGCGGCAGTGGCCGTGTCGTGCTGCGCCGCCACCGGCCCGGCACCGCTGCGGGCGGGCGACGCGCCGGCCAGTCAGTGGATCGGCAATGCCGGCGTGGTCAGCGACTACCTGTTCCGCGGCATCTCGCAGACCGACCGCAAGCCAGCCGTGCAGGCCGGCGTCGAGTTCGATCACGCCGACGGCTGGTACGTCGGCGGCTGGGGCAGCAACGTCAGCTGGCTGTCCGATACCTCGACTCCGGCCGCGCCGGTTTCCAGCAGCGTGGAGCTGGATCTCTACGGCGGCTGGCGCGGCCGTCTCGGTGATGGCTGGAGCGTCGACCTGGGTGCGTATCGCTATCAGTACCCGGGCAGCTATCCCGCGGGCGCCACGTTGCCGAACACCAGCGAGATCTACGTCGCGGTCGCCTGGAAGAACCTGTCGCTGAAGTACTCCTGCGCACTCACCCCCTTGTTCGGCTATGCCGACAGTGAGCGCAGCGGCTACCTGGATCTGTCCTGGAACCAGCCGCTGGCGCCGGGCTGGCAGCTCAACACGCACGTCGGCCACCAGCAGGTGGCGAACGTGCCCGGCGCGTCGTACCGCGACTGGAAGCTGGGCGTGACGCGCAGCTTCGCCGGCAACTGGTCGCTGGCGCTGGGCTACTACGACACCAATGCGCACCGCTCCGTCTACACCAATGCGCGCGGCCACTACCTTGGCCGCACCGCGGCCGTGCTGAGCCTGGCCCGGTCGTTCTGAACACATTCCCGCGGGAGCCACCCATGAAACTGATCACCAGTGTCATCCGTCCGCACAAGCTCGACGAGGTCCGCGATGCGCTGGAGGGTGCCGGCGTGTCCGGGATGACCGTGACGGAAGTGCGCGGCTTCGGCCGCCAGAAGGGCCACACCGAGTTGTATCGCGGCGCCGAGTACGTGGTCGATTTCCTGCCCAAGCTCAAGGTCGAGGCGGTGGTGCCCGATGCGCTGCTCGACACCGCGCTGGATGAGCTCCAGCGCGCCGCGCGCACCGGCAATGTCGGCGACGGCAAGGTCTTCGTCACCGACGTCGAGCAGGTAGTCCGCATCCGCACCGGCGAGCTCGATGCCGATGCGCTGTGATCCGGCCATCACCCGGTTCGAGTGCCGAATCTTCGGCTCTCGTCATTCCCGCCTTCGCGGGGACGAGGGCCTTCAGGCGAACGCCATCCTCCTGACCCCCAGCCCGCGAGGCTTTCGATGAAATCATTCAAGTTCCGTCGCGGCCTCGTTGCGGCCCTGCTGCTGGTCGCGCCGCTGCTGCACGCCGCCACACCGGTGCCGACGGTCGACAAGGGCGACGTGGCGTGGATGCTCACCTCCACATTGTTGGTCTTGCTGATGACGGTGCCGGGGCTGGCGCTGTTCTACGGCGGCCTGGTGCGTTCGAAGAACGTGCTGTCGGTGCTGATGCAGGTGCTGACGGTGTTCTCGCTGCTGCTGTTGCTGTGGGTGGCCTACGGCTACAGCCTCGCCTTCGGCGGCGGTGCGGTGATCGGCGGCTTCGGCAAACTGTTCCTGCACGGCGTGACGAAGGACAGCCTGGCGGCCACGTTCACCGCCGGCGTGGCGCTGCCGGAGTACGTGTTCGTGGCGTTCCAGGCCACTTTTGCCGGCATCACCGGCGCGCTGATCGTGGGCGCGCTGGCCGAGCGCATGCGCTTTCGCGCCGTGCTGCTGTTCGCCGCGCTGTGGTTCAGCTTCGCCTACCTGCCGATCGCGCACATGGTGTGGGCCGGGCCGGACGGTTTTTTGTACGCGAAGGGCGCGCTGGACTTTGCCGGCGGCACCGTGGTGCACATCAACGCCGGCGTGGCCGGCCTGGTCGGCGCGTGGTTCGTCGGGCCGCGGCTGGGTTTCGGCCGCGAACCGATGAAGCCGCACAACGTGACCTTCACCATGATCGGCGCGGCGCTGTTGTGGGTGGGCTGGTTCGGCTTCAACGCCGGCTCCAACCTGGAGGCGAACGCGGGCGCGGCGCTGGCCTTCCTCAACACCTTGCTGGCCGCGGCCGCGGCGGTGCTGGCATGGCTGGCGGTCGAGGCGAGCCTGCGCGGCCATGCGTCGATGGTCGGCGGCGCCTCCGGCGCGGTGGCCGGGCTGGTCGGCATCACGCCGGCCTGCGGCACGGTGGGTCCGCTGGGCGCGATCGTGATCGGCGCGCTGGCCAGCCTCTGCTGCGTGTGGGGCGTCACCGGACTGAAGAAGCTGCTGCGCGCGGACGACGCGCTGGACGTGTTCGGCGTGCACGGCATCGGCGGCATCGTGGGCGCGCTGCTCACCGGCGTGTTCACCGCGCCGGCGCTGGGCGGCACCGGCGCGGCAGGCTTCCCGATCCTCCGCCAGCTTGGCGTGCAGGCGCTGGGCGTGGGCATCACCGTGCTGTGGAGCGGCGTGGTTTCCGTGCTGGCCTTGCTGCTCGTCAAGCTGGTGTTCGGCCTGCGCGTACCGCACGAGGCGGAGCGCGAGGGGCTGGACATTACCTCGCACGGGGAAAGCGCCTACGATGGGTGAGTCGGCCGGCCGGGCCTTCATGCATTGACCCTGGTTGGTGCAATCACATGAGTGATTGCACCACCATGAAACTCTCCGGCCGTCCCCGGAAAGGCGCAAGCCCTTGCCGCGCAACGCTTCCACCCACTGGCACGCGCCTTGCTCCGCCAGTTCATCCATCCCCATCGAGGTTGCTCCATGTCCGCCGCCAACCAAGTGCTCGACCTGATCCAGGAACACGAGGTCGAGTTCGTCGACTTCCGTTTTGCCGACATGCTCGGCGTGCATCACCACGTCACCTTCCCGGCCCACGCGATCGACGAGTCGACGTTCGAGGACGGCAAGATGTTCGACGGCTCCTCGATCACCGGCTGGAAGGGCATCAACGAGTCGGACATGATCCTGCTGCCCGATCCGGACACCGCCCACCTCGACCCGTTCAGCTCGCACGTGCAGCTGATCCTGCATTGCGACGTGCTGGAACCGAGCACCATGCAGGCCTACGGCCGCGATCCGCGCTCGATCGCCAAGCGCGGCGAGGCGTACCTGAAATCCACCGGCATCGCCGACACCGCGTTCTTCGGGCCGGAGCCCGAGTTCTTCATCTTCGATTCGGTGCGCTGGCAGAACGACCCGGGCCGCGTGTTCTACGAAATCGGCTCCGAGGAAGCGGCATGGTCGTCGCGCTACAAGTACGACGGCGAAAACCACGGCCACCGCCCGGGCGTGAAGGGCGGCTACTTCCCGGTCAGCCCGGTCGACTCGCTCGGCGACCTGCGCGCGGACATGTGCAAGGTGCTCGAATCGCTGGGCCAGACCGTCGAGGTGCACCATCACGAAGTGGCGAACGCCGGCCAGTGCGAGATCGGCGTCAAGTTCAACACGCTGGTGAAGAAGGCCGACGAACTGCTGACGATGAAGTACGTCATCAAGAACGTGGCGCACCAGAACGGCAAGACCGTCACCTTCATGCCGAAACCACTCGTCGGCGACAACGGCAGCGGCATGCACGTGCACCAGTCGCTGGCCAAGAACGGCGAGAACCTGTTCGCCGGCGACCTCTACGGCGGCCTGTCGCAGACCGCGCTGTGGTACATCGGCGGCATCTTCAAGCACGCGCGCGCGATCAACGCGTTCGCCAACTCCACCACCAACAGCTACAAGCGCCTGGTGCCGGGCTTCGAGGCGCCGGTGATGCTGGCGTACTCGGCGCGGAATCGTTCCGCTAGCTGCCGCATCCCGTACGTGGCCAGCCCGAAGGGCCGCCGCATCGAGGTGCGCTTCCCCGACCCGATGAACTCCGGCTACCTGGTGTTCACCGCGCTGATGATGGCCGGCCTCGACGGCATCCTCAACAAGATCGACCCGGGCGCGCCGGCCGACAAGGACCTCTACGACCTGCCGCCGGAAGAGGAGAAGAACATCCCGCAGGTCTGCTCCAGCCTCGACGCCGCGCTGGAAGCGCTGGACAAGGACCGCGAGTTCCTCAAGGCCGGTGGCGTGTTCACCGACGACTTCATCGACGCCTACATCGAGGTGAAGATGAAGGAAGTCACCAAGTACCGCGCCAGCACGCATCCGCTGGAGTTCCAGATGTACTACTCGCTCTGAGCGAGGCATCCAGGCGGTAAGACAACGGGCGCCGCGGCGCCCGTTGTCGTGCCGGAGTCAGCTTTCCCGCGGCAGCACGGTGAGCACGCGTTCGATGAACACGTGCAGCTCCTTCATGTAGTTGGTCAGGAACTCGGCGGTGGACGGGTTGGTGACGTTGCCGTCCTCGTCGATCAGGCCCGGCTTGAACTGGAGGTACGCCTCCATCGTGTTCATCAGCGGCGAGTTGCAGAAGCACAGCACGCCGCGCAGTTGTTGCTGGGCGACCGCGGTGCCGATCGAGCCGGGCGAGGTGCCGATCACGGCGGACGGCTTGCGCGCGAACGAGTTCTTGCCCCACGGCCGGCTGGCCCAGTCGATCGCGTTCTTCAGCGCGCCGGGGATCGAGCGGTTGTATTCCGGCGTGACGAACAGCACCGCGTCGACTTCGGCGATCGCCTGCTTGAACGCGCGCGCCACCGCCGGGAAATCCGCGTCGTAGTCGTAGCTGTACAGCGGCAGGTCCCCGATCGGGATCTCCACCAGCTCCAGTTGCGGCGCTGCCAGTTTGGCCAGCGCGTGGGCCAGCTGGCGGTTGATCGAGCCCTTGGCGAGGCTGCCGACGATGTAGCCAACCTTGTACTTGCTCATGGGATGTCCTCGTGGCGCGTGCGGTGAGGGCGCGGTTCAGTAGCCCACCGTGAACCGCTGCCGGAGATGTTTCGGCGTTTCCAGTTCGTCGACGAGGGCGATCGCGTAGTCTTCCATCGAGATCCAGCTCTTGCCGCCGGCGTCGGTGAGCAGCGCATCGCCGCCGACGCGGAAGCTGCCGGTGCGTTCGCCGGGAACGAACTCGGCCGACGGCGACAGGAAGGTCCAGTCGAGGTCGCGCTCGCCGCGCAAGGTGTCGAGGAAGCGGCGACCGCCCTCGGCCTCGGGCCGGTAGGCCGCGGGAAAGCCGGGCGTGTCGAGCAGGACGTGCCCCGGCGCCACTTCCAGCGTGGCGGCACCGCCGACCACCAGCAGCCGCCTGACCCCGGCCTGTTTCACCGCGGCGAGCAGTACGGCCGCTTCGATGGTGGCGAACTTCAGCGCGCTGATCACCGCGTCGTGACCGGCCAGCAGCGGGGCCAGTTGCGCGGGCTGGTCGGCGTCAGCGTTCTTCAGGACCAGGCCCGGCTGGCCGGCCAGCTTGCCGGTGTCGCGGGCGATGCCGGTGACGCGGTGGCCGCGGCGCAGCAGTTCGGCCAGCAGGCGCGAGCCGACGCGGCCGGTGACGCCGATCAGGGCGATGTTCATGCTTGCCTCCCTGGGGTGGTATCGCGCTGATGGTCGATGGCGTCGCGTCGGCGATCGGGCCAGACTAACGCCGCGAATGTAAGCAGTACGTGGATACGAATCGTCACTGCAGGAGTCCCCCGATGACTGAGCGGAACACCTCGACGCGCCTGCCGACGATCTTCTTCGGCCACGGCAATCCGATGAATGCGCTGCAGGACAACGACTGGAGCCGCGGCTGGGCCGCGCTCGGCCGGTGCCTGCCGCGCCCGCGCGCGGTGCTGTCGGTGTCCGCGCACTGGTACGTGCCGGCGACCCTGCTCACCGCGATGGCCCGGCCGCGCACGATCCACGATTTCGGCGGCTTTCCGCGCGAGCTGTTCGAGGTGCAATACCCGGCGCCGGGCGACCTCGACCTGGTGCGCCGCGTGCGCGAACTGCTGCAGCCGCTGGACGTGGGCGAGGATCGCTCGTGGGGGCTGGACCACGGCACCTGGTCGGTGCTGCGCCACGTCTATCCCGACGCCGACGTGCCGGTGGTGCAGCTGTCCATCGACGAGTCGCAGCCGCCGGCGTTCCACTACGGCCTGGGCCGCCTGCTGCGGCCGCTGCGCGACGAGGGCATCCTGCTGATCGGCAGCGGCGACGTGGTGCACAACCTGCACGCCTATGCCTGGGGCCGGCATCCGGCCGAGCCGTTCGACTGGGCGCTGCGCTTCGAGGCGAAGGCGCGCGAGCTGATGCTGCAGGGCGATCACCATGCGCTGGTGGACTACGAGGCATTGGGTCGCGACGCGGAGCTGTCGATCCCCACGCCCGACCACTACCTGCCGCTGCTGTACGTGCTTGGCGCCAGCGACGAGGGCGACGCGGTGACCTTCCCGGTCGAGGGCATGGATGGCGGCTCGATCTCGATGCTGAGCGTGCAGTTCGGCTGAGCGTCGCGCAGGGCGCGCATGGCCCGCCGCGCTCGACGGCAAGAAGCGGGCGGTGCCGCCGGGTTGCGGGAGGTCGTGCCCGCGGCGGGGCGGTCCCCGGCATTTGCACCAAACGGATACATTGCCCATGATGGTGCAATGAACGATCTCGCATGGCCGACATGGGCACAGCAGCTGGCGACCGGCATCGTGCTGGTCGACGCCCGGCTGCGCCTGCGCTGGCTCAATCCGGCGCTGGTGGAAGGGCTGGAACTGGGCGTGCGCCACCCGTTGGGGCAGCCGCTGACGTTGCTGTTTGCCGACGGTGACGAGGCTGCGGCGCGGGCGGCGCGGGTGCTGGCCGCGCAGCGGCCGGCGCAGTGGCGCGCGGAGCCGCTGGCCGCCGCGAACGGCCGCGAGATCCGTGCGGACATCGCGCTGCAGCCGTTCGACGATGGCCTGCTGCTGGAGGTGCACGTGCTGGCCGAGCCGCTGTCGGCGAGCTCGCCGCTGTCGGCCACCCTGCGCGGTTTCGCGCACGAGGTGAAGAACCCGCTGGCCGGCCTGCGCGGCGCCGCGCAACTGCTGCAGCGACGGGTCGACAACGACGACCTGCAGGCGCTCGCCGGCATGATCATCGACGAGGCCGACCGGCTCGGCACGCTGGCCAATCGCCTGCTGCACCACGACGGCGCCGCGCGGCTCGGCCCGGTCAACATCCACCAATTGCTGGAGCGCCTCGCCGACCTGCTGCAGGCCGAGCCGGCGCCGCCGCAATGGCGCCACGACTACGACCCCAGCGTGCCGGACCTGCTCGGCGATGCCGATCGCCTGCACCAGCTGCTGCTCAACCTGGCGCGCAACGCGCTGGAAGCCGGCGCCCGCACGCTCACCCTGCGCACCCGCGTCGAACACGGCGTGCGCCTCGGTGAGCGGATGCTGCGCACGGCGCTGCGGCTGGAGCTGATCGACGACGGCGCCGGCATCCCGGCCGCGCTGCGCGACACCTTGTTCGAGCCGCTGGTCTCCGGCCGCGCCGACGGCACCGGCCTGGGCCTGGCGCTGTCCCGCGAGATCGCCCGCGAACACGGCGGCGAACTGCGCGGCGCCAGCCGTCCCGGCGAGACCGTGTTCACGCTGTACCTGCCGCTGGAGCGCGCGCATGACTGACCGGACGAAGATCCCTGCAGGAGCGCACCTCGTGCGCGATGCTCCTGCGTCACGCAACGACAAGCATCGCGCGCAAGGTCCGCTCCTGCAGGAAATCTGGATCGTCGACGACGACCGCGGCGTGCGCTTCGTGCTGGCCGAGGCGCTGCGCGATGCCGGCCTCGCGGTGCGCGAGTTCGGCGATGCCGAGGCGGCGCGCGCGGCGTTGCGCGACGAACGCCCCGCGCTGCTGCTCACCGACGTGCGCATGCCGGGCGAGGACGGCCTGAGCCTGCTGCACGACCTGCAGCAACGCGCGATCGGCCCGGTGATCGTGATGAGCGCCTACACCGACGTCGCCACCACGGCGGCAGCCTATCGCGCGGGTGCGGTGGATTACCTGGCCAAGCCGTTCGACCTCGATCACGCCGTGGCCGTGGTGCAGCGCGTGCTGGCCAGCGCGGCGAACGTGGCCGCGCCGGCTCCCGCCGCGCCGGTCGCCCGCCACGCCCTGCTCGGCGACAGCGCGCCGATGCGCGAGGTGTTCCGGCTGATCGGCCGCGTCGCCGCCAGCGACCTCAACGTGCTGGTCACTGGCGAAACCGGCACCGGCAAGGAACTGGTGGCGCGCGCGCTGCACGAGGAGAGCGCGCGCCGCGAGCAACCCTTCATCGCACTGAACACCGCCGCGATCCCCAGCGAGCTGCTGGAGAGCGAACTGTTCGGCCACGAGGCCGGCGCGTTCACCGGCGCCACCCGCCGCGTCGCCGGCCGCTTCGAGCAGGCCGAGGGCGGCACGCTGTTCCTCGACGAGATCGGCGACATGCCGCTGATCCTGCAGACGCGGTTGCTGCGCGTACTGGCCGGCGGCGAGTTCTACCGGGTCGGCGGGCGCGAACTGATCCGCTGCAACGTGCGCATCGTCGCCGCCACGCATCAGGATCTTTCCGCGCGCGTCGCCGCCGGCGCATTCCGCGCCGACCTGATGCACCGGCTCGACGTGGTGCGCATCGAACTGCCGCCGCTGCGCAGCCGCCGCGGCGACATCGCGCTGCTGGCGCAGCACTTCCTGGCCGCCACCGCGCAGGAACTGAAATTGTCGCCGAAGCGCTTCTCCAGGGCCGCACTGAAACTCGTCGCCCAGCGCGACTATCCCGGCAACGTGCGCGAGCTGGAAAACCTGTGCCGCCGGCTGGCGGTGATCGCGCCGGGCAGCGAAATCCTGCCCGGCGACCTGGGCGACGCTGCGGACACGGCACGCGGCGGCGAATGGACCGACGCATTGCGCGAGTGGGCCGCGCAGGCGCTGGCCGATGGCGAGGCGGACATCCATGCCCGCGCCCGCGAAGCGCTCGACCAGACCCTGCTGCAGGCCGCGCTGCAGGCACACGAAGGGCATCGGCAGAACGCGGCGCAGGCGCTCGGCGTGGGACGCAACACGCTGACCCGCAAGCTCGGTGCCTCGCGCACGCGGCGACGTTGAGTTGGCCGAAAGCCGGCGGGCAGCGCCCGCCCTGCGCGCGGAGCGCTCCCGCAACCTCACACTGTTCGCCCTGGTCGCTGCCCGTGTGCGCGCCGCTCTCGCTTGTCCCGAGTCGCTTGAATAGCATCGCCCGCAAGCGGGCTCCTACGAGGGCGGATGGCCCAGCGTGATGCGCAGGCGGTGCGTCGCGCCATCGGTGGCGAGGGTGACGGGTTCGGCGGCGTCCAGCGTCTGGCCGTCCATTTCCACCCGTTGCACGCCGCGGCAGACGTGGTCGGGGTTCTGCACGCCGATCTCGTGAAGCGTGCCGCGATGCCGGTAGCTGATCCTGAAGCCGGGCCAGGCTTTGGGAATGCACGGATCGATGTGCAGCCGGTCGCCCCTCAAGTGGAAGCCGAGCAGCGCCTCCAGTCCGGCGCGGTAGAGCCAGGCGGCGGAGCCGGTGTACCAGGTCCAGCCGCCGCGGCCGATGTACGGTGCCACCGAATAGACGTCCGCACAGGCGACGTAGGGTTCGACCTTGTAGCGTTCGACGGCGTTCGGGCTGTCGCTGTGACGGATCGGGTTGAGCAGGTCGAACAGGCCGCCGGCACGGTCGCCGTCGCCGAGCCTGGCCCAGGCGAAGATCGACCAGATCGCGCCATGCGTGTACTGCCCGCCGTTCTCGCGCACGCCGGGCGGGTAGCCCTTGATGTAGCCGGGGTCCTTCTTGCCGTCCTGGTCGAACGGCGGGGTGAACAGTCGCGCGAGCTTGTGCTCGTGGTCGATCAGCAGGCGGTCGACCGAATCCATCGCCTGCACCGTGTGTTCGCGGTCGGTTGCCTTGCCCAGCACGCTCCACGATTGCGCGATGGTGTCGATGCGGCATTGCTCGCTGTCCTTCGAACCCAGCGGCGTGCCGTCGTCGTAGTAGCCGCGGCGATACCACGCGCCGTCCCAGGACTGCTCCAGTGCCGCGCGCAGCGCCGTGGCGCAGTCGCGCCAGCGCGCCGCGCGCGCATCGCCGCGGGCGGCGGCCACCGGTGCCAGCGCGTCGATGGTGGCCAGCACGAACCAGCCCAGCCAGCTGCTTTCGCCACGGCCCTCCGCGCCGACCGCGTTCATGCCGTCGTTCCAGTCGCCGGTGCCGATCAGCGGCAGGCCGTGCGCGCCGCGGGTGAGGCTGGTATCGATCGCCAGCGCGCAGTGCTCGTACAGCGTCGCCTGCCGGTCGGACACCTCGGGCTGGAAGAAGGCATCGGTGGCGCCGTCGGGGATCGCCTGGCCCTGCAGGAACGGCAGCTTTTCGTCCAGCACCGCGCGGTCGCCGCTGACCTCGACGTAATGCATCGCCACATAGGCCAGCCACACGCGATCGTCGCGGATCTTCGTGCGCACGCCCTGGCCGTGCGGCGGCAGCCACCAGTGCTGCACGTCGCCCTCGGGAAACTGGCGCCCGGCGGCGCGCAGCAGGTGCTCGCGCGCCAGGTCGGGGCGGCTCACGCACAGCGCCATCACGTCCTGCAACTGGTCGCGGAAGCCCCAGGCGCCGCTGGCCTGGTAGTACGCGGTGCGCGCCCACAGGCGGCAGGCGGTGACCTGGTACAGCAGCCAGTCGTTGAGCAGGATGTCGAGCGCGCGGTCGGGCGTGCCGACCTGCACGGTGTCGAGCAGGTCGTTCCATTGCGTCGCGATGCGGGCGAGCAGATCGTCGACATCGGCGTGGCGGTACTTCGCCACCAGCGCGCGCGCGGCGTCCTCGTCGCCGCCTTCGCCGAGCAGGAAGATCAGGTCGAGTTGCGTGCCCGGCGGCAGTTCCACGCGCGTCTGCAGCGCGCCGCACGGGTCGAGTCCGGCGCCGAGGCGACCGTCCAGCGGGTGGTCGTGATGCAAGGCCGCCGGCTGCGCGGTGCTGCCCAGCGCGCCGAGGAAACTCGCCCGGTCGCCGCTGAGCGACTGCTGCGCGCCGGCCAGGTCGAAGAACGCCACGCGCTCGCCGAAATCGGCGCGCCAGCGGTTGCGGGCGAACAACGCGCCGCTGGCCGCGTCGCGCGCGGTCGCCACGAACGGCGCCGGCGTGCTGCCGTTGGCGCCGAGCGCCCATTCCACGTAGCCGGTGATCGACAGCCGCCGCGTGCGGCCGGACCGGTTGACCAGGCGCAGCCGCGACAGCTTGACCGGATCGTCCGGCGCCACGCACACGGTCAATGCCAGCGCGATGCCGTGGGCGTCGTTGCAGAGTTGCGTCCAGCCCTTGCCGTGCGTCGCCGTGCAGCGCGCGCCGGGCACGCGGATCGGCAGCGCGCCGGCGCTCCACAGCTCGCCGTTGTCCCTGTCGCGCAGGTAGATGATGTCGTGCGGTTGATCGCTGACCGGGTCGTTCGGCCACGGCGTCAGCGCGTTCTGCTGGCTGTTGGTCGACCAACTGTAGCCGCCGCCCTCGGCGGTGACGGTGCAGCCGAAATGCGGGTTGGCCAACACGTTGGTCCACGGCGCGGGCGTGGGGCGTGCGTCATCCAGCTCGATGCGGTAGGTACGGCCATGCTCGATGAAACCGCCGTGACCGTTGGGAAACTCCTGCACCGGCTCGTCCGGTGCGACGACCGCGGCGGGCGTCCCGGCGCGGATCGGCGCAGCGGCGGCTGGCGTCGCGGCGGCGGGCGCAACGGTGGCCACGGTGTCGGCGTCGACCACCACGCGCGCGGCGGCGAGCAAGGCATCGCGCTGGTCGGCGGCGATGGCATCCTCGCGCAGGCAGAACAGCTCCACCTTGGGCAAGCCTTCGCAGCCCTTCAGTTGCGCCTGCTGCGCGTCGATGCGCGGCGCCAGGGCAGCGCGCGTGGCGTCGTCCTCGCCGAGGCGATCGAGCACCACCACGTCCACCGCCAGTTGCTGCGCGCGCCACCAGCGCTGCGCCAGCAGCAGCGCATCCAGCCGCTGCAGCGCCGCGGCACCGTCCGCGCGCAGCAGTGCGATCGGGCGATCGCCGGAGATGCTCAGCCCCCACAGCGCCGGTGCGCCGCCGTGGCCGCGCGCGCGATCGTCCGGCGCGGCGCGCTGACTCGCATCGCTGACCAGCAGCGCATCCTGCCAGCGGGCGAAGCACGCGGCCTGCGCATCGTCGATGCCGAGTTGCTGGCGTTGCCCGCGGGCGCGTGCTGCGGCATCGGTGAACAATCGCTCGGCGGCCTGCGCATCCTGCATGCGCGCGTGCAGCGCGAGCGCGCCCTCGCGCGAGTCGGCCAGCTGCGTCCACAGCAGCAGGACGACGCGGGCGCCCGGCGCGAGGGTGAAGTTCCGGCGCAGCGCCCAAACCGGGTCGAGCACGCAGCCGGTGGTGCCGGACAGCGCCACGCCGGGAGCCATCGCGCACGCATCGCGCAGCGTGCGGCCGCGGCCGAGGAAACGCGCGCGGTCGGTCTCGCGCTCGGGCGCGCCGGCGGTGTCGCCGAGCAGTTGCAGGGCCTGCGCCGCCCATACCGTGGCCTGGCTGTCGCTGCGCTTGCGCCGGGTGGCCAGCAGCAGTTGGCGCGCGTCATCCCAGTCGGTCTGCACGAACATCTTGGAGTACGCCGGGTGGCTGTCGTCGTCGCCGCGCGGGCCGAGCACCAGTTCGGCGTAGCTGGTCAGCGACACGCGGCGATGGCGGTCGCCGTGGTTGCTCAACACCAGCCGGCGCAGTTCGATGTCGGCATCCGCCGCCACCGCCACGTCCAGTTCGTGGTGCAGCAACTGGTGGCGGCCGGCGTAATGCGCCAGCCCGGGCGCGAAGCGCACGGCATCGTCCGGCCGCGACACACCCAGCGGCTGCGCGGTGACCGACCACACCTCGCCGTCGTCCTCGTCGCGCAACAACAGGAAGTTGCCCCAAGGATCGGTGACCGGGTCCTCGCGCCAACGCGTCACCGCCAGTTCGCGCCAGCGCAGGAAGCCGGCGCCGTTGGGGCCCAGCATGGTGGTGAGGCGACCGTTGCCGAGCAGGTCGCGGGGCGGTGGGGATGCATCGGTGGACATGCGGACGGCTCCTGCGGCTGCGGTGCAGTCGGATCGGGCGAGGGGGCGAATGGCATGCGCATGAGCGCAAAAACCTGCGAGCCGGTCATGCCCGCGCAAGCGAAAGGTTCCCGCCCTGCGCGGGCATGGCGCGCGTCCCGGCCATTCGGCGAAACCGCTCCAGCCTGCGGCGCGCGTCGGCAATGCAACGTGAAAGTGCCGCTCTACACGCCACGCACGCACTTGTCGTCGCACACTGGCAGACAGTTTGCCGTTCCACCCCAGCTGCCAGGATGCCGCCGATGACCACGCTGTGCTCGCTCTCCGATGACGCCATGCTCGACCGCCTGCAGCGCGCCGCGTTCGGCTACTTCACGGAGACGATGAACCCGCGCAACGGGCTGATCCCCGACACCTCGCGGCCGCACTCGCCGGTGAGCATCGCGGTGGTGGGCTTCGCGCTGTCGTGCTATCCCGCGGCGGTCGCGCGCGGCTGGATCGAGCGCGCCGAGGCGGTGCGCCGCAGCCTGCTGGCACTGCGCTTCTTCCATGACAGCGACCAGAGCGGCAGCCCCGCGGCCACCGGCTACAAGGGCTTCTACTACCACTTCCTCGACATCGACAGCGGCGCACGGGTGTGGCAATCGGAGTTGTCGATGATCGACAGCGCGCTGCTGATCGCCGGCATGCTCACCGTAGCCACCGCGTTCGACGGCCCCGGCGCGGAGGAAACCGAGTTGCGCGAGTTGGCGCAAGCGCTGTACCGGCGCGTCGACTGGCGCTGGTCGCAGGACGACGCGCGCACCATCTACCAGGGCTGGAAACCGGAGAGCGGCTACCTGCATTACGGCTGGGAGGGCTACAGCGAGGCGATCGTCCTGTACGCGCTGGCGCTGGGTTCGCCCACCCACCCGATCTCGGCCGACTGCTATGCCGGCTGGACCTCCACCTATCAGTGGGAGAACCTCTACGACCAGGATTTCCTCTACGCCGGCCCGCTGTTCGTGCACCACTACTCGCAGGCGTGGCTGGACCTGCGCGACGTGCGCGACCCGTTCATGCGCGAGAAGCAATCGGACTATTTCGAGAACAGCCGCCGCGCGGTGCGGGTGCAGCGCCGCTACGCGGAACTCAACCCGCACCAGTTCGTCGGCTACGACCGCAACTGCTGGGGCCTGTCCGCCTGCGACGGCCCTACCGACGAGGTGCAGGGGGTGGCCAACGAGCAGCGCCATCTGTTCGGTTACGCCGCGCGTGGCGTGCCGTATGGGCCGGATGACGGCACGCTGTCGCCGCCGGCCGTGCTGGCCTCGCTGCCGTTCGCGCCGCAGCCGGCGCTGGCCGCACTGCGCACCATGCTGCTGCGCCATCCGCAGATCCTCAGCCAGGATCGCCTGGCCACCAGCTTCAACGCCAGCGTCGATGGCGGCGCTGGCCGGCCGTGGATCTCGGCGGGACACTACGGGCTGGACCAGGGCATCGTCTTCATGATGATCGAGAACCACCGCAGCGAGTCGATCTGGCGCCTGATGCGTGGCTGCCATCCGCTCGCCAGCGGGTTGCGCAAGGCCGGCTTCAGCGGTGGCTGGCTCGATGCGCCGGCCGGAGGAGTCCGCTGATGGCCACCCGCTACGACGCCAGCATCAGCACCCCGCAGGACGACGACGAGCGCGAGCGCCTCGCCGCGGTGGGCCCCGTCTCGTGGAGCAACCCGGTGCCCGAGGCGCCGTACCAGCTGGTGATCCTCGGTGGCGGTTCGGCGGGGCTGGCGGCGGCCGACGCGGCGGCGGCGCTGGGCGCACGCGTGGCGCTGGTCGAACGCCATCTGCTCGGCGGCACCTGCTTCAACACCGGCTGCGTACCGTCCAAGAGCCTGCTGCGCAGCGCCGCGGTGTACGCGCAGATGCGCGATGCCGCGCGCTACGGCGCGCAGCCGCCGGTCGCGGTCACGGTGGATTTCGCCGCCGCGATGGCGCGCCTGCGGCACATCCGCAGCCACTTGGCCGGCACCGTGTCGGTGCGCCAGCTGGCCGAGCGCGGCGTCGACGTGTACTTCGGCAACGCGCAGTTCACGGGTCCGGACAGCCTGGCCGTCAACGGCCAGCCGCTGCCGTTCCACCGCGCGCTGATCGCCACCGGCGCGCGGCCGCAGATCCCCGACCTCCCCGGCCTCAAGCAGGCCGGCTTCCTCACCAACGCCACCGTGTTCGATCTGACCGAACTGCCGCCGCGGCTGCTGGTGATCGGCGGCGGCCCGCTGGGCTGCGAGCTGGCGCAGGCGTTCGAGCGCTTCGGCGCCAAGGTCACCATCGTGCAGAACATGCCGCTGTTCCTGCCGCACGAGGAGCGCGACGCGGCGCAGACCCTGTCCGAGGCCTTCGCCCGCGACGGTATCGAGGTGCGCCTCAACACCGAAGTGGTCGCGATCCGCACCGAGGGCGCGGAGAAGGTGATCGACCTGGTTACCGACGACTACCACAGCACGATCCGCGTCGACGCCATCCTGGCCGGCGTCGGGCGCCGGCCGAACGTGCACGGGCTGGCGCTGGAGGCGGCCGGCGTCGATTACGACGAGGCCACCGGCATCACCGTCGACGACCACCTGCGCACCAGCAACCGACGCATCTTCGCCGCCGGCGACGTCTGCCTGGAGGCCAGGTTCACCGACATCGCCGAGGAATCGGCGCGCATCGGCGTGCGCAACGCGCTGCTGCGCGGGCGCGAGCGGCTCAGCGAGCGGGTGGTGCCGTGGTGCACCTACACCGATCCGGAGATCGCCCACGTCGGCCTGTACGTGCGCGAGGCGAACGCGCGCGGCATCCCGATCAAGACCTACACCATCCCGATGCACCAGGTCGATCGCGCGATCACCGACAGCGAGCAGGACGGCTTCGTCAAGCTGCACGTCAGCGAAGGCAGCGACCGCATCCTGGGCGCCACCATCGTCTCGCGCGACGCCGGCGACATGATCAGCCAGGTCACCCTGGCGATGGTTGCCGGCGTGGGCCTGCGCACGCTGGCGAAAGTGATCCACGCCTACCCGACCAAGACCGAGGCGATCCGCGAGGCAGCGATGGCGTACAACCGCCGACGGCTGAGCGGACGCCTGCTGGCGCGCCTGCGACGCTGCCTGCCGCATTGAGCGTGCGCGGTCATCTCACGCGCGCTTATCGCCCGACCACCTAGAATCGCGAAATTCCACTCTCCACTTCACGCAAGGAGCTTCCATGCAACTGGGCATGATCGGTCTCGGCAAGATGGGCGCCAACATGGCGCAAAGGCTGCTCGACGGCGGCCACCAGGTCACCGGCTTCGACCCCAACGCAGACGCGCGCAAGCAGCTGGAAGACAAGGGCGGCGGTTCGGCCGCTTCGCTCGAGGCACTGGTGCAGGCCTTGCCCGCGCCGCGCGTGCTGTGGCTGATGGTGCCCTCGGGCAAGGTCACCGACGACACTGTCGCCGCGCTGCTGGCGCTGCTGGACAAGGGCGACACGATGATCGACGGCGGCAATTCCAACTACAAGGATTCGCTCGGCCACGCGGCCAAGTGCAAGGACAAGGGCGTCAACTACGTCGACTGCGGCACCAGCGGCGGCGTGTGGGGCCTGGCCGAGGGCTACAGCATGATGGTCGGCGGCGACGAGCAGGTCGTCGAAACCCTGCGCCCGATCTTCGAGACGCTGGCGCCCGGCAAGGACCAGGGCTGGGGCCGCGTCGGCCCGGCCGGCTCCGGCCACTTCACCAAGATGGTCCACAACGGCATCGAATACGGCCTGATGCAGGCCTACGCCGAAGGCTTCTCGATCCTCAAGCACAAGCAGGAATTCGGCCTGGACCTTGCGCAGGTTGCCGAGATCTGGCGCTACGGCAGCGTGGTGCGCTCCTGGCTGCTGGACCTGGCCGCCGACGCGCTCAAGAAAAACCCGCAGATGGACCGCGTCGCCCCCTACGTGGTCGACTCCGGCGAAGGCCGCTGGACCGTCGACGCGGCCATGGAACTGAGCGTATCGGCCCCCGTCATCACCCTCTCGCTGATGGAACGCTACCGCTCCCGCGACGACGACTCCTTCGCCGACAAGCTGCTGTCCTCGCTGCGCAACGAGTTCGGCGGGCACGCGATCAAGAAGGAGTGAGGCTGGCGCGTCGCGCTCTCTGCGGGGCACCTGCCCGCCCGTCATGCCTGCGAAAGCAGGCATCCAGCGACTTAGGGGGCGGCGAATGTTGTGTAGGAGCAAAGCAGTCGAGTGCTTCTGTAGGAGCGCGCTTGCGCGCGATGCTCTTGCTGGCGCATTGGCATTTCAGAGCAAGAGCTTTCGTCTGCCTGCGGCAGCCGAGTTACTTTCTCTTTGCGTGGCCAAAGAGAAAGTAACCAAAGAGAAAGGCCACCCCGCTTGGCGCTTGCCGCCCATCCATGGGCGGCAAGTCCGTGAGTCGGGGCCGGGCTTTTCGACAGGGCATCCTGCCCTGGCGAAAAGGAGCCGACATCCCTGTCGGCTCCCGCTGCGCGGCCCGTCGTCCCCGACTCACCGCCGCACAGGGGCCCCGGTAGAGCAGCGGGCCATCGTGGCCCGCACTCTTCAAAAGAGCCAACGCCGCTCCGCTTGCACGCTGGACGCGCACTTGTAGGAACCCGCTCGCGGGCGATGCCTTCCACGCTCCCGAATCCCCGCACCCATCGTCCGAACGACCCGTCCCCCAACCGTTCGCGCTGAGCGTAGGCCGCGCAGCGGCCGGAGTCGAAGCGGCCCGTCGCTCGTGGGATGGCACCGTCAAAGACGGTCGATAGCCCTCGGCGATCGAGTTACGTCTCGCACCCGAAGTGATTTCGAAAAAACAGAAGGAGGTGGCCAACCCCGGTGGCGAGGTTCAACCGGTCGGCGCGGACCCGGGTGGGCTTGCCGGGGAGCGCCGGAACCCCGGCGGGGACGTGGCCAACCTCGGCGAGGAGGTCGAGAACCTCGGCGGGGATGTGGCGAAGCCCGGCGGAGAGGTCGGGAACCTCGGCGGGCAGGTTTGCAGCTTGGGCGTCGAGCTGGTGAATCCCGGCCTCGACGTCGTGCAGGTCCCGATGAACCCGCAAAGGCCCGGCGGCGCGGTCGTGGACCGCCCCGCCGGGGTCACGGATCAGGCGGCGGCCGGTTCCGGCGCCGTGCGGGTACCCCGCGGGCCGGGGAAGCGCTGGCGCAGGTCGTCGTACACGTCCTGCGCACCGTCGCGGCCGCGGTGGGCCGCCTCGCGCACGCTCTGGTAGTAGGCCAGGTCGGCCATCCACACCTCGCTGGAAACCAGTTGCAAGGTGTCGTCCACGCTGCCGGCCAGCGTCTGCAGCTCGGTGGCGAAGCGCATCAACTGGCTGCGCAGGCTGCGATCCTTCTGCACCTCGGCCTGGTCGACAAAGCCCGGCACGAACTGCGCGCGGTTCGCCATGTAGGTCACGCACTTCTCGTCGAAACCGACCGACTTCGGCCCCAGCCGCGGCAACTCCTTCCGCTCCTGCGCCGACAGCGTCACCAGAAACGGCAATGCCCCGCGGATCGTTGCCAGCGCGCCCTGCACCGAGGCCACCTGCTCGTCCGACAGCACCGCCGAAATTCGATTGTCACTGGACATGGAAACACTCCTTGTACGTCGCAAGCCGCCGGATCGGCGGCGCGGGGAGCGTAGCAATCAGCGGTTGCGGGCTTGGGGCGCGGCGTGGTGTAGGGGATGGATGAGAGCGAACACCGTGCTCGACCCAGCCGCCCATGCAAGAATCGCTCTCTATGCGCCCATGATGACGGCGCGATAAACGTTTCCAAGCACCATCGGGGGATTTTCCAGGCATGAGCGCGCTGCACGACCTGCTCGACACCTACCGCCACACCGCCGTTACCGAGCGCGAAAAAGGCACCTACTTCGAGGAACTGATCCTCGCCTACCTGCGCAACGAGGCCACCTACCGCGACCTCTACCGGCAGGTATGGACGTATGCCGACTGGGCGCGCGAACACGGCCTGGACGCCCGCGACACCGGCATCGACCTGGTGGCCGAAGTGGCCGGCACCGGCGACGTGCACGCCGTCCAGTGCAAGCTGTACGCCGAGAACTACAAGCTGCAGAAGAAGGACATCGACAGCTTCTTCACCGCCTCCGGCAAGAAGCCCTTCGCCCACCGCATCATTGTCTCCAGCACCAACCACTGGAGCGAGCACGCCGAAGATGCGCTGCGCGACCAGCAGCCGCCGGTCAGCAAGATCGACCTGCACGACCTGGAAACCAGCCAGATCGACTGGTCGAAGTACCAGCCCAAAGCCGCCCCTGTCCTGAAACCGCAGAAATCGTTGCGCCCGCACCAGCAAAGCGCGCTGATGGCAGTGCGCGCGGGACTGAAGGAGGCCGACCGTGGCAAACTCATCATGGCCTGCGGCACCGGCAAGACCTTCACCGCGCTGAAGATCGCAGAAGACCTCGCCGGCAAGGGCAAGCGCGTGCTGTTCCTGGTGCCCAGCCTCGCCCTGCTGTCGCAGACGCTCACCGAGTGGACACAGGAGTCCGCCACCCCGCTGCACAGCTTCGCCGTGTGCTCGGATGCCGACGTGGGCAAGAAGCGCAAGGCCGACGACGACAGCGTGCAAACCTTCACCCACGAGCTGCGTTACCCGGCCACCACCGACGCCGCGCGGCTCGCCAAGGAAATGGCCAAGCGCCACGACGCCACCCACATGAGCGTGGTGTTCGCCACCTACCACTCCATCGACGTGGTCAGCCAGGCACAGCACGAACACGGCCTGCCGCCGTTCGACCTGATCGTGTGCGACGAGGCCCATCGCACCACCGGCGCCACCTTCGATGGCGACGACGAAAGCCATTTCGTCAAAGTGCACGCCCCGGACTTCATCCATGCCGGCAAGCGGCTCTACATGACTGCCACCCCGCGCATCTACGGCGAGGTAGCCAAGGCCAGCGCGCAAAAGGACAACGTGACGCTGGCCTCGATGGACGACGAAGCACTGTTCGGCAAGCGGCTCTACACGCTCAACTTTTCCGAGGCAGTCAAGCGCGACCTGCTGGTGGACTACAAGGTGATCGTGCTGGCGGTGGAGGAAGCCCACATCAACCGCCGCCTGCAACACCTGCTCAAGGGCGACGACAACAGCCTCAAGATGGACGACGCAGCCCGCATCGTGGGCTGCTGGAAGGCGCTGTCCAAGCAGGGACTCACCGAGGACCTGGCCGACGACGGCAGTCCGATGCAGCGTGCCGTGGCGTTCTGTCAGGTGATCGAAGCCAAGCCGGGAGCCAAGCAGCGCAAGGTGGGCAGCAAAAACATCGCGCAGATGTTCCAGGCCGTGGTGCAGGAATACCAGCGCACCGCCGACAGCGAGGAAGAAATCGCCGCCAGCCTGATCTGCGAGGCCGAACATGTCGACGGCGGCATGAACGCCAGCGAGAAGGAGGAAAAGCTCGACTGGCTCAAGGCCGCCACGCCGGAAAACACCTGCCGCGTACTCAGCAACGTGCGCTGCCTTTCCGAAGGCGTGGACGTGCCTGCGCTGGACGCCGTGCTGTTCCTCACCCCGCGCAACTCCCAGGTGGACGTGGTGCAGTCGGTCGGCCGCGTGATGCGCAAGGCACCGGGCAAGAAGCGCGGCTACATCGTGCTGCCGGTGGTGATCCCGGCTGGCGTGGAACCGCACGAGGCACTGAATGACAACAGCACTTACAAGGTGGTGTGGCAGGTGCTGCAGGCGCTGCGCTCGCATGACGACCGCTTCGACGCGATGGTCAACAAGCTCGACCTGATCGGCAAGAACACCAGCAAGATGGAGGTGGTGGCCGTCACCGAAAAGGTGCAGCGCCGCGCCGTCAACCTCAAGGTCAGCAAGACGACCCAACACGCCAACCGAGCCCGCGGCGGCAGCGCGATCGGTCAGGCCGTCAAGGACGACTACCGCCCCGAGCAGCACGAAATGGAGTTCGAGATCGGCGAGATCGAACGCGCCATCTACGCCAAGCTGGTGCAGAAAGTCGGCAACCGCCACCACTGGGAAGACTGGGCCAACGACATCGCCCGCATCGCCAACACCCACATCGACCGCATCCGCGCCATCCTCGAAGACCCGGCCAACACGCACGAACGCGAGGTGTTTCACGAATTCACCGCCGAGCTGCGCGACGACCTCAACGACGCCATCAGCGACGACGAGATGATCGAGATGCTGGCCCAGCACCTGATCACCAAGCCGGTGTTCGACGCACTGTTCGAGGGTTACAGCTTCGCCAGCCACAACCCGATGTCGCAAGCCATGCAGAAAGTGCTGGACGCGCTGCACGAGCACCGGTTGGACAAGGAAGCCGACACCCTCACCCAGTTCTACGACAGCGTGAAGCTGCGCGCCGAAGGCATCGACAGCGCGAGCGCCAAGCAGAAGATCGTGGTGGAGCTGTACGACAAGTTCTTCCGCAACGCCTTCCCCAAGATGACCGAGCGCCTCGGCATCGTCTATACGCCGGTGGAGGTAGTGGACTTCATCATCCACAGCGTGGAACACATCCTGCGCAGCGAGTTCGGCGAAGGGCTGGGCAGCCAGAACGTGCACATCCTGGACCCCTTCACCGGCACCGGCACCTTCATCACCCGCCTGATGCAGTCCGGCCTGATCAGCAAGGCGCAACTTCCGCACAAGTACCGGCACGAGATCCACGCCAACGAACTGGTACTGCTGGCCTACTACATCGCTGCCATCAACATCGAATCCACCTACCACGACATCGTCGGTGGCGACTACGTGCCGTTCGATGGCATCTGCCTCACCGACACCTTCCAGATGTACGAAAAGGACGATCTCGTCGATGCGCTGCTGGTGGACAACAGCGCGCGGCGCAAGCGGCAGAAGAAGCTGGATATCCGGGTGATCATCGGCAATCCACCATATTCGGTAGGGCAAGGCGATGCCGCCGACGACAACCAAAATGTCAGCTACCCAAGCCTCGATCAGCGTATTTCACAAACCTACGCGACACGGTCGTCCGCGCGAACGCGTACTAACGTATACGACTCCTACATCCGAGCGATTCGTTGGGCATCCGACCGCATTGGCAGCTCGGGTGTGATTGGCTACGTCACCAATGCAAGCTTCTTGGATGCCAACGCATCCGATGGTCTGCGCCTGTGCCTCGCCGAGGAATTCTCCGACCTCTACGTGTTCCACCTGCGCGGCAACGCTCGCACCAGCGGTGAGCAGCGGCGCAAGGAGAAGGACAACGTGTTTGGCATGGGCAGCCGCGCACCTATAGCCATCTCACTACTGGTGAAGAACCCGCACGCGAAGGAGCACGGTCGTATCCACTTCCATGACATCGGCGACTACCTAAACCGCGAGGACAAGCTGGCCAAAGTCGCTGTCTTCAGCAGCATCGCTGGAATCAGTGAGGCAAAAGCCTGGCAGTCCATCACTCCCGATGCCCACGGCGATTGGCTCAACCAGCGTGACGGTAGCTTCGAAAAATTCTTGGTCATGGGAAACAAGGCGGGTGGTACCGCCTTGTTTGCGGACTATTCGTACGGGCCAATCACTCACCGCGACATGTGGGTCTACAACTTCTCCCGCGCGACCCTAGCGTCAAATGTCGCCAACATGCTGGCGTTCTACAACAATGAGAGACATCGATATCAGGCAGCCTCAACGAACGAAGATTCAATCAAATTCGTCGTCAAAGACGCACAGAAGATTGCGTGGGACGATAAACTCTTTCGTGGCGTAGCGTCAGACAAAGAAATTTCCTATTGCGAACAATTCATCGTAAAGGCGTGCTATCGGCCATTTACGAAAACGTATTTCTACTTTGACCGCTCGTGTATCTGGAGTGCCTACCAGATGCCACGAATCTTCCCCGTCAGTGATGCAAAGAACCTCGTCATAGCAACCACCGGGCGTGGATCGACAAAAGAATTCTGCGCATTCATCGCTGACCACGTGCCAGATTTGGAGATGATCTCAAAGGGACAGTGCTTCCCTGAGAAGCTGTATGACACGGATGCAGCTGCAGCAATAGCAGCGAGCAGCGAGCAGCGAGCAGCGAGCAGCGAGCAGCGAGCAGCGAGCAGCGAGCAGCGAGCAGCGAGCAGCGAGCAGCAGTATATCGACTGGCAGCCTGAAAGTTTCGACGCAGACGAACAATCGCGTCATCTGTCTGACGCTGAGCGGCACGAAGGGCTTCTCGGTGATGATGACGGACGCAATTCCCGACCTGCACCTGATCGGGGACGCGCAATGCTTTCCGATGTTTCTCTACGAAACGGAGGAGGCCGAACGATGAACACCACCAAGCAAACCCCCAGTGGTGATCTGTTCCAACAGGAACAACCTCAGCCAAAGATCGTCCGCCGCGACGGCATTACCGACGCCGGACTTGCGCACTTCCAATTCGCCTACCCTGGCGAAACGATCACCAAGGAAGACATCTTCTATTACGTCTACGGCCTGTTGCATTCACCCGACTACCGCGAACGCTACGCCGACAACCTCGCCAAGGAACTGCCGCGCATTCCGTGCGTGAAGTCCGCCAAGGACTTCTGGGCGTTCAGCCAAGCGGGCCGCGCACTGGCCGAGCTGCATCTGAACTACGAAACCGTGCCGATGTACGCGGGCGCGAAGGTGGTGGGCACGGACGGGAAACCGATCAAGCTTGGCGAATCAACGGCACTGGATTCCCGCGTTCGCGGGAATGACGACGATGCTGCCTTCTGGCGGGTGGAAAAGATGAAGCTGCCCAAGATCGGCGGCGAGAAGGACCTCACCCGGTTGATCTACAACGGTCGCATCACCGTCACGGGCATCCCGCCCGAAGCCTACGACTACGTGGTCAACGGCAAGAGCGCGCTGGACTGGGTGATCGAGCGCCAGTGCGTGAAGACCGACAAGGACAGCGGCATCGTCAACGACGCCAACGACTGGGCCACCGAAACCATGCACAACCCGCGCTACCCGCTGGAACTGTTCCTGCGCGTGATCACCGTCAGCCTGGAAACCATGAAGATCGTGCGCAGCCTGCCGCCGCTCGATCTTCCTTGAACCTTCCCGCACAAGCGGGTCGCGCGCCAGCCCCGTAGGGCGGGCAAGCAAAAGGTCGCGACACAATGACCACAGGGCGCCGTTCCGCTTCTCGCCCGCGCAGCGGGCGCACCGAGTGCGGGCCAGGATGGCCCGCTGCTCTACCCGGGGTCCCTTGCGCGGCGGTGAGTCGGGGACGACAGGCCGCGCAGCGGGCATCGGCATGGATGCCGATGCCTTTTCGTCAGCACATGGATGTGCTGTCGAAAAGCCCGGCCCCGGCTCACGGACTTGCCGCCCATGGATGGGCGGCAAGCGCCAAGCGGGGTGGCCTTTCTCTTTGGTTATCTTTCTCTTTGGCCACGCAAAGAGAAAGTAACTCGGCTGCCGAAGGCAGACGAAAGCTCTTGGCTTTGAACGCAACCAAAAGCAAGACCATTGCGCGCAAGCGCGCTCCTACAGCGGCTCCCGACCGCTCTGCTCCATGCAACCTTCAGCGCAACCCGAAAGTCGCTGGATGCCTGCCTTCGCAGGCATGACGGGTGGGGGAGTGAGTCGAAGTGCGATGCCTGCCTTCGCAGGCATAACCGGGTAGGGGTGCTTGCGTGTCGGGAGAACGGTGCGAGAACGAGGCCGCCGCCCGCTACAGCAACTCCCCCTGCGCCGCCGCATAACTCAATCGCCCATCCACCACGCGCGCCGCCGAGGTGTACGGGTGCACCGTCGTGTGGGTGGCGTCGAGGATGTGGATGACTTCGATGCCGCGCAGCTTGAGCACGTCGGAGACGATGGAGCGGTGGCAACGCCACCAGACCACTTCGGCGCACATCATGGCGGTGCGCTGGCGGGCGGCGAGTTGCAGCAGTTCGGCGAGGCCGTCGGCGAATTCCGCGGTGGCGGTGTAGTCGGCGTAGCCCTGGAAGGAGGCGTTGCGCCAGGCGGTGTTGGGCGAGTCCGGCTGCACCTTGCGGCGACCGCCGAGTCTGGGAATCCACTGATAGGCGATGCCGTGGGCGGGCAGCGACGTGGCGAGCGCCTCGCTGGCAAAGTGCGGGTGGCGGCGCGAGCCGGGGAAGCGGCGCACGTCGGCGATGGCCTGGATGCGGTAGTGGTCGAGCAGGCCGAGGAACTCCTCCAGCGGACGGGTGGAGTGGCCGATGGTCCAGATCGTGGCGGGGCTTTCGGGCATTGCGTCAATCGACTTTGTGCAGCGCCGCGCCCTTGTGCATGGCGACGTGGTCGGTCTTGTCGCTCTTGATCTCGTACTGCGGATCGTCCTCGCTGCAGTGGCGGGTGTGGCCCTTGTAATCGGTGTCGCGGGTGTGGACCTTGATGATCTTGCCGCTGACGTGGCCGGCCTCGGAGTTCCAGCGCACGTGGTCGCCGACCTTGAATGCATGGCTCATGGTTGCGTGTCTCCTGACGTGACTCGAACCCCATTGAACGACGCCGCACGTGCAGGCGAGGTCAGCGCGCTACAGGATGCCCTTGGCGCTGCTGCCGAAGGCGGTGATCAGGCGGGTGATGACCCACTTCGGCGACAGGTTGACGTCGGGGAAGTCGCCGACCGGTTGGTAGCATGCGTAGAAGCGCGGGTCGCTGGCGCGCAGCGGCGGGCAGCCGGGCTTGAGGTCGAAGCTGGTGGCGTAGCGGAACGGCCACAGGTCGAAGAACGGCAGGCTCTCGGAGACCGTGCCGATGGCCTGGTTGATGTCGGTGAGCACCGGCACCACCGGACGGCGCGGCGCGATCACCCAGGCGTTCTGCGGCTCGGTGTCGCGCAGGATGGCCTGGCGCAGTTCGTCGGCGAAGGCGTGGTCGTAGACGATCACGCCGGACTCGGTGTTGTAGTGGTCCGAGCGCGGGTCGAAGTTGTGCGAGCCGACCATGCTGAAGTCGTCGTCGATCACGATCGACTTGGCGTGCAGGCCGGAGCGCCGGCCCTCGCTGCGCAGCGGCGCCGGGCGGTTGCTGCTGCCGCTGCCGCTGCCGAGCAGGTGGAAGCGCGTGCGCGAGGCCCTGGCGGGGGTGGCGGTGGCGGCCGGCACCTGCGCGGTGTCGGCGTCCAGGTTGGCCAGCTCATAGTCCACCGCGGGGCCAGGTGCGTGCGGCTTCAGCTCGTGGATTTCGAAGCCGAACTTCTTCAGGTAGCGCTTGCGGTGCTTGTACGACATCGCGTAGACGGCGAACGCGTCGGTGGAGGCCAGCGAGTTGGTCGACACGATCACCCGCGGCGGGTCGGCGCGCCGGTGCAGGCGGCGGAAGATGCCCTGGGCGCGCCGGCTCATCACCAGGTACGGCGTCTGCAGCAGTACCTCGTGGCAGGCCTGGCCGATCATCTGCATGATGTGGCGGGTGAACGCCGCGGTGCGCTTGCCGCCGGGATCGTCGGTTTTTGCCGGCAGGTCGCTGAAGTATTCGACGTTGCCGACCCGCAGCGACGGTTCCACCAGCCACGCCCGCAGCCAGGCCGGGTCCTCGGCGGCCTGCAGCAGCTGGGCGACCCGCTGGGGTTTTCGATAATGCGGTTGGGGCCAGCTCGGCGCGGCGCGGTCGGCGACGATGCGCTGGTTGACGTCGCGCAGGTGGGTCAGCGGCACCGCGCGCTTGTGCCGCCAGAACAGCTCGAAGCTGCTGGCCATCGCGGTGGCGGCGGGACCGCCGACCATCACGTCGCGGTCGACGTAGTTGAAGGTGTCGTCCCAGTTGAAGTAGCGGTCCTGGTAGTTGCGCCCGCCGGTGATGCCGATGGCGTCGTCCACCAGCAGCAGCTTGTTGTGCATGCGCTGGTTGAACTGCATGAAGCAGCACAGCACGCCGGCGGCGAAATCCAGCGGCGGCGTGCGCGCCTTGTGGAAGGTCGGGTTGTACAGCCGAACCTCGAGGTTGGCGCTGGCGCGAGCCAGCGCGTCGAGCAGGTCGGGGTCGTTGAAGGAGAACAGCTGGTCGGCCAGGATGCGCACCTGCACGCCGCGGCGCGCGGCGCGCACCAGTTCGTCCAGCACCAGCTGGCCGACGTCGTCCTGGCTCCAGATGTAGGTCTGCACGTCGATCGAGCGCCGTGCGGCGCGGATCAGGTTGATCCGCGCGGCCAGCGCCGGCTCGCTGTCGCCGAGCAGGGTGACCACGTGCACCGGGTGCCCGGCGGTGGATTCGGCCAGCGCCTGGTCGGCGGCCTGCAGCAGCGGCGAGGGCTGCGCGCAGTGATCGGCCTGGTGGCAGGTTTGCTGGCGGTCGACGGTGGCCGCCACCACCGCGTCGGCGCGGCGGATCTGTGCCTTGGACAGCGTGCAGCCCTGCAGCACGGTGGCCAGCAGGAGCAGCGGCAGGGCGAGGCGGCGAAGGTCGCGGAACATCGCCGCATGATAACGGTTGTGTGCCACCGTCCCGTGACGATGCGCGGCGCGTGGGGCGCCAGCGAAGGTGCGAGCAAGCCGTCATCCGTCATCCGGCATTCGCCGGGATGACGAGCAAAAAGGCTTGATCGAAGCAACCTAGGGCGACCAGAAGGCGTCCAGTCGCGCCTGGCCGGGCTCCAGCGGCCCATCGAGATGCAGTACCGCCAGCGCGCCGGGCGGCATGCCGCGGAATTCGTCGGAGCGGCCCTCCACCAGCAGGGCGACCAGCCGTTCGACGCCGGGGTTGTGGCCGACCAGCATCACGGTGTCGGCGTCGGTGTGCTGGTCGAGCAGCAGCAACAGCTCGCCCGGCGTGGCCTCGTGGATTTCCTCGGCGATCCGCGGCGCCGGCGCGGTGCCGAGCGCGGCCAGTGCCAGCCGGGTGGTCTCGCTGGTGCGTCGGGTCGGCGAACACAGCACCCGCTGCGGTTGCAGCCCGTGCGCGGCGAGCCACAGGCCGGCGGCCTGCGCCTCCTGTTCGCCGCGCGTGCTCAGTGCGCGTTCGCGGTCGTCGCCGCCGTCGGCTATGGGCACTGCTTCGGCATGGCGCAGCAGGATCAGTTCGTGCATGGGAGGCTCCGGCGAAAAGGGAAGAGGCGTGGGCCGCTGTCAGGACTGGCGCTTGATCCAGCGCAGCAGGGGTTTCCAGTCCTCCTGGTGGCTGCGCACCTGCTCGCTGTGGTAGTCGAAGATGCCCTTGCCCAGCGCCGCCAGCAGCACGTAGGCCTGGCTGTCGCGCAACTGCGCCACGATCGGGAACGGCGACTGCTCGGCGAGCTGGGTCAGCGCATCCTGGCTGGCGTGCGTCCACGGCTTGAGCCGGTTGGCCACCAGCCCCACCGGCAGCTTGCCGCGGTGGATGCGGTTGATCGCGCGCAGCTCCTCGGTGAAGGCCAGCGTGGCGTCGAGGTCGAACGAGGAGGGCAGCACCGGCACCAGCAGCACGTCGGCCTGGTCGAGATAGGGTTCCAGCTCGCGCTCGCGCGCGCCGGCGGGGGTGTCGATGAGCAGTTGCGCGGTGTCCGACGGCAGTTTCGCCAGCGAGCGGCGGCCGCCTTCGAGCGCCAGCACGCCGGGGACGTTCTCCGGCCGGCGCGCGGCCCAGCGGAAGCTGGACCCTTGCCGGTCGGCGTCGACGATGGTGCTGTGCTGCCCTGCCTGGGCCCAGTGCGACGCCAGTTGCGTCACCAGCGTGCTCTTGCCGCACCCGCCCTTGCTGCTCGCCACCAGCGTCGTAAGCATCGGATCGCCCCTGCCACGGAAGGTGGGTCCAGCCTAACGGGCGGGGCGGCAAAGGGGAACAGGCCAGGAGCCTGGAGCGAGGAGTGAGTGGAGAGGAGTGAGAAGTGAGAGAAAAGCGGAATGCACGGCGTGTTCCGCCTCTCACCTCTCACTCCTCATTTCTCACTCCTCGCTTTCCCCCGCCGCAGGCGGATCGAGCGCAATGCCCGCATCGCGCAGGGCGGCCGCCTGCAGGCTCATCTCGGTGCCGCCGTTGCGGGCCAGCGACAGCAGGTGGCGGGCGAGGGGGGTGTCGTCCTGCACTTTGGCCAGCAGCTGGTTGAAGCTGCGCACCTGCCAGATCAGGCGGCGGCGGGCGTCTTTGGCGGCCTGGGCCGCGGCCGGGTCGTCGGCCAGCACCTCGGCCAGGTGCAGGCCGAGTGAGCGGGCCAGGGGGCTGGAGCCCCACTGCAGCAGCTTGGCCAGATTGAGGCAGTCGGCCTTGATCGAGGCATCCTCGCCGGCGTTCTCGCACAACTTGGCCACCAGCTGCAGGCTCGGCTGCGGTTGGGCGCTGGCGAGGCCGAAGATCAGCACGGTCTGCATGCCGACCGCGCCGGCGGCGTGGTTCGGGTCCAGCGCGGCGGCGGGCGGCGGCAGCACGCCGACCGAATCGGCCAACGCCTGCAGACTGATCCCGGCGTAGTCGTCGTACAGCTTGGCGGCGGCGGCGCGACGCAGGTCTTCGCGGGCGTCGTCCTGTTTGTGGTCGCGCGCGTCGGCGCCCAGCTTGACCAGCCACACGGCGGCGTTGTCCGGCGCCTGCGTGAGCAAGGCATCCAGTGCGGCAGCGTTGGGGCAGTTGCCGGCCTTGGCCTCGCAATCGGCCAGCCGCGCCCAGTTCACCGCCGGGCCTGCGCCTTCGGCGGCGGCGGCGCGCTCGATCAGGGCGTGGAAGCTGTTGCCCGGCGGCTGGTTGAACAATGGCCGCGCCAGCAGCGCGGCACCGAGCAGCGGCATCGCATCGGCGCGCGGCGCCAGCACGCTGACCAGATCGCGCTGGAAGGCCAGCTGCGCCTGGTCGCGCGCCTGCGCCGCCCTGGACGTCGTCGCCGCGGGTTTCGCGGCGGGCGGCGCCTTGCCCGCCAGCACCGGCGCGGCGAACAGCAGCCACACGCAACTCACGGCAACGCAGCGCATTCCAGGCATCGTGAACTTCCCTCGGCGGCAAAGGCGCCAGCATAGCGAGTGCAGATTAAGCTCGCCTGATCGACGCGCCGCCCGCCGGTCGGCGGGGCGGCCAGGCTTGTTAGGATGCCTGTTCGGGCGCAGGACGACGCCACCCATCGCTCGGGAGAGTGTCGTGAATCATTTTTCGTTGTGGACCGATGGCGCCCCATGGTTTGTCGGCTGGGGCACGCTGGCCTTGATCAACGCGGCGCTGGCCCAGGGCAAGAACCGCAGCGGGCTGCTGTGGTTCCTGCTCTCGCTGCTGCTCGGCCCGCTCGCCACCTTGCTGCTGGTGCTGCTGCCGAAGGTGCGGTCGAAGATGTTTTAGTTGCAGGGAATAGGGAATGGGGAATAGGGAATGGAAGAGCAACGACGGGCGGCTCTTTACTATTCCCCATTCCCCATTCCCCATTCCCCATTCCCCATTCCCCATTCCCCATTCCCCATTCCCCATTCCCTATTCCCTATTCCCCATTCCCCATTCCCTATTCCCTATTCCCGGCTTTCAGTCCCCCAGCGCCTCGCGCATGAATTCCGGCTGGGCCAGGGCGGCCTTGTGGATTTCGGCGTTGTAGTAGCGGGTGGGAAATTTCTTGCTCAGCGCGCCGCGTTCGCGGAAGCCGGAGAGGTCGCCGCCCTTGCGCGCCATGGTGCAGCTCCACCAGCCGGTGGGGTAGCACGGTTGCGGGAACGGCAGCGTCTTCACCGCGGCGAAGCCGGTGGTGCGCATCGCCGAACGCATCGAGCGGATCAGGTCCAGGTGGGCCAGCGGCGATTCGCTCTGCTGCACCAGCAGGCCGCCGTGGCGCAGCGCCTTGTAGCAGCTGGCGTAGAACGCGGCGTTGAACAGGCCTTCCGCCGGGCCCACCGGGTCGGTCGAGTCGACGATCACCAGATCCACCGACTCCGGCTCGCACTCGGCCATGTACTTGATGCCGTCGATGAACAGCAGCTCGGCGCGCGGATCGGCGTTGGCCTCGCACAGCTCGGGGAAATACTGTTCGGCCAGGCGCGTCACGCGCTCGTCGATCTCCACCTGCACGGCGTGCTCGACTTCCTCGTGGCGCAGCACTTCGCGCAGCGTGCCGCAATCGCCGCCGCCGATGATCACCACGCGCTTGGCGCGCGCGTGGGTGAACAGCGCCGGGTGGGTCATCATCTCGTGGTAGAAGAAGTTGTCGCGGCTGGTCAGCATCACGCAGCCATCGATCACCATCAGGTTGCCCCAGTCGGTGGTCTTGTGGATCTCGATGGACTGGAATGGGGTCTTCTCCGCGTGCAGCAGTTGCTCGGTGCGAAAGCCGATGGACGAACCGGACGCCTGGTGCCCCTCGGTGAACCAGTGGGCTTCGGTGAGGGGGGCGGGCTGCGACATGGGGATGTTTCCGCGAAGCGTGGGCAAAGAAGGCCAATTGTAGCGGCAACCGCCGCTGACGTCCCGGCCGCCAGCGCCGTGCAGCGCGCCGCGCGGCCATTACAATGGTGGCCCGGGCAGTCGTCGCGAAGGCGTGACGAAGGCCGGGCAAGCCCATCCGGCCCCGCGGCGTGCGAGGCTTCCGGCCGGCCGGCTTTCCGCTCCATCGAGCAACCTCGTCAAGGCTCGCCGCTGCGACATCCCCTGCTACGTTTCCCGAGGGAGGCCCCATGTCGAAGCCCTGGACCATTGCCACTGCCCGCCACACCTATGCCGTGCCCTACTGGAGCGACGGCTACGCCGACATCGATGCCGCCGGCAACCTGCTGATGCACCCGCGCGGCGCCGAGGGCCCGGCGCTGGCGCTGCCGGCGATCGTCGACCGCGCCTGCGCCGAGGGCCTGCGATTGCCGCTGCTGGTGCGTTTCCCGGACATCCTCGCCGACCGTCTCGCGCAGCTGCAGGGCGCCTTCGCCCGCGCCATCGCCGAGCACGACTACGCCGGAGGCTACACCGCGATCTATCCGATCAAGGTCAACCAGCAGCGCAGCGTGGCGGGCGAGCTGGTCGCCGCCGGCACCCAGGGCTTCGGCCTGGAAGCGGGCTCCAAGCCCGAGCTGATGGCGGTGCTGGCGATGGCGCGGCCCGGTTCCATCGTGATCTGCAACGGCTACAAGGACCGCGAGTACATCCGCCTGGCGCTGATCGGCAAGAAGCTCGGCCTGCGCGTGCACATCGTGATCGAGAAGCTGTCCGAACTCGACCACGTGTTCAGCGAGGCGAAGGCGCTGGGCGTGGAGCCGCTGCTCGGCGTGCGCGTGCGACTGGCCTCGATCGGCGCCGGCAAGTGGCAGAACACCGGCGGCGACAAGGGCAAGTTCGGACTGTCGCCGCAGCAGGTGCTGCGGCTGGTCGAGCGGCTCGATGCGGCCGGCCTCAAGCACACGCTGAAGCTGCAGCACTTCCACATGGGCTCGCAGATCTCCAACGTGCGCGACATCGCCAACGGCATGCGCGAGGCCACCCGCTACTTCGTCGAACTCTCGCGCATGGGCGTGCCGCTGGAGATCGTCGACGTCGGCGGCGGTCTGGGCGTGGATTACGAAGGCACGCGCTCGCGCAGCCACAACTCGATCAACTATTCGCTGGAGCAGTACGCGAGCACCATCGTGCAGTCGCTGGCCGAGGCGGTTGCCGTCGAGGGCCTGATCGCGCCGCAAGTGCTCACCGAAGCGGGCCGCGCGATGACCGCGCACCACGCGGTGATGGTGGTCAACGTGACCGAGGTGGAGCAGGTGCCGGCCGGCAGCCTGCCGTCGCCGGGCGAGCACGAGCCGGCGGTGCTGCGCCATCTGCGCGAGGTCCACGCGGCGCTGGACGAGCGCCCGCCGCTGGAGCTGTTCCACGAAGCCCAGCACCACCTGGCCGAAGGGCAGTCGCTGTACGCGCTGGGCCAGCTGTCGCTGGCCGACCGCGCGCGACTGGACGAGATGTTCTACGCCATCGCCAACGCGGTGCGCACGCGCCTGCTGCCCGCGGAGCGGGCGCACCGGCAGGTGCTGGACGAGCTGGACGAGAAACTGGTCGACAAGTACTTCACCAACTTCTCCGTGTTCGAATCGGTCCCCGACGTCTGGGCGATCGACCAGGTGTTCCCGATCGTGCCGATCGCCCGCCTCGACGAGGAGCCGACCCGCCGCGGGGTGATCGTCGACCTGACCTGCGATTCGGACGGGCGCATCGATCACTACGTGGAAGCCGATGGTGTCGACGTCAGCCTGCCGCTGCACGCGCTGAAGGACGGCGAGAGCTATCGGCTGGGCATCTTCATGGTCGGCGCCTACCAGGAGACCCTGGGCGACATCCACAACCTGTTCGGCGATACCGACGCGGTCAACGTGCGCGTCGAGGGCGACGGCTACGTGTTCGCCAACAAGCGTCGCGGCGACACCACCGACCTGATGCTCGACTACGTCGGCTACGACCTGGAGGCCTTGCGCGCCAGCTACCGCGCGCGCATTGCCGACGCGGGCGTCGCCGGCGACGAGGCGGCGCGCCTGTACGATGCGCTTGACGCCGGCCTCACCGCCTACACCTACCTCGCCGAAGACACCCACTGATCGCAGGAGCCCGCTCGCGGGCGATGCTCTCGCAAATTCCGAATACCGGCGCCGAGAGCACCGCCCGCAAGCGGACTCCAGCATGACCCGTTCCATCCAGTTCCAGTCGCACAGGAGCAACGCATGAGCAGTCTCAACGGCAAGGTCGCCCTGATCACGGGCGCGGCCAGCGGCCTCGGCAAGGCGATCGCCGAGCTGTACGCGAAGAACGGCGCCAGCGTGGCGATCGCCGACATCAACCAGCAGGCTGCCGATGCGGTGGCGGCGGAGATCAACGCCGCCGGCGGCAAGGCGCTCGGCGTGGCGATGGACGTCACCAGCGAGGAGGCGGTCAACGCCGGCACGGACAAGGTGGTGGCGGCATTTGGCCATCTGGACATCCTGATCTCCAATGCCGGCGTGCAGATCATCAATCCGATCGACCAGTTCGCCTTCGCCGACTGGAAGAAGATGCTGGCGATCCATCTCGACGGCGGCTTCCTCACCACCAAGGCCGCGCTCAAGCACATGTACCAGGGCGACCGCGGCGGCATCGTGATCTACATGGGCTCGGTGCACTCGCATGAAGCCTCGAAGCTGAAGGCGCCCTACGTCACCGCCAAGCACGGCCTGCTCGGGCTGGCCCGCACGCTGGCGAAAGAGGGTGCGCCGCACAACGTGCGCTCGCACGTGATCTGCCCGGGCTTCGTGCGTACGCCGCTGGTAGAGAAGCAGATCCCCGAGCAAGCCAGGGAGCTCGGCATCACGGAAGACGAGGTGATCAGGAACGTGATGCTGAAGGACACCGTCGACGCGACCTTCACCACGGTGGAGGACATCGCGCAGACCGCGCTGTACCTGGCCACCTTCCCCTCCGCCGCACTGACCGGCCAGTCGATCGTGGTCAGCCACGGCTGGTTCATGCAGTGACCACGCCGTCGCTGGCGGAAACGGTAGCCCGCGACTACCGCACCGTCGCGCTGGTGTTGCAGGGCGGCGGCGCGCTCGGCGCCTACCAGGCCGGCGTGTTCGAGGCGCTGGACGAGGCCGGCCTGCAGCCGAACCGGCTGGCCGGCATCTCGATCGGCGCGTTGAACGCGGCGGTCATCGCCGGCAACGCGCCCGAGCGGCGGGTGGAACGGCTGCGCGAATTCTGGGAGGCGATCTGCCGCTCGCCGCTGTGGCCGGACGTGCCGGCGCTGCCGTGGTTCGATGCGGTGGCGTGGCCGACGGCATGGCTCAACGGCATGAGCGGCCTGGCCGCCTGGCGCGCGATGACCGAGGGCCAGGCCGGCTTCTTCCACCCGCGCCAGCCGCCGCCGTTCCTGGGCGGGCACGCCACGCCGGGCAGCGTGAGCTGGTACGACACGAAGCCGCTGCGCGCCACGCTGGAGCGGCTGGTCGATTTCGACCGCCTCAACGATGCGCGCACGATGCGCGTGGCGGTCGGCGCGGTGAACGTGCGCAGCGGCAACTTCGCCTATTTCGACAATCGCCGCGAGCGCCTGCGGCCCGAGCACTTCATGGCCTCCGGCGCGTTGCCGCCGGGCTTTCCCGCGGTGGAGATCGACGGCGAGTTCTACTGGGACGGCGGCATGGTCTCCAACACGCCGCTTTACGAGGTGCTCAGCGAACGCCCCGGTTGCGACACGCTGGTGTTCCAGGTCGACCTGTGGAGCGCCCGCGGCACGCTGCCGCGCGATCTTGCCGACGTGGCCGAGCGCAGCAAGGAGATCCAGTACTCCAGCCGCACCCGGCTGGTCACCGAGTTCATGCGCCGCATGCAGGAGCAGCGCCGCCTGCTGCACGACGTGATGGCGCTGGTGCCGTCCGAGCGGCGCGGCGACCCGGCGTACCGCCATGCCGAGGCACGCGCGGCGGAGGCGTTGACCAACGTGATCCACCTGATCTACCAGGACCGGCCCCACGAAGGCCACTTCAAGGACTACGAATTCAGCGCCACCAGCATGCGCAGCCATTGGCAGGGCGGCCTGGACGACATGCGCCACACCCTGGCGCACCCGCAGTGGCTTGCCGCCCCCGACCCCGGACATCCGTTCGTGACGCACGACGTGCATCGCGCGAACGCCAATTGACTGCACCCTGGCCCGTGACGAGCAGGCGCGACCTGCGTCGGCTCGGTGTCGGGGCGCCAGAACCACCAGGCCGCATCCACGATCTTTCGGCGAAGCCACGAAGCGGAGCTGGATCGTCTTCGGTTGATCGGTCGGGCAACCGTCGTACGATCGCCCGACCAGTTCACGTCGGCGGAATCGCTGCGGTACTGTCAGCGGCAGGAATCACGGCTGGTTGGTATTTCGCGTATTTCCGCAGCAGCGCCTGGAAGCGCGGTTCGTGGCGGATCGGATCGTCGCCTTGCACCGCGGCCAATGCACGCGGAATATCGCCCGTGCTCAACAATATCGCGTTGGAATAGTAGGCCTTGGCGTTGCGGTTGTCCGGGTCCAGCGCCAGCGCGCGCTGGAAGGCGCCCTCGGCCTCGGGATAGGCGCTCGCCGCCTGGTACGTCGTGCCCAACTCGTAGGCCAGTGCGGAATTGCGTGGGTCGAGAGCCTGCGCTTGTCTGAACGAGGCAATCGCGTCGTCCACTCGTCCCTCGCGGCGTTCTACGTAACCTTGCGCCGCGAGGGTCTCGGCATCGTTGGGTTTGAGCTTGAGCGCGGTCGAAAACGCTTGCAACGCGGCGGCGTAATCGCCGCGGCCGTAGTATTCGCTGTAGCCGATGGCGAGGTGCGCGGTGGCCAGATCGGGTTGCAATTGCAGTGCTTGTTCCGCATCCGCGCGCGCCTGTTGGACAAGCTGCTTCACGTTCCCGCCGCCGCCGCCGAACCATGCAAGCTCACTTTCGGTATAAGACAGCCGCGCGTAGGCCAATGCAAAGTTGACATCGTGCTGAATGGCTTGCTGATACAACGGTATCGCAGCCTTGTAGCTAGCCGTGTCGTAATTGATGAGACCTTTGTTAGCCTGATACTCGGCGCGCAGGAACAGGTCGTAGGCGGCTTTGTTGGTGGTCGGCGCCTCAGCCAGTTGCGCGCTCTGCGCGGGCGACAGCTTGGCGTTGAGGGCTGTCGCGATCTTGCCCGCCACCTCGCCCTCGACGCCGAATACGTTGTCCAGCGTGCGGGTGTAGCTTTCGGCCCAGATATGGCTTTCGGTCCTGGCGTTGATCAACTGCACGTTGACCAGCACCTGGTTGCCCTGCTTCTGCACGCTGCCTTCAAGGATCGTCGCGACGCGGAGTTGCTCGCCGACCGTCTTGAGGTTTTCTGGATGGCTACCGTACTGCAGGGTCGAGGTGCGCGAGATCACCTTCAAGTCGCCGATGTCGGCCAGCTTGGTCAGGATCAAGTCCTGCATGCCGGCCACGAAGTACTCGTTGTCCTTGTCGGCCGAGAGATTCTCGAACGGCAGTACCGCGATGGACTTGCCGGGGACGCTCGCCGCGGATGCCGGAGATGACGACCCGGTCGAGGAGGCCGTCCCGCTGCGCGCGTCCGTCGCCTGCGCGGATGTCTGGGCCACAACGGCGGCCGGCGCCTGACGCAGCGCCAACAGGCGCCAGCCCAGCAGGCCCACCGCCAGCACCAGCGTGCCGATGATCACCGCGTTGAGCTTGCGCCCGATCTGGCGGCTGTCGTGCGCGGCCCGTGCCTCGGGCGAATCAGCCGGCGCGGTGCGGCGGATGCCTTCGGGTGTCAGCTCGTACACCCAGGCGAAGATGACCGCGATCGGGAAACCGATCGCGATCAGGATCACCACCAGGCGCACCGTCCAATCGGGGATGTTGAAGAACGGGAATACCTGCGTGGCCACCTGCACCAGCAGCCATGCGACGACGGCATAGGCGATTGCCACGCGCCACACGTGGCGACGCTTCAGCTCTTCGAAAAAGCCGCCGCCATCGGCCAACTTGTACTCCCCGTCCCACCGGCCGCCGGCCGGTCTCCACCCTGGGGAGTGTAGCCAATCGGCGCGTAGCGCGTGTCGGAAGCCGGCATGCCGATGCGACTCGGCCCGGCGGGCCGGTTCGCCTAGGCGTCGCGCGCCACCTGCAGCCCGGCTGCCGACTGGCTGACCGGCATCAGCTCGATGCGGTTGATGTTGAGGTGCGGCGGCAGGTTGGCGATCCACCAGATGGTGTCGGCGATGTCGGTCGCGGTGATCGGGTGGGCGCCGGCGTAGAGCTGGTCGGAGGCGGCCTGGTCGCCGCCGGTGCGCACCAGGGTGAATTCGGTCTCGGCCATGCCCGGTTCGATCGAGGTCACGCGCACGCCGCTGCCGTGCAGGTCGGTGCGCAGGTTCTGCGAGAACTGGGTGACGAAGGCCTTGCTGGCGCCGTACACGTTGCCGCCGCGGTAGGCGTAGCTGCCGGAGATCGAGCTGATGTTGACGATGGCGCCGCGGCGTTCGATCAGCTGCGGCAGCAGCAGGTGCGTGATCGTGGCCAGCGCGGTGACGTTGGTGTCGATCATCTGCTTCCATTGCGCCAGCTCGGCTTGCTGCGCGGGCGCGGTGCCCAGCGCCAGGCCGGCGTTGTTGACCAGCAGGTCGATGCCGGCGAACGACGGCGGCAGGGCGGCGTGGGCGGCGCGCATGGCCGCTTCGTCGCGCATGTCGAAGGCGGCCGCATGCACGCGCTCGGCGCCGTGGCGGTCCACCAGCTGCCGCAATCGTTCGGCCCGGCGGCCGCTGGCGATCACCCGCCAACCGCCGGCGACGAAGCGCTCGACGGTGGCGGCACCGAAACCGGCGGTGGCACCGGTGATCCAGGCGATCTTGCCGTTCATACGATTACTTGCCTTCTTTCAGGGCGATCGCCGGGATGCCGGCGGCGGCGAGTTTCTGCTTGGTCGATTCCAGCTCGGTGGCCGAGCGGAACGGCCCCAGCCGTACGCGGTGGTAGGTCTGCCCGCCGACATTCACCGTCTGCACGTTGGCGACGAAACCCTGCAGGGCCAGCTTGGCCTTTTGTGCCTCGGCGGTGGCGGGGTCGGGGAACGCGCCCACCTGCAGCAGGTAGCCGTTGCCGCCGCTGGCCGGTTCCACCGCTTCGGCCGGCGCGGCGGTGACGTTCTGCACGGCCACGCCGGGTGTGCTGGCGGGCGTCGTCGCCGGTGCCGGCGTGGCGGCCTGCTGCTGCTCGGCCTTGGCCTGCGCGCTGATCTCGGCGTCGGGGATGCGCACTTCCTTCTCCGACAGCACCGAGTAGAAGTCGTACTGCGGTTTCTTCGGCGTGCTTTCGCCGGGGGCCGGTTCCAGCACGCCCGGCTCGCTGCCGCGCTGGGCGGTGGCCTGCGGGTTGGCCTGCGGTCCGGTCGGCGTGCGCAGGTTGGTGAACAGGCTGCCGCGCATCACGATCGCCATCAGGATCGCGCCGGCGAGGACGCCGATCACCGCGTAACCCCAGCCCGGGAATCCGCTGCGGCCGTTGCGTACGGCCTGCCGGCCCCTGCCCTTGCGTGCTGCCATTACATCTTCTCCGGGGCGCTGAGGCCCAGCAAATCCAGTCCGTTCTTCAGTACCTGGCGCGTGGCGACCACCAGCGCCAGCCGCGCGTTGCGCAGGCTCGCATCCTCGACCAGGAACTGGTGCGAGTTGTAGTAGGTGTGGAACGCGTTGGCCAGTTCGCGCAGCCAGCCGGCGATCAGGTGCGGCTCCAGGTTGGCCGTCGCCGCTTCGACCTGTTCGGGATATTTCGACAGCTCGGTAAGCAGGATCTGCTCGTGCTCGTTGTCCAGCCGGTCCAGGTGCGCAAGGCCGTCGGCGAGGTCGAAGGCAAAGCCTTTCTCCGGCGCCTGGCGCAGCACGCTGCAGACGCGGGCATGCGCGTACTGGATGTAGTAGACCGGGTTGTCGTTGGACTGCGAGCGGGCCAGGTCGACGTCGAACACCAGCTGCGAATCGCTCTTGCGCGCGATCAGGAAGTAGCGCGTGGCGTCCTTGCCGACTTCGTCGATCAGGTCGCGCAAGGTGACGTAGCTGCCGGCGCGCTTGGAGATCTTCACCTCCTCGCCGCCCTTCATCACGGTGACCATCTGGTGCAGCACGTATTCCGGCCAGCCCTTGGGGATGCCGCAATCGAGCGCCTGCAGGCCGGCCTTCACCCGCGCCAGCGAACCGTGGTGGTCCGAGCCCAGCTCGGTGATCGCGCGCTGGTAGCCGCGCTGCCACTTGCTCAGGTGGTAGGCCACGTCGGGCAGGAAGTAGGTGTAGGTGCCGTCGGACTTGCGCATCACGCGGTCCTTGTCGTCACCGAACGCGGTGGTGCGCAGCCACAGCGCGCCGCCTTCCTCGTAGGTGTGACCGTGGGCGATCAGCTCGCGCACGGTTTCCTCGACCTTGCCGTCGCTGTACAGCGAGGACTCCAGGAAATAGGTGTCGAAGCCGACGCCGAATGCCTGCAGGTCCAGGTCCTGCTCGCGGCGCAGGCTGGCCACGGCGAAGCGGCGGATCGCGTCGAGGTCGTCGACGTCGCCGGCCGCGACGACCGTCTCGCCGTCGGCCACCACCGATTCGCGATCGAGGTAGGCGCGCGCCACGTCGGCGATGTAGTCGCCGCGGTAGCCGTTGTCGGGCCAGCTGCTGTCTTCGGGCGTGATGCCGCGCGCGCGCGCCTGCACCGACACGGCCAGGTTGGCGATCTGCACGCCGGCATCGTTGTAGTAGTACTCGCGCTTGACGTTCCAGCCGCTGGCATCGAGCAGGCGGCTCAGGCAGTCGCCGATCGCCGCGGCGCGGCCGTGGCCCACGTGCAGCGGGCCGGTCGGGTTGGCCGAGACGAATTCCACGCCGACGGTCCTGCCGCCGCCGCTGGCATTGCGGCCGTAGGCGTTGCCCTCGGCCATGATCCGGCGCACTTCGGCGTGATAGGCGCCGGCGGCGAGGAAGAAGTTGATGAAGCCGGGGCCGGCGATCTCGACTTTTTCCACCAGCGGGTTGGCCGGCAGTGCGGCGACCAGTTTTTCGGCCAGCTCGCGTGGCTTGGCGCGCGCCGCCCCTTCGACAGGGCTCAGGACATGCTTGGCCAGCAGCATCGCCGCGTTGCAGGCGAAATCGCCATGCTCGCGGCTGCGCGCGCGCTCGATCACGAAGTCGGGGATGGCCAGCTCGGCCGGCAGGGTCGTGTCGTGCTGCAGGGCGTGGATGGCCTGCAACACCAGGTTGCGCAGCTGTGCTTTCACGGGTGGGATCGGTTTCGTGATGGAACCGGCAATTCTAACAGACCGGCGCGCGCACGCCGGCGGCGAAGGCCGTGCCGGACGCGGGGTAGTCTCGTGTTGCACCGCGTCGAGGCGTCCTGTGGATAACTCTGTGGGGAAATTCGCCGGCGGGGATCGCGCCGAGGCAGCGGCTGGCTGGTCTTTGTCAAGTCGCAAGAAATTATCAAGCAAAATCATCATGTTGAAGCAGCAACTTTGCGCAAGACTGGCGATTGCGACGGCAACCGGTTGTCGTTGCATTTTGTGCATAAGTTTCGACCACTTGGCGGCCGCTTCTGTGCGCACGAACAGGTTGGCGCACGGTGTGCCGCAGCGCGGCAGAGCCGGCTTGTCGGGCGAAGGTGGGGAGATGCGCGCCGCAGCGGCGGCCCGGTACGGCCGCGTTCAGAGCAGGCCGCGGGCGGCCATCGACACCGGCTCGCCGTGGCCGATCACCAGGTGGTCGAGCACGCGCACGCCGACCAGGTGCAGGGCATCACGCAGTTCGTGGGTGATCGCGCGGTCGGCGGCACTGGGTTCGGCCACGCCGGAGGGGTGGTTGTGGGCGAAGATCACCGCGCAGGCGTTGTGATGCAGACAGGCGCGCACCACTTCGCGCGGGTGCACGCTGGCGCCGTCGACGGTGCCGCGGAACAGCTCCTCGAAGGCCAGCACGCGATGGCGGTTGTCCAGGTACAGGCAGCCGAACACTTCGTAGGGCAGGTGGCGCAGGCGGGCCCGCAGGTAGTCGCCGCTGTCGCGCGGGTTGCCCAGGCTGGGCCGCTCCTGCAACTGCTCGGCCAGGCTGCGCCGGGCCAGTTCCAGCGCCGCGGCGATCCGCGCGCGCTTGGCCGGACCCAGCCCGCCGGCGCGGATCTGCTGCTCCGGCCGGCCCAGCAAGGCAGCCACGCCGCCCGCGTTGGCGAGTAGTTCGCGGCCCAGCGCGATGGCGTCCTTGCCGCGGCTGCCGCTGCCCAGCAGCACGGCCAGCAGCTCCGCGTCGGACAGCGCGGCGCTCCCGCGGGCCAGCAGTTTTTCGCGGGGTCGTTCGCCTTCGGGCCAGTCGCGGATGCTCATGCGTGCCAGCTTGGCGAAGGGGGTCGCCGGCAGGCAGCAGTGGCGCGGATTGAATCCGGTAAGCTAAGCGTCTGCCCGACTGTCAGGCCCGCCTTACATGAGCCTCGCCCAACGCCGCATCCTGCTGGGAGTGACCGGCGGCATCGCCGCCTACAAGAGTTGCGAACTGGTCCGCCGCCTGCGCGAGCAGGGCGCCGAGGTGCGCGTGGTGATGACCGCAGGGGCCGAGCATTTCGTCGGCGCGGCCACGTTCCAGGCGCTCTCCGGCCAGCCGGTGCGCAGCAGCCTGTGGGATGCGCACGCCGAGGCGGCGATGGGTCACATCGAGCTGGCGCGCTGGGCCGAGCGCATCCTGGTGGCGCCGGCCAGCGCCGACACCATCGCCCGGCTCGCCCATGGCCATGCCGATGACCTGCTCAGCACGCTCTGCCTGGCCAGCGCCGCACCGCTGTACCTGGCGCCGGCGATGAACCAGCAGATGTGGGCGCACCCGGCGGTGCAGGCGAACCTGGTGCTGCTGCGCCAGCGTGGCGTGCAGGTGCTGGGGCCGGCGGCCGGCGAGCAGGCCTGCGGCGACATGGGCTCCGGCCGCATGCTGGAGCCGCACGAATTGCGCGACGCGCTGGCCGCCTCGTTCGGCAACGGCGCGCTGGCCGGGTTGCAGGTGGTGGTCAGCGCCGGTCCGACCTACGAGGACATCGACCCGGTGCGCTTCATCGGCAACCGCAGCTCCGGCCGGATGGGTTTCGCGGTGGCCGCGGCCGCGGCGGAGGCGGGCGCCACGGTGAGCCTGGTGGCCGGCCCGGTGAGCCTGGCCACGCCCGTCGGGGTGGCGCGGCGCATCGACGTGCGCAGCGCCGCGCAGATGCAGGCCGCCGTGCTCGAGGCCAGTCGCGCGGCGGACATCTACATCGGCGCGTCGGCGGTGGGCGATTATCGGCCGGCCAGCGTCTCGGCGCTGAAGCTGAAAAAGAGCGCGGGCGCGCCGCTCTCGCTGCAGCTGGAAGAGAACCCCGACATCCTGGCCAGCCTGGCCGCGCAGAACGGGCACCCGTTCCTGGTCGGATTCGCCGCGGAGACGCATGATGTGGCCAGTTACGCGCGCGGCAAATTGCGCAGCAAGGGGCTGGACATGATCGCGGCGAACCAGGTGGGCGACGGACTCGGTTTCGAGGTCGCCGAGAACGCATTGACGCTGTACTGGGCCGATGGCGAGCTGGCCTTGCCGCGCGCCGCCAAGAGCGAACTGGCGCGCCAGCTCATCGCGCAAGTGGCCGAACGCTACCGGGCGACGCGCGGATGACGCTCGACGTCGAATTGAAGATCCTCGACCCGCGCCTGGGCGACAGCATTCCGCTGCCGCATGCCGCCACCCCCGGCAGCGCCGGCATGGACCTGCGTGCGGCACTGGAGCAGCCGCTGACCCTGGCACCCGGCGCAAGTGCGCTGGTGCCCAGCGGCATCGCCATCCACATCGGCGATCCGCAATGGTGCGCCTTGATCGTTCCGCGCTCCGGGTTGGGCCACAAGCACGGCCTGGTGATGGGCAACCTGGTCGGCGTGATCGACGCCGACTACCAGGGCCCGCTGATGATTTCGTGCTGGAACCGCGGCGACGCCCCGTACACCATCGCGGTCGGCGACCGCATCGCGCAGTTGCTGCTGGTGCCGGTGGCGCAGGCGCGGCTGCAGATCGTCAATGAATTCACGCCCAGCGAACGCGGCGCCGGAGGCTTCGGCTCCACCGGTATCCGATAGCATGGGCACGGAAACTCGGCGCGACCCGGAGCGGTCGCGCCACCGCGCAGTTTCAGCCGTGGGGGCAGAGCATGGCACCAAAAATCGCGAAGCGGCGGCTGGCCCGGCCTGAGGTCGACTGGTCGGCCGTGCTGCCGCTGGCCGGCGGCACCTTGCTGCTGCTGCTGGGCCTGTTCTGTGCCTGGCAGACCTGGCTGATCGCCGACGAGCATCATGCCGACGAACGGGTCCATGCCGCTCAGGCGCAGGCGGTCAAGGCGGTTGCCGACGAGGTCGCACGCCAGCGCGGTGCGGTGCAGAAGGCGCTGGCGCTGGTCGACCCGGCGACGGTGCTGAACGACCCGGCGCAGTCGATCGCCACCTTGCGCCTGCGCCTGCCGCAGGCGCAGCAGCTGGACATCTACAGCGGCGACCTCAAGGAAGTGCTGCGCGCCAACTACCGCGAGTTCGGCTATGCCAAGGCGGCGCAGCTGATGGCCGCGCAGACGGCGGAGGGCGCGCCGCCGGTGCAGAGCGTCTACTACGGCAACGGCGACCGCCGGCTGAGCATGGTCGTGCCGCTGGGTGCGCCTGATCAGACCCAGGCGTGGGTGTGGGTGGAACTGCCGTTTGCCGGGGTCCAGCGGGCTTTCGACGCGATCCCGCCGGCCGGCGGCCGGCTCGATCTGCGCCAGGGAGACGAGCCGGGCAGCGTGCAGTTGTTCTCCAACGGCAGTGCCTCGGCGCAGACCGGCGACAACAGCGTGGCCGTGCCCGGCACCGCGTTCCGCGTGGGCGCCGGGCTGCCCGATGCGTTCATCGTGCTGCCGCACTCGTGGTGGTTGAGCGCGCTGCTGAGCCTGTTGGGGCTGGGCGGAGCCGGCTATCTGCTGTGGCTGCGCGGGCGTCGCCAGGCTTCGTCGGCGCCGCCGGCCGAAGAGGAGCCGCTGGTGGCCGAGGTCGCGCTGCCGCGCCCGCGCGCGCGCGCGCCGTCGACTCCCGCTCCGGCCACTGCGCGTCCCGCGGCCGCGCCGGCCGAACCCGCCACGGTGCCGGTGGACCCGAGCATCTTCCGCGCCTACGACGTGCGCGGCGTGGTCGGCAAGACACTGGACCGCAACGTGGCCAGGCTGCTGGGCCGGGCGATCGGCGCGGTGATGGTCGAGCGCGGCCTGCGCGAGATCGTGGTCGGCCGCGATGGCCGGGTTTCCGGTTCCGAACTGGCCGGCGCGCTGGCCGACGGCCTGCGCGAGGCCGACGTCGACGTGATCGACCTGGGCGCGGTGCCCACGCCGGTGGTGTATTTCGCCGCGTACCGGTTCAACACCGGCTGCGGCGTGGCGGTGACCGGCAGCCACAATCCGCCGGACTACAACGGCTTCAAGATCGTGATCGGCGGCGAGACGCTGGCCGAGGGCGCGATCCAGAACCTGTACCAGCGCATCGCCGGCGGCGCGTTGAGCCAGGATGGTCATGGCGGCCTGCGCCAGGTCGACGTGGCCCCGGACTACATCGAGAAAATCGTCTCCGACGTGCTCGCCGAGCGCCCGCTGAAGGTGGTGGTCGATTGCGGCAACGGCATTCCCGGCGCGATCGCGCCGCAGGTGCTCGAAGGCGTCGGCTGCGAGGTGGTCCCGCTGTACTGCGATGTCGACGGCAGCTTCCCGAACCACCATCCCGATCCGTCCGATCCGGCCAACCTGCAGGACCTGATCCACGCCGTGCGCCAGACCGGAGCGGACCTCGGCCTCGCCTTCGACGGCGACGGCGATCGCCTGGGCGTGGTCTCCCGCGCCGGCGAGATCATCTATCCGGATCGCCTGCTGATGCTGTTCGCGCGCGACGTGCTGTCGCGCCAGCCCGGCGGCACGGTGATCTACGACGTCAAGTGCACCAGCCACCTGAAGGCGCAGATCCTGGACGCCGGCGGCAGTCCGTTGATGTGGCGCACCGGGCATTCGCTGATCAAGGCCAAGATGCGCGAGACCGGCGCCGAGCTGGCCGGCGAGATGAGCGGGCACTTCTTCTTCAAGGAGCGCTGGTACGGTTTCGACGACGGCATCTATGCCGCCGCTCGCCTGCTGGAGATCCTCGCCGGCGACCTGCACGGGCGCAGCCCGGAGGAAATCTTCGCCACCCTGCCCAAGAGCGTCTCCACTCCCGAGCTGAAGGTGCCGCTGGCCGAAGGCGAGCATTACCGTTTCATGGACCGGCTGCGCGAGCGCGCCAGCTTCGAGGACGCCTCGGTGATCGGTATCGACGGTCTGCGCGTGGACTGGCCGGACGGCTGGGGACTGGTGCGCGCGTCCAACACCACGCCGGTGCTGGTGCTGCGTTTCGAGGCCGACACCGAGGCGGCGCTCAAGCGCATCCAGCAGGTGTTCCGCCGGCAGATGCTGGCGGTCGATCCTGCCCTGAAACTGCCGTTCTGAGGATGGCGGGCCGGGACGCGGACCGCGTCGGCCCGAGCCAGGCTACTGCGAAGCCTTGTCCTGCTCGGCTTTCAGCTCGCGGTAGCGGGCCAGCTGCTTGACCTGCTCCTGCACCGTCTGCGTGCGCAGGGTCTGCTGGCGCTGCAAGGTGGCGCGCAGGCCGGTGACGACGTTGCGCTGCGCGGCGACGCTGTCGGTGAGGAATTTCGGCACCGGCTTCTTGGCGTTCTCGATTTCCGCGGCGCGGGCCAGCAGGTCGGTCAGCGCCTTCTCCTGGCTGCGCAGGTTGATCCGGGTGGTGCGGATCTGCTGGTCGACCGTGTCCAGCGTCTGCTGCAGCGAGATCTTGTACGACTCCTCGTCCGGGTAGGCGTTGAGCATCTGCGCCTCGGCGGTGGCCACTTCCTGCGCCGCACGCTGTCTGGCCGCCTCGGCCTCGGCCAGCTTGGCCGCCGCGGCGCGCTCCTCGGGGTTGAGCTGGCGCGACACGTGGCGCACCACCATGCCGCGATCGTTGACCAGGTCGTAGCCGTACTTCATCGCGTCGGCGGTGAGGCTGTCGCTGTAATGCACCAGGCCCTGGTTGTCATACCACTTGTAGCGCACGCTGCCAGCGTTCTGGGCGAACGCGGCAAGGCTCGCGCCCATCGCTACGGCAGCCAGAATGAGCAGTGATTTGCGCATGGGTTCTCCTGTTGGCCCGAGTATAGCTGGCTCCGCCATGCTGGCCGGTTGCCCGCGGCGCTGCTGTGATGGGGTTGGCCGGAGTCTATTGGCCGGTGCATGAACCGGTGGCGCATGCCGCGCCGGTCAGCGGGGTACGCCGTACCGGGCGCGGTAGTCCAGCAATCGCGCGTGTTCGGCAGCCAGTTGCGGCTGCGCGCCGGCATACTCCAGCACGTCGTCCAGGCAGGTGATGGCGATGACCGGGATGCCGTGCTCGGCGGCGACTTCCTGCGCGGCGGAGCGTTCGCCCTGGCCGCGCTCCTGGCGATCCAGCGCGATCAGCACGCCGGCCGGCATGGCGCCGTGGGCGCGGATCAGCGCCAGCGACTCGCGCACGGCGGTGCCGGCGGTCATCACGTCGTCGACGATCAGCACGCGCCCGGCCAGCGGCGCGCCGACCAGGCTGCCGCCCTCGCCGTGATCCTTGGCCTCCTTGCGGTTGTAGGCCCATGGCAGGTCGCGCCCGTGCTGTTCGGCCAGCGCGATGGCGGTGGCCGCGGCCAGCGCGATGCCCTTGTAGGCCGGGCCGAACAGCATGTCGACCTCGATCCCCGCCTCGACCAGGGCGGCGGCGTACGCGCGGCCGAGTCGCGCCAGCGCGGCGCCTGAATCGATCCGGCCCATGTTGAAGAAGTACGGGCTCTGCCGGCCGGACTTCAGCGTGAACTCGCCGAAGCGCAGCACCTGCCGGCGCAGGGTGAGTTCGATGAAGTCGCGTTGGTAGTCGTGCACGGTCGGTCTCGCTGGCATGGCGGCGGTGCGCGCATGGTACACGCGCCGGTGCCGCCGGCCGGGGTTGTTATGATCGCCCGATCTGTCGACCGGGAGTACGCATGCGCATCATCAGCCTCAACGCCAACGGCATCCGCTCGGCCGGCAGCAAGGGCGTATTCGAGTGGCTGCGCGCGCAGAACGCGGACGTGGTCTGCCTGCAGGAGACCAAGGCCCAGGAAGACCAGCTCACGGACGCGATGTTCCGCCCCGACGGCCATCACTGCTTCTACCGCGACGCCACCAGCAAGAAGGGCTACAGCGGCGTGGCGATCTACGCCCGGCGCGAGCCCGACCAGGTGCTGACCGAACTCGGCTGGGACGAATTCGACAACGAGGGCCGCTACATCGAGGCCCGCTTCGGCAACCTCAGCGTGGTCTCGTTGTACTTTCCGTCCGGTTCGTCCGGCGACGAGCGCCAGCAGTTCAAGTTCAAGGCGATGGAATGGATCACGCCGATCTTCGACGCGTGGCTGAAAAGCGGCCGCGACTACGTGATCTGTGGCGACTGGAACATCGTGCACACGAAGAACGACATCAAGAACTGGAGCTCCAACCAGAAGAACTCCGGCTGCCTGCCGGAGGAACGCGCGTGGCTGGACCTGCTGTTCCACCAGCGCGGCTGGGTCGACAGCTTCCGCGCACTCAAGCCCGACGCGGTCGAATACACCTGGTGGTCGAACCGGGGCCAGGCGCGGGCGAACAACGTGGGGTGGCGGATCGACTACCAGGTGGTTACCCCTTCGCTGCGCGATCGCCTGCGTGCGTGCTCGATCTACCGCGACCAGCGTTTTTCCGACCACGCGCCGTACACGGTCGACTATGTCGACTGAAGCAACGGCGCGACGGCCGGCGAAGCCATCGGTGTGGCATGCGTTCACTCAGCCGGCGGCGTGGACGATGTGCCTGTTCGGCTTCTCCTCCGGCCTGCCGTTCCTGCTGGTGGCCGGCACGCTGGCGTACTGGCTGAAGGAGAACGGCATCGAGCTGGCCGACATCACGATGATCGCCAGCGCGGGCATGACCTACGCATTCAAGTTCCTCTGGGCACCGCTGCTCGACCACGGGCACATCCCGGGCTTCGCGCGCCTGGGCCAGCGGCGAGGCTGGCTGCTGTTCGCCCAGTTGGGCGTGGTGGCCGGGCTGCTCGCGATGGCGGCGCTGACGCCGCAGCATCTGGCGGCGTTCGTGGCGGCCACGCTGGCGGTGGCGTTCTTCGGCGCCACGCAGGACATCGCCGTCGATGCGTATCGCATCGAGATCGCGCCGGTCGAGGACCAGGGCGCGCTGGTGGCGACCTATTCGCTGGGCTATCGCATCGGGCTGCTGGTGGCCGGCGCGGTGGCCCTGATCCTGGCCGACCACATCGCCTGGCGCGTGGTCTACCTGATGATGGCGCTGGCGATGCTGCTGCCGATCGTCACCACGCTGGTGGCGCGCGAGCCGGCGGTGCTGCGCGTGCGTGCCGCGCGCTGGCGCGACGCGATGCGCGAGAGCGTGATCGATCCGTTCGCCGACTTCTTCCGGCGCTACGGCTGGGCGCTGGCCGGCGTGACCTTGCTGTTCCTGCTGCTGTTCAAGATGCCCGAACAGGCCACCATCGGCGGCATCATGAGCCCGTTCTACCGCGACATGGGCTTCTCCAAGACCGAGATCGGCACGATCACCAAGATCTACGGCATCTGGATCGGCATCGTCGGCGTGTTCGTCGGCGGCGCCATGGTGGCGCGCTGGGGCGCGTGGCGGCCGCTGGGCGTCACCATCGTGCTGTGCGGCTGCAGCAACCTCATGTACCTGCTGCTGATCGCGCACCCGGGCAATCTGGCCATGCTGACCCTGGTGATCTCGGTGGAGAACCTCACCCTGGGCATGCTGGGGCCGCCGACGGTGGCGTTCCTGTCCTCGCTGGTCAACCAGCAGCACACCGCGACGCAGTACGCCTTGCTGAGTTCGCTGGTCAACCTGCCGGGCAAGCTGCTCGGCTTCTTTGCCGGCGGTATCGCCATGACGGCGGGCTACGGCGCCTACTTCGTGCTCACCGTGCTGGCGGTGATCCCGGCGATGCTGCTGTTCGCCGGATTGTGGCGACGTTTTCGCGGATTCGAGCGCGCGCGGGCGGTGACCTGAAAGATTGTGGCCGTTCCATGCGAGCGGGTGCGGATCTGCAGTGGCCCACAGTGGCGCGGGTCACAGCGCAACTGCCAAGTCAGCCACGGAAATCGCCACGGCGCGGCACCGGTGCATCGCGGATGTGCAAACATCCCCGGCACAGGGGCAGGTGCTGCAGGGAGTGACGCTTGTGCCGGACATGATCGTTCATCACATCGATGGCCTGCTGGCCGAACGCATCGCGGCGCTGGCCAAGCTGCGCCAGTGTCCGGTCAACGACGTGATGCTGGACGCGCTGCGCGTCGGCCTCGGCATGTCGGTGGCGCACCGATACAGCGAAAGCCTGCGCGATCCGCACGCCCTGGCCGTACTCGATGGTCACTGGGAAGCCGCCGAGCGCGGCGCGTTCCAGGAGGCGTTGCTGGCGCTGGCCCGCACGCGGCCGACCCAGCTGGCGCCGGAGAGCATCCGTTACGACGTGCCGGGTGCCGGCGCGGAATAGACCGCCCCGAGTACCCGCGGTCCGCGCGCGCCGGTCACGGCCGGCAGGTTGCCGGGCAGTTGCAGCAGGCGTTGGCGCGCCAGCCAGGCAAATGCGGTCGCTTCGAGAAAGTCCGGGTCGACACCGCAGCTGGCGGTACTGTCCAGCCGGCGTGGAGCCAACGTCTCTCCCAGGCGCTGCATCAGCCGCTCATTGTGCACGCCGCCGCCGCAGGCCAGCACCTCCGTCGCTTCCGGCGCATGCTGCATCACGGCTGCGGTGACGCTGCGCACGGTCAGCTCCAGCAGCGTCGCCTGCACGTCGGCGGGTGCCAGTATGGCCGGCGGCGCGCGGGTGGCCAGCCAGTCCAGATGAAAGTATTCGCGTCCGGTGCTTTTGGGCGGCGGCAGCGCAAAGTACGGATCGGCCAGCAGGGCGTCGAGCAGCTCGGGCACGACCCGGCCGCGGGCGGCAAAGGCTCCGCCGCGATCGAACGGTTCGCCCCGATGGCGCAGGCACCACGCGTCGAGCAGGCCGTTGGCCGGCCCGGTGTCGAAGCCGCGCACACCGCCGTCGGCCGCGAGCACAGTGAGGTTGGCGATGCCGCCGAGGTTGAGCACGGCGCGCGTACGCCCGGGCACGCCCAGCAGCATGGCATGCACCGCCGGCAGCAGCGGCGCGCCCTGGCCGCCGGCGGCGACGTCGGCGCGGCGGAAGTCGGCGACCACCTCGATGCGGCAGCGCTCGGCGATCACGCTGGGGTCGCCCAGCTGCAAGGTGAAGGGGTGCTCGCCGCCGGGCCGGTGGCGCAAGGTTTGTCCATGCGAACCGATGGCGCGCACCGCCGCGGCCGTCGTGCCGGCGCGATCGAGCAAGTGCAAGGCGGCCTCGGCAAACTGCTGCCCGATTTCAACGTCGAGCCGGCCCCAGCCGTCCAGGTCGAGCGCGGCCTCGCCTTGCGCCACTGCCAGCATGCGTTCGCGCAAGGCATGCGGCCACGGATGGGCATGGCAGGCAAGGGTGTGCGGCTTGCCTTCGCGAAAACGCACCAGCACCGCATCGATGCTGTCGGCGCTGGTGCCGGAGATCAGGCCGATGTAGAGCGCCGAGTCGTCTTCAGCCACGCGCAAGGGCAGCTCAGTTGTCGTGATTGGCGGGAGCGTTGGCGCGCGCCAGCTTGATCCGGTTGTCCAGCTCGGTCAGCCGGGCCAGCTGCGGCTTGACCACCTGCGACTCGAAGCGGGCCAGCTGGGCGGCGGGCAGCGGTTCGGGCTTGGGCAGGGTCACCGTCTGCGGGTTGCGCTGCACGCCGTTGACGCGGAACTCGTAGTGCAGGTGCGGGCCGGTGGCCAGCCCGGTCATGCCGACGTAGCCGATCACCTCGCCCTGGCGCACCCGCTCGCCCACGTGCTGGCCCTTCACGAACCGCGACATGTGGCCGTACGCGGTGCTGATGGTCTTGTTGTGCTGGATCACCACGAAGTTGCCGTAACCGCGCTCCCAGCCGTGGTACTTGATCACGCCGTCGCCGGCGGCGTGGATCGGCGTGCCGCTGGGGGCCGCGTAGTCGACGCCCTTGTGCGCGCGCATGCGGCCGAGGATCGGGTGCATGCGGGCGGAGGAAAACTGGGACGAGATCCGGGTGAAATCGACCGGGATGCGCAGGAAGGATTTCTGGATCGGACGTCCATCTTCGCTGAACCAGCCGTAGTTGCCGTCGGCCTTCTTGAATCGGTAAGCGGTGTAGCGCTTGCCCTGGTTGACGAATTCGGCAGCCACGATGTCGCCCTGGCCGTAGCGCACGCCATCACGGTAGATGTCGTCGTAGATCATGGTGAAGCTGTCGCCCACGCGCAGGTCCTGCACGAAGTCGATGTCGTATTTGAACAGGTCGGCCAGCTTGCCGATCATCGCCGCGTTCACCCCGGCCTGGTCACCGGCGGCATACAGGCTGCTGCGAATCACGCCGTGCGCCACCTGCTCGCGTCGGTCGATGTCGCGCGGCTGCAAGGCCAGCGTGGGTTGTACGCCGTCGAAGCGGATGACGGCGCGGTTGGCGGCATCCGGATCGAAACGGAAGCCCTTCAGGCTGCCGTCGCTGCCGAGCAGGAAATCGAACTCCTCGCCCGGACGGATGCTGTGCAGGGCCTCCTTGTGGTTGCCCGCGGTGTCCATCACCTTCTGCAGGTCGCTCATGCCCAGGCCATGGGCGGTGAAGATGTCGGAAAGGGTCTGTCCCGGCTGCACCCGCACCACCTGCCAGTCATCGACGGTGGACACCGGCGTCTGGACCAGGTCGGCCTTGGGCAGGGCCAGCGGCAACAGCGTGTGCGCCACGGGTGCGGGCGCCGGACGCATCGCGTTGGCCCACGACGGCATGATGAAGCCGGACAACAAGGTGATCAGCAGCGCTGTGCCGGCAAGCATCCAGTGTTCGCGGTGCCAGCGGATCGGTTCGACATCGCTCGACCGGTTGAACGACCAGTGCGCGCAACGTTCGTAGAAGCGACAGTGAAGACGCTGTGCCTTGCGGCATATGGCCTGCTTGCGCGCCTGCAGCGCGCCCATGTTCTCTTCGGCCATGCCGTGTTCACCCCGTACCGCTCAAGCAAAAACTCGGCGTACCATAACGGCGATGTGCAGAGAGCGTCAATGCCTTTGCCATCAATGGTTTGCGATCCATTCCTGATTAACGCACAATTAACTTCCGCCGCACGCAGCGAATGGCTAACGCCTCTCCGTTTCGCGCCGCCCGGTTCATTTTCCATGCCCCATCCAGCGAGAAATCCATGAGCGAGCACGAGCACGCCCTGTCCACGATTGCGCGTGGCGCCGACGAAATCATCAAGCGCGAGGAGCTGGTCGAGCGCCTGAAATCGGGGCGTCCACTGCGGGTCAAGGCCGGCTTCGATCCGACCGCGCCGGACCTGCACCTGGGTCACACGGTGCTGCTCAACAAGATGCGCCAGTTCCAGGATCTGGGTCACCAGGTCATCTTCCTGATCGGCGACTTCACCGGCATGATCGGCGACCCGACCGGCAAGAACGTCACCCGCAAGCCGCTCACGCGCGAGGATGTGCTGGCCAATGCCGAGACCTATGCCGATCAGGTCTACAAGGTGCTGGATCGCGAGAAGACCGAGCTGCGCTTCAACTCCGAATGGTTCGACAAGATGTCGGCCGCCGACATGATCCGGCTGGCCGCGCAGCACACCGTGGCGCGCATGCTCGAGCGCGACGATTTCACCAAGCGCTATGCCGCGCAGCAGCCGATCGCCATCCACGAGTTCTTGTACCCGCTGACCCAGGGTTACGACTCGGTGGCCTTGAAGGCGGATATCGAGCTCGGCGGCACCGACCAGAAGTTCAACCTGCTGATGGGCCGCAGCCTGCAGGAACACTACGGCCAGCCGCCGCAGATCGTGCTCACCATGCCGCTGCTGGAGGGGCTGGACGGCGTCAACAAGATGTCCAAGTCGCTTGGCAACTACATCGGCATCAACGAACCGGCCATCGACATCGTCACCAAGACGATGAAGATCGGCGACGAGTTGATGTGGCGCTGGTTCGAGCTGCTCAGCTTCGAGGTGTCGCTGGACGAGCTGGCGCGCATGAAGCGCGATGTCGAGGGTGGCCAGCTCAACCCGCGTGACGCCAAGTTGCGTTTGGCGCGCGAGCTGGCTGCGCGTTTCCACGCCCCTGCCGCCGCCGAACAGGCGATCGCCGGCTGGCACGCCGTCGTGCGCGGCGAAGGCGACACCGCGCTGCTGCCGCAAACCGACATCGCCGTGCCGGCGGAGGGCTTGCGCCTGGCCGCGCTGCTCACCGCCGCCGGCCTGACCACCAGCAACTCCGAGGCAACCCGGAAGCTGAAGGAGCGTGCCGTTCGCATCGACGCGGCCGTCGCGGAAGACGCACAGCGCGTTTTCCATGCCGGCTTCGAGGGCGTCCTGCAGGTCGGCAAGCGCAATTTCGCGCGGGTGCGGCTGGTCGTCGCCTGAACCGACAGCCGCATTCTCGCGGCGCGAATTCGCGGCCGACGCAGAAAACACTTGCCAAAAAAAGCGCAGGCCGTATGATTCGCGGCCCACGTCGGCCCAACGCCATGGGGCGCGACATGCGATACCTCGACGAACTTCCCTGAAGGTGTTGACGGTCTCGGAAAGCGATGTAGAATGGGCGGCTCACCCGGGACGAAAGGTCACGGGGCGATCACCGAAAGGCGGTCGGGCAGCGAAGATCTTTGACAGTGTGCGCAGGTGAATTGTGTGGACGTCTTGCGTTGATGGGTCGTGACCTGTCCAAGCAATGCAAGCGTCCCACCAAGTAAAAAGTCAGTAATGAGTTTTGATTGGTTGGGAACATACGCTTCGGAAAGATAGATGGCTTCGGTCATCGAAAACTTAAGTGAAGAGTTTGATCCTGGCTCAGATTGAACGCTGGCGGCATGCCTAACACATGCAAGTCGAACGGCAGCACAGAGGAGCTTGCTCCTTGGGTGGCGAGTGGCGGACGGGTGAGTAATGCATCGGGATCTACCCTGACGTGGGGGATAACCTCGGGAAACCGGGACTAATACCGCATACGTCCTACGGGAGAAAGCGGGGGACCTTTTAGGCCTCGCGCGGCAGGACGAACCGATGTGCGATTAGCTAGTTGGCGGGGTAATGGCCCACCAAGGCGACGATCGCTAGCTGGTCTGAGAGGATGATCAGCCACACTGGGACTGAGACACGGCCCAGACTCCTACGGGAGGCAGCAGTGGGGAATATTGGACAATGGGCGCAAGCCTGATCCAGCAATGCCGCGTGTGTGAAGAAGGCCTTCGGGTTGTAAAGCACTTTTATCAGGAGCGAAATCTGCATGCTTAATACGTGTGCAGTCTGACGGTACCTGAGGAATAAGCACCGGCTAACTTCGTGCCAGCAGCCGCGGTAATACGAAGGGTGCAAGCGTTAATCGGAATTACTGGGCGTAAAGGGTGCGTAGGCGGTTCGTTAAGTCTGTCGTGAAATCCCCGGGCTCAACCTGGGAATGGCGATGGATACTGGCGAGCTAGAGTGTGTCAGAGGATGGTGGAATTCCCGGTGTAGCGGTGAAATGCGTAGAGATCGGGAGGAACATCAGTGGCGAAGGCGGCCATCTGGGACAACACTGACGCTGAAGCACGAAAGCGTGGGGAGCAAACAGGATTAGATACCCTGGTAGTCCACGCCCTAAACGATGCGAACTGGATGTTGGTCTCAACTCGGAGATCAGTGTCGAAGCTAACGCGTTAAGTTCGCCGCCTGGGGAGTACGGTCGCAAGACTGAAACTCAAAGGAATTGACGGGGGCCCGCACAAGCGGTGGAGTATGTGGTTTAATTCGATGCAACGCGAAGAACCTTACCTGGCCTTGACATGTCCGGAATCCTGCAGAGATGCGGGAGTGCCTTCGGGAATCGGAACACAGGTGCTGCATGGCTGTCGTCAGCTCGTGTCGTGAGATGTTGGGTTAAGTCCCGCAACGAGCGCAACCCTTGTCCTTAGTTGCCAGCGAGTAATGTCGGGAACTCTAAGGAGACTGCCGGTGACAAACCGGAGGAAGGTGGGGATGACGTCAAGTCCTCATGGCCCTTACGGCCAGGGCTACACACGTACTACAATGGTCGGTACAGAGGGTTGCAATACCGCGAGGTGGAGCCAATCCCAGAAAGCCGATCCCAGTCCGGATTGGAGTCTGCAACTCGACTCCATGAAGTCGGAATCGCTAGTAATCGCGGATCAGCTATGCCGCGGTGAATACGTTCCCGGGCCTTGTACACACCGCCCGTCACACCATGGGAGTGGGTTGCTCCAGAAGGCGTTAGTCTAACCGCAAGGAGGACGACGCCCACGGAGTGGTTCATGACTGGGGTGAAGTCGTAACAAGGTAGCCGTATCGGAAGGTGCGGCTGGATCACCTCCTTTCGAGAACGACACGTCGCACCGATCGGTGCAAGACGTCCACACAAGACACCTGTACTTCACGCGAAGGGTTTGCTTACGCAACGTCCCTGTTGCGAAGAGCGAACATCAAGACCGGCCCTCCATGGCCGGACTCTTCACAACAGCCGCTTCGAACGAGGCTTACGGCCCCGTCAAGCGGGACCAGGTAGCTTGGCTCGCGGGTTCTGGGGTTCACCTTTCATGGGTCTGTAGCTCAGGTGGTTAGAGCGCACCCCTGATAAGGGTGAGGCCGGTGGTTCGAGTCCACCCAGACCCACCATGGGGCCATAGCTCAGCTGGGAGAGCACCTGCTTTGCAAGCAGGGGGTCGTCGGTTCGATCCCGACTGGCTCCACCACTCCAGTGGGCGCGTGAAGTATCAGCACACGAAAGATTTTGAAATCGACCGGCATTGAGGCCGGCACGATGTTCTTTGAAAACACGTAAACGAGTGACAAGCGTCTTGGTTCGAACCGAACCGAGGCAAGTGTTAAGGCACGAAACGAAGTAACTTGGCTGCCCCTGAGGAGGGGGCATGCCCCGAGGCGACTTGGGGTTATATGGTCAAGCGACTAAGCGTATACGGTGGATGCCTTGGCAGTCAGAGGCGATGAAGGACGTGGCAGCCTGCGAAAAGTGTCGGGGAGCTGGCAACAAGCTTTGATCCGGCAATGTCCGAATGGGGAAACCCACCGCGCAAGCGGTATCGCATGATGAATACATAGTCATGCGAGGCGAACCCGGGGAACTGAAATATCTAAGTACCCGGAGGAAAAGAAATCAACCGAGATTCCGTCAGTAGCGACGAGCGAACGCGGACTAGCCCAAAAGTATCTTGTGTTCTAGTCAAACGGCATGGAAAGGCCGGCCATAGATGGTGATAGCCCAGTCGACGAAAGGGCACTTGATATGAAATTGAGTAAGGCGGGGCACGTGAAACCTTGTCTGAACATGGGGGGACCATCCTCCAAGGCTAAATACTCCTGACTGACCGATAGCGAACTAGTACCGTGAGGGAAAGGCGAAAAGAACCCCGGAGAGGGGAGTGAAATAGACCCTGAAACCGTATACGTACAAGCAGTGGAAGCCCGCAAGGGTGACTGCGTACCTTTTGTATAATGGGTCAGCGACTTACTGTCTGTGGCAAGCTTAACCGTATAGGGGAGGCGAAGAGAAATCGAGTCTGAATAGGGCGCATAGTCTCAGGCAGTAGACCCGAAACCGAGTGATCTATCCTTGGCCAGGTTGAAGGTGCGGTAACACGCACTGGAGGACCGAACCCACATCTGTTGCAATAGATGGGGATGAGCTGAGGATAGGAGTGAAAGGCTAAACAAACTCGGAGATAGCTGGTTCTCCTCGAAAGCTATTTAGGTAGCGCCTCGGACGAATCTTCCTGGGGGTAGAGCACTGTTATGGCTAGCGGGTCATCGCGACTTAGCAAACCATGGCAAACTCCGAATACCAGGACAGACTATCCGGGAGACACACGGCGGGTGCTAACGTCCGTCGTGAAAAGGGAAACAACCCAGACCCGCAGCTAAGGTCCCCAAGTTCTAGCTAAGTGGAAAACGATGTGGAAAGGCATAGACAGCCAGGAGGTTGGCTTAGAAGCAGCCATCCTTTAAAGAAAGCGTAATAGCTCACTGGTCGAGTCGGTCTGCGCGGAAGATTTAACGGGGCTAAGCTAGACACCGAAGCTCGGGGTGCACAGCAATGTGCGCGGTAGAGGAGCGTTCCGTAAGCCTGTGAAGGTGGATTGTAAAGTCTGCTGGAGGTATCGGAAGTGCGAATGCTGACATGAGTAACGATAAGGGGGGTGAAAAGCCCCCCCGCCGAAAGCCCAAGGTTTCCTCGCGCAACGTTCATCGGCGCAGGGTGAGTCGGCCCCTAAGGCGAGGCAGAAATGCGTAGTCGATGGGAAGCGGGTTAATATTCCCGCACTTTTCTACAGTGCGATGTGGGGACGGAGAAAGTTAGGTCTACCGGGCGTTGGTTGTCCCGGGGAAAGGAGGTAGGCATGGATCTTTGGCAAATCCGGGATCCTTTATGCCGAGCACTTATGACGAGCCCTTTTGGGCGAAGTGACTGATACTACGCTTCCAGGAAAAGCCACTAAGCTTCAGCTGTAGAAGAACCGTACCGTAAACCGACACTGGTAGGCAGGGTGAGAATCCCAAGGCGCTTGAGAGAACTCGGGTGAAGGAACTAGGCAAAATGGCACCGTAACTTCGGGAGAAGGTGCGCCCATCAGTGTGGCTACATGCGTAGCTGAGCACCGATGGGTCGCAGTAACCTGGCCGCTGCGACTGTTTATCAAAAACACAGCACTCTGCAAACACGAAAGTGGACGTATAGGGTGTGACGCCTGCCCGGTGCTGGAAGGTTAATTGATGGGGTCAGCCGCAAGGCGAAGCTCTTGATCGAAGCCCCAGTAAACGGCGGCCGTAACTATAACGGTCCTAAGGTAGCGAAATTCCTTGTCGGGTAAGTTCCGACCTGCACGAATGGCGTAACGACAGCGGCGCTGTCTCCACCCGAGACTCAGTGAAATTGAATTCGCTGTGAAGATGCAGCGTTCCCGCGGCAAGACGGAAAGACCCCGTGAACCTTTACTATAGCTTTACACTGAACGTTGAGTTCTTCTGTGTAGGATAGGTGGGAGGCTTTGAAGTGCAGACGCCAGTTTGCATGGAGCCATCCTTGAAATACCACCCTGAAGTGCTTGACGTTCTAACCTCGGCCCGTTATCCGGGTCAGGGACCGTGTATGGTGGGTAGTTTGACTGGGGCGGTCTCCTCCCAAAGAGTAACGGAGGAGCACGAAGGTACGCTCAGCGCGGTCGGACATCGCGCACTGTGTGCAAAGGCATAAGCGTGCTTGACTGCGAGATCGACGGATCAAGCAGGTACGAAAGTAGGTCTTAGTGATCCGGTGGTTCTGTATGGAAGGGCCATCGCTCAACGGATAAAAGGTACTCCGGGGATAACAGGCTGATACCGCCCAAGAGTTCATATCGACGGCGGTGTTTGGCACCTCGATGTCGGCTCATCACATCCTGGGGCTGTAGCCGGTCCCAAGGGTATGGCTGTTCGCCATTTAAAGTGGTACGCGAGCTGGGTTCAGAACGTCGTGAGACAGTTCGGTCCCTATCTGTCGTGGGCGTTGGAGATTTGAGGGGGGCTGCTCCTAGTACGAGAGGACCGGAGTGGACGTTCCGCTGGTGTTCGGGTTGTCTCGCCAGAGGCATTGCCCGGTAGCTATGAACGGAAGTGATAACCGCTGAAAGCATCTAAGCGGGAAGCACGCCCCAAGATGAGATCTCCCGAGAGCTTGACTCTCCTGAAGGCACCATCAAGACCAGGTGGTTGATAGGCAGGATGTGGAAGCGCAGCAATGCGTTGAGCTTACCTGTACTAATGAGCCGTGCGGCTTGACCATATAACCCCAAGTGGCTTTGTTTGACGCAGGTCCCTCTGCGGAGCCACCGGCCATCCCTGGCCGGACTCTTCAAAGGAGCCGCCTCGAGCACTGTCTCGAAACGTTTGAATTTCACCTCGACGCTTGTCACTCGTTTACGATTTATCTCACGTGAGATCCCTCTCACGGAAAGAGGAGTCAACACCTCGCCATCCATGGCGGACTCTTCAACACCTCGAGGGATCTTTCGCGGAAGAGCCGGCCGTCAGGGCCGCCTCTTCAGAAACGTGGAGCTGGCGCACGCGCGCTGCTCCCACCCCTTCCCTGGCGGCCATAGCGGCGTGGTCCCACCTGATCCCATCCCGAACTCAGAAGTGAAACGCGCATGCGCCGATGGTAGTGTGGCTTTGCCATGCAAGAGTAGGTCACCGCCAGGGGCTTTATCCCGAAACACCCTCACCGGCAACGGTGGGGGTTTTTCTTTTCTGCCGCCGCCACCGCCGCCCGCAACCTGCAACAGGTCACCGCCAGGGAGCTCGTTCTCGAGGTGGACCTGCGCTCGGGTGACCCTGCGACAGCCACCGGCCAAGAGCCGCATTGCGTCAAGGTCATGCGGCAGCGATCGCCTATGATGGCCAGGTCACGCGCCAGCGCGCGGGCGAGGCGGAGGGATGGCTTTTGTTTGTCCATGTGGAAACGCGCCGCCGGCCGCGCTGGCATTGGGCGACCGTGCTGCTGGTCAGTCTGTGTGTGGTCTGTTTCGTCGGATTGGCAATGATCCCGGCGCCGCAGCGCATCGCGCTGCTGCTGCAGTGGGGTACGGTGCCGGCGAACATCTTCGATGCGCACGAGCCATTGCTGCCGCAGCTGACCGATCCGGCGCTGCTGCGGCTGTTCACGGCGCTCTTCATCCACGTCACCTGGCTGCATCTGCTGGGCAACCTGCTGTTCCTGGTGATCTTCGGCTTGCCCGGTGAGCGTGCGCTGGGATCGTTGCGCTTCCTGGTGCTGTTCGTCATCGGCGGCGTGGTGGCCAACCTGATCGGGGCGCTGTCGCTGGCCGGCGTGCGCCTGCCGATCATCGGCTGCAGCGGTGCGGTATCGGCGGTGGTGGGCGCCTACGTGGCGCTGTTTCCGCGGGCACGCCTGGGCCTGGTGTTGCCGCTCGGCCTGTACTTGCAGTTCGTGCGCGTGCCGGCCTTCCTGCTGATCGGCATGTGGGTGCTGCTGCAATTGCTGTTCAGCTATGCCGGGCCCAGCTATGGTGCCTACGTGTGGTGGGCGCACATCGGCGGTTTCGTGTTCGGCGTGGGGTTTGCGCTGTTCTCGCGCGAGGCGATCGCCAGGCGCTTGCGCGGCTGATGGCGGCTCAGTCGCCGGCCCAACCGTGCAGATGGGCGAAGCGGCGCAACAATCGGCGCGCGATCGGGGTGGCGGCCACGTCACTGAAGATGCGCGCGGCGTCGGCACCTTCGCGATGCAGGTCGTGGCGCTTGCGCCGGATGTAGGCGCGCATCACCTCGGCGTTGAACTCGGGATGAAACTGGACGCTGATCGCGTTCGGCCCGTAGCGTAGCCACTGGTGCGGGTCGCGTGCCGAGCTGGCCAGGATCTGCGCCCCCGCGGGCGGCTCCAGCACGCTCTGCTCGTGCGTGGTGTGCGCGCGAAAACTGGCGGGGAGGCCAGCGCCCAGCGGGTCGTGCGCCTGCCCTGCGCTGACCCCGATCGACTGGGTGCCGATCTCACGCCCGCCGGGCAGGTAATCGACCCGTCCACCCAACGCGTGCGTCATCAGCTGGTGGCCGTAGCAGACGCCGAACAAGGGCACCTCGGCGTCCATCGCGTCGCGGATCCAGCCGGCGGTCGCTTCGCTCCAGGGTAGTTTCTCGGTGACCATCGCGGCCGAGCCGGTGACGATGGCGCCGGCCACCTCGCCCGCCGCCGGCAGCGTTTCGCCGGCCGCCACGTCGACGATGCGCAGGCGCTCCGGGCGCAGTCCGGCGGCGAGGCGGAACCAGTGCGGAAAATCGCCGTGGCGCGCACGGATGCTGTCCGGCGCCCGGCCGGTACGGATGATCAGGACGGGTTTCATGCGGTGTCTCGGGGGAGGTTTGACGCGCTAGTGCGGATCATCGGCCAAGGCGTCGATCGGTGGCAACACGGTCAGCACTTCCTGCACCGTGGTCAGTCCGGCGGCGACCTGGTCGGCGGCGGAGATGCGCAGCGGGCGCATGCCCTCGTCCAACGCAGCCTGGCCGAAGCCGCTGAGGTCGAGTTCGGCCGAGATCATGCCGCGCAGATGCGGCGAGAGCTTCATCATCTCGTAGATGCCGGTGCGGCCCATGAAGCCGGTGTTGCGGCATTCCAGGCAGCCGACCGCCCGGTACACCTGCGCCGGCACCGGCATCGCCCAGCCGCGGGTCAGCACGTTCCACGCCAGCGGGTCCTGGGTGGTGGCCTGCTTGCAATGCGGGCACAGCGTGCGCACCAGGCGTTGCGCCACCACGCCGGTGAGGGTGGACTGGATCAGGTAGTGCGGCACGCCGAGATCGAGCAGGCGGGTGACCGCGCTGGGCGCGTCGTTGGTGTGCAGCGTGGACAGCACCAGGTGTCCGGTGAGCGAGGCCTGCACCGCCATCTGCGCGGTTTCCAGGTCGCGGATCTCGCCGACCATGATGATGTCCGGGTCCTGCCGCAGCAGCGTGCGCACACCGGCGGCGAAATCGAGGTCGATCGCCGCGTGCACCTGCATCTGGTTGAACTCCGGCGAGACCATCTCGATCGGGTCCTCCACGGTGCACACGTTGAGTTCTGGCGTGGCCAGGTGCTTGAGTGTGGAATACAGCGTGGTGGTCTTGCCCGAGCCGGTGGGGCCGGTGACCAGCACGATGCCGTGCGGGCGCTCGACCATGTTGCGCCAGTTCTCCGCCTCGCTCGGCGAGAAACCCAGCTGGGCGAAATCCTTCACCACCAGATCCGGATCGAAGATGCGCATCACCACCTTCTCGCCGAAGGCGGTGGGCATGTTCGAGATGCGCAACTCCACCTCGCGCCCGGAGGCAGAGCGCGTCTTGATGCGGCCGTCCTGCGGCCGGCGCTTCTCGGCCACGTCCATGCGGGCGAGGATCTTGATGCGTGCGGTCACTGCGGTCATCACCGGCGCCGGCAACTCGAACACTTTCTGCATGACGCCGTCGATGCGGAAGCGGATGTAGCCGGTCTCGCGTCGTGGTTCCAGATGAATGTCCGAGGCGCGCTGCTCGAAGGCGTACTGCAGCAGCCAGTCGACGATGTGCACCACATGGCGATCGTCGGCGCCGACCTCGCCGCTCTTGCCCAGCTCCACCAATTGCTCGAAGTTGAGGATCGCCGAGGAGCTGTCGCTGCCGGTCTTGGCGTCCTGCGCCAGCTGGATCGAGCGCTGGACGCCGTAGAACTCCTGCTGGTAGCGGTTGATGTCGATCGGGCTGGCCACGACGCGTTTGATGTCCCGCCGCAGCATGTGGGCCAGGTCGGGCGCCCAGGCGTCGTCGAACGGTTCGCTGGTGGCGAACGTCACCTCGCCCACGGTCGCCGCGATCGGCAGGATGCGGTGCCGTTTCGCGTAGGCCAGGCTCACCACCTGGGTGACCGTGGCTGCGTTGATCTTCATCGGATCGATCTTGAGGTACGGCAAGCCGGCATGGCCAGCCAGCCACTCGGCCAGCGTCTCCAGGCTCAATGGCCGGCCGGGCTCGCGCTGGTTGATCAACTTGGCGTTGGCGATCACCACCAGCGGGTGCAGCTCCACCGTGCTGCGGCCGGCGCGCGCGCCCATGCGCACGTTCTTCGCATCCTCGGCGAGCGCGTAACCGTCGACCACCAGCGCGGCCAGCACCTCGTCCAGTTCGAGTCGGCCACGACGGCCGAGCAGCGAGGCAATTTGTGGCGATGCAGCCATCCGGCAAGTGTCCTGTGCAAGGCTCCGCCAGCCGGAAATTCCAGCCGCAAAGCGAGCTGCGGCTATACTAACGCGCTTTAACCCAGGTCACGGAAAGCCATGTCCGCGCGCACCTTCCAGGATGTGATCCAGACCCTCAACCGCTACTGGGCGGCGCAGGGTTGCGTACTGCTGCAGCCGCTGGACACCGAAGTGGGCGCCGGTACGTTCCATCCGGCCACCTTCCTGCGTGCGCTCGGCCCGGAGCCCTGGTCGGCCGCTTATGTGCAGCCGTCGCGTCGCCCCACCGACGGCCGCTACGGCGAAAACCCGAACCGCCTGCAGCACTACTACCAGTACCAGGTAGTGATGAAACCGAACCCGGAGAACATCCTGGAGTTGTACATCGGCTCGCTGAAGGAGCTCGGCCTCGACCCGCTGGTGCACGATCTGCGCTTCGTCGAGGACAACTGGGAATCACCCACGCTGGGTGCCTGGGGACTGGGTTGGGAGGTGTGGTTGAACGGCATGGAGGTCACCCAGTTCACCTACTTCCAGCAGGCCGGCGGCATCGAGTGCCGGCCGGTCACCGGCGAGATCACGTATGGCCTGGAGCGCCTGGCCATGTACCTGCAAAACGTGGATAGCGTTTTTGACCTGGTCTGGACTGACGGCCCGCGCGGCACCGTCACCTACGGCGATGTGTTCCACCAGAACGAAGTCGAGCAGAGCACCTACAACTTCGAGCACGCCAACGTGGCCGAGCTGCTGCGCTGGTTCGACGTCTGCGAGGGCGAGGCGAACAAGCTGGTGGCGGCCAACCTGCCGCTGCCCGCCTACGAGCAGGTGATGAAGGCCAGCCACACCTTCAACCTGCTCGATGCGCGCCGCGCGATCAGCGTCACCGAGCGCCAGCGCTACATCCTGCGCGTGCGCGCGTTGTCGCGCGCCGTCGCCGAGGCCTACGTGGCGCAACGCGAGAAGCTGGGCTTTCCCGGCCTCAAGCACGCTGGTGCCCACCAGGAGCAGGCCGCATGAACGCCGGCAAGTCGCTGTTGATCGAACTGGGCACCGAGGAACTGCCGCCGCGCGCACTGGACGAGCTGTCCGCCGCATTCCTGCGCGGCATCGTGGGCGGGCTGGCCGCGCGCGGCGTCAGCGCCGGGCTGGACCAGGCGGTGGCCTACGCCTCGCCGCGCCGGCTGGCGGCCTTCATCCCTGCGGTGGCGGCGGCGCAGCCGGCGCAATCCATCGAACGCCGCGGCCCCGCGGTGGCCGCCGCGCTCGACGCCGAAGGGCGGCCGTCGAAGGCCCTGCTTGGTTTCGCGCACTCATGCGGCGTCGACGTCGGCCAGCTGGAGAAGCTCGAAACCGACAAGGGCGCGTGGTTCGTCTGGCGTGCGGTCAGGCCGGGCCAGTCGCTGGCGGCCCTGCTGCCGGGGATCATCGACGAGGCGCTCAAGGCGCTGCCGATCCCGCGCCCGATGCGCTGGGCCGACCACGACTACAGTTTCGTGCGCCCGGTGCACTGGCTGGTGATCCTGCACGGCGCCGACATCGTCGACGGCCAAGTGCTGGGCCTGGCCAGCGGGCGCAAGTCGCGCGGCCACCGTTTCATGCATCCGCAACCGGTGCACGTGGCCGACGCCGACGGCTGGCTCGACGCGATGCGCGCCGCAAAGGTGCTGGCCGATCCGCGCGAGCGGCGTCAGCGCATCCACCAGCAGATCGAGCTCGCCGCGCAAGGCACCGGCGGCACGCCGCAACTGGATGACGCGCTGCTGGACGAGCTGGCCAACCTCACCGAATGGCCGGTGGCGATCGCCTGCACCTTCGAGCGCCGCTTCCTGGAAGTGCCTGCCGAGGCACTGGTCACCACCATGGTGGCGAACCAGAAATTCGTGCCGGTGTTCGACGCCGAGGGCAAGCTGACCGAACACTTCATCGGCATCGCCAACATCGAGAGCAAGGACCCGGTCGAGATCCGCCGTGGCTACGAACGGGTGATCCGGCCGCGTTTCGCCGACGCCAAGTTCTTCTGGGACGAGGACCTCAAGACGCCGCTGGCCAGCTACCAGGAGCAGCTGAAAAACGTCACCTACCAGCAGGCGCTGGGCAGCCAGTGGGACAAGAGCGTGCGCGTGGCCGAACTGGCGCGGGTGGTGGCCAACCGGGTCGGCGTCGATGCGGCGCTGGCGACGCGCGCCGCCAGCCTGGCCAAGTGCGACCTGCTGACCCGCATGGTCGGCGAGTTTCCCGAGCTGCAGGGCGTGATGGGGCGCTATTACGCCGTCCATGACGGCGAACCGCCGGCGGTGGCCGAGGCGCTGGACAGCCACTACCAACCGCGCTTCGGTGGCGACCGCATCGCCGCGGACCCCCTGGGTCAGGTGCTGGCGGTGGCCGAGCGGCTCGATACCCTGGCCGGCATCTTCGCCATCGGCATGAAACCCGGTGGCAACAAGGACCCGTTCGCGTTGCGCCGCGCGGCGCTGGGCCTGGCGCGTACCCTGATCGAGGGCGGCCTGGAACTGGACCTGCGCGCGAGTTTCATCGAGGCGCTGGAGCAGTTGCCCGATGCCGCGCTGGCGGCCGGCCTCAAGCCCGGCAAGGACGGCAAGCCGCCGGCGCTGCAGGCGGGCGCGCGGCGCGCGATCCTGCTGGAGGAGCTGCTCGACTTCGTGCATGAGCGCCTGCGCGGCTACTACGCCGAACAGGGCTTCGAACACGGGGCCTTCGAAGCCGTGCTGGCGGTGCAGCCGGCCAGCCTGGCCGACTTCGACCGGCGCCTGCGTGCGGTGGTCGAGTTCGGCCGCCGGCCCGAGGCGGTGAGCCTGGCGGCAGCCAACAAGCGCGTCGCCAACATCCTGCGCAAGCAGGCCGAGGAGGCCGGTGCGCCGCCGATCGGGCGGACGGTCGACCCGGCCTGTTTCGAGGCGGAGGCGGAGCGCGACCTGGCCGATGCGCTGGCCGCCGCGCGGCAGGACAGCGCCGCGGCTGAGGCCGCCGGCGATTACGCTGCCGTGCTGGCCCGCCTGGCACAACTGCAGGTGCCGGTGGATGCGTTCTTCGACAACGTGCTGGTGAACGCCGAAGACCCCGCCGTGCGGGCCAACCGCCTGGCGCTGCTCAATCAGTTGAAGAGCCAGTTCAGCACCGTGGCTGACATCGCCCTGCTCTGACGCCGAACCGCGGAACGGGCGAACGCCCACCCCGCGGGAGTGCGCCCGGATCTCAGGCCGTGGTGGAGGCCAGGCGATCCTTGCGCAGGCGCTGGGCGAGGTGGCGGTTGAACGCCATCATCGCGCCGGCGTCCACGTTGACGCCGCCCGGGCCGAGGATCTCGTACAGCTCGGTGAGCAGGTCGGTGTTCTCGGCCAGGCCCAGCGGGCTGCCGGCCAGTTCCAGTTCCGATTGCAGCATCTGCATCGCCGTGTTCAGGCGCTGCGGGTCCAACCCCTGCATCTGCGCGGACAACGGCAGACGGGTGACCGTACCGGATTTGGCGTGGACGCGTTGGGTGCGCACGACCTGGCTGCTGTGCTGGTCGTCCTGCATGGTCGGGGTCGGGTCGATCTGGATGCCGCCCTCGCCGGCCACCAGCCATACCAGCGAGATGCCCAGCGTGCGCGCCAGGGTGACGCAGCGTGCGCGCGAGGGGTCGGTATTGCCGTCGCGCCAGCTGCGCACCACGCCTTCGGAGAAGCCGCACATGCGGGCGATCTCGGTGGCGCTGCCGACGCGCTGGATCAGCAGCCGGATGCGGTCGGCGAAGGTGCCGCCGGAAACCTGGGGAGAGGACTTGCTCATGGGAGTGGCCGTGTCGGTAGGGTAGGAGACTGCACCGGGGCGCAAGATTTCGGGGACGATCGCCGCGGCGGGAAAACCGGGTCGTCCACGCAGCATTTTGCGCCCGCCGCCGGTGCCGTGCCAAGCCGTCGATCCCGAACCCGCGCCGGCAACCAGGTTGCGACCGCGCGAATGGCGGGGAGTTTCATGCCATGCCGATCTTTCGTCCGGTGCGCCGCAGCTGCTACCGTCGCCCGGTCGCCGCCGGCCGTGGTGGCGCCGGGGACCCATCACAGGACAAGGCATGAGCCAATTCGGATTGCTCGGCAAGCGGCGTTTCGCGCCGTTCTTCTGGACCCAGGCGCTGGGCGCCTTCAACGACAATGCGTTCCGCAATGCGCTGGTGATGCTGGTGGCGTTCCAGATGGGGCTGGACGACCGCACCGTCGGGATCTACACCAACCTGGCGCCGGCACTGTTCATCATCCCGTTCTTCCTGTTTTCCGCCACCGCCGGCCAGCTGGCGGAGAAGTACGAGAAGAGCCGCATCATCCGCTACGTGAAGCTGTTCGAGATCGCGGCGATGACGCTGGCCGCGTACGGCTTCTACACCCACCACACCTCGCTGCTGCTGGTGGTGCTGTTCATGATGGGCATGCACTCGACCATGTTCGGGCCGATCAAGTACGCGATCCTGCCGCAGGCACTGAAGAACGAGGAACTGGTCGGCGGCAACGGCCTGGTCGAGATGGGCACGCAGATGGCGATGCTGGTGGGCATGATCGCAGGCAACTCGCTGATGCTGGTGGCCGGCGTGGGGCCCATGCTGGCCTCCGGCGCGACCATCGCGGTGGCGGTGGCCGGCTATCTGGCCAGCCGGCGCATTCCGGCCGCGCCGGCGACCGCGCCCGACCTGAAGTTCAACTGGAACCCGTTCAGCGAGACCGCCGGCGTGCTGGGCATCACCCGCGCCGATCGCGCGGTGTTCAACGCGGTGCTGGGCATCTCGTGGTTCTGGTTCTTCGGCACCGTGCTGATCGCGCAGTTGCCGATCTACACGCGCGAGACGCTGGGCGGCGACGGCTCGGTCAACACGCTGGTGCTGACCCTGTTCTCGATCGGCACCGGCGTCGGCGCGCTGCTGTGCGAGAAGCTGTCCGGCAAGCGGGTGGAGATCGGCCTGGTGCCGCTGGGCGCGTTCGGCCTCACCGTGTTCGGCATCGACCTGTACCTGGCCCGGCACGGGCTTGCGGCCACGCGCGGGCTGGACTGGCTGGCGTTCCTGCACGGCGCCGGCAGCTGGCGCATCGTGCTCGACCTCACCGCCATCGGCGTGTTCGCCGGCTTTTACGTGGTGCCGCTGTTTGCCTTCGTGCAGTCGCGCACGCCGCGCGAGCGGCTGTCGCGAGTAATCGCCGGCAACAACATCATCAATGCCTTGCTGATCGTGCTGGCCGCGGTGTTCGGGCTGGTGCTGGGCCGGCTGGGCATGGACGCGGCCACCATCTTCCTGCTGGCCGCCCTGCTCAACGTGCTGGTGGCGGTGTACATCTTCACCCTGGTGCCCGAGTTCCTGATGCGCTTCATCACCTGGGTGCTGGTGAACACGCTGTACCGGGTGCGCGTCGACGGCATGCAGCATCTGCCCGAGGAAGGTCCGGCGCTGCTGGTGTGCAACCACGTCAGCTTCATGGACCCGCTGCTGCTGATGGCCAACCTGCGGCGGCCGGCGCGCTTCGTGATGTATTACCGGATCTTCCACACCCCGCTGCTGCGTTTCGTGTTCCGCACGGCCAAGGCGATTCCGATTGCCGGGCAAAAGGAAGATCCGGTCGTGCTGCAGCAGGCGTACGACGCGATCGACGCGGCGCTGGCCGACGGCGAGCTGGTATGCATCTTCCCCGAGGGCGGCCTGACCGGCGATGGCGAGATCGCGCCATTCCGGCCAGGGCTGGAGAAGATCCTGGCCCGGCGCCCGGTGCCGGTAGTGCCGCTGGCGCTGCGGGGGTTGTGGGGCAGCGTGTGGAGCCGGCGCGACACCCGGCTCGGCCGCCTGCGCCTGCCGCGGCGCTTCCGGGCGCGGGTGGAACTGGTCGTGGATGCGCCGGTGCCGCCGCAGGCGGCCAGCGCCGCATCGCTGGAAGCCAGGGTTCGCGAATTGCGCGGGGAGCTTGCCTGAGCGCGGCGGGGCAAGCGGCGGGCAGTGCCCGCCCTGCCTTGGCGTAGCTGGTCCAAGCCGGCCCCGCCCGCCGGCTTCAGCTCACCCAGCTGCCGATCACCAGCAAGGCGATCACGCTGAGCCAGGCCAGCAAGGCGCGCAGCAAGGCGCCGCGCAGGCGTCGCAGCTCGTCCAGCGGATCGCTGTGCTCCTCGGCATAGCCGTCGCCGGCCTCGATGTCGATGCGCACGTCGGCTTGCGCCGCGGCGCCGAGAAAGCCGGGGCCGCGCTGATACCAGCTGGTCGGCGTGGCCTGGATGTGCCAGCGCCGCCACGCCTCGATCACCGCATCCCAGTGGCCGACCACGGCCAGGGTGAAGGTCAGCACTTGGGCCGGCAACCAGTCCAGCGCGTTGGCGAGGTAGCGGGCGGCATGCTGGCTGTCGCCGTCGAGCGCCAGCGAGTCGTCGCGCCCCAGCGTCTGCGCCAGCCGGTACAGCAGCGCGCCGACCGGGCCGAGCAGGAAAAACCACAGCAGCACCGCGAAGCGTCGGCGCAACGCTGCATAGACGATCGCCTCGCCCAGCGCCGGGGCGTGCCAGCGCACCGGGCGCCCGTCGTCGGACAGCCGTTGCGCCGCCGCCTCGCGGCTGACGTCGTCGGGCGCGGCGAGGATCGCCTCCAGGTCACGCTCGAACTCGCGTGGACCGAAGCAGTAGATCAGCACCACCACGGAGAACAGCAGCGGCAGCAACTCGCCCAGTACGGTGTGCCCGAACAGCCACACCAGCAGTGCGCACAGCAGCAGCGGCGGGGCCAGCGCCAGCACCACGCGGCCGGCGCCACTGGTGTCGGACAACTGCGCCACCCAGCGCCGGAACAGGCCGTCGCGGCGCCAGCTGGCCAGTTGCGGCGAGACATGCAGCAGGCCAAGGGCGATCAGGGCAACGAGCAGACGGATGGCCATGGTGACGCACTCCCGGACAATGGCCGCATTGTAACGAGCGCGTGTGCAGCCCGCTGGCGCTCGCCGCTCAGCCGGGCCCGCAGTGGTAGCGCTCGGCGGTGCGTTCGACGTCGGTGGAGCTGATGTGCCGGGCCAACTGCTCGGCCGGCGTCATGCCGCGCCAGACCTCCACGTCCATGCAGTGCGGGTCGACCACGCCGAACAGCGCCTGCACCATGCGCACGGCGCCGCCGACGCCCTGCATGCGCGGGTCGACCATGCGGAAACCCTCCACGATCGGCGTCGAGGAGCCGGGCAGGCGGACCGGGCGCGGCATGGACATCCCGCCGCGCAGAAGATTGCCGCCGGCGACGTAACCGGGTACGTCGGCTTTGGTGGTGATCGCGCTGCGCTCGCGCGCCGGTGACGTCGCCGGCAGCGGTGTGGGCGTCGGTGACGTGACGATGCCTCGGGGCGGCGGAGGGCGCCGTACCGAAGGACGCCGCGATGGCCGCCTGGGCGGTGCGGCCGTGGCCACCACCGTCAGCAACCGGAGGGTGAGCGGCGTCGATGGCGGATGGCGCCAGAGTGCGGCGGGCCGCCAGACGCGCGGGCTGGCATGGAAACAGACCAGCCATGCCGCCAGATGCACGCCGATCACCGCCACGTGGATGGCGACGCGCCCGCTCGATGCGCGCATCGCTGCCGGAAAGCGGTGAGTCGGGTGCATGGGAGAGGTCCATCCGTGGCCGGGTACCCGGACAACGACCCGCGCGCCGCGATGGAGTTCCGCCGGAAGGGATCAGGCGACGGGCGCGACGGCGGTCAACGCGTCCAGGTCCAGTCCGGCGCGCCCGTGCAGCCAGTGCGCCAGCAGCCGGTAGGACACCGACAAGCGTGTGGACGGCAGGAAGCTGCCGTCGGCGATGCCGTCGACGATCTGCTGCGGGGTGAACCAGCGCGCATCCTCCAGTTCGAGGTCGCGCATGCGGATCTCGCGCGATACCGCGGTGGCGATGAAGCCGACCATCAGTGACGCCGGCATCGGCCACGGCTGCGAGGAGTGGTAGCGCACCTCGTCCACGATCACGCCCGATTCCTCGGCCACCTCGCGGCGCACGGCATCTTCCAGCGCCTCGCCCGGCTCGACGAAGCCGGCCAAGGTGGAATAGCGGTGCGGCGGCCAGCCGGGCTGGCGGCCCAGCAGGCAGGCGCCGTCGTGCTCCACCAGCATGATTACCGCCGCATCGGTGCGCGGGAAATGCAGTCGCGCGCAATCGGGGTTGCGGCATTGCGCCCGATGCCCGGCGGCCACCAGCTGCAACGGCCCGCCGCAGTACGCGCAGAACTGCGTCTCACGTTGCCAGTGCGACAGCCCCTTGGCATAGGCGAACAGGCCGGCCTCGTCCGCAGGCAGCAACAGGCCGGCGCTGCGCAGGCTCATGCGGCGTGCGTCCAGCGCGGTTTCCAGCGCGTCGCCCTGCTCGCGATCGCTCACTACCAGCAGGAAGTGCGGCCGCCCGTGCGCGATGCCGAGCAAGCTGGCACGCGTGTCGGCCAGCCATTGCGTACGTTCGGCGGCGGTGAGCCAGCGCAGCGCGTCGTCGTCGCGGCGGAGATAGGCCTCGCCGGTGGCATCCAGCAGCAGGTAGCGAGCCGTGTCGGCGCGTGCCTGCGCGGCCACCCACGTCGCCTCGTCGCGATGCTCGGCCATGCGGTCGAGCACCAGGCTCAGGCCGGCGAAGGTGTTGGGGCGCGGCAGCCTGGCCTGGTCCATGGCGAGGAGGTCAGGCGGTGAAGGAGGAGCCGCAGCCGCAGGTGGTCTTCGCGTTCGGATTGCTGATCACGAACTGCGCGCCGCTGAGGTTCTCGGCGTAGTCGATCTGCGCGCCGGTGAGGTACTGCAGCGACAGCGGATCGCACAGCAGCGTGACGCCCTCGCGCTCGACCGCCAGATCGTCCTCGGCCTGTGCCTCGTCGAAGGTGAAGCCGTACTGGAACCCCGAGCAGCCGCCACCGGAGATATACACGCGCAGCTTCAGCTGCGGATTGCCTTCCTCGGCAATCAGCTCATGCACCTTGTGCGCGGCGGCCGCGGTGAACTCCAGCGGAGCGCCGCCGCTGCGGTAATCGGGGATTGCGACGATGGTTTCCATGGCGATCTGAATGGGGATGAAGGCGGACAGATGCAAGCATAGCGCGTCAGGCCGGCAAGGCTTCCTCGTCGCTGCCGGTGGCGTCGGTCGCCGGCGCCGCCAGCGCGCGCTGCGCCGGCTCGGCCTGGCGCGCCATGTGCCCGTTGACCTGGGCGCCGGCAGCCATTTCCAGCGTGTGGTAGCGCAGGTCGCCGTCGATGCGCGCCAGCGGCGCCAGCTCCAGCCGCACGCTGATGTACACGTCGCCGGTGATGTGCCCGTTGATCACCGCCTGCGGCACGCGCACCTCGCCCTCCACCTCGCCATGCTCGCTCAGAGTGAACATGGCATCGTCGCCCTCGGCCAGCACGGTGCCTTCGATGCGTCCGTCCAGGTGCAAGGCGCCGCTGAAGCGCAAGTCGCCGCGGATCACCGTGCCGCGGGCGATCAGGCTGGTTTCGGAACTGCCGCGGTTGCGGTCGCTGCGTCTACGGTTGAGCATCTCGGTCTCCCTCGGCGGTGGTGATGTTGCCGGACAAGGCGGCGCTCCACGCCACGGTGCGGCTGAAGGTCTCGCCGCTGGCCGGATCGACGCGGATGCGCAGCCGTGTCGGCCGGAAATCCGCGGGCAGCACGATCGTGCCCTGCAACTGCTGGAAATAGGTGAAGCGGAACGGCAGGCCGTCCTTCTGCGCGCCGTCGCCCAGCGCCGGCCAGTCCAGCGTCACGACCTTGTCCTTGCGCATGCCCTCCACGCTGACCGTGGCATGGCCGTTGACCTCGGCGCCGCGCTTGGCGTTCTGGGTCAGGCTGAGGATCAGCGTCCAGCCGCGCGAACCGGCGATCGGCTGCAGCTTCACCTCCTGCAGCTTGAGGCCCTGGCGCTGATCGTTGCCGGCGACCAGGCGCGAATAGAACCCGAGGTCCGAACGCAGCGCACTCAACTCCTTCTCGCGCTGCGCGAGAGTGCCGCGCAAGGCGCTGGTGGCCACCTCGTTGACCTGGCCGGCGCGCTGCAGGTTCGCCACCTGCTGCTTGAGATCGTCGACCTCGGCCAGCAGCGCACGCTGCTGCTTGTGGTCGACTACTGCCGGCGTGCCGCGCACGCCCAGCACATGCACCGCCGCGCCCACCGCCAGCAGGCTGGCCAACCACGCCAAACCCCACCCCAGGCGGCGCCAGCGATGGCCGACGTCGTCGTGCCTGCGCACCACGAGACGCGGAGGTGGTCGTGAACCCATGGGAGGACGTTCCCGGAAAACCCGAGGTATAGCCCGGGCGTGACGAAAGCGTCAAGGAACGGGCGCACGCCCGCGCGGATGCGCCGTGGCGGCGTGCGCGCTGCGCGACCGGCGTCAGCTCTGCATCTTGCTCTGCAGATAGCGTTCCGCGCCGATGTCCTTGATCAGGTTGAACTGGGTTTCCAGCCAGTCGATGTGTTCTTCCTCGTCATGCAGGATGTGCTTGAACAGATCGCGGCTGATGTAGTCGGCGATGCCTTCGCTGTAGGCGATTGCTTCGCGCAGGTCGACGGTGGCGGCCAGCTCCAGGTCCAGGTCGCCCTGCAGAGCTTCCACCGGATGCTCGCCGATGCGCAGCTTGCCCAGCCGCTGCAGGTTGGGCAGCCCGTCGAGGAACAGGATGCGCTCGATCAGCCGATCGGCGTGTTTCATCTCGTCGATCGACTCCTTGTATTCGTGCTCGGCCAGCTCGGTGTAGCCCCAGTTCTTGTACATCCGGGCATGCAGAAAATACTGGTTGATCGCGGTCAGCTCGTTGTAGAGCACCTTGTTGAGAAACTCGATGACCTTGGCATCACCCTTCATGGCCTTTCCTCCATCGCGACGGACCCACGGACTATACAAACTCCGCGACGGTCAGGACGGAAATGAGAATGCCAATGGTTTGCCGCCGGGCGCGAAGCCCGAGGTCGGCTCAGGCGGCGACGAGCGGAAGCTGGCAGAGCACCTGCCGGCGAGCCTGCTCGAAGGTGGCGCGGGCTTCGTCGCCGCAGCAGCCGCAACAGTCCGAACAGCCGGTGCGCGCCTGCAATTCGGCAAAAGTCTGCACGCCATCGGCCGCTTCGCGGCGGATGTCGTGGTCGGTGACGGCATTGCACATGCAGACGTACATGACGCATATGAGAACGCGAATGCGAACGATTGTCAACAATCGACTGGGCGGGGCGGTCGTCCGTTCAGCGCGTCGGTCTTGCCCGCCGCGTGGGCCCTCCGCTCACGGCTTGATCGCGGTCACCACGCCGCCGATGGAATACACGCGGACCCCGGCCGTGGGGAATACGTACAGCCGCAACGCCACGCCGTCGGCCTGACTCACCACGATCTGGTCCACCTCGCCAAAGCGGGCCAGCATGGTGCACTGGCGGAAGGCCTCATCGCTCATGCCCACCGTGGGCAGCTTCGCCAGTTCGCCGCCGCAGTCCTGCTCCTGTTGTTCGATCGCCTGGCCAAGCTTTGCGGCCGATACCGCATTGCCGTGCTCGGCCTGTGCCTGCATGCGCGCGGTGATCGCCCGGTCGCGCAACTCGCGCGCCATGCGGGACAGGCGCGGTTCCGGCTTGAACAAGCCGTGCATCTTCGACACCGGCGCCACCCGCGGCGGCTGCGTCTCGGGCAGGGTTCGCTGGATCATGCCCACGCCCAGCGCCTGCAACCGGTCGAGTTCGCGCTCCAGTGCCCGCTCGTCGTAAGCAGGCGGGGGCGGCACGGTCGATGATGCAGGCGCAGCCGGGACCGCGCCGTCGCAGGGATGGTCCTGGAACACGTCGCCCCGGCACTTGTAGACCGCGTCGTCCGCGCGGGCGGAAAACACGCCTGTCGCCGCCAGCAGCAGCGTGATCGTCCATCGAACCGTGGGCGTCATCCGATCACTCCCGTGCCTGGCTTGCGGGTTTGTCGCACTGCGTCGATGGCTTCGCCTGGATGCGCTCGAAACGGGTCGGTGCGCCATCGGTTTCGATCACCTGGAAGCGGCCGTCGCTTGCCTCCAGCATTGCGTTGACGTCGATCACGCCACTCCCGTCGGGCTGCCACACGATCTTGTCAGCCTGCACTTTCCAGCGGCCGGTAAAGCCGGCGGTCGAGCGCCGGTCGAACGCGCTGGGGGTCATCACGTAGCGACCGTCGTCGCGCAATTCGATGCGCCGCATGATGCCTTTGTGCGTGGACGACCACAGGCCGATGAGCCCGCATGGCCGTTGGCTCGGCGTCATCGCCACCTTGGCGGTCTCGCGTGCGGCCGCGCCCATGCGATCCCAGTCGGCCTTGGGCACGCGGTGCACGCAGGTCGACAGCGACAGCACCCACGGCATCAGCACGATGGCCAGCCCGCCATACACCAGCAACCGGGCGGCCAGCGAATAGCCGCCGCGCAAGCGCGGCCAGGCGACGCGGCGCAACAGTCGATAGGCCAGCCACGAACCCAGACAGGCGAGGATGACCCACTTGACGTTGCCGATGCCGTCCCAGCTGAAGTGCTGCTGTCCACGTGGCGCCGCCGCCTTCGCCACGGGCGCAGCAGCCGCGGGTGGCGGCGCGATCGGCTTGATCGCGACGGTGGGCGAGATGTAGCGATCGCCCGGCGGTGGCGGGGCAAAGCCGCGGCAGCTTGCCTGGCGATGGAAAAAGCCGGCGCCCGCTGCCAGCGTGTCGCGGCCCGGCCCCGCCACCACCACGGTGCCGTCATCGAGGACCGCCATAACGTGGCTGGTGCTGCCGAAGCCAGGGTCGGACAGCGCGAACACCCGCGCATCCGCCGGCCGATACAGCGCCACCGGATACGTCGAGATGGCGCAGCCATCAGGCAGGCGCTGCGCGTCGGCGCCCATCTGGCGCCCCATCAACACGTAATCCCACCAGCCGGTGCCGGCGTTCCACAGCATCGCGGTGGCCCGCCAACCATCGGCGTGCACGAAGCGGGCGCCAGCGTCGTTGATCTCGAAGCTTTCGCGTCCTGTCGGGTCGGTGATGGTGGCTAGCGGCTGCTGGCCGTGCACCGGCGCGCCGTAGGTGATCCCCTTGTCGTGCCAGTCGACGCGCCAGATCGTCCAGCGCGCCGTGTGCTCGTTCAGCACCGCGGCCTCGTGCATGTTGACCAGGGCAAACGCGCGCCCGTCCGGCAACAGGCCCAGTTGCGGCCGTGAATCGGCCAGGTATTGCAAGGTCGCGCCGCCGCAGCCGGACCAGCGGTTGATGGGAGCCGACCAGCGGTGACACTGCAACTCGTGCCGCGATTTCATCGTTACATACAGGACATCCCCCGACCGCAGCGCCAAGGCCGCGGGGTGTCCCGCCGAGTCCGCCTCCAGCGGGCCGGTGCTGCTCCAGCGATCGGTGCGCGCGTTCCAGATGCGCGCCACCGGCAGCCCGCGAAAATCGTCGGCGAGGTAGCCCACCATAATCACGCGATGCCCGGGCAGCGCGGCGATCGCGGGCGTCGATCGCCAAGCGGGCACGTCCGCAGCCGGTGTCTCGGGTGACCAGCGCAACACCCCGTTGGCGGTGAAGATCAACGCACTGCCATCGGATCGCGCCACCATGCCGAGCGGCTGCGGCGCGTCGTTGCCCACGCTGGGAGAAGTGGTTCCGGCAAGTTGCCAACCTTGCGAATGCGGATCCCACAACCACGCCCACGGCGAGGATTGTCCCTGGACCGGCTGCAGCCAGGTGCCGCCGGCGACCAGTACGGCACCGGAGGCCAGCCGCACCGCAGCGTGGCCGTACAGCCCCACCGGGAGCTCCGCGCCCTCGATCCATGCGCCGCTGCGCGGGTCCCATAGCTCCACCGAACGCAGCGGCCGGCCATCCTCGCCCATGCCGCCGGCCACCAGTACGCGGCCATCGGCGAGCAGGGTGGCGGTGTGCGCGTAGCGTGCCACGTGCATCGGTGGCAGCGTTCGCCAGGCCTGTCCGCGGGCGTCGAGCAGTTCGGCCGAAGCCAGCGGATGATTGGTGTCATCAAGGCCACCGAGCACCAGCACGCTGCCGTCGGACAGCGCCGTCGCGCTGTGCTTGGCCCGCGCGGTGGCCATCCTCGGTGCGGCAACCAGCTTGCCGCCTGCATAGCGCACCACGCTGGCAAGCACGCCGCTGCCATCGTGCGGCAACTGCGGATCGCTTTCGCCGCCGATCAGCAGCACGCTGCCATCGGGCATCCCCGTGGCGGTATGGAAGATGCGCGTCTGCGCCAACGCGGGCGCCGATTGCCACTGTCGTTTGAGCGGATCCCAGATCGACATGCCTGCATACGGCGGATACGGCGCCGAATCGTTCAAGGCCTGCGCCACGTCGCACAGGCCGCCGGCGATCAGCAGCCGGCCGTCGGCCAGCACGGTGCTGGTGTGCAGGTAGACATGGCCGTCCGGACACTGCGGCGCGCGCGGTACGCGCACCCAGCCCCCGGCGGCGGGATCGTAGAGCTTGGGCGAAGGGTCCGGCCCGCTTTCCATGCCGTGACGCAGGCGCAAGGCGTCGTTCTGGTCCTGTTCGGCGCGCCACTCGTTGGCGGACATGCCGTAGCCGTAGGCAAGGACGCTGCCGTCGGACAGCACGTCCACCGTGCCTCCGCGCAGCGGTGTCAGGTAACCGCCAAACGGTTGCAGGTGGCCCGCCGTGGGATGCCATTGCGCGGACACTGGGCCTGCGCTGAGCACGCCGGCGAGGAGCAGCATCAGAAAGGCGAACCGGCCCATCACGGAGGGCAGCCCTGCAGGCGGGCGCGATCGCCGTACCAGCGCAGATCCGAGAGAGACTTGCGGCGCCGCGCTTCGATGGCGCGCCAGCCGTCGCCGGCGTCATCCGCGCTTGCCACCAGCGCGGCGGCGGCCGCGTCGTAGGCGCGCTTGCTGTCCGCCAGATGTTCGCGCAAACCGTGGCAGGTTTCCGCGAGCGCGGCGTGCGGGGTCGACCCATGGGACGCACAGGGTTGATCGCTGAAGAGCGGATGGTCAGGCGTGCCGCAGCGATGGATCGCCTTGGGCGAGTCGCCCGTGGGGGCCATGGCGGCGCGGGTCGTCTCCAACGACAGGTAGCGCTGGTAATCGGCATACTGCAGGAGGTATTCGTGGCGATAGGGCTGTGGCGACATCTCCTCGATGCCGGCGCGATCGGTTGCCAGTTGTTCGATCGTGGCCGCCGTGAGCGCGTGGCCCGTGCGCAAGGTGTCGATCGCCAACGACAATCGCTGCAGCGCGGCTGCGATCTGCTCGCCCTGCAGGCTATCCTCGAACCCTTTGCAATCGAGCAACATGGGGCCGCGGCCTTCGTCTTCGGTCACCGCGATGCCCCTGTAGTTTCCGTACGCCAGCATCTCCGCCTCGACCGCGTCGAAGTGAGCGTTGACCTGGGCGCGGCACTCCTCGCCGTTGCGCGCGTCGCGCGGGCCGATGGCGCGGGCGACGCCGACACTGGCGATCAGCAGTACGCCCGCCGCCATCCACCGATGGGCGACGCGAAGCCTGGCTTGGGTACCCATCCCCTGTTTCCTTCCCCTGGAATCGCCGCACTATACGACAGCGCGTGCGGCGGCGAACGCGGGATGGGCGTTGCGCAGCGCGACGGGAAGGAGGCCGGGATCAGGCCGCCGCGCGTCCGGTGCGCGGGCCCCCGACGGGTGTGTCGGCGTCTTCGCGTGGCGGCGTGGTGCCGATCTCCATGCCGAACAAATCCTCCACCAGCGGCGCGAAGTGGCGCAGTGCCCGCGCGTACACGTCGCGCTTGAAATTCACCACGTGCGCGGCCGGGTACCAGAAGTCGACCCAGCGCCAGATGTCGAACTCCGGCTTCTCGTTGGCATCGAGCTTCAGCGCCTCCTCGCCGCCGACCAGCTTCAGCAGGAACCACACCTGCTTCTGGCCGATGCAGGTCGGGCGCTGGTGCCGGCGCACGTAGCGCTCGGGCAGGCGATAACGCAGCCAGCCGTGGGTGGCGCTGATCACTTCCACGTGGTGTGCCGCCAGGCCGGTTTCCTCCTCCAGCTCGCGGTACATCGCCTCCAGCGGGGTTTCGTCGGTGCGCATGCCGCCCTGCGGGAACTGCCAGCCGTCACGATTGACCCGGCGCGCCCAGAACAGCTGGCCGTCTGCATTGAGCAGCACGATCCCCACGTTCGGACGGTAGCCATCTACATCAATCATGCGTCGCCTCCCGGGGCTTGGCCCCGCGAACCGGCGGCAAAAGGGCCGCGCGATCCTGCCCCGATTCAACCACAGCCCGCAAAGCAGCGGCAAGCTCGCCGACTTGAACGAACGCGCCACGCCCACTACACTTCCGCGCCCCGCCGGCGATCGCCCCGCGGCGGCTTCCCAATGGCTATGTAGCTCAGCTGGTTAGAGCACAGCACTCATAATGCTGGGGTCGGTGGTTCGAGTCCACCCATAGCCACCAAACGTGTCGCGCGTGTCTGTCCCGCCGACGTGTCCATCCGCGCGGACGTCGCCATGCACATCTTCAAGGTGTTTCAGCTCGAAGCAGCCCACCGCCTGCCGCACGTGCCGGAAGGCCACAAATGCGCGCGGCTGCACGGGCATTCGTTCCGCGTCGAGATTCATGTTTCCGGCGAGCCGGACCCGCGGCTCGGCTGGGTGATGGACTTTGCCGAGCTGAAGACGACCTTCCAGCCGCTGTATGACCAGCTCGACCACCACTATCTCAACGACATCGAGGGGCTGGAGAACCCGACCAGCGAGATGCTGGCGCGCTGGATCTGGCAGCGGCTGGAGCCGCGGCTGGCGGGGCTGGACAAGGTGGTGGTGCACGAGACCTGCACCTCGGGGGCCAGCTGCAGCCGGGCCGATTTCTGACGCGTTGCGTTATGCGGGTGATTTCCGCAAGTTGGCGTACAGGATGAACATTTGCCGACTGGTCTGGCGATTCCGGGAAATTCATGTTGCATTGCAACAGAAGTCTTGCTAGAGTGGCTGCCACTACCCCACCTCCACCCGAGGAACAAGCCATGACCCAGCAATTCAACAACCAGCTTTTTGCGTTCACCAAGCAGTTCACCGACAGCGCGTTCAAGGCGCATTCGCTGGCCCTGAAGGGGCTGGAGAAGGTTGCCGAGCTGCAGCTCAAGGCGCTCGAGGAGCAGACCAAGGTCTCCGCCGAGTTCGTCACCGACGTGATGGAAACCCGCGACGTCGACGGCCTGCGCGGCCTGTGGGAGAAGGGCAGCAGCCTGAGCCGCGAGAATGCCGAGCGCGCCGTGGCGGTGTCGCAGGAAGTGCTGTCGATCACCCAGAAGACCGCCGAGTCGCTGACCGCGCTGGTGCAGGAGCAGCGCCAGGCGGCCAATGACGCCGTGACCGCGCCGGTCGCCGGCAAGAAGGCCGCCGCCAAGTAATTCGCGGCTGCCGTGCAGCGGTACAAAGCTTCGAGAAGGCCGGACAGGGATGTCCGGCCTTCTTTTGTGCGCAAGATCGTGCGATCGCGGCAGATCGTCGCAGGCCTCGCGCCAAGCTGTGCGCTGGCGGGCGCGGCGGCGATTGGCAGGCTTCGCGGCTTGTCCGGGCAATCGGCGCACTGATATACTTTTACGGATTCGGATCGTGGCGGGTGACTGGATCGCGTCGCCTGACAAGGGCGCGCGCGGAGACGTCACTTGCTCAACAACCTGGCCTCGGGTCGGCGCCTCGCCTTGCGCATCGCATCGCTGCAGTTCGCGGTGGCTTTGCTGGCGGGACTCGCCTTCCTTGCGCTGGGGCGTCGTGAAGCGGTGTCGGCCGCGGCAGGCGCGGTGGTGGTGGCGCTGGGTACCGCGGTGATGTCGGCGCGGATGTTCAGCGGCATCGGCGGCGCGGGCCTGGCGCTGGGTCGGCTGCTGGCGGGCATGCTCCTGAAATGGATCGTGATCGTCGGAGGGCTGGTCGTGATCCTGTTCCAATTCAAGTTGCCGCCACTGGCCGCCATCACGGGGTTGGTGGCTGCCTACGCGGTCTATCTGCTGGCGTTCAGATTCAAGGGTTGAAGCATGGCGAGCGAGTCGGGCGGGCTTACCGAATACATCCAGCACCACCTGCAGCATCTTGTTCCGCACGCGAGCAAGGAAGGCTTCTGGGCAGTGCACCTCGACTCGGTCAGCGTGTCGCTGGCGCTCGGCGTGCTGTTCTGCCTGTGGTTCTGGCTGAAGGCACGCAAGGCGACGGCCGGCGTACCTTCCAAGGGTCAGGCCTTTGTCGAGATCATCCTCGAGTTCGTCGATGGCCAGGTCAAGGACGTGTTCCACGGCGACCGCCGCGTGCTGGGTCCGCTGGCGCTGACCGTGTTCGTCTGGGTGTTCCTGATGAACGCCATGGATCTGCTGCCGGTCGACCTGTTGCCGTGGATCACCGAGAAGTTCGGCGTCGGCCACTTCCGCGCCGTGCCCACCGCCGACATCAACATGACCTTCGCGATGTCGCTGACGGTGTTCGTGCTGATCATCTTCTACAGCTTCAAGGCCAAGGGTGCCGGCGGCTACATGCGCGAGCTGTTCACCGCGCCGTTCGGCTCGAGCCCGTTCCTGTGGCTGCCCAACTTCCTGCTCAACGTGGTCGAGCTGCTGTCCAAACCGGTGAGCCTGGCGATGCGACTGTTCGGCAACATGTACGCCGGCGAGCTGGTGTTCATGCTGATCGCCGGCCTGTTCAGTGCCGGCGCGGGCCTGGCCGGCTGGGCCCTGTACGGCGCGGGCATCATCGGCTACACGGTGTGGGGCATCTTCCACATCCTGATCATCTCGATCCAGGCCTTCATCTTCATGGTGCTGACGATCGTGTACATCTCGATGGCGCACGATCACCACTGATTGGCTGTTGTCGAATCCTTCGTTTCATCCGTTTTTGCCATTCCCAGTTTGCTTTTCTCAGGAGACCGTCGTGGAACTCATCACTCAAATTGCTCAAGTGCAGTCCTTCACCGCCATCGCGCTGGGCCTGATCATCGGCCTCGGTGCGCTCGGTGCCTGTATCGGTATCGGCGTCATGGGCTCGAAGTTCCTCGAAGCGGCTGCACGCCAGCCGGAACTGGTGCCGCTGCTGCAGGGCCGCATGTTCCTGCTCGCCGGCCTGATCGACGCGGCGTTCCTGATCGGCGTGGCGCTGGCGATGTATTTCGCCGTGGCCAACCCGCTGCTGTCCAAGCTTGCCGGTGCCTGAGTCACGTGGCGGCGCACAGCGCCGCCGTTTCGACCCGGGCGTCCTGACGCCCGGGTTCGGTTCAACCCGTATTTGCAGGTAACGCAGCGATGGATTTCAACGCGACCTTGATTGGCGAAATGATTTCGTTCGCCATCCTGATCTGGTTCTGTGTGCACTTCATCTGGCCGTATCTCAACAAGGCCATCGAAGAGCGCCAGCTCAAGATCGCCGAAGGCCTGAATGCGGCCGAGCGCGCGCATGCCGACTTGAAGGCTGCCGACTCCAAGGTGCAGGCCGAGATCAAGCAGGCCCGCCTGCAAGCCTCGGAGATCATCGACAAGGCCCAGCAGCAGGCCAACCAGATCATCGAAAAGGCCCGTGGCGAGGCCGTCAGCGAAATCAATCGCCTGAAGGCTTCGGCGCAGGACGACATCGCCTCGATGGCCCAGCGCGCGCGCGACGAGCTGCGCGAGCAGGTCGGTGCGCTGGCCGTGGCCGGCGCCAGCAGGATCGTGCAGCGCGAGGTCGATGCGTCGACGCACAAGGCCTTGCTCGACCAGCTCGCGGCCGAGATCTGATCGATGGCCCAGGCAATCACCCTCGCCCGTCCCTACGCCCGCGCCGCGTTCGAAGTGGCGCATGCCGCCGGCACGCTGGACGCGTGGTCGCAGGCGCTGGCGTTCGCCGCCGCGGTCGCGGCCGATCCGCGCGTGGCCGGTCTCGGCAACGATCCGCGGGTGGTGCCCGCGCAGCTCGTCGCGCTGCATCTGCCGGCCGGCATCGCCGCCGATGCGCCATTCGGCCAGTTCCTCGCCGAAATGGCCGAGCAGCGACGCCTTGCGTTGCTGCCGGAGGTGGCCGAGTTGTACGAGACGTTCAAGCGCGAATCCGAGTCGCAGCTGCTGGTCAAGGTGACCAGCGCGATGGCGCTGGACGCAGCGCAGACCGAGCAGCTCAAGGCTTCGCTGAAGCGCCGTTTCAAGCGCGAGATCGAACTGGATACCCAGGTCGATGCCTCGCTGCTGGCCGGTGCGGTGATCGACACCGGCAGCGAAGTGATCGACGGCTCCGCCCGCGGCAGGCTGGCCAAGCTGGCTGGCGCATTGAGCCAGTAGTTTCACGCGAAGCCAGCTTCGCGAAAGGCAATACCGGCTGTTCGGGCCGGACAGTTTGGTTTCACGCGAAGTCCATTTTCGCGACGAGCAAAACCCGACCCTCCATGGTCGGACAGATTGGTTTCACGCGAGATCCATCTCGCGAAGAGCAAGGCCGGCCATCCGGGCCGGACTGTTCAACAAGAGCTTTTCATTTCCGGGATAGATGACCATGTCCAGCACCACACTGAATCCGTCCGAGATCAGCGAACTGATCAAGAGCCGCATCGAGCAGTTCAAGCTCGGCGCCGAGGCACGCAACGAGGGCACGATCATCAGCGTGTCCGACGGCATCGTGCGCATCCACGGCCTGGCCGACGCGATGCAGGGCGAAATGATCGAGCTGCCGGGCAATGCGTTTGCGCTGGCGCTGAACCTCGAGCGCGACTCCGTCGGCGCGGTGGTGCTGGGCGACTACCAGCACCTGCGCGAGGGCGACACCGCCAAGACCACCGGCCGCATCCTCGAAGTACCGATCGGTCCGGAGCTGCTCGGCCGCGTGGTCGATGCGCTGGGCAATCCGATCGACGGCAAGGGCCCGCTGAACGCCAAGCTCACCGCGCCGGTCGAGAAGGTCGCGCCGGGCGTGATCTGGCGCAAGTCGGTCGACCAGCCGCTGCAGACCGGCTACAAGTCGGTCGACGCGATGATCCCGGTCGGCCGCGGCCAGCGCGAGCTGATCATCGGCGACCGCCAGACCGGCAAGACCGCGCTGGCGATCGACGCGATCATCGCCCAGCGCGATTCGGGCATCAAATGCATCTACGTGGCGATCGGCCAGAAGCGTTCGTCGATCGCCAACGTGGTGCGCAAGCTGGAAGAGAACGGCGCCCTGGCCAATACCATCGTGGTGGTCGCCTCGGCCTCCGAGTCGGCCGCGCTGCAGTACGTGGCGCCGTATTCCGGTTGCGCGATGGGCGAGTACTTCCGCGATCGCGGACAGGATGCCCTGATCGTCTACGACGATCTGTCCAAGCAGGCCGTGGCCTATCGCCAGATCTCGCTGCTGCTGAAGCGCCCGCCGGGCCGCGAGGCGTATCCGGGCGACGTGTTCTATCTCCACTCGCGTCTGCTCGAGCGCGCCTCGCGCGTGTCCGAGGCCTATGTCGAGAAGTTCACCAACGGCGAGGTCAAGGGCAAGACCGGCTCGCTGACTGCGCTGCCGATCATCGAGACCCAGGGTGGCGACGTCTCCGCATTCGTGCCGACCAACGTGATCTCGATCACCGACGGCCAGATCTTCCTGGAAACCGACCTGTTCAACGCCGGCATCCGCCCGGCCGTCAACGCCGGCATCTCGGTGTCGCGCGTGGGCGGTTCGGCGCAGACCAAGATCGTCAAGAAGCTCTCCGGCGGCGTCAAGCTGGCGCTGGCGCAGTTCCGCGAGCTGGCCGCGTTCGCGCAGTTTGCCTCGGACCTGGACCCGGCCACCCGCGCCCAGCTTGATCGCGGCCAGCGCGTCACCGAACTGATGAAGCAGAAGCAGTACTCGCCGCTGTCGATCGCCGAGTTGGCGCTGTCGGTCTACGCCGCCGAGAAGGGCTACCTCGACGACCTGCCGGTGAACAAGGTGCTGCCGTTCGAGAAGGGCCTGCACGCCTTCATGCATCAGACCCACGAGGAACTGATGAAGAAGATCGTCGCCACCGGCGCCTGGGACAACGACATCGAAGCCACCTTCAAGGCCTCGCTGGACGAGTACAAGAAGACGGGTAGTTGGTGATTGAGCAGGGAATGGAGAATGGAGAATAGGGAATAGGCAAAACAAAGGCGCGTGGCGCCGGCTTTCAACTATTCCCTACTCCCTATTCCCTATTCCCCCGAGCGAGCAAAGCGAGCGAGAACCCATGGCAAGCGGACGCGAAATCAAAACCAAGATCAAGAGCACGCAGAACATGCGCAAGGTGACGCGCGCGCTCGAGATGGTCTCGGCGGCCAAGATCCGTCGCGCACAGGACCTGATGCGCGCCTCGCGCCCGTATGCGCGGCTGATGCGCAAGGTGATCGCGCACGTGGCGCAGGCCAGCACGGATTTCAGCCATCCGTTTTTGGTCGAGCGCGACAACGTGGCGCGGGTCGGCTACATCGTGGTGTCGACCGACCGCGGCCTGTGCGGCGGCCTCAACTCCAACCTGTTCCGCCGCCTGCTGCCGGCGATCGCCGAGTGGCAGAAGCAGGGCGTGCAGGTCGACGTGGTGGCGATCGGCCAGAAGGCGATCTCGTTCTTCCGCCGCATCAAGGGCGTCAACCTGGTCGGCACGGTCAGCCACCTGGGCGAGAAACCGCGGCTGGAGCAGCTGGTCGGCGTGATCAAGGTGATGATGGACGCCTACGCGGCCAACGGCCTGGATCGCGTGTTCCTCGCCTACAGCGACTTCGTCAACACCATGACGCAGAAGCCGACCATCGACGCGCTGCTGCCGCTGCCGCTGGTGGCGGCCGAGCTGGAAGCGCATGAGGATGCCGGCGAGTCGGCCTATGCGGGCGTGAAGCTGGAAGCCGGGCATGACTGGGACTACCTCTACGAGCCCGACGCGCAGACCGTGCTGGAGCACGTGCTGGGCCGCTACATCGAGTCGGTGGTGTACCAGGCCACACTGGAGAATCTGGCCAGCGAGCACGCCGCCCGCATGGTCGCGATGAAGGCCGCGTCGGACAACGCGAACAAGGTGATCGACACGCTGACGCTGACCTACAACAAGGCACGCCAGGCGGCGATCACGCAGGAAATATCGGAAATCGTCGGCGGTGCCGCGGCGGTATGAGTGCAGGCATCCATGCCTGCAAGAGCAAGTCAAGAAGCGGCCATCCATGGCCGCACTGTTGAAGGAAAGCGATCATTCGTGATCGCAGGGCAAGATCAAGAAGCAGCCATCCGTGGTTGCACTCTCAAATGAAGCGACGCTTCGTCGGCGCTATGACAAGACACTTAGAGATTCATCCGGAGCTATCAGCATGAGCCAGGGCAAAGTTGTTCAGATCATCGGCGCGGTCGTCGACGTGGAGTTCGCGCGTGACCAGGTGCCGCAGGTGTACGACGCACTCAAGATCGACGGCACCGACATCACGCTGGAAGTGCAGCAGCAGCTCGGCGATGGCATCGTGCGCGCGATCGCGCTGGGTTCCACCGAGGGCCTGAAGCGCGGCCTCATGGCACGCAACACCGGCGAAGGCATCAAGGTGCCGGTCGGCAAGGCCACCCTGGGCCGGATCATGGACGTGCTGGGCAATCCGATCGACGAGGTCGGCCCGATCGAGGCGAAGGATCACTGGGTGATCCACCGCGAGGCGCCGAGCTACGACGAGCAGGCCGCGTCGAACGACCTGCTGGAAACCGGCATCAAGGTGATCGACCTGGTCTGCCCGTTCGCCAAGGGCGGCAAGGTCGGCCTGTTCGGCGGCGCCGGCGTGGGCAAGACGGTGAACATGCTGGAGCTGATCAACAACATCGCCACTCAGCACGCCGGCCTGTCGGTGTTCGCCGGCGTCGGCGAGCGCACCCGCGAAGGCAACGACTTCTACCACGAGATGCAGGACGCGGGCGTCGTCAAAATCGACAACCTGCCCGAGTCGAAAGTGGCGATGGTCTACGGCCAGATGAACGAGCCGCCGGGCAACCGTCTGCGCGTGGCGCTGACCGGCCTGACCATGGCCGAGTACTTCCGCGACGAGAAGGACGAGAGCGGCAAGGGCAAGGACGTGCTGTTCTTCGTCGACAACATCTACCGCTACACCCTGGCCGGTACCGAAGTGTCCGCGCTGCTCGGCCGCATGCCGTCGGCGGTGGGCTACCAGCCGACGCTGGCCGAGGAAATGGGCGTGCTGCAGGAGCGCATCACCTCGACCAAGACCGGCTCGATCACCTCGATCCAGGCCGTCTACGTGCCCGCCGATGACTTGACCGATCCGTCGCCGGCGACCACCTTCGCGCATCTGGACTCCACCGTGACGCTGTCGCGCGACATCGCCTCGCGCGGCATCTACCCGGCGGTGGACCCGCTCGACTCGACCAGCCGTCAGCTCGATCCGAACGTGGTCGGCGCCGAGCACTACGACGTGGCCCGCCGCGTGCAGGGTACGCTGCAGCGCTACAAGGAGCTGAAGGACATCATCGCGATCCTGGGCATGGACGAGCTGTCCGAAGAGGACAAGCAGGCCGTGTACCGCGCGCGCAAGTGCGAGCGCTTCTTCTCGCAGCCGTTCCACGTGGCCGAAGTGTTCACCGGCTCGCCCGGCAAGTACGTGTCGCTGGCCGAAACCATCCGTGGCTTCAAGATGATCGTCGACGGCGACGTGGACCACCTGCCGGAGCAGGCGTTCTACATGGTCGGCGGCATCGACGAGGCGATCAAGAAGGGTGAGGAGATGGGGGCCAAGAAAGCCGCCTGAGGCGGCTTTCGGGAATAGTAAATAGGGAATAGGGAATCGGAATTGCCGCGACCTGCCCGCTTTCACTATTCCCCATTCCCTATTCTCCATTCCCTTCGAGCAAAGCGAGAAATCCCATGACAACCATCCGAGTCGACATCGTCAGCGCCGAAGCCGAGATTTTTTCCGGCGAGGCGACCATGGTCGTGGCGACCGGTGACCAGGGCGAGCTGGGTATCACGCCGCGCCACGCGCCGCTGATCACCCGACTCAAGCCCGGCCATGTCGACGTATTGCTGGAAGGCGGCGAGCGCCAGCAGTTCTATGTTTCCGGCGGCATCCTCGAGGTGCAGCCGCAGGTGGTCACCGTGCTGGCCGATACTGCCGCACGGGCGGCGGACCTGGATGAGGTATCCGCGCAGCAGGCGATGAAGGAAGCGCGCGACGCGCTGGCCAACCGCACCGACGCGATCGAACTGGCCGAGGCACAGACCCGGCTCACCCAGGCGATGGCCCAGTTGCAGGCGCTGGAGCGGCTGCGCAAGAACCTCAAGCACTGAGGCCCCGCGGCCGGATTCCTGCCGCTAGAGGTTTTCCGGCCCGCGGCGCAGCCAGCTGTCGATCAATGCCTTGTCGTAGCGCAGCGGATCGGTATCGCCCACGCGCGCGGCGCCACTCTGCAGGTAGCCCAGGTTGCGCAGCTTGCGCGAACCTTCGCGCACCACCTTGCCGTTGCTGTCGGTCAGTTTGAAGTCGAGATCGATGCGCGGCGGATAGACGTCCTTCATGAAGCGCACGTACCTCAGCTGCGGGCCGTGCCAGGGCTCGTAGCCGCCGGCGAGCTTGATGTCGGTGATGTTGACCTCCAGGCGATCGCCGGCCGGCAGCATCTTCGTGGCGCGCTTGATCAGATGGGCCTTCAGCGGCTCCAGATAGCTCCTCCCGTTGAAGCGGTCCTGCAGGCCGTATTGCCGGGCCTCGCTGAACTCCTCCGGATTGACGTAATTCACGGTGACCCGCGCGCCGGGAACGGGTTCGCCCACGGCGATCGTCGGCGGCGGCGCGGCCGCCGCCATCGCGGGTGCCAGCCCGCCGGCCGCGGCCAGGGCAAGCAGGGCCACGAAACTGCACGGATGGATTCCGGTCATGCGCGTCATGCTGCACCTCGTCTGTTTGCTGCTTGTCGGCACCAGTCTGTCACGGCGATCGTTGCGCTTTTGTATGCGCCTTCGCAAGCCGCGGCGAAGGCTCGGCCGCACCGGACCGGCGGCATCGGCTGCTATGCTTTTGCTTCGTTCGGAACGGGGTCGCAACCGATGGAAACAACGCCGCTGCACGTGATCATCCTGGCGGCCGGTGCCGGCACGCGGATGAAATCCAATCGCGCCAAGGTGCTGATGCCGCTGGCCGGCAAGCCGCTGCTGGCGCACGTGCTCGCCACCGCGCGAACCTTGCAGCCAGCCGCCATCCACGTCGTCTACGGGCATTGTGGCGAGCAGGTGCGCGCGGCGTTTGCCGGGCAGGACGATCCCGGATCAGAGCCGGGGCAGGCCCTGCATTGGGTGTTGCAGGCCGAGCGGCTCGGCACCGGTCACGCGGTGGAGCAGGCGATCGCCGGCGTGCCGCGCGCGGCACGCGTACTGGTGCTGTACGGCGACGTGCCGCTGACCCGCGCGGAAACGCTGCGCCAACTGCTGGACGCCGAAGGCGGCTTCAGCCTGCTCACCACGCGGCTGGCCGATCCGACCGGCTACGGGCGCGTGCTGTGCGACGGCAACGGCCACGTGCGCGAGGTGGTCGAGGAGAAGGACGCCGACGCCGGCCAGCGCGCGGTCAACCTGGTCAACACAGGCATCCTGCTGGCCGACGCGCTGGCCCTGCGCGGCTGGCTCAAGCAACTCGATCGCGACAACGCGCAAGGCGAGTACTACCTCACGGACATCTTCGCGATGGCTGCCGCCGAGGGCCGCGGCGCACTCAGCGTCGAGTGCGCAGACCCGGTGGAAGCCGCCGGCGCCAACGATCCCGTGCAACTGGCCGAGCTGGAAGCCGCCTGGCGTCGCCGCGCCGCGCACGCGTTGCTTCGCGATGGCGTGCGCATGGCCGACCCGCTGCGCGTGGAAGTGCGCGGGACGGTCGAGGCCGGCCGCGACGTCGAGCTCGATATCGACGTGATCCTGGAAGGGCGCGTGGTGCTCGGCGACGACGTGCGCATCGGCGCCTTCACTCGCCTGAAGGACGTGCAACTGGCCGCCGGCACCGTGCTGCATCCGCACTGCGATCTCGACGGCGTGGTCACTCACGGCCCGTGCACGATCGGCCCGTTCGCACGGCTGCGTCCGGGCACCGAGCTGGACGCCGGCGTGCACGTGGGCAACTTCGTCGAGACCAAGAAAACCCGCATCGGCGAAGGCAGCAAGGCCAACCACCTCACCTACCTCGGCGACACCGTGGTCGGCCGTGGCGTCAATATCGGCGCCGGCACCATCACCTGCAACTACGACGGCGTGAACAAGTTCGTTACCCGCATCGGCGACGGCGCCTTCATCGGCTCCAACTGCGCCCTGGTCGCCCCGGTGAGCATCGGCGCGCAAGCCACCCTCGGCGCCGGCTCGGTGATCACCCGCGACGCGCCGGAAGGCCAGCTGACTCTGGCGCGCGCCCGACAGCAGACGTTCGAGGGCTGGCGGCGACCGGTGAAACAGAAGTGAGGAGCGAAAGCTGAAGGGCCGCTCGCGCTGTTTTCGCGCCACGCGATCTGCGCGCCCGCGACGGGCCCCGTGCGTGTTCCGACCGTGACACTCGGCAAGGAAGGAGGACTGTGATGCAGAAATGGCTGAATGGCTTGATCGTGGTTTCGTCGATTGCGCTCTACGGTTGCGCTGGCGCCGGCTCGACGACAAGTGGCGCCCAGCAACGACAACTGCAATCGCTGCAACTGTTCGCCGCAGACGACACCCCGCGCTTCTCGCTTTACGTGGCATGCACCAGCGACAGCGTCAATTGCGTCAACGTCGGCAACGCGGTCTTCGCCTGGGCCCGCGATCACGACGTGACCGTCCACAACGTGGACTCCGATGATCCGGCGTTCACCGCCACCGCGTCGCGCGCCGCGGAGATCGCCTTGCCGTATCGGGTGGCCATCGACTACCGCCCCTCGGTGGCGCCTGGCTATTCGGCGTCTTCGTACAAGCAGTCCAGCGAGTCCTTTGCGCCGACGGTCGGTTACAGGGCCGTGATCTCGGTATTCCAGGCCGCTACCGGCAAATTGCTCATGCGGTCGCCGGTAAGGAACCAGCAAGCTGCGGATCACGGGAAAACGTCCAATCCCTACGTTCGTTCCCAGATGATCGAGCTGCTGGATTCGCTGGAGCCATCGGCGAAGGACTCCCGATGAAACCGGCGCATCGCTAAACGTAGCGCCAGCCGTCGATCTCGACCAGCAGTTCGCGGCGACAGATGTCGCCGTGCAGCAGCAGCAGGGGTACGCCCGGCAGGCGCCGCCGGAGCGCGTCGCGCACGCGTGGCGCGTCGCCGTCGTGGCGCAGGTAGACCTTGAGCGGTGAATGCGTGTCGAAGCCGGCGCGCATGTCGGCGCTGGCCAGCAGCGCGTCCAGGTTGGTCAGGGTTTCCTCCAGCTGCGCATCGAGGTTGTCGTGGTGGGCCGAGGCATGGCCCACGACCGCGGCGGTGCCGGAAATGGCCAGCGTGTCGCGGGCCGGCAGGAGCATCGCCCGCGCAAAGCTGGGCGGGGTGGGGCCGTATTGCCGCGGGTAGCGCCATGCGCTGACCTGGCGCGGGTTCTCGACCCGGTGGCCGGCCTGCTCGCCGGCCAGCAGGTAGACCTGCAGGCGGTGTTCCGCCGCGAGGTGGCCGATCGCGGTGGCGGCGGGGAAACCTTCGGCGAAGAAATCGCCCATGCCGGCGGCGCGGCCTTCGCAGAAGCGCTTGTAGCGTTCCGCATCGCCCTCGCCGTCGTTGATCGCGCCGATGTAGTTCCACACCCGCAGGACGTGCCGTGCGTCGCGGCCGGCGACGAACCGGTGCAGCAAGTCGTAGGCCTGCTTTGCGGTGGCGCGGGCACCGCCGTGTTCGCGTTCGTCCAGTTCGACCGCGGCGAACAGCCAGCCGCCGCCGGTCGACCAGCGCAACGCGCCTTCCATGCCGCAGCGCACCGGCGCGTCCACCTGCCACAGTTCCAGCGGCGCGGGGGCATCGGTGCTGGCCAGCGCCACCTGCAGGTGGCGCGGATCGTCACCGGAGGGTACGGCCGGGTCGAAACCGAGCACCGCCAGCGTGCCCGGCGCCTCCAGCAGGGTGGCGACCTCCGCCATGCGATAGGACACCTGCGGCGCCCGCCGCGCCCGAGCTTCCACCTGCGGGTTTTCACATCCCTGGATCATGCTGGCCAACCGGAACGACAAGGCCGCTATGTTACACTCTGCGCCCACTGCCACCGGGGGGAGGCAATGCATCTGGCGTACGGAATCGAGCATGGCGGAACAGACAGAGGCGCAGCACGAGTTGGCCACCCTGGTGGTGGAATGCCTCAACCTCGAGGACGTCAATGCCGAGCAGATCGACCCCGATGCACCGCTGTTCGGGGGCGAACTGGGGCTCGACTCCATCGATGCACTGGAGATCGCCCTGGCCGTCTCCAAGCGCTACGGCTTCCAGCTGCGCTCGGACAACCCGGAAAACCGTCAGATCTTCGCCAGCCTGCGCAATCTGTCGAGCCACGTCGAGCAGCACCGCGCCTGAACGGTCGGTGCGGGATGGAGCGGTCGTGCGGGCTGGTCATGGACGCCTTGGCGCCGCATGGCACCGCGCTTCCCGCCTTCGTCACGCCACCGTGCGCCACGCGTGGCAAGCTGCCGGTGCCGACCGAGTCGTCGCGGAATCGCGCATGAAATCCGCCGTATCCCCCCATGTTCCGACCTCGCGGCGCCACGCCTTGTGGTTGCTGCTCGCCTATCCGGTGTTCGCCATCGCCGGGGTGGTCACCCATCGGCCGATCTTCGCGCTGCTGGCGCTGGCGGTGCTGGCCAGCGTGCTGATGCTGCCGCGGCTGCAGTCGCGCCGACCGCTGCCGTGGTTGCTGTGGCTGCTGATGCTGGCCGGCGTGTGGCTGGCCTCGCGGCTCGGGCTGGCCGACCTGCTGCTGGAGGCGGTGCCGATCCTGATCAACGTGGCGCTGGCATGCTGGTTTGGCCGCAGCCTGCTCGGCGGCGAGCCGCTGGTGGCGCGTTTCGTGGTGGCGATCGAGGGTGCCGAGCGGCTGCGCGAGCCCGGCGTGGCGCGCTATGCGCGGCAGATCACCTGGTTCTGGACCGTGCTGCTGGCGGCGCAGGCGCTGCTGTTGACTGGCCTGCTGCTGTTCGCCGCACGCGACGGGCTGCTGCCGCGCCTCGGTGTGACGTCGGCGTGGTCGGTGCCCGAGCGCTGGGCCTCGGCATGGCTGCACGTGGGCTGCTACCTGCTGCTGGGCGCGGCGTTCCTGCTGGAGTACGCCTGGCGGCGCTGGCGCCTGCGCCATCTCAGCCACCCCGGCCTGCACGACATGCTGCTGAAACTGGCCCTGCGCTGGCCGCAGCTGCTGCACGGCAACGGCGGCGTCTCGCCATGAACGGGTACGCACAGGCGTTGCAGTTCGCGGCCGATCATCCGGCCTTGCCCGGCCACTTCCCGGGACAGCCGCTGGTGCCCGGCGTGTTGCTGCTGGAGCAGCTGGCGCTGGCGCTGCGCGCGTGGCGCGGCCAGCGGCTGGTGCGCGTGCCGGAGGCGAAATTCGTGGCGCCGCTGCGGCCCGGCGAAGCGGCCCGGCTGGAACTGATGCCCGTCGCGGCATCGGCTTCGCGGGTCCGTTTCCGCATCGAGCGCGACGGCATGCTGCTGGCGCGTGGCGTCATCGAGGGCGAGGCATGAGCGACAGCGACCACTGGCAGAGCCGGCCCGAGGGCGGCGGCCGCTTCGCGCTGTGGCTGATCCGCGCGATTGCCCTGCACGGCGGGCGCCGGCTGGGCCGCTGCTGCCTGTATCCGATCACGCTGTACTTCTACTGCCGCCGCGGGCCGGAGCGCCGGGCTTCGGCGCGCTACCTGCAGCGCGTGTTCGGTCGCCCGGCCACGCCATGGCAGGTGCTGAAGCACATCCACTGTTTCGCCGCCACGATCATGGACCGGATCTTCCTGCTCGCCCACGGCGAGCAGCCGTTCCAGTTCGAGACGCAAGGCCTGGACCTGCTGGAACAGCGCGCTGCGCTGGGCCGCGGCGTGTTGCTGCTGGGTTCGCACCAGGGCAGCTTCGAGGCGCTGCGCGCGATCGGCGCGCGCCGGCCCGAGCTGCCGCTGCGGGTGGTGCTGGACAAGCAGAAGACCCCGGCGATGACCGAGCTGCTGGAGGCGCTGGCGCCGGAGGTGGGCGCCTGCGTGATCGACGCCGCGCAGGATGGCACCTCGATCGCGCTGGCCATGGCCGAAGCCTGCCAGCACGGCGCGCTGGTGGCGATGCTGGCCGACCGCGGCCGCGGCCACGAGGTGCTGCGCCGCGTCGACCTGCTGGGCTCGCCGGCGCCGTTCCCGGTCAGCCCGTGGTTGCTGGCGCATACGCTCAAGGTGCCGGTGGTACTGTGCTTCGGGCTTTACCTCGGCGGCAATCGCTACCGGCTGGTGTTCGAGCCGTTCAGCGAACGAGTGGAGATTCCCCGGCATGATCGGGGGCCGGCGCTGGACGGCCTGCTCGAGCGCTACGCGCAACGGCTGGAGCACTACATCCGCGTCGCTCCCTACAACTGGTTCAACTTCTATGATTTCTGGCAAGACCCGCCTGCTGCTGAACCTGCTGCTGCCGTGCTGGGCGGTCACCGCGTGGGCGTCTGAACCGGCGGTCGCGGCCACCTCGACCCAGGCCGTGATCGCCGGCCTGCGCCAGCCGGCACCGGCGCACACCGCGTTCGCCGAGGCGCGTTTCCTCAAGATGCTGGATCGTCCGCTGGTGGTCTCCGGGCAACTGTCCTGGCTGGGCGACGACCGCCTGCAGCGGCGCGTCGAGCACCCTCGCGCGGAGACCGCCACGATCGCCGACGGCGAAGTGACCCAGCAGCGCGACGGCAAGCCGGCGCGGCACTTTTCGCTCAAGCGTGCGCCGCAGCTGCAGGTGCTGCTGGACAGCTTCGTTGCCTTGCTCGGCGGTGATGCTGCCCGCTTGGAGCAGGCGTTCGAGATCCAGCGCGAAGGCGATGCCGCCGGCGCGTGGACGCTGACCCTGGTGCCGCGCGACGCCCACGTGGCGAAGACGGTCGCGCGCATCCGCATCGACGGCGTGGGCGACCAGTCGCGCTGCATGCACATGCAGGAGGCCGACGGCGACCTGGCGGTCGACCTGCTTGGTCCGCTCGCCGAAAAGATGCCGGCCGAACCGACCCGCGCCGAGCTGCAGGCGCTGTGCACGGGTTCGCCCTGAACATGCACCGCGGCGCCCGCGCCACGCTGCTGGTCACCTGGCTGCTGGCGCTGGCCGGACTCGGCTGGATCGTGAGCCAGCGCCTGCACGTCAGCAGCGACCTGCGCAGCTTCATGCCCGCGCCGACCACGCCGGACCAGCGCCTGCTGATGGAGCAGGTGGGCGAGGGGCCGGGTTCGCGCTTGCTGCTGCTGTCGATCTCCGGCGCTTCCGACGGGCAACTGGCCGGCTTGAGCCAGGGCCTCGCCGCCGCGCTGAAAAAGGACGCGCGCTACAGCCAGGTGCTCAACGGCAGCTTCGACCTCGCGTCGCTCGATCCCCGGTTGCTGCCGTATCGCTACCTGCTCTCGCCCACGCTGGACACGCAGCCGCTGGACGAGGCCTATCTCGCCGATCAGTTGCAGCAGCGGCTGGACGACCTCTCCTCGCCGGCCGCCAGCCTGCTGAAGAACCTGCTGCCGCGCGATCCCACGCTGGAGACGTTGAAACTGGCCGAGCGCTGGGCGCCGGCGAAATCGCCCCAGCTGCGCGACGGCGTGTGGTTCACCCCGCAGCACGAAGCGTTGCTGCTGGTGCAGACCGTGGCCGCCGGCTTCGACCCCGGCGCGCAGCAGCAGGCGATCGACGGCATCCGCGAGGCGTTCCACGTGTTGCCCGGCAGTGCCGACGCGCGGCTGGAACTGAGCGGTCCGGGCTACTTCAGCGTGGTGATCGGCGCGCAGACGCGGCACCAGGCCGACTGGATCGGGCGCATCTCCACCGTGGGCTTCATCGCGCTGCTGCTGCTGGCCTATCGCAGCGTGAGCTCGCTGCTGCTGTCCGCGCTGCCGATCGCCAGCGCCGCACTGGCCGGCATCGCCGCGCTCACCCTCGTGTTCAGCGAAGTGCACGGCATCACCCTGGCCTTCGGCTTCACCTTGCTCGGCGTGGCGCAGGAATACCCGATCCGCGTGCTCAGCCACCGCCGTGCCGGCGAGGACGCGTTGCAGAGCGTGCGCGACCTGTGGCCGCTGCTGCTCACCGCGATCGCCTCGGCCTGCATCGCCTACCTGGCGTTCTACGCCTCCGGCGTGGCCGGGCTGCAGCAGTTGGCGGTGTTCACCATCGTGGGGTTGCTGGTGGCGGGCCTGAGCACGCGCTACCTGCTGCCGCATCTGTTGCCGCGGCGCGTGCGCGACGTGGCCGCGATGGGCTGGTTGATCCGTGCTCGCGGCTGGCTCGACCGGCTGCCGCGCTCGCGCTGGATTCCGCTGCTGGTGGCGCTGGCGATCGCTGCGATGCTGGCGCTGGCGCCGGGCCCGTTCTGGCAGAACAACCTTGCTGCGCTGACGCCGGTGCCGACCGCGTTGTTGCAGCACGATGCGCGTCTGCGCCAAGCGCTGGGTGCGCCGGACGTGCGTTACCTGCTGTTGTTGCAGGCACCCACCGAACAGGGCGTGCTGGCGCTGTCGCAATCGCTGCAGCCGCAGGCCGACGCGCTGGTGGCGCGACATGCGGTCGACGCGATCGAATTGCCTTCGCGCTACCTGCCTGCCGTGGCGCAGCAGCGCGCGCGGCAGCAGAAGTTGCCTGATCGCGCCATGCTCGAACATGCGCTGGCCGGGGCGCTGCAGGGCATGCCGTTCCGCGCCGACCTGTTCCAGCCGTTCGTCGATGACGTGGAAACCGCACGCGCGCTGCCGCCGCTGACGCCCGAGCGCTACGCGCAGACGCCGCTGGGCCAGCGCCTGGCCGCGATGCTGGTGCAGCGCGATGGCCACTGGCTGGGCCTGGCCACGGTCAGCGGCGTGCATGACGTCGCCGCGCTGCAGACGCTGGGCGCGGACCGCGGCGGCGCGGTGCATCTGCTTGATCTCAAGGCCGCCTCCGAATCGCTGGTGGCCGCCTATCGCACGCGCATCCTCCAGGCGCTGCTGGCGGCCGGACTGCTGCTGGTGGTGACGATCTCGGTCGCCCTGCGCAGCGCGCGCCGCGCCTGGCACGTGCTGGCGCCGATGACGCTGGCAACCTTCCTGGTGCTCGCGGTCGAGCGCGTGGCCGGCATCGAGATCTCGCTGTTCCACCTGGTCGCGCTGATCCTCGCCGGCGGCCTGGGCCTGCATTACGCGCTGTTCTTCGAGCGCGACACCGGCGACCCGGCCGAGCAGCGGCGCACCTTGCACGCCACCCTGGTCTGCGTGCTGTCCGCGCTGCTGGTGTTCGGCATGCTGGCGTGGGCGACGATTCCGGTGTTGCGCGCGATCGGGCTCACGGTGAGCCTGGGCGTGGCGTTCCACTTCTGCCTGTCGATCCTGATGGCGCCGCATGCTCGACAAGACTGACTGGGCCCACCTCATCCCGCACGCCGGCCGCATGTGCCTGCTCGATGCGGTACTGGCGTGGGACGAGCGCGGCATCCACGCCATCAGCGCCGGTCACGCGCGCCTGGACAACCCGCTGCGCGGCGGGCACGGCCTGCACGCGGTGCACCTGGCCGAGTACGGTGCGCAGGCGATGGCCGTGCATGGCGCATTGCTGGCGCGCGAGCGGGGCCATGAAACGGTGCGCCCCGGCCGGCTGGTCAGCCTGCGCGAGGTGGACTTGTTCGCGGAACATGTCGACCATCTGGATGGCCGTCTGGACGTCCATGCCGAATGTCTGTACGCCGACGACGGCGGCGCCCAGTATGCGTTCCGCGTCGAACACCAAGGCCGCCTGCTGTGCCGCGGCCGCGCCGCGGTGATCCACCCCCAATCCTGATTCGAGGTCGCCCATGCCCACTCCCACCTCCCTGCGACGCGCCCTGGTCACCGGTGGCAGCGGCGAGCTCGGCGGCGCCATCGCCCAGGCACTGGCCGGCGGCGGCTACCACGTGATCGTGCACGCGAACCGCAGCCTGCATCGCGCCGAGGCGGTGGTCGGCGAAATCGTCGCCGGCGGCGGCAGTGCGCAGGCCACCGCCTTCGACGTGAGCGACGCCGAGGTCACCCGCGCGGCGCTGGACGTGCTGCTCGGCGAGGGCTGCATCCATGCGGTGGTCAACAACGCCGGCATCCACGACGACGCGCCGATGGCCGGGATGAGCTCCGAGCAATGGCACCGGGTGATCGACGTGAGCCTGCACGGCTTCTTCAATGTCACCCAGCCGCTGCTGCTGCCGATGGCGCGCGCGCGCTTCGGCCGCATCGTGTCGATCAGCTCGGTCGCGGCGCTGCTGGGCAACCGCGGGCAGACCAACTACGCCGCCGCCAAGGCCGCGCTGCATGGCGCCAGCAAATCGCTGGCGCGCGAAATGGCTTCGCGCGGGATCACCGTCAACGTGGTCGCGCCTGGCGTGATCGAGGGGCGCATGGCCGACGCCGCGTTCCCGCCCGAACGCATCCGCGAGCTGGTGCCGGCCCAGCGCGCCGGCACGCCGGAGGAAGTGGCGGCACTGGTGGCGTTCCTGTGCTCGGAGGCGGCCGGCTACATCAACGGCCAGGTGATCGGGGTAAACGGCGGGATGGCCTGATCCCGCGCTAAAGACTGCCCCCGCGGGGCCGATACCGACACTGGAGGGCCCAGTCGGGTCCCCGCAACCGAGTCCGGGCGCGTGGCGCCGGGAGTGTCCGTGATCGAGCACGAATTCATCGAGGAAGACAGCCTGGAGCTGGCCGACCCGTGCAGCGAGGTGCTGACGGCGCGGCCGGTGGCCGTCGAGGCGCCCGACGAATGGCGCGTGCTCGATTCGCTAGCGGCGCTCACCCACCACCGCGATCTCGACGCGCTCGACCACAGCCTGGTGCTGACCCTGGCCGAACTGACCGGTGCGCGTCGCGTGACCCTGGCCAAGTGCTTCCCGGAGGACAGCGCGCTGGAAAGCGTGGTGTGCTGCTCGCCCGACAGCGTCGGCGCGTACCAGGTGCATCCGCTGGAACCGGAATGCCTGGGTGCGGCGCTGGGCCCGATCCATCGCTGCCTGCAGGACATGCAGGCGCAGACCGAAACCCGCAACGGCCTGCATCGCCAGCTGGTGCCGATCGTGCGTGAAGGGCATGCGATCGGTGCGCTGCAACTGGACAGCGCGCTGGCGCCGCTGCGCAGCCGGTCGCTGATCGACGGCTTCGCGCGCATCTACGCCAACTACACCGCGCTGCTGCACGAGAGCGAGCACGACAAGCTGACCGGCCTGTACAACCGGCGCAGCCTGGAGCGCCAGTTGCAGCGGATGCTGCAACTGCGCGATACGCCGCTGCGGCCGTATCCGCATGCCGTTCCGCCCGCGCAGGAGCAGCGCGCGGCGCCGGCCGGCGAGGCGGCGCAGGTGTGGCTGGCGATCGTGGACATCGACCATTTCAAGCACATCAACGACAATTTCGGCCACGTCTACGGCGACGAGGTGATCCTGCTGCTGGCACAGCAGATGCGCGCCTGCTTCCGTCGCGGCGACGTGCTGTTCCGCTTCGGCGGCGAGGAGTTCGTGGCCCTGTTCAGCGCCACCGACGAGGTCACCGTGCACGGCGTGCTGGAACGCTTCCGCGCGCACGTCGCCCGCTTCGCCTTCCCGCTGGTCGGTCACGTCACCATCAGCATCGGCTACTCGCGCATCGGCGCGCACGACTACCCCGCCGTGGCGCTCGACCGCGCCGACCAGGCGCTGTATTTCGTCAAGCAGCACGGCCGCGACGGCGTGCGCGGCTACGAGGAACTCGGCGCCTGCGGCGCACTCGGCCGTGGCCTCGCCGCGGGCAGCATCGACCTGTTCTAGCCGTTCATCCTTCGGCCGTCCGCAGGACGCTTCCCGCTCACGTGCGCAGCAGCAAGCGGTAGGCCGGGTGCGCGCTGTCGTCCACGTGCGGGTAGCCGAGCGTGGCGAGGAACCGCGCGAACAGGGCGTGTTCGGCGGCCGGCACCTGCAGGCCGACCAGGATGCGGCCGTGGTCGGCGCCGTGGTTGCGGTAGTGGAACAGGCTGATGTTCCAGTCCGGGTGCAGCTGGTCGAGGAAGTGCACCAGGGCGCCGGGGCGTTCGGGGAATTCGAAGCGGTACAGCAGTTCGTCGCGGGCCAGCGGCGAGCGGCCGCCGACCATGTGGCGCAGGTGCAGCTTGGCCAGTTCGTCGTCGGTGAGGTCGAGCACGGCGAAGGCCTGCGCATGGAAGGCGGCGACCAGCGCCTCGCGTTCGGCGCGGCTGGCGATCTGCACGCCGACGAAGATGTGTGCGCTGTGCGTGTCGCCGATGCGGTAGTTGAACTCGGTGATCTGGTGCCGGCCCAGCGTGGCGCAGAAGCGGCGGAAGCTGCCGCGCTCCTCCGGGATGGTCACCGCGAACACCGCCTCGCGCTGCTCGCCCAGCTCGGCGCGCTCGGCGACGAAGCGCAGGCGGTCGAAGTTCATGTTGGCGCCGGAGACGATCGCCACCAGCGTGCCGTCGTCGCCGGGGTGCGCGGCGGCGTACTGCTTCAGCCCGGCCAGGGCGAGTGCGCCGGCGGGCTCGGGCACGCTGCGGGTGTCGTGGTAGACGTCGCGGATCGCCGCGCAGATCGCGTCGGCATCCACCCGCAGCATGGCATCGACGTGCTGCCGGCACAGCGAAAAGGTCAGCGCGCCGACCTGCTTCACCGCGGTGCCGTCGGCGAACAGGCCCACCTCGTCCAGCACCACGCGCTCGCCGCGCTCCAGCGAGCGCGCCATCGCGTCCGAATCCGCCGCCTGCACGCCGATCACCTGCACCGCAGGCCGCAGCGCCTTGATGCACGCGGCCACGCCGGCGAGCAGGCCGCCGCCGCCGACCGGCACGAACACCGCCTGCAGCGGGCCGGGGTGCTGGCGCAGGATCTCCAGCGCGATGGTGCCCTGGCCGGCGATCACCGCCGGGTCGTCGAACGGATGCACGAACACCGCAGCGCGCTCGGCTTGCAGTTGCGCGGCGGCGGCCTGGGCCTCGCTGTAGGAGTCGCCGGCCAGCAGCACCTCGACCATCGCGCCGCCGAAGCGGCGCACCGCATCCACCTTCACCTGCGGCGCGGTCACCGGCATCACGATGGTGGCGCGGATACCCAGCTTCGCCGCGGCCAGCGCCACGCCTTGCGCGTGGTTGCCGGCCGAGGCGGCGATCACGCCACGCGCGCGCTGTGCCGCATCCAGCTGCACCATGCGGTTGTACGCGCCGCGCAGCTTGAACGAGAACACGCTCTGCTGGTCCTCGCGCTTGAGCAGTACGCGCCGGCCCAGCCGTGCGCCGAGCAACGGCGCCTCGTCCAGCGCCGATTCGCGCGCCACGTCATGCACGCGGGCGCCGAGGATCTGCGCGAGCAGGGCGTCGTCGCCGTCGAGCGGCAGTGGCGCGGCTGCATTCACGCGGCGAGCGCGGCGGCCGGGTGCGCCACCTGCAGCACGTCCACCAGCTTGCGCGTCTGCTGCATGATCCGGCCCAGCCCGGCCTCGTCGCATTGCACGGTGAGGACCAGCCGCGACACCGACGGGTCGTGCGTGGGGCCGACGGTCAGCGTGTCGATGTTGTAGCCGCGCGCGGCAAACAGCCCGGCCACGCGCACCAGCGCGCCGGCTTCGTTCTGCAGCAGGATGGACAGGGTGTGGTTCATGGCGATGCTCCGTGGGTGGTCCTTTCCCTGCGGTCACCGGAGGGAGAAGGGAAAATCGAAAGCTCAGAACATGTGCGACGTCGCGCCTTCGTCCACGGCTGCCGCCTTGCGCGAGGCGATGAAATCGCCGGTGATCATCTGCGCGTAGCTGGCGCCGGGGCCGACCATCGGGTACACGCCGGCGTCCGGGTCGATCACCACTTCGAGGAAGGCCGGGCCGGCGAAGGCGAGGAAATCGGCGACGGTCGCCTCCAGCGCGGCCGGCTGGTCGAGTCGTCGCGCCCAGGCGAATCCGTCGGCCTGCGCGGCGAGCACGAAATCCTTCTTGTGCAGGCTCTTGTCGGAGCCGGCAAAGCGACCCTTGAAATACAGCCGCTGCCACTGCCGCACCATGCCGTCGCCGCTGTTGTTGAGCACCACGACCTTCAGCGGCAGGCCGTAGGTGGTGACGGTTTCCAGCTCGCCGATGTTCATGCGGATGCTGGCGTCGCCGTCGATGTCGATCACGAGCTTGCCCGGGTGCGCGAACTGCGCGCCGATCGCCGCGGGCAGGCCGAAGCCCATCGTGCCCATCGAGCCGGAGGTGAGCCAATGCCGTGGCGCGCGGAAATCGAAGTACTGCGCCGCCCACATCTGGTGCTGGCCGACGCCGGTGCTGATGATCGCGCGGCCCTGCGTGTGGCGGTTGAGCGCCTCGATCACCGCGTATGGCTGGATCAGCGCGCTGGCGCGGTCGTAGTCCATGGCGTGCGTGCGCTTGAGCCCGGCCACGTGCGCATGCCACGCGGCGAGCTGCGGCGCGATGGCGTGCGCGCGGCCGTACGCGGTGAGCCGTTCCAGCGCGCGCGTGAGCGGGCCGACGTGGTGCCAGTCCACGCGCTTGACCTTGCCGATCTCGGCCGGGTCGATGTCGATCTGCGCGATGAACTTCGCGCCCGGCGCGAACCTGTCCGGCACGCCGGCCACGCGATCGTCGAAGCGCGCGCCCAACGCCAGCACGAAGTCGCAGTCTTCCACCGCGTAGTTCGCATAGGCGGTGCCGTGCATGCCGAGCATGTGCAGCGCGCGCGGGTCGGCGGTGTCGAACGCGCCCAGGCCCATCAAGGTGGTGGTGACCGGCAGCCCGAAGGCGTCGACGAAGTCGCGCAGCGCCGTGCTGGCCTCCGCCGCGATCACGCCGCCGCCGGCGTAGATCAGCGGTCGCCGCGCCTGCGCCAGCGCGGCAAAGAACGCCGCGCAGTCCGTGTCGGAGAGGCTGGCCTGCTCCACCGTGCGCAGCCGCGAGCGATAGCCGCCGAGCAGCAGTTCGCCGCTGCCGTGCCAGTCGATCGCGGCGTTCTGCACGTCCTTGGGCACGTCCACCACCACCGGGCCGGGGCGGCCGCTGCGCGCCAAGGTGAACGCGGTGCGCACGGTCGCCTCCAGCTGCGCCGCATCGGTGACCAGGAACACGTGCTTGGCGCAGGCGCCCATGATGTTGCTGACCGGCGCCTCCTGGAACGCGTCGCTGCCGATCGAGGCGGTGCCGACCTGGCCGCAGATCACCACCAGCGGAATCGAGTCGGCCATCGAGTCGCGCACCGGCGTGACCATGTTGGTCGCACCCGGGCCGGAGGTGACGATGGCCACGCCGACCTTGCCCGAGGCGCGCGCGTAGCCGGCCGCCATGAACCCGGCGCCCTGCTCGTTGGCCGGCACCACCAGCGGCATCGACTCGCCGCCGTCTTCGCGGGGGTGCAAGGCGTTGTGGCGGAACACCGCGTCGTACACCGGCAGGATCGCGCCGCCGGAGTAGCCGAAGATCACCTCCACGCCCTCGTCGGCGAGCACCTGCACGATCGCCTCGGCGCCGCTGGCCGGCACCGCGACGGGCGAGGGATGGGTGACGGCGACGGCCGCGCTGGCGGGTGGGGAAGAGGTGGTCACGATGACTCCTGGCGGTGCCGGTCGGGCCGGCGGGTCGAAGAGGTGCGGCTCAGTTGCGGATCAGTTCTTCCGCGGCGCCCTGGTGCACGGGCACGCCGTAGGTCGAGATGATCCGCAGCTCCTGCGCCACGGCGGAGAAGTTCTCCCACGCGATGCCGTTGACGTCGGCCTCGCAGGTGAAGCCGCGCGCGTCGTCGTCCTCGAAACCCACGTGGCGCAACTGTCCGGCGTGCGCGGGTTCGCGGCTGATCGAGAAGTTGAGCTGGTCGGTACGCCACAGGGCGTAGCTGCCGGGCACCAGCGCGTGCGGCGGCTGGCCCAGGCGGGCGCTGTAATCGGCGACGGAGGCGTCCAGGTCGGCAACGGCCAGGGCGATGTGGAAGCGTTTCATGGCAGACCTCGTGATGTCGGGACAAGTCATTCGGGTCGCCGGCGAAGTACCGGCCGACCCGCGGGGATTCAACCGGCTTTCTTCAGCGGCTCGACGACGGTCTTCGGCGCGCTTGGCTGCAGCCACGGCATCTGTGCCCGCAGCTTCGCGCCGACCTGCTCGATCGGATGCGCGAGGTCGGCCTGCTTGAGCCGCTTGTAGTTCGGCAGGCCGGCGGCGTATTCGGCCGTCCAGTTGCGCGCGAAGGTGCCGTCCTGGATGTCGGTGAGCACTTCCTTCATGCGCGCCTTCACGCCGGCGTCGACCACCCGCGGGCCGCTGACGTAGTCGCCGTACTGCGCGGTCTCGGAGACGAACTGCAGCATCTTGGCCAGGCCGCCCTCGTAGAACAGGTCGACGATCAGCTTCAGCTCGTGCATCACCTCGTAATAGGCGATCTCCGGCTGGTAGCCGGCCTCGACCAGGGTCTCGAAACCCTTGGTCACCAGCTCGCTGGCGCCGCCGCAGAGCACCGCCTGCTCGCCGAACAGGTCGGTCTCGGTCTCTTCCTTGAAGTCGGTCTTGATGAGCATCGCGCGGCCGCCGCCGATGCCGTCGGCGTAGCCTTTCGTCTTCGCCTCGGCCTGGCCGCTGACGTCCTGGTGCACCGCCCAGATGCACGGCACGCCGCGGCCGCGCTCGTACTCGCTGCGCACCAGCGCGCCGGGGCCCTTCGGCGCCACCAGGATCACGTCGATGTCGGCACGCGGTTCGATCTGCCTGAAGTGCACGTTGAAGCCGTGCGCGAACAAGAGCGCGGCGCCGGGCTTGAGGTTCGGCTCGATCGCTTCCTTGTACAGCGCGGGCTGCACCATGTCGGGCGTGAGCACGGCGACCAGGTCGGCGCCTTTCACCGCCTCGGCCGGCTCGGCGACCTTGAAGCCGTCGGCCTTGGCCTTGTGCCAGGTCGGGCCGTTCGGGCGCAGGCCGACCACCACGTCGAGGCCGGAGTCGCGCAGGTTCAGCGCGTGCGCGCGGCCCTGGCTGCCGTAGCCGAGCACGGCGATGCGGGATTTGGCGAGGGTGTTGTTGCTGCTCATGCGGTGACTCCCTGGTTGGATGCGATGGTGGTGTGCGGTGCGGGTGAGGCGGGTTGCGTGGTGGCGCCATCGGAGGCAGAGCCCACCAGCAGGGCGAACTTGGCGAGCACGCCGCGGCTGACTTTCGGTGCCGGTGGCTGCCACCGCGCGCGGCGCGCGGCGAGGTCGGCGTCGGTGGAAATTTCGCGGGCGAGCGCGTCGATGCGGATGCAGTCGCCGTCGGCCAGCAGCGCGATCGGCCCGCCGCGGGCGGCTTCCGGCGCCATGTGGCCGACCATGAAGCCGTGGGTGGCGCCGGAGAAGCGGCCGTCGGTGATCAGCGCCACGTCGTCGCCGAGACCGCGGCCGATCAGCGCGGCGGTGACGCCGAGCATCTCGCGCATGCCGGGGCCGCCGGCCGGGCCTTCGTTGCGGATCACCACCACGTCGCCCTTCGCGATGCGGCCTTCCTGCACGGCGGCGAAGGCAGCCTCCTCGCTCTCGAACACGCGTGCGCTGCCCTCGAAGCGGGTGCCGCCGTGGCCGGGGCCGTGCTTGCCGGGGATCTTCAGGATGCAGCCATCCGGCGCGAGATTGCCGTAGAGAATGGAATAGCCGCCGTGCGGTTTCAGCGGCGCACTCACGGGCGCGATCACCGGTTGGTCGGCGAAGCGTGGCGCGGCGGCGGCCTCCGCGAACAGGCTGCGGCCGGTGACGGTGGGCGCGTCGATCAGCATGCCGGCTTCGATCAGCTCCTGCGCCACGCGCGCGGCGCCGCCGGCGTCGAACATCTCCACCGCGGTGTAGCGGCCGGAGGGCAGCAGGTCGGCGATCACCGGGGTGGCCTCGGTGGCCGGCTGGAAATCCTCCAGCGACCAGTCCACGCCGGCCTCGCGGGCGATCGCGAGCAGGTGCAGCACCGCGTTGGTGGAGCCGGCGGTGGCCGCGACCATGCGCGCGGCGTTGTGCATCGCGGTGCGGCTGATCAGGGCACGCGGCGTGCGGTCCTCGCGCAGGCAGTCCATCACCAGCTCGCCGCAGCGGCGCGCGGCGGCGAGCTTGTCCGGGTGGGTGGCGGGGATGTCGTTCAGTCCCATCGGCGACAGCCCCAGCGTGGTCAGCACCATCGCCATGGTGTTGGCGGTGAACTGGCCGCCGCAGGCGCCGGCGCCGCCGCAGGCGTCGCATTCCACCGCGTGCAGTTCCGCGTCGTCGATCTTGCCTGCGCCGTGCGCGCCCACCGCCTCGAACACCTGCTGGATGGTGATCGGCCGGTTCTTGTGCAGGCCATGCGCGATGGTGCCGCCATAGAGCGCGACGGCCGGGATGTCCAGCCGCGCCATTGCCATCGCGGCAGCGGGGATGGTCTTGTCGCAGCCGCACAGCACCACCATGGCGTCGCACAGGTGGCCTTCCACCGCCGCCTCGATCGAGTCGGTGATGACCTCGCGGCTGACCAGCGAATAGCGCATGCCCGGCGTGCCCATGGCGATGCCGTCGGTGACCGCGATGGTGTTGAACTCCACCGGCGTGCCGCCGGCAGCGCGCACGCCTTCCATCGCTGCCTGCGCGAGATCGCGCAGGTTGAGGTTGCACGGCGAGACGTCCGACCAGGTGTGCACCACCGCCACCAGCGGCTTCTTCAGCGCGGCGTCGTCCTGGCCGGTGGCGCGCAACATGGCACGGGCGGGCGCGCGGTCCGGGCCGCTCTTGATCAGGTCACTGCGCATGAAGAAAGCTCCGAAGGACTAACTCCCTTGACGGGGAGACAAATCGGCAGGAAGGCCGATTTGCACGGCGCCAGCCGCCCGCAGGGTGAGGGCCAGGGATGGCCCGAATGAAGGGGCCCCGAAGGGGCGGATGAGGGGTGGGTGCTCGCCATGAAGTCGATCGGCAGCGAATGGAAAAAGCGCCCCCTGCGCGCGAGGGAGGTCGACGGAATGGCGAGGGAGTCGGCGCCATCGCGGCGTGCAGGAGCCATCCATGTCGCATGCGCGCAGGGGGCGGCAGAAAATGCGGGCACGTCCGTGTGCCCGCCGGGGAAAGCTAACCGGATCAGCCGCATGCGCGTGCTCCGGCAAAGAACACGGCGGCGCTGCCGGCGTGCTCGTCGATCGCGGCGATCACTGCATCGCGCACCTCGTCGGTGCCGGCGCTGCCGCCGATGTCGCGACTGTGCGGGCCGTGGCGCAGCACCTGCTCGACCGCCGATTCGATCGCCGCCGCTTCGGCTTCCAGGCCCAGCGAATGGCGCAGCAGCAGCGCGGCGGAAAGGATGGCGCCGACCGGGTTGGCCACGCCCTGGCCGGCGATGTCCGGCGCCGAGCCGTGGATCGGTTCGTACAGTCCACGGCGACCGTCGCCCAGCGACGCCGACGGCAGCAGGCCGAGCGAGCCGGCCAGCGCGGCGGCCTCGTCGGTGAGGATGTCGCCGAACAGGTTCTCGGTGACCACCACGTCGTAGCGGTTCGGCTGGGTCAGCAGCAGCATCGCCATCGAGTCGACCAGCTGGTGCTCGAGCTTGACGTCGGGGTAGTCGGCGGCGATGCGCTGCACCGTGCTGCGCCACAGCCGCGAGGTTTCCAGCACGTTCGCCTTGTCGACCGAGGTGACATGGCGGCGGCGGTCGCGCGCCAGATCGAACGCACGGCGCACCACGCGCTCGATCTCGGCCACGGTGTACCTGCACTCGTCGGTGGCGGCGTCGGCGCTGCGCGTCTTCGCGCCGAAATAGGCGCCGCCGGTGAGCTCGCGCACGAACAGCACGTCGACGTTTTCCAGCTTGTCGTTCTTCAGCGGCGACAGGTTGGCCAGCGCCGGATGCACCTGCAGCGGGCGCAGGTTCGCGTACACGCCGAGCGCAGCGCGCAGCGCCAGCAGGCCCTGTTCGGGGCGCACGGATGCGTTCGGATCGGACCACTTCGGGCCGCCAACGGCGCCCAGCAGCACCGCATCGGCGGACCGGCACGCGGCCAGCGAAGCGGCCGGCAGCGGTTCGCCGGTGGCGTCGATCGCGATGCCGCCGATCAGCTGTTCCTCGAACGCGAACACGTGCTCATGGCGCGCGGCCACGGTCTTCAATACGGCCACCGCGGCGGCGGTGACCTCGGGGCCGACGCCATCGCCGGGCAGGGTGACGATGCGTGCCTTCATGCCGCTTGCTCCTGTTGTTCGTACCGATGGATGGCCTCACCCTGCTGCAGCAGGTAGCCGAGCTGGTCGACGCCGTTGAGCAGGCAGTGCCGCGCGAACGGCTCCAGCGCGAACGGGATGTGGCCGCCGTCGGGCAGTTCGATGAACTGGCCGCGCACGTCGATCGCCAGCTCGATGCCGGGGTGCTTGAGCAGCCAGTGGTGTTCCCGCGCCGCGAGCTGGATCGCCAGCAAGCCGTTCTTCAGCGCGTTGCCGCGGAAGATGTCCGCGATCTCGCTGCACAGCACCGCCTGGATGCCGTAATCCAGCAGCGCCCACGGCGCGTGCTCGCGTGAGGAGCCGCAGCCGAAGTTGCGCCCGGCGACGAGGATCGAGCAGCCGCGCGCTTCCGGCCGGTTCAGCGGGAACGCCGGGTTGTCGCTGCCGTCGGCCTGGTAGCGCCAGTCGTGAAAGCACAGCTGGCCCAGCCCCTCGCGCGTGGTGGTGGTGAGGAAGCGCGCCGGGATGATGCGGTCGGTGTCGATGTTCTCGTCGGCCAGCACGGCGGTGCGGGAGTGGAGGCGGGTGATCGGTTTCATGCGGCTTGCTCCTGCGTCGTGTACTCGCGCGGATCGGCGATGCGCCCGGCGATCGCCGATGCGGCGGCGGTGGCCGGGCTGGCCAGCACGGTGCGTGCGCCCTTGCCCTGGCGGCCTTCGAAGTTGCGGTTGGAGGTGCTCACCACCAGCTGGCCCGGCTGCGCCAGGTCGCCGTTCATCGCGATGCACATCGAGCAGCCGGGCACGCGCCACTCGGCGCCGGCGGCGGTGAACACGTGGTGCAGGCCTTCGCGCTCGGCGTCGCGGCGCACCGCCTCGGAACCGGGCACCACCAGCATGCGTACACCTTGCGCGATGCGTCGGCCATGCAGCACGCGCGCCGCTTCGCGCAGGTCGGACAGGCGCGAGTTGGTGCAGCTGCCGACGAACACGACGTCGACCGGCGTGCCCTGCATCGGCTGGCCGGGCGTGCTCTGCATGTAGTCGAGCGCGCGGCGTTCCTGCGCATTGGTCGCCGCCGGTACCGGCGCGTCCATCGCGATCGCCATGCCCGGATGGGTGCCGTAGGTGACGGTGGGTCTCACCGCGCCGGCGTCGATGCGCACCTCGCGGTCGTAGCGCGCGCCGTCGTCGCTGCGCAATGCGCGCCACCTCGCCACCGCCGCGTCCCACGCCGCGCCCTGCGGCACGCGCGGGCGATCCTTCAGCCAGGCGAACGTGGTCTCGTCCGGCGCGATCAGCCCGGCGCGCGCGCCGGCCTCGATCGACATGTTGCAGACGGTCATGCGCTCGTCCATCGACAGCGCCTCGATCGCCGCGCCGCGATACTCCAGCACGTAACCGGTGCCGCCATCGACACCGATCGTGCCAATGATGTGCAGGATCAGGTCCTTCGCGCCCACGCCCGGTGGCAATTGGCCGTCCACGTGGATAGCCATGGTCTTCGGCCTGCGTTGCAGCAGGCACTGCGTGGCCATCACGTGGCCGACCTCGGTGGTGCCGATGCCGAACGCCAGCGCGCCGAACGCGCCGTGGGTCGAGGTGTGGCTGTCGCCGCAGACGATGGTCATGCCCGGCTGGGTCGCGCCCAGCTCGGGGCCGATCACGTGCACGATGCCGCGGTCGGCACTGTCCCAGCCGTGCAGTTCGACGCCGAACTCGCGGCAGTTCGCTTCCAGCTGCGCGACCTGCGCCTGCGCCTCGGCGTTCGCATACGGGCGGCTGCCGTCGGCATTCGTCGGCAGGGTCGGCGTGGAATGATCCAGCGTGGCCAGCATGCGGTCGGGCCGGCGCAGTTTCAGCCCACGCTCGCGCAGTTCGCTGAACGCCTGCGGCGAGGTGACCTCGTGCACCAGGTGCAGGTCGACGTAGATCACCGCCGGCGTGTCGGCGGTTTCGGCGACGACGACGTGGGCGTCCCAGACTTTCTCGAAGAGGGTCCGCGGGTTCATGCCGCGACCTCCGTCACTTCGTGCGCTCGTCCCTGAGCGCGATCACCAGCTGGTGCTGAGCCACAATCAGGGACGACTGCATTGACCACACTCAACCAGCCGTAGCGATCCTCGGTGCGGCCGTCGAACAGGCCGAAGAACGCCTGCTGCAAAGCCTTCGTGATCGGCCCCGGTGCGCCCTTGCCGATCGCCTTGCGGTCGACCGAACGCACCGGGGTGATTTCGGCGGCGGTACCGGTCATGAACACTTCGTCGGCGGAATACAACGCCTCGCGCGGCAGCTCGCGCTCCTCCACCGCGATGCCGAGGTCCGCGGCCAGGGTGAGTACCGCGTCGCGCGTGATGCCGGCCAGGATGCCGGCGCTGGACGGCGGGGTGAGCAGCTTGCCGCGCTTCACCAGGAACAGATTCTCGCCGGCACCTTCGCTGAGCAGGCCGTTGTGGCCCAGCGCGATGCCCTCGTCGTAGCCGTTGCGGCGTGCCTCCAGTCCGATCAGCTGGCTGGACAGGTAGTTGCCGCCGGCCTTGGCCCAGCTGGGGATGGTGTTCGGCGCGGGACGGTTCCACGACGACACGCACACGTCGGCACCGCGCTCGGCCGCCTCGCCCAGGTACGCGCCCCAGTTCAGCGCGATGATCGCCACCTCCACCGGCGCGCCATCCCTTGCCAGCACGCCCAACCCGCCGGCGCCGCGGAACACGATCGGCCGCACGTAGGCCGACGGCATCGCGTTGGCGCGGATCAGTTCCAGGCACGCGGCGTTGATCTCGTCTTCGCTGTAGCCCACCTCGATCTCGTAGACGCGCGCCGACTCGAACAGCCGGCGGGTGTGTTCGGCCAGGCGAAAATAGGCTGGCCCGTTCGGTGTGGCATAGACGCGCTCGCCCTCGAACACCGACGAGCCGTAGTGCAGTGCGTGCGTGCTGACGTGGACGTTGGCATCGGCCCACGGCTTGATCCGGCCGTTGTGCCAGACGAAGGGCGTACTCATGCGGTGGCTCCCAGGGCTTTGGTGTTGCGTGGGGTTGGGGATGCGGTCGCTGGCGTGACCGGCGCGTGTCGTTCGATGCGATTGACGATGGCCAGCGCGGCCTGCGCGGTGGCTTCGACGATGTCGGTGCTGACGCCGTCGCCGTTCCAGTCGCGGCCGGCATGGCGGGCGACCAGCCGAGCCTGGCCCTGGGCATCGCCGCCCTCGCTGACCGCGCGCACCTGGAAATCCGTCAGCCGCAGGTCGCTGTCGGTGGCGCGTTCGATGGCGCGCAGCACCGCGTCGACCGGGCCGTCGCCGATCGCCGCTTCGGCGGCTTCACGGCCATCGTCGTGGCGCAGTTTCACCGCCGCCGAGGCGCCGCCACCCAGGTGCGTGCTGGTGTCCAGACGCAGCAGCCGCCACGGACCCAGCGCGTCGGGGTCCTGGCCCAGCGCCAGCGCTTCCAGATCCTCGTCGTGCACCTCGCGCTTCTTGTCGGCCAGCGTCTTGAAGCGCGCGAAGATCGCGTCCAAAGCTGCTTCTTCCGGCGCGTGGCCCAGCGCCTGCAACCGCTGGCGCAGCGCGGCACGACCGGAGTGCTTGCCCAGCACCAGCTTGGTCTCGGCCAGGCCCACGTCCTGCGGGCGCATGATTTCGTAGGTGCCGCGATGCTTGAGCATGCCGTGCTGGTGGATGCCCGACTCGTGCGCGAAGGCGTTCGCGCCGACGATTGCCTTGTTGCGCTGCACCTGCTGGCCGGTGAGTTGCGACAGCAGGCGCGAGGCGGGATGCAGCTTGCGCGTATCGATGCGGGTATCCGCGCCGAAGTACGCGCCGCGCACCTTCAACGCCATCACGATCTCCTCCAGCGCGGCGTTGCCGGCGCGCTCGCCGATACCGTTGACGGTGCATTCCACCTGGCGCGCGCCGGCCTCCACCGCGGCCAGGCTGTTGGCCACCGCCATGCCGAGGTCGTTGTGGCAATGGCTGGAGAACACCACGCGTTCGGCGCCGGCGACGTGGGCACGCAGCCAGGCGAAACGTTCGGCGATCTCGGCCGGCGTCATGTAGCCGACCGTGTCCGGTGCATTGAGCGTGCTGGCGCCGGCTGCAACGGCGGCGGCGAATATCTCGGCGAGGAACTCCGGCTCGGTGCGCATCGCGTCCTCGGCGGAGAACTCCACTTCGTGGCAGCGTTCACGCGCCTGTTCCACCGCGGCAACCGCGGCATCCAGCACCTGCGCCTTGCTCATGCCCAGCTTGTGCTCGCGATGCAGCGCGCTGGTGGAGATGAAAACGTGGATGCGCGAACGCTGTGCCCGCTCCAGCGCGCGGGCGGCGCTGTCGACGTCGCCGGACTGGCAGCGCGCCAGCGCGCACACGGTGGTGGATTTCAGCGACTCGGCGATCTGCGCCACCGCGGCGAAATCATCCGGCGAGGCCTGCGGAAAACCCGCCTCGAGCACATCCACGCCGAGCGATTCGAGCATCTGCGCCATGCGCAGCTTGGCGCGCCGGTCCATCGAGAAACCGGGCGTCTGCTCGCCGTCGCGCAAGGTGGTGTCGAAGATGCGCACGCGGTCGGCGGCTACGTCGTCGTCGCCGGCGGGGGCGTTGTGCTGGTCGGGGTTTTTCATCATGGCTTCGCTGTGTGGGCGTCGCCGAAGGCACAAAAAAACCCCGCATCCGTTACCGGGTGCGGGGTTCTTTGGGTGTTTTCAGGTTTTTCTAGCTACCTGGACACATGCCCTCAGCCCGCACCTCCGTTGGTAATAAGGAGTACGAGTACGAGGGTAATAATGAGCGTGCCGCGAGCCTGCAGCAGGCCGTCAACCGTCGCGAGACGGTTCATTTCGGCGGTGCGGCAGTGGCTGCTGCGTTGCGACATGAAGCCGACCGTAAGCGATGCCGGCGAGCCTGTCAACAAAAATCTTCATGACGAAATCTTCCAAGCCGCCGCGGCGCAATTTGGACGGCTAGGCTTCCAAATAGATTCAGATGAAACCATTGGCTCTCGCCGGGATCGGCTACCGACAGCACGATGTCGCGCTGCGCCTAGGGGTCCAGACGCATCCACTTGTTGCCCGCGCGCGCGCACAATCCGCCGTCGGCGCAACGCGCCAGCTTGCCGTTGGCGATGGCGGTGTTGATCTGGCCGATCCATTCGGCGCGCACGCTTTCCCGATGCGCCCGCACGCCGACGCAGACCGCCACGCCGATCACCGCCAGCGAAGCCACGGCGCTGGCTACGAAGGTCTTCCACGCATGCGCTGACAACGCCTTGCCGAGGCGGCAAGTGCGCTCTTCCAGCTCGTGGAGGGCACGCTGGAGTTGCTGGGTGCCGTCCTGCATGGTGTATCGGGCTCCCTCCAGTGGCTGGTGCAATCCGCCAGCCACCGCGCTGGCCGCGGCTTGCCGGATGTGGTCGATGGCGCTGGCGGCCAGCCGTTCGGAAGTGCCGGCCAGGCCGTGGGCAGCGCGATCGAGGCGTTGCGCGGCGTCGTGAGCCTCCTTGCTGGCCGCGCTGCTCCAGCACGCCGGTGAATGCTGCCAGTTGCAGCGCCAGCGCGCGCAAGTCCTCCGTCTGCGCATGGTTCGACTTGTCGATGTCTTGGCTCATGGGTTCCTTCCTCATCGTTGCATCGCCACCGCTTGCCGCACCTGCGCCTCCCGTTCCGCCTGCTGCGCAAGTTGCTGGTTGAGTTGTTGCCCCGCCGCCAGCCACGCCTGCCCTTGTTCCGACTGCAGGTATTGCTGGCCGATCGAACGCATGGCGTCGATGTCCATCGTGCGCGCGGCCGCGACCAGCGCATCGAACATGGCGCGATCGGAACTTGCCGGCGTGATCGGCGGCGCCGTGCGTGTGGATGCGGATGTCAGGTCGGGAGACGTTGGCACGGATTCGGGCGGAGCTGGATGATGATCGGGTCCGATGGCGCCGCGCTCGATCGGCGCATGCAGCTGCGTCGCCCGCCACTCTTCGTACTTCTGCGCGATCAACTGTCTGCCGTAGTCCGCATGCGCGCGAACGGCCGACTGTTGCAGCTGGCTGAGTCGCGACAGCTCCTCGCCGCTCGCCCCGTGCGTCTCGTGGATCACCACCCTGCCGATCAGCCGCGTTTCCTCCCTGCTGAAATGCCCGTGGCCGTCGGCGTTCCAGGCGTGCCCGGTCTGCGGGTCGGTGATGTGCTGCTCGCTGGCCAGCCCGAGAGCCTGGGTAACAACCTCGGGCAGAGGACCGGTCTCGCTCCAGCCCTTGCCGTAGTAATCCATCACGTAGGCGTTAGCCACGGCCTCGGCGTAGTGCGTGTTGTTGAATTCCCGGTTGGCGGCGAGCTGGTCCAGCGCCTTGGCGGTCTGCGCATCGGCAGGCCGGTCCACCGTCGTGAAAGCAGGAATGCCGAAGCTGTTGTTGGGCAGGCCGGGGAGTTCCACCGTCTGCGCCCAACCGGTGCGCGTGGCGTGCCAGCGGATGCCATCCAGCTCGATCAGCCGCGTGTCCTGCGTGGCCGGATTGGCCAGCGCCAGCGAGGTGATCGCGGTCATGCGCTGGTAGTCCAGTTGCGCCACCTGCTCGGCCGGTGCCGTCGTCACCGCCGCCTGCATCGATGGGGCGCCGTAAGGGTTCGGCACCGCAGAGCCATCGGGATCGAGCTGATAGTGCGTGTGCTTCCAGACACCGCCTTCGTACAGGTAGGTGACGCCGTCGGCGCCGGTCTGATGATTGACCTTGTGCTCGGTGATCGTCACGGCAAGCCGGTCGCCTTCAAATGCCCCCACCACGCTGCCGACCACGCCAGTGACGAGCGCGCCGGGGCCAGTTTCCGCGCCCGCCACAAATCCATAGGCGGCACCCGCTCCGATCCCTCCGATCGCGCCACCCGCCGTGCGCCCTTCATAGCGGCGAAGCAACGCGTCGGCGCCGAACGGGTTGCTCTGTGCGCTTAGCGTCTGGTATTGCTTGGCGGTGGTGTAAGCGTCGCCCACAGCCGCTGCAACGCCGAGGGCGCCGGCGCCCCGAACCAGGGTGGATGCGAGCGCGCCGCGCTCAGCCCCGATGGCAATGTCAGGAATATTCGTGACGCTCTTGACGTACACCGGGTCGTAAAAAAGTTTGCGGTTCGGGACCAATACCTGCTCCGCGCCACCACTCTTGGTGACCAGGCCGCCCAACTCGGAGGTGGGCGCTACCGTATTGATGAAAACCTGTGTCGGGAACCTTGCGGTGATCCGGTAGGCGTCGAACCGCGGCGCTTCGCTGTCGATTGGCAGCGCGAAATACTCGGAGAGATTTCTGCCTTCTGCGATCGCTGCGTTGACTTGGGATTCACGGGCCCAGTAGGGCGAATGACTCGTAGGACTTTTGCCCTCGGCGACAAGCTTGATGAGGGACTCGCCGGGGCTGATGGTTACCATGCGCGGGAGTTCCAGGCCCGACATGAGTTGGCCGATCGCGCGGTTATCAATCATGTGAGACGAAAGGTCTGGCGGGCACATCTCGGCAACTCGCCACCAATACAGGGCGCCTTCATCGGTATTCAGGTAAGCCTTCGCCGCCTGCACGCTCACTCCATGAGTTTCGAAAGTATCGCCTTTTGCGACGGATTCGGCATGCTGCTGTTTGATGGCCTCCGGCGTGAGATCGCTTTTGCTCATGGCTGGGAGCCGGACATCATGGCCTTGCGCATGGCATCCAGCCGAGCGATACGCTGTCTATCTTCCTCAGTCAGGCCACCTTCCATCTCGGTAATGAAATTGGAGTACGCCTCGTCAACACTTGGATTGTCATAGGGAATGTAGCGTCCATCTGAGAAGTTCCAGGCTCCCGGGATTTTCATCCTGTCTACCGGGGTTAGCAGCTTGCCAGTCTTGGCATCCTCAAGCAGTGGCGCCAACGAGTGGAGCAGGCCCTGCGCGTCCTCACCATTCGGATACTGCTTCAGCACCCACTCCAAGTGCTCTGCGGCGGCCTTGAGCTTTACCGGATCAATGTTCTGGGTCATTGCGTGGCTTCCTGCGTGATGGATTGTGGTTTGAGGTTTCCGAGGGGCATTCACCAGCCCGGTCGTCATCGTTCATGGCTGAGTGCCCTCGACCTTGGCTCTGCGCGTGGCATCCATGTGAACATTTAGCTGTTCTTCCTGCTCGCTCAGTCCGCCCTCCATTTCGACAACGAAAGCGACATAAGCGGAGTCGACGCCTGGATCCTTGTAGGGAACGTAACGCCCGTCCGAGAAGTTCCAGGCGCCGGGGATCTTCACGCTGTCCACGGGCTCACCGACTCTGCCGGCCTTGGCTTCCTCAAGCAGCGGCCCCAACGAGTGCAGCAGGCCCCGCACGTCCTCGCTGTCCGGATACTGCTTCAGCACCCACTCCAGGTGCTCTGCGGCGGCCTTGAGTTTTACGGGGTCAATGCGTTGAGTCATTGCGTGGTTTCCTCCGTGATGGAGACTGCAACTCGTGGTTCGGGAGCTTGTTGGTCATGGGCTGCTTCGGCGACGGGTTCATGCGCGCCGATGATCGACCGGGGTGATGAGGTGGGGCCGATCTGCAGCGGCTTTCTCTCTGTCGGTCAGAGCGGCGGGGTGCCGGCGGCAGACCGTGCAGAAATCCTTCCTGGATACCCATGGTTCCTCCTTGATTGACGGGTGGCCCCCTCTTCCGGGCCGGAGCGCACTTGCACCTGCGCGCCTTGGCAGACGGCCGACGGCCATCGGGCGACTTGCCGAGATTCGCAGCGCGAATGCCGCCTTGCAATAGGACTTTTGCGCTTGATCACTACCGTCTATAGCCTGCGTCGTGTCAGCGGCTGCTGGGAGCAGTGGCGCGGGCCCGATCTGGCTCCTAGCGAAGCCACGAGACCAGCGCGTGCGTGGTGGCCGGCAAAGGCGTCGCATGCGCGGTGCGTTCCAGCAACGCGGCGAGGGGCGGCGGTACCGCCACCGGATGACCAATCAGCGGCTCCACCACGCCTTCGAACTTGGCCGGATGCGCGGTGGCGACGACGGCCCACGCAGACGCATCCCCTGCCTCGCGCAGCCGATCCAGTTCGTGCATCGCCGTGGCGGTGTGCGGGCAGAACACCTCGCCGTGGTCGCGCGCGTGCGTGGCGATGGTGTGGCCAATGGTGACGTCGTCGACGCTGCGGGCTTGCAGCAGACGGCGGAGTTCCGTTTCGTCGGGGAAGGTCCAGCGCAGGCGTTCGAAGTTGCTGGGCGCGCCGACGTCCATCGCGTTGGCTAGGGTGGCGACGGCTTCGCGCGGTCGATAGTCGGCGCCGGCGAAGTAGTCGGGCAGGGTGGCGTTGGCGTTGCAGGCCAGGCGCACTTCGCCGATCGGCAGGCCCATTTCGCGCGCCCACAGGCAGGCCATGGCGTTGCCGAGATTGCCGGTGGGGACGATGAAGTTGAGCGGCGTGCGGTGTTCGCGCCACCAGCGCAGCGCGGCGTGGGCGTAGTAGCTCATCTGTGGCAGCAGGCGGCCGAGGCTGATGCTGTTGGCGGAGGACAGTGGTACGTCGGCCTGCAGTGCCGCGTCGTTGAGTGCGGCCTTGACCATGCGCTGGCAATCGTCGAAGCGGCCGGCCACGCGCAGCGCGGTCACGTTGTCGCCGAAGCAGCCGAGCTGGTGCGCCTGGCGCGGCGAAACCCGGCCGTCGGGGTAGAGGATCACCACGCGGACGTTCGGCTGGCGGTGGAACGCCGCGGCTACGGCGGCGCCGGTGTCGCCGGAGGTGGCGACGAGGATCGTCAGCGGTCGCGCATCGGCGCGCGGCAGCCGGCGCAGGCAGGCGGCGAGGAAGCGTGCGCCGAAATCCTTGAAGGCGGAGGTGGGGCCGTGGAACAGCTCCAGCATCAGCGTGTGCGGATGGGCGGGCAGCGGACGAAGTGGTGCGTCGAAGGTGAAGGCTTCGGCGCAGATCGCGGGCAGTGCGTCGGCCAGCGCGTCGCCGGCGAAGAACGGCTCCAGCAAGGTGGTGGCGGTGTCGGCCAGCGTGCCGCGCGGATCGAAGGCGGCGGGATCGAGCCGCGGCAGCTGTTCGGGCACGTACAGGCCACCGTCGGGGGCGAGGCCGGCGGCGATCGCCTCGCCGATCGGTACGGCCGGCGCCGCTCCGCGTGTGCTCGCGCAGGAGCCCGCTTGCGGGCGATGCTCTTGAAGCCGGGATTCGGGATCCGTCGGAGCATCGTCCGCGAGCGGGCTCCTGCAAGTGGGGCGCCGGGTCATGGCAGGGTCTCTTCGAGAGAATCGATCAACGTGGCGGCCGGCCCCTCGATCGGCGACACCCACGCATCGCTGTCCAGCCCGGCGTCGGCGAAGGCGGCCTGCATCGCCACGCTGGCCGCCTCGGCATCGGCGCGGTTGTCGTACCAGCCGAACACGCTGGGGCCGGCGCCGGAGATGCTGGCGCCGAGGGCGTGGTGGTCGAGCGCGGCCTGCTTCACCTGCGCGAAGTGCGGTATCAGCGGGGCGCGGCGCGGTTCCACCAGCACGTCTTTCAGGCCTTCGCGCACCAGCGTCGCGTCGCCGCGTTGGCAGCCGGTCAGCACCAGGGCGAGGTTCGAACTCTGCGCCACGAACTCGCCCAGCTCGTAGTGGCCGGCCAGCGCGGCGCGCGCGCGGCGCGTCTCCAGCACCACGTGCGGATGCACCAGCGCACAGTGCCATGCCGCCGGCACGGCGATGCGCACCAGGCGCTCGTGGGTGGCCAAGACCAGGCCGCCGAGCAGCATCGAGCCGAGGTTGTCGCCGTGGCGGCTGCCGCTGGCCACCGCTTCGCCGTCGAGTGCGAACGGGTACAGCGCCTCGCGCGACAGCGGCTGTTCCAGCAAGGCGTTGGCGGCGACCAGCGCGGCCACGCACGAGGCCGCCGAACCGCCCATGCCCGAGCCCAGCGCAATGCCCTTGTGCAGCACCAGCTCGAAACCGAACGGCAGCTTCAGTGCGCGATGCAGCGACAGCAGCGCGGTGCCGGCCGTGTTGTGCCGCGGGTCGAGCGGCAGGCCTTCCACGCAGCCACGGATGGCGGCGATGCGCACCACCGGTTCCGCGATGCGGCGCACCTCGGCGCGGTCGCCGGTGCCGGCCACGCTGTGGCCGAGCAGGTCGAAGCCGACGCCGACGTTGCCGACGCTGGCCGGGGCGAAGGCGTGGGCGAGGTGCGGCGGTCGTGCGTGTGCAGCCATGAGCGGTTCCTGTAGCGGCGTGTTCATGCATGCACCGCCAGCGATTCGGCGATGCGCAGCAGGTCGGCGAACACGCCGGCCGCGGTGACCTCCGGCCCGGCGCCCGGACCCTGCACCAGCAGCGGATTATCGCAGTAGCGGCGCGTGCTGAACTGCACCACGTTGTCGGTCAGCCGCGTGTGCGCGAACGCGTGGCTGGCCGGCAGCACCTGCAGTCGCACGCTGGCGTGGCCATGGCGGTCGAGGTGGGCAACATGGCGCAGCACGCCGCCAGCCTCGCGCGAGCGGGCCAGCGCGGCGGCCATCGGCGCATCGAGCTCGCCCAGTCGCGCGAAGAACTCCTCGCGGTCCAGTGCGGCGAGCGATGCCGGCACCAGGCTTTCCAGGTCGACGTCTTCCAGCGACAGCGGCCAGCCAGCCTCGCGCGCCAGGATCACCAGCTTGCGCGCCACGTCCAGGCCGGAAAGATCGTCGCGCGGATCGGGCTCGGTATAACCCAGCGCATGCGCCTCGCGCACCAGTGCGGAGAACGGTTGCCGGCCGTCGTGGCGGTTGCACAGCCAGGCCAGCGTGCCGGAGAACATGCCTTCCACCGCGAGCAGTTCGTCGCCGGTGTCGAGCAGGTCGCGCAGGGTCTGCACCACCGGCAGGCCGGCGCAGACGGTGGCCTCGCAGCGAAAGCGCGCGCCGCCGGCGCAGGCGGTGTGGATCGCCTGCCAGCGCGGCAGCGGGCCGCTGCCGGCGAGCTTGTTCGGCGTCACCACGTGGATGCCCGCGGCCAGCCACTGCGGATAGTGCGAGGCCACTTCGTCGCTGGCGCTGCAGTCGATCAGCAGCGCATGGCGGCCATCGGTGCCGCGCACGTGCGCGGCGAACGCGTCCAGATCATTCGGGCGCCAGGTCTGCGCGCCGCCGTGGCGGTCGTTGAGTTCGGCATCGTCGCAATCCAGCCACATGCGCTTGCGGGCGACCACGCCGCAAAGCCTGAGGTCCAGGCCGAGCGTGCGCGCCAGCCGCGGCTGCGCCGCACGCAGCTGGGCGAGCAGGGCGCTGCCGACGCGGCCGGGGCCGATCACGCCGACCGCCAGCGTGCGCAGCCGCGTGCTGCCGGTGGCATGCGGGGACAGCGGCGGCAGCGGAACATGCTTGGCTTGCTCGGGTGCACAGGTGATCACGGCGGCCTCTCCGGTGGAGGCCCGTGCTCGCTGGCGTGTCGGTATGGACCGGCCCGCCTCGTCGAGGGCGGGCCGTTGCGTGGAAGAACTCAGCTGCGCACGACGCTCCGCCCGGGACTGGTGGTACCGGTGGTAATCGTGCGGGTAGTCGTGGCGATGGCGCCCACGCACATCGTCGCGGCGCCGGTGCGAACCGGGGCAGCGAACAGGCGGGCGGGGGTGCTGAGCGGCGACATGGCTCGACCTTACGGGCAATGTTGCGCTGCGGTCAACAGATTCATTTGCAACTTTCGGTGCACCCGGATGGTTGCATCGGCGCCAAGTGGCAGTGCGGCAGGTTGTCGCGAGCAACCGATGAAACGGCGTGCGGGATTACCATAGGCGGATGATCCGTCTCCCTTCCCGACGCTCGTCGCTTCGCGCGGCGCTGGTGCTGTTTGCGTTTTGCAGCGGCACGGCGGTGTCGGTCCTCGCCACGGCGGGCGCCGCGGCCACCCCCGATACCCTCGGGCAGCGGGTGGCCGCGTGCACCAGTTGCCACGGCGCACAGGGCGAAGGTTCCCCCGACGGCGTACTGGCGCCGCGCCTGGCCGGCAAGCCGGCGGGTTACCTGCTGCAGCAACTGGAGTACTTCCAGTCCGGCCAGCGCCGGCATGCGCCGATGGAATACGTGGTGCGCCAGCTGAGCCAGCCCTACCTGCGCCAGATCGCGGAATACTTCGCCGCGCAGGATCTGCCGTACCATCGCTGGCCGCAGCCCGCCGTGTCGACCGAGGTCCTGCGCCGCGGCGAGGAGGTGGTGCTGCACGGCGATCCCGCCCGCGCCGTGCCTTCGTGCGTAAGCTGCCACGGCGACAAGCTCACCGGCTTCGAGCCGATGATGCCGGGCCTGGTCGGTCTGTCCTCCGGCTACATCAGCAACCAGCTGGTGTCGTGGCGCACGCATACCCGCGCGGCGGAAGGGCCGTATTGCATGGGCGTGGTGGCCAACCGCATGCGCGAGTCGGATATCGCCGCGGTGTCCGCGTGGCTGGCCAGCCACGCGCCGGCGGCGGACATGCACCCGCAGCCCGCCGCGGCGCAGACGACGCCGCTGCCGGGCTGGTGCGTGATGGGCCACAGCGAGGTGAATCCATGAAGTGGTTGCGACGCGGCGTCGGCTTGCTGGTGGTCCTGCTGCTGATCGGCGCGGCAGCGTGGTGGTATCTGGCGCGCGACCAGCGCGCACCGTCCACGCCGGTCCAGCGCGAGGCCGATGCGGCCGCGCTGGTCGATCCGGCGCGGATCGAGCGCGGCAAGTACCTGGCCACCGTCGGCGACTGCGCCGCCTGCCACACCGCGCGCGGCGGCCAGCCGTATGCGGGCGGCCGCTCGCTGGCCACGCCGTTCGGCGACGTGCCGGCGCCGAACATCACGCCGGACGCGGACACCGGCATCGGCCAATGGAGCTTCGACGATTTCTGGGCCGCGCTGCACCTGGGCAAGGGCCGCCACGGCCAGCTGCTGTACCCGGTGTTCTCCTACACCTCGTTCACCAGGGTCACGCGCGACGATGCGCTGTCGATCTTCGCCTACCTGAAATCGCTGCCGCCGGTGAACCAGCCGGCGCAGCCGACCGGCCTGGAGTTTCCCTACAACGTGCGCAGCAGCCTGGTGGCGTGGCGCGCGCTGTACTTCAAGCCCGGCGTGTACCAACCCGATCCCGCGCAGTCGCCGCAGTGGAATCGCGGCGCCTACCTGGTGCAGGGGCTGGGCCATTGCAACGAATGCCACGCGCCGCGCGATTCGCTCGGCGGCATCGAGCAGAACCAGCACCTCACCGGCGGGCAGATCCCGCAGCTGGACTGGTATGCGCCCGATCTCAGCACGCGCAGCGGCGGCGGCCTGGAAGGCTGGAGCGCGCAGGACGTCATCGACCTGCTGAAGACCGGCCAGTCGTCCAAAGGCAGCGCGTTCGGACCGATGGCCGACGTGGTGCGGCTGAGCACCCAGCACATGACCGACGCCGACCTGCAGGCGGTGGCGACCTACCTGCAAGCGTTGCCGCCGCGCGCGCCGGCCGCACCGGTCGCGTTCCCCCAGGCGGCCAGCCACGAGCAGGGCGGCAAGCTCTACGCGAAGCACTGCGCCGATTGCCACGGCGACAACGGCCAGGGCGTGGCCGGCATCTATCCGCCGCTGGACGGCAACACCTCGGTCACCGGACCGACCAGCATCAATGCGATCCGCAGCGTGCTGCTGGGTGGCTTCGCGCCGGCCACCGCGGCCAATCCGCGGCCGTACTCGATGCCGCCGTTCGCGCAGCAACTGAGCGACGAGGACGTGGCCGCCGTGGTCAGCTACGTCCGCCAGTCGTGGTCGAACAAGGCCAGCGCGGTGGCGCCCGTCGAGGTGAGCCGCTCGCGGCATACGCCGGTGGATTGAGCCGGGCGCCGGGTAGCGCATGACCCGCCAGAGGAGTGAAAGCGGGTCGGCGCTGCCCCATTCGTCAAGGCGGGGACGCGCGTGGAAGCCGATACAGGGCGGGCTGCGGCGTGCCCGCCGGGATGGCACGTGACTTGCTCACGCCGAACAGGGCGGTGCCGGCAACCGGCATCGCGGGCGGGAGGGGCAGCACGTGCGCGAGAGGAACGCTGCGAACAGGGAACGCGAGACGGCGCAACAACCGGTGCCGCGAACCGAGCCCGTCGCGTGGTGGCAGCGTAGGGCCAGGCCAACTGCCCCGCCCCGCGCCGAGGGACGGCTGGCACGCACGGGGCCGACCGCACCTGCTCGCCCGAACTCCTGGTGCATCGACTCGCGCTCGTCGCTGGCGCAGCTGCGCCACACGTTGTGGCTGCCATTCGCGATCTCGCCTGCCACCCGCATCATCCTTTCCCCACCGATGTTCCGCAGCGCCACGGCGGCTCTGCAGACGCGCGTGAACCGCCTGCACCGGGCGTGCGGATGCGCGGTTGCGGCGTTGGCAGTGTCGGGCTGTTTCGTGGTGCAGCTGGCGTGGTGGATTGCCGGCGGCTTGGGCGTGAGCGCGGGGGCGCTGCTGCGGGGCATCGGCGTACTGGTGGCGGCGGCCGTTCTCGGCAAGCTGGCCGGCATTGTCGGCAACCGCTTGCGTCTGTCCCTGCTGCTGCGTCGCCTGGATCGCTGCCTGGCGCGACGGCCGCGTCGCGCGGTGCGGTTTCCCTTGCCAACGGAGTCGTGACCATGGGGCGGGTATGCAAGGAAGTCCAGGACTGGGTCGAGGAACAGGTCGAGAAACCCATCGAGACCTGGGTGAACCAGTTGCAGAAAGTCTGCGAGGAGCAGGACTGCAACTGGTGGTGCCTGTGCTGCAACAAGTGGCTGTGCTGGATGACCTGGGTACTGGTGAAGGTCGTCACCTTCGTGGTCGTCACCGTCGGCAAGTGGGTTACGCGCGTGGTGTGCGAGATGGTCAACGTCGTGCTCGACGCGATCGGCTTCCTCGTCGAGATGGTTCTCAGCATCCCGATCCTCGGCGGCATTCTGCGCACCATCATCAACTGGGTGACCGAAGTGATCTGGCGCTTGGTCGGCTTGTTCGACTTCGTCGGCTCGCTGCTGGGCATCCGCCTGCGCAAGAAGATGTACTTCGGCGTGGTGGTGCCGTCGGTGAATGGCCGCCCCATCGTCACCGACGCCGATATCCAGCGCCAGGTCGACGCCGCCATCGATCTCTACGATCGTCTGTGCAACATCCGGATGATCTTCACCGGCATCTGCCACACCGACGTCGCGGCTCCCGACGACGGGTTGGTGGTTGGCTGCGACGGCGGCGGCTTTTTCAGCGACTGGTGGGTCGGTGGCTCGTATTTCGAGTTCGCCTCCGCCACCTGCAAGCCGAAGGACAGCTTCCGCAGGCTGATCGGACTGGGCGCGGAGATCATCGTGTTCATCGTGCGGGACGTCACCCCGAGCGGAACCAACGGCTGCAGCTTCGCCTCGACTCACAATTACGTGGTCATCGAGGCCAAGCCGACCGACCAGGCGTTCGTGGCCGCCCACGAGATGGGTCACGCCTGCTGGCTGCCGCACGACAGCGACACGGCCAACCTGATGAACCCGGTGACGCCGGTCGCCAACCCGGTGCTCACCAACGTGCAAATCGCGCTGGTGAGGTGGAGCAAGCATTGTGTGTACTTCTGAGCGGGGTCGACGGACATGAGCACATCGGAACGCGGGGATGCGGCAAAGGGAACGCCCGGCTGCAACGTGAGCTCGACGCTCAACTTCACCGTCGGGGTGCTTGCCATTGCCGCTGCCGTGGCCATCGCCAGCGGCCTGTGGTTCTGGCTGCGCTGATGGGTACATCGTCGTCTCTGCAACGTGCGCCTTTCGAGGGCATTTATCCAACGAGCTGGGAGGGCACCGGGATGAACTACCTGGATCAACCAAGCGACATGAATCGGCGCGTGTTCGTGAAGGGCCTGGGCCTCGTGAGCCTGGGCCTGGTCACCTCGGCGATGTTCGGCGGCTGCGAGCAACTCATCAAGGACATCCAGAACCGGCCGGTGCGCCGTTACCTGCGCACCGGCTCGCCGGAAGTCCAGCACGCGCTGGACGTCTATCGGGAGGCCGTCATCAAGATGCGTGCGCTGCCGGATTCCGACCCGCGCAGCTGGAATGCGCAGGCCGCCCTGCACGGAACGGTCAGCGGCGGCTTCAACCTGTGCCAGCACGGCACCGTGCATTTCTTCTCCTGGCACCGCGCCTATCTGCTGTATTTCGAACGCATCTGCCAGCAACTGACCGGGGAGAAGAGCTTCGGCCTGCCCTACTGGAACTGGAACCGGTACCCCGCGATGCATCCGGCGTTCACGGCCGCCGGCAGCGCCCTCGACCATCCGCGCAGCAACACCACCGTCGGGTCGAATGCCGCGTTCAACGATCCGACCATGACCACCATTCTCTCGGATGCGAACTTCATCACCTTCAGCTCGCAGCTCGAAGGCACGCCGCACAACACGGCACACGTCATCATCGGCATGGACATGGGTACGGGTGGCTCGCCGCAGGACCCGATTTTCTGGGCGCATCACTGCATGGTCGATTACTGCTGGGCCAAGTGGAACATCGAACTGCACAACGACAACCCGAGCGATCCGACCTGGATCAACACCACGTGGAATCATTTCGTCGATGGCAACGGAAACCCCGTCAGCATCAGCGCGGGTGTCACGCCGCTGCTGCCGCTGCTCAGCTACCGCTACGAAAGCAGCAGGGTCGGGGACTTTGCCACGCCGCTGGACATGCTCAGGCTGAGCGCGCAGCAGGCCAAGCTGATCGAGGCGCGCATCCGCAAGGGTGCGCCGGTGCGATTCGACATCAGGCGACGCGTGCCGATCGCCGCAAACGTAACGCTTCGCCTGGACCGCCCGGTGTCACGGCAGGCCCGCCTGACGACCGCGGACCTTGCGGCACTGCTGGAGTCCGACGCGCGCCGGGAACGCGTGTTCTTGAACGTGGACTACGCGCAGCAGCCGCAAGCCAACGACTTCTTCGTGCGCGTGTTCATCAACCTGCCGGATGCCAATGCGCAGACACCGACCAGCGACATCCACTACGCCGGCAGCTACGCTTTTTTCGGGACGCAGGCCACGTCCGACGATTCCGGTGATCACCCGTCGCATCATCACAAGACCGACTTCATCATCGATGTGACGCAGACGCTGAAGCGGCTGCACCGGAACGGCGTGGTGCGAACCGACCAGCCGCTGGCGGTGCAGATCGTGGCCGTGCCGGCCGAGGGCAAGTTCCGGCAACCGGCGATGCCGCTGATGCTGAAGAACGTCGGTTTCCTCATCGCGCCGGTACACGTGAGGGCCAGCGACGGATGAGCTTCCCCGGGCGCACCGGCCATCGGATACGGCAGCGCATGCAACTGCTGCTGGTGACACTGTGCCTGCATGCCGCCTGCGCCGGCGTGGCCGCCGGTGGCCACGAGCATGCCAGTTGCGCGGGCTCCGGGCACCGGTTGAGCCTGGCGGCGCCGACGCTGGAACAGCCTGTCGAGGCCGCTTCCGTCGCCGCGTCGGAGCAGGCGTTCGTCCGGGTGGTGGTCGCCGGGGTGGTCAATCCGCAGCGGATACCGATTTCCTTCGTGGTGCGTTTCCACGCCCGCGATGGCAAGGCCGGCTACCTCGGAAGCTTCAGCTTGTTTCCGCCGGACAACCCCGGCACGTTCATCGTCGCGACCGGGGGCAAACTGGAGGCGGGAGGAAGGGTGAGCATCACGCTCGTCCCGTTGCAGCCGGTGCCGGCGATGCAGGTCGTGAGCGTCTGCGTGGGCTCGGTGCGGTTCATCCGATGAGCCGCCCGGTATCGGTCCAGCGCGATCCGCGGCGGATCGCGAGGCCGCCTCGCGCCACGGCCGAAGGTGGTGGTGAAGGACAAATCCGGCGAACGCGGCGCACGATGGCGGTCGCCGGCATCGACGCGTTTTGTCGCGCCCGCTTCCCGTTGCCGCTTTCGTTGACCTGAATCAAGGCGACCCGGCCACCGCGCCGACACGCTTGCGCCACTTTGTCCACACCGGGCTCACGCTCCGGCACGGCGCATGATCGATCTCGCGTACAGCAGCTTCGGACTCACCCGTTTGCCCTTCCTCGATGCCATCGACGCGGTGGCGCGCGCGGGCTATGCGGGGATGGAGATCGCCTTTCATCGCGACCACTTCAATCCGTTCGACCTCGGAGATGACGATCTCGGTGCAGTGAAGCATCGACTGGCGCGCGCCGGCATCGCGCCGGCCTGCGTGGCCACCGCTTCGCACTTCTTCACGCCCTCGCGGCCGCACGAGCCTTCGCTGATGTCGCTGGACACGGCCGGGCGCAAGCGGCGCATCGACCTGGTCAAGCGCGGCATTCGCGTGGCGCGACAGCTGGGCACGAACCTGGTCACCTGCGGCAGCGGCTTCGTGCGCGAAGAGCATGTGCGCCAGCCGCAGGTGGACCCGCTCGACGTGCTGGCCGAGTCCATCCGCGAGTGTCTGGGCGAGATCCGCGACGACGACGACATCACCCTGCTGATCGAACCCGAGCCCGGCATGGCTATCGAGACGCTGGCGCAGGGCCAGGCGCTGATCGCCGCGGTCGGTTCGCCGCGCTTCGCGCTGCACATCGACCTCTGCCATGCCTACTGCTCCGAGCCGGACTACCTCGCCGCGCTGGCGCAGGCCGCGCCGCAGGCGCGTTACCTGCACATCTCCGATGCGCGCGCGGGCTGGAACCTGAAGATCGCGGAAGACAGCGACGCGCTCGCCGTCAACCTCGACCACGCCAGCACGCTGGTGTATTTCCCCGACGGTGCCGACTACCTCTTGCTGGATGGCAGTCACCCGCTGTACTTCGCCGATCGCGCGCCGGATGCCGCGCGGCAGCGGCGCATCGATGCCCTGCTGGCGCGTGCCGGTCTCGCGCGAGCGGCACGCTGGGTGGATTACGGCAGCCTGCACGCCGGCACCTCGCCGCTGGACGACGAGATCTTCACCTACCTGATCTCGGTGCCCGGCATCAGCTTCGACGCGCTGGAGCGCGCCCACCCGATCCTCGCCTGGTTGCGCGGCGCGCGCGGCCCCGCGCTGGTGGACGCCATGGTCGCCAACACGCGCACCGGCGTCGTGCATTTCCACGAGATCCCCGGCGAGGGCACGCTGGATCTGGCGGCCAGCTTCGCCGCGCTGAACGCGCACGGCTTCCATGGCTACGGTTCGGTGGAGCTTTATCACCACGTGGATGCGTGGCAGGAGGCGTTGCAGGCCAGCCATCGCCACCTCGCCGCCATCGCGCAGGGCTGATCGATGCGGATCGACCTCGACGCCTGGGGCTGGGCCGCCGACACCGTCGGCGAGCTGGACCACCGCCGGTTGAAGGCACCCAGCGTGAAGTTGCGCGGCGTGCACGCGGGGGCGGGCGGCGACGTGGTCTGCACCATCGACCTGCGCTGGCGCCTGCCCAATGCCGACGCCTGCCTGAGCACGGTCGAGGCGCATTCGCTGGAGCACTTCCTGCTGGAGGGTTTCGGCCGCCTGCTGCCGGGGCACTTCATCGGCGTGGGCGTGATGGGCTGCCGGACCGGTTTCTACCTCACGCTGTTGAACGAGGGTCGCCGCGAGGTGATCGAGCGGACCCTGGAAACCGTGCTCTACGGCGTGCTCGGCGCCACCGCCGTGCCCTACGCGCGCATCGAGCAATGCGGCCACTGGCGCCACCACGACCTGGCCGCCGCGCAGGCGGTGGCGCGCGAGGTGCTGGCGCGGCGCGCGGCGTGGCGGGAGGTCGCGTGAACGCGGCGGTCGCGCGTTGGCGGGTCAGCGAGACGCGCCGCGTCGAGTACGAGCTGTGCAACGTCGCGGACGTGTTCGACCCGGCCTGCGACGCCTTGCTGGCCGACGGCCGCCGCGCCGGCGGCCGCCGGTTCGTGGTGGTGGACGAGGTGGTGCTGCGTCACCACGGCGTGCGCCTCGCCGCCTACTTTGCGCAGCACGGCGTGACCGCGCGCATCGTCGCGCTGCCCGGCGGCGAGGGCGGCAAGACGATGGAGGCGTGGCAGCACCTGCTGCGCGCGCTGGACGAGTTCCCCATCCACCGCCGCGACGAGCCGATCCTGGCCATCGGCGGCGGCGTGCTCACCGACGTGGTCGGCTTCGTGGCCTCCAGCTATCGCCGCGGCGTGCCGCACATCAAGGTGCCCACCACCTTGATGGGCTACGTGGATGCGGCGGTGGGGATCAAGACCGGGATCAACTTCAACGGCCGCAAGAACCGCCTCGGCAGCTTCGAGCCGCCGCGCCGCGTGCTGCTGGATCGCAGCTTGCTGCGCACGCTGCCGCGCCGCCACCTGCACAACGGCGTGTGCGAGATCATCAAGCTCGCCGTGATCAAGGATGCGGCGCTGTTCGCGCAACTGGAACGCCACGGCGCCGCCAGCGTGGCCGGCGCGTTCCAGGGCGAGCACGGCGGCGCCATCCTCGACCGCGCCATCGACGACATGCTGCAGGAGTTGGCGCCCAACCTGTTCGAGGACGAGCTGGCACGCGTGGTCGACTTCGGCCACAGCTTCAGCTACGGCCTGGAAACGCGCCACGAGGATCGCCTGCTGCACGGCGAGGCGGTGCTGCTGGACATCTTGGTCTCCGTCGCCATCGCCCACCATCGCGGCCTGCTCGCCGATGCCGCCGCCGCGCGCATCCTCGCCCTGGTCGGCCGGCTCGGCCTCGCGCCGCCGCTGGAACTGCTCGACGGCGCGCTGATGTGGCAATCGCTGCTCGATCGCGTCGAGCACCGCAACGGCGCCCAGCGCGTGCCACTGCCGATCGCCGTCGGTGCCGGCGTGTTCGTCAACGACATCCGCCGCGGCGAACTCGACGCCGCCATCGCCACCCTGCAATCCTGGATCGCACCCGCCCATGACCGACTCGCCGAATGTTGACGCCGCGGAGATCGCCCACTTCGACCGCATTGCCCAACTGTGGTGGGACCCGCACGGCAAGATGGGCCAGTTGCACGCCATCAACGGCCTGCGCCTGCGCTTCATCACCGATCGGCTGACCGGCACCGCGCCGCGCGTCGTGGACGTGGGCTGCGGCGGCGGCATCCTCGCCGAGGCGCTGGCGAAACACGGCGCGCGGGTCACCGGCATCGACCTGTCCACGCTGTCGCTCAAGGTCGCGCGCCAGCATGCCGAGCGCGGCGCACTGGCCATCGACTACCGCGAGATCGACGTGGAAACACTGGCGCGCGAGGAAGCCGGCACGTTCGACGCGGTGACCTGCATGGAGATGCTCGAACACGTGCCCGAGCCGGCGCGCGTGATTGCCGCCTGCGCACGATTGCTCAAGCCCGGCGGCGTGGCGTTCTTCTCCACCATCAACCGCAACTTCAAGGCCTTCGCCTTCGCCATCGTGGCCGGCGAGTACATCCTCGGCCTGCTGCCGCGCGGCACGCACAGCTACCGCAAGCTGATCCGCCCGACCGAGATGCGCGCGTGGGCAAGCGCAGCGGGGCTGCAGTTCAACGCCGTGGCGAGCCTCATGTACCACCCGCTCAAGCGCAGCTTCCGCGTGGCGCCGGGGCGCGAGGACATCAACTACATGGCCAGCTTCACGAAGCGGGGTTGAACACATGCGCCGCTTCCTCGCCCTCTCGCGCTCGCTGCATGGCGTGCTCGACATCGCCATGCCCGGCTTCGTCGCCCTGCTGTGGCTCGGCCATTTCCCCGCCTGGCCGGTGCTGGCGCTCTGCCTGGGCACCGCACTGGCCGGCTACACCGCGATCTACGCGCTGAACGACCTGGCCGGCGTCCGCGACGACCGCCAGAAGGTGGCGCGCGGGCTCCCTCCCGGCTACGCGGTGGAGGCCTCCACGATGCGCTACCCGCTGGCACAGAACCTGATCAGCATGAAGGGCGCGCTGGCCTGGTTCGCGCTGTGGTTCGCGCTGGCCGTACTCGGCATCTGGCTGCTCAACCCGTGGATCCTCGCCATCCTGTTTGCCGCGGCACTGCTGGAACTGGCCTACGTGAAACTGCTCAAGGTCACCTGGTGGCGCACCGTGGTCAGCGGCCTGGTGAAATCCGCCGGCCCCGTCGCCGCCGTGTTCGCGGTAGTGCCGTCGCCCTCGCTGGCGGGACTGGCGCTGATGCTGGGCTGGCTGATGCTGTGGGAAGTGGGCGGGCAGAACATCCCCGCCGACTGGAACGACATCGAGGAGGATCGCGCCATCGGCGCGCGCACCATCCCGCTGGTGTTCGGCCTGCGCGTCGCCGGCTGGCTGGTGCTCGGGCTGCTCGCCCTCACTGTGGCCGGCAGCCTGCTGCTGGCGCGGCTCTCGCCGCTGATGCTGGGCTGGTCGTTCCAGCTCGCCGTGTTGCTGGCTGGTGTGGTGCTGCTGGTGGTGCCGGCGGTGCGGCTGGCGGTGACCCGCGATGGCCGCGCTGCGGCGCGACTGTTTGATCGTTCCAGTTTGTATCCGTTGGCGTTGTTGCTGATCGTGACGGCGTTCGTGCTGTTGCCTTGAACGGGTTGGCCACGCCGAAGCTCGGTGCATGAGTCGGAAGGCCGTGGACTGTCTTGACGAGTGGTCTGTCCGCGGACCAAGTGCGCAGGCTGCCTCGACCATCTGTAGGAGCGCACCTTGTGCGCGATGCTCTTGCGCTTGTTGCATTCAAAGGCAAGAGCTTTCGTCTGCCTACGGCAGCCGAGTTACTTTCTCTTTGCGTGGCCAAAGAGAAAGATAACCAAAGAGAAAGGCCACCCCGCTTGGCGCTTGCCGGGCATCCTGCCCGGCAAGTCCGTGAGCCGGGGCCGGGCTTTTCGACATCACATCCATGTGCTGGCGAAAAGGCATCGGCATCCATGCCGATGCCCGCTACGCGGCCTGTCGTCCCCGCCTCACCGCCGCACAGGGGCCCCGGGCAGAGCAGCGGGCCATCGTGGCCCGCACTTTTCAGAAGAGCCAGAGCAAAGCGGAAGCGGCGCGCCGGCCGCTTCCTCCTTTATTTAAGGTCCTTCCGGCTTTAGCGTGGGTAAACATCGAGGCCGCCGCAGAAGAAGTAGGCGGCGGTCTTGAAGTGTTCGGGGTTGCGGTAACCGCAGGCCCGGCGCTTGATGGCCATGAGCTTGCTGTTGATGCCTTCGGCGACGGCGTTGGTGATGCGTAGGCGACAGTAGGTGACTATGTTGTCCAGACGCCGCTTGAGCATGTGGGCAACTTGCCGGATGGGCTCCAGGCGGCTGTGCGTGGCCCAGTGGAACCAGTGTTTGAAGTAACGGCGTGCCCATGCCTCACGCCGGTAGGACCACAGGTGGCGCAAGGCCTCCTTGATCGCCCAGGCACGAGCCACCTTGAGGTTCTGCCCCATCAGGTCACGCAGTTGATGCCGTCGCTGCTGGGGCAGGTTTTCCCGGCTGTAGAGCCACAGGTATTTGGTTCGCGCCAAGGTGTTGTCCCCGGTCGCGCGCAGGGCCCGATGCTCTGCCTTGCGTACCGCATCCACGGCTTGCCCCATGTGCTGCATGATGTGGAAGCGATCGAAGACGATCTTGTCGGTGGCCGCGGGGACATGCGACACGGTGGCCTGGAAATAGGGATCCCACATGTCCATGGCCACCGCCTGGATGTGCTCACACTGCTCCGGCGTCAGGGTCTCGTAGAACTCTGCCAGCGATCCACGCGTGCGCTCATCTGCCATGTACTCGATGGTGGAACGATCCACGTCACTGACAATGGTCGTGTACGAATGGCCTTTGCGGAACGCCTTTTCATCCACGCCGATCCGACGCAGCGACAGCGGCCCCTTGCGCGACTGACCACGGCGCACCGCTCGCTCCATGACGCCGAACACCTCGTCCCAGGACAGATGCAGCAGCCGGCAGGTGCCACTGACCGTGGCGCACTGCTGCAGCACGTCGATGATCCAGCGCTCCATCAGCAACGTGAAGCGAGAGCGTGGCTCGGCCCAAGGCACCGCGACCTGCACCACGCCGTGATCCGGGCAGCGAACACGAGGCACCCGTGCCTTGAGGATCGTCTGCAGCTGGCAGGTATCCAAGTGGCGCCAAGCGCGCGCCGGCGCATGGTCATGGACCGGCAGTTCCTGGTCGCACTTGGGGCAACGCCAGCGACATCCCTCCGGATGATCCACCTCTACCTCAACCCGATTCCCTGGTAGATCCAGATGAACATCCGCTACTCGCCAGGGTGCTGATAGACCAAGGATCTGCCGGTATAGCTCTACATCGCGCATTGGACGGGCTCCGCTCACCGCTCCCGCCCATCCTCCTATCCCCAGCTACCCACGGGAATCCCGGAAGGACCTTATTTAATTTCCTCCGTCCCGGTTTCGCGGCTGACCCGCGATGGCCGTGCTGCTGCGCGACTGTTTGATCGTTCCAGTTTGTATCCGCTGGCGTTGTTGCTGATCGTTACGGTGGTTGTGGTGTGGCCCTGAGGAGGCTGGCCGCGCCAAAGCTCGGCGCATGATCGCGGGAAGGGGTCCTCCGATTTACTAGTGCCGATTGTGGAACTCTGCTTTCGACCATAGACCTTTCGCCATCGTGCCAATGACTATGGTACGGGCACGTCCGGGACGCCTGTGAGATGATCCTATATGGGTAAGTATGCGCATATGTATCTGGCCGCAGTTGTTAGGCTCGAAATCTCCGCCATCGAACAACCAAAGAAAACTCATGAGCACTAAACCAACAGTTAGTCAGGACGAAGTCGAAGAGTGGTTCGAGGATGAGACATCAGAAGCATCCGGGGCCGCTGCCGTGCAACCGCAGGACCCCGGCGAGAAATACGCCCGGAGCCAGCTAAGGGTCGTGCGGGAGACTAAGGACTATCAGCTCGACTACTTGAAACACGCGCTTCAGCCTGGCAAAGAACTGATCGATACTGCGCCCGGTTACCAGCGACGACTTCGTTGGACTAATAAGAAACGGTCACTTTTGATCGAATCGTTTCTACTCAACATTCCTGTGCCTCCCGTGTTCCTATTTGAGCACGATTATAACGAGTATGAAGTCATTGATGGCAGGCAGAGGATCGAAACTATTCGATCTTTTCTGGCAAACGACTTCCCTCTCTCCAGTCTCGAGTACTGGCCGGAACTAGAGAAAAAAAGATTCAATGACCTGCCGATAGTTTTACAAAAAGGATTACTGCGTCGAAGTCTGCCTGCGGTTGTTCTGCTCGCTGAGACGAAGGGGGTAGGCGCAGATGATATTGATGTCCGCCGCGTACTGTTCGACCGTTTGAATACAGGAGGGATTAGACTTAATCCACAGGAGTTGCGTAATGCACTCTACCCGGGAAAACTTAATGCACTGTTGATTCGATTGGCACGAACCGACCCGTTCACAAAGACCTGGGGAATTCCGCCATTCAAAAATACCGAAGACACCGAACCTTCTGAAGAATTACTAAAAAACGCATTGTTTGCCTCTCTCGCTGACGCCGAGCTTGTGCTCCGAGTCTTCGCGCTTCAAGATGCAATAGTAAATAATCGATCTGGTTCATTGCGGCGGATTCTAGATAAATTTATGGACAGAAATAAAGACATTGGCTCCTCAGAGGAAAATGATCTAGAAACCCGATTCACCCAGACTCTGTCGCGTTTGGTCGATGTCTTTGACCAAGCGCCATTTCGATTGCCAACGACCAAGCGGCCGAGCCGCCCTCTGTACGATGCGCTAATGATCGCGCTTAGTCTAAAGCCTCAAACAGCTGTCGAAAGCCGCAAGGCCGAGATTAACGCGGCTATGTCTCGCGCATTAAGCAACCGCTCTTCATACGAGATACTTGTCGGTCGAGGTAATACGATCGAATCTGTTAGGCAGCGCGTCGAATTGGCCACATATATTTTGCAGTCCTAATGCAGATCACCATGAGCCAGATCGACATAAGTGGGCTAGACTCAGTCCTTCGAGACCTAGATGCAGATGTGGGGCGGGCGGAGCATCTTCTTGCCCTTGTAAAAAGCTTCAAGGATTTCGGAGCCAGCACTCCTCCGGCCAAGGACGCCGAGGACGCGGATCTGTGGCCGGCCGCGACATCGTTGCATGAAGCTTCGAAGTGTCGACGAACGGACTTGCCAGTTTTATCGGGATCATTGCAGCTATATCTAGCCGGCCGCTTTGAGTACTGCATTCGGCAGATAGTGGAAGTAGTCGCGGATCAAATCGCATCACGTTCGTCCAGTTATTCCGACTTGCCCGACGCAATCAGAAGGGCGGTTTCAAGGTCCACGTGCAACATGATCAGTGAATCGTTCCTGCTTCTGCCTCAGCCAGTCTGAGGTGGTCGTTGTAAACCTCCAGCGGGGTGCGGAATTGATGGCGCTTTCGCGGCCGCGTGTTGAGGCTCAGGGCGATCTGGTCCAGCTCGGCCTGGCTGTAGACGGACAGGTCCGTGCCCTTGGGCAGGTACTGCCGCAACAGACCGTTGGTGTTTTCGTTGCTGCCGCGCTGCCACGGGCTGTGCGGGTCGGCGAAGTACACCTGCACGCCGGTGCGCAAGGTCAGTGCCGCGTGATAACTCATCTCCTTGCCCTGGTCGTACGTCAGCGTCTTGCGCAGCGCTTCGGGGATGCCCTTCAAGGCCTTGCCGAAGCTCTCCAGCGCGTCGGCCGCGCTGGCGCTGCTCATCTTGGCCAGCACCACGAAGCCGCTGGTGCGCTCGACCAGCGTGCCCACCGAGGAACGGTTGCCTGCGCCCTTGATGAGATCGCCCTCCCAGTGACCCGGGATCAGGCGATCGGCAACCTCTGGCGGGCGGACGTGGATGCTCTGCATGTCCGGGATCTGGCCGCGCCGGTCGGTGCCGCGCGTGCGTGGCTTGCGTGTGCTGCGGCCTTGCCGCAAGCATCCGATCAGTTCCTTGCGCAGTTCGCCGCGAGGCACCAGGTACACCGCGGTGTAGATCGTTTCGTGGGACACCCGGTAGCTCGCTGTATCAGGAAACCCTCGCGCCAGTATCCCGGCGATCTGCTCCGGCGACCAGCGCGCCCGCAGCAGCGCTTGTACCGTCTCCCACAGGGCGGGGTCACCCAGTTTCCGTGGTACCCGTGGCTTGGCCCGGCACTGCTCGCGGTGATGTTGTGCCGCCTGCGCCTGGTAGCTATCCGGGGAAGCGCTCGCTCGACGGCACTCGCGACTGATCGTGCTTGGTGCGCGCCCCAGCGATCTTCCCATGGCTCGCAAGCTGTCGCCCGACGCCAGGCGCTGCTGGATCTCCACTCGCTCGTTCAGGGTCAATTCGTTGTACGTTCTCATCGCAACAGCCTATGTCAGATGCGGCATGGTGTTGCACGTGGAGTTTGAGTCGGCCAAGTTAAATAGAGAAGGTAGCGTCCGGCGCGTTGCTCCGGCTCCGCTCTGGCTCTTCTGAAAAGTGCGGGCCAGGATGGCCCGCTGCTCTATCCGGGGCCCCTGTGCGGCGGTGAGTCGGGGACGACAGGCCGCGTAGCGGGCATCGGCATGGACGCTGATGCCTTTTCGCCAGCACATGGATGTGCTGTCGAAAAGCCCGGCCCCGGCTCACGGACTTGCCGCCCATGGATGGGCGGCAAGCGCCAAGCGGGGTGGCCTTTCTCTTTGGTTATCTTTCTCTTTGGCCACGCAAAGAGAAAGTAACTCGGCTGCCGCAGGCAGACGAAAGCTCTTGCCTTTGAATGCAACAAGCGCAAGAGCATCGCGCACAGGGTGCGCTCCTACAGGTGCTGGTTATGCGGGGAAATTCGGTTGCCGCAAGCGATCGACCGCTCAGGCCATATCGTGGCGAACCACCATCCCCCGACCGCCCTACCGCATGATCCCCGTATGCCCCAACGAATACCGCCCCGGCTGCGGCCACACGGTGAGGCCATGTGGTTCCATGCCGACCTTGATCTTGCGCACCTTGCCGGTGGTGGTGTCGATGGCGTAGACGACATCGTCGAAGCGGCCGGAGAGCCACAGCATGCGGCCGTCGGCGCTGACGTTGCCCATGTCGGGGCTGCCGCCGTGGGGGATCGGCCAGGTGGCGACGACCTGGCGGGTGGCGAAGTCGATCACCGAGACGCTGCCCTTGCCCTTGCGTGGACCGTGGATCTTGTGCGTGCCGCGGTTGGCCACGTACAGGCGCGTGCCGTCGCGGCTGGGGTAGAGGCCGTGGGTGCCGATGCCGGTGGCGATGAAGCCGATCTTGGTGAAGCTGTCGCCGTCGATCAGGTAGACGCCGTCGGCCATCATGTCGGCGACGTAGAACACCTTGCCGTCGGGCGAGACGCGGATGTCCTGCGGCATGCCGCGGTGTTTCAGCGGCAGGTAGCCGAGCACCTTGTGCGCGGCCATGTCGATCTTGGCCAGCTTGCCGCCGAACTCGCAGGTGAAGATCGCGTAGCGCCCGTCGATGGAAAAGTCGGCGTGGTTGATGCCCTTGCAGCCGGGCACCGGCAGGCGGAACTGCAGCGCCATCGTGTGCGGGTCGCGGAAATCGAGCCGGGCGTCTTCCTCGGCAACCACGATGGCGTGCTTGCCGTCCGGGCTGAAGTACATGTTGTACGGGTCGTCGACCGCCACCGCCTGGCCGGGCTTGCCGGTGGTCGGGTCGATCGGGGTGAGGCTGCCGTCGGGGCGGTCCTCGGCGTTGTTGGTGACCCACAGCGTGCGCAGGTCGTAGGCCGGCACCACGTGCTGCGGGCTGCGGCCCACCTTGAAGGTGTCGACCACCTTGAACGTCACCGGGTCGATCACGCTGACGCTGTCCGAGCGCAGGTTGGGCACGTAGATGCGCGCCAGCGCGCCGGCCACCGCGGGGCTGAGCATGTTGACGCCGGCATCGCCATAGAGGTTGGCCGGGTTGGTCACCGGCGGCATGCCGGCGACGGTCTGCACGCCGCCGGCGAACGCCGCGCCGCTGGCGAGCCAGGCGAGCAGGGCGAAGCCGGCGCGGCGGCGGTGCGGGTGAGAGGTGTGCGCGTTGATGGTGAAGGTCCTCGGCAGCATGTCCGGTCCACGAATGTCGGTTGGGGGGTGCGGGCAGGTCAGTGTCCGGCGACGTCCTTGCGGATCGCCTCGACCGTCTGCGCCACGATCAGGTCCACGCCGAGCTGGCCCAGCGCGGCGGTGGCGCGACGCGGATCGCCGCCGTAGACGCCGTCGGCCGCGCCCGGCGCGTTCGCGTGGCGCAGTGTATCGGCGCGCACCATCGACGGTGCGACTGCCAGCTGAAGCGAGGTGTCGGCGAGCGCCGCGTGGGTGCCGATCTCGTCGTCGCGGTAACCGCGCCGGCGCAGCAGCGCGGCGTACCCGGGGGAGCTGGCGGCGTAGTATTCCGGCGGCGCGAACGCGTGCTTGGGCGAACCGGCCCAGTGCTTGTTGAGCCGGTCCACCACGCGGCGCAGGTCGCGCTGATAGCCGCCGTGGTCGCCGAGCAGCACGACGTGGCGAAAGCCGTGCGCCGCCAGGCTTTCGGCCGCCGACGCCAGCATCTGCTCGAACGCGGCATCGGGCACCGTGATGGTGCCGGGAAAACGCATGTGCCCGCTCGGCGGCGCGATGTTGCCCTCGGGCACGTAGGCGACCACCGGCGCCACCAGCGCGTTGCCCAGCGCGCGCGCGATCCGCTCGGCCAGCGCCGCGGCGCGCGCGTTGTGCTTGCCCAGCGCGATATACGGCCCGCTCTGCTCCGTACCGCCGATCGGGATGATGACGGTGGTGCTGCCGGTCTCGATGCGCGCGCGCAACTCGGTCCAGGTCAGTTCCTGCAACTGCACCGTGGGCGGCTGCGCGCAGGCCGCCTGCGCCAGCATCAGCAGCAGGGCGAGGCCGAGGAGCTTGCGGTGATTCAGCAGGAACTTGCGCACGCGGGCGGGAAAGGGCGATCGATCATCCGCGCACATTGGAACAGCGCTGCGCCGCGCGCAAGCCCGTTGCGGCGCGGCAACGGGCCTGGCCGCTTTCAGTGTGACAGGTCGACCGCGTACACCGCCGTGCCGTCGCCGTTGTCCTTGAGCTGGCGGATGTTGTGCAGCCCTGCCGCTTTCGCCACATCGAGCTTGTTCGCCGCGCCGGTGAACACCACCGGGCCGCGCGTATTCAGCGGGGCGAACCGCCAGGAGGTGGCTTCGAGGTCGGCCGCGTCGAGGTGCTGCTTGCGCTCGATCCAGTGGGCCAGGATCTCGCGCGTGCCGTCGGGCGCGGCCAGCACGATGTTGCTGCCGTCGAGGCCGGGGAAGTGGCCGCCGCCGCTGGCGCGGTAGTTGTTGGTGACCACGACGAACGGCTGCGTCGGCGCGACCGGCTTGCCCTGGAAGGTGAGCGTGGTGATGCGCTCGCCGGCCGGCCTGGACACGTCGATCACGTAGTGGATGCCGCCCTGGATCTGGTCGAAGTTGTAGCCGGTGTAGCGGCTGTTGATCAGCGCCTGCTCGCCGGTCTGCTCCGGGTCGATGCGGTTGAAGCGCCGCGCGGACTGCTCCAGCCAGGCCTTGAGGCCGGCGCCGTCGATCTTCACCGCGGCCAGCGTGTTGGGATAGAAGTACAGGTCGGCGGCGCTGCGCAGGGTCAGCGGGCCGGCGGCCACGTCGGTGTAGTCGGCCGGGCCGCCGAAGCCGGTGCGGAACGCGGCGGCGGCCCCGAGCACCGGCACGTCGGCCAGCTCGGGATGGGTGAGCGGCAGTTCGCGGCGCACGTAGTCGATCTGCGCGGCATTGACCGGCGCCAGCGCGGTCATGTTGCCCTCGTCGGCGAAGTAGCTGCTCATGCGCAGCGCGCTCGTGCCGATCGGCGTGTTGACGTAGGCGACCGCGGCCTGCTGCACGCCCGCCACCAGTGGCGCGATCGCGGGGTCCGCCGGCACGCAGTCGTGCTTGTCCTTGCAGATCGGCCGCACCTCGCTGTGGCTGTTGTCCCGGTCGACCACCCAGCGGCCGTCCTGGCGGTTGAGCACCAGCGCGACCAGGCCCAGGTCCTTGCCGAAGAAGCCGCCCATCACCGCCGGCACGTTGCGCACGAAACCGCGGCGGGCGTCGACGTCCTTCATGCCGGCGTAGCGCGGGCCGGGGAATTCGGTGTGCGAGTGGCCGAGCAGCAGCACCTCGATGCCGGGCACGCCGGCCAGGTACCAGCCGGCGTTCTCCATGTCGCTGGTGTAGGGGTGGGTGTCCAGGCCGCCGTGCAGCAACGCCACGACCAGGTCGGGATGTTGCGCCTGCAGTTCGGGCAGGTATTTGCGCGCGGCCTCGACCACGCCGGCGACGGTGACCTTGCCGGCCAGGTGGTGCTGGTCCCACTGCATGATCGGCGGCGGGGTGAAGCCGATGATGCCGACCTTCAGCGGCACCCTGATGTGGCTGCCGTCGGGCGTGTAGGCGTCGATGGTCTTCTGCACGATCGTCCACGGCTTGAAGATCGGCGCGCCATCGCGTGTGCTGTAGACGTTGGCCAGCACCAGCGGGAAATGCGGCCCGGCGCAATGCGTGCTGCGGCTGCCGTCGACGTTCATCGGCGTGCCGGTGACCTGGGACAGGAAGCCCAGCCCGTAGTTGAACTCGTGGTTGCCGGGCGTGCCGCCGTCGTAGCCGACCGCGTCCATCGCGCGGTACATCGCCAGTTCCTGGTCGCAGGCCACCGGCTTGACCAGCGCCTGGTAGTCGGCCAGCACGCTGCCCTGGATGGTGTCGCCCGAATCGAACAGGAAATGGTTGGGGTACTCGGCGCGCGCACGCCGGATCAGCGTGGCGGTGCGCTCGAAGCCGACCGTGGGATCGTCCTTCAGCCGGTAGTAGTCGTAGCTGAGCACGGTGGCGTGGATGTCGGTGGTTTCCAGGATCGCCACCTGCGCGCGGGCGCCGTCGGGCACGCGGCCGGAGCGCCACGGCAGCGCGGAGCAGCCGGCCAGCGCCAGTGCGGCCAGCGCCAGCAGGGGGAGGGCGAACGGGGTGGATCGGACGGACATGAAGGTTCCGGGAACAGCCGCTGAGGGGACGGCCAAAGCTAGCAGATCGGACGGCTGCCGCGGTGCCCGACGAGGTCGTAAGATGCGGTTGCAGGCTCGGTCCTGCAGGGGGATGGCTCAGCTCATGCGTTCGATTCCATGGCGCCGCGTCCGCGGCCCGGCGGTGTGTGCGGGGGCCGTGCTGCTGTTCGTGCTGTGCGTGGCATGCACGGCCTGGCGCGAGCCGCTGCCGCTGCAACGCGTGTTTGTCACCTCGCTGATGCTGTGCAGCGCCGTGGTGCTGATGGCCGTGCTGGCGCGCTTCGCCAGCGCGCTGCTGCTCGCCGGCAGCTTGTTCGTCGCGCTGAAGTTCATCGCGGTGATGAAGCTGCGCTACCTCGACGAGCAGCTGATGCCGGCGGACTTCGTCTACTACGTGCGCAGCAGCCTGCTCGACACCTTGCGCCACTATCCGCACCTGTACCTGCTCGGCATCGGCCTGCTGGTGCTGTTGCCGCCGCTGCTCTACCTCACCTGGCGCTGGGACTGGCGCGTGTTCGCCACCTGGCGCGCGCGGCCGGCGTGGCTGTTGCGCGGCGCGGGGCTGCTGATGGGCGCGTCGGCGTGGTGGTGGTGCATGTGGCCGGGCGGTCCGTTTGCCGGGGTGCACGCGCGCAACACCTGGGAGAAGCTCTCCGACGACGCGCACCTGACCAACTTCTTCGTCAGCTTCCGCGACGCGGCGGTGCGGTTGCCGCCGATGAGCGGCGACGGCGAGGCGGAGCGCGTGTGGGGTGCGGCCGCGCAGGGGCTGCCGTCCAATCGCCCGCCGCCGTACCCGGACATCGTGCAGGTGCTGGAGGAGAGCACGTTCGACCCGGCCAACTTCACCGACTGCAGCGTGCCGGCCTGCCGCGCGGCGATGTTCAAGACCGATGCGCGCACCCGCGGCAGCGGCGTGCTGCGCACGCATACGTTCGGCGGCGGCACCTGGGTCAGCGAGTTCGCCAGCCTGACGGGCATGCCGCAGGACATCTTCGGCCCCGGCGGCATGTACGCGCCCTACGTGCTGGCGCCGCACGTGCGCGATTCGCTGCCGCAACTGCTGCGCCGCCTGGGCTACCGCACCATCGCGATCTATCCCACCGTCGGCAGTTTCATCAACGGCCGCAACGCGTATCGCGACTACGGCTTCGATCACCTGTACGACGTCAACGAGCTGGGCCTGGTCGAGTGGGAGGAGAGCGACCGGCAGATGTTCGCCGCGGCCAAGCGCATCTACGACAAGGTGAAGCGGCCGGGGCAACCGGTGTTCATCATGATCCTCACCCTGAACCAGCACGGCCCGCACGACGAGGACCCGATGTCGTCGCTGCCGCCGGCGTTCCGCAACCTGCTGCCGGGGCTGAAGCCGGCGGTGGCGCTCAACTTCGACACCTACCTGGCGCGGCTGCACGACTCGGACCTGGCCATGCGCGCGCTGGAGCACGACTTCCTCGACCGCCCGCAGCCGACCGTGCTGATGCACTTCGGCGACCACCAGCCGTCCTTCGGCGGCATGATCCGCGACCTGCCGCGCAGCCTGCCGCCGGCGCTGCAGCCGTATCGCGACTACCTCACCTACTACATGGTCAAGAGCAATTTCGCCGGGCCGGCGCTGCCGCGGTATCCAATGCTCGACATCGCGTTCCTGCCCGGCATGGTGCTGCAGGCGGCGGGCTTGCCGCAGGATGCGTACTTCGCCGCCTCCAGCCGCCTGCGCGATCGTTGCGATGGCCGCTACGACGACTGCACCGTGCCGGGGCTGCTGCCGTCCTATTACGCGTGGGTGTTCGACCGGCTGCACGTGTACGAGTGAGCGACCGCGTTCAGCTTCGTGATGACCGTGGGCGGCAGGCGAGGGTTCGCGGTTGTCGCGTGGGGGCAGTTGCACGGGCCGGCCGGGCGCCCGCGCCACGCGCCAGGCCTGCGTTGGCGCGATCGGCGGCGTGCTGGCAAGCGTCTTGCTTCGCCATGGACATGACTCGCCGCCTTCCCGATGCCGTTACGCCCCCGCCGAGCGCCGCCGCCGTGTGCGCCGCCGCTGCGCTGGAGCGGCAGATGGACGCGCTGGGGCTGTCGCCGGAGGAGCGCCTGTTCCTGCGCACGCTGCACCAGAGCGAGCGGCAGATCAACGACGCCTTCGACGAGGCGCGGCAGTCGGGCGACCTGCAGCAGCAGGTGAGCCGCGTGTACAAGCAGATGTATCGGCCGGACTGAGGTTTCCGCCACGCGCGGCTATGCTGGCCTCCCGATCCGTTGCGGAGTGCGCCGTGCCGATGGTCTCCACGCCTCGCGAAAAACCGCTGGCCGCGCGCGTCGGCGTGATCGGCCATCGCGGTGCGCCGGCATGGCAGCCCGAGCACACCCTGGCGTCGTACGCGCGCGCGATCGCCGATGGCGCGGATTTCATCGAGCCGGATCTGGTGATGAGCCGCGACGGCGTGCTGGTGGTGCGCCACGAGAACGAGATCGGCGGCACCACCGACGTGGGCGCGCGGCGCGAGTTCGCCGCGCGCCGCGCGACCCGGCACATCGACGGCGTGGCGGTGACGGGCTGGTTCACCGAGGACTTCACCCTGGCCGAGCTGAAGACGCTGCGCACGCGCGAACGCCTGCCGCAGTTGCGCGGCACCGCGCACGACGGCCAGTTGCCGATCGCCACGCTGGAGGAAGTGATCGAGCTTGCCGCCGCCGAATCCGCCGCCTGCGGACGGCTCATCGGCATCGTGCCGGAGATCAAGCACGGCACCCATTTCCGCGCGCTCGGCCTGCCGCTGGAAGACCTGCTGCTGGCCACGCTCGCCGGGCATGCGCACACGCGCACGGCGACGGTGGAGATCCAGTCCTTCGAGATCGGCAACCTGCGCTACCTGCGCGAACGGCTCGGCACCGCGCACCCGAACGTCCGCTTGCTGCAACTGCTCGACGTGCCGCCGGCGCAGCCGTACGACGTGGTGGCCGCCGGCGGCACGCTGGACTACGCGCGGATGATGACCGCGGAAGGCTTGCGCGAGGTCGCCGGTTACGCCGACGCAATCGGCCCGGAGCTGCGCGCGGTCATCCCGTGGAACGCCGATGGCCGCCTCGATCCGCCGACGCGCCTGGTGCATGACGCGCACGCGGTCGGGCTGGAAGTGCATCCGTGGACGTTCCGCCCGGAGAACACCTTCCTCGCCCCGGTGTTCCGCCGCGGCGACGATCCGCACGCGCGCCACCGCGCCGGGCTGGTCGCGCAGATCGGCGCCTACCTCGACGCCGGCATCGATGCGTTCTTCACCGACGATCCGGCCAGCGGGCGGCAGGCGGTCGACGCGCTCGTGCAGGCCGCGCAGGGCGAAAGCTCGCTATGATCGCGTCGTCGCCACGACGCCCGTCGCCCATGTCCACTGTCGCCAGCACGTCTCCCGCGTTTCGCCGCGCCCTCGCGCCGATGGTGGCGTGCGCTGCGCTCGCCGCCATGCTCGGCGGCGCGTTCGGCGAAGGCGCCGACGCGTGGCAATGGCTGCACTGGATAGCCAAGCCGCTGGCCACCGTGCTGGTGATCGTCGCGGCGCTGGCGTGGCCGCCGATCACGTCGCGCTATCGGCGCCGGATCGTGGTCGGGTTGATCTGTTCGCTGCTCGGCGACGTGTTGCTGATGTGGCCGGCGGATCTGTTCGTGGCCGGCCTGGTGGCCTTTCTCATCGGCCATCTCTACTTCATCAGCGGCTTTCTCGGCGACAGCCGCCTGGGCACGCGCCCGCTGGCCTGGTTCGGCTGCCTGCTGCTGGCGGCGCTGAACCTGGCGTGGCTTTGGCCGTCCATACCGCCGGCGCTGCGCGGCGCGGTGGTGGTCTATGCGCTGGTGCTGGCGGCGATGGCGGCGCAGGCACTGGCGCGCGCCTGGGTGCACGCCGGCGACGTGCTGGCGCGGCCGGCGCGGCGTGCGGCGATCGGCGGAGCGCTGTTCATGCTCGGGGACAGCCTGCTGGCCTGGGACCGCTTCCACGGCGCGCTGCCGCTGGCCGCGGTGTGGGTGCTCGGCAGCTACTACGCGGCGGTGTGGTTCATCGCCCGCTCGGTGGCGCGGGACGATGGCATGGCGGGCGTGACGCAGGCATCGACGGCATGAATACCTCCGAGCTCATCATCACCTGGGCGACGCCGTTCTTCTTCGCGCTGATCGCGCTGGAGTTCATCGTCGCGCGCGTGCGCGGCCAGCGCGTCTATCGCGGCAACGACACCGTCAACAGCATCGGCCTGGGCGTGATGTCGCAGATCGCCGGGGTGTTCACCAAGCTGCTCACGCTGGGCATCTATGCGTGGTGCGTCGAGCACCTGGCGCTGTTCGCGCTGCCGGCGCACAGCCTGTGGGTGTGGATCAGCGCGCTGCTGCTGTACGACCTGCTCTATTACTGGCTGCACCGGATGGGGCACGAGGTGAACATCCTGTGGGCGGCGCACGTGGTGCACCACCAGAGCGAGCAGTACAACCTCTCCACCGCGCTGCGCCAGACCAGTACCGGCGGCCTGCTCGGCTGGATCTTCTACCTGCCGATGGCGCTGCTCGGCTATCCGCTGGAAGTGTTCGTGGCGGTGGCGCTGATCGATCTGCTGTACCAGTTCTGGGTGCACACCGAGCAGGTCGGCAAGCTGGGCTGGTTCGACCGCGTGTTCTGCTCGCCATCCAACCATCGTGCGCACCACGCCACCAACGACCGCTACCTCGACCACAACTACGGCGGCATCCTGATCGTGTGGGATCGCCTGTTCGGCACCTTCGTCGAGGAGGACGACGCCGACAGGCCGGTCTACGGCACCCGCGCGCCGCTGCGAAGCTGGAACCCGCTGTGGGCGAACGCCGAGGTGTATTGGGCGGCGGCGGTCGATGCGTGGCATGCGCGACGCTGGCGCGACAAGCTGCAGGTGTGGTTCCGTCGGCCCGGCTGGCGTCCCGCCGACGTGGCCGCGCGCTTCCCCAAGCCCGCGTACGACATCCATCGCGCCGTCTACGACCCGCCGATGGCGCCGGCGATGGCCGCGTACTGCCTGCTGCAGTTTGCCCTGCTGCTGGGCATGGCCACGCATTTCCTGGGGCTCACCGCGCACGCGGACTTCGCCACCTTGTTCGGTTATGCGCTGTACATGGTGGCCAGCCTGTGCGTGATCGGCGCATTGATGGAAGGCCGTCGCCGCGCGTTCTGGCTGGAGGGCCTGCGCACCGTGCTGACCGCGGTGGTGCCGCTGCTGCTCGGCCGCTGGTTCGGCGTCGACCCGCTCGACGAACGCGTTGCCGCGGCGATCGTCGTGCTGTTCGGCGCCAGCGCCGTCGCGCTGCCCTGGCTGGCCGGCCTGCGCCCACCCGAGTCCCTGCACGCCGCCCCCAACCCGTAGGCGGCACCGCCCGCCCACGCGTCGAAGCCTTCCTTCCACCGTTCACCCTGAGCGCAGCCGCGCAGCCGCGCAGCCGCGCAGCGGCGCACGCGGGGAGCAGCCATGGATGGCTGCAGTTCTGAGGAGCGAGGGACTCGAAAGGCAGAGCTGGCGCGGGGCTTCGACTTCGCGCCTGCGGCGCTACGCTCAGCCCGAACGGTTTCGGGAGAGTCGATGTCTTTTCGAATCCCGAATCCCGGCCAAACGCATCGTGCACCGGATGCACCCTTGCAGAGAGGGTGTGTGGACGTGCGGCACCCATTTGGACGTCCAAACGCCATACCGCCGGGCCACGCCTGGCCCGACCCCCGCGACTTGTTATGCTGTGCGCTGATTTCAAGGGGAGCACCCTATGGGTTTCTTCAGCAAACTGATACGCAGCAAGTCGGTCGCGCAACTGCAGGCCGAGGCAGGTGCCAGCCGGGATTTCCGCCGCACCATGGGCGTGTGGCAGCTCACCGCGATCGGGGTGGGCGCGATCGTGGGCGTGGGCGTGTTCGTGCTGGCGCCGAACGAGGCGGCGTTGAACGCCGGCCCGGCGATCATCCTGAGCTTCCTGGTGGCCGGCATCGGCAGCGCCTGCGCGGCGCTGTCCTACGCCGAGTTCGCCGGCATGATCCCGGTCACCGGCAGCGCCTACACCTACGGCTATGCGGTGCTGGGCGAATTGCCCGCATGGATCATCGGCTGGGACCTGCTGGTGGAGTACGCGCTGATCGTGGGCGTGGTCGCGGCGGGTACGTCGAACTACCTGCAATCGCTGATCGCCCAGATCACCGGCCTGCACCTGCCGGTGTTCCTGCAGGCGGCCTACGACCCGGCGCATCCGGACAGCGGGCGCGGCATCAACCTGATCGCGATGCTGGTGGCGCTGGGCGTGGCCGCGCTGCAGGTGGCACGCACCGAGGTCGGCGCGCGCTTCAATACGGTGGTGGTGGCGCTCAAGGTGCTCGGCGTGATCGTGGTGGTGGTGGTGGGTGCGTTCTACGTGAACACGGCCAACTGGACCCCGTTCGTCCCGCCGCTGGTGCACGACGCGGCGGCCACCGGCGGCACGCGCTACGGCGTGAGCGGCATGCTGGCGGCGGCCAGCATCGTGTTCTTCGCGGTATTCGGCTACGACACGCTGACCACCGCGGCGGAGGAGTCGAAGAACCCGCAACGCGACCTGCCGCTGGCGGTGATCGCCTCGCTGGGCGTGGCGATGGCGATGTACCTGGCCATCTCGCTGGTGCTCACCGGCATGGTGCCGTACAACGGCTGCGTGGATCCGTCCGAGGTCGCCGGGCAGTGCTCGGAGATGATCCTGGCCAGCTCGGCGCCGGTCAGCGCGGTGTTCGCCGCGCGCGACCTGCACTGGGTCAGCGGCATCATCAACGTCGCCGCGGTGTGCGGCATCGCCAGCGTGGTGTTCGCCTTCATGCTGGGCGCGGCGCGCATCTGGTTCGCGCTGGCGCGCGACGGCCTGCTGCCGGCGTGGTTCGCCAAGTCGCATCCGAAGTACGGCACGCCGCACCGCCCGACCCTGGTGCTGGGCGTGTTCACCGCGCTGGCGGCGGGCCTGCTGCCGATCCGCGAACTGGCCGAGCTGGTCAACATCGGCACCTTGTCCGCGTTCATCGTGATCTGCGCCTCGGTGCTGATCCTGCGCATCCGCCAGCCGGAGCTGGAGCGGCGCTTCCGCACCCCCGCGTTGTGGCTGCTGGCGCCGCTGGGCATCGTGTTCTCGCTGTTCCTGATCATCGGCTGGCCGTGGGTCACCGACGGCCAGTTCCACATGATCGGCGGGCTGGACATCGTCACCATGTGGCGCTTCGTGATCTGGATGGCGATCGGCCTGGCGATCTATTTCCTCTACGGCATGCGCCACAGCAAGCTCGCCGCCGGCGGGTCCTGACCGGCTCAGGCGCCGGCGAGGGCCGTGACCACGCGGTCGCGGCCTTCGCGCTTGGCCTGGCGCATCGCCAGGTCGGCGCGGGCCAGCAGGCTCTCGACGCTGTCGCAGCAGCCGGGCGTGCACACCGCCACGCCGATGCTGACGCTCAGGTGTCCGCCCGGGTGATGGCTGGCGGCCACCGCCAGGCGCAGTTGCTCGGCGCGCAGCAGCGCCTGCTCCAGGTCCACGCCGGGCAGCAGCATGGCGAATTCCTCGCCGCCAATGCGGCCGATCAGGTCGTGGCGACGACCCTGCGTGCGCAAGCGCGCGGCCATGGCCACCAGCGCGGCGTCGCCGGCGGCGTGGCCATATTCGTCATTGATCCGCTTGAAGTGGTCGGCATCCAGAAAGAGCATTGCCATCGGCTGGCATAGTTGCTGCGTTTCGTGCAGCGCGATGCGGCCCAGGTCGAGGAAGCGGTTGCGCAGCAGGACGCCGGTGAGGCCGTCGGTCTCGGCGCGTTCGCGCAGGCGCCGCTCCAGCTTGAACTGTTCGAGCAGGGTGCGCGCCATGAACGCGCGCAGCACCGTCGCCAGCGACACCGAGATGGCCATGTACACCGAGTACTGCAAGGTGCGCTCGCCGTCGCCCAGGTGCAGCAGCATCGGCAGCGGTCCCAGCGCGCACAGCGCCATCGCGATCAGGAAATCCCAGCGGCCGAACCAGATCACCGACGAGGCCACCGGCAGCAGCAGGCCCGGCAGCGGCTGGCGCACGCCGGCCGCGCTGCCCAACCCGGTGAGGTTGATGCCGATCTGCAGCAGCACCACGCACAGCAGGGCGAGCATGCGCAGGGTCAGCGGCTCGCGGCACTGCCGCGCGGCGATGATCACCAGCAGCATCGGCGGGGCCGGGATCAGCTGCCACAGCAACTCGTTCGGAGTGGCGCCGAGCAGGCCGCGCACCACCAGCGCCAGCAGGTAGGCGCACAGCGCCACCGCCATCAGCGCGTGGATCATCGGCCCCATGCGCTGCGCCAGATAGCCGGCGTAGTCGCGGCGGAACGCGGCGTCTTCGCTGGGTTGTGGCTTGGCGGTGGGGGCGGGCATGGCGGCGGTCGGAATATCCGGAGTGGTTTGCGTGGAGCAAAGCACGATGAGTGCCAACGCCAGGATGCGCCTCGCGGCCATGCCGGCGCGGCGATCGTGACCTTCGGCAGGGGTGGTCGCCGACGGCGCGCACTAGCATCGAAGGCCCGCGTTCGTTCCCGGCCGCCATCTCATGTCGGCCGCCTCCCCGCGCGTCCGGCGAGACCGACGCCACCTCATGCCATCATCCCGGAGCCGCCCTTGAAGTTCACCCGCCTCGCCGCCGCCGTCGCCGCCAGTGCCCTGGCGCTGGCCAGCTTCAGCGCGATCGCCGATGTCCCGGCCGCGCAGAATGTGCCCTATCAGGGCAGCCTGAAGATCAGCGTGGATGCCAGCGACGTGACCCATCGCATCTTCCGCGTGCACGAGGTGATCCCGGCGCAGCCCGGCCCGCTGACCCTGCTCTATCCGCAGTGGTTGCCGGGCAACCACTCGCCCACCGGGCCGATCGACAAGCTCGCCGGGCTGGTGGTCACCGCCAACGGCAAGACCCTGCCGTGGACGCGCGATTCGCTGGACGTCTACGCCTTCCACGTCGTGGTGCCGGAGGGGGCCACCGAGGTGGAGGCGCGGTTCCAGTACCTGTCACCGCAGGATCGCCGCCAGGGCCGCGTGGTGATGACGCCGGAAATGCTCAACCTGCAGTGGAACGCGGTGACGCTGTACCCGGCCGGCTATTACACGCGCCGGATCCCGGCCCAGGCCAGCGTGACGCTGCCGGCCGGCTGGCAGGCCGGCACCGCGCTGGAGGTTGCCTCGCGCGAGGGCAACACGATCCACTTCAGGCCGATCGACTACGAGAACCTGGTCGACTCGCCGATCTACGCCGGCAGGCATTTCAAGCGGCTGGACCTCGACCCGGGCGCCAAGGCCCCGGTGTACATGGACATCGTCGCCGACGCGCCGAAGTACCTCGAAGTGAAGCCCGAGCAGCTCAAGGCGTTCCGCGGCCTGGTGCAGCAGATGTACAAGCTGTACGGCGCGCACCACTACGACCACTACGATTTCCTGGTCTCGCTCAGCGACAAGATGAGCGGCAACGGGCTGGAGCACCACCGCTCCAGCGAGGACGGTACCTCGGCCGATTTCTTCACCGAGTGGAAGAAGAACGTCGCCGCGCGCGACCTGTTCTCGCACGAGTTCAACCATTCGTGGGACGGCAAGTATCGCCGCGGTGCCGATCTCTACACGCCCACCTTCAACGTGCCGATGGGCGACAGCCTGCTGTGGGTGTACGAAGGCCAGACCCAGTTCTGGGGCCAGGTGATGGCCGCGCGCTCGGGCCTGTGGAGCGAGGAGCATACCCGCGACACGTTGGCCTACGTCGCCGCCACCTACGACCGCGGCCGCCCCGGCCTGGCCAGCTGGCGCAACGTGCAGGACACCACCAACGACCCGGTGATCGCCAAGCGCGCACCGCTGCCCTACCGCAACTACCAGGCCAGCGAGGATTACTACTCCGCCGGCGAGATGATCTGGCTCGACGTCGACGGCAAGCTGCGCGAACTCAGCCGCGGCAAGCGCTCCATCGACGATTTCGCCCGCGCGTTCTTCGGCATGGACAGCGGCCAGTGGAACGTCAACACCTACACCTTCGAGGACGTGGTCGGCACCCTCAACGACATTGCGCCGTTCGACTGGGCCGGCTACCTGCGCACGCGCCTGGACGGCCACGGCCCGCTGACCGGCGGCATCGCCTCGCACGGCTGGAAACTGGTCTACACCGACCAGCCCACCGACGCGGTGAAGGCCGCCGAGAAACGCCGCCACCAGGCTGACTTCACCTATTCGCTGGGGCTGTCGATCGGCAACGACGGCAGCATCGCCGATGTGCTGTGGGACGGCCCCGCGTTCAAGGCCGGCGTCGCCCCCGGCATGAGCGTGATCGCCGTCAACGGCCACGACTACGGCGCCGACGACCTCAAGGACGCCATCACCGCCGCGGCCACGGACAAGAACGCCACCATCGAACTGCTGGTGAAAAACTTCGACGAGTACAAGACCGTGCGCATCGCCTACCACGACGGCCTGAAATACCCGCACCTGGTCCGCGACACCAGCAAACCCGACACCCTGGCCGAGCTGCTGAAACCCCTCTGACTGGATGCGTTTGCCAGATCCTTCTCCCTCCGGGAGAAGGTGGCGCGAAGCGCCGGATGAGGGTACGCCCGAAGCGGGGCGCCACAACGCCGCGTGACAACGGCATTCGCCGCGCCGGATGTTTCCCCGTTCCACCCGCCTGACCACCTGCAACCAACTCGGCTATACTGCCGCTCCCCGCGGTCCGGCTACCGGCCCCCGCGCGCGGCCACACAATGCGCCTGTAGCTCAGCTGGATAGAGTACCGCCCTCCGAAGGCGGTGGTCGTGGGTTCGAATCCCGCCGGGCGCACCATTAAATCAGCGACTTACGTCGAAATATCTTCCGACTCACGAAAGAGTCACGAAACTCCGTGGGTTCTTACCGAAACCGCAATCCGGGGCCGGGGCCGCTATGTGGGTATGCGTCGGGCAGCGCGCGGCCCTCCTGCACACGCCTGCATGGTCGAAGAAGCTGCCCTGGTCCTCGGTTCCACCTGACTTCCGTTGTCGGCTCGCGCCTGTCTCCCGTCGGCTTGTGGCCGGACTTGCAGGGCATGTCCAATCTAGCGGCCTGCCGGGGGCGAGGGTATCGGCGCGGGGCGCGGGCGAAGGTAGGCGAACATCGATACCCCATGCGAGATGGGTAGCATGACTGTTCATTTCGGGTGAATACTTGGAAGAAGAAGGTAGACTGCCTGACCGGACAGGGGAGACAACATGAAGGTTTTGATTAGCTGCTTGCTGGCGGCTCGCTTGCACGTTGTCGTCGAGGGAGAAGCTATCCGGTTTACCAGCGATACAAGCACGCATCAGTAGCACGCATTACGTATGAGGTGTTATCTACACCCAAGGAGGGAATATGACAATTAACATCGCACTCTGCACATACGACGGCATAGTGCTGGGTTGTGACAGTATTTCGAGCGTAGTTGAAACCGCAGTTCTGCCCTACCGCGACGGGAATAGTCTGTTTGTGCTTGATAAAGACGGTGTGCCAGTTATTGATGAGGACGGCAACAACCTGCTTAGGTTTAACATAAACAATACCAAGCAAATGGCAACAACGGTGCTTGGGGGCGTGAATAAGATGTTCTGCCTTTACCAAGACGACGATACTAGCGTCGCGGCCGTAACTGCAGGCCTAGCTATTATCGGAGGCGTAACTATCGCTGAACAAGCGAAGCGCTTTCGACGAAAGATAACCGCCGAGAAAAAGATCTTCAACACGGTCGAAGGTGTAGCCGCGGCGTTTAAGGACTTTATGTGTGCATTATGGCATGAGGAATTTAATAGATCGGGGCTACCCGATATTCAGTACTTCAGTACCGTTCAATTCATTGTCGCGGGCTATGGGCTAGACGATGAAAGCGGAAGAATTTTCCGCATAGATTGTGGGGCCGACTCTTTGATGGAGCAGTTCCCCGAAAACCAACACACCGGCGTCTGCTGGGGTGGGACTGCCGACTATGTCGAACGTCTGCTGCGAGGATCTGATGGATTGCTGCAATATAAAGTCTCTCGTGAGCTCGCACGGGCAATGAAGCAGCAGCGGGAGAACACGATCGACGATCTTTCCAAAGCAATAACGGCTGCAGGCGTATCGTTACCCGATGGACTAGATATTCAGGTTCATGAAGAGCAGATTCCTACGCTTCCTTGGGATTCGGTGACCGCTGACATCGACTATGGGAACCTGTCCACACAATACGCGATAGATTTCGTCGAGCTACTTGTCAACATTCAGTCGGGTATGCAACGCTTCGCGCGAGGCATCCCTGTCGTTGGTGGTAGGACACACATCGGCGTGCTTAAGCGAGGCGAACGGTTCGAGATGCTGAACGAACCAAAACTGCAGCACAAACATACGGGGTATGCAGATGAATTCTAATCAGTATATGAATTCCGGCAAGGCAGTCTTTGCTGGCGGTGCGGTGCGCTCCCCGCGCACCGCGGAGCGAACTGGTGCTGTTGCAACGAAAGCCACGCAGAACGCTTCGCCTGTGAAGGTCAAGACCTACTCGGTGATAGTGCGAGACGGCTCACTGAAGATCAGCCAAACGCCGCGCAAGGTTACGGCAAAATGCTAGCTGCTGCCCGCGCCGGTTCGATTCGCGACGGGTGCGGGTGCGGTTCGGTGCGCGGCTTGCGCTCATCCGGCTCTAGTAGGCCGTGTCGCTTCAGGTAGGCGTGCTGCGATTCGAACACCGGAGCGCTTCCGGACCGCCACACCAGTTCGGGATGCCGTAGCGGTACGCTGGCCCATGGGCGGTGGCTTCGTGGAGCGGTACGCCACCGCCGGAGATGAGCTGGCGCGGTTCGGGCATCCTCGCGCCCGTCTTGGTTCCCGCGAACCTTCCTGCACAGGGAGGAGAGGCTCTAGGGGCGTCATATTTCCACCAATGCGCCAGCCGGGTGCCGGGATTTGACTCGATCCATTGAGCGAGGATGCGTGTCCGGTACTCTTCGTTCAACGCCTTGAGCGAAGCAAGCATCTGCGACCGGGCATCGCGCTCTGCCGGGGGATTACCGCCCTCCGACGAACAGCACCGTCTCAATTCGTGCCCGCCCCACCCACCGTCCCCAGCAAACTGCGCACCGCCGCATCGAGTTCGCTGTCCTTGCCCTGGAACGATTCGCCCAGCGGTCGGCTGACCGGGATGTCCACCGGGCGAGGGTGGCCTTCCATCGGTTGGCCGTGGTTGTCGGTGATGGTGATGAAGGGCAGGCGTACGGTGCCGCCGTCGATCAGCTTGCCGGCCGAGGTGTAGATGATCCAGCCGGCGGTGGGTTCGCCCACGATCTTGCCCAGGTCCAGCGCGCGGTAGCCTTCGGAGAAGTCTTCGCCGTCGGAGAGGGTGACGCGATTGGTGATCAGCACGGTGGGGCGTTCCAGTGCGCGCTGGCCGAGGATGCTGCGCGCCGGCTCGGCCTGGTCGAAGCCGCGGAAGGTCATGTTGAGGTAGGGGCGGCGCGCGAGCACGTCCAGCGCGTAGGCGTTGACGAAGCCGCCGAAGTTGTTGCGGATGTCGATGACCACGCCGTCGCGGGTGGCGTTCTGCGCGTCGAGGTCCTTGTAGAAATCCTGCAGCGAGGCATACGACATGTCGCGCAGGTGCACGTAGCCCAGGCGCCCGCCGCTGGCCTTGGCCACGTAGGCGCGGTTGTCCGCCGTCCACGCGCGGTAGACCAGTTCGGAGAGATCCCCGGAGTCGATCGGCTTGACCGCGACCTCGCGGGCACGCGTGCCGGCGGCGTTGGCGGCGATGCGCAGGTCGACCTTGTCGTCGATGCGGTGGGCGAGGCGTTGGGCCAGGTTGCTGCCGGCATCCAGCGGCTCGCCGTCGATCGCCAGCAGGTAGTCGCCGGCTTCGATGCCGCCGGCGACGGCGGCGGGCGACAACGGCAGCACGCTGGCGATGCGCAGGCGGCCGTGTTGCTCGTACTCGGCTCGGTCGAACATCAGGCCGAGCCGGCCGGTGATCGACTCGCGCTTCTGCGGCGCGCGGGCTCCGGAGTGCGAGGCGTCGAGTTCGCCGACCATCAGGTTCAGCAGGCGGTACAGCGCGGCGGGTGTGGCCGCGTTGGCGACCAGCGGCGCGTAGGTGGTGTGCACCGCGTTCCAGTCCACGCCGTGCATGGCCGGGTCGTGGAAGGTGTCGCGCAACCAGCTCCAGGCCTGCTCGAACACCACCCGCTTCTCGCTGTCGAAATCCACTTCCATCGCGGCATCGACGGCCAGCGCCGCGGGCTTGGCGTCATCCTTGTCGCCCAGCGCCAGCGACTGGATCTTGCCGGCGTCGAGGTAGAACACCTGCTTGCCGTCGGCGCTGAACTGCGCGTCCTGCTTGTCGCCCGGCGTGTGGGTGAGCTGGCGCGCGACCGGCGGCTCCTTGGCCAGCGGGTCGAGCGACCAGCTGTAGAGGTTCGTCGTGCCGGCGACCTCGGCGGTGAGCAGCAGGGTCTTGCCATCCGGACTGATCTGCGCGGCGCCGACGTTGAGGCCCACCGGCAGCAGGCTCAGCCGCTCGCGGATGCCGTCGGCGTCGATGCGCACGGGCTTCACCGGCGGCTTGTCGTCGGCGCGGTCGCCATCCTTGCCCTTGCCCTTGCCCTTGCGCTTGTCGTCGTCGGCCTTGGCCTTGAACAGGTCCTGGAAGCGGTCCTCGCGGAACACCGGCGTGCGCGGCAGCAGGTCGACCTGCGCGACCTGGCCCTCCTCGGTGCGCTGGCCGGTGGTGAACAGCACGCTGCGGCCGTCGGCGCTCCACGACACGTTGTCCGCGTCGGTGTTGGCCAGTGAACTCAGCATCACCTGCCTGCCGTCGGCCAGCGCCACCGCGTGCACGTTGCGGAACATGCGCGGGCCGTAGTCGAGGTAGGCGAGCCAGCGCCCGTCCGGCGACCACGCGAACGGCGCGGCGGAGTCGAGTGGGCGCGGCAGGTCGATGCGTGCCTTCACCACGCTGCGCAACTTGCCGCTGGCGATGTCGAGCACGCACAGCTCGCGGTCGTTGCGCAGGAAGGCCAGCTGCTTGCCGTCGGGCGAGAAGCGCGGCGCGGTGTCGCTGCCGGCGGCGTGCGTCAGTGCGGTTTCCTTGCCGCTGGCGAAGTCGTACAGGTAAAGCTGGCCGTGGCCGTCGCGGCTGGAGGCGTAGACCAGGCGGCGGCTGTCCGGCGCCCAGGCCAGGTCATATTCTTCCGCCGCGGTGCGGGTGAGGCGACGCGCGTGGCCGCCCTTGGCCGCGTCGGTGGCGAACACCTCACCGTGCGCGATCAACGCCAGCTTCTTGCCGTCCGGCGACAATGCGATCTGGCTGTAGCCGTGGCTGAGGTTCTCGTGTTCCGGTTGCGGGCCGCGGATCGCGCCGGCCAGGGTGATCGTCAGCGGCGCGGCGTGGCCGCTGGCCAGGTCCAGCGTCCAGATGCCGAAGTCGCGCTCGAACGCCAGCAGCTTGCCGTTCGCCGCCAGGCTCGGCCACAGCACGCGGCCGTCGGTGAAGGTGGTCAATGCCGACTCGCTGCCGCTGCCCAGCGGCACCCGCCAGATGTTTTCCGCGCCGCTGCGGTCGCTCATGTAATAGAGCGTGCCGCCGTCTGCGGCCCACATCGGCCATTCGGCGCGCGCGTCGTCCGCAGTCAGCCGGCGATACGTGTGGCTGCCGTCGTCGCGCAGCAGCCATACCGCGCCTTCGTCGATGTGGCTGCGGCCGTGGCGCCACCATTGCCAGTCGCCCATGCCGCCGCCGACCACGGCCAGCGACATGCCGTCGGGCGAGGGCGCGGCCATCGACTCGTTGCGGTAGCGTTCCAGCGACACCGGCATCGGCGTGCCGCCACTGGCACGCAACCGATAGACGCCGGCCATGCCGCCGACGTTGTCGCGCGTGGAGCTGAAGTAGACCCACTGGCCGTCGCGCGACCACGCATCGAGCTGGTTGCCGCCGTCGGTCCAGGTCAGCCGGCGCACCACGCCGCTGGCGAGGTCGAGCAGGTAGATGCCGCTGGCTTCGCCGCCGCCGTCGGACTGGAACGCGAGCTGCTGGCCGTCCGGCGAATACAGCGGCCGGCTGTCGTTGCCGTTGTCGTCGGCCACCAGCAGATGCGCCTGACCGCCTTGGCTGGCGACGCTCCAGATGCCGCCGTTGGCGACAAAGGCGATCCGGCTGCCGTCGGGCGAGACCGACGGCTGCGACAGCGCCACCTTCATCGCTGCCGCATGCAGCGGCAAGGCAAACAGGCCCAACAGCATCCACAACATGGCACGCAGGCGCATACGGATTCCCCAGGCAGAAGGCCGGTGCCCAGTGTAGGGGCGGCCGTCGGCCCGGCGCCTGCACCATTGGTCATGGTGAGGTGGCGTTGTCGCCTCACCGGGAGAAGCCCGAGCAAGCTTCTGCCCGTCATTCCGGCGAAAGCACACTGCCGTCCGGAACAGTTTCGTGTCGTGACGCAAAAAAGCGCCATGGCGCAAGGTGAGGTGCTCTACAGTCGAGCGCCACTTACTCAGTGCCGTGATTCCCGCTTTCGCGGGAATGACGACAGGGTGAGTTCAAACTCTGAGTCGAGCTGCAGGCGACGACCACGCTGCGGCTGTGCGGCAATACTTCCAGTGTCCGCCAGCGAAACCATTCCGGACGGCAGTGTGCTTTCGCGAAAAATGGCGAGTAAAGGCTTGTCCAGGCCTCCCTATCGCCCCATCGCCTGCGCCGGCTGCATCTGCGCCTGTTGCATCTGCAGCATGGTCAGCTGGTCGAGCTGCCGGAACATCGCCTCCGGTGGCTGTTGCATGGCCGCGGCGTGGGTGGTCGTGGTGCAGGGCAGGAACGATGAGGAGTCGCGGGTCAGCACGCCGCTGTCCGGCCCGATGCGGCCGGTCTGCGGACCGGGCAACAGCTGCACCTGGTCCGGCTGGCGAGCGTGTACCGGCCGATCGAGCATGACGGCCGCGGTGGCGCGATCGAGCTGATCGGCGCTGCGCGCGATGCCGTACTGGGCATAGGCCGCACCGACGTGTTCGCGCATGTTGACGAATGCGGCATGGCGCGGGTGGTCCGGGCGGCGCAGGTCGCAAGGTTCGAGCGACGACGGATCGCGCGACGGCGTCTCGGCCACTCGCACTGGGGACTGGTACAGATGCGGCAGTTCGCGCCGCGACCAGTCGCGGCTGGCGTCGTCGACTGACCGGGCCACCGCGTCGAACACGCTGACCGGGGTGCGGCGCTCGACGGTAAGGTAGGTGTTCCCGGGCGCGCGCTCGTTGGTGACCAGATGCATCGCCATGGCCTTGCCTTCGCCGTGCAGCTCGACCCGCGCCGCCGGGCCCAGGCGGTCGGCGCTGTGCCGGTCCAGCAGCGCAGCTGCCGCCCGCTCGCTGTGCTCGCCGTGCGCCATCCGCAGTCGCTCTTCCATCGCGTGCACATGCTGCAGCAGGGTGCCGTAGCTCGCGTGCAGAGGGTGGCCGGGATGGCGGAAGTCGTGCAGGTGCGGCGGGATGGGTGGAACGGCGGCGTGCGCCGGCGTTTGTTGCGTGGCGTGGGTTGCCGCGTGCATGGCGAACGTCGTGGAGATCAGCTGCGCGGTGGCATCGAGCTCCGTGCGCAGGTTGCCCTCGGCCGCGTTCCGACCCCACAGCCGGCCCGGCGTGCTCCAGTGGCCCCGCGCGTCGCGGGTGTAAGCATGGCCGTCGGAGGCGTCCAACGTGTTCGTGGGCGCATGCAGTGCGTCGGTTACCGCATCGGGCAGGGGGCCGAGCTGTTGCCAGCCGCGTTGCGCGTAGATCGCCTGATAGCGCGCGGCGATGCCGCGGCGGGAGTGCGCCAGATTGTCGGCGAGGGTGGCATGCGCGGCGGCATCCAGGGCGGCGGTGCGTGACGGCGTGGCGGTTTCCACGTGCGTGCTCTTGAGGCCGTGCTCCAGTACGGCGTCGGTGACCGTGCGCGACCACGCTCCCGAGGCGGCATCGCGCTGCCATGGTGCGGGAAGCCGGCTGGATGTGTCCTGCGCACTGGCCGGCTGGGTGTATGGATCGCGCGGTGGGGCCGGGTGGGCCAGGGCCAGTTCCACCGCGGTGTTGTTGGCTTGAAACGTGAGTTGCGCAGCCAGTGTGGGATCGGCCCGGACACTGCGCCAGCCCGGCGTGGGCATGACGCCGTAGCCGACCACCGGATGGTTGGCCGCATAACCGATCTCGCCGTTGGGCACCTCCCGCGTCCAGCCATGTTCCGGGTGTTGCGGGTCGTGGTGCCAGCGATGGCCTTGCGCATCGGCCTGGTTGTGGACTTTGTGCTGGTCGTGCCAGTTGGCCAGCTTGTCGCCGGCAACCGCCCCGCCGATGCCGCCCACGCCGGCGACGATCAGATCCAGCGGGCCGGACTCGATCCCCGCCGCGCCCAGGACTTGCGCCCCCAGCAGTGCGCCGCCGAGCATGCCCAGGTTGCGCGAGCCGAAATGCTCGACCGCCGAGGCGGCGCCCGTCGGGTTGTCCTGCTGCAGCAGGGTGGCCGTGTGGCGCGCGGTGGTCGTGGCGTCCCAGACGACGGCGGCGGCGCTGGCGAAGCCCAATCCCTTGACGACGTTCGGGTGGACCCGGGTGGTGTAGTCCACATGGGTGATACGGGAGAGGTTGCCCTGGACGCCCTCGACCACCCTGGAGGCATCGCGCTCGATCAACAGGCGCCGGGCCGTGTCCGGTGCCACCTTCGGGTGGTCGGTGATCGCTTCGGGCAACGTCTCGTGCCACAGCCGCTGATCCTGCCAACTGCGTTTGAGGCTGCGGGTGATCGCCGGATCGTGCAGACGCGCTTCGCGCGCCTCGATCAACGCCTGTCCCGGCGAGCGGGCATCGGTGCGGCTGTCGTAAAGTTCGCGGCCTTCACGATCGAAGAGGCGGATGGGCGCGGTCGTCTCCGCGTGGATCGTGTCCAGGCTCGCCGGCACCTTGTCGTAGATCGCGTCGCGCGCACCTTCGGGGACGTGGCGGCCGTAACCGTCGATATTGAGCTGGTCCAGAAACCGTTTGTCGACGCCCAGTTCGCTCTCCAGCTTGGGCGATGCCACCACCCGCACCTCGACGTCGTAGCCTTGGGCCTGCAGGTCGCGGATCAGCTCGGCCGACCATAACCCGTTGCTCAGCGTAGTATCGAAGATGAAGTGCCTGCGCCCTGCCACTGCCGCCTCGCGCAACTCGTCGGCCCACTGGCCGGCGTCGGCTTGCGTGTGACTTGACCAGGTGTAGGGATGGGCGGAGCGGAACTCCTGGATGCGGGGGTGGTAGTCGCGCAGTTCGTCGGGATCGATGTTGATCACATCACCCAACAATTCATTTCTGGCAGTCCGAGCCAAACCGCCTTTGCCGGCACCGGGTTGCCCGCCCAAGATGACGGCTTTGGGGTGATCGTGGGACATCTTCTCCAGCAGCTTGCTCTTTGGAACCACGCGCTCCTCGAAAACACGCGCATGCGTTCCCGGATCGAGGCGATCTTCGGACGAGGTCACTGGAACGCCCCCTTGTTTGCCTCAAAGTACGCATACAACTCGTTGAGGTCGCACAAACCGTCATTGCTCGACCGGGCGCTCAGCATCAGGCTTTCCTTGGCTTCCGCCCTCGCAATTGCCTCTGCATCGCCACTGGCTTCAGCGGCGTGCAGTTCGGTGCCGGCTTCGTCGATGAAGGTTCCCAGTCTGCTTTCGAGCACCCAAATCGCACGATCAAACGGCCCAACGCCCGCTGAGGACGTTTCGACTACATAGTTCAGCACCTCCTGCAGTCGATCGATGTGCCCCGGATAGTCCTTGAGCATTTCCCGCAGACGCTGCGGAACCGGGGGCGGGGGCAGTTTCGGCATCGTGATGTCCTTGTCGGTCGTGTCGATCGGAAGCGCCACGCATCGCCGGCATCCTGCGCCAGGCCTTGGGCGGTTCGTCGAGCCTACCGCGAATTCTGGGACGGGTCTGTCAGGTGTTTCGGCTTTTCATCGCAGGCGGCACAGCCTGGGGATGCAGGCAACATTTCCTGCGGGAGCCACCATGAACACCTGCGCCTTCGCGACGCTTCACGGCTTGCCGATGCGGAAATCCTGGCTGGCGGCAGGCTTGCCGTCGACGGTGATGTCCACGGTGTACTTGCCTTCCGGCCACAGGTCCGGGTTGTGCACCTGGAAGGTGGTGATCGCCGGGCCATCGGTGGCGATCGACTGGCTGATCTTGCTGACCAGCTGGCCGCCGCCTTCGAGGTAACGCCAGGTGGCGTCGATGGTGGCGTCGCGGCTGCTGCCCACGGTGGCCACGCTGGCGTAGAGCGTGTGATCGTCGGCGTCGAAGCGTTCGGCCGCGTGGGTGACCTGGTGGCCCTTGTCGACGGCGTCGCCCACGGTCAGCTTGGCAAAGGCCAGCGGCGCCGGTGCAGCGGCCGCGGCCGTCGTGGTCGCCGGCGCGATGGCGCTGCTGGCGGCCGGCGCCGCGGCAGCGGTGTGCGCGGGGGCCGGCGTCGGCAGCACCGACGCCGCGGGCGCGGCGCTGCCAGCGGGGGTCGCGGCGGGGGTGGCCGGTTCATCGTGCTTGCCGCAGGCGGCGAGCAGCAGCAGGCTGGCCAGGCCGGCGCCTTGCAACAGGCCCATCAAGACAGTTGATCGTTTCATCGGAACTCCATGGACGGTTGGTCGGCATGACCCACCCGCCGAGGCTAGCGCCGCGCAAATGAAGCGCCGATTAGCGGCCGCGCGCGCCTGCCGAACTTTTCACGCGGTGGTGACAGTGCGTTGCCGCGACTACTGGCGCACCGTGCGCGGGTTGTCCGGTGTGGCCGGCGTGCTGCTGCGGAACGGATTGATGTCCAGCCCGCCGCGGCGCGTGTAGCGCGCGTGCACGCGCAGCTGCAGCGGCGCGCAGCGGCGGGTGAGGTCGACGAAGATGCGCTCCACGCATTGCTCGTGGAATTCGTTGTGGGTGCGGAACGAGACCAGGTACCGCAGCAAGCCGGCGTGATCGATCGGCGCGCCGCGGTAGGCGATCTGCACGCTGCCCCAGTCGGGCTGGCCGGTCACCGGGCAGTTCGAGCGCAGCAGGTGCGAGACCAGCGTTTCCTCCACCGCGGTCGCCGCGGCATCCGCGCGCAGGTACTCGGGCCGCGGCGGGCCGTAATGGTCGATCGCGAGGTCCTGCGCGTCGAGCAGCTCGCCGTCCAGCTCGACCACCGGCAAGGCCGCGGCGCGCAGCGGCGACAGCTCCACGCCGACCACGGCGCCGGCGGCGCCGGAGAGGTCGTGGCGCAGGGTTTCGGCGAGCGTGTCGATATCGGCGATGGATTCCTGCGCGAAACCGTTCAAGTACAGCTTGAACGATTTCGACTCGATGATGTACGGCGACGCCGCCGGCACGCGGAACTCGGCCAGCGCCACCTGCGGCTTGCCGCGCGGGTCGAGCCACGACAACTCGTAGGCATTCCAGATGTCCACGCCGTGGAACGGCAGCGTCTCCGCCACGCCGATCTGCGCGCGATTGTCCGCGCGCGGGATCGGAAACAGCAGGCTGGCGTCGTAGCGGTCGGCGTAGACGGTGTCCTTGCCGAGCGGGGAATGTTCGGGGGTGCTCATTCGCCCAAGTTTACCCCGCCGCTCTCGCAGGAACCCGCTCGCGGGCGAGGCTCTCGCTTTTGCGAATCCCGGCATCAGGAGCATCGCCCGCGAGCGGGCTCCTGCGGGTCTTTCGAGTTCCGTCCTTACGCGTTGACCATCCGCATTCCGCTGCTGACGTAGCGCTCGCCGCTGGCCGCGTCGGGCGGAAACACCGCGTCGATCGCCTTCAGCTCGGCGGCGCTGAGCTGCACGTCCAGCGCGCCGAGGTTTTCGTCCAGCCGGCCGCGCTTGCGGGTGCCGGGGATGGCCAGCACGTCCTCGCCCTGCGCCAGCACCCAGGCCAGCGCCAGCTGCGCAGGCGAGCAGCCCTTGTCGGCGGCGATGGCTTTCACCTGCTCGACCAACTGCAGGTTGCGCGCAAAGTTGTCGCCAACGAAACGCGGGCTGTGGCGCCGGTAATCGTCGGCCTCGAAATCGTCCCGCGAACGGATCGCGCCGGTGAGAAAGCCGCGCCCCAGCGGCGAGTAGGCGACCAGGCTCACGCCGAGCTTGCGGCACGCGGCGAGCATGCCGTTGGTCTGCGGGTCGCGCGTCCACAGCGAGAACTCACTCTGCAGCGCAGCGATCGGATGCACCTTGCAGGCGCGCTCCAGCGTGGCGCCGGAGGCTTCGCTCAGTCCCAGGTAGCGCACCTTGCCGGCGGCCACCAGCTCGGCCATCGCGCCGACGGTTTCCTCGATCGGCACCTGCGGGTCGACGCGGTGCTGGTAGTACAGGTCGATGGTGTCGATGCCGAGCCGCTTCAGGCTCGCGTCGCAGGCGGCGTGCACGTATTCCGGGCGACCGTTGACGCCCCGTGCCTGCGCGTCGTTCGGGTCCAGCATGATGCCGAACTTGGTCGCCACGAAGGCCTGCTCGCGGCGCCCCTTGAGGGCCTTGCCGACCAGCAGCTCGTTGGTGTGCGGACCGTACATGTCGGCGGTGTCGAGCAGGTTGAGGCCGCGCTCCAGTGCGTGGTGGATGGTCGCGATCGATTCGGCGTCGTCGTGCGCGCCGTAGAACGCGCTCATGCCCATGCAGCCGAGGCCGAGGGCGGAGACGCGGGGGGCAGCGGAACGGTTGCCGAGGGTGCGGGTCTGCATGCGGATGGCTCCGGTGGGTGAGGGTGGACGCATGGTGCGCCGTGACGGGGATTCGATAAATACTCAATAATGGCCATCATCATTCCACGAGTAACAACAATGGCGATGGACCGGCTGCAGGCCATGCGGCTGTACACGCGGATCGTCGAACTGGGCAGCTTTACCGCGGCGGCGGGGGACCTGGACCTGCCGCGCGCCACCGTCACCCACGCGATCAAGCGCCTGGAGGCGCGGCTGGGTGCGCAGCTGCTGCTGCGGACCACCCGCCGCGTGCAGGCGACCCGCGACGGCGAAACCTACTACCGCCATTGCGTGCGGTTGCTTGCCGACGTCGACGAGGTGGAGTCCGATTTCCGCGAGGCGCGGGTGCAGCCGAAGGGACGCCTGCGCGTGGACCTGCCCGCCTCGCTGGCAAGCCTGCTGGTGATTCCCGCGTTGCGCGATTTCTTTGCCCGCTATCCGCAGATCCACCTGGACATCGGCACCGGCGACCGCTTCGTCGACGTGGTGCGCGAAGGCGTGGACTGCGTGCTGCGCATCGGCGAACTGGCCGATTCGGACATGGTCGGCCGCCGCGTCGGCCGTTTCGAGCTGGCCACCGTGGCCAGCAGCGCCTATCTGCGCCGGCATCGCGCGCCCGACTCGCTCGCCGCGCTGCAGGACGGCCATGTGGCGGTGAACTGGATCTCGCCCACCACCCGCCGCGTCGAGCCGCTGGAGTTCATGGTCGGGCGCAAGCGCCGCGAGGTCGCGCTGCCCGGCTGCGTCAGCGTCAGCAGCGCCGAAGCCTATTACCGCTGTTGCGAGGCCGGCCTGGGCATCGCGCAGATCCCGCGCTACCGCGTCGCTGCCGAACTCAAGCGCGGCCAGCTGCGCGAGCTGCTGCCGGCGTTCCCGCCACCCTCGCTGCCGATGACCGTGCTCTATCCGCCACAACGCCAGATGCCGGCGCGTCTGCGCGTGTTCGTCGACTGGCTGGTGGAGCTGACGGCGGCGCTGCGTTGATGCTGCGGCGGACAGGCTCCTCGTTGCCGACAAATGGCGCGATCCGGCCAACCCTGGAAAAACAACAGCCCCTCACCTGGGGCTCGGGGCTGCTGGCTGGTCAACGACCGGATGCGGGACGATCAGGAATGGCTTTTGATCGCCTTGCAGGTGGGGGCCGAGATGGTCGGCGCGGCGCCCATGATGCCCGGCGTCATGCGTGCCGAACAGTCGAACGTCCGTCCCGATTTCGTCGCTGCCGTATAGGTGTAATCCTGACCGCCCAGTGCGTCCGGCTTTCCGGCGTTGACGTCAGTGATCGTCAGCTCCTCTGAAGAGGCCAGGCCGAGCATGTGTGCGGTTTCGGTTTGCAAGGGCACCATCGCATCGGTCGTCGACATGGTGGCGCAACCGGACAGCGCCAGGGCGAACAGACAGCTGGCGGTCAATGCATTGCGTGCTTTCATCAATAGTCCCTATTTTGATGTCATTCCAACGTAGGTGAATGCACGGCACTCGAGGCGGATGAAACGCCTCATGCGGGTTGTTTCACAGGCAACAACCGCGCGCCAAGTCGAGCTTGCAGGGCGTGCCGGCCGGGCAATCTTGCCTTCCTGATACCGGTGCAGTCCAGAGTCGGAGTGGGTTGTTCGCATGTCGAACAGGTGCGTCTTTGCATCATGGCGATCCGCAACAAGCGTGTTCGCCATTCCGTGTCGTCCACCGGCCAGTTCCGCGGTAGGCGAAACCCTGCGGCGGCGCATCGTGCCGAAGGGGCGGGTGACGTGGACCTTTGGCACAGAGTGGGCAAGGCGATATCGCGCTAGCATCGGCAGGACGTGTGTCGACGCAGCCACCGGCGGTTGCGCATCCGGGTTCGGGGAGATCAACAGATGTATTCAAGGTTCGGCAAGTTGCGCCTTTGTGGCGCGGTGTTTCTGGGGCTGTTGTCCGGCGTCGCCGCCGCGCATGGGCGGGTGCTCGACGCGAATGACTACGCGCAGGCCGAGCGTTTCATGAGCTACAACACCACGCCGCTGGTCGACCACGCGGTGACGGCCGTGCATTGGCTAGACGATGGCCATTTCTGGTACGTCGACCATGACCAGCGCGGCGATCACTTCATCCGCATGGATGCGGCCAGCGGCAAGGCCATGCCGTTGTTCGACCAGGCGAAGCTGGCCGCGGCGCTGGGCAAGGCCGGCGGCAAGCCGGTCGACGCGATGAAGCTGCCGGTGACCGCTTACGAGGCGAAGCCCGACGGCCGCATCGACGTCACCGTGCGCAGCACGCACTACGTGTGCGACCTCGTCGCCGCCGAGGCCAGCTGCGTCGATCGCGCCACGCTGGTGAAGACCGGCAAGGAACCCGGCGCGCTGTCGCCGGACGGCAAGAGCGAGGCCTTCATCCGCGACTGGAACCTGTGGCTGCGCGACGTCGCGACCGGCAAGGAAACCCGGCTCACCACCGACGGCGTCGAGAACTTCGGCTACGCCACCGACAACGCCGGCTGGAAACAAACGGACAAGGCGATCGTGGAGTGGTCGCCCGACTCGAAGCAGATCGCCACCTTCCAGCAGGACCAGCGCAAGACCGGCGAGATGTACCTGATCGGCACCACGGTCGGCCATCCGAAGTTGAAGAAATGGAAGTACCCGCTGGTGGGCGACAAGGACGTGACGATGATCGAGCGCGTCATCATCGACGTGGCGACGAAGAAGGTCACGCGCCTGCAGATGCCGCCGGACCAGCACCGTTCCACCCTGTGCGACGACGTCAGCTGCGGTCCGGACGGCGGCTGGGACGACGTGAAGTGGGCGCCCGACGGCAAGACCCTCGCCTTCGTCTCCACCTCGCGTTACCACAAGCACGCCTGGTTCCGCATCGCCGATGCGACCACCGGCAAGGTGCGCACGGTGTTCGAGGAAACCTCGCCGACGTATTACGAAAGCGGCAACGGTGCGGTCAACTGGCGCTACCTGCCGGCCACGCATGAGGCGATCTGGTTCAGCGAGCGCAACGACTGGGGCAACCTGTACCTCTACGACCTCGACACCGGCAAGCTCAAGCACGCGATCACCACCGGCACGGGCAACGTCACCGAGGTGCTCAAGGTCGATGCGAAGACGCGCACCGTGTGGTTTCGCGGCGTGGGCCGCACGCCGGGTGTGAACCCCTACTACCAGCAGTTCTTCAAGGTCGGCCTGGATGGCGGCAAGCCGGTGCTGCTGACGCCGGAAGCGGCCAACCACGAGATCACCCTGTCGCCCGATGGCAAGACCTTCGTGGACGTCTATTCGACGCCGACCGCGCCGCCGGTCACCGTGCTGCGGGCTGCCGACGACGGCCGTACGCTTGCTACCGTGGCCCGCGCCGACATCACCCGATTGAAGGCGGCCGGCTGGGTGCCGCCGGTGCCGATCACGGTCAAGGCGCGGGACGGCAAGACCGAGTTGTACGGCATGATGTTCAAGCCGTCGCACTTCGATGCCTCGAAGAAGTACCCGATCATCGACTACATCTACCCGGGCCCGCAGACCGGCTCGGTGCGCGGGCGCAGCTTCTCTTCCGCGCGCGCCGACCACCAGGCGATGGCCGAGCTGGGCTTCATCGTGGTGGCGATCGACGGCATGGGCACGCCGTGGCGCTCCAAGTCGTTCCACGACACCTGGTATGGCGACATGGGCGACAACACGCTGCCCGACCAGGTCGCCGGCCTGAAGGAACTGGGCAAGCGCTACCCGTGGATCGACCTCGACCGCGTCGGCATCTGGGGCCACTCCGGCGGCGGCAACGCCTCCACCGGCGCGATGCTGCGCTACCCGGATTTCTTCAAGGTCGCGTGGTCCGAAAGCGGCAACCATGACAATCGCCACTACGAGGACGACTGGGCCGAGAAGTACCAGGGCGAGCTGGTCAAGAACAAGGATGGCAAGAGCAACTACGACGACCAGGCCAACCCCAACCAGGCGGCGCGACTCAAGGGCCGGCTGATGCTGGTGCACGGCACGATGGACGACAACGTGCCGCCCGGCAACACCCTGCTGATGGTCGACGCGCTGATCAAGGCGAACAAGGACTTCGACCTGCTGATGATCCCCAACGCCCACCACGCCTACGGCGACGCCACCCCCTACGTCACCCGCCGCCGCTGGGACTACTTCGTGCACTACCTCGCCGGCGACACGCCGCCGAAGGAGTACGAGCTGAAGGCGTGGCCGTGGAAGTGAGCGCGACCGTTTGATCGAGGGCAACGCAAAGGCCGGGTGCAAACCCGGCCTTTGCTGTTACGGGAGCTCTCAGGCGTCGATGCGAGAGGCTTTGCCGGATGCGGCGCGCTCAATCCCGCGCGGTCTTCTGCGCCAGGCCCTTCGCCACCGCCTCGTCCAGCAGTTGTGCCATCTGCTGCTCCGCCTTGGCGGAGGCGGCTTGCTGGCGTTCGCCGAGGATGGCCTGTTGCTTGCCGAGGACCTCTTGTTGCCGGCCAAGCTCGGCCTGTCGGGCGGCCAGGGCCGCCTGTCGATCGGCGACGTCGGGTTGCTGCTTGTCGAGCTGCGCGCGGGCGGCGTCGAGTTCGCGCTCCCGGGCGTCCAGCGCGGCGGAGGATGCGGCGGAATCGCTGCGGCCGACGAGGGCGGCGCGGCGGGCGGCCAGTTCGGCGGCCCTGCCGGCCAGTTCGGCCTGGCGCGCGGCGAATTGCCCCTGATCGGCGGCGATGCGGCCCTGCTGTTCGCCCAGTCGGCCCTGTTTCTCGCCCAGCGCGCCTTGCTGCTCGCCCAGCTTGCCCTGCTGTTCGGCCAGGGCGGAAAGCGGTGCGTAGATCGCCTTGGCCCGTTCGAGGGTGGCGCGGTCGCGGATCGTCCAGGCCGTGTCGCCGCGGCGGAACCACAGCAGGGGCTCGCCGCGCTGATGCAGCCGGCGCACGGCGGCGAGATCGGCGTCGGTGCCGTTGACGGTGGTCGAGTTGCCGTCCAGCAGGGCGAAGGCGTAGCCGGTGTCGTCGTGGGTGCTGATCATCATGTGGCTGCCCATGCCGGTGATCGGTGCGGGAGGAGCCGGCGGTGCTGGCGGTGCCGGCGGTGCCGGTGGAGCGGCCGGCGCGACCATGGCGGGCAACGCGGGCGCGGTGGCCGGTGGCGGTGCGGGCGGCGCGGGCGGTGGCGGCGCCATCCATGCGGTGGAAGCACTGCGCGCAGGCGGCGCCGGTTGATCGGACGCCGCGGCGGTGACGCGATACGGCAGCACGCCGGCGATCGCGATCACGGCAACCAGCAGCCAGCCCTGCACGCGCTGGCGGGGAAGCATCGGGGTGTGTTGCAACATGGTCAGTCGCCTCTTGAGGTTGCCGAACGAAGGGGACGCGCCGGCCAGGCCGGCACGCAGGGGATGCGCCACGCCCAGCTGCAGCAGCAACCGGCCATAACGCTGCGGTTCGATGTCCGGCTGCGCCAGCACCTGCGCGTCGCACGCCGCCTCGCGCGCCAGTGCGTACTCGCGCATCGCCCACGCCACCAGCGGGTGGAAGAAGAACAACCGCTGCGCCATGGCCGGAATCCAGCCCAGCCACAGGTCGCCGCGCCGCACGTGAGCCAGCTCGTGGATCAGCGCCAGCGATGCATCGCCTTCGCTCAACGCGTGTCCGGTCGGCAGCAGGATGGTGGGGCGACGCCAGCCGAGTACCTGCGGCGAAGCGATCGCGGCGGAGGCGCGCAAGGCCGGCGCGCGGCGCAGGCCCAGCGCGTGTGCCTGCGTCGCGCATTGTGCTTGCAGCGACGCATTGGCCACCGGCGTGGATTCGCGCAGCAGCCGGCGCGCCTGCCAGCCCTGACGGACGATGGCCGGCAGCTGCGCCAGCAAGCCCGCCAGCCACAGCAGGGCCAGCGCCAGCGGCGCGTGCGCCAACCAGCGGGGAGCGGCGGGCGACGCCGGTGTCGGCGCGCGGTTCTCGTGCGGTGCCGCCGCGACGCTCGCCGTGGCGTTGACCAGCAGGTTGGCTGGCGCAGGCGTCGACACCACCGCCGCGTCGAGCGTGCGTTCGACCGCCGGCGGCGACAGCAGCCGCAGCTGCAGCGGCGCATGCCAGACCATGCCGGCCAGCAACTGTGCGCCGACCAGCCACCACAAGGTGCAACGCATCGCCGCCGACAGCCGCGGCAGCAGATGCACCAGCAGGGCGAGCAGGCCGATCAGAATCACCGCCTGCAGCGAAGTCCAGCCCAGCCGGGCCAGCAGCGAGATGACGACGTGGTCGATGGACATGTCAGGACTCCCGCCGCCGGCTCTGCAACTGCGCCACCAGCGCCTCCAGCTCCGCCAGCTCGTCGTCGCTCACTTCGGCGCGCTCGGACATCCACGCCACGAACGGCGAGACCGAACCGCTCAGGGTCTTCTCGACGAAGCTGCCCACCGCGCTGCGCATCGCCTCGCCGGGGCCGGTGGCGATGCTGTAGCGGAACATGCCGCGCAGCTGCTTGCGCTTGAGATAGCCCTTGCCGCGCAGCCGCTCCATCATCGTCAGCACGGTGGAGCGGGCCAGCCCGCGCGGCTCGCCGAAGCTGGCGGCCACCTCGCCGACAGAAGCGGTGCCGCTCTCGTCGATGTGCTGCAGCAGCGCCAGTTCCTGGTCGCCGATGGAAGGTTTGCGCATGCCCGTTCCCGCTTGACTACAGTTGTAGGCAAGCTACGCCATGCTTACATCTGTAGTCAATAGCCCTTGCGGCCACCCTGCCGAAGGTCATGCAGCGGGTTACGGTGTCGCCACGCGGGTGGCCTGGGTGAAGATCACTTGCCAGCGGCCGTCGCGCTCGCGCCAGATGTCGGCAAAGCGCAATCGCGCCTTGAACGGCTTGCCCTCGCTGCTGCCCTCCAGCGTGGCCACGCCGCCGAGCACGGCGCCACCGGGCCAGTGGCGCACGACCTCGTGCTCGACCGTGAACGGTTTCAGCGAATAGCCGGGGGCGGTGTAGTCGCGGATGAAGTCCGCCTTGTTCTCGACCCGGGCGCGGCTGTTGAACAGCACGTAGTCGTCGGCGAGCAGGCGCTGCAGCGCCGCGCCATCGCCTTCGACCTGGGCGCGGTCGAACGCGGCCACCGCACGGGCCAGCGCGGGCGGCAACGAGGCGTGCGGCGCGGTTGCCGCGGCGGGTGCGATACCCAGCATAAACGCGAGCAGGGTGGCAGACAGTTTCATGGTGGCCTCCGTCGAAGGTCCGGCGAGCGGCCGGGCACGGCTCCGACGCTAGGACTCCGGCCGGTGTGCCGCTATCAAATTCTTGCCCGTGCGGGCCAGCGCCGACGGATGCAGGGTCGCGCGCGCGGCGCGTGGGGTCAGTCCGACATGTCGCCGGAAGGTGGCGCCGAAATGGCTCTGATGACTGAAGCCCAGCTCGCTGGCCAGTGCGGCGAGATTGTCCGCGCCGTGGGCGAGGCGGTCGAGTGCGAGCGCGATGCGCAAGCGCGTGCGGTAGACGACCAGGCTGCTGCCGCAGGCGCGGCGAAACAGGCGCGAAAGGTGGAACGGCGAGCAACCGGCATGGGTGGCGAGTTCGGCCAGTCCGACGTCTGCGGTCGGATCGGCCAGCAGCACTTCCTGCACCCGGCCGAGTCGACGCCGGGTGGCAGCGGACAGCGGCGCGATGCTCGCTGCAGCATCGTGCCGAAGCACCGCAGTGCACAGTGCGGCGGCGGCTTCCTCCACCCGCAGCCTGTCGCGCCCGTCGTGGGCGAGCGCCGCGTGGAGCGCACGATGCCGGTACTGATCGACGGCTTCGACCGGTCGCGCCGCGTCGGCCGACCCGCGCAGGCGCCGGCCGAACAGCGCCTCCTCGTGCGCGGGCGCCACCTCGAAACAGCTGCCGGCGTCGCCGCCCTCGAACGGGTGCGAGATGCGGTAACTGTCGCCGGCGCGGTAGAGCAGGGCGGTGGCGGGGTCGCCCACGTATTCCGCCCCGCGCACGTGATAGCCGAAGCCGCCACGCCGCAGCAGTACCAGGTGAGTGCGCTCGTCGCCGCGTTCGCCGCCGCAACCACCGCGCGGGTGGCTGCAGTCGATGTCGGTGATCCGCAGCAGCGGACTGTCGAACAGCACGGTGAGACGGGAGGCACCCATGGCTCGCTCGCTGGGGGCAGGGTGCGCCAGCGTCTCAGAACGCCATGTCGAACGCCACCTCGCCCTGCACGCCGACCTGGTAGGCCGAGACGCGACGCTCGAAGAAGTTGGCCAGCTCCTGCACGTCCTGCAGGTCCATGAAGTCGAACGGGTTCTTCGCGCCGTACTTCTTCGGCATGTCGAGCTGGGCAAAACGCTGGTCGGCGCAGTATTCGAGGTACTGGCGCATGTCCTTCACCGACATGCCGGCCACGCCGCCGGACAGCACGTCCTCGGCGAACTGCGTTTCGCAGGCGATCGCGTCCTCCATCATCTGCTCGACCTGCGCGCGCATGGCGTCGTCGAACAGCTCCGGCTCCTGCTCGCGCACGGTGCGCACCACCTCGAAGGCGAACGCCATGTGCCCGCTCTCGTCGCGGAACACCCAGTTGGTGCCGGCGGCCAGTCCGTGCAGCAGGCCGCGCGAGCGCAGGTAGTAGACGTAGGCGAACGCGGCGTAGAAGAACAACCCCTCGATGCAGGCGGCGAAGCAGATCAGGTTGAGCAGGAACTGGCGGCGATGCTCGCGCGTCTCCAGCCGGTGCAGACCCTGGATCGAGTCGATCCACTTGAAGCAGAACGCACCCTTCTGCCGGATCGACGGGATCGTCTCGATCGCCGCGAACGCGGCGTTGCGCTCGGCCGGGTCGGGAATGTAGGTGTCCAGCAGGGTGAGGTAGAACTGCACGTGCAGCGCCTCCTCGTACAACTGGCGCGACAGGTACATGCGCGCTTCCGGCGCGTTGATGTGCTGGTACAGGTTCAGCACCAGGTTGTTCGACACGATGGTGTCGCCGGTGGCGAAGAACGCCACCAGGCGCCGGATCAGGTGGCGGTCGGCCGGCGACATCTTCGTGTCGAGGTCGCGCGTATCCATCGAGAAATCCACCTCCTCGACGGTCCAGGTGTTCTTGATCGCGTCGCGGTACCTCTCGTAGAAGCCGGGGTAACGCATCGGGCGCAACGTAAGTTCAAAGCCCGGATCGAGGAGCGAAGGAGTGGGTGAAGAGGAGTGAGAATCGAGAGATGATGCGCTCATGACAGGGAGGTCCTATGCATTATCGAGAAGCGGTGGTGTGGAACCGGGCAATGGAAATGGCGCGGGAGGAGAAACGGGTGATGAGAAGTGAGGGAAGAGAGGTAAAGCGGATTGCCGCTGCCTTCTCTCATTTCTCACTCCTCTCCACTCACTCCTCATTCACTGGCAGGCCTCGCAGTACTCGGGGTTTTCCAGCGAGCAGACGACGGCCGCAGTCGCCTGGGCCTGATCCGACACCGTGGTCTTGGCGATCTTCGTGGCAGGCCTCGAGCGCAGGTAGTACGTGGTCTTGATGCCGGCCTTCCACGCGTACATGTACATCGAGCTCAGCTGGCCGATGTTCGGGTTTTCCATGAACAGGTTCAGGGACTGGCTCTGGTCGACATATGCGCCGCGCGCGGCGGCCAGGTCGATCAGCGACTTCTGCGGCAGTTCCCACACGGTGCGGTAGATCGCGCGCAGGCGTTCGGGGATCGCGGCGATGCCCTGCACCGAGCCTTCGGCCAGCTTGATCGCGTCGCGGATTTCGGACGTCCACAGTCCCAGCGCCTTCAGTTCGTCGGCGAGATGGCGATTCACCTGCAGGAAATCGCCGGACAGCGTTTCGCGCTTGAACAGGTTGCTGACCTGCGGCTCGATGCACTCATAGCAGCCGGCAATCGAGGCGATGGTGGCGGTGGGCGCGATGGCGATCAGCAGCGAGTTGCGCAGGCCGTGTTGCTTGATCTTCTCGCGCAGCGCGTCCCAGCGTGTGCTGTCGTGTGGCGTGGCGTTCGGCCAGTGATCGAACTGCAGCTCGCCATTGGCGGCACGGCTTTCGGCAAAGCCGGGATGCGGACCTTCGGCTTCGGCCAGTTCGGCCGATTGCGACAAAGCATTGAAGTAGATCTCCTCGGCGATGCGGGTGGACAGCGCCAGCGCCTCGGGCGAGTCGAATGGCAGGCGCAGCCTGAAGAACACGTCCTGCAGGCCCATCACGCCGAGCCCGACCGGGCGCCACTTCATGTTCGCGTTGCGCGCGGTGTCGATCGGGTAGAAGTTGAGGTCGATCACCCGGTTGAGCTGGCGCACCGCAGTGCGCACGGTCGAGGCGAGCTGGTCGAAGTCGAACGCGCCATCGCGCACATGCCGCGCCAGGTTCACCGAGCCCAGATTGCATACGGCCGTCTCGGTCGCCGAGCTGACTTCCAGGATCTCGGTGCACAGGTTGGACAGGTGGATCACGTTCCCGGATTTGGCCGTCTGGTTGGAGGTGGCGTTGCAGCGGTCCTTGAACGTCATCCAGCCGTTGCCGGTCTGCGCCAGCGTGCGCATCATGCGGGCGTACAGTTCGCGCGCTTTCACGGTCTTCACGGCGAGGCCATCGGCTTCGGCCCTGCGATACGCAACATCGAACGCCTCACCCCAGCTGTCGACGAAGTGCGGCACCACCTTCGGATCGAACAGCGACCAGTCGCCATTGCTTTCGACCCGGCGCATGAACTCGTCGGGAATCCAGTTGGCGATGTTGAGGTTGTGCGCGCGGCGAGCGTCGTCGCCGGTGTTGTCGCGCAGTTCGAGGAAGTCCTCGATGTCGGCATGCCACGATTCCAGGTACACGCAGGCCGCGCCCTTGCGCTTGCCGCCCTGGTTCACCGCGGCCACCGAGGCATCCAGCGTCTTCAGCCACGGCAGCAGGCCGTTGGAGTGGCCGTTGGTGCCGCGGATCAGCGAGCCGCGCGAGCGCACCCGCGAGTACGCCAGGCCGATGCCGCCGGCGAACTTGCTGAGCTTGGCCACGTCGGCGTACTTGTCGTAGATCGACTCCAGCGAGTCGACCGGCGAGTCGAGCAGGTAGCACGAGCTGAGCTGCTCGTGCGCGGTACCGGCGTTGAACAGGGTGGGCGAACTGGCGAGGTATTTCAGCGAGGACAGCAACCGGTACAGTTCCAGCGTCTCGCCGATCTCGTTGCCGCCCAGCGCGCAGGCGACGCGCATGAAGAAGTGCTGCGGTGTCTCGATCACCAGGCGCGTTTGCGGATGGCGCAGCAGGTAGCGGTCGTACACCGTGCGCAGGCCGAAGTATTCGAAGCGGCGGGTGGCGAGCACGTCGATCGCGTCGTTGAACTTGCGTGCGTTGGCGGCCACGAAATCACGCAGGCGGTCGTTGAGGATGCCCAACTCGGCGCCGCGCGCGATCGACTGCGAGTAGCTCTGGATTTCCTGGCCGCCGACCTCCTTGTCGATGTACGCGCCGAGCAGGCGCGCGGCCAGCTGGCCGTATTCGGGTTCCTCCGCGGTCAGCGCGGCGGCGGTGCGGATCGAGAGCTGATCCAGCTCGGCGGTGGTGGCGCCGTCGTACAGGCCGCCGATGGTTTTCAGTGCCACGCGCAGCGGGTCGACGCCGTGCAGCCCTTCGGCGCTGCGCGTCACGGCGCGCACGATCTTGTTGACGTCGACGGCTTCCTGGCCGCCGTTGCGCTTGGTCACGTGCATGGAGGCCGCGCTGTGCGGCGGGGTCAGCGCGAACGCGGTGTCGGTTTGGTGGGGGGCGGGTGTTTCGGCGGGCGCGACGGCGCGCTCGCGTTCGGCGGTATCGAGGGCTTGCATGGCAGGTGGCTCCGGCTGGACATCAAACGCCTGCTCCCGCGCGCAGGGCCTGATAGCGAAAGATTCCGGAGGCGGCGCGCAAGCCGGGCGCCGTGCGGCGACCTGGCTCCACGACGCACTTCCCCGCGGAAGCCGTCACTACGCAGCGGGACACGTTCGTCCCGCTGTGCCGGCAGGTCTTCGGACTTGCGGACGAGGATCGAGGCGATCCGCCTACTTGTCTTCGCTTCCCAGCCACGGCGGGCCAGTGCACGTGAAGACGTTCGTTTCCGCTCTACCGCTGCGGGGCAGTTCCGGAGTCACACCGGATTCCCTTTTAAGCCAAACCGATGTCGCATCGGGTCTGGCACCGACGCACACAACATATCGGGTGGCTCGGGAAGGGTCAACCCAACAAGTTGTGCGCAAGTCGTTTTGCGGGCCGGACGCGGCGGGTGCCTGCGCGGGCTGCGGCGACGTTACAGCGCATCGTGATCCAGCTCGCCGGTGCGGATGCGGATCACCTGCTCCAGCGTGCTTACGAAGATCTTGCCGTCGCCGATCTTGCCGGTGCGCGCGGAGGCCTGGATCGCCTCCAGTACACGGTCGAGCTGGTCGTCCGCCACCGCCACTTCCAGCTTGATCTTGGGCAGGAAATCGACCACGTACTCGGCGCCGCGATACAGCTCGGTGTGGCCCTTCTGGCGGCCGAAGCCCTTCACCTCGGTCACCGTGACGCCTTGCACGCCGACCTCGGCCAGCGCCTCGCGCACATCGTCCAGCTTGAACGGCTTGATGATCGCCACGACCAGTTTCATGCAGCATTCCTCGTTTCGGCCGGGCGGCAGGCGCCCGCAAACCTGCATTCTGCCCGGCCGGCGGGGCGCTGTCGCCTCACCGGGAGCGGTGTAGGACAATCCCTACAGTCTTTGATGGAGCATACCGATGGCGGCAACACGCGGCGTTCACCTAGCATTTACCCCGACGAGTTCGAGGCGCTGTCCATGATGGACAAGCAGGATATCGATCAGATTGCCCTGCGACTTGTGTCGTTGGTACCGCCAGGACTGGCACAGGTGCAGCAGGATTTGCGCACCAACTTCCGGGATGTTCTGGCGCAGGGATTGCGCCGCCTCGACCTGGTCACTCGCGAAGAGTTCGACGTGCAGACCCAGGTGCTCGCCCGCACCCGGGCCAAGATCGACGAGCTGGAACAGCGGGTGGCCGAGCTCGAAGCTGTCGTCGCCTCGCGCGGCGGTCAGCGCTGACCACCTCCCGGGAGCCGCCTCCGATCCGTCACCCTCACCCCGAGAACGATCGGAGGCGGTTATTTATCCAGCGCTGCTGATGGAGTCGCGCGATGTTTGTGCCAGTCAGCGCGCCACCGCCATCGCTGCGCCGCCGGCCCCTGGCCGCATGAGCCTCGCCGTCACCCTCAGCCGTGCCCAGGAAGGCATCGCTGCCCCGCAGGTGATGGTCGAGGTGCATCTCTCCGGCGGCTTGCCCTGCACCAACATCGTCGGCCTGCCCGAGGCCGCCGTGCGCGAGGCGCGCGACCGCGTGCGCGTGGCAATCCAGAACACTGCCTTCGAGTATCCCAACCGGCGCGTCACGGTGAACCTGGCGCCGGCCGAACTGCCCAAGGATGGCGGGCGTTTCGATCTCTCCATTGCACTGGGCATCCTCGCCGCCAGCGGCCAGGTGCCGCGCGAGAAACTGGATGACTGCGAGTTCCTCGGCGAGCTGGCGTTGACCGGCTCGCTGCGCGGCATCTCCGGCGTGCTGCCGGCGCTGCTGCGCGCCCGCGCGCGCGACCGTCGGGTGGTGGTGCCGCGCGAGAACGCGGCCGAGGCCGCGCTGGTGCCGGACGTCGACGTGCGCGTCGCCGAGACCCTCGCCGAAGTCTGCGGCTGGCTGCGCGGTGCGCACGACCTGTCCGCGCCGGTGGGCATCCCCAGCGATGGCGGCGCACATGACGGGCCGGACCTGGCCGACGTGCGCGGGCAGTTGCAGGCACGCCGCGCGCTGGAGATCGCCGCGGTCGGTGGCCATCACCTGCTGCTGGTCGGTCCGCCGGGCACCGGCAAGACCATGCTGGCCGAACGCCTGCCCGGCATCCTGCCGCCGCTGTCGGAGTCGGAGGCGCTGGAGACCTGCGCCGTGTTGTCGGTCGCGGGCCAGGTCACCGATCCCGTGCGCTGGCGCCGGCGCCCGTTCCGCGCGCCGCACCATACCGCCTCGGCGGTGGCGCTGGTCGGCGGCGGCTCGTTTCCTCGTCCGGGCGAGATCTCGCTGGCGCACAACGGCGTGTTGTTCCTCGACGAGCTTCCCGAGTTCAGCCGGCACGTGCTGGAGGTGCTGCGCGAGCCGATGGAATCGGGCCATATCATGATTTCCCGGGCGGCGCGGCAATCGACCTTTCCTGCCCAGTTCCAGCTGGTCGCGGCGATGAATCCGTGCCCGTGCGGCTATGCCGGCGAGCCGCGCTGCCAGTGCACGCCCGACCAGGTGCAGCGTTACCGCGCACGTATTTCCGGGCCGCTGCTGGATCGCATCGACCTGTGCGTGCAAGTGCCGCCGGTGGCGCTGGCCGAACTGGGCACGCCCCGCAACGCGCGCGACGAGGACTCCGCCACCGTTCGCGTTCGCGTGCTCCATGCCCGCCGCCACGCACTGATGCGCGCAGGCCGGCCGAACGCGGAGATCAGCACGCGCGAACTGGAGCGCGATTGTGCGCTGGGGCCGGCGGAGCGGCGCTGGTTCGAACAGGCACTCGAGCGGCTGGGCCTCTCCGCGCGCGCCTATCATCGGGTGCTGCGCGTCGCCCGCACGATCGCCGACCTCGACGGCGGCGCCGCCTTGCTCGAACGCGAGCACCTGGCCGAAGCCCTGCAGTACCGCAGGGTGTAAAGGCAGGAGTGAGTGGAGAGGAATGAGGAGTGAGAGAAAGCATGTCGCGACATGCCGTTGCTCTTCTCTCACTCATCATTCCTCTCCGCTCACTCCTGCTCTTTCCTGCTGGACGCACGCGCCGCCGCATGTTCCGATGTCGCCCTGACCATTCCAGGGACTGCGATGACGATCGATCTGGGCCTGATGCTCGCCGGCATGCTGATGATCGGGTTTCTCGCGCAGTGGCTGGCGTGGCGGGTGAGGCTGCCGGCGATCCTGTTCCTGCTGCTGGCCGGCATCGCGCTCGGGCCGGCCACCGGGGTGCTCGATCCGGACAAGCTGCTGGGCGATCTGCTGTTTCCCACCGTGTCGCTGGCGGTGGCGCTGATCCTGTTCGAGGGCAGCCTGACCCTGCGTTTCCACGAACTGCCCGGCATCGGCAAGGCCGTGCGCGGGCTGGTCAGTTACGGCGCGGTGGCCTCGCTGCTGCTGCTGGCGCTGGCTGCGCATCTGGTCGCCGGGTTGGCCTGGCCGATCGCGCTGCTGTTCGGTGCGCTGGGCTGCGTCACCGGCCCGACCGTGATCGCGCCGATGCTGCGCACGCTGCGACCGAACGCGCGCATCGCCAACACGCTGCGCTGGGAAGGCATCGTGATCGACCCGCTGGGCGCGCTGTTCGCGGTGCTGATTTACGAGGCGATCGTGTCGCGGCAGGAAGGCCACACCATCGGCATCTTCCTGGCAACCATCGGTTGCGGCGTGGGGATCGGCGCCTTGGCTGCCTGGCTGATGGCGTTCTTCCTGCGCCGCCAGCTGATCCCCGAATACCTGCAGAACTATGCGGTGCTGGCCGCGGTGCTGTTCGCCTTCAGCATCTCCAACACGCTGACCCACGAGTCGGGGCTGCTGGCGGTGACGATCATGGGCATTGCGCTGGGCAACCTGCGCGGGGTGCACATCGACGACATCCTCGATTTCAAGGAAAGCCTCACCACGGTGCTGGTGTCGCTGCTGTTCATCCTGCTGGCGGCACGACTGCACTGGCCGCTGCCGGACGGCATGCTGGGCGCGGGCCTCGCGCTGTTCGTGATTGCGCAGTTGCTGGTGCGGCCATTGACCGTGGCGCTCTCGAGTTTCGGCAGCGGCCTGAATTGGCGCGAGCGCGCACTGATCGGCTGGGTGGCGCCGCGCGGCATCGTGGCGGCGTCGGTTTCCGCGCTGTTCGCGTTGCGCCTGGATCAGCTCGGCGTGGCCGGCGCCGAGGCGCTGGTGCCGCTGGTGTTCACCCTCATCATCGGCACGGTGATCCTGCAGAGCGCCACCGCGCGGCCGCTGGCGATCTGGCTGAAAGTGGCCGAGCCGGAGCCGCGCGGCGTGCTGATCTTCGGCTCGGACCACGTGGCGCGCGCGATCGCCCAGTCGCTGCACGACGCCGGCTTCCGCGTGATGCTGGCCGACGACGACTGGGAGGGCATCCGGCTGGCGCGCATGGACGGGCTGACCACGTTCTTCGGCAACCCGGCCTCGCCGCATGCGGAACGCCATCTCGATCTGACCGGCATCGGCCGGCTGCTCGCGGTGTCCACCCATCGCGAGCGCAATTCGCTCGCCTGCGTGCGCTACCGACAGGAATTCGGCCGCGACAAGGTGTATCGCCTGCGCAACCTCACCCCACGCGAGAACACCGACCGCGCCGCGCTCGCCGGCAGCCTGCTGGCGCCGCCGCTGTTCGACGAGGAGATGACCCACGGCCGCTTCGCGCAGATGCTGGACGAAGGCTGGCGGATCAAGTCGACCAAACTCACCGCTACCTTCGACTGGCCGCAATTCGTCGAACAGTACGGTTCCGGCACGGTGCTGATGTTCGGCGTGGAGGAAAAAGGCGCCTTGCGGGTGGCCTCGACCAAGCGCGAACTGGAGCCGAAGCCGGGCTGGACCGTGATCGCGCTTGTACCGGCGAGCGAGAAGTGAGTGAAGAGGAGTGAGGAGTGAGAAAAAGCGGGAGCATTCCGCGCCCTTGCTCTCTCTCACTCCCCACTCCTCATTCCTCACTTCTCGCCTTCTCACGCGGCCGAGGCCTGCTTGAACTGCGCCTCCTCGGTCGAGCCCTTCAGCGCGGTGGTCGAGGACTGGCCCTGCTGGATCGCCTGGGTCACCGCGTCGAAATAGCCGGTGCCCACTTCGCGCTGGTGCTTCACCGCGGTGAAGCCGCGATCGGCGGAGGCGAACTCCTTTTCCTGCAGTTCGACGAAGGCGCTCATCTGGCGGCGCGCGTAGCCGTGGGCGAGGTCGAACATGCCGTAGTTGAGGCTGTGGAAGCCGGCCAGGGTGATGAACTGGAACTTGTAGCCCATCGCGCCCAGTTCCTTCTGGAAGCGGGCGATGGTGGCGTCGTCCAGGTTCTTCTTCCAGTTGAAGCTGGGCGAGCAGTTGTAGGCCAGCATCTTGCACGGGAACCTGGCGTGGATCGCCTCGGCGAAGCGGCGCGCATCGTCCAGGTTCGGCTTGCTGGTCTCGCACCACACCAGGTCGGCGTAAGGCGCATAGGCCAGCCCGCGGCTGATCGCCTGGTCCAGGCCGGGCCTGACCCGGAAGAAGCCTTCGACGGTGCGCTCGCCAGTGAGGAACGGCTTGTCGTTGTCGTCGATGTCGGAGGTGAGCAGGTCGGCCGCATCGGCATCGGTGCGCGCCACGATCAGCGTCGGTACCCCGGCGACGTCGGCGGCCAGGCGCGCGGCGTTCAACTTGTCGACCGCCTCGCGGGTGGGGACCAGCACCTTGCCGCCCATGTGGCCGCACTTCTTGACGCTGGCCAGCTGATCCTCGAAATGCACGCCGGCGGCGCCGGCCTCGATCATCGCCTTCATCAGCTCGAACGCGTTCAGCACGCCGCCGAAGCCTGCCTCGGCATCGGCCACGATCGGCACCAGCCAGTCGATGTCGTGGTTGTCCTCGGCGTGGTGCAACTGATCGGCGCGCAGCAAGGTGTTGTTGATGCGCTTGACCACCAGCGGCACCGAGTTGGCCGGGTACAGCGACTGGTCGGGATACATTTCGCCGGCCACGTTGGCGTCGGCGGCGACCTGCCAGCCGCTCAAGTAGATCGCCTGCAGGCCGGCCTTGACCTGCTGCATCGCCTGGTTGCCGGTGAGTGCGCCGAGCGCGTTGACGAACTCCTCCTGGTGCAGCGACTTCCACAACCGCTCGGCACCGCGACGGGCCAGCGAATGCTCGACCGCGACGGTGCCGCGCAGGCGCACCACGTCATCGGCGGAGTAGTTGCGCTGGACGCCGGCCCAGCGGGCATTGTTCTTCCAGTCCAGACTGATCTGTTCGGCGGTGGGCAGGGTGCTCTTCATGGCATGGCTCCGGTGGTGTTGAGCCCCTCTCCCTGCGGGAGAGGGGTTGGGGAGAGGGTTCGGACGGAGCGTGTCAGCACACTCCGCCGCGCCCCCTCATCCGCCCTTCGGGCACCTTCTCCCGGAGGGAGAAGGGAGAAAATCACAGTTGGTCGTACGCGGGCAGGGTGAGGAAGTCGGCCAGTTCGTCCGCATGGGTCATGCGGGAGATCAGGGCGGCGGCCGCATCGGCGCGGGCGGCGCCGGGGTGCTGGCTCTGGCGCAGGCGATGGGTGTGGGCGGCAAGCGCCTGGTCGAACAGCGCGAAGTCGATCGGTGCGTGGTCGGGGAACTCGAGATCTCCGTGATGCAGCCATTGCCACAACTGCGCGCGGGCGATCTCGGCCGTGGCGGCGTCTTCCATCAGGTGATGGATCGGTACGCAGCCCAGGCCGTCCAGCCATGCGGCGGTATAGCTCAGGCACACCTCGACGTTGTTGTCGAAGCCGGCGCGGCTGATGGTGCCGCCGGGCGCGGCGAGCAGCTGCTCGCGGCTCACCCGCACGTCCTCGCGCAGTTTGCCGAGCTGGTTCGGCGCGGGCATGTATTCGTCGAAGATCGCCTGCGCCACCGGCACCAGCGCGGGGTGGGCGACCCAGGTGCCGTCGTGGCCGGCTTTGACCTCGCGCAGTTTGTCGGCGCGCACCTTGTCTAGCGCCGCTTCATTCGCCGCCTCGTCGCCCTTGATCGGGATCTGCGCCGCCATGCCGCCCATCGCGAAGGCGCCGCGGCGGTGGCAGGTCTTGATCAGCAACTCGGAATAGCCTTTCAGGAACGGCACCGTCATGCCGACCTGGCCGCGCTCGGGGAGCAGGCGGTCGCGATGGCCGCGCAGCGTTTTCAGGTAGGAAAAAATGTAATCCCAGCGACCGCAGTTGAGGCCGACGATGCGACGGCGCAGCGCGTGCAGGATCTCGTCCATCTGGAACGCGGCCGGCAGGGTCTCGATCAGCACCGTGGCCTTCATCGTGCCGCGCGGCAGCTGCAGTTCGGCCTCGGCGGCGCTCATCACCTCTTCCCACAGCGCGGCCTCTTCCATCGCCTCCAGCTTGGGCAGGTAGAAGTACGGGCCGCGGTCGCGCTGGTGCAGCGTGCGTGCGTTGTGGAACACGAACAGGCCGAAGTCGACCAGCGCGCCAGACAGCGGGGTGCCTTCCACGCTGAAAAAACGGTCATGCAGATGCCAGCCGCGCGGGCGCACCACCAGCACGGCGGGGTTGCTGCCGACCTGGTAGGTCTTGCCCTCGGGCGAACGGAACGTGATCGTGCCGTCGACCGCATCGCGCAGATTGACCTGGCCGTCCAGCTGGTTGGCGAAGGTGGGCGAGGAGGAATCCTCGAAGTCGGCCATGAACACCCTGGCGCCGGAATTCAGCGCGTTGATGATCATCTTGCGCTCCACCGGGCCGGTGATCTCCACGCGGCGGTCGCGCAGCGCGGCCGGGATCGGTGCCACGTTCCAATCCGATTCGCGGATTGCCGCCGTGTCGGCGCGGAAATCCGGCAGGGCACCGGCATCCCAGGCAGCCTGGCGCTGGCGACGCTCTCGCAGCAGGTGTTGCCGCGACGCCTCGAAGCGACGGTGCAGCCGGGCCAGGAACGCCAGCGCGGCCGGGGTCAGGATGGCCGCGTAGGCGGCGCCGTCGGCGAGGACCTCCGCGGGGCCGGTGTGGAGTTGTTCCTGCGCTGCTGCCATCGTTTCGCTCCGCGTCGTGGGTGACTCGAAGCTAGGCCGGCAAATATCTGTTTGACAAAGTGAATGTTTCAATCATTACTATGAGCAATATCAATATCTGATACAACTTGCTGAAATGACTTGATGAAAACTCCCGGCGTTCCGCTGAAGCAGCCGAAAAAATCGTCTCGCAGCGCAGCAAAAAAACGTACCCCCGGCGAACGCGCCGAGGAGGCTGGCGGCCGTTTCTACTACAAGGGCAACCGCCACAAGCAACTGCGCGCCTTCGTCAGCGTGGTGAAACTGGGTACGCTGACCCGCGCCGCCGAAGCGTTGTACGTGTCGCAACCCACCATCAGCCTGCAGTTGCAGGCGCTGGAACGCGAGCTCGGCGCCACCTTGCTTGAGCGCCGCCGCCGACGCATCAATCTCACCGACGCGGGCGAGGCGCTGTACGAGCTGGCGCGCCCGCTGGTGGAAGGCTGGGACACGCTGGATCGCGATTTCCAGGCGAAGGCGAAGGGTCTGCAGGCCGGCCGGCTGGTGATCGCCGCCGGCACCTCCACCATCCAGTACCTGCTGCCGGAACTGGTGCGCCGCTATCGCGAACGCTTCCCGGCGGTGCAACTGCAGTTGGCCAACGTGACCGGCAAGGACGGCATGGCCATGCTGCGTGCCGACGAGGCGGATTTCGCGGTCGGCTCGATGCTGGACGTGCCCAACGACATCGCCTGGGCGCCGGTGCAGCACTACGACCCGATGCTGATCATGCCGCCCGACCACCCGCTGGCGACGAAGGACAAGATCACCCTGGAGGATCTTTCACCCTACGGACTGATCCTGCCGCCGCAGCGCCTCTCCACCTATCGACTGGTCGACCTGGTGTTCCAGCAGCGGCAGGTGCCCTATCACGTCGCGATCGAGGTCGGCGGCTGGGACGTGATCAAGGAATACGTGGCGATGGGCATGGGCATCTCCATCGTCACCGGCATCTGCATCACCGACGCCGACCGCGGGCGCCTGGCCGTGCGCAACATGCAGCAGTTCTTTCCCCAGCGCAGCTACGGCGTGGTGATGCGCAAGGGCAAGTTCCTCAGCGCCGAGGCACGCGCCTTCATCGACCTGATTCGCCCCGGGCTGCTGACGCATCGCGAACACGATGATCCGGGGCATTCGCAGCGGTGATGCCCGAGGCCGCTCTGCGAACCTCGTCCCTGCGCGCGGGATTTCAGACGTCGCGATGCTTGCCCTTGAACGGCGCGTACCACTCGCGCAGGCGCTGCATGGTTGCGCCCATGTCGGTGCCGGCATCGAACAGTGGGCCGAGCTGGATGGTCCTGTCGGGGTAATGGAACGCGACCGGGAAGATCGGCACGCCGGCATCGTGGGCGATGTGCCAGAAGCCGCTCTTCCAGCGCGTCACCGGTTTGCGCGTGCCTTCGGGGGCGATGCCCAGCCACAGTTTCTCGCGCTGGCGGAACTGGTCGATCATCTGTTCGACCACGCCCTTGGCCGCGCTGCGGTCGATGGGAACGCCGCCGAGCCGACGCAGCAGCCCGCCCAGCGGGCCGCGAAACAATTCCTGTTTGCCCATGAAGTGCACGTCGGCGCCGATCGCCACCTTGATCAGCAGCCCCCACACCCCGTCCCACCACGAGGAGTGCGGGGCGGCGATCAGCACCAGTTTGGGGACGTCGGGAAATTCGCCGGTGAGACTCCAGCCGCACAGGCGCAACACGCCGCGGCAGATGCGTCGTTGCCAACCGTCGCGCAGCTTCGGCATGCGGGCGGGCAACTGGGCTGGAGTGAAGACGCGACGCTTCATTCGAACTCCGGTTTGCGCGAACGGGTCTGCTTGATCCTGCCGCGCTGCTGCTTGCCGGCCAGGCGGCGTTCCTTCGAGGCGCGGGTCGGTTTGGTGGCGACGCGTTTCTTCGGCGGCAGCAGCACGCCGCGAATCAGTTCGGCCAGCCGCTCGCGCACGTCGTCGCGATTGCGCGCCTGGTCGCGAAAGCGCCGGCCCTGGATCACCAGCATCCCTTCGGCGGTAAGCCGGCGATCGCGCCGGGCCAGCAGCCGCGCGCGCACCTCCTCCGGCAGCGACGGCGAGCCCGCCACGTCGAAGCGCAATTCCACCGCGCTCTCGGTGCGATTCACATGCTGACCGCCCGGGCCGTCGGCGCGCAGGAAGCGCTCGATCAGTTCGGACTCGGGCAGGGCGAGGGTGCGGCTGATGGTCAGCATGGGGGGAAGTTTAGGGGAGAAGCGAGTGGAGAGAAGTGAGGAGTGAGAGAGAGCGAAGGCAAGCCGTACCCCGGCTTTTCTCTCACTCCTCACTTCTCTTCACTCACTCCTGCTTCAAGCCCCAGCCGAACTGCGCCAGCAATCGCGCGAATGCCTCGTCCAGCGGCGCCTCCAGTTGCATCGGCGCGCCACTCACCGGATGCGCGAACGAAAGCCGCCACGCGTGCAGCAGCATCCGGTGGCAGGCAAAGTACTGCTTGTAGAGGCGGTTGTGGTCGCCGCGGCCGTGCTGGCAGTCGCCGATCACCGGGTGATGGATGTGCGCCAGGTGCTTGCGGATCTGGCGGAAGCGGCCGCTCTCAGGCTCCGCCAGCAGCAGTGCGTAGCGTTGCTGCGGGTAGCGGCCGAGTGCGATCGGCAGCTCGATCGTGGCCAGGCGCCGGTAGCGCGTGCGCGCTTCGCGGCGCGGGCCGGTTTCGCGCGAGCCGGGCAGGGGATAGTCGATCACGCCTTCGGCCGGCTCCGGCCAGCCGCGCACCACCACCAGGTATTGCTTGTGCACCTCGCGCTGCATGAACTGCTCGCCAAGCGCGGCGGCGACCTCCTTGCTGCGCGCCACCAGCAGCACGCCGCTGGTGGCGCGGTCGAGCCGGTGCGCCAGGTACACGTTGCCGCCGACCTGCTCGCGCAGCAGGTCGATCAGGAACGCGTCGGCGGGCCCCACGAACGTCGAGCGGTGTACGGCCAGGTTCGCGGGCTTGTTCACCGCGATCAGCGCGTCGTCCTGGTAGAGGATGTCGATCATGCGTTCGAGCTTCCGCGCTCTGGTTATTCGTGGGAGCCCGCTCGCGGGCGATGCTGCGGGTGCCCGTGAAAAGCATCGCCCGCGAGCGGGCTCCTGCACGGTCAACGCGAGCGCGGCCAGCCGATGGCGAAGGAGAGGAAACCGGCGATACCGGCGCCCAGCGGCGGCCAGATGCCGTGTTGCGGGGCCAGCGTCCACAGTAGCGCGGCGCCGATCAGCAGTGCGCTGCCGAGCAGGCTGCAGGCCAGCGTCCTGTGCTGGCGACGGGCATTCTCCTGCGCCAGTCCGAGGGCCAGCGGATCGGCTGGCTCACGCCGCTCGCCGCGGCCGATCTGACGCAGCGCATCACGTACCAGGTCGGGAAACTCCGGCGCGTGGTGCAGCCATTCGGGCAACCGTTTGCGCACGTCGCGCAGGGTGCGCAGCGGGCTGTAGCGCTGGCGCAGGATCCGCTTGAGCACCGGATGCGCGACTGCCCAGATGTCGATCTCCGGATCGAGCATGCGGCCGACGCCCTCGATGTTGAGCAGGGTCTTCTGCAGCAGGATCAGCTGCGGCTGCAGGGTCAGCTCGAAGCGGCGCGCGGTCTGGAACAGCTTGACCACCAGCTCGGCCAGCGAAATCTGCGACAGCGGGCGGGTGAAATACGGCTCGCACACGGTGCGCACGGCGGCTTCCAGTTCGTCCAGTCGCACGTCGGCGGGCATCCAGCCGGCGGCCACGTGCAGTTGCGCGATGCGGGCGTAGTCGCGCTCGAACAGCGCGATGAAGTTCTGCGCCAGCCAGTACTGGTCGGCCTCGGGCAGCGAGCCCATGATGCCGAAGTCCAGCGCGATGAAGCGCGGCTCGTCCAGGCGCGACGGGTCCACCCAGATGTTGCCGGGGTGGGCGTCGGCGTGGAAGAAATTGTCGCGGAACACCTGCTCGTAGAACACCCGCACGCCCTTGGCGGCCAGTGCCTTGCGGTCGAGCCCGGCGGCGTCGATCGCTGCGATGTCGTCGCTGCTGATGCCGTGCACGCGCTCCAGCGTCAGCACGCGCGAGGCGGTCAGTTCCCAGTGCACCGCCGGTACGTACAGGTCCACGCCGCTGGCGAAGTTGCGCTTGAGCAGGCTGGCGCTGGCGCCTTCGCGCTGCAGGTCGAGTTCGTTCTCCAGCATCTTCTCGACTTCGGCGACGACGTCGAGCGGGCGGATCTTGTCGGCATTCGGGTGCCAGCGCTGGGCCAGTTCGCCGAGCGAGCGCAGCAGCTTCACGTCGCGGGCGATCTGCGCGTCGATGCCCGGCCGCAGCACCTTCACCACCACCTCGCGGCCGTCGGCCAGGGTGGCGGCATGCACCTGGGCGATCGAGGCCGAGGCCAGCGGCGTCTCGTCGAATTGGGCGTATAGACGTCCAACCGGGAGTTTCAGCTCCCGCTCGACGATGGCACGCGCCTCGCTGCCGGGGAACGGCGCCACCTGGTCCTGCAGCAGCGACAGTTCGTCGGCAATGTCGGCGGGCACCAGGTCGCGGCGGGTCGACAGCACCTGGCCGGCCTTGACGAAAATCGGCCCCAGCTCGGTCAGCGCCCGGCGCAGGCGTTCGCCGCGCGAGAGGCTGGCCACGTCGGCGCGCGGTCGCGCCAGCAGCGGGCGCAGCAGTTTCAGCGGGCGGAACAGGTGCGCGGCGTCGACCAGTTCATCCAGCCGCCATGCCAGCAGCACCGAGGCCACTCGCAGCAGGCGCGGCACCACGCGCAGCGGCGTCACGCGGCGTCGCCCTGCAGTTGCCGCGCCAGCCGCTGCACGCGTGCGGCCAGTCGTTCGCTGTGTTCGCGCAAACTGTCCACTTCGTCGAGAAAGGTGTCGACTTCGCCAGGCGCCAGGGCCACGCGGGTTTCGTCGCGCACCCAGTCGGCGGCGTCTTCGACGAGATGGGCGCCACTTTCGCGGGCATGCGCCAGGCCCTTGCGCACGGCCCTGGCCAGCGGCACGCCGAGCACGTCGCCGAAACTGCGCGCGAAGGCCTCCTCGAAATCCGGCGCGAACTTGCCGGCCAGTTTTTCCAGGCGGCGCGCCAGTTCGGCATCGCCGGCGATCTCCACCTTGCCCGGCGCGATGCCGTCGTCGTCGCGGCGCAGCAGCATCGCCAGCAGGCTGCCCGGCGTCGCGGCCACCTTCAGCTGGCTGTCGTCGCGCGGCGGGCCGACTTTCAGGTGCGCCTGATCGACCGTGATGGCCAGCGCCAACTCCGGCCCGCGCAGATGCAACTGCACGCTGCGACCGTTCAACGCGGTCAGCCGCTGCTGCGTGTCGGGATCGAGCGACAGCGTGTGGTTCAGCGCGGTTTCCAGCGCTCGCCCGGCGAGCTTGCGCAGAGGTTGCGGCATCCAGGCGTTGGGGGTGGCAGCGTTCATCCGCCGATTGTAGCGGGGCGGCGCCTCGGGCAGCGCTTGGGCGCTGCCGGGGGTCGGGAATAGGGAATCGGAAGAGCGTTCTTTCTCTGGTTTGAAGAGGCCGCGGACGGTGCCGCTTTTGCCCGTGCCTTTCCGATTCCCTATTCCCGGCTCTCACCAGCGAAACCGAGCTGGCGCCAGGCCTCGTAGACCGCCACGGCGACGGTGTTCGACAGGTTCAGGCTGCGGCTGTGCGGGCGCATCGGCAGGCGCAGGCGTTGTGTCGGCGGGATGGTGTCCAGCACGTCGTCCGGCAGGCCGGCGGTTTCGCAGCCGAACAGCAGCGCGTCGCCGTCGGCAAAACGCACGTCGACGTGGGGCACGCTGCCGCGCGTGGTGAAGGCGAACACGCGTGGCGCGCCGAGCGCGGCGAGGCAGGCGGACAGGTCCTCGTGCACCGCGACGCTGGCGTATTCGTGATAGTCCAGCCCGGCGCGGCGCAGGCGGGCGTCGTCGAGCTCGAAGCCCAGTGGACGCACCAAGTGCAGTGCCGCGCCGGTATTCGCGCAAAGACGGATCACGTTGCCGGTGTTGGGAGGGATCTCGGGGCGATGCAGGATGACATGGAGCATCCACGCATTATCGCTTGCGCCATGCTCAGCCGGCCACGCGCGGGCAGACCACGCCGTCCGGCGGCAGCGCGCAGCTGCTCGGCGCGGCCAGCAGGATGGTGGCGATGCCGCCGTCGTGGGCGAGCTCGACCGGCGGCGTGGCGGTCGTGGTGGTCAGCATGGCGGCGAGGATGAGGCCGCACACCACGAGGCTGGCAATGAACAATCCGTGCAGCATGAAAGTCTCGAATTTCACGGTTACATCTCCGATGCGTAAGTGAGCCCTGCAGCCCGATGAAAGCAATCCCTGTGCCACGCCTGGATATGCGGCCAACATGCTGATTTTTCAAGGTTTAGATAGCCGCCTCGACACCCCGGCCGTTGTCCGCGGACAGTCGTCCGGTGGCGTCCGGACAGCGGTGCCCTGCGCCACCGCACGGGCCGTCGACCGTGCCACAAGTCATTTGCGATGCCCGGGCGCGGCCGGGTAGCCTGCCCGGACCATTCGCGAAAACAGGAGGTTCACCGTGAAAAAAACGCCGCTTGCCCTGCTCATCTCCGGCTTGCTCACGTTCGGGGTCGCCGCGCCGACACTGCTGGTCGCCGCCCCCGCGCAGGCGGTCGAGGCCGCCGCTGCAGCGACGCAGCAGATCCCCGACCTGGCCTATTCCCGTTTCGTGCTGCCCAACGGCCTGACCGTGGTGGTGCATGAAGACCACAAGGCGCCGGTGGTGGCGGTGAGCGTGTGGTATCACGTCGGCTCCTCCTATGAGCCCAAGGGCAAGACCGGCTTCGCGCACCTGTTCGAGCACCTGATGTTCCAGGGTTCGGAGAATCACAAGGACGAGTTCTTCAAGCCGTTCGAGCTGGCCGGCGCCACGGACCAGAATGGCACCACCTGGCTCGACCGCACCAACTATTTCGAAACCGTGCCGACCACCGCGCTGGACATGGCGCTGTGGATGGAATCGGACCGCATGGGCCACCTGCTCGGTGCCATCGGCCAGCCGCAGCTCGACGAACAGCGCGGCGTGGTGCAGAACGAGAAGCGCCAGGGCGAAAACCAGCCTTACGGCCGCGCCAGCGAACTGATCCAGGCCGAGGCGTTCCCGGCCAACCATCCCTACCATCACGACACCATCGGCTCGATGGCGGATTTGAACGCCGCCTCGCTCGGCGACGTCAAGCAGTGGTTCCGCGACTACTACGGCGCGGCCAACACGGTGGTGGTGCTGGCCGGCGACATCACGCCGGCGGTGGCGAAGGAGAAGATGCTGAAGTACTTCGGCGACATCGCCGCCGGTCCGCAGGTGCCGCGCCCGCAGCCGTGGATTGCCGCGCGCGATAAGTCCACCCGCGGCACGATGACCGACAACGTCGCGCAGACCCGCATCTACCGCGAATGGAACGTGCCGGCGCGCGGCAGCCATGACGAGAACCTGCTGGAGCTTGCCGCCGCCGTGCTCGGCGGCAGCAAGACCTCGCGGCTGTACCAGCGCCTGGTCTACCAGGACAAGCTCGCCGACAGCGTCTCCGTCTACGTCGAGCAGCATTCGCTGGCCAGCCTGTTCCAGTTGCAGGTCGACGTGAAGAAGGGCGTCGACCCGGCCAAGGTCGAGGCCGCGATCGCCGACGAATGGCAGAAGTTCCTCAACGATGGCCCCACCGCCGACGAACTGGCGCGGGTCAAGACCGAAACCCGCGCCTCCTTCGTGCGCGGCCTGGAGCGCGTCAACACGCAGGCCTCGATCCTGGCCGAGGGCCAGCTGTACCACGGCGATCCGGGGCACTACCTGAAGGACTTCAGCACCCTGATGGCGGCGACGCCGGCCAGCGTCAAGGCGGTGGCGAACCAGTGGATCGCCAAGGGCGACTACACCCTGACCGTGGTGCCCGGCAAGGTAGAGGACGCCGACATGGCCACCGTGGCCGGCCGGGCCGCCGCGTCCGGTGCGCCGGCGCCGGTGCTCACGCCCAAGGGCGATTACAAGACCGTGGCCAGCGACGTCGATCGCAGCAAGGGCGTGCCCGAAGTCGCCAGCTTCCCCGACCTCGCGTTCCCGACCCTGCAGCACGGCAAGCTCGACAACGGCGTCGAAGTGGTCCTGGCCGAACGCCACGGCGTGCCGGCGGTGCAGATGCAGTTGCTGTTCGACGCCGGTTACGCGGCCGACCAGGGCCGCAAGCTGGGCACCTCCAGCTTCACCATGTCGATGCTCGACGAAGGCACCCGGGACCTCGATTCGGTCGAGATCGCCAAGCGCAAGCAGCGCCTGGGCGCGATCATCGCCAGCGGTTGCGGGCTGGATTACTGCAATGCCTCGCTGAATGCGCTGGACGACCAGCTCAAGCCCTCGCTCGACCTGTTCGCCGACATCGTGCGCAACCCGGCGTTCCGCGATGCCGACGTCAGCCGCCTGCGCGGCCAGTGGCTGGCCGGCATCGCCCAGGAGAAGAGCCAGCCCATCGGCATCGCGCTGCGCACCCTGCCGCCGCTGCTGTACGGCAAGGGCCACGCCTACGCGATCCCGTTCACCGGCACCGGCACCGAGGCCTCGATCAAGTCGCTGACCGATGCCGACATGCGCCAGTTCATCACCGACTACATCCGCCCGGACAACATGAAGATCCTGGTGGCCGGCGATACCACGATGGCGAAGATCATCCCGCAGTTGAACGCGGTGTTCGGCAACTGGAAGGCGCCGGCGAGCAAGGTGCCGGCCAAGAACATCGGCAAGGTCGCGCCACCGGAACAGGTGCGCGTGTTCCTGGTCGATCGCCCCGGAGCGCAGCAGAGCCTGATCCTCGCCGGCAGTCTGGCGCCGTCCACCGAGGCGCCCAACAACCTGCAGATCCAGACCATGAACGGCGCCTTCGGCGGCAGCTTCACCTCGCGCCTCAACATGAACCTGCGCGAGGACAAGCACTGGGCCTACGGCGCCTTCAGCTTCCTGCAGAACGCGGTCGGGCAGCGCCCGTTCATGCTCTACGCACCGGTGCAGACCGACAAGACCGCGGCGTCGGTCAGCGAGATGCTGAAGGAAGCGCGCGGGGTGATCGGCGACAAGCCGCTGACCGCGCAGGAGATCAGCAAGATCAAGGTCGGCGACGTGCGCAGCATGCCGGGTCAGTACCAGACCACCCAGGCGGTGATGGGCGCCATGCAGGGCATCGCCCAGTACAACCGCCCGGATGACTACGTGCAGACCCTGAAGTCGCGCATCGAGGCGCAGACCGATGCGTCGGTGGAGGCTGCGGCGAAGGAGATCATCCACCCGGACCAGCTGACCTGGGTGATCGTCGGCGACCTGGCCAAGATCGAGTCGCCGATCCGCGCGCTGAAGCTCGGCACGGTCGAGGTGCTCGACGCCGACGGCAAGCCGGTGGCGGCCAAGCCGGCGAAGTGAGTCGCGCTGCCGCGCCGGCTGAACCGGCGCGGCAAGCGGCGGATGGAGCGAGGGACGCCGGCGCGCCGGCGCGTTACGATGGAGGCCGGACCGTCCTGGTCCGGCCTCTTTTCATGCCCTCAAGACCTGCCGCGGAGCCACCCATGCGCAAGACCCTGTTGTTGCTCGTCCCCATCCTGTTGCTCGGCGCCTGCAGTTGGGGCATCACCCTGGATTCGGCCGGCAAGAACGTGCGCACCGCCTGGAGCGGCGATGTTTCCAGCTGCCGCGAACTGGGCAAGGTCACCGTCTCGGTGATGAACCGCGTCGGTCCGGTCGACCGCAACGACATCAAGGTGCGCGACGAACTGGAAGTGCTCGCGCGCAACGAGGCGGCCAAGATGCACGCCGACACCATCAAGCCGCTGGCCGAACCGGCCGATGGCTCGCAGCCGTGGGGCGCCTACCAGTGCGGCAGCAACCCGGCCAAGCCGGGGGCGGGCCGACCGGCTTCGGCCCAATCGGCCAAGGGCGACGTGCAGACGTTCCCGGTGTCGGGCGGCTGACCCCTTCGACGGTCAATCCATGCTGATCCAGCCGCGTTCTCCCGCAATGCGCAGCGAGGTGCCGAGCACCGCGCTGAGCGACTGGAGGCGCGCGAGGATGCGTTGTGCATCCTCGCCTCGCGCGATCCTGGGGCGACCCCGCGTTTCGTCCTGGCGACTCGCATCGTCGCCCCTCTCGTTGAGCACCACCGGCACCAGTTCGAGCTGACGCATCGAGCCATCGCGCCGATGAAGGTGCGCGATCATGCTTTCCCACACCTCGGCCGGGTAGTAGCCGGGCTCGGTGCGGGAATGAAAGATCAGGCTGCCCATGCCATGGAAAATCGGCACCCCGTGATGAAGCTCGATCCCGTGCAGCAGCGGGGCGCCGTGCGAAAAGAATGCGCCGGCACCGGCTTCGGCGCAGCTCCGCGCGAATTCGCGCGCCCATGGCTGGGTGACGCGCATGTCGCCGCGCCAATCGTGGTTGTGCAGGCAGGCGACGACGAAGGCCGTGCCGGCCGCCGCGCGGATCGACTGAAGGATTCGTTCCACATCGTCCTGGTCGGGTGTGCCGGCTGCGGTCAGACGCAGCTCGTTGATGCCGGCGCCTGAACTTGTTGCCGCCACACCCGGACGGATCTTGCCGGCCGCCATGGCCACCAGCGCGACACGACGACCGCGCGCCTTGAAGCAGGCGGCACCGCTGGCTTCGGCGAGGTCGCTGCCGCTGCCGGCGGTGGCGAAACCGGCATGCTGCGCGGCGCTGCGGGTGGCCAGTACGCCCGCACGGCCGAAATCGCCGGCGTGGTTGTTGGCCAGGGCCAGCATGTCGAAGCCGAACGAGCGCAGGCAGCGCAGGGCGGCGGGGCCTGCGGCATGCAGGAACAGCCCTTGGCGAGTCGGTGCGCCCGACGCGCCAACGCGTATGGGCGTCTCCAGGTCGGTCATGGCAACGTCGCCGCGACGTACCTGGGCGATCACTTCGGCGAGGCCGGGGTAGGGCTCGCTGCAGAGGTCGTGCGCGATCAGCGCCTGCCCGGTGAGGGTGAGGGTCAGCTCGCGGCGTTCGGCCGCGCGCACGGCAACGCCCGGCAACAGCGGCGTCATCGCCAGGGCGGCGAGCAGCCGCCGGCGCTGCAGATTGCACGACTCGACCATGACGCCCCTCGCTCGATCCGGACCCGACAGCCCCAGCTATCCACGTCCACCGGGCCGCTTGCAAGCTTATTCGCGTACCTGCGCATGCCATACCAAAATGGCATGGACGCATTACCGGACTCGATAAGATTGCATATGTTCAGTCCGCGTGAATTACTCGATACCAAGGCAGATGCTCCGGCGAACTGGTCGCCACGCATGGTTTCGGGAGGGGTGATGAACAAGATGGCTGGCAAGGGGGAGTCACGGCGTGTACCGCGCCTGGGTGTGATGATGGTGGCGATTGCGGGGGCGCTGGCGGCGGGCGGAATGCCGGCGACCGCGGATGCGCAGAGCGCCGCGGACACGACGAGCGGCGATGCGAACAAGGCGAAGACGCTGGAGGCGGTCAGCGTGGTCGGCTCGCGCATCCGCCGCAAGGACGAGGTGGCGGCCAGCCCGGTGTTTACCATGGAGCGCAACGAGATCGAGGCTACCGGCGTGGTCTCGGTCGGCGAGTTGCTGCAGGAGCTGCCATCGGTAGGTTCCAGCTTCAACTCGACCGGCTCGGGCGGCACCAGCCATGGCTCCCGCTCGTTGAACCTGCGCAACCTGGGCGCCAACCGCTCGCTGGTTCTGGTCAACGGGCGGCGCTGGGTGAACGGAGCCGGTACCCGCGGTTTTCGCGACTTTGTCGACCTGAACACGATTCCGCTGGCCGCGGTCGAGCGGATCGAAGTGCTGCTGGATGGCGCCACCGCCATCTACGGTGCCGACGCGATCGCCGGCGTGGTCAACATCATCACCTTCAGCGAGTTCGACGGGCTGAAGGCCAGCAGCTATGTCGGCCAGACCGACAAGGGCGACGGTTTCACACACAACCAGGATTTCCTCTGGGGCAAGTCCGGCGACTGGGGGTCGGCGCTGGTGTCGGCGACGGTCGCCGGCAGCAACGAGATCCTGGCCGGGCATCGCGATTTCTCGCGGGTACCGCTGCAAGGGTTGAGCCGAAACACGCCGGCGGGCCGTTTCCGCAACAGCACGCCGGTGGATGGCTTCGGCACCAAGGCGTTCGTGCCGGACGGCAACGGCGGTTTTCGCCTGGACGTGCCGGCCACCGACGTCTACAACGACCAGCCTGATACCACCTTGATCGGCCCCCTGGACATGGCTGGCGTGTATGGCCAGTTGCGCTTCCACGTCAGTGATGCGGTGACCTTCGTGACTGAAGGCCTGTACAACACGCGCGAATCGAGCCAGCGCTTCCCGCCGGCAACGCCACGCATCCGCGGCGGCGACGGCATGACGATTCCGGCCGACCACCCGTACAACCCGTTCGGCGTGGACTTCCAGGGCACGGGCACCAAGTTCGAGGTGGTGCGGACGATCACCGAGCTGGGGCCGCGCATCAACACGCAGAACGTTGACACGATGCGTGTGGCGGCCGGATTCGAAGGCGATTTCTCCAATGGCTGGTCGTGGAACAGCTTCTATACGTATGCCCAGAACAAGGCGAAGTGGACCTCGGCCAATCAGATCGATCTGGACAAGGTCGCGCTGGCACTGGGCCCGAACGCCCGCTGCGCGGCCAACGACTGCGTGCCGCTGAACATCTTCGGCACCATCACCCCGGAGATGGCCAACTACATCCGCGCCACCGGCGTCGACCACAACGGCACCAAACAGCACGACTTCACCGCCAACCTCACCGGCGACCTGTTCGAGTTGCCGGCCGGAATGCTGGCGTTCGCCGGTGGCGTCGAGTACCGCAAGGAATCGGGCTACGACCAGCCCAGCCCGTACTTCAATGAAACGCCGCAGTTCATCACCTACAGCCGCAAGACCACCTCGGCGCCGCGCCTGCCGACCGCCGGCTCCTACGATCTGAAAGAGGCCTATGTCGAGTTCAACGTGCCGTTGCTGGCGAACCTTCCGGCGGTCAAGCAACTGGAGCTGTCCGCCGCGACGCGCTACTCGAGCTACAACACGTTCGGCAACACCACCAACAGCAAGCTCGGCCTGGTCTGGCGGCCGTGGAACGACCTGATGCTGCGCACCACCTGGGCGCAGGGCTTTCGCGCGCCCTCGATCAACGAACTCTACGCCGGCCTGCGTCAGACCAACTTGCCGGCGGTTGACCCCTGCAACGGCGGCGGCGCCGGCAAGCCCGGGTGTGCCGGGGTGCCGACCAGCTACGACCAGCGCAACTACTCGGGCGGCTCGATCCTCTCGACCGTGGGCGGCAACCCCGACCTGCGGCCGGAAACCTCGGTCAATCGCAGCAGCGGCTTCATCTACACGCCGAGCTTTGCCAAGGGCCTGACCTGGTCGGTCGACTGGTACGACATCGACCTGAAGGAGGCGATCTCCAGCTTCGGCTCGCAGAACCTGCTCGACTTGTGCGCCAATACCGGTCAACGCTGCAACCTGATCAAGCGCGACACCAGCGGCGAGATCATCAACCTGATCGACGGCCCGATCAACCTGAACCGGCTCAAGGCCAGCGGCGTCGATACGACCATGCGCTACCAGTTGCCGACGATGGCGGCGGGCAATCTCGGGCTGATGTTCAACGCGGCTTACCTCAACGCGTTCGATCGTTACGACACCTTGCCCAGCGGGGAGGTGCGCGTGGCCAGGCGGGCCGGCAAATCGGACATCGCGCGCGAGAGTTTCCCGCGCTGGAAAGCGAACACCGCCGTGGACTGGTCGCGTGGCCTGTGGTCAGCGAACTGGAGCATGCATTACATCGGCAACACCGACGAGGGCCCGGCGCCGGGCTATGGCCGGATCCCGGCGCAGATCACCCATGACGTGTGGGGTGCCTATACGCTGCGCTCGCAACTGATGACCTTCACCCTTGGCGTGCAGAACCTGTTCGACAAGGACCCGCCGCTGTCCTATGTCAACGGCGGCGACCTCAACTTCGACATGAGCACCTACAACCCGCGTGGCCGCTTCATCTACGTGAAGGCCACGATCACCCTCTGAGACGGGCACCGGCGGCATCGGCGCGATGCCGCCGACCGTCGGCCCGGGCCGCCGCGGGAGCGGGCGCCGGCGACCCGCTCAACCACATGGATCTTCCCAGCATGGCCAACCGTCCCGTCACCGATGGCAAACCTGCACAGCGGCCCCGTCGCAAGATCGACGTGCACCCGGTGCTGATGCTGGTGTCCGTGCTGTTGCTGTGCGCGGTGCTCACCTACGTCCTGGACTCCGGCGCGTTCCAGCGCGTCGATGGGCGGGTGGTGCCGGGGACCTACTCGGTGATCCCGAAATCGTTCGACTGGTGGCACCTGCTTGGCCTGGGCGCGGCCGGCGAGCAGGCGCGCCCGGCCGGCGTCATCACGGTGCTCGAATCCATCCCGCTGGGACTGGTGCGAAACGCCTCGCTGATCTTCATGGTGATGTTCGTCGGCGGCCTGTTCGGCGTGTTCAAGCAGACCGGTGCGCTGGACGCCGGCCTCGACCAGCTGGTGCATCGCTCGCGCGGGAATGTCTACCTGCTGGCGCCGGTGCTGATGGGTGCGCTGGCGGCGGGCAGCTCGTTCCTGGGCCTGATTTCGGAGTATCTGGTGGTGTTGCCGGTCTTGCTGTCGATGGCCGAGCGGCTGCGCCTGAGTCCGCTGTACGCGGTGGCGATGCTGCTGATCGCGGCCAAGCTGGGCTACATCGCCTCGGTCAGCAATCCGGTGGTACTGCCGATCGCGCAAGGCATCGTGCAGGTCCCGATCTTCAGCGGTTTCGGCATGCGCCTGGCGGTGCTGGCGGTGTTCCTGCCGATCGGCATCGCCTATCTGCTGTACCGCATCCGCCGCAGCGGTTTCACCAAGGCGGATTTCGCGCCTGCCGCGGGATCGCTGTCCGGGCGGCACCTCGGCGTGCTGCTGCTGCTGGGCCTGGCGATCGTGCTGATGGTCTACGCCGGACGCACCTGGAGCTGGCATTACAACGAGCTCAGCGCGTTCTACCTGGCGGTGACCGTGGGACTTGCCGTGATCGGCGGGCTGAGTGCGCGGGTCAGCGCGGATGCCTTCATCGATGGCATCAAGGGCATGATCCTGCCCTCGCTGCTGATCGGCCTGGCCGGCGCCATCCACGTGCTGCTGCAGGAGGCGAATATCCTCGACACCGTGGTCAACGCCATGGCCGGCCTGATCCACGGCCAGTCGTCGTGGATCGCCTCGCTGGCCATCATGTTCACCGAGGCGGGGCTGGATGTGCTGATTCCCTCGACCTCGGCCAAGGCCGCAATCAGCATTCCGATCCTGTGGCCGATCGGCCAGCTGTCGGGGCTGCAAGGCAACTCGGTGGTGCTGGCCTACTTGTTTGGCAACGGCCTGATGGCGACGGTCAGTCCCACCTCGGGGCTGATGCTGGCGATGCTGGCGATGGCGAAGGTGCACTACGGCGCGTGGGTGCGCTTCATGCTGCCGCTGACCCTGGTGCTGACGGTGGTGGCGACGGCATTCCTGCTGGTCGCCACGCGGATCGGTTACTGAGCATGGCGATCGGTGAGGGCATGGAGCAAACGCGGGCGGACACCGCCGACGCAGCGGCCGCAGGCCTGCAGCCGGGCCCGTACCCGGTACGCCTGCGCCCGGACGTGATGGTGACGATGCGCGATGGCGTGCAGTTGGCGGTCGATCTGTATCTGCCGGACGGCGCCAGCGGGTCGCGTTGGCCTTGCCTGCTCGAACGCACGCCCTACGACAAGGCGGGCACCGCGCAGTCGGATGTCGTGGCCGGGTATCCACTGCCCTTGTCGAAACCGCAGATCGCGCGGTGGTTTGCCAGCCACGGCTTCGTGGTGGCGATGCAGGATTGTCGCGGTCGCTACCGTTCGCAAGGCGTGTTCACCAAGTACACCAACGAGGCCGTTGACGGTGTCGACACCCTTGCCTGGCTGGCGGCGCAGTCGTGGAGCGATGGCCGCGTGATCACCCAGGGCCTGTCCTATTGCGCGCACGTGCAGACAGCGCTGGGCAGCCTGGCGCCCGCGGCGCTGAGCGCCCAGTTCGTCGACTCCGGCGGCTTCTCCAACGCGTACCACGGCGGCATCCGGCAGGGTGGTGCGTTCGAACTCAAGCAGGCGACCTGGGCCTTGAAGCACGCCTTGCTGAGCCCGCTGACGCAGCAGGATTCCAGCCGCAAGGCAGCATTGCAGGCGCAGGACATTCGCGCCTGGTTTCGGCGCATGCCGTGGGCGCGCGGCGACTCGCCGGTCAGTGCGGCACCGGAATACGAGGACTACCTGTTCGAGCAATGGGAGCACGGCGATTTCGGCCCCTATTGGCAACAGGTCGAGTTGTGCGGTGAGCGCCATTACGACACCTACGCCGACGTGCCGATGGTGCACATGTCCAGCTGGTACGACCCCTACGTGCGCACCGCCACCGACAATTACCTCGGCCTGTCGCGGCGCAAGCATGCTCCGGTGCACCTGGTGATGGGGCCGTGGATTCATGGCCGGCGCTCGCAGACGTTCGCCGGCGATGTTGATTTCGGCGAGCAGGCGACACTGGATGCGGCGTTCGGCCACTCGTTCTACGAGCTGCGTCGCGCGTGGTACGACCATCTGCTGGGGCGACAGGCCGACAACCCGTTCGCGCGCGGTCGCGTGTCGATCTTCCTGATGGGCGGCGGCAGCGGCCGGCGCAACGCCGAGGGCCGGCTGGAGCACGGCGGGCGCTGGTTGCATGCCGACGACTGGCCCTTGCCCGGCACCACCAGCCAGGCGTGGCACCTGCATGCCGATGGCCGGCTCGACGCCACGCCGCCGACGGAGCGGTTCGCGGCGCTGGACTATGTCTACGATCCTGCGCGACCGGTGCCGACCATCGGCGGCACCATCACCTCGGCCGAGGGGGTGATGCCACCGGGCGCCTTCGACCAGCGCGACGACGCCCGTTTCTTCGGCTGCGCCGGCACGGGTCGCGACATCGGCGAGCGCGACGATGTGTTGTGTTTTCGCAGCGCGCCGCTGGCGCGCGCGGTCGATATCGCCGGGCCCATCCGCGTGAGGCTGTTCGTTTCCTCCGATTGCCGGGATACCGACATCACGATCAAGCTGATCGACGAGTACCCGCCCCATGCCGACTACCCGCACGGTTTCGCGATGAACCTCAGCGACGGCATCCTGCGTTTGCGCTATCGCGATTCCTGGCAGCAGCCGCGCTGGCTGGTGCCGGGCGAGGTGGTCGAGGTGGAGGTGGAGGCCTTCGCCACTGCCAACCATTTCGCGGTGGGCCATCGGATCCGGCTGGACGTGTCCAGCAGCAACTATCCGCATTTCGACCTCAATCCGAACACCGATGCCGCGCCCGGTCGCTGGCGCGAATCCAGGCCAGCGCACAATCGCGTGCATCTGGATCGCGCGCACCCGTCGCGACTGCTGTTGCCGGTGTTGCCGGTGGCGTCGCCCGCTTGATCGTGTACGTTGTTCGGCAGCCCATTCACTGCTGCCACGTGGCGCTCCGCCCATGAAGCTCGACAACCTCAAGGCGCTGGAAGCCTTTCGCGAAATCATCCGGCTCGGTTCGGCCACCGCCGCCGGGCGCAGCCTGGGCTTGAGCCAGCCTGCGGTGAGCCGCCTGCTGGGGCAGTTCGAGACCGAACTGGGCTTCAAGTTGTTCCATCGCAGCAAGGGGCGGCTGCTGCCCACTTCGCAGGCGCTGCTGCTGTTCGAGGAGGTGGATCTGGCGCTGCAAGGCGTCGAGCGGATCAATGTGCTGGCTCAGGACATCCGCCAGACCAATGCCGGGCAACTGCGCGTGGTGGCGCCGCCGAGTTTCGCCGAGGGGCCGCTGGTGAAGCTGGTCGCTTCGTTCCTGAGCCTGCATCCCAATATCCACATCAACGTCGATTCGCGCACCCGGCCGACGGTGATGAACCTGGTTGCCACGCGCACCGCCGATTGCGGCTTCGGCAAGCTGCCGCTGGATCATCCCGGCATCCGCCTGCGTCCGCTGATCAGCAGCCCCACCGTTTGCGTGCTGCCGCCGGCGCACCGGCTGTCGGCGGGCAACCGCCCGATCGGCGCCAGAGATCTTGCCGGCGAACCGCTGATCCTGGTCGGTCATCGTGGTGGCGACACCCGGATGCGGATCGACCAGGCCTTCCAGCAGGCGGGGGTGCGCCAGACGGTGCGGCTGGAAGCCCACAACGTGGGCGCGGCCTGTGCGCTGGCGGCCGAAGGCGTCGGCATCGCGATCGTCAACGAGCTGCTGTCGCGCCATTCGTTGTGGACCGGCGTGCGCATTCGCCGCTTCGCGCCGACGATCGAGCAGGAGTACGTGTTCATGTCGTCCGCCAACGTGCGCGAGACATCCTTGACCGAGGCGTTCTATGAACACTGCCGCGCGTCGCTGGGACGCAGGCGCAGCGGGTCACCGCCGCCGCGGCGAGGCTGACAGGGGCGGGCGCCAGCAAGCGCCGCCGCGGCGGTGCCAGGTGGATGGTGGCTTGTCACGGGTTGATCCGATGGTCGCCGGCGCTTGCCACGATGCGGCCGGCGCGACGGCAGCCCCGCCATGGGAATACCGGCAGCTGCCGGCGGAAATCCCCGCCTTGGCCGAGGCGCGCCCGCCACCGCGAGCGCTCAGCGACAGTCGGCAGCAGGTGCTGGTGCTGCGCCGACCCCCTCGGCGCCGGTGCGGGTCGCGCAGGGACCCGCCGGCGCGCGGAACGGTCCGGCCATGGTTCGCCGCAGGCAATTCCCGCCGGACGGGTCGTAGTGCGCGGCATGGTTTGCGATGATGGAGGAATGATTGCGCGCAAGACCCTGATGACAACACCTATCCGCCTGGCTCGACGCCTGGTGTCGCTGCCGCGACGCAAGGGCAATCCGCGCACAGCCTTGCCGGCGTTTGCGGTGGATGCGGCGGCGATCAGCTGCCTGTCCGATCCGGCGGCGTTCCGGCAAACCCTGCTGACGCTGATCGCGCAGGCTGCCCGGCGCATCGTGATCGTGACCTTGTACCTGCAGGACGACGATGGCGGTCGCGAGATATTGGCGGCGCTTTACGCGGCCAAGGCGCGCCGGCCCGAGCTGGACATCGCGGTGTTCGTCGACTGGCACCGCGCGCAGCGCGGGCTGATCGGCAAACACAAGAGCGCGGGCAACGCCGGCATGTACCGCGAATGGGCGCAGCGGCTGGGCGATGGCGTGCCGATCTACGGCGTGCCGGTGCAGAACCGCGAGTTGTTTGGCGTGCTGCACCTGAAGGGCTTCGTGATCGACGACGCGGTGTTGTACAGCGGCGCCAGTCTCAACGACGTCTACCTGGCGCGACACGATCGCTACCGACTCGATCGCTACCACCTGCTGCGGCATGCGGGCCTGGCCGACGCGATGGCCGGCTTCGTCGCGAACCGGCTCGCCGGCAGTGGCGCGGTGCGGCAGTTGAACGTGGCTGAGGTGCCGAGCACGCGCAGCCTGCAGCCGCAGATCCGCCGCTTGCGCGGGCAGTTGCAGCAGGCGCGGTACGAAGTGATCCCGGCGCTGCCGAATGCGGACCAGGTGGCGGTGACTCCGCTGCTGGGTTTTGGCCGCAGCGGCAACCAGCTCGACGCGGTGCTGCTGGCGCTGCTCCGGGAGGCGCGCGAGCGGGTGATCCTGCTGACGCCGTACTTCAACCTGCCACGTCCGGTACGGTTGGTGCTCGGCCAGTTGCTGCGGCGCGGCTGCCGCATCGACATCATGGTCGGCGACAAGGTCGCCAACGATTTCTACATACCGCCGGAGCAACCGTTCAAGACCATCGGCCTGCTGCCGTACCTGTACGAGAACAATCTGCGCCGCTTTGCGCGCGCGCACCGTGCGCAGATCGAGGCCGGCCGGTTGCGGCTGCACCTGTGGCGCGACGGCGACAACAGCTACCACCTGAAAGGCCTGTTCGTGGATGACGACGTGGCCGTGCTGACCGGCCACAACCTCAACCCGCGTGCATGGTCGCTGGATCTGGAAAACGGCCTGCTGCTGCGCGACCCGGCGAAACGGCTGCACGCGCAGCACGAGGCGGAATGGGCGGCACTGCGCCGGCACGCCGTGCAGCTGGCCGATTACCGCGCGCTGGAAAGCCCGCGCCAGTACCCGCCCGAAGTGCGTCGGCTGCTGCGCCGCTTGAACCGCACGCAACTCGCCCGCCTGGTCAATCGCCTGCTGTAGGGCGGGGCCGTCTATCGCTTCGAGGCGAGCCGGTTCAGGCGCATGTCCAGCCAGTTGGCGACGTTGCCCCATTCCCCGGCGAGGATGCTGAAGCACACCGTGTCGCGCATGCTGCCGTCGGTGCGGCGCCGGTGCGCGCGCAGCACGCCTTCGCGTTGTGCGCCGAGGCGTTCGATCGCGCGCTGCGAATCCTCGTTCAGCACGTCGGTGTGGAACGCGACGGCCGCGCAGCCCAGGGTCTCGAACGCATGCTCCAGCAGCAATCGCTTGCAGGCGGTGTTGAGGTGGCTCTTCTGCCAGCGCTTCGCGTACCAGGTGTAGCCGATGGCCAGGCGCGGCACGGCGGTGTCGATCTCGTAATAGCGCGTGCTGCCGACGATGTCGCCGCTGTGCGCCTCGCGCACGACGAACGGCAGCATGTGACCCTCGGCCTGGCCGCGCAGCGCCTTCTGCACGTAGTCACGCGCCTGGCCCGGCGGCGGTACGCTGGTGACGGCGAGGTTCCACAGCTCGCCGTCGGCGGCGGCGGCTTCCAGCGCGGGCGCGTGTTCCGGCGTCAGCGGTTCCAGCACGACATGCTCGTCGTGCAGGCGGATCGGGGCGAACAGGGTCATGGGCTCAGGCGTCGAGGTCGGGGATCAGCTTGCTTTCCAGCCGCGCGATATGGTCTTTCAGCAGCAGCTTGCGTTTCTTCAGCCGGGTCAGCTGCAGTTCGTCGCGGCCGATGGCATGGGCCAGTTCCTCGATCGCCACGTCGAGATCGCGATGTTCCAGCTTGAGCTCGGCAAGCAGGTGGACGATTTCGGCGTGATCCTGGATCGGCATGGGAATGGCCAAACGTGTTACGTACTGCCCAGTTTAGCGCGCTGGTGGCGCCGCGCCAGCGGTAATCGCCACGGATCACGCGGCGGCTCCGCGCGCTGCCGTGGGCGGCGGTTGCGGCCCGCCCGCCGCTGCGGTGGCCGGCCGGCTCTTGCTATAGTCGGCGGTGTTTCGCGCCGTTCTCCCGTGCGTCGCGCCGCCATGCCGGAGAAAGCCGTCCATCGACGGCCCCGGCGCGTGCCTTCCCCACCCATCGAGTACCGATCGTGTCCTTCTTTGCCCCCGTTGAAATGGCCCCTGGAGATCCGATCCTGGGCCTCACCGAAACCTATCTGGCGGACGCGCGGCCGCACAAGATCAACCTCGGCGTGGGCATCTACGTGGACGAGCATGGGCGCATTCCGCTGCTGCCCACCGTGCACGAGGTGGAGCTGGCGCTGGCTGCGGCGGCGAAGCCGCGCGGCTACCTGCCGATCGACGGCCTCGCCGCGTACAACCGGCTGACCCAGCAGCTGGTGTTCGGCGAACGGTCGCCGCTGCTGGCGGCCGGCCGCGTGGCCACCGCGCAGACCATCGGCGGCAGCGCCGCGCTGCGCGTGGCGGCGGACCTGCTCAGGCAGGTGGCCGGTGCAAACGCGAAGGTCGCGATCAGCAACCCCAGCTGGGGCAACCATCACGTGGTGTTCCGCACCGCCGGCTTCGAACTGCTGGAGTACCGCTACTACGACGCGGCCAGCCACGGCCTGGATTTCGCCGGCATGCTGGAAGATCTGGGCCGGATGGAACCCGGCACCGTGGTGCTGCTGCATGCGTGCTGCCACAACCCCACCGGCGTGGATCTGGATGCCGCGCAGTGGGCGCAACTGGTCGAATTGCTGCGCGAGCGCAAGCTGCTGCCGTTCGTCGACATGGCCTATCAGGGTTTCGACCGCGGCACCGAACAGGATGCCACTGCGGTGCGCGTGCTGGCGGACTCCGGCATCGAGGCGTTCGTGGTCGCCAACTCGTACTCCAAGTCGTTCTCGCTGTATGGCGAGCGCGTGGGCGCGCTGTCGATGGTCGGCGCCGATCGCGACGAGGCGGCGCGGCTGCAGTCGAAGATCAAGCAGGTCATTCGCACGATCTATTCCAGCCCGCCCACCCACGGCGCCGCGCTGGTCGCCGGCGTACTGGGCAGCGCCGAGCTGCGCGCGCGCTGGGAGCAGGAGCTGGGCGGCATGCGTTCGCGCATCCATGCGATGCGCGCGGGCTTCGTCGAGAAGCTGGCCGCGCTCGGCGCGCCGGATTTCGGCTTCATCAACAAGCAGGCCGGCATGTTCTCCTACTCCGGCCTGAGCAAGGCGCAGGTGCATCGCCTGCGCGACGAGCACGCGATCTACGCGCTCGACAGCGGACGCATCTGCGTGGCGGCGTTGAATCACGCCAATCTCGACACGGTGGCGGCGGCGGTGGCCGACGTCTTCCGCTGACTGTCCACCACAGCCTCGCCCCTACCGTTCACCCGGAGCGTAGCGCAGCGAAGTCGAAGGGCGCGCTGCGGCATCCTTCGACTTCGGCCCTTCAGGCCTGCGCTCGGGATGAACGGTGAGGGCTGAATCCTCGCCTTCGGGCGAACTCCATCATCCGGATACCGAATGTTCTTTCGCAACCTCACGCTGTTCCGTTTTTCTCCCGCGGTCGCCACCGATCTGGAGCGCCTCGACGAAGCCCTGGCCGAGCATCGGCTGCGCCCCTGCGGCCCGCTGGAGATGTTCACCAAGGGCTTCGTGCCGCCGGTCGGCCGCGGCGAGGGCGAGCCGCTCACCCATGCGGTGAAGCAGTCCACCCTGTTCACCGTCGGCGGCGAGGACAAGCTGCTGCCCGCCGCCGTCATCAACGACGAGCTGCACCGCAAGGTGCAGAAGATCGCCGAGGAGGAAGGCCGCAAGGTCGGCGGCCGCGAGCGCAAGCGGATCAAGGAAGACCTGCTCAACGAGCTGCTGCCGCGCGCCTTCGTGCGCAGCTCGCGCATGTCCGCCTACGTCGACAAGAAGCACGGCTGGCTGGTGCTGGACACCTCCAGCCGCAAGTCGGCCGAGAACGCGCTGAGCCAGGTGCGCGAGGCGCTGGGCAGTTTCCCGGCGGTGCCGCTGGCGCCGGAGGAGGGCCCGCGCGTGCTGATGACCGACTGGCTGGCCACCGGCAACCTGCCGGCCGGACTGGCGCTGGGCGACGAATGTGAACTGCGCGACCCGGCCACCGCCACCGGCGCGATCGCCCGCTGCCGCCGCCAGGATCTGGATGCGGAAGAGGTCAAGGAGCACCTGCGCAACGGCAAGCAGGTATTCCTGCTGGGGCTGACCTTCGACGACCGCATCAGCTTCGTGCTGGGCGAGGACCTGGTCATCCGCAAGCTGAAGTTCCTCGACGTGGTGCTGGACGAGCTGGGCGACAGCCAGGCCGACGCCCACGCCGAGATGGACGCCAGCTTCGCCCTGCTGACGCTGGAACTGGCACGGTTGCTGGCCAAGCTGGAGGAGTGGTTCGGCTTGCCGCGTCCCACCGACGGTTGAGATTGGGCTCCAGCCGGGGCGGCCCGCCGGCATGACGCCCGGCCCTTGCGCCGGGGCGCCGGCTTGCCGGCATACTGTCTGTCCGGACTCGCCACGCCGACCGCGCATGGCGTACCGGACGGACGGCAGGACATGACGCAGCATCTCGAAGGCGACTGGCTGGAACTGGCAATGGCGGGCGGCAACACCATCCGGGTGTTGAAGGCTGCCCATCCGCGTGCGCGGCGCTTGCGCCTCACCGTCACGCCCAAGGGCGCGCGGGTGTCGTACCCGCGCGGCACGCATCCGGCGCAGGTCAGCGCGTTCCTGCGCAGCCATGCCGAGTGGCTGGAGCAGAAGCTCGACGAGCTGAACCTGATCGTCAAGCCGCTGCCGCCGCTGCGCATCGGCCATGCCTGCCACTTTCCGTTGCGCGGCGAGCTGGCGGAACTGGACTGGTCCGAGGGCTCCTACCCGAAGATCGAGGCGCATGCGCGCGGCCTGACCCTGGTGGTGCCGCGCCCGCACAGCCGCGCCTTGCCGATCGCCCGCGGCCTGCTCGCCTCCCATCTGGAATCCCTGATTCGCCGCGACGTGTCGCGCTGGATGGCGGTCCACGTGCCGCAACTGGGCCTGGCGCCGACCTCGCTGCGCATCCGCCCGATGAAAAGCCTGTGGGGCAGCCTGGACACGCGCGATCGCATCAACCTCGACCTTGCGCTGGCGCTGGCACCGGCGGCGGCGTTGCGCTACGTGCTGGTTCACGAGCTGTGCCACCTGCGCGTGCGCAACCATTCGCCGCGCTTCTGGGCGCTGGTGGAAACGCTCTATCCCGACTGGCGCGAACAGCGCGACTGGCTGCGCCTGCACGGCGCGATCCTCAAGGCCGAACTCGACCGGCTGGTCGCCGACGTGGCCGACTGAGCGGCGCCGTCTTTGCCGGCTCAGGCGTCGGTTGTCTTCCAGCTTCGCGGTGTCTCGTTGGTGACGATCGCCACGCTGGAGCGCTGCGGGTCCAGCGGACGCACCTCGGCCGTCAGGCCGAAGGCGAGGCAGGGATTTTCCGCGGCGATCGCGGCGGCTTCCTCCAGCGTGTCGGCCACGATGAACCAGTAGCCGCCGACCAACTCCTTGGATTCGCTGAAGGGCCCGTCGGTGACCGAAGTGCGGGACACCAGCTTGCCGCGGTTCGCCAGGCGGCTGCCCGGCTTGAGCCGGCCCTGCGCCAGGCCCTCTTCGTACCAGGCGTAGAAACGGTCGATGGTGTCCTGCACGGCGTCCCTGTCGGCGCCTTCGTCCCATTGTCCGCGCGAGATCAGCAGGTACTCGTTCATGGGCATGGTTGCCTGGCCTTTCGGTATGGAGTGCCGCGCCCCTCAGCCCGCCTTGCGCGGCTGCCGCACGTAGCGTGTGCGCAGCAGGATGTCCCACAGCGGCGTGGTGACGCCGAAGTTGGTGTCCGGATGGTAGTGGTGCACGTGGTGGGCGCCGGCCCAGCGGCGCAGCAGCGGCTGCCTGAAGCGCACGTGGTGGATGATGAAGTGGACCAGGCCGTAGACGATGTAGCCGAGCGTGACCGAGCCGGCCAGCAGCAGCGCGAATCCGAACGGCATCAGCACGACCAGCACCGCGGTGAGCGCGATCAGCACCATCGCCGGCAGGAAGAACGGCAGCGAGTCGTAGCCGAGCGGACGCTCGTGGTGCATGCGGTGGCCCTGCTCGAACAGCGGGATGCGGGTGTGGAACATCCAGCGGTGGAAGAAGTACTCGATGAAGCTGAAGGCGAACAGGCCCAGCGCGATCGCGCCGGCGGCCAGCCAGGGGCCGCCCTCGAGATGGCGCCAGCCGACGGCCAGCAGCCACGCGCCCAGCGCCGTGTCCAGCACCAGCTCGGTCCAGTAGTTGGTCCGCGTGGTGGACATCCGCGCAATCGCATCCACACCTGAACGAACGAGGTTCTGCTTCATCGTTGCACTTTCTTGCCAGGCGCCATGCCGGTGTGCAGGCTCATGCGTGCATTCTCCCATGTCGGCAACCACAATCCATCATGTTTTCCCCCGCCGGCCGCCATCGCGACCGGTTCCGTTCAGTGCGACAGCGCAAAACCGGTGAGTATCTGCGCCGTCGTCTCGGGCTTTTCCAGCATCGGCAGGTGGCCGCAGCCGTTGATCGTGCTGGTGCTGATCGCGCTGGCCGCGGTCAATCCGTTGCGCAGGCTGTCCAGCGCCGAGATGTCGGTGATCCTGTCATCGTGGCACCACAACCCCAGCACCGGCATGGTCAGCCGGCCCAGCCGCTGCTGCAGCGCCAGCGGCTGCGCGTGCCAGGCCTGAAACGTGCGCTGGATGAAATCGCGGTCGCGCCGATTGCGCTCGACCAGCACGTCGACGAAGCGGCCGGGCCGGTCGGGCGGCTGCGCGAACTCCAGCGCGGCCAGCTGCGCGTAACCGGCGCGGTCCCCGAACAGGTAGGGGTTGTTGCCCGCGCGTACCAGGCGCGTCAAGTCGCTCTCGCCGGCTTTCAGGCCGTACGCATCGAGCAGGGCCAGGCCGGCCACGCGCTGCGGCTGGTCGGCGGCATACGCGGCGGCGATCGCTGCACCGGTGCCGTGGCCGGCCAGCATGAAGCGCGGCAGTCGCAGTGCCTGCACGAAGGCGTCCAGTCGCGCGGCCTGCGCGTCGACGTCGTAGTTGCCCTGCGCCACGCGCGAGGAATCGCCCCAGCCGGGCAGGTCGGGGATGACCAGATGGAAATGCGCACTCAGCAACGCGGCTACCGGCAACCAGACATCCTTGTCGCCGGCGAAGCCGTGCAGCAGCACGATGGTCGGGCCTTCGCCGCCTTCGTAGTACGACCAGCGGGTGTCGCCGACCTGCACGCTGTGTGTTTCCAGCTTGGCCGCCATCGCCTCGCGCAGGTGCCCGGCGCGCATCAGCCATTGCGGCGCGAACAGGTAGCTGCCGCCCAGCACGATGGCCAGCAGCGCCACCAGCCAGGCAAGGAACTTCAGCCGCCGTCGCAGCATGCGCTTCCACAGCGGCGTGGTCGTGTCGGTGGGCGAGGTCGGGCTCACTCAGGCTTGTCCGCCTGCTTCGCCTTGGCGAGGATGCCCTCCACCACCTGCTGGGTCAGCGGGTGGTAGCCGGCTTTCGCCTTGGCGTAGACCTGCTCGGCGAAGGCCAGTCCTTCCGGCGTTTTCACGAACGCCTTGTACAGCGGCGTGGTGAGGTAGATGCGGCCGATCCGGGTCATGTGCTCGGCGGCGGCATCCCACACCGCCTTGTCGCCGGCGGCAATCGCGTGGCTGTACCAGCGCATGCCGATCTCCGCGTTCGGCGTGCCGGTGAGGTGCCAGGCGGCGTCGAGCTGCTGCATCCTGTCCAGCGCCGGCGCGTCGGGCAGGCGGTCGAGGAAATACATCCACTCCTGCGTGTTCCATCCCTTCGCGTCGAGCTTGTCGGCCGCCAGCGTGCCGGCAAGAAATTCGCCGCGCTGCCTGTCGATCGCGTCGAAGCTCGGCGACTCGGGCAGCGGTGCATCCTTGGGGATGCCGCTGCCATAGACCCATTCGCGCACCTCCGCCCAGCCCATCTTGCCGGGGTACTTCTCGATCAGGTTCGGCTTCATGTAGTCGAGCATCTGCTCGGTGGTGATGCTGTGCCAGGCGAAATGCTTGAAATAGCCCTTCAGGTAGGCATCGAAATCGGCGCGACCGAAGCGTTGCTCCAGCGTGCGCAGGAACCACGAGCCCTTGTCGTAGGCCACGTCGGAGAGCGAGTCATCGGCGCCCACGCCGCGCGGGTCGGGCGCCAGCTTCTGCGCGTTCTCGGCCATCGCGCCGATGCTCTTCTGCAGCGCGCGCGCCGACAGCAGTGCCTCCTCGTCGGCCTGGTTCTTGCCGTACACCGCCTCGGTGATGCGGCCCTGCACGTAGGTGGTGAAACCCTCGTTGAGCCAGATGTCCCGCCACGCCGCCGCGGTGACCAGGTTGCCCGACCACGAGTGCGCCAGCTCGTGCGAGACCAGCGAAACCAGGCTCTTGTCGCCCACCAGCACGGTCGGGGTGGCGAACGTCATGTTCGGGTTTTCCATGCCGCCGAACGGGAACGAGGGCGGCAGCACCAGGATGTCGTAGCGGCCCCAGGCGTAGGGGCCGTAGAGCCTCTCGGTGGCTTCGATCAGTTTCTCGGTGTCCTCGAATTCGTGCGCGGCCTTGGCCACCACCGAGGGTTCCGCGTACACGGCCGAGCGCGGGCCGGTTTCCTTCACCGCGAGGTCGCCGGCGGCGATCGCCAGCAGGTAGGACGGGATCGGGTGCGGCTGGTCGAACCTGAAATCGCCGTCAAGCGGATGCTGCGCATCGTTGAGCGCGCTCATCACCACGCGGATGTTCTTCGGCGCGCTGACGTGCGCGTCGTAGGTGAAGCGGATCGCCGGCGAGTCCTGCAGCGGCACCCACGAGCGCGCGTGGATGGATTCGGACTGCGAGAACATGAATGGCGCGCGCTTGTCCGCCGTCTGCGCCGGGGTCAGCCACTGCAGGCCGGACGCGGTGGGTGCCGTGCTGTAGACGATGCGCACCTGCGCCGGATGCTTCGGCGCGGTGATGGTGAGCTTGCTGCCCAGCTCCTTGTCGCGCGGTGCCAGCGCGTATTTCAGCGGCGTGGCCTTGCCGTCGGCGGCCAGCGCCTCGACCTTGGCGATCTTCAGGTCGCGCGTATCCAGCACCAGCGACTGCGCCTGCGGGTTGCGCCAATCCAGCTTCAGCGTCGCCTGGCCCGCGAGCTGCTTGTGCGGGAAGTCGATGTTGAGGTCGAGATCCAGATGCGTCACCCGCACCTGGTCGGGCTGGGCGTAGGAGTTCGGATCGTTGGCTTGGGCAGCCACCGGCAACAGCAGCGTACCGAAGGCAAGAAGCGGAAACAGGCGCATGGGCGGGAGATCTCTCGGGCCGGGAAACCCCGAGTATGCCACCGCCGCGCAGGCTGCCGCCTGTGACGAAAGCTCAGGGCAACTCGCCTGCCGAATGCGGGTCGCTCGCGTACGGATGCATGGTGGCGAGAAAGTCCGGTTGTGCCTCCACTCGGGCGATCCAGGCGCGGATGGCGGGATATTCGTCGAGCGCGAAGCCCGCCTCGGCCGCGCGGCTGCCGTAGGCGAACAGCGCGATGTCGGCGATGGTGTAACGCTCGCCGGCGATGAAGTCGCGCTCCGACAGCTCGTGCTCCAGGATCTCCAGCGTGCGCTGCGCCGCGTGGCGCTTCGCCTCCACCAGCGCGGGTGCGCGTTGCGCCAGCTTGCCGGTCAGCGTCCAGTGCCGCAGCGCGCCGAGCACCGACTCCACCCGCTCCTGCTCGAAATGCAGCCACTGCTGCACCTTGGCGCGGCCGAACGCATCACCCGGCACATACGGCGTGCCATCGGCCAGGTACATCAGGATCGCGTTCGATTCCGCCAGCGTGCGGCCGTCGTCCAGTTCGATCGCGGGCACCGTGCCGGTCGGGCTGATGCGCAGATAGCTTTCGCTGCGGCCCTCGCCCTCGAAGATGCTGACCTCCAGCGTGCGATACGGCCGGCCGAGATGATGCAGCAGCTGGCGCACTTTCCAGGCGTTCTGCGAAGGCAGGTAGTCGTAGAGGGTCAGCATCGGCAACTCCATCGAGGTGAGGCGCGCATTCTGGCGTCACCGCGCCGGGCGCGCCATCCGCTTCTTGCGCCGACGCGGTTCCGGTCCGAAACGGCCTGTCGTCAGCAGTACCGATCGGCCAGCGCGTCAGTGGCCTCGACCAGGCGGTCGACGATGGCCGGGTCGGCCGCGCTGTGGCCGGCGAGCACGAAGTGCAGGGTCGCTTCGGGCCAGGCCTGGGCGAGGTCCCAGGCGCTGACGGCGGGGCAGATGATGTCGTAGCGGCCGTGCACGATGGTGGCCGGCAGGTGGCGGATGCGCGGCACGTCGCGCAGCAGCTGGTCCGGTTCGAGGAACAGCGCGTGACGGAAGTAGTGGGCTTCCATCAGCGCCAGGCTGACTGCGTGATGCGGGTCTTCGAAGATGCCGCCGGCGTCGGGGTCGTGCACCAGGGTGGTGCTGCCGCCTTCCCACGCGCTCCACGCCTGCGCCGCGGCGAGGCGGGTGGCTTCGTCGGTGCTGTTCAGGCGCTGCCAGTAGGCGTCCAGCATCCCGCCGCGCTCGTCGCTCGGGATGAAATCGCGGAAGCGCGCCCAGCGTTCGGGGAAGATCTGCCGTGCGCCGCCATCGACTTCGTTGAACCAGCGCAATTCCTGCGGCCGGCCGAGGAAGATGCCGCGCAGCACGATGCCCAGGCAGTGCTGCGGGTGGGCCTGGCTGTACGCCAGCGCCAGGGTCGAACCCCAGGAGCCGCCGAACACCACCCAGTGCTCGATGCCCAGGAAGGCGCGGATGCGCTCGATGTCGGCGACCAGGTGCGTGGTGGTGTTGTCGGTGAGTTCGGCGAACGGGGTGGACTGCCCGCAGCCGCGCTGGTCGAACAGCACGATGCGGTAGCGCGCCGGATCGAAGAAGCGGCGGTGATAGGTCGACAGGCCGGCGCCCGGTCCGCCGTGCAGGAAGATCACCGGCAGGCCCAGCGGGTTGCCGCACTCCTCCACGTGCAGCGTGTGCAGCGCATCCACGGGGAGGCGATGGGTCTGGTACGGCTCGATCTCCGGGTACAGCTCGCGCATGGTCGGTGTTTCCTGCGGGGGTCAGGCGCTGGCGAACTGCAGCGCGGCGGTGAGGTCGCCCGGCGGCGGGCCGCCGGCGGCGATCATCGATGCGTCGCGCAGCTTCAGTCCGGGCAGCAGCTTGAGGTCGAAACGGCGGGTGAGGAAACGCAGGATCGAGCCGGTGTCGTAGATCGTGTGGTCGACGAAGCCCCGCTTCGCGTGTGGCGAGATCACCAGCGCCGGCACGCGCGTGCCCGGGCCCCAGCGATCGCCCTTCGGCGGCGCCACGTGATCCCACCAGCCGCCGTTCTCGTCCACCGTGAGCACCACCAGCATGTTCGGCCACTGCGGGCTGCGCTGCAGCGCCTCGACCACTTGCGCCAGGTGCTCGTCGCCGGCATCGAGGCTGGCGTAGCCGGCGTGCATGTTGAGATTGCCTTGCGGCTTGTAGAACGTCACCGGCGGCAATTGGCCGGCTTCGACCGCGGCAATGAAATGGTTGCTGTCGGCGCGGCTGCCGGTGCCGGCGTCGCGCAGATGCTGCGCACGCGCCGCCGTGCCCGGGGCGAACTGGCGGAAGTAGTTGAGCGGCTGGTGGTGCGGCTGGAAATCCGGCACCTGCGGAAACTCGCTGTGGTCGCCTTCGCCCTTGCCGTCGAGCGCCAGCTGCCAGGCGCCGGCATACCAGGCCCAGTCGATACCGGCTTGCGACAGCACGTCGCCGATGGTCAGGTGGCTCTGCGCGGGCAGCGTGTTCGGGCTGGTCGCATCCGCCAGCCGCGGATCGCGCGGGTCATGGCTGAAGCCCGGCGCATAGGCCGGCCCCATGGTGTTGACCGCCCAGAAGTCCGGCGTCATGGCATCGCGCGAGGCCCATTCCGGGCGACCCTGCATCGCGCTCGCCGGCGAGCCTTCGGCGAACTTCGGCAGGATGCCGGTGGGGTCGTCACCCTGCACCTGGGCGATCTGCAGTTTCGCCGGGCTCTGGTCGGCGTGCGGGAAGTACGGCGGCTGCGCGGCGACCAGGTACTGGTGGTTGAGGAACGAGCCGCCGAATGCGCCCATGAAAAAGTTGTCGCACAAGGTGTACTGCCGCGCCAGCTGCCACAGGCGCAGGCTGCGGGCCGTGTCGGCGTAGTGGCCCATCGGCATCGCGCCGGTGTTGCTCCAGGCCACGAAGCCGTCGTTGCGGCCGCCGTTGATCTGCAGCTGGTTTTCGTAGAAGCGGTGCACCAGGTCGCGGGTGATCACGCCGTGCGGCAGCAGCTCGCCATCGGGCGTGCGCAGCGCGAAAGGCCGGTTGGGCAAACCAATGATGGCCTGCTCGTCGATGAGGTAGCGGCGCCCGCCGACCACCTGCTCGCGCGGCACCATGCCGCTCCACACCGGCGGCAGCGTGGTGAGCAGACTGCCGTCGCGGTCGCGCTGGCGGTACTCGGGCGAGTCGAGCGCCTTGAGCGGTTGCGCCAGGCCGTGGAAGCCGGCGAACAGGTTGTTGAAGCTGCGGTTCTCCGCGTACAGCACCACCACGTGCTGGATATGCTGCCGCAGCAGCGCGTCGAGCGCAGCTTGATCTCCCGTCGGCGCACTGGCGTGGCGTGCGTCGTCGATGCGACAGCCGCCCAGCGTCGCGGCCGCACCCGCCAGCGCGATGCCGCCCAGCACGCGGCGCCGGGCAGGGTCGCGGGGTGCGTTCTCGTCGGCGTCGGGCGGTGCGCTCGGCTTGTCCGTCATGGCTGGGGAGACTCCGTCAGGGCCGCGGTGCGGCCTCGTCGTAGAAGCGCGCCAGATCCGCCTTCACTTGCTTCAAGGCGTCGACATCGAAGTAGATCATGTGACCGGACGGATAGAAACCGTACTCGATGTTCTTGCTGATCGCCGGGTCCAGGCTGAGGTGGCCCAGGTCGAACTCGGTGGCGTAGAACGGCGTGGCCAGGTCGTAGTAGCCGTTGGCGGAAAAGACCTTCAGATGCGGGTTGCGCCGCATCGTGTCGGCCAGGTCACTGCCCACGTACGGCGCCTGCGGGAAGCGCTGGTGCTCGCGCTTCCAGTCCCAGTTGCGGTTGATGACGCCGTAGTTGTTGGGCAGGTAGGCGTGGTCGCCGGTGTAGTTCAGGGCGCTGGTGGCGTACTGGTTGAAGGCGGCCAGGTAGGCGCCGGTGGCGGCATCGCTGGCGGCGTCGCCGTCGGGCGTCTCGCCGGCGGCATCCGGGTCGATGCCTTCGAAACGGCCGTCCAGACGTCCAACCGTGCGGCGCTGGTCGCGCAGCAGCTCCTTGCGGAAGCGGCTGGGGTCGATGCGCAGGTTGGCCTGCTTGATGTACGTCGTCGACAGGCCGGTGTACTGGCTCAGCTGCGTGGCGATGCGGTCGGCCTCGGCCGGCGTGATCGCGTCGCCCCTGGCCAGTGCCAGGGTGTAGTCGGTGCTGGCGAACTGGCGCACGGCGGCGATGAAGCCGGCCAGGTCGGCGGGCTTGTTCGGTACCTTGTTGTGGTACCAGGCGATCGCGGCCTCGGTCGGCAGGTTGACGATGTAGCCGTGGTCGACACCGGTGTTGGCCCACACGCTGAAGTCCAGGATCGAGGACATCAGCACGATGCCGTTGAGCTCCATGCCCTGGTCCTGCAATTGCTTGGCCAGCACCGCCGAGCGGGTGGTGCCGTAGCTCTCGCCGAACAGGAACTTCGGCGAGTTCCAGCGGTGGTTGTCGCCGACGTAGCGGGTGATGAACTTCGCGAACGCGTCGGCATCCTGATCGATGCCGTAGAAGTCCTTGCCCTTGGCCGCGCCGACCAGCTGCGAATAGCCGGTGCCGGGCGCGTCGATGAAGACCAGGTCGGACTTGTCGAGCAGGCTGTATTCGTTCGGCACCGTGCTGTACGGCGGCGGCGGGATCGGCTGGTCGCCCGCGTTGGCCACCCGTACCGGCCCGACCGAACCCATGTGCAGCCACATGCTGGAGGAGCCGGGGCCGCCGTTGAACAGGAAGGTGACCGGCCGCTGCGCGGCCTTGCCGTCGCCGACGGTGTAGGCCACGTAGAACATGCTGACCGTGGGCTGGCCCTTGTCGTCCTTGATCAGCAAGGTGCCGGCGGTGGCCTTGTAGGCCACGTTGCGGCCATCGATGCGCACGCTGTGCGAGGTCACCACCTTGCGTTCGGGCGGGATCGGCAGCGTGTCCTTCTTGGCGTCCTTGTCGGCCTGGGACTTGCTGTCGTGCGGGTTGCTGTCGGCCGCATGCAGCGGGGCGGCAAGGCCGATGGCCAGGACGAAGGCGAGCGGGGCGATGAGGGAATGGCGCATGGCGAGAGGCTCCGTATCAGCGCTGCGGCGCGGCAAGGTCGTAGAAGCGGGCGAGATCGTGCTTGAGCTGCTGCAGCGCCTCGGTGTTGAGATAGATCATGTGCCCGGAAGGGTAGTAAGCGAACGACAGATTGCCGCGCAGCGAAGGGTCCAGGTTCATGTGCGCCAGGTCGTACTCGGTGATGAAGAACGGCGTGGCGAAATCGTAGTAACCGTTGAGCGAGAGCACCTTGAGGTTCGGATTGGTGCGCATCGCGTGCGCCAGGTCGCCGGCCACGTACGGCAGCGGCAGCGCGCGGCGCATGCCCGGGACGGCGTGCTTCCAGTCCCAGCCCTGGATGATCTTGCCGTAGGTGGGGCGGTAGTCGAGCTGGCTCGGGTAGTCGAGCTGGTCGGCAAGATAGTCGTGGAAGGCGCTGACGAAGGCGCCGCTGATGCCGGTGTCGGAGGGGTCGTACTCCGGCGTTTCGCCGGCGGCATCGGGGTCGGTGCCGGTGAAGCGGGCGTCGTAGCGGCCCAGGATGAGGCGCTGGTCGCGCAGCAGTTCCTTGCGGAAGCGGCTGGGGCTCACGCGCAGGTTCGCCTGCTTGATGTATTGCACCGGCAGGCCGGTGAAGCCGGCCATCTGCGTGGCGATCGCGTCGAACTGTGCGGCGGGCAGATCCTGCCCCAGTGCCAGCGCGGAGGCGTACGGGCCACGCGCCCAGGCGCGGGCCTGGTCGACGAAGGCCTCCAGCTCGGCCGGCTTGTTCGGGCCGCTCTTGGAAGGCACTTTGTCGTGGTACCACGCGGCGGCGGCAAAGCTGGGCAGGTAGCCGACGTAGCTCTCGTCGTAGCCCGGCATGCGGATCGCGTAGTTGAGGATCGAGGACATCAGGATCACGCCGTTGAAGGCCATGCCCTTGTCCTGCAGCGCGTCGACCAGCGCGGCCGACCGGGTGGTGCCGTAGCTCTCGCCGTACAGGAACTTGGGCGAGTTCCAGCGCCGGTTGAGCGTGACGTAGCGCTCGATCGCGCGGCTGAAGGCGGAAATGTCCTGGTCCACGCCCCAGAAGTCCTTGCCGGTGGCCTTGCCCAGCGGGCGCGAATAACCGGCGCCGACGGCGTCGATGAAGACCAGGTCGGTCTTGTCGAGCAGGCTGTCGCCGTTGGCCACCAGGTGGTACGGCGCCGGCGCGGTGGCCTGCGGGCTGGCCGTCTCGATGCGCACCGGGCCGAGCGAGCCCATGTGCAGCCACACGCTGGAGGAACCCGGGCCGCCGTTGTAGAGGAAGGTCAGCGGGCGCTGCGAGGGCTTGCCGTCGTCGACGGTGTAGGCGACGTAGAACACGCTGGCCTGCGGCTGCTGCTTGTCGTCGCGGATGATCACCGTGCCGGCGGTGGCGGTGTACCTGATCGTGCGCCCGCCGATGGCGACGCTGTGCTGCGTGCGCACCGCCGTTTCATGGGCGGGGATGCGCGGATCGGTGCTGTCGTGGGTGGCGCTGGATGACGCGTTGGCCGGCGCCGCGTCGGCGGCATGGGCGGCGGGCAGGCCGGCGAGCGCGATGGCACTGGCCAGCAATAGCGAAGCGAGGCGGCGCATGGGGTTCCCCTGAGTTCGAGCAGCGTTCGAGTATGCGACGCCGTGTCGATGCGCGACCGTGACAAAAGTACTGGTCGCCCCGCGCGACCGGTGGATCAGTCGCCCGACATCGCCATCGCCGCGTTCCACATCGCGCGGGTCAGGGGCCGGTTCTCGTGCGGCGTCTGCAGCACGATCAGGGTGGTGGTGCTGTTGCTGGCGCCGGTCTTGAGCAGGCGGTCGAGCACCGACTCGAGGTGGCCGGTGGACATCGCCACCACGTGCAGCAGGGCCGAGTCCTCGCCGGCCAGGCGGCGGCATTCGAGCACCTCGGGAATGTCCTCGACCAGGCTTCCGATGCGCGCGCAGGTGGCCCCGTCGCAGCGCAGGCGCACCATCGCGCTCAGCGCATAACCGAGCCGGCGCGGGTTGACCGTGGCGTGGTAGCCGCTGATCACGCCGGCATCCTCCAGTCGCCGCACGCGTTCGGCCACTGCGGGCGCGGACAGGCGCACCAGCCGGCCGAGTTCGGCGAAACCGAGTCGCGCATCGCGCTGCAGCGCCTCCAGCAATTGCCAGTCCTTGCCGTCCAGTGCGGATCGGCCATCGGTCGGTTTCGATTCCAAGGTGACAACCTCTTTCATCATTTCGATCAGCGGCGAAACATCGCGATTCCGCCGCGATGCATTATTCACCGGCGCCATCGCCAGGACTAGGATGCGCGCTTCCCCGCCGGAGAATCCCCCCATGGATACCGCTCAACGTCTCGATGGCCGTGCCCTGCTCGCCATCGCGATCGCCCTGCTCACCTGGTCGTCGGCGTATGCCGCGATCGCCTATGCATTGCCCGCGTTCACGCCGGGCGAGGTGGCGTTCGCGCGGCTGCTGATCGGCTCGCTGTGCTTCGCCGTGCTGCTTTGGATCAGGCGCGTGCCATTGCCGGCGCTGCGCGACTGGCCGCAACTGGCCCTGCTCGGCGTGCTTGGCCTGACCGTGTATCACCTGTGCCTGAACTACGCCGAGACGCGCATCGCCAGCGGCACCGCCTCGATCCTGATCTCGCTGGTGCCGGCGGCCACGGCGGCGGTGTCGGCGCTGTGGATCGGCGAACGGCTGGCCGCACGCACGTGGCTCGGGCTGGCGGTGGCCCTGCTCGGCACGGTGCTGGTGGTATTCGCCAGCGGACAGCGCGTGGAGGTCGATCCGCACGCCTTGCTGGTGCTGGTGTGCGTGGCCGTCTCGGCGGTCTTCTTCGTCGGCCAGAAGGCGCTGTTCTCGCGCAGCAGCATGGTCGGGGTCACCGCGTTCGCGATGTTCGCCGGCACGCTCGGCGCGTTGCCGTTCGGCTGGCATCTGCCGCAGGCGCTGGCAGCGGCCTCGTGGCCGCACATCGGCGCGCTGCTGTGGCTGGGCATCGCGCCGACCTTCGTCGGTTACCTGGCCTGGAATCTGGCGGTGAACCGCTCATCGGCCTCGCAGGTCAGCAGCTTCATCTACCTGTCGCCGCCGATTGCGCTGCTGATCGGCTGGCTGTGGCTGCACGAGGTGCCCGAGGTGCTGGTGCTGGTCGGTGGTGCGATCACCATCGGCGGCGTGGTGCTGGCCAACGCACGGCGGCGGCCAGCGCCGCCGGCAGCCAGCCCGGCGCTGCCGGTGTCCTCGTGCGAGCAGTCGTGAGGACGACCGGCGCGCTTCAGTGCATCGGTGGGTGGTCGAGCCGGGTCAGCCGGATCACGTCCGGGTCATCGGCGTGTTCCAGCAGCAGGCATTGCACGCGCTCCTGCCATGCCCGACCGAATGCCGCGCGCTGTTCCGCGCTGGCCGCCGGATCGAGTGCGCCGCCGAGCAGCGGACGCAGGTTGGCCGGTGCGGGCACGCTCGAGAGATCCAGCTCCACCGCCACGCTCGCGCCGGTGTCGCGCCGGCGGACCCGCACGGCGGCGTGCTCGGCGGTGTCGGCATAGCTCAGCAGCGACTCGCGCGCGTAGCGTCCGGCAATGCCGTGAAAGCCGTTGGTGCCGGCCGCCCCGGTGATCAGGGTAAAGACCTGGCCGATCACGCCGTTGACGCCCTCGCTCTCCGGCCCCGGTATGAGCACCTCGACGCCCCCGCGCTCGGCGGGGCCGTCCGGGTACAGCGCGTGCAGCGCGGCACGCGCCATCAGGTACGCGCCGGCGACGGTGGGGCAGGAGTGTCCGGCCAGCCGCACCGCGTCGATATAGCGGTAGTCGAGCAGGCCGTCGTCGGCCGCACCCAGGAACGCCGCCAGCGGATCGCGCATCGGGATCGGCGGCGCCTGGTCGAAGAAAGCCGGGGTGCCCATCACTCGTCCGGCAAGCCGGTGATGCCGAAGTCGATCACGATGGCACCGGGCTCGCGCTGGCGGTAGGCCACGGTGAGGTTGTCGCCGAGGCGATCACGCAACTGCGCGATCAGCGGCAGCGGGTCGTGGTCGTTGACGAAGCGCATGGTTTCGCCCGAACGCAGCACGCCGATCGCGCCGAAGATCGCGGAATGGCGGAAACGGCGGGCCACGCCGCGGGCATCGAACAGGTGGGTGTTGGGCTCGGTCTCGATATCGAGGGGCATGACGGGACTCATGGTGGGAAAGACCGCCCCAACATACGCCGTCGATGGCCATCGGCCACTGACCTGGATCAGGCGCAAACCCCGTGGCGCGCGATGCTCAGAGCCGGCGAAAAAAACCACTTCCTGGGGTTTTCTTCCATCGCGAGTCCGATACAGGCCCGGACTCGCTCGCATGAGCAGTCACTTGCTTGACTGCTTCTCAGAACTTGTACGCGCGGTGGATCGCCACGATGCCGTTGGTCAGGTTGCGCACCTCGATCTTGCCGAAGCCGGCGCGCTCCATCATGCCCTTGAGCGTCTGCTGGTCCGGGTGCTTGCGGATCGATTCGGCCAGGTACCGGTAGCTGTCGGCATCACCGGCGAACAGCTGGCCCAGACGCGGCAGGACCTTGAAGGAGTGGAAGTCGTAGAGCTTGCCGAACGCCTCGCTCTGCACTTTCGAGAACTCCAGCACCAGCAGCCGGCCGCCGGGCTTGAGCACGCGGCAGATGTCGGCCAGCGCCTGATCCTTGTCGGTGACGTTGCGCAGGCCAAAGGCCATGGTCACCGCGTCGAAGGAGTTGTCGGGGAAGGGCAGCCGTTCGGCGTTGAGCTGGGCCCAGCGCAGCCCGGCGACCAGGCCGCGGTCGGTGAGCCGGTCGCGGCCGACGTCGAGCATGGCTGCGTTGATGTCGCCGACTACCACCTCGCCCGTCTCGCCCACTACCGGATGGAGCAGCGCGGCGATGTCGCCGGTGCCGCCGGCCAGGTCCAGCACGCGGTCGCCGCGGCGCACGCCGCTGGTCGCCACGAAATGGCGCTTCCATAACCGGTGCGTGCCGAACGACATCAGGTCGTTCATCAGGTCGTAGCTGCGTGCGACCGAGGTGAACACCTGGCCGACCAGCTTCTGTTTCTCGCCCACCGGCACGTCGCGGAAGCCGAAGTGGGTGGTGGATGCGGGCGGGGACTTCGGCTGCTCGTTCATCCCTGCAATGCTACAGCAAGCCCTGGCGCCTCAATTGGATAACGCGCCTCTTGCTTTCGCCTCCTCTCCCTCCGGGGAGAGGATTGAGGAGAGGGGCAGGTGCTCGCCAGAACGCATGTCGAGGCGCGATTTTGATGTAGGTCCGGCCTGAGGCGGACCCTCACCCCAACCCTCTCCCGGGGGGAGAGGGGGCAAACGCGAGAGGTGCGGTTACTTTATTGAAGCGTCGGCTCGCCGCTTTTCTTGTAGATCACGCCGTCCTTCATCACGAACTCGACGTGCTGCATGACGGTGATGTCATCGAGCGGATTGCCGGGTACGGCGATCACGTCGGCGCCGCGGCCGACCGCGACGCGGCCGAACTGGTCGGACTTGTGCAGCAGTTCGGCGGCGTGGGTGGTGGCGGCCTGCAGGGCGAACATCGGCGGCATGCCGGCTTGCACCATGTAGGCGAACTCCCTCGCGTTGTCGCCGTGCGGGAACACGCCGGAGTCGGTGCCGAAGGCGATCTTCACGCCGGCCTTGTACGCCTTGCCGGCGGTGGCCATGATCACCGGGCCGACTTCCTCGGCCTTGCGCGCGACCTGCGGCGGATACCAGCCCTCGCGCGCCTTCTCCATCACGTACTGGCCGGCGATGATGGTGGGCACGTACCAGGTGCCGTGCGCCTTCATCAGCTTCATGTCGTCGGCATCCATGAAGGTGCCGTGCTCGATCGAATCGACGCCGCCCAGCACCGCGCGACGGATCGCCTCGGCGCCATGCGCGTGCGCGGCCACGGTGAAGCCGTAGTCGTGCGCAGCGGCGACCACGGCCTGGATTTCCTCCAGCGTCATCTGCGGGTTTTCGGAGCTGGAGCTTTCGTCCAGCACGCCGCCGGAGGGCATGATCTTGATCAGGTCGGCGCCGTCCTTGTAGTGCTGGCGCACGGCCTTCCACGCGTCGGCGGGCGAGTTGATGATGCCGTCCTTGGGACCGGGGTCGCCCTGCAGGTTCCAGCGGAAGCCATTGGTGGGGTCGGCGTGGCCGCCGGTGGTGCCGATGAACTTGCCGGCGCTGAAGATGTGCGGGCCGGGCACCAGGCCGGCGTTGATCGCATTGCGCAGCGCGAGCGAGGCATTGTCGTCGTCGCCGAGGTTGCGCACCGTGGTGAAGCCGGCGAGCAGGGTGCGTTTGGCGTAGACGGTGCCGCGGATGGCGTGGTCGGCCGGATTGAGGCGGAACTTGTCGCTGTAGGTGCTCTTGCTGAACTGCATCGTCAGGTGCGTGTGCGAGTCGATCAGCCCCGGCATGCAGGTGGCATCGGCCAGCCGGGTGAAGCTCACCGTGCCGGCGGCCTGGCGGTACGGCGCGATGTCGACGGTGCCGGGATGGATCTCCTTGATGCGGCCGTCCTCCACTACCAGCGTGGTCTGGCCCAGCATCTTGCCGGCGGCCGGGTCGAGCAGGCGCGCGCATTCGATCACGCTGACGCGGTGGTCGCCGGCATCGGCGCGGGCCGGCGCGTCGGCGCCGGCAGCCAGAGGGAGACATGCCACGAGGGCGGCGAACAACAGGTGGCGAGTCGTGGTCATGGTGGTTCCCCCGGGTGACAGTGTGCTGATCCTACTCGGCGCCTTCGCGGCGCGCGGGCTCCTGTGTTGCAGCGTCGCCCTGGCGGCGGTCGATGCCGGTGCGCCGCTCGTGTTCCTGCTGCTCGGTATCCACGTGGCGCTGGTGCAGGTCGGATGCCGACGCGTCACCGGGCAGCGCCGCGGCCGGCTCGCGATCGCCGCCCGGCGTGATCTTCAGGATCGAGTGGCGCACCTCGCGCGACAGGATCACGCGGGCGTCGCGCACCAGATCCTCCAGCGCGCGGTCGTAGTCGAGCTTGCCGTTCTCGTCGGTCCATACCACCTTGCGTTCGCGCAATTTCTGGATGAAGCCGCGGAACAGCGCCTTGTCGAAGAACTCCGGTGCGGACAATTCGTTGAGCAGGCCCAGCCGCTGCGCGGTGAGCGTGCAGGCATTCTCCAGCTCGCCGCCGGTCAGCGTGTGCGGGCCATTCTTGGCCAGCGCGGCGATGGTGATGTAGTAGCGCTCGAACGCCTGGATCAGGCTGCGCGCGATCACCCGCAGCTGGAAGGCGCTGTCTTCCTGGCCGGCGCTGCGTTCCAGCGAGCGACCATGGTTGGTGGATTCGAGCAGGCCGCGGCGCACCAGGAACTCGATCGTCGCCTTCAGCTGCTCCTTGAAGCCGTCCTCATCCCACGGCAGGAACAGTTCGCCCTGGATGAACGGATACACGATGCCGCCCAAGCGCAGGATCGCGTCACGCGACATGCGCCGGTTGTTGAGGAAGCAGCAGGCGACCCATGCCGCGCTGGCCATCAGGTGCAGCACGTTGTTGCGGAAATAGCTCAGCAGCACGGCCTTTTCGCCGCTGACGGTGAGCACGTCGCCCAGCGGGTGCTGCACCCGCTCGATCCAGCCCATCTGCTCGCCGTAGGCGATGATCGCGGCCGGGTTCATCGGAGTCAGCGTGACGCGGTCGGAGTACGGCAGTTCCTCCAGCAGCGCCTTGCCAAGGTCGAGCTGCACCAGCAGGTCGTTCTCGGCCATCGCGTGCTTGGGCGTGGCCAGCAGGGCCAGCGCCAGCAGGTTGATCGGATTGACGTCGGCGGCGCGGTTGATGTTGACCTGGATCTTCTCGGCCAGCTGGCTGACCACCGAATTGAGCCACTCGGGTTTCGCCTCCGGGTCGAGCCCGGCGCTGCGCCAGTCGCTGCTGGCGGCGTCGAGCAGCGGGGTCAGCTCGATCGGCTCGCCGAAGTTCAGCGCCACGTGGCCGTAGCGCTGGCGCAGCACCTTCAGGCCCTTGAGCAGGCCGAGCAGGGATTCCTTCTCCTTCGGCTTGCCGGAGAGCTCGCCGATGTAGCTGTTGCCCTCCATCAGTTTCTCGTAACCGATGTAGACCGGCTGGAACAGCACCGGCCGGCGCGGCGCGCGCAGGAAGGCGCGCACGGTCATCGACAGCAATCCGCCGCGCGGCGACAGCAGCCGCCCGGTACGCGAGCGGGTGCCCTCGGTGAAGTACTCGATCGGCACGCCGCGGTCGATCAGCTGCGCCATGTATTCCTTGAACACCACCGAGTACAGCGGATTGCCGGTGAAGCTGCGGCGCATGAAGAACGCGCCGCCGCGGCGCAGGATCGGCCCGATCACCGGCAGGTTGAGGTTCACGCCCGCGGCAATGTGCGGCACCACCACGCCGGAGACGTGCAACTGGTAGCTCATCAACAGGTAGTCGGCGTGGCTGCGGTGGCTGGGCACGTAGACCACTTCGTAACCCGGCGCCACCGCGCGGACCTTGTCGAAGTGGTGCATCGCGATGCCGTCGTACAGTTTGTTCCAGAAACTGGACAGCACGAACGATGCCGAACGCACCACCGGATGCGAATAGTCGGCGGCGATCTCCAGCAGCATCTTGTGCGCCTTGCGCCAGGCCTTGGCGTGGCTGGTCTTCTCCTTGGCGGCATTGGCGGCGATCGCCGCACGCACCGGCTCGGCCGCGAGCACCGCGTCGACCACGGTGCGCCGGTGCGACAGGTCCGGCCCGATCACCGCGGCGCGGATGCGCCGGAAGTGGATGCGCAGCACCCGCGCGATCTTGCGCGCGAAGCGCTCCGGTCCGATCTCGCCGGATTCATCCAGCACGCTGCGCAGCGATACCGGCGCGGAGAAGTGCACCACCGTGTCGCGCCCGTTCAGCAGCAGCGCCAGCAGGCGGCCGAAGCGGCCGACCATCACCCAGTTTTCCGAGAACAGCACGCGGAACCAGCCGGTCTCACGGCTGGGTGCGCGGCCGACGTAGATCGCCACCGGCACGACCTGGACGTCCAGGTCGGGCACGCCCTCGAGCGAGCGCACCAGCTGGCGCAGCGGTTCCCCGGCGGCGCGCTTGCGGCTGCGCCCGAACAGCCAGCCGTCGCGGCGGGTCAGGGCGAACACGGAGCGGCGCCGGCGGGTGCCGGCCAGCGGCTGCATCGGGTTGGGCAGGCCGGCCTCGCGGCAGGCGCGCTGCAGGATCAGCGCGTCGGAGAAGCCGTCGCGCTCGATCACGTAGCACACCGGCACGCCCGGTTGCAGCAGCGCCGCCGGCTCGGCGGGGTCGCGGCGGATGCGCACCCAGGGCTGCAGCAACTGCCCGGCCAGGTTGAACCACCAAGGGGCGCGGCGACGTACGGTGGAGTCCACCATTGTGGTATTCGGCATCGGGCCATTCTACCCGGCCGCGTCGTCCAATCCGCGCCGATGGCGGTCGGCGGCGCCGCGGGGGCGGCCATCCGGACCGGTTGCCGGGGGTCCTCGGCCCACGGCGGCAAGGGGTGTGGGCGAGCCTCGTGCCGCATCGCGGCGTGCAGGTCAAAGAAAACCCCGCGGGCCGAGGGCCTCACGGGGCAATCCGGCAGAGCCGGAAGGGAAATGGCCTTGCCCGCAAGGAATCCCCGGCAGGCGTTGGCGGAGCAAATGTTACCGGTTCGTCAAAGTTTAGGCAATACTTTCCATTTGTCTTGCAGAGTCATGATTTTGTTGACGAATATTATTCAGAGCGCAACGCGTCGATCTTCTGTCGCCGGCGTTCCGCCGGTGGCGCGCTCCAGTCATTGTTGAACAGTGCCGGTTCCCATGACCCGTAGGTGGGGTTGGGCAGCACGAACCAGCGCCGGCCGATCCAGTCCATGTAGGGCGCCATGGCGCGGTGGCGACCGGCGGCATTGTTGGCCAGTACCGTCACGAAGTCGCCGATCTGGTCGCCGAACTGCATCAGCACGCGGTACTTGCGGCTGACCAGCTGGCGCCGACAACCCTTCTCCGTGCCGATCTGCTCGCAGCCTTCGACGAAGGTGCCCAGGCCGAGGAAGGCCTCCGGCCCGGACACCGGCAGGCCGGCCTTGCGCAGGTTGGCCAGGGTGGCCTGGTCCAGATCCTTGGCGCGGTTGGAGATGTAGATGACGGCGATGCCATGCCGGGCGGCGAAGCGGGTGAACGCGACTGCGCCGGGCAGCGCGCGGGCGGCCTCCTCCTTGCACCAGGCGGCCCAATCGGCCTCGTTGTACTCGCCGCCGCTTTTGACCAGGCGCGCCTGGTAGGGCGAGTTGTCCAGCACGGTCTCGTCGATGTCCAGCACCACGGCCGGCTTGAGGCCGCGAAGCGGCGCGGCGCGGTCGTCCTTGGCCAGTGCATCCCAGCCTTGGTCCTGCAGGGCGGCCAGCAGGCCCGCTTCGGCATCGCGATAGGTCTGCAGGTAAATCAGGTCGTGCTCGATCGCGGTCTGGGTCCACGCCACGGCATTGAGGTTGTCGTTGGCGGCGACGGTCGCGGGCGCGGCAGGAGAGGAGACGACCTCGGGATGCCGGAGTGGGGTGGCCGCACAACCGGCCAGCAGGGCGAACGCGAGCAGGCTCGCGGGCAAACGAAGTGGCATGCGCGGATCCTTGGGGCGGGGCGACGTGGGCAAGCGCCCGAGTTTACGACAGCCACATGACGGTTTCGGCGGGGCTGGCAGTGGCCGCGGGGTCCCGGGAGGTTGTGGATTTTCAGCCTCTCGGGCCGGCCAGGGCGAGGGCAGGGATGCCCGAGTTGAGGCAACGCTGGGGCGGTTGCCCGATGGCCGGGCATGAAGCGGCAACGCGAGTGACTGCTTCACGTGAGCGAGTCCGGGCGTACCGGATTCGCGATCGGAGATAGCTACGGGAGGTGGTTTTCTTCACAAGCTCTGACAGACTGCCCGCTTCGCCACCCCGGTTTCATCCCGTATGGATTTCCCTCCTCCTGCCCCGCGCAGCCCCTCGCACATCATCAGCTATGCCAGCTACCTGCTGGTAGCGGTGGGCCTGCTGCTGATCATCGACCTCCACCTGCTGCCGGCCCTGCTCGCCGGCCTGCTGGTGTTCGAGCTGGTGCAGTCGATGGCGCCGCTGCTGGGCCGGCGCATTTCCGGCGACCGCGCGCGGCTGGTGGTGGTGGCCGTGCTGGGCGCCATCGTGGTCGGCCTGCTGCTGTTGCTGATCCTCGGCGCGATCAGCCTGTTCCGGCACGAGCTCGGCAACCCCGAGCTGCTCTGGCAGCAACAATTGATGCCGCTGGTGGAAAAGGCGCGCCAGCAATTGCCGCCGGCCCTGGTCAACAACCTGCCCGACAGCGTCGACGACCTGCGCGTGGGCGCGATCGAGCTGGCGCGCAAGCATGCCGGTGCCCTGCAACTGGCCGGCAAGGGCGCGGTGCGGGTATTCGTGCACATCCTCATCGGCCTGGTGCTGGGCGCGATCGTGGCGCTCGGCCGCGCACGGCCGGCGCACCAGATCGGCCCGCTGGCGGCCGCACTGAGCCTGCGCTGCCTGCGGCTGGCGCAGGGGTTCCACAACATCGTGTTCGCGCAGATCAAGATCTCGCTGATCAACACCGTGTTCACCGCGATCTTCCTGCTCGGCGTGCTGCCGCTGCTCGGCGTCCACGTGCCGCTGGCCAAGACGCTGGTGGTGGCGACCTTCATCGTCGGCCTGCTGCCGGTGATCGGCAACCTCATTTCCAACACCGCCATCACCATCGCCGGGCTGTCGGTGTCGCTGGGCGTGGGCATCGCCGCGCTGGCGTTCCTGATCCTGATCCACAAGCTCGAATACTTCCTCAACGCCCGCATCGTCGGCACCCAGATCCATGCCCGTGCCTGGGAGTTGCTGTTGGCGATGCTGCTGATGGAAGCCGCCTTCGGCCTCCCGGGCGTCATCGCCGCACCGATCTACTACGCCTACCTGAAACTGGAACTGGAAGCGTGGGGGTTGGTGTGAGGGTGGTCGACGGATGAATTGAGCAGGACGGCGGACGGTCCGCTGCCGGTGCGCGCAGCTTCTTCGCCGAGCGCAAAGTTCCTGCTATCTTCGAGGATCAAGAGCCATTCGCCCACGGGCGCAACGGCCGTATGGGGCGGTCATTTCCAGGGGAGTTGAATACATGCGACACACGTTTTTTCAGGCGTTGCTTGGCGGTGCGCTGGCAGCGGCATTGAGTCTGGGGTCGGCTCACGCGGCCCAGCCGATTCCGGTGGAGGCGTTGGCCCGCTTGCCGGCACTGCAATCGGTATCGATGAGTCCGGATGGCAAGCATCTGGTCGGGCTGATTCCCTCGCCCAACGACAAGGACGATACGGCGCTGGCCACGTGGGACACGGACGCGCTGTCCGCCGGCCCCAAGGTGGTGACCCCGTCGGGCGACCACATGAAGTTCATTGCCGCCTACGCCATGAAGGCGGACAAGCTGCTGGCGATCGCCCGGCAGGAATGGACCGGCCACCTCGGTGGCTGCGGCGAGGGCAAGGCCACCGGCGCGACCAAGACGTTCGTGGTGAAGACCTATCTTTCCGGTATCGACCAGAAGAATTTCGGCGAGGCCTTTGCCGATGACACCCGCAAGCTGGGCGTCAGCAAGAGCACCGAGCGCTGCCTGGAAATCGCCGGCACCTCGTCGCTGGTGAACATGCTGCCGCTGGATCCGGACCGCGTCATCATCAGCCAGTTGAGCCAGGTCACCTGGACCTCGAACTACTACCTCTACAACCTGAAAACCAAGGAGCGCGAACTGCTGTTCAAGGGCGGCAACCGCGCCCGGCCCTCGCTCTTCGACTCCCGCACCGGCAAGGTGCTGGCCAAATCCGAGATCGAGCCCGTCGGCGGCGATTACGAACAGCGCGTGCTGCTGCTCAATGCCAAGACCGGCCAGTTCGAGTTGCAGCCTGCGCTGACCACCAAGCTCTCCCAGCGTTACACCGTGACGGTGGACGGCCTCGACGACGCGACCGGCAAGTTCTACATCCTGACCGACCAGTTTTCCGACAAGCTGCAGGTACGCATGTATGACCCGGCGACGCAGAAGTACGACCCGGAACCGGCCCTTGCCGACAAGAACTATTCCATCGGGGGCCTGCTTTTCAGCACGCGGGCGAGCAACTTCAACCAGATCGTCGGCTTCGTTGTCGATGGGCCGTATCGCCAGGCCGTCTACATCGACCCGGAATTGAAAGCCATCCAGGACTCGATCAAGCAGGCTTTTGCCGGCCAGCAGGTGAACATCGCCAGCTACACCGACGACCTGACCAAGGTGCTGTTCACCACGCAGAGCGCCAGCAATCCGCCGGCCTACCATCTGCTGCTGGACAAGAAGCAGGTGGCCAACCTCGGCAGCACGCGCCCGTGGATCGGCAACGACATGACCGGCGAGGAAAGCTGGGTGACCTACAAGGCGCGCGACGGGCGCGAGATTCCCGCGATCCTCGACCTGCCTGCCGGCTGGAAGCAGGGCGATGCGCCGGCGAAGGCGATCATCATGCCGCACGGCGGCCCATGGGCGCGGGATTACACGGGTTGGGACGCGTCGGGCTGGGTGCCGATGCTCACCTCGCGCGGCTATGCCGTGCTGCGTCCGCAGTACCGCGGCTCGGAAGGTCTCGGTCGCGAGCTCTGGATGGCCGGCGACAAGCAGTGGGGCCTGAAGATGTCCGACGATCTCGACGACGGCGCTGCGTGGCTCGTCTCGCAGGGTGTTGCCGCCAAGAACCAGATCGCGATCTTCGGGTACTCGTACGGCGGGTTCGCGGCCGTGGCCGCCACCGTGCGTTCGCCGTCGCCGTACCAATGCGCCATTGCCGGCGCGCCGGTGGCAAATCTCGGTCGGCTGGGTACGTCCTGGAGCGACAACCGCCTGCAGCGCATCCTGCAGGGCCAGACCGTGAAGGGCATGGACCCCATGGAGAATGCGGACAAGGCGCACCTGCCCATCATGCTGTTCGACGGCGACCGTGATGTGCGGACTCCGCCGGCGATCCACGCCCATCCGTTCTACGAGGCCGTCAAGAACCGCGTGCCGGCCCAGTTCCACTGGATTCCGAACATGCCGCACAGCATGCCCTGGTATCCGAGCCAGCAACGGCAGACCCTCAACTTGATCCTGGATTTCCTGGGCAAGAATTGCGGGCAGATTTCAGGCTAGCCGAACGTTTTTGCCTGCCGGTTGAGGCGGTTGCACAGTCTCCCCCCACCGGCTACATTCGCTTAACCGCAAAATAATGCGGTTACAACAACTGGTCGATTTAGGGGAGTGCTATTTCATGAACAAGTTTGTCCAACGAGGGCTTCAACGCTTGCCGCTGGCGATCGCGGTCGTTGCAGCGTTGCAAGTCACGCCTGTGTTCGCACAGGACCAGGCGCCGGCAACCGACAGTGCCAGCCAGTCGACCAGCCAGCAGGCTGACACGACCAAGCAGCAGGACCAGAACAAGAAAGCCAAGGAGCTGGAGACGGTTACCGTCACGGGCACCCTGCTGAAGCGGCCGGAATACCAGACCACCTCGCCAGTGCAGGTGATCGACGTCCAGAACAACATCGCCAGTGGTCAGTTCGACACCGCCGACTTCCTGCAGACGACCACCGCTGCCGCGGGCTCCACGCAGATCAATGGCCAGTTCGGCGGCTACATCGTCGAAGGCGGCACCGGCATCCAGACCGTCAACCTGCGTGGTCTGGGCGCCAACCGCACCCTCGTCCTGCTCGACGGTCAGCGCCCGGGTCCGGCCGGCACGCGCGGCCAGACCGGCGCGGGCTTCGACCTCAACGTGATTCCGCAGGTCATCCTGTCGAACATCGAAGTGGTCAAGGACGGTTCTTCGTCGCTGTACGGTTCCGATGCCGTTTCCGGCGTCGTCAACCTGATCACCAAGAAGCGCATGGATCGTCCCGAAATGACTTTCGCCGCCAGCATGCCTCAGCATGGCGGCGGCGAGCAGTACACCTTGTCGTTCGGCACCGGCTGGAACTTCGACAAGGGCAGCGTCGTGCTGGCGGCACAGCTCGACCGGCTCAACGCGATCGAGCTGGGTGACCGCGACTTCCTCAAGTGCAGCCAGGATCGTGTCTGGGGTACCGACGGCCAGCGCATCGACCGCGAGGATCACTCCGTCATCGGAGGCACCAGCCTCGGCGGTTGCAACAACCTGTACGCCAACAGCATCATCAACTACTTCAATCCCGGCATTCGCTACGTGCCGTCCGTGGACGGCAGCACCGTCGGGCCGTTCCCCGGTTACCACCCACGGCCGAACCCGTCCAAGAGCTACGGCAACTCGCCGCAGGCGTACTACGAGGATCAGCTCAACTTCCCGTTCGTGGGTGATGCGTACGCCATCAACCAGCGTCAGCGCGCCAGTGTCTATGCGGCCACGAATTTCAGCTTCGGCGAGGTGAACTGGAGCACCCAGTGGCTGGCAAACCGTCGTGAAACCAAGACGCACGGCTACCGCCAGTTCTTCCCGATCGTCTACAACCCGACGGACGACGATTACTACGAGCCCATCATGCCGTTCCCCTCGAATGGCAAGGAGACCGTGGATTATTTCTACGGCACCACCAAGCTGGAAGGCCTGTTCGCCTCCACCGACAGCTGGTCGTGGGAAGTCGATGCCGGCTACAGCCGCTCCAGCGGCGATTACAGCCAGCTCGCGATCGATGCGCGCAAGAGCGGTGACCTGGGCGACGCGGCCAACGAGCTCGACACGCCGCTGGTCGATTACTTCGATCCGGGCATCCTGAACGGCGACAAGATGAGCCAGCTCGTCAACGCCGTCGGCATGAACATCAAGGGCAACACCCTGTATACCCAGGCGACCGCCAAGGCGCTGGCCACCGGCAACCTGTTCACCCTGCCGGCGGGCGACGTGGGTGCGGCGTTCGGCCTCGAGTATCGCCATTACTCGATCGACGACCAGCCTTCCGAGGCCTCCAAGAACGGCTGGCTGTGGGGCTCCAGCTCGGCGCAGGTCACGCGCGGACAGGATCACGTCACCGAGGCGTTCTCGGAAATCGACGTGCCGTTGCTGAAGGGCCTGCCGGCAGTCGAGTCGCTGTCGGCCAACTTTTCGGGTCGCGCGTTCAAGTACGGCAGCATCCCGGGCACCGACAACGTGTGGAAGACCGGCCTGAACTGGCAGGTTACCCCGACCTTCCGTCTGCGCGGCACGCTGGGCACGTCGTATCGCGCCCCGGGCCTCTACGAGCTCTACCTCGGCAACCAGACCGGGTTCCTGGGCCAGCTCGGCATCGATCCCTGCATTCTGTGGGGTGACAGCAGCAACGATCGCCTCCGTGCCAATTGTGCCGCGGCGGGCATCCCGGCCAACTATCCCGGCGGCGGTGCTTCCGCGACGATCTATTCGGGTGGCGGTGCGGGCTTCCTGAAGCCGGAAACCTCGCGCGCGAAGTCGGCCGGTTTCGTCTGGCAGCCGACCTTCGCCAACCTGAACGTGGCGCTGGACTATTTCGATTACAACGTTCAGGGCGAGATCTCGCAGCTCGACGCCGGCGACATCGTACTCGGCTGCTACGGCTCCACCGTGTATCCCAACTCGTTCTGCAACCAGCTCGTGCGCAACCCGCCGAACGCAGCTGCCGATCCGAACCGGATCACCGAGATCTACAGCGTCTACGTCAACATCAACCGCGAACGGACCCGCGGTTACGACCTGCAGATGAACTACAGCAACGACTTCTCATTCGGCAAGCTGACGGCGGAAGGGCAGATCACCTACACGATGTCCGACATCTACCAGCTGTTCGACTCGGCTGCGGCCAGCGGCCTGAGCTCGTCGGAGCAGGTGGGTTACATCGGGCGTCCGAAGACGGTGGCTCGCAGCGTCATCAGCCTGGAGCGGGGCGACTGGACCTATACGTGGAACGGCCAGTACGTCAGCACCACCCGCAACAAGGACCTCAGCAACATCTATACCTACCTGGGGTACAAGGGCGCGGCTCGGGACATCGAGGCAAGCTGGCAGCTCATCCACAACGTGTCGGTCGGTTATGAGCGCGGTCATTGGGGTGTGCTGGTCGGTATCCGCAACGTGTTCGATACCGAGCCGGATCTGATCTCGCCGAGCGCGGGTACCACGGTGGGCAATGCGCCGCTGTATGCCTCGCAGTACGACTGGTACGGCCGTACGTTCTTTGCGCGCCTGAACTACAAGTTCTGATCGCAAAGGCGTTGGTGCAGGACGAAAAGAGGCGACCTTCGGGTCGCCTCTTTTTTTGGTCCTTCCGGGATTCCCGTGGGTAGCTGGGGATAGGAGGATGGGCGGGAGCGGTGAGCGGAGCCCGTCCAATGCGCGATGTAGAGCTATACCGGCAGATCCTTGGTCTATCAGCACCCTGGCGAGTAGCGGATGTTCATCTGGATCTACCAGGGAATCGGGTTGAGGTAGAGGTGGATCATCCGGAGGGATGTCGCTGGCGTTGCCCCAAGTGCGACCAGGAACTGCCGGTCCATGACCATGCGCCGGCGCGCGCTTGGCGCCACTTGGATACCTGCCAGCTGCAGACGATCCTCAAGGCACGGGTGCCTCGTGTTCGCTGCCCGGATCACGGCGTGGTGCAGGTCGCGGTGCCTTGGGCCGAGCCACGCTCTCGCTTCACGTTGCTGATGGAGCGCTGGATCATCGACGTGCTGCAGCAGTGCGCCACGGTCAGTGGCGCCTGCCGGCTGCTGCATCTGTCCTGGGACGAGGTGTTCGGCGTCATGGAGCGAGCGGTGCGCCGTGGTCAGTCGCGCAAGGGGCCGCTGTCGCTGCGTCGGATCGGCGTGGATGAAAAGGCGTTCCGCAAAGGCCATTCGTACACGACCATTGTCAGTGACGTGGATCGTTCCACCATCGAGTACATGGCAGATGAGCGCACGCGTGGATCGCTGGCAGAGTTCTACGAGACCCTGACGCCGGAGCAGTGTGAGCACATCCAGGCGGTGGCCATGGACATGTGGGATCCCTATTTCCAGGCCACCGTGTCGCATGTCCCCGCGGCCACCGACAAGATCGTCTTCGATCGCTTCCACATCATGCAGCACATGGGGCAAGCCGTGGATGCGGTACGCAAGGCAGAGCATCGGGCCCTGCGCGCGACCGGGGACAACACCTTGGCGCGAACCAAATACCTGTGGCTCTACAGCCGGGAAAACCTGCCCCAGCAGCGACGGCATCAACTGCGTGACCTGATGGGGCAGAACCTCAAGGTGGCTCGTGCCTGGGCGATCAAGGAGGCCTTGCGCCACCTGTGGTCCTACCGGCGTGAGGCATGGGCACGCCGTTACTTCAAACACTGGTTCCACTGGGCCACGCACAGCCGCCTGGAGCCCATCCGGCAAGTTGCCCACATGCTCAAGCGGCGTCTGGACAACATAGTCACCTACTGTCGCCTACGCATCACCAACGCCGTCGCCGAAGGCATCAACAGCAAGCTCATGGCCATCAAGCGCCGGGCCTGCGGTTACCGCAACCCCGAACACTTCAAGACCGCCGCCTACTTCTTCTGCGGCGGCCTCGATGTTTACCCACGCTAAAGCCGGAAGGACCCTTTTTTTGTAGTGATGCCGGTGCGCCGTCGCGGCGGTTGGCGAACTACCCGCCGGCCAGCATCGCCTGGATCTTGGCCATGTGCGACTCCGCGGTTTCGCGGGTCACTTCCTTGTCCGCTTCGGGGTCCTTGCCCTGCCAGTGCAGGTCGGTTTGCGGCAGCTCATGCAGGAAACGACTGGGCTGGTTGCGGTGGATCTCGCCGTAGCGCCTGGTCTGCGCGGACCAGGACAGGGTGAGCAGTTCCTTGGCGCGGGTGATGCCGACGTACATCAGGCGGCGTTCCTCGTCGATGCGGCCTTCGTCCAGCGCGCCCTCGTGCGGCAGCGTGCCGTCTTCGCAGCCGACGATGAAGACGAAGCGGAACTCCAGGCCCTTGGCGGCGTGCAGCGTCATCATGCGCACCGCGTTGCCCGGCTCGTCGCGGTCGGCGTGGCTGAGCAGGGCCAGTTGGGCGGCAAGGTCGCCGGCGCTGTTGCCTTTCTGCATCGCGCGGAACCAGTCGGCGAGTTCCTTCAGGTTGCCCAGCTTGCGTTCGCGCACGCTGGCGTCGGGCGTGCCGGCGGCAATCTGGGCGGCGTAGCCGGTGCGCTTGAGGATGCGTTCGACCAGGTCGGCGGCGCTTTCGTGCAACGAGGCGCTGCGCAGTTCATCGAGCAGGTCGGAAAAGCCCGCCAGCGCGGCGGCCGGTCGCGGCGTGAGCTGGCGCAGCACGCCGTCGCTGCGGGTGGCATCGAGCAGCGAGCAGTGGCGCGATTGCGCGATCTGGCCGAGCTTCTCCAGCGTGGTGGAGCCGATCTCGCGTTTGGGCACGTTCACCACGCGCAGGAAGGCGGCGTCGTCGCTGGGGTTGGTCAGCAGGCGCAGGTAGCACAGGATGTCCTTCACCTCGGCGCGGTCGAGGAAGGACAGCGCGCCGGTGAGGTGGTAGGGGATGCGCGCCAGCCGCAGCGCCTTCTCCAGCGGGCGCGCCTGGAAGTTGCCGCGGTACAGGATCGCCATGTCGTCCCAGCGTGCCTTGTGCTTCTCCGCCAGCGTGGTGGCGATCGCGGCGACGCGCTCGGCCTCGTGCTCGGCCTCCTTGCATTCCAGCACGCGGATCGGTGCGCCTTCCGGATGCTCGCTCCACAGCCTCTTTTCGTGGCTGTGCGGGTTGTGCGCGATCAGCGCGTTGGCTGCGCGCAGGATGCGCTTGCCACAGCGGTAGTTCTGTTCCAGCTTGATCACGCGCAGGTTCGGCCAGTCGCGGCCGAGCTGGTCGATGTTCTCCGGGTTGGCGCCGCGCCAGGCGTAGATCGACTGGTCGTCGTCGCCCACGCAGGTGATTCCGCCGCGCTCGCCGGTGAGCGCCTTCAGCATGCGGTACTGCGCATCGTTGGTGTCCTGGTACTCGTCCACCAGCAGGTAGCGCAGGCGCTCGCGCCAGGCGTCGCGGCATTCGCCATCCGATTCCAGGATGCGCAGCGGCAGCCGGATCAGGTCGTCGAAATCCACCGCGTTGAACGCGGCCAGGCGCGCCTGGTACAGCTCGTAGATGGTCGCCGCCTCCAGCTCGCGCGGGCTGCGCGCGGCGGCCAGCGCTTCCTGCGGCGACAGCCCGCCGTTCTTCGCGCGGCTGAGCAGGTTGCGCAGGCCGAACAGCACGTCGGGCTTGGCGCCTTTGGGCGCCAGCTCCTTGACGATGCCGCCGCTGTCGTCCGCGTCCAGCACCGAGAAACCGCGGCGCAACCCGGCGCGCGCGTGCTCGATCTGCAGGAACTTCAGCCCCAGCGCGTGGAATGTGCTCACCGTGAGCGCGGCCGCATCCTCGCTCGACACCAGCTTGGCCACGCGCTCGCGCATCTCGCGCGCGGCCTTGTTGGTGAAGGTGATCGCGGCGATTTTCGACGGGTCGAGTCTGCGGCGCTGGATCAGATACGCGATCTTCTGCGTGATCACGCTGGTCTTGCCGGAGCCGGCGCCGGCCAGCACCAGCAGTGGCCCCTCGCAATGTTCGACGGCGGCCAGTTGTTGTGGGTTGAGCATTGATCGTTGCGAGGGTGGGACAGCGCCCGATGGTAACAGAGCGGCCGTGGGGCATAATCGAGTGAACCCACCGATGGGGAGCTGCATGACAGCCCAGCAAGTCGAGCAATGCGACGTGGCGGTGATCGGTGCCGGCCCCGGCGGCAGCACCGCAGCGGCGCTGCTGGCGCGTCGCGGCTACCGGGTGATCGTGCTGGAAAAGGCGCGCCACCCGCGCTTCCACATCGGCGAATCGCTGCTGCCGATGAATCTGCCGGTGTTCGAGCGGCTCGGCGTGCTGGACAAGGTGCACGCGATGGGCGTGTTCAAGGCCGGCGCGGACTTCGAGGCGGACAACGAGCGCGGCTACAATGTGTTCTCGTTCGGTCGCGCACTCGGCGACAGCCCGCCGCACAGCTACCAGGTGTGGCGGCAGGATTTCGACCAGATGCTCTGCGAGCACGCGCGCGAATGCGGCGCCGACGTGCGCGAAGGGCAGCAGGTGGTGGCAGTCGAGCAGCGCGGCCCGCGCCAGACGCGGATCGAGGTGCATGCCGACGACGGCGCGGAGCATGCGATCGAGGCGCGTTACCTGGTCGACGCCAGCGGCCGCGATGCCTTCCTCTCGACGAAGCACAAGCTCAAGCGCAGGAATCGCCAGCACCAGAGCGCGGCGCTGTTCAGCCGATTCCGCCATGCCGCGCGCCGCAGTGGCGAAGACGCGGGCAACGTCAGCATCTACCGCTTCGAGCACGGCTGGATGTGGATGATCCCGTTGCCCGACGACAGCATGAGCGTGGGCGCGGTGTGCTGGCCCGATTACCTCAAGCAGCGGCACGGCGACACGCGCGCCTTCCTGCTCGACACGCTGCGGCAGAACGCGGCGCTGTGGGAACGCCTGCAGGGTGCCGAGCTGATCGACGAGGTGCGTGTGGCCGGCAACTATTCCTACGACTCGCGCGAGATGGCCGGCCCCGGCTGGATCCTGGTCGGCGACGCGTTCGCCTTCCTCGACCCGGTGTTTTCCTCCGGCGTGTTTCTGGCGATGGACGCGGCCGAGCGTGCGGTGGACGTGATCGACGGCGCGCTGCGCGAACCGGAGCGCGAGGCGGCGCTGCAGCGGGCGCTGGAGAAGCGCCTGCGCATGGGCATGGCGCGCTTCGCGTTCTTCATCCACCGCTTCAACGAGCCGGTGATGCGGCGCATGTTCGCTGCGCCGCGCAATGGCTGGCAGCTGGAGCAGGGCGTGATCTCGATGCTGGCCGGCGACCTCTACGACCCGCCGCGCGTGCTGCGGCGGCTGCGCCTGTTCAAGCTGGTCTACGCGATCATGGTGCTGCGCCATCCGCGTCAGTGGTGGCGCGGCCATCGCCATCGGCTCGCGCAGGCGCGCGCGGAGTGAGTGCGCAGCCTACAATGACGCGTTTCCGCTGACCGATCGCCGCGCCGACGCCCCATGGCCAAGCTCTATTTCTATTATTGGAATAAGTTCGCGTAAGTCAGCGTAAGGAAGTGGCTTATTTACAAGGGTTCTTCTAGGTGACCATGTAAGGACACATATAGCTGCATACCCCCAAATCCGGCACTCATGGGGGTAGAATTGGGGGTAGGTAAAAACACTGGGTTGCTCAAGATGAAGCGCCAACTGACCGACACCTACATCAAGAAAATCACGTTCAAAAAGCTGGTCAAAGAGCGTGGTGTGACCACCGATATTCAAGGGTTGAAGATTGCGGATGGCGGAGGGTTGTACCTGTGGCTCTCGGCCATCGACGCGAAAAGTTGGCGCTACAAGTACCGGCTGCTCGGCAAGGAAGGCACCTTCACGATTGGCAGCTACCCAGAGGTTTCGCTGGCGGAAGCTCGTGACGCTCATGAGCTTGCCCGCAAGCAGGTTGAGCAAGGTATCAACCCCGGGAAGCACAAAAAGGCCGAACTGCAGAAGGTGATCTTCGATGGGGGGAACACCTTCGAGGCCGTTTCACGGGCGTGGCTGGCACACAAGGAAAACCCCGACAATCCCAGCCACACCTCGGCTGGCTATGTCACCAAGATGAAGCGCATCTTGGAGCGCGACGCCTTCCCGAAGGTGGGGGCAATGAAAGTCGGGGATGTGAGTGCAGCCGAACTCAGCTCGATCATGGACGCTGTTGCAGGCCGCAAAAAATTGAAGATGCCGCACCAGAAGAAGGCACGAGTACGTGCGCGCGGTGCGTTCACAACGGCTATCCATATCCGCCAGATGGCGCGATCCATTTTCGCCTACGCTGCTTCGAAGGGCATGATCGACAAGGGCTATGATCCCACTTGGGCGCTCGGAGATGTGGTCAGCAGGCCGGAAGTTCAGCACAACAAGTACCTTGAACCCGAAGAGCTTCCGACATTCTGGAATGCTCTGGCGAAGGTGGGTGCGAACGAGCAAGTGAAGATCGCTATCAAGTTATTGGCCCTGACTTTCGTTCGTACCAACGAACTCCGCAATGCCGAATGGAAGGAGTTTGATTTGACGGGAGCGAACGCGAAGTACGGGCCACATTGGCTTATTCCGGCCCACAAGACGAAGAAGCGCAGGGATCATGCGGTACCTTTGTCCGCTGCGGCGCTGCAATTGATTGCAGAGCTTCGTAAGTTGACCGGTGGCTCGCGGTATCTGTTTCCCAGTCGGAGCGATCCAGATCGCCCGATGAATCCAAACACGATCAATCAAGTGCTCTACCGGATGGATTACGGCGGAAAGCTGTCAGGCCACGGGTTCAGAGCGACGGCGTCTACTGCCCTGAATGAGCATGGCTTCCTGCCTCACGTAGTGGAAATGCAGCTCGCCCACTGGCGAAGGGACAGGACAGAGGCTTCATATAATCACGCGAAATATTGGCCGGAAAGAATAAAATTGATGGAGTTTTGGGCCGATATAATCATGTCAGAAAAAACCAATGTAGTTCCGATCAAAAAGAAGGCGTAGGTTTCGCTTGACAACCATACAAGGCGGTGCCAACCTGTAAATGACAGCAGCGGTAAGTCGCTGCTTATAACCAAGCCCGCAATGGAGTGAGCCTGAACATCGGCACTCACCTCATTGCGGGCTTTTTTTGTTTGGAGTGCCGAAAATGTCCAATTTGTTCAAAGCCAATGGAGTGGCTGCACTTGTAGTGGATGATTCGCGTGACAGTAAAAAGCGGGGTCGTGCTGTCAGGGCAAAGGCTCCCGTGATTTCGCTGGATCAACCAGGGAGGTTGCGGATGGCCAATCTGATGGCAATTTTCAGTTGCTCGCATACTACGATTTATCAGCGCATCAAGACCGGTGAATTTCCGAAGCCGGATGGATACGACTGGCCTAATCGGCCCGCGGGCAAGCAGGGGCGTCCGTATTGGAATACGCAAACGATCAGGGCGCGTCTGGAGGGATGACAGCTAAAACAGATGTGCTGTTTGTGGCTCGCTGGCAATTGCAGGCTGATCTGAGCTGCGAGTCACGCGTCTTCCTGTAGGACATCGGATATTCATGTGCTCCACTTAATGGAGCGCATTAGGTTTTTCTATTGAAATTAAGTCGAACGACTCCCGCTTATGTGCGAGCCGATGGGCATGCTTTGCCTTCAATCCATGCAATGTAGCCAAAGGAATATCACCATGCTTACCCATCAGTATGAAAAGTTGTTGTCGTCGGCCCCCGTTCGCGTGACCACAAAGGTGGCTGCTGAATATCTCGGTGTGTCTGTTCGGACACTGGAGGACTGGCGTGCAAAAGGGAAGGGGCCGAAATACATGAGGATCGGTCACAGAATTCGCTACGAAATTAGCGAGCTGGATACATTTATCGCTGCGGGCAGGCGGTAGTGAATTCTTTCGGTTTGTTGGTAGTGCATGTTCCATGATGGTGCCGCTCCGTAGCTCCCTATAAATACACCGCAACTTGATAGTCAGATGGACATCATCATCGGGTTAGATAAGATCAAGATGAAGTATTACTACACGGGTTCACCGCATGGCAAAGACGAGTACGGTCAACTGCACGGGTGGATCGGGTGCAGTTTGAATGGCGATTTTGGTGTGAAGGGAAGTCTTACAAAGGTTCACGCTGAGAGTTCCTTATCACGTCTGCATCAGAAGTTACCAGAGGGTGGGTATGTGGATGCTATGTACGGACAGACTGGGAAGAAACAGAAAGCAAAACAAGGAATATGGTTACAGTTCAATCCTTCAAAGCTTTCTGGAGCCGATCTAGCTGCCTTGAAGGGCCACATGTCCATTCTTCTTGAAGATGGTTTTATGACCATGTTAAGAAGTGGATGGATGAGCTATATGGAGATCAACATCGACATTCGCGGAGTGCCGTTTGATGAGTATATGTATCTAGATAGCTCACTGAGGACTGCGAGCGCCGCCTTCGAGTCGGTAGGAACGATGTATATAGGATCGAAAAAAAGTAATCGACGCTTCACCGTGTATGACAAGTCGAAGGAGCAAAAGTACGGGGGTGATTATGCGACAGAGACATTGCGTGTCGAGGCGATACTTCAAGGCGCAAAGGGGTTCCCGTTGGCCGAGATAGACGCGCAGCCCTCGCCCTTCGGAACACTGTTTGTAGTAGATCGAGTGATGCTGGCAAAAAGTACCAACCCTCTCGCCAACGAGTTCAGGAGCCGCCTTACTGCGTTGGGATGTAGTCCACAGGCAGCCTATCTATCCTTTCCTCTCAAGCAAAGAAAGGAGTTGAAAAAGGCGCTAAATGAGCTTCAGCCGGATTGGTGGAAGCCCGAACAGATTTGGAAGAAATTTCCAGAGAGCTTGGACTGGATGATGGAACTACTCTGAGGGCATGTAGCCAGATGTGGTAAACGAGCAATCGTGTGCAGCAGCGTAGTTTGGCTTGCTTTTCGTTGCGCATAAATAATTGAAAAATTATTTAAAATGATGCTTTTCCTCTTTACATAAGGTGTCTCAGTGCCACGATTAACCCTCCACACTGGGGTTAGTAAATGGCACGCATCGCATCGACACTCGCGACATTACTTCGCGCTCTAGACGGTGAGCTGATACAGGGACTGGTGAAGTCGGTTCCGCGCGACCACCGTCTTGTTCCTCATAAATTGCTGTATCCAGACCGATGGCTGCTCGCCAGCGCGTTGCAGAAATGTATTCGGCGTGGATTGCATGCCGAGGTGACGGATGTCGCCATCGCGCTTCATGCAGTTGATGCCGAGTACGCATGGCGGCGGCTTCGCGTGATCGCGCTGGAAGATGTTGGCATGGGCGATGTCGAGGCCGTTGCCACTGTGATGGCGGTGGCTGGCAAGCGGAAGGTGCGAGAGTCCCTCGGCGATCTGCGGCTCTATGTGGCTAACGTGCAGATGCTTGCAGTTGGCCTGAAAGACCGGACAGCCTGTGACCTGATTAGCTGGATCGGGTGCGCCCCCGAAGCCATCGACCTTCGCGCCAAGCTATTGGAGCAACCTGCGCGATGGGAGTCGCTCGCTTTGGATAACGATATTCCAATCTGGCAGCGAGTGGTGGCTCTGGAGTTGTTGGCTGGGGTCACTTTGCGAACAGGCGGGGGCTATCGAACGCTCACTAGGGCTGATCCGGAAGCGGTGTTGCGAGTTGTCGAGGCGTTGAAGCCGCATCCATTGGTTGCTTTTGCTGTTCTCCGGGGCAAGGGTACGGAGTCACTGAATGTTGCGCTGCTCTTTGCTCACCTCCTGCGGCAGGCGGCTGATCGTTGTCCGGTGATTGACCATGAGGAGGAAGTGCAAGGTTCGCCCTGCATCGGTGGCCTGATTGCACCATCCTTCTGCATGTATACCCGTGCGGGGTTGCGGGCACTACGGTTATTCCTGCATCGAGACGTCGAGTTTCGGGGCGTGCTGAGCCGAGCGGGGGCGGCCGATGCGTTCAAGGCCCTCGGATTACTGCTGTTCCAAGTCGAGTCGGGCTTGCTGGATCGCATCGAAGACTACGCGCCCAAGGTGCGCATCGACGCCGAGCGCGCAGAGTTGGCGCAGTTCGGCATGACGGACGATGCAGCCTGTGCGGCTTTGCGCATGATGCTCAAGAATCGACTGCCGATGTTGAACAAAGCTCGGCGAGCGGCATGGAAGACTTACCTGGTCGAAACGAAGTTGTCTGGGGAGTCGGCATGAACATGCGGCACTCCACTTTTACTACCGATAACCCTTCATTCTCGCTACTTATTCAGGGAGCTCCGATGACGGCGGGAGTCCATGCAATCAATTGCACGACTGGCTCCCCAGCACCTGTGCAATCAATTGCAGAGCCGCTGTCGAAGCCCGAGGTGCGATATCTTCAGGCGTCCTTGTCGGAGGCGAGCAAGCGGGCCTATCGTGCGGATGTGCTGGCCTTTCTGTCGCGGGGCGGCTCGATCCCTGCCACATCAGTACAGGTGGCTCGCTATCTGGCGGCCTTGGCCGAGGAGCTAAGCCCGGTCACATTGCAGCGTCGTCTAGTGGCGATAGGCAAGGCCCATGTAGCTCAGGGGTATGACGACCCTACCAAGGACGAGCATGTTCGAGCCACGCTGCGGGGGATTCGTCGGTTACATGGTCAGCCCCAGCGACAAGCCGCGCCGCTACTCCGCGAAGACCTGCTGGCCGTGGTGGATGCCTTGCCGGATTCCCTGATGGGAATGCGTGATAGGGCCTTGTTGCTAGTGGGGTTCGCGGGCGGCTTCCGTCGCAGTGAACTGGTTGGCCTCGATGTCACGGACGTGGCATTTGTTCCGGACGGATTGTTGGTGACGTTGCGCCGGAGCAAGACAGATCAGGAAGGTGTGGGGAGAAAGGTGGGCATCCCGTATGGCCGTACCCGCGCATGCCCGGTCAAGGCGTTGCGCGCATGGTTGGATGGGGCCGAAGTGAAAACCGGGCCGGTCTTCCGGTCTGTCGGCAAGGGCGGGCAGATCGGTAGCCAGGCATTGACCGACCAAAGCGTCAATCTGGTACTTCGAAAGTGCGCCGCTCGCGTGGGGCTGTCGTGCGAACGGCTTACAGGACACAGCCTGCGGGCCGGGTTGGTGACTTCGGCCGCGAAGGCTGGGATCAGTTCATGGAAGATTCGGCAGCAGACCGGACATCGCTCGGATGCCATGCTCCAGCGCTACATCCGTGATGCCGACATCTTCATCGGGAACGCAGCGGGAGCGCTCCTGTAGTCAGGATCACTCCATGAGCTGCTCGGCTTGTTCGAGCATCTGGGATGGGCTGGCCTGCAAGACCGAGGCAAGCTTGAAAAGGGTCTTGATGCTCGCCGAGTTCAGGCCGCGCTCCAGCAGGGATATGTAGTTGCGCTGGAGGTCTGCGTTCAGTGCGAGCTGTTCCTGCGACATGCCTGCCCGTTTGCGCAGTGCGCGCAAAACCAAACCGAATGCGACCTCTGGCTCCACTAACCCAACTCTCCCGGTGAGGGAGTGACCGTAGGAGGGAAGGCGCTAGCCGGTCTTCATAATATATTGGTAATCTTGGGCCAGTTGAGCAGGGGAGGAAGGAACGTGGCAAGAGATCAAGCTCGGCAGAACAGGCAACAAGCGAAGCCAGATACGCGGAGGATGGGACGCTGGGCATTCTTGATGCTCACCTTGGTCATCGTCGTGTTTTCTGGTCGATATGGGTGGAAGAAGTACGATGACTTTGAGTGGCAGAAGGCGATGAGGGCACGCAAGCAAGCAGATGCATCGTTGACGGAGATATCCGCGTCGAAGCTCTTTGACGCCTATGCCAAAGATAAGAATGCAGCGATTTCTAAATATTCTGGAAAACGCTTCTTTGTTGGAGGTAGGGCTTTTGATGCGACGCTTTTGCGTGGCGATGAGTTTGGCGTCGAGTCGAAGCCCGGTGGCGTAGTTAAATTTACGGCAGGGTCAGGTGAGCCGGATGATCCAGGAAGCGAATATATCCTTCTGTCAGCCGCTCACTATTGGGAGATTGCATATTCGTCGTTACCTACTGGCGGGTTAGACATTGCTGCTTGCACGGTAGATCCAGGCAAGTCAGGTATTTTGATCTCCGGTAATGACAAGTACGTTTATGCGGATGACTGCAGCACAGTGGTGGCTGGGTTGGAAAAGCAATCCCAATCTCCGTTTGTTGATAACTGAATGCGCTATATCGAAACTTTTGGGAGAAACGTTATGAATTCGAGACGATTTGCAACAATTGCAGCAACGTTCTTTCTTGTCGCTGGATGCGCGACCGTTGAGTCTGGGACGAAATTCGATACTTCGGCGGAAAGTCGGTTGAAAATTGGGCAGACGACGGTTGCTGATGCGGAAGCGTGGTTCGGAAAGCCGACGCAAATTACCCAAAGCAGCGATGGAAGCAAAGTGCTGGTATATGTCCATATAGTCGCTCATGGCAACTTCGTTGGCCATGGTAGAGGCGAGACGGAGACGCTCGGCTTGAACTTTGGGCCAGACAACAAACTTCGTAAGTTCGTTACCGGCGGTACACCAGCTCAAACAAGGTAGTGGGCCGCGATTGATTAGGGCGATTCCCCGCAAACCGGCGATGAGGCCCTGGCAGCTGTCGGCGCCGGCTAGACGTGGCAGTTGAGCACAATTGAAAACTCTTCTATCGTAGCTCGGACGGGGCGTGCCAATGTCCCGCCGGAACGGCTTGGGAGGGGGATATGGCCGGTTTGAAAAATGTGTTCATCAGTCACGTCCACGAAGACGATGCGGGCCTGCAGAAGCTGAAGGATCTGCTCGCGTCCAAGGGCATGACGGTTCGCGACTCGTCGGTGCATACTGGCAAATTCAACGATGCCAAGGATCCGGACTACATCAAATCCGGAATCCTCGCGCCGCTGATCCAGTGGGCCGGAACGTTCATTTGTTACGTCTCGCCGCTGACGAAAAACAGCGATTGGGTCAACTGGGAAATCGAGTACGCGGCCAAGCAAGGCAAGCGCATCGTAGGAGTCTGGCAGCAAGGGGATAAAGACTGCGATCTACCGACGGCCCTTGAGGAATACGCCGACGCCGTCGTTGGATGGAACGGTGAGGCCATTGTCGACGCTATCAATGGCAAGGATGGTTGGCAGATGCCCGACGGCAGCGCCTGTGCGGCAGTACCCCTCAAGCGCCATCCGTGCGGCGGATGAGGCTGTACTCGTATGTCGTACGCTACGACAGCGGCTTCGCGCCGAATCCGTTCTATGGCTGGTGCACGCTAGCAACCTGCAAGCCATACATACGTCGCACGGCGCAGGTAGGAGACTGGCTCGTCGGCACAGGTAGCGATAGCCAGCAGGTGCAACGGGGTGGGTACTTAGTCTACGCAATGCGCGTGGGCGAAATCATGACTTTCGAGGCGTATGATGCGGATCCCCGCTTCCAGGCAAAAAAGCCTTATCGCCATGGGAGTCGAAAACAGAGCTGTGGCGACAGCATCTACTACCGCGATGCCGCGAATCGGCAATGGCTTCAGCGCGATTCCTTTCACTCCAACGTCGATGGTAGCCGCCGTGCCGATCATGTACAGCGGGACACGGGGGTTAACCGCGTGTTGGTGAGTAACACGTTCGTTTACTTCGGGGGCGCCGGACCGAAGATCCCTACTGAGCTGAGAGCAGCTGATGGACGGCCGCTCAGTAAGGCGGGAATCGGCTATTACGCTTTTGATGACCCGGCGTTCATTGCACGTGTTGAAACATGGCTGATGTCGCTAGGAGCACAGGGTTACCAGAGTCCTCCTTTTGAATGGATTTCACTTCGTGATTAAGCCGACTCCTCTCAGGGGCACAATCTTGCTGTCGCAATACGCCACCGAGATTGCGCCGACCGACATCCTCGATGAGACCGACCTGCGCTCCGTGCAGCACGGCCTCTTCGGCGAAGTAGGCGGCATTATGTCCGCCGCGAAAAAAAATGTTCGTGAGGGCGCTCTGTTCCCGGAATACCGGTCGGCGGCGGAAGAGGAATTCGGCGACACATTGTGGTACTTGGCAGCTCTCTGTCGGCGTTGTGACGTTGAACTTGCGTCTGTTTTCGAACGTGCCACCAGCGATGGCCGCTACACCCTGGCTTTCGCAGCCAGCGATGTGGCGGCAGGGCCCGTGGCTTCTGTTGCAGTCCCGAAGAGTTCTCCCGAGTTGGATGCTGCGCTTGTCACGCTTGGGCAGGCCGCCGCCGACTTGCTCCAGGGCACACCCACGGCCGACGCCCTGGTGAAATTTGCATGTCAGTATCTGGACGCGCTTCATGCGTCCGGCTTGACGTTCGCTCAAGTGGTGCAAGCAAATTTGCGTAAGGCGCGTGGTGCATTCTTAGATCCAAGTCCTGAAGATCTCATCGACTTTGATGCCGAGTTCGGCAAAGACGAAAGACTACCAGCCGACTTTCGCATCCGGATCGATCAGCGGGCCAGCGGCAAGAGCTATTTGCAGTGGAATGGCGTGTTCATAGGAGATCCACTGACTGATAACATTGCCGACTCGGACGGATATCGTTTCCATGATGTATTTCACCTGGCGAATGCTGCCATCCTCCATTGGTCTCCAGTCGTGCGGGCGCTGATCAAGCACAAGCGCAAGAGCAATCCCAAGATCGACGAAGAGCAGGACGGCGGTCGAGCGACTGTTGTAGAAGAGGGCGTGACGGCGTGGTTGTTCGCGCGCGCTAAGGCCCTGAACTTCTACGAGGGAAAGAGCCGAGTATCCTTGAGCATCCTCAAGACCGTCCAAGAATTTGTTGCCGGCTACGAAGTCGATCAATGCCCGCTGAAGCTATGGGAAAGTTCTATCCTCCAAGGCTTTGCGGTGTTCCGCCAAGTCCGCGATGCTCAAGGTGGATGGGTCATTGGCGATCGCGTCACCCGCACATTGCGGTATGAACCGCTGGAGAACGAATCATGAGCATCCATCCGTTCGTCAAAACAGTGGCATCGCTGCATTTTGAGAACACCTTTAATCCGTACTCGGATCGCTGCGAGGTACACGACCGCCAGGATGCCCCCCAGCGTCGTGCAAAGGCACTGTCGGCCTTGGTCGAGAAAGCAACGCAGTCGACGGTCGACGCCATATGGGTCGGCCGCGATCTAGGCTATCGCGGTGGCCGACGTACGGGACTGGCACTCACTGACGACATTCGCGTGGCACATCACGCGCAGCGTTGGGACGTCCGCGCTGAGCGCCAGACTGTGGGCGAGGCAGTCGTAGAGCGTACTGCTTCAGTTATCTGGAGAATGCTCGATCAGATCGCAGCCCCTGTTTTCCTGTGGAACGTCTTTCCGCTCCACCCTCACGAGGCCGGGTTTCCGTTTACCAATCGCCAGCACAATGCACGGGAACGGCAGGCCGGCGAAGAGATTCTTAGTATGCTGATCGCGCTTCTGCGGCCGCGTCGTGTGGTGGCTGTGGGAAATGATGCATTTGCTGCAGCGACACGCGTCACGAACCAGTGTTCAGTGACATTGGTCAGGCATCCAAGCTATGGCGGGCAGCGCCAATTTGAGAAGCAAGTTGCCGAGTTGTATCAGCTACCCGAGTGTGCGGCATCGCTTGCATTATTTCCCGAACTGGTCGCTCGCGACGTCGCGTAATCCATGTCTGCTCTTGATGCGCCAACGTTGGCGCTGCTCCATTACGGGATCAGGGCATGAGGCCTTGAAACGGGTTCGTCAACCGACAGCCTGCAAAGGCAGGGCGGGCAGAACGATCGCATAGGCCAATCTTTGACGAACATTGGACGGCTGGTCGCTCCACGGCCTCCCCCCATCGGGCGGCGTACTAATAATTTTTGCGGATGGTGATCGCTTCCTCGACTGCGTTCGCGAGATGTTTCGAGATCCAGTCGTAGCGATCTTGACTGGTCAGGCCGGCCGGGTCGTAGCATTTGGCAACCTTGGACAATGGCAAGCCAGTGCGCTTAAGCGTGATGTAGTCGAAAGGATTTGCGCCGATAAGCGACGTTTGCTGCTGATGGTTCTTTAGCCCATGGATGCGTATGCCGACGACACCCATTCCAGCGTTCCAGGACTCCACGATCTCGTGATTGATCCACTTGCGGTTGGCGGTGTTGCTACCTACCAGTACAACCGTACATGTTCTGCCGGCCATCTGCTTCGCAATCCAATGAGTGATCTTGGCATCTTTGTCTGACCCGCTGGCAATTGCTTCCCAGTCGTTGTCTGACGTCGGCTCGTTACTCTCAATGGCCTTGATGTTGCGTACTGTTGCAGCGCGCCAGCAATCGGGCTTGAAGTGAAAGCTGTAGAAGCACCTTCTGGCCATATGTTCGTTCCGTGCTGAGTCCACAAATCTCTTGCGCGCTAGGGAGCGTGCGGTCGTGTAAATTTATCGAGTTGCTATGGCATATCGGCCAGTCACTGCTCCATAAGTTCGCGTGGCTCGGCGGGATCAATCTGCAAGCCCTCTTGGAGCAGACGTGCGAAATCAATGCGGTCGTCCACGTCTTCTGGAAGAAGTCTTGAGGCCAGGTCCCGAGCCGCTCCGCCTGGTGCCCTCAGAGCCAGCACAGTTGCGTCTGGGCCATGCAGTTTCCGGAACAGCTCATACTCCTCAAAGATTCCATCCATGCCGCCGATGAAAACCGCAGCATCTAACGGCTGGTTGAGCATGTGAAACCTCAAAGAAGTCAAGCTCTCAGCCCGGCTGCTGCATGCTTCGACTAGGATCGGGTCGAAGAACTGATTTGAGGCAGGAAACTGGTCGGCAAAGTACGTTGACTGGTACAGCAGGACTGGGGCATCAAAGCTCATACCGAAGTCCTGGCAGACGGCATGTACCATCGGAGTTATCGACGGATGTCCGCCCCAGATCACACGTCGCCGGCCCAAGCAAAGAGTGATCAGTTCGCGTACGGCGAACTGGATCAGGAATGGATTCGATGTCTCATCGAATTGACCCTTGCCCCGCTCAGGAACACTGGCACTCAAAAATATCTGTTTCATACGCCAGCCCATGTCTGGAGATCCTGAGCAGCTTCACTTGTTCGGATCCAGCCGGTACGCGGAATGTTGGTCGCAAGCCATCGCAAATGATTGTTCCAGCGGGGCATCACTCCTACGTGATCGTATAGCACGGCGGAACGCTGGCCGTTGGAGCGCTCCAGCGCGTCGTGCAGAGTCTGGGAATCCGGCACACCAATCACGGGGCTGACGGTCACGTCCTCCCCACCGGGAAGGCGAACATGCGCCGCAAATTGTGGCCCGATGCCGAGCACCTGGCCTTTGACGCTTGCCACGGCGGACACCAACTGCGACATGGCGCTCAGCCGACGCACAGCCACGCTTAGGCTTCGGAACTGTTCCAATTGAGCGGCGATTCGATCGAGTGCTTGGTCGGCGAGCTCACCGGTCGCGTTGTTGAGCTCTTCAGGCACTATCTCGACGCGGCTGCAGGTTTCTGTGTCCGGCGATGGAGTGGCGTCTGGCCACTGCACGCGCAGTACCCCGATGTTTTTCGCCAATGCTTGGCCGAATTCTTCCGAGGTCCACCGACTCTGAAAATAGGTGGCGGTTTCTAGCATAACCATGACATCGACATCGCATAGTCGGTGCCAGAGCGCTTCTTGAAAGTCGACACCTCGCGCGACGCTGTGAGTGTCAAGGAACACGTCATAACCACGAGCCGATAACAGGTCAAACAGCTGCAGCGCAGCTGCCCGTGCTTCCGTGCGCCGATAGCTTAGGAACACTCTCCGTTGTCGGCGAAGAAGGCCTAGGCATTCGAGAACCGTCGATGTCACCCGCTCCAGACCGTCTCGGTCGACCAGGCAACAGTTCAAGCACCGCAATTCTGCAGGGATTTCGTGTGAGACCTGCATTTCCGTGCTCGCTACGGGGATCACGCTCACGTTGCCAAGATCTACAACTCCTTTGAGCGATTGGGTGCCTCCCGTGGGATCGCCATAGTAGACCGCCACAGCGGCAGTGCGTTGCGCAGGGTGAAATTGTGCAGGTTGCACATAGATGCGAATGTCGTTGACGAGGTCCAGTCGAAAAGCTGCTGCCGCGTCACTGATCCCCTGATTGAGAGTCTGCAACTGAGCTGGAGTTGGCACCCCCAACACTGCTACCTCGTAAAGCGCCATCATTCCTCCGCTTGGCTACGTGCACGACGCTTTAGAACGGCGTGGGAAGTTCATCATCGCAGGGTCCAGATATCTATAACAGGCCAAAGAGATCATGGACGATTGGTTCTGATGATTGGGCTTGGTGGCGTGTGCAGGTGTAGGTTCGGTCAGGGTGGGCTGGCAGAATGCTGTACTGCCTCTACCTGTTAACCGGCCTCAGTTTCTTCCTCCCATCGAAAATATTGGGGGTAAGAATGGGGGTAGTTAGTTTCCCTGCAGCCAAGAAATTCAAAAATAAAAATTAAAATCAATAACTTACGGAAAATCATGTGGCCAAGCTCTATTTCTATTATTCGGCGATGAACGCCGGCAAGACCACCACGCTGCTGCAGAGCGCGTACAACTATCACGAACGCGGCATGCGCACGCTGATCCTCACGCCGGCGCTGGACAACCGCTTCGGCGAGGGCGTGGTCGCTTCGCGCATCGGGCTGAAGGCGAATGCGCGACGCTTCGCCGGCGACGAGGATCTGTTCGCCCTGGTCGAGGCCGACATCGCCGCACGCGGACCGCTGCATTGCGTGTTCGTCGACGAGGCGCAGTTTCTCGGCAAGGCGCAGGTATGGCAGATCAGCGATGTCGTCGATCGACTCCATATTCCCGTGCTGGCCTATGGTCTGCGCACGGACTTCCGCGGCGAGTTGTTCGAGGGTAGCCGCCACCTGCTGGCCTGGGCCGACGAGCTGCAGGAGATCAAGACGATCTGCCACACCGGGCGCAAGGCCACCATGGTGGTGCGCGTGGACGAGCACGGCCGTGCCGTCACCGAGGGTCCGCAGGTCGAGATCGGCGGCAACGAGCGCTATGTCTCGGTGAGTCGCGCCGAGTTCAAGAAGATCAGCGAAGGCCGCGGTCGCATCGAGCTGCAACAGACGGTGCTGCCGCTGGACGACGAGCGCTGAACCCCGCCATCGCAAGGATGACCATGAGCCACCAGTTCCCCATTCCCGCCTGGCAACGCCCGCACTGGCAGCCGAGCGAAGAAACGATCGTGCTGCAGTTCTACGTGTTCGGGAAATTCGAGGCCGTGCGCGTGCCCTCGCAGGATTACGGCAGCCCCGGCCTGCCGGCGGGCCTCGCCGCGACCAATCATCGCCACGCCGATCTGCGCGGCTGGGACGGCTACCCGCTGAAGGGGGCGATGGGGCGCATGTACAAGGCCGATGCGCCGCAGGCGTTCCAGCGCGCGTTCGATGCACCGGAGGTGATGGTGGTGCGCGGCGCGCTGGCGGACAGCCCGGCCACCGGCTACCTGCGTGACACCCTGGGCGTGCTGGCGGGCATGCTCGACATCGGCGGCGTGGCGGTGCTCGATCCGCAGATACTCAGCCTGCTCGACGCCGATGCCTGGCGCCGCCACTACCTGATCCGTGATGGCGCGCCGATCCGGAACCACCTGCTGATCCTGTGCGACGGCGACACCGCGCCGGGACGCTCGTGGATACGAACGCGCGGCATGCGCAAATTCGGTCGCCCCGACATCAGCATCCGCGACGTGCCCGACGCCGCCGTCGATCGCGCCGGCGCGTTGTGCGAACAGATGGCCGAATTGCAGGCGCTGGGCGCGCATTTCGCCGATGGCCAGGCGCTCCAGGGCGAGGGCATCCCCGCCGGCATGGTCGCGAGACTCGGCGGCGGCATGGATGAGCCGCCCTTCAACAACAGCTGGGTCGAGTTTCGCTGGGCCTGACCGGCCGCGTGCCGGTCAGCCCGTCTCGTGGCCGGGCGCGGACTGGTTGCAGGGGCGCACAAACGGCGAGGCCGGCACCTGGGTGCCGACCTCGCATCGTCGCAGTACGCGCGGGATCGCGCGGACGGGCTCAGCCCACCGTGATGAAGCGCTGCGCGTCGTCCATGAACGCCTTCTCGCCGAAGCCGCCTTCGTGCGAACCGAACGGCATCTGCGCGCGCAGCTTCCACGTCGCCGGCACGTTCCATTCCTGGCGGGTCGCCTCATCCGTGACCGGGTTGTAGTGCTGCAGGCTAGCGCCCACGCCGGCCTCGGTCAGCGCCAGCCACACGGCGAACTGGGCCATGCCGCTGCTCTGTTCGGACCACACCGGGAAGTTGTCCGCGTACAAGGCGAACTGTTCCTGCAGGCCTTTCACCACCGACTGGTCCTCATAGAACAGCACGGTGCCGATGCCGGCGGCGAAGCTGTCCAGCTTGGCGGCGGTGTTGGCGAACGCCTCGGCCGGCACGATCTTCTTCAGCTCCTGCTTGGTCAGCTCCCAGAACTGCTCGCTCTGCTCGCCGAACAGGATCACCGCGCGCGAACTTTGCGAGTTGAACGACGACGGCGTGTGCTTGATCGCGTCCTTTACCAGGCTGGTGAGGGCGTCCTTGTCCAGCGCCACGTTGCGACCCAGCGCGTACTGGGTGCGGCGCTTCTTGAGCGATTCGATGATGGTGCTGTTCATGGAGGTTCCTCCGAAAGACGTGGGATATATACGCTTTTGGGAAACAGTGGAAGTCCAGCGACTTTCACGGTTCCTGCGCTACAGGTGGCCATCTTAGAAGCTGAACCCAGGTTGGGTAGCCGGCAAATCGTGACAACTCTGTTTCCAAAAGGAAACAATGACGATGCTTGCCATCGTGGGCCGTAGCGGAAAATCGGGGGCGTGCCGCTTTGCCCGCGCCTTCAGCGCTGGCAGCGCGGGCACCAGAAGGTGGAGCGCTGGCCCAGCACGGCCTGCCGGATGGCGCTGCCGCAGACCCGGCAAGGTTCGCCGGCGCGGCCGTAGACCATCAGCTCGCGGAAGAAATAGCCCGGTGCGCCGTCGGGGTTGAGGAAGTCGCGCAAGGTGGTGCCGCCGCGCTCGATCGCCCATGCCAGCAGATGCTTCACTTCGGCGGCCAGTCGTTCGTAGCGCGCCCGCGACACGCCGCCGGCGGCGCGGCGCGGATCGATGCCGGCGCGGAACAGCGCCTCGCTGGCGTAGATGTTGCCCACCCCGACGACGACGGCGTTGTCCATCAGGAACAGCTTGACCGCCGCCGTGCGTCCGCGCGAGCGGCGCCACAACAGCTCGCCGTCGAAGGCGTCGGTCAGCGGTTCGGGACCGAGGTGGGCCAGCAGCTCGTGCGTGGTGCCCGGCGGTTGCCACAGCAGGCAGCCGAAGCGGCGAGGGTCGGTGAAGCGCAGGATGCGCGATGCCTGCGCGGCGCTGCGTTCCAGTGCGATGTCGACATGATCGTGCTTGCCCACCGGCGCGTCCGGCGGCAGCACACGCAGCACGCCGCTCATGCCCAGATGCAGCAGCGCGCTGCCGGCGGCGGTGTGCAGCAACAGGTATTTCGCGCGGCGTTCCACCGCGTCGATGCGCTGGCCGGGCAGCAGCTCGCCGATCTCGGGCGGGATCGGCCAGCGCAGATCGGGACGGCGCAGAAGCACGCCGCTGACGCGACGGCCGATCAGGTACGGCGCGATGCCGCGGCGGGTGGTTTCGACTTCCGGCAGTTCGGGCACGACAGTTCGACGCTCAGTGCAGTTCGGTGGTGCGGATTTCCGGCGAGCGCGGCATGTAGCGCGCGGACACCAGCGCCACGCGCTCGCCGACGCGCACGTAGCGTTGCGGCCCGGTCACCGCATTGATGCCGAAGGCCAATGTCTGGCCGTCCAGAGTCAGCACTGCATGCGGCGGCGCCAGGCCGATCTTCGCCAGCTCGAAATCGGCCAACGGACGCCAGCTCAGCGCGCGTGCGGCGGCGATGTCGGCCAGGTCGCGCAGGCGATCGTCGTCGGCCACCCGGCGCGCCGTGCCGTCGGTACGCCACCAGTGGCCGTCGCCACGCTTCTCGTAATGCAACGTGGCGGCGCCGGGCAGGGCGAGGCTGATGTGGCTGATCACGGACGGATCGAGCGTGGTCAGCTCACCGTTCGCGCGGCTCGCGTCGTATTGCCATTGCCACAGCGCCAGTCCGAGCAGCATGGCCACGGCGGCGAGCAGCAACCATCGTTGCCGGGCGGCGCGCTTCATCATTCAGCGCCGCCGCCGGCGCCACACGATGACGCCGCCGATCACCAGCAGCAGCAGCGGCAGGCCGAACAGGAAGCCGAAGCTCAGCACGTTCAACTCGCCCTGCGAGATTTCCAGCAGACGGTCCGGCGCGCCGCGCGGCGGCACGTCGACCAGCTTGTCGTCGCCCAGCAGCCAGTTGAACACCCGCTCGCCCAGCGCGCGGTTGCCGCCGTTGCCGAGATAGGTGTTGGAGAGGAAATCCCCATCGCCGATCACCACCGCGCGCTGTTCGCTCTTGTCCGGGCTGGGCGACAGCCGGCTCAACGCGAAACCGAAATCCAGCGGGCCTTTCAGCTCGCCTGCATCGGCGTCGAAGCGGATGTCGGAGTTTTTCGTGTTGTCGATCGGCTGGAACTCGGTCCAGCTCTGCGGACTGGAACGCAGGAAGGCGTGCGTCGCCCAGCCCGTGCGCGCCACCTCGGCCAGCGCCGACACCTGCGGGAACAGCGTGGCGAGCTGGAAGCCGCGCGTGATCGCCTGCGGCGGGTAGCTGCCCAGCGCGAGCATTCGCGGATCGTGCAGGCCCAGTGCCGAACCGGAACCGTCGACCAGCACGCCTGGCAGGACGCGCACGCCCAGCACGTCGGCCAGCGGCTTGAGGCCGAGTTCGTCATTGGCCGGCTCGGTGAGCCACAGCAGGTTGCCGCCGGCCTGCACGTAGTCGACCAGGGCCTGCACCGCGCCCGGCGCGAGCGATACCGTGGGGCTGGCCAGCACCACCAGGTCGGTGTGTTCGGGCACCGCGTTGACCTGCGAGAAGTTGAGCGGCACCGCGCGCATGCCGCGGCTTTCCAGCTGCGCCATGAAGGTGCCCATGTCGGCATTCGCCTGGCCGTCGGCGCGCCGCTCGTCGTCGCCGGTGACGAAGGCGACGATGCGGTCGTTGCCGCGCTGCAGCCGCTCCAGCGCGTTGGTCAGGCTGCGCTCGGACAACTCGTCCAGGCGTTGCTCGTGGCCTCGGTAATGCAGGATCAGCGCGCCGTCGACGGTGATCCCCAGCTCGCGCATCCGGGCCGGGTCCAGTTGCGGGTCGACGAAGCGCAGGCTGATGTCGCGCTTCACCATCTGGTAGCGCTGCAGGAAGCCGGCGATGGTCTGGCGCAGGTCGCCCTGCGGGCTGGCGTAGCTGACGATGTCCACCGGCCCGTCGAGTTTCGCCAGCACCGCGCGGCTTTCCGGCGACAGGCTGATGCGACCGTTCGCGGTCCAGTCGGCCACGTAGACGTGGCGCGTGCCGAGATAACCGATCGCGGCGCAGCCCAGCAGCAACAGCAGCGCAAACAACCAGCCGTCCAGACGTCTGAATACGCTGCGCATCAGCCGCGCTCCCGCTCGGTGGAGAGGTGGCGCGCGGCCAGCGCCAGCGAGAGGCTGATCAGCAGCGCGAACCACAGGATGTCGGCGCTGGAGACCAGGCCGCGCAGCAGCGGTTGCACGTGCGTGCTCATCGCCAGCCAGTTGATCGCGCCGCCGTCGATGCCGGCCATCTGCGCGCCCAGGTTCACGCTCCACAGCGCCAGTCCCAGGATCAGCGCGGCGGCCGCGGCGATGGCCGGGTGGCTGGCGAAACTGGAACAGGCCAGCCCCAGCGCCGCCAGCGCGGCCAGCATCAGGGCCAGGCCGAGGGCGGCGGCGGCGAGTTTGCCCCAGTCCAGATCGGTGGCGTGTGCCAGCGTCAGCGGCATGGCCAGGGTCAGCGCCAACCACGGCAGCAACCAGCCGAGCAGCGCAAGGTACTTGCCAAGCACGATGCGCGACGCCGGCACGCCGGCGGCAAACAGCAGCGGCAGCGTGCCGTTGCGGCGTTCACCGGCGATCGCCGACATGGTCAGCAGCGGCACCACCAGGAACGCGAGTTGCGCGAGTTGCCCCAGCAGCGGCACCGCCACCAGATCGGTGAAGCCGGGGCCGTCGGGCAGGGCGGCGCGCTGAACCTGGCCGGCCAGGAAACTGCCCAGCAGTACGGTGAAGTTCCAGCTCAGCCAGGCCAGGGTCAGCGCCGCGAGTAGCCAGCCCAGCGGACGCACCAGCAGGCGACGCCATTCCAGGCGAGTCACCGCCCACGTGCTCATGCGGCCTGCACCGGGCGCGGGTTCATCGCGATCTCGAAGAAGCGCCGTTCCAGCGCCGCATGATCGCCGGCCTCGACCGTGCCTTCGTGCTGCAACGCGCCCTCGTGCAGGATCGCCACGCGATCGCACACCGCGGTGACTTCGGCCAGCACATGCGTGGACAGGATCACCGCGGTGCCGGCGGCGGCCTGTTCGAGGATGAGGCTGCGCAGCGCGGCCACCTGCACCGGGTCGAGTGCGTTCGCCGGTTCGTCCAGCACCAGCAGCGCTGGGCGGTGCACCAGCGCGCAGGCCAGCCCCAGCCGCTGGCGCTGGCCCTGCGACAGCACACCGGCCAGGCGCCGCGCCAGCGGTTGCAGTTCCAGGCGCTCGATGATCGCGCTGCGGGCCGCGCGCAGGGCGGCGCCATTCAGACCGCGGATGCGGGAGTGCGCGTCCAGGTGTTCGATCACGGTCAGTTCCGGCCACAGCGGCGCGCGTTCGGGCAGCCAGCCGATGCATGTGCGAGCCAGCTCCGGGTGTTCCAGGAAGTCCTCGCCGTTCAGCTTGATGACGCCGCGGTCCGGGCGCAGCGCCCCGGCGATCATCGACAAGGTGGTCGATTTGCCGGCGCCGTTGACGCCGAGCAGGCCCAGCACCTGGCCGCGCGGCAGGCTCAGGCTGAGATCGCGCACGGCAACGCGACCGGCGCGGCGGCGTGCGACGTGATCCAGCTGGAGGGCGGGCGGCGGTTCGGGGGGGATGATCGTGGTCATTGCCTGATTGTCACGGCGCCCCCATGGTTAGACAACAGGCGATCGTGCGCGCTGCCAACCAACGCCGGTTTCACTTCCGCCTCTTGACAGGCTGTTACCATCATGCCCCGGCCATGCTGGTGGGTATGGCATTCCCCGAATTAGACTCCACCCCGTCCCCCGTTCCATCCCCATTCGGTAACTTTCATGCTTGACGCGGTACTCGATTTCCTCAACCACGGCCTCGCCAACGCGAGCTGGGGCCAGATCGCCATCTACATGCTGGTGGTGACCCAGCTCACCATCTTCACGGTGACGCTGTACCTGCATCGCAGCCAGACCCATCGCGGCGTGGATTTCCACCCCGTGCTGGCGCACTTCTTCCGTTTCTGGGGCTGGCTCACCACCGGCATGGTCACCCGCGAATGGGTGGCGGTGCATCGCAAGCACCACGCCAAGGTGGAGACTGCGGAGGACCCGCACAGCCCGATGATCTACGGCATCCGCAAGGTGTTCTGGGATGGCGTGTCGCTCTACCGCGACGCCTGCGAGAACAAGCAGGACATGGCGCAGTACGGCCGCGGCACGCCCGACGACTGGATCGAGCACAAGCTCTATGGCGCGCATCCCTACTGGGGCCCGACCCTGATGTTGTTCATCAGCGTGGCCTTGTTCGGCGTGATCGGCGCGGCGCTGTGGGCGCTGCAGATGGTCTGGATCCCGTTCTGGGCCGCCGGCTTCGTCAACGGCATCGGCCACTGGGCCGGCTACCGCAACTTCGAGAGCGCCGACACCGCGCGCAACCTGATTCCGTGGGGTTTCTGGATCGGCGGTGAAGAGCTGCACAACAACCACCACGCCTTCCCCAGCTCGGCCAAGTTCGCGCTGCGCAAGTGGGAGTTCGATATCGGCTGGGCGGCGATCTGCGGCCTGCGTGCCGTGGGCCTGGCCAAGGTGTTGCGCGTGGCGCCCTCGCTGGACGTGCGCCCGAACGTGCGCCTGCCCGACGCCGACACGCTCAAGGCGGTGCTCACCCATCGCTTCCAGGCGATGACCGACTATTACCGCGGCGTGATCGTGCCGACTCTGCGCGACGAGGCGCAGCACGCCGGCGAGAACATCAGGGCGATCCCGCGCCGGATGCGGCTGGCCATGGCCGACGGCGGCCGCTGGCTCGACAGCGAGGGCCGCGACCGCATGCAGGCGATGCTGGCCAAGCGCCCCACGCTGAAGACCGTGGTCGAGTTCCGCGGCCGACTCGCGGCGCTGATGGAGCAGCGCGGCGCCGAGCAGGCGTTGAAGGGCCTGCAGCAGTGGATTCACGAGGCCGAGGAAAGCGGCATCCGCGCGCTGCAGGAGTTTGCCCAGCGGCTCAAGGGCTACACGGTCGCCACGGCCTGAGCGCTTTCGATACGGCATGTTTCGGCAAGACCCGCCTGTTGGCGGGTTTTGTTTTTGAGGCGCCGGCGACGAGGGGGGATGCATGGCTCTGCGGGTGTTGCTGATCGGCGCCAGCGGCGTGTTCGGCTCGCGGATCGCCCGCGAATTGGCGCATGACGGACGCTTCGCGCTGACCCTCGCCGGCCGGCGTGCGGGCACACTGCAGCAGTTGCGCGAGCGCCTGGGCGATCCGTCGATCGACGTGGCGACGCTCGATGCGGCTTCGCCCGCCTTGCCCGCGGCCATGGCCTCGGCGCAACCGCAACTGGTGATCCATGCGGCCGGCCCGTTCCAGCGCCAGGACTATCGGGTAGCCGAGGCCTGCCTGGCGTGCGGCAGCGACTACGTCGACCTGGCCGATGGCCGCGATTTCGTCGCCGGCATCGGCCACCTCGATGCGCGTGCGAAGGCCGCGGGTCGGCTGCTGGTCAGCGGTGCCTCCACACTGCCGGCGTTGAGCAGTGCGGTGGTCGATGCGCTGCAGCCGCGTTTTGCCGTGCTGGAGAGCGTCGAACACGCGATCAGCCCCGGCAACCGAACGCCGCGCGGCGACGCGACGGTGGCGGCGATCCTCGGCTATTGCGGCCGGCCGGTGCGGCTGTGGCGCGATGCGCGCTGGCAGCACGGGCATGGCTGGATGTCGACCCGGCGCCAGCGCTTCCCGTTCGGCCGGCGCTGGGTCGGCGTGTGCGACGTGCCCGACCTGGAGCTGTTCCCGGCGCGCTATCGCGGCGTGCGCGAGGTCGTGTTCCGCGCCGGTCTGGAGCTGAAGCGCCTGCACTTCGGTACCCTGGCTGCGGCCTGGCTGGTGCGATTGGGTTTGCTCGGCGACCTGGCCCGGCACGCGCCCCGCCTGCGTCGGCTCAGCGAGCGCTTCATCGACGCCGGCAGCGACGTGGGCGGGATGGTGGTGGAGCTGCATGGTCGTGACGGCCAAGGCCAACCGCTCGGCCTGCGCTGGTCGCTCGGCGCCGGTGCCGGCGATGGTCCGCAAATTCCCGCCACGCCCGCGGTGGTGCTGGCGCGCAAGCTGGCCGATGGCGCGTTGCGCGCGCGCGGGGCGATGCCATGCATGGGCTTGTTCACGCTGGACGAGGCGCTGTCGGCGCTGACCGGTTTCGCGATCGGGACAGGTGTGGAAGAACTTACATGAAGCGCGCGCGCTGCTCCGGCGTGGGCACGAAGCATTGGCGGCTGTGTCCGAATATGCGGTAGCGGTGGCGGGCCACGAAACGGTAGGCCGGGTCGCGCAACCCGCGCGGCACCATCAGCACGGCGCGGCTCAGCCAGTGCCAGCGGCGGCGGTCCAAGCCACGCAACACGCGGGCGATCGCGTCGCTGTCGGTGTAGCCGCGGCCGTCCTGCACCAGCAGGAACGACAGCGGCGATTGCGGGTCCAGCCCGTGCGCCAGCAGCAGCTCGCGTCCGCTTTCGGACTGCATCGCGGCGAAGTGGTAGCGTGCGGTGTGGTCATGCTTCAGCAGGAAACGTACCCAGCGGCTGCACAACAGGCAGACGCCGTCGAACACGATCACCGGCGGGGCGTGTTCATGCGCCATCGGGCAGTGGTTCCAGCCAGCCGTCGTAGGCGATCAGGCGGCCCAGCAGCGGCAGGTGCACGTCGACGAGAAAGTGGTAGCGGCCATCGCGCATGCCGCTGCGCGAGAGCACCCGGCCACGCAGGACGCGCGGCACCGGCATTCCCAGCACGTGCAGGCTGCGCAGTTGCCAATCGATCGCGTCACCGTCGCGGCACAGCGCGAAACCCAGCCGGGCCGGTCCCAGCCGTTCGTACAGCAGCGGCGAGCCCGTGCGTCGATCGAGCACGGATTGCATCTTGCGGCCGGTGAAGCGACGGGTCCAAGTCTCGCGCGTGCCACAACGCTTGATGGTCAGCGCCAGCGCTTGCTGCGGACCGGGCGCGGGCAGGCCGAGCAGACGGCGCAGGCAGCGTGCCGGGAGGTGGTCGTCACCGGTGACGTCGGCGATGCCGCTGGCTTCGAGCCTTGCCGCGGCGCCGTGCATCGCCCGGACCGCGGGTGGCAGTGCATGCCAGGCCTCGTCACCGAGCAGGGCAGGGAACAGGGCGGAGGTCATCGGAAGGATGATGCGGGGTGGGGGCGGGGCGGGCAAGCGTTCGGGCGTGAGAGAAACGTCACGCGGGATGCGGTCGAGGCGTGCATCGTTGCTGCTTTCGCCGGGTGTTGCGGTGAAATCGCTCGCGTGGGTGTGCGGGCAAAGAAAAACCCGCCACGAGGGCGGGTTTTGAGTATCTCACTTGATCTTGCCTTCCTTGTAGATCACGTGCTTGCGCACGACCGGATCGTACTTCTTGAACTCGAACTTTTCCGGGGTGTTCTTCTTGTTCTTCTGCGTGGTGTAGAAGTGGCCGGTGCCGGCCGAAGAAATCAGGCGGATCTTGTCTTGCGATTTGTTGGCCATGGTGTGCTCCTCAGACCTTTTCGCCGCGGGCACGCATGTCGGCAATCACGGCCTCGATGCCATTCTTGTCGATCGTGCGCAGGGCGTGGTTGGAAACGCGCAGCTTGATCCAGCGGCTTTCGCTGGGGACCCAGAAGCGACGCTCATGCAGGTTGGGCAACCAGCGGCGGCGGGTCTTGTTGTTGGCGTGCGAGACATTGTTGCCGCTCTGCACACCCTTTCCGGTGACTTGACATACACGGGCCATGACGACCTCCCAAGAATGGCTTCGGTTGAAGCCGTGATTGCCACCCGTTGGCCAGGGCGGCATCGGCCCAGCGACGCGGAGCGCCACGCAATGCCGGAGATGTTGCATGGCCCGGTCGCGTGGGTCCGCATTGCGTGGCGGACCACCCGGAGAACCGGGCCGACATGAGGCGAGCCGCGCATTGTCGCAGAAACAAGCGGTTGGGCGCAATCCTCGGACGCGCGTTCAAGGGTGCGGATGGGTGCGCCAGACGGGGATGTATGGAACAATCAGCCTCTTTGCTTGACCGCCCGTCTTTGAGAGGACCACCCGATGGCACAAGAGATCAACAACGACCAGGCCAACGGCCAGGCCAGCCAGCCGCAGCTGGTGATGCAGAAGATCTACGTGAAGGACGTTTCCTTCGAGGCGCCCAACGCGCCGCAGATCTTCCAGGAGATCGACGAGAACGCGCAGCCGCAGGTGCAGCTGAACCTGGGCCAGAAGGCCAGCGATCTGGGCAACGACCTGTATGAAGTGGTGCTCAGTCTGACCCTGACCTGCACGGTCGGCCAGCGCACGGCGTACCTGGCGGAAGTGGAGCAGGCGGGCGTGTTCGGCATCGCCGGTTTCGGCGACACCGACAAGGCCGGCATCCTGGGCAGCTATTGCCCGAACCTGCTGTTCCCGTATGCGCGCCAGGTGATTTCCTCGATGGTGCTCGAAGGCGGCTTCCCGCCGTTCCTGTTGCAGCCGATCAATTTCGACGCGCTGTTCGCCGAACAGTTGCGCCGTGGTGCCGGTGGCGACGAAGCCCCGGTGATGCTCAACAGCTGAGCTTCGGGCATGCCTGACAAGCCGAAGCTGACCGTGCTCGGCGCGGGCTCCTGGGGCACGGCTCTGGCCGCGCTCGGCGCCCGCAACGGCGTACCCACCCGGCTATGGGGCCGCGATGCCGACGCGCTGGCGCAGATGGCGCAGCAACGCAGCAATGCGCGCTACCTGCCAGGCGTCACTATGCCGGAGGCGTTGGGTTACGAGGCGGATCTCGGCGCGGCCGTGCGCGGCGCCGATATCGTGCTGATCGTGGTGCCCAGCCATGCGTTCGCCGCGATGCTCGACGCACTCGCGCCGCTGCTCGACGCGGGCACCGCGATCGCCTGGGCGACCAAGGGCTTCGAACCCGGTACCGGGCGTTTCCTGCACGAACTGGTGGCGGAAAAGTTGCCGGGCCGGCCGGCGGCGGTCATCACCGGGCCGTCCTTCGCCAGGGAGGTGGCCACCGGTCTGCCCAGCGCGGTCACCGTGCATTCGGACGACGATGCCTTCGCGCAACAACTCGCCGGCCTGCTGCATGCGCCCAACCTGCGCGCGTACTCCGGCGGCGACGTGCTCGGCGCCGAGCTCGGCGGCGCGATGAAGAACGTGCTGGCCGTCGCCACCGGGATCGCCGACGGCATGAACCTGGGCCTCAACGCCCGCGCCGGCCTGATCACCCGCGGCATGAACGAGATGCTGCGCCTGGGCGTGGCGCTGGGCGCACGGCCGGAAACGCTGATCGGCCTGTCCGGCCTCGGCGACCTGGTGCTGACCTGCACCGGCGACCTCTCGCGCAATCGCCGGCTCGGCCTGGCGTTGGGCCAGGGCGTGGCGATCGACGAAGCGGTGCGCCGCATCGGCCAGGTGGTGGAGAGCATCCTCACCGCCGACGAAGTGGCGCGGCTGGCCGCCAAGCATGGCCTGGACCTGCCGATCAGCGCCGGCGTGCGCGCCGTGTTGCACGGCGAGGTCACCCCGGCCGAAGGGCTCAAGGCACTGATGGCGCGCGAGCAGAAGCCGGAATATCCGCACGGGCTGTTCGGCAACGACTGACGCAGGACCGGCGGCGGGCGCCGCGGCCGTCGCCGCATCCGGCACTCGCGCTGCTAAGCTCAAGCATTTGGTCGTTGCTACGGAACGCATGCGGATGCCGCAATCGGACGAGAAGCAGCGCGTCGCCGGCCCCCCCGCTGGCGACGACGACACCTTGCCGCCGGCCTGGCGGCGGCTGCTGGCTGCGCCCAAACCCGCGGCGAGCGAGGACGGTGGCGTACTCGGCTTCTTCGTCGAAGTGGTGCCCGAGGAGGGCGCGGCGTTCGCCCGCGTCGACGTGGCGCCGGTACTGCTCAGCGTGGTCGAGCACGGTCGTTACAGCCGCCCGGTGCCGCTGGACAGCCGCCACCTGGTGCAGACCCCGCTGCAGCCGCACGAGCAGCGCCTGGCCGCCAGCGTGCTGGGCCTGCCGCTGAGCGTGCGCAAGAGCCGCAGCTATGCCCGCCTTGGCGGCCACGTCGGCGACAGCCTGCTGGCCGAGGTGCTCGATACCGCGCCGTGCTTTCTCGGCGGCCTGGCCGGCCTGCGCCTGTCGCGCGGCAAGTCGCACCCGCTCAATTGGCACTGGCAGATGGAGGCCGACGGCAGCCAGCGCCTGCTGCCGCTGCTGCCCAACAGCCAGCGCCTGCTGCGCGTCGACGCGCTGTGGTACCTGGACGCCGAGCGCGCGACCCTGGGCCTGTTCGATGCGCCGGCCGAGGAAACCCAGTGGCTGGAGCTGCCGCCGCTGAAACACGAGCATGGCCGCCGCCTGCGCAGCAAGCTGCCGAACAGCCGGCTGGCCACGCGGGTACCGCTGCCGCAGGTGTTCGGCGATCTCAAGCGCTCGCAGCTGGCGCCCAAGCCGGTGCTGATCCTGCATGCGCTGACCCGCCACGCGCGGCTGGCGGCCGGCACGCCGCCGCTGGGCTATGCGCGGCTGGCCTTCGATTATGCCGGCGAGCGTTTGCCCGGCCGCGGCGGCGAGCCGCTGGTGCGCCGCGTGCGCAATGGCCAACTGGTCGAGATCACCCGCCGCCGTGCCGAGGAACTCACCGCGATGGAGCAGCTCGAACGCGTCGGGCTCACCCCTGGCGTGGATACCGAGGGGCTGCCGTGGGACGTGGCCGAAACCCTGCCCGAAGACGCCTGGCTGTTCCCCGGCGCCGGTTATGCCGGCGCACTGGAGGTCAACACGCCGGCGCGCTGGCTGGCGTTGCGCCCCAAGCTTGAGGAAGAAAATTTCCTCGTCGAGTACGCGCCCAGCTTCCCGTTCGAGGTGCTCGAAGGGCCGGTTCGCTGGTACGGCCAGGCGGCCGAGGACGTCGACGACCACGCCTTCGACCTGGAGATCGGCATCGAGGTCGATGGCCAGCGCCACAACCTTTTGCCCGCCGTGGCGCAAGCGCTGGCCGAGCACCAGTTGACCCTCAGCCCGGCGGCGAATGAGCCCGACGACGCGGTGTGGTACGCCCCGGTCGATGCGCGCCGGCGCGTACCGGTGCGCCTGCGCGAACTGCGCGGCCTGCTGGCGCCGTTGGCCGAATACCTGGAGAAGCCGCGCAAGTCACTGCACCTGCCGCGCGTGCAGGCCGGCCGACTGGAGGAACTGGCCGCCGCCATGCCCGCTGGCGGCACGTTGCAGGCAGCCGAGCCGCTGCTCGGTTTCGCCGCACGCCTGCGTGACGCCGCCGCGCGCGCCAGCGATGCCGTGCCCGAAGGGCTTGCCGCCGAACTGCGGCCCTACCAGCGCGAAGGCCTGCGCTGGTTGAACGCGCTGGCCGAGGCCGGCGTCGGCGGCGTGCTGGCCGACGACATGGGCTTGGGCAAGACCTTGCAGTTGATCACCCATCTGCTGTCGCTCAAGCACGGCGGGGCGCTGACCCAGCCCGCGCTGATCGTGGTGCCCACCAGCCTGATTCCCAATTGGCAGTCGGAGATCGCCCGCTTCGCGCCGATGCTCAAGGTGCTGACCTTGCATGGCCCGCAGCGCGCGGAAGAATTCGACCAGCTCGGCGCGCAGGACATCGTGCTGACCAGCTACGCCCTGCTGCCGCGCGATGTCGCCGCGCTGCGCCAGCAGCCGTTCGCGCTGATCGTGCTGGACGAGGCCCAGCAGGTGAAGAACCCGCGCACGCAGGCACGCCGCGCGCTGCTCAGCCTGCGCACGCCACGCTACCTGTGTCTCACCGGCACCCCGCTGGAAAATCACCTGGGCGAACTCTGGTCGCAGATCGACCTGGCCGTGCCCGGCCTGCTCGGCGACGAAGGCGCGTTCCGCCGCCACTACCGCGTGCCGATCGAGAAGCAACGCGACGAGGAGTGCCAGCAACGCCTGAACCTGCGCCTGGCGCCCTTCATCCTGCGCCGGACCAAGGCGCAGGTGGCGAAGGAACTGCCGCCGAAAACCGAGATCACCCGCCGCGTGGTGCTGGAAGGCCGCCAGCGCGAACTGTATGAAGGCCTGCGCCTGTCGCTGACCGAGGAGCTGCGCGAGGTGATCGCCCAGCGCGGCATCGCGCATTCGGGCATCGTGGTGCTCGATGCGCTGCTCAAGCTGCGCCAGGTGTGTTGCGACCCGCGCCTGGTGAAACTCGAGGCGGCGCGCGGCGTGCGCGAATCGGCCAAGTTCGAGCTGTTGATGGACATGCTGCCCGCGCTGCTGGACGAGGGCCGCAAGGTGCTGCTGTTCTCGCAGTTCACCGGCATGCTGAAACTGATCGCCGCCGAGCTCGACCGCCGGCGCATCCGCTACGTCACCCTCACCGGCGACACCCGCGACCGCGCCGAGCCGGTGCAGCGCTTCCAGGACGGCGAGGTGCCGCTGTTCCTGCTCTCGCTGAAGGCCGGCGGCGTGGGCCTGAACCTCACCGCCGCCGATACCGTGATCCACTACGACCCGTGGTGGAACCCCGCCGCCGAGGCGCAGGCCAGCGACCGCGCGCACCGCATCGGCCAGGACAAGCCGGTGTTCGTGTTCCGCCTGATCACCAGCGGCACGGTGGAAGAGCGCATCGAGGAACTGAAACTGCGCAAGGCCGAGCTTGCCGACGCCGTGCTCGAAGGCGGCGGCAGCCGCGAGAAACTGCGCTTCGACGAAGCTGACCTGGATGCGCTGCTGGCGCCGGAGTCGGTTTCGTAGCCAGCGTCCGGAACGCCCCGCCAGTCAACGTCATGACAAGGAAGAAATCGTGAAACATCGGACCCTCCGCACGTGGCGCAGTGCGTTCTTCATCATCTTGGCGTCGTGGCTCGCTGGCTGCGCCCATCAGGATGTCGGTGAGGTTCGCGGTTCCAGCGTGGAAACCTTCATCCCGGCCAACGCCGAAAGTTATGCCATGTCCGAAAACCAGGGCTTCGTCATCGGCGAGCCCCTGGCGCCGCTGCAGTTGCCCAATTACCCCGCGACGGCGGACGCGCCACGCGGTGAGGTGGTCGTCTGCCTGGAGGTGTCGATTGATCGAGACGGCCTCGTTTATGCCAGCGCACCACTGACGGGCCTGCCCGGTTGCCCGGCGAGGATCGGCGACGTTGCCGCCGAATTGATGCGCAGCGCCAGGCAGGCGACGTCGTCGTGGCGCTTCGCCCGATCCCGGCGATGCACCTACCCGCAGGGATACGACGCTGCGCAGGCGCCGGGTTGCGACGGTCCGGTGATCAAGGTCGAATTCGTGCCGATCAGGCTGGCGTTCCGGTTTCGCTTCACGCGCAAGGCGGGCAGCACCGGCAACGTGACGATGGATCGCCTGCGCGGCTGAAACCCGCCGCGCTCGTCGGTATTCGCCGACGGCAACGTGTCGGGGCCGGGTGTCGGCGAGGGTTGAGCGCTTCCTTGTTCGTCTGGAAGCATGCCCACAGCGCGTCATCTGGTATCCATCGTCCCTTCGACCGGGCGCGCCCCATCAGCAGGTTCTTGGCTTTGGCGATTGCGCCCGCATCGCCGCTGGCCTCGGTGGCCTGCAACTCGCTGCGCGCCTCTGTATTCACGACCCCGGCGGCAGCCGCGTGCGCAGCAGCGCGTCGACCGACTGCTGCCATTGCGGCGAGCCCGGGGTGGATTGCGGGGCTTCCTCGCCCAGTTTGCGCTGCACGGCCTGGTTCCACTCGGGGGAACCGGGGTCGGGGCCGTGGCCCTTGTCGCTGATGGCGAGCGACTGGTCGACCCAGGCCAGCCATTCCGGCGAGCCCAGGGCGGGGTTGGCGGGCGCCGTCTGCGCTTCGCCAGGGGCTGGCGGCGTGGGCGCGGGCGAGCAGGCGGCGAGCAGCAGGGCGAGCGGGAGGCTGGCGATGAGGCGACGCATGGGACGGCTCCGGAAGAGGGCGAGGCCGGTTCAGCCTAGCGCCCGACTTGTTGCCGGTGATTAACTTTTCATGATGCGCGCCGCGCCGGTTCAGTGAAGCGCGGCCGGCTCAATCGCGCGCCGCCACTTCGTCGATGTGGCGCAGCAGGTCGGCGGGGTCCTCGTACACGCGGAATGCACCGGACTGCTGCAGCTCGGCCTGGCCGTAGCCGCCGGAGAGCACGCCCACGCCCAGCGTGCGGGCGCGTTGCGCGGCAAGCATGTCCCACACGCTGTCGCCGATCACCAGCGATTGGCGGATGTCCACGCCGAGCCGCTCGGCCGCTTCCATGAACAAATCCGGGTCGGGCTTGGCATGGCGCACCTGGTCGCGCGTGACCACCGGCACCTTCGACGGATCGATGCCGAGCGCCTCCAGGTTGTGCCGGGCCGTTTCCATCCGCCCGCTGGTGGCGATTGCCCACGGGATGTCCTGCGCGCCGAGGTAGTCGAGCAATTCGCGCGCGCCGGGCAGCGGCCGCACCGCGCCTTGCGCATGCATGCGGTTGAACGCCTCGGCATGATGCTCGCGCATGCGATCCAGTCGCTCGGCAGTGATCGGCAAAGTCGTCTCGCGCAACAGCATGTTGGCGAACAGGCCGCCGCTCATGCCGATCTTGCGATGGATCCGCCACACCGAAATGTCCAGCCCCTCGGCGTCCAGCGCCTGCTTCCACGCCAGCACGTGCTGGTAGACGCTGTCGATCAGGGTGCCGTCCAGATCGAACAGGAAGGCGCCGTCACGCCGTGGCATGGCTGCTCTCGCGCCGCGGCAGCAATGGCCGGCCCGAGTCCAGCACGGCCAGCGCGGCGCCGCCGAGCAGCCCCGGTTCCGGGTTCATGATCGCCTGGGTCGGCACTTTTTCCATGATGTCGCGGAAGCGGCCCTTGGCTTCGAAGCGTTCGCGGAAGCGCCCGCGTTCCAGCCACGGCAGCAGCACCGGGATCAGTCCGCCGGTGAGGTAGACGCCGTCCCACGCGCCGAGCGTGAGCACCAGGTCGCCGGCCACGCTGCCGAAGATGCCGGCGAAGGTTTCCACCGTGCGCGTGCACAGCGGGCAGCTGTCGGCCTTGGCCCGGGCGGTGATGTCTTCGGGCTTCAGGTCGGCCGGTTGTGCGCCGACCATGTGGCAGATCGCGTCGTACAGGTTCACCAGTCCCTGGCCGCAGATCAGCCGCTCGTTGGAAACGCGACCGTACTTGTGGTTGAGGTAGTCGAGGATCGCGATGTCCTCCGGCGTGTGCGCGGCGAAGCCGGCGTGGCCGCCTTCGGTCTGCAGCACGCTGCAGTGACCGCCGCGCACCAGCAGGCCGCCCACGCCCAGGCCGGTACCGGGGCCGACGATGGCAAAAGTCTGTTCGTCCTCGGCACCGACCACCGGCCGCGGCACCGTGCCCACGTCGACCAGGTCGTCGCCGTGCAGCAGCGTCACCGCCATGCTCTGCGCGGCGAAGTCGTTGACCAGGTGCACATGCTCCAGGCCCAGCGCCTCGGCGGTCTGGTGAGCCGAGATCGCCCACGGATTGTTGGTGACCTTCACCGTCTCGCCGTCGACGATGCGTCCGGCCGCGGCGACGATGGCGCGCTTCACCGTCAGCCCCGTTTCGTCGAGGTACTGCCGGGCGGTGGCCACCAGCGAATCGTGCTCGGCAACCCGATAGCGCCGGATGCTGTCGGCCAGCAGCGGGCGCTCGCGCGAGGTGTCGGCCACGCCGAAGCGGACGTTGGTGCCACCCAGATCGACGAGCAGGGTGGGTACGCTGCGGGACGGGCTCATGTAGCTTCCTGCGGAAACGGAACAGCAAGCGTGCCGCCGTTGTGCCGCGTAGTCCAGCGTTTTGCATCCGTACGCGCCGGAATGGCGATGCCGGCGGGCCGCGGCTGCGTGCGGGGCAAAGGCGTAAAATAGAGGGCTGCCGACTTGCGAGTACCGCCATGAGCTTTCCCGCCACCCGCATGCGCCGCATGCGCCGCGACGCCTTCTCCCGCGCGCTGATGCGCGAGCACACCTTGCTGCCGGGCGACCTGATCATGGTCGCCTTCGTGATCGAGGGTGAGGGTCGGCGCGAAGCGGTGCCGTCGATGCCCGGCGTGGATCGGCTCTCGATCGACGAACTGCTGAAGCTGGCCGGCGAATGCGTGCGCCTGGGCATTCCCGCGCTGGCCCTGTTCCCCTCGCCCGGCGCCGGGGTGAAATCGCTCGACGCCGCCGAGGCGTGGAACCCCGACAATCTGATGCACCGCGCCACCCGCGCGCTGAAGGCGAAGCATCCCGAGCTTGGCCTGATCGGCGACGTCGCGCTCGACCCGTACACCACCCACGGCCAGGACGGCCTGATCGACGAGCACGGTTACGTGATGAACGAGCCCACCGTCGAGGCGCTGGTGAAGATGTCGCTGGCGCAGGCCGCGGCGGGCATGGATATCGTGGCGCCGTCGGACATGATGGACGGCCGCGTCGGCGCCATCCGCGATGCGCTGGAAGCGGCCGGCCACATCCACACCCGCATCCTCGCCTACTCGGCGAAATATGCCTCCGCGTTCTACGGCCCGTTCCGCGATGCGGTCGGTTCCTCGGCCAACCTCGGCAAGGGCAACAAGCACACCTACCAGATGGACGTGGGCAACAGCGACGAGGCCCTGCGCGAGGTCGAGCTGGACCTGCTCGAAGGCGCCGACATGGTGATGGTGAAACCGGGCCTGCCGTACCTCGACGTGCTGCGCCGGGTGAAGGACGCCTTCGGCGCACCCACCTTCGTCTACCAGGTCAGCGGCGAATACGCGATGCTCAAGGCCGCCGCGCAGAACGGCTGGCTGGACGAAAAGGCGGTGGTGCTCGAATCGCTGACCGCGTTCAAGCGCGCCGGTGCGGATGCGATCCTCACCTATTACGCTGTGGATGCGGCGCGGTGGTTGCGCGAGTAGCGGGCTTGCCTTTCCTCCGCTGAGGAACGTCTCCGGAAACGACGAATCGGGTTTGCCATGACGGGTCGCGGAAAATACCTGATGGCCTCTCTGGCGGTGCTGTTGATTGCCGTGTTCTGCTTGTGCACGGCGCTCGCGGTCTGGGGGCGCGTAACCGTCCATATACGCGGGCCGGCGAACACGCATGCGGCGGTGGCACCTGCCCCGGCGGGTGCCGCGTCTGTTCCTGGTTATCTGGTGGAGACAACCGGGATCGACGAGACGGGTACGCATACCGATCGCTTTCTCCAGGAGCCTGACTATGTCCTTGCCGCGTTTGGCGGCCAACTGCTTGGAGCGGATCGCGGCGAGTGGGGCGGAGAACTCGTGTTTCGCGATGCGGGCGGTACGGTGCATCCGGTACTCAAGGGAAACGTGCGCGGCATCGTGAAGATGCCGTTCGGGCTGATCGTGCTCACCGGATTGAACCATCTGGGGAGCGGTGCCGGTGCCATTTTTCGCGTGGAGCAGCACCGCGATGGCGAAGTTGTCGCCACGCGGAAGTATTCCCTCCGCGGTGGCCCGAATGATGCGCGTTGGACAACCGACGGCGATCTGGTTTTCTCGATCCACTATGTGTCTCGTGATGGCTTGTTCAGACGAACGCGTATGCAATGCCTGTTGCTGGATCGCTCGGGTGACCTGCGAAGGCTGCCCTGCCTGATGGTTGGTGGATGACCGTTGAGGCAAAAGCGGCCATGGCGAGCTGCTTTCGATTTCCGGCATGTCAGGGGGCGTCGGAACATGGACTTTCGGTCGCTCGCGACAGCAGGGTTGCGTTCGCTCTTTGATGCGGTGCCTGCGCTCGCGTAAGCTGGCCGATGGGGCTGCACAGCGGCCACAGGGGCGAACGAGGATGGGGGCGTTGCAGGATCATCCGTTGACGAGCGACCGTGCCGCCGGCTTGCCGGCGGCGGCGCGGGCGTTGCTCGCGCGTGCTTCCGCAGCGCTGGATGCGCACGACCTGCCGGCTGCCGAGGCGGCGCTCGATGGCGTGCTGGCGATGCTGCCCGATTGTGCCGAGGCCTTGCGCATGCAGGGGCTGGTGCGGCACGTGCGCGGCGATTACGTGACGGCGGTGGCTTTCCTGCAGCGGGCGCGGGCGTTGCTGCCGGACGACTCGCTGGTGCGCATGAACCTGGCCACGGCGCTGTTCGCCGCTGGCGAGCCTGCGACGGCAATGGCTGGCCTGGAGCGATGCTGTGCCAAGGCGCCGGACTTTGCGCCGGCGTGGTTCAACCTCGGCAAGATGTACATGCTGCAGCAGCGTCCGGCCGGGGCGATCACCGCCTTGCATCGCGCGCTGGATGCCGAGCCCGGCCACGTGCCGGCGCGGATGCTGCTGGCGCAGGCGCAGGCGAGCCTGGGTGCGTTGGGTCCGGCCGGCGACAGTTATCGTGCGGTGCTGCGCCTGCAGCCGGACCTGGCCGATGCCTGGGTCGGCCTCGCCGATCTGGAGACGGCGTCGTTCGGCGCGGCCGACGTCGCGCATCTGGAACAACTGCTGCGTTCGCCGCTGGCCAGTCAGCGCGCGCGGGTGTGCCTGGGTTTTGCGTTGACCCGCGCGCTGGAGGACCAGGGCGACTACGCCGGCGCATTTCGCGCGCTGCGCAAGGCCAATGCGCAGATGTACCGCGCGCTGGCCTGGAAGCCGGCCAAGTCCCGCGCGCAGGCGCAGGCGATGCGCCGGGTGTTCGAGACGCGGCGGACGGACGCCATCGACGCGCGGCTGGGCGAGGGCATGGTGTTCGTGGTCGGCATGCCGCAGGCCGGGTCGCTGCTGACCGCGCAGGTGCTGGCCGCGCATCCGGCGGTGGCGGTGGTCGACGAATCGGATGCGGTCGAAGAGGTGCTCAAGGCCGAAACGCAACGCCGGCAGCAGCCGCGCGTGCAGTGGATGGCGCAGGCCACGCCGGCGGACTGGCAGCGACTGGGCCGGGATTACCTCGCCCGCGCCGAAGCGGCACGCGGACGCAAGGCCTGCCTGGTCGACCGCACGCCGGGCAACTGGCGGCTGGTCGGGGCGATCCTCGCGATGCTGCCGGGCGCGCGCGTGGTCGACAGCCGCCGCCGCGCGCTGGAAACCTGTTTCGCGTGCTACCGGCAGTTGTTCCTCGACCGTCACGAGTTCAGCTACGACCTCGACCACGTCACCGGCTACTGGAGCGATTACGACGCGTTGTGCCGGCACTGGCGGCAGCTGTTTCCCGGCCGCTTTCTCGAACACCACTACGAGGCATGGCGTGCCGAACCGGCGTTGCAGGTACGTCGCCTGCTGGCGTTCTGCGCGTTGCCGTTCGCGCCAGCCTGCGTGGACGTGCATGGCGGCGGCGAGCGCCATGCCGGCAGCGTGGACGCGTTGATGCGCCGGGACAGCGAGCGCTGCGTCGCCTACGGCGTGGAGCTGAAGCGGTTGCGCGCGTTGCTGGGGATGCGCACCGCCGACGCGTGAATGGCGAGGGCGGCGATCAGCGTGTGCTCGACACCGGCGCCGACGTCGAAGCGCTGCCGGCCGGCGCCTCCGCCGGGCACTGCACCACGCGACGCGGGGTGCCCGGGCCCGGGGTTGCGAGCGGCTGGCCGATCGCGCCCATGCGCCGCGCCAGTGGCACCACCGCCTTGTTGAGGCGCCAGTCGTAGATCACGCTGAAGGCCATCACGCGGGCCACGTATTCGCGGGTTTCCTTGTACGGGATGGTGGCGACGAACAGGTCCGGCGCCAGCGTGCCGCGTTCGGCCAGCCACACGTCGACGCGGTTCGGCCCGGCGTTGTAGGCCGCGCTGGCGAGCCAGGTCGAGCCGTCGAAACGCTGCGCCATCTGCGCCAGGTAGCGCGTGCCCAGCGCGATGTTCACCACCGGGTCGTACAGGCTGGCAGCGCCGTCCCATGGCAGGCCGGCGGCACGCGCCACCAGCGCGCCCGTGGCCGGCAGCAGCTGCATCAGGCCGCGGGCGTCGGCGCCGGAACGCGCGTCGCTCATCCACGCGCTCTCGGCGCGCAGGATCGCGTACGCCCACGCCGGATAGATGCCGGCCTGCTCGGCCTGCGGCACCAGGCCGTCCTGGCTGGCCAGCGGGAAACGCAGGTCGTACAGGCGCAGCGCGTCGCCGCTGCTGAGCGTGAACACCGCGCGGTCGTACCAGCCACGCCGGTTGGCCAGGTCGGCGGCGAGGCGCTGGGTGGCCGCGTCGGTGCCTTGCAGCGCGCGGTTCCATTCGCGCCGGGCCAGTCGCGGCAGGTCCACCGCGAACAATTCGAACGCGCGCTGCAGGGCGGGGCGGGCCAGCAACTGCTGCTCGCGCTGCGGATCGTCGGCCAGGCTCAGCGGACAGATGGCGTAGTCCTGATGCAGGCGGTCGGCGGCGAGGAAGCCGAAGTAGGTGGCCTGTCCGGCCAGCGCGGCGTATTGCCGTTGCGCGGCTGCGGCGTCGCCGGTGGCGGCGAGCGCACGGGCGCGGAAGTACCGCCATTCATCGCCCTGCTGCAACGACGGCGGCATCGCCGCGATCGCCGCCAACACGGCCGGCCAGTTCATCCGCGCCAGCGCCACTCGCGCGCGCCATTCGCGGGTGCTGTCGTCCTGCGCGGCGGCGGGCAGCGCGACGAGACGGGCGAGCGCGTCGTCGTCGAAGTCGGTGGCGTGGAACAGCGCCAGCGCGCGCAGGATGTCGTTGCGCTGCGCGGTGTCGAACGTCAAACGCGGCTGCAACTGCCGCCACGCGTCGTCGGCGCGGCCCACGTCGCGCCGCGCCTGTCGCACCAGCGCCAGCGTCGCGGCCTGCCGCGCGCGCGGCGTGTCGCTCCACTGCAGGGCCTTGGCCAGCGCCGCGGCCGGGTCGCGCAAGGCCAGCGCCAGCTGCTGCGCGTCGGCCTGCTGGGCGGCGGGCAACCAGCTCGCCAGGCTGGCGATGGTGCCGGCCTGCCCGGCGTCGGCGGCGCGGTCGATGCGCGTCCACAACCTTGCGGCGGTGAGCAGGCCCTGGCGCTGCGCGGCATCGAGCACCGGGTCGCAGGCGTCGGGCAGGTTCGGCTGCGACCACAGCGCGGCGAGATCGCGATCGAAATCCAGCGTGGCACCTTGCGCGAGCCTGGCCTGCAGCGCGTCGCAGCTCAACGTGTCGCCAAGGCCCGCCTGGTACAGGGCGAGAAAACCGCTCCAATCCTGCCGCCGCGCCAGCTCGCGCAGGAAGCTGCGGCGCAGGTCGGCGGCGGGCAGCCAGTCCGGATACTGCGCGAGGTAGGCCTCGACGGTGGCGCGGTCGACGGTGCGGATGTCGTGCTCCAGCGCCGCCGCCTGCAGGTAGGGATACAGCGGGTAGTCGTGCAGCGTGCCGGCGAGGGCGCGCCAGTCGTCGCCCTGCTGGGCCGCCGCATAGGCCTGCTTGAACGTGGCGCGTTGCGCCGGCGTCGGCTCGGCGGCCTGCGCAAGGCCGATGAACAGGCAGGCACCGGCCAGCAGCAGGCCGCCCGCGCGTGCCAGCCGGGGAGAGGTGAAAGCAGGCATGCGTACTCCGCGATTCGATCTGCCCGCAGTGTAGTGGAACGCCCGCGGCCGCTTGTGTGGACCGGGTGAACACATGGCGCGCCCTGCTAAGCTGGCACGCTGATTCGTCGCCATCCACGGTTTGCCGCATGTCATCCGAAGCTGCGCCTGTTGTCCGTCGGGAGCCTCTGGCGTGGCTGGCCTTGCTGCTGGCAGCCCTGGCATCGCTGTACGGCTGGTGGGCGATCGGCCGGCCGGTGGCGTTGCCCGATGCGCCCACCTCGCGCATCGCCTGCGTGTCGTATGCACCGTTCCGGCTGGCGGGCGAGTCGCCGCTGGATGCCTCGGCCTTCGTCAGCGCCGAGCGCGTCGACGCGGACTTGCGCGCGCTGTCGCAGCGCTTCGATTGCGTGCGCACCTACTCGCAGGGGCAGGGCCTCAGCGCGGTACCGCGGATCGCCCGGCGCTATGGCATGAAGGTGCTGCTGGGCATCTGGCTGGGACATGATCCCGAGGCCAATGCCGAACAGATCCGCCTCGGCATCGCCACGGCGCGCGCCTACCCGGACGTGGTGCGTGCGGTGATCGTCGGCAACGAGGTGCTGCTGCGCGGCGAGCTGTCGTCGGCGCAGCTGGCGGCCGATTTGGCGCGTGTGCGCGAGGCGGTGCCCGAGCCGGTGACCTATGCCGACGTGTGGGAGTTCTGGTTGCGCCATCCCGAGCTGGCTGCCTCCGTGGATTACCTCACCATCCACATCCTGCCGTACTGGGAAGATCAGCCGGTGCCGCCGGAGCGGGCGGTGCAGCACGTGGCGGCGGTGTACGCGAAGGTGGGCGCGGCGTTTCCGGGGCGGCGCGTGATGATCGGCGAGACCGGCTGGCCCAGTGCCGGTCGCCCGCGCCAGGCGGCCAGCGCCAGCGTGGTGGACGAGGCGCGCTACCTGCGCGACTTCCTGCGCTACGCGGAGGAAACCGGCCTGCCGTACAACGTGATCGAGGCGTTCGACCAGCCGTGGAAGCGCACGCAGGAAGGCACGGTGGGCGGCTACTGGGGCATTTTCGACGCGCAGGCGCAGCCGAAATTCGCGATGACCGGGCCGGTGGTCGAGATGGCGCGCTGGTGGCTGGGCTGGCTGGCCGCGGCGCTCGGTGGCGTGATCTTCGCGCTGGCCGGCGCATGGCGACGTCGCCGGAACGGCTGGCGCGAACGGCTGGCGCTGGGCCTGGCCGGTGTGGCCAGCGGCGGCGCCGTCGCCTGGCAGTGCCGGCAGATGTGGTTTGCCTGCCGCAACCCGTGGGAGTGGACGATCTCGCTGGCCGCCTGCGTGCTGGCCGTGTTCACCGCGCTGCGGCTGGCGCGCTGGATTGCCTGGCGACTGGCCGGCACGCCGCGGCCGGGTGGCCCCGGCGGCTGGCGCACGCTGTGGCTGTTCGCGCTGGCGTATTACGGCCTGCTGCTGGTGTTCGACGGGCGCTATCGCGATTTTCCGCTGGGCCTGTTCGCGCTGCCGTGCGTGGGTCATGCGCTGGCGGGGTGGCTGTCCCGCGCGAGCGAGCGGGCGCGGCCCACGCTGGAACAGCGCTTCCTTGCCGCGTGCCTGCCGCTGCTGGGCGTGGTCGTGGTCGCGCAGGAGGCCGGGCTCAACCCGACCGCGTGGTCATGGCTGGTGCTGAACCTGCTGCTTGCCTGGCCGGTCTGGCATGCGTGGCGCGCGGGCGTCCGCCTGCAGGCGCAGCAGGCGCAGGCTGCCCAGTAGCAAGGCCAGCGCGCCGGCCTCGGCGCCGTACAACTGCATGGCGAACACGCCCAGCGCCGCGGCCAGCCAGGCCAGCGACAGGCGCCGCAACAACCACGCCGGCAGCAGCGCGATGAGCGCGAGCGTGCCGTAGACGTGATGCAGGAAGCCGAGCACCAGCCACGTGCGCAGCGTGCACCACGCGGGGCCGTGGCCGCTGCCGCAGAGCTGCCCGATCGCGCTGGATTCGATCAGCCCGAAGCGCAGCGCGGTGGCGCCCAGGCCCACTGCCAGCAGCGCCAGCCACCATGCCGCCGCGCGCCACGGCAGCGAGGTCATCGGTGCTTCCGCTTCGCGCTGCGGCCGCCGACGCCGGCGGGCAGGCGGATTTCCGCGGCCACCGGCAGGTGGTCGGAGAACGCCTGCGGCAGCGTCCAGGTTTTCTCCAGCTGGATCGCCTCGGAGGTGAGGATGTGGTCCAGCGCCCGCCGCGGCTTCCAGCTGGGAAAGGTGGGCGTGGGCTGCGCCGGTGGCTGCAGGCTGCTTTTGTTGAACAGCTGGCGCATCTCCGCGCTGCCCGGTTCGGTGTTGAGGTCGCCCATCAGCACGGCGTGGCGGAAATCCTGCAGCAGCTCGGCGATGAAACCGAGCTGGCGTGCGCGCGCCGGGGCGCTCAGCGAAAGATGGGCAATCATCACCGCCAGCGCGTCCTCGCCTTCGCCGAACTGCGCCAGCAGCGCGCCGCGGCCGGGGATGCGGCTGGGCAGCGGGTAGTCCATCACCGAGGTCGGTTCGAGCCGGCTGATCAGGCCGTTGGCCGAATGCGCCAGCCGCGCCACCGGCCGGTTGGGCTGGTGGCTCCAGAACGGCAGGCCGGAGGTCTCGGCGAGGTAACGGGTCTGGTTGAGGAAGCCCGAGCGCAGGCTGCCGGCGTCGGCTTCCTGCAGGCCGATCACGTCGAAGCCGGCCAGCACCTCGGCCAAGCGGTCGAGGTTGTCCATCTTGCTGCGCCCGGGCAGCACCGCGTTGAGGCTGCGGGTCAGGTAGTCGCGGTAATGCGCCACGCTGGCGCCGGCCAGGATGTTGCAGCTGAGCAGGCGCAGGCGACGCTCGGCAGGTGCGGTGGCAGGGGTGGCGGCACGGTTCATGGCAGCACGCGGCAGAAGAGGGGAGCGGATGCCTTCAGCAGCCGGCCTGGCCACCCGCCTGAGCTGCAGCATGCGCGCCGCCGCGTGAACGCGACGATGGCGGCGCGATCCGCCGCCGCGCAGGGCCGCCTGGCGGGAGCTACTTGCCGGCCAGTTCGCGCTTGGCCAGCCACAGCGCCACCGCCAGCATGTGCTCGTGCGAGCGCACCGTGGCAACGACGTACTTGCCGTCGACCACCAGGGTCGGCGTGCCGTCGACTTGCCAGGTGCGCAGCAGGTCGAGGTCGCGCTTCATCTTCTCGGTGGTTTCCGGCGCCATCGCGATGCGCATGAACTCGTCGCGGTTGACCCCTTCGCGGGCGTAGAAATCGGCCAGCTCGTCCATCGAGTTGATCGGGTAATGCTCGCCGAACTTGGCCACGAACAGCTGCAGGTGGGTGCGCTCGACCACGCCCAGCTGCTTGGCCGCGTAATAGGCCCGCGCGAACGGCACCCATTGCTGGTTGAACGGCGCCGGCAGCAGCTTGAACTCGACCCCGGCCGGCAGCTCCTTGCGCAGCTTCTCGGCATCCGGCGCGAACTCCGCGCAGTGGATGCAGCCGTAGGAGAACACCTCGACCAGCTCGACCTTGCCCTCGCTGCCGTAGCGCTGGTGCGGGGCGGGCAGGGTGACGTAATCGGTGCCTTCCGTGTACGGCGCCGGGTCGCTGGGCTGCGCGGTGCAGGCGCTGGCCAGCAGCAGGCTGGCGAGCAAGGCCAGGACGGGCAGGCGGGCGTATCGCTTGAACATCGGGTCGTTCTCCACGCGGATGGCGCCGGCGGCCTACTTGCCGGCCTGTTCCTTGGCGACCAGCCACTGGGTCAGCTCGATCGTCTGCGCATAGCCGCCGGCCGTGCTCGGTCCGTAGCGGTACTTGCCGTTGACGACCATCGAAGGCGTGCCGTCGATGCCGTACGCCTTGATCAGGTCGTCGGCGCGCTTCATCTTGGTGTTGACCGAGAACGAGTTGGCGACGGCGACGAATTCCTTCGGGTCCGCACCGAATTTCTGCGCGTAGAACTGCGCGATGTCCTCGATCGTGGGCCAGGCCTCCTTCGGCTTCAGCCCGCTGCCCTTGAGGTCGTAGGTGGAAATTTCGCCGGTCTTGAACGTGCCGTCGAACATCGCGTCGTAGCTCTTCTCGGCCAGGCCCAGCGCCTGCGCGGCGTAGTACGCGCGCTGGTAGACCACCCAGTTCTCGTCCGGGCGGAACGCCGCGGGCAGGTAATTCATCACCGCGCCGGCGGGCAGGCTCTTGCGGATCTGGTCGGCGGTGGTGTGGAACGCGTTGCAGGCCGGACAGCCGAAGGAGAACACCTCGGTCACCTCGACCTTGCCGGGGTGGCTGGTCGGCTGCGGCGGGTCGATCAGGAAGTAGTTCTTGCCCTCGACCCACTTGCCGTTGTCGACGAAAGGCACGGCCGGGGCGGCGGCGGTCGCGGTGCTTTCGGCGGGCGCGGGCGCGCTGTTGTCGTCGCCGGCGGGCGTGGCCGTGGCGGCGGCTGCCGTGCTGGCGGGCGCCGGCGTGCTGGCCGGGGCGGCCGGCGTCACCGAGGTCGCGGCTGCCGTGCTGGCGGGGGCCGGCGTGGCGGCCGGTTCGCCCTTGTCATGGCTGCAGGCGGCAAGCGCGAGCAGGGCGGCGCACAGGATCGGAAGACGCTTGAACATGACCACCTCGAATCGGTGAAACGGGAGACGCGCCGCGCGGGCGGTCAGGGCGTGGCGGCCGCCGCAGGCTTGCTCTCGGCGGGGTGCAGGCCTTCGATGTAGCTGGCCAGCGCGGCGATGTCCCTGGCGTCCAGCTTGGCGGCGATCGCGGGCATGATCTGCGAGCGGGTATCGGTGCCCCAGCTGGCGCCGTCGTGCCATGCCTTCAGCGTGGCCTCCACGTACTGCGCATGCTGGCCGGCCAGCTGCGGATACATCGCGCCGGGGTTGCCGCGGCCGTCGATGCTGTGGCAGGCCATGCAGGCCGGGATGCCGCGCGTGCTGTCACCCTGGCGGAACAACGTTTCACCCTGCTCGACCAGCGCCTGGTCGGCCACGCCGGGGCGCGAGCTCTGGCTGGCGAAATAGGCGCCGAGGTCGTGCATGTCCTGCACCGACAGCGGCGTGGCCATGCCCAGCATGATCGGGTTCTGGCGCTGGCCGGATTTGAAATCGGTCAGCTGGCGCACGATGTACTGCTCGCTCTGCCCGGCCAGTTTGGGGTACTGCGCATCGGCGGAGTTGCCGTCCATGCCGTGGCAGGCGCCGCAGACCGCGGCCTTGGCCTGGCCGGCGGCGGCGTCGCCCGGCTTGACCGCCGCTTCGGCCACGCTGGCCGGCGCTGCTGCCGGCGCCGCGGCGCTCGCGGCGGCGGCGGGAGCCGGCGCCTCCTGGGCCATCACGGCCGTAGTGGAGAGCGCCAGCGCGAGAGCCAGGGCGGACCCGAACGCGGCGGGCCGAAAACCAGCGGAGCGAAAACTCATACACTTGACTCCCGAGAGACTTGCGAACACTGCCGACGGCGCACCGGAACGAAGCGGTGGGCAGAAACCGCAGAATTATCCCGTGCCATCCTACCTTGGTCAAACCGCTCCCATGCCGAATCCCCTCCAGGGCGCGCAGTTCATGCTCGCCGCGCACCGCCTCAGCCAGTTGCCCGCCGACGAGGGCGCCGAGGTGGCGTTCGCCGGCCGCTCCAACGCCGGCAAGTCCAGCGCGCTCAATGCGCTGACCAATCACAAGGGTCTGGCGCGCACGTCCAAGACGCCCGGGCGCACCCAGCAGATGGTCGCCTTCAGCCTGCCGTCGCCGCGCGAGGCCGCCGCGGCGCCGGTGGAAGCCGGCGCCGACCGGCGCCTGGTCGACCTGCCCGGCTACGGCTACGCCAAGGTGCCGCTGGACATGCGCGAACACTGGAAGCAGGAGATCGACGCCTACCTGCACCGTCGCCGCAGCCTGCGCGGCCTGGTGCTGATCGTCGACATCCGCCATCCGCTGAAGGAGTTCGACCGCCTGATGCTGCAGTTCTGCGCCGACACCGGCCTGCCCTGCCACGTGCTGCTGACCAAGGCCGACAAGCTCTCGCGGGGTGCCGGCACGCAGGCGCTGGCCGCCCTGCGCAAGCAATTTGCCGCCGAGGGGCTGCACGCCAGCGCGCAGGTGTTTTCCTCCTCCGCCGGCACCGGCGTGGACGAAGCGCGCGAGGCGGTGGCGAACCTGCTGCGACAGCCGCGCGCGGCGACCTGACCTGCGGCGCGCCGGCGCTCCCGCAGGGGCCGCCGTCAGCGCAGCCAGCGCTCGGCGAATTCGTCCGGTGGCAGCGGGCGACCGATCAGGTAGCCCTGGATGTAGTCGCAGCCCATGGCGACGAGCAGCGCGAGCTGGGTTTCTTCCTCGACGCCTTCCGCCACCACGCTGTAAGCCAGCGTCTTGGCCAGCGCGATGATGTGCCTGACGATTTCCTGCTGGCGCGGATCGCCGGAAAGCCCGCGGATGAAGGCCTGGTCGAGTTTGAGCACGTTGGCCGGGATGCGGGTCAGGTAGACCAGTGAGGAGTAGCCGGTGCCGAAATCGTCGAGCGCGACACCGATGCCCGCGGCGCGCAATGCCACGAGGGATTCCCGCACCTTGTGCGAGTCGTTGACGGCGGTCGCCTCCAGTATCTCGATCTCCAGCCGGTCGACGTCGAGCCGGTAGCGCCCCAGGGCGGCCTGCACCCGCTCCACGACGGACGTCCGTTCGAATTGCACCGGCGACATGTTGATCGAGACCGGGATCGCCGCCAGGTTGTCGTCCTGCCATTGCCGCATCTGCGCGCAGGCCCGATCGAGCACCCACTCGCCCAGCCATGCGCCCAGGCCCATTTCATCGAGCAGGTGCACGAAGGTGGCCGGCAGGACCAGGCCGCGCGTGGGCGACAGCCAGCGGACCAGCGCTTCGGCGCCGACGACCCGGCGCGTGCGGGCGTCGATCTTCGGTTGGTAGTGCAGCACCAGTTCGCTTCTCTCGACCGCCTTGCGCAGTTCCTGGGTCAGGTCGAAATGGATTTTCGAGGTGCGGGTGAACTCGCTCGAGTAAAACTGGAAGCCGCCCGGCTGTCCGCGCTTGGACTTGTACATGGCGGCGTCCGCCATCTGCAGCAGTTCATCGAACTGGCTGGCGTTCGCCGGGTACAACGCGATCCCCATGCTGGCGGGCGTGTTGATCTGGTGTTCGCTCACGGTGATCGGTTCGGCCAGGGCGGCGCGCAAGTCACGCAGCCGGCGGTCGAGCGTCGCGTGTTCCTCGCCGCGCACCAGATCCTGCACCAGCACGACGAACTCGTCGCCGCCCAGGCGGGCCAGCACGTCGTCCGGATGCAACTGCTGCTGGAGGCTCGTCGCACACTGGAGCAGGAGCTGGTCACCACTGGCGTGGCCGAGCGTGTCGTTGACCTGCTTGAAGTTGTCCAGGTCGATCAGGATCAGCGCGGCGGCGGTCTGCTCGCGTTGCGCCCGCTCGATGGCCTGTTCGCAGCGCTCGCGCAGCAGCACCCGGTTCGGCAGGTCGGTCAGTGCATCGTAATGGGCCTGGTGATGGAGTCTTTCCTCCTGCGCCAGGCTGGACAGCGCGATGCCGATGCGGTCGGCAAGTGCCCGGCCACCCCGGACGGCGGTGTCGATCTGCTCGGGCAAGCCCAGGTATGCCAGCAGCAGCACCTGATGCAGGTGGTCGTCATGGCGGACCGGGAACGCAAGCAGGTGCGCGGGCAGCGCAGAGCCGAGCCGTCGCAGGAACTCCTCCGGCAGATGCGCTGGTGACAGGATGCATGCCGGTTGCGCGTGGCTCAGCGCGTCGAGCCCGAACCTGACGGTTGCCGTGCGCAGGCAAACGCCCGCGTGCGCGGGGTCATGCGTCAGCAGGTAGTAACCCGCCTCGCCGTCTCGCACCAGCAGGCCGGCGCCGTCGCTGGGGATGGCCTTGCGGATGTGGCCGAGCACCTCGCTGGCGACATGCTCCATGCGCGAGGCGCTGATGATGGCGCGGTCGAGGTCGCTCAGCAGGGCGAGCATGTGGAACCGCGATTCCAGGTTCATCGCCATGTCGTTGAACGTGCGCCCCAGTTCGGCGAACTCGTCGTTGCCGGCCAGTTGCAGGCGCGCCGTCAGGTCGCCGGCCGCGAGGCGGCGGGTGAGTCCGGTCAGCTGGTCGAGCGGCTTCATCTGGTGGCGGATCTGGCGCATGGCGAGCGCCGCGGCGACGGCCAGCGCCAGCAGCACGATGATCGGAAACAGATGGCGGAAATCCTCCAGCCGGCGCAGCGCGTCGGCTCGCGAGGTGGCCTGCATGACGACGAAGCCCGGGCTGTCGAGCGCGGGCAGAAACTTGAGCCGCCACAGCCCCACCAGCAGGTCCTCGCCCGAGGCATGCCATGGCACGGTGCCGCCGGTGCCGTTGCCGAGCGCCGACTCCAGCATGTGCCGGTCCAGCGGGGCGAGGCCGGGCGTGCAGAACATGGCTACGTAGTCGGCATCGAGGATGCAGTAGCGCTCGGGTGCGGAGTCGTTGCGCCACAGCGGAGCGGTCGCGATCTCGCCCACCAGGACTTGGCTGCGGGACGCGGACGGAACCAGCAATTGCACCGGGTGGCCGGCGGCCAGTCGCAGGATGCTCTTGCCGCGCGCCAGGCGGGCCTGCTGTGGCGCCGTCAAGTCGCGCGAGGGCTGCAGCGAGGTCGCGCTGAAACCGAGTTTCGCTGCCGCCGATGCGTCGCCGATGTGCTCGGCGGGAAGCTTTCGAAGGTCGCTCGCGCGGGCGTTGAGCAGCTCGATCAGGCTCATGCCGAACGATTTGCTGTCGGCCCGAAGTTGCTGGTACGCCGAGTCCAGCAGCAGCGCGCTGACCTCGTGGTAGACGTACCAGGCCATGCCGCTCATGGGGATCAGTGCGGCCAGGAGAAACTGCAGGGTGAGGCGTCGACTGACCTTGCCGGGCAGGTAAATGCGCATCGTCGCGCCTAGAAATCCTGGGCCGTGCCGATGTAGCTGCCGTTGCCCGCGCGCACGATGTCGTCGCGCGCGAAGCGCCCCATCAACTGGGTCTGCGTGCGACCGTCCGGCCCGGTGCTGTACAGGTCGAAGTCGGTGTTGATCGGGTTCATGTTCTTGTCGCGGCGGACCTGACCCTTGTTGGGCGGCGGGTCGATGTCGATCGGCAGATACCGGTACGGGTTGCCCCACGGATCGAGCGCCGGCTCGCTGATGCCGATCTCGGCCAGCGTGGCGGGATAGGTTCCGAGCTGGGCGTGGTAAGTCTCCAGCGCCAGCGAGGTGGCGGTCATGAAGGCCGTGACCTGATTGACCTTGATGCGGTTGCTGTACCGCGCATAGACCGGCAGCGCCATGGCGACGAGCAGCCCCATGATGATGACTGCAATCATCATCTCGACCAGCGTGAACCCGGCGCTTGGCGTGGGCAGTCTCTTGTTCATGGCTACGGGTGGAGTGTTCGCGAGGCGCACCGAGCGGCAACGCCGGGATTCGGCAAATCGCCGGGCCCCTCATCGTTAGCGGCACGGGGGGATTGCGCTTGAGCGCCATGACGACGGGCGGGCAAGCGGCGCGCGACCACGCCCGGCGGGCGGTCACGCGCGCCGGGTCATCGCGAACCGATCAGGGCGTGACGACATCCATGAACACCGCGCACAGCGCTTCCATGCCGGCGCGGTCGTCCTCGTCGAAGCGATCGGTCACCGGGCTGTCGACGTCCCACACGCCGAGCAGCGAACCATCGCGGCGAACCAGCGGCACCACGATCTCCGATTGCGAGGCCGAGTCGCAGTAGATGTGGTTGGGGTGCGTGCTGACGTCGCGCACCAGCTGGGTCTGGCGCTCGCTCGCGGCGGTGCCGCAGACGCCACGGCCGAGCGCGATGCGGATGCATGCCGGCTTGCCCTGGAACGGGCCGACCACCAGCTCGGTGCCGTCGAACAGGTAGAACCCGGCCCAGTTCAATTGCGGCAGGCCGTGGTAGACCAGCGCGCTGAAATTGGCCGCGTTGGCGATCAGGTCCGGCTCGCCCTGCAGCAGGCCGCGCGCCTGCTGCACCAGGTGCTCATAGTGCTCCTGCTTGCTGGCGAAGGTGGGGGTCTCGAGCTCGAACATGCGAAGTCATCCGGCGGCAAAGGCGTATTATGCGCGCCCTCGCCACGGACATCCCGATGACAGACTCCCGCCACGCCGCGGTATTCATCGCCGGCACCGACACCGGCATCGGCAAGACCCATGCTTCCTGCACCTTGCTGCACGCCCTGCGCGATGCCGGTCACCGCAGTTGCGGCATGAAACCGGTGGCCAGCGGTTGCGCGGCGACGCCCGATGGCCTTCGCAACGACGACGCGCTGGCCCTGCAGGCGGCAGGCAGCGATCCCGCGCTGGCCTACGAGCGGATCAACCCGGTGGCGTTGCGCGATCCGCTGTCGCCGCATCTGGCGGCCGCGCGCGGGCACCGGCAGGTCACGCTGGCGCCGATGCGCGCCGCCTTCGAACAACTGCGCAGCGAACACCAGCGCGTGGTGGTCGAAGGCGTCGGCGGCTGGCTGGTGCCGCTGGCGCCCAAGCTGTTCGCCTCGGACATCGCCAGGCAATGGCAGTTGCCGGTGATCCTGGTGGTCGGCCTGCGCCTGGGCTGCCTCAACCACGCCCAGCTCAGCGCGCGCGCGATCGTCGCCGACGGCTGCCGCCTGATCGGCTGGATCGGCAACCACATCGACCCGGCGATGGAAGCGCAAGCCGAGAACCTGGCCACGCTGGGCGAGCTGCTGCCGGCGCCGTGCCTGGGCGTGCTGCCGCACGGCATGCCGCCGGCGCAGGCGGCCGGACGCTTGCACGCCGCCGTGGCGGCGCTCGGCTGACCTTCACGTCCGGGGTACCGGCGTGCGTGCTTGAATGGCCGCAGACCCGTTTCCGGAATGGCCATGCCCCGCAACCGCTACTACCTCTCGATCGCCGACCTCGGCCACGCCCGCGGCGAGGACCCGCGTTTCAGCTACGCCGGTGCCGGCCCGAATGATTTCGCCGGCGCGCTGCAGCACGCCTTGCGCAGCGATGAGCTGTTCCAGCGCTGGCGCGCGGCGCAGCCCGATCCGGATGCGGTGGACGCCAGCCTCGGCAACACCGATCCGGCCGCCGAGGTGACGGCGAAAGTCGCCGACCTGCGCACCGACGTGGAGCTGACCACCGACCTGCCGATGAGCGTGCTGCGCCATCGGCTGTTCCTGCTGATCGGCGGCGGCTGGCAGCTGCGCGACCTGCGCGTGGCGTGATGGCGCTTCGCTGATCCGCGGTCCGCAGTTTCCTGCGAACGTTTGGAAAGCGGCGGCCGTATGGGTAAAGTCGGGGACTGCATTTCCATCCCGTCCCGCCGCGGACGCCCAACGTTGGGGAACCTGATGCTTCGACTCCGCCTGCTCGTGATTGCCACCACGATCGCCCTCGCCGCCTGCTCGCAATCGCCGGGTGGCGCCGATGCCACGCCCGCGCCTGCGCCCACGTCGACAGCGAGCGCTTCCGCCACCGCCCCGGCCGATGCCATGACCAGCAACCCGTTCTTCCAGGCCAGCACGCTGCCGTTCCAGGCGCCGCCGTTCGACAAGATCACCGACGCCGACTACCAGCCGGCGATCGAGGAGGGCATGAAGCGGCAACTGGCCGAGGTGCAGAAGATCGCCGACAACCCCGAGCCGGCCACGTTCGAGAACACCTACGTGGCGCTGGAGAAAACCGGCGTGATGCTCGATCGCGTGATGGCGGTCTTCAACGGCGTCACCGCGGCGAATACCAACCCGACCCTGCAGAAAGTGCAGGAGGAAGAGGCGCCCAGGCTGGCCGCCCACCAGGACGCGATCTATCTCAACGACAAGTTGTTCAAGCGCATCGCGGCGGTCCACGACCAGCGCGACACGCTGAAGCTCGATCCGGAATCCGCGCGCCTGGTCCAGGTGGTCTACGACAACTTCGTGCATGCCGGCGCCAAGCTGTCCGACGCCGACAAGACCAAGCTGAAGGCGATGAACAAGGAGGAGTCCAGCCTCAGCACCGCGTTCACCAACAAGCTGCTGGCGGCCACCAAGGACGCCGCGCCGGTGATCGGCGACAAGAGCAAGCTGGCCGGCCTGAGCGATGCGGAAATCGCCGCCGCCAGTCGCGCCGCGGCGGATCGCAAGCAGGACGGCAAGTACGTATTGCCGCTGCAGAACACCACCCAGCAGCCCGAGCTGCAGGATCTGACCGACCGTGCCACCCGCCAGCAGCTGTTCGAGGCGTCGTGGAACCGCGCCGAGCAGAACGACGCCAACGACACCCGCAAGACGATCGAGCGGCTGGCGCAATTGCGCGCGCAGGAGGCCGCATTGCTCGGCTATCCGAACTACGCCGCGTGGAAGCTGGAGGACCAGATGGCCAAGACACCGGCCACCGCGATGGGCTTCATGCAGAAGCTGGCGCCGGCTGCGGTGGCGCGTGCCACGCGCGAGGCCGCCGACATCCAGGCGCAGATCGACCAGGACCAGAAGGCCGCCGGGCAGCCCGGCTTCAAGCTGCAGCCGTGGGACTGGAACCACTACGCCGAGCAGGTGCGCAAGGCGAAGTACGACCTCGACGAAAACCAGATCAAGCCTTACTTCGAGCTGGACAACGTGCTCAAGAACGGCGTGTTCTACGCCGCCAACCAGCTCTACGGGCTGACTTTCAAGGAGCGCAAGGACATTCCGGTGTACCAGCCGGACGTGCGCGTGTTCGAGGTGTTCGACGCCGACGGCAAGTCGATGGCGCTGTTCTACTGCGACTACTTCAAGCGCGACAACAAGGGCGGCGGCGCCTGGATGGACAACTTCGTCGGCCAGTCGAAGCTGATGGACACCAAGCCGGTGATCTACAACGTCGCCAACTTCACCAAGCCGGCCGCGGGCCAGCCGGCGCTGCTGTCGTTCGATGACGTGATCACCATGTTCCACGAGTTCGGCCACGCGTTGCACGGCATGCTCGCCGACGAGCAATACCCCACTCTGTCCGGCACCAACACCGCGCGCGACTTCGTCGAGTTCCCGTCGCAGTTCAACGAGCACTGGGCGACCAACCCCAAGGTGTTCGCCAACTACGCCAAGAACTACAAGACCGGCGCGCCGATGCCGCAGGCGCTGGTCGACAAGATGAAGAAGGCCGGCAAGTTCAACATGGGTTACAACATGACCGAGCTGGTCGCCGCGGCGATGCTCGACATGAACTGGCACATGCTGGGCGCCGACGCACCGGTGCAGGACGCGGACAAGTTCGAGGCTGCCGCGCTGAAGAAGGACGGCGTGGACCTGGGCTACGTGCCGCCGCGCTACCGCTCCAGCTACTTCCAGCACATCTGGGGCAACGGCTACGCCGCCGGCTACTACGCCTACCTGTGGACGCAGATGCTGGCCGACGACGCCTTCATCGGGTTCAAGGACAACGGCGGCCTTACCCGCGCCAACGGCGACCGCTTCCGCAAGATGGTGCTCTCGCGCGGCAACACCGAGGACCTGGCCAAGATGTACAGGGACTGGCGCGGCCAGGACCCGAGCATCGAGCCGATGCTGGAAAACCGCGGCCTGAAGGACGCGCCGAAGAAGTAGTCGACGCGCCTCGACGCCATCCGACAGGCCCGCTTCGGCGGGCCTGTCGCTTTTCCGGAATGCAATTCGCCGTTGCCGATGCGGCGCGAAGATGGCGGCGTGGAATAATCGGGACATCCCCGACCGGAGTTGCCGACGCTTGGACAGCCATCATCTGCTGCAGACGGCCCTGGTGTTCCTGCTCGCCACGGTGATCGCGGTGCCGCTGACCAAGCGCTTTCGCCTCGGCGCGGTGCTCGGCTATCTGCTGGCCGGCGTGGCGATCGGGCCGCAGCTGCTGGGGCTGATCCACGACACCTCGGGCGTGGCGAACATCGCCGAGTTCGGCGTGGTGCTGATGCTGTTCGTGATCGGATTGGAGCTGTCGCCGCAGCGGCTGTGGGTGATGCGGCGCTCGGTGTTCGGCACCGGCATCGCGCAGGTGCTGGCCAGTGGCCTGGCGATCGGCCTGGTCGCGTACTGGCTGTTCGGCCTCAACGGCAAGGCGGCTTTTGTCGTTGGCGGCAGCCTGGCGCTGTCGTCCACCGCGTTCGGCCTGCAGATCCTCGCCGAGCGCAAGGAGGCGGGTTCGGCCTACGGGCGGCACGTGTTCGCCGTGCTGTTGTTCCAGGACCTGGTGGCGATTCCGCTGATCGCCGCCTTGCCGCTGCTGGCGGCGTCCTCGGCTTCGCATGTGGACCTGCTCGGCGTGCTGCGCACGATCGGGGTGATCGTCGGGGTGGTGGTCGGCGGCCGCTACCTGTTGCGCGCGGTGTTCCGTTTCGTGGCCAAGGCCGACTCGGTCGAGGTGTCCACCGCCACCGCCTTGCTGGTGGTGATGGGCGTGGCATGGCTGATGGAACTGGCGGGCCTGTCGGCCACCCTGGGCGCATTTCTGGCTGGCGTGCTGCTGGCCGATTCCGAATACCGGCACGAGATGGAATCGAACATCGAGCCGTTCAAGGGATTGCTGCTGGGGCTGTTCTTCATCAGCGTCGGCATGTCGATGGATCTGTCGCTGCTGTGGCATAGCCCCGGCCTGGTGCTGACCCTGCTGGCGCTGCTGCTGGCGCTGAAGAGTGTCTTGCTGTGGCCGCTGGGACGCTGGCTGTGCGGGCTCAATCGCTCGGACACGCTGCGCCTGCTGGTGCTGCTGGCCGCCGGCGGCGAGTTCGCCTTCGTGGTGTTGCGGCTGGCCACCGAGCAACGCCTGCTCAGCGTCGCGCAACGCGACCTGCTGATGCTGGTGATCGCCCTGAGCATGGCGCTGACACCGCTGCTGGTGGTGTTGGCGGCGAAGGCGCTGGACCTGCGCCCGCGCCAGCCGTCGCGCGAGTTCGACACCATCGATACGGCGCCGCCGCGGGTGATCATCGCCGGCTTCGGCCGCGTCGGCCAGATCATCGCCCGCGTGCTGCGTGCGCAGGGCATTCCGTTCGTGGCGCTGGAGCACTCCGCCGACCAGGTGGATTTCTCGCGCCGTTTCGGCAGCATCAATCTGTTCTTCGGCGACCCGGCGCGGCCGGAACTGCTGCGCGCGGCGCACGCGGCCACCGCGGAAGTCTTCGTGCTGGCCACCGACGACCCGGAGGCGAACCTGCGCACCGCGCGCCTGGTCAAGCGGCAGTATCCGCACCTGAAGATCGTCGCTCGCGCGCGCAACCGCCAGCACGTGTTTCGCCTGCTCGACCTGGGCGTGGACGATCCGGTGCGCGAGACCTTCCATTCCAGCCTCAAGATGACCCGCAAGACGCTGGAGGCACTGGGCCTGTCGCACGAGCTGGCGGTCGATCGTGTCGAGCGCTTCCGCCGCTACGACGAGGACCTGCTGCAGAAGCAGGCGCTGGTCTACGACGACGAGACCAAGCTGATGCAGAGCACCCGCGATGCACTGGTCGACCTGCAGCGGCTGTTCGAGGCCGACGCGGAGCGCACTGCCGAGCGCCAGCGCGAGAAGGGGCCGGTGACGCCGGACAGTCCCGAATAGACGCGGCCGGCGGCTACTCCGCCGGTTGCCGCAGCGTCTGCCGCACGCTGGGGATTGCCTGGTTGCTGCGCGCGCTCAGTTCGTGGGCAATGTCGACGAAGCCGAGTTGGCGAGCCACTTCCGCGGCAGTGCGGCCGAAGGCGTCGGTGGCCTGGCGGTCGGCGCCACGCGAGAGCAGCACGCGGGCCGGGGCGAGCAGCGCGTGCATGGCGCAGGCATGCAGCGCGGTGACGCCGCGCTGGTCGGCATGCGCGACGTGCGCGCCGGCATCGAGCAGCGGCGGTACCAGCGCGCCCAGGTGGGTGGCGTCGCCGTCGCTGCCCGGCGGCAGTTGCGCGCCCAGCAGCAGCAACAGCGGCGTCTTGCCTTCGCGATCGGCGTGATTGATCTCGGCGCCGTGCTTGAGCAGGCCGTCGAACAGGCGGCGGGTGCGCAGGCTGTCGTTGTGTTCAAAGCCGAACTGGGCGGCGGCGTGCAATGCGTTGCGGCCGGAGCTGTCCACCGCCTTGACGTCGGCGCCGGCGGCCAGCAGTTGTTCGGCGATGTCCGGGTAGCCCAGCGCGGCGGCCACCATCAGCGCGGTGGCGTCGTTCGGCAGGCGCTGGTCGACGGCCACCTCGCGCTGCAGCAGCAGGGCCACCAGCGCTTCGCGCCGTGCGCTGACCGCGGCGACCAGGGCGGTGACGCCGCTGTGCGCGGGAAGGCTGGGATCGGCACCGGCGTCGAGCAGGCAGGCGGCCACGTCACGATGACCGGCACCGCAGGCACGCAGCAGCGCGGTGGCGCCCTGCTCGTCGCGGGTGTCGACGGCGAAGCCCAGTTCCAGCAGGCGCTGCACCGCGGCCAGCGCACCGACCGCGGCGGCGGCAGGCAGGTCGGTGCCGCGCAGCGGTCGCTGCGGCAGCGGCCAGTCGCGCCAGTCCAGCCAGCGCTCCAGCGCGGGATGCTCCAGCGCGAGCCCCAGCGGCGTCTCGCCGTGGGTGTCGGCCGCTTCCGGGTCGGCGCCGTGGGCGATCAGGCTGCGCACCAGCGGCAGCGCGGCGGCGCCATGTTCCAGCGCGGCGAACAGCGGCGTGCGCTGCTCCCCGTCGCGGGCGTTGGGATCGCAGCCGCGCGCCAGCAGTGCCTGCAACAGGTCGCCGTGCGCGTAGCGGGTGGCCAGGTGCAGCGGCGTGCGCTGGTTCGCGTCCGTGCCGAACGGGTCGGCGCCGCGCTCGAGCAGGCCAAGCGGCAGCGCGGCGGCCTGGGCTGCGCCCTCGAGCTCCACCAGGGCCGCGGCCAGCAGGCCGCAACCGGCGGGGCTGGCGCCGGCCTGCATCAGATCATCGACCGCTTCGGTGGCATCGGGCAGGCGTTCGAGCAGGGCGTCGAACAGGCGCCGTCCCAGCGGTGCCTGGGTAGGCGCTTCGCCGGTGTCGGGCTCGTCGATGCGCGGTGCCTCCAGCCGGGCCTCGGCGGCGAGGCCGTGGTCCAGCAGCCAGCGCCGCGCCGCGCCCAGCCCGGGCGTGGCCAGTTCCAGATAGAGCCGGGCCAGTTCGGCTTGCGGCCAGGAGCGCACCCGCTCGCCGAAGGCGGAGACGGTGGCCCAGTGGCCGAAGCGCAGCGCGTCGAGCAGGTGTTGCGGCGTGTCGGCGCCTTCGTCCAGCAGATCGTGGCTGAGGTTGGCGGGCAGCGCGGTGTCCGGGTCCAGCAGCGCGACCAGATCCCAGCGCCCGGCGGCGCTGGCGTGGTCGAGTGCGCTGCGGCCGTCGCCGCCGGCGGCCTTGGCATCGGCACCCAGTTCGAGCAGGGCGCGGACGGTGGCGACGTCGGCATGCGGCGACTGGCAGGCCAGGATCAGCGCGTCGCGACCGTGCTGGTCGCGGGCCAGCACGTTGGCCTTGGCCTCGGCCAGCCGCTGCACGATGCCGCTGGCGCCGGCGCGCGCGGCTTCCATCAGCGCGGTAACGCCGTGCTCGTCGGCCAGCCTGACGTCGGCGCCGGCATCGCACAGTGCGCGGGCGATGCGCTCGTGGCCTTCGGCGGCAGCGCCGAGCAAGGCGTGCCGCTGGCGCGCGTCGAGTGCGTTGACGGCGGCGCGGTGCTTGAGCAACAGGGCAACGCCGGTGGGGTCGTCGTCGGCGATGGTGGCGGCGGCGACCAGCGCCGGTTCGCCGCCGGCCGGGGCCGGCTTGGCGCCGCGGTCGAGCAGGAATTTCGCCAGCGGCCAGTTGGCGGCACGGCAGGCGGTGGCCAGCGGGCTCAGGCCGGCCTGGTTGAGCGCGTCGATCGGCGCGGCTGCGTCGAGCAGCATCGCCGCCACGCCGGCGTCGGCGCTGAGCACGGCGCCGTGCAGCGGGGTGTTGCCGTCGGCATCGGTGGCCAGCGGGCTGGCGCCGTTGGCCAGCAGCATCAGCACCGCTTCGGCGCGGCCGTGCCAGCTGTCGCGGGTGGCCGCCAGCAGCGGGGTGAGCCCGCCGCTGGCGCGATTGACGTCGGCGCCGCTGGCGATCAGCGCGCGCAGCAGCCGCGTGTCGGGCAGCAGCGCCGCCAGCATCAGCACCGGGCGCTGGTCGCGATCACCGGGCGGCGGCACAGTGTCGCAGGCAGCACCCACTTCCAGCAGCGCCAGCGCGCGTTCGATGTCGCCGGCGCGGGCGGCGGCGAGCAAGGCGGCCGCCTGTTCGGGTGTGCCGGCGATGCGCTCCGGTTCGCTCAGCACCGGCCGCGGCAATTCAGCGGTCAGCGGATTCGCGTCGGCGCGTCGGCGCGGCGGGTGGCGTTCGCACAGCAACGCGCGCAGGGTGCGGTTGGCGATCACCAGGCAGGCCAGCGGCAAGATCACCAGCGCATAGATCGCCAGCGCCGCCAGGCGCATTTCCTCCGGCAGCATGCCGACCAGCCCGGTCAGCGCGATCGCACTGAAGGCCAGCGCGAGCAGGCACAGCGCGGCCGGCACGAAGTGGGTGAAGAAGCGCTCCTCGCGCGACAGGTGCCGACCGAACGCCATGCTGCGCAGGGTGGCGGTGAAGATCCATGAACCGTCGCGTTGCGGCGGGTAGGCGTCGTCCCACACGAACACCAGCCCGAACGCCGGCCACAGTCGCCACAGCGAGACCAGCGCCAGCACCAGCGCGGCGGCCAGCAGCAGGGCGGCGCTGAGGCTGGGGCTGTGGCTCAGTTGCAGCATCGGCCAGGCCACCAGCACGAATACCAGCACGGTGTAGCCGGTAAACATCACCAGGTGCGCGGCGCCGCGGCGCAGCACGGTGCGCGCGAAGCTCGGTTCCGGATCGAAACCGATCGCGTGGCAAATGGCCGCCATGGTCAGCGCGTTGGCCAGCAGCAGCGGGATCAGGGTCAGCGGATGGGTGGTCAAGCTGGCCAGTGCCACGGCCAGCAAGCCGGGAATGAACCAGGCCAGCGCATGCAGGAAGGGAGGGCGACGGCGGGATTTGGTCTGGGTCATGGCGGCAGTATAGAAATCGTGGACCGTGCAGGCGGTAACCAGGCGTTAACGCGAACGCCATGATGCGCGATTCACTCGTCCCGATCATCCCGCGGCGAGTGCGTGTAGGCGGGGTGGTTGGCGGCGGCCAGCGTTTCCTGCGGCGGCAATTGCAGATGCCAGCCTTGCGTGCGCAGGTGCTCCAGCACTTGGCCAGTGTCCTCCACCGGCAGTTTGCGTTGGAGCGTCAGCTGCACCTCCATCACGAAGCGCAGTTCACCCAACATCAGCGTCAGCGGCTCGGGTAGTACGTCGAACGCGTCGCGTTCGGCCAGCCACAGGTAAGTGTCAGCCTTGGACAGGCTGGCGTAGACGAAGCATTGCATGGCAGCACCGTGGGGGCGGGAGCAAGCGCCGGGGAGGCGAGAGTAGCAGCGCCGGCCGGCGGATCGGCGGGCGGGTTTGTTTGCCGGGCGGAGTTCACTTGTTAGTAATTTGTTGCGAGCGCACTTGCAACGCCTTGTCCGAGAGGGCAAAGTCCAGCGCAGGAAGTTCAAACGTACGTATGAATTTTCCTGTCCGTCTGCCCGACTTAACCGAGTTGACCCAATATCATGCAGGAGCCAGCGATGCACACGTCTTTCCGTACCCTCACGGGCGCTGCCCGTCCACTGGCGCTCGCCGCGCTGAGCATTGCGATCGTGGGCGCCCTGGTTGCGCCGGTGAACGCGGATGCCAGTGCATTCCAGCTCAAGGAGAACAGCGCCAAGGGCCTGGGCCGCGCCTTTGCGGGTTCCGCTACCGCCGGCGGTGATGTCTCGGTGGTGGTCAACAACCCGGCCGCGATGTCCGAGCTGAAGGGCACCTACCTGCAGGCCGACGTCACCGCCATCAACTTCAGCGCCAAGTTCGACGGCAGCGCGCATGACGTGCTGGGTCGCCCGATCAGCGGCGGCAATGGCGGCGATGCCGGCACCACCTTGCCGGTGCCGGCGTTGTTCTTCGCCACCCAGGTCAGCGACCGCGTGCACGTGGGCGGCGGCTTCTCGGTGCCGTTCGGCTTCCAGACCGAGTACGACAAGGACTGGGTCGGCCGTTACCACGGCATCAAGTCCAAGTTCCAGTCGCTGGACGCCACGCTGTCGGCATCGTTCGACGTCACCGACAACTTCAGCCTGGGCGCCAGCTTCATCGCGCAGAAGACCAGCGCCGAGCTGACCAGCGCGGTCAACTTCAACGCCGTGGGCCTGGGCATCCAGCAGGGCATCGGCGCGCAGACCGCCGCCGGCGTCGCGCAGATCCAGGCGGCCATCGCCGCGGGCCAGATTTCGCCGGCGCAGGGTGCGGCGATGATCCAGGCGGCCGTGCAGCAGGGCCAGGCTGCCGCGGCCGGCGTGGCGGCGGTCACGCCTCCGGGCGTGGACGGCTACGCCCGCATCAAGGGCGACGACTGGGGCTACGGCTGGCAGCTGGGCGGCTTCTGGAAGCTGACCCCGAACGACAAGCTGGCGCTGAACTACCGCGCCAAGATCAGCCATCGCCTGCAGGGTACCGGCAACTTCACCACCACGCCGGGCTACGACCTGCTGCTGGCCAACCCGGCGCTGGCCAGCTCGATCCCGCCGTTCTCGCACACCACCGGCACTGCCGACTTCACCACGCCGGCCGTGGCCAGCGCGAGCTACTGGCATCAGGCCGAGAAGTTCGGCGTCGGCGTCGACGTGGCCTACACCAAGTGGGACGTGTTCAAGAACCTGACCGTGAACTACGGCAACTCGCAGCCGCAGACCTCGGAGCCGTACAACTGGCGCAATACCGTCTACGCCTCGATCGGCGGCGACTGGTACCTCAACGACAAGCTGACCCTGCGCGGCGGCGTCGCGGTCGACAGCAGCCCGACCTACGAGAAGACCCGCAGCCCGCGCGTGCCCGACTCGACCCGCAAGATGGCCACCGTCGGCATCGGCTACAAGGCCAGCGAGAACTTCGAGATCAACGCCTCGTATGCGCACATCTTCGTCAACAACGCGCACGTCTCCAACACCAACAGCACGGGCGACACGCTGACCGGCAACTTCGACGACTACGGCAACCTGCTGAGCTTCTCGGCGATGTACAAGTTCTGATGCCGGACCTGCGATAACCGCACAAGAAAACTCCCCGCTTCGGCGGGGAGTTTTTTCATGCGTGAAAGAAATCAGCCGCGACGCAGCAGCAGGTCGAGCAGGCGCCGGAAGCGCTTGCCGTATGGCGGGTTGAGCAGGCCGGCGCCGTTCCAGCGCGCCTGGCGGAACACCGGCTTGAAGTGCGAGAACGTGCGGAAACCCGCCTCGCCGTGATAGCCGCCCATGCCCGAGGCGCCGATGCCGCCGAACGGCAGGCGGTGCTGGGCGATGTGGTACAGGGTGTCGTTGACGCTGACGCCGCCGGCGTGGGTGCGCGCCAGCACGCGGTCGATGCGCGCCGGGTCGTCCTCGAACAGGTACAGCGCCAGCGGATGCGCACGGGCGGCGACGTGCGCGATGGCCTCGTCCAGCGTGTCGTACGGCAGCAGCGGCAGCAGCGGGCCGAAGATCTCCTCGCGCATCACCGCCATGCCGTCGTCGACCTCGGTCAGCAGCTGCGGTGGCAGCAACCGGCGCGCCGGATCTTCCGCGGCTTCGCCCAGCGCGTGTACGCGCGCGCCGGCGGTCTGTGCATCGTCGCGCAGCGCCGTGAGGCGCTGATACTGGCGATCGGAGACGATGCTGGCGTACTGCGCGTTCTGCTGCAGCTGCGGATACATCCGCGCCACCGCCTGGCCGGCCAGCGCGATGAAGTCCGCCATGCGCGCGCGCGGCAGCAGCACGTAGTCCGGCGCGATGCAGGTCTGCCCGGCGTTGAGCAGCTTGCCGACCATGATGCGTTCCACCGCGTGGTCCAGCCGCGCGCCGGGGCCGACGATGGCCGGCGACTTGCCGCCCAGCTCCAGCGTCACCGGGGTGAGATTGGCCGCGGCCGCGCGCATCACGTGGTGACCGACCGCGGTGGAGCCGGTGAACAGCAGGTGGTCGAACGGCAGCGCCGAGAACGCCTGCGCCACGTCCGCGTCGCCGGTCACCACCCGCACTTCGTCGGGCTGGAAATACTTCGTCACCTGCTCGGCGAACAGTGCCGAGAAGCGCGGCGTGAACTCGCTCATCTTCACCATCGCGCGGTTGCCGGCGACCAGCGCGTCGACCAGCGGGCCGACCGCCAGGTACAGCGGATAGTTCCACGGCACGATGATGCCGACCACGCCGCGCGGCTGCGGCCGCAACTCGGTGCGCGCCGGCAGGAACAGCCAGTCGGCCAGGCGCCGGCGCGGCTTCATCCAGCGCCGGCCGTGGGCCAGCGCATGGCGGATCGCCGAGAGGCTGGGGAAGAACTCCAGCAGCTCGGTCTCTTCGCGCGGGCGACAGCCGAAATCGGCATGGATGGCCTCGACCATGCGCTCGCGGTTCTCGCGCAGCAGCGCCTGCAGCGCGCGCAGCCGGGCGGCGCGCACGGTCCACTCGGGCATCGGTTGCGCCCGTTGCGCGGCGCGCAGCAGGCGCAGGCTGTCGGTGAGCGTGGAAACCTGGTCGGTGGTCATGGCATTACTCGGTACGGGTCCTGCAGCATGCACGCAAACGGCGGGCGCCGCCTGCCGGGTCAGAAGCGCGCACGCAGTTCGACGCCCCACATCCGCGGCGGCGTGACGCCGGCGAACGGCGTGCCGAACACGCTGGTGGTGATGTTGTTCACTCCCGTGACGTAGCGCTTGTCGAACACGTTGGTGCCGTAGAGCGCCACGCCCCACTGCTCGCCGGCGGCGCTCCAGTCCAGTCGCACGTCGGTGATCTGGCGTGCCGAGCCGACCCGGAAATTGGGGCTGATCTGGCAGGTGCCCTGCAACTGCGAGTCGTTGTTGCAGCGGGACGGGCCGCGATAGGCGTGGCTGAGGTCGAATTGCAGCGCGCCGTGCGCCACGTCGTGCCAGGTGTAGGCCAGCTGTGCGGCGAACGAATATTTCGGCTCGCCGGTGGGCTGGCCGTCCAGGCTGGCGCCGGAGGGCGCGGTGGCGTTGCGGTAGGTGGCGTCGATGTATGCGCCGTTCACGCCCAGCCGGAACGCCGTGTCTGGCTGCCATTGCAGCTCCACTTCGACGCCGTGGGCCTGCTGGTCGGTGCTCGCCACCAGGTAGCGCGGCACGCCGGAACCGGTGCTGTTGGGATCCAGCGTGAGCGACTGCCGGTTGTCGTAGCGGTAGTAGTAGGCGCTGGCGTTGAGCAGGAGGTTGGGCCCGGGGAACAGCGTCTTGACGCCGGCCTCGTAGTTGATGACCTTCTCCGGCGCGAAGTGCGAGCCGACCTGCACGCTGTTGTAGCCGCCGGCCTTGTAGCCCTTGGTGACCGAGCCGTACACCATCACGTCCGGGCTCAACGTGTAGTCCAGCACCACGCGCGGGCTGAGGTCGTTCCAGGTGTTCCTGCCTTGCACCAGCACGCCCACCGGCGCGCCGCTGGCGGGGTTGAAGATCAGGTTCTGCCGGAACACGTCGGGGTTGACGCCGGCCAGCGCGAGCAGGCCCATCGCGTCGAGCGCGTCGATGGTCTGGTCCAGTTCCGGCGCGCTGCGCTGCGGGTTGAACCACGAGAACCGCTTCTGGTCGCGGGTGTAACGCAGGCCGGTGGTGAGGTTGAGCTTGTCGCCCAGGTGCCAGATCACGTCGCCGTACAAGGCGTATGCCTTGAAGCGGCCCTGGTTTTCGACCTGCTCGCGCCAGGGTGCGCCGAGCACGGTGTAAGGCAGGCCGAACAGTTTCAGCAGCGAATCGAAACCGGCGAAGGTATCGGCGTAGCTGGCGCCGCCCACGTTCAATGCCAGCGTGTCGATGCTGTCAGTGAACACGTCGGTACGACTGGTCTGGCGCGCCTGTTCGCTGTACCAGCTGGTGCCGGCCACCCAGTCGATCAGGTCGGTGCTGCCGGCGAACTTGAACTCCTGGTACCAGCTGTTGTTGTGCTCGATGTTGGCCGTGTCGAGGTAGGTGGTGCGCTGGTTGGTGCCGTCGTAGTCGCCCAGGTTCAGGGTGTCGAAATTGCGCCACGCGGTGGTCGAGGTCAGGCTGCCCCAGCCGAAGCTGTGGTCGACGATCAGGGTGGAGCCGTCGAATCGGCGGGTTTCGGCCGCGCCCACCGCGTCGTTGTAGAGCGGCGCGTGCAGCGGGTTGAGGTACTGCGCCGGGTTGGCCGGATACGGCGGGCTCAGCACGCCCGCGTTCGGGTCCGGCCGCACCGACCACGCCGACGACGGGATCAGGCCGAAGGCGGGCTGCGGCGGCTGCCTGAGCTCCTCGTGATCCCACGACCACAGCACGCGGGTGTTCGGCGTGATGTTCCAGCGGTAGACGCCGCGCGCGCCGCGATCGTTGTCCTGGCCGTAGCGCTTGCCGGTGGCCGCGTCGCGGGCCCAGCCGTCGCTCTGGTTGTCGAACAGGCTGAAGCGCAGCGCCATGTCCGCGTTGAGCGGCAGGTTCAGCAGGAAGTCGCCGTAGCGCTTGCCGTAGTTGCCCAGGCGCACGCGCGCCTTGCCTTCCAGCTTGTCGCTGGGTTCGTTGGTGACGATCGAGATGGCGCCGGCGGCGGCATTGCGGCCGAACAGGGTGCCTTGCGGGCCCTTCAGCACCTCGATGCGCTGGATGTCGTTGAACGCCAGCAGGGCGCCGCCGGAACGCGCGGCATAGACACCATCGATGTAGACGCCGACCGCCGACTCGGTGCCCACGCCGAAGTCGTCGGTGCTGATGCCGCGCAACTGGTAGTTGGGCTGGGTCGGCTGGTTGGCGCTGACTACCAGGCCCGGCACGAACAGGCTCATCTTGCTGAGGTCGGTGGCCGCGAGCGTGTCGATCTGCCGGGCGGTGACGATCTGCAGCGCGATCGGCACCGACTGCATCTGCTGGCTGCGGCTCTGCGCGGTGACGGTGATGGCGCCAAGCTCGGTGGGCCGGTCCGCGTTCGCCGCGGTGGTCGTGGCGGAGGCAGGTGCGGTGCCGTCGGCGCTCGTGTTCGTCTGCGCCGCCAGCGGCGCGCACAGCAGCAGTGCCGTGCCGCCGAACAGCAAGCCGCGCAGCGCGGTCGAAAGTGGACGTTGACGAAGGTTCATGCCGTGCTCCCCGTTGCATGGAATGGCCGCGACCGATGCGTCGCGGCGGTCGTTTGTCGGCTCAGTGCAGCACAGTGCAGGTACCGGGCATGGCCGCGATCCACGCCTTGATCAGCGCGATGGCTTCGTGGTCGGCCGTGCTGCGGCCGATCTCCGGCATCATCGTGCCGGGCTTGGTCGAGGCCAGCCGGTACGGGATGATCGAAGCGTCCGGCTGGCCCGGCACGATGTCGAAGAAATGGTTGCCGGTACCCTGGCCGGCCGCGGTGGGCGGCTTGCAGATGCCCAGCTCGTGGTTCTCCGGGGTGCCGTGGATCAGCGACAGGCCGGTGGTGTTGGCCGCGCCGTTCGGGTTGTGGCAATGCCCGCAGTTGATGTCCAGCCAGGCGCGGGCGCGCGCATCCAGCGGCGCCTTCGGATAGCTGGCATCGACGTCGCGCGGCACCGTGGCCAGCGCCGGCACGCCGGTGAGATAGCCGACCTTGACCAGATGTTCGAGCTGGTTGTGCTCGCCGTCGGCATACGGGTAGTTCTTGTTGATGTGCCGCGCCTTGGGGCCGATCGGATGCACCTTGCGATCGATCCAGTCCTGCGCGTGGCAGCTGGCGCACTGGCTTTCGTCGGGCACCACGTAGTTGAAATCCTCGCGTGCCGGGATGCCGTCCTGCGCGCTGGCGGCGACCAGGGTCAGCGGCAGCACCGCGCCGGTGCGCGCCAGCGTGGCTTCGGTCTGCGCGTCGTTCCACACGTAGGGGATTGCTTCCCAGCCGTTCTGGCGATGCACCAGGATGCGCGTCTCGATCAGTCGCACGTTGGCCATGTCCAGGCCCTGGCCGGCGAAGTCGCGCGAGTAATCCGCGGTGCGCGCCACTTCGCTGAACTTGCCGTCGGCGGTGCGCGGGTAATAGAAAGTCTTGCTGAACACCGTGCCGACCGGAAAGTCGAGCGTGTCCACCGGCTGGTACTTGCCGCTCACGCCCCTGGGCATCCAGATCGTGCGCAGCTTGTGCGCATAGTCGGTGAACAGCGGCGTGTTGAGGTCGTACGGCACCACGCCGTCGTTGAGCTGCAGCTTGCCGTCATGCACCTCGACCACGTGCCAGTCGCTGAGCCTGGCCGGGCGGCCTTCGGCATGGAACGCCACTGGCTGCATGCCGCGCTGGCAGCCGGCCAGCAGCAACGCGAGCAGCAGCAGCGCGAAACCCTGCAGGAGCGCACCTTGTGCGCGATGCCTTCGGGTGGCGTGGCGGAGAGCATCACGCACAGGGCGCGCTCCTGCGGAGACCGAAAATACCCGGAACATTCCTCAGACCTTCGGCTCGGGATTCAAGGTCACCGGGGGCAGGCTGGGCAGCGTGCATTCGTACGGCTTCATGTCCTTGCTGGGGTTCTTGTAGTCGTGCGGGCCGTCGGCGTTGATCACGCCGTTGACGCCCTGGATGCAGATGCGGTCGTTCGCCGGCGGCAGGCCGTCTACCAGGTTCTTCGTGTCGACGTAGCCATCCCACAACACGTCGGGGAAGTTGCCGCCGAGGCCGTACATCGCGGTCTTCAGCGCCTTCAGCTTGAGCCCGTCCGGTGAATCGCCACCGCCCTTGAGGCGGTTGTCGTGCACGTAGATCGCCTTCGGGTACGGGTTGTAGTTCGCCGCCACGCCGCGGGTGTTGTAGTAGTTGGTGGAGAAGTAACTGGCGATGATGATGTTGGCGGTCCGGTTGTCGGCGATGTCGTTGTCGAAGATCTCCACCTTGTCGTTGGAGTTGATCACCACGCCCGAACCCGCCGGCACGCTGGCCACCGCCGCGCCCTTGGCGGCGAAGTTGTCCAGGTTGTTGGCGATCACCTTGTTCCTGAACACCCGCGTGCTGTGGCCTTCCTTGGACAGGTTGGGCATGTTGAACACCAGGATGCCGCCGGTGTTCTGCGTGGTGGTGTTGCCGTAGACGTCGGCGCGGGTGGAGTTCTCCACCTCGATGCCGGCCACGTTGTGTTCGGCGCGGTTGTTGCGCACGATGATGTTGTCCGACTGGCCGACGTAGATGCCGGCATCGGAGGCGCCGATCACCACCGAGTCCTCGATCAGCACGTTCTGCGTCTTCACCGGGTACAGGCCGTAGGCGCCGTTGGTGGTCTTCGGGCCGTCGGTCCACTCCACGCGCACGCCGTGGATGGTGATGTTGCTGCCCTGGTTGATCTTCAGCGCATCACCCTTGGTGTCCTCGATCGCCAGGTTCTCGATGGTGAAATCGCTGGCATTGACCAGCAGGCCCTCGGGGCCGACCACCTGGCCCTTGAACGAGAGCACGGTCTTGTCCATGCCGGCGCCGCGGATGGTGACGCCGTCGGTGCGGAGGCTCAGCCCGCGCTTGAGGTGGTAGTGGCCGGCGGGGATCTCGATCACGCTGCCGGGCTTGGCGTCCAGCAGTTGCTCCTGCAGCTTGGCCTCGAAACCGTTGTCGGCGGCGGTTTGCGACGGCGCCTCGTGCTTGCCGCAACCGGCCAGCGTCGCGGCCAGTGCAATGGTGATGAGCAGTGTGCGCATGGTTGGATTCCCCCGTGGAAGTGCCGGCGTCGCGATGACTCCGACTCTCGCCCATTCCGCCGCCCGTGGGGAGGGCAAAGCGGCCAGCCGATGGGGGGGAAAGCGGCCGGATTGATCAGCGCGGGCGCCGCGCCTCCTGCGGCGGCATGCCCGTCCAGCGCTTGAACGCGCGCCGGAATTCACGCGGGTCGCTGAAGCCCACTGCGCTGCCGACGTCGGCCACGCTCAACGCGCCCGCCTGCAGCAGCTGCAGCGCGCGCTCGGCGCGCACGCGATCATGGATCTCGCGGAAGATCCGCCCGCTCTCGGCCAGCTTGCGGCGCAGCGAGCGCTCGCTCAGGTTCAATGTGCGCGCGACTTCGTCGAGCCTGGGTTGCTGCGCCAGGCGGCTGCGCAGCAGGCGCTCCACCGCGGCGACGATCTCCTGATGCGGCTCGCCACCGTCAGGCGTGCGTTGCTGCGCGCACAACGCCAGCGCCTGCTTCGCGGTCAGCGGGTTGTAGCCGGGCAGCGGATGGGGCAGCCACTGCACGTCGATCAGCAGCCGGCAACGCGGTGCGTCGAAGCGCGACTCGCAGCCGAACAGGGCATCGTATTCGTCGGCGTAGGCCGGTCGCGGATAGGCCAGCTCCAGCCGCTGCGGACGCAGCTCCGGGCCGACCAGCTCGCGCGCGATCAGGGTCGAACTTGCAAACAGCTCTTCGCAGAAGAACGGCAGCAGTTCGCTGTCCTCGAACAGCGGCAGGGCCACCATCGCCACGGTGCGCTCGTCCACCGCCTCGAACGAGAGGTCGAGCAGGCAGCCGCAGATCTTGTGGTGCGCGATGCCCGCCTGCATCGCCTCGCCGAAGGTGCGCGAGGTCATCATCGCCAACCCGAGCAGGCCGAAGCCGCCGACGGTGCCTTCGCGGCCGATGCGCAGGCCGGCGTCCGCCACCCCCGCCGCGCGCAGTGCCGCCAGCGCCCGCCGCACGAAACCGGAAGCCTGGCGATACGACACGCGCAGCGCAGGGTCCGCCAGCTGCGTGCGGCTGAGCGCCAGACCGGCGAACCAGCCGCGGCAGTCGATGCCGCAGGCATCGGCGAGCTGGGTCAGGTACAACAGCTTGTTGGTCGGGAACTCCGCGGCGGTGTAGCGCGGATCGTCCGTCGCCGCTGCCGTCGCCGCGGAGGAATGCAGGCCGATCATGCCGGCGGGTCGTGCCATGGTGCCGATGCTCCGACGCAGGCAGGCCGCGACGGCCTGCAGTCCGGGCTTTCTAACATGGCGGGACCTACACCAGCTTGCGCGGTGCACAAGGAGCCATGATTCGAGAAAGTGCCGTGCCCCTCGTTCTCTCGAACGACGTGGTCGGTAACGAAAGCTTTGCTCCTTCTCCCCCGACAGTTTCATCGCTGGGGGAGAGGGCTGGGGTGAGAGGGCTAGCCTTCGCGGCGAAATTCGTCGAAGAACGCGTGGTCGATCTCGTAAACCATCTTCGGCTTCACGCCGATCAGTTTGTCCTGGAACAGGTCGACCAGTTGTTCGCCATCGATCAGTTCGATCGGCACCACGCCGTCGCGTGTGGCCTCTGCCTCGGCGTCCGGAGTGAAGCGCCCGGTGGTGATGAAAACTCCCTTCTCGGCCCGACCGAGCAAGGCATTGCGAAACTCGCCCACGGCACTGCGCGCGACAGTGTCCTTGTAGCGCTTGGCTTGGAATGCCACGCGTAGGCTGACGAACGGGCTGAGGCGCAACAGACCATAGCCGTCGATGCCGCCGTCGCGCGAACGCTGGGTGATCTCGACTTCCTCGAACCCATGCTCGCGCAACAGGCGGCCGCAGATCAGTTCAAAGCCGTAGGGCGGCAGGGATTTGAGAATGCCAAGTAGATCGAGGTCTTGCGATTCCCCGGGTAGTTCCGTGTCGACCAAGTCGGGTTCGAGATGCGCCCCCGGTGTCATCGTTTGCTTGCGTTCGACTTGTTGGATCTTTACCCGGTTGAGAAAGATGGCCCGCTGGGCGTCTTCATCAAGATGGGTCTTCCAGCCAAGCGGGCTGAGGGTCCAGATGCCGCGTCTGCTGTCATCTAGCAAGCCTTCCCATACCAAGTACTGGCGGGCCCATTGCACTTGGTTATGAAAGCGATTTGCGCCCGACTTGAGGGTGGCTTCAGTGACTTCGGTCGGCAGCCGCAGTTCCCGCGCGATCCACCGGGATACTTCCTGTGGTTTGGCAGAACCGCCAAGCGCACGCAGACAGTCGAGGAGTGGCCCCATCCAGCGGGTGACTTCGGCCTGTCCTTTCCTTTGTTTCGTCATGCGTACACTCCATGCAATGGCATGAAACGTACTCGCTACATCGTTTGCGTGGCAATGGCGAAGAGCTTCCCCCCTCACCCCAACCCTCTCCCCCAAGCGGGGCTTGGGGGAGAGGGAGCCGGATGCCGGGCTCTTTCGAATCCCGAATCCCTATTCCCCGATCGTCAGCAGCGAGGCGTTGCCGCCCGATGCCGTGGTGTTGATGGTCAGCGTGCGTTCGCCGGCGAAGCGCAGCAGGTAGTGCGGACCGCCGGCCTTGGGACCGGTGCCGGACAGGCCTTCGCCACCGAACGGCTGCACGCCGACCACCGCGCCGATCTGGTTGCGGTTGACGTAGCAGTTGCCGACGCGGGCGTGCTGGCTGATGTAGTGCACGGTGGCGTCGATCCGGCTGTGCACGCCGAGGGTGAGGCCGTAGCCGGTGCTGTTGATCTCGTCGACGACGTTCTTCAGTTCGCTGGCCTTGAAGCGGATCAGGTGCAGCACCGGGCCGAACACCTCGCGCTTGAGCACCGACAGCGAGGGAATCTCGTACGCGCGCGGCGCGAAGAAGGTGCCGTGCGCGGTGGCGGCCGGGTCCATCGGCGCTTCGGCGATCTTCTTCGCCTCCTTGTCCATGCGTTCGGCGTGGGCCACCAGGATCGCCCTGGCATCCTCATCGATGACCGGGCCGACGTCGGTCGACAGCAGGCCCGGGTCGCCCACCTTCAGCTCGGCCATCGCGCCGGCGAGCATGTCGATCACCTTGTCGGCGATGTCTTCCTGGATGTACAGCACGCGTGCCGCCGAGCAGCGCTGGCCGGCGGACTGGAAGGCCGAGGCGATCACGTCCTTGACGATCTGCTCGGGCAGCGCGGAGGAGTCGGCGATCATCGCGTTCTGGCCGCCGGTCTCGGCCACCAGCACGGCGATCTGCGCGTCGCGCGCCGCCAGCGCGCGGTTGATCGCCCACGCGGTTTCGGTGGCGCCGGTGAACACCACGCCGGCCACGCGCGGGTCGCGGGTGAGCGCGGCGCCCACCGTGGGGCCGTCACCCGGGACGAACTGCAGCACCTCCTTCGGCACGCCGGCCTCGTGCAGCAGCTGCGTGGCGAGATGGCCGATCAGGCTGGTCTGTTCGGCCGGCTTGGCGATCACCGTGTTGCCCGCCGCCAGTGCGGCGCTGACCTGGCCGATGAAGATCGCCAGCGGGAAGTTCCACGGGCTGATGCCCACGAACACGCCGCGACCGCCCAGGTACAACTGGTTGGTCTCGCCGGTGGGGCCGGGCAGTTGCTCGGGTTCGGCGAACAGGCGGCGCGCCATGGTGGCGTAGTAGCGCAGGAAGTCGGCCGCCTCGCGCACTTCGGCGATCGCGTCGGGCAGGCTCTTGCCTGCCTCGCGCACGCACAGCGCGATGAACTCGGCGCGGCGCGCCTCCAGCTGGTCGGCGGCGAATTCGAGCATGGCGGCGCGATTGGCCACCGGCAGGTTGTTCCAGCGGTCCTGCGCAGCCGCCGCGTTGGCCATCGCCCGATCGACGGTGGCCTGGTCGGCGCTGAGGTAGCTGCCGATGATGCGGCGGCGGTCGGACGGATCGGTGACCTGCACCGTGGGGCCCTGGCTGCTGGCGCCGGGCACCAACGGGCCGGCGGCCCACGGGCCCTGCTGCGCGTTGACCGCGGCGGCGAGGTCGTTCAGTTCGTTGTCGTTGGCAAAGTTGACGCCCATGGAATTCTTCCGAAGTTCACCGTAGAGATTGGCCGGCAGCGGGATGCGCGGGTGCGGGATGTGATCGAACGCGCGCACCGTCTCGCAGGGGTCGGCCACCAGCTCGCGCGCGGGCACGTCCTCGTCCACCACGCGGTTGACGAAGCTGGTGTTGGCGCCGTTCTCGAGCAGGCGGCGCACCAGGTAGGGCAGCAGGTCCTCGTGCGAGCCGACCGGCGCATACACGCGGCAGGGCACGTTGAAGCTCTGCTTGCCGATCACCTCGGCATACAGGTCGCTGCCCATGCCGTGCAGGCGCTGGAACTCGAACGGCCGGCCCTGCGCGATGTGGTGCACGGCGGCGATGGTGTGCGCGTTGTGGGTGGCGAACTGCGGATAGATCAGGTTGCCGCCCGCGTTGAACAGGCGCCGCGCGCAGGCCAGATAGGAGACGTCGGTATTCGGCTTGCGGGTGAACACCGGGTAGCCGCCCAGGCCCTGCTCCTGCGCCTTCTTGATCTCGGCGTCCCAGTAGGCACCCTTGACCAGCCGCACGTACCAGCGCCGGCCGCTGGCCAGTGCTGTCTCCACCAGCCAGTCGATCACGAACGGCGTGCGCTTGGCGTACGCCTGCACCACGATGCCCAGGCCGTTCCAGCCTTCCAGCGAGGGGTGCGCGAAGACATCGCCGATCACGTCCAGCGACAGCTCCAGCCGGTCGGCCTCCTCGGCGTCGACCGACAGCGCGATGCCGTGCTTCATCGCCAGCTGTGACAGCTCCAGCAGCTTTTCGGTGAGCGCCTGGTGCGCCCGTGCGCGCTGGGCCACTTCGTAGCGCGGGAACAGCGCCGACAATTTCACCGAGATCGACGGCGCGTCGGTGTGGTTTGCATACGGGCCGCGCGCGCCCAGCGCGGCGATCGCGTTGCGGTAATCCTGCTGGTAGCGCTCGGCGGTGTCTGCGGTCAACGCCGACTCGCCCAGCATGTCGAAGGAGTAGCGGAACACCGCGTTCTCCTTCTTCAGGCTGCGGTCGAGCGCTTCCTCGATATCGCGGCCCATCACGAACTGGTGGCCCATGATGCGCATGGCCTGGCGCACCGCCGCGCGGATCGCGGGGTCGCCCACGCGGGCGACCAGCCGGCGCAGTGCGCCGTTGAAATCGTCGCCGCTGCCATCGGCCAGGTTGACCAGCCGGCCGGTGAGCAGCAGGCCCCAGGTGGAGGCGTTGACCAGCAGCGATTCGCTGCGGCCCAGATGCTTGCGCCAGTTGGCGTCGCCGAGCTTGTCGCGGATCAGCTTGTCGGTGGTGGTCTTGTCCGGGATGCGCAGCAGCGCCTCGGCCACGCACATCAGCAGGATGCCTTCCTCGCTGGACAGGTCGTACTGGCGCATGAAGGACTCGACCACGCTCTGGTCCTTCGCCCGCGCACGCACGCGGGTGACCAGCGCGGCAGCGCGATCGACTACCTGTTCGCGTTCCTCCGCCGGCAGCGCAGCCTGGTCGAGCAGGTCGTTCACCGCTTCGGTCTCGTCGCGCAGCCAGGCAGCAGTGATGCGCGCGCGCGCGGGTGTGGTTCGAGCGGGCAGCTCGGGACTCAGGATGGGTGAGGTCACGGTCGTGTCGGTGCCGGTCGTGGGGGATGGAATAAACCCGCAATTGTACGCTTCGTGCCCGGCCGTGGGGACGCGCCGCCACGCGCGAAAATCCGCCTCGGGCAGGGTGATCTGCCGCACGGGCGCGAATGGCTTGCGGTGCCTGTCGAGGTGACGGGTCGCGTTGATCGAAGTCAATCGGGTGCGACATTCTTGCCCACTGCGCCGCCGCGGCCTATCATTCCGGCAGTTCCAGGCACGCCGGATCTCCATGATCGTGCTTCGACCAGCCAGCGCCGGCTTGCCCTGCGTGACGATGTGGCTCAAGCCCAATCGCTCGCTCAGCCGCCGCGGCCTGCGTCGACTGATCGTGGTTCTGGTGGCATTGGCGCTGACAACGGCAGAACTGGGGGCGTGGCAGGGGAACGTGTTTGCTCCGCTGTTTGCCCTGGTGGAATCCGCCGCCATGGCCATCGCGTTGAGCGTGGCCTGGCGGGCCGGCGACCGCTGCGAGCGCATCACTCTCGACGAATCGTCGCTGGAGGTGCAGTCGCTGCCGGGCCGGCGTTGCACTCGCTTCCAGTCTTGCTGGGTGCGCGTGCGGCTGGATACCGGCAATGGACGCCTGGTGTTGACATCGCACGGCCGCGATCTGGAGATCGGCGCGTTTCTGGCGGCAACGGAACGCGTCGAGCTGGCGAAGCGACTCAGGGTGCTGCTGGCCGGCTCGACCGGAACGTGGCGCAAACAGCAATGACAAAGGTGCAAGACATGACATCTGGCGGGATCAGGCGATCAATCATGGCGACGGCGGGCCTTGCCCTTGCGACGTTCGGCGGTGCCGTGCAGGCGAATCCGCATCCATGGCAGCTGAACATGGAGCGCGGCGCGAGCACCTGGTCGCACGTCCCCTACGATCTGAACAACATCTCGCTGTGGGTTTGCGTGGTGATCGGCGTGCTGGTGTTCGGCGCCATGTTCGTCGCGATGTTCCGCTTCCGCAAATCGCGCGGCGCGGTGGCCGAGAAGTGGGCGCACAACACCGTGCTGGAAGTGGTCTGGACCACGATTCCGGTGCTGATCCTGATCACCCTGGCCTACCTCGCCACCGGCGGCCTCACCAGCTGGGCCGATACCACCGGCTCGCAGATGACGGTGAAGGTCACCGGCTACCAGTGGAAGTGGCGCTACGACTACGTCAGCTACATGGGCAAGCCGATCGACAAGGTCGGCTTCATGTCCAGGCTGGACAAGCAGAGCGACGACACCCGCCAGCTCGATTCGGGCATGGACCCGTATGCGGTCAAGGTGGGCGACGAGCAGACCTACCTGCTCAACGTCGATAAGCCGCTGGTGGTGCCGGTCGACACCAAGATCCGCTTCATCATCACCGGCGGCGACGTGATCCATTCGTGGTGGGTGCCGGCGCTGGGCTGGAAGCTCGACGCGATCCCCGGCATTGTCAACGCGGCCTGGACCAACATCAAGGAGCCGGGCACGTACCGCGGCCAGTGCGCCGAGCTGTGCGGCCAGGACCACGGCTTCATGCCGATCGTGGTGGTGGCCAAGTCGAAGGCGGACTTCGCCAAGTGGCTGGCCGAGCAGGAAGCCGCTTCCGGCAAGTCCCTGCCGCCCCCCGCGCCGATTGACGCGGGCACGGCGGCCACTGCCGCGGCGACCACTCCGCCGGGCTGAGCCCGACCCCATCCGCGTTTTCGTTGCAGTCGCATTCCATTACAGGTTAGAGGTGCATGGCCATGTCCTACGCAGCCACCCATGATCAGCACGATGATCACCACGGCGCGCCGAAGAGTTTCTTCCAACGCTGGTGCATGTCCACCAATCACAAGGACATCGGTACGCTGTACCTGATCTTCGCGCTGACGATGTTCTTCATCGGCGGCAGTTTCGCGATGACCATCCGCGCCGAGTTGTTCAAGCCCGGCCTGCAGCTGGTGCAGCCGTACTTCTTCAACGAGCTGACCACCATGCACGGCCTGATCATGATCTTCGGCGCGATCATGCCGGCGTTCGTGGGCCTGGGTAACTGGATGATCCCGCTGATGGTGGGCGCGCCGGACATGGCGCTGCCGCGCATGAACAACCTGTCGTTCTGGATTCTTCCGTTCGCCTTCCTGCTGATGCTGTCCACGCTGTTCTCGCCGGGCGGCGCGCCGGCCGGCGGCTGGACGATGTATCCGCCGCTGTCGCTGCAGAGCGATTCGCTGGCCTACGTGGTGTTCGCCATCCATCTGATGGGCATCAGCTCGATCATGGGCGCGATCAACATCATCGCCACCATCCTCAACATGCGCGCGCCGGGCATGGACCTGCTGAAGATGCCGGTGTTCGTGTGGAGCTGGCTGATCACCGCGTTCCTGCTGATCGCCGTGATGCCGGTGCTGGCCGGCGCGGTGACCATGCTGCTGACCGACAAGTACTTCGGCACCAGCTTCTTCAATCCGGGCGGCGGCGGCGACCCCGTGCTGTACCAGCACGTGTTCTGGTTCTTCGGCCACCCCGAGGTCTACATCATGATCCTGCCGGCGTTCGGGATCATCTCGGAGATCGTGCCCACCTTCGCGCGCAAGCCGATCTTCGGCTACAAGGCGATGGTGTTCGCGCTCGCCTGCATCGCGTTCCTGTCGTTCATCGTGTGGGCGCACCACATGTTCGCGGTGGGCCTGCCGCTGGGCGCGGACCTGTTCTTCATGTACGCCACCATGCTGATCGCGGTGCCTACCGGCGTGAAGGTGTTCAACTGGGTGGCCACCATGTGGGGCGGCTCGATGACCTTCGAGACCCCGATGCTGTTCGCCATCGCGTTCATCATCCTGTTCACCATCGGCGGCTTCTCCGGCCTGATGCTGGCCCTGGTGCCGGCCGACTTCCAGTACCAGGACACCTATTTCGTGGTGGCGCATTTCCACTACGTGCTGGTGACCGGCGCATTGTTCGCGATCATTGCGGCGGCCTACTACTGGCTGCCGAAGTGGGCCGGCAACATGTACAGCGAGTTCTGGGGCAAGGTGCACTTCTGGTGCAGCGTGGTGTTCGTGAACGTGCTGTTCTTCCCGCAGCACTTCCTCGGCCTGGCCGGCATGCCGCGGCGCATCCCCGATTACAACGTGGCGTTCGCCAACTTCAACATGGTCAGCTCGATCGGTGGCTTCCTGTTCGGTGCCTCGCAGCTGATCTTCCTCGGCGTGGTGATCCACTGCGTGTTCTTCTCCAGGAAGAAGGCCACCGACCGCGTGTGGGAAGGCGCCAAGGGACTGGAATGGACCGTGCCTTCGCCGGCGCCGCACCATACCTTCTCGGTGCCGCCGGTGATCCATGACGAAGAGCTGGCGCACGGCAACGTGCACGCCTGATCGGCGGGGAAGCCGTGGAAATGACACAGCCGGTTGACGACATCCACGCCGCGGACCAGCGCCGCGGCGTGCGCCGCACGGTGAAGATCCTGGTCGCGGTGGTGATCGGCTTCTATCTGCTGGCGTTCCTGCAGATCCTGCTGATGAAATAACCGCGCCAGCACCTTTCCACTTCAATTACCCGGGTCGGCACGACCGGCAGGCAGGTCCCCGAGCGGCATGGCGGGGCAGAGTCATCAAGAGAAATCCACGGGGTCTCAGCATGGGTCAGCAACACGACGTTTACTTTGTACCGGCCAAGAGCTACTGGCCGATCGTCGCCGCGGTCGTCATGTTCATCTTCATGTTCGGTGCCGGGCACTGGCTCAACGCCGAGCCGGGTGCGACCGGTTTCGGCAAATCGGTGTTCGTCCTCGGCGTGATCGGCGTGCTGGGGATGTTCTTCGGCTGGTTCCGTTCGGTCATCCGCGAATCGCTGGCCGGCGACTACAACCACCAGGTCGATACCTCGTTCCGCATGGGGATGATGTGGTTCATCTTCTCCGAGGTGATGTTCTTCGGTGCGTTCTTCGGTGCGCTGTTCTACATCCGCATGTTCTCGGTGCCGTGGCTCGGTGGCGAAGGCCATGGCGTATTGACCCACCAGTTCCTGTGGAGCGACTACACCGCGGCCTGGGGTGCCAACGGCGGCAATGGTCCGGCGAAGATCGGCGGGGCGTTCGAAACGGTGCCTGCGTGGGGGCTGCCGTTGCTGAACACGCTGATCCTGCTGACCTCCAGCGTCACCGTGACGATCGCCCACCACGCCCTGCGCGCCGGGCATCGCGGCCGGATTCTGCTGTTCCTGGGCCTGACCGTGCTGCTGGGCGCCACCTTCCTGTACTTCCAGGCGCACGAGTACATCGAGGCCTACCACGAGCTCAACCTCACCCTGGGCAGCGGCGTCTACGGCTCGACCTTCTTCATGCTGACCGGCTTCCATGGCCTGCACGTGACCCTGGGCACGATCATGCTGGCGGTGATCTGGCTGCGCGTGCTGAAGGGCCACTTCAGCAAGGACCATCACTTCGGCTTCGAGGCGGTGGCCTGGTACTGGCACTTCGTCGACGTGGTGTGGCTGGGCTTGTTCATGTTCGTCTACATCCTCTGAGCGTCGGTCCGCACTCGCATGCACCGGCCCGCCACTGGCGGGCCGGTTCGTTTCCGGGCGCCGGAATGTGGGCGGGTATGGAGCCTGGCGTGGTGTGCCCCCTGCGGTGGCCGCCGGCATGCCGTGCTGTCTGCCTGCCGAACCTGCCGAACCGTAGCCGGTCAGCCATCAATTTGTGACGGATGTGGTTGTATCCGGTACAAGTTTAGTGTATAGGTGCAGGCCCGCCGCCAGGCGGGGACGAGCGCCAAGCGGCGCCGTCGGTTCGCCATGCTGGTTGGAGTGGCAAGGGTTGGGGGGATGGAGATGTTTCGCTTTCTGCGTCGTAAAGCCAACCGCTGGCTCTTGCTGCTGGCGGCTGTGGACATGGTGCTGCTGGGCTTTTCGCTCAACGCGGCCATGTACCTGCGTTATTTCAATCGGCCTGCCGATCTGGCCCAGTTCTCCCACCACATGCCCGAGCGCTCGCTGGCGTTCGCCGTGATCATGCTGCTGGCGATGGTCGCCCTGGGTCACTACCAGTCGCACATGCGAACGAGCTGGTTCGGCGTGCTGGCGCGCCAGAGCGTGGGTTTCGTGCTCGGTGGCGTGGGCGTCTTCATCATGTATTACCTGCTGCCGCAGGCCTATGTCGGCCGCGGCGTGCTGACCATCGCGCTGCTGCTGTCCTTCGCCCTGATGATGGGCTTCCGGCTGGTGTTCCTGCGCCTGGTGGACGCGGTGGTGTTCCAGCGCCGGGTGCTGATCCTGGGTGCGGGCAAGCGTGCCTCGCAGATCCAGACGCGCATGCGCCGCCACGCCGACCGGATCGGCTTCAACGTGCTCGGTTTCGTGCCGCGCGAGGGCGAGGAGGTGCAGGTCGGCGCGATGTCCCTGGTGCGCCCCGAGGGTTCGCTGGTGGACTGGGCGCTGCATCGCCAGGTGGACGAGATCGTGGTCGGCGTGGACGACCGGCGCGGCGGGTTGCCCATGCGCGACCTGCTGGAGTGCCGTCAGAACGGCATCGACGTGACCGACCTGGCGACCTTCTTCGAACGCGAGTCCGGCCGCGTGCAGCTGTCGCTGACCGATCCCTCCTGGCTGGTGTTCTCCGGCGGCTTCGATGCCACTCCGCTGCGCCGCTTCAGCAAGCGCTGCTCGGATCTGCTGATCGCCACGCTAGTGCTGCTGCTGACCTGGCCGCTGATGCTGCTGGTGGCGCTGGCCATCCGCATCGAGTCCGGTGCCGGCCAGCCCATTCTCTACCGGCAGGAGCGCGTCGGCGCGCGCGGCAAGACGTTCCAGCTGATCAAGTTCCGCAGCATGCGCACCGACGCGGAGCTGGACGGCATCGCGCGCTGGGCGAACAAGGACGACGACCGGGTGACCCGGGTGGGCCGCTTCACGCGCAAGGTGCGCCTGGACGAGCTGCCACAGTTGTGGAACGTGCTCAAGGGCGAGATGAGCTTCATCGGCCCGCGGCCCGAGCGGCCGCAATTCGTGATCGACCTTGGCCAGAAGATCCGCTACTACGATCTGCGTCATTGCCTCAAGCCCGGTCTGGCCGGCTGGGCGCAGCTGCGTTATCCGTATGGCGCGTCCGAGGCCGATGCCGAGGAAAAGCTCAAGTACGATCTGTACTACGTCAAGAACCACAACCTGCTGTTCGACCTGCTGATCCTGTTCCAGACGGTCGAAGTGGTGCTGTTCCGCCGCGGCGCACGCTGATTGGCGGTTCCCTCCGGGCCGGCCGGCCCGGCAAGCTTGAACCCGTCTTCCGGACCTGCGGCGTGGTTGGCGCGTCATGGCTGCCGGGCCAGCTATGACGCCGCATTGTGTAGTGATACGCTTTCCGGGCACGGGGCATTCAGGATAATCAGCTACCCAGCTCAAGCCGCCGGCTTGGCGAGGCTGGGTCGTTGGCATCGGCCTACCTATGGATTCCCCCCATGTCCCGCACCGATCAGATTGCGCCGAACAGGCCTGCAGTACCGACCCGGGGCAGCGGCGAGATGCCCGCTCCGTCATCATTGCGCGCGCAACGCACGCGTACCGCACTGCTCGGTGGCGGCGTGATGCTGATGCTGCTGTTCACTGCGGTATCGCTGCTGCTGGCGCGCGATGACGAACCGCGACCGCTGACCTACCGTCCGATGGCCGCCGCGCCGGCGCCAGCCAGGCTGCCGGCGGCCCCCGCCAGGCCTTCGCCGCTTGCCGCGGAGAAGCTCGGAAATGCCGCTGACGCCAAGGTCTCCCCCACCATCGCGGCGGCGACGAGCCGACGCGCGACCCGGGTCGATGCTGCCGCGGTGGCGCCGCCGGCGAACGCGCCGCGCGCCCGCGCGACCACGACCGAAGCGACGCCGCGTCCGGTTCCCCGCGTTGTCGGTGGCGTTGTCGGTGTGCAGCCGCTGGTGGCGGCCACCGGTGCCTCCTCCCGCAGCACCGCTGCAAGGCATGCGGTCGGCGTGCCAGCCGGGCTGACCGGGTCGATCGGCCGCGATTCCTCCGCGGTGCAGGGCGCGCCGCGGGCGGCTGCGTTCAGCGCCGTGCCGGTGCGACCGCAAGCCGTGACGCTGGCGGCGCATCCACGGCTGCTTCTGGACTCCTCCACGCTGACCGCGCTGCGCCAGCGCGCGGCGGCGAACACGCCGCAATGGACGGCGCTGAAAGCCACCTGCGATTCCTACATCGGCGGCACGGTGGCGTATCCCACCGGCAACCAGTACCCCGACAAGCCGAACCTCGGCTCGGGCTACCAGGGCGAATCCTATCTTCCGGCGCTGCTGGCCGAAGGCATGTGCTACCAGGTGCTGAAGTCCAGCAATGCGGCGGCCGCGGCACCCTACGGCGCCAAGGCGGTCGACATCCTGATGAAGATGTCGATGCCCTACCCGGGCAGCAACGGCTGGGACCCGTGCACCGACAGCGGTTACGGCATCCGCTTCTACGGCGTGGGTTACGGCCTGGGCTATGACTGGGTCTACGACCTGCTGACCGCGTCCCAGCGCACGCAGATCTACACCACCGCGAACGCGTGGATCGCCGCGTGGGAAAAGTCCGGCGGGTGTGCTTCGTTTGCCTACGATGGCAATCCCATCGGCAACTACTACGCCGGTTACTTCCACGCCAAGGCGGTGATCTCGCTGGCCACCTACGGCGAAAATCCCAGCGCGCCGGCGCAGTGGACCGACTGGCTGGGCAACCAGTTCGGCGCGCGAGTGCAGCCGTACTATCGCCTGCACATGCTCGGTGGCGGCTGGCCGGAGGGTTACGGCAACTACGCGCCGCTGAGCATCCTCAACATGAGCTTGCCCGCGCGCGAAGTGAAGACCGCCACCGGGCAGGACCTGCTGCATGCCAGCGCGCCGTATACCTTCCCGGTGGACAGTGCCGACTACTCGATGCATTTCACCTGGCCGTCGCTGGTCTACTTCGACGACCGTGACGACAACCACTCCAACGGCGATCCCTCCTCGCCGCCGCCGGGCACGACCCCGGTCGGCATGTTCCAGCAGATCATCGGTGCGTTGAGCTACTGGCAATCGCCCAAGGTCGCGGTGTTCAACCAGTACCTCGCGGCGGTCGACCAGGCCACCGGCGGATACAGTGATGCGCCGGCCTGGCTGCAGTTCCTGGCGATCGATCCGAATGCGCCGAAGGCGGCGCTGAGCACCTTGCCGCTGTCCTATTTCGCGCCGGGCATGAACGCCGTCGCGGCACGCTCGGACTGGACCACCGCCGCCAGCTGGATGTCGTTCCGCGCCGGCCCCTACACCAACAACCCCGCCGCCGGGCACGAGTTCTTCGACCAGGGCAGTCTCGCGCTGGTGCGCGGCGGCTCGCCGCTGCTGGTCAATGCCGGCGGCTGGCTGGTGCACGAGCCTGGCGGCAACGCCGACGAGACGAAGATCTTCAACGACAACTACGGCGACCTCGACGGTACCCAGTACAGCGGCAACCGGCAGCTGTACAACATCTTCTACGTGCGCAGCATGAGCGGCAGCTCGGTGGCGCAGCGTTTCGGCCAGGAGGCCAATACCACCGAGGACGATGGCGTGCGCACCGCGGTGTCGGCGTACGAGGACGGCAACGGCTACGTCTACATGCTGGCTACCCACCTGGAGGACATGTACCGCACCTTCTCCGCCGGGCCGGCGGTGTCGGCATGGTCGCGGCAAGTCGTCTACCTGCGTCCGAACCGTTTCGTCGTCTACGACCGCACCACCGAAGGCAGCACTGGCTACGACCAGTACCTGGCCTGGCATTTCCCGGCCAACCCGGCCGCGGGCAGCGCGCCGGCGGGACAGCACCGCTTCGACGTCAGCTACAACGGCCAGTACGTGGGCGCGATGACCACCGTGCTGCCGACCGGCAACAAGACCACGACGGTCGGCATGTATCCGGGCGACAACCCGATCAAGGCGTGGCAGGTGCAGGTGCGCCCGCCCGACACCAGCGCCAGCCAGCGATGGCTGACCGTGTTCGACCTGTCCGGCACCGCCGCCAAGGTCGCCACGACCAGCCCGGTGACGGTGAGCCAGGGCGGCATCGTCGGGGTGGAACTGCTCGCCAGCGACGGCAACGCCGTGGTGGTGAGCAGCAGCGGCGCCCCCGGCACCGCGCTCAGCGGCAACCTCGTCTACGGAGTGCAGCCGTTGTCGGCCTACCACGTGGTCACCGACCTGCTCCCGGACACCGGCTACACGGTGACCACCTCGGCTAACGCCGGGTTGCGCAACGTCAACATCAGCGTGGGCGGCACCACCATGAGCAGCCACAAGGGTGTACTCAGCTTCTACGTGACGACCGACGGCACGGTGCAGGGCAACCCGCCGCCACCGCCGACGCCGGTTTACGTCCCGGTGCCGATCAGCGCGCTGCCGGTTCCCGGCTTTCCGGCACCGTACAAGCCCGGCGGTTGAGCCGGACCGCGACCGGCGTTCGCACCGGTCGCGGCAGACGCACCTCCGGGCGGTGGTCGCGGTCGATCAGGGCGAGTGCGGCGTGTTGCGCGTTCACTGGCCCTGCGGCGGGCTGCTGTGCGCGGCCACATGCAGCGGGTACAGCGGTGAGCTGTACCAGTCGACCACCTTGCCGTTCTCGAAGCGCACCCATGATGGGCCGTACTCCCAGCGCTGGTCGCTGGCCATCAGCGTGGGTTCGCCTTCGATGCTGCGCACGCTGGCGGCATCCATGCCCAGGCCCCACGCCGGCCGTTCCGCCGGCGCTGTCGCCGTGGCGCGATGCGTCGGCGGCTGCACGGTTTCGGCGGGCGGGGCCGCGGGCGGCGCGGGCGGTTCGCCCGGCCACAGCCACCACGCCGCAATGGCAGCGGCCGGCAGCAACAACCAGCGGCGGGAACGCCGCCGTGTCGCGAGTACCCGCTGCGTCGCCGCGGCCGACCCGGCTTCGCCCCTCGGCGGCTGGGACGGCCGCACGCCCGCGGCGCCGGGCAGGCGGCCATGCGTGCGGTGGAACTCCATCGCCATGCCGTACATCGCGGTGAGCTGCTGCAGCCGCTGCGCGGCGACGCCGCGCGAATCCTCGTCGCGACGGTCCGGGTGCAGCACCGACACCCGGCGCCGGTACGCGTGCTTGAATTCGTCCAGGCCACAACCCGGTTCGAGACCGAGCAAGCGGTAGAGGTCGAGAAAATCGGTCTCGCGCGCCACGTCGTGCTTCCCCTTGAATGCCGCAAGCCGGGCCATGTGCCGCGCACCATCCGTGCACCGGCTGCCGTGCGGAACTATACCTGCTGGACGCCGCGGCCGCGGCGCACCCTCGCTGCCTCGTGCTAGCGTGACGCACCGAAAACGGCGGGAGGCGACGATGGCCAGGGGCCTGACTGCAAGCTTGCGGGGTGTGGCGTTGGGCGTGGCGGAATTGCCGGGGGTGCGTCTGCTCGCGCGGCCGGTCTATCGCCACCTGTTTGCCCGCGACGTGTTGCCCGGCAATGCCTACGGCGGCGTGTTTGCCAGTGTCGAGGCGGCGCGTGCCGGGGCACCGGCATCGTTGCCGACCAGCTACGACCAGCCGCAGTCGGGCGAGCTCTACGCCGACCGGCTGGAGCGTGTGCAGATCGTGGATTACCCGGTGCTGTTCTGGCTCTCGCGACTGTTTGCCGGCGACGCGCGGAAATTGTTCGACCTGGGCGGCAACGTGGGCACCAGCTATTTCGGTTTCCGCCACCACCTGCCGTATCCCGATGACCTGCGCTGGCTGGTGCACGACGTGCCCGCCGTGGTCGCGGCCGGGCGCGCGCTGGCCGAGCGCGAGGATGGCGCCGGCAAGCTCGGCTTCACCGACTCTCCGCAGGACGCCGACGGTTGCGACGTGCTGCTCTGCAGCGGCGTGCTGCAGTACCTCGACTACTCGCTGCCGCAGTTGCTGCAACCATTGCGCGCGCCGCCGCGCCACGTATTGGTCAACGTGACGCCGCTGCACCCCGAGCGCAGCTTCGTGACCCTGCAGCGTGTCACCCGGCGCCGGGTCGGCATCGCCAACTGCCCGTACAGGGTGACCGCGCTGGGCGCCTTCATCGAGGAGTTCGCGGCGGCCGGTTATCGCGTGGTCGACCACTGGTCGACGACCGAGCGCCACATGCGCATTCCGTTCGAGCCGGCCTGCTCGGTCGACCGCTACCACGGCTTCTGCTTCCGTCGCGACTGAGCTTGCGGGGCGCCGGGGCGCGGGGCACACTGCCGCTTCGATTCCGTGGCGCAGCTTGCGGCCGGCGGGTCGCGGGAGGGGGCATGTCGGGTCCATCGTCCAAGTGGCTGGAAGTCGCCTGGGATCAGTTCGATCCCTGGCGGATACAGGGCGTGCGGCATCATCTGGCGACGCACCCCGCGCTGCAGTTGCCGGCCCTGGTCGAGCTGGGCAAGCGGCTGGAAGCGCGTGGCCGCGTGCGCTCGCACAGCGGCGATGCCACTGCGGGCACGTCGTTCAACGAAGCACCCCGGTTGCATCCCAACGCCAAGGGTGTCGAGGCGACGCTGAGCGACATCGAGCATGCCGCGGCGTGGACTTCGCTGCTCAACGTGCAATCCGATCCGCAGTACCGCGCCGTCGTCGACGAGGTACTCGACTCGGTCCGGCCGCAGGTGGAGGCGGTCGACCCGGGCATGTGCTATCGCGCCGGCTGGATCTTCCTCACCTCGCCGCGGGCGGTGACGCCGTTCCACATGGACAAGGAACACAACTTCATCCTGCAGGTGCACGGCCGCAAGCGGATCTACGTGTGGGACCATCGCGACACGCAGGTGGTCAGCGAGCATGCGCGCGACCGCTTCCATCGCACCCATTCGCGGGAGCTGCTGCAGTGGCGCGAGGAGTATCGCGAGCGTGCGCAGGTGTTCGAGCTGGAACCCGGGATGGGCGCCTACATGCCCTCGACCAGTCCGCACATGGTCGAGAACGGCGATGGCCCGTCGATCACCATGAGCTTCACCTATTACACCCGCGCGACCCGGCGCAACTCCCTCCTGCATCGCACCCACGACATGCTGCGCCGGCTGGGCTGGGTGCCGCCGGCGGTGGATCGCTTCCCGTTGTTCGACGCCGCCACGCTGGCGGCCGGCGGGCTCTACATCGGCAGCAAGCGGCTGGCGCGGCGACTGGCCGGCGCGTCCGTCGATTCGGACGCCGCACCGTACGCCAAGGTTGGCGACTCGTGATGTCCGGCCGGCGACGCGGCGGTCGCCGGGCCTGGCGCGTGCTCATGCTGGCCTGCATTCCGCTGACCGCAGCCGGCGTCGACCGGCCAGCTCCTCCCGCGCCGCCTACGCTCGGCGCCCACACCTTGCTGGCGCAGGCCGATCATCGCGGCCGCAGTCCCGCCGTGACCGCGCCGCTCGACACCGCGCCGGCGGGCAGTGCGTTGCTGGTGCTCAATGGCGGCTTCGCCAGCAACGCGGCGGCGCCGACCGACAGCTATGGGCGGCACTGGACCCAGGTGGGTCCGACCGCCGTCTACGACGGCTACCAGGGCCGTTTCGACGTGAAGGCCTACGTGTCGCTGGCCGGCCCGGGCGGCCGGCACCATACGGTCAGCATCGACAAGCCGGGTGAGCCGGAGCGCGAGATCACCATCCCCTTCGTGGAAATCCGCCATGCCGGCGTGCTGCAGGATTTCGCCCAGAATTACCCCGCGCCCAACCTGGTCCAGCGCATCGCGGGCAAGCTCAAGCGCACGGTGGAGGGCATGCTCTCCGATCCGGCCGACCGCTTCAGCGTGACCAGCGGCGAGGTCACCACGACCGGGCCGGCCACGTTGATCGCGGTGTGGTGGGGTGACGGCAACGTGCGCCGGATGAGCGCCGTGCCGGACAACGGTTTCACCGTGATCGACAGTTATCTGCAACTGCCGCCGATAAGCGGCGTGCAGTGCGCGGTGGCATACCGCCAGGTCGACCGTGCCGGTACTTACCGGGTGAGCTGGAGCGGCAGCCCGCGCCAGCGGGCGATCCTGTGGCTGTTCGCGTTCCAGTCCGCCGCGCCATAGTCCATCCGCGTAGCACGCAGTCAGTCTGAATGGCGTGTCCCATTGCACAGTTCGACGCGGTTCTGCGCTAATCTTGTCGTCCAGAGGCTGGTTTGGCAGACGACGCGATGAGCGGGTGCTCCCAGGCGGCTTCGCTGGGCAGATGCCGGCCGATCCGCGGTGCCTCGCGAATCGCGCGCATCCTGCCCGAGGGAGATCGGCGCGTGTCGTGGCGGTCATCGCCGCCCGACCAGGAGGGGTGGTGGGCGCGGCATCCAATCCAGTGTCAATTGACGACGGCATGTCGTTGCTGGACGTGCTGCCGGGCATCGCGCCTGCCGATGACGAAACCTGGCAAAGCCGTCGCGTGCCGCTCGACGGCGCATTGGCGACTTGCGTGGCGGCGCTGCACGCGGCCGATCCCGAGCGCGCGGCGCTGACCCTGCTGGCCGCGTTGGCGCGGGTCGAGGCGCAGCTGACCGGCGCCGAGTCCGCCGTGGCAACGCTGCACCAGGCCGGATGCACCCGCCAGCTGACCGTGCCGGTGCCCCGCGACGCGCCGCGCAAGGCATGGCTGGAGGGCGTGCTGTCCGCAGCGCGCGGGTCGGCTGCTCCGGTCACGGTGGCGTGGATGGTGCTGCAGGAGGCAGCGTTGCCGGACGCCGCCGCTGCGCTCTCCACCTGGCGCCTCGATTTCGGCGACGCGATCGCCCTCGAACTGCGCTGGCGCAGCCCGCTGACGGCAGCGAGCGTGGAGCTGCTGGCCGGTTGCGTGCAGCGCGCCTGGGCGGGCCTGCTCGACGAAGCTGACGCCGAGCCGGATCTCCTCGCCCCGGCCGAACGCCAGCGCTTGCTGGTGCAGTGGAATGACACCGCGGTGCCGCGACACCGCGGCGACAGCGTGCCCGCGCTGTTCTCCCGCACCGCCGGCGCGCATGCGGATGCACCGGCGGTGGTCGAGGGCGGGCACGCCCTGAGCTATGCCCGACTCGATGAGCGGTCCAGCGCCTTGGCCCGGCATCTGCTCGATGCCGGCGTCGTGCCGGGCGACATCCTCGGCGTCGCGCTGGAGCGTTCGGCGGGGGCGCTGGTGGCAATCCTCGGCGTGCTCAAGGCCGGCGCGGCCTACCTGCCGCTCGATCGCAGCCACCCGCCGGAGCGGTTGGCGTTTGCGCTGGCCGATGCGGGTGCGCGGATGGTGCTGGTCGCATCGGTCGCGGCTACGCTGCCGTTGCCCGATGGAGTGGCGTGCCTTGCGCTGGATGTCGTCGAGTCCGCACCCGTGCCGCACGACGCGCCGCTGCCCGTGGTCGACGGCGATGCGCTCGCCTACGTGATGTACACCTCCGGCTCGACCGGCACGCCCAAGGGCGTGGCGATCGCCCATCGTTCGATCATCCGGCTGGTGTGCGGCGTGGATTACGTGCGGCTGGATGCCGACACGCGCATGTTGCACGCCGCACCGCTGGGCTTCGATGCGTCGACCCTGGAAATCTGGGGCGCGCTGCTGAACGGCGGTCGCGTGGTGGTCCATCCCGAAACGATCCCCACCGCTGCCGGCCTGGCCGCAACCATTGCCGGCGAAGGGGTCGGCACGGCGTGGCTGACCTCGTCGCTGTTCAACGCCGTGGTCGACGAGGCGCCGCGTCGGCTGGAGGGATTGCGCCAGCTGCTGATCGGTGGCGAGGCACTGTCGGTCGACCATGTGCGCCGCGCGCTGGCGGCCTTGCCCGGCGTGGAGATCATCAACGGCTACGGCCCGACCGAGTGCACCACGTTCACCTGCACCTGGCCGATCCCGCGGGACCTGCCGGCCGACGCGCGCTCGGTGCCGATCGGCCGGCCGATCGCCGACACCCGCGTGTACGTGCTCAATCGCGCCGGCGAGCTGGTGCCGACGGGCGTGGTCGGCGAGCTGCACGTGGGCGGCGACGGCGTGGCGCGCGGTTACCTCGGACGGGCGCAGCTGACCGCCGAGCGTTTCGTGGCCGATCCGTTCGGCGCCGCCGATGGCCGCCTGTATCGCACCGGCGACCTGGTGCGCTGGCGCGACGACGGCGTGCTGGAGTTCGTCGGCCGGCGCGACGGCCAGGTCAAGATCCGCGGCTACCGCATCGAGACCGGCGAGATCGAGGCAGCGCTGCTGCGCCAGCCCGGCGTGCGCGCCTGCGCCGTCGTGCTGCGCGATGACCCGCCGCTGGGCAAGCGCCTGGTCGCCTACGTGGTCCCCGCCGCCACCCGCCCCGACCAGCCGGCGCTGCGCCGCGGCCTGGCTGCCGAACTGCCGGAGTTCATGCTGCCGGCCGCGTGGGTGGTGCTGGACGCGCTGCCGGTCACCACCAACGGCAAGCTCGACCGCGCCGCGTTGCCGGCGCCGGGCAGCGCACGGCCGGAACTGGCCACGACCTACGAAGCCCCGGTGGGCGAGGCCGAGACGCGCCTGTGCGCCGCCTTCGCCACCAGCCTCGCGCTGGACAAGGTGGGCCGCCACGACAACTTCTTCGAGCTGGGCGGCAGCTCGCTGCTGGCGGTGCGGCTGATCGATCGCTTGCGCCGCGACGGCGATGCCGCGCTGGACGTGCTGACCTTCTTCCGCGATCCCACGCCGCTGGCGCTGGCCCGCCACCGCGATCACGCCGGCGCCGACGGCATCGAACCGGCGCGCCTCGCCCGCCCGCGTGCCGCCGGCGTGCAAGCCGGTGCCGAGCCGATCGCGATCATCGGCATGAGCGGCCGCTTCCCCGGCGCCGCGGACATCGAGAGCTTCTGGCAGAACCTGTGCGAGGGACGCGAGTCGATCACCCGCTTCGCGCCGGGCGAGCTCGACCCGTCGATCCCGGCGAGCCTGCGCGACGATCCGGCCTACGTGCCCGCGCGCGGCGTGATCGACGGCGTGGAGCTGTTCGACGCCGCGTTCTTCGGCATCAGCCCGCGCGAGGCGGAGTTGATGGACCCGCAGCAGCGGCTGTTCCTGGAGCTGTGCTGGGAGTGCCTGGAACGCGCCGGCCATGCGCCCGGCGCGCAGGACGGCCCGGTCGGCGTGTTCGCCGGCATGTACAACGCGACCTATTTCCAGCACCACGTCAGCGCGCATCCCGACCAGGTCGGGAAGCTCGGCGCGTTCCAGGTGATGCTGGACAACGAGAAGGATTTCATCGCGCCGCGGGTGGCACACAAGCTGGACCTCACCGGTCCCGCGGTGAGCGTGCACACCGCCTGTTCCACCTCGCTGGTGGCGATCTGCCAGGCGATGGAGAGCCTGCGCAGCGGCCAGTGCGAGATGGCGCTGGCCGGCGGTGCCTCGATCACCTGTCCGCCGCGCAGCGGCTACCTGTTCCAGGACGGCGCGATGCTGTCGCCGGACGGCCACACGCGAAGCTTCGACGCCGCGGCGCGGGGCACGGTGTTCAGCGACGGTGCGGCGGTGGTGCTGTTGAAGCGGCTGGCCGACGCGCAGGCCGATGGCGACCCGGTCATCGCGGTGATCCGCGGTGGCGCGATCAACAACGACGGCGGCACCAAGGCCAGCTTCATGGCGCCCAGCAGCGAGGGCCAGGCCGCGGTGGTCGCGATGGCGCAGCGCAACGCCGGCGTCGACGCGCGCAGCATCTCCTACGTGGAAGCGCACGGCACGGCCACGCCGATCGGCGATCCGATCGAGGTGGAGGGCCTGGTCAAGGCGTTCCGGCGCGACACGTCGGATACCGGCTTCTGCCGCCTCGGTTCGGTCAAGAGCAACGTCGGCCACCTGGTGATCGCCGCCGGTGCGACCGGCGTGATCAAGACTGCGCTGGCGCTGGCCGAGCGGCGGATTCCGCCGAGCCTGCATTACGCCGCGGCCAACCCGGCGATCGACTTCGCCCGCTCGCCGTTCGTGGTCAACGATCGCCTGCACGACTGGACCAGCGCGCCCGGCGTACCGCGCCGCGCGGGCGTGAGCTCGTTCGGCGTGGGCGGCACCAATGCGCACGTGGTGCTGGAGGAAGCACCCGCACCGGCGCCGAGCGAGGCGACCGCCGGGCCGCAACTGCTTTTGCTGTCGGCGCGCACGGCCACTGCACTGGGTACGGCGACCACGCGGCTGGGGACGCACCTGGCGGACTCTCCGGAAGTCGAGCTTGCCGACGTGGCGTGGACGCTGGCGGTCGGACGCAAGGCCTTCGCCCATCGGCTGGCCGTGGTCACCGAGTCCGCCACCAGCGCCAGCGCGCAGCTGGCCAGCGCGGAAATCGCCGCGGCGGCGACGCGCAGCACGCCGGCGCGGGCGAGCGACGTGGTCTTCCTGTTCCCGGGCCAGGGCGCCCAGTACGCCGGCATGGGTCGCGCGCTGCATGCCAGCGAGCCGGTATTCCGCGACGCATTCGACGCTTGCGCCAGCGCCTTGCGCAAGCAGGGCGGTTTCGACCTCGCCGCGTGCGTGTTCGCCGACGATCCGGCCGTGCTGCTGCCCACGGCGGTGATGCAGCCGGCGACGTTCGCCATCGAATACGCGCTGGCGCAGTGGTGGATGAGCCTGGGCCTCGTGCCGGCAGCGATGATCGGCCACAGCGTGGGCGAGTTCGTGGCAGCCACGCTGGCCGGCGTGTTCAGCCTGCGCGACGCGATCGCGCTGGTGGCGCGGCGCGGCGAGCTGATGCAGGCGCAGCCGCCGGGCGCGATGCTGTCGGTGCGGCTGCCGCTGGATGCATTGCAGGCACGCCTGCCGGCGGATCTGGCGCTGGCAGCGGAGAACGCGCCTGGCGCCTGCGTGGTGGCCGGGTCGGCCGAGACGGTCGAGGCTTTCCGGGCGGCGCTCGAGGCGGACGGCATCGCCGCGCGCCTGCTGCAGACCTCGCACGCCTTCCATTCGGCGATGATGGAGCCGGTGCTGGCACCGTTCCGCGAGGCGCTTGCCGCCGTCGAACTGGGCCGCCCGCAGCTGCCCCTGGTGTCGACCGCGCTGGGCGACTGGCTCGACCCCGCGCAGGCCGGCTCGATCGATTACTGGACGCAGCACCTGCGCGTTCCGGTGCGCTTCTCCGCCGCGCTGGCGCGGGTGCTCGACGCGCCATCGCGCGTGCTGCTGGAAGTGGGGCCGCGCCACACGCTGACCACGCTCGCCCGACAGCAACTCGGTACCGCGCGCGAGCGCATCGTCGCCGTGCCCAGCCTGGCCGATGCGGCGGACGCGGAGCGCACGGCGCTGCTGCAGGCCGCGGGCCAACTCTGGTGCCGCGGCGTGGCGCTTGATCCGGCACGACTCGACCATCGCGCGCGCCGCCGCCGCGTGCGCCTGCCCACCTATCCGTTCGAACGCCAGCGCTGCTGGCTGGATGCCGCACCCGCCACGGCGCCCGCGCCATCGTTCGCTGAACCGACACCCGTCGCCGCCGCGCCCGCGGCCGAGGAGGCCCCCATGCCGCAAGTCGCCATGCCCGCCGATCGCCGCCCCCGGCTGGTGAACCAGCTCAAGGCGGTGTTCGAGGACATCACCGGGATCGAACTGGACGACGCCGACAGCACCAGCAACTTCATCGAGCTCGGGCTGGACAGCCTGATGCTGACCCAAGTCGCGCTGCACCTGTCGCGCGTGTTCCCGGTCAAGGTGACGTTCCGCCAGTTGATGGTCGACCACGCCAGCCTGGACCGGCTGGCGGCGTTGCTGGACGAGCAGATGCCGCCGGACGCGCCGACGGCGGCGCCAGTTGCCGCGCCGGTCGCCGCCCCCGTGGCTGCGCCGACGCTCGCCGCGCCAACGCTTGCCGTGCCGGCGCTGCCGACGGCGGGAGCGGGCGGCAACGACTACGTGCGTCACGTGATCGACCAGCAGATGCAACTGATGGCACAGCAGCTGGCCTTGCTCGGGGGAACGGCGAGCGCCGCCGCACCCGTCGCGCCCGCACAGCAAGCAGCACCACCGGCCAGCGTGGCGACGCCACCGGCGGCAGCACCCGTGTCGACCAGCGCGGATCGCGACGAGGAAGCGGCGCTGGCGCACACCCGCTACGACGTCAAGAAGGCGTTCGGCGCGATCGCGCGCATCGACAACGGCCAGCTGGAACTGTCCCGCCACCAGCGCGAGCGGCTCGATCGTTTCATCGAGCGCTACGTCGCGCGGTCGCGCAAGTCCAAGCAGTACACCGAGGCGCAGCGCCCGCACATGGCCGACCCGCGCGTGGTGAACGGCTTCCGCCCGCTGACCAAGGAGATCGTCTACCCGCTGGTGGTCGAGCGCTCCAAGGGCTCGCGCCTGTGGGACCTGGACGGCAACGAATACGTGGATGCGCTGAACGGCTTCGGCATGAGCCTGTTCGGCTGGCAGCCGGATTTCGTGCTGGAGGCCATCCGCCGCCAGCTCGACCTCGGCTACGAGATCGGCCCGCAGCATCCGCTCGCCGGCGACGTGGCGCGACTGGTGTGCGAGGTCACCGGACACGACCGCGCCGCCCTGTGCAACACCGGTTCGGAAGCCGTACTGGGTGCGCTGCGGGTCGCGCGCACGGTCACCGGGCGCAGCACCGTGGTGCTGTTCAGCGGCTCCTACCACGGCATCATCGACGAGGTGATCGTGCGCGGCACGAAGAAGCTGCGTGCGGTGCCGGCCGCGCCCGGGATCATGCGCAACACGGCGGAGAACGTGATCGTGCTGGACTACGGCACGCCGGAATCGCTGGAGATCATCCGCGCGCGCGCGCACGAGCTGGCCGCCGTGCTGATCGAGCCGGTGCAGAGCCGGCGGCCCGACTTCCAGCCGGTCGATTTCCTGCGCGAGGTGCGCAAGATCACCGCCGCGTCCGGCACGCTGTGCATCTTCGACGAGATCGTCACCGGCTTCCGCGCCCATCCCGGCGGCACCCAGGCGCTGTTCGGCATCCAGGCGGACCTCGCCACCTACGGCAAGGTGGTCGGTGGCGGTTATCCGATCGGCGTGATCGCCGGCAAGCGCGAGTTCATGGATGCGCTCGACGGCGGCAGCTGGCAGTTCGGCGACGACTCGGTGCCGACCGTGGGCGTGACCTATTTCGCCGGCACCTTCGTGCGCCACCCGCTGGCGCTGGCGGCGGCGCAGGCGGTGCTCGAACACATCAAGGAGCAGGGCGCCGGCCTGCAGGAGCGGCTCAACGCGCGCACCACGGCGATGGCCGCCGAGCTCAACGCGTTCTGCGACGAAGTCGGTGCGCCGGTCGCGGTCAAGCACTTCGCGTCGTTCTGGAAGACCCAGTTCCTGGAAGATCATCCCTTGCAGGATCTGCTGTTCGCGATGATGCGCAGCCGCGGCGTGCACATCCTGGACAACTTCCCCTGCTTCTTCACCTCCGCGCACAGCGAGGCGGATTTCCGGCAGATCACGCAGGCCTGGAAGGATTCGGTGATCGAACTGCAGGAGGCCGACTTCCTGCCGCGGCGCACCGCCACCGCCCGCACCGTGATGGACGCGCGCCAGCCGCCGCTGCCCGGTGCGCGCATCGGCCGCGAACCGGACGGGCGTCCGGCGTGGTTCGTGCAGGTTCCCGGGCAACCGGGCAGCTACACCAAGGCAAGTTGATCGCGATGAGCATCGGAACCCCAGCCAGGGACGCGGCGCTCGCCGTCGACTACGACCCCTTCGCCGACGGCACGCTGTCGCGCGTGGCGCCCAGCACCGAGCCGCAGCGCGAAATCTGGCTGGCCGACCAGCTCGGCGCCGAGGCTTCGCTGGCCTACAACGAATCGGTCTCGCTGCACTTGCGCGGCGTGCTCGATGCGGCCGCGCTGCACGCGGCGTTGCAGTCGCTGCTGGATCGGCACGATGCGCTGCGCGCCAGCTTCGGCCCGGATGGCGAAGCCCTGTGCATACGCGAGCAGGTGAGCTTCGAGCTGCCGTTGCTCGACCTGTCGGCCGCCGATCCGGCGCGGCGCGAGCAGGCCGTGGCCGAGCGTCGCGCCGCGGTGGTGGAAACCCCGTTCGCGCTGGGCCGCGACCACCTGCTGCGCGGCGAGTTGCTCCGCCTGGCGCACGACGAGCACGTGCTCATCCTCACCGCCCATCACATCGTCTGCGACGGCTGGTCGTGGTGGGTGCTGGTGCGCGAGCTGGGCACGCTGTACGCGCAGCGGCTCGGCCACGCGGTGGAGGCGCTGCCGCCGGCCGAAGCGTTCGCCGACTACGCGCTGGCCCAGGCCTGCCAGCCGGATGCTGCATACGCGCAGGACGAGCAGTACTGGCTGGCGCGCTTCACCGGCGAGATCCCGGTGCTCGACCTGCCCACCGATCGCCCGCGCCCGGCCCGCCGCAGCTTCGGCTCCGCTCGCGAGGACTGGACGCTGGATGCGGAACTGGTCGCGGCGATCCGCCGCCTCGGCGCGCGCCAGGGCGCCAGCCTGTTCGCCACCTTGCTGGGCAGTTTCGCGGCCTTGCTGATCCGGCTGGCACACCAGTCGCGGGTGGTGATCGGCATCCCCACCGCCGGGCAGGCGATCGACGGCCACGACGCCCTGGTCGGCCACTGCGTCAACACCTTGCCGCTGCTGTTCGAGCCGGACCTGGACCGGCCCGCCGCGCTGGCCATCGAGCAGGCGCAAACCACCTTGCTCGACGCGCTGGAACACCAGCGCCTCACCTTCGGCAGCCTGCTGCGCAAGCTGCGCATCGGCCGCGACCCTTCGCGCCTGCCGCTGGTCAGCGTGATGTTCAACATCGACCAGGCGCTGGACCACGAGGACTCGGCGTTCCCCGGCCTGCAGCTGGAATTCGCCAGCAATCCGCGCCGCTACGAGAACTTCGAGCTGGCGATCAACGCGGTGCAAAGCCATGGCGAGCTGCGCCTGGAATGCCAGTACAACCGCGAGTTGTTCGACGGCGCCACGATCCGCCAGTGGCTGGGGCACTACCAGACCCTGCTGCAGGCGATGGCCGCCGACGACGACACGGCGTTCGGTCGGCTGCCGCTGCTGGCCGACATCGAGCAGCGCAAGGTGCTGGAGAAGTTCAATGCCACCCACGTCGACTATCCGGCCGGGCAGTGCATCCATGAACTGATCGAGGCGCAGGTGGCGCGCACGCCGCAGGCGATTGCCGTCAGCCATGAAGGCGCAACGCTGAGCTACGCCGGGTTGAACGAGCGGGCCAATCGGCTCGCCCACCACCTGCGCGCGTCCGGCGTGCGCCCCGACCAGCGCGTGGCGATCTGCGCCGAGCGCTCGCTGGAGCTGGTGATCGGCCTGCTGGCCATATTGAAGGCCGGCGCGGCGTACGTGCCGCTCGACCCGGAATATCCACCCGAGCGCCTGGCCTGGATGCTGCAGGACTGCGCGCCGGCAATGCTGCTGACCCAGCAGGCGCTGGTGTCGCGGTTGGCGCCGCTGGCGCCGGCCGTGCCGCCGTTGGCGCTGGACCAGGCCGCGCCGGCATGGGCCGCGTGCGAGGCGTCCAACCCGCTCGCGGCGGCAAACGGCCTGCATGACCGCCACCTCGCCTACGTGATCTACACCTCCGGCTCCACCGGCCTGCCGAAGGGCGCGATGAACGAGCATCGCGGCGTGGTCAACCGGCTGCGCTGGATGCAGGAGATGTTCGCCGTCGATGCCCGCGACGTGTTGCTGCAGAAGACGCCGTGCAGTTTCGACGTCTCGGTGTGGGAGTTCTTCCTGCCGCTGATGAGCGGTGCGCGGCTGGTGATGGCGCGTGCCGGCGGCCATCGCGATCCGGCCTACCTGGCCGACACCATCCGGCGCGAGCAGGTCAGCACGATCCATTTCGTGCCTTCGATGCTGCACGCCTTCCTCGACCACGGCGATACCGCGGCGTGCGCCAGCCTCAAGCAGGTGATCTGCAGCGGCGAGGCGCTGCCGGCGGTACTGGCCGCGGCGTTTTTCCGCCAGTTGCCCGGCGCGGGCCTGCACAACCTGTACGGCCCGACCGAGGCGGCGGTGGATGTCACCGCGTGGGCGTGCGTGGCCGGCGACGACGCATCGAACATTCCGATCGGCCGCCCGGTGGCCAACACGCGCATCTACATCCTCGATGGCTATGGCCAGCCGGTGCCGGTGGGCGTGGCCGGCGAGATCTTCATCGGCGGCGTGCAGGTCGGTCGCGGCTACCTCAACCGCGAGACGCTGACCGCCGAACGCTTCCTGCCCGATCCGTTCGCCCACGACGCCGACGCACGCATGTACAAGACCGGCGACCTCGGTCGCTGGCGTGCGGACGGCAACATCGAATACCTCGGCCGCAACGATTTCCAGGTGAAGCTGCGCGGTTTCCGCATCGAGCTGGGCGAGATCGAACACCGCCTCGCCACGCACCCGGCGGTGGCGCAGGCGGTGGTGCTGGCGCGCGAGGATCGCCCCGGCGACATGCGCCTGGTTGCGTACATCGCCGGCGCGGCTGGCGCCAGCGCCGATCCGGCGGCGCTGTCCGCGCACCTGCGCGCGAGCCTGCCCGAGTACATGGTGCCGGCGCACTACGTGATGCTGCCGGCAATCCCGCTGTCGCCCAACGGCAAGGTCGATCGCACGCGATTGCCGGCACCCGACACGGCGGCGGGCAGCGGAGCACGCGAACAGCAGGCGCCACGCGATGAACTCGAACAGCGCGTGGCCGCAGCGATGGCCGCGACGCTCGGCGTGGACGCGCCGGGCGTGGACGACAACTTCTTCGACCTGGGCGGCCATTCGCTGCTGGCCTCGCGCTGGATCGCCCGGCTCAATCGCGAACTGGGGTTGACCCTGTCGTTGCGCGCCGCGTTCGACGCCCCCAGCGTGGCCGCGATGGCGGCGGCGATCCGCGCGCTGGACACCGATCCGGCCCAGGCCCGCCCGGCGCCGCCGGCGATCCCGCGGCTCGCCGATCGCGGCACCGCGCCGCTCTCGCTGATGCAGCAGCGCGTCTGGTACCTGGAGCAGCTCAATCCCGGCCAGGTGGTCTACCACGCGCCGTCCGCGCATCGCCTGCGCGGGCCGATGAACGTGGCGGCCTTCGAACAGGCGCTGCGCGACATGGTGCGGCGCCAGCCGACCTTGCGCACGGCGATCGAGCTGGACGACAAGACCGCGGTCCAGCGCATCCATGCCGGGCTCGAGATCGCGTTGCCGCTGGAGGATCTTTCCGGCGTGGATGCGGCCGGGCGCGAGGCCGTGCTGGCCCGGCGGCTGGAGGAGCTGATCGCCGAGCCGTTCGACCTGGGCACGCCGCCGCTGTTCCGGGTGCGGCTGTTCCGGCTCGCTGCGGACGAACACGTGTTCTTCTTCATGCCGCATCACGTGATCTGGGATGGCTGGTCGTTCGACCTGTTGTACGAGGAGATGTCGGCGCTGTACGCCGCGCGTGCCGCCGGCCGGGAACCTGCATTGCCGCCGCTGGCGGTCGAGTACGCCGATTTCGCCGCGTGGCATGCGCAATGGATGCGTGGCGACGAGCTGAAGCGCCAGCTGGCGCATTGGCGCAAGCGCCTGGCCGGCACGCTGGAGCCGCTGGCGTTGCCGGTCGATCGCCCGCGTCCGCCGCGCATGAGCGGCGCCGGTGCCACCGAGTGGATCCATCTGCCGGCGGACCAGGCGGCGGGCATGCGCCAGCTCGGCCAGCAGGGCCAGGGCACGCTGTTCATGGTGTTGCTGACCGCCTGGTGCGTGCTGCTGCATCGGCTCAGCGGGCAGGGCGAGGTGATCGTGAACACGCCCGTGCGCGGTCGCGACACGCCCGAGCTGGAACGGGTGATGGGCTTCTTCGTCAACGCGCTGCCGCTGCGCGTGCAGCTGGAAGACGGCGCCTCGTTCCTGGACGCGCTGCAGGCGGTGCGTGGCGTGGTGCTCGATGCGTTTGCCTGCGCCGACGTGCCGTTCGAGCAACTGGTGATCGACCTCGACCTGCGCCGCGACGACAGCCGCCCGCCGCTGAGCCAGGCGATGTTCTCGTTCCAGGACGTGCGCCTGCGCCCGGGCCGCTGGGGCGAGCTGGAACACCAGAACATCCCGGTGTTCCAGCACGGCGCGGCTGACGACGTCGGGCTGTGGTTCATCGAGCACGCGCAGGGACTTTCCGGCGGCCTCACCTACAACACCGACATCTTCGACGCCGCCAGCGTGGCGCGCTGGATCGATTACCTGCGGCAGATCCTGGCGCAGGCGGTGGCCTCGCCGCAGCGCGCGCTGGGCGACATCGAGCTGATGGACGCGGCGGAACGAACGCAAGTGCTCGCGGGCTGGAACGCCACCGCGCTGGACTACGACCGCACGCTGGGCCTGCCCGCGCTGATCGAGGCGCAGATGCGCGCCGCGCCGCAACGCATCGCTGCCGAGTGCGGTGGCGAGCGCGTCGACTATGCGTGGCTCGACCAGGCCAGCCGCAACCTCGCGCTGGCGCTGGGTCGTCACGGCCTCGGTCGCGGCGACCGCGTGGGCATCTGCGTGCCGCGCAGCCTGTCGATGCTGGTGGCGGTGCTCGGCGTGTTGCGCAGTGGCGCCGCCTACGTGCCGCTGGACCCCACCTTCCCGCCGGATCGCCTGCACTACATGGCCGAGCATGCGCAGCTGCGCCATGTGCTGGTCACCGACGCGGCACTGCTGCCGGCGGCGGTCGCCGAAGGTCGCGAACTGCTCGACGTCGACGCACTGGCCGCGCAGCCGGCGGGCGAGGGCAACTTGCCGCCGGTGCACGGCGACGACACCGCCTACGTGCTGTACACCTCCGGCTCCACCGGCAAGCCCAAGGGTGTCGCCGTGCTTCACCGCAACCTGGTCAACTTCCTGCTGGCCATGGCGCGCGAGCCGGGTTTCACCCGGGACGACACCGTGTGCGCGGCCACCACGCTGTCGTTCGACATTGCCGGGCTGGAGCTGTACCTGCCGCTGACCGTGGGCGGGCGCGTGGTGATCGCCACCGACGAGGAGCAGCACGATCCGAACCGGATGTGGGACCTGATCGAGCGCAGCGGCTGCAACGTGCTGCAGGTGACCCCCTCGGTGCTGCGCCTGCTGCAGGATGCCGGGCGGGATCGCGCGCTGGATCAGCTGCGCCTGTTCGTCGGCGGCGAAGCGCTGCCGTCGGCACTGGCGCGCAACATGGCGGGGCGCTGCCGCGAGCTCTGGAATCTGTACGGCCCCACCGAGACCACGATCTGGTCCAGCCTGGCGCGAATCCGCCCGGATCTCGATACGGCCCCGCTGGGCAAGCCGATCGCCAACACGCGGATCTACGTGCTGGACGCGCAGGGTAGGCCATTGCCGCCGGGCGTCATCGGCGAGATCTGGATCGGCGGCGATGGCGTGGCCGCCGGCTATCTGTTCCAGCCGGAGCTGACCGCCGAGCGCTTCGTCGACGATCCCTTCGTCGGCGGCACCGCACGCATGTATCGCAGCGGCGACCTGGGTGCCTGGCGCCATGGCGTGCTGCATTTCCACGGGCGCGTCGACCACCAGGTCAAGCTTCGCGGTTTCCGCATCGAGCTGGGCGACATCGAGGCCGCCGCCGACAGCCACCCGGCGGTGCACGAATCCGTGGCGGGGGTGCGCCGCTTCGGCGACAACGACCTGCGCATGGTGCTGTACGTGGTGATGGACGGCGACGTCGAGGCGGGTGCCCGCGAGCTGCGCGAGCACCTGCGCCAGCGCCTGCCCGGCTACATGCTGCCGCAGCACATCGAGATCCTGGCGCAGCTGCCGAAGACGCCCAACGGCAAGATCGATCGCAAGCAACTGCCCGAGCCCGTCGCCGCGGCGGTCGTGGCGCAGCAGCGTCCCGTCCGGCAGGCCGGGCCCGCGACCGACGCGATGAGCGATGCGCGCGAACTGTATCTCGCCGGCCTCTGGCGCGAGCTGATCGGCGTCGAGGAGATTCGCCGCAACGACAACTTCCTCGACCTCGGCGGGCACTCGATGCTGGCGGTGGAGTTCGCCAGCCGGGTGCGCAAGGAGACCGGCGTGAGCCTGCGCCTGCTGAACGTGGTCACCGGCACGCTGGCATCGCTGGCCGTCGAGCTGCCCGAAGCCGGCGCGGGTTCGCCGCGACCGGCGGAAGGTTCCCTGTGGTCGCGTCTGCGCAAGCGCCTCGGAGGGGGCTGAGGTGCGGGCTCGACGAGGCGCGTGCGCGGAACGTGCACCGTGCCAGCCTGTCGCCCGCGGCGACTGCTACCATCGTGTCAGCCCCGCCGACGGTGCGGGGCGGGTTGGCGAGCGAATGCACGCGTGCATCCGTCCATGGGGCGCGGCACCGATCGTGATGGCCTGGCTCAGTCGTTTCTTCACCCCGAGTCACGCGCTCGATCCTGATCACGCCGCATGTTCACATTAAGCCTTCTCTACCTCGCGCTCACCATCGTCCGGCCACAGGATTTCCTGCCCGCGCTGGAGGGCATTCCGCTGTTGCCGGTGGTGCTGCTGCTGGCTTTCGCGGCGTGGATGATCCGTGCCGGCAAGAATTTCGACGCGCCGCAGTTCCTGTTGTTGCCGGTGTTCCTGCTGGTAGGCATGGTGTCGATGGTCGCCAACCACTGGTTCGGCGGCGCGCTTGCGCTGCTGGAGAGTTTCGGCCCCATCGTGATCGCGTTCTTCGTCTTCGCCTCCGCCTGCACCACGCAGCGCCGGGTGACCATCGCGATGACGGTGTTCGTGCTGTGCGCCTGCGTGCTGGCCCAGCACAGCATCGTGCAGGCGAACACCGGCATGGGCTGGACCGGCGTACCGCTGGGTGAGGACGGGCGCGTGCGCTACGTGGGCATCTTCAACGACCCCAACGACGTGGGCCTGCTGTTTGCCGCCACGCTGCCGATGGCGTTCTTCCTCAGCAGCGGGGGCGGGTTCCTGCGCCGGATCTGGTGGCTGGCCGCCGCGGGCCTGCTGCTGTACGGCATCTACCTGACCAATTCGCGCGGCGCCATGCTGGCGGTGCTGGTGGTCGGCGGCATCTTCGTGTGGCGACGCCGCGGCATGTTCACCGCCGGCGTGCTCGGCGTGCTGGGTTTGCTGGTGATGCGCCTGCTGTCCTCGCGCATGCAGGAGCTGGACCCGGACGAGTCATCGGCGTTTGGCCGGGTGGATGCCTGGTACGAGGGCATGCACATGTTCTTCTCCAACCCGCTGCTCGGCGTCGGCCCCGGCAACTTCACCGACTACAATCAGCTCACCGCGCACAACTCCTGGGTACTGGTGCTGGCCGAAACCGGGTTTCTGGGCTACACCCTGTGGCTGGCATTCACCACCTACGGCTTCTGGATGATGATGACCGTGATGCGCCACCAGCCCGAAGCGGCCGTCGAGTCGGCGCAGGCCGGCACGTGGCAGGGCGAGCGGGCGATCGCGTTCACCCTGCTGTTGTCGCTGTACGGGCTGTTCTCCGCGGCGTTCTTCCTCAGCCGCAGCTACACCGTGGTGATGTACCTGCTGGTCGCGCTGGTGGTGGGCCATTACATGGGCGCGCGCCAGCGCTGGCCGGGCGTGCCGCTGCTGCGCCTGACCGATCACTGGATGCGCTGGCTGGCCGTGTCGGTGGCCACCATCGTGGCGTTGTACGTCATCACCACCATCTTGCTGATCGGCTCATGAGCATTCGCAGCGGCGCCTTGCGCAACACCCTGTTTTCCTCGATCGGCATCTACGTCGAGTACTCGCTGGGGATGCTGGCGGCGATCCTGATCGCGCGCCAGCTGGGACCGCAGCATTACGGCATCTACGGCCTGTTCATCTGGTTTGCCGCGATCGGCGTGGTGGCGACCAACTCGGGCATCACCACCGGCGTGATCAAGTTCGTCGCCGAGCTGCGCGGCGCCGACCAGCACGAGCTGATCGTGCCGGTGGTGCGTTACCTGCGTCGCATGCAGATGTGGCACCTGCTCGCGGTGATGGCGCTGGCGCTGGCGCTGTACCTGCTGTTCGGCGCACGTTTCGCCGCCGACCTGCGCGTGACCGAGTTCGTCATGCTTGCCGCCGCCGTGGCGTTGCGCGCGCCGTACATGTTCAACATCGCCGTCGCCAAGGGTTTCGAGGCGTTCGACGCCACCGCCAAGGTCAGCCTGATCTCCGCGCCGCTGAACCTGCTGATGGTGGCGGCGGCGATGCTGATGGGGGCGTCGATCTTCTGGTTCCTGGTGGTCTACCTGATCTCCGGCGCGGTGTTCCTGCTCACCTCGCGCCACCAGGCGCGGCGCCTGCTGGCGCGGCATGCCGGCGCGGGGGCGGTGCCCGAGGTGTTGCAGCAGCGGGTGCGCCGGCACCTGCGCATCGTCTCGGTCACCATCATCCTGGGCTTCCTGATCGCCAGCGACGTGGAGATCCTGTTCCTCAACCTGTTCGACAGCGCCGCTTCGGCGGGCTATTTCAAGGTCGCCTACCAGCTGGCGACCGGGATCATGCTGCTGGTGCCGGGCGTGTTCGGGGCGGTACTGCTGCCGATGATGGCCAAGGCGCAGAGCCAGGGGCGCGAGGCCGGCGGCCGGCGCTTCGTCGCCGTGACCAGCTATCTCGCCCTGCTGGCGGCGCCGGTGGTGGCCTTCGGCGGCACCTTCGCCGGCGCGGTGATCGGCCTGCTGTACGGCGCGACCTATGCCGCCGCGGCGCCGGTGTTCGGCTGGTGCCTGTTCGCCTGCGCCATGGGCACGGTGACCCAGGGCGCCACCAGCCTGCTGGTCAGTGCGGATCGGCAGAACGTGGTGCTGATCCTCACCATCATTCTTGGCGTGCTGAAGATGCTGCTTGATTACGTGCTGATCGCGCGGTTCGGTCTGTACGGTTCGGTGGCGGCCATCGTGATCCTGTTGTTCGTCATCGCCGCCTCCTACCTGACCATCGGCATCCGCATCAGCGGCGTGCAGCTGGAGTGGCTGCGGCTGCTGCGCATCGTGCTGGCGGCGGCGCTGGCCGCCGGGCTCGCCTCGCTGGTCCACGCGGCGCAGCTGGGGCCGATCCCGACCCTGCTGCTGGGCGCGTTCGTGCTGACCGCGTCCTACGCGCTGCTGACCCTGTTGTTGCAGTGCTGGAGTCGCGCCGACATTGCCCAATTGCAGAGCCTGCACCAGCGCTACGCCGCCGGTCGACCGCGTCCGCTCGGCCGTCTGCTGGCGTGGGCCGGTGCGCGCGCCTGGGGGGATCCATGAAGACATCGTGGTACGAGAAGGCGTTTTCCCGCGTGCTCTACCCGCTGTGGGAGAGCGGCCTGCGACGGCGGCACACGCTGGCCTACCTGGCCGACTACCAGCGCGACCAGTGGCTGGCGCCGGAGCAGATCGCCGCGCTGCAGTGGCAACGCCTGAAGCGGTTGCTGGAGCACTGCGAGCAGAAGGTTCCGTATTACCGGCAGCGCTGGCGCGAGGCCGGCATCGCCGTCGCCGACATCCGCAACCTGGATGACTACGCGCAGCTGCCGGTGCTGACCAAGGCCGACATCCGCCAGCACTTCGATGCGTTGCAGGCCGAGGGCTGGCACGACCGCGTGCTGACCAAGGCCACCGGCGGCTCCACTGGTGACCCGCTGCGTTTCGGCTACACCCGCGAGAGCTACGAGCGGCGCACCGCAGTGATGTGGCGCGGCTACGACTGGGCCGGCTCGCGCATGGGCCGGCGCACCTTGTTCGTGTGGGGCGGGGCCGTGGGCACGCCGCACCGGCTCCAGCAGTTCAAGGACCGCGTGTACAACGCGGCGTTCGCCCGGCGCGTGCTCAACAGCTTCGGCATGACCGAGGCCAACATGGCCGGCTACGCCGACGCGATCGACGACTACCGCCCGCAGGTCATCGTCGGCTACGTCGGCCCGCTGGTGCGGCTGGCGCAATGGCTGCTCGACACCGGTCGCCGCGTGGCCGCGCCGCGGAGCATCATCGGCGCCGCGGAGTCGCTGCACGAGTTCCAGCGCGAGATCATCGAGCGTGCATTCGGCTGCCCGGCGTACAACACCTACGGCTGCCGCGAGTTCATGCTGATAGCCTCCGAATGCGAGCGTCGCGAAGGCCTGCACGTCAACGCCGATCACCTGGTGGTGGAGTTGCAGCGGCACCCCGGTGCGCCCGTCACCGAACCGGGCGAGGTGGTGATCACCGACCTGTTCAACTACGGCATGCCGTTCGTGCGCTACCTCAACGGAGACGTCGCCACCGCGAGCGACCACGTCTGCAGTTGCGGTCGCGGCTTGCCGCTGCTGCAGCGCGTGGATGGCCGCCTGCTCGACGCGATCCGCACCCCGGCCGGCCACCTGCTGCCCGGCGAGTTCTTCCCGCACATGCTCAAGGACGTGCCGGGGCTGGTGCGCTTCCAGGTGGTGCAGCGCCGGCTCGACCAGCTCGAACTGTCGCTGGTGCGTGGTCCCGGCTTCGACGAAGCCTCGCTCGCCTACATCCGCCGCGAGCTGGCCAAGGTGGTCGGCGACAGCCTGCAATTGAACGTCCATTTCGTCGACGACATCCCGCTCACGCCCAGCGGCAAGTGGCGCGTGTGCATCTCCGAACTGCCGGCCACGCCCGCGGCATGAACATCGTCCACGTCGTCGAGAACCTCAACCGCGGCGGCCTGGAACGCATGGTCATCGACCTGGTGACCATGCAGCAGCGGCAGGGTCACCGCTGCCGCGTGGTCTGCCTGTTCGAAGCCGGCGCGCTGGCGCACGAGCTGGACGCCCAGGGCATTCCCGTGCACGCCTGCGGCAAGCGCCGCGGGCCGGATCTGCGCGCCCTGCTGCGCCTGCGCCGCGCCCTGGCGACACCCGCCACCGAAGTGCTGCACACCCACAACGCGGTGGCGCACTACCACGCGGTCTGGGCCAGCACCGGGCTGGGCATCGGCCGTGTCGTCAACACGCGCCACGGCATGGGCGCCAACCGCAACTCGCGCCGGCGCGAGGGCCTGTATCGACGCGCGCTGGCGCGCACCGATGCGGTGGCGCTGGTGTGCGCGGCCGCGCGCGACGACGCCGTGCGCCGCGGCATCGTGCCGCCGGGCAAGGCCTGCGTGGTGCCGAACGGCATCCGCGTGGATCAGTTTCTGTCCGCTTCTCCCGACCATCGTGCGCGCCTGCGCGAGAGACTGGCGCTGCCGCCGCAGGCGCGGCTGATCGGCAGCGTGGGCCGGCTCAACTGGACCAAGGATCAGGCCAACCTGATCCGCGCCTTCGCCGTGGTGCGCCAGCGCGTGGCCGATGTCGTGCTGCTGCTGATCGGCGACGGCGAACTGCGCGCCGAGCTGGAGCAGCTTGCCGCTGCGACGATGCCGGGCGGGAGCGTGCGCTTTCTCGGCGATCGCAGCGACGTGCGCGAACTGCTCCCCGGGCTCGACCTGTTCGCGCTGTCCTCGCTCAGCGAGGGTTATTCGATGGCATTGCTGGAAGCCTGCGCCAGCGCCCTGCCCATCGTCGCCACCGCGGTGGGCGGCAACGGCGAGATTGTGCGCGAGGGCGTGAATGGCAAGCTGGTGCCGGCCGCCGACGCGGATGCGCTGGCCGCGGCGATGATCGCGCTGCTGGAGGCGCCCGCGACCGCGCAGGAACTCGGCGCGCGCGGGCGCGCGTGGGTCGAGGCGGAAGGCTCGCTGGAGCGCATGGCCGCGCGCTACGAATCGCTCTATCGCGGCGAGCGGGAGCCGGCCGGCGCATGAAACTGCTGATCACCACCAACCTGTTTCCCACGCCGTGGGACCCGCTGCGCGGCGCGTTCAACCGGCAGCAGTTCGAGCGCCTGGGCCAGCGCCACGAGGTGCACGTGCTGACCGCGGTGGATTTTCGCGAGCGGCTGGGCGGCGTGCGCGGCACGGTCGACGTGCCCGGCCTGCGTCGTGACCACTTCACTTTCGTGTTTCCGCCGGGACTGCGCTCGCTGCATGCCGGGTGCTGGTTCGCTTCGCTGTGGCTGCAGCACGGCCGGCGCCTGCGCGCGGAAAAATACGACGCGATCCTGGCCAGCTGGGCCTATCCCGATGCGGTGGCCTCTGGCTGGCTGGCGCGCCGGCTGAACATCCCCTACGTGGTCAAGGTGCACGGCAGCGACCTGAACGTGATGGCCGAGGGTGCGTTGCGCCGGCCGCAGATCGGCGCGGCGTTGCGCCGTGCGGGCGCAGTGGTGGCGGTGAGCCAGGCACTGGCCGACAAGGCGGTGGCGCTGGGCGCCGACCCGACGCGGGTGCACACGATCTACAACGGCGTCGATGCGCAGCGGTTCTCGCCCGGTTCGCGCGAGGCGGCGCGACAACGCCTGGGCCTGGGCGCCGAGCAGCCGTTGCTGCTCTACGTCGGCAATCTGAAATCGACGAAGGGTTGTCTGGACTTGCTGGAGGCGTTTCCCGCCGTGCTGGCGCAGCGGCCGCAGGCGGCCCTGGTCTACGCCGGCGCCGGCGCCTGCCGCGACGAACTGCTCGCGCGGGCCGCCGCCCTGGGCTGCGCCGAACGCGTCAGCCTGGTCGGTGCCGTGCCGCATGCGCAACTGGGCGACTGGTTCCGCGCCGCCGACCTGTTGTGCCTGCCCAGCCACAACGAAGGGGTGCCGAACGTGGTGCTGGAGGCGATGTCCTGCGGTATCCCGGTGGTGGCCAGCCGGGTCGGCGGCATCCCCGAAGTGCTGCCGGAGTTTGCCGGCATGCTGGTGCCGGTGCGTGATCCGGCAGCGTTGTCCGCCGCCTTGCTGGAAGCCACCGGCCGGGCATGGCAGGGCGAGCGCATCGTCGAACACGCGCGGGGCTTTCGCTGGGACGACAACGTCGACCGGCTGGAGCGGGTGTTGTGCGAGGTCGCTGCCGGTCACCCGTGACCCGCGGGGCGGGCCGGTCAGGCGTCGTCGGCTTTTGTCGCTGGCGCGTTGCCTGTTTGCGCGTTCGTCGCGAACATCCGCTCGAAACCCTTCTGCAAGCCGATGCGCGGTTCCCAGCCCAGTCCGCTGCGTGCCGCACTGATGTCGAAGTTGGCCAGCGGGCGCAGCGAGCGGACCCGGTAGCGGGTCAGCGGCACGCTGCGGTGAAGCAGCTTGCCGAGCAGTTCCACGCCGGCAGCCAACGCCATGAACACGCCGGTGGGCACGCGCAGCAGCTTCAGCTCGTCGCCCAGCTTGCCCTTCACCCTGGCCAGGTAATCGCCCTGGGTGACGATCTGCGGGTCGACCACGTTGAAGATCCGGCCCGTCGCGGCGGGTGCGTGCGCGGCCAGCAGCAGCGCGTCGACGACATCGTCGACGTAGACCAGCGGCAGAGTCTGCTGCGCCGGGCCGACCGCGATCCAGCGCCCGGCCAGCGCCAGCGTGCCGTTCGGGGTCACGCGCTCGGCCCCCGGCCCCACGATCTGGCCCGGGCGCACGATCACCGCCGGCAGCGCGCGCTCGCGGATCGCGTCGCTGACGATTCCTTCGGCGGTGAGCTTGGTCTGGGTATAGGCGCCGCGGCGGTCGGGCCAGGGCTCGAACGCCGAGTTTTCGGTGACGGCCACCGCCGGATCGCGGCCGGCGTGGTCGAGCACGCTGAGCGAGCTGACGTAGACCAGCCGCTCCGCCGCATGCCTGGCGCAGGCGTCGACCACATTGCGGGTGCCCCACACGGTGCCCGCCTCGAAGTCGCCGGGGCCGCCGCGCATCGCCGCGCCGACGTGGTAGACCACGCGCGCGCCCTGCACGGCATGGTCGACGATCGCCGGATCGCCCAGATCGCCCACCACCACCTGGATGCCGGCGCTCTCGGCGGCCGGGTCGGCCCGGCGCACCAGCACGCGCACCGATTGCCCGCGTGCACGCAGCGCGGCGACCAGCGCGCGGCCGAGGAAACCGGCGGCGCCCGTCACCAGCGCGTCGACCGGCGCCAGCGGCACGATGCGCGCGGCCAGTTCGTCGCGCCGTTCGCGATCCGCCTGCGCGCACACCGTTTCCATCAGCGCGACATGGCGGCGGCCTTCCTCCGCGCTGATCGGCGGCGTGGTGCCCTCATGCAGCGCCTGCGCAAATGCCTGCGCGCCGTGCTGGATGCCGGGCGAGGGGCGCAGCCGGCCGGTGGCGAAGCGCAGCACGTTCCACGGCACGCGCACCACGTCGCGCAGGGCGTTGGTGAAGGCGGTGAGCACGATGCCGATGAACTTCGGGCCGGGCAGCACGCGCTTGATCCGGCAGATCTGCAGGAAACGGTCGGCCTCGATGATGCCGCGCGTGCCCTGCACGATGATGCGGTTCTGCATCGGGCGGATGTTCCACGACAGCAGCAGCCGGCCGACGCCGTCCGCGCATTGTGCGCGGGCATCCCATTCGTCGAACTTCAGGTTGGTGCTGCGGCCGCTGGAGCGATAGCGCACGTCCAGCTCGCCGATCGGGCCGAGGAAGGATTCGAGCACGTACAGGCCGTGCACGCCGAGGTCGCGGAACGGATACGAGCCCTGCTTGACCATGCCCGGCAGCGGGCCGCCCGCGTACGGCGGATAGTCCGAGCTGCGCAGCACGTCGAAGCTCAGCACCTCGCCGATGCGCCCGGCCTTGACCCAGGCCTGCGCCTGCATCACCACCGGATCGAAATGGTCGGAATGGTCGACCGACAGCAACAGGCCCTTGTCGCGCGCCTTGGCGATCATCGCATCGCACTCGGCGACGGAGTCGGCCATCGGCTTCTCCACGAACACGTGGCAGCCCATGTCCAGCGCCTGCAGGGTCAGCGGCGCGTGGCTGGACGGCGGCGTGAGCACGTACACCGCATGCGGGTGGCGTTCGGCGAGCCGGGTGAAGTCGCCGGTGACGAACTCGATCCCGAAGCTGGTGGCCAGCGCCTGCGCGGCCTTGGTGTCGATGTCGCAGATGCCCACGATCTCGACGAACTCGAGCCGGCGCAGCGCGGCGATGTGGTGGCGCGCCACGTAGCCGGCACCCACGATGGCGATGCGCAGCTTCCCTTCGATTCCCGCGTTCATCCTGTCCCCTGTTGTTTCCACTGATTCATGCCTGCTTGCGTGCAAGCGCCGATGATACTTCGCGCAACACCTCGTCCACGCGGTTGTCCCACGTTTGTCCGGCCACCGCGGCCACGCGCGCGTCGGCTGCCGCCGGCGTGTCGTCCCGCAGCGCCCGATCCAGACCGTGCAGGAAGCCGTCCCGGTCCGCCGCGATCTCGACCCAGCGCGCGAACTTGTCGATCTCCGGCTGGCTCACGCTGACCACCGGCTTGCCGGTGGCCAGGTACTCGCGCACCTTCAGCGGATTGGCGTTCGCGACCTGGCGGTTGTGCCGGTACGGGATGATCGCCACGTCGAATGCCTTGGCCCAGCGCGGCAGCTCGCGGTACGGCTGAGCGCCGACCAGCCGCACGTTGTCCAGCGCGCGCAGGCGCGACACGTCCACGGCGGCGTGGCCGACCAGCAGGAAGCTCCACTGCGGGCGCTCGCGCGCCAGCCATTCGATCAGTTCCAGGTCGATCCATTCGTGAAGGGAGCCGAAATAGCCCACCACCGGGTGGACGAGCTCCCGCGCCGCGGCCGGCACCGCCGTGGCGGGGTCGCGCGCCTGGCCGAACAGGGCCGTGTCGACGCCATGGGGCGAGAAGCGGGTGGCTGGGTTGATGGCGCGCTTGGCCTCCAGCAGCGCCGGCGGGGCGACGAAGACGAGGTCGGCACGGCGGGTCAGATCCAGGTCGCGTGCGGCGATCAGCTCGCTGTCCACGCCCGGGTGCGCCGCGTAGTCGTCGATGCAGTAGTACACGCACAGGCGCTCGCCCAGCTGCTGCGCCAGGAAACCCGGGTGCGGCACCGCGAACCAGGAGATCGGCGTGACGTCGCCCAGCACGCGCATGGCGCGGCGCACCGCCCAGCGGCCGAAGACGCGGTTCAGCCAGTCGACCCCCGGCACCCGCCGAAACGGCAATTGCGGCACGGTGCAATGCCACAGGTTGGGGCGCACCGGCACCGGCGCGCGCAGGGCCGCGCGCAGCTTGCGCCAGGCGCGGCGCAGGTCGCGCCCGCTGGCCTGCGGCGCGCGCATGCCGGGCGAGTCGACGTACAGCAGCGGTGCGGCATGGGCCAGGCGTTCGGCCACGTGATGGCTGCTGGTACGGTTTTCCGCGTACCAGTCGTTGCCGAAGTAGATCAGGCCATATCCCTGCAGCACGCGTCTCTCCGCGGATCGCAAACGTGGGTGTGTGGGCCGGCGCCGTGATCCCCGCGCGGCCGCCCGAAGGACGGCGGACATGCGAAAATCGCCCGGCTTGGTGCCGAATGAAGATATCCTGTGCGTCGGATTCGGATGGCGGCAGCAGCCCCTGCGCACGCCATCGACGACAAGGGTGGATTATGCCTGCAAGCAAGGATTTCTGCCGGTGCCGGCACAGCGTGCGCGGCAGCGACGGATGGTCGCCATGATCGGCTGGTTGAAGCGCATGCGGTTGCTGCGTTGCCTGCCCGCTGCGGTGGTACTCACCGCCATGCCTCCCGGCGGCGCCCGCGAGCTGTACCTCAGCTTCGATGACGGCCCCGACCCGCAATACACGCCGGCCCTGCTCGACCTGCTGCGGCAGCACCAGGTGCGCGCCACGTTCTTCCTGATCGGCAGCAAGGCCGAGCGCCACCCGCAGCTGGTACGGCGCATGCTGGACGAGGGGCACCGGCTGGGCAACCACTCCTGGAGCCATCCGGATTTCAACCGGCTGTCGCTGGCCGGGATGATGGACGAGATCGACCGCACCGACCGGGTGCTGCAGGCGTTCGATGGCGTGCGCCACCACGGCGTACGCCCGCCCAGCGGCGCGTTCTCGCTGGCGCTCACGCTGCGCCTCGCGCGCGAGCGGCGACGCCTGCTGTACTGGTCCTACGACAGCCTCGACTACCAGCGCCGGCCGCCGGCAGAACTGGTGGCGGCGATGCGCGCGCAGCCGCCGCGGCCGGGCGACGTGCTGCTGATGCACGACGACAGCGACTGCTGCATCCGCATGCTGGAGACGCTGCTGCCGCAGTGGCGTTCCGAGGGTTTCGAGCTCCGCCCGCTGCCCACCGGCGCCGACCTGGGCGCAACGGCTGAAGGAGTACACGCATGATCGTCGCCTGGCTGATCGCGGGTTTGCTGGCGCTGTGCGCCATCGCCGTCACCGTGGCGATCCGCGCGCGCAACATGCAGTACTGGCTGGTCGGCTACCTGCGCCGCCGGCGTCCGCCGGCGGTCGACGGGCCGATCCACGTGATGTTCTGCTTCGTCGACCATTTCGAGCCGGCCTGGGGCAAGGTCGACCTGGCCACCCAGCGCGCGCGCGTCGACCGCTGGTGCCGTGACTACCGCGCCCTCGCCGCGATGCACCGCGACGCCGACGGGCGGATGCCGCAGCACACGTTCTTCTATCCGGAAGAGGAATACCTGGAAGAACACCTGGACAAGATCGCCGCGCTCTGCGCGGAGGGCTACGGCGAGATCGAGATCCACCTGCACCACGACAACGACAACGAGGCCAACTTCCGCCAGACCATCGAGCGCTTCAACAACCTGCTGCACGAGCGCCACGGCGCGTTGCCGCGCGATCCGGCCACCGGCCAGCTGCGCTTCGGCTTCATCCACGGCAACTGGAGCCTGGACAATTCGCGCGCCGACGGCCGCTGGTGCGGCATCAACAACGAGCTGATCCTGCTGCGCGAACTCGGCTGCTACGCCGACTTCACCCTGCCGTCGGCGCCCAGCGACACGCAGACGAAAACCAGCAACGCGATCTACTACGCCACCGACGACCCGCTGCGGCCCAAGTCGCACGACAGCGGCGTGCCGGTGCGCGTGGGCGGCACGCCCAGCGGCGACCTGATGATCGTGCAGGGGCCGCTGGGGCTGAACTGGCGCGAGCGCAAGTTCGGCGTGCTGCCGCGGATCGAGAACGCGGACGTGCGCCGCGGCTGCCCGCCCACGCCCGAGCGGGTCGACGCGTGGGTGAAAACCGGCATCCACGTCGAGGGGCGGCCGGAGTGGGTGTTCGTCAAGGTCCACACGCACGGCACCCAGGAGCGCGACATGGACACCCTGCTCGGCGAAGCCGCGCAGCGCATGCACCAGCACCTGGAGCGCGCCTACAACGACGGCAAGCGCTACGTGCTGCACTACGTGACGGCGCGCGAGACCTACAACATCATCAAGGCTGCCGAGGCCGGGCATCGCGGCGACCCGCATGCGTTCCGCGATTTCCTGCTGCCGCCGCCACCGCACCGGCTTGCCGGGGCGTAGCGGCGCCGCGCTCGCGCGGATCACCGCGGCGTGGTCCCGGCATCTTCTCCGTCCTCGAAGGAGGAAACAGATGGACTGGCGCACGAAGGGAATGCTGCAGAAGGTGCTCGGCGTGATGCCGGGCGGCGACGCGATCCACTACCAGCTGCAGCGGCGGTTCGGCGGGCTGCGCGACTTCGATCGCGAGTTCGACATCAAGATCGACGACTGGCGGCTGATGGCCAACCAGTTGCGCGAAGTCGGCGTGCCGATGGCGGGCGCGCGGCTGTTCGAGATCGGCAGCGGCTGGTATCCCACCTTTCCGCTGTGCTGCTTCCTGGCCGGCGCGCAGCGCGTGGTCACCGTCGACCTCACCCGGCACCTGCGCCGCGATCTGCTGCGCGCCTGCGCGTGCGGGCTGGAGCGGCATGTCGCCCTGATCGCCGAGGTCGCCGGCCTGCCCGAGGCCGAGGTGCGTCAGCGCCAGCAGCAGTTGGCCGCCGCACTGGAGCGATGTGCCGACCTGGCCGCGGCGACCGCCGGCGTGGTCGATTACCGCGCACCGGCCGATGCCGCCCGTACCGATCTGCCCCGGGACCATATCGATTGCGTGTTCTCCAACAGCGTGCTGGAGCACGTGACGCCGGAGGCCATCGGCGGGATCTTCCGCGAGGCGATGCGCATCCTGCGCCCCGGCGGGATCATGTTCCACTCGGTCAACTGCGGCGATCACTACGCCTATGTCGACTCCCGCATCACCCAACTCAATTACCTGCAATACACCGATGCGCAGTGGCGGCGCTGGAACAACGCGTTTTTGTACCAGAACCGGCTGCGCGCCGACGTCTTCGTCGAGTTCGCCGAGGCGGCCGGTTTCGCCATCGTGGCCCGGGTGACCTCGCCGCCGGCCCGGCGCCTGCGCGAGCTGGCAGAGCTGAGGATCGCCCCGCAATTCGCGTCGATCCCGGCCGAGCGCCTGTGCGTCACCTCGATCGACTTCATCGCACGCAAACCGGTTGCCTGAACCGGGTCCGGGAGTGTCCGGCCGGTGCCGGCCGCGAGCCCGGATGAAGCGTGAAAAGCGATGCCCGGTGCTCTGGAAAACGCATACAATGACCCTGTTTCCGGGCGTTGCCCGAGCGCCTGCGGGGGTTCGATGCCCCGCGGCGGCCGGGAGGGATCGGCCGACGGTACGCGCGACAGGGGGCGACCGGCGCAGCAGGGATGGTGGCAGGCGAGTCGAGGCTTCGTGTTGTCACTGGATGCAGGAGTGGTCGGGTACCCATGGCACTGGTCAGCGTAGTCATCCCCACGTTCAATCGTGCCTATTGCCTGGCGCGCACGCTGGACAGCGTGCTTGCGCAGACGCACGCCGAGCTGGAGATCCTGCTCGTCGACGACGGCTCCACCGACGAGACGGCCGAACTCGTCCGGCAGCGCTACGGCGACGAGCCTCGCCTGCATTACATCACCCAGCCCAATGCCGGCGTCGCGGCAGCGCGCAACCATGGCCTGCGGCTGGCTCGCGGCGAGTTCGTGGCGCTGCTCGATTCGGACGATTTCTGGCAACCCTGGAAGATCGAGCTGCAGCTGCGCTGCATGCAGCAGTTCCCCGAGCTGGGCATGGTGTGGACCGACATGGAGGCGATCGATCCGAACGGGCGCGTGTTCAACCGCGCGTACATCCGCACCATGTACAGCACCTACGCGCTGTTTCCCGATGATCGGCTGTTCCAGCGCGGCGTGCCGCTGCGCTCGTTCGCGCCGTCGATGGAGGCGGTGGTCGGTGCCGCGCCGCTGCGCATCGGGATGATCTTCTCGCAGATGATCATGGGCAATCTGGTGCATACCTCCACCGTGCTGATCCGCCGCGAGCGGCTGGAAAAGGTGGTGGCCTTCGACGAGACCCTGCGCTATTCCGGCGAAGACTTCGATTTCCACCTGCGCACCTGCCGCCATGGCCCGGTGGGCTTCGTCGACCTGCCCACCATCCAGTACCAGCGTGGCATGCCCGACCGGCTGACCCGGGCGGAATACCGCATCCACACCGCCACCAACTTCCTGCGCACGATCGCTCCGCTGATCGAAACCGCGCGCGACGAGATCCACCTGCCGCGTCGGATGATCGACGGCGCGCTGGCCGATGCCCACGAATGGATCGGCGAGCTGCATTTCGAGGCCAACGACATGGCGGCGGCACGCGCCCACCTGTTCGCCAGCATCCGCCACCGGTGGCTGCAGAAGCGGGCATGGGAGCTGTTCATGGGCTGCTACCTGCCGGCCGCGCTGCGCCACTGGCTCCAGGCCCACCGCCGGCATCTGCGCCAGCGCACGGTGGCGTCGCCATGACGGTGAGCCAGGCGCCGCCAGGCACGGGCGCGCCCTCGCGGACAAACGGTTTGCCGGAGTCAGCACCGAGCTTGCGCGTGATCGGGGACGTCGCCGCGTGGGACGCGATCCGCGCTGACTGGGATGCACTGCACCGGGCCAGCCCCACGGCCTCCACCCCGCTGGACTTTGCCTGGTTGCGCCATTGGTGGGACGTCTACGGCCCCGTGTATGGCCAAGGCGGTCTGCGCATCATCACGTTGTGGCGGGAGTCGCGCCTGGTCGGCGCGCTGCCGCTGTACCTCGACGTGGGTCGCGGCGGCCGACTCGGCGTGCGCTGCCTGCGCTTCCTCTCCACCGGGGAAGAGGAGTTCGAGGAGGTCTGCGCCGACTATCTGGACCTGTTGCACCTGCCCGGCGAGGACAAGGCCTGCGCGCAAGCCGCGTGGCGGGCGATCGACGCCATGGCCTGGGATACCCTGGAGCTGCTCGATCTCTCCGAACATGCGGCGCTGTTGCGCTGGCGCAGCGCCTTCCCTCGCCATGCCCGCCTGCAATTGTCGTCGCGCGGGGCCTGCCCGATCGCATGGCTTGGCGACGGCTTCGAGGCTTATCTGGGCAGCCTGTCGTCCAAGACGCGCAAGCACGCCCGCCAGTACCTGCGCGACGCCGAACGTGCCGGCATCGTGGCGGAGCTGGCCGATGCCGCCACGGCCGACAGTCATTTCGACGATCTTGTGCGCATCCACCAGGAGCGCTGGGTGGCGGCCGGTGAACCGGGTTGCTTCTCGGCGCCACGTTTCACCGGGTTCCATCGCGGCCTGGTGAGGCGGTGGACGGCAAGCGGGCGCGTGGTGCTGGCGCGGTTCTCGCACCAGGGCGGGACCTTTGCCGTGCTCTACGGTTTCGTGACCGGGCGCAAGTTCGACCTGTACCAGTTCGGCGTGGCGCCGCTGGATCCCGGCGTGGTCCGCAGTTCGGGTACTGCGGCGAACCTGCTGCTGATGCGGCAGCTGGCACAGCGCGGCATCGCCCACTACGATTTCCTGCGGGGCGTCAGCACGTACAAGAAATCGCTGGCCACCGAACAACGCCAGCTGTTTTGCGCGACGTGCCGCCGGCATACGGCGCGGGCACTGCTCGACCGCCTGCGTCAGCTGTGCATGCGCGCAATCCGCCGGTTCATCAAGCTGGTTTCGCCGGGCTGACCGCGGGGTGCTTCAATGAAAAAGGCCATCGCGTCACACCTGCTCTGCCGCAGCGGTTTGCGCCGGTTGCTGCACCGGACCGTGCGCTGGTCCGGCGTGCTCGTGCTCAACTATCACCGCATCGGCGATGCGCTGGGTACGCCGTTCGATCGCGGCCTGTGGAGCGCCAGCGCGGAGGCGTTCGCCGAGCAGATCCGCTTCTGCAGGACGGAACTGGAGATCATCGATCCGGCCGACCTGCCGCGGGTACTCGCGGCCAAGCGCGGCCGCTACGCGATGATCACCTTCGACGACGGCTATCGCGACAATTACCAGACGGCGTTGCCGATCCTGCGCGGCGAAGGCGTGAGCGCCACCTTCTTCGTCGCCACCGGTTTCATCGACGCGCCGAGCCTGCCGTGGTGGGACGAGATTGCCTGGATGGTGCGCACCAGCCGGCGCGAAGCATTGCAGTTGCCGGCTTGGTTGGACGCGCCAATCCGCTTCGACGAGCCGCAGCGCGAAGCCGCCGTGCGTCGGCTGCTGCGCAGGTACAAGGAAATGCCGGCGCAGGACACGCCCGCGTACCTCGATGCGGTGGCGGAGGCCGCGGGCACCGGCCGTGCCGATGCCCGCGCCGGTGATGCGCTGTGGATGGACTGGGACATGCTGCGCGAGATGCAGGCAGCGGGCATGACCATCGGCGGGCACACGGTGCATCACCCGGTGTTGTCGCGCATGTCGGCGCAGGGTCAGCGCGACGAGATCCAGGGTTGCGCGCGCCGGCTCGCCGAGGAACTGGGTGCGCCGATGCGCTGCTTCAGCTATCCCGTCGGCAACCGGGGCGCGTTCGACCAGATCACCCGCGACTGCCTGCGCGAAGCGGGCGTGGAGCATGCCTTCAGCTACTACGGCGGGCACGCCCGCTACGATCGCTGGGACGCCTACGACATCCCTCGCGTGGCGGTGGAGACGGAGCTGGACACCGACTGGTTCCGCTCCCTCGTGACCTTGCCGCAGCTGTTCGCGTGACGGCCGCGCCGACGACGACCGCTGTCCCGACGCCCGCGCTGGGCGGCGATCTGGTCAGCGTGGTGATGCCGGTGTACAACGCCGCGGCGTGGTTGCCGCGGGCGGTGGAGTCGGTGCTGGCGCAGAGCCATCGCAACCTGGAGCTGGTCGCGGTGGACGATGGTTCGCACGACGATTCGCTGGCGATCCTGCAGGGCTTTGCGCAGGCCGACGCGCGCGTGCGCGTGCAGCGCCAGCCGGCGAACGGCGGCGTGGCCGCTGCACGCAACGCCGCGCTGGCTGTCGCCCGCGGCAACTATGTCGCCTTCCTGGACGCCGACGACTGGTGGCACCCGGCCAAGCTGGAGCGGCAACTGGCCAGCCTGCGCGCCAGCGGCGAGCGCATCAGCTACGCGGCGTACTGGCGGGTGGCGGAAGACGGCCGGGTGCTCAGCCGGGTGGACCCGCCCGCGCGGCTGGAGCATCGCGACATGCTGGCCAGCAATTTCATCGGCAACCTCACCGGCCTGTACGCGCGCGAGCTGGGCGACGTGCCGTTCCGCCGGATCGGCCACGAGGACTATGCGTTCTGGCTGGAGCAGGTTCGCCGCGCCGGCGCGGCGGTGCGCGCGGACAGCGCCGAACCGCTGGCCTGGTATCTGGTGCGCGAGTCGTCGCTGTCGGCCAACAAGCTGCGCGCGGCGCGCTGGCAGTGGACGATCTATCGCCAGGTCGAGAAGCTCGGCTTGCTGCGCGCCTCGCTGTGCATGCTGCGCTACGTGTGGCACGCCTTCGCCAAGCGCAGGCGACCGCGCCGATCGCCCTGACCGACGCGCGTCAGGGGCGCGCCGGGGCGGCGCCGCTGCCCGCGTCTTGGCGCATCAGCCACTGCACCACGCCGGTGCCGCGGTGGTTCCAGTTGAAGCGTCGCGCGGTGCTGGCGTTGCGCGCGCAGGCAACGGCGTACGACGACGCCAGCGCATGCATGCGCCGGTCCAGCGCATGCTGCAGCTGCGGGTCGGTGCTGAAATAGCGGGCGGCGGCCACCGGCAGGGTCAGCTCCACGTTGTGCGAATCGCTGTACCAGCCGTCGGAGTTCTCGATGGCGACCAGCCTGGCCCGGTCGACGTGGGCCGACGACCAGTACCAGCTGATCTGGCCACCGGGTCCGCTGCACGGGTCGCGCCAGTCCTTGCCGACCGTGGCCACGGTTTTGGCGTCGATCCAGCCGTAGCGCTCGAGGTAGCGGCCGAACGCGGTGATCATCGGCGGGATGCGCGCGTCCCCGGTGGCCAGCCAGGCATGCCACAGGCCGTCGATGATGTTCTGCGTCATCCACGGCGAGCTGCCCGGCACGTCGGTGGCCGCGTCGTACGGGTTGCCTTCGTGCATGTCCCAGCTGCTGCGCCAGGAGCCGTCATTGCCCAGGCCGTCGGGATTGTGCTGCTGGTGCTGGTACAGCCAGCCCACGCGATCGCCGATGTCTTGCAGGTATTCGCGCTTGCCGGTGAGTTCCCACGCGCTGACGATCTGCAGCAGGCCCAACCCGGCCTGCCGTTCGGTGAAGAACTTCTGGGTGAGCCCGGTGTAGGGGCCGGCGGGAATGGTCCAGCCGCCGGTATCCCACGCTCCCACCATGCGTTCGATCAGTGCCGTGTCGTCCTGGCTGTCGTCGCCGGTGAGGCCGAGCGCGAGCAGGGTCGGCTGGATGTAGACGTACTTCGGGTCGCAGGGGTTCACCTCGCCCAGCTTGAAACCGCCGCCGCACAGCGGCCAGCCCGGTGCGCCGAAGCGGCGGATGTGCGCCATGTAGAAGTGGTAGCTCTGGACCGCGGCGGCGAGGTAATCGACGCGGCCGGTGCGCACGTACTGCTGGAACAGCGCGGTGGGGCGATCGAACAGCCACGCCGAGCCGTCGCTGCGCGGAAGTTTGCGCGCCCAGGCGAACTGGGTTTCGAAGTAGCGGTCGTAGGCGCCGGGGGGTACCGCCGGCACTTGCGGGCCGGCGATCAGGGAAGCAGTCATCCATTGCGGGCTGAGCGTGGCCAGCACGCCCGGCACGCGCACGCCGTCGGCACCGTCCACCAGCTCGTCGGCGTAGGCCCAGCCCGGCGCGACGGTCGCGGTGGCGCCGACCGGCGCGAGGGCGAAACGCAGCTGCGCGCTGTCGCCGGCCAGCGTGGCGTGGAACTGCGCGCGCACGGCGCGGATGCCGCCGCCGTCGAAATGCCAGCGCAACGTGGCCTCGACATGCGCCGGCACGGGCTGGCCGCGCGCGTCCTCGATGCGCACCCGCCGCGCGTCGTCCAGCATGCCGGGCGGGAACGGGATGCCGACAGTCACCGCCACCCGATCGCCGACGGCGCCGTGGCGATGCAGGGTGATCGTCTGCCACTGCGCGCCGATGCCGGTCGGCGCCAGCCGGGCGATCGGTGGCGGCGCGCTGGCGCCTTGCGCGTGCGCGGTCGCGAGCAGCAGGCCGAGGCCGGCGAACAGTGCGCCCAGCCGCCGGACGAAGCCGCGCGCTGCGCGTGTCACCGGGCCGCGTCCCGTGCCGCCAGCTGGCGTTCCCACGCGAGCGCGGTGCGCACGATGAACTCCAGGTCGTCGTGGCGCGGCGCCCAGCCCAGGCGCTGGCGCAGGCGGTCGGCGCGGGCGATCAGCATCGGCGGATCGCCCGCGCGGCGCGGTTGCTCGGTCACCTGCAGCGTCGCGCCGCTGACCCGGCGCACCGTCTCGATCACCTCGCGCACGCTGTAGCCGTGGCCGTAGCCGCAGTTCAGCGTCAGCGACTCGCCGGCCGTGCGCAGGTGGTCGAGCGCGCGCAGGTGCGCCGCGGCCAGGTCCTCGACATGGATGTAGTCGCGGATGCCGGTGCCGTCGGGAGTGTCGTAGTCGGTGCCGAAGATGGCCAGGCCCGGGCGCTTGCCCACCGCATGCTCGCAGGCAACCTTGAGCAGCAGGGTGGCGTTGGGCGTGGATTGCCCGATGCGGCCGAGCGGGTCGCAGCCGGCGACGTTGAAGTAGCGCAGGATCACGTAGCGCATCGCGCCGGCGGTGCCCAGGTCGCGCAGCATCATCTCGGACATCAGCTTGGAGCTGCCGTACGGATTGATCGGCTGCAGCGGCGTGTCCTCGTCGGCCACGCCGCTGGCCGGCGTGCCGTACACCGCCGCGGTCGAGGAAAAGATGAAACGGTCCACGCCGGCCTCGACGCAGCAGGCGAGCAGGTTGCGCGTGTTGCAGGTGTTGTTGCCGTAGTACTTCAGCGGGTCGCGCACCGATTCGGGCACTACCGTGTGCGCGGCGAAATGCATCACCGCATCCACCTTGTGCTCGGCCAGCACGCGTGACACCAGCGGCTGATCGCCCACGTTGCCCACCACCAGCTCGGCGCCGCGCACGGCGTCGGCGAAGCCGCTGACGAGGTTGTCCAGCACCACCACCCGCTCGCCGCGTTCGCTCAGCTGCTGCACCACGTGGCTGCCGATGTAGCCGGCGCCGCCGGTGACCAGGATCGTGCTCATGGATTGCTCCCGCCGGAAATCGGAAAATTGTCCCGCAACCACGTCGCGATGTCGTCCAGAAGGCGCTGGCGATCCACCTGCAGGGCGTAGGTGTGGTCGCTGCCGGCGAACAGGCGCGCGCTGATCTGCGGGCGGTCGGCCAGGCGCCCGAAGCACTCGCGGAACTGGCGCGGATGGTTGAAGTAGCGGGTCACCCCCCCGCTGTAGATGAAGTGCAGTTTGAGACCGCGGTCGAGCATGGTGGCCAGTTCCCGTTGCACCTGTTCGCGCGGCGGGAAGCGTACCGCGAAGACGTCGTCGCCCTGGCTGGCGCGCGCCTGCAGGCTGCGGCTGATGAAGCGTTGCCAGCGCGAGCCGCTCCACAGCCGCGGCAGGTAGTGGCGCAGGCGAAAGCCCAGCGTGCGGTAGGCGTAGCCATCGAGGAAGACGGCGCCGGCCACGCGCGGCTCGTCGAGCGCCACGCCGTGCGCGTTCTGCGCGCCGGAACACAGGCCGAGCAGCACGAAGCGGCTGCAGCCGGCGTGACTGGCGAGCAGGCTCATCGCGTCGGCGACGTCCGCCTTCACCTGCTGCGCTTGCGAGCCCGCTTCGTCGGCGGCGCTGCTGTCGCCGAGCGAGGAAAGGTCGAAGCGCAGGGTGGGATAGCCGTCGGCGTTCAGCCGCCGGGTGAGTTCCACGTGCAGCCGGAACGGCCCGACCCGATGCACCATGCCGGCATTCAGCACGATCACGCCGACCGGCGCGGCAGGTGTCGCCGCATCGGGCAGCCCGGCCACGCCGACCAGGTGCTGCGCGCGGCCGAAGCGGAAGGCGCGTTCCGTGCTCATGCCGCCGCTCGCAGGTGGTCGCCGACGGCGCGGATCAGGTCGGGGGCGAGGATGGCGTGCTCCAGCCGATCCAGCACGTCCCAGCTGGCCGTGGACGACAGCGCGACGACCGCGCTGCCGGCGCCGAGCTGCGCGGGCCAGTCCGCTTGCGTGGCGGCGGGCTGCGATGCGAACACGCGCACGGGAATCGTCGCCGGCGTCGCGCGCCAGCCGTCGAGCTGCCGGCGCAGGTCGGCGCCGACCGGAAAGCCCAGCCATTGATCGGCCGCGTCCTCGCGGCTGCGCGGCGCGGGGAAGCGCATCGGGTCCGCGCGCAGGGCCTCCTGCGCCGCGTCCAGCCGGGTCACGGATTCGTGGCCGTCCAGCAGCGGGTCCCACAGCAGGAGTTCCGCCAGGCGGCCGGCCGCGGCCGCTTCCAGCGCGATGGCGCCGCCCAGTCGCGCGCCGAAGCCGATCACCCGGCTGCAGCCGGAGCGTGCACGCAGTTCAGCCGCCGCGGCAACCGTGTCGGCCACGCAGCGGGTCCAGTCGCAGGCGTCGCTGGCGCCGGCCGAGTCGCCGGTGCCGAAATAGTCGAAGCGCAGCGCGGCGACGCCTTGCAGCGCCAGCGCATCGGCGAGCTGGCGGTACACGCGATGGCTGCGAATCATGTCCTGGCCCAGCGGCGGGCACAGCAGCATGGCCGTGCGCGCCGGCCCGGCGACCGGATGATAGAGACCGAACAGACTCTCCCCGCTACCGAATTGGCACGGTTGTGCCGGTTCGACCCGCATCCGTCACCTCCGGTAGGCCACGCCGAGATAGATCTCGTTGGCATGGTAGCTGGCGCCGACGGTGTCGCTGTGACGCAGCCGACGGGTGAACGACGCGTTCCAGCTCCAGTGCTCGGTGCGCTGGGTGGCAAGGATCAGGCCGAAGTTGGTGGTGCGGTCGGTGCGCGCCATCGTGTTGTATTCCATCGACTCGGTGTTGCCGAACAGCGACAGCGTGGTGCGCGGGTGCAGCCGGTAGTCGAGGCCGAGGGTGCCGCCGCGGCCGCGCTGGCTGTCGGTGGGGTCGTTGACGTAATCGAAGTTGCGGTACAGCGGCGCGATGCGCAGGTTCCAGCGCGTGCCGACATAGGTGTAGACCACCTCGTAGCGCCGTTCGGTATAGACCTGCGAGCTGATCACGGTGGCACCGGTGTTGATGTTCGACGGTGCCGGCGGGGCCAGCGCCGATTCGCCGGGGTTCTGGTCGAGCTGGTTGATCAGGTCTTCCGCCGCGTCGCCGTACTGGCGCGCACCGCGCAGCAGCAGGGTGCTGTTGGGGGTCATGCGCCAGGCCACGCTCAGCCGCGCCAGCGGCGTGTTGATCGACTGCGCCTGGTCGAACGAGAGCCGTGACCAGCCCAGCGAGGCATTGACGTCGAGCTGGCTGAGGCGGCTGACCGAGCTGACGAACAGCTGGGTGCGGTTGTAGGCCGGACCGGCGTCGGCGTGGTCGAAGGTCACCCGCTCGGTTTCCGCGTTGGCCGACAGCGATGCGGTGGGGCTGAGATCCTTGAACAGGCGCAAGGCCAGCAGGCCGCGCGAGGAATCGAACTCGTTGGTCTTGGACGCGCGGCTGTCGATGTAGCGCAGTTCGGCCTGGCCGCGCACGGTCGGGTTGAGCCGGAAACGCAGGGTCGGGCCCAGCGTCAGCACGTTGGTCTGCTGCTGGTTGTCTGGCGCATTGCTGGAGAAGGTCGACAGCGGCTGCACGCTGGCCACGTCGCGCACGGTGAAATCCAGTCGCTCGGGCAGCACCGTCCAGTTCGCCTGGCCGGCGAGCTGGGCCAGCGTCTGATTATCGAAGGCGTGCGCCAGGTAGTCGCGGTACTCCAGGTTGCCGACCACGTCGGCCTGGAAGGTGGAGCCTTCCTGCTGATAGCTGAAGTCGAAGCCCGGGATCAGCATGTTCTGGCTGATCGGGTCGGTTTCGGTCAGGCCGATGTTGTCGCTGTGGCCCACGCCGACGCGCCAGCCGTAGTCGAACTGCGCCGCCGATGCGCCGGTCGAGGCAATGACCAGCATCGACCCCAGTACGCAATTGCGGGTGCGATATGTCGACATGTGTGCGTGCCCCCTTGTCTTGTCCATGATCGTCGAGCCCTGAACCTGCGGAAACCGCATCCGATGGCTTGCCCCTGGCGCTGCGAGTCTGGCAGATCCGCGCGGAACCGTGCGGTGGGGCGGAGTGTCGCAACGCCCCGCCGGACGGCCTCACGGTGCGTGGTTGAACACCACTCCGGCCACCTTGTTCGCATCGAAACTGGCCACCGCCTGGCTGATCGCCGCCGGCGTGTCGCGGCCGTAGCCGGCCACCACCACCACCTGGTCGGCCAGCTCGGAGAGGATGCGCGCGTCGGGCGAGCCCTTGATCGCCGGCCCGTCCAGGAACAGGTAGCGGTCCGGGTAGCGGCAACGCAGCGAATCGACCACCGCGCGCATGCGGAACGAGGAGAAATACTCGCCGCTGTTCTCGCGCGTGGAACCGGCCGGGATCAGGCGCAGGCGCGGGATGCCGGTCGCGTAGATGATCGACTTGATGCCGATCGACGGCTGTTCGAGGAAGTTGATCAGGCCCTCGCTGCCGCGCGCCACCCCCAGCGCCTCGTGCTGGGTCGGGTAGCGCAGGTTGCAGTCGATCAGCAGGCTGGTCTTGGCTTCGTCGAAGGCGAACGCGAGAGCCAGGTTGCGCGCCACGAAGCTGCCGCCCGACTTGGGGCTGACCGGCACCACCATGGTCACGAAGTTGCGCTCGCCGCCGAGCCACAGCAGGCGCGTGCGGATCTCGCGGAAGGCATCGGACTGCGTTCGCACCGACTCGTCGCGGTGGATCAGCCGGCGCTCCTCCAGCTGCCGCGGCACCAGTGCACCGGTTTCCGACATCAGCGCGATCGAATGGCCCGGTGCAGCCTTGGCCTCGTCGCCGGCGGCCGCGGCCCGTTCGCGGGCCTCGGGCTCGCGCGAGAGCAGGTTGATTACCGACTTGTCATCGTCCCGAGCGTTCATGCCAGTCCCTTCAGCTTCAACCAGAACAGCAGCGCATAGGCCAGCACCACGCACAGCACGATCGCCACCAGCGCCAGGTTGCGCCGCCGCTCGCGCTGATGGTCGCCCGGTGTCGGGTAAAATGGAACGGTCGCCAGTACCGGCAGGCCGGTCGCCTGTTCCAGTTGCTCCGCCGAGCGCACGCGCGGATCGAAGCGGGCGAAGCCGAACAGCACGCCGAACGGGACCGCCAGGCCGGCGAGGATGCCGGCGATGCCGAAGTGCATGAAGCGCAGTCCCGAGGGCACCAGCGGCATCACCGCGGGGTTCTGCACCACGAACGAGGCGCCATCCTGGTCGGAGTCGAGGTTCATCGACACCCGCGCGCTTTCGCGGCGCTTGAGCAGGTCCTGGTAGACGTCGCGGTTGACCGTGTAGTCGCGGGTCAGCTCGGCGGTGACCGCCTCGGAGTTGGCGATGCGCTTGCTGCGGTCAAGCTCGGAGTCGAGCCGCGCCTGCGCCGCGCCCAGCCGCGCGGTGGTGGCGGCGATGTCCGAGCGCAAGGTGGCGAGCTGGCTGCGCATCTGCTGGTAGAGCGGGTTGAACTGCACGGCGCTGCCGTTGGTGCCGGTGTCGCCGATCGCGCGCGGCGCCTTGGCCGATTGCTGGTCGGCGCTGGCCAGCAGGCGGCGCAGGTCCTCGATCTGGTGGCGGGTACGCACCACGTCGGGATATTCGTCGGTGTAGGTCAGGCGCAGCTTGTCCAGTTTCGACTGCAGTTCGGCGAGCTGGCTTTCGTAGATGCCGTTGGAGGTCTGCACCGCGTTGACCTCCGACTCGCCGGAGAGCTGGCGCTCCAGCGAGCCGGCCTGCGAGCGCTTCTCCATCAGGTCCATCTGCGCCGTCTCGATCTGGTTGCGCAACTGGCTGATGCTGGCGTTGGTGTCGGCCTCGCTGCCCGGGCGCGCGTCGGCGTTGGCGTTGCGGTAGTCCTTGAGCTTGTTCTCCGCGTCGGTCAGCTTCTTGCGGTAGGCCTCGACCTGGCTGTCGATGAAGTCGAAGGCGTCGCGGCTCTCCTTCATCTTCGAGGCCACGCTTTCGCTGATGAACAGCTGGCCGAACGTGCGCGTCACGTCGAAGGCGCGCCGCGCGTCGCTGTCGTGGTAGCTGATGGTGATCAGGTTGTCGCGCGAGATCGTGACCAGGGTGCGCGCCTTGATCTCCTGGATCAGCTTGTCCTGGTCGACCGGGGAGGGTTTGTGCGCCATCCAGCCGCCGGCCACCAGCACCTGGTCCATGACCTTGCGACTGAAGATCACCGCCTTGGCGATGCCGGCGCGGTTGGTGTTGCCGGTGGCGGCGGCGGCGCCTTCCATCAGCGGCGTGATGATGCTGCTCTTCTGCGCCAGGATGGTGACCGAGGCGTCGTAGCGCTGTGGCCAGTTGATGCCGGCGATCAGCGCCAGCATCGCGATCGAGGCAAAGATGACCGCCAGCGACACGCGTCGTCGCTTGGCCTCGGTCCACAGCACCGGGAGCAGTGCCAGCAGGGGATTGGGTTCTTCGTTCATGGACGGGTCGACTCGCGTGCCTGTGCCGGCAGCTCAGAACGCCCGCTGCGGCACGGTGATGACGTCACCCGGCTGCACCGGGTAGTTGGTCGTCAGGTTGCCCTTCTGCAGGATGCTGTCCAGCCGGATCGCGTACGACTGCGTGGCGTCGCCCGATTTGCGGTACAGCTCGGTGCGGTCGGGCGCGGCGAATTCGGTGGTGCCGCCGGCGGCGAGCACCGCGTCGAGCACGGTCATGCCCTGGCGGTAGGGGATCGACACCGGCGTGCGCACCGCGCCGGTCACGCGCACGCGCGAAAGGTATTCATGGCTGCGCAGCGAGGTGAGGATCACCGCCACCTGCGGGTCGCGCACGTAGGCCTGGAGCTTTTCCTTGATCTCCGCGGCGACCTGTTCGGGCGTGCGGCCGCCGGCCTGCACGTCGCCGATCAGCGGCACCGTGATCATGCCGTCCGGGCGCACGGGTACGCTGACGCTCAGGTCGGGGTTGTGCCACACCGACACCTGCAATTGATCGTCCACACCGATATGGTAGACGGCGACCGCCTGGGCTTCGGGGTTCACCGAAGGTGCCTGCGTCGAGCCGGGACCGGTGGCACAGCCGGCAAGCACGAGCAACAGGCCGAGCATGAGCAGTTGGCACAACGATTTCATGGCAATCCTCCTGATTGTCTTTCAGAATGTGCAGAATATCACGGCAGGAACGTCGACAACCGGATATGCGGACACGGCGCGCGGACTGCGCCGGACCGGCCGTCGGCCCGCTTCGCGCCGCGCCCCATCAAGGAAATCACGGGACAGTTACCTATGCAGCAGCTGGAAAACACCAGGGTCGCCATCGTCGGGCTGGGCTATGTCGGCCTGCCGTTGGCGGTGGAGTTCGGCCGGCGCTACGACACGGTCGGATTCGACATCCGCGCCGCACGGGTGGACGAGCTGCGCGCCGGCCACGACCACACGCTGGAGGTCGATGCGGCCGAGCTGGCGGCGGCCACCCGCCTGCGCTTCAGCGCCGAGCTGGAGGGCATCCGCGGGTGCAACGTCTACATCGTCACCGTGCCCACCCCGATCGACGCGGCCAAGCGCCCCGACCTGACCCCGCTGGTCAAGGCCAGCGAAAGCCTGGGTCAGGTGCTGGAGCGTGGCGACATCGTGGTGTACGAATCCACCGTCTACCCCGGCTGCACCGAGGAGGTCTGCATCCCGATCCTGGAGCGCGTCTCGGGGCTGGTCTTCAACCGCGACTTCTTCGCCGGCTACAGCCCGGAGCGGATCAACCCGGGCGACAAGCAGCACCGGGTCACCAGCATCCTCAAGGTCACCTCCGGCTCCACCCCCGAGGTAGCCGACTTCGTCAACCGGCTGTACGGCTCGATCATCACCGCCGGCACTCACCAGGCCAGCTGCATCAAGGTGGCCGAGGCCGCCAAGGTGATCGAGAACACCCAGCGCGACCTCAACATCGCGCTGGTCAACGACCTCGCCAAGCTGTTCAACACGCTGGGCATCGACACACTGGAAGTGCTCGAGGCGGCCGGCACCAAGTGGAACTTCCTGCCGTTCCGGCCGGGTCTGGTCGGCGGCCACTGCATCAGCGTCGATCCGTATTACCTCACCCACAAGGCGCAGGAAGTGGGCCATCACCCGGACGTGATCCTGGCCGGCCGGCGCACCAACGACAGCATGGGCGAGTACATCGCCGGCCAGGTGGTGCGGCTGATGGTGCGCAAGAGCATCAATCCGGTGCACGCGCGCATCCTGGTGCTGGGGCTGGCGTTCAAGGAGAACTGCCCGGACCTGCGCAACACCCGCGTGGTGGACATCGTGCACGCGCTGCGCGGCTACAACACCGAGGTGGACGTGTTCGATCCATGGGTCGACGCGGCGGAGGCCAGGCACGAATACGGCCTGGAGCTGGTCGACGCTCCCGCCGCGGGCGCCTACGACGCGATCATCGTGGCGGTGGGCCATCGACAGTTCGCCGCGCTGGGCAGCGCCGGCATCCGTGCGTTCGGCAAGCCGTCCAGCGTGCTGTACGACGTCAAGTACGTGCTGCCGCGCGCCGAGGTCGACGGCCGGTTGTAGACCTGCGCTGCGCCTTGCGACTGCGTATCATGGGCGGGTTTTCACCGCCGCAGGCTGCTTCCGCATGAAAGTCCTCGTCACCGGCACCGCCGGCTTCATCGGTTCCCACGTCGCCATGCACCTGCTCGAGCGCGGCGACGAGGTGATCGGCATCGACAACCTCAGCGACTACTACGACGTGGAGCTGAAGAAGGCGCGGCTGGCGCGCTTTGCCGATCGCCCGGGCTACCGCCACGAACCCGTCGACCTTGCCGATCGCGCGGCGATCGAGGCGGTGTTCGCGCGGCACCGGCCCCAGCGGGTGATCAACCTGGCCGCGCAGGCCGGCGTGCGCTACGCGGCGCAGAACCCGCACATCTACGTGTCGACCAACGTCACCGGCTTCCTGCACGTCATCGAGGGCTGCCGCCATCACGACGTCGAGCACCTGGTCTATGCCTCGACCAGTTCGGTGTATGGCGCCGACACCAGCATGCCGTTCTCCGAGCACCAGTCGACCGAGCATCCGCTGACGCTGTACGCGGCCTCGAAGAAGGCCAACGAGATGATGGCGCACAGCTACGCGCACCTGTACGGCCTGCCGTGCACGGGGCTGCGCTTCTTCACCGTCTACGGGCCGTGGGGCCGGCCGGACATGGCGTTGTTCCTGTTCACCCGCGCGATCCTGGCGGGCGAGCCGATCAAGGTGTTCAACCACGGCCACCACAAGCGCAGCTTCACCTACGTCGACGACATCGTCGAGGGCGTCGTGCGCACGCTGGACAAGATCCCCGGCAAGGACCGCGGCTGGGACGGCAACGCACCCGACCCGGCCAGCAGCGGGGTGGCGCCGTACCGCATCTACAACATCGGCAACGAGCAGCCGGTGGAGCTGCTGCGCTACATCGAGGTGCTCGAACAGTGCCTGGGTCGCAAGGCGCAGATGGAGATGCTGCCGCTGCAGGCCGGCGACGTGCCGGACACCGAGGCCGACATCTCCGACCTGATCGCCTCGGTCGGCTACCGGCCGCGGGTGGGCGTGGAGGAGGGCGTGGCGAATTTCGTGCGCTGGTATCGCGACTATTACCGGGTCGGCGGGCAAGCCTGATCGACGTGGCGCGCGCCGCGGCAACGCCGGGGCGGCACAACCGCTACAATTACGGGCTGACGCCGTGCGGGTGCAGCCAGCCCATCCAGATGCCCAGCACGACCATGCCGATCAGCACCAGCGACAGGCCGATGCGGCGGGTCAGCGCCCAAACCGTTCGTCGGTCGTCGTCCTTGTCCTTCATCATGAAGAACAGCGCCTGGCCGAGATTGAAGATCACCACCAGCAGTACCACCACCAGCGCGACTTTGTAGATGGTTTCCACGTGATCGGTCCGAGCGATTTCGACAGCGGCAGTATAGCCACCCGCGGCAGCCGCACCGCGTGAACGGCTTTCGCCGTCCGTCGTGGTGGGCGTTGCTGCTGACGGCGGCCGGCGCCTTGCTGTTCCTGCGCCTGGGCGTGTGGCAACTGCATCGCGCCGACTTCAAGGAATCGCTGCTGCGGCGCTATGCCGCAGCGGAAACCGCGCCATCGCAGGACTTCGCCATGGTGGCCGCCACGCCGCCGGCGGGCAGCTTTCCGCGCGTGCAGGTGCACGGCCGTTACCTTGCCGACCGGCTCTATCTGCTGGACAACCCCAAGCATGACGAGCGCGGCGGCGTGGAAGTGTTCGCGCCGTTCGAGCTGGCCGGGCACGCACCACTGCTGCTGGTCGACCTGGGCTTCCTGCCCGGCAACGGCAACGGCAAGGCGCCGCAACTGCCGCCGCTGCCGGTCACGCCGGCCGAGTTGCACGGCCTGTACGTGCCGCCGCCCCCGACCGGCTTCGAAATGGGCGGCAACGCGCTGGCGCGACAGACCCATTGGCCGAAGCAGAGCATCTACCTGGCGATGGGCCAGGTCGCCGCCGATCTCGGCCGGCCGCTGTATCCGCGCGTGCTGGCGCTGGATGCGGACGCCTCCTCGATCTACGTGCGCCAGCACACGCTCGACCTCTCGATGCCGCCGGCGCGACATCGCGCCTACGCGTTCCAGTGGTTCGCCTTCGCCGTCGCCGCGGTGGTGATCCTGCTGGTGCTGCACCGCAAGCGCCCTCCGCGCGGGCGATGATGACCCCACCGATGCCTTGTGATGACTGTCCACGATGAACACTGCTGATCCCCAACGCACGCGCAAGAGCCGCATCCACCTGCTGCTGATCGCGCTGGTGTTCCTGGCGCCGATGATCGCCGCCGGCGTGCTCACCTTTGCCGGCTGGCAGCCGGGTACCAAGGGCAACGGCCAGCCGATCGTGCCACAGCGCAATTTCCTCGACGAGCACCTGCGCGTGGTGCTGGCCGACGGCGGTGACTATGCCTGGCGCGACAGCGAGCCGCGGATGACCCTGGTGGCGCTGGCCGGCCCGGGCTGCGCCACGCAATGCCTGGCTGCGCTCACCGCGATGGCCAAGGCGCGGGTGATGCTGAACCACAAGCAGGATCGCCTGCGCCTGCTCTACCTGGGCACGCCACCTGCCGATGCGGCGGCCCGCGCGGCGATGGCGACGTACTGGCAGACCGGTCGCGACATCGACGGCAAGCTCGATGGCTACCGGCCGGCCACACCCGACAGCGTCGGCGCGCTGCTGGTGGAATCCAACGGCACCGCGCTGTCGTTCTACCCGCCCGGCTTCGACGCCGCCGGCTTGCTGCGCGACATGCGCAAGGTGATCAAGTGATGTCGGCACGCCAGCGGAAGTTTCTGCGCGGCCTGTCGCTGCTGGCGGCGCTGTTCGCGTTCGGCCTGGTGATGTTCGGCGCCTTCGTGCGGCTGTCCAACGCCGGGCTGTCCTGCCCGGACTGGCCCACCTGCTACGGTCAGGTCACCTGGCCGCAGCACGCGCAGGCGGTGGCGCATGCCGACGCAGCGTTCCCGGATCGCCCCTACGAGGCGCACAAGGCCTGGCGCGAGCAGGTGCATCGCTTCCTCGCCGGCACGCTGGGCGTGATGGTGCTGGTGCTGGCGCTGGCCGCCGCGTGGCGCGACCGGCGCGTGCGCGCAATGGTGGTGGTCGGCGCGATATGCGCGGCGATCGGCGTGAGCATGTACATGCGCGGCGAGCACGTGTTCTCCTCGGCGCTGGCGGCCGTGGCGATCGCCGCGCCGCTGTTCGGCGCGTGGCGACTCGCTGGCAGCGGCGCGCGGCGGATCAGCGTGCTGGCGTTCGCGGTGATCGTGTTCCAGGCCATGCTCGGCATGTGGACGGTCACCTTGCTGCTGAAACCCGTGGTGGTCACCAGCCACCTGCTCGGCGGCATGCTCACCTTCGGCCTGCTCTCGTACGTGGCGCTGCGTTTCGCCGGTATCGCCGCGCCGGACCGGCGCCAGGCTGCGCTGCGCAGCCTGGTGGTGGTGGGCGTGGTGCTGCTGGCGTGCCAGATCGCGCTGGGCGGCTGGACCTCGTCCAACTACGCGGCGCTGGCCTGCGGCTACGGCCCGGGCTCGTTCCCGCAGTGCCTGGGCCAATGGGCGCCGCCGACGGATTTCCATGAAGGCTTCATCCTGTGGCGCGGCATCGGCGTCAACTACGAAGGCGGTGTGCTGGACATGGCCGCGCGCAGCGCGATCCAGATCGCGCACCGGATCGGCGCGCTGGTGGTGTTCTGCTACCTCGGCTGGCTGGCGTTCAAAGCGGCGCGCCGGGGTTTGCGGGCGCACGCGCTGGCGATCGCGCTGATCCTGCTGGCCCAGGTGACGCTGGGCATCAGCAACGTGTATTTCGGCCTGCCGCTGCCGGTGGCCACCGCGCACAATGGCGTGGCGGCCTTGCTGTTGTTTGCCCTGCTGGCGACGTTGGCGCGCACGCAGGCGGCCGTGCCGATATCAGAGGAGTCGTGAGCGAGATGGAGTTGATCCGCGAATATCTGCAGCTGACCAAGCCGCGCGTCGTCGCCTTGCTGGTGTTCTGCGCCGTGATCGGCATGTTCCTCGCCGTGCCCGGCCTGCCGCCGTGGCGCGGGCTGGTGTTCGGCACGCTGGGCATCTGGATGGCGTCCGGTTCGGCGGCGGCGTTCAACCACCTGATCGACGAGCGGATCGACAAACTGATGGTGCGCACCGCCCGCCGCCCGCTGGCCACCGGCAAACTCACCGCGCACCAGGCGCTGGCGTTCGCGGTACTGCTGGGCATCGCCTCGATGCTGGTGCTGGCGCTGCTGGTCAACACGCTGACCGCACTGCTGACCTTCGGCGGACTGATCGGCTACGCGCTGGTCTACACCCGCTACCTGAAGCGCGCCACGCCGCAGAACATCGTGATCGGCGGCCTCGCCGGCGCGATCCCGCCGGTGCTGGGCTGGACCGCGGTCACCGGCGAGTTGCACGCATTCGCGCTGCAGCTGTGCCTGATCATCTTCGTGTGGACGCCGCCGCACTTCTGGGCGCTGGCGATTTTCCGCCGCGAGGATTACGCGCGCGCCGGCGTGCCGATGCTGCCGGTCACCCACGGCGTGGTCTACACCCGCTGGCAGGTGCTGTTCTACACGATCCTGCTGGTGCTGGTGACCCTGCTGCCGGCGATCACCGGCATGAGCGGGCTGCTCTACCTGGCTGGTGCGATCGTGCTCGACGCGGGCTTCCTCTACTACGCGATCCGCCTGCTCAACCCGCCCGACGAGCTGTACCCGATGAAAGTATTCAAGTACTCCATCGTGTACCTGATGGCCTTGTTCGCCTTCCTGCTGCTCGACCACTGGCTGGTCGACCCGCTGCTGCAGCATGGGGCGGTGCTGCAGCAGATCGGTTGAACGGTGGCGCGGGCTGTGCGCGCGTCGTTGGGGGGCTTCGGCGGGGGATTTTCGGATGAGTTGTCGGCGGCGACGGAAGGCGAGCGCGGTGTCGCCGCCTTCACCAGACGAAGCTGGTCGCGACCGTGTCGGGGCGGAGCATCCTGAAGCTGACGGGGTGGCAGCTGCCTTCCGGCAGGTCGGGGCAGAGCGTTTCCGCCAGCGTCAGGGTCAGGCGGCCGGCATCTGCGTCCAAGGCGGAAACCCGCGCGGCGCTGAAATCGAAGTAGCGGCCCGCTGCCGCGTGCGCGCCCTTGAAAAGACTCTCCTTGGCGGAGAACGCGATCGTGAGGAGCATGTCGTCGGACAAGTGACCGTGCTGCTTCTCCAGCAAGGCGAGTTCGCCCGGCGTGAAGGCGAGTTCCCGCACCGCGTCGCGGGCGGCGGCCTCGATGACCTCCTCGAAGTCGATGCCGATGCCCCTCACGGCCGACGCCTGGACGGCGATTGCGCCAGCGAGGTCGCGCGTGTGCGTGATGCTTCCCGTCACGCCCGCCTGCCACCGTGGTTCCCTCGATGATCCGATGCCAGGAATCGACGCAACGACGCCGAGGCGCTCGATCGCGTGGCGGGCCGCGATCCGGCCCACCAGAAACTCGGCCTGCCGTTTGGGCACGGCCCTCTGCAGTGCAGCCGGAAGCGGCACGCCATGCTGCTCGAAGGCAGGCAGGGCGAACGCCGCGGAAGAGAACTCGATCACGAAGGCCGGGGGCACTCGTGGGTCATCATCGCCCACTTCCAGCCAGCGTGCGCTGCGCAGCAGCGCGTCGTGCCCGTCGCGTTCGGGCGAGGGTCGGCTGGATCTGTCTTGCGCTGTCAAGAATGTCTCCCTGCGTCCATCGGCTCCCGACGCAATCGAGGCCGCGGACCATCTTTGGTGCCGCAAGCGGTGCCGGGAGTCGGGGGCAAGCATAGTGGGATCGGGCAGCGCGCGCCGTCGTGGCGTTCGTTTCCCGCGCCGGTGGCATGAAGGTTTTCCATCCATTTTTCGAGGTCACGCGCGGCCCGGCGATTGACAGTTTTGCACTGCGGCACGACAATGCGCGCGCCCTGCGGCGCGCTGTGCCGCATGGCTTCCAGTCCTGACAAACCAAGGCATATGGACGTTTACCCTAGTCGCAACGTCGACATCCGCTCGCTTCGGGTGCCGGCGCCGCACAACAACAAGTTGAACGCCTGCGGCGACCGCCTGCGGTCGGCTGGTGCTTTCCACTAGGGAAAGTCCGGCCCACTCCTGAGGACGCCGACGGCGTCGTTACCAGGAGATGAGCCGATGAAGCTCCTTCACGATTTCTTCCGCTGGCCGTTTGCCGGCGTCCGTGCCGTGGCGTCCCAGCCCGCGGCGTTGCCGCGTGATTTCAGTGTGACCGTGCCGGCCCCGTTGGCCGGGTCGGCGAGCCCTTCGCCGCAAACCCTGGAACCCTCGCGCAACGGACGACGCGAGCCGGCCTCGTTCCTGCGCTCGCCGCGTCGCCGGCGGCTGGGCCGCGCGCACCGATGATCCACCGCTGCGGACGCTGCCCCGGGCAGTCCGTCCGCGCCCTGCGCATTCGCTGACGCCACGCGCGTCTTTCCCGGCCACGCGTTACCCGGACGCACCCGATGAGCAAGCCATTCCCGACGCGCGGCCGCGATGCCGCCGGTGCGCCGCCGCCCGCCCTTGCGGCCACGCTCGGGCATGCGTTTCGCAGCCCCGAGGCGCTGCTGGACGCGTTGCAGAGCAACCCCGGCGGGCTCGACGCCGAACAGATCCGCGCGCGCCTGCAGCGTGACGGCCTGAACGAGGTCTCGCGCGAGAAGCCGCCGCACTGGTCGCTGCAGCTGCTGCGCGCGTTCCGCAACCCGTTCATCGTGGTGCTGCTGGTGCTCGCCGGCGTGCAGCTCGCCACCGACGGCAACGATCTCACCGGGCCGCTCATCATCGCGGTGATGGTGGGCATCAGCGTGTTGCTGAGTTTCACCCAGGAATACCGCTCCTCGCGCGCCGCCGAGCAGCTCAAGGCGATGGTGCGCAACACCGCCACCGTGCGGCGCCGCGCCTCGGACGGCCACAGCGAGCAGATCGAGGTGCCGGTGCGCGAACTGGTGGTGGGCGACATCGTGCAGCTGGCCGCCGGCGACATGGTGCCGGCGGACCTGCGCCTGCTCGGCGCCAAGGACCTGTTCATCAGCCAGGCGATCCTCACCGGCGAGTCGGTGCCGGTGGAAAAGGCGGCGCCCGCGGCGACGGTGCCCGGCGTCGTCGACGACCCGCTGGAACTGGCCAGCGTCTGCTACATGGGCACCAACGTGGTCAGCGGCACGGCCAGCGCGGTGGTGCTGGCCACCGGGGCGCGCAGCTATCTCGGCTCGCTGGCGCACAGCATGGCTGGTGCGCGCGTGCAGACCAGTTTCGATCGCGGCATCCGCTCGGTGAGCTGGCTGCTGATCCGCTTCATGGCGGTGATGGTGCCGGTGGTGTTCGTGATCAACGGGCTGGACAAGCACGACTGGGGCGAGGCGTTCCTGTTCGCGCTGTCGATCGCGGTGGGGCTGACCCCGGAGATGCTGCCGCTGATCGTCACCGCCAACCTGTCCAAGGGCGCGCTGGCGATGTCGCGGCGCAAGGTGGTGGTCAAGCGGCTCAACGCGATCCAGAACTTCGGTGCGATGGACGTGCTGTGCACCGACAAGACCGGCACGTTGACGCTGGACCGGATCGTGCTGGAGCGCCATCTCGACCTCGACGGCGAAGCCTCCGACCAGGCGCTGGAATACGGCTACCTCAACAGCCGGTTCCAGACCGGCCTGAAGAACCTGCTCGACAAGGCGGTGCTGGCGCATCGCGACTTGGAGGCGGCGGCGACGCGCTATCGCGTGGTCGACGAGATCCCGTTCGACTTTCAGCGCCGGCGCATGTCGGTGGTGCTGGCCGACGGTGCGGGCGAGCACCTGCTGATCTGCAAGGGCGCGGTCGAGGAGATGTTGTCGATCTGTGCCTGGGCGCAGACCGGCGGCGTGATCGAGCCGATGACCGGGGAACGCCGCCGCGCGATCAAGGCGATGACGCACAGCCTCAACGAGGACGGCCTGCGCGTGCTGGTGGTGGCCGTGCGGCGACAACCGGCGCAGGCGCATGCCTATGGCGTGGCCGACGAGGAAGGCCTGGTGGCGGTCGGCTGCCTGGCCTTCCTCGACCCGCCGAAGGACTCCGCCGCCACGGCGATCCGCGCGCTGCACCAGCACGGCGTGGCGGTAAAGGTGATCACCGGCGACAACGAGGCGGTGACCCGCAAGATCTGCCGCGAGGTCGGGCTCGACGTCGGCGAATCGGTGCAGGGCCGCGACATCGAATCGCTCGATGACGCTGCGCTCGATGCGCTGGTCGCGCGCGTCACCGTGTTCGCCAAGATGTCGCCGCTGCAGAAGGCGCGCGTGGTGCGCTCGCTGCAGCGGCTCGGCCACACGGTGGGCTTCCTCGGCGACGGCATCAACGACGCGCCGGCGCTGCACGATGCCGACGTCGGCATCTCGGTCGACACCGCCACCGACATCGCCAAGGAGTCGGCCGACATCATCCTGCTGGAGAAGAACCTGATGGTGCTGGAGGAGGGCGTGCTGGAAGGCCGCGTCACCTTCGGCAACATCATGAAGTACATCAAGATGACCGCCAGCTCGAACTTCGGCAACGTGTTCAGCGTGCTGGTGGCCAGCGCGTTCCTGCCGTTTTTGCCGATGCTGCCGTTGCAGATCCTGGTGCAGAACCTCTTGTACGACATCTCGCAGCTCTCGATCCCGTTCGACCGCATGGACGAGGAATACCTGAGCAAGCCGCGCAAGTGGGATGCCGGCGACATCGGCCGTTTCATGGCGTGGATCGGCCCGGTCAGTTCGATCTTCGACATCACCACGTTCTGGCTGATGTGGCACTACTTCGGCGCCAACTCGCCGGCGCACCAGTCGCTGTTCCAGTCCGGCTGGTTCATCGAGGGCCTGCTCTCGCAGACCCTGATCGTGCACATGATCCGCACCCGGCGCATCCCGTTCCTGCAAAGCGTGGCCTCCGCGCCGGTGCTCGGCTTGACCCTCGCGATCATCGTGCTCGGCATGCTGATCCCGTTCAGCACGCTCGGCGGCAAGATCGGCATGGCGCCGCTGCCACCGATGTACTTCGCCTGGCTGGCGCTGACCCTGGCCAGCTACTGCGTGCTGACCCAGCTGGTGAAGGTCATCTACATCCGCAGGTACGGGCGTTGGCTCTGATCGCCATCCGCGTCATCTGATTCCGCACCCCGGGTGATTGCGCCGATCGGCGCGGGTCACATCTGGCGGAACAGGTGCAGATACGTGCGGCTCACGGGCAGCACCTCCGCGCGGCCCTTCAGGTGGATGTCCGCGGTCTCGTTTTCGCCACGCAAGACATGGCTGATCGCGCGGAGATTCACCACCACGGAACGGTGCACCTGCACGAAATGCGCAGCATCCAGTTGCGCCACCAGTTCCTTCAGCGGCGTCCGGATCAATCCCCCGGCTGTCTTGCCGTCGTCGCCGCGCCATGCAACCAGGGTGTACTTCTCGTCAGAGCGCAGGAAGTCGATCTGGTCGACCGAAACCAGGCGCAGCGCCTGCCCGACCGAAACGCGGATCCAGCGCAGCGGCGTCAGTGCCGCCTTCTTGCAAAGGTGCGCTTCCAGTTGCTCCAGAAGCGTGCGGGTGTCGGGTACCGGTTGCGCGGCGCGCAATCGTTCCTGCAGACGCGCCACCGTGTCGCTCAGGCGTGCCAGTTCCACCGGCTTCACCAGGTAGTCAAGCGCACCCTGTTCGAAGCCCTGCACAGCGTACTGGTCGAACGCGGTGACGAAGACGAGATGTGCACGGCGATCGATGAAGCGCGCCACCTCCACGCCGGACAGGGCCGGCATATGCACATCGAGAAAGCAGATGTCGGGCCGCAGCGCCTCGAACTGCTCGACCGCCTCGCGGCCATTGCGCGCCTGGGCGACAACATGCAGTTCGGGCCAGGCCTGCGCAAGCAGCCGCATCAGCTGCTTGCGCAACAGTGGCTCGTCATCGGCGATCAATGCAGTGGGGCGCGAACTGCTCATGCCGGCCTCTCCCGCGCAGGAAACTCGAGTTCGGCGCAGACGCCCTTCGGTTCGAGCGGCAGCAACCGCAACTGCGTATCGCCGCCGAAGGCCAGCTGCAGGCGCTCGCGCAGGTTCGAAAGTCCGGTGCCCAGCCCATCGCCGGCCCGCCCCAGGCCGACGCCGGTGTCGATGACTTCAGCGCGGCAGCGTCCGTCCCTTACGCGCACGCGCACATCGATCCGGCCGCCTTCCTCGCTCGGGTCGATGCCATGCCGTACGGCGTTCTCGACCAGAGTCAGCAACGTCATCGCCGGAAGATGCGATGCCAGGGCCGCTTCATCGGCGTGCAGCGTGAACTGCAGGCGGTCGGGCATGCGCATGTGCATCACTTCCAGATACGCGCGCACCAGCTCGATTTCCTGTGCAAGTGTGGTCATCGGCTCGTGCAGGCGCGGGACCGCCGCACGCAGGTACGCGATCAGGCTGCCGAGCACCGCGGAGGCCTGCGGCGAGCCGGAATCGACCAGCTCGCGCACGTTGGCCAGCGTGTTGAACAGGAAATGCGGCTCGACCTGCGCCTGCAACAGCCGCAGACGGGCTTGCGCGGCATTGCGCTCGTACTCGCTGCGCTCCAGCTCGAAGGCCAGCGCCTGGCGCTGCGCGTGGCCGCTGATGTGCCGGTACAACGCCGTCATGGCGATCCATGGCGTCAGCAGGAGGCCCAGCCCGGTGATCATCGCGAAGCCGGACAGCCGGTCTGCATTGCGCGGCCAGGGCACTGCGTCGCCAAACGTGGTCAGCGAATAGGCGATCGCCACGGCGAACGGCACCGCAATCGCCACGCCTGCGACCTGCAGCACCCAGCGCGCCATCCAGCGCGGCAGGCGCCTGGGCCAGCGCTCGAACAGTCCGAAGACCATCAGCTGGAACAGGCCCAGGAACATCATGCGGACAAACAGCACGACCCACGGACCCTCCCAACTCGGCAGCAGGAGAACGCTCAGCACCAGGCTCGTCATCAGTACGAGCCGCACGCGTCGCCAGCCCAGCAGGCGGGGGTGCAGACCTCGTGGTTCTAGCGCGGGAGCCGTGGTCGCCATGGACCAACTATAGAGTAGGGTGCGGGCGGATTCGCACTGTGCGACCCGGCTGCGCAGCCCATCGCCGCCGTTCGTCCGCGACGATCGTCAGCCGACCCGCCCAGGCCGTCGTCCATCGCAAACGGCTCGCTTTCGCGCCTTCCCGCGGTCAACGTTTCGCTCGCGAAATCCGGCACGGGAGAGGGGTGGGACATGACGTGGCAGTTGATGGTGCATATCGTTGGCGGAGCCCTGGGTCTGTTGTCCGGAGCCGCGGCCATGATCGCGGCGAAGGGCAGTCTGCCCCATCGCATGGCGGGTCGCGTCTTCTTTGCCTCGATGCTGGTGATGGCGGTCATGGGTGGATATATCGCCGTCCTGGCGGGCGTGCGTGTCTCGGTATTGGCGGCGGCACTGACGGCCTATCTGGTCAGTTCGGGCCGGCTCGCCGCCCGGCGCGCCGACGGCGAGGCCGGCATCCTGGAATGGCTTGTACTGGCCGTCGGGGTTTCGGTTGCCGCCTATGGCCTGCATCTTGGCATCGAGGCCCGGAACGGCCACGCAGACGTGCTCGACGGCACGTTCATCGTTCCCGCGGCGATCTACTTCGTGTTTTCCGGGATCGCCGCCTTCGGTGCCGTCAGCGATGCATGGACGCTCGCGCGTGGCGGCCTGAAACGCCGATCCCGAGTCCTGCAGCACCTCTGGCGAATGTCCGTGGCGCTCTATATCGCGGCCAGCTCGTTTTTCACCGGGCAACAGGACCTCTTCCCGAAGACCTTGCAGGGCTCGTTCCTGCTCCAACTGCCGGAGCTTCTGGTGATCGGCCTGCTTGTCTTCTGGGTGCTGCGGGTCGCGCTGTCGAAGCGGTACCGCGCGCAGAGGCCTGCGAGGGTGGATCAGACAAAGGAAGTGAAATCGCCATCACTCTGAGGAAACAGCAGATTCCCGCAACTTCGAAATTCGCCCGAAATGTGCAGGGGAGCGGAACTCGTCAGCCGCCGCTGTCGTCTCCCGCAGGGGTTGGTCGTCCATGCGGTCCTCGCGACTGCCCCAACCATCAATCCGCCTCGCGATCATCCCCGACCATCGAATGCACGCCCCGCGCCGCGTAGCGCCGCGCCACCACCGCGCACACCATCAACTGCAATTGATGGAAGACCATCAGCGGCAGCACCAGCGCGCCGAGGCCGCCGGCCTGGCCGGCGAAGAGGATCTTCGCCATCGGGATGCCGCTGGCCATGCTCTTCTTGGAGCCGCAGAACACGATGGTGATCTCGTCCTCGCGCGAAAAGCCTAGGCGGCGCGCGGCCCACGTGACGGTCGGCATCACCACCGCCAGCAGCAGCGCGCAGGCGGCCAGGGTGGCGAGCAGGGAAGACGGCGGCGTGTCGTGCCACAGGCCTTCGACCACCGCAGCGCTGAAGGCGGTGTAGACCACCAGCAGGATCGTGGCCTGGTCGGTGAAGCCAAGCAGCGGCTTGTGCCGGTCCACGAAAGTGCCGATCCAGCGTCGGGCGAAGTGGCCGAGCGCGAACGGCAGCAACAGCAGCAGCACGATGTCCAGCACGCCATGCCAGGAGACGCCGCTGCCGTGGCTTTCCAGCAGCAATCCCGCCAGCAGCGGGGTCAGCACGATGCCGAGGAGGTTGGACGTCGATGCGCTGACCACCGCGGCCGGCACGTTGCCGCCGGCGATCGAGGTGAACGCGATCGACGATTGCACGGTCGACGGCAGCAGGCACACGAACAGCAGGCCCAGGCTCAGCTCTGGCGTCAGCACGGCGTCGCCGAGCGGGCGCAGCGCCAGGCCGAGCAACGGAAACAGCACGAAGGTGCTGGCCAGCACGGTCAGGTGCAACCGCCAGTGCGTCATGCCCTGCACGATCGCTTGGCGCGGCAGCTTGGCGCCGTGCAGGAAGAACAGCAGCGCGATGGCCGCATCGGTGACGAGGTCGAACACGCGCGCGACCCCGCCTTCGCAGGGCAGCAGCGAGGCCAGCAGCACCGTGCCGAGCAGGGCCAGCGTGAAGTTGTCGGGAACCGCGCGACGCCGAGCCATGCAGGCGGTTCAGTCCAGCGTGCAGCGGGCGCGGCGGCGGTGCCGCCACCAGGAGACCAGCAGCACCAGCAGCAGGATGCCCAGCAGCACCCACAGGCTGGCCTGGCCGCGGTGCATCCACGTCAGCAACCACTGGTGGTTGTCCGCGCCGACGAAGCCCAGGTAGACCCAGAACGGCACGCTGATCAGCGCGGCGCTGCCGTCGAGCAGCAGGAAGCGCAGGAACGAGACCCGGTGGGTCATGCCGGCGGTGAGATAGATCGTGGTGCGCATGCCGGGCAGGAAGCGCGCGATGAACAGCACGCGGTTGCCGTAGCGATGAAACTTCTCCTGCACTTTCGCGTAGCGCGCCGGCGTGAGGATGCGCGCCACGAAGCGCCATTGCAGGATGCGCGCGCCGTAGCGGTAGCCGAGCAGGAAGATCGCGCAGTCGCCCAGCAGCACGCCGAACATCGCCAGCGCGACCATCGCGTGCACGTTGGCGTAGCCCAGGCCCGCGATCACGCCGCCGGCGACCAGGGTGATGTCTTCCGGCAGCGGCAACCCGGCGCCGCAGATCATCAGCGCGATGAAGACCGCCAGGTAGCCGTTCTCGGCAAAGATCGTGACCAGCTGCTGCAGCAGATCCATCAGTGTTTTCGTGCCTTCTGCCGTCGCGTCCCGGTCGCGGCCGTGCATGATCCCACAGCCGCGGCGTCCTTGCGGCGCGCCGGGACAGCATGCCGCACGGCGCGTGCGGCCTCCGGCAGCGCGGCGGCGTTCATGCCGGCGCCGTCGGCGGGGCCACGCGGGCGGCCAGCAGTTCGCGCAGCTCGGCCTTCTCGGCGCTGTCCAGCGCACCCTCGCGGCTCTTGGCAGTGAGCGCGTCGCGGCGCTGGCGGACGGCTTCTTCCTCCATCCGTCGCAGGGCATCGAAGAACTCCGCGGCCTGCGCCTCGGCCTCGCCCACCACAGTGGCGGCCATCAGTTTCTGCAGCGAGGGATATTCCGGCCGCTCGGCGAAATGCTCCACCAGCATCGCCGGGTTGATGCCGGGACGCGCGCGCGCCAGGTCGAGCAGTTCGGCCAGGAGCTCCACGCCGGGCTTGTCCAGGCGCAGGAAGCGATAGGGTTTCTCCACCCGGTCGGCCATCCCCGGCTGGGTCAGCAGCAGCGAGATGGCGCTGCGCACCAGGCTGCGCTGCACCGCCATCGGACGCTGCACCGCGCGATGGGCGGCGGGGTCGGCCTGCAGCATCGCGCGGGCGCCGCTGCGTTTTTCGAGCTCCTGCGCCATCAGGTCGCGGAAGGCGCCGTCAGGCAGCTTCGCGATCAGCGGCCGCGCGCGCTCGGCGAGCCGCGCGCGCCCGTCGAGGCTGGCCATGTCGACATCGCGCGACAGCTCGTTGAAGAAATAGTCCGACAGCGGCATCGCTTCCTTGATGCGCCGTTCGAAGCCGGCCTTGCCTTCCTTGCGCACCAGCGAATCGGGGTCCTCGCCGTCGGGCAGGAACAGGAAATAGGCCTGGCGGCCGTCGCGCAGCCGCGGCAGCGCGGATTCCAGCGCCTTCCACGCCGCGGCGCGGCCGGCGCGGTCGCCATCGAAGCAGAACACCACGTCGGGCGCGGCGCGGAACAGCAATTCGGTGTGCTCGGGCGTGGTCGCCGTGCCCAGCGTGGCCACCGCGATCGGCAGGCCGGCCTGGTGCAGCGCGATCACGTCCATGTAGCCCTCGACCACCACGATGCGGGTCAGGTTCGTGTTGGCCTGCTTCACCTGCCACAGCGCGAACAGCTCGCGGCCCTTGTGGAACAGCGTGGTCTCCGGCGAATTGAGGTACTTGGGGGATTGCTCCGAGCTGAGCACCCTCCCGCCGAAGGCGATCACGCGCCCGCGCCGGTCGAGGATCGGGAACATCAGCCGTTCGCGGAAGCGGTCGTACTTGCTACCGCGTTCGCCGGTGGAAACCATGCCGGCCTCCTCGAGCAGTTCCATGCGGCGCGGGCTGCTGCCCAGCGCCTTGCTCACGCCGTCGTAGCCGGCCGGCGCCCAGCCGAGGCGGAAGCGCGCGATGGTATCGGCGTCCAGGCCACGCTTCGTGCAATACGCCTTCGCCTCGACGTTGCCCGGCAGCTGCTGCTGGTACCAGCTGGCGCTGGCGTCGAGCAGGGCGTAGAGATCGGTCTTGTCCTCGCGCGGGCGCTCGTCGCGGCCGCCTTCGCGCGGTACGGTGAGGCCCACGGACTGCGCCAGTTCCTCCACCGCGTCGGGGAACTCCAGCCGGTCGTAGTCCATCAGGAACTTGATCGCGCTGCCGTGCACGCCGCAGCCGAAGCAGTGGAAGAACTGCTTGGCCGGGCTGACGTAGAACGACGGCGTGCGCTCGTTGTGGAACGGGCAGCAGGCGGTCCACTCGCGGCCGGCCTTCTTCAACGGCACGCGCCGCTCGATCACGTCGACGATGTCGACGCGGGCAAGCAGTTCATCGATGAAGCTGTCGGGGATCAGGCCGCGCATAGACCGCCTAGTCTAGTCGGTCGCCGCCGGAGAGGCGCGCTGGCGCCGACCGGTGGCATACCGCGAGGCGACCTGGCGCCGGCGCGTGGTCGGGCCGGCTAGAACAGGCTGATCACGCCGACCAGGGCCAGCACGGCCAGCAGGAACAGAATCACGAAGCACGCGAACAGCACCTTGGCGATGGTCGCGGTGGCGCCGGATACGCCGCCGAAGCCGAGCCAGCCGGTGATCAGCGAAATGATGGCGAAGATGATGGCCCACTTCAGCATGCGGTCCTCCGGAAGGCGATGGGGTTTCCGGAGGTTGTAGCGGGAGCGGCGTGAAGGCGGCGCATCGCCGACCGGGCGGCGCGTCAGCCGGCCAGGCGGGCCTTGATGCGTGCGGAGACCACGCCCATGTCGGCGCGGCCGGCGGCCTTGTCCTTCACCGCGGCCACCACCTTGCCCATGTCCCGCGGCGAGCTGGCGCCGGTGTCGGCGATCGCGGCGGCGATCAGCGCGTCGATCTCGGCTTCGCCCAGCTTGGCGGGCAGGTAGGTTTCGATGACGGCCATCTCGGCGCGCTCCACCTCGGCCAGGTCTTCGCGCTGGGCAGCGACGTACTGGCTGACCGAGTCCTTGCGCTGCTTCATCATCTTTTCCAGTACGGCGAGCACCTGGCCATCGTCCAGCTCGATGCGCTCATCCACCTCGCGCTGCTTGATCGCCGCGAGCATCAGCCGGATCACGCCCAGCCGCGGCTTGTCGCCGCCGCGCATGGCGGTCTTCATGTCCTCGGTGAGCTGCTGCTTGAGCGTCATGGCGATGCCTCGTTGGGTGGAATTCCGATTCGTCGGAAACGGCAAAGCCGGCGTTGTCCCTGGGAACAACGCCGGCCATGGCCTATCCGGATGCTTGCGGCGGCAGCGAGAACCCGCGCCTGCCGCATGACTGTTGCCGCTCGACCCGCCGACGCGCGGCGGGGAGGGCGCTCAGTACAGGCGGACCTTGCGCGAAACGTCGCGCGAGAGGCGACGCAGGTGGCGCTTGACGGCGGCAGCGCGCTTGCGCTTGCGCTCCTGGGTCGGCTTTTCGTAGAACTCGCGCTTGCGCGTCTCGGCCAGCACGCCGGCCTTCTCGCAGGTACGCTTGAAACGACGCAGTGCGATCTCGAACGGCTCGTTCTCGCGAACTTTTACGTTGGGCATGGAAACTCCAGGTGGTAATCTGCCCGCCTGTGCGGGACAGTGGAAAGTGGTGAGCCGCGAATTATACCGTGGATAACAAAGAATTTTCAAAGCCGGCCCACCGGCCGGTGCTGGGCATCGAGAGCTCCTGCGACGAGACCGGCGTAGCCATCCTGCGCTGGCAGCCGGATGCCCCGGGGGCGGGCCTGCTGGCCCATACCCTGTACAGCCAGATCAAGTTGCACGCCGATTACGGCGGCGTGGTGCCCGAGCTGGCCAGCCGCGACCACGTGCGCAAGCTGCTGCCGCTGATCCGCGAGGCGCTGGCGCAGGCCGGGCTGGGCGTGCGCGATCTCGGCGGGGTGGCCTACACGGCCGGTCCCGGCCTGGTCGGCGCGCTGCTGGTGGGGGCCTCGGTGGGCCGCGCGCTGGCCTGGGCGCTGGACGTGCCGGCCGTCGCCGTCCACCACATGGAAGGCCACCTGCTGGCCCCGCTGCTGGAGCAGGACCCGCCGCAGCCGCCGTTCGTGGCCTTGCTGGTGTCCGGCGGCCATTCGCTGCTGGTCGAGGTCAAGGCGATCGGCCAGTACACCATCCTGGGCGACACCCTGGACGACGCCGCCGGCGAGGCCTTCGACAAGACCGCCAAGCTGATGGGCCTGCCCTACCCGGGCGGACCGGCGCTGGCGAAACTGGCCGAACAGGGCCGGCCGGGGGTGTTCCGCTTCTCGCGGCCGATGACCGACCGGCCCGGGCTGGATTTCAGCTTCTCCGGCCTGAAGACCCAGGTGCTGCTGGCCTGGCAGAAATCGGACCAGAGCGAGCAGACCCGCGCCGACGTGGCCCGCGCCTTCGAGGAGGCGATCGTGGAGACGCTGATCATCAAGTGCCGCCGCGCCTTGCAGGCCTGCGGCGCGCAGCGGCTGGTGATTGCCGGCGGTGTCGGCGCCAACCGCCGGCTGCGCGCGGAGCTGGCCGCGGCCGGCGAACACGACGGGTTCCGGGTGTATTTCCCGCGGCTGGCGTTCTGCACCGACAACGGCGCGATGATCGCCCTGGCCGGCGCGATCCGCCTGGCCGGCGGCCAGCATCAGGACGCCACCGTGCAGGTGCGTCCGCGCTGGGATCTGCAGACGCTGCCGGCGGCCTGAGTTGCCGCAGGGCGGGCAGTGTCCGCCCTGAGGACGCGCCGCGACTACGCGCTCACCATTGCGTGCGCCCGGGCAGCAAGCCCTTCAGCTCCGCGTCGGTGAGGTTGCGCCACTGGCCGGGTTTCAGGTGGGCCAGCTTCACGTTGTCGATGCGCACGCGGCGCAATTGGGTCACGCGATAGCCGAACGCCGCCGCCATCAGGCGGATCTGCCGGTTCAGGCCCTGGGTCAGCACGATGGCGAAGCCGAACTTCGCGATCCGGCGCACGCGGCAGCGCTGGGTCAGCTGGCCGTGGATGCGCACGCCCTTGCTCATGCCGGCGATGAACTCGTCGGTGACCGCCTTGTTCACGCCGACCAGGTATTCCTTCTCGTGGTGGTTTTCCGCGCGCAGGATCTCGTTGACGATGTCGCCATTGCTGGTGAGCAGGATCAACCCTTCGGAATCCTTGTCCAGCCGGCCGATCGGGAAGATCCGCTGCGGGTGGTCGACGAAATCCACGATGTTGCCGGCCACGCTCTGGTCGGTGGTGCAGGTGATGCCGGCCGGCTTGTTCAGCGCGATGTAGACCGCCTTCTTCGCCGCCGGCGTGGCGGCCAGCACGCGCGCCCGGACGATCTCGCCATCCACGCGCACCTCGTCGCCGTCCAGCGCCTTGGCGCCAGTGCCGACCACCTCGCCGTTGATGCTCACGCGCCCGGCCAGCAGCCATTCGTCGGCTTCGCGGCGCGAACACAGGCCGGCTTCGCTGATGTACTTGTTTACGCGCATAAGGCCGGGAATCGGGAATGGGGAATCGGGAATCGGGAATCGGTGAGGTTGGGTGAGGTCGCTCTGATCGGATTTCGTATGGTTTTCGGGCATTGGGCGAGGCGCGTGGCTCACGTTCTGCAGCTTTTACCTATTCTCGATTCCCTATTCCCTATTCCCGATTCTCAGCTCCTCAGCCCCACGCCGCGCCTGAGCAGTTGCAGCGCCGCGATCGACAGCCCCGCGATGAACCCCAGCATCACCGCGAAGGCCCAGCCCACCGACACGTCGCTGATGCCGAGCACGCCGTAACGGAACGCGTTGACCATGTACAGGATCGGATTGGCGTGGGAAATGGCGCGCCATGGCTCGCCCAGCATGTCGATCGAATAGAACACGCCGCCCAGGTAGGTCAGCGGCGTGATCACGAAGGTGGGCACCAGGGCGATGTCGTCGAACTTGCTGGCGAACACCGCGTTGATGAACCCGGCCAGCGCGAAGATCACCGCACCCAGCAGCACCGCGGCCAGCGCGGTCAGCGGGTGCGCCACGTGCAGCGACGTGAAGAACAGCGCGACCACCAGCACCAGCGCGCCGACCACCAGGGCGCGTGCGACCGCGCCGATCACGTAGCCGGAGAGGATCGCCCAGTTGGCCATCGGGGCCACCAGCATCTCCTCCACCGAGCGCTGGAACTTGGCGCCGTAGAACGAGCTGGAGATGTTCATGTAGCTGTTGTTGATGACCGACATCATGACCAGGCCGGGCACGATGTACTGCATGTAGCTGAACCCGCCCGCAATCGGGCCGATGCGGCTGCCGATCAGCTTGCCGAAGATGATGAAGTACAGCGTCATCGTGATGACGGGCGGGATCAGCGTCTGGGTCCAGATGCGCAGGATGCGCACGATTTCGCGCCGCGCGACGGTGTACAGCGCGACCAGGTTGGTGGAACTGCTCATGCCGCCTTCTCCCGCTCCGGGGTGCGGCCTTGTTCGACCAGCCGCACGAACAGTTCCTCCAGCCGGTTGGTCTTGGTGCGCATCGAATGCACCGTGATGCCGTGGTGGGTGAGTGCGCTGAACAGCGTGTTGAGATCCTGCTTGCGGGCCATCTCGGCCTCCAGGGTGCGCTCGTCGACGCGGTGCAGGGCGATGCCGGCCACGGTCGGCAGCTCGCCCGGCGGTTCGGCCAGGTCGAGCACGAAGGTTTCCACGTCCAGCGTCGCCAGCAGGCGCTTCATGCTGGTGTTCTCGATGATGGTGCCGTGGTCGATGATCGCGATGTTGCGGCACAGCGACTCGGCTTCCTCCAGGTAATGCGTGGTCAGGATCACCGTGGTGCCGGCCGCGTTGATGGCGCTGACGAAGTGCCACATCGAACGGCGGATCTCGATGTCCACGCCGGCGGTGGGCTCGTCCAGGATCAGCAGCTTGGGCTCGTTCATCATCGCGCGGGCGATCATCAGGCGGCGCTTCATGCCGCCGGACATCTCGCGCGCCTGGTGGAACGCCTTGTCCCACAGGCGCAGTTCCTTCAGGTATTTCTCGGCGCGTTCGGCGGCGGGCTTGCGCGGGATACCGTAGAAGCCAGCCTCGTTGACGCAGATGTCGAACGGCTTCTCGAACTGGTTGAAGTTGATCTCCTGCGGCACCAGCCCGATCAGCTGCATCGCCGCACTGCGCTCGCGCATGACCGAACGGCCGAACACCAATGCATCGCCGCTGCTGGCGTTGACCAGCGAGGAGAGGATGCCGATCAGGGTCGACTTGCCCGCGCCATTGGGGCCGAGCAGGGCGAAAAAGTCGCCCTGCTGCACGGTGAGGCTGACGCCCTTGAGCGCTTCCACGCCGTTGCGGTAGACCTTGCGCAGGTTGTCGACGACCAGCGCGGGGGGCGAATCGTTTTGGGTGAAGGACATGGGCTGCGCCAAGGGGGACAAGCCGCTTATTATACGGGGCTGACCATCACCGTCCGGGCCCGCCCGACGCACACACTGTTTCGGGAAAACCATGGCCGAATCCTTCCAGCTCCGTCTCGTCGACGCCCGCATGCTCGCACCGACGGTGCGCCACCTGGTGTTCGAGCGTGTCGACGGGCAACCGCTGGCGTTCCAGCCGGGCCAGTTCCTGCAGGTGCATTTCCACTACGACGACGGCACGCCGACCAAGCGCAGTTATTCGGTGGGCAGCGTGGGCGACGGCTCCTCGCCCGTGCCGCACATCGAGATCGCGGTGAGCTACGTCGAAGGCGGCGCCGCGACGAAGCTGCTCGGCGAGCTGCCGGTCGGCGGCGTGATCGACGCCAGTGGCCCGTACGGCCGCTTCTGCCTGCAGGAGGCCGACACCCACCCGCGCTACCTGCTGCTGGCCACCGGCACCGGGGTCACCCCGTACCGCGCGATGCTGCCGCAGATCGAGAAACTGCTGGCGGGCGGCAATCGCGAAGTGGTGCTGCTGTACGGCGCCCGCAACGAAACCGAACTGCTCTACAGCGAGGAGTTCGAGGCGTTCGCGCAGCGCCACCCCGGCTTCCTGTTCCACGGCTGCCTCAGCCGCGAGGCCCGCGCCGTGCCGCGCCCCGGCGATCGCGCCGGCCACGTGCAGCACGTGCTGGCCGAACTCGGGCCCAGCGCCGAACGCGACATTGCCTACCTCTGCGGCAACCCCAACATGGTCGATGCCGCCTACGCCGCCCTGCAGGAGTTCGGCCTGCCGGTGAAACAGATCCGCCGCGAGAAGTACATCTCCTCGCGCTGACGTCGCCGACCTTCCCGGTTCACGCCTCTTCCACGCGCGCATCACGCGCGGGGCGGTATGCAGGCGGACATGGAAGCGGCATGGCGTTCTTGCCCGGCTGAAACGTGACGCACATCACAGTTTGCGATGCGCGCCGGCTCCGCCGCTAAAGCCCGCACAAGCGCTGCCGAAAAGCCACTTGAGTCGCCCCGTCACAGGCGGGTTTGCGCAAGAGGTGCAGGGCATGAGGAGTTCGTGGAGCAGCAACGTGGTCGGAGGCGCATGGATGGCGCTGGCTCTGCTGGGCGCCTTCTCGGTGGCCAAGGCCGCCAGTGGGCGCATCTCGTTTTCCGGCGCGGTGGTCGAACCGACCTGTACCGTGCCGGCCCACTACCTTGCCGCCAGCATCGCCGCCCCGGCCGTAGACGCCCGCGCGCCGCTGCGACTCGCCTGCGGCCAGACCGCGACCGATCCCGGGCGGCCGTATTCGCGCGTGGTGCTGGATCTGGATGCGACGCGTGTCGCCGGCGATCGCCTGCTGACCTATTTCACCCGCAACCAGCATGGCGCAACCGCCGCGAAGCTTGTCGTGCACACCTACGAGTGAGGAGGGGTCGGGCCCGCCATCCGGCGTTGTCGCGCGTCCTTCAGGGGTAGGTCAACGTATAGGTGGCTGTCGCCGTGACCGACCCCGATGCAAGCGCTCCCGTGGTCCGGTAGTAGCGTGCGACCAGCGGGATTTGCGACGCACCACTGGCTGCGTTGAAGGTGACGGCCGTGCCCAGCGCGACCGGATTGCCGCTGGTTCCCGGCGCGCCGTTCCAGACGATCTGGATACCGACTCCCGTTGCCGTCCCGCTGTTCGACAACACGCCGTTGGGTCGGCTGACCGGGTTGGTCGAGTCCAGCGTGATCGCCAGCTTGGCGTTTGCCGAGCAGGTCAGCGGGATCGCGAAAGGCTTGTCACCCGTGGTCACGCCGGTCCCGCCGGCGAGAGCGCTGGTGGTGACCGTCGGCAGCGGCACGGTCAGGCTTGACGGCACGCTGCAGGCCGGGGCCACGAAAGTCAGCGATCCGGCCAGCACGATGGATGCGTCGACAATGTTGTTGCTGACGGTGCCGGCCTGAAAGTCGGCGAGTGCGCCGGACACCACCGTGCCGTCGGCGATATTGCCGGTCTTCACCAGCTCGACCGTGACGGGGTCCGCTTCAGTCCAGGTGGAGCTGCCGTCCAGGCTCTGGAACGGCCAGGGGCCGATGAGTCCGGGGTAGCTGCCCGAAGTCTGGGTGATCCGGAAGCTGATGCCGGTGGTGCCGATCGGGAACAGGTATTGCCCGGCAGCGGGAGTCGCGCCGGCACGGTTCGTCAGGCCCCAGTAGTTCTGGTTGCCGTTGCACTTGAAACTCACCGGTTGGCTGATTCCGGTCAGGCCGGAGGTGTAGAGCGTGGCGCCCACCGGGATGCCGGGATCGTTGACGATGGTCGCCGGGACGCCAACGGAATACGTGCCTGTTGAGTCGCCACGGCTGAAGGAGCAGCCGGCATGCGCGACGGGCGTTGCCGCCAGCAGGGCGCAAGCCAGCAGCAGGAGCCACCGGTTCGGCAATCGGAATGCCCGCGGGATGGAGGTGATGGGACCGTTGCTCATGGGCGGGCCTCTGCAAGCTTTGCTCGAAGGTCGGGTGCGACGCAGGTGGCCTCGATCCGCCGGATTCCCGCAGCCGTGCCGTTCGACTTTGCGAGGTCATAGGGGAGGGTGCATGAATGCGATGCGCCATCATCCGTTTGCCAGTTCACCCGCAGCGAGCCGCTGTCGTTCGGCAATCGCGCCATGATCTGCCCGGCCTGGCCGACCACGCCCACCAGCGTGCCGCGCGCGTCATCCACTTCGGCACCGAACGGCAGCGTGTTGCCGTCGGCCAGGCGGGTCTGGATCAGCACGAAGCGGCCGCTTTCGCTCTTGAACTTGATCAGCACCACCGCGCCGGCGCGCGGCGCGATCTGCGCGCTGGTGTTGTCCAACTGCACGTCCAGCGACAGGCCGGTGGGGTCGATGTCGATGCGGTTGAGCTGGTACGGAGTGAGGTACGGGATCAGCGCATAGCCGTTGTGCCCGATCCTCACGCCCGCGGCGTTGATGACCCGCGCGCCGGCGGCGTCCCGTGCCTCGACGAGGCCCACGGTGTCGCCCAGCGGCTGGCCGAAGGTGACGCCGCCGGGATGCGCGACGATGCCGCCGGCCAGGTTGAACGAGGCCTGCGAATAGCCGCTGCCCGCGCCGACGCCGACGTTGACCTGCACGTGGCTGCCGCGATAGCCGGCGTTGACGCTGCCGCTGGTGCCCACCGAGCCGCTGTCGCGACCGTTGTCGTGGGTAGCGGTGACGCCGTAGTTGAACTGGTCGTTGCTGCCGGCGGTGCCGCTGACGGTGGCCTGCTCCTGCGTGGCGTCGCTGCCGGTGCGGCTCAGCGCGCCGGTGAGGATCGGCGCATGCGCGCCGTTGCCCAGCGGGATCGTGAGGTTGAGCATGAAGCGGTTTTCGCTGCGCCCGAACAGGTTGCGCTCGCGGCTGGCCGAGACGTTGTAGTTCAGCCGGCCCACCGAGTTGTTGTAGCCGACCTGGAACTGGGTGTCGGTGCCACCGCGGTTCCAGTAGTCGCGCGCCGAACCGGTGACGTACAGCGAGCCGCCGGTCGCGCCCAGGCGCTGGCTGAGGTTGATGCTGAAATTGTTGCGCTGGCGATCGACGCCCACGGTGTCCAGCGCGCCGGTGTAGTTGATGCCGGCCAGCGCCGCCTGCTGCTGCGGGGTGAGCAGGCCGGCCACCGGCACGCCGTTGATCAGGATCGGCCGGGCCGGGCCGCTGGCGAACACCGGCAGGCCGCGTTGCGCGTAGTCGCGCGCGCGCGCCGCATCGCGCAAAGTCAGGTAGCCGCTGGTGGAATAGCGATAGGCCGCCACCGACAGCGAGGTGCCGGTGGGCGCCATGATCTTGCTGTAGCTCAGCCGTACGCTCTGGCCGGACATGGTGTCGAGGCCGGGGATGCGCGTGCGCGCGCCGGTGATGTCCATCGCGAACGCGCCGTAGCGGGTGTTGAGCGCGCTGCCCAGCAGCATGGCGCCGTAACCTTCCGAGCCCACCACGCCGGCATAGCCGGTGAGCAGGTTGGTGAAGCCGTGCTGCAGGGTGGCCTGCACCACGTTCGGCTCGTCCTCGATGGTCTGCTCGCGCATCTGCCCCGCCGCGATGCTGAAGCGGTTGACGCCGGGGCGCAGCAGCTGCGGCACCGAGGCGTAGGGCACCGAGAAGCTGTGCACGCGGCCGCTGGCTTCAGTCACGCTGACTTCGAGATCGCCGCCGTAGCCGGTCGCATAGAGGTCGTCGATCACGAACGGGCCGGGCGCGACCGTGGTCTGGTAGATCAGCATGCCGTTCTGGCGCACCACCACCTTGGCGTTGCTGTCGGCCACGCCGCGCACGGTGGGTGCGTAGCCGCGCAGCGACTGCGGTTGCATGCGGTCGTCGGTGGCGATCTGCACGCCGCGCAGGCCGAAGCTGTCGAAGATCTCCCCGCTGGTCCAGGAGTCGCCCACGGTCAGCTGCGCGCGCAGTGCGGTCAGGTCGCGTTGGGCGTAGGTGGCGATGTTCTGCCAGTGGTGCGTGGAGCCGGCCGCGCCGGTGCCCGATTGCCAGTCCAGCGTCGAGTCGTGGCGGACCCGCCAGGCGCCCAAGTTGATGCCGGCATCCAGGCCCAGGTAGGTCGAGGTCTGGTGCAGGCCGCCGGCGCCGGTGCGGTAGCTGTTCAAGTTGTAGTTGAGCAGGCCCGCGGTCACGCCTTCGTCCCAGTACTGCGGGTCGACATAACCGCGCGCCACGCGGCCCAGGAACGCCTGCGGCACGCTGGCGTCCAGTCGCAGGTCGCCGAGGTCGAAGGCGAGGCTGGCGCCCGGGATCACGCGCGTGATGTCGACGCAGGCGGCAGGGTCGGCCATTTCCGCAAGCAGCGCGTCGGAGAGATCGGCCGGGTGCAGGCCCAGGGTGTCCAGCAGCGCCGGGGTCACGCAGGGCGTGGCGCTGGCGTCGGGCGAGGGCGCGGCCAGGCGCACGTCGCGGCGGCCGACCGGCGCGTCGTTGAGGTAGATGTCGACGCTGTAGTTTCCGGCAGGCACGAAATTGCCGCGTTCGAAGCGCGACAGGTCGGTGGTGTTCTGGCCCGCGCCGGCGAGCATGCTGCGGTCGAAGTTGGCATCCGCCGCGTCGGCCGCGGCGCCGGCGTCGGCGTTGGCCGCGGCAGCGTGGGCGGCACCGGCGGCGGTGGCCAGCGCCAGCAGGATCGACAACGCCAGCCGACGGCTGGCGACTGCGCGCGCGCGGGGCGTCGATGCGCGGGCGCGTGCGCGCTTCACGGCGTGATCGTGCCCTGGTTGGCGTCGGCGGCGCCGAAGTCGTTGATCGTGGTGAACGCGACGGCGGTGCCGGCGGCAGGGGCCGGTGCGCCTTCGGCAAGCGGCAGGCGCAAGGTTGACAGCGGCGCGACCATGCCCGCGTCGGTCGCCAACGCCGCCTTGCCGGCACTCAGCGACACCTTGCTGAACGTGACGTGGTAAGGCGTCGGGTTGTGCGCCACCAGCGCATGGCCGTCGCTGGCCACCGACCAGGTGATCTGCGAGGCGGCGGTCAGCGGGTTGCCGGCCAGGCCGGCCGGGCGGAAGAACAGCTTCAGCCGCGACCGCACGGCGAACTGCAAGGTGTTCTGCGTCTCGCCATTGACGGTGCCGGGCTTGGGCGGGATCTCGAGCACGTTCAGCCAGAACAGCGACTCGCGATCCGTCGGCAGCGGCTGGCCGGTGTAGACGATGCGCAGGCTCTGGCCCTTGCCGGCGTTCATGCGGAACAGCGGCGGCGTGATCAGGAACGGCACGCGCGCGGTATCGGGGGTGGAATCGGGGTTGCCGGCGTCGATCCAGGCTTCGACCAGGGCTGGTTGCTGGCCGTTGTTGTTCAGGCGCACGGTGACTTCGCCACTGGCGGCCGGGAACACCACGCGGGTGCCGCCGATCACGACGCTGGCATCGGCCGCGCCACTGAAGGCCGTCAAGGCAATCAGCATGGCGCCAAGGGCGAGCAGGTTCTTCATCGGAGGGTTCCCGGGATGGTGGGGCGGTGATGGCGGCTGGCAAAAAAACGGCGCGCTGCAGCCGCCATGGCGACTGCGGCGCGCCGATGTCGCGCTTACTGGTAGCTCAGGGTGAAGTTGACGGTCGAGGCGACCAGGCCGGCTGTGGCCGCGGCGCTGGCGGCGACGTAGCGGGCGTTCATGGCCACGCTGCCGCTGCCGCTGGTGACGTTGATCACCGGAGCATTGGCGCCGCTGGACGCGTTGATCAGGGAGGCGCCATTGAGCAACTGGATCTGCACGTTGGAGCCGCCGACGACGGTGTTCTTCAGGTTGCCGGTGCCGGCGTCGATGTTGCTGCCGCTGAAGCTCATCGCGGCGGTGGTGGTGTTGGTGTCGCAGCCGGTCAGCGCAACGGTGAACGGCGTGGTGCCGGCGGTGGCGCCCACGGTGCCCAGGCTGGCGGTCATCACGGTGGGCAGCGCCACGGTGGCGCCGCCATTGACGGCGACGGTGCAGGTGTCGGACAGCACCTTGCCGGAGATGGTGATGGTGCCGGTGTTGGCTGCCTGGGCGGTCGGCGCGAAGGCGGTGGCGGCGATCACGGCGACCAGTGCGGTGGAAAGCAGAGTCTTGTTCATGGTGTTCCTCGTTGGATGGATGGTTTCGGGATTTCGCCATCACCGCACGAGGTAAAGCCCGTTGGCGGCAAGGCATCTGGTAAACCGGCGGGTTCTGGCGAAATTCACCCCCCGGATGAAATGCAGACCACGATCTGCCGTGGCTTGCGGTGGCTGAAGCAACCGGCATGCCAATCATCCTGATCGTCCTGATTACCCCTCGCCGCCACGAACTGCCATGTGGTTTTTCTGCCGTGGGGCAAAAAATTGGCAGCGTTTGTCGGCGTTCCCCTACAGATTGCGTCACACGAAGTGCCAATTGCGTCACAAATTGTACTGATATATGAGGCTTGAGCAACCGCAATTCGTCTGACAGCTTAACTTTGGTCAAGTGGGCTTGACACTATTCAGTCGGCCCGATAGCTTCGCGGCGGGAAGATTGCCTGCGCGTCCGGAGCCCGCCGTGAACCCCCTTCGCCAGCGGCGAATCCCTCTCCCGCCGTCGTGCCCGCGGCTGCGGACAGCCGGAAAACCGGTCACGCCGGCATCCGCTTTGCCTTTTCTCGCTGTTGATCCGATGGCCCGCTTCGCCGTGGGCAGGCACTTCGTCTTCTCGCGGAAAGTGCCGGGCAACAAGCTCCCCCCGCTGCAAGGCCGATCGATGCCGGAGTCCCGCCGATGAACAACTGCCTGCGCGAGTTGCGCGGCGAACAGGCATGGTCGCAGGCCGAGCTGGCCGAACGCCTGGCCGTGTCGCGGCAAACGGTGAACGCGATCGAGACCGGCAAGTACGACCCCGGCCTGCCGCTGGCGTTCCGGATTGCGCGCCTGTTCGGGCGGCCGATCGAGTCGATCTTCCTGCCCGGCGTGGATGTCGCCGGGCAGGGTCGGGGGCGTCGGCCGACCTAGCGCGGCGGCGCGGTCAACTCGCGCGCATCCAGGCTGCCGTCATGGTTGCGGTCCAGCCGATGGAACTGGCGGCGCAGGTTGTCCTGGAATGCCGGGAGCGAAATCGGCTCGCCGCGGCGGCCGGGCAGTTCGTCCGTCTCCAGCATGCCGTCGCCGTTGGCATCCATCTGCGCGAAGCCGCGGCTCATGTACTGGACGTATTCGGCGACGCTGACCTTGCCGTCGCCGTCGCGATCGAAGAACCCCAGGTAGGCGACGCGTGAATCCTGCGCGTGCGCAAGGGCTGCCAGCCACAGCAGCGGCACGGCGCACCAGCGGGGGCGCATGTTCAGCGGGCGCTTCCGTGGATGCCGATGAACTGCAGGAACTCGTTGCGCGTGCGCACATCGTCGCGGAAGCTGCCCAGCATCTGGCTGGTCACCATCGACACGCCGCGCTTGTGCACGCCGCGGGTGGTCATGCACTGGTGGCTGGCGTCGATCACCACCGCCACGCCGCTGGGCTGCAGGGTTTCCTGGATGCAATGGGCGATCTGCGCGGTCAGTTTCTCCTGCACCTGCAGGCGGCGTGCGAAGCCGTCGACCACGCGGGCCAGCTTGCTGATGCCGACCACGCGGTTGGTCGGCATGTAGCCGACGTGGGCGCGGCCGATGATCGGCGCCAGGTGGTGCTCGCAATGGCTCTCGAACTGGATGTCGCGCAGCACCACCATCTGGTCGTAGCCGGCCACTTCCTCGAAGGTGCGCCGCAGGAACTCCGCCGGGTCCGATTCGTAGCCCGAGAACCAGTCCCGGTAGGCCTTGGTCACCCGCTTGGGCGTGTCCAGCAGGCCCTCCCGCGTGGGGTCGTCGCCGGCCCAGCGCAGCAGGATACGCACCGCGTCCTCGGCCTGCTGCTGACTGACTTCCTGGGAATGATGCTCTTCGTTCATGCGGGGGCCTCGGGATGGCTGATTTGCCAGTTTAACGTTCCCAACCTGATGACGTCTGTGTCGCCGGGGTTCCCGCGCGGGGAGGCCATTGTCAGTCTGACAAGACATGATGTAATGTATAACGTACACAACGTCCGATGGAGATGACACCATGTCGCGCAACCTGCGCTACTTCGTCCTGGTTCCGCTGTCCATGGCGGCGTTCTACGTGCTGTTCGTGCTGCCCGACGTGGATCTGGGCTGGCCCGGCGGGCTGGCCGTGCTTGGTGGCGCCTGGCTGGTCTGGTACCTGCTCTGGGCCACGCTCCAGGAATCCGCCGCGATGGCGGCCCGGGACGAGTCGGCGGCACCGGTGTCGCCGGGCGAGCAGCGGGCCTGGATCGGCCTGGTCTTCACCGCGGCCATCGGCGCCTACTACCTCCTGCGCGGTTCGCAGATGGTGGCTGCGGATGGGTCGATGGCGCCGGAGGCCTCGGCGATCGGCCGGCACATCGGCATGCTGGTGGTCGGCTGGCTGGTGGTGATGCAGCTGCTGCGGCATCGCTGGCGCGACACGGTGGAACAGGACGAGCGCGATCGCCAGATCGAGGCGCGCGCCTGCGGTTGGGCGCGGGTCGGCTTGTCGGTGTTCGTGATCGGCCTGGCCGTGATGTTCGCGTTCTCGCCGCTGGAACGCCTCGCCTGGGCCCGGCCGATGGCGGTCGCCAACCTGCTGATCGTCGGCCTGATGGCGTCGTGCCTGCTGGAATACCTGGCCACCGGCATGGCCTACTGGCACGACCGGCGCAGCGCATGAGCGGCACGCCGATCGACAACAGCATCCGCAAGCTGCGCTTCGAGCATGGCGAAATGACCCAGCAGGCGCTGGCCGATGCCTGCGGCATCACGCGGCAGACGGTGATCGCGCTGGAAGGCGGCAAATACGCGCCGTCGCTGGAGCTGGCCTTCCGTATTGCCCATGCGTTCGGCGTGGGGGTGGAGGACGTGTTCCGCTGGCGACGCTGAGGCTCAGTCGGCCGCCGGTTCGTCGCCGTCCTCCGTGGCGGGGGCGGTATCGAGAAGTTGCTGGCTGACCTCGCCGGGCAGTGTTTCGACGCCGCGCAGCCTGCGTTCGATCGCGCGCGTGCGCACGCCCGTCGCATCGATCTGGTTGCTGGCCTGGTCCAGATTCTTCTTGACCTTGTCCAGCACGGCGCCGAACTTGCCGAACTCGGTCTTGACCGCACCCAGCAGCTGCCACACCTCGCTGCTGCGCTTCTCGATCGCCAGCGTGCGGAAACCGGCCTTGAGGCTGGTCAGGATCGCCGCCAGCGTGGTCGGTCCGGCCACGGTGATGTGGTGTTCGCGCTGCAGCGACTCGAACAGGCCCGGCCGCCGCAGCACTTCGGCGAACAGGCCTTCGGTCGGCAGGAACAGGATGGCGAAATCCACCGTATGCGGCGGCACCACGTATTTGCTGCGGATGCGCTTGGCCTCCTCGCGCACGCGCCGTTCCAGCGCGTTGGCGGCATCGGCGGCGGCCGCGGCATTGGCGTTCTCGTGGGCTTCCTGCAGGCGCTGGTAGTCCTCGAGTGGAAACTTCGCGTCGATCGGCAACCACAGCGCGGCGCCATCGACGCCGTTGGGCATGTGGATGGCGTACTCCACCCGCGCGTCTGAGTTGGGTGCGACGGCCACGTTGACCGCGTACTGGTCGGGCGTCAGCAGCTGTTCGAGCAGCGCGCCGAGCTGGGTCTCGCCCAGCACGCCGCGGGTCTTCACGTTGCCCAGCACGCGCTTGAGGTCGCCCACGCCGACGGCCAGGCCCTGCATCTCGCCAAGGCCGCGCTGCACCGCCTCCAGCCGCTCGGAGACCAGCTTGAACGATTCGCCGAGGCGATTTTCCAGCGTGGCGTGCAGCTTCTCGTCCACGGTGGCGCGCATCTGCTCCAGCTTGGCCGCGTTGTCCTGCTGGATCGCGCCGAGCTTGGCCTCCAGCGTGGCGCGCACCTCGCCCATGCGCTTCTCGTGTTCGGCGCTGAGTGCGGCGAGGCGCTGCTGCTGCTGTTCGCCGAAGCGGTTGAGCGCGAGCGTGGTCTCCGCGCGGCTCTTGCGCGCGTCCTCCGCGAGTTGCTGCGCCAGGGTCTGCAGACCCTGGCTGGTGCCGTCGGTGAGCGCAGCCAGGCGCTGGCCGAAGCCCTCGATGCGCTCGGCCTGCTGCTGCGACATGCCGCCGAGCTGCTCCCCCACATGGCCGCGGAAACGGTCGAAACCCTGTTGCAACTCCTCCCGACCGGCGCGTTGCTCCTCGCGCAGGGTGCGCTCGACCCGGGCACTGTCGTCCTTCAGTGCATCCAGTTTTGCGCTCACGCCCGCGCCGTCGCGGCCGCGCAGCAGCGTGACGAGCTGCAACAGCAGCACCAGCACAAGCAGGATGACGAGGACGATCTGCAGGATCTCGTTGAGTGGCATGGAACGTTTCCCGGGTTCGATGCATCCAGTGTACGTCGAGCCGTCTCATGGCCTGCGCCGGCGTTTCACGCTGGAATGGCGGGCGTGGTGCATGATGGGCGGAGTGCTTGTTCAAGGAGAAGGTCATGGAACATGTCCACGATTACCTGATCATCGGCGCAGGCATGGCCGCCGATGCGGCCGCCAAGGCGATCCGCGAGGTCGATCCGGCGGCCGACGTCGGCCTGGTCGGCGACGAGACCTCGGCGCCGTACCAGCGCCCGCCGCTCAGCAAGGGGCTGTGGAAGGGCGACAAGTCGCCCGCCGACGTCGACCTGGCCACCGCGGCCAGCGGCGCCACCCTGCATCTCGGCCGGCGGATCGAATCGCTCGACCGCGCCACCCGCGTCGCGCGCGACGACCGCGGCGACACCTACCGCTATCGCCGCCTGCTGCTGGCCACCGGTGCCACGCCGCGGCAGCTGCCGTTCGAGGGCGGCAAGCGGCTGATCCATTACCGCACGCTGGCGGATTACCAGGCGCTGCACGGTTTCGCGCAGCCCGGCGCGTACATCGCGGTGATCGGCGGCGGCTTCATCGGCTGCGAACTGGCTGCCTCGCTGGCCGCGCTGGGTTGCAAGGTCAGCCTGCTGTTTCCCGGCGAGCTGCTGGGGGCAGGACGTTATCCCGAGGGACTGGCGCGTTTCATCACCGACTACTTTGCGCGCCATGGCGTGGACGTGCGACCCGGCGCGCAGGTCACCGGCAGCAATCCCACGGATGGCGGCGTGGAGCTGAGCCTGTCCGACGGCACGTTGCTGCGCGTGGAGGCCGCCGTGGCCGGCATCGGCGTGACGCCGAACGTCGCGCTGGCCGAACAGGCGGGGCTGGCGGTGGACAACGGCATCCTGGTCGATGCGCAGCTGCGCACCAGCGATCCGGACATCTGGGCCGCCGGCGACGTGGCCAATTTCCACAGCGTGAGCCTGGATCGCCGGATGCGCGTGGAGCACGAGGACGCCGCCGTCGGCATGGGCCGGCTCGCCGGCCGCGCGATGGCCGGGATCGCGGAAGAGTACGTCACCCAGCCGTTCTTCTACTCCGACCTGTTCGACCTGGGTTACGAGGCGGTGGGCCTGCTCGATACGCGGCTGGAGGTGGTCGAGGACTGGCGCGAACCGAACCGCGAAGGCGTGGTGTATTACCTCGACGGTGGGCGCGTGCGCGGCGTGCTGCTGTGGAACACGTGGGACCAGGTGGACGCGGCGCGCGCGCTGATCGCCGAGCCCGGCCCGTTCGACGCCGCCTCGTTGCGCGGCCGGCTGCCGCGCAAATCCTGACCCGCGCCGCGTTGTTGCAGAAAAAAGCCGGAATCCCTCAATCCACCCGGCAGAACACTGCCTTCAGGTAGCGCCCTTCCGGCACGTCGGTGCGGAACGGGTGGTCGGCGCCGGCGCCGCGCACTTCCAGCACCTGGATCGTGCGGCCGGCGTTGAGCGCCACCCGGCGCAGCATCTCCAGGAACTCGCCTTCGCCGACCAGGCCGGTGCACGAGCAGGTCAGCAGCAGGCCGCCGGACGGGATGATGTCCAGCGCCATGCGGTTCATCGCGAAGTACTTCTTCAGCGCGTCCATCACCTTGCTGCGGTCGCGGGTGAGCTTGGCCGGGTCGAGGATCACCGCGTCGTACTTCTCGCCGCGCGCGACGGCGGCGCGCACCCAGTCGAAGATGTCGGATTGCTCGAACGTCACCGCGACCTGGTTCGCTTCCGCATTCGCGCGGGCGACTTCCAGGATGCCCGCGTCCAGGTCCACGCCGACCGCCTCGCGCGCACCGCCGGCCATCGCGTGCACGGCGAAGCCGCCGGCGTTGCAGCACAGGTCGAGCACGCGGCGGCCTTTCGCCAGCTCGGCGAAGCGCTTGCGGTTGTCGCGCTGGTCGGCGAAGAAGCCGGTCTTGTGGCCGAGCCCCGGCGCGGCGTGGAAGCGCAGGCCGTGTTCGTGCACCTCGAACGGCGCCGGCACCTCGGGGCTGCGACAGTCGAACGACTCCTGCTTCTGCACGTGCGACTCGGCGAACCAGTACAGCTGCGCGCCGGGGAAGTGGGTGAGCAGGGCGGCGTGGATCGCCTCGCGAAAACGCCACATGCCGGCAGCGAAGTATTCGATGACGATGACGTTGGCGTAGCGATCGACGATCAGGCCGGAAAGATCGTCGCCTTCGCTGTGCACCACGCGCCAGGCATCGCTGACCTCGTCGAGCTGCAGCCACTCGCGGCGCAGCTGCACCGCGCGGGCGATGCGCGCGGCGATCCAGTCGGCGTCGATCACGGCATCCGGATGCGTGTCCAGCAGGCGAAGGGCAATGCGCGCATGGCCGTTCCAGAATGCACGGCCGACGAAACGCCCCTTCGCATCCTGCACCTCGACCACGCTGCCCGGCGGCAGCTTTGACTCGGGCTTGTGCAGTTGTGCCGACCATACCCACGGGTGGCCGGGAGCACGATCGGATTTCAGGCGGATGACGGGAAGCGCTGCGGGCGTATTCATCCGCGCATGATAGCGGCCCCTGCTGCTCCCCCCGCTTTGCAGGGAGCGAGCCAGGCGTCAGCGCAGGCGCAGCACCAGCCAAGAGAGCAGGGCGAGCAGGTTGATGCCCAGGCGCGACACCGACGGGCCGGCGACCGCGAGCACGAAACCCTGGCTGCCGAGGTGCCAGTCCAGTCCCAGCCGCGGCGCGGCCTGCAGGGTGGCAAACACGTTGATGAAGGCGCCGCAGTGCAGGCCGTAGCTGAACACCGGCAGGGCGATCAGCGGCAATTGCAGCAACTGCGCCCAGCGCGACAGCCGCACGCCATGCTCGGTGCCGGCCACCAGCTGGACGCCGGCGGCGAGCACGAAACCGTACAGCACCAGGCCGATCAGGGCGATCACGCCGTCATGCGCGCCGAACGGCAACAGCCGCCGCAGCATCGCCGCCACGCCGTACAGGCCGCCGGCGATTTCGAGGACGCCGATCAGGCGGAACAAGGTGGTGCGCATGCAAGAAACTCCTGAAAGCAAGTCGGTGGATTGTAGACACTTAGATCGAAGTCAAGCCTTTTCGAGGTCTGCATAGAGGAGAGCGGAGTCGTAGAGGGCGGGGTTTTTCATGACGGCCCAGGCGGCGGTGAGCATCTTGCGCATGACGGCGGTGGTGGCCTGCAAGGGCTTCTTGCCGCGGGCGACAAGGCGTTCCTTGAAGGCCTTGGCGCGTGGGTCGTGCACGGTCGCGCTCATGGCGGGCAGGAAGAGCGCGCGGCGCAGGTACTTGTTGCCGTGGCGGGAGATGCGCGGCGCCTTGTGCACGCTGGTGCCGGATTCGAACACACGCGGGTCGAGGCCGGCGTGGCTGACGCAGGCGCGGCTGCTGAGCGTGGGTGGCAGGGTGATCAGTTCACTGAGCAGGGCGACAGCGGAGACGTCGGCGATGCCCGTGAAGCTGCACAGTGCCTTGAAGCAGGCGTTCAAGTGAGGCTCCTCGCGGATCAGGGCGATGGCGTGGGTGCGGATGCGCGCGATGCGCTTGTCGGTGCTGGCGATCATGCGCTTGAGCTCGTCGCGCAACAGGCGCGGGCTGCCTTTGACGCTTTGCAAGGCGTGCAGGCGGTTCTTGTTGGCGGTGTTCGCCTCGGTCAGCTGGACAAGGAAACGTCCGTAGCTCCGCAGCTGCAGGTGCGCCTCGCTCGGCGCCACCCAGGCCAGGAACGGCATGCGCTGAAGGCATTCCAGCAGCATCTTGGCGTCCAGCCGGTCGGTCTTGTTGCGCTGGTTCAGCGCTTGCGCGAAGTGGTGCGCCACGCGCGGGTTGATCACCATCACCTCGGCGCCCAGCTGCTGCGCCTGCAGCGCCACGTCCAGGTAATACACGCCCGTGGCCTCGACCAGCACGCGCAGCGTCATGCCGTGGCGCAAGCGCCCTTTCAGGAACGTCAGCAAGGCTGGCGCCGTGTTGTCCACCGTGCCTTGCTCACGCTCGCCGGCGATCTCGCTGGCCCAGGCATGGGACTTCGCGCCGATGTCCAATGCCAGCCAAGCCGTATCCAAAGAAGAAGTCATGCGCGTGCCTCGTGCGGTATCGTGGGGTAGGATGTTTTCAGGTTCCCCGACCCCGCACTCTCGCGGCACACCCTTGTCACGCTGGCTCAACGGCCCGGGACACTTATCGTGCTCAGCGAATGGGGCGGGGAGCCGCTCTACGTGCGAGGTCAGCCAGGCTGCCTCAAGGAGCCCGCGGCTTCCCCGAAAACGTGGACGACCTTACGCCTGCCGCCCTCGATGACCAACGTACAAGGAGCCCGCTCGCGGGCGATGTTCCTGCTGCATCCCGAATCCGGGAACCGCATCGCCCGCGAGCGGGCGCCTACGAGGGGGCGCCGAGCTCGTCGGCCAGTTCATGCAGGTCGGCGACGTGCTGGTCCCACCAGCGCGATTCGGCGACGAAGGGGAACGCGGCAGGAAACGCCGGATCGTGCCAGCGTGCGGCGATCCAGCCGGCGTAGTGCAGCTGGCGCATCGCGCGCAGTGCCGGGATCAGCGCCAGTTCGTCGTCGTCGAAATCGCGGAACTGGCGGTAGCCTTCGAGCACGGCATCCATCGCGCGCTCGTCGTTGGCCAGCATCCACAAGTCCTGCACCGCCGGGCCGGTGCGGGCGTCGTCGAGGTCGACGAAATGCGGTCCGGCGTCGGTCCACAGCACGTTGCCGGGGTGGCAGTCGCCGTGCAGGCGCAGCTGGCGCACCGGACCGACCGCCTCCAGGCGCGCGGCGATGGCGGCATCCAGGCGAGTCGCTGCCGCGCGGTAGTTCCCCTGCAGCGAGGTCGGCAGCAGCGACGAGTCGAGCACCGCGCACAGCGGCTGCTGCACCATGGTGTCGCGATCGAGCCGGCCGCGGTGGACGAACGGCGCACGCGCGCCGACCACGTGCATGCGCGCGATCAGCCGGCCCAGCCACTGCAGCTGGTCGACGGCTTCCAGTTCGGGGGCGCGGCCGCCGCGGCGCGGCGTCAGCGCGTAACGGAAGCCGCCGTGCAGCAGCAGGGTGCGGCCGTCGAATGCCAACGGCGCGACCACCGGCAATTCGGCCTCGGCCAGCTCCTGCGCGAACGTGTGCTCCTCGATGATCGCCGCATCGCTCCAGCGGCCGGGCCGGTAGAACTTCGCGATCACCGGCGGCGAGTCTTCCAGGCCCACCTGCCAGACCCGGTTCTCGTAACTGTTCAGCGCCAGCAGGCGTCCGTCCGGCCACAACCCGCAGGCGCTCACGGCATCGAGCACCAGGTCGGGGGTGAGGCTGGCGTAGGGCGCGTCGGCGGTCATGTCGGCGGGAGTGCCGGTCTCACCGGTGCGCACCGGTCGTCATTCCCGCGAAAGCGGGAATCCATGGGTTCACGAGGTAAAAGACAGCGGATGACCAGACATTCGTCTGTTGAAAAAACGCCTCCCGCTCTCGCGGGAATGACGATGCTCCAATGAGAGTCATCGGGAGCAGGTCGCATTATCTGGTGCCCATGCCACGCGCGGCGATCACCGCCATGGTGATGCGCGAGATGCACACCAGCGCGCCGTCCTCGTCCTCGATGCGGATCTCCCACACCTGGGTGGTGCGGCCGATGTGCAGCACCCTGGCGGTGCCGGTGACGGTGCCCGAGCGCACGCCGCGGATGTGGTTGGCGTTGATGTCCAGGCCCACCGCCAGCTCCTGGTCCGGGTCCAGCGTAAGCATCGCCGCGGTGCTGCCCAGGGTCTCGGCCAGCGCCACCGAGGCGCCGCCGTGCAGCAGGCCGTAGGGCTGGTGGGTGCGCGCGTCGACCGGCATGGTGCCTTGCAGCCAGTCGTCGCCGACCGCGGTGATGCGGATGCCCAGCGTCTCCATCATCGTGTTGGCGCTCCAGCCGTTGAGGCGGGCCAGGTCGGTGGGTTGTTTCCAGAGGCTCATCGTTGATTCCCTTGCGGTGAGGAGCCTGCCGGACTTTGGTCGGCCGGGCTGCAAATCCGGCTGTGCGGTCCATATTTGGCCAGCTTCGCTGTTGTGAAGCGCTTCGCCGATTCTTGCCCCATGGAACCACCATGGGGCGGCGAACCGTCGAAGATCTGGCCTCGCGCAGCCGGATTTTCGCCTCGACCACCAAAGCCCGACAGGCTCCGAGCCCGCATTGTTGTCTGTCGCGTTCACGGCGACAATGCTGCCGGTGCCCATCGTTACCCTGAAATCCTCCGGCCGGCAGTTCCCCGTGGCCATCGGCGAGACCGTGCTGGAAGCGGCGCAGCGCGCGGGCGTGGCGTTGCCGTATTCCTGCCGCGCCGGCGTCTGCGGCAGTTGCAAGGCCACCGTGCTGCAGGGTCGTTGCGAATACCCGCGCAACCCGCCGCTGGCGCTGAGCGCCGATGCGGTGGCCCATCACGCGGTGCTCTTGTGCCAGGCCGTGCCGGTCACCGACCTGCTGCTGGAGGCGCGCGAAGTGCCCTCGGTGGAGGACATCGTGCGGCGCCAGCTGGGGGTGGAAGTGGTCGACAAGTGGCGCCTGGCCCCCGACGTGATCGGCGTGCGCCTGCGCCCCGAACGCGGCGAACGGCGCCTGCGCCGGCTGCCCGGCCAGTATTTGGACGTGGTGCTGGAAGACGGCCGGCATCGGCCGTTCTCGATCGCCAACCGGCCGCAGCCGGACGGCAGCCTCGAACTGCACGTTCGTCACGTCGCCGGCGGCGGCTTCACTTCATGGGTCAACGATGCCCTGCAGGTCGGCGACCGCCTGCGCGTGGAGGGGCCGCTGGGCACCTTCGTGCCGCGCGAGGATTCCGAACGGCCGATGATCTTCATGGCCGGCGGTACCGGCTTCGCGCCGGTCAAGGCAATCATCGAGCACTTCATCGCGCTGGGCACGCGCCGCCCGATCCGGCTCTACTGGGGCGCACGCAGCGCCGACGAGTTGTACCTGCGCGAGTTGGCCGCGCAGTGGGCGCGCGAGGTGCCCGGCCTCGACTTCCATCCGGTGGTGTCCGACGCCGCGCGCGCCGACGGCCTGCGCACGGGCCTCGTGCATGAGGCAGTGCTGGCCGACTGGCCCGACCTGTCGGGTCACGACCTCTACATGAGCGGCCCGCCGGCGATGATCGACGCTGCGCACCCGAACTTCCTCGCCGCCGGCCTGCCGGAGGATCGGCTCTACTACGACTCGTTCGAATACGCGCCCGACGTGCTGGCGCAGATCATCGCCAGCCGCGCCGGCATCCATGATGGCTAGAGGCGGGTGAAGAGGAGTGAGAAAAGAGAGGACAACCCCGCTTTCTCTCACTTCTCACTCCTCTCCACTCGCTCCTGCTACTTGTTGCCTTTGGCCACCGGCAACTGCGCCGCGTGCCAGGCCAGCACGCCGCCGCCGAGGGTGTGCACGTGCTCGAAGCCGGCCTTGAGCAGGCGCTGCGCGGCCTTGGCCGCATTGCCGCGACCGTCCTTGTCCATCAGCACGACCGGCAGGGACTTCGCGGCGGCGAGATCCTTCTTTTCCGGGTCGAACTGGCTCATCGCCACGTGCTTCGCACCGGGCACGTGCATCTTCTCGAAGTCCGCCAGCGCGGACAGGTCGATCAGCAGCGGATTCTCGCGGTTGATCAGGCCGGTGAGCGCGGCCGGGCTCAGTTCCTTGATCTTGCTGAACATGATCCGCGCCTGGATGACCAGCAAGGCCACCAGCAGGATCACGAACAGCACCGACAGGGCGACATGGTTGCCGACAAAGGCAGGCAGCTGGTGCAGGAAATCGTTCATCGTCAGTCCATCGGCGCGCCGCGCGGCGCCGGTTCGGGTAAACCCGCGATTATACGGGTTGCGTGCGGCAGCCGGCGCCTGTGCTCATTCGCGGGTGATGTCCGGCAGCCCGCTGGTCAGCCACCAATGCCTGGTCTGCTCGTCGTAACGCCAGGTCTGGCGGTCGATCACGCTGCGCTCGGCCTGGGTGTGGATGTTGACCACGCTGATCCGCACCGTCTGCTGCACCTCGGTCGGGCCGAGCGGCACCGGGCCGCTGCCGTCGTCGTACTCGGTGACGCGTACCTGCTTGTAGCGCGCGCGGTCCAGTTCGCTCAGCGGGTGTTCGGCACGGATCTTCGGGTCGATGAATTGCGCGGCACTGGCGAAATCGCCCCAGCGCAGCGTGCCGGCATAGGCCGACAAGGTGGTGGTCAGCGAGCGGCTGCGTTCCTGCGTGGCGCAGGCGGCCAGCAGCAGGAGCGACAACACCAGCAGGAGCTGCGGGATACGGCGCATGGATGGTTCTCCTTGGCGGTGGCCGGGCCATTCTGCCTCATTCAAGCCGGCAGGGTCGGCTCGCGCCGCTTGGCCACGAAACGCGCTGCCAGTGTGGCCGCGGGCTGGCCGTCGGTGCCGGGAACGATGCATTCGACCGCGATGCGGGCACGTCCGCGCGCGGCCAGCGTGTCGAAGAAGGTGTCCCACCGTGCGTCGGGCGCGAGCCGCGCCTCGCTGCAGAAGTCCTGCCACAGCGGCGCGAGGTAGCGCACGCCGGATTCGGCGACGAACACGTCGCAGTCGATGCCGCGCCGGCGCAGCGCCAGTTCAACCAGTGCCCAGCCGCTCAGCGTCATCAGGCTGACCAGGCTGCCGCCGAACGCGCAGCCCTTGTCGTTGACATTCGGCGGCAACGGCGCGCACAGACTCAGCATGTCGGCGTCGTGGTGCTGCAATCGCAGGTCCATTGCGCGGGCCAGCGGGATTTCATCGCGGATGAACCGGATCAGGCGCTGCGCGTCATCGTTGTCGGAAAGGGTATCCACGTGGCTCGATGAGGTGGGGGAAAACTCCACAGTGTAGGGCCGCCGCTACACTGCAGCCATGCCGAACCATCGACCCGACGCGCGAACGCACCCGCAGGCACTGACGAGAGTCGGCGCCTTGCGCGCCCGGGTGCTCGTCATCACCCGCCCGGTGGGCACCGCTGCGGCCTTGTCGCGTCGCGTGCGCGCGCTCGGCGGCGTGCCGTTGTCGCTGCCCGGCCTGGCGCTGCGCGCAGCGGACGATCCGGCGGCCGTGCGTGCGCAGCTGCGCGAGGCGCTCGCCGACGAACTGGTGATCTTCACCAGCCCCGCGGCCGTGCATCACGCAGCGGCGCTCGTTGCGCTGCGCACGCGGTCGACCGTGCTGGCGGTGGGGCAGGGCACTGCGCGTGCGCTGCGCCGGCATGGGGTGAAGCAGCCGCTGTGTCCTGACCAGCAGGACAGCGAAGGCCTGCTCGCGCATCCGGCATTGCAGGCATTGCGCGATCGCCGCGTGGCGCTGATCGGCGCGCCGGGTGGCCGCGGCGTGCTGCGCCGCGAACTCGCCGCACGCGGTGCATGCCTGCGCGAAGTGCCGGTCTATCGTCGCGTGCCGCCGCGGCTCGATCGCCGCCACACCGCGGCGCTGCAGGTACTGCCGCGTTCGGCGCGCGTGCTGCTGTCCAGCCAGGAGGCGCTGCACAACCTCTGCAGCTTGCTGCCCCCGCCGGCGCGGCAGCGCCTGTGTGCCGCCACCGCCGTGGTGAGCAGCGAACGGCTGGCCGCGGCCGCGCGTGCGGCCGGGTTTCGTCGCGTCGTGCAGGCGGCCTCGGCGCTGGCCGACGACATGCTGGCCGTTGCCGCGCGTTGAGGCGCTCTTCACGCGCAGGCGCTACGAACGCAGGCGTATGGCCTGCTAGCATGCGAGCCATGAGCCAGCCAGATGAACCCACCGAGCCGCTCGCCGCGGCAGCCAGGACCCCGGCCTCGTCGCGGGACGTGCAGCCCGATCCGGTGATCGTCGACCCGCCGCGCTCGCGCCCGGCGCCCGCTGGCCGCGCGCCGCAGTCACGTGGTGGCGGCACCTTGGCATTCGCCCTGATCCTGTCGCTGCTGGCGCTGGCCGCCGCCGCATGGGTCGGCTGGCAGCAATGGCAACAGCAGCGCGGCAGCAACGCCGACCGCCAGGGCGTGGCGGCCTTGCAGCAGCGCGCAGAGGGCATCGAATCACGCGTGGGTGCGCTGGCCGACCAGCGTGCCAGCCTCGATCAGCGCGTGGACGACGCGGCGGCAGTCAACCGGTCGCTGCGCGAAGAATTGCTGGGCCAGAGCGAGCGCATCCGCAACCTGGAAGATGCCGTGGCCAAGCTGGCGGAGAAGAGCCTCTCCGGCCACGACGCCATGCTGCTGGACGAAACCGACTCGCTGCTGCGCATGGGCGCCGAGCGCTATCGCCTGTTCCACGACGCACCAGCGGCCGCTGCCGCCTACGAGCTGGCCGACCAGACCCTGGCGGCGGTCAATGACGGCGCCTTCAGTGGCGTGCGCCAGGATATCCAGGCCGAGCGCGAAGCCCTGCTGAAGAGCCAGCCGACCGACCAGGCCGGGCTGCTGCAGCAGTTGCAGGCGCTGCGCGGCACGATCGGCGAACTGCCGCTGAAGCCACTCGACACCCCCGCCGCCGCGCAGGCCACCGACGTCTGGTCGCGCATCCGCCGCGCGCTCGGCAGCGTGGTCAGCGTGCGTCGCGACAACGGTGCGCCGCTGGCGGTGGCTGATGCCCGCTTCGCGCGCGAGCTGGCCACGCTCGACCTGGCGCAGGCGCAGGCCGATCTGCTCGCCCACGACGGCATCGCCTATGCCGCGGCATTGCAGCGGGTGCAGGCCAGCCTGACGAGCCAGTTCGATGGCGACGCGAATTCGGTGCAGCAAGCCCGCGCCGCGCTGAAGAAGCTGCAGGAGCAACGACCTGCCGACAGCGCGGTGGAACTGGGTGCGGCCTTGCGCGAGTTGCGCAACCTGCGCGCGGTGCACGCGCTTGCGCCCGCGCCGGCCCAGTCCGCGGCGAAGCCTGCCGTTCCGGCGGCACGCCGGGGTGGAGTGCAGCCATGAGGCTGTGGCGCTGGCTGTTGCTGCTGGTCATCGTGGCGGCCGTGGCCGCGTTCGGCTGGCACTGGGTGGCCGAAGACCCGGGCTACGTCCTGCTGCGCATGCGCGGCTGGCGCGTCGAGACCACGGTGATTGCCGCGGTGGTGCTGTGGCTGCTCGCCTGGGCCGTGCTCAGCCTGGCGTGGAGCCTGCTGCGCTGGCCGTTCGGCGCACTCTCGCGGCGCCATCGCCGGCTCAGCCAGCAGCGCCTGGGCGAAGGTCTGGTGGCACTGATCGAAGGCCGCCACGGCGACGCCGAGCGCGACCTCAATCGCGCCTCGCGGCTGGAAAGCCTGCGCGGCCCGGCCCTGCTCGCCGCCGCCGAAGCCGCGTCGCGCCGCGGCGAGTCCGCCCGCGCGCTGGAGTCGCTCGATCGGGCTTCGCAATACGTTCCGCAGGCGGCCCGCGTGTTGCGCGCCCGCCTGCTGCGGCGCGAGGGCAAGCCGGCCGAAGCGCTGGCGCTGCTGGCGCCGGAAGCGGACAAGGGCACGCTCACTCCCGGCGGTTGGCGCGAGCTGGCGCAGGCGGCTCGCGAAAGCGGCGATCTGCGCCGCGCGCGCACCGCGCTGGAGCCGCTGCAGAAGAGCGGCGCGCTCGGCAGTCGCGCGTACGCGGCACTGGAAACGCAGATCCTGGCCGATACCTTGCAGGCCGCGCCGGACGGCGCCGCGCTGAACACGCTGTGGTCGCAGTTGCCGAAAGCGCAGCGCCGCCCGCCGACCGTGGTCGACGCCTATGCGCGCCGCGCCGCGTTCTTCGGACTGATGCTGCCGGCGATGGACGAACTGGAGTCGGCACTGCGCCGCGAATGGTCGCCGCGCCTGATCGAGACCTGGGGCCTGCTTGCCGGCGACGATCTCGAACCGCGCCTGCGCCGCGCCGAAGCCTGGCTCGACGTCCACCCGAACGACGCCCACCTGCTGCTCGCCCTGGGCCGCATGTGCGTGCGCCTGAAACTGTGGGGCAAGGCCCGCCAGTACCTCGAACGCTCGCTGGCGCTGGAGCCCGTCGCCGGCGCGTGGGAAGCCCTCGGCGACACGTTCGCCGGTCAGGGCGACGCCGCCGAAGCGCAGCGCTGTTATCGCAACGCACTGGCGATGACCCGCGGCGAAGCCGTGCGCGACACCCGCAGCCGCACCGGCGGCGCCATCGACACCACCGTCATTGCGGTGGAGGAGCGCGACCAGCACGGCGTGCCGAGGTTGCGCAGCTGAACCTCGGCCAGTGGCCCGCTCAGGTCGTCCCCGGCCTCCCGATTTCCACACGCGAACTTCCTTTCGTCGCCCCGGTCCCATGCCTGATCTCGAACCGGATCAGCACATGAAACATCGACACGCGGGACTTCTTGGCCTGGCCTGCAGCGGACTGTTCATTGCAGCCGCCGCGACGGCGGCTCCGCCGGCGCCAGCGACCACGCCGGCGCCAGCGACCACGCCGGACAGCTACGCCAGGCCCGGCCAGCGCATCGCCATCGATCACGGGCGCAGCCTCAACCTGCGCTGCAGCGGCAGCGGGCCGGTGACCGTATTGCTGGAGGCCGGGGCGCATGCCGATTCGCAGAGCTGGTTCCGCGTGCAGCCGTTGCTGGAAACGCATGCGCGCGTGTGTGCCTATGACCGCGCCGGCTACGGCTTCAGCGACGAGGGCCCGTTGCCGCGCGATCTTGCCGCCGACGTCGCCGACCTGCATGCGCTGATCCGCGCCGCCGGCCTGCACACACCGCTGCTGCTGGTGGGTCATTCGCTGGGCAGCAACATCGTGCGCCGCTATGCCAGCGAGCATCCGGACGACGTTGCCGGGATGGTGCTGGTCGATCCGCCGGCACAGGACCAGGCGCGTTTCCTGCCGGCATCCTGGACGAAGGACGAAGCTGCGCTGACGACGCAGCGCGACGCCTTCATCGCCAGCTGCGAGCAGGGCGCCGAGCGGGGCGTGCTGGGCCAGCCGCCGCCGGCGCTGGCGCAGTGCGTCGGCGGACCGCTGCCGTGGCAGAGCGCGGCGGTGGCGGCCGCCGACCGTGCGCGCAAGCTGCGTCCGGCGTTCTGGCATACCTTGCGCTCGGAGCTGGCGCAGAACGCGTCGGTGTTCGCCGCGCCGGTGCCGGCAAGCGAATCGCACGGCGACATGCCGCTGCTGGTGCTGCAGGCTTCGGGCACCTACGCGGATGCGCCGGAAGCCATGCGCAAGCCGCTGGAGGCCGCGCGCGAGGCGACGCAGCAGCGCATCACGGCCAGCTCGACCCGCGGCAGGCTGCGCCAGGTGGCCGACAGCTCGCACGACATCGAGATGGATCAGCCGCAGGCGGTGGCCGATGCGGTCATGGAGCTGCTGCGCGAACCGGCCCCGGCCAGGCGCTGACCCGCGCGACGCGCGCGGGCAGCCTCAGCGTTCCTTGATGCGCAGGTTCTTCATCAGCAGGTCGAGCTGGTGTTTCATGCGGGCCTGCGAAGAAGTGCCGGCGACGCCGTAGAAAGCGGTGTACAGCACCGACGGTTTGCCGTCGCCCGGCGCTGGCGTGGCCACGGCGTCGATCTTCATCAGGCCGTTCTCGGGGCGCGCCACCGCGTTGAACGGAAACTGGCGCTGCACCAGTTGCTGCCAGCGGCTGCTCATGTCCTTGTCCAGGTTCGGTGGCGGTGCCATGTAGCGCTGGATGTCGACGTTTTCCTGGTTGTCGGAGGTGGAGTCCTTCCACACATTGACGATGCCCACGTCCCATACCGGCTTGCCGTCGGAAAGAAAGAAGCGGAAGCCAAGCCACAGCATGTTGTCGGGGGTGATCTCCTGCACTTCGGGGCCGTAGGAGAAAGCCACCCGCGGCGACGCATAACTGAAGCGGTGGCCGTAGTCGAAGTCGATGCGGATGTCCTTGAAGACGGCCGGTTTCAGCTTCGCGTTCTTCAGGTAGCCGGTCCACTGCGCAAGCGTGCCCTCGTAGGTCGCGTGGATGAAGCCGCTGAGCTGGTCCATGTCCAGCCGGGTGTCGTGCAGGCTTGCCGGCGACGTCATCCGGGTCAGCATCACGCTGCCGTCAGGCACCGGCAGCGAATACACCACGCCCAGCGCGTTGGCATATGGCAACGCCCATACCGACACATGCCACGGCCGGCCCCAGCGATCCTCGTGCACCGATTCCTGCACGGGCTTGCCGAAGGAGGTGATCTTGATGTTCTCGCCGGCCACCGCGCGCCGGAACATGCCGGTCTGCGCCAGCAGGTCCATGCGCGCACGTGCATCGCGGTAATAGGTTTCCGCGTCGAAACCGTCGGGGCGGCGCAGATGAAACAGGCCGTTGCGATCGATCGCGCCGGCGTCCACGTAGCCATTGCCGCTCAGCGTGTAATGACTGGAAGCCTCGCCCACGCGGCTCCATTCGCCTTCCGCACCGCGCATGATCAACGACGGGAACGCGTTGAGCTTGGTGCGCTGGTGCAGCAGGCGCAGCGAGCCCGGGCCATCGGGAAACAGGTTGGCGGATTCCCTGGCGAGCAGGGTTTTCAGCATTGTGTCGGCGTTGGCGTTCGTGCGATCGAGGAAGGCGCGGTAGAACGCGTCCAGGCCCAGCGGAAGCGCGAACTGCGCCTTGAACGTGCCGTTCTCGACGGCCTGAAAGATGTCCAGCTGATAGACCAGGCGGGAGTCGATGATCGCCTGGTGCGCCGGGGCGTTCAGCACCTCGCTGATCGGCAGCGCGTAGTTGAGGTTCTCGTTCGCCGATTTCGCCAGCACCACGCCGATGAGCTTGCCGTTCCTGTCCAGCAGCGGGCCGCCGCTGTTGCCCGGTGAGGCGGCGGCGGAAAAGCGCATCCAGTTCCAGCTGCCGTCCTGCTGTTCCGGCGTGTTGGAGGTGTACAGGCCGTCGCGGATCACGATGCCGGTGCCCAGCGCGTTGCCCACCGCATACACGACCTGGTTCAGTGCCGGCCGGGTGTCCACCGGCAGCGGCTTGACCGACGGCGGCGAGGCCAGCGAGAACACCACGAAGTCCTTGCGCAGCGAGTACTGCTCGATCTTGTCGATGGCGTAGACATGGCCTTGCGAATCGCGCAATTCGGGTGCGCCCCACAGGCTGCCCGCGCCGGCCAGCAGCACGTGGCCGGCGGTGACATAGCGGTTGGGGCCGATCGCGAACGCCGTGCCGATCGAGTGGTACTTGTCGGTGCGTTCCTGGAACGGCAGCAGGTCCAGCGGCAACGGCTTCTCGTAACTCAGCGGATCGTCGACGGGCTTGGCCTGCACGACCTCGAACGTGGCCGCTTCGATGCGGGGCAGCATGGCCGGATCGAGCGTCGCGGCGTGGCTGCCGGTGAAGCCGCCCCAACCGATGCCGATGCACAGCGCCCACCGCGCGAAGTTCCTTCCCGTGCCGCCGATCCGGCGGCTCACGCCTTGCGAACTGGACATGGATTTCCCTGGCTGCGGGCGGCCATCCGAGTATCCCCCGTGAATGCTCGCGGACGCGGCCCCGCTGCAGATAGTGGCATGCCGCCGCGGCAATTGCATCGCGCGGCTTGCCTTGCGGCTCCTGCCCCGTACGCGGTTACAGCGCGGTGAGATTGGCGTAGGCCGCCACCAGCCACTTGCTGCCCACCCCTTCGAAGTTGACCTGCAGGCGGGTGTGCGCGCCGCTGCCCTCGGCGCTGAGCACCACGCCTTCGCCGAAGCTGGGATGGCTCACGCGCTGGCCGAGTTTCACCGGCAGTGACTCGTCCAGGGAGGGCGACGTCTCGCGCGCGCGACCGGTGTACAGCGGCCGGGTCACGTGCACGCGCGGACGCACTTCGTCGATCAGTTCGGCCGGCATTTCGGCGAGGAAGCGCGACGGGCGAGTCAGCATCTCGGCACCGTGCATGCGGCGCGACTCGGCGTGGCTGACGATCAGCCGCTGGCGCGCACGGGTGATGCCGACGTAGGCGAGCCGGCGCTCTTCCTCCAGCCGGCCCTCGTCGTTCACCGAGCGCTGGCTGGGGAACAGGCCTTCTTCCATGCCGACCAGGAACACCACCGGGAACTCCAGCCCCTTGGCCGAATGCAGGGTCATCAGCTGCACGCAGTCCTCGCCTTCGGCACCCTGGCTTTCGCCGGCCTCCAGCGCGGCGTTGGAGAGGAACGCGTTGAGCTCGCTCAGGCCCGCGTCGATATCCTCCGCCGAGCGCTCGAAGCGGCTGGCCACATTGATCAGCTCGTCCAGGTTCTCCACCCGCGCCTCGGCGTTGCCGCGGCTGTCCTTCTCGTAATAGTCGCGCAGGCCGGTGTGGGTGATGGCATGGTCGATCTGTTCGGCCAGGGACAGGGAATGGCTCCCCTCTCCCTCCGGGAGAGGGGCCGGGGGTGGGGGTACGGGCGGAGCGGCGCCTTCCGGTGATCTCGTACCCTGAAAGTCGTGCGCCATCTGGTCGATCAAGGCCAGGAATGCCTTCACCGCATTCTTCGCGCGGCCGGCCAGCTCGTTGCCGCTGCCCAGTTCGATCAGCGCCGCTTCCCACATCGAGACGTTGTCGCGCCGCGCGCGCCGGCGCAGCACGTCGAGCGTGCGCTCGCCGATGCCGCGCGGCGGGGTGTTCACCGCGCGCTCGAACGCGGCATCGTCGTGGCGGTTGGCGCTGAGGCGCAGGTAGGCCAGCGCGTCCTTCACTTCGGCGCGGTCGAAGAAGCGCTGGCCGCCGTAGACGCGATAGCCGATGCGGCGCTGGACGAGCTGCTCCTCGAAGTTGCGCGACTGTGCGTTGGAGCGATAGAGGATCGCGCAATCCTGCGCACTGCCGTGCTCGTCGATGTACTCGCGGATGCGCTCGACCACGAAGCGCGCCTCGTCCTGCTCGTTGTAGGCGGCATACAGCGCGATGCGCTCGCCGTCCTCGCCGGCCGTCCACAGCTGCTTGCCGAGGCGGCTGCCGTTGCGCTGGATGATGTGGTTGGCCGCCTGCAGGATGGTCGAGGTGGAGCGGTAGTTCTGTTCCAGCTTGATCGTGCGCGCACCGGGAAAATCGCGCAGGAACTGCTGCATGTTCTCGACCTTGGCACCGCGCCAGCCGTAGATGGACTGGTCGTCGTCGCCTACTGCGAAAACCTGACCGGTTTTCGCGGGAATAGGGAATGGGGAATAGGGAATAGGAGCATCCCCGGTCGCCGCGGCGCCGTCAGCTCTCCCTATTCCCGATTCCCTATTCCCGATTCCTTGGTTCGCACCCGACAGGACGCGCACCCACGCATACTGCAGCGTGTTGGTGTCCTGGAACTCGTCGATCAGCAGATGGCGCCAGCGTTGCTGGTAGTGCTCGAGCACGGCGGGATTTTTCAGCCACAGTTCGTGCGCGCGCAGCAGCAGTTCGGCGAAGTCCACCAGGCCGGCGCGACGACAGGCTTCCTCATAGGCCGTGTAGATGTTGACGAAAGCGCGCGTTACCGGGTGGTCGCGATGCTCGATGCTGTCCGGCCGCTTGCCCTCGTCCTTCCACTGGTTGATCTGCCAGCAGGCCTGGCGCGGCGGGAACTTCGCCTCGTCCAGCCCCAGCCCGGCCACCACGCGCTTGACCAGCCGCTGCTGGTCGTCGGAATCCAGGATCTGGAACGTCTCGGGGAGGCCCGCCTCGCGCCAGTGCCGGCGCAGCAGGCGGTGGGCGATGCCGTGGAAGGTGCCCACGGTCAGCCCCTGGGTGCCACCGGGGATCAGCGAGGCCAGCCGCGCGCGCATTTCGCCGGCGGCCTTGTTGGTGAAGGTGACGGCGAGGATTGCCCACGGCGGCACGCCTTCGGCCTGCATCAGCCAGCCGATGCGGTGGGTCAGCACGCGGGTCTTGCCGGAGCCCGCGCCGGCCAGCACGAGGTAGTGCCCGGGTGGGGCGCAGACGGCTTCGCGCTGGGCTTCGTTCAGCGGATCGATCAGGTACGAGACATCCATCTCGCCCATTGTAGTGGCCGCCAACGAAAACCGCCGCGAAGCGCGGCGGTTTTCGTTGGCGGGTCGATGCGCTTCAGCGCTTCTGCATGAAGCCGCCGAGGGCGAGCAGGCCGCCGACGACGATACCGACGATGCCGATCCACTGCGGCACGCCCTTGTCGTGCGTGGCGGTGAGCTTGGCCGAGCCGACCTGCACCAGCGTGTCGGTGTCCTGGTAGAAGGCATGTCCGGCGACCACCCAGATGCCCGCGGCGACGAGAATGATGCCAATGACGATCAAGCCTGCACGCATGGTATTCCCCGTGATGATGGTGGATCGAGTATGCCGCAATCGTTCGTGCACGGAATGTACACGCCGGCGAGGCAAAAAAAGGCCCCGAAGGTTAGGGGGAACCTTCGGGGCCGGGGCAGACGCGAAAACCCAGGGGAGAGGTTCGCGACTGTGGCCGCCCAGGGAGGTGGGCTGGCCGCGGATGCCGTTGCGTGCATCCGAAGGATTAGATGCGGCCGCACCGGGAAAGTTGCAAGGCTCGCGCAGAAATTCAACTGCGATTCATTCTCATGGAAAATTAACCTCCGGCCGGCGTCAGTGTGCCTCGTCCCAGTTGGCGCCCACGCCGACATCGACCAGCAGCGGCACGGACAGTTCCGCCGCGCCGGACATCCGCTCCGACACCGCGCGGCGGACCTCCTCGACGGCGTCGGCGCGCACCTCGAACACCAGTTCGTCGTGCACCTGCATCAGCATGTGGGCGTCGTCGCGTTCGGCCAGCCACGCCGCCACGGTGATCATCGCGCGCTTGATGATGTCCGCCGCGGTGCCCTGCATCGGCGCGTTCACCGCGGCGCGTTCGGCGCCCTGGCGCAGGCCGGCGTTGCGTGCGGTGAGGTTTTCCAGGTACAGCCGGCGGCCGAACAGGGTCTCCACGTAGCCGTCGCGGTGGGCCCGCTCGCGGGTGGCTTCCATGAACGCGCGCACGCCGGGGTAGCGCGAGAAATAGCGGCCCATGTAGTCGCTGGCCTCGCCGCGGTCCACGCCGAGCTGGCGGGCCAGGCCGAACGCGCTCATGCCGTACATCAGGCCGAAATTGATCGCCTTGGCCGCGCGGCGCTGGTTGGTGGTGATGTCTTCCGGCGCCACGCCGAACACTTCGGCCGCGGTGGCGCGATGCACGTCGCCACCGGAGTGGAACGCGCGCAGCAGGCCTTCGTCGCCGGACAGGTGGGCCATGATGCGCAGTTCGATCTGCGAGTAGTCCGCCGCCATCACCTTCCACCCCGGCGGCGCGATGAACGCCTGGCGGATGCGCCGGCCTTCCTCGGTGCGCACCGGGATGTTCTGCAGGTTGGGGTCGGAGGAGGAGATCCGCCCGGTCGCCACCGAGCCCTGGTGGTAGCTGGTGTGCACGCGGCCGGTGCGCGGGTTGACGATGCCGGACAGCTTGTCGGTGTAGGTGCTGCGCAGCTTGGCCAGGCCGCGGTAGTCCAGGATCAACCGCGGCAGTTCGTGCGTCTCGGCAATCGCCTCCAGCGCTTCCTCGTTGGTCGAGGGCTGGCCGGTCGGCGTCTTGAGTTTCGCTTCCAGGCCCAGTTCGTCGAACAGCACCGCCTGCAGCTGCCTGGGTGAATCGAGATTGAACTCGCGCCCGGCCAGCGCGTGCGATTGCTGCTGCAGCTCCAGCATGCGCTTGCCCAGCTGCTGGCTCTGCGCGCGCAGCGCGTCGCCGTCGATCAGGACGCCGCGGCGCTCCATCCCGGCCAGCACCGGCACCAGCGGAATCTCGATCTCCTCGTACACGCGTTGCAGCGAGGGCACGCCCTGCAGCCTGGGCCATAGCGCATGGTGCAGGCGCAGGGTGATGTCGGCATCCTCGGCGGCGTAGCGGCAGGCAGTGTCCAGGTCCACCTGCGAGAAGGAAATCTGCTTGGCCCCCTTGCCGGCGACCTGCTCGTATTTCACGGTCTCGTAGCCGAGGTATTTCTTCGCCAGCGAATCCATGTCGTGGCGTGTGGCGGTGGCGTTCCACACGTAGGATTCCAGCATCGAATCGTGCTTCACGCCCTGCACCGTGATGCCGTAATGCGACAGGATGTTGATGTCGTACTTCGCGTGCTGGCCGAGCTTGGGCCGCGCGGCATCCTCGAAGATCGGCTTGAGCGCGCGCAGCACCTCGCCACGATCGAGCTGCGGCGGCGCGCCCGGATAGTCGTGGCCGAGCGGGATGTAGCAGGCCTTGCCCGGCTCCACCGCGAAACTGATGCCGACGATGTCCGCACGCATCGCGTCGATGCTGGTGGTTTCCGTATCGAAGGCGATCAGTTCGGCGCTGCGAAGCTTTTCCAGCCACGCATCGAAGGCCGGCCGGGTGATGACCAGTTCGTATTCGCCCGGCCCTTGCAGGAGCGCACCCTGTGCGCGATGCCCTTCGTCCCGCGCCGGAAGAGCTTCGCGCACGGGGTGCGCTCCTGCAGGTTCCGCCGCTCCATCCAGCTCCTTCAACGCCGCCTTGAACTCGTAGCGCGTGTACAGCTCGCGCAACTGTTCGACATCGGGCTCGCGCTGCGCCAGGTCGGTGGGGCCGAACTCCAGTGCCACGTCGGTCTTGATCGTCACCAGTTCGCGCGACAGCGGCAGTTGCGGCAGCGTGGCGCGCAGGCTCTCGCCGATCTTGCCGCCGACCTTGTCGGCATTGGCCATCACGCCATCCAGCGAATCGAACTCGGCCAGCCATTTGGCGGCGGTCTTGGGCCCGCACTTGGGCACGCCGGGAATGTTGTCGATGGCGTCGCCGGTGAGCGTGAGAAAGTCGATGATCTGGTCCGGCCGCACGCCGAACTTGGCCATCACGCCGGCATCGTCCATCACCGTGCCGGTCATGGTGTTGACCAGGGTGACCTGCGGTCCGACCAGCTGCGCCATGTCCTTGTCGCTGGTGGACACTTCCACCTCGATGCCGAGTGCGCGCGCCTGCACCGCCAGCGTGCCGATCACGTCGTCGGCCTCGACGCCGTCCACGCGCAGGATCGGAAAGCCCAGCGCAGCGACGATGGCCAGCATCGGCGCAACCTGCGCGCGCAGGTCGTCCGGCATCGGCGGCCGGTTCGCCTTGTACTGGTCGTACAACGCATCGCGGAAGGTCGGCCCGGGCGCGTCGCTGACGAAGGCCAGGTAATCGGGCTTTGCCTTCAGCGTGGCGCGCAGCATGTTGACCACGCCGAACAGCGCACCGGTGGGCTCGCCGCGCGCGTTGGAAAGCGGCGGCAGCGCGTGGAACGCGCGGTAGAGATAGGACGAACCGTCGATGAGGATGAGCTTGGGCATGGGCGCGATTCTCGCATGCACGGCGAAATGTCGCGTTTCACGGAAGCGCCGCGGGTGCGCTGCTATGCTGCCCTCCCCATCGAGGTTGCCACCATGAAAATCCCTGCCGTGCCGGTTGTTGTCGCCACCTTGCTGTCGACCGCGCTGTTCGCCGCGGCAGTGCACGCCCAGACGGCCGCCCCCGGTCCGGCCTTGCCGCCGCCCGGCATGAACGATCCCGGCGTGCAGGCAAACCCGCCGCCGGCCACGTCCGCGGCACCGCCCGCGAGCGCGCCGAAACCCGATCTGCGTCCGCTCACCCTGCCGGCGATGAAGAGCGGCGACAGCCGCATGGGCCGTCCCGCCGACGAACCCGAAGTGCAGATCCGTCAGCAGGGCGAAAACACGGTGCAGGAATACAGCCGCAACGGTCGCGTCTACATGGTGGTGGTCACGCCCAGGCACGGCCTGCAGCAGACCTACATGGTCGACCCGCAGGGCCGGCTGGTGGACGAACACGGCCAGCGACGCGCCACGCCTGCGCTGTACAAGGTGCTGGAATGGGGCAAGAGCCGCCCGCCGGCCGAGCCGTCCGACGACACCGGCGCGCCGGCTTCCAGCAGCAGTCGCTGAACCTCGATGACGGCGCGGCCGCTCAGGCCGGGTCGTCCAGCTCCGGGTAGTGGCGGAAGATGCCGCTTTCATTGAACGGTACGCGCCGCGTGGACGCCAGGTAGGCCGCGATACGCGGGCGCTGGGTCACGTTGGCGTGCAGCGCGTGCAGCAAGGGCAGGCCGGCGTGCAGGCGTTGCATCGTGCGGGGAAACGCATAGTTCAGGCCGCTCATCAGCTGGAACAGCGACAGGTCGACGCAGGAGTGCCGGCGCAGCGCGTGGCGGCCACCGCCGCGCTCCAGCACCTGCTCGAAGTAGTGGAGGAACTTCGACAGCCGCTGCGTGCGCAGGTCGCCGGCCCGGCGGCGGGCTTCCTCGCGCTGGTCTTCGTAGTAAAGGCCGCTGGCGATGGGGTGGTGCGCGTCGTGCACTTCTGCCACGAGGTCGGCGATGGTCAATTGCAGCTGGTGGGCGTAGCGCCGCACGCTGGTGCCTTGCGGCAGCAGCGACAGTGGCGGGCCCAGGTACTGCAGGATGTTCGCGGTCTGCGCGATCACCAGCCGACCGGCCTTGAGAAACGGCGGCGCGAACGGCAACGCGCCTTCGTGCGCGCCGTCGAGGTAGCGCACGATGGCATCGTCGCCTTCCTCGCGCGCCACGTCGACGTAATCGGCGCCGGCATCCTCCAGCGCCAACCGCACGAATTCACCGCGGCCCTGGATGCCGCTCCAGTAATACAGTTCGTAGCGCATGGCAGCCTCCGCAGCGGGATATCCGATGCTGCGGCGTGACACTACTACGCGACGTGCAGGAGCCCGCTCGCGGGCTATGCTCCTGCCTTTGCGAATCCCCGGGAAAAGCATCGCCCGCGAGCGGGCTCCTGCGGGGCGTGCGCTCAGTGGCGGAAATGGCGCATGCCGGTGAACACCATTGCGATGTCGTGTTCGTCGGCGGCGGCGATCACTTCGCCGTCGCGCATCGAGCCGCCGGGCTGGATCACCGCGGCGATGCCCGCCTCGGCCGCCGCGTCGATGCCGTCGCGGAACGGGAAGAACGCGTCGCTGGCCATCACCGAGCCGCGCACTTCGAGCTTCTCGTCGGCGGCCTTGATGCCGGCGATCTTCGCACTGTAGACGCGGCTCATCTGGCCGGCACCGACGCCGATGGTCTGGCGATTCTTCGCATAGACGATGGCGTTGGACTTGACGAACTTGGCCACCTTCCAGGCGAAGATGAGGTCGTGGATCTGCGCTTCGGTGGGCGCCTTGCGGGTGACCACTTTCAGGTCCGCCGCGGTGATCATGCCGGTGTCGGCGCTCTGCAGCAGCAGGCCCGAACCGACGCGCTTGGAGTGCATGCCGGGGTGGGCATCACGCAGTTCGCCGTGCGTCGGCAGCGGGATTACCAGCACGCGCACGTTGCCTTTCTTGTGGAATGCCTTCAGCGCGTCATCCGCGTAGGCCGGCGCCAGCACCACCTCGACGAACTGGCGCTCGACGATCGCCTTCGCGGTAGTGCCGTCGACTTCGCGGTTGAACGCGATGATGCCGCCGAAGGCCGAGGTGGGATCGGTCTGGAAGGCCAGGTCATACGCCTTGCCGATGCCGTCCAGGCTCACCGCCACGCCGCAGGGGTTGGCGTGCTTGACGATCACGCAGGCCGGCTTGACGAAGCTGCGCACGCATTCCCACGCGGCGTCGGCGTCGGCGATGTTGTTGAACGACAACTCCTTGCCCTGCAGCTGGCGGAAGGTGGCCAGCGTGCCCGGCGCCGGATACAGGTCGCGGTAGAACGCGGCGCTCTGGTGCGGGTTCTCGCCGTAGCGCAGGTCCATCAGTTTGACGAAGCGGCCGTTGACCTGGCCGGGGAACATGTCGTGGCCGGCGATGGCGTCCTGGGCGTCGTTGAGTTGCAGCGCGGACAGGTAATCGCTGATCGCGCCGTCATAGCTGGACACGTCGTTGAACGCGGCCACCGCCAGCTTGAAGCGCGTCGCGCGAGTCAGGCCGCCTTGCGCCTCGATCTCCTCCAGCGCCGCGTCGTACTGCGCGGGCGAGGTCAGCACGGCCACGTCGTTCCAGTTCTTCGCCGCCGAGCGCAGCATCGCCGGACCGCCGATGTCGATGTTCTCGATCGCCTGCTCCAGCGTGCAGTCGGGCTTTGCCACCGTGGCCTCGAACGGGTAGAGGTTCAGCACCAGCAGGTCGATCGGCGCGATGCCGAGTTCGGCCATCACCGCATCGTCGGTGCCGCGCCGGCCGAGCAGTGCGCCGTGCACCTTCGGGTGCAGCGTCTTCACGCGGCCGTCCATGATCTCGGGGAAGCCGGTGACGTCGCTGACCTCGGTAACCGCGATGCCCGCCTCGCGCAGCGTGCGCGCCGAGCCGCCGGTGGAAAGCAGTTCCACCCCCTTCGCCGCCAGCCGCCGCGCCAACTCGACCAACCCCGTCTTGTCGGAAACGCTGAGCAGCGCGCGGCGAACGGGAACGACGGCAGGGACGGACATGATGGCTCCGGGATCAGGGATGGAAAATTCGTGGTTGCAGTGGCGGGCCGGGCGGTGATCTGGGCTGTTGCCAATCCCCCATCCCGCGTCAGCGGCCTCAAAGCAACCCGTGCGCCGCCAGCTTCTTGCGCAGCGTGGCGCGATTGATGCCCAGCGCCACGGCGGCGCGGCTCTGGTTGCCGCCGTGGAAGGCCAGCACCTCGCGCAGCAGCGGCACTTCGACTTCGTGCAGCACCAGCGCGTGCAGGCCCTCGGCACATTCGGTGTCGCCGATGTCGGCCAGATAGCGTCGCACCGTGCGGCTGACGCACTCACTCAGTGCGCTGCCGGAGCCGTGCGCAAGCGCAGCTTGCGACGAGGTCGATACGGCAGCCTCGGCGGCAGGCAGTCTGGCGGCATTCACGGATACTTTCCCTCGCATGCGGTGCGGCGGCTGCGAGGGCCGCTGCGTTCTCTGGTGTCGGTTGGTGCATTCGCAGCATGGATTGAGTGCCGGCGGGCACTCGGTGCGAGCGCTTGAGTCTACCCTTGTGCGCGGTCGATTTTAAGTCCCTCGACAAGCGCGGGAGACCCTGATCCGTTCAGCCGAGGCGTCGTTGCCCATGGGGCGCGGCACGCTTCACTCGAAGCCGAACTCGAACGCGACGGCCTGGTCGCCGGGGTCCTTGACCTCCAGCAGCAACACCGCCACGGCACCGGGCGCCAGGCCGCGACGCAAGGTCGCAGGGTCGTCGAGGTACTCCGTCGGCTGCAGCCGGCGCATGGCCAGTCGCTGGCCTTGCGCGTCGGACAGCGTCACCGTCACCACCGGATAGGGCTGCGCGAAGCTGGCGTCGTTGCGCACGCTGGCGCTGATCATCAGCGCGTTCGGCACGCTGGGGTGCGCCTGCACGTTGCTGGCGAGCAGGCGCAGGCGTGCCGGCGCGGCCACCAGCGGCAGCCGGCAGTGCAGCACGGCACAACTGCTGCGCAACCAGCCGCCCACGGTGGGATCGCGGATCAGGGCGTCGCGCTTGGCCCACCCCAGTTGCGCGAGCAACAGCAGTGTCAGCACGCCGCAGGCAAGTATCCACGGCCAGTTGCGCTCGCCCGAGGCGGCGCGCAGGCGATGGGCTTTCCCGCGCGTGCGCTTTCCCGCGCGGCCGCGCGACTGGCGGGCGAAGCGCGGCGTGAACACCAGTTGCGAAAAATCCTCGGGCGGCGCGCTGGCCGGCTGTTCGGTCGCCACCACCACCGGCTCGGGTTGCGGCCGATAGACCACCAGGTCCAGCAGCGGCGGTTCCAGCGCGGGCTCGTTGACGGCCAGTTCGACGAACGGCTCGGGCGGCAATTGCTCGGTGAGCGTGGCCAGGCTGCCGAAGCTGGCGTTGCAATGCCCGCACACCACGTGACCGTGAGCCTTCGCCAGTGTCTGTGCATCCAGCGAAAACACGGACAGGCATTCGGGGCATTGGGTATACATGCGTCGCCGCTTCAACCGGTATCGCCCAAGCTTAACAGGCTGTCCGGAGCATGCGGATGCAGCGGCGGCGTCAGCGGCGACGACGCCCGCTGATGCGCACCCAGTCGTCGCGAAGGTCTGCGCGCAAGTCCTCGAACCATTCCGCGTAGCGCGCCAGCAACTCGTCCTGCTGGCCGGCGAGGATGCCGGAGATCGCGAAGGGCGCGCCGGGTTTTGCCGCGGCCGCGAAGGTCGGCGCCAGCGTATCGAGCGGCCCGGCGAGGATATTGGCGACGAACACGTCGGTGGCGCCGTCGGGGTGATCTTCCGGCAGGAACAGCGTCAGGCGATCGGCCACGCCGTTGCGCGCGGCGTTGTCGGCCGAGGCCGTGAGTGCCTGCGGATCGTTGTCGATGCCGATTGCGGCAGCGGCGCCGAGCTTCAGCGCAGCGATGGCCAGGATGCCGGAGCCGCAGCCGTAATCGGTGATCGTCCTGCCGTGCAGGTCGAGCCCGTCCAGCCATTCCAGGCACAGCGCGGTGGTCGGGTGGGTGCCGCTGCCGAAGGCGAGGCCCGGGTCGAGCCGCACGACGACGCGCGTGGAGGCGTCGGAGCGGCCGATGTTGCCGTCATCGACGGGCGGCTCGATGTTCCACGGATAGATCCACAACCGGTGGCCGAACGCCATCGGCTTGAACTGGTCCATCCACGCGCGCTCCCAGTCCTGGTCGGCGACGTCGCGGAAGCTCAGCTGATCCGGTTCCAGCCATGGCAACAGGTCGCCCAGTGCCGCGGCAATGCCGCGCCGGTCGGCGTGCTCGTCGAACAGCGCATCCAGCGTGATCGTCGGCCACAGCGGCAACTCGCCCACGCCCGGCTCGAAGATCGCCTGCTCGTCCGGCGTCTCGGCGTCGGCATCGCGCAGGGTGATCGACAACGCGCCCAGATCCTCCAGCGCCTCTTCCACGCGCGGCTGCTGTTCGGTGCGGATGATCAGGGAGAGTTCGAGGAAGGGCATGAGGCCAGGAGTGAGTGAAGAGGAGTGAGGAACGAGAGAAGAGCGAGGCTTGGCGAGTGTGTCAAAGGTGGAGAGAAGCACGGGCGCGCCGGCCTTCTCTCGTTCCTCACTCCTTTTCACTCACTTTTCTGCCGCACCGGCGGCAGCCTTTTCCTTCTGCTCGGCCATGCGCTTTTCCAGGTAATGGATATTCTGGCTGCCGTGCTGGAAGCCGACGTCGGCCATGATCCGCTGCTGCAGCGGGATGTTGCACTTGACGCCTTCGATGACCGTTTCGGCCAGCGCCAGCTGCATGCGCGCGATGGCGGTCTTGCGATCCGGGCCGTGGACGATCAGCTTGCCGATCATCGAATCGTAGTTCGGCGGGATCCTGTAGCCGTCGTAGAGGTGGGTGTCCACGCGCACGCCGGGGCCGCCCGGCGCCTCGAAGCGCTTCACCGTGCCGGGGCTGGGCATGAAGGTGTCCGGGTCCTCGGCGTTGATGCGGCACTCGATGGCGTGGCCGGTGATGTGCACGTCTTCCTGCCGGATCGACAACGGTTGGCCGCCGGCGATCAGCAACTGCTCGCGCACCAGGTCCACGCCGGTGATGAATTCGGTCACCGGGTGCTCGACCTGGATGCGGGTGTTCATCTCGATGAAGTAGAAGCGGCCGTTCTCGAACAGGAACTCGAACGTGCCGGCGCCGCGGTAGCCGATGCGCAGGCAGGCGTCGACGCAGACCTTGCCGATCTGCGCGCGCAGCTCGGGCGTGATGCCCGGCGCCGGCGCTTCCTCGACCACCTTCTGGTGGCGGCGCTGCATCGAGCAGTCGCGTTCGCCGAGATAGATGGCGTGGCCCTGGCCATCGGCCAGCACCTGGATCTCCACGTGGCGCGGGTTCTCCAGGAACTTCTCCATGTAGACCTGATCGTTGCCGAAGGCCGCCTTGGCCTCCTGCTTGGTCATCACGATGGAGTTGCCCAGGTGCGCCTCGGTGCGCACCACGCGCATGCCGCGGCCGCCGCCGCCGCCGGCGGCCTTGATGATCACCGGGTAGCCGATCTCGCGCGCGATCTTGATGCTGGCGTCGACATCCTCGGTCAGCGGACCACCGGAGCCGGGCACGCAGGGCACGCCGGCCGCCTTCATCGCGCGGATCGCCTCGACCTTGTCGCCCATCAGGCGGATCACGTCGGCGGTCGGTCCGATGAAGATGAAGCCGGACTGCTCCACCTGCTCGGCGAAGTCGGCGCGCTCGGAGAGGAAGCCGTAGCCCGGATGGATGGCCTGGGCGTCGGTGATCTCCGCCGCGGCGATGATGCGCGGGATGTTGAGGTAGCTGTCCGCCGACGGCCCCGGGCCGATGCAGATCGCCTCGTCGGCCAGGCCGACGTGTTTCAGGTTGCGGTCCACGGTGGAGTGCACCGCGACCGTCTTGATGCCAAGGCTGTGGCACGCGCGCAGCACGCGCAGGGCGATTTCGCCGCGATTGGCGATGACGACTTTTTCTAGCATGGGAATGTGAAAGGGAATAGGGAATGGGGAATAGGGAATAGGGAGATCATCGAATCGCCTCTCTTGTTCGCAGTGTGTTCATCAGACCAGTCAGCATGGCAAACACCTCATCTATGGAAATCTTGGTGTCAACCGGAATAGTCCCGTAACCAAGCCGTGCGGCGATCTGCAGCTGAGTGTCCAGCTCTGATAGCGATCCACGAGCGATCGACAAAAAGCGCAGGTATTCGGGAGTCGAGCGACGAGCGGCGCCCTCGGCGATGTTAGACGGGACGCTGACGGCAGCGCGCCTGAGCTGGGCGGTCAGCCCGAAGCGTTCGCTGTCGGGGAATGCCGAAGAGCAGGCATAGACTTGCTCCACCAGCGACATTGCTCGCTTCCAGACCGACAAGTCTTCGTGCGGCCGCTTTGACAATTCCCTATTCACGATTCCCTATTCCCTGCTTTTCAGGCAATCACGAACATCGGTTCGTCGAATTCCACGGGCTGGCCGTTCTCGATCAGGATGGCCTGTACGGTGCCGGCGACTTCGGCTTCGATCTGGTTGAACATCTTCATCGCCTCGATCACGCCCAGGGTGTCGCCGGCCTTGACCTGCTGGCCGACCTTGACGAAGGCGGGGGCGCCGGGCGAGGCGGAGGCGTAGAAGGTGCCGACCATCGGCGCCTTGACCACGTGGCCGGCCGGCAGGGCGTCGGCGGGCGGCGCTTCGGAAGCGGCGGCGGGCGCAGCGGCCACCGGGGCGGCGGCCACGGCGGGCGCGGCGGCGGCCACCGGCGCGGCGGCCGCGACCGGTGCGGTGCCCTTGGGCACGCGCGACAGACGCACGACTTCCTCGCCCTCCTTGATCTCCAGTTCGGCGAGGTTGGATTCCTCGAGCAAGTCGATCAGCTTCTTGATTTTGCGCAAATCCATCGGATCAGCCTTTGGTCAGTCATGCCGCCGTGGAGGCGGCTGGAAGGGGAAAGAGGGTGCCGCCGGTCAGGCGTCGGCGGCAGGCGGCGCCTGCAGCCGCTGGATCGCCGCGTCCAGCGCCAGTGCGTAGCTGGCGCTGCCGAAGCCGCAGATCACGCCGAGCGCCAGATCCGACAGATACGAGTGGTGGCGGAACGGCTCGCGCGCGAACACGTTGGACAGGTGCACTTCGATGAACGGGATGGCCACCGCCGCAAACGCGTCGCGCAGCGCGATGCTGGTATGGGTGAAGGCGCCGGCATTGCACAGGATCAGGGCGGTGCGGTCGTCGCGCGCCTGGTGCACGCGCGCAATCAGCTCATGCTCGGCATTGGACTGGAACCACTGCAATTCGTGGCCGGCCGCCTGCGCCCGATCGGCCAGGCTCTGGTTGATCCCGGCCAGCGTTTCGCGGCCGTAGATCTGCGGCTCGCGTGCACCCAGCAGGTTGAGGTTGGGTCCGTGCAGGACCAGGATCTTCGCCACGAAACCACCCAGCTTGCGTCCGGAGGCCCCGGAACCCGGCGCAGTGTGCGCGCGTCGGGCGATGTTGTCCAGTTCGCGGCAGATCGGCGATGTTCAACGGAGAACCCGCAGGGATTGCCCTGCGCTGGCGTATGTTTGGCCGAACTCAGAGAGCACCTTGCTGCGGCGCCAACCACTGGGTCAGCAGCTGCGGCGAAAGAATACCGGCGTGAGTCGCGATAATGTGCCCATCGGCGCCGATCAGCACGCTGAATGGCAGGATTTCAGCCTCATCGCCCAATTGCAGGGATGTGCTCGGTGCCTCCAGATTGCCCAGCAAGATCGGGTAACTCACCGGTTGCCTGGCCAGAAAAGCACGAACGTGGTCGGGCTGATCCATGGCGATTCCCAGCACGATCACCCCATTATCGGCGAACTTGCGCTGGGCCCCGTCGAGCGCAGGCATTTCCTGCAGACACGGGCCGCACCAGCTGGCCCAGAAATTGATGAGCAGGCGGCGCCCGCGGTACGCCGTCAGCGCGTGCATGCGCCCGTCCAGATCCGCCAGCGTCAGCGCCGGCAGCGGCTTGCCGACCATCGCCGATACGGCCGGCGCGGCGACCGGAACGGGGGCTGTCGCGCGATGGTGTCGGTATTGGGCCAGCCCGCCGCCGAGCAGGGCGGCCAGCGCGGCCAGCAGCAGGATCAGGCCGGAGGTGCGGTCGAGCATCAGCGCGCCGCGTCGGTCAACGCCCGTTCGACCATCGAGGCGGTCAGCACGGTCGACAGCTGCCGGCCGGGACCGCCATCCTTCGGGAACACCACGTACAGCGGCACGCCCGGCGAGTGGTACTCGGCCAGGAAGGCGCTGATCGCCGGGTTCACGTCGGTCCAGTCGCCCTTCATGTAGACCGCGCCGGTGCGCTGCAGCAGGTCGCGGAAGCGCGCGGTGTCGAGCACCGTGTGCTCGTTGGCCTTGCAGGTCACGCACCAGTCGGCGGTCATGTCCACGAACACCGGCGTGCCCGCTTCGCGCAGCGCGGCCAGCTTCTCCGCGGAATAGGGCACCACGCCGTCGGCCATGCGGGCTGCGGTAGGCGGCGGCACCTGACTGAGCAGGCTCATCGGCACCAGCGTGGCGACCGCCAGCACGGCCACCGCCAGCTTGCTGACCACGCCGCGCGAACGGCTGCGCTCGAACCACCACAAGGTCATCGCCAGCAGCACCATCGCCACCAGCACCAGGCCCACCGCGTCGGCGCCGCGCTGGTTGGCCAGCACCCAGACCAGCCAGGCGGCGGTGAGGTACATCGGGAAGGCCAGCACCTGCTTCAGCGTTTCCATCCAGCGCCCGGGCTTCGGCAACCATCGCGCCACCGCGGGCACGAAGCCGATCGCCAGGAACGGCAACGCCAGGCCGATGCCCAGCATCAGGAACACCAGCAGCGCCGACAGCATCGGCGCGGTGAATGCATAGGCCAGCGCGCCGCCCATGAAGGGCGCGGTGCAGGGGCTGGCCACCACCACCGCCAGCACGCCGGTGAAGAAGTCGCCGGCCGGACCGGCGCGCCGCGCCAGCCCGGCGCCGGTATTGCCCAGCGAGGCGCCGAACTGCACCACGCCGGACATCGACAGGCCCACCGCCAGCATCACGCAGGCCAGCACGCCGACCACCACCGGCTGCTGCAGCTGCGTACCCCAGCCCAGTGCGTGACCGGCGCTGCGCAGGGCGAGGATGCCCAGCCCCAGCGCGGCGAAACTGCACAGCACGCCGGCGGTATAGAACAAGGCATGGCTGCGCCGCGTGGCGGGGTTTTCGCCGCTCTCCAGCACGCCGACCGCCTTGATCGACAATACCGGCAACACGCACGGCATCAGGTTGAGGATCAGCCCGCCGCCCAGCGCCAACGCCAGTGCGGCGAACAGGCTGGTGCGCAGCGGGCCGCCGTTGGTGGCCGGCGGCAGCTCCCTGGCGGCGCTGGTCGGCATGCCGGTGACGACCGTGCCGCTGCCCGGGTCGAGTTGCACCGTGCGCGTCATCAACGGGTAGCACAGGCCGCCGTCCTGACAACCCTGGAAGGTCGCCTCCAGCGTCAACGGTCCGGACCTGGCGGGTACGCCTTCGAGCGCCACCGGCACTTCGACCTGGTCGAAGTACACCGTGACCTCGCCGAACTGCGGGTCCTGATGCCGCACGCCGGCCGGCCACGCGGGCGTCCCCAACTGCGCGCCGTCGGCCTTCCTCAGCTTGAGCGTGGTGTGGTCGCGATACAGGTAATAGCCCGCCGGCATGGTCCAGCGCAGCAGCAGTTGCTGCGGGCTCTGCGCCAGTGCCTCGAAGCGGAACGCCTGCTCGGGCGGCAGCGGCGCCCGCGTCACGCCGGTGGCGGCGCTCTGTCCGCCGCGGCCGAGCTGGTCCAGGGCCGCGCCCAGCGAGCCCGCGGGTGCGGTCGGTGCGGTGGCGGTCGGCAGCGCCAGGTCCAGTTGTTCGGTATGCGGCGGGTAGCAGATCTTCGGGTCGACCTCGTGGCAGCCCTGGTACTGCACGCTGAGCTTCAGCCGCGTGGTGCCTGTGGCGACGGTGTAGGGAATGCTGGCGTCGATGTCGTGGTGGTAGGTCTCCACGTCGCCCAGGTATTCATCGTGGTATTTCCTGCCCTCGGGCAGTTGCGCCTGGCCCAGGGTGACGCCGTCGCCGGCCTTGAACTTCATGCGGCCGCGATAGAGGTAGTAGTCCGGCGCGACCTTCCAGTGCAGCTTGAGCACGCCGGGAGTGCCGGCGTCGGCGCTGAGCTGGTAGGCCTCGGTCACCGGCAGCAGAGCGTCGGTGTCCTGCGCCAGCGCGGGCAGGCCGGCCAGCAGCAGGCCCACGCCCAGCAGCAGGCGGGCAAACATCGGGCCGGCGGACAACGATCGCATCATGACTCCGGAAAACATGGGGCCCGCGCGCGGGCAGCGGTTCATTATGGCGCAGCCGGTTCGCTGCGCCGCGGCGTGCTTCATTTGGTCGCGCCGGACTTCAGTCCCGGCTGTGCTCGCGCACCCAGTCGAGGTAGGCGGCATGGCCATCGGCCACCGGTACCGCGATCAACTCCGGCACCTGGTAAGGATGCAGTTCCAGCACGCGACGTTCCAGCGCCGGCAGGCGGGCGGCGGTGGTCTTGATCAGCAGCAGTTCCTCGGTGTCGGTGTGCACCGCTTCCTGCCAGCGGTAGGTGGAACGCACCGCAGCGATCCCGCTGACGCAGGCGGCCAGCCGCTCGTCGACCAGCGCCCGGGCGATGCGCCCGGCGCTGTCGCGGTCCGGGCAGGTGCAATAGCAGAGCAGGACGGTGTCAGGCATGCCGGCCAGCCTAACCGGCGGAGCCGCCGCGCGCACCCCTGCCTCGGGCACGACGCCCGCCCCTTGAAACCTGCACCCATCCACCCAATTAGCTGTACGTTCCCGTTCCGAACGTCTTGCAGCGGCAGTTTGTGTCGCTAGAATTGGCACTCATCTAACACGAGTGCTAACAAGATCGCCGGATCGGGGTCCTGAAAGCCTTGTTCCACCTCAAAAACGACATCGGAGTCCTTCCATGAGCAAACTGCGTCCGCTGCATGATCGTGTCATCGTCAAGCGTCTCGAAGAAGAGCGCATCTCCGCCGGCGGCATCGTCATCCCCGACAGCGCCACCGAGAAGCCCACCCGCGGCAAGGTCATTGCCGCCGGCACCGGCCTGATCATGGCCGACGGCAAGGTGCGTCCGATGTCGCTGAAGGAAGGCGACACCGTGCTGTTCGGCAAGTACGCCGGCCAGGAAATCAAGATCGACGGCGAAGAGCTCGTGTTCCTGAAGGAAGACGACATCGTGGCGGTGATCGAGGGGTGATGGGCTCTGACTGGTTGAGCGCGAACAAGAGCGCGCACGCCAGTCGCCTTCGGCTCCTTTCCGCAACGCTTTCGAAACCCGTTCCTTTACCTATTCAATTTTTTTGAGGCAAAAAAATTATGGCAGCCAAAGAAGTCCGTTTCGGCGAAGACGCCCGCGCCCGCCTGCTCAAGGGCGTGAACACCCTGGCCAATGCGGTCAAGGTGACCCTCGGCCCGAAGGGTCGCAACGTGGTGCTCGAGAAGAGCTTCGGCGCGCCCACGATCACCAAGGACGGCGTGTCCGTCGCCAAGGAGATCGAGCTGGCCGACAAGTACGAGAACCTCGGCGCGCAGATCGTCAAGGAAGCCGCCTCCAAGACCTCCGACGTGGCCGGTGACGGCACCACCACCGCCACCGTGCTGGCGCAGGCGTTCATCCAGGAAGGCCTCAAGGCCGTGGCCGCCGGCATCAACCCGATGGACCTCAAGCGCGGCATCGACAAGGCGGTGACCGCCGCCGTCGGCGAGCTGAAGAAGTTCTCCAACCCCACCGCCAACGACAAGGAAATCGCCCAGGTCGGCACGATCTCGGCCAACTCCGACACCGACATCGGCGACATCATCGCCAATGCGATGAAGAAGGTCGGCAAGGAAGGCGTGATCACGGTCGAGGAAGGTTCCGGCCTGGACAACGAGCTGGACGTGGTCGAGGGCATGCAGTTCGACCGCGGCTACCTGAGCCCGTACTTCATCAACAACCAGACCTCGCAGCAGGTCGAGATGGATGACCCGTACATCCTCATCCACGACAAGAAGATCTCCAACGTGCGCGAGCTGCTGCCCGTGCTGGAAGCCGTCGCCAAGGCCGGCAAGCCGCTGGTGATCGTCGCCGAGGAAGTCGAGGGCGAGGCGCTGGCCACGCTGGTGGTCAACACCATCCGCGGCATCGTCAAGGTCGCCGCCGTCAAGGCGCCGGGCTTCGGTGACCGTCGCAAGGCCATCCTGGAAGACATCGCCGTGCTGACCAACGGCCAGGTCGTGTCCGAGGAAGTGGGCCTGTCGCTGGAGAAGACCACCATCAACGACCTCGGCCGCGCCAAGCGCGTGGTGATCACCAAGGAAAACACCACGATCATCGACGGTGCCGGCGACGCGGAGAAGATCCAGTCGCGCATCGGCCAGATCAAGGCGCAGATCGAGGAGACCTCCTCCGACTACGACCGCGAGAAGCTGCAGGAGCGCGTGGCCAAGCTGGCCGGCGGTGTTGCCGTGATCAAGGTCGGTGCCGGCACCGAGATCGAGATGAAGGAAAAGAAGGCCCGCGTCGAAGACGCCCTGCACGCCACCCGCGCTGCGGTGGAAGAGGGCGTGGTCCCCGGCGGTGGCGTGGCGCTGATCCGCGCGCTCAAGGCGGTCGAGGGACTGAAGGGCGACAACGCCGACCAGGACCTGGGCATCGCGATCACCCGCCGCGCGCTGGAAGCGCCGCTGCGCGCGATCGTCGCCAATGCCGGCGAAGAGCCGTCCGTGATCCTCAACAAGGTCAAGGAAGGCAAGGGCAACTTCGGCTACAACGCGGCCACCGGCGAGTTCGGTGACATGGTGGCGATGGGCATCCTGGACCCGACCAAGGTCACCCGCTCGGCCCTGCAGCACGCCGCGTCGGTCGCCGGCCTGGCGATCACCACCGAGGCGATCGTCGCCGAGCTGCCGAAGAAGGAAGAGCACAGCCACGGCGCCGGCGGCATGGGCGGTGGCATGGGTGGCATGGGCGGCATGGATTTCTGAGTTGTCCCTCGCCGCGACGCGGCGACGGATCAACTCGGTGCGTTCGAGCGGCAGGGCTGCCGCTCAACGCACCGGAAATCCGGCGGCAATACGAAAAACCCCGCTTCGGCGGGGTTTTTCTTTGCGCACGCAAGTCGCCCGTCCCCACCCGTCCTCGCTGAGCACAGCCGCTCCAGTCCGCTTGCCCTGCGCATAGCCGTCCCGACCCGATCACCTGAGCGCAGCCGCGCAGCGGCGAAGTCGAAGGGCACGCAACGCGAAAGCCTCCGTTTGCTGGTGGACCGATTCCTCGCAAGTGTTTGTTTTTGCATGCAACAAAAATGTTGCTATGCTGGCCGGCGACCGGAACAAGGATGGGCCGATGAAATACAGCGAGTTCCAGCGATGGCTCAGGCGTCAAGGCGTGAGTTTCGAGTCGGGCAAGGGCAGCCACCAGATAGTGCGATACCGAGGAAGAACTTCCGTGTTCCCCTCGCATGGAGCAAAAGAAATGCCCGAGCCGCTGCGCAAGAAGGTCCTGAAGGATCTGGGTCTATGAGCGAACGCTGCACCGCCGAGGTCGTACAGGAGGCACGATGAAATACCCGATCAAGCTGACGCGCGCCGACGGCGCGGTGATGGCCACCTGTCCGGACCTGCCGGAGTTGGCCACCGTGGGCGACACCCCGGACGAGGCACTGCGCGAAGCCATCGACGCCATCGAGACCACCTTGCAGATGTACATGCAGGATCGCTGTGACATCCCGGCGCCCAGTGTGCCCAAGCGTGGCCAGCGCCTCGTCGCCCTGCCGCCGCTGGCGGTGGCCAAGTTGGGCCTGTATCAGGCGATGCAGGCCAAGCGCATGCGCAAGGCCGATCTCGCGCGGTTGCTCGGCGTGCACATGCCGCAAGTCGACCGCCTGCTCGACCTGCGCCACCGCTCCAAGCTGGAACAAGTCGAGGCGGCTCTCAACGCGGTGGGCTATCGGATCGAACTGGCGGTGCGGGCGGCGTAAACGGCAAACCCGGGCGCGATTGGCGGGAAACAGGTTTTGGCTACGCGAGTGATGCAAGAGCGCTCACTGGCAGTGCGGTGACAACGTGCAATCCCAATACTCCACGGCCCGAAAGCGGGCGATGAGGTCGTCGAGCGTTCCCCATGATTGGGTCGAAGCTACATCTTCCGCCGTTGCCGCACGCAGACGTTCAAATTCGTGAAAGGCGATGTCATCGACGGTGGGGCCGTTGCTGAACTGATACAGCTCGGCGTACAGAACCGGCACGTCGACCTGCTCGGCGACGAAGTGATTCCACGAATCGCAGTGCTGGCGGATGGTGGCTTCCGCAGCCTCGGAGCACTCGCCGTCGAGCAGGAGCTGACCACCTGCCTTGTAGTTCGCGGCATCCCGATACATGTACACAAACACGCTGCGTGCTTTGGTGCTCATTGCGTATCGCCCATCGTTGCGAAGGTGGCTTCGCGGTGTCGTGCAAGAAAGTCATGGCTCGGCGCGAAGCGCTCGGGCAGTTCGATGGGCTGACCTTCGGTGGGCCAGAACACCTCGTGGATGAAGGCATCCTTGCTTGCCTTGAGCTGGTCGGACAGCACGATGCGATGCTCGTCGCTGAGCGTGAACAGATGCTGGTCGAAAGCCTTGTCGTGGATCGCCGAAAGACAAAGTCCGTTGCTCGGGTTCAGGCGATTGGCCTTGTCCTCGCGCCACGGCACGATGTGGCTGGCAACCAGCAGGCGCGCGTCGCTGACGCCGGAGATACAGCAGCGTCCGCGATAGCTGGCCAGCACGGCGCGGCGGAAGAAGTCCTGCTTGATGCGCTGTAGCACGATGGCTTGGCGCATTTCGCCGGTGTAGTCGGCGAGTGCCGGGTCGTCGCGCACCGCGCGCGATGCCGTGGCCTTCCGGCCGTGTTCGTGTCGCAGTTGCTCGCGCAGTTGTTCGCACTCGACGGCGAGGCCTTCCCAGTCGGCGTGGAAAGCCTCCCAGATCTCCCGGTCCCGCGATGAAGCGCCGCTCAACCCCTTGCGACCCGTGCCTGTGATCGAAGGATCGAGGCTGGCGAAGTTGACCAGCTTCATCGCCAACGCGTCCGGGGTACGTCCGATCAGCCGGGCCAGTTCCACGATCGCGGGGTTACGGCTGTGCAGCTTGCCGAACGGCGTCTGGCAGTAGAAGGCGAAGGCGAGCTTGAGCTGGGCGTGGCTCCAGTTGCCGCTGCCGGGAAATGATGCGGGCGGATGCGGGTCGGTGGCGGGCATGGCGGCTTCCATGGCGGCGAACGTGCATCCTGGCACTTTGCGCCGACGCCGTCACCGCATGCCGGATCAATGCGCCGTTGCGGGCTGTTCCTCGACCGCCGGAGGCGTCGCGGTGGCGTGCACCACTTGCGTCATCGCCGCGGCGGCGTCCAGTGCCTTGGCCAGTATCGGTTCGAGCTTGCCGCCCATGCGCAACTGGTCGACGCCGGCCATGGCCTTGTCCAGTTGCCGCTGCTCGTCGCTCTGCGGGCGCGGCGGGGCGCCGGGGGCGGCGGTGAGGGCGGCGATCTGCGGGCCGACCAGTTCGGTCAGTGCGAAGTAGGGGTCGTCGTGGATGCCGAGGTGGGCCAGCAGTTTGCCCGGCAGCAGCCAGGAGGCGGTGTCGGCCTGCAGCGGTTTGGACGGCCGTTTCGGGTCGACCAGCAGCCACACGCCGGCCTGGCTCAGCATGTCGCTGCCGTCGACGAAACCGGTGATGTGGTAGCTGTTGCTGAGGGCGGGCAGGTGGTCGCCGTAGAACAGCACCACGCTGGGCCGGTCGCGTTTGGCGAGCAGCTTCACCAGCCGGCCGAGTTCGGCGTCGGCATGTTTGAGGTGGTAGAGGTAGGTCTGCAGCTCCAGCTTGTCGCGGCCGGTGATGCCGTCGGGCACCGGGATCGCGTCGCGTTCGGCGACGTGCGCGGGCTCGATGTCGTAGGGGCCGTGCGCCTCGATGCTGATGGCGAAGATGAACTGCGGCGGGCCGCTGTCCTTGAGCTGGGTCATGATCTCGTCGGTCATCGCGCTGTCGGCCATGTACCTGCCGTCATTCGGCGCGCCGGGCGGAAACGAGGATTGCGACACGAACCGGTCGAAGCCGATTGCCTGGAACGCGGTGGTGCGGTTCCAGAACGCCGGGTCGTTGCCATGCAGCGCAAGCGTGCTGTAGCCGTGCGACGCCAGCGTGCGCACCAGGCTGGGCAGCGACTTGTGGCTCATCTGCAGGTAGGGGAACTGCAGGTTGTCGAAGTAGCGCAGCGACAGGCCGGTGAGGAACTCGAACTCGGTGCGGATGGTGCCGCCGCCGAAGGTGGGCACGTGCAGTTTGCCGCTGCTGCCGTGCCGCGCGAGCCGGCGCAGGTTGGGCGCGAAGTTGCTGTGCTCGTAGCCGTGCATGATCGACGGGTCGAAGAACGATTCGCTCTGCACCACCACGATGTCGGGCAGCTCACCGGTTGCCGCCGGCTGCCGCAACACCTGTTGCAACGCCGGCGCGGATTGCGCAATCAGCTGCTCGGCCGCGGCGCGGTCGGGCTTGTGGTGGCCACCGCCGTATTGCAGGTGGAACAGCATCAGCGAGCTGATCAGGCCCGAATGGTTGGTGGTGACCCGGGCCGACCACGGCTCCAGCCACAGCACGCGCGCGTTGTAGATCCTGCCCCAGGCGGACAGGCCCACCAGCATGCTGACGAACGCCGCGGCCAGCAGGCCGCAGGCGGCGAGGCGCTTGCCACCGGTATGCCGCGGTACCACCGGCGGCTCGTAACGCCACGCCAGCACCACCAGCGCCAGCGCCGCCAGCAACGCGAGGTACGGCCACGGGCTGTGCGGCAGGTAGCCGGCCAGCAGGTGCATGCCGCCCTTGCGCAATTGGCCGATCATGCGGAAATCGTCCGGCAGCAGCGGCGTGCCGAGGTTGGCCACCTTCAGCACGTTGACGCCGTAGACCAGCCCTTGCAGCGTGAACGCCAGGCCGAACGACAGCCAGGCACGGCGGGTCCACGCCAGCAGCGCACCGGCCAGCAGCAGGCCGGGCAGCGCATTGGCCAGCGGGAACCGCGGCTGCTTGAGCAACTGTGCCGTGGTCACCCCCACGCCGCCGTCGACCAGCCCGGTCAGCAGCACGAACGCCAGCGCCAGTGCCAGCACCAGCGCGATGCGCGCGCCCAGCGGATACCTGGCGCTGCGGATGTCGGGAGAGGTCAGGGGCATGTGGCGACTGCCGGGGTCGTCATGGGTGGTCTCCAGAATGTAAACAGGACTCGATGAACGGCGGGTGGCGCGCAAAACGACAAGTGTCGGGCCTGCCGCAGGCATGCGCAACGCACGAACGGGTCGGCCGTGCACGGCGATGCGCGGCGTCGCCGCCGCGCTGCGGCACAATGGGCCGATGAACCCGCCCGAATCCGCCGCGCTGCGCGCGCTGATCGATGATCGCTACCGCGAGCTGGAGCGCCGTTGCCGCGCCGCCGGCGTGCACCTGCATGACGATGCCGGCGTCGCTGAACGCATCCGTCGCACCTTGCTGGCCAGCGATTTCGCGTTCGATACCTGGTGTCGCCAGCCGCAGTTGCTCGCCCCGCAGGGGCTGGATCGCCTGCGCTCCGGCGCCGACGCCGGAGCCCGCATCGACGCGCTGCCACTGCCGGAGGACGAAGCCGGCTGCATGGCCGCGCTGCGCCGCTTTCGCCATGCCGAGGCGTTGCGGCTGGTGTTCCGCGACGTCAACGGGCTGGACGAGTTGCCGGAAACCCTGTCCGCCACCAGCGTCCTGTACGAGGCGCTGCTGGGCAAGGCGCTGGCGTGGGCCACCGCGGCAATGGCCGCGCGCTACGGCCACAGCCGCGATGCGCAAGGCGTGTTGCAGCACCTGCTGGTGGTGGGCTTCGGCAAGCTCGGCGGCAGCGAGCTCAACTTCTCCTCCGACATCGACCTGCTGTTTGCCTACCCGCACGGGGGCCAGAGCGATGGCGCGCGGCCGCTGGACAACAGCGAATACTTCGTGCGGCTCGGCCGCCAGCTGGTGCGCCTGCTCGGCGAACCGACCATGGACGGCATCTGCGCGCGCGTCGACATGCGCCTGCGCCCGTTCGGCAAGGCCGGCCGGCTGGCGCTGTCGTTCGCCGCGATGGAGCAGTACTACCAGAGCGAGGGGCGCGACTGGGAGCGCTACGCGTGGATCAAGGCGCGCGCGGTGGCCGGCGACCGTGCCGACGGCAAGCAGTTGCAGGAGATGCTGCGCCCGTTCGTCTACCGCAAGTATCTCGACTACACCGCGTTCGCCGGGCTGCGCGAGATGAAGGCGCTGATCGACGCCGAGGTGGCGCGCAAGGATCTGGCCGACAATCTCAAGCTCGGCCCCGGCGGCATCCGCGAGATCGAGTTCATCGTGCAGCTGGTGCAGCTGATCCGCGGCGGACGCGAACCCTCCCTGCGCGTGCACGGCCTACTCGGCGCGCTGGCCGCCTGCGAGGCGCGTGGCCACATCGGCGCGCAGCGCGCGCGGCGCTTGCGCGAGGCCTACGCGCTGCTGCGTCGGGCCGAAAACCGCGTGCAGATGCTGCGCGACGCGCAAACCCACGACATCCCCGGCGATGCACTGAGCCGCGAACGCATCGCGCTCAGCCTCGACTACCCCGACTGGGAAACCTTGCGCGCGGCGCTGGCGACCCATCGCGCGATCGTCAGCGAGGAGTTCGCCGCCGTGCTGATGCCCGCGCATGGCCAGGTCGCCGCCGCACCGGTCGCCGACGTGCGGCTGTGGGAGCGCGCCTGCGACGAAACGCTGGATGCGGCCACGCTGGAGGCTTCCGGTTTCGCGCCCGCGGCGGAACTGGCCGACGCCTTGCTGAAGCTGCCGCAAGCCGCCTCGGTGCGCGCGATGTCGCCGCGTTCGCGCGAGCGGCTCGACCGCTTGCTGCCGCAGCTGCTCGGCGCCGCGCGCAACACTCCGGCGCCGGTGCCCGCGCTGCTGCGGCTGTGCCGGCTGATGCAGGCGGTGGCGCGGCGCTCGGCCTATCTCGCGCTGCTGGACGAGCAGCCCGCGGCGCGGCGCCGGCTGGTGCGGCTGTTCGCCGACAGCGCCTTTCTCGCCGAACGGGTGATCGCCCAGCCGCTGCTGCTGGACGACGTGCTCGATCCGCGCATCGACCAGCTGCCGCTGCGCCGCGCCGACATCGCCGCCGAGATCACCCGCGTGCTCGGCACGCTGGATGAGCGCGACGCCGAGACCGAGCTGGAGCGGATCACCGAGTTCCGTTCGTCCACCGCGTTCCGGTTGGGGCTGGCCTTCAACGACGGTCGCGTCGACGCCGAAGCCACCGCACGCCGGCTGGCCGCGCTGGCGGAGTCGGTGGTGGGCGCGGTGCTGGCGCTGGCCGAGCGCGATCTGGTGGCGCGGCATGGCCGCCTGCCGGGCGTGGGGTCGGGCTTCGCCGTGCTCGGTTACGGCAGTCTCGGCGGCGAGGAACTGGGCTTCGCCTCGGACCTGGACCTGGTGTTCGTCTTCGACGGCCAGCGCGCGCAGGCGATGAGCGACGGCGAGCGTCCGCTGGAAGGCTATCGCTGGTACCAGCGGCTGGCCCAGCGGGTGATGAACTGGCTGACCGTGCTGACCCGCGCCGGCCGTCTGTACGAGGTGGACACGCGGCTGCGTCCGGATGGTTCCAAGGGCCTGCTGGTAAGCAGCCTCGATGCGTTCGTGGCCTACCAGCGAAGCCGTGCGTGGACATGGGAGCACCAGGCGCTGTTGCGCGCGCGGCCGGTGGCTGGCGACGCGGCGCTCAACGCCGAGCTGGCGACAGTACGCCGCGACGTCCTCGCCGTGCCGCGCGAACCGGCCGCCGTGCGCGCGGAAGTGGCCAGCATGCGTCAACGCTGGCGCGCCGAGCGTGACCGTTCCGACGAGCAGCAGTTCGACCTGAAGCAGGGCCTCGGCGGCCTGCTCGACATCGAGTTCGCGCTGCAGGGACTGGTGCTGGCGCACGCGGCGCGGCAGCCGGCGCTGCTCGGCGTCACCGCCAACGCCGGGTTGATCGAGGCCTGCCGCGTCGCCGGCGTGCTCGACGACGATCAGGCGGCGACCCTGGCGGCCGCGCACGCTGGCCTGCTGCAACGCGCGCTGGCCTGTACGCTCGACCTGCGCTCGCGCATCGCGCCGCGCGACGCCGCGCTGGAGCAGTTGCGCGCCGGCGTGCGCGGGGTCACCGACGCGCTGGGCTTCGCCTTCGCCGCCGACGCGGAGCCGCCGCCGCAGGGTTGAGAGGAATCGCGCGCATGCTCCTTGCGCGCGATCCGGGGAGTGTTCGCGGAGAGCCCTTCGCTTCACGGACGTGAAGAGTGCCGTCAACGCATGGCGCTTGTCTGGACCCATCCCGGCAGGCAAGATCGACCATGGCCACGGGCTGTCGGCAGGGGCGGGATGAGGGGACGCGTGACAGGGGGAGTGGGATCGCGAGTGCTGCTTGCACTCCTGCTGATGTCGACCGGCTGGCTGGTTGTCATGTCGCCCGCGCGGGCGATGGATCCGCAGCAGCCGTTCCATTCCTTTGTGCTCGACCACTGGGGCGTGGAACAGGGCCTGCCGCAAATCACCGTGCTGGGAATGGCCGAGGATCGCGCCGGATTCCTGTGGGTCAACACGCAAACGGCCGTGGCGCGTTTCGACGGCGCCCGCTTCGTGCGCTACGACCGTGCCAGCACCGGCGTGGATACCAGCATGCTCAACGCTGCCTGGGCCGACCCGCACGGCGGCGTATGGTTCGGCGGCGCGCGCGGCCTGATCGAGCAGCGCGACGGGCAGTTCAAGGCGCTGGGCGGGGCTGCGGTCAACGCGATCATCGACGCCGGTGACGGCACGCCGCTGCTGGCCACCGCCGACGGCGTGCAGCGGCTGCACGAAGGCCGGATGGTGTCGACCGGCGGCAGCGGCGGGCCGGCCTTCAGCCTGCTGCGTGGCGACGGCCATCTGTGGATCGGCGGCATCGGCCGCGTCTGCCGCCGCGCCGACAGCGCCGCACCGGCCACGGAAAGCTGCATCGCGGCCGGGCCGGCGGCATGGCGGCACGTGGTGGTCAATCATCTGGCGCTGCAGGGCGGCCAGTTGTGGCTGGGCACGTCGGCCGGCTTGATGCGGATCGTGGATGGGCAGTGGGTCGCGGCGGGACTGGGCGACGGGATCGATGCGGCGCCGATCGAGAGCCTGCTCACCGATCGCGTCGGTTCGCTCTGGATCGCCACCGCCAAAGCGCTGTACCGCCGCCTGCCGGACGGCGAACTGGAGCGCGAGGAGATCGATGTCCAGCGCCGGCCGTGGGTGCACCGCATGCTGGAGGACCGCGACGGCAACCTGTGGCTGGGCACCTACACCCGAGGCCTGTACCGCATCTGGAATGGCTGGACCCGGCGCCTGTCGCTGCACGACGGCGTGCGCGACCCGCTGGTGTGGAGCGTGCTGCGCGCGCCCGACGGCTCGATCGTGTTCGGCACCAATTCCGACGTGGAGGTCTTCGACGGCAAGCAGGTGCGCACGCTGATTCCCGGCAGCGCGCTGCCCAACCCGTCCGCCTACGAGCTGTACTACGACCGCCGCCAGCGCTTGTGGGTGGGCACGCGCGGCGGCATCGCGGTGTTCGACCGCGGGGTGGACGTCACCCCGCCCGCGCTGCAAGGCCTGCGCAACCTGCAGATCAACGACATCCACGAGCTCGGCGACGACGATTTCCTGTTTGGCACTTCCGCCGGGCTTTATCGCTGGCGGCAGGGCGAGTTGAGCCGGCTCGATCCGCAGGCTACCGCCGCCGAGGCCATCATCCGCTCGGTGCTGCCGCTGGCGCCGGGGCGCTGGTACGTCGGCACCCGCGACGGCGTGCGCGAGTGGCGCGACGGTCACTGGACACGGCCGGCGTGGGCCGAGCCCTTGCGCAGCCACTTCGTGACGCGGCTGGCGCTGCTCAAGCCGGACTTGCTCGCGGTGGCCACCAGCGACGCCGGCATTGGCCTGATGGCAGACGGCCGCCTGCGCATGACCGGCCAGAGCGAAGGCTTGCCCAGCGACAACGTGTGGACGTTCGACCTGCTCGACGGGCAGCTCTACGCCAGCTCGACGGAAGGCGCCTGGCGCCTGCCGCTCTCGCAACTGCCGCTGCCCGGCTCGCCGCCGCGCACGGTCTCGCCGCAGCAGCTGGCCGGCGAGCAGCGTTCCACCACGGTGAGCAACCTGCATTGCTGCAATGGCGGCGCCCGCGCGCGCAGCGCCATCGTCGGCGACGTCATCTGGTACGCCACCACCGACGGCATCCTCGGCGTGAACACGCGCGCACTCGGCGAGCGGCCGTCGGCGCCGCGTGCGGCAGTGGTGTCGGTCGAACATGACGACCGGCAATACACGGGCGGCGCGTTCACCCTCGACCAGGGCAGCCGCGACCTGACCGTGCACTACACCGCGCCCTATCTGCAGGTGGGGACCTTGCACTTCCGCTACCGGCTGGACGGCTACGACAAGGATTGGCAGCACGCGGGCGTGCGCCGCGAGGCGTTCTACACCCACCTGCCGGCGGGCAACTACCGCTTTCGCGTCGCCGCCACGCTGCCGGGTGCCGCCGGCTACGGGCCCGAGGCCGCGATCGCCGTCGAAGTCACCCCGTACTGGTACGAAAACCTGCTGGTGCGGCTCGCCGCCGCGGCCGCGCTGGTCGTGCTGCTGTTCGTGCTGACGCGCTGGAGCATGCGCCGGCAGCGCCGCCGCAACGCGTGGCTGGAGGAACAGGTCGAACGCCGTACCGGCGAGTTGTCGCGCGCGCTGGAGCGCCTGCGCGTCACCAATCTCGCGCTGGCAGAGGAGAGCCATACCGACACGCTGACCGCGCTGCACAACCGGCGCTACCTGCTGGCGCAGCTGCCCGCGCTGCTGGCCGAGGGCAGCAGCGTCGGCGTGATACAGATCGACATCGACCACTTCAAGCACATCAACGACGCCCGCGGCCATGCAGTGGGCGATGCGGTGCTGCGCGAGCTGGGCGGCAGGCTCGCCGAGTTGCGCCGCGACAGCGACATCACCGTGCGCTGGGGCGGCGAGGAGTTCCTGCTGTTGCTGCGCGACGTCGACCAGGCCGACGTGCTGCGCATCGCCCAGCGCCTGCGCCACGACATCGCCGCCAAGGCATTCGCGGATGGTCGCGGCGGCGTGCTGCGGCTGACCTGCTCGATCGGTTTCAGCATGCATCCGCTGGCTGCCCACAGCGACGCGGCAACCTTCGATGCGGCGGTGGAGCTGGCCGATCTGGCGCTGTATCGCGCCAAGTACCTCGGCCGCGACCAGTGCGTCGGCCTGCTGGCCGCCGCGCCGTTGCCGGCGGCAATCCTGCGCGATCCGCTGGCACCGCAACTGGACGCGCTGCTGGCCGCCGGCCAGCTGAAATGGGTGCGTCCGACGAACTGAGCGGGCGCCTTCGATCGTTGCGCCGGCGCTTCGGGCGAAGCCCTGCCCGCCGCGCTCGAGCACCCCGCGCCGTCATTCCCGCGAAAGCGGGAATCCGCCGGGATCCCCGCCACGCAACCCGCCCCGGGTCGCCTCGATGCGCTCGCGCACCAGCGCGGCCACGCGTGCGGTTTCGCGCAGCGGGCGTTGCGCGGCGGTGCCCGGAGCGTCGAGGTCGTGCAGCAGGCCGGCATCGCGCAGGGTCTGGTGGAAGCGCGCGATCTTCGGCGGCAGCGGTGCGCGGATGAAGGTGAGCACCGGGCAGCCGACGGCGCAGGCTTCGGACAACATGTTCACCGAATCGGGCGTGACCACCAGCCGGTCGGCCCAGCCGAGCACGCCGGGGTAGGGATTGCGGCCGTCGTCGCGGCCAGCCCAGAGCAGGCCCGGCACCTCGGCCAGCAGCGGCCGCAGCGATTCGATCAGTGCCGCCGGCGTGCGCCGCGAGCCGAGCACCAGCAGGCTGCCGCCTTCGGCGCGCTGGCGCGCCAGCAGCTGCCGGATCAGCGCGCTGGCGTAGTCGGCGTCCAGTGCAATGCCGCGGCGCGGCCCGCCCAGCAGCACGCCCACGCGGGGCCGCGGCAAGGCCTCGAACTGCGGGCAGGCGTCGCGACCGTCGGCCAGCCATTCGTCGTCGACGGTGTTGAGCGAGCCCAGCGTGGTCAGCACATTGGCGCCGTGCAGCTCATCGTGGCGCGGCACCACCACGGTGTCCCACAGCGTCGGCTCGATGCGCGGGTCGAGGATCTGCACGGTGTGGCAACGGCCATCGCCGAGCGGCCGCAGCATACGGGTGAACAACGCGGCCGCGCGGCCACAGCCGATTGCGACTGCCGGCCAGGGCGGCGCAAACCACGCCCGCTGGCTGGCCGGCAGGGCGAGGCGTCCGCCCGCGATAAGGCGCGGCGCCAGCCATGACCATGGCGCGCGCGGCTCCAGCAGCAAATGGCGGCGCGGCAGTTGCAGATGCTCGGCCAGCGCCAGCGCCTGGCGCTGGTTGCCGGCGGCCGAATCGGTGATCACCCAGCACTCGCCGTGCAGCGTCAGCATGGCCGGGTTCGCCGCAGGATTGTTTCCCGAATCAACACGATGCGTTTCTCCGCCGGGCGTCGACCGCCGGCGCCCGGTCTGTACACTGGAATTTCTGGCCAGCGTGCCGGTGCGGCTCTCGCGAAGGATACCGTGCGACAGCCCGAAACAGCCTTTCGTCCTTGCCCCATGGAGTCTTCGCATGTCCCCACTGAAATATCTCTTTCTCGCCGGTCTGCTGGGTGCGGCGGTTTCCGCACAGGCGGCGCCGGTGACCTATCAGCTCGACCCCAACCACACGATGGTGCTGTTCAGCTGGAACCACTTCGGCTACTCCAACCCCACCGCCGACCTCGGTCTGGGCGAGGGCGCGATCGTGTTCGACGAGCAGCATCCGGCGCAGTCCAGCGTCGAAGTGACCCTGCCGCTGGCGCGGCTGGATACCCACGTGGCGGCGCTGGACGAGCATCTTAAAAAGGCCGATTTCTTCGATGCGGCCAAGTATCCGGTGGTGACCTTCAAGAGCAGCAAGGTCGAGCCGCTGGGCGACAACAAGTTCAAGGTCACCGGTGCCCTCACCGTGCATGGCGTGACCCGGCCGGTGGTGCTCGACGCCACGTTGAACCGGGTGGGCCCGCATCCGATGGGCAAGGCGCAGTCGATCGGTTTCGACGCCACCGCCACGCTGAAGCGCTCGGAGTTCGGCGTGGGCGCCTATGTGCCCAACGTCAGCGACGAGGTGCACGTGCGCATCACCACCGAAGGTTCGGTGCCGAAGGAAGTCGCGGCGAAGTAATCGTCGCGCCGGTCTGGCGCACTCGCACAAAAAAACCGCGCCGTCATCGGCGCGGTTTTTTTGTGCCGGCGACCGCTGGTTATTCGGATTTCACGCCGCTGTCCTTCATCGACTCCAGCTTGCCCAGGTCGACGCTGCCCACCGCCGCCTTCAGCTCGTCGATGCTGTCGGCGTTGCCGTTCGCCTTGACCGTGAAGCGCTTGCCGACGATCACGCTGTACTCGCCGGACTTGGACTGGTGGTCCCACTCCTCGTGGATGAGGTTGCCGTTGTCGCTGTAGGTCTTCTCGTAGCCGGTTTCGGTTTCCTTCTCCTCCTCCGGCGCCATCGCGCTGGCCATCGCGATGAAGCCCTTGGCGCCGCCGGTGTCGGTGACTTCCAGCGTGATGTGCTGGTTGTTGTCGCCGCTGTATTCCGCGCTGGCCTCCGACACCTGCATGCCCATCGCGCCGTTGCGCTCGGCCGAGATGCCGGTGCGCTTGAGATTGCCCACGGCAGCGGGCAGGAACGTTTTGATCTGGTCGGGCGCCAGCGCCTCCACCGGGCCGTTGGTGCCGGACATCGCGCCCATCATCTTGCCCATCGCGGCCGACTGCGCCGCGCTGTCGCCGGATTTCTGCGCCGCTTCCAGCTCCTTGCCGGCCTGTTCGGCGCGCTGGCCCATCGCCGCGAGCTTGCCCAGCGCGCTGTTGCCGTCGACAGTGACGGTCTCGCCGTTGCTGCTGGTGACGTGCATGCCGCTCATCGCCGCGCCGCCCAGCGCGCCGACGAAGATCAGGCCCAGGATCAGGCTAACGATCCAGCCCAGCACGATCGCGATGATCACGCTCACCGCGGTGTAGCCGCCGGCCTTTTCCGGCGGGCACTGCATGGTGTGGGGCAGGCCCAGATACAGCAGGTAGATGCTGTAGACACCGCCGGCGAGCACGATCAGCAGGCCCAGCCACGGCACGATCACGCCGATGCCGGCGATCCACCAGGCGGTCCACGCGTAGGCCACCGTCTTCAGTGCCTGGATCAGGTTCGGCTTGGCGCCGAAGGTGCCGGCCAGCGCGTTGATGATCAGCGCCATCACGTAGACCAGTACCAGCGACAGGATGTAGCCCAGGATCATCCGGCCGATGCCCGCGCCGATGCCGGCGCGCACGGTGACGCCGAGGAAGCTGGTGCCGATCAGGCTGCCCTTGATGAACTGCGCGATCACCGGCAGGGCGGCGATGATGGCGATGTAGCCGAGGTACAGGTTGTTGACCGTGGCCGGTTCGGCGGCGGCAACGGGCCACTCGGTCTTGGGTGTGGTCAGGATGTTCTTTGCGCGCGCGATGAGCTTTGCGGAATCCATGGTCTGCTCCCGATCAGATGCCCGAATCCGGCGCGGGGCGCCGGGACGTCGTTGATTTCCCCTTTGGTGCGTCGCACCGCTTGCTGCCGTCGCGCGGCGGAAACCCCTTCCGGCCGCGCCGTGGCGGATGAGCGCCCCGGCAGCAAACGCCAGCCTGCTACCATTTGCAGCCTGCTGTCCAGTCCGGAGTCCGCTGATGTCATCCCCCGCTGTCGCGACCGTGCCCCTGGTGCCGGCAAATGCCGAAAATCGTTACGAAGTGACGCGGCAGGACCTGCCGCTGTCGTGTCCGATGCCGGGCATGGTGCTGTGGAATTCCCATCCGAAGGTCTACCTGCCGATCGTCGATGACGGCGGCGAGTCAACCTGCGCCTACTGTGGCGCGCATTACGTGCTGCGCGACTGATCAGCGGACCCGGTCGGCGGCCGGCCATGGCATTTTTTTTGCTTGTTTTTTGCCATGAAAGCCGCCAGCCCCGAGCTCATGTCCAGCATTGTCGTGCCCGCCAAGCTGCTGACCGTGGTCCAGCTGATCCCCGCGCTGCATTCCGGCGGCGCGGAGCGTTCGGCGCTGGAGATCGCGCGCGCGCTGGTGCAGGCAGGCCATCGCTCGGTGGTGATTTCCGCCGGTGGGCGGTTGGTCGAGCAGTTGCAGGCCGAGGGCAGCGAGCACATCACGCTCGACCTGGGGCGCAAGTCGCTCGCCACCCTGGGCCGCATCGGCCCGCTGCGACGCCTGCTGCGCGAGCTGAAGCCGGACATCGTGCACGCGCGTTCGCGCTTGCCGGCGTGGGTGGGCTGGTGGGCGCTGCGCGGTATTTCCCCGCGACCGCACTTCATCACCACCGTGCATGGCTTCAATTCGCCGGGCCGCTACAGCTCGATCCTGCTGCGCGCCGAGCGCGTGATCGTGGTGTCGCAGACCTTGCGTGACTATGTGCTCAGCCACTATCGCTGGCTGGAGCCGGGCCGGGTGCGGGTGATCCCGCGCGGCATCGACCAGGATGCGTTTCCCTACGGGCACCGGCCGGACGATGCATGGCAGAAGGCGTTCTTCGCGGAGTTCCCTGCGCTGGCTGGTGCGCCGTTGCTGACCATGCCCGCGCGCGGCACGCGGTTGAAGGGCCACCACGACGCGATCGAGTTGCTGGCCGACCTCAAGCGTCGCGGCATCGAGGCGCGCTTGCTGCTGCTGGGCGTGGTCGAGCCCGGCCGCGAGGCCTACGTGGCCGAGCTGCAGGAGCTGATCCGCTTGCGCGGGGTGACCTCGCAGGTGGTGCTGTCGCCGCCGCGCGATGACATCCGCGACATCTACGCGCTGTCGGCGCTGGTGCTGCAGTTGTCGAACAAGCCCGAGACCTTCGGGCGCACGGTGATCGAAGCGCTGTCGCTGTGCCGGCCGGTGCTCGGCTACGCCCATGGCGGCGTCGGCGAATTGCTGGCCGAGCTGTACCCTGCCGGCCGCGTGCCGCTGGGCGATCGCGAGCGGCTGGTCGAACGCGCGGCCGAATTGCTGCGGGTGGCGCCTCCGATCTCGCCGCTGCAGAGCTACCGGCTCAGCGACATGCAGCAATCCACGCTGGCGTTGTACGACGAAGTGAGCCAGCCGCAGGGCTGACGCGCCAGGCGTCGCGGCGCGCCTACAATGCGGGCTGGTTCCCGCCTGGCCCACCCATGACGACCTTCGGCAGTTCACTCAAGGCGGCGCTGCGTTCCCCCCTGCTGCCGTTCTGGCTGGTAATTGCGCTGCTGCCGTTCGGTCGCAGTTCGGAGCTGGGCACGCTGCTGTGCCTGCTCGGCGTGATCATGCTGTTTGCACGCGACCCGGCCGCACTGCGCCAGCACCCCGGCGCGCAGCTGCTGCTGTGGCTGCTGGGAGCGTATGTGGCGGCGGCGTTGTTTTCCGCGCTGGACGCGATTCGTCCCGGCAAGAGCTGGAGCACGGTGGCCGCCACGCTGCGTTACGTTCCGCTGGGCCTGTACGCGTGCTTCGCGATCCGTCGCGAGGCCAAACTGCACGCTTTGTACACGGCGGTCGCCGCGGTGCTGGCGCTGTGGTGTGCGGATGCGTGGGTGCAGGCGTTCACCGGCTGGAGTCTGGGCGGCCATCCCGAAGCTTTTCGGGTCTCGGGCATTTTCGGCGCCGACAACCTGAAACTGGGCCCGAGCCTGGCGGTGCTCTCGCCGTTCGCATTGTGGGCGGCGCGGCAGCGCTGGGGGCGGCCGGGGTTGGTGCTGGCCGCGGTGCTGGTGCTCGGCCCGGTGCTGCTGGCCGGCTCGCGCTCGGCGTGGCTGTGCTACGTGCTGGTGCTGGCGGGTTTCGCCTGGCAGGAGGCGCGCACGCTGTGGCGCTTCTCGTTGTGGTGCGGGGCGGCGGCGCTGCTGCTGGCACTGGCTGGCGTGGTGGCATGGAATACCTCGGCGCGCTTCCATGACCGGATGGCGCGCAGCCTGCTGGTGTTGCAGGGTACCGATCAGTCGGTGGACACCGCGCTCAGCGGCCGGCTCGATATCTGGCAGGTCGGCGTGGCGATGACCGCGGCGCATCCGGTCAACGGCGTGGGCGTGCGCGGATTCCGCTACGCCTATCCGCAGTTCGCGCCGGCCGACGACCACTTCGTGGTGTCGGCCGAAGCGTGCGGCGTCGGCGAAGGCGCCTGCCATCCGCACCAGCTGCTGCTGGAGATCCTCACCAATACCGGCCTGCTCGGGCTGGCGCTGTGGCTGGCCGCGGCGGGTCTGGCGTGGCGGGCATGGCGGCGGGTGGGCGCGGCGGCGCGCGCACGCGCGTTCCCCGCCAGCCTGGCGCTGGGCGTGATGCTGTTTCCGCTGAACTCGCACCTGGCGTTCTACTCGGCCTGGTGGGGGCTGCTGTTCGCCTGGCTGCTCGGGCTGTGGTGCGCCAGTCTGTTCGTTGCCGGCATTCCTGCAGGCAACGAAGAGCCCGGCATCCGTGCCGGACTCCTCAACGCAGAACCCCCTCAGGGGACGCCCGATGGGGCGTGAGCCGCTGTCGGTGGTGGTGACCACGTTCAACAGCGCCGGCACGCTCGACGCCTGCCTGCGCGGGGTGAGCTGGGCCGACGAGATCGTGGTGCTGGACTCGGGCTCGAGCGATGCCACCACGGCGATCGCCGCGCACTACGGTGCGCGCATCCACGCGCAGCCGTTCGCCGGCTACAGCGCCCAGAAGCAGGCGGCGATCGACCTGGCCAGCCATCGCTGGGTGCTCCTGCTGGACTCGGATGAATCGCTGGATGCGGATGCCGCCGCATGCCTGCAGCAGGCGCTGTGCGAGCCGGCCCATGCGGGTTACCAGTTGTGGCGGCGCGAGTGGCAGTTCTGGCGCTGGCAGTCGCGGCGCGGCCGGCTCAACCACTACGTGCGCCTGTTCGACCGGCAACGTGCGCGCATGAGCGGCCACGAGGTGCACGAGGAAGTGCAGGTGGACGGCCCGGTGGGCGTGCTCGACGCGGTCATCGATCACCATGGCGAGCCCGACATCGCCGGCCGCGTGGCCAAGGCGAACCGCTACTCCAGCCTGCAACAGGCCGATCTGGCCGGGCGACGGGTGAGCTGGCTGCGCTTGCGCATGGTGGCGTATCCGACGGTGGCGTTTCTTCGTTATTACGTGCTGCGTGGACACTGGCGCTCCGGCTGGGCCGGCTTCATCGCCGCGCGCATCCACGCGTTCTACGCGTTCCTGAAGTACGCCAAGCTGTACGAGCAGCGGCGGCCGCGGGGCTGATCCGGCCAGCTCGATCGCCGCTCGGGACGCAGGCATGCGGCTGTACCTGGTCGAGCGCCGCCGGGCATCCGGCTGCCGAACGGATCAGTAGATGGCGGCGGCGCCCGGCGGGCGGGTCTTGAATCGCTTGTGCACCCACAGGTACTGCTCCGGCGCCTCGCGCACCATCTGCTCGATGCAGGCGTTGACGCGGGCGGTGTCCTCGAGCACGTCCGCGCCGGGGAAATCCTCCAGCGGTGCACCCAGGCGCAGGACGTAACCCGACCCGTCGGGCAGGCGGCGGTGGAAGAACGGGATGACCACCGCGCCGGACAGCCGCGCCAGGTGGTGGGTGGCGGTGATGGTCGCCGCCGGCACGCCGAAGAACGGCACGAACACGGTGTCCTTGCTGCGCATGTCCTGGTCCGGCGCGTACCACAGCGTGCCGCCGGCGCGCAGGTACTTCACCGTGCCGCGGATGTCGTCCTTGTCGAACATCGCCGCGGCGTAGCGCAGCCGCGCGCGCAGCACCACCCATTCGAACACGGTCGAATCCATGCGCCGGTACATGCCGGCAATGCGGATGCGCTGCGACACCAGCCGCGCGCACAGCTCCAGGTGCGAGAAGTGGCCGCCGACCAGCAGCACGCCCTTGCCGCGCGCGCGCGCCGCCTCCAGGTGTTCCAGCCCCTCGATGGCGGTCGGCAGCGCGGCCATGCGCCGGTCGCTGCCCAGCCAGCCGAGCGCGAACTCCACCAGCATCATGCCGATGTCGCGCAGGTTGGCGTCGACCAGTGTCGCGCGCTGCGCGGGATCGAGCGCGGGGAAACACAGCGCGATGTTGGCGGCCGCGATGCGCCGTCGCGCCGACGGAATGCGCGCCACCAGCGCGCCGAGTCGGCGCCCCAGCCACGGCAGTGTCGCCTGTGGCAGATGCGCGATCAGCCACACCGCCGCCACCCCCAGCCATGCCGGCCAGTGGCGGGGAGCGAGCAGCGATCGGGTGAATTCGGGGCGGGGCATGCCGGGCATCGTCGGCATTGTACCGGGCCATCCGCGCGCGAACCTGCTTCAGGCGCTGTCGCTATACTCGCGCGTTGATTGCAAGGATCGGCCGTTGCGCTTCCTGTACACCCTCGCGATGTTCCTGGTCACGCCGGTGCTGGTGCTGCGCCTGCTGGTGCGGGGCTTGCGCTCGCCGCCGCACCACCACCGGCGCTGGCTGGAGCGCTTCGGCTCGTTCGACGCGCCCGGCTTCAGCGGCAGCCTGTGGATTCACGCGGTATCGGTGGGCGAGGTCAACGCCGCCGAGCCGCTGGTCAAGGCACTGCAGCGTAGCTACGCCCACGCGCCGCTGGTGGTCAGCACGGTCACCCCCACCGGCGCCGCGCGCGTGCAGCAGCTGTTCGGCGACAGCGTGTTCCACGTGTACTTGCCCTACGACCTGCCGTTCGCGGTGCGCCGCTTCATGAAGCGCGTGCGGCCGCGTCTGGCGGTGATCGTGGAAACCGAGATCTGGCCCAACCTCTACTTCGCCTGCCGCCGCCGCGGCATCCCGCTGATGATCGTCAATGCACGATTGTCCGAGCGCTCGATGCGCGGCTACAAGCCGCTGCGTCCGCTGATCGCTTCGGCGCTGCGCTGCGTGAGCGTGATCGCCGCACAGTCGCGCACCGATGCTGCGCGCTATCGCCTCCTGGGCGCCGATCCGCAGTCGGTGCTGGTCAGCGGCAACATGAAGTTCGACGTGCCGATCCCGGACGGCGCGGTGGCGGCCGGCGCCGCGATGCGCGCGCACTGGGGGCCCCGGCGGCCGGTGTGGATGGCGGCCAGCACGCACGACGGCGAGGAACTGGCGGTGCTGGAGGCGCATCTGAAAGTGCTGCAGCGCCTGCCCGATGCGCTGCTGCTGCTGGCGCCGCGCCACCCCGAGCGTTTCCGGCTGGTGGAGCACACCGTGCGCAGCCTCGGTTTCACGGTCGCCACGCGCAGCCTGGAAGGCGTGCCGGCGACCGCGCATCAGGTCTTCGTGATCGACGCCATGGGGCAATTGATCCCGTTCTTCGCGGCTTCGGACCTGGCCTTCATCGGCGGCAGCCTGGTGCCGGTCGGCGGCCACAACGTGCTGGAGCCGGCGGCGCTCTCGGTGCCGGTGCTGGTGGGGCCGCACACCTTCAATTCGGAAGAGATCATCCGCAGCCTGATCGAGGACGGCGGCGCCGAGCGCGTGGCTGCCGCCGAGCAACTCGGCCCGCACGTGCTGCGGCTGCTGCTCGACGCGCCGCGCCGCGGGCAGATGGGCGAGGCGGCGCGACAGGTATTCGAGCGCGAGCGCGGGGCAGTGCAGCGCGTCATGCAGCTGGTCGACGCGCTGCTGCAGGAGTAGGCGGTCAGCGCCTCACTGCAGCAGAGCGTTGATGCCCTGGATGTCCTTGAAGTCGGCCGTGCCGGCGGCCTGCTGCAACAGCAGCTTGTTCAGGATGAACTGGTGGCGCGCCTGCGAATAGGCGCTTTCGGACTGGGTCAGGGTCTGGATCGCCAGCAGCACGTCGGTGAAGGTCTGCGTGCCGACCTCGAAGCCCGCACGGGTGGCTTCCAGCGCCTTCTGGCCGGACTCCACCGAGGCCTTGCCCGACTCCACCTGCGAAATGCCGGCGAGCACCGAGCGGTAGTAGTTGAGCGTGTTCTGGATCACCTGGCGGCGCTGCAGTTCCAGTGCGTCGTTGGCGGCATCGCGCTGGTAGATCGACTGGCGCACGCGCGACTGGGTGTAACCGCCGGAAAAGATCGGCACGTTCAGGGTCAGCCCGATGGTGGTCGAGGCCGGCCGCTCCGAACCGATGCGGGCGGGGTCCTGGTACCAGCTGCTGCTCTTGCCGTAGTTCACGCTGGCGCTGATCGTGGGCAGGTGGCCCGAGCGTGCCGCGGTGATGTTGTGCTCGGCGGTCCGCACGTTGTCCTGCTGCGCCTGCAAGGTCGGGTTGTTCTCCAGCGCCTGCTTCACCCAGGCCTGCGGATCGCTCGGCGCGGGCGCGTCCATCGGCAGGTCGTCGCGCAGCTTCTTGAGTTCGCCCACCGGCTTGCCGGTGATGACGCGCAAGGCTTCGCGGTCGTTGTCGAGCGTGTTCTGCGCCGCGATGGTCTGGGTCTTGGCGTTCTCGTAATAGGCCTTGGCCTGGTACACGTTGGTGATCGCCGACAGACCCACCTTGTACTGCTGGTCGGCCTGGTCGTACTGGCGCTTGAACGCGTCCTCGTTGGCCTTGGCGAAGGTCAGCTGATCCTCGTCGTTGAGCACGGTGAAGTACGCCGCGGTGACGCGCACCAGCAGGTCCTGCGCTGCGGCCTGGTAGGTCGCGTCCTGCGCATCCTTGGCGGAGTGCGCGGCCTTGAGGTTGGCGTACTTGCTGAAGTCGAAAACGGTCTGGGTCAGCGTGGCATTGAGGCTGCGCGTGCGCAGGTGGCCGCCGTCGGAGGCGGTGCCGTTGGACGCCAGCGGGCCGGTACAGGTGTAGTTGCCGCTGCCGGCGGCGATGCCGCTGCACAGGAAGCTGTTGGCGCCGGTACCGAAGTCCAGGCTGTTGCTGCCCTGGCCGCCGTTGGCCTGTTGCAGGGTGAGCGAACCGTCGATCTGCGGCAGCAGCCCGGCACGCGCCTGCGGCACGCCTTCGCCGGTGGCCAGCCGCGTCGCGTCGGCCTGGGCCAGTACCGGGTCATTGGCGCGCGCGTCGCGATAGGCATCGAGCAGATCCTCGCCATGGCTGGGCAGCGAGACGGCGGCCAGCGCCAGGGCCAGGGTGAGTAGCTTCAATTGCATGGAATGCCTCGTGTCGATCGGGGACGTCGGGGAGGGGGTCTACAGAACGAATCGCGGCGCCGGCTCGGCATGCACCAGATATGGCAGGTCGGTCTCGAACAGGCCTTGCGCGCGCAGTTCGCCGGTCGCTTCGAGAACCAGCAGGTTGGCGCGCTGCACCGGCGACTGTCCGCTCACCACGAACGCGCGGCCACCGGGCTTGAGCCACGCGCGCCAGCGCGACGGAACTTCCGCCACGGCGCCGGTGACCACCAGCACGTCGAACAAGCCATCCGGCTGCCACGCGCGCACCGCCTCGCCGGTGACCAGGCTGGCATTGCCGATGCCGGCGTGACGCAGCCGCTCGCTCGCGGCGGCGGTGAAATCGGCATGGATGTCCACGCTGACCAGTTGTGCCGACAGGGTGGCGAGGCACGCGCTGAGATAGCCCGAGCCGGTGCCGATTTCCAGCACGCGGTCGGTGGCCTGCACGTCCAGCGCCTGCAACACGCGGCCCTCGACCACCGGCTTCATCATCACCTCGCCATGGCCCAGCGGCAGGCACAGATCGGCGAAGGCCAGCTGCCGGTGTTCGGCGGCGACGAAATCCTCGCGGCGCACGCGGCTGATGACGTCGAGCACGCGGCCGTCGAGTACCTCCCACGGACGCACCTGGTTCTCCACCATGTTCGTGCGTGCCTGTTCGAAATTCATCGCCATCTGTGCATGCCTGCGCTGTCCCGGAAGAACCCGGAAGGATAAGCTCTGCCACCTGCCGCGACAATGGCGGCGCCGCTTGACACCTAGCCTGACGGCTGCGCCACGGTGCACGAAGTGCCGGAAGTCATCGGCGCTGCGTGACGTCCGTCACCCCGCCGTGCGCATCGGATCGACCGCCGCCCATGGCCGGATTGCCGCCGCGTGGCAAATAAATAAACCGAAGCGTATACTAAAGGCTGATCATTTGTATTTGAAGGTGGAGGACATGAGTACCAGCGCGCCCATCAGAGCCCAGGGACCCGGTCGCCCGAAGGACATGGAGAAGCGTGCGGCCATCCTGGCAGCGGCCAAGGCGTTGTTCATCAGCAACGCTTTCAGTGGCACCAGCATGGATGCCATCGCCGCCGACGCCGGCGTGTCCAAACTCACCGTCTACAGCCATTTCGGCGACAAGGACAACCTGTTCCGCGAAGTCATCCGCTCGCGCATCCAGGACCTGCTGCCGGAGGAAACCTACCGCTTCGATCCGCAGGCGGACATCCGCGAGACCTTGCTGCGGGTGGCGCTGACCCATGCCCACCTGGACTGCAACGCCGAAACCGTGGGCACCTTCCGCGCCATCCTCAGCGACTGCCGCCAGGGCAACCCGCGCTACGGCAAGCTGATCTGGGAAGAAGGCGCCACGCGCACCCATGGCCTGATGGAACGCCTGCTGCAGCAGGCGGTTGACGCCGGCAAGCTCGACATCGACGACGTGCGCCGGGCCAGCATGCAGTTCCTCACCCTGATCAAGGGCAACCTGATGATGCGGCAGATGTTCGGCTGCACGAATTGCCCGGAAAGCTACCTGCAGGAAATCGAGACGACCGCGCGCGCGGGCGTGGACACCTTCCTGCGCGCCTTCCTGCCGCGCTGACCACGCCAAGTTCTTCACCCGGCTTTCTCGGGCCGGTGCCCATGCTCTGCCGATATCCGTGCGCCGGAAAGCTCATCGCAGCCGGCGCCACCCGTCCGCAGGAGCAAGCCATGGCCAAGACCAAGCCGTTCGTCAGCGACATCGAGAACATCCGCAAACGCGCCCGCCAGGACATCGACAAGGGCGCGATGACCGCCGGCTACAAGGCCGACCGCGCCACCGTGGTGACCCTGCTCAATCACGCCCTGGCCACCGAGATCGTCTGCGTGCTGCGCTACAAGTACCACTACTACATGGCCTCGGGCATCCACTCGCAGGCGATCAAGGAAGAGTTCCTGCAGCACGCCAACGAGGAACAGGGACACGCCGACCTGCTCGCCGAGCGCATCACCCAGCTCGACGGCAAACCGAACCTGTCGCCCGAGGGCCTGCTCACGCGCAGCCACTCCGACTACGTCGAAGGCGAGGACATCGTCGACATGATCAAGGAGGACCTGGTCGCCGAGCGCATCGCCATCGACAGCTACCGCGAGATGATCGACTACGTGGGCACCGCCGACCCCACCACCCGCCGTGTGCTGGAAAGCATCCTGGCGATGGAGGAAGAGCACGCCGAGGACATGAACACCTTGCTGGAGCAGCTCGGCAAGAAGGGCGAGCCTGCCAAGCCGGCACCCTCGACCAGGGCCAGCGGCGGGAAAGCGGTGGTCCGCAAGCGCCGCTGATGGCACCGTCGATCGGGCGGCCTACCAGCCGGCCAGCACCAGCTTGCCGATGCTGCTGCCCGATTCCAGCCGGCGATGTGCCTCGCGCAGATTCGCCGCGTTGATCGGGTTCAGCGTCTCGCGCCGGATGCCCCTCAACTCGCCGGCATCCACCCGCTCTGCCACGCGGGCGAGAATGCGCCCCTGCTCGGCCATGTCCGCCGTGTGGAAGCGCGCGCGGGCGAACATGAACTCCCAGTGGATGCCGATGCATTTGGCCTTGTACGGATCGCCGATGCGCAGCGCGCCATGCGGTTCCACGATCAGGCCGACGTGGCCTTGCGGCGCCAGCAGCGCGCCGAGTTCGTCCCAGTAGGCATCCGTGTCGGCGAGATTGAGTGCGGCGTCGATGGTCGCGAAACCCAGCGCGGCGAGTTGTGGCGCCAGCGGCTGTCGATGGTTCACCACGTGCTGCGCGCCCATCGCGCGGCACCAGTCGGTACTGTCGGCACGCGAGGCGGTGGCGATCACGGTGAACCCCGCGCGCCGCGCCAGCTGGATCGCGATCGAGCCGACGCCGCCGGCGCCGCCAATGACCAGCAACGACTGGCCCTCGCCGCCGTGCTCGCTGTCGAACGGCATGCGCTGGAACAGCAACTCCCACGCGGTGATCGCCACCAGCGGCAGCGCCGCGGCGTCGGCGAAATCCAGGCTGTGCGGCATCGCCGCGGCCAACTGCGCGTCCACCAACTGGAACTGCGCATTGCTGCCCGGGCGGGTGACGTCGCCCGCGTAATACACGCGATCGCCCGGCTTGAAACCTGCCACCGCGCTGCCAACGGCTTCCACCGTGCCGGCGGCGTCGTAGCCCAGCACTTTCGGTTGTGCTTCCACGTGTGGCTTCGGTGCGCGCAGCTTGGTATCGACCGGATTCACCGACACGGCCTCGACGCGCACCAGCAGGTCGCGCCCGCCCGGCGCGGGTGTGGGCAGTTCCAGGTCGAACAGCGATTGCGGATCGTCGATCGGCAGGTAGCGGGTGAGGGCGACGGCTTTCATGTGGATGTCTCCGGGGCGGCGGGTAAACATCGGTGAGCGAACGCGCTGCGCGATGCGCCGTCGGGCGATGGCAAGCATACGGCGATGGCACGGCCTCGCGGCAAAGCCTGTGCGGCGGAACCTCGCCGCCGCGAGCGAGATGCGCCCGACAGCGCCGGGGTGGTCGCGTTGTAAGCTGCGGACTCCGCTCGCCACCTCCGCAGGAGCCGTCCGATGCTGACCCCTGACACTTCCCCCGCGCCGCGCCGCGGCCTGCGCCGGGCGATCCTGGCCGTGGTCGCCGTGCTGGTGCTGCTGATCGCGGCGTCGATGTGGTGGTGGGATACCGAGCCGGCGCTGTTCGATCCGGTGGCGGCCACCCAGGCCCGGATGCAGGAATTGAAGCGGCCGGTGAGTACCGGCGCCACCACCACGGTCACCCTGATCGCCTCGGTGCGCACCCTGCTCGACAAGCGCGGCGGCTACCTCAGCAACGACAAGCTGCCGCCGGGCGTACTGCTGGACAACCTGCCGAACTGGGAATTCGGCTCGCTGACCGCCTCGCGCGACCTGGTGCGCGCGCTGCGCAACGACTTCAGCCGCTCGCAGACGCAGTCGACCGAGGACAAGGACCTGGCCGAGGCCGACCCGCTGCTCAACAGCCCGAACGACCGCTGGCTGCTGCCCAGTTCGGAGAGCCAGTACCGCAAGGCGATCAGACATCTGGACGGCTATCTGGCCCGGCTCGGCGATGCCGACGGCAGCAACGCGCACTTCTATGCCCGCGCCGACAACCTGGCCGATTACCTGCAGCTGGCTTCGTCGCGGCTGGGCTCGTTGTCGCAGCGGCTGTCGGCCAGCGTGGGCCAGATCCGCATCGGCGACGTGGACGCCTCCGATCCGGCCAGCGCGTCCACCGCGGCCGCACCCGGCGGCGGCCGGCTGGTCAAGACCCCGTGGACGCAGATCGACGACAATTTCTACGAAGCACGCGGCTACACCTGGACGCTGCTGGAACAGCTCAAGGCGATCCAGCGCGATTTCGGCCCGATCCTGCGCTCCAAGCACGCTGACGTGAGCCTGGAACAGGTGATTCGCGAGCTGGAGGAGGCGCAGCGCCCGCTGCACAGTCCGATGGTGCTGAACGGTTCGCCGTTCGGTTTCTTCGCCAACCATTCGCTGGTGATGGCGAACTACGTCTCGCGCGCCAATGCGGCGCTGATCGACCTGCGCGAGTTGCTCAAGCGCGGCTGATGCGGCCCCAACGCAAGAGCCCCGCACGGGCGGGGCTCTTGCGTTGCATCGCCTTCGGGCTCAGGCCTTGGAGCCGTGCTCGGCCTTGTAGCGGGCGATGCCGGCCAGGATTTCGGCCTTGGCCTCTTCGGCGCCGACCCAGCCCTCGACCTTGACCCACTTGCCCTGCTCCAGATCCTTGTAATGTTCGAAGAAGTGGCCGATGCGCTGCAGCCAGTGCGGCGAGACGCCCTTCATGTCGTTGATGTGGGCGTAGCCCGGGAACACCTTGGGCGAGGGAATCACCACCAGCTTCTCGTCGGCGCCGGCCTCGTCGGTCATCTGCAGCATGCCGACCGGGTGGCAGCGGATCACCGAGCCCACGGCCAGTGACAACGGCAGGATCACCACCGCGTCCAGCGGGTCGCCGTCGCCGCCCAGGGTGCCCGGCACGTAGCCGTAGTTGCACGGGTAGCGCATCGGCGTGGACAGGATGCGGTCGACGAAGATCGCGCCCGATTCCTTGTCCACCTCGTACTTGACCGGCTCGGCGTCCTTGGGGATCTCGATGATGACGTTGATTTCGTTTGGCACGTCGCGACCGGCGGGGACAAGATGCAGACCCATGGGAATCCTCAAGCGGGGAAAAAACAGTCCGCTAGGATACGCCAAACGCTGCTGCATCGCAGCACCGCTTGTCAGCCGCGACCGCCCTGGCGGTAGGGCCGCTCGCGCAGCCACTTGGTGGCGATCCATTTTTCACCGCAGATCACCGGCAGGCCGGCGTGCAGCGAGCGGGGGTCGCCGCCTTCATAGGCGAAATAGACGGCCGAACCGCGGCGCGCGGTGACGGTCAGGCCCAGCTCGGGGAAGGCGGTGCCGCCGCCCAGTTCGGGCGTGTTGAGGTACATCACCACGCTGGCGATGCGCTGGCCACCGGAACGGGTGATGGCGTCGTAGCCGGGCAAGGCAGGGTCGAACCAGTCGAAATGCGGCTCGTACTCCTGGCCCGGGCGGTAATGCAGGATCTGCAGCCCTTCGCCGTGGTTGACCGGCAGGCCGAGCAGGCCGGCCAGGCGCTGCTCGATGCGCGCGATCAGCGGCCGTTCGCCGATGGAAAAGAACATGCCTTCGCTGGTGCGGCGCTGGTCCACCTGCTGTTTGCCGTCGTCGTCGACGGTCAGCGCGCGCGCCAGCCGCGGTCGCGCCAGCTCGATCAGTTCGGCGCATTCGGCGTCGTCCAGGATGTTTTCCAGCACGCGCAGCGGCGGTTCGTCGACGCTCAGCGACACGCCTATGGCGTGGCCGTCGACGCAGACCGCCGGCGCCTCCGGGTGTCTGGTGCGCAGGCCGCGCGGTGCGGGCGAAGTGGTGCCGGCGTTGAGCGCGGCCAGCGGCAGTTTCAGCACTTCGGCGACGATGCTGCGGCTCTGGCGCGGGTCGTAGCCGTTGTCCTTCATCAGCTTGAGCACGTCCGGCACGCCGTGGCCGGCCCGTGTGGTGGCGAGGATCCACTCGCGCAATTCATGGCTGATGGCGGTGCGTGACGGCATGGCGGAAAGGCTTGCGATCGGCGTGTCAGCATACTTCAGCGACCACTTTCGCCGCACGCCCGCGCGAGCGTGCGGCGGTCACCGCTACTTCAGCTGATCCCACAGGAAGTCGTAGGCCATCGCGTGCATGTGGGCGGACTGCTGGTTGTCCGCGCCGGCGCCGTGGCCGCCTTCGAGGTTCTCGTAGAACCACACGTCGGGGTGGCCTTGCGCCTGCATCTTCGCGGCCATCTTGCGCGCCTGCACCGGACCCACGCGGTCGTCGCTGGTGGCGGTGTAGAACAGCACCGGCGGATAGTGGCCGTCTTTTTTCACGTTCTGGTACGGCGAGAAGGTCTTGATGAAGTTCCAGTCGGCGGTGTCCGGGTTGCCGTATTCGGCCATCCACGACGCGCCGGCGGAGAGGCGCGAATAGCGCTTCATGTCCAGCAGCGGCACTTCGCAGGCGATCGCGCCGAACAACTGCGGATACATGGTGAGCATGTTGCCCATCAGCAGGCCACCGTTGCTGCCGCCTTCGGCGCCCAGGTGCCCGGGCGAGGTGATGCCGCGCTTGATCAGGTCCTGCGCGACGGCGGCGAAATCCTCGTACGCGCGCGGGCGGTTCGCCTTCAGCGCCGCCTTGTGCCAGCGCGGGCCGTACTCGCCGCCGCCGCGGATGTTGGCTACCACGTAGACGCCGCCGCGATCGAGCCAGGCGCGGCCGATGCTGCCGCTGTAGTGCGGCAGCAGCGACACTTCGAAGCCGCCGTAGCCGTACAGCAGGGTGCGGTTGGCGCCATCCAGCTTGATGCTCTTGGGCGCGATCTCGAAATACGGTACGCGGGTACCGTCCTTCGAGGTCACGAAGTGCTGGCTGACGGTGAACTTCGACGCGTCGAAGAACGCCGGCTCCTGCTTGATCGTCTCCGCCGGCGTGCTGCCCAGCACGCCGCGTTCGAGCGATGCGGGGGTGAGGAAGCCGGCCACGTCGAGCCAGTACTCGTCGCTGTGGTCGGGGTCGGTGTCGATCACGCTGACCGTGCTGAGCGCCGGTGCACCCGGCAGCACCTCGGGATGCCAGCCGTCGTCGGCGCCCGCCATCCGCGGCGGAGTGAGCACTTCCAGCCGACTCTTGACGTCATCCAGCACGTCGAGGATCAGGTGGTTGCGGGTCCAGGCGTAGCTGGACAGCGCGGTGTGCTCGTCGGGCTTGAACAGCACGGTGAACTCGCGCTTGCCGGCGATGTAGTCGTCGAAGCGGGTGGCCAGCAGCGCACCTGAGGGATAGGTGGCGCCGCCGACCGTCCATGGTGAGCGCGTCTGCACCAGCAGCCATTCGCGGTGGGCGTTGGCATCGGCGTCGGTGGGCACGTCGAGGCGTGTCAGTTTGCCGCCGTGGCGCAGGAACAGCTCGCTGTGGAAGAAATCCTTGGCCACCGACACGAAGTCGCGCTCGTAACCCGGCGTGCGGTCGTGGAACGCACTGACCGCGAGGTCGTCGTGCTTGCCCTCGTGCACGGTCGCGGCGGCCGACAGCGGCGTGCCGCGCTTCCACTCCTTGACGATGCGCGGATAGCTGGAGGCGGTCATCGAACCGGGGCCGAAGTCGGTGCCCACGTAAATGGTGTCCTCGTCGATCCAGCCGACATCGCTCTTGGCCACCGGCAGCTCGAAGCCGCCCTTCACGAAGGCCTTCTTCGGGATGCTGAACTCGCGCACCGCCACCGCGTCGCCGCCGTCGGGCGACAGCGACACCAGGCAGCGCTCGAACGCCGGCTTGAGGCATTGCACGCCCTTGAACACCCAGCGCTTGCCCTCGGCCTTGTTCAGCGCGTCGATGTCCAGCAGCACCTCCCATTTCGGCTCGGCCTTGCGGTATTCGGCCAGGGTGGTGCGGCGCCAGACGCCGCGCGGGTGGGTCTTGTCGCGCCAGAAGTTGTACAGCTCGCCGCCCATGCGGTTGACGTAGGGAATGCGTGCATCCGAATCGAGTACCTGCAGGATCGCGTCGCGCGTCTTGTCGAAGCTGGCGTCGCTGGCGAAGCGCGCCTGCGTGCGCGCGTTCTCCTGTTTCACCCATTCCATCGAGCGGGTGCCGTGGATGTCTTCGAGCCACAGCCAGGGATCGTCGGTGGCGGCCTGGTCGGCAGGGGTTTTCGCGGTTGGGGTATCGCTGGCGTCGGCAGGATTCATGCCCGCCAGTGTGACGCCGAGTGCCAGGGTGAGCCAGACCAGTCGCATGAGGTTTCTCCTTTGGGGGCGAGCGCGGAATTGCCGGCGATCGAGCGGATCCCATGCGGCCGCTGGCCGCAGGGCGCCGCTGGCGGCGAACGAAAATCCCGCCGCAGCGGGATTTTCGTCGAGCCGGATGGGATGGCTTCGGTTACAGCAGCGGGATCATCAGCAGCGCCACGATGTTGATGATCTTGATCAGCGGGTTCACCGCCGGGCCGGCGGTGTCCTTGTACGGGTCGCCCACGGTGTCGCCGGTGACCGCGGCCTTGTGCGCCTCGGAGCCCTTGCCGCCGTGGTGGCCGTCCTCGATGTACTTCTTGGCGTTGTCCCAGGCGCCGCCGCCGGTGGTCATCGAGATCGCCACGAACAGGCCGGTGACGATGGTGCCGATCAGCACGCCGCCCAGCGCCTTCGGGCCCAGCAGCAGGCCGACCACGATCGGCACGGCGACCGGCAGCAGCGACGGCACGATCATCTCGCGGATCGCCGACTTGGTCAGCATGTCCACCGCACGCGAGTATTCCGGCTTGCCGGTGCCCTGCATGATGCCGGGGATGTCGCGGAACTGGCGGCGCACTTCCTCCACCACCGCGCCGGCGGCACGGCCGACCGCCTCCATCGCCATCGCGCCGAACAGGTACGGGATCAGGCCGCCGATCAGCAGGCCGATGATCACCATGTGGTCGGACAGGTCGAAGGTCAGCGGGGAATACGCCGTGCCCGCGGCCAATGCCTTGGCCTGGGCCGCGACGTCGAGGTTGTGCGTGTAGTCGGCGAACAGCACCAGCGCGGCCAGCGCGGCCGAGCCGATCGCGTAGCCCTTGGTCACCGCCTTGGTGGTGTTGCCCACCGCATCCAGCGGGTCGGTGACGCCGCGCACTTCCGGCGGCAGATCGGCCATCTCGGCGATGCCGCCGGCGTTGTCGGTGATCGGGCCGTAGGCGTCCAGCGCCACGATCATGCCGGCCATCGACAGCATGGCGGTGGCGGCGATCGCGATGCCGTACAGGCCGCCCTGGCTGTAGGCACCCCAGATCGCCGCGCAGATCACGATCACCGGCATCGCGGTCGCTTTCATCGACACGCCGAGGCCGGCGATGATGTTGGTGCCGTGGCCGGTGGTCGAGGCCGCCGCGATGTGTTGCACCGGCTTGTACTGCGTGCCGGTGTAGTACTCGGTGATCCACACGATCAGGCCGGTCAGCACCAGCCCGATCAGCGCGCAGTGGAACAACGCGTGGCTGGAAATGACGCTGCCGTCGCCGGCGGCCAGGCCCTGCGGCAGCAGGCTGCCGGTGACGAACCAGAACGCGACCGCCGAGAGCACCGCCGACACGATCACGCCCTTGTACAGCGCGCCCATGATCGAGCCACCGGCCTTCACCCGGACGAAGAAGGTGGCGATGATCGAGGCGATGATCGACACGCCGCCGAGCAGCAGCGGGTACAGCACGGCAGCGAGGTTGTCGGCGAAGGTGAGACCGGCCAGCAGCATGGTGGCGATCACCGTCACCGCGTAGGTCTCGAACAGGTCGGCCGCCATGCCGGCGCAGTCGCCCACGTTGTCGCCCACGTTGTCGGCGATCACCGCCGGGTTGCGCGGGTCGTCCTCGGGGATGCCGGCCTCCACCTTGCCGACCAGGTCGGCGCCGACGTCCGCGCCCTTGGTGAAGATGCCGCCACCCAGGCGCGCGAAGATCGAGATCAGCGAGCTGCCGAAGGCCAGCCCGACCAGCGCGTGCAGTGCGGTCTCGCCGGTGACGCCGAAGTGGCCGAGCACCAGCCAGTAGCCGGCCACGCCGAGCAGGGCCAGGCCAACCACCAGCATGCCGGTGATCGCGCCGCCGCGGAACGCCACGTCCATCGCCGCGCCAAGGCCGCTGCGCGCCGCCTCGGCGGTGCGCACGTTGGCGCGCACCGAGACGTTCATGCCGATGTAGCCGGCCGCCCCGGACAGGATCGCGCCGAGCAGGAAGCCGATCGCGGTCGGCCAGTTGAGGAAGAAACCGATCAGCAGCAGCAACACCACGCCGACCAGGCCGATGGTGGTGTACTGGCGGTTGAGGTAGGCGCGTGCGCCTTCCTGGATGGCCGCGGCGATCTCCTGCATCCGTTCGTTGCCCGGCGATTTCGCCAGGATCCAGCGCGCGGACAGCGCGCCATACAGAACCGCCACCACCGCACACGCAACAACGATCCACCAGCCATACTGCTGCAGCATCGGAGCCTCCCCATGGGTTGTAAGTGGCCGTCCGGAACGGGCGGTCCGGGGGAGTATAGGCAGAGGCAGTGGTGCAGGCCGTTGTGCGGCGCAGCGCCGTCCATCAACGAAAAGGGCCATGCACGGATGCATGGCCCCGGATCGGTCAGCTTGGTGCGGACTCAGCGCAGGGCGTAGTCCAGGATGATGCCGGTGGCGATCGCGACCAGCAGGTAGTCGTTGTCCGCGCGCACCCAGTGGTAGCCGCGCGGCGGCGGGCGCAGGCGGTAGTAGCGATAATCGCGCACCACGTAGCTCGGGCCGTAATAGCGGTGGCCGCGCTCCCAGCGATGGTGGCGCACCGGGTAGTAGCGCGGGCCGGCGTAGCGGTAGTCGCGGTGGTCGTAGCCGTAGCGGCGGTCGTCGTGGCGGCGCCAGTCGCCGTAGCGGCGGTCATCGTGCCAGCGGCGGTCGTCGTGGTGGCGATCGTGGCCACGGTCGTGACCCCGGTCGTGACCCCGGTCGTGGCCGTATCGGCCGTGGTCGCCCGGACCGGGGCCGGGGGCGGCCAGCGCAAGGCTGCCGGTGCCGAGCAGGGCGAGGGCAATGAGCAGGCGGTGGATGAGTTTCATCTCAAGTCTCCTCCCGTGGAGGGTCGTGGCCGCAGCAGCACGGCGATCGACCCGGGCAGGATGGAGCGTAAGAAGCTGCGGCTGAACGCAAGCCTATGCGGGCGCCCCTGTTTTCAGGTGGCGCTCAGCACGGTGACGCCGGTCACGGAAGCCGTGGAGTTCAGCGCCCGAATGCCGCCAGCTTCTTTGTCACCGCCGTGTTCTTCAGCCGCACGTAGCGCGGCAGGCCGTCCTTGCCGTAGGGCAACGGTGCCTCGCCGCGGATCAGCGGGGCGAGGTAGCGGCGGGCGGCGGCGGTGATGCCGAAGCCGTCGCGGCTGATGAAGTTCTTCGGCATCTTCTTCTCGCGGTTGGCGATCTTCGCCAGCGGCGCGGGCGCGATCTTCCAGCGGTACGGCGCGTCGGACGTGCGCACGATCACCGGCATCACCGCGTTCATCCCGGCGAGCGCGTAGTCGACCGCGGCCTTGCCCACGGCGTACGCCTGCTCGGCGTCGACCTGCGAGGCGGCATGCCGCGCCGAGCGCTGCAGGTAGTCGGGCAGCGCCCAGTGGTACTTGTAGCCGAGCTTTTCCTTCACCAGCGCCGCCAGCACCGGCGCCACGCCGCCGAGCTGGCTGTGGCCGAACGCGTCGCGCGTGCCGGCCTCGGCGAGGAACTGGCCGGCCGCGTTGCGCACGCCTTCGGAGGCGACCACGGTGCACCAGCCCACCCGTTCGACGGTGGCTTGCACCTTGGCCAGGAATGCCGCCTCGTCGAAGGCGTTCTCGGGGAACAGGATGAGGTGAGGTGCCGCGTCCGCATCGTCGCCGGCGAGGCCCGCCGCGGCGGCGATCCAGCCGGCGTGGCGGCCCATCACTTCGAGGATGAACACCTTGGTCGAGGTCTCGGCCATCGAGGCCACGTCGAGGCTGGCCTCCAGCGTGGAGATCGCGGTGTACTTCGCCACCGAGCCGAAGCCCGGGCAGCAGTCGGTGACGGCGAGGTCGTTGTCCACCGTCTTCGGCACGCCGATGCAGCGGATGTCGTAGCCGAGCGTCTTGCCGATCTGCGAGAGTTTCAGCGCGGTGTCGGCCGAATCGTTGCCGCCGTTGTAGAGGAACCAGCGGATGTCGTGGGCGCGGAACACCTCGATCAGCCGCTCGTATTCGCCGCGGTTGTCCTCCAGCGATTTCAGCTTGTAGCGGCACGAACCGAACGCGCCGCCAGGGGTGTGGCGCAGCGCGGCGATCGCGGCGGCCGATTCCTTCGAGGTGTCGATCAGCTCCTCGCGCAGCGCGCCGAGGATGCCGTTGCGCGCGGCGTACACCTTCACGCCCTTGCCGCGGGCGGCCTCGATCACGCCGGCGGCGGTGGCGTTGATCACCGCGGTGACGCCGCCGGACTGAGCGTACAGCAGGTTGCCGGTGACGGCGGGGGAACGGCGGCTCGGGCTCATGGGATCCTCGATAGGGCAGTGGAAGCGTGGCAACGGTGCCGGCAAATCTTTTTATGCAACAAATACTTGGCCGGATGCGACGAAGGTCGCTGTTTGACGGCACCCGGTGCAGCCGCTAATTTGACGACAATTTCGTGCATCGGGCGGGCTGCTGCAGCGTGCGGCGACCCGCCGAACTCGTGGAGCATTATGCGACTCGTCCTACTTGGTGCGCCCGGTTCGGGCAAAGGTACGCAGGCGGCCCGGCTGAAAACGGCGCTGGGCGTTCCGCATATCTCGACCGGCGATATGCTGCGCGCCGCCGTCGCCGCGGGCACCGCGATGGGGCTCAAGGCCAAGGCGGTGATGGACGCCGGCCAGCTGGTCTCCGACGACATCCTGCTCGGCATGCTGGAAGAGCGCTTGGCCCAGGCCGACGCGAAGGCCGGCTTCATCCTCGACGGCTACCCGCGCAACCTGGCCCAGGCCGACGCGCTCGACCACCTGCTGGCCAAGCTCGGCCAGCCGCTGGACGCGGTGGTGAAGCTGGAGGTGCCGAACCAGGCGATCATCGGCCGCTGCGAAATCCGCTTCAAGGCGGAGGGCCGCGCCGACGACAACCCGGACACCGTGCGCAAGCGCCTGGCCATCTATGCCGAGCAGACCGCGCCGGTGGCGGATTTCTACGCCGGCCGCGGCAAGCTGCAGGTGGTGGACGGCGTCGGCGAGCTGGCCGAGGTCACCGCGCGGATCGAGCGCGCGCTGCAGAACGAAGCCGCCGCCGCGAACGGCTGAGCGCTTCCCGCTCCGGCGGAGCGGATTTCACGGAGTCGCTCGGCATGCGTCTGCACATCCTCGGCATCTGCGGCACCTTCATGGGCGGCGTCGCCGCGCTCGCGCGCGAACTGGGTCACACGGTCGAAGGTTCCGACGCGAACGTCTATCCGCCGATGAGCACCCAGCTGGAGGCGCTCGGCATCGGCCTGATGAGCGGCTACGCCGCCGAACACCTGCAGCCGGCACCCGATCTGGTCGTGGTCGGCAACGCGATGACGCGCGGCAATCCGGCCGTCGAGTACATGCTCGATGCGCGCCTGCGCTACGTCTCCGGCCCGCAGTGGCTGGGCGAGACGGTGCTGGCCGAGCGCGACGTGCTGGCCGTGGCCGGCACCCACGGCAAGACCACCACCACCAGCCTGCTGGCGCATTTGCTGGAGAGTGCGGGGATGGCGCCGGGGTTCCTGGTCGGTGGCGTGCCGGGGAATTTCGGGGTGTCGGCGAGGCTGGGGAGCACATCGGGACACGCAAGCCCCGGACCCTCATCCGGCGCTGCGCGCCACCTTCTCACCCGCGAGGGGACTCCCCAAGGGTCGCCGGCGGGAGAAGGGAGTGTCGTGCCGCCGGTGGCGGCGCCATTTGTGATTGAAGCGGACGAGTACGACACCGCGTTCTTCGACAAGCGCTCGAAGTTCGTGCATTACCACCCGCGCATCGCGATCCTCAACAACCTCGAGTACGACCACGCGGACATCTTCCCCGACGTGGCGGCGATCCAGCGCCAGTTCCATCACCTGGTGCGCACCGTGCCGGGCAACGGCCGGCTGATCGTCAATGCGCATGACGAGCGCCTCGCCGAGGTGCTGGCGATGGGCTGCTGGACGCCGGTGGAGACTTTCGGCATCGGCCGCGGTGACTGGCAGGCCACGCTGATCGAGGCGGATGGCTCGGCGTTCACGGTGCACCGCGGCGGCGAGCGGCTCGGCGAGGTGCGCTGGCCGCTGCTGGGCCAGCACAGCGTGATGAACGCGCTGGCCGCGCTCGCCGCGGCGACGGCCGCAGGCGCCGATCCGCGTGCATTGCTGCCGGCGTTCAGCAGCTTCGAGAGCGTCAAGCGGCGGATGGAACTGGTCGGCGAAGTAAACGGCGTGCGCGTCTACGACGACTTCGCCCACCACCCCACCGCGATAGCCACCACCCTGGCCGGGCTGCGCGCGAAGGTTGGCGACACGCGCATCCTGGTCGCGCTGGAGCCGCGCTCGAACTCGATGCGGCAGGGCGCACACGCGGCGGCGCTGGCGCCGTCGCTCGCCGACGCCGATGGCGTGTTGATCCTCCAGCGTGCCGAGTTGCCGTGGGACGCCGGTGCGGTGACGGCAGCCCTCGGCGGCCGCGGCGCCGCGGTGCCGACCGTCGACGCGCTAATCGCCGAGTTGGGTCGGCAGGTGCGGCCGGGCGACCAGGTGGTGTTCATGTCCAACGGCGGTTTCGAGGCTGCGCCGCGGCGCTTCGTCGAGCGTTTGCGCGGCGCCTGATGCTGCGCGCAGACCGTCGTGCTGGGCACTGGGTACACTCGGCCGATGGCCGTCAAATCCGAGCTGCTCGACATCCCGCTGTTCCCGCTCTCCTCCGTGCTGTTTCCCGGTGGGCGGCTGCACCTGCGCATCTTCGAGCCGCGTTATCTGGATCTGGTGCGCGAATGCTGCCGTGACGGCAGCCCGTTCGGCGTGTGCCTGATCCTGGCCGGGCGCGAGACTGGCGAGCCGGCCGTGCCGGCGGCGATCGGCACGTTGGCGCGCATCAGCGATTTCCAGCGCGACGAGAACGGCCTGCTCGGCATCGTGGCCGAAGGGGGTGCGCGCTTTCGCGTTTCGCGCAGCCGCGCGCGCGCCGATGGCCAGTTGCGCGGCAACGCCGAGCGCTGGCCCGGCGAGCCGGTGCAGGAGGTGCCGGTGGAGTTCGCCCTGCTGCAGAGCATCCTCGAACGACTGATCGAGACGATGGCGCCGCATTGGCGGCATGCCGCGCGCAGCGACTACGAAGATGCCAGCTGGCTGGGTTTTCGCCTGGCCGAACTGCTGCCGCTGGACACCGGCGAACAACAGCGCATGCTGGAGTTGATCGATCCGTTGCAGCGCCTGGCCGAGCTGCGCGACATCCTGCCGCGCTTCCAGAAGGCGTGAGCGGCCCGGCTACACTGGACGTTCATCCCATGGAGTCGATTCGCATGAGTTCGCTCGCTGGCAAGACCTTGTTCATCACCGGCGCCTCGCGCGGCATCGGCCTGGCGATTGCGCGCCGGGCCGCACGCGACGGCGCCAACATCGTGATCGCGGCCAAGAGCGCGGTGCCCAATCCCAAGCTGCCCGGCACCATCCACACCGCCGCGGCCGACATCGAAGCGGCGGGCGGTCGTGCGCTGGCGCTGCAGGTGGACATCCGCGAGGAGGCCGAGGTGGTCGCCGCGGCGGCGCGGGCGGCGGAGCATTTCGGCGGCATCGACATCGTGGTCAACAACGCCAGCGCGATCTGGCTGGCCGGCACCGAAGGCACGCCGATGAAGCGCTTCGACCTGATGCACCAGGTCAACACCCGCGGCACCTTCCTGGTCACCCAGGCCTGCCTGCCGTACCTGAAGAAAGCGACCAACCCGCATGTGCTGATGCTGTCGCCGCCGCCCAGCCTCGATCCGAAATGGTTCGCCCCGCATGTCGCCTACACCATCGCCAAGATGGGCATGAGCCTGTGCGTGCTGGGCATGAGCGCCGAGTTCGCCCCGCTCGGCATCGCGGTCAACGCGCTGTGGCCGCGCACGGTAATCGCCACCGCCGCGATTGCGATGATCGACGGCGTCACCGCCGGGCAGTGCCGCCGTCCGGAGATCGTGGCCGATGCCGCCCACGCCATCCTGACCCGGCCGGCCCGCGACTACACCGGCCATTTCGCGATCGACGACGAAGTGCTGCGCGAAACCGGCGTGACCGATTTCGACCAGTACGCCGTCGAGCCCAGCGCCGAGCTGCTGCCGGACCTGTTCCTGGAGCGCTCATGAGCTCGCCCGAACAGGAACTGCTGGACCTCGGCAAGCGTTACTGGCTGCCGGTCTACAAGCCGCGCGAGCTGGTGCTCGATCACGGTCGCGGGTCGCGCGTGTGGGACACGCAGGGCCGCGACTACATCGACTTCGGCGCCGGCATCGCGGTGAACTCGCTGGGACACCAGGACCCGGATCTGCTCGCTGCGCTGGCCACTCAGGCGCACAAGCTGTGGCACGCCAGCAACGTGTTCTACACCGAGCCGCCGCTGCGCCTGGCCGAGGAACTGGTCATGGCTTCGGGTTTCGCCGAGCGCGTATTCCTGTGCAACTCCGGTGCGGAGGCGAACGAGGCGGCGATCAAGCTGGTGCGCCGCTGGGCGGCCGCGCAGGGGCGCCCGGTGGAGCGACGCATCATCGTCACCTTCAAGGGTTCCTTCCACGGTCGCACGCTGGCCACGGTGACCGCGACGGCGCAGCCGAAATACCAGGCCGGATACGAGCCGCTGCCTGCCGGCTTTCGCTACCTCGACTACAACGACGCGGCAGCGCTGGAACTGGCCTTCGAGGCCGGCGACATTGCCGCCGTGATGCTGGAGCCCATCCAGGGCGAAGGCGGTGTGGTGCCGGCGGCGCCGGGTTTCCTCGAACGCGTGCGCGAGCTGTGCGACGAGCACGACGCCTTGCTCGTGCTGGACGAAATCCAGTGCGGCATGGGCCGCACCGGCGAGCTGTTCGCGCACGGCCAGGTCAAGCCGGACGTCGTCACCCTGGCCAAGGCACTGGGCTGCGGTTTCCCCATCGGCGCCATGCTGGCGGGACCGAAAGTGGCCGACACGATGCAGTACGGGTCGCACGGCACCACCTTCGGCGGCAATCCGATGGCCGCCGCGGTGGCGCGCGTGGCGCTGGCCAAGCTGGCCTCGCCGGCGATCCTTGCCAACGTCGAGCGCCAGGCCAACGATTTGCGCGCGGGCTTGGCCCGGATCAACCAGCAACTGGCACTGTTCGACGAAGTGCGCGGGCGTGGCCTGATGATCGGTGCCGTGCTGGCGGATGCTTACAAGGGCAGGGCCGGCGACATCCTCGACCACGCCGCGGCTCGCGGCTTGCTGCTGTTGCAGGCCGGCGCGGACGTGCTGCGCTTCGTGCCGCCGTTGTCCATCACCGACGAGGAACTGGCCGAAGGCCTTTCCCGCCTGCACCACGCGTTGAACGATTTCGTCGCAGGCGGGAAACCCGCGACAGACAGGAGTGGACCATGAAATATCTGCACACCATGGTGCGCGTGCGCGACATCGATGCCTCGCTGCGCTTCTACTGCGAAGGTCTGGGTCTGCGTGAAGTGCGCCGCATGGAAAACGCCCAGGGCCAGTTCACCCTGGTATTCCTGGCTGCGCCGGACAGCCCCGAGGCGGAAGTCGAGCTGACGTACAACTGGGGTTCCACCGAGGATTACGGCAGCGCGCGCAACTTCGGCCACCTCGCCTTCCGGGTGGAGGACATCTACGCCACCTGCCAGCGGTTGCTGGACATGGGTTACACCATCCATCGCCCGCCGCGCGACGGCCACATGGCGTTCGTGCGTTCGCCCGACCTGGTTTCCGTCGAACTGCTGCAGGAAGGCCACTTGCCGCCGCGCGAACCGTGGGCGTCCATGCCCAACACCGGCAGCTGGTGAATCAGCCGCGCGCGTCGCGCAGGGCGCCGCGTGCAGCCTCCAGCGTATCGGCGATGTCCTGGTCGCTGTGTGCGCTGGACATGAACCCCGCCTCGAAAGCGGAAGGCGCCAGATACACGCCGCGCTTCAGCATGCCGTGGAAAAAGCGATTGAACAGCGCAACGTCGGCGGCCGTGGCCTGCGCATAGCTGTTCACTTGCCCGGCGCTGAAGAACAGGCCGAACATGCCGCCCACGCGGTTCGTGCTGAACGCCACGCCCTCGCCGTCGGCGACCGATTGCAGGCCGTCGCAGAGCAGACGCGTGCGCGCGGCCAGACGATCATGGAAGCTGGGCGCCTGGATCAGCTCCAGCATCGCCAGGCCCGCGGCCATCGCCACCGGATTGCCGCTGAGCGTGCCGGCCTGGTAGATCGGGCCCGACGGAGCAATCTGTTCCATCAGGTCCCTGCGGCCGCCGTAGGCGCCGACCGGCATGCCGCCGCCGATGATCTTGCCGAACGTGGTCAGGTCCGGCGTGACGCCGTAATGCGCCTGCGCGCCGCCCAGCGCCACCCGGAAACCGGTCATCACCTCGTCGAAGATCAGCACGGCACCATGTCGCGTGCACAGTTCGCGCAGGCCTTGCAGATAACCGTCCACCGGCGGGATGCAGTTCATGTTGCCGGCAACCGGCTCGATGATCAGCCCGGCGATCTCGTCGCCCAGTTCGGCGAACAGCGCCTGCGCGGCAGCGAGGTCGTTGTACGGCAGGGTGAGCGTGAGATCCGCATTTGCCTTCGGCACGCCCGGCGAGGTCGGCACGCCGAAGGTCAGCGCACCGGAGCCGGCCTTGACCAGGAAGCTGTCGCCGTGGCCGTGGTAGCAGCCCTCGAACTTCACGATCTTGCTGCGGCCGGTGGCGCCGCGGGCGAGTCGGATCGCCGACATGGTCGCCTCGGTGCCGGAATTGACCATGCGCACCATCTCGATCGACGGGATCAACCGCGTGATCGTTTCGGCCATCACCACTTCGGCCGCACACGGCGTGCCGAAGGAAAGGCCGTCACGCACCGCGCGTTCCACCGCCTCGCGCACGGCGGGATGGTTGTGGCCGACGATCATCGGGCCCCACGAGCCGACATAGTCGATGTAGCGCGTCCCTTCGACATCCCACAGATACGCGCCATCGGCGCGGGCGGTAAAGAACGGTTCGCCGCCGACCGACTTGAATGCGCGCACCGGCGAATTCACGCCGCCGGGCAACAACGGAAGGGCGCGCTGGAACAGTTCGTGGTTGGTCGTCATCGGATTCTCAAGGATTGGGCGAGGGAAACAGCCGGGCGAAACGCTGAGCCGCGTCGCGCACGTCGGGCGCAGCGAACAGGGAGGAAATCGAAGCCACGTAATCGGCGCCGGCCTCGATCAGCAAGGCAGCATTGTCCGGCGTGATGCCGCCGATCGCCACCCGTGCCACGCCCAGCGCGGCGCTTTGCCTCAGCAGATCCACCGGGGCGATCGTCGCCTGCGGCTTGGTCGGCGACGGATACATCGCACCGAACGATACGTAACTGGCGCCGGCCTGTGCCGCGCTGCGCGCGTCGGCGAGCGAGTCGCGACAGGCGACGCCGATGATGGCGGTTGGGCCAAGGCGTTCGCGGGCCGCGCGGATTGTGTCGGCCGAGTGCGTCAGATGCACGCCATCGGCGCCGACGGCCTGCGCCAGCGCCGCGTCCTCGTGGATGATCAGCGGCACCGCATGCCGCCGGCACAATTGCGCGATCGCCGTGGCCTCGGCGTGGCGGCGCACATCGCCGGGCTCCTCGTCCAGATATTGCAGCAGCCGTGCGCCGCCGGCCAGCGCCTGTGCCACCACGTCGAGCAGGTCGGGGCGCGGTCCGTTGGTGATCGCGTACAGGCCACGTTGTGCGAGCGTAGCGGGGTGTTTCATGGGCGGATTTCCGAGTGGCGTGAAGATGGCCGGATCATTGTCGTGCTTTCGCATTGTCGGTCGAGTTGCGAGAATGTCCTATTCCCAGTCATCCGAAGAAGCCCGACCATGAGCCAGAGTTCCCCCGGTGCCGCTGCCACGCGCAAATGGATGTGCGTCGTATGCGGCTACATCTACGATGAATCGCAGGGCGTCCCCGACGAGGGCATCCCGGCAGGCACGCGCTGGGAAGACGTACCCGAGACCTGGACCTGCCCGGATTGCGGCACGACCAAGGACGACTTCGAGATGATCGAGATCGACTAAGCGCAGCGTTGCGCCCGCAAACGGCCAGACCCTGCCGGCGAACTGGCCGCGCCGACCGCTCTGATGAACTCGCGCACGGATGGTGCGCGCCGGATCAGGAGCATCCCATGCTGCGGTTCATTCCCTTCGAAGATGACTGGGACGCGTTCGAACGCATGCGCCCGGAAGATTTCATCCCCTATCGAGTCGGCTTGCTGCCTGAACCGGCGCTCGCGACTCCGCCCACGTGCGCCGTGGCGCTGTCGCAGGAGACCTGTCCGGCGCGGCCGCTGTTTTCGCGTGGCGCTGCGGGATCCTGATTGCAGGCCAACCCTCTGCACGATGGTGCGGTGAGGCCGTTCGACGGCCCTCGCTGCGCCATTGCCTGGAAGAAACTGCACGCAGACCCTTCCCACGAACGCCGCGGGGCGCTATCATGCTCGCCCCTTCGACGACAGGCCCTGTCGGCGAAGATTCCGCAACAAAACACCGTCGAAATTTTTCCATCGAGGGTGTTGACGGTCTCGGAAAGCGATGTAGAATGGGCGGCTCACCCGGGACGAAAGGTCACGGGGCGATCACCGAAAGGCGGTCGGGCAGCGAAGATCTTTGACAGTGTGCGCAGGTGAATTGTGTGGACGTCTTGCGTTGATGGGTCGTGACCTGTCCAAGCAATGCAAGCGTCCCACCAAGTAAAAAGTCAGTAATGAGTTTTGATTGGTTGGGAACATACGCTTCGGAAAGATAGATGGCTTCGGTCATCGAAAACTTAAGTGAAGAGTTTGATCCTGGCTCAGATTGAACGCTGGCGGCATGCCTAACACATGCAAGTCGAACGGCAGCACAGAGGAGCTTGCTCCTTGGGTGGCGAGTGGCGGACGGGTGAGTAATGCATCGGGATCTACCCTGACGTGGGGGATAACCTCGGGAAACCGGGACTAATACCGCATACGTCCTACGGGAGAAAGCGGGGGACCTTTTAGGCCTCGCGCGGCAGGACGAACCGATGTGCGATTAGCTAGTTGGCGGGGTAATGGCCCACCAAGGCGACGATCGCTAGCTGGTCTGAGAGGATGATCAGCCACACTGGGACTGAGACACGGCCCAGACTCCTACGGGAGGCAGCAGTGGGGAATATTGGACAATGGGCGCAAGCCTGATCCAGCAATGCCGCGTGTGTGAAGAAGGCCTTCGGGTTGTAAAGCACTTTTATCAGGAGCGAAATCTGCATGCTTAATACGTGTGCAGTCTGACGGTACCTGAGGAATAAGCACCGGCTAACTTCGTGCCAGCAGCCGCGGTAATACGAAGGGTGCAAGCGTTAATCGGAATTACTGGGCGTAAAGGGTGCGTAGGCGGTTCGTTAAGTCTGTCGTGAAATCCCCGGGCTCAACCTGGGAATGGCGATGGATACTGGCGAGCTAGAGTGTGTCAGAGGATGGTGGAATTCCCGGTGTAGCGGTGAAATGCGTAGAGATCGGGAGGAACATCAGTGGCGAAGGCGGCCATCTGGGACAACACTGACGCTGAAGCACGAAAGCGTGGGGAGCAAACAGGATTAGATACCCTGGTAGTCCACGCCCTAAACGATGCGAACTGGATGTTGGTCTCAACTCGGAGATCAGTGTCGAAGCTAACGCGTTAAGTTCGCCGCCTGGGGAGTACGGTCGCAAGACTGAAACTCAAAGGAATTGACGGGGGCCCGCACAAGCGGTGGAGTATGTGGTTTAATTCGATGCAACGCGAAGAACCTTACCTGGCCTTGACATGTCCGGAATCCTGCAGAGATGCGGGAGTGCCTTCGGGAATCGGAACACAGGTGCTGCATGGCTGTCGTCAGCTCGTGTCGTGAGATGTTGGGTTAAGTCCCGCAACGAGCGCAACCCTTGTCCTTAGTTGCCAGCGAGTAATGTCGGGAACTCTAAGGAGACTGCCGGTGACAAACCGGAGGAAGGTGGGGATGACGTCAAGTCCTCATGGCCCTTACGGCCAGGGCTACACACGTACTACAATGGTCGGTACAGAGGGTTGCAATACCGCGAGGTGGAGCCAATCCCAGAAAGCCGATCCCAGTCCGGATTGGAGTCTGCAACTCGACTCCATGAAGTCGGAATCGCTAGTAATCGCGGATCAGCTATGCCGCGGTGAATACGTTCCCGGGCCTTGTACACACCGCCCGTCACACCATGGGAGTGGGTTGCTCCAGAAGGCGTTAGTCTAACCGCAAGGAGGACGACGCCCACGGAGTGGTTCATGACTGGGGTGAAGTCGTAACAAGGTAGCCGTATCGGAAGGTGCGGCTGGATCACCTCCTTTCGAGAACGACACGTCGCACCGATCGGTGCAAGACGTCCACACAAGACACCTGTACTTCACGCGAAGGGTTTGCTTACGCAACGTCCCTGTTGCGAAGAGCGAACATCAAGACCGGCCCTCCATGGCCGGACTCTTCACAACAGCCGCTTCGAACGAGGCTTACGGCCCCGTCAAGCGGGACCAGGTAGCTTGGCTCGCGGGTTCTGGGGTTCACCTTTCATGGGTCTGTAGCTCAGGTGGTTAGAGCGCACCCCTGATAAGGGTGAGGCCGGTGGTTCGAGTCCACCCAGACCCACCATGGGGCCATAGCTCAGCTGGGAGAGCACCTGCTTTGCAAGCAGGGGGTCGTCGGTTCGATCCCGACTGGCTCCACCACTCCAGTGGGCGCGTGAAGTATCAGCACACGAAAGATTTTGAAATCGACCGGCATTGAGGCCGGCACGATGTTCTTTGAAAACACGTAAACGAGTGACAAGCGTCTTGGTTCGAACCGAACCGAGGCAAGTGTTAAGGCACGAAACGAAGTAACTTGGCTGCCCCTGAGGAGGGGGCATGCCCCGAGGCGACTTGGGGTTATATGGTCAAGCGACTAAGCGTATACGGTGGATGCCTTGGCAGTCAGAGGCGATGAAGGACGTGGCAGCCTGCGAAAAGTGTCGGGGAGCTGGCAACAAGCTTTGATCCGGCAATGTCCGAATGGGGAAACCCACCGCGCAAGCGGTATCGCATGATGAATACATAGTCATGCGAGGCGAACCCGGGGAACTGAAATATCTAAGTACCCGGAGGAAAAGAAATCAACCGAGATTCCGTCAGTAGCGACGAGCGAACGCGGACTAGCCCAAAAGTATCTTGTGTTCTAGTCAAACGGCATGGAAAGGCCGGCCATAGATGGTGATAGCCCAGTCGACGAAAGGGCACTTGATATGAAATTGAGTAAGGCGGGGCACGTGAAACCTTGTCTGAACATGGGGGGACCATCCTCCAAGGCTAAATACTCCTGACTGACCGATAGCGAACTAGTACCGTGAGGGAAAGGCGAAAAGAACCCCGGAGAGGGGAGTGAAATAGACCCTGAAACCGTATACGTACAAGCAGTGGAAGCCCGCAAGGGTGACTGCGTACCTTTTGTATAATGGGTCAGCGACTTACTGTCTGTGGCAAGCTTAACCGTATAGGGGAGGCGAAGAGAAATCGAGTCTGAATAGGGCGCATAGTCTCAGGCAGTAGACCCGAAACCGAGTGATCTATCCTTGGCCAGGTTGAAGGTGCGGTAACACGCACTGGAGGACCGAACCCACATCTGTTGCAATAGATGGGGATGAGCTGAGGATAGGAGTGAAAGGCTAAACAAACTCGGAGATAGCTGGTTCTCCTCGAAAGCTATTTAGGTAGCGCCTCGGACGAATCTTCCTGGGGGTAGAGCACTGTTATGGCTAGCGGGTCATCGCGACTTAGCAAACCATGGCAAACTCCGAATACCAGGACAGACTATCCGGGAGACACACGGCGGGTGCTAACGTCCGTCGTGAAAAGGGAAACAACCCAGACCCGCAGCTAAGGTCCCCAAGTTCTAGCTAAGTGGAAAACGATGTGGAAAGGCATAGACAGCCAGGAGGTTGGCTTAGAAGCAGCCATCCTTTAAAGAAAGCGTAATAGCTCACTGGTCGAGTCGGTCTGCGCGGAAGATTTAACGGGGCTAAGCTAGACACCGAAGCTCGGGGTGCACAGCAATGTGCGCGGTAGAGGAGCGTTCCGTAAGCCTGTGAAGGTGGATTGTAAAGTCTGCTGGAGGTATCGGAAGTGCGAATGCTGACATGAGTAACGATAAGGGGGGTGAAAAGCCCCCCCGCCGAAAGCCCAAGGTTTCCTCGCGCAACGTTCATCGGCGCAGGGTGAGTCGGCCCCTAAGGCGAGGCAGAAATGCGTAGTCGATGGGAAGCGGGTTAATATTCCCGCACTTTTCTACAGTGCGATGTGGGGACGGAGAAAGTTAGGTCTACCGGGCGTTGGTTGTCCCGGGGAAAGGAGGTAGGCATGGATCTTTGGCAAATCCGGGATCCTTTATGCCGAGCACTTATGACGAGCCCTTTTGGGCGAAGTGACTGATACTACGCTTCCAGGAAAAGCCACTAAGCTTCAGCTGTAGAAGAACCGTACCGTAAACCGACACTGGTAGGCAGGGTGAGAATCCCAAGGCGCTTGAGAGAACTCGGGTGAAGGAACTAGGCAAAATGGCACCGTAACTTCGGGAGAAGGTGCGCCCATCAGTGTGGCTACATGCGTAGCTGAGCACCGATGGGTCGCAGTAACCTGGCCGCTGCGACTGTTTATCAAAAACACAGCACTCTGCAAACACGAAAGTGGACGTATAGGGTGTGACGCCTGCCCGGTGCTGGAAGGTTAATTGATGGGGTCAGCCGCAAGGCGAAGCTCTTGATCGAAGCCCCAGTAAACGGCGGCCGTAACTATAACGGTCCTAAGGTAGCGAAATTCCTTGTCGGGTAAGTTCCGACCTGCACGAATGGCGTAACGACAGCGGCGCTGTCTCCACCCGAGACTCAGTGAAATTGAATTCGCTGTGAAGATGCAGCGTTCCCGCGGCAAGACGGAAAGACCCCGTGAACCTTTACTATAGCTTTACACTGAACGTTGAGTTCTTCTGTGTAGGATAGGTGGGAGGCTTTGAAGTGCAGACGCCAGTTTGCATGGAGCCATCCTTGAAATACCACCCTGAAGTGCTTGACGTTCTAACCTCGGCCCGTTATCCGGGTCAGGGACCGTGTATGGTGGGTAGTTTGACTGGGGCGGTCTCCTCCCAAAGAGTAACGGAGGAGCACGAAGGTACGCTCAGCGCGGTCGGACATCGCGCACTGTGTGCAAAGGCATAAGCGTGCTTGACTGCGAGATCGACGGATCAAGCAGGTACGAAAGTAGGTCTTAGTGATCCGGTGGTTCTGTATGGAAGGGCCATCGCTCAACGGATAAAAGGTACTCCGGGGATAACAGGCTGATACCGCCCAAGAGTTCATATCGACGGCGGTGTTTGGCACCTCGATGTCGGCTCATCACATCCTGGGGCTGTAGCCGGTCCCAAGGGTATGGCTGTTCGCCATTTAAAGTGGTACGCGAGCTGGGTTCAGAACGTCGTGAGACAGTTCGGTCCCTATCTGTCGTGGGCGTTGGAGATTTGAGGGGGGCTGCTCCTAGTACGAGAGGACCGGAGTGGACGTTCCGCTGGTGTTCGGGTTGTCTCGCCAGAGGCATTGCCCGGTAGCTATGAACGGAAGTGATAACCGCTGAAAGCATCTAAGCGGGAAGCACGCCCCAAGATGAGATCTCCCGAGAGCTTGACTCTCCTGAAGGCACCATCAAGACCAGGTGGTTGATAGGCAGGATGTGGAAGCGCAGCAATGCGTTGAGCTTACCTGTACTAATGAGCCGTGCGGCTTGACCATATAACCCCAAGTGGCTTTGTTTGACGCAGGTCCCTCTGCGGAGCCACCGGCCATCCCTGGCCGGACTCTTCAAAGGAGCCGCCTCGAGCACTGTCTCGAAACGTTTGAATTTCACCTCGACGCTTGTCACTCGTTTACGATTTATCTCACGTGAGATCCCTCTCACGGAAAGAGGAGTCAACACCTCGCCATCCATGGCGGACTCTTCAACACCTCGAGGGATCTTTCGCGGAAGAGCCGGCCGTCAGGGCCGCCTCTTCAGAAACGTGGAGCTGGCGCACGCGCGCTGCTCCCACCCCTTCCCTGGCGGCCATAGCGGCGTGGTCCCACCTGATCCCATCCCGAACTCAGAAGTGAAACGCGCATGCGCCGATGGTAGTGTGGCTTTGCCATGCAAGAGTAGGTCACCGCCAGGGGCTTTATCCCGAAACACCCTCACCGGCAACGGTGGGGGTTTTTCTTTTCTGCCGCCGCCACCGCCGCCCGCAACCTGCAACAGGTCACCGCCAGGGAGCTCGTTCTCGAGGTGGACCTGCGCTCGGGTGGCAAGCGCCGCCCACCCCACGATCAACCCGCTACGTTCCTGGCAAAACAGGAGCAAAGCTGTGCCGGGAAGGCCGTTCCATGACACGGGCCGACTGGTTGCAGGGGCGGCGTGTTAGCGTGTCGTGGGGTTGCCGGCTCGGCGCAGGCGAGGGCGATGATGGCGGGGCATGACACGAACATCCTGATCGTCGGTGGCGGCATCAATGGGGCGGGAATGGCACGTGATGCGGCAGGCCGCGGACTTTCGGTGACGCTTTGCGAGCAGGACGACCTGGCCGGGCACACCTCCAGTGCAAGCACCAAGCTGATCCATGGCGGCTTGCGTTACCTGGAACAGCACGAATTCCGGCTGGTGGCGAAGGCGCTGGCCGAGCGCGAGGTGGTCATGCGGCTGGCACCGCACATTGCCTGGCCGCTGTTGTTTGTCCTGCCGCACGAATCGCACCTGCGCCCGGCCTGGATGATCCGGCTCGGCCTGTTGCTGTATGACAGCCTGGGTGCCGGCCATCGGACGCTGGCCGATTCGCGCGCGGTGGATCTGCGCGGCCATGTCAGCGGCGCGCCGTTGAAAAACACGTACACACGCGGTTTCGTGTACTCCGATGGCTGGGTGCAGGACGCGCGCCTGGTCGTGCTCAACGCGATGGATGCGCACCGGCTCGGGGCCGATGTCCGGGTGCGCACGCGCTGCGTTTCCGCGCACGTCGAGGATGGCGTGTGGCAGGCTCAGCTGCTTGGCCCCGACGGGCAGATGGACAGCTGCCGTGCGAAGGTGCTGGTCAATGCGTGCGGCCCGTGGGCCGGGCGCTTCCTGGGTGACGTGCTGGGCCGCGATCGGCATCCACGCGTGCGGCTGGTGAAGGGCAGCCACATCGTACTGCCGCGGCTGTTCGAACACGACCACGCTTACATCTTCCAGCAGCCCGATCGACGCATCGTGTTCGCGATCCCCTATGAGGACGACTACACCCTGGTGGGCACCACCGATCTCGACTATGCCGCCGACCCCGCGAACGTCGTGATCGACGCTGGCGAGGTTCGCTACCTGTGCGACGCCGTCAATCGCTACTTCCGCACGCCGGTACAGCCGAAGGATGTCGTGTGGAGTTACAGTGGCGTGCGGCCGCTGCTGGATGAGGATGGCAACGCCAGCACGGTCAGCCGGGACTATCGCATCACGCTGGACCACGAACAGGGCGCCCCGCTGCTGAATGTCTTCGGCGGCAAGATCACCACCTACCGGCGACTTGCCGAGGAAGCGGTGGATCAATTGGCTGAGGTCTTGTGGCCCGAGCGGTCGGCATGGACTGCCCAAGGCGATCCCTTGCCAGGCGGCGATTTTGCCGATGCCGAACGGCTGCTCGCGGCCTGGTCGCAGCGTTGGCCCTGGCTGCCTTCCTCGCTCGCGCATCGCTGGTTCCGGCACTACGGCACCTGCACCGAAACCCTGCTCGGCGAAGCGTGCGCCATGGGCTATCTGGGTGAGCACTTCGGCGCCGACCTCTACCAGCTCGAACTGGATTATCTCATCCGCGCGGAATGGGCGCGCAGCGGCGACGACGTGCTGTGGCGCCGTACCAAGCTCGGGTTGCGCCTGAGTCCGGTGGAACACCACCGGGTGCACGCTTACGTGGCGCGGATGGTTCCGATGCTGGTGGGTGCAACCGCGGAGAGAGCAGAGGCACAGTCGGCATGAGCGGGAAAGCACACTTCGTCGTCGCCATCGACCAGGGCACCACCAGTTCACGCGCGATGGTCTTCGACGCGCAAGGTTGCGTGGTGTCTTCGGCACAGCGCGAGTTCGAGCAGATCTTTCCGCGCTCAGGCTGGGTCGAGCATCGCCCGCGCGACATTCTCACCAGCGTCCAGGTCACCCTGACGGAAGCGATGCACAAGGCCGGGATCGAGGCGTCGGCGGTGGCCGGTATCGGCATCACCAACCAGCGCGAAACCACCGTGGTCTGGGATCGTGCTACCGGCGAGCCGGTGTACAACGCGCTGGTGTGGCAGTCGAGGCATTCGGCGAAACTGTGCGAGTCCATGCGCAGCGAGGCCGTCGACGCGCTGGTGCGCGAGCGTACCGGTCTGCTGCTGGACGCCTATTTTTCCGCGACCAAGCTGAAATGGCTGTTCGAGCAGGTCAGCGGGGTGCGCGAACGGGCGCAGCGCGGTGAACTGCTGTTCGGCACGATCGACAGCTGGCTGGTGTGGAACCTCACCGGCGGTCGCACCCACGTCACCGACGTGACCAATGCCTCGCGCACGCTGCTGTACGACATCCATCGGCAATGCTGGGACGACGACCTGTTGGCCCTGTTCGGCGTGCCCGCCTCGATGCTGCCGCAGGTGCGCGGCTGCAGCGAGATCTACGGGCGCATCGAGCCGAAGTATTTTTTCGGTCGCGACGTGCCGATCTGCGGCATCGCAGGCGACCAGCAGGCCGCCCTGTTCGGCCAGGCATGCTTCGAGCCGGGCATGGCCAAGAATACCTATGGCACCGGCTGCTTCATGCTGATGAACACCGGACTCTCCGCGGTGCCGTCGCAGCATGGCCTGCTGACCACGCTGGCCTGGAAGCTGGGCGACAAGGTGGAGTACGCGCTCGAAGGAAGCATCTTCGTGGCCGGTTCGGTGGTGCAATGGTTGCGCGACGGCCTGCACCTGCTGGACCGGGCCGAGCAATCGCAAGCCTGCGCCGACAGCGTGGATTCCACCGAAGGTGTGTATCTGGTGCCCGCCTTCGCCGGGCTGGGGGCACCGTACTGGCACGCCGACGTGCGTGGCGCCATCTTCGGCCTGTCGCGCGGCACGAGCCGCGAGCACCTGATACGCGCGGCGCTGGAGTCGATGGCCTACCAGACGCGCGATGTGCTGGCCGCGATGGAGGCCGACGCCGGCATCGCGCTGAAGGAGTTGCGCGCCGACGGCGGCGCCATCGGCAACGATTTCCTGGCCCAGTTCCAGAGCGACATGCTCGGCGTGCCGCTGCTGCGGCCCCGGATTACCGAAACCACCGCGCTGGGCGCCGCCTATCTGGCCGGCCTGGCGGTCGGCGTCTGGGACAGCCGCGAGCAGATCGCGCGGTTGTGGCAGCAGGATCGCCGCTTCGATCCCGCGATGGAGGCATCCCGTCGCGAGCGCCTCTACAGCGGCTGGCAAGCGGCGGTGCAGGCCACGATGGGCTTTCCCGCGAGCTGACTTCCGCTCAGTCCAGTGCGTATCCGAACTGGTCGGCGAACTCCGCGGCAAACTCGGCGTAGTTGAAACGCTGGTTCTGGGTGCCGGGGTGCTCGACCTTCAGCGCACCCATCAGCGAGGCGATCCGGCCGGTGGTGGGCCAGTCCTTGCCATGCATGATGCCGAACATCAGGCCGGCCCGGTAGGCGTCGCCGCAGCCGGTCGGATCGACGATGACGCGCTCGCGCGCCGGCGGAATGTGGTGGCTCTCCTCGCCCACGTGGATCACCGAACCGCGTGGACCCTGGGTCACGATGTAGGCGGTGACATGGCTGGCGATCTCCGCCGCACTCCAGCCGGTGCGCGTCTGCAGCAACTGGGATTCGTAGTCGTTGACGATCACGTAAGTCGATTTGGCGATCATCGAGCGGAACTCGTCGCCGTTGAACAACGGCATCGCCTGGCCGGGATCGAAGATGAACGGCACGCCGCGCGCGGCGAATTCGTCGACGTGTTGCAGCATCGCCTCGCGGCCATCGGGCGCCACGATCGCGAAGTCGATCTGCGGGATGTCGCGGACGTGGTTCTCCTGCGCACTGGACATCGCGCCGGGGTGGAAGGCGGTGATCTGGTTGTTGTCCAGGTCCGTGGTGATGAAGCACTGCGGGGTGAACTGCTCCTCGAACACGCGCACGCCATCGAGCCGGATGCCGCAGTCCTGCATGTGCTGCCGGTAGGGTGCGAAATCCTGGCCCACCGCCGCCACCGGCAGCGGGTCGCCGCCCAGCAGCTTGAGGTTGTAGGCGATGTTGCCGGCGCAGCCGCCGAACTCGCGCCGCATGGCCGGCACCAGGAACGACACGTTCAGGATGTGCATCTGGTCGGGCAGGATGTGGTTCTTGAACTGATCCTGGAACACCATGATGGTGTCGTAGGCGAGCGATCCGCAGATGACGGCAGGCATGATGCGAGAAAACCCCGATTTGAGATGGGAGGCTGCGGGTGCGTGCCCGGACGGGCAGAATCGGTCCCTGCAGCCAAAGGCCGCCATCGTACCGCCATCCGTCCGCGCTGGCGACTTCGCGACCTGCTTCGCAGTTCAGTCCACGGCACAGGAAAATCGCTTATGGCCGTGTTGCACAAGGGTTTCTTAACGTGTTTTTCCTTGCGTGGAACGGTGGGCCTGACTAGACTGGCGAGCTTGTCTGTTTAGCCTGGCCGACCCACGGCGGACCCATGTTCAAGAAGTTCCGCGGCATCTTTTCCAACGACATCTCCATCGACCTCGGCACGGCCAACACGCTGATCTACGTGCGTGGTCAGGGCATCGTGTTGAACGAGCCTTCGGTGGTGGCGATTCGCCAGGACCGCGGCCCCGGTGGTCCGCGCACGATCGCGGCGGTGGGTGGCGACGCCAAGCGCATGCTGGGCCGCACGCCGGGCAACATCGCCACGGTGCGCCCGATGAAGGACGGCGTGATCGCCGACTTCACCATGACCGAGGCGATGCTGCAGCACTTCATCAAGCAGGTGCACAAGTCGCGCTTCCTGCGGCCGAGCCCGCGCGTGCTGGTCTGCGTGCCGTGCGGCTCGACCCAGGTCGAGCGCCGCGCCATCAAGGAATCGGCCGAAGGCGCCGGTGCCCGCGACGTGTTCCTGATCGAAGAGCCGATGGCTGCGGCGATCGGCGCCGGCATTCCGGTGCACGAGGCGCGCGGCGCGATGGTGCTGGACATCGGCGGCGGCACCTCCGAGGTGGCGGTGATCTCGCTCAACGGCATCGTCTACTCGCAGTCCGCCCGCGTCGGCGGCGATCGTTTCGACGAGGCGATCATCAACTACGTGCGCCGCAACCACGGCACCCTGATCGGCGAATCCACCGCCGAGCGGATCAAGCTGCAGATCGGCTGCGCGTTCCCGCAGGACGACGTCAAGGAGATCGAGATCTCCGGGCGCAACCTTGCCGAGGGCGTGCCGCGCATGTTCACGATCAACTCCAACGAAATCCTCGAGGCACTGCACGAGCCGCTGGCCGGCATCGTGGCGGCGGTGAAGTCGGCGCTGGAACAGACCCCGCCGGAACTGTGCTCCGACGTCGCCGAGCGCGGCATCGTGCTCACCGGTGGCGGCGCGCTGCTGCGCGACCTGGACCGGCTGATCTCCGAGGAAACCGGCCTGCACGTGCAGGTGGCCGACGACCCGCTCACCTGCGTGGCGCGCGGCGGCGGCAAGGCGCTGGAGCTGATCGATCAGCATGGCAGCGACTTCTTCTCGCCCGAATAGCGCGCGGCAACGGGGGCCGCGATGGCGCGCGCACGCGAAGGTTCTTCCCCCCTGTTTGCCGGCAACGCGGCCGGCACGCTGCGGCTGATCGTCTATCTGGCGCTGGCGGTGGTGCTGATGGTGCTTGACCAGCGCAATGGCTGGCTGTGGCAGCTGCGCTCGGCCGCCTCGGCGGTGGTCGAGCCGGTCTATCGGCTGGCCGGCCTGCCCGCGGCCGGGGTGCACACCCTCGGCGTCGCGTTTGCCGATCGCCAACTGCTGACCTCGCAGAACCAGCGCCTGCGCGAGGATCTGCTGCTGGCCAACGCCAAGTTGAACCGCATGGCCGCGGTCGCCGAGCAGAACGAACGGCTGCGGCGGCTGCTCGATACCCAGCACAGCCTGAAGCTCAACGTGCAACTGGCGCGGGTCATCGGCGTGGATCTCGGCGCGTACCGTTATGAGCTGACCTTGAACATGGGCTCGCGCGACGGCGTCGAGCCCGGACAGCCGGTGATCGATGCCCACGGCGTGATGGGCCAGGTGAAGGCCGTGCTGCCGCACACTGCCGTGGTGATGCTGATCACCGACCCCTCGCATGCGATCCCGGTGACGATCGCGCGTACCGGCTTGCGCACGGTGGCCTACGGTTCGCGCGACGGCGACCAGCTGAGCCTGCCCAACCTGCCGCTGGCGGCTGACGTGCGCGCTGGCGACAAGCTGCTCACCTCGGGCATCGGCGGCCGTTTTCCGCCGGGGTTCCCGGTGGGCCGGATCGACAGCGTGGCGCCGGCGCCGACCGGCATGTTCCAGGTCGCCCTGGCCACGCCGGCGGCGGATCTCGATCGCAGCACCGATGTCCTGCTGCTGCACGACCAGGCCGAACCCAAGGGGCCGCCCGACCTGCCCGTTCCGGCAGGTCCGCCGCAGGTCCTGGCGCCGGCCGCTTCCGCCAGCGTGGCCGCGCCGGCGGTGCGCCCGGGTCAGGCCGGCGGGGTACCGCGATGAGTCGCGCGCGGCTGAGCCAGTGGTGGTTCGTCGGCACGCTGGCCGCGGCGCTGCTGCTGATGCTGGTGCCGCTGCCCGGCGTGCTGGAGCCGTTCAAGCCGTATTGGCCGGCGCTGGTGTTGCTGTACTGGGCGCTGGAAGCGGAAGACCGGGTGAGCCTGGGCCTTGCCTTCGGCGTCGGATTGCTTGCGGACCTGCTCGACGGCGTGCTGCTGGGCGAGCAGGCGCTGCGGCTGTGCGCGCTGGTCTTCATCACCGTGCGATTCCGTTCGCGATTGCGCTTCTTCCCGATGTGGCAGCAGGCGCTGGCGGTGCTGGCCTTGCTGCTCAACGATCGCTTCCTGCTGCTGCTGGTGCGCATGCTGGCCGGAGCCTCGCTGCCGCCGGCGAGCTGGTGGATTTCCCCCTTCGTCGGCGCGGCGTTGTGGCCGTTCCTGTTCCTGTTGCTCGACGACCTGCGCGCGCGGCTGCGGATCCAATGAAGCATGAGCCGGTGAGATGAAGAGTCGCCGCGCGCTCAAGAACGTCCGTGACGAGACCGCGCTGTTCCGTCGACGCGCGCTGGTGGGTTTCGTGCTGATCCTGCTGGGGCTGGGCGGGCTGGTCGGGCGTTACGTGGTGCTGCAGGTCGCGCGACACGACGAGTTCGCCACCCGCTCGACCAACAACCGGGTCAAGCCGCGCGCGATCCCGCCGGCGCGCGGCCTGATCTACGACCGCAACGGCGTGGTGCTGGCCGACAACGTGCCGGCGTTCCGGCTGGAAGTGGTGCCCGAGCAGGTCAAGGACATGCCCGCTCTGCTGGCGCGGCTGGGCCAGGTGGTGCCGCTGGACCAGGACGACATCGACGCGTTCAACAAGCAGTTGCGGCAGAGCCGGCGTTTCGACAGCGTGCCGCTGAAGATGCACCTGACCGAAGACGAGATCGATCGTTTCGCGGTCAATCGCTGGCGCTTTCCCAACGTCGACGTGGTGCCCTACCTGACCCGGCATTATCCGTTCGGCCCGTTGTTCGCCCACGTGGTCGGCTATGTCGGGCGCATCGACGCCGACGACCTGCAGCGGCTGGACGCGGATCGCTACCAGGGCACCAGCCATGTCGGGCGCAGCGGCGTGGAGCGTTCCTACGAGGACGTGTTGCACGGCAAGCCCGGCTACGAATTGCTGGAGGTCAACGCCGATGGCCGCACCCAGCACGTGCTGGAAACCCATGCGCCCACGCCCGGCCGCAGCCTCTACCTGAGCATCGACGCGCGCATCCAGAAGGCGGCCGAGGCGGCATTCGAGGGCCGTCCCGGCGCGGCGGTGGCGATCGATCCGCGCAACGGCCAGGTGCTGGCGATGGTCAGCGTGCCCACGTTCGATCCCAACCTGTTCGTCAACGGCATCAGCCAGGCCGACTACCGCGCGCTGACCACCGACCCGGACAAGCCGCTGTACAACCGCGCGCTGCGGGGCGTCTATCCGCCGGGCTCGACGGTGAAACCGTTCCTTGCACTCGGCGGGCTGGAGCTGGGCCTGCGCAAGCCGTCGGACACGGTGTTCTCCAACGGTCAGTTCTGCCTGCCGGGGCAGACGCGCTGCTACCGCGACGACAAGCGCGGCGGCGACGGCACGGTGGACATGGTCACCGCGATCGAGAAGTCGACCAACACGTATTTCTACAAGCTGGCGCTGGACATGGGCATCGACCGGCTGAGCCAGTGGATGAGTCGCTTCGGCTTCGGCCGCGAGACCGGCATCGACCTGATCGGCGAATCCGACGGCATCCTGCCCTCGCGCCAGTGGAAGGCGGCCAACAGCAAGCAGCCCTGGTATCCCGGCGAAACGGTGATCGCCGGCATCGGCCAGGGTTACTGGGCGGTTACCCCGCTGCAACTGGCGCATGCGGTGGCGACCCTGGCCGGCGGTGGCGTGCCGTACCTGCCGCGGCTGGGCATGGCCACCAGCACGGTCGGCGAGGCGCAGCGCCAGCCGCTGCCCAATCCGCCGGGCGCCACATTGATCCGCCAGCGCGGCGACTGGGCGGTGATCAACGCGGGCATGCGCGCGGTGATCACCGAAGGCACCGGCAAGGGCCTGAACGACGGCTTCCCTTACGCGATCGCCGGCAAGAGTGGCACCGCCGAGCGCTACTCGCGCACCAGCGACGCGTACGACACCAATCGCAACACCGCGTATCTGGCCACCCGCCATCGCGCCTGGTTCATCGCCTACGCGCCGGCCGACCACCCGCAGATCGCCGTAGCCGTGGTGCTGGAGCAGGGCGCCTGGGGCGCTTCGGCGGCGGGGCCGATCGTGCGCAAGATTCTCGATGCGTGGCTGGCCACCCACCAGGGCGTGCTGCCCGGCGCCGAGCGATTGCCGGATGCCGCACCGCTCCCATCCGCTGCGCCGGCACCGGCCGGCTCGGTCGTCGAGGACGTGCCCGTGTCCGCCAGCAGCGAGGTGCAACCATGATCGGCGTGCTGCGCGCGCGCATGCGCCGCTTCGCGCACCGGGTGATGACCCGGCGCCGGATCGACCTGCCGCTGGCGGCCGGCCTGTTCGTGCTGGCCTTGATCGGCCTGGCCACGCTCTACAGCGCGGGTGATCGCAGTCTGGCCCTGGTCGGTGGCCAGGCCGCGCGTTTCGTGCTGGGCGGCGCCTTGCTGCTGCTGGTCTCGCGCATTCCGCCCCCGGTGCTGCGCAGCTGGACGCCGGGCCTCTACGCCGTCAGCGTCGCCTTGCTGGTGGTGGTGGCGATCCTCGGTGAAGGGCGCGGTTCGATGCGCTGGCTGGATCTGGGCGTGATGCGTTTCCAGCCGTCCGAACTGCTCAAGCTCACCACGCCGATGATGGTGGCCTGGTACCTCCACCCGCGGCAGCTGCCGCCGGGCTGGAAGGACATCGCGGTGGTCGGCATCCTGATCGCCATTCCTGCCGCCTTGATCGCCGAACAGCCGGACCTGGGCACGGCGGTGCTGGTGGCCACGGCCGGCGCGTTCGCGCTGTTCCTCTCCGGCATGGCGTGGTGGCGCATCGGATTGCTGGTGGGCGCGGTGGTGGGCATGATCCCGATCGGCTGGCACTTCCTGCACCAGTACCAGCGCGATCGCGTGCTGACCCTGCTCAATCCCGAATCCGATCCGCTGGGCAACGGCTGGCACATCATCCAGTCGCAGATCGCGGTGGGCTCCGGCGGCGTGTTCGGCAAAGGCTGGCTGCACAGCACGCAGTCGCGGCTGGATTTCCTGCCCGAGCACACCACCGATTTCATCTTCGCGGTGTTCTCCGAGGAGTTCGGCCTGGTCGGCGTGTGCGCGCTGATCGCGCTGTACGCGTTCATCATCGGCCGCTGCCTGTGGATCGCGATGGAGGCGCGCGATACGTATTCGCGCCTGCTCGCCGGCGCGATCGGCATGAGCTTCTTCGTCTACGTGTTCGTCAACGGCGGCATGGTGGCCGGCATGCTGCCGGTGGTCGGCGTGCCGATGCCGATGATCAGTTACGGCGGCACGTCGGCGGTGTCGCTGTTGACCGGTTTCGGCGTGCTGATGTCGATCCATGCCAATCGCAAGAGCCACATCTGAATCGCGCCCCGCGCGCGCCATGCGTGGGGCCGAAGTCGCCGCGGCTTGCATGGTAGGCTCTCGCTGACCCCGATTTTCCCTTTGCGAAGGCCTTGCATGTCCGTGCATCCCGTGTCCCGTGTGTGCTGTTGCCTGCTGATCCTGCTGTCGTGGGTGGCTGGAACGGACGCCGCGCTGGCCGCCCATCCGGGGCAGGCGAAACTGGTGCAGGAGGTGGCGCACGACACCGGCCAGAGCCCGGCCGCGCTCAATGCGCTGCTCGACGGCGCCACCAAACAGCAGTCGATCCTCGACGCGATCAGCCGCCCGGCCGAGGCCAAGCCGTGGAAGGACTATCGACCGATCTTCCTCACCGATGCCCGCATCGACGGCGGCATCGCGTTCTACCAGCAGCATCGCGCACTGCTCGACCGGATCGCGACCGAGTACGGCGTGGCGCCGCAATACGTGGTGGCGATCATCGGCGTGGAGACCAATTACGGCCGCATCGTGGGCCGCTACAAGGTGCTCGATGCGCTGGTGACGCTGGCCTTCTACTACCCGCCGCGCGCGCCGTTTTTCCGCGACGAGCTGAAGACCCTGCTGGAGCTTCCCGCCAGCAAGCTGGCCGGTCCGCTGGACTCGCTGGTCGGTTCCTATGCCGGCGCGCAGGGCTGGGGCCAGTTCATGCCTTCGAGCATCCGCGACTACGCGGTTGACGAGGATCACGACGGTCGCATCGACCTGCACGATTCGGCCGACGACATCGTGGCCAGCGTCGCCAACTACCTGCACGGGTACGGCTGGGAGCGCGATGCCCCGGTGGCGGCGCGGGCGCAGCCCGATGCCAAGGCGCACGCGAGCGACCTCAACGAGCTCATGCCGAAGCATCCGCTGGAACAGTTCGAGGCCTGGGGCTACGCGCCGCTGCAGCGGATCGACCCCGGCCGGCTCGCCAGCCTGCAGCAGCTCGAAGGCCCGGCCGGGCCGGAGTACTGGTTCACCTTCCAGAATTTCTACGTGATCACCCGCTACAACCGCAGCCCGTTGTACGCGATGGCCGTCGAACAGCTGGCGCAGGCGATCGCCGCCGGCGTGGCGCAGGCGGACGCGGCGCGGTGAGGTTCGTCGCGGTCGCCGCCGTGCTCGCGGCCAGCGCGCTGCTTGCCGCGTGCAGCGGGCCGCGCAGCCGGCCGTCGTCGTCGTCCGGCGCGGGCCATCGCGGCGTGTCCGGCACGGCATCGCCCGCGGGTGAAGGTGGCATCCACGACGACCTCAGTCGGCCGCAATCGAGCCGCTACCGCGACGGCCGCGACAGCGTGCCGCCGCCGATCGACGTCAGCAAGCTGTCCGAGCCGGTGCCGAAGGCCGAGCCGCGCTCGCGCTACGGCAACAAGTCGCCCTACAGCGTGCGCGGCAAGACCTATCGCGTGCTGTCCACGGCGCGCGGCTACGACGAGCGCGGCATCGCCTCGTTCTACGGCAACAAGTTCCACGGCTACAAGACCTCCAACCTCGAAACCTACGACATGTACGCGTTCAGCGCGGCCAGCACCACGCTGCCGCTGCCCAGCTACGCGCGCGTCACCAACCTGGAGAACGGCAAGAGCGTGGTCGTGCGGGTCAACGACCGCGGACCGTTCCACGACAACCGGCTGATCGACCTGTCCTATGCCGCGGCAGTGAAGATCGGCATCTGGCCCAAGGGCACCGGCCTGGTCGAGGTGCGCGGCATCGACCCGGCGCATCCGGCGCAGGAACTGCCGCCGCCGGAGACGGTCTCAGGCAGGCACCCGGGAATCTACCTGCAGGTGGGTGCGTTCGCCGACGCGTCCAATGCCGACCGCCTGGCCCGGCGCCTGCGTGCGGCCGACCTCGGCACGGTGCAGGTGATCGACGGCGTGGCGCATGGCCAGCGCCTGCGCCGCGTGCGGGTCGGCCCGCTGGACAGCGTGGATCGCGCCGACGAAGTCAGTCGCCGGATCGAACGCATGGGTCTGCCCTCGCCGCAGGTCGCGGTAGACTGAGCAGGATTTGCGCAGGCTTCCTTGCCACTTCGGCGCGCGCAACGCCGATCCTCGAAAAAACCGGACTCGAAAACACGATGAACTTTCTTCGACGCACCCTGATGCCGTTTGCCGCCGTTGCCGTCCTGCTGGTCGGCGCTGCGATGGCGCAGACCCCGCCCCATCCGTCGCCCGTGCCGCGCCCGGCCATGCCGGCCGCACCGGTGCCGCCGCCGCCGGACGTCGATGGCGCCAGCTGGGTGCTGATGGACTACGCCACCGGCCAGATACTTGCCTCGAAAGATCCCGATGCGCGTCGCGCGCCGGCCTCGCTGACCAAGGTGATGACCGACTACGTGGTGTCGGCCGAGCTCGCCAACGGCCGCATCCACACCAGCGACATGATCACCATCAGCGAGCATGCGTGGCGCGGCGGCGGTGCCGGCACCGACGGCTCCACCAGTTTCCTCAAGCTGGGCAGCCAGGTGCCGCTGATGGACCTGCTCAAGGGCATGATCGTGCAGTCCGGCAACGACGCGGCAATCGCGCTGGCCGAGCACACCGCCGGTTCGGAGGATGCCTTCGCCAACCTGATGAACGCCTACGCCAAGCAGTTGGGCATGGCCAACTCGCACTTCTCCAACGCCTCCGGCTATCCGGTGCAGAACCACTACAGCTCCGCGCGCGACGTCGCGATCCTGTCGCGCGCGCTGATCCACAACTTTCCGGACGACTACGCCATCTCGGCGATCAAGTCGTACGAGTGGAACGGCATCAAGCAGCAGAACCGCAACGAGCTGCTCTGGCGCGATCCGGCCGTGGACGGCATCAAGACCGGGCACACCGCCGACGCGGGCTTCTGCCTGGCGGCGTCCGCCAAGCATGGCGACGAGCGCATGATCGCGGTGGTGATGGGCGCCAGCTCCAACAAGGCGCGCGCCGATTCGGCGATGGCCCTGCTCAACTACGGCTTCCGCTTCTACGAGACGCACAAGCTGTACGACACCAGCAAGCCGCTGGCGACGCCGCGGTTGTGGAAGGGCGAGGCGGACACCTTGCCGATCGGCGTGGCCAGCGACGTGCTGGTCACCGTCAAGACCGGCCAGTACGACAAGCTCAAGGCGGTGATGGACATCCCCTCGACCCTGATCGCGCCGTTCAAGAAGGGCCAGCAGATCGGCAGCCTGCGCATCAGCCTGGATGGCCAGGCGCTGCAGACGGTGCCGCTGGTCGCACTGGCCGACGCGCCGCAGGGTGGCTTCTTCTCGCGCCTGTGGGACAGCATCCTGCTCTGGTTCCACAAGGACACCGGCAACACCGAGCAGGCGCCGAGCGCCAAGTGATGCAACCGATCGACTTCGACAAGGCGAAGCGGCAAGGCCGGGGCTTCCAGTTCCCCGGCGAGTTCGAGATCACCGCCGTGGGCAGCGCCAGCGCCGACCTGCCCCGCCACGTGCCGCAACTGCTCGAACGCGCCGGTCTGCACGTGCTGCACGAAACCGTGCGTCACCGCCATTCCGGCGCCGGCAATTTCGTCTCGGTCACGGTCACCTTCCGCTGCGACAACCGCGAGCAGTACGAAGCGGCGCATCACGCACTGCGCGCCGATGCGGATGTCCGGTATACGTTGTGAGGCCGGGATTCGGGATGGGGATTCGCAAGAGCCGCGTCCCGAGCCTCCGCGTCGCATGGGTTCGGCGGCTCTTGAACCAGAAGAATTGCAAGGCCACAAGCTCGTCGTGAACCACGAATCCCGCACCCCCCATCCCGAATCCCGGCCCCTGGCCATCCGCCGTCTCGGCCGCCAGCCCTACGCGGCGACCTGGCAGGCGATGAGCGCGTTCACCGACAACCGCACCGCCGACACGCCGGACGAGCTGTGGCTGCTGGAGCACGACCCGGTGTTCACCCTGGGCCAGGCCGGCAAGATGGAGCACGTGCTGGCGCCGCGCGACATCCCGGTGATCCCGGTCGACCGCGGCGGGCAGGTGACCTACCACGGGCCCGGCCAGATCGTCGGCTACCCGCTGATCGACTTGCGCCGCATCGGCGTGGGCGTGCGCGAGCTGGTGCGGCGGATCGAGCAGGCGCTGATCGACACGCTGGCGCACTGGCAGGTGGCGGCGGCGCGCCGCGAAGGCGCCCCCGGCGTGTACGTGGGCGAGGCCAAGATCGCCGCGCTCGGCCTGCGCGTGCGTCGCGGCTGCAGTTTCCACGGGCTGGCCTTCAACGTGGCCATGGACCTGGAGCCGTTCGAACGCATCAACCCCTGCGGCTACAAGGGTTTGGCGGTCACGCAACTGGTAGACTTGGGCGGTCCGTCGCAGCTGGCGGACGTCGAGACGGTGCTGGCCGACGAGTTCTGCCGCCAGTTCGGCTTCGTCGCCGCGCCCGCTGCCCCCCTGATTCCCGAACTCCCCGCGCGCGCCGCGGTCTGAACTCCTCTCCCATGAGCGAAACCAGCGCCCCCTTGTCCAAATCCATTCCGATCCAGGTCGTGGCCGGCACCGGCACGGTGGAGAAACAGCTCGGCAGCGACAAGATCGCGCTGAACCGCGCCGGTTTCGACACCAGCGTGCCGACCCTGCGCAAGCCCAACTGGATCCGCGTGCGCCTGCCGCAGGGCAACGCGGTGCAGCAGCTGAAGGCCCGCCTGCGCGAGAACGCGCTGGTGACCGTATGCGAGGAAGCCTCCTGCCCCAACATCCACGAATGCTTCAGCCACGGCACCGCCACCTTCATGATTCTCGGCGAGGTGTGCACGCGGCGCTGCTCGTTCTGCGACGTGGCGCATGGCCGGCCGCAGCCGCCGGATGAACTGGAGCCGGCGCGCCTGGCGCAGACCATCGCCGACATGCGGCTGAAGTACGTGGTGATCACCTCGGTCGACCGCGACGACCTGCGCGACGGCGGCGCGGCGCACTTCGCCAGCTGCATCCGCGCGGTGCGCCATGCCAGCCCGGCCATCCGCATCGAGATCCTCACCCCCGATTTCCGCGGCAAGGGCCGCATGGAACGGGCGCTGGAGGTGCTCAAGGCATTCCCGCCGGACGTGTTCAACCACAACCTGGAAACCGTGCCGCATCTGTACCGCGAGGTGCGCCCCGGCGCCGATTACCAGTGGTCGCTGGACCTGCTCAAGCGCTTCAAGGCGCAGCACCCGCAGGTGCCGACCAAGTCCGGCATCATGCTCGGCCTGGGCGAGACCCGCGAGCAGGTGCTGCAGACGCTGCGCGACCTGCGCGACCACGATGTGGAGATGATCACCATCGGCCAGTACCTGCAGCCCACGCCGCACCACCACCCGGTGCTGCGCTACTGGACGCCCGAGGAATTCCACGCGCTGCGCGAAGCCGGCGAAGCCATGGGCTTCCATCACGTCGCCTCCGGCCCGCTGGTGCGATCGTCCTATCACGCCGACCTGCAGGCGCATGCCGCCGGCGTCACCGAATCCGCCTGAGAGCACCCATGAAACTTCGCCCCGCGCTGGTCCTGCTGTTCGTTCTCTCCGCCAGCTGCGCCTTTGCGCAGTCCGCGGCCGACCTGGGTGCCGGCCCCCAGCCGCGCAAGGCGGCCACCTGGCCGCTGGAGCCCACGGCCGAACAGGCCCAGGCCGCGCAACTGTCCGCGCGCTTCCTGACCCGCTTCCACTACGACGCCCAGCCGCTGGATGACGCGATGTCCGCGCGCATCTACAAGGCATATTTCAAGATGCTCGACGGCGACAAGGTGTTCTTCACCCAGGCCGACATGGACAAGTTCGCGCCACTGAAGAGCAAGTTCGACGACGCGATCTGGAACAGCGACCTCTCCGCACCGTTCGCCATCTTCAACCTGTACCTGCAGCGCGCCGTGCAGCGCATGAGCTACGCCCGCGAGCTGCTGAAGAACGGCTTCGACCTCAGCCGCGACGAGAGCTACGAGGTCGACCGCAAGGACGCCGCCTGGCCGAAGGACGAGGCCGCCGCGCAGGACCTTTGGCGCAAGCGCACCAAGAACGACTGGCTGCGTCTGAAGCTGGCCGGCAAGGACGACGCGGACATCCGCAAGACGCTGGACAGGCGCTACAGCGGCTACATCGACCGCATCCGGCAGATCAACAGCGCCGACGCGTTCCAGACCTTCATGAACGCCTACGCCGAATCCACCGACCCGCACACCGACTACCTCGGCCCGGAGGCGGCGGCCAACTTCGACATCGCGATGAGCCTGTCGCTGCAGGGCATCGGCGCGCAGCTGCAGTCGCGCGACGACTACACCATGATCGTCAAGCTGATCCCCGGCGGCCCGGCGATGAAGTCGCACAAGTTCAAGCCGGGCGACCGCATCGTGGCGGTGGGCCAGGGCGACAAGGGCGCAATGGTGGACGTGGTCGGTTGGCGCATCGACGACGTCACCGCGCTGATCCGCGGCAAGAAGGGAACGGTGGTGCGGCTGGAAGTGCTGCCCGCCGATGTCGGCCCGGACGGCAAGCACGAGCTGATCACCCTGGTGCGCGACAAGATCAACCTGGAGGATGCCGCGGCCAGCAAGAAGGTCATCGAGATCAAGGACGGCGCGGTCACCCGCAAGATCGGCGTGATCGACCTGCCCTCGTTCTACTCCGATTTCGGCGCGCGCAGCGCCGGCGACAAGGATTACCGCAGCACCACCCGCGACGTGGCCAAGCTGATCGCCGAGCTCAAGCAGGAAGGCGTGCAGGGCATCGTGGTGGACCTGCGCAACAACGGCGGCGGCTCGCTGGCCGAGGCGGATTCGATGACCGGCCTGTTCATCGACAAGGGCCCGGTGGTGCAGGTGCGCGGCTCGCACGGCGAAGTCCAGGTGCAGGGCGACGACGATGCAGGCATGGCCTGGAGCGGTCCGCTGGCGGTGCTGGTCAACCGCGGCACGGCTTCGGCCTCGGAGATCTTCTCCGCGGCGATCCAGGATTATCACCGCGGCCTGGTCATCGGCGAGCCGACCTTCGGCAAGGGCACCGTGCAGACCCTGGTGGACCTGGACAAGTTCGCCTCCGGCGACAGCGAGAAGCCGCAGCTGGGCGAACTGAAGATGACGATCCAGGAGTTCTTCCGCATCAACGGCGGTTCCACCCAGCTCAAGGGCGTCACCCCGGACATCGAGTTCCCGAAGAACGGCGACGAGAAGGACTTCGGCGAATCGACCTACGACAACGCGCTGCCGTGGACGCAGATTCCGCCGGCCGACTACCAGCCGGTGGCGAACCTCTCCGCCTACCTGCCGCAGCTGCTCAAGCAGCACGACCAGCGTGCGGCGCAATCGCCGGCGTGGAAGCTGATGCTGGACGAGCTGGCGCAGTACAAGAAGATGCGCGACATGACCACGATCTCGCTGAACCTGGCCACCCGCGAAGCCGAGCGCAAGCAGCAGGAGCAGATGCAGGCCGCCTTCCGCGCGCGGCACGTCGCCATCGACGGCAGCGACGCGGCCCTGCCGGAGGCGGGCAGCACGCTGGACGACGGCCTCAACCCCAACGAGCGCAGCATCAAGAGCGAGCTGAAGGAAGAGAAGGACGCCAAGAACGCCAAGGACCCGCAGCTCCAGGAGACCGCGCACATCCTGTTCGACGCGATCGGCATGATCAAGGCCGACCCGAAACTGGCCAGCGAGGTGCTGCCTTACGGCGGCAAGTTCTCGCCGCACGCACTGGCCAGCGTAACCACCCCCGCGCCGTCCGCGAGCAGCCCGGCGCACTGAGTATCCCGCTGCGCACGACGACAAGGCGGCACTGCCTGTCGTGGTGCGTGCGGGAGCCTGCGGTCCGCAGGCGCTTGTCCCGCGGGCCGTTTCCTACCCGTCGTAGCCGAAGCGTTCGAGCCACGGTTGCAGCACGGGCAACACCGGTTCGAAATGCTCGCGGTAGTCGCGCCAGCGTCCCACCGCCTTGCGATAGACGCCGCGGGTGACCTGCGCGTAGCTGGGCGTGCTGATGTGCTTCTCGCGCGCATGCTCGGCGAAGCGCTGCAGGGGCGCGGCATCGGCCAGGTCCAGGAACTGCGCCAGTCGTGTCGCCTGGTCGCCGAACTGCTCCACCACGGATTCGTAGCGCCACTCCAGCACCTGCGGGGCGAACACCTCGACATCGCGCTGCCATTGGGTGAAGGCGCGCGCGTAGCCCTGCGCCAGGCGCGCCAGGGAGGAGCACAGCACCATGAACGCCGGCGAGCGGAACGATTGCATGCTGCAGCTGAGCAACACGTCGCAGGGATGGCGCAGGCAGAGAATGATCCGTGCCTGCGGAAACAGCCGCATGATCATCGGCAGGCACTGCATGTTGAGCGGGTTCTTGTCGACCAGCCGGCGCGGCCCGAGGTCGGGGCGCACCTGCGCGACCCGTCGGCGATAGCTGCGGCGCAGGGCATCGGCATCGTCCTGGCTCAGTGAGGCGAGATCGGCGGGATAGCGCTGGCCGACGCGTTCCATGCTTTCGATCAGCTCATGGATGTAGGCACGCTCGTCCATGGACCGGAAATCCGGGTGGGCGTCGAGCATCTGTTCCAGCAAGGTGGTGCCCGAGCGCGGAAAGCCGACCACGAAGACCGGGCTATCCATGGAGCCGGGGGCGCGCAGCTCGGTCCAGCGAGCGTAGTCGTGCGGTTCGACCACGCAGTCCGCCAGCGGCAGCGGCTGGCTGTCCGCCGCCAGTCGCTCCGGCACGACCTGGCGGGCGATCTCCAGTTGCGCCGCGTGCGCCGCCTGCAACGCGTCCCATGCCTCGGCGTGGCGGCCCAGCCGGTCGCAGGCGATGGCGAGGCCGAAACCGACGCTGGCCCGGCTCTCGTCGTCGAGCGGCAGCGCCAGCACGCGCCGGTACAGCGCCGCTGCCTCGGCGTACGCGCCGTTGCGTGAGGCCATCGCGGCGTGCGCGCGCCAGCCGTCGGCGCGCGCTTGCACGGCGTCCGGCGGCAGGGCGTCGATCGCGGCCAGCGGCAGTTGCTGCAGGTCCTGCTGCGCGCGTTCGACCTGGTTGCTGCGCTCGTGCAACACCACGCGCTGGGCGGCGATGCGCAGGCGCAGCGGAGCGGCCGCGGCCTCCGTCGGCGGCAACTGCGCGCGCGCGAGCGTGCGCAGGGCCGCCTCGGAAGCGCCCTGCACCGACAACATGGCGGCCAGTATCAGCGCCTGTTCGGCGGGTTGCGGCGGCCACTCGCCGGCGCCGTCGAGCATTTCCTCCTGCGCCGCGTTGTCGCCGCAGACGTAGCAGGCGTAGGCCGCCTGCAGGCGGGCCTCGATGAATGACGGGGCGAGACTGGCCGCTTCCAGCAACGCCTGCCGTGCCGCCGGCCAATCGCGTTGCTGGGTGTACAGCAGGCCGAGGTTGTAGTGCACCTCCGCATCGCCCGGCGCGAGCTGCCGGGCCTGACGCAAGGCCTGTCCGGACGCGGCGAGGTCGCCGGCCAGGCGAGAGGCCACGCCGAGGTTGTTCCAGTAGGCCGAGACGGCCGGTCGCAACTGGCACAGGCGGTTGAACGTGGCGGCCGCCCGTGCGTGCCGGCCGGTGGCCTGTTGCGCCACGCCGAGCAGGACGAGCACGCCTTCGTCGTCGCCGGCGGCATCCGCCGCCTGCGCCGCCAGTTCGATGACGCGCCCTGCGTCGCCTGCATTCCACGCGCTGGCCATGGCGGCGGCCAGCGTGCTGGCCGGAGTGCTGGGTGGATCGGCGGCGGGCGGGGGCGGGGGCATGCGGCCTCGGTGGGATGGTGTCCGGCGCCCATTATGCAAGAGGGCCGCGGTTTGCCCGCGGCCCTCCTGGGGGTTTGCAACGACTGCGATGGAGCTAGGACATCAGAACTTCACGGTGGCGCGGGCCCAGTAGTAGCGACCGAGCACGTCGTAGGTGGAGACGTCCACGTTGTAGTTGGAACCGTTCTGATACATCAGCGGCGGTGCCTTGTCGGCGATGTTGTCCACGCCGACGTCGAAGCGGGTGTGGATCGACGGCACCGCGTAGCCGAGCTGGATCGAGTGGTAGGTCACCGAGGCGATCGGAATGTTCACGCCGGGAATGGCCGCATCCGTGTTGAGCGCGGTCAGGCTGTTGATGTAGCGCGACTGCCACTGGGCGTTCCAGTTGCCCTTGCTCCAGTTCAGCGTGACCGTGCCGCGCAGCCGCGAGATGTTGCCGAACTGCTGGCTGTAGGTGCCGGCGTAGTCGATGGCCTGTGCGCCCGGCTCGCCGGGGGTGGCGTTGTTCCTGTAGGTGGAGGTGTAGCTGCTGTTGAGGCCCACCTGGAAGTCGCCCGGGTCCACGCTGCCCATGTTGAAGTGGGGCACCTTGTAGCGCAAGGTAAAGTCGACACCCGACGTATTCAGCGTGCCAAGGTTGACCACCGGCGTGTTGATCAGGAACACCTGGCCCGGCTGGCGGCTGGTGGTGTCCTCGCGATGGATCAGCCCGCAGTACGGGCTGGCACTGTTGTTGAAGCACGAACTGACGACCAGGTCGCCGGTGATCGCGGTCAACGTGTCGGACAGGTAGATGTGCCAGAAGTCGAGGCTGGTGGAGAAGCCGGGCAGCCACTCCGGCGAGTAGACCAGGCCGAGGTCGATGGATTTGCCCTTTTCCGGCTTGAGCGAGTTGCCCACGGTGGCGGCACCGGAATAGAACGTGTTGACCTGCGCCGGCGAGTTGCCACCCCAGTTGACCGGCACGTACTGGCAGGCCGCGGCATGCTGGGCCAGGTCGGCCGCGCTGAGGTTGACGCAGGGGTCGTTCAGGGTGGGCTGCACCAGGGTGCGGCCGTCGTAGAGCTCGTTGAGGTTCGGCGCCCGGAACACCTGCGAGACGGTACCGCGGACCAGCAGATCGGCCACCGGCTTCCATTCGATCGCGACCTTGCCGTTGGTGGTGCTGCCGCTGGTGCTGTAGTTGGAGGAGCGCACGCCCAGGTCGATGTTCAGTGACTGCGCCCCGGGCGCATCGGCGAGCAGCGGGATCAGGGTTTCCGCGTAGATCTCCTTGACGTTGTAGCTGCCGCTGGCGGGCGAGCCGCATGCTTCCTGCAGGATCTGGCACTGGGTGGTGACCGGGTCGAGCACCGCGAACGGGCTCACCGTGTACTTCATCGTCTGCTTGCGGTACAGCGCGCCGACCGACAGCTGCATGGCGCCGGCGGGCAGGTCCCACAGGTCGCCGCTGGCGTCGAACTGCGCCTGCTTGGTCGAGTTGGTCATGACATAGATCGGCGTCTTCACGCCGGCGCTCAGCAGCTTGCCCACCGCCGGGTCGGCCTGGTTGAAGATGTTGGCGCCGGCATCGACCGCCGCCTGCAGGGCGGGGATGTCCACCTCGTTGGTGTCGCGCTGGTCGCGCTTGCTGTGGCTGTAGTTGATCGACGCGTCCCAGATCCAGCTGCTGTCCTGGCCGAAGTTGCCGCGCAGGCCGGTGTTGATCTGCGCGTTGTCGGTCTTGTAGCTGTGCACGCGGGTGCCGGCGCCGGTCAGGCGGGTCTGGAAGTTGTAGCCGCTGTTCGGGTCGCCCGGCACCGCGTTCTGGCTGAAGGTGACGCCGAACGGGTTGATCGGGTTGCTGGAGGAGATGATCAGGCCGTCACCGGTACCGACCGGCGAGGGGGCATCCTGGCCGCTGGATTCGGTGCGGTTGTAGAACGCGTTGACGTAGGCCTTGAGGTTGGGCGTCAGGTCGTAGCTGCCCAGCACGAAGCCGTTGGTGCGCTTCTGCGCGGTCTGCATGTAGTTGAGCGCGGCATAGTTGTAGGTGTCCGAACCGAGCCGGCACCGGTAGTCGCCGAGGCTGGAGCCGTCGCCCGTGGCAAGGGTCACGTTGGCGGTGCCGGACGAGTTGATCGCGCAGCCGTACTGGCTGGCGATCGAGGCCGGCAGCTGGATGCGGCCGGTCGGGATCGAGCTGGAGCCGGCGGCGATGATGGTGCCGCTGGACAGGTACAGCTGCTGCCGCGAGAAGTCGCGTTGCGAGGCCAGCGTGGCGTCGTACTTGTTGTAGTCGAGGCCGCCGACGATGCTGTAGTTGTCGCCGGACATGCCGCCGGTCAGGTTGAAGCCGCGACGCTGCGAATCGCCGTGGCTGGAGATGCCGTCGTTCAGGCTGAACTGGACGCCCTGGAAATCCTTGCGCAGGATGAAGTTGACCACGCCGCCGATGGCGTCGGAGCCGTACACGGTGGAGGCGCCTTCGGCCAGCACGTCGACGCGGTCGATCATGTCCGGCGGCAGCATGTTGATGTCCGAGTTGACCATGCGCTGGCCGTCCACCAGCACCAGCGTGCGGTTGATGCCCAGGCCGCGCAGCGAGACGCGCGAGGCGCCGCCGCCGGCTTCCAGCAGCGGGCTGGCGACGCCGCCGCCGTTGCTGTTGTTGGAGGGGTTGGTGGCGTTGCCGGAGATCGCCGGCATGTCCTGCAGCACGTAGCCCAGGGTGGGCTTGCCGGAGTTGGTGATGGCCTCGCGGTCGATGGTCACCACCGGGCTGGCGGTTTCCACGTCCACGCGGCGGATCAGCGAGCCGGTGACCACCACGGCGTTCAGCGTCTTGGCTTTGTCCTTGGAGGCCGGCGTGGCCTGATCCGTCGTGGGCGGATTGGTGGTCGTCGTCTGGGCCTGCAGCCCGCCGGCGACCGAGAGCATCCCGGCGGTCAATGCGAGACGCACAGCCAGTGACAGGTGATTCAAGTCGTATTTCATGTGGTTTCTTTCCCCAGTGGTGATGGCTCGGCCCTGTAATGTCGAGCGCGTCCACTGGTGCCCCTTGTCCCCCCTCAGGCAATGTCGCAACCAGTTTCGGACCACGCCCAACGTTCGAGAGGTTACTCCCCCGAGGCTTCGTCGCACCACTGCGCACGGCACCGGGCGGAACGGGGTATCGGGCGTCGAGGTCGACGGGGGCGCCCCGGAGCTTGTGAAGGAAACCGCCTCCCGTGGTTTCCTGCTGTCGCGAGCCCGTTACGGGCCCGGACTCGCTCACGTGGAACAGTCCCCTAGATGCCTGTTTCATGTCCAGCCTTCGGACAACCGCTCCTGTTGCCTCGACTCGGGCATCGGGCCATTGCTCCTGCCTTGCCTCCACTCGGACAGCCATGCCCTCGCCGGGGCTGGTCCGAGGGGTTGAAAACCGCTCAGCCTCTCAGTGTCCGTAACGCTCCTGCAGGAACGCGAACACCGCGCGCAGGCCCATTGCCTCGCCGCCGCGGGGGCGGCCGGGGCGGTCGGCGTCGTTCCAGGCGTAGGTGTCCAGGTGCAGCCACGGCGTGCCGTCAGGGACGAAGCGTTCGAGATAGAGCGCGGCGGTGATCGCGCCGGCGTGGCGCGAGGCGCTGGAGTTGGCGAAGTCCGCCAGGTGGGAGTCCAGCATGCGCCGGTACGGACGCCACAGCGGCAGCCGCCACAGCGGGTCGGCCACGGCGTTACCGGCCTGCAGCACCGCGTCGGCCAGCGCGTCATCGTTGGCGAACAGGGCCGGCAGATCCGGGCCCAGCGCCACGCGGGCGGCGCCGGTGAGGGTGGCGAAGTCGATGATCAGCGCCGGTTGCTGTTCGCCGGCGTAGGCCAGCGCGTCGCACAGGATCAACCGGCCTTCGGCGTCGGTGTTGTCCACTTCCACGGTATGGCCGGCGCGGGTGGTGATCACCTCGCCCGGGCGCATCGCGTTGCCGGCCACGGCGTTCTCCACCGCCGGCACCAGCAGGGTCAGCCGCACCGGCAGGTTGGCCTGCATCACCAGTCCGGCCAGCGCGATCGCGTGCGCGGCGCCGCCCATGTCCTTCTTCATCCAGCGCATGCCTTCGCCGCCCTTGAGGTTCAGGCCGCCGGTGTCGAAGCACACGCCCTTGCCGACGATCACCAGCCTGGGATGGTCGGGCTTGCCCCAGCTCAGTTCGACCAGCCGCGGCGCGCGATGGCTGGCGCGGCCCACGGCGTGGATGGTGGGGAAGTTCGCCTTGAGCAGTTCGTCGCCGACCCAGTCGCGCAGCTTCGCCTTGTGTGCCTTGGCCAGGGTCTTTATCGCCTCGCCGAGTTGCTCCGGACCCATGTCCTGCGTGGGCGTGTTGACCAGGTCGCGCACGCGCGAGGTGGCCTCCACCAGCGGGGCCAGCCGGGCCAGTTCCTCGGCCGCCACGATCAGCCGCGCCGGGGCGCGTTTGGCTGCGCGGTAGCGGGTGAACTGGTAGGCGCCCAGCGCCCAGCCCAGCGTGGCCAGCGCGGTGTCGGCGAGCACGCCTTCGGCGGCCAGTTCGTAGGTGGCTTCGGGCAGGTGGCAGGGCAGGCCGGCCAGCGCGGCCAGCGGATCGGCCGGCGCCACGCCGACCAGCACGCGCGCCAGCTTGCCGGCTGCGTCAGGCACCAGAGCGAACGTGCCGGGTGCCGCGTCGAAGCCGCTGTCGCCGAGCCAGCGCCGCTGCGTCGCATCGAGCCGGCGGCGACTGACCGCCAGGTGCGCGGCGTCGGTGGTCTCGACGGGGATGCCATGGCGCTGGCCAGGGCGGCGTTCGATCAGGGCGGACATGGGCAAATCCTTGCGGGGAAATGGCCCATGATGGACATGCCCGCGTCGAAGAACAATCGCAACGGCGTCAGTCGCGGCGGGACGAGGCTTCGAGCCAGTCGGCCAGCGCCGCCAGGTCGGGCAGGTCGAGATCCGGCGGCGGGCCCATGCCGGGTGGCCACGGTTCGCCCTGGCGATTGATCCACGCCGTGCGCAAGCCGGCGTCGCGCGCGCCGGCCACGTCCAGCGCGGGGTCGTCGCCCACGTGCAGCACCTGTCCCGGTTCGACGCCGAGCAGGGCGGCTGCGGCAAGGAAGATGGCGCGGTCGGGCTTGCCCACGCCATGGTCGCGGGCGCAGACCTGATGGCGGAAATGCCGCTCGATGCCGATGCGGCGCAGGTCGGCGTTGCCGTTGGTCAGGCTCGCCAGCGGCCAGCGTGCGGCGATGCGTTCCAGCGCGCTTGGGCAGTCGGGGAACAGTTCCACCTGGTTGCGCGCGGCGAAATAGATTTCCCACAACGCGTCCACCGGCGCATCGGCGATGCCACTGGCCTCGAACACATGGCGCAGGGTCAGCTGGCGCTGGGTGGTGAAATCGTGCGCCAGGTCGATCCGCTCGGCGGCCACTTTGGCGCGCAGCTGGCGCATCGCGGTGATCGGCCACGCACGCGCCACCTCCGGATGGTGCTGCTGCAGCCAGGCGTCGACGGCCTGGTCGGCCCGTTCCAGCGCGGGCAGCACCGGCCACAGCGTGTCGTCCAGATCCAGCGTCAGCGCCAGCGGACGCTGGACCATGCCGGCGCCCGCCTCTGCGGCGCGGCTCACCCGGTTATCGCTTGCTGACGCGCAACACCTGGCCCTGTTGCAGGTGGTCGCTCTTGAGCTGGTTCCACGCGCGCAATTGCGCCACCTCGACCGAATGTGCCTTGGCGATCGAGGACAGCGTGTCGCCGCGCACCACCTTGTACGTCGAATGGGTCTGCGTGGCGTCGGCGCTGACGCCGCGGAAATTCTTGCCGTTGGCCTGGCTCACCGTGGTGGCCGAGCCGCTGGCGCGCTCGACGCCGGTCACGGCGACGTTGCTGACGCTGCCGCTGACGCGCTCCAGCCGTGCATCGTTCGCCGCGCGCTCGCGGCGCGCTTCCAGCGCGTTGCGGGCCTGCACCGTGCGCTCCGACGTGGGCGCGATGGCGGCGCGGGACGCGTAGGTGGCGCCGGGCGCCGAGATCGGCGTGCCCTGCGACCGCGCGCGCGCGCCGACTTCGGCCAGGATCGTGCTGCGGCGCTCGGCATCCATCGCCGCCAGCCGCGCGCCGTCGTCGTAGGGCAGCACGCCGTGGCGACGCAGCGCAGCCTTGGCCGGCTCGGTCTTGAGGAAGTCCACGAAATCCTGCGCCTGCTCGGCCTTGGCGCTGTGCGGGTTGGTGACCAGGTACAGCGGGATGAACAGCGGGTAGCTGCCGTTGGCGATGTTCGCCGTGGTCGCGGTCCGGCCGTTGATCGGGATCGCCTTCAGCTTGGGGTTGTCACTGATGCCGGCCAGCATGGCCACGCCCAGGCCGTTCGGGTTCAGCGCGATGCCTTCTTCCAGCTTGCGCGTGTTGACGTACAGCCGCGGCGCGGCGACCGGCTGGTTGCCGCGGCCGAACAGCAGGCTGCGCAGGCTGTACTCCACGCCGTCGCCGGGGCTGGCCACCGCGTAGACGTCGATCGGCGCGTTGCGGCCGCCGACTTCGCTCCAGTTGTGGATCTTGCCGTAGTAGATGTCGTGCACCTGCTTCAGCGTGAGGCTGCCGATCGGGTTGGACGCCTGGGTGATGATCACCAGGCCGCTCCAGGCCACCGGGGTGAAGGTCAGCCGGTCGTTCTGCGCGCTGCCGTCGGAGGGGCGCGCGCTGCCGGCGAGGTCGGCGGTGCCGTTGCTCACCGCGTCGAGGCCCGAGGCGGTGTTGAACGGCTGCAGCTCGATGCGGCCGTGGCCGGCCTTCGTCCATGCCTTGCCCACTTCGTTCATCACCGCGTTGGCGGTGGCGTCGTCGCCGCGCCAGACCAGGCTGCCGGACTTGGTGGCCGCGGTTGCCGCGGTGGAGAAACAGGCGCCGATCAGGGCGAGGCAGAACAGGCGAGCAAAGCGTACGGACATGATGATGCGAAACCCCGGCGTGATGAACTCATGACATGGGCGGATGAGCTGGCCGATCGGGCCGACCCACCCGTCTGGCGACTTGACGAAGGTGCGTGATCGAAAGCGGATATGCAGCCGACGCGCGGCGCGTTCGACAAGCCGTCAGGATATTGGATCGGCCTGAACCCACAATATCAAGCGATTTCTGGCGTTTGCGTGACGATGCGTCACAGAGCGTGCGCGCGAACACGCCGTTCACGCGACCCACGTCCGGTTTTTCGCGCGGTCGCTTTGCCGCGTCGTCAGTTGATCAGTACGTAGTGGCTGCCGTCTGCATCGGCCACCACCAGCACCAACTGGCGCAGGCGCACGCCGGCCAGCCCGCGCAGCATGCGCAGGCTGGTGAGGCGCTGGTTGCCGATGCCGACCACCACGTCGCCCGCACGCAGTCCCGCCTGGGCGGCGCGGCTGCCTGGCTGCACCGTGCTGACGGCGGCGCCGTACCAACCCTGGTCGCGCTGGCTCTGGCTCAGCTCGCTGAAACGCACGCCGGCCAGGCGCGGGTCGAGCTGGCCGCCGTCGAGGCTGGCCAGCTTCTCGGCGCTCAGCGTCGCATTGACCTGGCGCGGCTGGCCGTCGCGCACGATGCCCAGTTGCAGGCTGCTGCCCAGCGGCAGCAGGCCTTCGGTGTTGCGCAGCTGCTGCACGCTCTGCAGCGGCTTGCCGTTGAGCGAGGTCAGCACGTCGCCCGGCTGCAGCCCGGCGCGCGCGGCGGCCGAACCGTCGCCGACGCCGGTCACCACCACGCCCTTGCTCTCCTTCAGCCCCAGCGCCTGGGCGATGCGCGGGGTGATCGCCTGCGCCTGCAGGCCCAGGCTGCCGCGCTCGACCTTGCCATGCGCGATCAGCTGCTTCATCACCTCGGCGGTGAGGTTGCTGGGGATCGCGAAGCCGATGCCCACGTTGCCGCCCGAGGGCGAGAAGATCATCGTGTTGATGCCGACCAGCTCGCCGCGCAGGTTCACCAGCGGGCCGCCGGAGTTGCCCGGGTTGATCGAGGCGTCGGTCTGGATGAAGTTCTGGTAGCTCGAATCGCCCAGGCCCGAGCGCCCCAGCGCCGAGACGATGCCGGCGGTCACCGTCTGGCCCAGGCCGAACGGTTCGCCCACCGCCACCACGTAGTCGCCCACGCGCAGGGTGGAGGAGTCGGCCATCGGCAGCGCGTGCAGGTCGCTGGCCCGGATCTGCACCACCGCCACGTCGGTGGCCGGGTCGGTGCCGATCAGCTTGCCCTTGAAGCTGCGCCCGTCCTGCAGCGTCACGCTGATGTCGTCGGCGCCGGCGACCACGTGGTTGTTGGTCAGGATGTAGCCCCTGGCGGCGTCCACGATCACGCCCGAACCCAGACTCTGCTCCACGCGCTCGCGTGGCGTGGGCGGCAGGCCGAAGAACTGGCGCACCATCGGGTCGTCGAAATACGCATCGCGCACCGGCACGTGGGTGGTGCTGGAAATGTTCACCACCGCCGGCGTCACCCGGGTCAGCATCGGCGCCAGCGACGGCATCGGCTGGCCGTCGATCGCCGCCGGCAAGGTGGCGGCGCGGCCGGCACCCGGCAGCGTGCCGAACGCGATCACCAGCGCGGCCAGCAAGCCGGTCAACCACGACGGCACGGAGGGATGGCGAGGCGACATGAGGGGCTCCTTGGCGGGGGTGAGTTCGGCGCTGGTTCGACCGATCGGCGGCGTGCGGGTTCCCGCCGGCCGATGCCGCTCGCAGGACTTTACTTCCCGGAGCGGCAGGGTTAACTTCCTCCCTTGGTAACAACCACAACATCTTGTGTTGAAGCGCCAATGCCGAGACTAGCACTGGTGCCAACCGCGGCGTTCTTGGGGAGGAGCCACTGTTGTCGGAAAGCCAGGGGGCGGGCAGGCCGGGAGGTCGTTCCCGCCCGTGATCTTCGTCGCCGTCGCGTCGCGAGCGACACCCTTACATCCCAATAAAAATCAACGGGGGCCGCGAGGCCACACCGAGAGGTCAGCAAAACGATGAGCACAATGCGTGCGCCAGCCAACCACCCTGCCACCGGCCGCGATGCTGCCGTGGACATCCCGCTGCAACCCGCCTCGTGGGACATCTGGGACAAGAAGTATCGCCTGAAGACCAAGACCGGCGAGCCGGTCGACGGCAGCATCGACGAGACCTACCAGCGCGTGGCGCGCGCGCTGTCCGACGTGGAAGCCACCGACGAGCTGCGCGGCCACTGGTACGAGCGTTTCCTGTGGGCGCTGCGCCGCGGGGCCATCCCCGCCGGCCGCATCACCTCCAACGCCGGCGCGCTGGCGCACAAGCCGGCCACCAGCACGATCAACTGCACCGTTTCGGGCACCATCCACGATTCGATGGACGACATCCTGGAGAAGGTGCACGAGGCCGGCCTCACCCTGAAGGCCGGTTGCGGCATCGGCTACGAGTTCAGCACCCTGCGTCCGCGCAACGCCTATGTCTCCGGCGCCGGCGCGTACACCAGCGGCCCGCTGTCGTTCATGGACATCTACGACAAGATGTGCTTCACCGTCTCCTCTGCCGGCGGCCGTCGCGGCGCGCAGATGGGCACCTTCGACATCAGCCACCCGGACGCCAAGGAGTTCATCCGCGCCAAGCGCGAGGATGGCCGCCTGCGCCAGTTCAACCTCAGCCTGCTGATCACCGACGGCTTCATGCAGGCGGTCGAGCACGACCAGGACTGGCCGCTGGTGTTCCCGGTGCACGTCAAGGAAAAGGACGAGATCGACATCAACGACCCGAGCAAGGTCGTCTGGCGCGAATGGCCCACCCACGAGAACTATGTCGACCGCGAAGACGGCCTGGTCGCCTGCAAGATCTACAGCCACATCCGCGCGCGGCACCTGTGGGACATGATCATGGTCTCGACGTACGACTACGCCGAGCCCGGGTTCATCCTGATCGACAAGGTCAACGAGATGAACAACAACTGGTGGTGCGAGCACATCCGCGCGACCAACCCCTGCGTCACGGCCGACACTTGGGTGCAGACCGCCGAAGGCCCGCGCCAGGTCAGTGACCTGCTCGGTCGAGGCTTCATGGCCCGCGTGGACGGCAACGATCACGCCACTGGCGCCGAGGGTTTCTTCCGCACCGCGACCAAGCCGGTGCTGGCGCTGCAGACCGAGGAAGGCCACCGCCTGCGCCTGACCGAGGACCACCGCGTGCGCCGCGTGTCGCGCCTGACCCGCTGGAGCGTGGACACCGAGTGGTGCGCCGCCGGCGCGCTGCAGCCTGGCGACCGCGTGCTGCTCAACGATCACCGCGCCAACGCGCAGTGGCCCGGTGCGCTGACCGGGGAGCAGGGCTACCTGCTCGGCCTGCTGGTCGGTGACGGCACGCTCAAGCACGAGGCCGCGGTGTTGTCGGTGTGGCCGCAGGCCGCCGTGATGAACGGCTCGGTGGATGGCGGTACCCGTGCGCTGATGGCCGAAGCCCTGCGCTGCGCCCGGACGCTGCCGCACCGTGCCGATTTCACCGGCTGGTCGGAAGTGGCCGGCCGCGGCGAGTTCCGCATGAAGTCCGCCGCGCTGCGTGACCTTGCGTTCGAGTTCGGCATGAATCCGGGCGACAAGGCGATCACGCCGGCGCTGGAGCAGGCGTCGAGCGAGGCCTATCGCGGCTTCCTGCGCGGCTTCTTCGACGCCGACGGTTCGGTGCAGGGCAGCCAGGCCAAGGGCGTGTCCGTGCGCCTGGCGCAGTCGGACCTGCCGCGGTTGGAAGCGGTACAGCGCATGCTGCTGCGCCTGGGCATGCCGTCACGGATCTATCGCGACCGCCGTGTCGCAGGTGAAAGCCTGTTGCCCGATGGTCATGGCGGCAGGCATGCCTATGCCACCCGGGCCCAGCACGAGCTGGTGATTGCCGGCGAGTCGCTGCCGCGTTTCGCCGAATTGATCGGCTTTGCCGACAGCGACAAGGCCGCGCGTCTGAAGGCCGCCTTGTCGGGCTACAAGCGTCACCTCAACCGCGAGCGCTTTGTCGCCACCGTGCAATCGCTGCAGGCCGATGGCGTCGAGGACGTCTACGACGTGCAGGTACCCGGCATCAACACCTTCGACGGCAACGGCCTGCACGCGCACAACTGCGGCGAACAGCCGTTGCCGCCCTACGGCTCGTGCCTGCTCGGCTCGGTCAACCTGACCAAGTTCGTGCGCGACCCGTTCGGGCCCAAGGCGCGTTTCGACTGGGAGGAATACCGCGAGGTGGTCAAGGTGTTCACCCGCATGCTCGACAACGTGGTCGAGATCAACGGCCTGCCGCTGGAGCAGCAGCGCAACGAGATCATGGGCAAGCGCCGCCACGGCATGGGCTTCCTCGGCCTGGGCTCCACCGTGACCATGCTCAAGCAGAGTTACGGCAGCGCCGAGGCGGTGGCGTTCACCGAGGACGTCTCGCGCGAGATGGCGCTGGCCGGCTGGGAAGTGGCGCTGGAGCTGGCGAAAGAGAAGGGCGCCGCGCCGGTGCTGCTGCGCGACTACACCGTCACCGGCGACATGCTGCGCAAGCGCCCGGAAATGGCGGCCGACGGCTACAAGATCGGCGACACCATCCCCGGCCGCGTGCTGCACGCGAAATACAGCCGCTACATGCAGCGCATCGCCACGGTGGCGCCGGAGCTGGTCGAGCAACTGGCCGAGACCGGCGCGCGTTTCACCCACCACACCTCGATCGCCCCCACCGGCACCATCTCGCTCAGCCTGGCCAACAACGCCAGCAACGGCATCGAGCCGAGCTTCGCGCACAGCTACTCGCGCAACGTGATCCGCGAAGGCAAGAAATCCAAGGAGAAGGTCGAGGTGCTCAGCTTCGAGCTGCTCGCCTACCGCGCGCTGATCAACGCCGAGGCCAGGCCGTTCACCGACGATGCCGCGCACAAGCTGCCCGACTACTTCGTCTCCGCCGACGACATCGGCCCGAAGCAGCACGTGGACATCCAGGCCGCCTCGCAGAAATGGATCGATTCGTCGATCTCCAAGACCGCCAACGTGCCCACCGATTACCCGTACGAAGACTTCAAGGACATCTACTTCTACGCCTACAAGCAGGGGCTCAAGGGATGCACCACGTTCCGCTTCAACCCCGCCGCTTTCCAGGGTGTGCTGGTCAAGGAATCGGACCTTGAAAACACCCTCTACCGCTTCGAGCTGGAGGACGGTAGTGTTGTCGAACTGAAAGGCAATGAGCAGGTGGAATACGACGGCGAGATGCATTCGGCCGCCAACCTCTTCGATGCCTTGAAGGAGGGTTACTACGGCAAGTTCTGAACTGCGCGCAGTTTCCCGAGGGCCACGGCACGTACTGACATTCATCGGAGGGGAACACCAGTTATGTCCATCGACAACGAGCTTGAGTCAAGCAACAACCCAGCGGCCGCCGAGGCGCCCGCCGTCGTGCTGCCCGTGCTGCCCGAGGTGGCGCCGGCCGCACCCGCCGCGGCCCCGGCGAAGAAGGCACCGGCACGCCGCAAGGCCGCAGTGAAGAAGGCGGCACCGAAGAAGGCCGCGGCCAAGAAGGCTGCGCCGAAGAAGAAGGCTGCCGCGAAGAAGGCGGCTCCGAAGAAGAAGGCCGCGGCCAAGAAGGCAGCTCCGAAGAAGAAGGCCGCCGCAAAGAAAGCGACTCCCAAGAAAAAGGCTGCAGTCAGGAAGGCCGCTCCGAAGAAGGCTGCTGCCAAGAAGACGGCAAGGAAAGCGGTGAAGAAGGCCGCCGCGAAGAAGGCGGTGCGCAAGAGCGCGAAGAAAGTGGCGAAGAAGGCGGTGAAGAAAGCCGCCGTCAAGCGCGCCAAGCCCGCCCGCAAGGCGGCGGGCAAGAAGTCGGTCGCCCGCAAGGCGGCCCCGAAGAAGGCGGCGGCAAAGAAGTCCGCCAGCAAGAAGAAGGCCGCCCCCAAGGCAGCCAAGAGGTCCACTGCCAGCAAGAAGAAGTAAGCCGTACCTCCTCCGGCCCGGCGTCATGCGCCGGGCCGGAGGGTTTTTCACGTCACACGTCGCCGCCATCGCGGCGCGCCCCAGCAAAGAAGCGAATCCCATGGCAATCAAGATCGACAAGAAGATCACCGGCTACAACGTGGTCAAGCCCGAGGACAAGGTTGCCGATGCGGCCGGCAGCGCAAAGCAGGCCACCCCTGCCGCGCCCAAGCAGGCCGAAGTGATCCAGATGCACGAGAGTGTCGAGCGGCCGGAAACCCTGGTCGGCTCCACCTTCAAGGTCAAGTCGCCGCTGTTCGAGCACGCCCTGTACGTCACCATCAACGACATCGTGCTCAACGCCGGCACCAAGTACGAGCAGCGCCGCCCCTTCGAGATCTTCATCAACTCGAAGAACATGGACCACTTCCAGTGGATCGTGGCACTCACCCGCATCCTCTCCGCCGTGTTCCGCAAGGGCGGCGACGTGACGTTCATCGTGGAAGAGCTGAAAGCCGTGTTCGACCCCCGCGGCGGCTACTTCAAGGCCGGCGGCGTCTACATGCCCAGCATCGTCGCCGAGATCGGCTCGGTGGTGGAGCAGCACATGAAGAACATCGGGCTGATCCACGACCCGGAGATGGACGAGGCGACCCGCAAGCTGATCGCCGAAAAGCGCGCCGCCTACGAGGCGATGGACTCAAAAAAAAACGCTGATGCGGGCGTGAGCGCCGAGTCGGCAGGCGCCGAGACGCTGACCTTTCCGGCCGGCTCGATGATGTGCGACAAGTGCAACACCAAGGCGCTGGTGCTGATGGACAACTGCCAGACTTGTTTGAATTGTGGGTATTCGAAGTGCGGGTGATTAGCGGCAACTGATGATGATCAAACAAGAGCGGCCGCGATGCCGCTCTTGTTCTTTGAGCAGTATGAAAGTGGGTCGGATCCATTTCGTTCGCCACGAGCGGTGACGCCCCCATACCCCCTACATGCGGTCTTGGACGCCAGCAAAGCTATCGGGTGCATGGGATGGGGGAAGTGTCCCTGATGGTTGGGCCGTGCATGTTTGAAGGAATTTTAGCTTTGATATCAGGCGGATATGGGCTTGAAATCAGCGGTAACGCCTTCTTTGAACAAGGGGACTGGAACCGGCATACTGTCCCTTTACGTTCCACTGTAAAAACAGTCACTTAGACGAACGTTTGAGAGACCCGCTCCAATCCACCTCGAATGAATGGGGCGATTGAACGAAAACCTTGTAATCAGTTTTTTCTTCCAAAATTTGTAACCTAGGTTGCAGTATATCGATGGCTAAGTCGCAGTTTGTTTCACTCTTCGCCGGTTGCGGCGGCATGGACCTTGGCTTTGTACAAGCTGGGTTTGAGCCCGTGGCCGCCTACGACAATTGGGATTCGGCGGTCGAAAACTACAAAAGGAATATAGGCGGGCATGCTGAAGTTTTGGATTTATCAATCGCTCGATTACCCATTAGCGTAAAAAAATGTGATGTTGTAATTGCGGGCTCACCTTGCCAGGGATTTTCGACAGCCGGAAAGCGGGAGGTTGATGATCCACGGAACAAACTACTGAGTGCCGCCATTAAAACATCCATCGATTTGAGCCCAAGGGTTATTGTTCTTGAAAACGTGCTTGGGCTATTGTCCGGTGAGCATCGTGCTTACTGGGAAAACGCTTGCAAAAAACTTCACAAAGCGGGTTATAAAACCCTTACCCAAGTGGTCGATGCACGTGATTGTGGAATCCCTCAAACCCGCCGCCGCGTTATCGTGCTTGCTTGGCGAACTAAGAGTGATCCGGAGCCCATTGGAATAACCGACAAGCGGGTAACTCTTGCTTCGGTGCTGAGCGGTGTCCGTGGTGTTAGTAACCATCATCCCTCCGCACTTCAGAAGGATTCTGACGACTTTCGGATTGCTCAGAAGATCGAACAAGGTCAAAAACTTTGTGATGTGCGAGGTGGCCCCAACGCAGTGCACACTTGGGATATCCCGGAAGTTTTTGGCAAGACGACAGCCCGCGAAAAGCAACTGCTAGTTGAGGTGATGCAGATACGGCGGCGTGTCCGGCTTCGTGATTTTGGCGACGCGGATCCGGTAAGTACCAGGCTCTTGGTTGCGGCACTGGGCAAGGCTGCTGTGCGCGACATCAATAGCCTCGTAGATAAGGGTTATCTTAAGATGATCAAAAGCAATGTAGATCTCAAGCATGGATTTAATGGGAAGTATCGAAGGCCGAAAATCGGCGGTGAATCGTTTACTGTTGACACAAAGTTTGGCGACCCTCGTTACTTTCTTCATCCCACTCAGCACCGAGGCTTCACCGTTCGAGAAGCAGCAAGGATTCAGGGTTTTCCCGACACTTACATTTTTCGTGGTTTGGTGAAAGATCAATACAAAATGATAGGTAACGCTGTACCCCCTCCGATGGGTAAAGCTATCGCGAAGCTGGTGCAGTCAGTCTTGGCTTAAGAATGGATTAACGATGGCCTCAAAGATTGACGAGTGGGAGTTAAATGTCGAGCGCCGAAACAAAGCCATGTATCTAAGAGGCCTATATGAAACTATGGCAATTCAGCTATATGGGCAATATGAGCCCACACGCATGGTTTCACATAGAGTCTCTAGAAAATTTTTGAAGCGAGTAGAGTCGTGGATTGACTGTTTCGATAACGACGATAATAAATGGGCCGCGTTTCGATCATTGGAATACCTACTTTTTGCGGGGCAAGCTGAATTTGATGAGCTTTACCGTCATGCGGCGGAGAATATCATTAAGCCTTGGCTGATTGACATCAATAGCATAGACATATTTTCGCCGGACGCGGGCAAACGTATAGACGAGGCGATTGAACAGTGCTGGATATGTCCAGCGACCGATAGTTTGCGCATCAATGGTTTCCTACATGTGTCTCACATGAGGGGAAAATCGATAAGGCCTGATTGGTATAGTCTTCGTGAACTGGGTAGCAGCTCCCGCATTGACGATTTTGTAAGAAATAACGGCGTAAAGTATCTCATCATTCTCGAGGATTTTTCAGGGACGGGAAACCAGCTGTCTAGAGCAATCGAATACGCTGCAGGCGTTTTTAAAGGGCCGATTTTGGCTGTGCCACTTATTATTTGTGCGCCTGGCCATAAAAAAATGCAGCGAACGGTTTTAAGCGGAAATTTGCAGGATGTTAGATATGATCCAGGTCTGGTTATCTCTGAAGATTGTCTGGTAGGGAGGGATGCCATTGATGGTCAACCAAAACTATTCCCTAAATTGCGAGAGGCGATGAAAGATGGATATCGGAAGATAAAACGAGAAGGAGAGTTAAATGGGAAGGCGTTTGGTTACCAAGGGACGGGAAGCTTAGTGGTCCTATACAGCAACTGCCCAAATAATACGCCGCCAATTTTTCATTTTGATGGTGAAATATGGCGCCCCCCTTTCCCCAGAAGTACTCGGGTCTAGCTATGCAGAGGCACGACAATCCTTTTCATGACCTATGGCTCACGGAGATCCTAAATCCCGCCGAGTTCGTAGATATGTTTAGTCCGCATATTGTGAAACATGCGGCTGAACTTTTTGGAACAAGCAATGTGGTTGTACGCGGCACCCAGGGAAGTGGCAAGAGCATGCTACTTAATTTGCTGAGCACAACGACTCGTATCGCGTACGAGAAAAGCAATATCAGCTACCCAGGTCCGGTGAATGGTCAACCTTTTATGGCTTGCGGCGTCCATCTCATTAGAGATAACGCTCGAATTGTTGCTTCTAGACTAGACGAGGTTCCAGTAGATAGGCGGAGAAACTGGGCAGCGACTACGTTTGCCGACTATCTAAACTATCTGCTTTGTAAGGACATGCTAGACAATATCCTGTTGCTAGGTCGCGAGCAGTCCGCTAGCGGGTGGCTGAAAAATAATATTCATATAAATTTGAACGATAGAACCAAAAAAGCCTTGGTGAGTAAAATAGTTGATTCAGAGGTATGGTTTGGCTATCTAGATGGATGCCAGAACCTTGATGAAATTCAGCGGAGGCTGTCATCTAGGTTGCAGGCATATAGGAGATATTTTAATTTCAATTGTGATAGTTTAGATAAAGAAGTTGAGTCGTCGAAAACTAGTATTGGTGAGCCAATGATGGCGCTTGCTGATGCGCTTAGGGATTCGGGTACTACACCCGAAAACACGTTGTTCTTTCTTCGGATAGATCAGCATGAAGAGCTTTATGCCCTCGAACACTCTTCTGGATATGGTGAGATATTCCGACAGGTGATTAATCGTGCTATTGCCCTACGTGAAGGACGAGTTTCCTATCGTATAGGCACTCGCCATTACGCATGGAGCGACGATATCGAAGTATGGGGAAGTGGAGCGAAGCTCGAAAACATGCGTGACTACGTCACCGTAGATTTAGACGAAATTTATCGGCGGCCTGAGATCGGATCCACGCCATTTGATGATTTCGCCGAAGACGTTTTTGGTCGGCGGCTTAAAGCAAGTGGTTTTCAGGTTTCCCACACAGAAGGTAAGGGATTGCTTGATACCGTATTCGGTAAGTCCTTGAGCGCTGATGCACGTGCGCTGCGATTTGCAAAGAGCGAGACACCTCGACTTTCCTTTGGTAAAGATTGGGATGATCGGTGGAAAGAAGAATTAGAGAAGATGTGGCTGGATGGGCGACCTTTACAAGCCAAGTTGGGTGAAGCGTGGTTGCGCCAAGAGATACAGCAAAAAAAAGGGATTCATAGAAACCGAGCTCTCGTTCAAGGGTACCCTTGGTTAAAAAAAGATAAGATTTATTGGGCAAAAGAGCGCAAGGAGGCAGCGTTGGTGCAGATGGCCGGAGCTGCTATTCAATCGCTGATCTGGAGCGGCCGAAAGCACATTATTGATCTTGCCGGATTTAACATCTTGTCGTTCATGTCGGTTTGCCGCGCCATCTGGGGGGCCTGGTTGCGCAATACCTCTGATGCTGAACTAAGGGGGCTACAGGGTCTACCTAGGATTCCTGTGGATGCGCAGATAATCGGAATTGGTGAGGCGAGTAAGGTCTGGTTCGATAAATTGCGGGAGGGTTTGGACGGGGATCGGAGGGCAAATTTCATAAATGCCCTGGGTACTTGGTTTTCTCGCTCGATACGCGAAGACAAGGCGTTGTCAAATCCAGGGCACAATGGGTTTTCTTTACTCTTGTCGGAGTTCGAGGCGGGTGGGTGGATGATTGAGCTTATAAAAAATTCGAGGGACCACGGTGATCTTATAGAGTCGGAACATACCACAAAATCTAGCGACCAGAAGCCGCGAAGAAAGTGGTATTTGCACCCGTTACTTTGTCCATATTTTCGAATTCAATTTGTTAGAACGAAAGAGCCGATTTACACGAAAGTACATGAATTGGAGGATATTTATAACGGGTCTCAGAAAAAAGGTGATATCGTAAGGATTGCTAGGAAGAAAACTGGTGGGTCAGACGCCCAGCGAGAGCTTTTCTAGGGATGGCATCGTGACGCCAATGAGGCCGTGGGGAACTATTGACTGGCTGTTTCCGAAGCTGTCGGTGAGGGCTTGGGAACTGTTTTTTTGTGCTTCGTTCGAGGAAAGAAGTTCGGCGCTCGCAGAATGGTGTGCGATGCGTGGCGTTGTGCCGAAGAGCGCTCATTTCCTCCGCATAAATGATCCCGTTAATCGCTTTACAGATGAGGTTGAGCGACTAACGGATACGCAGGAAAGGCGACTTAGGGAATTTTTCCCAAAGAGTACATTTTATCGAGAGGACCTCTTAGCTCAGCCCGCCGTTTGGAATTCGATTCTTTCTCAAGCGTTGCCAGATGCTGAGTCCGTGATATTAGATATTAGTACGCTTCCTAAGCGAGTATTTCTTTTTATTGTCAAACGTCTTCTGGCGAAGGATTCACTAAAGAATCTGATTGTCTGTTATACGAGGGCCGGTTCGTATCCGGAGGGGGTGCTCACTCAAGATTCAAACCCGATCGAAGCTCTCCCCGGATTTGCCCGTGTGTCTGAGGGGACAGGAGCATCTTTGGTTGTCGGGGTTGGATATGTTGCGTTTGACATAAATCAGCTCATTGAGCAGGTGCAGGCGGTGAATCTACATTTCATGTTTCCCTTCCCGCCTGGGTCGCCAGCATTCAGGAGAAACTGGCGGCTTATACGTCAGTTGATGCCGCAGGCGTCGATACCGCTGGAAATTCATCGTATTCACGCGATGGATATGTTTGCGGCTCTCGACTGGTTGAAGCAAATTGGTAGCGATGCTGACGGCGACCTGGATATGGTTGCTTTGGGGCCAAAGCCACATTCTTTAGCCATGGGACTCGCGTCGTTATCGGTCGGTGAAACTTCGCAAGTCATGTATTCGCAGCCAAAGTTATACCATCCGAGTTATTCGATTGGCGTGGCTAGGGGCTCAGATGGTGCTCCCGAAATATATGCATATTGTTTAAAAAGACACGGCGTTAGCTACATCTGAGGTTCGCGGCAATCTTTGTTCGCTCGGGGCCTTTCCGCTTCGAGTAGCGGTGCGATACGTAGTCTGAGCTACTTCAGCGCCTTCCATTGAGCCCGGTATTAGATCGAGCTGCCGATTACCGTTGAATCAATGCCGTTGGGCTCATTTTCTAGAGCCCTACAGTCCAAAAACATCAATAGCCCCGGTCGGGGGAAGATGAATGAACTCGCTTGCGGGGATGCCCGCCTGCTCGCGTACGCCGCCTCTCTGGCCGCTGTCACTGCCTCGCGTTTCGAGGTGCGCCGTATAGGCTAGCTCGAAGTTTGGCTTCAGCCGCAGTACGTGCCATCGGAAGGTGGATTCCCCGATGTGCGCGTCTGTCAAAGCGGTGGTAGGGTCACCGTCTTTTGCGCGTTTTCCGCGCAGATCCTCCAGCACGAAGTGATACAAAGGACAGATGCCGTCAAGTAGTTGGGGGAGCTTGATCAGGTGCTGGTCCACACCAAAGAAGCCTTCTCTTGAGGGGTATTTGCGCTTGAACTCGGCCGCAAAGATCTGATCTTTCCTGCGGCAGATGGCATCCACGTCGAACGGTCGCCCGCCTGTCAGTTCTAGGAAGCAGTTGATGAAAATCCTAGAGCGGATCAGTTCGTCGATCGCGGTGTCCCCTGCTTCCACGAGCAGGCGCAGCGCGTTCTCTGGGATTTCCCCGGTGGTCAGCATGCTCCGGACCCGGCCGCGTTCGATGTTCATTTGGCAGGGGTTGCGGTCGAGAAACTGATCGGCGCTGAGGATCGTTGCTTGGCTGCCGACCTCTGACAGCCGCAGCTGAGTGCCCTCGAACCAGGCCTTCCATGCCGGGATGTTGTGTGACATCAGCAATCGTGAAAAATCGTCATCGAGCGCACTCCAATCGCGGACGGAGGACGCCAGTTTGAACCAGATGGATGGTGCCCGTGCATCGCGTGCGTTGCAGACATACCAGTTGCCCGCTACCTCGTGATTCAACTTCATTCTGCGAATGAATATCCGCTCGAACACGAAGGCGGGTATGCGTTTCGGGCCTTCAGCCTGAAGAAAGGCCGAGAGCGGCGCCGTGCGGCTGGGGGCGTCGCAGTCGATCAGCCCCTGATAGAACGCAGCGGCGATACTGCATGTGGTGACGTTGCCATTGAGGCGAAGTGCTTTCGGGCAGCTAGTGGAGAGTTCAGCGAAATCACAGGAAAGAGCTTCTTGCATTGGATTCGCACAGTAGATACATGTCGATAGCGTAGCGCGTCAACCCGTGTCCTCGGAAATCCCCTCGTAACCGTGAATTCAAGATCACTTCCATGATTCGGGCTGCAGTTCGGAGATTTACGCTTGACGAACTAGCTACGGTGATCTGCTGCCATCTGTAGCAGCGGAAAAGCGCTGGAATCTGAGCGGCTCAGTGCATGCTTTGTGGCTCGTGTGGAGTCTGGTCACCGCGGTGCGGCGGTTGGCTGCTGCCCTTTCAAGGTGTTCCTTAAATTTTTCTCCACGGCGTGGGGTGGATTACTTTCCTTCCGGTCCACTCTCAGGAGTGGAAGAGCAGAGCCGGCCGCGTGTCGGCATTGCTTTCAGCCGGCCTGTTTGGCAGCAATGAATTTGGCGAATTCGTTGACGCCCCATAGCCACTTCCGTTGGGCGTCGGTATAGCTCTCCTGCAATGGTTTGGGTACCACAAGCGTGAGGTGCCAGGCCGTCATCTCTGCCGTCTGGTTCTCGCTGATGGCCGACTCCAGTGTGAGCAGGTGCTTGTTCGGGATGCGTTGGGCTTCCGACAGAACTTGACGCCAGCGATCTTTGCAGGTGGTCTTTACGCCGAGCATAGCGAGCATGCCTTCGGCAAAGTTTGGATCGTGGTATTCGCTCCGGCCCGGGAACATGAAGTCTGGCTTCGCGTTGTTTGGGTTCTACCCCGTTTCCACGGACGGTTTGATTAAGGCTGAAAACTCCCGGTCGCGCCGGGCAACTCTACGACGCATGCGCGGGTTGTGGAACCGCTCAAGGTAATCGAACAGATCGGCCCGCGCCTCGTCGCGAGTCCGGTAGCAGCGATGGTGCACCCGCTCTCGTTTGAGCATCCCGAAGAAGCCCTCGCACGCCGCGTTGTCGGCGCAGTGGCCAACCGCACTCATGCTGCTCACCAGGGCATTCCCGCCCAGGAACTTCTGATACGTGCCGCTGATGAACTGGCCACCGCGATCGGAGTGCAGGATGACCTCCGAGCTGCCTTGCCGCTGCCACACCGCCATTTGCACCGCCCGCACCACCATGTGGCGATCCTGGCGGTGATGCATCGACCAGCCCACCACCAGCTTGCTGTACAGATCGACCACGACGCACAGGTACAACTTGCCTTCCTGCGTCGCGACTTCGGTGATGTCGGTTACCCATTTCGTCTCCGGTTCGGAGGCTTGGAAGTCACGTTCCAGCCGGTTCTCGATCCCCACGGGCCGGGCGCCCGGCTTGCCGCCAAAACGGCGCCGGGTTCGCCGTGGCCAGCCCTGCAGGCCAGCGCGGGCCATCAGTCGAGCCACCCGATTGACGCTGGCATGCATGCCCTCATCGACCAGGTCCTCTTGCATGCGTGGGGCGCCGATGACGCCCTTGCTGTCCTCGTGGATCTCCCGGATGCGCTCCAGCAGGCCCGCGTTGGCCCGCGCACGCGGGCCCGGCTTGCGCCCGACCCAAGCGTAGAAACCACTCGTTGAAACTTCAAGGCAGCGGCACATCATCCCGACGGGATAGTCGCTGCGGCAGCGCTCAATCACCGCGTACCGTTCGGTGATTGCTTCGCGAAGTACGCTGCCGCGTCTTTTAAAAAATCCCGTTCCTTGGTCACGCGCGTCAGTTCGCGCTTGAGCCGAGCGAGCTCCTCGTCACGCGGGGTGCCGCCTCCGGGGAAAGCTTTGCCACCTCCCGCCTCGGCCTCCCGCACCCACCGGGTCAGCATGTTCGGATTGACGCCGACCTCCAGGGCGACCTGGCGGCAGCTCGACTTCGACCGCCGAACCAGTTCGACGATCTCCCGTTTGTATTCAGGGCTGTAACGCTTGCGCTTGGACATGGACACTCCTCTGGCCCAGTATGGGGCTTAGTGAAAGTGTCCGCAGAATCGGGGTAGAACCCGGGCGGAGAATGGATCGCACGCGACTCCCATGACGAGGTGGGCATGCAGACCTTGCTTGGCGAGGAATCTAATCATCGAAAGTGAGTCGATCAGACAGCACATCTCGACGGGTACGTAGGGACGAACGCGGTTGAAGTTAGTAGCAGCTTTCAACAGGCGTTGTGGGAGTTCGGACTGGTCTTCGACAGGCGCCGACGTTCTGCGATTGCGGTAGTCGCTCACGGCTTTGAGGATGGGCTTTAGGCGTCGCACTTTCAGTTGCAAGCGCATCATGGCAACGACAAGAAAGACATCTCGTGCCACATCGAGAGGAACCCGGCTATGGGGACAGGGAACCTCAAGCGCACTTTCGCTTGGGAAAGCAATGCCTGTTATCGCCTCGCCGTGCGATGCCATCGTCGCTTGCGGTAGCAGGTTATGTTTGATCGGTGCGCCAATGCCTACGACCGCATCGTCAGGAGCTTTCAGATGGCTGAGGAAGCTGCATTCGAGCGCTCTGGAAAGCTGGAAGTACCGGTCTTTCTGTATATCCAGGAAGAACAGTCGGCCATCAAGCTCGCAGAACGATACGTTCGCATTCAAATGCTGGATCATCGTCGACTCCAAGGTGGAAGGGGCGCGCTGAGGAGCGCGCCCCTTGGCGGTCATTCTTCGGAAATGCCCGGAATGACGCCGAGGCCGTTCGCCTCGCTAATTCCTCCCGGCCCTTTGGTTTCGACGCTGGCGACGCCGAGCACGATGACGTCTTCCGGCAGGTCGGTATGCATGTTTTCGTTCGTCTTCATCTCAGTCTCCTTCGGTCACGTCATGGCCGTCCCATGACGTGAGCAGCGTAGAAGGCGGAAATCTTGATTTTCAAATGATTATTGTGCTGTCACCCGGTAATTATTCCGGCAGCGTCATGGTCGTCCCGTCATGTGGGGCTTTTCGCGAACCTTTTCTGGTCGAACAAGCTGCTAGTGGGCGTAGCCGCTATGGTCGCTCAGCAAGGCCACGATACGCGGCACCAGTTGTCTGCGGCGATCGTGATAGTCGTGCAGCGCGGCCCTCAGGGCCGGCATGTCGCGAGCCAGCCAATGCTGATGTAGCCGCGCAAGCTCTTCGTGGGCATCGTCGAGCAGTCCCTGTTTGGCTCGACGTATGGGCGCCAGCTGATCGTTGGCCTGCTTAACCGCGCGGTGCAAGGCACCGTGGGCGGTCGATCGGGCGATCGCGTCGAACAGCTGCCAGGTGAGTTTCACCGGGTCGCTGTCGACGGTCGCAAACTCCGGTGTCCTTGACGCCTGGAGTATCGGATCCTCGCCGATGTCGCATGCCATCAATAACAACCGTTCCATCCAGTCATAGAGATCGCGCAAAGCGATTTCGTTGAGCAGCGGAACGTGCAGTCCATCGCGGGCGTTATCGACGATCAGGGCTTCGCCGACCAATCGGTACAGGGCGAAGCGGACTGGTGTGGCGCTGGTCTTGAACTCGCTGGCGAGCCTGGCCGGGTCGATTCGCTCCCCGGGTGCGTAGCGTCCTGACCGCATGGCGCGTTTGACCTGCCTGTACACAAGGACGCTCTTGGAGTGGATCGGATCCATGGCTGGACTCCCTGTCTGCGGATGGCGATTTCCCTCCTTGGATGGCGCAAGGATCTTTCGGCACCTGAGAAGGAGTGGGAACGCCCCCCGTTGGGCAGCGCGCGGATGTGGCGAAAGTTCTTGAACGCGCACGGCTGGATTAGCTCAAAAATCGGCACCATAAGTGTGATGTGATTCTCACTGTGGAATGTCTATCGTCGTGAACAGCCATGTAGTGGGATGAACGGGACTGTCGACTCCCCCCAATCTTGATCCGGCATACCCAGAGATCTCCGGGCAAACTAGCCCCAAGGAGACCACCGATGCGCAAGAGCAAGTTCACCGAGAGCCAGATCGTCACGATGAAGCGTCCTCGTTTTTCCGAGTCATCCAGAAGTAGAGGTGTGGGATGTTGTCATGGCGTAGGCGATGGGCGAGAGTCCGCCGAGTGAGCGAGTATTCCTGACGCCATTCGTGGAATCGTTCATCGCCGTATTCGCCGCTTGATCCGCCATTCCGATCGCTTCGTCGCATCCCGATTGACCAACCCCTCTCAGGTGCCCAGCCTCGTGCAGCGAGGTTGAGTCCAGGCATGACGCCCGTCGCGGGTCGACGCGGGGTAGGCCGTAACCTCGCCCACCTCCTTCGTCCCACTCAAGGTGTCGCGATGCGCAAATACTTTCTGCTGCTTGCCTGCTTTCTCGCCTCTTCGCCATCACTCGCCGAGGTCACGTCGGTCGAGGTCACGAGCCGGCAGCCCTGGGTGGGCGGCCAGTCCTTCGGCAAGGTGGGTGCGTATGAGGTGCTGCGCGGCACCGTCCACTATGCGATCGATCCGCGCAGCGCTTCGGCGCGCGATGTGGTCGACATTCGTTTTGCGCCGGTCGACGCGCGCGGCCTGGTCGAGTATTCCGGTCCGTTCGTGATCATTCGTCCTGTCGATGCCGCCCGTGGAAATCACACGACGTTGATCGAGGTGGCGAACCGTGGGCGGACGGAGATGGACGGCATGTTCTTCGAGACCGAGGACGGGCTTGACCTGATGTCGCCCGGCAAGGTCACGAAGCTGACGGATCCGACCTTCTTCAAGCTTGGCTATTCGCTGGCGTGGGTGGGTTGGCAGGCCCGGATGGAGCCCGGCAAGTTCGGCCTGCGAGTTCCCGTTGCGCGCGTGCACAGCGCGGTGCGCGCCACCTTCGCGGCCGACGAAATGGCGCCGGACCGCAGGACCTTCGATTTGCCATACAACGGCTTTTACTGCGCGCACGACGCCAAGCAGCCCAGGGCCGTGCTTCGTTTGCTGAACACCTTCGACGATCCGGGCACCGTGGTGCCACGCAAGTCGTGGCATTTTGCGGCCGCTTCGGTCGAACAGAAGAACGACGCGCGCTGCGCCATCGTGCTGGATAAACCTGCGGCTGCGGATGCGTATTTCAGCCTCGTCTACGAGGGTGAGGATGCGGCGGTGATGGGCCTGGGCGAGGCGGCCTTTCGTGATTTCGCGGTGCATCTGAAGGCGAAGAACATTCCCTCCGCCATCAACGATCGCCCCGGCGACGCCGTCGCGGTCTTCGCGTTCGGCTATTCGCAGGGCGGACGCTTCCTGCGCGACTTCGTCTACCACGGCTTCAATACCGGACCGGACGGCCAGCGCGTGTTCGACGGCATGCTCATCACCACCGCCGGCTCGGGTCGCGGCTCCTTCGATCACCGCTACGCGCTGCCTGGCGAGGCGGGCAACTCGGTGATGAGCAACTTGCGCGCCGTGGACCTGTATCCGTTCGCCGATGTGCCGACGCCGGATATCGACGGCAAGGGCCACGCCGGCCTGCTGGACCGTGCGGTGCGGGACAACACCGTGCCGAAGATCATGTACATCCTCAGCAGCTCCGGATACTGGGCGCGCAATGCATCGCTGCTGCAGACGACCACCGACGGCAAGCAGCCGGTCGCGCTGGGAGCGGACAGCCGGCTCTACTACTTTGCCGGCGTGTCACACGCGCTGAGGTTTTCGGGCCAGTTCACCGAGAAGGGCAGGGAGGCGGCCTATCCCTACAATGCCAACGTCGACCTGGCCGATGGCATGGATGCGCAGCTCGAGAATCTCCGGCTGTGGGCGGTCGACAACGTGACGCCGCCGCCGACGATGGCACCGGTATTGGGCTCCACGCTCGTCCCCGTGGCCGAGCTGCGGTTCCCGGCGATTCCGGGCATCCGTGTGCCAACCCGTCCGCCGCCGCTGTGGCAGATCCGCATGGGACCCGCCTATGCGAGCGAAGGCATCATCGCCGAGCCGGTGCATGTGGGTGCGAGGTATCCGCTGCTGGTGCCGGCCGTCGATGCCGACGGCAACGAGCTGGGTGGCTGGCGCGGCGCGATGTCCTCGGTGCCGCTCGGCACTTACACCGCGTGGAACTGGACGTCGCCGGAACTCGCGCGTTTCGGCTTCATTTCCAGCCTCTACGGCGCCTTCATCCCGTTTGCCCATACGCGTGCCGAGCGCCTGGCCGCACACGATCCCAGACTGTCGATCGAGGAACGCTACGGCAATCGCGACGGCTTCATGAAAGCCGCCGCCGCGTCGATCGACAACGCGATCGCAAAGCGATTCCTGCTGCCGATCCAGCGCGAGGACATCCTCGTGAAGATGGGAAGGAACTGGGACGACACGATGAAGTTCGACTGGTATCTGGGCAAGCGGGGAGCGGCTGCAAAATAACTGGTTCCGGCCGAGAAGCCCGGGTCAGGGCGGACCCAAATGGGACGGAGGAATGGTTAGGATCCAATGACTTACTTAAGCTCGTCATCCCCGGGCCGCGTCCCCGTTTTTTCGTTACGACTGTTGCAGCGGCGCGACCTTCAACGGCTCGGCACTTTGCGGCCCGCATGTGCCTCCGGTCGATCAGTCGGCGCCCGGCCCGCGGCCACGCGCCGCGGAGCGGGATGGATCTGCTCAACGACTGAGCGGGTAAAGCCGGCCATCGTCAAAAAAGGGGTCAGTGTAAACTTGCCGCACTGAAAGCGGACTTCCCACCCGCGGAAAGGGGGCGGGTTCATCATTCTCTCGGAACCAGGAACGGTCAGCGCGCACTTTCTGACGGAGGCGAGGGACGGCCTCTGACAGACCGCAGCTGGGCGGCAAGGCCAGCTGATCGTACCTTCCAGCCCGAATTTCTCAATGCCTCGGCAGCCGGGAAGGGGGGCAGGTGCATGCACTGGAACGTGGTAAACGTACCTGCGCCTTGTTTGACCTCTTGCTTGTTTACCCGCCCTTTGTTTGACAACGTCAACCGGAGAAAAGCATGGGACTGTGTGGTTGCAAGCTTGCGGCGAATGACCCGAATCCCGGCTCGGTTTCCGTGATCATCAGTTCGACCAAGATGGGGGCGCAGTTGCCGCAGATGCTGATCCCCTCCGTCGAGGTGACCGTGGTCTTTCTTCCGGACCACCATGCCCCTCCCTATGCGGTGGACGGCCTTAACTACAATTCCAGCGAAGACGTGGGGGTTGGGGATGGATTTCGCGGACGGTTCATTGGGGTAAACCAGATCTCCGCCGTCGGGTAAAACCATTTCCCAAATAAGGGGTCAGGTTCATTATTCCGCGTAGGTTGAATGAACCTGACCTTGTTGTTCTGTTCTGTTCAATACGCGGTCGGGCGCACCGACTACCACGACGTGGGGCGCGACGCACTGGCGGCACAATGCCGGCGGCCTTGCCGTCGGACTTGAACCGGCAGTTGATGCCGTCCTGAGTGCGGGGCCGCTTCGCGGTTTCCCTCGCCGCCGTACCGCGAGGGGGCGCCGCTCAGTCCAGCAGCGTCAGCAGTGCTTCGTAGCGGATGTCGGCGGGTTCGCGCACGTTGGCTTCCATCCGGCGCAGCCATTCCAGCGTGCGGCGAGTCTGTTCGCGCTCCGCTTTCTGCGACAGGTCGAAGGTGACCGAATCGGCCACGTGGTGCAGCATCATCACGAAATCGCACGGCGCGCGGCAGGACTGCACCAGGCCGACGATCTGGAAGCCGATGTCCTGCACCTGCGACTTGATCGCGGTGCTGTCGCTGGTCCCGCCCAGCAGTTCCTGTGCCGCCTCGTCCAGGTAGACCTCCATGATCGCGTCGTTGGGGAACGGCTCGCGCATGGCCTTGGCCACCTTGGCGGTGAGCGCGGGGTCGTCGGTCAGGCGGCGGGTCAGGTTTCGCACGCGGGCGCGGACATGTTCGATGGCCTTGTTGATGTCGGCGCGGTCGGCGACCAGGTTGATCACCGCGCCGTTGATCTCCTTCGCCACCCGCTCGGCGATCGCCTGGGCGCCGGTGCCGACGATGCGCTGCACCCGGCCCTTCAGCGGGTCGCGCAGCGCCTTCTCGATCGCCTGCCCGCTGCGGCCGTGCAGCTGGAACATGGCCGTCATGACGGAGGCCAGGATCGGCCGCAGTTGCTCGCCCCAGTGCAGGATGTGGCGGCGGTCCTCCACCGGTCCCCGGCTTGCCTTCGAGTTGACCGGGATCTTCGCGGCCTTGGTGCCCCAGGGCGGGCGACCGACGAAGGTGACCTCGCCGTCCTCGCCGACGGACATGCCGAACTCACCGCCGTCTGCGTCTTCGTCATCGCCATCGGACATCGACTGTTCCCCGTTGTGCCTGCCACGCAATATAGCGGGGCAGCCCGGTGGGGTGAGCGCGGGGTTCGGGCGTTGCCGGCAGATGCGTGGGGAACCGGGGTCGATAGCCGCTGCCCTCACGACTTCTTCTTGCCGCCACCATCGCGCTTGTTCACGGTGGCCCAGGCGATGCGCTCGGCCGTCTTCTCCGACTTGCCCTTTTTCTTTTCGCTTTCCTCGATGTGGGATGCTTCGCGCTTCTGCTTGGCGGTGTACGAGGATTTGTCGCCCTTGGACATGGGAGTGCTCCAGAGCCAGATGGACGTCCTGCGCCAGTGTCCGGGCGGGTGAATGCCCGGTCGTCGATGGATCATCGCCGCGTCATGGCGTCGAGGGGCCGCCACCCGCGTGATCGTGGCGGCGGCAACTTTCCACCGCGCACTTCGCAGGAGGGCCGCCAGGCAGTCGTTCCGGCGCCGCAGGGCGCTGTGCTAGGCTCGAACGATGGGAGCAAGACTGCATCGGACAGCGATCGGCCGCACGCGTGAAGTGCGGGGGCCCGACGCGCTGGAACTCATTGCCGCTGGCGCGATCGTGGCAGCCGTGGTGGCGGTCGCCACGGGTTTCGGCAGCCGCGTGATGCTCATGGCGCAGACCCTGGACGCGGTCTCGCTGGCGTGGGCCCCGCAAGTCAACGCCCGGGTCTATCGCGCCGAACATGGTCGATGGCCCTCGGCGGGCGACCCGAACATCCTCGGCGACGCGCGCGCGGGGTCGCACGTCGAGAACCTCTCACTGGCGGAGGGTGGCGTCATCACGGCGCAGGTAGTGCTGGGCCAGTCGCTGCCGGCCGGCGACCGCAGCGGCGCGGTGGCGACAGGCGGTGTGCGGGGGCGGCTGTCGTTCCGCCCCGAGCTGATGGGGTCGGCCGAGGAGCCGACGGTTTCCTTCCTGTGCGGTTACGCCACGCCAGTGTCCGGAACGGTCGAGGCCACGGCCGCGAACCGGACCACCCTCCCCGTGGACTACCTCCCGCCCTCTTGCCGGTGATTGCGAATGGATGCCTTGAAGCTGGATGACTCCCGCGATTTCGTGACGCGCCAGTACGCGCATCTGCTCGCCAGCGGCCTGGACGAGCCGGCGGCGCATGCGCGGTTGCGCGAGGTGCTGGGCGCAGATGCCGTGGCGCTGCTCGGCGGCGGCGATGCGGCGGACGGCCCGGCCCGCTTCGCCGATGCCGGCATGGGCCCGCGCCTGGCTGCGGCAGCGAAGGAACTTGGCGGCAGCGCGGCCGGCGTGCAAGCCGCGTTCATCCACTCGCTGGCCGAGGCGCGGCTGTTCGCGCTGGACTGGTGGCGGCCGGTGCGCACCTTTCTTTCGTACGTGCTGTTCCTGCTGGGCCTGGCGCTGGTGATCGCGCTCATCTACGCGACCTACGTGCTGCCGGCCTTCAGTCACCTCGACCGCACGCTGGGCGTGCACGGCGCCGCCGACTGGATCGCCGCGAACGGCGCCATCCGCCTGTTCGCGCCGCTGCTGGTGATGGCCATCGTGCTGGTGCTGCTGGCGACGCGATGGCTGCGCATGCGTCGTCGCATGGCGCAGCTGCAACCGCTGGGGCGCGCCCGTGCCGGCTGGCTGGATGGCAAGGGCGCGGCCGCCTACCAGGTGCTGCGCTGCCTGGAGTTTGCCGCTGCGCTCAAGGCGGCAGGGGTGACGGATGCGGCGGTGCTGGAGCCGGCCCTGCGGGTGGCCGGCTGGCCAGCGGGGACGCCGGTCGCCGGCGAACTGGGCGAAAAGCTCGCGCAGGCCGAGCGCCTGGGCACGTTCGGCGTGGAACTGGAATGGCAGCGCCGCCTGCACTGGACCACCGCCCAGGCCCAACTCGAATCGTCGCGCGACCGCCTGATCCTGGCCTCGCGCGTGCTGTTCTACATCCTGATCGGCGTCATGGTCACGGTGCTTTACATCCCGATTTTTTCGGTCGCCAGCATGGTGGGAGTACATTGAGGATGACACGCAAACGCGGATTCACGCTTATCGAACTGATGATCGTCGTGGCCATCATCGGCATCCTCGCGGCGATCGCGATCCCGGCGTACCAGAGCTACGTCATTCGCGCGCAGACCACCGAGGCGTTCTCGCTGGGCTCGTTCGTGCAGCCGAAGATCGTCGACTACTACCGCCAGTTCGGTCACTTCCCCGCGGACAACCGCGCCAGCGGCGTGCCGTCGGCGGGGTCGATCATCGGCCATTACGTGGGCGCGGTGACCGTCGACGACGGCGTGATCAACATCCGTTTCCGCGACAGGAACATCAACAGCGCCCTGCAAGGCCAGGTGCTGAGCCTGCGGCCGCTGGTGGTGAAGGGCAGCCCGCACAGCCCGATTGCCTGGGCCTGCGGCGAATCGCCGGCACCGGAGGGCATGTCGGCCATCGGCACCAACCGCACCACGCTCAAGGCCGCCTACCTGCCGTCGAGCTGCCGCGCGCCATAGGCGCCCGGGCTTCGGCGCATCACGCCGCCGTTGCATCCACCGCGGCACCTCGGCAGCCCGCGCTCGCCATCACGATTCGACGAAACGCTGCAGCCGCGCCAGCGCCGCGCCCCACTGCGCGCTGATCGCGTCCAGCGCCTGGCGCGCCTCGTCCAGCCGCGCCGGCGTGAACTCCCATAGCCGCTCGCGGCCCTGGCGCAGGTCCTGCACCAGGCCGGCATCGGCAAGCACCTGCAAATGCTTGGTGACGGCCTGGCGGGTGATGGTGGTACCCGCGGTGAGCTGCGCAATCGACAGCGCGCCGCCGGCACACAGCGCGACGACCAGCCGCAGCCGGGTGGCATCGCCCAGCGCGGCGAACACCGGCGCGCTGGCGGACAACGCGGCGGCCTTGCGCCGGGAGCGTTCAGTGCGCGGCGACATATTTCTCGATATTGCCCATCTGCATGGCCCAGCCACCGGCGTTGGCGCGCAGTGCGGCGTCGCGGCGCGCGGCCGGCAACCGGTCGAAGCCGGACTCGGTGAGCCGCAGCATGATGCCCTCGGCCAACGCTTCGAGTTCGAAGGTGACCAGGGTGGTCGGCTCCTTGTCGTAGTCCATCCCCGCCTCGATCGCGTAGGGGTGCCAGCGCCAGGCGAACACGCGCATCGGTTCGATGCGCTCCACGTACAGCGTGAACGGCGTGCCGGCATGCGGCGCCTGCAACTTTGCGACGTCGGCGTCGACCTGGGTGGGCTCGATCGTGCCGGTGATCGGCTGCCCGGCGACGAAGGGGCCGTCCAGCGCCATGCCGAACCAGGCGCCGAATGCGCGGGCGTCGGTCAATGCGTGCCACACCCGTTCGAGCGGTGCACGGAGCAGGATGTGTTGTTCGATGCGATCGGTCGACGAACTCATGGGTCATCCTCAATGGCAACCTTGAGGTTGCATGATGCACGCGCCGCGCCTGATATGCAATCTTTCAGTTGCTCGATTGCTGCCGCCGGTTTCCGGTCTCCAGCACCTGTCGGGGAAGGCCTGCGATACTTCGCCGGCGTGGCGCGCAAGGGGGAAACGGCATGTCGTGGGGATGGACCTTGCTGGGAGTGTTCGGCCAGCTGCTGCTGGCGTATCTGCTGTTCATGCTGGTGGCATTTTCCGGCGGCGGCATGGCCAGCGGGCGGTCGCTGCGCCCGCGCCAGTTGCGGGTGCTGAACCTGTCGATCTTCGTGCTGCCCGGTGCCTGCCTGTGCAGCGCGCTCATCGTGCTGGGCTTGCAAGTGTGCGGTGGCGGCGCCGGTGCATACGCCTGGCATGCGCTGCCGCTGGTGGCCACCGTGCTGTATCTGGGCTATCTGCGCTGGCTGGTCCGGCACGGCTGAAGCGTCACGCACACCCTGCTACCGTGCGAGGCATGTTCACCGGAGGCAAGCCATGGAACCCGACTTCTGGCATCGGCGCTGGCGCGAGGGTCGCACCGGCTTTCATCAGGATCGACCCACGCCGTTGCTGCTCGCGCACTGGTCGGCGCTGGCACTGGCGCCGGACACCCGCGTGCTGGTGCCGCTGGCCGGCAAGTCGCTGGACATGGTCTGGCTGGCCGCGCAGGGGCATCGCGTGCTGGGCGTGGAGCTGTCGCCGCTGGCGGTGGAGCAGTTCTTCGCCGAACACGAACTGACGCCGCAGGTGTCCGCCTCGGCCTGTGGCCGTCGCCACGTGGCCGGCAACATCGAGCTGATCTGCGGCGACGTGTTCGGGCTCGACGCCGACCTCCTCGCCGATTGCTCGGCGGTGTACGACCGCGCCGCGCTGATCGCGCTGCCGCCGGAGCTGCGCCGTCGCTACGTGGACGAACTGCATGCAAGGCTGCCCGTCGGCTGCCGCGGCCTGCTGATCACGCTCGACTATCCGCCGCACGAAAAGCAGGGCCCGCCGTTTGCCGTGTCCGAGGCCGAGGTGCGCGAGCGTTACGGCCGCGACTGGGTGGTGGAGTTGCTGGAGCGCCGCGACATCCTGGCCGAGCAGCCGGGCTTCGCCGCCGAAGGGGTGAGCGCACTGGAGACCGCCGCGTACCGGCTGCTGCGCAAGGCCTGATTCACCGCGCCGTTCGGTGCGTGCGAAAAGGTCTAGACTGACCGCGTCAAACGTTCCCGCCTTGTGCGTGGAGGGTTCCGGCATGGTGGCCTGGATGCATGCGGCGATCCTGGCGTGGTCGGTGGCCACCGCGCCCGCCCCGGCCATGCCGCCGCCGGAGCCGATGCCGCCTCCCGAACAGGTCATGGCGATTCCGCCGGCCTTGCGCGCGCAACTGCAGCAGCAGGTCACCGGCGGTGGCGGGTCGGAGCGGCAGCGGCTGCAGCGCCTGGTGGCGTTCCTGTTCGATCCTTCCGGCCTGGGCATGACCTACGCCGCCGACGCCACCTTGACGGTGGCGCAGGCGTACCGGCTGCGCCAGGCCAACTGCCTCACCTTCACCCTGCTCACCGTGGCGCTGGCGCGCGAGGCCGGGCTGGAGGCCCGCGCGCAGGAGATCGACGACGTCGTGGCCTGGCGCGTGCAGGACAACGTGGTCTACCGCTTCAACCACGTCAACGCGCAAGTCGCGATCGGCCGCATGCGCTACACCGTCGACGTGGCCCGCGACGAGGTGCTGGCGCGGCACCAGCCCGAGCCGATTCCCGACCAGCGCCTGCTGGCGCTCTACTACAACAACCGCGCCGCCGAATTGCTGGCCGACGATGACCCGAAGGTCGCCGCCCCCTACATGGCGATGACGCTGCAGCTGGCGCCGCGCTATGCCAGCGGTCGGGCCAATGCCGGCGTGTTGCGGCTGCGCCTGGGCGACCTGCGCGGCGCCGAGCGCAATTATCTGCAGGCGCTGGCGCTGGACCCGACGCATGCAGGCGCGCTGTTCAACCTGGTCACGCTGTATCGCAGCCAGGGCGACGAGGCGCGCCGCGCCCGCTTCCAGCAGCGACTGGAAAAGGTGCAGCAGAAGGACCCGTACTTCCAGTTCCTGCTGGCCATGGACGACGAAAAACGGGGCGACTACGCCGGCGCCGTGCAGCACTACCGGCGCGCCATCCGGCTGTACCACGGCGACCCGCGTTTCTACCTCGGGCTGGCCCGGGTCTATCGGCAACTGGGCGAGGAGCGCCATGCGCGGCGGGCCCTGCAACGTGCCGACGTGCTCGGCCGCAACGCCGACGCGGACCACCGCGCGCGGGTGCCGCTGCGCAATTGAGGTCGGCGGGGATGATTTCCGGGTACTTTCAATTTTCACCTTTTGAGGTGAAAATGCCGGAACCATGAGCCTGCACCTGACCAGCCGCCAGTCCAACATCCTCGAGTTCATCCGCGCCCGCGTGGCACGGGATGGGCAGGCGCCCACGCTGGAGGAGATCGGCCAGGCGATGGGCCTGCCCCACGTCAGCGCGGTGCTCAAACACGTGCGTTCGCTGGAGGCCAAGGGGCGGCTGGCGATCGAGCCGCACCGCTCGCGCGGCATCCGCCTGGTGGATGCGCCCGACGCGCTGGATGCCGATACCCTGGAGCTGCCGCTGGTCGGCCGCATCGCCGCCGGCGAGCCGCTGTTCTCCGAGTCGCGGATCGAGCGCAGCCTGCGGGTGTCGCGCTGGCTGTTCCGGCTCACGCCGGATTATCTGGTGCGGGTGGTTGGCGACTCGATGCGCGACGAGGGCATCCTCGACCAAGACCTGGTCGGCGTGCACGCCACGCCGGTGGCGCGGCACGGCCAGGTGGTGGCGGCGCGCGTCGGCGGCGACCGCTTCACGATCAAGCGGCTGTACTGGCAGGGCGAGGTGATCCGGCTGCTGCCGAACAGCCCCGGTTACCAGCCGATCGATCCCGACCCCACCGAGGATTTCGCCATCGAAGGCCTGTTCGCCGGCCTGCTGAGGGGCGGCTGATGGCGGCCGTGCTGCCCCTGTCGAACCTGCTCGATGCGCGCCGGGTCTGGCGCGGCCGGGCCGAGCCGCCGCCGGCCGGCGAGCAGCCGACCGGCTGGGCCGCGCTGGATGCGGTGCTGCCCAGCGGCGGCTGGCCGGCGGCGGCGCTGTCGGAAATCCTGCTGCCGCTGGATGGCGTGGGCGAACTGCAACTGGTGCTGCCCACGCTGGCGCGCCTCAGCCAGGGTGCGCGGCCGGTGGTGCTGGTGGCGCCGCCGTATCTGCCCTGCGTGGCCGGTTGGCGCCAGCACGGCGTGGACATGCGTCGGGTCGAGATCGTCAACGCGACCGAGGCCGACGTGCTGTGGGCGACGGAGCAATGCCTGCGCTCGGGCAGCTGCGCGGCGGTGCTGGCGTGGCCGCGGCAGGCGGACGATCGCGCGCTGCGGCGCCTGCAGGTGGCGGCCGACGGCGGCCGCGCGCTGGCCTTCGCGTTCCGCGATCGCCGGCATCTCTCCAATGCCTCGCCGGCGGCGTTGCGGCTGGAGCTGGAGGCACGGCCGCAGGCGCGGGTATGGGTGCGCAAATGCCGGGGCGGCGCGGTGCCGGCGCAACCGCTGCCGCTGCCCACCGCGGCGCTGCATTGATGGTGGCCGCGCATGTTGTGGGCTTGCATCTTGTTGCCGCAGCTGGCACTGGACGGTGTCCTCCGCCGCCGCCCGGACGCGGGCCCGCTGGTGCTGGTGGCCGGCACCGGACATGCGCGCAGCATCGTGGCAGCGAACGCGGCCGCGCGCGAGGCCGGCCTGCGCGTGGGCCAGCGGCTGAGCGCGGCGCAGGCGCTGCTGGCGCAATTCGAGGCGCTGCCGTACCAGCCTGAGCGGGTCGACCACTGGCATCGGTTCCTGGCCGCGGTGGCCTATCGCTACAGCGCCGAGGTGAGCCTGCTGCCGCACGCGATCGTGCTGGAGGTCAGCCGCAGCCTGAACCTGTTCGGCTCGTGGCCGCGGCTGGAAAGCCTGCTGCGTGCCGATCTCGATGCGCTGGGTTTCCGCCACCGGATCAGCGCCGCGCCCACGCCGCATGCGGCCCACGTGCTGACCGGTGTCGCCGACGGCCAGGCGGTGCTCACCGACGAGCAGCTGCGCCACGCGCTGCAGCGCATCCCGCTGTCGCAGAGTCGCCTGCCTGCGGCGGCGGCCGACGCCTTGCCGGGCATGGGCATCCGCACGCTGGGCCAGTTGCTGGTGCTGCCGCGCGACGGCCTGCGCCGGCGCTTCGGTGCGGAGTTGCTGCTGGCGCTGGATCGGCTGACCGGCGCGGCCCCGGCCGGCCTGGAAGCGTATCGGCCACCCGACCGCTTCGACCTGCGCATCGAGCTGACGCATGAAGTCGAAGCCATCGGCGCGCTGGTGTTTCCGCTGCGGCGGATGACGGCCGACCTGTCCGCCTACCTGGCCGGTCGCGACGGCGGCGTGCAGCGTTTCACGTTGCAGCTGGAACATCGCGAGGGACACACCGAGGTGAAGGTGGGCCTGCTCGCACCCGAGCGCGAGGCCGGCATGCTGTTCGAACTGGCACGCGGACGACTGGAGCAGGTGCAATTGCCGCAGCCGGTGCTGGCCATGCGCCTGATCGCGCGCGACCTGCCTGCGTTCGTGCCGGCCGGCCGCGACCTGTTCGACGAGCGCCCCGCCAACGCATTGCCGATCGAACAGTTGCGCGAACGCCTGCGTGCGCGGCTGGGCGATCATGCCGTGCATCAACTGGGCAGCACCACCGATCCGCGGCCCGAGTTGGCGCAGAAAGTGACGGCCCACGATGACGGCTGGCAGGAACCCTCGCCGCGACCGACTTGGCTGTTCGAGCGGCCGATTCCCCTGCGTGGTCCCGCCCCGCAGATCCTGGCCGGCCCCGAGCGGCTGGAAACCGGCTGGTGGGATGGCGGCGAGGTGTGCCGCGACTACTACGTGGTGGAAACCGCGCAAGGCCAGCGCGGCTGGGCATTTTGCGCGCCGGGCGAGCGCGACGGCTGGATGCTGCACGGCTGGTTCGCATGAACGCGTATGCCGAGCTGCATTGCCTGTCGAACTTCTCGTTCGGCCGCGGCGCGTCCAGCGCGCGTGAATTGTTCGAACGCGCGAAGGCTTGCGGCTACGAGGCGCTGGCGGTCACCGACGAATGCTCGCTGGCCGGCATCGTGCGCGCGCTGGAAGCCTCGCGCGCCACCGGCGTGAAGCTGATCGTCGGCGCCGAATTCCAGCTCGACGACGGCCCCAAACTGGTGCTGCTGTGCGAGAACAAGGCCGGCTATACCGCACTGTGCGCGCTGATCACCCGTGGCCGCCGCGCCGCGGCCAAGGGTACGTACCGGCTGCAGCGCGCCGATCTCGCCGATGGCGTGCCGGGCACCTTCGCGCTGTGGATGCCCGGGCGCGAGCCCGATGTCGCGCACGGTCGCTGGATGCGCGACACCTTCGCCGAGCGGGCGTGGCTGGCGGTGGAACTGCATCACGGGCCGGACGACGCGCAACGCCTGCGCGAGCTGCAGCGGCTCGGGCACAGCCTCGACCTGCCGCTGGTTGCCGCCGGCGACGTGCACATGCACGTGCGTCGCCGGCTGGCGTTGCAGAACACGCTGACCGCGATCCGCCATCGCGTGCCGCTGGCCGAAGCCGGCGCGCTGATCTTCCGCAACGGCGAGCGCCACCTGCGCCGGCGCGAGGCACTGGGTGCGATCTACCCTGCCGCGCTGATGCTCGAAAGCACCGCCATCGCCGCGCGCTGCACGTTCAGCCTCGACGAACTGGAATACCGCTACCCCGCCGAACTGGTGCCGGCCGGCCACAGCGCCAGCAGCTGGCTGCGCCATCTCACCGAACAAGGCATGCGCTGGCGCTGGCCGGATGGCGTGCCGGAGAAAGTCCGCGCACAGATCGAGCACGAGCTGGGCCTGATCGAATATCTGAAGTACGAGTCCTATTTCCTCACCGTGCACGACATCGTGCACTTCGCCCGCAGCAAGGGAATTCTCTGCCAGGGCCGCGGCTCGGCGGCCAACTCCGCCGTGTGTTTCGCGCTCGGCGTCACCGAGGTCGACCCGGCGCGGATGAACCTGCTGGTGGAGCGTTTCATCAGCAAGGAGCGCAACGAGCCGCCCGACATCGACGTGGATTTCGAGCACGAGCGGCGCGAGGAAGTGATCCAGTACATCTATGCCAAGTACGGCCGCGAGCGTGCCGCGCTGGCGGCCACGGTGATCTGCTATCGCGGCAGGAGCGCCGTGCGCGACGTGGCCAAGGCGCTGGGCCTGCCGCCGGACCAGGTGGACCAGCTGAGCGGCATCTTCGGCTGGCGCGGTGAGCAATCGCTGGACGAACGCCTGCGCGAACACGGTTTCGACCCGCAGGGCGCGGTGCTGCGCCGGGTGCTGAAACTCACCGCCGAGTTGCGCGACATGCCGCGGCACCTGTCGCAGCACGTGGGCGGCTTCGTGATCAGCGACGCACCGCTGGCCGAGCTGGTGCCGGTGGAAAACGCGGCGATGCCCGATCGCACCATCATCCAGTGGGACAAGGACGACCTCGACACCATGCGCCTGCTCAAGGTCGATTGCCTGGCGCTGGGCATGCTCAGCTGCGTGCGCCGTTGCCTGGACCTGCTGCGCGCGCATCGCGGCCAGGATTACAGCCTGGCGACGCTGCCGACCGAAGACCCGCAAACGTACGAGATGATCCAGCGCGCCGACACCGTCGGCGTGTTCCAGATCGAGAGTCGCGCGCAGATGGCGATGCTGCCGCGGCATCGCCCGGAAAATTTCTACGACCTGGTGATCCAGGTGGCGATCGTGCGGCCCGGCCCGATCCAGGGCGACATGGTGCATCCGTACCTGCGCCGCCGGCGCGGCGAGGAGCCGGTGGACTATCCCTCGGAGGATCTGAAGGCGGTGTTCGAACGCACCCTGGGCGTGCCGCTGTTCCAGGAGCAGGTGATGAAGCTGGCGATCGTGGCGGCCGGCTACACGGCCGGCGAGGCCGACCAGCTGCGCCGCGCGATGGCGGCGTGGAAACGTCACGGCGGCATGGAGCACCACCGCGAGCGGATCATCCGCGGCATGCTCGAACGCGGCTACACCGCCGAGTTCGCCGCGCGACTGTTCGAGCAGATCAAGGGCTTCGGCAGCTACGGTTTTCCCGAGAGCCACGCGGCCAGTTTCGCCGGCATCGTCTACGCCAGCTGCTGGCTGAAATGCCACGAGCCGGCTGCGTTCGCCTGTGCCCTGCTCAACGCGCAGCCGATGGGTTTCTACGGGCCCAGCCAGATCGTGCAGGACGCGCAGCGCCACGGCATCGCGGTGCGCCCGGTCGACGTGCGCCACAGCGACTGGGACTGCACGCTGGAGGACGACGGGCGCGATCAGCCGGCGCTGCGGCTCGGGCTGCGGCAAGTGCGCGGTTTTCGCGAAGATGTCGCCGGGCGGATTTCGGCAGCGCGCGCCGTGCGTGCCTTCGTCGACGTGACGGAGCTGTGCGCCCGCACCGGCATCGACCGCCGCCAGCAGGAACTGCTGGCCGAGGCGGGCGCCTTGCGCGGCCTGGCGGGTCATCGCCATCGCGCGAAGTGGGCGGTGGCCGGGGTCGAATCGCAGCTGCCGTTGTTCGGGCGCGCCAGTCCGGCGGAAGAGGCCGTCGTGCTGCCGGTGCCGTCGGTGGCGGAAAACCTGCAGTCGGACTATGCGCGCACCGGACTCAGCCTCGGCCCGCACCCGCTGCAACTGATCCGCCCGCGCCTGCACGCAGCGCGTTTCGCCGACTCGCGCAGTCTGCGCGGCCAAGCGCACCAGAGCACGGTGCGCGCCGCCGGCCTGGTCACCCAGCGCCAGCGCCCGCAGACCGCCAGCGGCGTCACCTTCATCACCATCGAAGACGAGCACGGCGCGATCAACGTGGTGGTGTGGAGCCAGGTGGCCGAGCGGCAACGGCGCGCGTATCTGGAGGCGCGCCTGCTCGGGGTGGAAGGGCAGTGGGAGTGCGTCGACGGCGTGGCCCACCTGATCGCCCGGCGGCTTACCGACATGAGTGCGTGGCTGGGCGAGCTGGACAGTCGCTCGCGCGATTTCCACTGACTCCGGCGCTGCCGCCGCGCAGGGAATCGGTTAGGCTGGAGCCGCCGCCCGGCCAGGCATGGGGATGCCACCGGGCGGTTTTCCTTCCATCGCAATCCAGGGGATTTTATGGGTACTTCTACGTTTGCCGCGTTGGCCGGCATGGGCCTATTCGCCATGCTGATCATGATCGTCGTGGGCATCGCGCTCGGCGCGCTGATCCTCAGCGTGTCCTTCCGCCTGGTGGTCGGTTTCATGCCGTCCTACCTGCGTGCATTGGGCGCGGTGGTGCTGACCTATGTCGGCGCGTTCGCGGCGATGCTGATCCTCGGCATGGTGGTGCACAGCAGCGTGCTGTCGCTGATCGTGACCTTCCTCGTCGGTGCCGTCGTGGTGAATTACCTGCTGCGGGCCGCGGACGGCAGCGAGATCGGCTTCGGCAAGGCCTGCGTGGTCGAGCTGATCAACATGGTGGCCGGCATGGTGCTGGGCTTCCTCGTCGTGCTCATTTTCGGCGCGGCGATCCTCGCGCACTGATCCGGCGTGTCCGGCACGAGGCGCGGGCTGACCCGCGCCTCGTGCGGTCTGGCTACACCAGCGTGGTGGCCACGCCGAACCCGATCGCCATGCTCGCGGCCACCGCCATGCAGGCGCTGCCGGGGCGGATGCGGCGGGCGTCGATGCGCGGCACTAGCCGCCACAGCAGGACCGCGCCGAGCAGCATGTCCAGCACCAGCGCGACGCGCAGCAGGCCCGAGTGCAGCAGGCCGCCGTAGGGTGGATGCACCGCGCCTTCGTAGACGGCCACCAGGAACACCAGCAACAGTCCGAGCATCGTCCACAGCAGGCAGGCGAGGTAGACGCGGTTGAACACCACCGCGCAGCGCTCGGTCCAGCGCAGCACCGACCAGCCGATCAGCGCGAACACCAGCGCCGCCATGCTGCTGTAGAGCACCCACCAGAGCAGGGTGCTGGTCACGGCAAGTGCGGTATTCATGTGATCTGGCGGAGTCCCAGTTTGCGATAGAGCTTGGCCATCAGCCACGCCGGGCCGACCAGCAGATAGGACAGATCGGTGAGGAAGCTGGGCTTGCGGCCTTCGTACTTGTGGCCGATGAACTGGCCGATCCAGGCCACCACGAACACGCCGACCGCCCACCACGCCAGCGCCGGCGCGCCCAGCCGCCAGTACAGGAAGTTGGTGAACAGGCCCAGCACGGCGAACGCGATCAGCAGGCCCGCCGCGAGCCGGTGCGAGCGCTTCCAGTACCAGTAGAACGCCAGCACCATCACCAGCACCGCCCACGAACCGGGGCGCAGCGCGGTGAACGGCACCGGGGCCGCCCACAGCAGCGCGATCACCGACCACACGATCGGCGGCACGCAGAACCAGTGGAACATCTGGTTGGTCGGGTTCTGGTGGTCGCTGCTGTAACTGTCGAGCCAGTCCTGCATGGTGCGCATGAGCGTTCCCCCTCGATGAAACCTCAGTCGAGCCGGATGCCGGCCAGCTTGTGCAGCGCCTCGGCATACTTGGCCGCGGTGCGTGCGATCACCTCGTCCGGGATCACCGGGCCGGGCGCGGTCTTGTTCCAGTGCTGCGTCTCCAGCCAGTCGCGCACGAACTGCTTGTCGTAGCTGGGCGGGCTGATGCCGGTGCGGTATTCGTCGGCCGGCCAGAAGCGGGAGGAATCCGGGGTGAGCATCTCGTCCATCACGTAGAGCTTGCCGCTCGCATCGGTGCCGAACTCGAACTTGGTGTCGGCGATGATGATGCCGCGCTCGGCCGCATAGGCGGCGGCCCAGCGGTAGATCGCCAGCGTGGCGTCGCGCACCTGCCCGGCGAGGTCGGCGCCGACTGCGTCCACCACGGCGTCGAAGCTGACGTTCTGGTCGTGGTCGCCCACCGCCGCCTTGGTCGAGGGCGTGAAGATTGGTTCGGGCAACTGCTGCGCCTGCTTGAGGCCGGTCGGCAGCGCGATGCCGCACAGCGCACCGCTGGCCTGGTAATCCTTCCAGCCCGAGCCGATCAGGTAGCCGCGGGCGATGCATTCCACCGGCACCGGTTTCAGCCGCCGCACCACCACCGCGCGCTTCTCGTACAGCTTGAGGTCGGTGCCGCGCGGCAGCACCTCGGCCAGGGGTACGTCGAGCAGGTGGTTCGGTACCAGGTGCGCGGTCTTGCCGAACCAGAAGTTGGAGATCTGGGTGAGCATCTCGCCCTTGCCCGGGATCGGGTTGGGCATCACCACGTCGAACGCCGACAACCGGTCGGTGGCCACCATCAGCAGCCGCTGATCATCCAGCGCGTAGACATCGCGCACCTTGCCGCGATGGATCAGCTCGAGGCCAGGCAGGTTCGATTGGGGCAGGGTGGTGGGCACGGCGGGTTCCACGAGGCGGCAAATGTCTATTGTAGCGACTGCCGGCACGGCGCCGGGAGCGTGCCGCCGGGCCGATCGGGCGCACTGCTAGAATTGGCATCCTTTGGCCCCATGTGTTGCCGATGCGAATATTCCTGATCGCGGCGCTTTGCCTGGCCGCCTCGCCCAGCCTTGCCCAATCTGCCTCCCGGCCCGGCCGGCTCGGCCTCTGCGCGGCCTGCCACGGCGAGACCGGGCAGGCGCACATGCCCGGCGTGCCGAACCTGGCCGGGCAGCGGCTGGATTATCTGCGCGATGCGCTCAAGCAGTACCGCGATGGCCGCCGCAACGTGCCGGTGATGCGCGCGGCGATCGGTCCGCTGAACGCCGCCGAGCTCGACGCGCTGGCACGCTGGTACAGCGCGCAGGCAGCCGCGCCGGCGCAGGTGCAGCCATGAGTTTCACCTACACGATCTGGTTCGGCATCTTCGGCCTGCTGGTCGGCCACATGCCGGGCGCGGTGGTGGGCGCGGTGCTCGGTTTCATCTTCGACAACCTGCGCCACAGCCAGCGCCGCCAGGCCACGCCCGAGGCCGGCGGTTTCGTCGGCCCGCTGTTCACCCTGCTTGGCGCGGTGGCCAAGTCCGACGGTCGCGTCTCCGAGGCCGAGATCGCGGTGGCCGAGCGGCTGATGACGCGCATGGGCCTGACCGCCGAGCAGCGCGCGCAGGCCGTGGCCAGCTTCAATGCGGGCAAGCAGCCTGAGTTCGACGTCACCCGCACCATCGCCGAGCTGCGCAGCTGGGTCGGCCTGCGCCGCGACCACGCGTTCCCGGTGCTGGACGTGGTGATCGAGACGGTACTGTCCGAGGGCAACCCGGGACCGGAGAAGATGTCGATCCTGCGCCAGCTCGCCTTCGCGCTGCGCGTCAGCGACATGGAGCTGATGGCGCTGATGGCGATGAAGGGCTACGCCTGGAACCAGGGCGCGGGCGGCCCGCGCGGCGGCCGCCAGCAGTACGGCAATGGCGGCGGCTACGTGCCGCCGCAACGCACGCCGCAAGGGCCCGATCCCTATGCCGTGCTGGGCATCGACCGCAACGCCGACGAGCGCGCCATCAAGCGCGCCTACCGCAAGCTGATCTCCGAGCACCACCCCGACCGCCTCGGCGACCTGCCCGAAGACATGCGCAAGCGCGCCGAGTCGCGCGCCAGCGAGATCAACGCCGCCTACGACCGCATCAAGGAAGCAAGAGGATTCAAGTAGACACTTAGATCGAAGTCAAGCCTTTTCGAGGTCTGCATAGAGGAGAGCGGAGTCGTAGAGGGCGGGGTTTTTCATGACGGCCCAAGCGGCGGTGAGCATCTTGCGCATGACGGCGGTGGTGGCCTGCAAGGGCTTCTTGCCGCGGGCGACAAGGCGTTCCTTGAAGGCCTTGGCGCGTGGGTCGTGCACGGTCGCGCTCATGGCGGGCAGGAAGAGCGCGCGGCGCAGGTACTTGTTGCCGTGGCGGGAGATGCGCGGCGCCTTGTGCACGCTGGTGCCGGATTCGAACACGCGCGGGTCGAGGCCGGCGTGGCTGACGCAGGCGCGGCTGCTGAGCGTGGGTGGCAGGGTGATCAGTTCACTGAGCAGGGCGACAGCGGAGACGTCGGCGATGCCCGTGAAGCTGCACAGTGCCTTGAAGCAGGCGTTCAAGTGAGGCTCCTCGCGGATCAGGGCGATGGCGTGGGTGCGGATGCGCGCGATGCGCTTGTCGGTGCTGGCGATCATGCGCTTGAGCTCGTCGCGCAACAGGCGCGGGCTGCCTTTGACGCTTTGCAAGGCGTGCAGGCGGTTCTTGTTGGCGGTGTTCGCCTCGGTCAGCTGGACAAGGAAACGTCCGTAGCTCCGCAGCTGCAGGTGCGCCTCGCTCGGCGCCACCCAGGCCAGGAACGGCATGCGCTGAAGGCATTCCAGCAGCATCTTGGCGTCCAGCCGGTCGGTCTTGTTACGCTGGTTCAGCGCTTGCGCGAAGTGGTGCGCCACGCGCGGGTTGATCACCATCACCTCGGCGCCCAGCTGCTGCGCCTGCAGCGCCACGTCCAGGTAATACACGCCCGTGGCCTCGACCAGTACGCGCAGCGTCATGCCGTGGCGCAAGCGCCCTTTCAGGAACGTCAGCAAGGCTGGCGCCGTGTTATCCACCGTGCCTTGCTCACGCTCGCCGGCGATCTCGCTGGCCCAGGCATGGGACTTCGCGCCGATGTCCAATGCCAGCCAAGCCGTATCCGAAGAAGAAGTCATGCGCGTGCCTCGTGCGGTATCGTGGGGTAGGATGTTTTCAGGTTCCCCGACCCCGCACTCTCGCGGCACACCCTTGTCACGCTGGCTCAACGGCCCGGGACACTTATCGTGCTCAGCGAATGGGGCGGGGAGCCGCTCTACGTGCGAGGTCAGCCAGGCTGCCTCAAGGAGCCCGCGGCTTCCCCGAAAACGTGGACGACCTTACGCCTGCCGCCCTCGATGACCAACGTACAAGGAGCCCGCTCGCGGGCGATGCTCCTTTTCGGGCTTCGAGGTTCGGCATTCGCAAGAGCAGGAGCATCGCCCGCGAGCGGGCTCCTACAATAGACGTCGTCTTCGAGCCGCCCGGTAGCCACCCATGCCCAAGCAATCCCCGATCATCGCCCCGTCCATCCTCGCCGCCGATTTCGCCCGGCTGGGCGAGGACACCGCCGCGGCGCTCGCCGCGGGGGCGGACTGGGTGCATTTCGACGTGATGGACAACCACTACGTGCCGAACCTCACGATCGGGCCGATGGTGCTCGCCTCGTTGCGCAAGTACGGCATCACGGCGCCGATCGACGTGCACCTGATGGTCAAGCCGGTCGATCGCATCGTGCCGGATTTCGCCAAGGCCGGCGCCAGCCTGATCAGCTTCCATCCGGAAGCGAGCGAGCATGTCGACCGCACGCTGGGGCTGATCCGGGAATCCGGCTGCCAGGCCGGGCTGGTGTTCAACCCGGCCACGCCGCTGGACCATCTCGATTACGTGATGGACAAGCTGGACATGATCCTCATCATGTCGGTGAACCCCGGTTTCGGCGGGCAGAAGTTCATCCCTGGCACGCTGGAGAAGCTGCGCCAGGCGCGTGAGCGGATCGAAGCCAGCGGCCGGGCGATCCGGCTGGAAGTCGACGGCGGCGTCACCGCCGACAACATCGGCGCGATCGCCGCCGCCGGCGCCGACACCTTCGTGGCCGGCTCGGCGATCTTCCATGCGAAGGATTACGCGGCCGAGATCGCCGCCATGCGCAAGGCGATCGAGTGAGGATGCCCGCCGCCATGCGCAAGGCGATCGAGTGAGGATGCCCGCCGCCATGCGCAAGGCGATCGGTTGAGGGTGCCCGCCGCCACGCGCAAGGCGATCGCCTGGCCAGACGGCACAAAGAAAAAATCCCGGCGCCAGGAGGGAGGCACCGGGATAAACGTCGTCGGGGACGCAAGGGGGAAAACACCATGGATTGGCGCGTGCCGGCGCGAAAGTCCGCCAGGGAGCTCGCAAACCTCGCACCGGCAGGTTCCACGGCAAAGAGGAACGCACGCCAATCATCAGGTCCGACCCGGTACCTGCCGATTGGTTCCCGCGGCGAGGCTCAATTTGCCAACTGTGTCGTTCAGGTTCGCTGTGCGGATCGCGGCCGCAGCCGGCTGGATCGAGCCTGCGCGCGCATGTTCAGCCATTGCGCCAGCGCGACCCGGGCGTGCAGCCACACCGCATCGAGGCCCAGTCCGGCGGCCAGCATCAGGCTGCCGACCATCAACCAGTGACGCCATGTGCGCGAAAGCCGTATTGCTGCATGCATGTCGGTGTCCTCCTGTGGCCCGAGCCACGATGGCATTGCCGCACGCGTGAAGGTCGCGCGGGAGCCGCGCCGGCGGCGGCGTTCGGGCCAGTCGTGGCAAAGGGCGGGCAGCACGCGCACGAAAAAAAGCCCCTCGCAAGCGAGGGGCAAGCAACCACCAGGGGGAGGAACACGGTTACAGCGGTTGCCAGTCGGGATCGGTGTCGTCCCGGGCCGCACCCGGCGCGATTCCTTTCGCGCCGGGTGCGCGGACGACTTCCACCACGGCAAACGGATCGAGTCTGGACAGATGACGGGACATGGCGCGCCTCCTTCAGAAGAAGCCGACCAACAGGCCCAGCAGCAGGGCGCCCAGCGCCAGGCCGGTGCGCAGCGGCTCGAAGCCGTGCAGTTCGGCGCGGGGGTCGTGTTCGTTGCGGCGGGTGTCCATGAGTGACCTCGTGATGGAGTGCGTGGATCACATCAAAGCCTCCGTCGCGGCGCGTGCGCCGGCCGCTGCCGGGCGATTTGCCGGCGGCTTGTGGCAAATCGCTGGCAGCGCGCTGCGACCGCTTGCGCCCGCGCGGCGCGCATAGCACGCTGCAGCCATCATCCAAGGAGTGCGCCATGGGCCGCAGCATTGCCATCGTCGAGGACGAACCGCTGATCCGCGCCAACTACGTCGAGGCGCTGAACCGTTTCGGCTACGACGCGCGCGGCTACGGTTCGCGCCAGGAAGCGTCCAGCGCGTTCGCGATGAAGTTGCCCGAGCTGGTCATCATCGACATCGGCCTGGGCGACGAACCGGAGGGCGGCTTCGACCTGTGCCGCGAACTGCGCGCGAAATCGTCGACGCTGCCGCTGATCTTCCTCACCGCGCGCGACTCGGATTTCGACGTGATCTCCGGCTTGCGGCTGGGCGCGGACGACTACCTCAGCAAGGACACCAGCCTGCACCAGCTGGCCGCGCGCATTGCCGCGCTGTTCCGCCGGATCGAGTCGCTGAAGGCGCCCGCCTCCAGCGAGACGGTGCTCGAGCACGGCCCGCTGAAGCTGGAATCCGAGCGCATGCGCATCACCTGGAACGGCGCGGAAATCCCGCTCACCGTCACCGAGTTCTGGATGGTGCACACGCTGGTGCGCTTCCCCGGCCACGTGAAGAACCGCGACCAGCTGATGCGCGAGGCGGAGCTGGTGGTGGACGACGCCACCATCACCTCGCACATCAAGCGCATCCGCAAGAAGTTCGTGGCGGTGGCGCCCGAGTTCGACGCGATCGAGACGGTGCATGGCGTGGGCTACCGGTGGAAGCCGTGAGCGCGCGTCTGTGCGTGGCGCTGGCACTGTTGTTCTGCGCGGCGCTGACCTGGGCGACCGGCACCGACGACGACGTGCTGGCCCGCGGCGCCCGCGACGGCAACGCGCCGGCCTGGACGATAGCGGTGGCATCGCCGCCGGGCTGGACGCGCGACTGTTGCACCTACGCCCAGGCGATCGGCGTCAACGCGGTGCTGTACCAGGGCGAGTGGAGCGGCAAGCCGCAGCGGGTGATGGTGCTGAACGTGTGGCCGCGCGTGCTGCCCAGCCTGGCCGCCGAGGTGCAGGCCGACCGGAAGCGCTACCTCCAGCTCGACCCCGCCGGCAAGGCCGCCAGCTTCGCCGTGCGCCATCCGCACATGTCCTGCGAGGCCAGCGTCTACGAAGGCAGCGACCACGTCGACGACGTGCTGGTGTTCTGCGATCCGGGCCAGGCCAGCGGCATCCGCTACAGCTGGTCGATGGCCTTCGATGACGGCGACCCCACGCGGCGTGCGCTGCTGGATGACTTCATGCGGGTGGTGATGGCCTCGCGCTACCAGCGTGCCACGGCACCGGCCGATGCCCGCTGAGCGACGGACCGGGGCGGCATGAGCCTGCGTCGCAAGCTGCTGCTGGTGGCACTGTGCACGCTGGCGCTGCCGGTGGCCGGCTGGTTCGACGTGCGCCAGATGGAGTCGTTGCTGCGCGACGGCCAGGCCCAGGCCCTGGTGGCCTCGGCGCAGGTGGTGGCGCGCAGCCTGGTGGTGACCCGTGCGTTGCCGCCGGCCGACGGCCCGAGCTGGTACGTGCAGGAGGCGCCCACGCCGATCACCGTCGACGGCTACGGCGACGACTGGGCACCGCTGACGCCATGGAGCCAGCCGTTCGCGCGACGCGGACAGCTGTTGCTGGCCGAGGATGCGGACGGCTTCTACCTGCATGCGCAGGTGGCCGACACCCACCGCACCCGCGCCGATGCCGAAGACGCGAACGCGCTGCTGGCCGACCATCTGATTCTCGCCCTCGGCAACGCCGCCGGCCAGCGGCGCTACCTGCTGGCCAGCGCGGCACCGGGGCCGCTGCAGGCGTTGCCGCTGGACCCGCCGGTGCCCGGCCTGCCCGATCAGCTCGGCGCGAGCTGGCAGGAGGACGGCAGCGGCTACCAGGTCGAGCTGCGCCTGCCGAGGCAACCGGCGCCGAGCCGCCTGGGTATCGGCGCCTATGACGCCAGCAGCGGCGGCGATCGGCAGGCCGTCGAGTCGCGCCCATTGCGCCGCTACTCGGCGGTGCTGTCCGGCGAGCTGGCGCAGCTGGTGCCTACGGGTGTGCAAGCGCGCGTGCTGTCACCGGCCGGCTGGCTGCTGGCGCGCAGCGGCCGCCTGCATGGCAGCAGCGCGGCCGAGCGCGACCCGGGCTGGTTCGCCTCGCTGGTCTATCGCTCGCTGCTTGCCACTCGCCTGGACGACGCCAACCTGTGGGCGCAGGACGTGCCGCGGCTGGATACCCGCGAGGTGGAGCAGGCACGTGCCGGCCATGCAATCAGCCGCTGGCGCCACGGCGAGGAGCGCGGCAGCGTGGTGCTCGCCGCGGCGGTGCCGATCGAGCGGGCCGGCAAGGTCGAGGGCGTGCTGCTGCTGGAGCAGTCCAGTCGCACCGTGCCGCTGCTGGCCAACCGCGCGCTGTTCGGCGTGCTGCTGACCAGCTTCGTCGTGCTGCTGCTGGCCGGCGGCATCCTGCTGGCGTTCGCCACCCGGCTCAGCCTGCGCCTGGCGCGGCTGCGCAATGCCGTCGAGCGGGCGCAGCGCAACGATGGACGTCTGGACGGCCAATTGAATCCGGACCGCTTCCCGATGATCGACGCGCCGGACGAGATCGGCGATCTCGCCCGCAGCTTCGAGAAGCTGTTCGTGGCCGTGGGCAACTACACCGATTACCTGCGCACGCTCGCCTCGAAGCTGTCGCACGAGTTGAACACGCCGCTGGCGATCGTGAAGTCCTCGCTGGACAACCTGGAACACGCGCTGCAGCAGCACGCCGCGCTGCCGGAGCCGGCCAAGCCCTACCTGGAACGCGCCCGCGACGGGGTGGCGCGGCTGGGCGCATTGGTGCGGGCGATGAGCGAGTCGAGCCGGATGGAGCGCTCGATCGAAGCGGCCGAGCCCGAGGATGTCGACCTGCGCGACGTGGTGCGCGGCTGCGCCGACGGCTACCGCCCGCTGGTCGGCACGCGCCGGCTCGATTGCCGCCTGCCGGATGCGCCGCTGCCGCTGCACGGCGCGCCGGAACTGATCGCGCAGGCGCTGGACAAGCTGTTCGACAACGCCCTCTCGTTCACCCCCGCGCAGGGCTGGCTGCGGCTGAGCCTGCGTGCGCTCGACGGTGGCGCCGAGATCGAGCTGGCCAACCAGGGCCCGCCGTTGCCCGCGGCGATGCAGGGCCGCTTGTTCGACTCGCTGGTCAGCCTGCGCGACAAGGCGGTGCCCGGCGAGGCGCCGCACCTGGGCCTGGGCTTGTACGTGGTGCGCCTGGTCGCCGAGCGCCATGGCGGCAGCGTCAGCGCGCGCAATCTCGACGACGGCAGCGGCGTGGCGTTCACCCTCACCCTGCGCGGCATGCCGCGGCAGCGGCTGGGCGGTTAAAGCTTCGCCGCCGTGTGCCGCTATCCGGACATCTCGGCTTCCCGCGGAAATGTCGCCATGGATGTCCCCAACCTCAGCCGGCAACCCTATCGCCGCCCGCCGCTGTTGCGTGCCACCGATCCGCAACGCATGAACTGGCTGTGGCGACTGGTGTGCGAGCTGGCCGAGTTGCGTCCCGCGGATGTGGTCGAGGCGTTGCATGCCGCGCAGATCCCGGTCGACCTGGCGCGTGCGCGCAGCTGGGTGGTCAGCGACCGCGACGACGGTTTCTTCCCGATCTCGATCGCCGAGCTGGAACGCAACGTGCGTGCGCTGCTGGCCTTGCGCGAGGTGATGCGCGAGAACCAGGCCTTGCTCGCGCTCGCCGGTGGTGCGGAGGCGTCGGCAGACATGGCGGCGGATGCCGCGCCGGCAGTGGAGCCGGTGACCGAAACCGCCTGAGCTTCAGCTCCGAGCTGACGAGCCCGCCGCCGCGGGCGTGGTGGGCGTGGCCATCGCGCTGGCCGCATGCGCCGGCACGGCGCTGGCCGATGCAGCGGGCGCCGCGCTGGATGCCGCTGCCGGTGCCGCCGTGGTCGCGGCCGCCGCAGGCAAGGCCGCCGTGCCGCCGGAGGCCGGGACCGACGTCGCCGCCGCGGGCGTCGAACTGGCGCTTGCCGTCGGGGTGGACGCGGCCATGGCGGGCGCTGCCGCGGCCGAAGTCGCCGCTGCCGCTGCCGCTGCCGCTGCCGCGGTGGTGCTGTTCGCCGGCTGCGCATGGCCGACCGCTGCCGCCGGCGGGGAATCGTCGACGTGCGTATCGGCGCCCCAATTCAGATAAGCCCACGCGGCCACGCCGACGAGTGCCAGCAGCAGCAACATGCGACCCAGCCGCGAGCGTCGTGGCGGGTGGCTTGTGGTCTCGGCTGGCGGGGCGGCGACGTCGGCTTCGCCGACGGGCTCGTCCGACGACGGATTGATCAGGGCATCGTCTGTCGCCAGCTCGTCGCCAGGCACCGGCGGCTCGACGGCCGCGGGCGACGACGCGGTGGGCAATGGCGGCGGCAGGCCGGGCGACGCGCTCACGGCCGCGGGCGCAGGCGGTTCATCGTCGAGCGGCTCGATGGGCGCCGCGGCGAAGGCTTCGTCGACGGGCGCGGCCATCACCTCGTCGAATGCCTGTGCGGGCGGGGGCGAGGACTCGTACTCCAGCGGCTCCGGCCAGATCTGCCATGCCAGGCTGCCGTGCAGCCGATACGACTCGCCCGGCGCGATGAACGCGTCCAGCGCCGACCGCGGCAACGGCCCGCGGCTGCTGCCGTCGCGGTCGATGTACGCCAGTTCTTCGTCGCCGGGGAGCGCGCGGGCATCGACGTGCAGGCCTTGCAGCAACTGCGCGATGCGCTCGGCGCTGGAGCGGTCCAGTTGCTGGCGCACGATCCGCGGCAGCGCGGCGACCACGCGCCGGGAAAATTCGTCGTGCTCCATCCTCAGCGCGGCCGCCACCGGCGCCCACGTCGACGCCTCGTCCGACGCACCGGCCCGCAAGCCGCACACTACGACGCAATACTGATCCACGCACGGTCCCCTGTAGCCCGACCGTCGAGAGTAGACCGCCGCCACCAGCGTATCAAGCGCGCCGCGGCGGCGCCTGCGCTTGGCCTACAATGCTCGTTTCCCCTTCGTGACCACCCGGAACCGCGACCCGTGAGCTCTCCCGACCCCATCAGCCGAAACGAATTCGACGCGCTGGCCGCCCGCGGTCACACGCGCATCCCGCTGGTGCGCGAGGTGTTCTCCGACCTCGACACGCCGCTGTCGGTGTACCTGAAGCTCGCCGACGGTCCGTATACCTTCCTGTTCGAGTCGGTCGAGGGCGGCGCCACCTGGGGGCGTTATTCGATCATCGGCCTGCCGGCGAAGCGGGTGTTCCGCCTGCGCGGGCATGAGCTGGAAGTGGAGGATTCCGGCGAGATCACCGAGCGCCGCCATCTCGACGATCCGCTGGCGGAGATCGAGAAGCTGCGCGCGCAGTACGACGTGCCGCAGTTGCCGCAGCTGCCCGCATTCTCCGGCGGCCTGGTCGGCTACTTCGGTTTCGAGACGATCGGCTACATCGAGCCGCGGCTGGCGCAGTGGGACCGCCTCGACGAGCTGGGCACGCCCGACGTGCTGCTGATGCTGGCCGAGGAGGTGGCGGTATTCGACAACCTCAAGGGCCGGCTGTACCTGATCGTGCACGCCGATCCGTCGCAGCCGCACGCCTACGCGCAGGCGCAGCGGCGGCTCGATGCGCTGGTCCATCGGCTGCGCCAGGGCGGCGCCTCGTATCCGCAGCTGACCCAGTCGGTCGCGCTGGACGAAAGCGACTTCAAGTCCTCGTTCACCAGGGACGAGTTCGAGGCGATGGTCGAGCGCGCGAAGGAATACATCCGCGCCGGCGACATCTTCCAGGTGGTGCCGTCACAGCGCCTTTCCGTGCGCTTCAACGCGCGGCCGGTGGACGTGTACCGCGCGCTGCGCGCGATGAATCCCTCGCCCTACATGTACTTCGTCGATCTCGGCGACACCCAGATCGTGGGTTCCTCGCCGGAGATCCTGGCGCGGTTGAAGGGCGGCAAGGTGGTGGTGCGCCCGCTCGCCGGCACGCGCAAGCGCGGCGCCACGGAGGAAGAGGACCGCGCGCTGGAAGCGGAGTTGCTGGCCGATCCGAAGGAGCGCGCCGAGCACGTGATGCTGATCGACCTCGGCCGCAACGATCTCGGTCGCATCAGCGAGACCGGCAGCGTGGAAGTGGGCGACTCGTTCGCGATCGAGCGCTACTCGCACGTGATGCACATCGTCTCGCAGGTGCAGGGTACGGTGCGCGAAGGCCTGAGCTACATGGACGTGCTCAAGGCGACCTTCCCGGCCGGCACGCTTTCCGGCGCGCCGAAGGTGCGCGCGCTGGAGATCATCCAGGAGCTGGAACCGCACAAGCGCAACATCTACGGCGGCGCGATCGGCTGGATCGGCTGGTGGGGCGACGCCGACACCGCCATCGCGATCCGCACCGCGGTGATCCACGGCGGCCGCCTGCACGTGCAGGCCGGCGCAGGCATCGTGTTCGACTCCGACCCCGCCGCCGAGTGGGAGGAGACGATGAACAAGGGCCGCGCGTTGTTCCGCGCGGTGGCGCAGGCGGCGAAAGGCTTGTAGGGCGGTCCCGGCAAAAGTCCGCGGCGAACCGGACAGTCTCGCTCAGGGGGCGACGGCAGCCCGCGTTGCCGCCTGCACCGGGTGGCCGGCGAGCCGGGCCGCGTAGAGCGCGGCGCCGTAATGCGGCGCGTGCAACGGCGGCCGCAGGTCGAAATCCGTGCTTGCGGCGGCAAGCGCCTCGCGCAGCGGTGCCAGCAGCAGTTCGTCGGCATTGAAGGCGCCGCCGGAATGGGACACCGGTACGGTTTCGCCGGCTTCGAAGTGCAGGGCCCGTCGCAGTGCGTCGCAGATGCCGGCCAGCTCGTGGCCGGCATCGCGGAAGATGGTGGCGGCCACGCCGTCGCCGGCCCGTGCCGCCTCGGCCACCTGGCGCGAGAGCTGCGCCAGGTCGCCGCGGGCGTAGGAGTTGCCGCCGTAGACATGGGCGCAGATGTCCAGGTCGTTGTCGAGCTGGAAGTGCGCGTTGAGGATCGCGTGCAGCGGGCCGCGGGGCAGGCGACCGTCGCTCATGCGCGAGTAGGCGTTGAGTCCGCGCATGGCGATCCAGTAGGCCGAGCCTTCATCGGAGAACGCCTCGCCCCAGCCGCCCGCGCGAGCCGCGAGGCCCTGGCGTTGGCCGTAGCCGATCGAACCGGTGCCGGCGACGATGTTGATGCCGTCGGCGCAGCCCAGCGAGCCGGCCCAGCCGCACACCATGTCGTTGTCGCAGGTGTAGCGGTCGTGGCCGAGGATCGCCGCGGGGCACGTTTGCAACAGCGCGGTGGCGCGGCTGTCCTCGCCGTAGGCGGGCAGCCCGAAGAAGGCATGGCCGATGTCGGCCAGGGTCCGGCCGGCGGTGCCCAGCACCGCGGTCACGCCCTCGGCCAGGATGGCACGCACGCCGTCCAGCCCGACATGGGGATGGTAGGTCGTGCCGAGCTCCGCTTCGCCGAGCAGTCGGCCGTCAGCGTCGATCAGGGCGAAACGCGTTTTCGTTCCGCCGCCGTCCACGCCCAGGTAAGTCATCCGATTCATGCGCTCAGAGCGTACAGGCGCACGCCCTGCACGACGCGGTTCACCAGGCCCGCGGGGTTGGGATTGTCGGGCGTCACGCCGATGGCGCGCGAACGGAGGAAGGCGTGGATCTGCGCGATGGCGAGGTACGGCCACAGCAGATCCGCATCGGCGGCATCGGCCATCGCCGGCACCGTGATGCCGTCGGCACCCGCGGCAGCGCGCGGCTGGGCGTTCACCTCGATGATGCGCGCCGCGCGGCCGTCACGACGCAGCTCGTCCACCAGGTCGAGGTCGTAGCGGCGGGTCAGCGGGTCGTTGGACACGAACACCATCACCAGGGCGTGTTCGGTGACGAAGGTCTTGGGCCCGTGGCGGAAACCCAGCGGCGACTCGAAGCAGGTCGCCACCGCGCCATTGGTGAGCTCGCCGAGCTTCAGCGCCGCCTCGCGGGCCAGCCCCTGCAAGACGCCGCTGCCAAGGTAGGCGACGCGGTCGTACTGGCCGCGCGCCAGCTCGTTCAGTGCCGGCAGCGATCCGGCGATGACCCGCGCGGTGGCCTCGGCAATGGCGTCGATGCGCGCGTCCATGCTGCCGGTTGGCAACAACGCGGCCATGGCCGCGTACATCATGCAGCTGAAGCTGGAAGTCATGGCGAAGCCGGCGTCGTGCGTCTCGGCCGGCAGCAGCAGGGTCATCGAACGGGCAACCGGCGCCTTGCCCAGCGCACCGTCGGCATTGCAGATGATCGCCAGGTGGCGCACGTCGCGCACCAGGGACTCGGCGAGTTCCACCGCGGCCAGGCTTTCGGGGCTGTTGCCGGAACGGCCGAAGGAGACCAGCAGCAGTGGCTGTTCCGGCTCCAGATACAAGCGCGGGGCGCACACGATGTCGGTGGTCGGCACCGCGTCCACGCGGGCGGCCAGCCGGCGGTCCAGCAGCGGCGCCACGCACTGGCCGATATAGGACGAGCTGCCGGCGCCGGTCAGGATCACCCGCGCGGCAGGGTCGTCGATCAGCGGGCCGGCAAATGCCCGGATCTGCGCGTGCAGCCCGGCCACCAGCGCGTGGGTCCGCTGCAGCATCCGTGGCTGCTGCTCGATCTCGCGTGCGGTGCAGAGCGCGCCCGCGGCGGTCAGCTCGGACTCGGACGCGCCCAGGTACTCAGTGGATGTCATGGTCATGGCAGGCATGGTGGTAGTCGTCGAGTGCGGCACTGATGTGTGCCATGGTCAGGGAGAGCGGGTCGTTGGTCGCGCCGCCGGTGCGCAGCGCGCGCAGCGCGTGCGGCAGGAACTGGCTGATCAGCGGCAGCGGCGGCGGGGTCGCGCGCAGGTTGTCGAACAGGCGCTGGCAGGCCTGCTCGATCACCGGGTCCGGCCAGTAATAGCGGATGCGGTCGCTGAGGCTGTATTGCAGGTCGATGGTCAGCGCGTGGCCCTCGCCGTGGTAGTAGCGTCGCCAGTAACCGGGCTGCTCGCGCATGCGCGCCAGGGTTACCTCGCGCAGGCGTGCCCGACGCGCATCCCCGATCCACTCCTGCTCGATCGCGTCCAGCGCCCACAGCGCCTCGCGCAGGGCGAAGGTCAGGCCGGGGCCGACCTTGAGGATGGCGAAATGATCGCGTACCAGCGCCGCCAGCGCGTCGCGGGTCTGGTAGTCGGTCGAGTGCGCCTCGAACACCATGCCCGGCACGCCGGTGATGGCGTGGCTCAGTTCGCGCGCTTTCGACGGGTCGTAATCCGCCACGTCGTGGTGATCGAACTCCACGCCCGGTTGCACCACGGAGGCGATCACGCGTTGCCATGCGGCGTCCAGCCCCGCGGCGGCGAAGGCCTGGCGATGCGCCTCGATCGTGGCCAGCGCGGCTTGCGGCGTGGTCACGGCGAGGCCTTCGATGGCCTCGGTGGCACCGCCGGGCACCGGTACCTCGGTGCCGATCACGTACACCGGCGCCTCGCCGCCGGCCTGCGCGTGAGCGACCTCGGCGGCCCGGCACAGGCGTACCGCACGGCGCACGATCTCCGCCTCCGGCAACGGCTCGGGATCGCCGCGGCAGGCCATCGAGCAGTCCAGGTGGATCTTGCGGAAGCCGGCGGCCACGTACGCGGCCACCATCACCTCGGCCTTGTCCATCGCCGCGTCCGCGTCCAGCGACGTCCACGGGTTGGGCCCCAGGTGATCGCCACCCAGCGCGATGCGCGCGCGGTCGAAGCCGACGCGGTCGGCGATCGCATGCACGAAGGCGACGAAATCGGCCGGCTTCATCCCGGTGTAGCCGCCGTCCTGGTTGACCTGGTTGCAGGTGGCCTCGAACAGCACGAATGCCTGTCCCGTGCGTTGCGCGTGGCGCAGGCCGGCTTCGATCACGAGGGGATGCGCGGAACAGATCGAGGTCACGCCACCGGCGTGTCCCTGCTTGTGACGGGCGATGAGCTCGGAGAGGACGTGCATGGGGACGGAGTCCATTCGGGGGAGGGGGTGGAAACGTCGGGATCGCCCTCGGCTTCGGCCACGGCCTCGGGTTCGAGTGCCAACAGCAACGAGGCAATCAGGGCCAGCACCAGGCCGATCATTTTCAGCGGGCCCGGCACGATGCTGGCGAACACCAGCGCCAGCGCGGCGGTCACCAGCGGGGCGCCGGCATTGGTCAGCGGCGCCACCACGATCGCCTTGCCGTGGCGGAAGGCGTAGACCAGGGTCAGCGCGCCGATGGCGTTGAGCAACTGGATCGCGGCGGTCATCCACGGGCCGTCGATGCCGGTGTTGATCGGCTGCGACCAGTCGGTCATCGCCAGCGCCACCGGCGCCAGCAGCAGGCCGCCCAGCATCATGTAGAAGAAGATGCTCTCGGCGCGCACGGTGTGGTTGGCCAGGCGCATGAAGTAAGCCTGCACGCCCCAGGCCAGCATGATCAGCAGCGATTGCAGGAACCAGCCCAGTCCGCCGCCGGCGCCGCGGCCGAACGACAGGTCCAGCATCGGCAATGCCACCAGCGCCAGCACGATGCCCAGCGCGCCGCTCCAGCCGGTGCGCTCGCGCAGGAACGCAAAGGACAGGGCGATCGTCACCACCGGCGACAGCGAGATGATCGGAAACACGAAATACGCCGGCCCGATGGTCAGCGTGTGGAACAGCAGCATCTGCCCGCCGGCGCCCAGCAGGCCGATGGCCATGCCGTAGGCGATCGCGCGCGGTGAATGCTCCAGCGCCCAGCCGCTGCGCCACAGGATGTACAGCGCCGGCGGGATCATGGTCAGCGCCCACACGCAATACACCAGCGTTTCGGGGAAACCGTGCTCGGCCGACAGCGGCGACAGCGCGCCCCACACACCCCACAGCGCGACGGTGGTGACGGCGAAGACCAGCCAGGGGCGACGGCGTGGCGCGGCGACCGCGCTGGCTGCCAGGCTCATGCCGGCGTCCCCAGCGGCGTGGCCTGCAGCAACACGAAGTGCTTGAACGCCACCGGCAGGTTCGCCCCGCTGGCATCCACCTCGCCAAGGTCGACTTCATTGAACAGGTCGCGCACCTTGTAGCGTCCGGCGCCCAGGCCGCGCAAGGGCACCTTGCCGTTGAACCGGTCGGCGTAGAAGGCGTAATACATCGCCCCGTCCTTGGCGATGGCGTGCGCCTCGGGCTTGTCGAAGCCGATGTCGTACAGCGTGCCCAGGTATTCGCCCTTGGGCAGCATGTGCTGTTTGTACAAGGCCACCCACTTGCGCCACAGCGCCTCCTTCTCCGCGTTGAGCACCAGGCCGCCCGGCGGCAGCGGCTCGGAGGGATGCTCGGTGTCTTTCGGCCAGGTGAACTTGGTGGAGGGAATCGCGCCGATGCCGACGGTGGAGGCGAAGTCGTCGCCGCGATCGGACAGTTCCACGTGGTCGCCCGCATAGCTGCTGCGCGAGCCCATCAGCGCCTTCATGCTCTTGCCCTTGCTGCGCACCTGCCACGAAGAGGTCGGGTCGGACGCCGGGTACTGGTCGGTGGCCGGCAGGTTGTGGAAATCGAAAGCCGTGCCGCAGGGGCACAGCTCGACCACCGCCTGCGGGTTGGCCTCGTGCGCCGCCCGGTGGATGGCCTGCCAGAACGTGGCCAGGCCTTCGACCGAATCGCCCGGATGCGCATGCTTGTGCGCGGGGTTGTAGCAGGGCGCCACGGCGTTGAGGTGCTGGCCGTCGAACTTGATGCCCTCGAAGCCCCAGTCGCCGATGACCTTCTTCACCAAGGCCACGTAGAAGTCGACGGTGGGCTGGTAGGCCGGGCACTGAGTGAGCGCGTTCCACCAGGTCACCTTCTGGAACCCGCCGTCCTGGTCCAGCAGCAGCATGTCGGGATGGTCGTGCAGCACGTCGCTGCCCGGGTCGGCGGCCAGCGGCGCGATCCACAGGCGCGGGTGCATGCCCTGGCTGCGCACCTTGGCGGTGAAGTCGCGCATGTCGGCATCGCCGCGCGGGAACTTGCGCCTGTCGATGCGCCAGTCGCCTTCGTTGGTCTGCCAGCCGTCGTCCATCACCACCCAACCGAAGCCCAGCTGGCGCGCTTTCGGGAGCGTGTCCAGGATCTGCTTGACGGTGAAGTCGCGGCCGTAGCCCCACGCGCACCACACCGGCGCAAAGGCCGATTCCGGAGCCCGCGGCGCCTCCAGGCCCTCGGCCTGCATGTATTGCCGGTACTGCAGCAGCGGCGCGAAATGATCGCCGGTGTGCACCGCCAGAAAAGTGCGTTCGGTGACCAGGGCCTGGCCCGGCGCCAGGGCGGAGGCCTGCAGCGATTCGACCGCGATGTGCGCGCCGCGGTCGGTCTTGCGCACCGGCAGATCCAGCGGACGCACCACCGGCTCCACATGACCGACCGCCAGGCCGACGTCGCGGCGCCAGATGTTGGCCACCGGCGTGCCGCCGCCGTAGTCGGACGAATCCATCCCCAGCGTGTTGCGCTGGTCGAACCCGGCAGCCATCGGCTGCACCCAGTCGCGACGATCGGTGTGGGTGGTGCCGGAGAAGCTCCAGAAACCGCCGGGCGCCTCGGCCAGTTCATGCGCGGCATTGCGCCAGCCGGCGACCTGCACGGCGGTGCTGCCCAGGTTGCGGTAGCGCGTCTGCAGCACGGCGAAGCCGGGAAGACCGTCGAAGAAGGTCAGCGCGACTTCCTTTTCCAGGTTGCCGGAACGGCCGGTGACGATCGACTGGTGACCGCTGCCGTGACGCGCGTCGGCGATCGGTTGTTCCCGGTGGCTGGTGATGGCGAAGTCGTCGACCGCGCCATCGGCCAACAGCAGGCTCTCGCTGGGTTGCCACGGCGTGAGCGGCTTGCCGCGGACCACCAGGCGCGTGTGCAGGCGGTGATCGAAGGCGATCGCCAGTACTGCATCGCCGGCGGTGGCGCCGGTGCCGCCATCGGTGCGGCCGGCACCGGGATAGCCAGGCCGGGATGCCGCCAGCGCCTTCGGCAGCATGAGCCACGCCGCGCCACCGGCCACGCTGCCGGCCACGAGCTTCAATACAGTGCGTCGTCCGATCGGGCGCATGGCGAATTCCTCTTGAGACGTCGTCCCGATTCTGCGTCAGCCGTTGCTCTTGATGCAAGCGTTTCGTTTCGGTATGGTTCGAAAATGTTTCGTTATATTGCCGAGGTGGACCGATGAACACGATCTTCCGTCCCGCCGTCCTTGCCCTGTTGGCCATCGCGGCAGCCCTTTCCAGCGCCTGCTCGACGGCGAGCCGGCATGCCGCGGAAAGTTATTCGATGGCCGACTTCAGCCAGGTGCGCAAGTTCGACGCCCACGTCCACGCCAACACGCCCGATCCGGCATTCCTCGAACAGGCGCGCGCGGACGGTTTCGAGTTGCTGTCGATCAACGTCGACTACCCCGACTTCCCGAGCATCGCGCGGCAGCACGCGGCCGCCGTGGCCCTGGCGGCAAGGGACCCGGCGCATTTCCACTGGGCCACCACCTTCTCGATGAAGGGGTTCGGCACGCCGGGCTGGACCGAACGCGTCGACGCGAAACTTGCCCGCGACGTGGCGGCGGGCGCCCTGGCAGTGAAGATCTGGAAAAACGTGGGCCTCGCGGAGCGGAGCGCCGACGGCAAACTGATCATGCTCGACGATCCGGGCCTGGCGCCCGTGGCCGAGCAGGTGCGCGCGCTCGGCGTGGCCCTGATCGACCACCAGGGCGAGCCGCGCAACTGCTGGTTGCCGCTGGACCAGATGACCACCGACAACGACCGCGAGTACTTCAGCAAGCATCCGGAGTACTACATGCACCTGCATCCGGAGATGCCGCGCTACGAGGATCTGATGGCGGTGCGCGACCGCTTCGTGGCCGCGCACCCGAAGCTGCGCTTCGTCGGCGCGCATCTGGCCAGCCTGGAGTATGACGTCGACCGCATCGCCGCCTTCCTCGACCGTTTTCCCGATGCCACCGTGGACATGGCCGCGCGCATGAGCCAGGTGCAATACCAGTCGGTGCGCGACCGCGAGAAGGTGCGCAACTTCTTCATCCGCTACCAGGATCGGGTGATGTACGGCACCGACTTGACCTACGGCCTCGATGCCGACCCCGCCGAGTTCCGCCGCGAGGCGCACGCGGCGTGGAGCTCCGACTGGCGCTACCTGGCCACCGGCGAGACGCAGCACGTGGACATGATCCACGCCGACGTGCCGGGCCTGGCGCTGCCGCGCGCGGTGATCGACAAGATCTACTACGGCAATGCGATGCGCGTGTTCGTCAGGCCGGGCACGTAGGAGCCCGCCTGCGGGCGATGCCTTTGAGCCGGGATAGGGCCCTTCGACAAGCTCGGGGCAGTGAATGGGGGATTGGGGATTTGCGGGAGCGTCAGGAGCATCGCCGGCGAGCGGGCCCCTGCGGCGGCGGCGCTCTCACGCTTTTGCGAATCCCGAATCCCTGCTCTCAGGCCAGCAACAACTCGAAACCGAGCTGGTGGCTGGCCTGGATGATGTCCTCGGGTGCGCCGGTGTCCGTGATCAACACGTTCAACGCGGTGACGGGGATGATGCGGTGCAGGCAGACTTTGCCGAACTTCGAACTGTCGGTGATGGAAATGACCACGCGTGCGGCCTCCACCATCTTGCGGTTGAGCAGGGCCTCGGGCTCGTAATGGGTGGTGATGCCGCGCTCCAGGTCGAAACCGTCCACGCCGAGGAACAGCTTGTCCACGTGCAGCGCGTCCAGCGCCTCGACCGTCAGCCCGCCGTAGAACGCCATGTTGCGCCGGCGCAGTTCGCCGCCGAGCATGACGAGGTTGATGCTCGGCTTGGATGCCAGCGCGGTCAGCACGCCGTAGTCGTTGGTGACCACGGTGATGTCGATGTCCGGCAACGCCTTGGCCAGCTGGATGGCCGTGGTGCCCGAGTCGATGGCAACGGTGTCGCCGGGCTTGATCAGGGTCGCGGCGCGCACGCCGATGCGGCGCTTCTCGGCCAGGTAGCTGGTGATCTTCGCTTCGTAATTGGGTTCGGCGGGGCTGCCGTTGCCGATCACGCCGCTGTCGATCGCGCCGCCGTAGGCGCGCGCCATCACGCCGCGCTCGGCCAGGTAGCGCAGATCCTTGCGCACGGTCTGCGCGCTCACGCCGAAGCGGTCGGCGAGCCTGCTGACCTGGACGCTTCCTTGCTGGCGGACGAGTTCGCTGATCTGGAGGCGTCGTTGACTGGTATCGCGAGTAGCGGCCATTTGGGAGTTCCGACGGGTGGCGAAATTATGCCGCATTTCGTTGTATTTCGCTATTGATACGAAACGAAACATGATATAGGCTCGGTTTCGTTGTTTAGATGTAAGGTCCGCCATCGCGCCCCCAGGAGAGAGCCTTTGAACGCCGCATCCTTTCACCGAAACACACTGTCTTGTGCCGTCGCCCTGGCGCTACTGATACCGGCGGCGGCGTTCTCCCAGACAGCGCCTGCCAGCGCCGCCACGACGCAGAGTCCGCAGGCGGTCCCGGTCGACCAGGGCACGCCGCGCGCCGCCACCGAGCTGGCCACCGTGGTGGTCACCGGCGAGCGGGGCAGCATGGCGCGCTCGACCGAACTCAAGCGCGATGCCGGCACCGTGCAGGATTCGATCAGTGCGCTCGAACTGGGCATGTTCCCCGACGACAACGTGGCCGACTCGCTCAGCCACATTACCGGCGTTGCCATCTCGCGCACGGCCGGCGGCGAGGGACAGAAGGTCAGCGTGCGCGGCCTCGGCCCGGAGTTCACGCTGACCACATTCAACGGCCGCATCCTGGCGACTGATGGCGCCGGTCGCGACTTTGCCTTCGACGTCCTGCCCGCCGACGTGATCAGCGGTGCCGACGTGATCAAGGGCGCGCAGGCCTCGCTGACCGAAGGGGCCATCGGCGGCCTGATCAACCTGCGTTCGGCCAGCCCGTTCGACCGGCCGGGACAGCACGGCATCGTGCGCCTGGAGGGCGACCGCAACCAGATGTCCGAACTCAACGGACACAAGTTTTCGGCCGCCTACAGCAACACCTTCGCCAACGACACCGTCGGCGTGCTGCTGGGCGTGGTCAAGGCCAAGCGCAAGGATCGCACCGACGTCGCCGGCAACGACGGCGGCTGGACGCGCAACCCCGACCCCAACGATCCCAACTGGTACGGCAACGCCTGGGGCGGCAACATCGACCTCAACGGCAACGGCGAACTGGACCCGGAAGATTACGGATTGATCGCCCCCGGCCAGTTCCGGGTCGGCTCGATCCTGGAGGACAAGAAGCGCAGCGCCTATTCCGGCAAGATCGAGTGGCGTCCGAACGACCGGGTGCGCATCGTGGTGGATGGGTTGAAGACGCGCCTGGATTCGCCGCAGGTGTCCTTCCAGCAGTCCTACTACCCGCTGTTCGCGCCGGGGCGCTGGTCCGACATCACCGTGCAGAACGGCATCGTCACCGGTTTCACCATGGACAACCCGGACCCGGAGCTGCGGCTCAATCCGGAACTGCTGAACCAGACCCAGTACCGCGTCGTCGATACCGCGCTGTACGGCATCAACGGCGAGTGGAAGGCCACCGACGACCTGACCCTGACCGGCGACCTGTACCGCTCCACCTCGGAGCGCCGCTCCGGCGGCCAGGATACCTACGTCGTGCTGCGCATGAACCAGCCCAACACGGCCCGCATCACCCTCGGCCCGTATGCGGTGCCCAACGTCGACGTCAAGTTCGATGACGGCCGCGACCTCATCTCGGGCCTCGCCAGCGGCCAGTTCAGCGATTCGGACTTCAACACGCACTACATGGAGCTGAGCGGCGACAACATCCGCGACGAGATCACCGGCGGCACCGTGGCCGGCAAGCTGTTCGTCGGCAAGTGGGGCGTGGACAACCTGCGCTTCGGCGTGACCCGCACCGAGCGGGAGAAGTCGCGCGACCTGGTCAACAACACCCTCAACGGCGGCGCGGACTACTACTCCGAAGACAACGCCATCAACGTGGCCGACCTCGGCGGCAACGTGATCTCGCACTCCTTCCACCTGCCGCACTTCATGTCCGGCGTGGGCAGCAGCTTCCCGCGCAGCTTCCTGGCCTTCGACGTGCCCAACTACCTGGCCCGGCTGCAGGCCTACAACGGCAATCTCCGCCCGGACGGCACGCCGTACGACTACGCGCTGGCCGGCCCGCAATGGAACCCGCTGCAGAGCTACCGCGTCAGCGAGAAGACCAACGCGTTCTACGTGCAGGCGGACATGTCCGGGGATCGCTGGGAAGGCGACGTCGGCGTGCGCCTGGTGCAGACCGATACCCGCGCCCAGGCCTGGGACGCCAAGATCCTGAGCATCACCGAGAACGGGCCTTTCAACTACACCGCCCAATACGACGCGCCGACGCCGGTCGTCCAGGACGCCCATTACAGCTATCTGCTGCCCTCGGCCAACTTCACCTGGCATTTCACCGACCAGTTGCAGTTGCGCGCCGGCGCGGCCAAGACCATGGCGCGTCCGGCAGTGAACCAGCTGGCGCCGACCAACACCACCGAAAGCGTGTCGTGGGGCGAGTTCACCCAGGTCTACGGCGGCAACGCGGACCTCAAGCCGTACAGCGCCGCGCAGGGCGACCTGTCGCTGGAGTGGTATTTCGCCGAGCACTCCGTCGCCAGCCTGGCGGTGTTCTACAAGCGCATCACCAACCAGATCACCACCAGTTGGGAAACCGGCCAGGACATCGGCGTGCCGGGTTACCTGTTCAACATCATGCGCCCGATCAATGGCGACCACGCCAGGGTGAAGGGCATGGAGATGAGCCTGCAGCACTTCTGGAACAACGGTTTCGGCGTGCGTGCGCAGTACACGCGCAACCTGTCCACGAGCTGGGTGGACGGCGAGCAGCGGCCGCTCGAAGGCATCGCCCCGGCGACCTATTCGCTGGGCGTGATGTACGAGAAGGGCAAGTGGTCGGTGGGCGCCAACGCCGACCGCACCAACGGCTTCGTCACCGCGATCAACGTGCTGGGTACCGGCTACAACGAGCAGGCCGACGCGATCACCTGGGTCACCGCGCACGTCTCCTACAAGTTCAACGACATGATCAGCGTCAGCCTGGACGGCCAGAACCTGCTGGACAAGGCGCAGACCTACAGCATCAACGGCAACCCGCTGCTGTCGCAGGGCTATTACCGCTATGGCCGTTCCGTCAACCTGGGGGTGGCGCTGCGCTTCTAGGGCGGCGCGCGCGCCGGCGTGCCCGACTTCCCGGGCACCGCGTGGCGCGTGGGTTTGATCTGCATGGCTTGATCCGCATCGGGAGGGGCGAGTGTCGCGCCCTCCCGATGCGACTTCCCGCAGGACGGGCTGCGCAAACGCAATTTCTTGCAGGCTTTCGCGTCGGCTTGGTACGTTATATCGTTGCGTTCCGATCTATTCCTCAAGACGCGCACGCATGAAAAACCCGCGGTCCGATTGTCTGCTGGCACCGTCGCGATGACGGCCGCGATGATCAGACGGGCAGGCGGGTCGCTGCTGGCGGTCGTCGCGGTGCTGGCGATCGGCGGCTGCGCGGTGGGGCCGGATTTCCGGAAGCCGGCGGCACCGGATGTTGCCGGCGTGGCCGCCGGGCCGCTGCCGGAGCGCACCCCCGGTGCGAATGTCGCCGGCGGGCAGCCCCAGCGTTTCGTTTCCGGCGGCGACATTCCCGCGCAGTGGTGGACGCTGTTCCATTCGGCCGCGCTCGACGCGCTGATCGCACAGGCGCTGGCGCACAACCCCGATCTCAAGGCCGCACAGGCCGCACTGGCGGTGGCGCGCGAGAACACCCGCGCCGGACGCGGTGCGTACGCGCCAAGCGTCAGCGCCGGCTTCTCGGCCAGCCGCGAACAGGACCCGCCCGGCGCGCTGGCGCCGGTGCCCAGCAACAACGCGTACCTGTACAACCTGTTCACGCCGCAGGTCAGCGTGTCGTACGTGCCGGACGTGTTCGGCCTGAACCGGCGCAACGTGGAATCGCTCAAGGCGCAGCAGCAGGCGGTGCGGTTCCAGATGCTTGCCACGCGCATCACGCTCAGCGCCAACGTGGTGGTGGCGGCAGTGCAGCAAGCCTCGCTGCGCGCGCAGGTCGCCGCGACCCGCGAGCTGATCGCGACCAACGCGAAGATGGTCGAGCTGCTGCGCTACCAGCTCGTCAAGGGCTACGCGGGGCGGCTCGATCTCGCCGCGCAGGAATCCCAGCTGGCCCAGTTGCAGGCCACGCTGCCGCCGCTGCTGAACCAGCTGGACCAGCAGAACCATCTGCTGGCCGTGCTGGCCGGCGAACTGCCCGGCGAGGCGGCGCCGCAGGCGTTCGACCTGGCCAGCCTGCATCTGCCGCAGCAGCTTCCCCTGAGCCTGCCCTCGACCCTGGTGGCGCAGCGCCCCGACGTTCGCCAGGCAGAGGCCAACCTGCATGCGGCCAGCGCGCAGATCGGCGTAGCCATCGCGAACCGGTTGCCCGACATCACGCTGTCGGCAAATGCAGGCAGCAGCGCGCTGGCGATCAAGCAGTTGTTCAAGAGCGGCACCGGCTTCTGGAGCCTGGGCGCGGATCTGGCCGCCCCGATCTTCCAGGGCGGCAGCCTGCTGCATCAGGAGCGCGCGGCCAAGGCGGCCTACGTGCAGGCGGCCGAGGAATATCGCGGCACGGTGCTGACCGCGTTCCAGAACGTGGCCGACACGCTGGCCGCGCTGCAGCACGATGCCGAGGGCCTGCAGGCGGCGGCCAGGGCGGCGGACGCGGCCAAACTCGCGCTGGAAATCTCGCAGCGCCAGTACCAGGACGGCTACGCCAGCTACCTGTCGCTGCTTGGTGCGGAGCAGGCCGACCAGCAGGCGCGCATCGCGCTGGTGCAGGCGCAGGCGAGCCGCTATGTCGACACCGCCGCGCTGTTCCAGGCCATGGGCGGCGGCTGGTGGCACGACGCCGACACCCACTCCACCGATGCCGCTGCCACCCGGGATAGCGATGAAAAATAGACCATCCTCCGCGCCGACCCGGCGCGCGCCCGTCCTGTTGTCCGCGCTTGTGCTGCTGGCCGCGTCGACGCTGGCCGCCTGCTCGTCGAAGGCCGCGCCGCAGGCCGCCGCCGACACGCCGCACAACGTGACGCTGACCGCTGCGCAGCGCCAGCACATCCATCTGCTGACCATCGAACGCAGCAGCTTCCATCGCAGCATCGAAACCAGCGGCGTGGTGGATTTCGACCACGACCGCGCCACCCAGGTGCTGGCACCGTTCTCCGGCCCGGTGACCGAGGTGCTGGTGAACCCGGGCGACAAGGTCAAGGCGGGGCAGCCGCTGGCGCGGGTGGATTCGCCCGACTTCGCCGCCGCCGTCGGCGCGTATCGCAAGGCGCTCGCCGCGGCGCATGCCGCCGACCAGTTGGCGGCGATCGATCGTGACCTGTACGCACACCAGGCGATCTCGCAGCGCGAGCACGCGCAGGCGCAATCCGATGCGGCGGGGGCGGATGCCGATCGCGACGCCGCGTTGCAGGCGCTGCTGGCCCTGCATGTCGACCCGCAAACCATCGCGGCGATACGCGAAGGCAAGCCGGTGGCGCATGGCCAGGGCGTGATCCGCGCGCCCATTGCCGGCACCGTGGTGGAGAAGTCGATCGCGCCGGGCCAGTTGCTGGCGGCCGGTTCGACGCCCTGCTTCACCGTCGCCGACACGTCGAAAATGTGGGTGATGGCGCAGCTGTTCGGCGACGACCTGGCGGCGGTGAAGAACGGCGACGCGGCCACCGTCGAGGTCGGCGGGGATGACGCGGCGATGCCCGGCAAGGTGACCAACGTCGGTGCCGTGGTCGATCCCGATACGCGCTCCGTCGGCGCCCGCGTGCTGGTCGACAACCCGGACGGCGTGCTCAAGCGCCAGATGTACGTGCGCGTGAAGATCCGCTCCGGCGACGCGCGCACGGGCTTGCTGTTGCCGGCGTCGGCGGTGCTGCGCGATGACGAGAACCTGCCGTTCGTGTACGTGGCGGCGGCCGACGGCGGCTACGCGCAGCGCACGATCACGCTGGGCGGACGCGTGGGCGATTCCTTCGAGATTCCCGACGGCCTGCACGCCGGCGACAAGGTCGTGGTGGACGGCGCGATCTTCCTGCATTTCATGCAGACCCAATGAGCGCGCAGACCCCACCCGAGGGGCTGCCGCCGCGCCCCACCTCGCTGATCAACCGCATCGTCGCGTTCGCGCTGCAGCAGCGCATGCTGATGGTGCTGTTGGCGCTGGGCCTGGCCGCGGCCGGCGTGTGGTCCTACAACATCCTGCCGATGGATGCGTACCCGAACCTGTCGCCGCCGATGGTCGACATCGTCACGCAGTGGCCGGGGCATTCGGCCGAGGAAGTGGAGCGGCTGATCACGGTGCCGGTGGAGCTGGGCATGAATGCCATCCCCGGCATGGTGACCAAGCGCTCGGTCTCGCTGTACGGCCTGTCCGACGTCACGCTCGGTTTCGCCGACGGCACCGATCCGTATTTCGCGCGCCAGCGCGTGCGCAACCGCCTGCCGGATGTCGAACTGCCCGACGGCGTGTCCTCGTCGATGTCGCCGATGTCGCCGCCCTCGGGGCTGGTGTACCGCTACGTGTTGCAGAGCACCGACCGCTCGCCGATGGAGCTGAAGACGCTGAACGACTGGGTCGTCGCGCCGCAGTACCGCTCGGTGCCGGGCGTGGCCGACGACTCCGGCTTCGGCGGCGGCACCATGCAGTACCAGGTGCTGCTCGATCCGGTGAAGATCGCCGCGCTGGGCATGTCGGTGGCGCAGGTCGAGGCCGCGCTGGCGGCCAACAACGGCAACGCCGGCGGCGGCTTCTACACCCAGGGTGGGCAGTTCTTCTACGTGCGCGGGCTGGGCCGGCTCGAGACCGTACAGGACATCGGCGACGTGGTGCTGGCGGTGCACGACGGCACGCCGATCCTGGTGAAGAACGTGGGCACCGTGCAGGTCGGCATCGCGCCGCGGCTGGGCGAGTTCGGCTACATGGACCAGGACGACGCGGTGGAGGGCGTGGTGCTGGCGCTGACCGGCTCGAAGACCGAGAACGTGTTGCAGCGGGTCGAGGCGAAGACGCAGGAGCTCAACCGCGACGTGCTGCCCGACGACGTGAAGATCCACCCCTTCTACGACCTCACCGACCTGATCGGCCAGACCAAGGCGGTGGTGATGCACAACCTGCTGCTGGGCATGGCGCTGGTGATCGCGGTGCTGATCTTCTTCCTCTACGACGTGCGCGCGGGGCTGATCGTGGCGGTCACGATCCCGCTGGCGCTGCTGTTCGCCTTCGTGTGCCTGGACCTGAAGGGCGCCTCGGCCAACCTGCTGTCGATCGGCGCGGTGGATTTCGGCATCCTGGTCGATGGCGCGATCTTCATGGTCGAGAACATCTTCCGCGAGCTGGCCGCGCGGCAGGGCAGCGAGTTCAACATCAGGGAAGTCATCCAGGGCGCCGCCTCGGAAGTGGACCGCCCGCTGGTCTACGCGGTGGCGGTGATCGTGGCCAGCTTCCTGCCGATCTACGTGCTGACCGGGCCTTCCGGCACGCTGTTCAAGCCGATGGCGGACACCATGATCTTCGCCCTGGTCGGCTCGCTGCTGGTCACGCTGACCCTGCTGCCGGTGCTGTGCGCACTGTTCATGCGCCGTGGCGTGCGCGAGCGGCGCAACGCTATCTACGACAGGTTCAAGGCGTGCTACGTGCGCGGACTGGAGCGCCTGCAGCAGCACGCGTGGCGCGTGACCGGGGCCTCCCTGCTGCTGCTGGTGATCGCGCTGGTGATGATGCGCGGCATCGGCGCCGAGTTCATGCCGCACCTGGACGAAGGCTCGCTGTGGGTGCGCGCCACCATGCCGTACACCATCTCCTTCGACGAGGCCTCGAAGATCTCGCCGCAGATCCGGCGCATCCTGCGCTCCTTCCCCGAGGTCACCACGGTCGGCTCCGAGCTGGGTCGCCCGGACGACGGCACCGATTCGACCGGCTTCTTCAACGACGAGTTCTTCGTCGGCCTGAAACCGTACTCGCAGTGGGACGGCAAGTACCGCAGCAAGGCCGACCTGATCGCGGCGATCGACAGGAAGCTGCAGGTGTTTCCGGGCATCCAGTTCAACTACACCCAGCCGGCCGAGGATGCGGTGGACGAGGCCGAGACCGGCCTGAAAAGCTCGCTCGCGGTGAAGATCTACGGCCCGGACCTGCACGTGCTGCAGGCCAAGGGCAAGGCAATCAAGCAGGCGATGGAAAAGGTGCGCGGCATCACCGACCTGACCCTGGTCCACGAGCTGGGGCAGCCGAACCTGTCGATAAAAATCGATCGCGCCAAGATCGCGCGCTACGGGATCAACGTCGAGGACATCAACAAGCTGATCGAGGCGGCGATCGGCGGTGACGTGGCCACCGAGGTGGCGCAGGGCGAAAAGCAGTTCGACCTGCTGGTGCGGCTGCAGCCGCAATACCGCGACAACCCGCAGCAGATCGGCGAGATCCCGGTAGCCACGCCCGGCGGCCAGCAGATTCCGCTGAAGGAGCTGGCCGACATCAGCATCGCCAACGGCGCCTCCTTCATCTATCGCGAGAACGGTTCACGCTACATCGGCGTGCAGTTCTCGGTGAGCGGACGCGACCTGGCCGGTGCGGTGAACGAAGCGATCGCCCGGGTCGGCCGCGACGTGAAGCTGCCGCACGGCTATCGGCTGGAGTGGGGCGGCGAGTACAAGGAGTACACCGCCTCGCGCGCACAGATGAACGTGATCCTGCCGCTCACCCTGCTGCTGATCTTCGGCCTGCTGTTCGTGCTCTACGGCAATTTCAAGTTCCCGTTCATCACCGTGGCCGGCGTGCTGCTGTCCGCACCGTTCGGTGCGATCGTGGCGATGTGGCTCACCGGCACGCCGTTCTCGGTGTCCTCGGCGATCGGCTTCATCGTGCTGTTCGGCGTGTCGGTGCTGACCGGCGTGGTCTACATTTCCTGCGTCAACGAGCTGCGCCTGGGCGGCATGGACATCGCCAGGGCGGTGCACGAGGCGGCGATCCTGCGCCTGCGTCCGATCACCATGACCGCGCTGGTGGCTGCGCTCGGCCTGTTGCCGGCAGCCATCGCCAGCGGCGTCGGCACCGATTCGCAGCGTCCGTTCGCGCTGGTGATCGTGGCCGGCATGCTGTCGCGATTGCTGATCGGCATGTACCTGATGCCGGCGTTGTATGCGCTGGTGGCGCGGCCGAACGATCACCTGCAGGTATAGCGCAGGCGGCGCTCAACCGCCGTTGCCGGTCGCCTCGATCTGCTGGGCGAGGTTGTACAGGATGCGCAGGTCCTGCGGATCGAGTTCGTCGCCGCCGAGGCCGCGGAAGTGGTTGTGGAACGCGCGCACCGCGGCGGCGCGATCGTCCAGCGGGTAGCCCACCACGGCCAGCGCCATCCACGGATCGAAGCCGGCGGGCGGATCGACCAGCACGCCTTGCGGCCAGCGGCCGAAGCCCGCGGCGGCCAGTCGCTGCCAGGGAAACAGCGGGCCGGGATCGTTCTTGCGCGCAGGCGCGAGATCCTGGTGGCCGATGATCTGCGCGCGCGGGATCTGCAGGCGTTCGGTGAGGTCGGCGAGCAGGCGCAGCAGGCTGTCGATCTGCGCTTGCGCGAACGGGCTGTGGCCGTCGTTGTCCAGCTCGATGCCGATCGAGGCGGAGTTGAGGTCGGTGATCGTGCCCCAGCGCCCGCCGCCGGCATGCCAGGCGCGCAGCTGGTCGGACACCAGCTGGTAGAGATGCCCGTCGGCGCCGATCAGGTAGTGCGCGCTGACCGGACCGCCACTGTTGGCCGTGCGCAAGGTTTCCAGGCTCTGCCGCACCGATTGCTGGTCGGTGAAATGCAGCACGATCAGCACCGGCCGGCGGATGTCGTGGTTCGGCGAGGGCACCCAGGTCGCCAGCGGATTGCGCGGCGGCAGCGGGGCGCAGGCGGCGAGCAGGGCGAGCAGGAGCAGCACGGAGAAGGGACGCAGGTAGCGTATCGGAAGTGTCGAGCGCATCGCGATGGGTCCCATGGTTTCGCTATTGCCCGTCATTCCAGCGCAAGCTGGAATCCAGTCAGGCGATTCGTGCGAAGCACACCAAATCGACTTTGTGTGCTTCGCACGCGTACTTCACTGGATTCCAGCCTGCGCTGGAATGACGGTGAAGTGATGGTCGTGGTCAACGCAACCACGGCCGGGCGATCTCCAGCGCAGTGCGGTACGGCTCCGGCTCGTTGCGGTTGCTGAGCAGGATCACGGTGAGGTGTTGCTTCGGCCAGCGCACGATCACGTTGCGGAAACCGATGCTTTCGCCGGAGTGCCACAGCGTGTCGCCGGTGATGCGCCAGCCATAGCCGTAGCTGGCCTCGTACGGTTCGCCGCTGACCTTCACGTGCGGGCTGAAGGCGAGCTTGCGCGAGGCGTCGCTGAGCAGGCGGTCGTCGTACAGCGCGGCGTCCCACTTCGCCAGGTCCTCGACCGAGGAATAGATGCCGCCGTCGCCGCGGGTGGCGCTGGTGACGCTCTGGTCGGTGCGCATCCACTGGCCGCCCACCTCGCTGTAGCCGTAGGCGCGGTCGTCCACGTCGGGGCCGCCCTTCTCGTACAGCAGCGTGTGATTCATGCCCAGCGGCTGGAAAATCTGCTGCTTGAGGTACAGCGGCAGGCTGTAGCCCGAGGCGCGCTCGACCACCAGACCGAGCAGCACGTAGCCGGTGTTGCTGTAGCGGTAGGCGGTGCCGGGCGCGAAGTAGGTCTTCGGGGTGGCGGAGAGCATGCGCAGCACGTCGTTGTCGCTGACCTGCCCGGTGGTGCCGGGCGGGATCAGGTCTTCGTAGTCGACCAGGCCGCCGGTGTGGTCGAGCAGCTGGCGCAGGGTGACGGCGGAGGTCGTCTGCGGCAGCGAGGGCAGCCAGCGGCGTATCGGATCGTCCAGCGTGAGTCGACCCTGTTCGGCCAGCAGCAGGATCGCCGCGGCGGTGAACTGCTTGCTCACCGAGGCCAGCCGATAGTTGGTGGCCGGCGTGGCCTTGTCGTCGTCCTCGAGGTTGGCCAGGCCGTAGCTGCGATCGACGACGGCCTTGCCGTCCTTGATGACCAGCAGCGAGGCGCCGGGCACGTCGCCGGCGTAGGGCGCCATCAGCGCGTCGACCGGATCGACCGGCTTGGTTCCGCCGCAGCCGGCGAGCAGGGTGGCAGCGGCGAGGCCGATGAAGAGTCTATGCATGGCGGATCTCCCCTCGTTGATCGTGCCTCGTAGGGCGGGCACTGCCCGCCGCATTTGCGAAGCGCGTTGCGCCGCGCCGAAGAGCCGGCGGGCAGTGCCCGCCCTACGGGTATCGGCGCATGGTTGCTCCGGGCCGGTCATTGCACCGGCACGTCGTAGATCGTGTGTGGGGTCGGTTCCGGCTCGAGGGTGTAATGCCACCACTCCATCGGGTAGTTGCGGAAGCCCTCGCGCTGCATCGCATCGCGCAGCAGCAGGCGGTTGGCGTGCTGCTGCGGCGTGACCTCGGGCGAGTCGGTGTGCGCGCGCACGTCGAAGAAATCGAAATCGGTGCCCATGTCCAGCGGCGTGCAATGCGTGCCGTCGTCGGCGCACTGCTGCATGGTCAGGTCGATGGTGGCGCCGCGGCTGTGACCCGAGCTGTCCGCGATGTAGCCGTGCAGGAGTTCGGACTTGTCCAGCCGCGGGTAGTGCTGCGGCTTGGTGCGCTGGTCGGAAAGGTCGTGCGCCCAGCGCACGAAGTGCGCCACCGCGCGGGCGGGGCGGTAGCAGTCCCAGATCTTCAGGCGCCGGTGCTGCGCGCGCAGCTCGTGCTCGACCTTCGCCAGCGCCTCGGCGACCGGGCGCAGCAGCAGGCAGGCCGGCGCGCGGTAGCCGTCCGCCGGCGTGCCCATGAAGTTGTCGCTGCCGGCGTACTTGATGTCCTCGGCGATGTCCCGCACCAGCGTGCGGATGTCGACCAGGTTCGCCGCGGCGGCAGTCGTCGCCGGCGACAGCGCCGGCGGCTGGTCCGCGTGGGCGATGCCGCTGACGGCGACGAGCAGGGCAAACGCGATCAGATGCCCGGCTTTCGCAGGAGCCCGCTTGCGGGCGATGCCTTTTCTTCCGCCAGGCACGGGAGCATCGCCCGCAAGCGGGCTCCTGCCGGCGGTGATGGGCGACGGGTTGGTCATGGGTGGCAGCTCCCCACGCGCTGGAAATCGAGGTCCTCGTAGTCGGAACTGAAGTCGCCCAGCGGGTCGAGCTTGGCCATGCGCAGGGTGATCGGCTGGCTGGCGGTGGCCGCATGGAAATCCAGCCAGGCATCCAGGTCGGCCGAATCGTCCCAGTGCACGAAATAACGCTTGCCCAGGCGCATCACCGTGCCGGCCAGCGTCGGCGACTTCGCGGCGGCGAAATGCATCTTTCCATCGCGCGGGCACAGGATGACGTCGCCGAACCACGGGTCGCGATACTGCCCGCTCCAGCGCGCCAGTTCGGCGGTGCTGGCTGGTCGCTGCGTCGAGGTGTCCGGGGCGGACGAGGACGGCGACCGCTGCTTCGCCTGCTGCTCCAGCGCGTCGGCGTACCAGCGCACGTCGCGGCTGGAGTCGGGCGCGGTGAAATGCTTCATAAGCACTTCGCCGAGCACGGTGCGTGCGTCGTCCGCCTCGCCGTTGATCATGAACACGAAGCCGCTCTTGCGGTCCGGCAGCAGGGCCAGCATCGAGTACATGCCGTTCAGCGTACCGGTGTGCCACACGCTCCACTGGCCGTCGACGTCGGCCATGCGCCAGCCGTAGCCGTAGGCCATGATGTGGCTGTTGTCCCAGGCGCGGCGTTGCGCGGAAACCGGGATCAGCATGTGCGGTGCCTGCAGCACGCCGCGCTGCACCGGCGACAGCCACTGCAGTTGTGCGTGGGTCGGCACCAGCCAGTTGCGCGCCCAGGCCAGCATGTCGGTGAGGTCGCAGCGGATGCCGCCGGCGGCGGCCGAGGTGATCGCGGGAATCGCCGCGGCTTCGGGGATCGGCACGTTGCGGCCGCCGTCGCGGCGGTGCGGCGTGGCCACGTCGCCGACCGTGTCGCGGTTCCACGCGCCGACCTGGCAGCGGTCCAGGTGCAGCGGCTCGAACACTTCGCGCCGCATCAGCGTTTCGTACGGCGCGCCGCCCGCGGCGGCGGCGACTTCGCCGGCCACCACGTAGAGCAGGTTGTCGTACTGGTATTGCGAGCGGAAGCTGTAGCCGGGCTTGATGAAGGCGAGGCCGTGGATGATGTCGGCGCGGGTGAACGCGTTCGGCTCCGGCCACAGCATCAGGTCGCCGCCGCCCTCGGGCAGGCCGCTGGAATGGGTGAGCAGGTCGGCCACGCGCATGTTCGCGGTGACCCACGGATCGTGCATGCGGAACTGCGGCAGGTACTTCGTCACCGGATCGTCCCAGCGCAGCTTGCCCTGGTCGACCAGCCGGCCGAGCAGGGCGGTGGTCATCGCCTTGCTGTTGGAGGCGATCTTGAACAGCGTCTGCGGGGTGATCGGCTGGCCCGAGCCGGCGACGGTTTCGCCCACGGTGCGCGTGTAGACGACCTGTCCGTTCTCGATCACGCCCACGGCGATGCCTGGCAGGTGGTAGCGGGCGACGGTGGCGTCGACGATCTTGTCGTAGGCGGGGTTGGCGGTTTGAGCGGTGGCAACTGGGACGGCGAGCAGGAGCAACAAAGCAAGAGCACCCCAACCCGACCCTCCCCTGCGTTGCCGCACGGGGACTTCCTTCGGTCGCAGGGGAGGGAGAAAACCCGTTGGGTCAGTGCTGGGCATGGCGCTCGACCTCGCCCCACACGCGCAGCAGGTTGCCGCCCCACAGCTTGGCGATGTCCTCGTCGCTGAAGCCGGCCTTGCGCAGCGCGGCGGTGACGTTGCGGGTCTCGCTGGCGTCCTTCCAGCCGGTGATGCCGCCGCCGCCGTCGAAGTCGGAGGCGATGCCGACGTGGTCGATGCCGGCCACCTTCACCATGTGGCGGATCTGCTTCACGTAGTCGTCCAGGGTGGCCAGCGGGTATTGCTTCTGGATCGCGGCCATGCCGGCTTCCATCTCGGGACGGTAGTCGTCGTTGTCGCTGTCGTATTCCTTCTCGCCGGCCTGTTTCGCCACGCGTTCCTGCAGCGCCTTCTCGGCGGCCGCGCGACCGGGGTCGTGCTTGAGGAACTCCTTGTAGGCCACGGCGTCGATCACGCCGCCCTTGGCGGCGATCGCGCGCAGCAGGTCGTCGGGCAGGTTGCGCGGGTGGTCGAGCACGGCGCGGGCGCCGGAGTGCGAGGCGATGATCGGCGTGCTGGATGCCTTCAGAGCATCGCGCACGCAGTTGTCCGAGGCGTGCGAGATGTCGACCAGCATGCCGAGTTCGTTCGCGCGCTTCACCACGGCGCGGCCGAAGTCGCTCATGCCCTTGTCGCCGGCGCTGTTCATCGCCGGCTCGCCGTGTTCGGTGTCGGGCAGCGAGCTGGTGCACAGGTCGTTGTTGCCGACGTGGACCAGGCCAACGGAGCGCGCGCCACGATCGAACGCGGCGTCGAGGCGGCGGATGTCGTGGCCGAGCGAGTAGGCGTTCTCGATCTCGATCGTCGCCGAGAGCAGGCCGGCCTTGTGGTTGGCGAGCAGCTGTTCGGGCGTGGTGGCCAGGCGGATGCGGTCGGGATACATCATCAGCATGCGGCCGATGCCGTCGTATTTCTGGCTGGCCTGTTTCACCGCCTTGGCATAGCCGGCGGCGTCGAGCTTGTGCTGCGGCACCCAGACCACGAAGAACGCCGCGTTCAGGCCGCCGCGCTCCATCTTGCCCAGGTCGACCAGCAGGCGGGTGTCGTGCCCGACGTCGAAGCGCGGCTCGCCCATGTAGTTGAACGGGATGTCGACGTGGGTGTCGATGGTGACCGGCGGATCCTGCTGTGCCTGCGCGGGCAGCGCGGCAGCCAGGCTCAAGGCGGCGAGGAGGGCGAGGCGGACAGTCGTGTTCATGGCGTTTCCCAGTTCCGGGCCGGCTGTTCGCCGGCGATCATTTCCTCGAAATGCTGCCGCCGCCGCACCACGGCGTAGCGGCCCCGCTGCAGCAGTACCTCGGCGGCCAGCGGCCGCGAGTTGTAGGTGGAGGCCATCGACGTACCGTACGCGCCGGTGGCCTTGATCAGCAACAGGTCGCCGGCCGCGCATTCGGGCAGTTCGCGTGCGCGGGCGAAAGTATCGCCGGTCTCGCACACCGGGCCGACGATGTCGTAGGTGGTCATCGGGCGCGGCTCGTCCGCTACCGGCACGATGTCGTGCCAGGCGTCGTACAGGCTGGGCCGCTGCAGGTCGTTCATCGCCGCGTCCAGCACCAGGAACGTGCGCTCGATGCCGGGCTTGACGCGGATCACCCGGGTCAGCAGCACGCCCGCCTCGGCGACCAGGTAGCGGCCTGGTTCCAGCAGCAGGCGGCCGCGGAAACCGGCCAGCGCCTCGCGGATCGCGCCGACGTAATCGGCCGCGGCCACCGGCTGGTCCACGCCGGCGCGATAGCGCACGCCCAGTCCGCCGCCGACGTCGATGCTGTTGACCGGATGGCCGGCCTGCTCGAGTTCGCGCCAGAACGCGGCGACCCGCTGCAGCGCGAGCCGGAACGGTTCGACGCTGAGGATCTGCGAACCGATGTGCACGTGCAGGCCGTCGAGCTGCACGTGGTCGAACGACTTGCGTTGGGCGAACCAGCGACGCGCCTCGTCGATGCTGACGCCGAACTTGTTCTCCGACTTGCCGGTGGAGATCTTCGCGTGGGTCTGCGCGTCCACGTCGGGGTTGATGCGCACGGCGGCGCGCGCGGTCACTTCCTGAGCCTTCGCGACCCGCTGCAGGGTATGCAGTTCGTCCAGCGATTCGACGTTGAAGCGCATGATGCCGACGTTCAGCGCGCCGGCGATCTCGTCGGCGCTCTTGCCGACACCGGAGAACACGATGCGTTCGGCCGGCATGCCGGCGTTGAGCGCGCGGCGCAGTTCGCCGACCGAGACGATGTCGGCACCGACGCCGGCGCCGGCCATCAGCTGCAGGATGGCGAGGTTGGGGTTGGCCTTGACCGCGAAGCAGATGGTGGCGTCGAGGCCGGCCAGCACGGTTTTCAGTGCGTCGATGCGCTGGTGGATCGCGCTGGCGGAATAGGCGTGAAAGGGGGTTGGGATGCGTTCGGCCAGCCGCTGCAGGTCGACGCCATCGAGCCAGCGCGGCGCCGGCGTACCGGCGGCCGCGAGGTTGCCGGGCATGGCGGCCGGCGTGGCGTGGAGGTGGTTCATGGGCAGTGGCGGGCCATTGTCGGTCGCCCGCAGGGCGGGCAAAAAAAGGGCGACCCACCATTCCGTGTGGGTCGCCGCCAGGGGAGTACGTTCAGAAGTCCACGCTGAGGGTGAGTTGGGTGAAGCGCGGCGCCTGGAAGCTGATGCCGTCGCCGAAGGTGTCGCTGGTGCCGTTGCCGATGGTGGTCTGCAGGTCCTGGTCCACGTTCAGCGTCTGCTGGGTGTTGAACAGGTTGTACACCGCCAGCTTGGCCTTGAAGCGGCCGGTGTCGCCGATCGGCAGGATGTAGCTCACGCTGGCGCCGACGTTGTAGGTCCACGGCGTGCGGCCGTACTTGCCGCGCGGCGAGTTCACATAGACGCGGTCGGCGGAGAACTCCGAATCGCAGTTCTGCACGCAGGTGTAGTAGCTGTGGTAGTTGGACGCGTCGAACGGGTTGCCCACGCCGAAGCCGGTGATCGGCGTGCCGGACAGCGCCTGCAGGTCGGCGCCGAGCTGCCAGTGCGGAGTCAGCGCGTAGGTGCCGCGCAGCTTGAACTGGTGACGCCGGTCGTTGGGCAGGTAGCCGTCGCCGCCGAAGTTCACCCACGGGTCATCGAAGTTCTCGGTGCGGCCGGTGTCGTCGAAGTTGGTGTCCGAGTTGACCGGGCCTTCCGCGTTGCCGCGGCTCCACGACAGCGTGTAGGAGGCGTTGAACGCCCACTGGTCGTCCCACGCGCGGTTGATCTGGAACTCCACCGCGGTATAGCTGCGCTTGGGCTTCACCCAGCCGCGCTGGCCGATGTAGGTCATGATCGGGTCGCCGTCGGCGTCGACGCCATCCTGGCGGTACATCGCCCAGCCTTCCTTGGAGGTGTCCACGGTGATGTAGCCGTCGGGGGTGCCGTCGCAGTTGGAGTCGCCCCACACCTGCACCTTGGAGCCGGGGTTGGCCATCACCCAGCCGATGTAGCCATCCTCGCCGCACTGCGCGGTGGCGCTGATCTCCATGTCGTCGATCGCGTTGTGCAGGCGGCGATAGGTGCCGCTGACGCCCCACGACCACTTGTCGTCGATCATCTGCTGGAAGCCGAGGATCGCCTCGTCCTGGTAGACCTGGTCCATGTCGTGGTCGACCTCCGAGCGCAGGTCGCCGACGGTGCCGTCGCCCTGCGAGGTGTCGACGCCGCCCAGTTGCGGGCCGAGGATCGGCATGGCGTACTGCGAGCCGTTGCGGTCCTCGATCTGCCAGCCGCCGAAGGCGTAGTAGGTGCGTTCGTCGAGCAGGCCGCCGGCCTGCTTGATGTTGATCACGTTGGCCACCGGCAGGTAGTAGCGGCCGAGGTTGCCGAACAGCTTGGTGCTGCCGTCGCCCTTCATGTCCCACGAGAAGCCAACGCGCGGCGCGATCATGTTGTCCATCTTGATGTAGCTCTTGCCGTCGCCGCCCTTGTTGTCGAAGCCGTCGCTGCGGATGCCGGCGTTCAGCAGCAGGTTGGAGGTGACCTGCCAGTTGTCCTCGATGTAGTACGCCGAGTTGGTGGTCTCGAAGTTGCCGGCGATCTCGTAGCGGCGCGCGCGCACGTAGCCGGTGTAGCCGGGCGGGATCACGCCGCCGCCGTTGGGGTTGGAGATCGAGGAGCCCGGGTCGGCCTTGTACACGTTGTAGTAGATCGCGCCGGGGCCGGGGTAGTAGCGCTCGTAGTCGGAGGTGTTCTGCTCGTGGTCGAAGCCGAAGCGCAGCAGGTGGTCGCCCAGCGTCCACTCGAAGTCCGCGCGCGCCTGCTTGCGCACGTCGTTGCGATGGCTCACCGATGAGTTGGTGGTGCAGCCGAGCGCGACACCGGGCAGGGCGATCTTGCCGTCGCTGGCCACGCGGTTGCATTCCACGTCGCTGAGCCCGCGGTTGAACGACTCGCGGTCGTTGCGGCCGTACATCAGCTTCATCGACAGGTCGTTGGTGAGGTAGCTGGTCCAGGTGAGGTTCCAGTTCCTGCCGCCGGTGTCGGTGTAGATCTCGTTGGTCTTGTTGCCGGTGATGTCGCCGGTGTAGGTGTAGTCGTAGACGTCGCCCACGTTGCTGTTCTTGTCCGAGAAGGCCATGAACTCAAGCAGGTTGGCGTCGGTGATGTGCCAGTCGATCTTGGTGCCCCAGAAGCCGGTGTCGGCGCTGTTCTTGGTCAGCGTGGTGCCGGCGTCGTTGGTGTTCTCCGGCGAGGAGTCGCGCGCCTCGTACATGGCGAAGAAGAACAGCTTGTCCTTCACGATCGGGCCGGACGCGTAGACGTTGAGCTTGGCCAGCGCGTCGCGGTCGCGGCTGGCGGTGAGGTAGCGCGTGCCGTCGGCGCGGTAGTGGTCGTCGGCGCGGGAGTGCCAGCTGGCCGGCTCCATGGTGAGCTCGGCGCCGTACTTGAACTGGTTGGTGCCCGAGCGCGTCACCGCGTTGATCACGCCGCCGGTGGTGCGGCCGAACTCGACCGAGTAGCCGCCGGTCTTGACCTGGAACTCCTGGTAGAACGCGAACGGCGCCGAGGAGAAGCCGTTGCGATTGTAGAAGTCGGTGACGTTGAGGCCGTTGACGTAGAACGAGTTCTCCGCCACCGACGAGCCGCCGAAGGAGATGCCGCCGAAGCCGGCGACGCCCTTGTTGACGCCCGGCGCCAGCACGGCCACCGAGGTGATGTTCTGATCCACCGGCAGCCGCGCCAGTTGCTCGCGGGTGACGTTGGTGGCCGACTCGGTGGAGGTGACGTCGACGCCGGGGAGGACCGAGCCGCTGACCGTGACCGCGCTCAGTTCGGTCGCGGTCGGAGCCGAGCCGACGTTGACGGTGGTGGTGTTGCCCAGGCTCACCGTGACGTTGATCGGCTCGCTCGCGGCACCGCCGCCGCTGCTCTGCAAGGTGTAGGTGCCGACCGGCAGGAACGGGAAGCGGTAGTTGCCCTTGGCATCGGCGGTGACGCTGCGGGTGAGGCCGGTGTCGGTGCTGGTCACCGTGACCACCGCGCCCGCCGCGGTGTGGCCGACCACGGCGCCGTCGTTGCTGCCGGCAAAGGCGGCAGGCACGGCCAGCGAGGCCAGGCCCATGCCAAGCGCCATGCAAAGTACGGTTCTGCGCAAGCTGCGACTGTTGCTCATTTCCCCATCTCCCCATCGACGCCGTCGATGCCAGTTTTTGTGAATAGCTGCCGGTTAGTTGCCGCCGCGTCCGTGCTCCGCTGGCAGCACCTGCCAGTCGAAGTCGTAGTCCAGTTGATCGAAGTACACGTTGCCGCCGTCCCACTCGGCCTCGCCGCGCTGCGAATCCACGTCGTCGGAACGGAAGTGGTGCTTGGGCGGCTCGAAGCGGCGCCCGTAGTCGGCATTGAAGGCGATGCGCCAATTGTCGAGCCCGCCGAGGTAGAACCACTCCAGCGCCGGGTCGTCGCCCGCGGCCGGATGCAGGCGGCCGGTGGTGACGTCCATCGGCACCCAGCCGTACGGCGCCAGGTACAGGAAGCCCCAGTCGTGGATGTTGCTGTAGCCGCTGCCGTCGGCGGCGAACACCATGCCGGACTGCCAGCGCGCGGGGATGCCGTTGAGGCGCAGCAGGGTCATCAGCAGCAGGGTCTGCTGGCCGCAGTCGGCGTGGCCGGCGTGCAGCGCGTAGTCGCTGATGTTGGAGATCGTCGAATACTCGCGCGCGCCGGCCCAGGGAATCCGGTCCACCGCGGCGAACAGTTTCTGCGCGATGCGGTACGGGTTTTTCTCCTCGCCCACGACCTTGCGCGAGAACGCGCGCATGGCGTCGGTGAACACGATGTGCGGCGCGCGCTCGGCCACGAACGGGGCCAGCTCCGGGGTGATGGTTTCCGCTTGCACCCTGGCCGGGTCGATCGCGTGGTATTGCGCCAGCAAGGTCAGTTCGTAGGTGATCGAGAACACGGTTTTCTGCCCGGCCACGGCGGGCTTTTCCAGGTACACCGTGCGCTGCGGCGCCGACTTCGGCGCGATGTCGTGCTTCGCCGGCACGCTGGCGACGTAGCGGATGTCTTCCTGCTGGCCGGGGATCGCCTGCGGGTAGGGAATCCACGCACGCACGATCTTGCCCGCGGGCACCGCATCGGCGTCGACGGTGAGTGTCTGCGTCATGCGCAGGCGCTGCGGCAGCACGCTGGCGCGATGCTGGTCGAGCGCGGCGTGGAAGATCGCGCGCTGGTGGTCGTTGAGCGATTCCATCGGGCCGTCGGTAATCGGTGCCTGCACCGCGCGCCGCGCCACCGCCTCGGGGCTGAGCCGGAACAGGTTGCCGGGCGAACGCTTGAAGTACAGCGTGCGGCCGTCGATGACCTGATGTTCGAACAGGCCGGCGGCGTTCCACTTCGCGAACTCGGCGTCGGTGAGGTCGGGGATCTGCTTGCGCACGCGCGCCTCGACCTCGTCCGCGCTCAGGGTGAAGTCGAGCAGGATGCGGCGCATGCGCTCGCGCTGGAACAGCAGTGCCTGGCGCTGCTCGGCCGACACGCCCGGCTGCGCCAGCGCGGTCTCGATCGCGGCCTGCGCCGCCTTGAAATGGCCGGCGTCGATCTGGGCAATGACGGGATTCAGCGGTGAGCTGCCCACGCTCGCCCCCGCCGGCAGGCCGGCGGACAGCGCCAGCGCGGCCACCAGCAACAGGCGCGCGGCCCGGGCATGGCGTCGTATTCTCGTGGTGGCAGGCAATGGTGTATCCATCGAGCGGCGTCTCCGCATCCGATCCCCTGAAATGGCTGTGTAACACGCTTGCAAATGCTGGTCAATAATTTATGCTTCAAACCAATTCGGCTCGAATCAGCTATTCCTTGCCGACACGACAGCGAGGCTGGCACAGGCCCGCGCACGAACCACGAGGGGACGCATGTGATCCAAACGGTCTGGCCCTACCTGGCGGTGATGTTGCTGGCCGCCGGGGTGTTTCCGGCGATCGAGCGCCGCTACGGCTGGAAGGTCTTCTCAGTGTTGCCGCCGATCGTGCTGACCTATCTGCTGGTGACCGCGTTGGCCGTGTCGGGGCTGTGGCAGGTCAACGACGAGATCCATGCGGCGCAGACGATGCTGGTCTCGCACCTGGTGCCGGCGCTGTTGTTCCTGCTGATGATCAACTGCGACCTGCGCGCGATCTGGCGGCTGGGGCCGCGCGTGCTGGCCGTGTTCGCCTGCACCTCGGTGAGCCTGTTCGTGGCCTTCATCGGCGCGTTCCTGATCTACCGGCACTGGCTGCCGGGCGACCAGTGGCAACCGCTGGCCGCGTTGTCCGGCAGTTGGGTCGGCGGCACCGCCAACATGATCGCGGTGAAGCAGGCGATCGACATGTCCGACCAGTTGCTGGCGATGTCGCTGCTGACCGACGCGCTGTGCTACTCGATGTGGGTGGTGGTGCTGTTTTCGGTGGCGCGGCTGGCGCCGGCGTTCAACCGCTGGACGCGGGCCAAGTCCAGCGGCGACATCCCGCTGGCGGAAACGAAACCCACCGGCCCGACCACGCCCGACAGCGTGCTGCTGTGGCTGGGCATGGCCTTGCTGGCGGCGGCGCTGGCTGGCTGGGTGGCGACGAAACTGCCGACCTCCAGCATGTTGAGCGCGACCACCTGGACGATCCTGCTGGCCACCGGCGCAGGGCTGGTGGTGGCGCATACGCCGCTGGCGCGTTATCCGGGCGCCAGCACGATCTCCGGCGCCCTGCTGATCAGCGTGGTGGCGGTGCTGGCCTCGCAGAGCAACTTCCACGGCATCGCCGCGGCACCGCTGTACCTGCTGTGCGGCGTTACCGTCATCGCGATCCACGCGCTGCTGCTGATCGGCTTCGCCAAGCTGTTCCGTTTCGACCTCTACCTGTGCGGCATCTCCTCGCTGGCGCATATTGGCGGCGTGGCCGCCACGCCGATCCTGGCGGCCAGCTATTCGGCCGCGCTGGTGCCGGTGGGTATCCTGCTGGCCTTGCTCGGCTACATCCTCGGCACCGGTTTCGGCCTGGTGGTGGCGTCGATCCTGAAGCAGCTGGCCCTTCCGTGATGCGTTCTTGCGACAGGACACGATGATGCGATTTCCCCTGCTTGCCACTCTCCTGCTTGCGCCCCTGCTCGCCGCGGCGCCGCCGCAGGCCCGCGGCGCCGACGACGCGCTGGTCGTGCCGCCCTCCGGCGTGCTCGGCGTGGGCGAGGCGCAGCTGACGCCGCAGTTCTGGGTGGAGCGGCTGGCGCAGCCCGATGCGCCGGTGATGGATCGCGCGGCGATCGCGGCGCAGAACGCCAGGCTGCTGAAGATCGACCCGTCGATGCACGATCTGCGCGCGTTGCCTTCGACGCTGGACCGCGCCCGCGTCGAAGGCTGGATCAAGGATCTGTCGCAGCGGCCGGATCGACCGCTGTTCGACGTCGAGGGCAAATCGGTGAGCGCGGCCACGCTCGACGCGGTGGTCGCCAACCTCGCGCTGGATGCGATTCCCGCGCAGCAGAAGACGCGCTACGGCCTGGTGGTGCGCCGCGCTGCGCTGCGCACCTTCCCCACCACGCTGCGCGTGTTCAATGAAAAGGGCGACACCGACATCGACCGCTTCCAGGAGACCGCCGAATTTCCCGGCACGCCGGTGGCGATCGTGCATGCGAGCGCCGACGGCCAGTGGCTGTTCGTGGTCAGCCCGCGCTATGCGGCGTGGACGGAAAAGGACAACGTGGCCGAAGGCAGCGCGGCCGAGGTGTTCGGCTACGTTGACAGGACGCCGTACCGGGTGATCACCGGCGCGGTCGAACGCACCGTGTTCACCCGCGAGGTGCCGGCCGTCTCGCAGCTGCCGCTGGACATGGGCACGCGCCTGCCGCTGGTGACCGATCTGCCGCCGGACCAGCCGGTGAACGGGCAGACGCCGTACGCCGCGCACGTGCTCGACCTGCCGCTGCGCAAGGCCGACGGCACGCTGGGCTTCACCCCGGCGCTGCTGCAGAAGAACACCGACACGGCTGCCGACTACCTGCCGCTGACCCGCGCCAACATCATCCGCCAGGCGTTCAAGTTCCTCGGCGAACGCTACGGCTGGGGCCACGCGTACGATGGCCGCGACTGCTCGGGCTTCGTCTCCGACGTGTACCGCAGCATGGGCGTGCAGATGCCGCGCAACACCAGCAGGCAGGCGATCAGCCCGGCATTGGAGCACCGCGCGTTCACCGCCAAGGACAGCCGCGAGACGCGCCTCAAGGCCGCGCAGGCGCTGGAGGTCGGCGACCTGGTCTACATCCCCGGCCACGTGATGATGGTGATCGGCCGCCTGCACGGTCAGCCCTACGTGATCCACGACGTGGGCGGCATGAGTTACCGCAAGGCCGACGGCAGCCGCGTGCGCATCAAGCTCAACGCGGTGTCGGTGACCCCGCTGCTGCCGCTGCTCTACAACGACAAGCAGACCTATGTCGACCGCATGACCAGCATCGTGCGCATCCGCCGCTGAGCCCGCCGGCACCAAAAAGAAAACAGGACACGGATTCCATGAAGGCCTTCCCATGAAAATCACCGACATCCAGTTCGGCATGCTGCGGGTACCGCTGAAGACCCCGTTCAAGACCGCGCTGCGCACCGTCAACACGGTGGACGACATCGTGGTGATGATGCATACCGACACCGGCGAGGTCGGCTACGGCGAGGCGCCCGCCACCGCGGTGATCACCGGCGACACCCATGGCTCGATCATCGACGCGATCCGCCACTACATCTCCCCGCGGCTGATCGGCCAGGAGATTGCCAACCTCAACCAGATCACCCAGCTGATCCAGTCCTCGATGGAGAAGAACACCAGCGCCAAGGCGGCGGTGGAGATCGCGGTGTACGACCTGTGGGGCCAGCTCTACGGCGCGCCGCTGTACAAGCTGCTCGGCGGCGGCGATCCGGTGATCACCACCGACATCACCATCAGCGTCGACTACATCGACAAGATGGTGGCCGATTCGGTCTCCGCGGTGGAGCGCGGTTTCGAGTCGCTGAAGATCAAGGTCGGCAAGGACATCGGCGTCGACATCGAGCGGGTCAAGGCGATCTACGCCGCGGTGGAAGGGCGCGCCCTGCTGCGCCTGGATGCCAACCAGGGCTGGACGGCCAAACAGGCGGTGTATGCGCTGCAGACGCTGGAGGAGGCCGGCATCAAGCTCGAGCTGATCGAGCAGCCGGTCAAGGCCAACGACCTGGCCGGCATGCGCTACGTCACCGAGCGCGTGCATACGCCGGTGATGGCCGACGAGAGCGTGTTCGGCCCGATGGAGGTGATCGAGCTGATCCGCCTGCGCGCGGCCGACATCATCAACATCAAGCTGATGAAGACCGGCGGCATCTCCAATGCGATCCGCATCGCCGACATCGCCGGCATGCACGGCATCGAGTGCATGATCGGCTGCATGCTGGAAACCTCGATCAGCGTGGCGGCCGCGGTGCACGTGGCGGTGGCCAAGTCCAACGCGATCACCAAGATCGACCTGGATGGCCCCTCGCTGTGCCAGTTCAACCCGGTCGACGGTGGGGTAATCTTCAACGAATCGGAGATCTCGGTAACGGACGCGCCCGGCCTGGGCATTCGCGAAATTCGCGGCCTGGAGCGCTTGTGAAAAAATCGCCCGCCTACTGCGACCGCCGCCGGACGTCCGTAGCGGCGGCGCGCTGCGGGCAAATCCGGGTCACCGGTTCTCCAGGCTTTTCCGGAGTTGCCCACAACGCACCTTGCCACGAACGCCCGGCGACGCTCTCGCCACGGCAGTCGAATTTTTCGCAAGCGCTGGAGAGGATAGAGAACTGATGTCCCCGCTGGTCAAAATCCGTTCGGAACGCGACCAGATGTCCGCGGTGGAGCGGCGCATCGCCGATTTCGTGCTGGAGAACGCGCACCTGCTGCGCGACTACTCTTCGCAGCAATTGGCCAATGCGCTGGGCATCAGCCAGTCCAGCGTGGTCAAGTTCACCCAGAAGCTCGGCTTCAAGGGTTATCCCGACCTCAAGTATTCCGTGGGCGAGGCGATCGCCCGCGCCGACAACGGCGACACCCTGCAGGTCGAGTCGACCGCCGGCGGCGACGGCACCGGCGCGTTCGCCGGCAACCTGTGGCGGCGCAAGTCCGAGGCCGAGGAAGCCACCCGGCTGATCAACCCGCCGGAGATGCTCAATGCGGTGGCCGACGCGATCGGCCAGGCCGGCCGCGCCGGCAAGGTGTTCATCATCGGCCTGGGCGAGGACGACATCTATGCGCGCAATTTCGCGTTGCGCCTGTCGCTGCTGGGCATCCTCACCGTGCACAACTTCGACACCGCGCGGATGACCGCCAACGTCTCCGCCGCCGGCGCCGGCGACGTGCTCATCATGTTCTCCGAACACGGCAACCACCCGGCGCTGTGCAAGATCGCCCGCTATTTCCGCGAACGCCGCGGCCAGCTGATCACGGTGACGCGGCACACCGCCAATCCGCTGCGCACGCTGGCCGACATCGCGCTGGTGGTGTCCGCCCATGACGAGCTGCCCTACATCCAGCCGCTGCTGTACCAGTCCGCCCTGCAGCACCTGCTCGACGGCGTATTCGTGCAGCTGTGCGAAAGCCACGACGACCGCCGTGCCCTGCTGCTGGGCAACCTCGACCGGATCCAGCAGATGCTGGAGCCATGAGGACGGGAATTGGGAATTGGGAATCGCAGGAGCCCGCTCGCGCGCGATGTTCTCGCCACGAATCCCGGTAAAAAAAGCGTCGCCCGCGAGCGGGCTCCTGCAACTTGACGAGATGACGATGATGTGCCGGATGGAAACCCGATGACTGTTCGCCGCCGCATGCTTGCCTTGCTGACGTTCGCCGCCGTGCTTGCCGGCGTCGCGCACGCCGGTGCCGCGGACGCGCCGTGGCGCAACGCCCGCCAGATGATCGTGGTCACCACCGCCGACTGGCACGCCGACCACGGCACGTTGCGCGCGTTCGAGCGCGACGGCGACGGCTGGCGCCAGGTGCGCCCCGCCGCGCCGGTCACCGTCGGCAAGCGCGGTTCCGGCTGGGGCATGGGACTGAACCCTGCGCAGACCGGCGGGCCGGTCAAGCGCGAAGGCGACAACCGCAGCCCGGCCGGCGTGTTCCGCATCGGCACGGCGTTCGGTTATGCCGCGCATGCGGCCACCGCGCTGCCGTATCGTGCGCTCGGCGCCAGCGACTGGTGCATGGATGTCAGCGGTTCGCCGCACTACAACCGCATCGTCGATGCGGACGTGGTGGGTGCCGAGGCCGTGAAAGGTTCCAGCGAGCCGATGCGCCGCGACCTGCATGTCGATGGCGACCAGCGTTACCGGCTCGGCTTCGTCATCGAGCACAACGCGCAGGCGGCGCCGGAAGGCGGCAGCTGCATCTTCGCCCACCTGTGGAAGTCGCCCACCGACGCCACCGCCGGCTGCACCGCGATGACGCCGGCGGTGATGCAGTCGCTGCTGGCCTGGCTCAAGCCGCAGGACCATCCGGTGTTCGTGCTGCTGCCGCAGGCCGAGTACGAGCGCCTGCGCAACACGTGGCAGTTGCCCGTCCTCCACGCGGACGGCGCGCGATGAGCGCCACCGCGCGCGTGCTCACCGGCCTGGCCGCCGGCGCGGTGATCGGCCTGCTGCTGGCCGGCTGGGATCAATCCGTGGCGCTGCAGGTGGCCAACGCGGTGCACCCGGTCGGCAAGCTGTGGTTGAACGCGCTGCAGATGACGGTGGTGCCGCTGGTGCTGGCGCTGGTGGTGGTGGGCGTCAACACTGCCACCGACGCGGCGGCCTCCGGCCGCATCGCGCGCCGCGCGATCGTGGTGTTCATCGTGATCCTCACCGGCGGCGCGCTGTTCGCCGCACTGGCGGCGCCGCTGGTGTTTTCCTTGTTTCCGCACAACCCCGAGCTGGTCGCCGCGCTCGACCACGCCAGCGTGCCGGCGGTGTCGGTGGCGCCGGTGCAGTGGGTCGACACGCTGGTGGCGATCGTACCCAGCAACGCGATCATGGCCGCGGCGCAGAGCGCGATGCTGCCGCTGGTGGTATTCGCGCTGTTCCTCGGTTTCGCGCTGACCCGCATCGCACCGGCGCGGCGCGCGATGCTGGTGGAGTTTTTCCAGGCGATTGCCGACGCGATGATCGTGATCGTGCGCTGGGTACTGTGGGTGGCTCCGCTGGGCGTGTTCGCGCTGATCCTCTCGGTGTGCGCGCGCTCCGGACTGGGCATGCTCAGTGCGCTGGGCGTGTACGTGTTGACCGAGTGCCTGCTGTATCTCGCCGTCACCGCGATGATGCTGCCGGTGGCGCTGGTGTTCGGCGGCGAGCGGCTGCGCCGCTTCGTGCCCGCGCTGGTGCCGGCGCAGGTGGTGGCGATCAGCACGCAGTCCTCGCTGGCCTCGCTGCCGGCGATGCTGGAAAGCGCCGACCGCCGCCTCGGCTATCCCAAGCAGGTCGCCGCGCTGGTGCTGCCGATGGCGGTGAGCCTGTTCCGGCTGACCAGCCCGGTGCAGTACATGACGTCGGCGGCGTTCATCGCGTGGGCCTATGGCGTGGATCTGTCCACCGCGCAGCTGCTGGCCGGTGCGCTGCTGGCGGTCGTGGTCAGCCTCGGTTCGGTGGGATTGCCGGGCCAGGTCACCTTCGTCGCCACCAACCTGCCGGTGGCGCAGGCGATGGGCCTGCCGCTGTCCCCGTTGGGCCTGATGCTGGCGGTGGATACGGTGCCCGACGCCCTGGCCACGCTGGGCAACGTCACCGCCGACCTAACCGCCGCCAGCGTGGTGGCGAAACAAACCAGGGAGTAGGGAATGGGGAATAGCGAATAGCCAAGAGCCAAGAGCCAAGAGCAGTGCTCTCTGCTTTTGCGATTCCCCATTCCCGATTCCCTATTCCCTTCTCAACGAAAGAACTGATGATGGAACGGATCGAAACCGATGTGATCGTGATTGGCGCCGGCATGGCCGGCGCGTCGGTCGCGTATTTCCTCGCACCGCATGTGCGGGTGCTGGTGCTGGAGCGCGAGGCGCATGCCGGGGTGCACTCGACCGGACGCTCGGCCGCGCTGTTCAGCGAAACCTACGGTTCGCCACAGGTGCGCGCGCTGACCCGTGCCGCGCGTCCGTTCCTGGCGGCGCCACCGGCGGGATTCTCGGCCGAGCCGATCCTGAGTCCACGTGGCGCCACCATCATCGCCGGCGCGGAACGCCGCGACGACGTGCGCGCGTTGTACGAGGCCATCGTGCCGTTCAGCCGCGACATCGAGCTGCACGACGCGGCCCGCGTGCAGGCCGCGGTGCCGGTGCTGCGGCCGGAGTTCGCGCAGATCGGCCTGCACGAGCCGGGCGCGGCCGACATCGACGTCAACGAATTGCACCTCGGCTTTCTGCGCGGTTTGCGCGCGCATGGCGGCGAGTTGCGCGTGGACGTCGCCATCGACGCGATCGAGCGCGAGGCGGGCGGCTGGCGGGTGCACAGCGGGGCGCAGTCGTTCCGCGCGCCGCTGCTGCTCAACGCCGCCGGCGCCTGGGTCGACCACGTGGCCGCGCTGGCCGGCGTGGCGCCGCTGGGCATCGTGCCGAAGCGCCGCTCCGCCTTCGTGTTCGAGCCGCCCGAAGGCGTGGCCACGGCACGCTGGCCGTTCGTCACCGACTTCAGCGAGAGGTTCTATTTCAAGCCCGACGCCGGCCTGCTGCTGGGCTCGTGCGCGAATGCCGACCCGGTCGAACCGCACGACGTGCAGCCGGAGGAATACGACATCGCGCTGGGCATCCACCGTATCGAGGAAGCCACCACGATGACGATCCGCCGACCCCGGCGCACGTGGGCCGGCCTGCGCTCGTTCGTCGCCGACGGCGACCTGATCGGCGGCTTCGATCCCGATGCGCCGGGTTTCTTCTGGGTCGCCGCGCAGGGCGGCTACGGCATCCAGACCAGCGCGGCGATGGGCGAAACCTGCGCCAACCTGGCGCTGGGCCGACCGCTGCCGCAGCGCCTGGTCGATGCCGGGCTGTCGATGGAGATGTTGAGCCCGGCACGCCTGCGGCGCTGAAGCTCCTTGGCCGTCATTCCAGCGAAAGCTGGAATCCGGCGCCTCGTCAGCCAGCCGCCGCGACGCTTCGCGGCCGCTTCACCACGCGCAGTTTGCCGCTGTGGCCGCCGCCGCAATAGAACACGGCCTGGCCGTCTTCGGCGGCGAGCCCCGAGATGCCGGCGCCGGGCGGCATGTCGAGTTGCTCCAGCACTTCGCCGGTCGCCGGATCGATGTGCCGCAAGGCGCTCTCGTCGTTTTCCCAGGTGCCGTGCCAGCACTCGCCGTCGACCCAGGTGACGCCGGTGACGAAGCGGTCGGATTCGATGGTGCGCAGGATCGCGCCGGTCGCCGGATCGATCTGCTGGATCTTGCGCCCGCGATACTGGCCCACCCACAGCGTGCCCTCGGCCCACGCCAGGCCCGAGCTGCTGTCGCCCGGCGCGGGAATGGTGGCCAGCACCTCGCCCGTCTGCGGATCGATCCGGTGGATGCGGTCCTCGGCGATCTGGAACAGGTGGCGGCCGTCGAACGCGGTGCCGGCGTGCGCGGCGATGTCGATGCTGCGCAACACGCGGGCGCTGGCCGGGTCCCACACGTTCAACCGTGCGCCGGAGGCGAACCACACATGTTCGCCATCGCAGGTGACGCCATGCACGCCATCGGTGCCGGGGTAGGGGCCGTGTTCGGCGACGATGTCGGCTTTGCTTCGTTTCATGTCCGGACTCCTTGGGGATGGAAGACGCGGGCCATGCTATTCAAACGACAGCGGCGCCGGGAGTAACAAGGTCGTCGCGAATCCCGGCGTAAGCGGCGTCATCCAGCGGCGCGCGCGACCGTGCCCGGAGCACTGCACGCTGCCGGCTGCCGCCAGCGTTTCGAGTGCCCGCTGCACGCTGCGCTGGCTGCGCCCCAGCGCGAGAGCCAGCGCCGAGCTGGACCACGATTCGCCGTCGCCGAGCAGGGCCAGCACCGCCGCGTGCGCGGACTCGACCGGCCACGCCAGCACGCCGACCTGGTCCGCGCGATGCGCCAGCAAGGCGTAACCGTGCGGGGTGGCATGCACCTCGGCCAACCCGCTCAGCGCGCGGCGCAGGCGCCCGAGTTCCACCCGCAAGCGTGCGCGATACGACTCGTCGGCGTGCCTGGCGCGGAACGCGCGAGCGACCAGCGCGTCGCGCGGCACGTCATGCGGCCACGCCTCGGCCAGTTGCCGCATCAGCGCGAACAACACCGGACGACTGGCCAGCGGAACCGTCTTGCCACGGTGCCGCACGGCATGGCGGCAGGCATCGACGACGAAGGTTTCCGACGCCAGCAGGGCTTCGACATCGCGCAGCGGCAACAGGCGTTCCTCGCCGCCGGCCAGCCAGCGTGCGGCGGGCGCGTGCAGGGTGCGCGTGGCGGCGTCCACCTCCGCCATCAGCGCGGGGATGCCTGCGCGTTGCGCGGCGCGGGCGGCGCGAGCGAGCGCATCACGTGCCGCCGTCGCGCGCAGGCGGCGCATCGCGACGCCCGCCGCGACCAGTTCGTGCACCGCCAGCAGTGCGGGCGGAAGCGGCGTGCCGGCCGCCGCGGCCAGCGCCTGTTCGGTTTCGTCGAGACGCCCGAGCAGGAGCAGGCGGCGGATGCCGAGGTAGCGCGCGTGCGCCGCGTTGGCGTGGTCGCCGTGCGCGTCGAGCGTGGCGCGCGCGGCGTCGAGCTTCCGGGTCGATCCCTCCAGCTCGCGCGAGGCCAGCGCGATCTCGGCCTCGGCCACCACGCAGCGGGCGCGCGCCGTCGCCTCGCGCGGACCGAACGCACGCGCCGCGCGCCGCAGCAGCAGCGTTGCGCGCGGGAAATCGCCGAGCTGGGCCATCGCCAGTCCGCGCAGCGCCAGCGCCGGCGCATCTTCGCGCAGGGCGACCCGCGTCATCGCACCGAGCGGGTCGCCCGCCGCCAGCGCCTGTGCGGCGGCGGTGATCAGCGCATCCATCGCGGCGGCCTCGTCGCGGCCGGTTCGGGCAGTCGCGCCACGTGTTCATTCCCGCCTTCGTGGTCCGGCTGCCTAATCTAGCGCAGGCCGCCCACCCGGACGGCCTCGCGGATTTCAGTACCCGGCAGCGAGCCCCGCGGGACGACGCGGATCGTTGGCGCCTTCCAGCAGACCGGTTTTCGGATTGATCAGGATCGCCTCGACCGCGCCGCCGCTGAACTGCTGGAAGGTGTAGCCCATCGCTTCCAGGGATTTCTGCGACTCGGGCGTGAGCAACCCCTGGCCGGCGTAGACCACGTCCGGGTACCACTGCTGGTGCAGGCGCGGCGCGTTGACGGCCTGCTGCATGTTCATGCCGAAGTCGACCACGTTGATGATGCTGGCCAGCGTGGACGAGATGATGGTGGCGCTGCCGGGGCTGCCGGTGAGCATGAACGGCTTGCCGTCGCGCAGCACGATCGTCGGCGTCATCGAGCTCAGCGGACGCTTGCCCGGTTCGACCTGGTTGATCACGCCCTGCACCAGGCCGGCGCCGTTGGCCACGCCGGGCTTGGAGGTGAAGTCGTCCATCTCGTCGTTGAGGAAGAAACCGGTATGGCCGGCGATCTGCTTGTTGCCGAACAGGAAGTTGACGGTGTAGGTGACGGCGACGGCATTGCCGTCCTTGTCGACCACCGAGTAATGCGTGGTGTGATTGCCTTCGGGGGCGCCGAGGCTGCCCTTGACCTCGGAGGACGGCGTAGCCCGGTCCGGCTGGATCGTGGCGCGAAGCCTGGCCACGTGTTCGGCCGAGAGCAGCTCGTCGATCGGGTTGTGCACGAAGGCCGGGTCGCCGAGGTAGGTGTTGCGGTCGGCAAAGGCGCGGCGTTCGGCCTCGACGATGTAGTGCACGCTGTTGACCGAGCCGTAACCCCACCTGGCCAGCGGGTAGGGTTCGATGATCTGCAGGATCAGGCACAGCGTGGTGCCGCCCGAACTCGGCGGGGGCGCCGAGACGACGGCGTAGCCGCGGTACTTGCACTGGATCGGTTTTTCCCACTGCGCGGTGTAATTGGCGAAATCGCGCATCGACAGGATGCCGCCGTTGGCGTCGCTGGCCTTGACCACGGCCTCGGCGATCGGGCCCTTGTAGAACGCGTCGATGCCCTTGTCGGCGATCATTTCCAGGGTGTTGGCCAGATCCTTCTGCACCAGTCGTTCGCCCACCTTGAAGGGCTTGCCGTGGTTGAGGAAGATCGCCGCCACGTTGGCGTGCCTGGCGAAATCCCCGGTGTGCGGTTCGAGGCTGTCGACGTCGCCCTGCTTGAGGATGTAACCCTCGCGCGCCAGCTTGATGGCCGGCGCGATGACCTGCTTGAGCGACATCGTGCCGTAGGCCTTCAGCGCGGTGTCGAAACCCATCACCGTGCCCGGCACGCCCACGCCGAGATAGCTGTCGGTGCTGCGCCCCTCGACCACGTTGCCGTCGGCGTCCTGGAACATGGTCGGCGTGGCTTTCAGCGGGGCTTTCTCGCGGAAGTTGAGGAACAGGTTGCGGCCATCCTTGAGGTGGATGGTCATGAACCCGCCGCCGCCGATGTTGCCGCAGCACGGGTGCACCACGGCTTCGGCAAAACCCACCGCCACGGCGGCGTCCACCGCATTGCCGCCACGCTTGAGGATGTCCACGCCCACCAGCGTGGCCAGGTGCTGCGCGCTGACCACCATGGCGTGTTTGGCGGTGACCGGTTTGGCCTTCTCCAGCGCCATGCGGGTGATGACCGGCTCGCGGCCGGTCGAATCGGGATTGACGTCCTGCGCCCACGCCAGCGCGCTGCACGCGGTCAGCGCCAGCGCCAGCGCGGCTTGCCGCCAGCGCGCGGCGCGCGCGCGGTGCGCCTGGCGGACATCGGCGCGCGCGGTGTTGCGATCGGACATGGGTTCACCCTCCACGATTGTCGGATCGAGCATAGTCGCCGGCGTGCGCCAGCCACCAATGAAAAGACGGTCAGCTGGCATAACCGGCGGTTGTGGCGGGGCGCTCAGCCACCCCAGAAGCCGGACAAGGGCGGCAGCAGCGAGCCGCCGTGCAGTTGCACGCCGTCCGGGTGGTCGTGCTGCAGCCAGAACGGCCCGTCCAGGTCGACGAAGGCCGCCTCGCGCGCCAGTTCCAGCGCCGGCGCGATGCCCAGCGACGAGCACACCATGCAGCCGACCATCACCTTGAAACCTTCGCGGCGCGCGGCGCGCAGCAGGTGCCATGCCTCGGTCAGGCCGCCGGTCTTGTCGAGCTTGATGTTGATCGCCTGGTAGCGCCCGCGCATGCGCGGCAGGTCGCGCGTCTCGTGGCAGGCCTCGTCCGCGCAGATCGGGATGCTGCCGGAAAAACCCAGCAGCGCGTCGTCGGCGTCGGCCGGCAGCGGCTGTTCCAGCAGGTCGACGCCGGCGCGCGCCAGCGGCTGCTGCATGTCGCGCAGCAACTCGATGGTCCAGCTCTCGTTGGGGTCGACGATGAGCCGGTCATGCGGCGCGGCGCGGCGCACGGCGTCGATTCGTGCGGCCGGGTCGTCGGCGTCGACCTTGATCTTGATCAGCCCGGTGCCGGCGATGCGCGCGGCGGCCGCGCCCATGCGTTCGGGCGTGTCGATGCCGATGGTCAGCGCGGTCACCAGCGCGGCGCGTTGCGGCCGCGCCAGGCGCAGCCAGACCGGCACGCCGCTCAGTTGCGATTCGAGGTCCCACAGCGCCGCGTCCAGGGCGTTGCGCGCGGCGCCGGCCGGCAACCGTGCCTGCAGCTCGTCGCGGCCCATGCCGGCGACCAGTTGCGGGCGCAGTTGCTCCATCTGCTCGATCACCGACGCGGCGGATTCCCCGTAGCGCGCGTAGGGCACCGCTTCGCCGCGCCCGCACTTGTCGCCCTGGCGCATGGCGACGGTGACCACGTCGGCGTTGTGCTTGACCCCGCGCGAGATGCGGAACGGCGCGGCGAGCGGGAAACGGCGCTCCTCGATGATCAGTTGGCGCAGCATGCGAGCAGGTTGTCCACGATCGCTTCGACGCCCATCGTCACCGGGTCCTGGCAAGGCAGTTCGAGCAATCCGCTGATGCGGCGGCAGGCGGTCGCGGCGTCGGCGGCGGAGAGGTTGGAGGTGTTCACCGCCACGCCCACCGCCTTCACCGCCGGATTGGTCAGCTGCGCGGCAACCAGGTTGGCCTGCAGGCAGCGCTTGAGTTCCGGCAGCGGGTAGTCGGGCAGGCCGCGCATGTGCTGCCGGGTGGGCTCGTGGCACAGCACCAGCGCGTCGGCTTGCGATCCGTGCAGCAGGCCCAGCGACACGCCGGCGTAGGAGGGATGGAACAGCGAGCCCTGGCCTTCGATCAGGTCCCAGCCGCCGTCGAGGCGTGCCGGCGAAATCTTCTCGGCGGCGCCGGAGATGAAGTCGGCGACCACCGCGTCGATCGGGATGCCGGAGCCGGCAACCAGGATGCCGGTCTGTCCGGTGGCGCGGAAGTCGGCGGCGAGTCCGCGTCGGCGCATGGAGCGCTCGATCGCCAGCGTGGTGTACATCTTGCCGACCGAGCAATCCGTGCCCACGGTGAGCAGGCGCCGGCCGGCGCGCGGGCGGCCGTTGCCGACCGGCAGGCCCGGCATCGGGTCGCGCGCATCGAACAGTTCGCGGCCGTGGCGTCGCGCCGCGGCGACGATGTCCGGGTTGTCGCGCAGCTTCTGGTGCAGCCCCGCGGCCACGTGCAGGCCGGCCTCCAGCGCGGCGATGGCATCGGCCACGATGTGCGAGGACATCACGCCGCCGGCATTGGCCGCGCCGATCACCATGGTGTTGGCGCCGGCCTTGCGCGCTTCGCCGACGCTCATCTCCGGCAGGCCCAGTGTCGGCTTGCAGTCGCCGCGCCGCAGCTGGCCCACGCACCAGTCCGGGCGCCAGTAGGCCAGGCCCCGGGCGGTCTTGATCGCCAGGTCGTCGGCGGCGCTGCCGAGGTACAGCAGGTAGGGCGGGCCCCAGTGACCGGGCTCGGCGGCGTTGCTTGGATCGGACATGGTGCGCGTACTCCCGCGGGCATCCGGTAGCCCGTCACGACACGGCGTCGAGCATAGTGATCGGCCACGGCGCGGCACCAATGAAAAGACCGACACCTGGCATAACTGCGGGTTGTGGAAACCGGTCGACGGGAGTTGCCCGGCGGCACCGGCTGTGCTGCACTTCGAAGACAGCGCCGCCGCGGCCACAGGGTGAACTCTCGACATGCGTCTTCGCTACATCGAACTGTTCCATGCCGTGATGACCACCAACAGCCTCACCGGCGCGGCGAATCTGTTGAACATTTCGCAGCCGGCGGCGAGCAAGGCGCTGCAGCAGGCGGAGCACCAGCTCGGGTTCACCCTGTTCCATCGCGTGCGCGGGCGGCTGCATCCCACCGAGCAGGCGCTGCTGCTGCGTCCGCGCGTGGAGAAAATCATCCGCGACCTGCACGACCTGCAACGGCTCACCGCGAATTTCGCGCGGCCCGAGAGCGAACCGCTGCGGGTGACCTGCACGCCCACCCTGGCGCAGTCGCTGGTGCCGGACGCGACCACCTTGCTGCGCAAGGCCTGGCCCGCCGCGACCGCGGAGCTGTCCACGCGGCACTCGGCCGAGATGTGCGAGTCGCTGACCCTGCGCGAAACCGACATCGGCCTCACCCTGCAGGACGCCAGCCACCCCGAGTTGCGCCAGGAGCCGCTGTGCCAGGGCCGCGTGATGGTGATCGCGCCGCCGGGCCGCTGGTCGCCCGCGGAACTGGCGCAGCCGCTGCCGGTGACGGCGCTGGCCGGCGAGCCGATGATCGGCATCGCCGTGCAGGACGCGCTGGGCAGCCTGCTGCAAAGCCACCTGATGCATGTCGACCCGCCGCCGCAGATCTCGGTGTGGGTGCAGACCTATCAACTCGCCTGCGCACTGGTGGCACAAGGCGCCGGGCTGGCGCTGGTCGACCCCTTCACCGCCTCCCAGGGCGACGGCGACGTGGTGCAGACGCGGCCGTTGGCGCTGGAGCTGGACGTGGTGCTGTACGCGGTGTACCGGCTGGACAGCCAGCTGAATCCCTTGCAGGAACACTTCATCGAACTGGTGCGCCAGCTCGCGCGGCAGACGCTTGCGCCGGGCTGATCGCGCCCACGCTCACGGGCATCTACAACTTTCGGTTATGCCAGGTGCCGGTCTTTTCATTGGTGGCTGGCGGCGGCTTGTGACTATGCTCGACCAGACGTTGCGGAGCGTGCCTTCGGGCCCGGCCTGAATACGCTTGTTCTCGGGGACATCGCCAACGCCTTGCCGGTGCGGAGACGCCCGGATACATCGCTTGACTGAAGTGGACCAAGCAATCGCCGGGGGCAGGGCGGTTCCGGTGCAATCCTAACGTTGGGGGTCTCTGATGAACGAGCGTTTCGGTCGAATCATTCCCAAGCTGTTGTCCGTATCGGTGGCGCTGGTGCTGGCGGGCACCGCTGCCGCGCAGGAAACCGCGTCGGCACCCGCCGCGCCGGCGGACGCGGCATCATCGAGCCAGCAAAAGCAGAAGAAGGATGCCGTCAACCTGTCGCAGGTGATCGTGACCGGCACGCGCACCAGCGACCGCACGCAATCCAGTTCGCTGGTGCCGGTGGACGTGATCCCCGCGCAGGTGCTGAACGACTCCGGCGCGGTGAGCCTGGGCAACGCGCTCGACCTCGCCGTACCCTCGCTGAATTTCCCGCTGGCCTCGATGTCCGACACGTTCGCCTTCGTGCGGCCGTTCCAGATGCGCGGCCTCAACAGCGACCAGGTGCTGATCCTGGTCGACGGCAAGCGCTGGCACTCGAGCGCGCTGATGCTCACCCTGGGCCAGGTCGGCCAGGGCTCGCAGGGCGTCAACATCAACACCATCCCGGTCGGCGCCATCGACCACATCGAGGTGCTGCGCGACGGCGCCTCGGCGCAGTACGGCTCCGACGCGCTGGCCGGCGTCATCAACATCATCCTGAAAAAGGGCGGCGAGGGCGGCGAGGTGCAGGGCGACTACGGCAAGTACTCGGCCGGTGATGGTGCGAGTTCGCGGCTGCAGAGCAGCCTCGGCTTCGCGCTGGGCGACAAGGGCTGGATGCGGCTTTCCGCGCAGGTCGGCAAGCAGGACCCGACCAACCGCGCCGGGCTGGACAACCGCCCCGGCTTCACCGAGCTGGGCCGCAAGTACCACGTCGGCATCCCCAATTCCAACAACTACAACACCTTCCTCAACTGGCAGTACGACTTCACGCCGAAGGTGCATCTGTACGGCTACGGCCACTATGGCCGGCTGATGGCCGAGCCGATGGCGTTCTACCGCTACGGCACCAACGCGCCGGAGCCGAAGAACGACCTGATGCAGTACCTGTTCCCGGACGGCGACGGCTTCAACCCGGTCGAGCATGGCGTGTCGCGCGACAAGTCCTTCGTGATGGGCGTGCGCGGCGAGACGGAGTCGGGCTGGGACTGGGACACCGCGGCCACCTGGGGCGCCAACCGCGTGTCCTACGGCACCTTCAACACGGTGAACTTCGCCTTCTGGAACGACTTCGGCTACACCCCGACCGACATCCACGACGGCACCCTGACCGCCTCGCAGGCCACCCTCGATTTCTCGATGGGCAAGTCGCTCAACGACTACTGGCACCTGGGCTTCGGCGCGCAGTACCTGCACCAGGGCTACAAGATCGTGGCCGGCGACCTTGCCTCGTACTACGTGGGCACCTCGGGCGTCACCGGCGGCGCGCAGGGCTTTGCCGGCTGGGGCCCGGAGGACGCCAGCAACAGCACGCGGCATTCGGTGGCCGAGTACGCGCAACTGGAAGGCAACATCACCGACCGGCTGAGTACCTCGATCGCGGCGCGCCACGAGGACTACTCCGATTTCGGCACCAACCTCTCCTACGCGTTGTCCGGCCGCTACGACTTCGACCACGGCTTTGCCTTGCGCGGCACCTATTCCACCGGCTTCCGCGCGCCGGGCCTGGGTCAGCAGCACGCCTCGGTGACCACCTCGGTGTCCTACCCCGCCGGCAACTCGCTGGGCTTGCCCGAGGGCATCTACCTGCGCGGCCTGGTGCCGCCGGACAACAAGACCGCGCAGCTGCTGGGCAGCGAGCCGCTGAAGCCGGAGACCACCCGCAGCATCACCGTCGGCGCAGTGTGGGCGCCCACGCGCGCCTTCACCACCACGGTGGACCTGTACGACATCCGGCTGAAAAACCGCATCCTGATGTCAAGCTCGATGTCGCTGGTGACCCAGTCGGTCAAGGACTACCTGGCCGCCAACGGCGTGGTCAATTCCGAGTACGTGGCGCTGGCCTACTTCACCAACGCGGCCGAGATGCGCATCAAGGGCATCGGCGTGGTCACCAACTACATCAAGGAGCTTGCCGACGGCGGCTCGTTCCAGACCACGGTCAACTGGTCGTACCACAAGAACAAGGTGACCAAGGTGCTGCCCAACCCCGCGGTGCTCGACGCGCTGGGCAATGTCGGTTTCCAGCGCATCACGCGCAGCCAGGCCAAGGGCCTGCTGGCCGACCAGATGCCGCGCTCCAAGTTCATCTGGACCAACACCTGGAAGACCGGCCACTGGGGCTTCACCGGCACCGCGGTGCGTTACGGCGGGGTCACCGAGTACAGCTCGACCAGCTACATCTACGACGATGTCTACCCGTCCCGGTGGATCTTCAATCTCGCCGCCAACTACTACCACGATCGCTGGACCTTCACCCTGGGTTCGGACAACGTGTTCGACACCTATCCGCAGAAGGCACCGGACGGCAGCAACTTCCACGGCATCTTCCCGTATCCGAGCAGCTCGCCGTTCGGCGCCCAGGGTGCCTACGTGTACGGCAAGGTCGCCTATCGCTGGTGACCTGTCGCGGTGGCAGCGGTGCCTGGTTCGGTTTTGAATGGCGCCGGGTGCCGGGAATCTCCGAGCATCAAACAAGCGCTATCCGATCCTGTCCCTGGTGGGAGTCTTCTTGAGTCAATTGCCGATATCGCCGGCGTCCGTTGTCCCCGTGGGGCCGAAGGCAGCCGCGACCCATCAGCCGCACATGCTGCGCGCGGTCGGGCGCTGGCAACTGGTCGGGCTGTCGGTCAACGACGTGATCGGCAGCGGCATCTACCTGCTGCCGGCGGCGGCTGCCGCGCTGCTGGGGCCGGCCAGCCTGTGGGCGGTGCTGCTGGCGGGCATCGCGGTGAGCCTGCTGGTGCTGTGCTATGCGCAGGCCGCCAGCTACTTCGACCAGGCCGGCGGCAGCTATCTCTATGCGCGCGAGGCGTTCGGGCGCTTCGCCGGATTCGAGGTGGGCTGGATGCTGCTGCTGACCCGCATCGCCAGCGCCGCAGCGCTGAGCAACGGCCTGGCCGATGCGGTCACGCATTTCTGGCCGGCGGCGGGCGACGGCAATGTGCGCGTGCTGATCGTGGTCGGCTCGCTGGCGGCGCTGACCGGCATCAACGTGATCGGCGTGCGTGCCGCGGCGCGCACCGGGGTGACCCTGGCGATCGCCAAGTTCCTGCCGCTGGCGATGTTCGTGCTGATCGGCGCGTTCTTCGTCGACCTGGGCCAGGCCTCGCCGCTGGCGGTGGACTCGATCCCGATGGACGACCTGGCCAAGGGCGCCCTCTTGTTGCTGTTCGCCTATGCCGGGTTCGAGAACATGCCCGCGGCAGCCGCCGAATATCGCAACCCGCAGCGCGACGTGCCGTTCGCGATGCTGACCATGATCGCGATCGTCACCGCGACCTACGTGGCGGTGCAGTGGGTGGCGCTGGGTACGCTGCCGGGGCTGGCCGCGTCCAGCACGCCGCTGGCCGATGCCTCGGCGCGCTTCGGCGGCATGTGGCTGGCGCTGGTGCTGACCGTCGGCGCGGCCGTTTCCATTCTCGGTACCAACAGCAACACGATCATGTTCGGCCCGCGCTACCTGCTCGCGCTCGCCGACGACGGCGTGGGTCCGGCCGCGCTCACGCGCATCCATCCGCGCTTCCGCACGCCGGCGGTGGCCATCGTCACGGTGGGCGTGCTGTCGGTGATCCTGGCGCTGTCCGGCTCGTTCGTGCAGCTGGCGCTGCTCTCCGTGGTGGCGCGGCTGTTCGGCTATCTCGCCACGGCGGTCGCGGTGCTGGTGCTGCGCAGGCGCCACGGCCAGCGCGAGCGCGCCATGCGGCTGCCCGGCGGGCCGCTGATCCCGCTCGCCGCGACGGCGTTGTCGCTGGGCCTGCTGGCCAGCGCCGGCGTTGCCAACCTGGTCGCCGCCGCCATCGCGCTGCTGATCGGCGCGCTGATCTACCGCTTCTGGCGACGGCCACGGCGCGAGGCGGGCTGATGGGTCGCCGTGCCATCGCGATGGCACTCGGCTTGCTGGCCTGCCTGCCGGCATTCGGTCAGCAGCGCGACCTGCGTGACTACGGCGTCGCCATCGGCGTGCTGCCGCCCGGCGCCCTGAACGCCATCACCGACGTGCCCGGCGTCGAAGTAGGCCAGAAGACGCTGATCCGTGGCGACGACGTGCGCACCGGCGTCACCGCGATCCTGCCGCACGCGGGCAACCTCTTCCAGCACAAGGTGCCGGCGGCGGTGTACGTGGGCAACGGTTTCGGCAAGCTCGCCGGCAGCACCCAGATCGACGAACTCGGCAACCTCGAAACGCCGATCGTGCTGACCAACACGCTGAGCGTGCCGGTGGCCGCCGCGGCGCTGATCGAGCACGCGCTCGCCAACCCCGAAAATCGCGAGGTGCTGTCGGTCAATCCGGTGGTGGGGGAAACCAACGACGGCTATCTCAACGACATCCGCGGTCGCCACGTCGCCGTGCGCGACGTGCTGCAGGCGATCGCATCGGCAAGCGGCGGCAAGGTCGCGCAGGGCAACGTCGGCGCCGGCACCGGCACCGTCGCGTTCGGCTTCAAGGGCGGCATCGGCACCTCCTCGCGCAAGCTGCCTGACCGTCTGGGCGGCTATACCGTCGGCGTGCTGGTGCAGACCAACTTCGGCGGCACCCTGACCGTGGCCGGCGTCCCGGTCGGCAAGCTGCTGCACAAGTATTACCTCAGCGACGCATTGAACGACTCGCCCGACGGCTCGTGCATGATCGTGGTGGCCACCGACGCCCCGCTGGATGCGCGCAACCTGAAACGGCTGGCGAAACGCGCGATCCTCGGCCTCGCCCGCAGCGGCGGCATCGCCTCCAACGGCAGCGGCGACTACGTGATCGCCTTCTCCACCTACGCGGCGAACCGCGTGCCGTACGCCGCCGAACAGTCCGTGCGCCAGGTTGCCGTGCTGCGCAACGACGCCATGTCGCCGCTGTTCATGGCCGCCATCGAGGCGACCGAAGAAGCCATCATCAACTCCCTGTTCCACGCCGGCGACATGCGCGGCTGGCAAGGCCACCAGGTGCAGGCACTCCCCGTCGATCGGGTGCTGCGTCTGCTGCGGGAGCACGGCTATCCGCTCTCGCACCCCGCTCCGGCGCCGACCGACGCGCATCCGCGCTGACCGGCCGCGGTTGTCCCGCTATCATGGGCGTCTCTGGGTATGTCCGCGGCGGCAGAGCACACCATGCTCCTGATGATCGACAACTAGCATCAGCATCCATGCATATCCATGACAGTCCGCGCGATCGCATGAAATGCCTTGAAAACAGCGACTTCTATGCCATGGATGTCCGCGAGTGTCCGTTGTAAGCCATAGAAATTGCGGGTACCGTTGCGGGTACCAAAGTTCGATACCCGCACCATGTCGCTGACTGACGCCAAGATCCGCAATACCAAACCTGGTCCAAAGCCCATCAAGCTGGCGGATGGTGGTGGCCTCTATCTCGAAGTGCGTCCGACCGGGGCGAAGCTGTGGCGTTTTCGCTATCGCATCGCTGGCAAGGAGAATGTTTTCGCCATCGGGGATTACCCGAGCATCGCTCTTGCCGAGGTGCGGGCCGAGCACGGCAAGGCGCGGGCACTGGTCAAGCAAAGTATTCATCCCTCACACAGCCGACAGGCCGAACGGCTATCGAACCATGCGGCGAACGCGAACACGTTCGAGGCTGTTGCGAAGGAGTGGATTTCCAAGAAATCTTCCGGGTGGACGCCGTACTACCTACGCCAGGTGGAGCGGTTCCTGGAGTCAGATGTATTTCCCTATGTGGGCAGGTTGCCGATTCGCAGCGTAACGGCGGCACACCTGCTTGAAATCATCCGTCGCATCGAAGGGCGGGGAGCCGAGACGGTTGCCTTGTTGGTTCGCCAGTGGTCTTCGGCCATCTTCAGGTATGCCGTTGCCACGCTGCGCGCCGAAGGCGATCCCGCGGCCGCATTGAAAGGGGCCATTCATCGCCCGAAGGTCGAACATCACAAGCCGCTTTCACGCAGTCAGATCGTCGACTTCACCAAAGCGTTGGGAAAGTACGGTGGGTATCGCACAACCGTAATCGCACTACGACTGATGCTGCTTACCTTTGTTCGCACCGTCGAGCTTCGCAAGGCCGAGTGGTCGGAGTTCGACTTGGACAACGCCGAATGGCGAATACCCGCAGAGCGCATGAAGATGCGCGAACCACACATCGTCCCATTGTCGAAGCAGGCTGTGAGCCTGTTGCGTGAGTTGCAGACCTACACGGGAGGGCGTGATGCCTTGTTCCCGAACTACCGCAGGCCAAAGGAGTACATGACGGCCACTACCTTGAATCGCGCACTGGAGCGCATGGGATTCAATGGCAAGGACAGTATCGGTTTCTCGGCTCACGGGTTCCGCGCCACGGCGTCGACTATCCTCAATGAGATGGGTTATCGCTCAGACGTGATCGAACGTCAGCTGGCGCACGCCGAACGCGACAAGGTGCGCGCGAGCTACAACCATGCTGAGTACATGGATGAGCGCAAGGCGATGATGCAGGAGTGGGCGGACCTCTTGAATGACCCGGTGCGCAGCACTAGGAAAGGTGCTGCATCCCGGAAGGTCACTCCGATTTAGAAGCACATATCAGCCGAAGCTGCGCACACCGATGAGAATGATCACTGGGACCGGGCCGAGGTGATCAGACAACCGGCAATGATTAGCTTGCCGACCCTATGATTAAGATCGACTGATCTTGACCAGCGAAACTTGTCGTGATCGTAATGCTGTTCGTGATCCGCGTAACCAATTGTGATCACTGTGCCGGTCCAGCAGATCTCCAGAGAACTGAAGTGGTCAAACGTGTACGCGCAGCACGACCGAATGCGATCGAAACAGTCGTTCAGGAGCGTTATCTGGCGAGGCACCTATCGGGATAGGCGGCTTTCCACAGTACTGAGCATAAACGCTTAAATTTCGGTCCTTCCGGCTTTAGCGTGGGTAAACATCGAGGCCGCCGCAGAAGAAGTAGGCGGCGGTCTTGAAGTGTTCGGGGTTGCGGTAACCGCAGGCCCGGCGCTTGATGGCCATGAGCTTGCTGTTGATGCCTTCGGCGACGGCGTTGGTGATGCGTAGGCGACAGTAGGTGACTATGTTGTCCAGACGCCGCTTGAGCATGTGGGCAACTTGCCGGATGGGCTCCAGGCGGCTGTGCGTGGCCCAGTGGAACCAGTGTTTGAAGTAACGGCGTGCCCATGCCTCACGCCGGTAGGACCACAGGTGGCGCAAGGCCTCCTTGATCGCCCAGGCACGAGCCACCTTGAGGTTCTGCCCCATCAGGTCACGCAGTTGATGCCGTCGCTGCTGGGGCAGGTTTTCCCGGCTGTAGAGCCACAGGTATTTGGTTCGCGCCAAGGTGTTGTCCCCGGTCGCGCGCAGGGCCCGATGCTCTGCCTTGCGTACCGCATCCACGGCTTGCCCCATGTGCTGCATGATGTGGAAGCGATCGAAGACGATCTTGTCGGTGGCCGCGGGGACATGCGACACGGTGGCCTGGAAATAGGGATCCCACATGTCCATGGCCACCGCCTGGATGTGCTCACACTGCTCCGGCGTCAGGGTCTCGTAGAACTCTGCCAGCGATCCACGCGTGCGCTCATCTGCCATGTACTCGATGGTGGAACGATCCACGTCACTGACAATGGTCGTGTACGAATGGCCTTTGCGGAACGCCTTTTCATCCACGCCGATCCGACGCAGCGACAGCGGCCCCTTGCGCGACTGACCACGGCGCACCGCTCGCTCCATGACGCCGAACACCTCGTCCCAGGACAGATGCAGCAGCCGGCAGGTGCCACTGACCGTGGCGCACTGCTGCAGCACGTCGATGATCCAGCGCTCCATCAGCAACGTGAAGCGAGAGCGTGGCTCGGCCCAAGGCACCGCGACCTGCACCACGCCGTGATCCGGGCAGCGAACACGAGGCACCCGTGCCTTGAGGATCGTCTGCAGCTGGCAGGTATCCAAGTGGCGCCAAGCGCGCGCCGGCGCATGGTCATGGACCGGCAGTTCCTGGTCGCACTTGGGGCAACGCCAGCGACATCCCTCCGGATGATCCACCTCTACCTCAACCCGATTCCCTGGTAGATCCAGATGAACATCCGCTACTCGCCAGGGTGCTGATAGACCAAGGATCTGCCGGTATAGCTCTACATCGCGCATTGGACGGGCTCCGCTCACCGCTCCCGCCCATCCTCCTATCCCCAGCTACCCACGGGAATCCCGGAAGGACCTAAATTTCAAACCGCTTTCACATAGCCAGGCGCACCGTTGGTTTGTTGCGTCTGGCAACTTATTGTTGGAGACGGTCACATGAGCATTTCGCACAAACTACTCGGTTCACTCGCGCTCACACTGGCCATCAGTGGTATCGCTGTGGCCCAAGACAGCACGCCCACCAGCGGCATGGACAAGATGGGTGCCATGCACTCGGACATGAAAGGTATGCACGGCAACATGATGGGTATGCACAAGATGCCGGCGACCGTGACGGCGGCGGATGCGAAAACCGGTGTGGTCGACGTGACGACCGAAGGTATGGCTTTGAAGGTGCATTTCCCGCCGTCCGCCATGGCCAGCTTGAAAACGGGTGACAAGATCACGTTACATATGGGCTTCAGCAAGCCGTGAACGACCTGAACCCTCATCCAGAGTTGAGGAGGCCTGATTGCAAGGGTAAGCTCACCTCATGACCTTCTCGCTACGTCAGCTCGCTCGTTCACGTCGCCTCCGGGCGATGGGCGTGCTGGCGTGGCTGATGCTGGTCATCAACTCATTGGCCGCTGCACCGATGGGCATGACGGGAATGCCTCATTCCCATCCCATGCACACAACGGTCGCGGCGGCCAGTGAACACTGTCATCACCACGTGGCCGCCAACAAGGCAGCTCGATCCTGTTGCGACGATCAGGCCGGTTGCTGCGGCGGTATGACCGGTCACACCTGCAATTGTGCCGCGATGTGCAGCACCACCTTGCCACCCGAACCGGCGGTGGTTTTGGTCTCGTCCGCAATCACCGCCCGTTACGCCATGCCGCTGCCCAGTAACGCGCCCTCGTTGAATACCGCCCCTCCGTTGCGACCACCGGCGGTCTGACTCTCCCTCGTTGTTGATGAGCTTTGCTGGCGATCGTCGTGTGTCGATGATCGCAAGCAATCGGCTGTGATCGGTATCGGCATGATCGATACCGCCTGCCCTGGAGAGAGTCCATGAACCTGTTTCCCCCGCCCCCGGCAGATTTGTCGCGGCGACGTTTCGTCCAAGGCGTCGCCATCGGCGGTGCCGTCGCCGGTCTCGGCCTGTTGCGCCCTTCCAACGCTTGGGCGTTGACGAGTCCCGGCCAGCCCACGGTGCTGAGCGGCACCGACTTCGCGCTGGATATCGCCGAAACCCCGGTCAACTACACCGGTGCCACGCGCCTGGCCACCACGGTCAACGGCGGTATTCCCGGCCCTATCCTGCGCTGGAAGGAAGGCACCACGGTGAACCTGCGCGTGACCAACCGGTTGCGCGTACCCACCTCGATCCACTGGCACGGCATCATCCTGCCGTTTCAGGAGGACGGTGTGCCCGGCATCAGTTTCGACGGCATTGCGCCCGGCGAAACCTTCGTCTACCGGTTCCAGGTGCGCCAGTCGGGCACCTACTGGTATCACTCGCACTCGGGCTTTCAGGAACAGACCGGCTTGTACGGCCCGCTGGTGATTGAACCGGCCGGTCCGGACCGCCATCCGACCGATCGCGACTACGTCGTGATGCTCAACGACTGGACCGACGAAAATCCCGAACGGATTTTCGCCAAGCTCAAGAAGCAGAGCGACTACTACAACTTCGCCCAGCCCACCGTGCCGGATTTCTTTCGCGATGTGCGCGAGAAAGGGTTGAGTCAAGCTTTGGCCATGCGCAAGATGTGGAACGAGATGCGCATGAACCCGACCGATTTCGGCGACGTCTCCGGCTACACTTATACCTACCTGATGAACGGTGCGGCACCGGCCGGCAACTGGACCGGCATCTTCAAGCCCGGCGAGAAGATCCGGCTGCGCTTCATCAACGGTTCGGCGCAGACGATTTTCGACGTGCGCATTCCGGGCCTGAAAATGACGGTGATCTCGGCCGATGGCCAGGACATCGAGCCAGTGTCGGTCGACGAATTCCGCATCTCGGTGGCCGAGACCTACGACGTCATCGTCGAGCCGCAGGACGAACGCGCCTACACGCTGTTTGCCCAGTCGATCGACCGCACCGGCTACGCCCGCGGCACTTTGGCACCACGTGCTGGCATGGAAGCGGACGTACCCAAGCCCGACCCCATCCAGTGGTTGGCCATGCAGGACATGATGGGCGCGATGGCGATGGGTGGTTCCGGTCACGGCGGCATGCAAGGCATGTCGGACATGAGCGGCATGCCGGGCATGGCCGGCATGGATCATGGCGCGATGCCGGGCATGGCAACCGCTGCCGCACCCGTGGTGCGCCACGCCCGCACCGAATACGGCCCCGGTGTCGACATGCACGTGGACATGCCGCGCACCAATCTCGATGATCCAGGCATCGGCCTGCGCGACAACGGCCGCCGGGTGCTGACCTACGCCGACCTGCACACGATCGGTGGGCCGATCGACGCGCGCGAGCCCAGTCGCGAGATTGAGCTGCACCTGACCGGCAACATGGAGCGCTTCATCTGGTCGTTCGACGGCGTGAAGTTCTCCGACGCCAAGCCGGTGCATTTCAACAGTGGCGAGCGCCTGCGCATCGTGCTGGTCAACGACACCATGATGAACCATCCGATCCACCTGCATGGCATGTGGAGCGAGATGGAGAATCCCGAAGGCCAGTTCCAGGTGCGCAAGCACACCATCAACGTGCAGCCCGCCCAGCGCATCACCTATGCGGTGTCGGCCGACAATCCAGGGCGCTGGGCCTACCACTGCCACCTGCTGTATCACATGGAAGCGGGCATGTTCCGCGAGGTGGTCGTGTCATGAAAGTGAATCGTCGAAACACCTCAACCGCGCCGCGCCGCTCGGCACTGCTGGCTGCACTGCTGCTGGCTTTGCCGCTGGCCGCTACGGCGCAGAGCGTGCCCGCGTCCAGCAGCACATCGTCGATGGACATGAGTTCGATGCCGGGCATGGATCACGGCAGCATGGCCGGTATGACGATGCCGGCTCCCGCCAGTAGCGCCGCGAAACCGGCCACGAAAGCGCCCGCCAAGAAAGCGCCCGCCAAGAAAGCCAAGAAGAAACCCGTCTCTGCTCCCCCGACACCAGCTTCCCACATCATGGACGACATGACGGGCATGGATCACAGCGCCATGCCGGGCATGGACCACAGCACGATGTCGAACATGCCGATGCCGGCCAGGCCAGCCGCATCGGCGGCACCCACCGGTGGCATGTCGGGGATGGATCATTCATCGATGCCCGGCATGAGTTCGCAGGCGATGCCAGGGATGGATCACAGCGGCATGGCCGGCATGGATCACGGCGCGATGCCGCAAAAGGGACAAGGCGACATGACCGGCATGGGCGCGATGCCTGGCATGACGATGGGTCCCATGCAGGGCGGTAGTCCGCCGCCGAACGCGCGCAGTCCCGACTACTCCGATGGCATCGGTTACGGCTCCATGAAAGGCATGGACATGGCCGACAACGCGTCGCTGGGCATGCTGTTGATCGATCAGTTGGAAGCCTTCCACGGCCGCGATGCGAATGGGCAGAGTTGGGAAGCCGAGGGCTGGTACGGCAACGACGAAAACAAACTATGGGTACGCACCGAGGGCGAGCAAAGCCGCGGCAAACTCGAAGACGGTGACCTAGAGGCGTTCTGGAACCACAACGTCGCCACGTTCTGGAGCACCCAGCTGGGTGCACGGCAGGATCTGGGTGAAGGCCCGAAGCGCACGTGGGCCGCGTTCGGTGTGCAGGGCCTGGCACCGTACTGGTTTGAAGTGGAAGCGACGGGTTACGTCGGGGCTTCCGGTCGCACCGGTGCCCGCTTGCGCGCGGACTACGAAATGCTCTTCACCCAGCGGTTGATCCTGCAGCCGGAAGCGGAAATCAACCTGTACGGCAAGAACGATCCGCAGCGCCGGATCGGTAGCGGTGTGTCCGACGTCCAGTTCGGCTTGCGGCTGCGCTATGAGATCCGCCGACAGTTCGCGCCCTACATCGGCGTGAACTGGGTGCGCCGCATCGGCACCACGGCCGACTACGCACGGCAGGATCATCAACCCGTTCTCGACCGGCAGATCGTGGCCGGCGTTCGCATCTGGTTTTAAGGGGAAACATCATGAAACAACATATCAAGCATCACAGCATCACCGTCGCCGTTGTCCTGGGTGTTCTTGCCATCGGTGCCGGTGCGTTCGTGTACTCCGGCATCTACAACATCGGTGCCGACGACCACCACACCAAGCCGGTTTTTGCGGTGCTGCAGACCCTGCGTGAGCGCTCCATCCATGTGCGCTCGGAAGACCTCACGGTACCTGACCTCAGCGACCCGCAGCTGATCCTGAAAGGGGCCGGCCAGTATGCCGCGATGTGCACCCAGTGCCATCTCAAGCCCGGCATGAAGGACTCGGAACTTCGTCCCGGCCTGTATCCGCAGCCGCCGAACCTGTCGCAGGTGCGAGTCGACCCGAAGGACGCGTTCTGGATCATCAAGCACGGCATCAAGATGAGCGCGATGCCGGCATGGGGCGGCAGCCACGATGATCCGACCATCTGGAGCATGGTCGCGTTCCTGCAGAAACTGCCGGGCATGACACCGCAGCAATACAAGGACATCGTAGCTAAGGCACCGCCGGATGAAGACATGGATATGGGCGACGAGGGTGGCCACAATCATAGCCACGGTGGGGCCGCCGACGAGGACGCCGGTGCTGCCGACATGAAGGACATGGTGATGTCAGGTGAAGCCGGTCACAACCATGACGCGGCTCCGGAAGACGACCACGATCATGCAGCCGCCACCGCACCTGCGGCTGAGACACCGCTGTCGCTGGACGGCATGAAGCCGAAGGCGGTAGCAGCAGCCGAGGCCGTGGCGCAAGCATTCCACACAGCCTTGCAGCACGGTGATCGAGCGGGGGTGCTCGCGTTGCTGGCATCCAACGTCACCATCAGCGAAGGCGGTCACACCCAGACGCGCGACGACTATGCGAACGGTCACCTGGGCGAGGACATCGCGTTTCTGAAGAGTGCCAAGATCACGCCGGTCTCGCTGGGTTCCATGCCGATGGGCGACACCGCGATGGTCGGCAGCGAAAGCAACATCCACACCACGGCCAACGGCAAGCCCGTCGCGATCCGCAGTCGCGAATTGCTTAGCCTCAAGAAAGACGGCAAGGACTGGAAAATCGTGTCCATCCAGTGGCAGTCCGCACCGGTATCGGGAGAATGACCATGAAGCGATGGCTTTCCCGACTGGGTGGTTTCGCCCTGTTTGCCGCCGTATTTTCGCCGTTGGCGATGGCCGCGAATGCCATCGATGTCTACCGCGATCCCTCGTGCGGCTGTTGCGGCGCGTGGATTTCCTATCTGCGCACGCAGGGCTACGCCGTCACGGTACATGAGGACCAAGCGATGACGGCAGTGAAGACGCGGCTCGGTGTGCCGGCCGACGCCACGTCCTGCCATACGGCGCTGATCGGCGGTTACGTCATCGAAGGGCATGTGCCGGTGGAAGACATCCGCCGGCTGCTCGCCGAGCACCCGGATGCCCGAGGCTTGGCGGCACCAGGCATGCCGATCGGCTCGCCGGGCATGGAGATGGGCGCGCCGGAGCACTATGACGTGGTGTTGATCGGAAGGGATGGATCGTCCCGTGTCTTTGCCAGCCACGGTCCGAAGGCGTGATCGCCGTGGCCGGTGGACGAATTGTCCGTTCGTGTGCCGGCCACGCTCGCACAGCATGTGCCCCTGACATCCCAGAATGGTTTGGAGAGTGATGATGCTCCTGCAGCCGATCGATATTTTTGTCTACGCGTGGCTTGCCATCGCGGTGCTCTCGGCGATCTATGTGGCGTGGGATCAATTCCGCGGCAATCCCGAACCCACGGTGATGAAGTGGGGGTTTGTGTTGATTACGCTGTACATGGGACCGATCGGTTTGCTGCTCTACGTGATGGCCGACAAGGAGCCGGCACCAGGCACCCATGAAGCGTTCGTGCAGCCGCTGTGGAAACAGGGCGTGGGCTCAGCCGTGCACTGTGTCGCTGGTGATGCGACCGGCATCATTCTCGCCGCTGTGGTGGTTTCCCTGATCGGCCTGCCGATGTGGGCCGACCTGCTCGTCGAATACGCCGCCGGCTTCCTGTTTGGTCTGCTGATTTTCCAGTCGCTGTTCATGCGCAAGATGATGGGCGGCTCGTACCTTGAGAACGTGCGCAAATCGTTCATGCCGGAATTCATTTCGATGAACGCGATGATGGCCGGCATGGCACCGGTCATGGTGCTTCTGATGATGGGGCGCGACATGCGCGCGATGTGGCCGGGTGAGCCGCTGTTCTGGTTCGTGATGTCGCTGGGTGTCACGGCCGGGTATGCAGTGACCTATCCGGTCAACGTGTGGCTGGTGTCGCGCGGGATGAAGCACGGGCTGATGACGGTGCGCGCTGATGCCCCCGCCCCGCACGATAAACCACCGCAGGCGGCGAAGAACGCGTCACACGATCATGGCGCGATGGCGTCGATGCCCGCCGGCCATGTGATGCCGGCGGACATGGGAATGGAGGACGGCAAGCACGACGCGTCCTCCAGCCACGGCATGCACGACGGCGGCAAGACACCGACACGCGCGCAACTCCTGGCGGTTACCGGCTTCACCAGCCTGATGCTGATCGCCGGCATGACCTTGCCCTCCGCCTTCGTCAACATGCGGCTGTCCGCACACGAGGTCGGCAAGCTGATCATGCCGCCGGGCATGATCACCACGCAGGAAACCCCGGCCGCGACCATGCGTGACATGGCGGGTATCGATCCACGCGAAAGCGTATATACAGCACCCGTCAGCGCTCAAGGTGACCAACTTCTACAGCCGCAGATCGTCGACGGGGTGAAGGTGTTTCATTTCAACCTCGAAGTGATCCAGTGGAGCATCCTCGCGGATCGACCGGTGAACGCCTATGCGGTCAATCGCCAGGTGCCGGGCCCGCGCATTGAACTCGAACAGGGAGATCACGTGCGCTTCGTGGTGACCAACCATCTGCCCGAGTCGACCACGCTGCACTGGCATGGTCTGATCGTGCCCAACGCGATGGACGGCCCGGCTGTCGTCACGCAGAAGCCAATCGCGCCCGGTGCGACCTACACCTACGACTACGTCGTGCCCCAGGTCGGCACCTATTTCTATCACTCGCACGACCACCCGGACCGCCAGCAAAGCCTGGGCCTTTACGGCGCGCTGATCGTACGCCCCACGCATAATCCGGAGAATCTCAAACGCCTCGCCTCGTTGCATCTGCCGCCAGAAGAGGTAACCGCCGCAGCCGATCCGGCGAAAGAAGTGAAAGCCGATCATGAGTACACCCTCCTGCTGCAGGAATGGCTGGCCCGTGACGGCATCACCTATCCGGCGATGAACATGGAAGGCGGTCTGCCCAACTACTTCACAATCAATGGCAAGGCGTACCCGTCGACCGACACGGTGAAGATGCGTGTGGGCGAAACGATCAAGATCCGCTTCATCGGCAGCAACACCAATTTCGTGCACCCCATGCACATCCACGGCGGCCCGTTCACCGTGGTGGCCCGTGATGGCGTGGATCTGCCCAAGGATGCACAGTTCCAGGCGGACACCGTGAATGTCGGCCCCGGCCAGCGGTACGACGTGATCTGGACCGCGCGCAAGCCAGGGCGTTGGCTGGTGCACTGCCATATTCCGCACCACACCACCAACAACAACCAGGAGCAGCAAGGCGGTGGCGGGTTGATGATGGTGCTCGACGTGCTCGACGCCAACGGCCATTCGCTGCCGATGCCGCCGCAGTAAGATCGCCATCACCATGACCCACATCCCACAGCCGAGACTAATGCCACGCCGCTGGCGCTTGCGCGACCTCCGTCGCGCACGCCTGACGCGCTGGCTGCTGCTCGGGAGTGTGTTGTTCATGCTCGGCCTGCAGTCGGCCCTGGCCGCCTACGCCTGCACGATGCCGTCGGGCATGATGGGTCCGGCCATGGCCATGAGTACATCCGCCAGGGATGCTTCCATGGCCACCACGTGCCCGGAGATGCGGCACGCACCGGCCGATCGGCTGTTGTGTGCCAAGCATTGCGCCTCCGATGCCTCTGCTCCGAGCGATGCCCGCCCGCTGTCGGTGCCTCCCAATGTACTGACGGCGTTGCCGCCGGTGTTGCCCGTGATGGCCATGCAAACACAGGCCACGGCGGAGCCCGAGCGGCGTTACCAACTGCGTGCGCCTCCGCCATCGGCCTTGTTGTTGTTCTGCTCTCTCCTGATCTAGCGCACGGCGGGTTCGACCGCGGTGTCGTCGTGTCCGTCCGGGTGCGACGCAAGCTAGATCATGGGAGTGCTCCATCATGGGTTTCCTTTCTTTCGCCCGGTGCCATGCGCCGAGCTTGGCCGTCGTCCTGGGTTGGGCGATGGCGACGGCGGCGTACGCCGCTGATCGGCCGCTGACGCTTGAAGCGGCGGTGCAGCGCGGTGTGACGCAGGCACCGCTGTTGACGGCTCGTGACGCCGATATCGATGCGATGCGCGAGGAAGCCGCCCGTGCCGGGCAACTTCCCGATCCGTCGCTCACGTTCGGCGTATCCAACTATCCCGTCACTGATCCGGGCGCGTTCAGTCTGCGCTCGGACACGATGACCATGCGCACCGTCGGGGTGATGCAGACGATTCCCTCGCGAGCGGCGCGCGACGCCGAGCGCGGTCTGGCCGCTGCGCAGATCGGTGCCGCCGAGGCCGATCGCGCAGGCACGGCGCAAACGGTGCAGGAACGCATCGCCGATGCGTGGGTCGATCTGTGGGCGATCCAACAGAAGCGCGCGCTGCTGGTCGCGTTACGCAGCGAGAGCGCACTGGCCGTGCAATTCACCCAGGCGCGATTGCGTGGCGGTGAAGGCACTGCGACCGACGCGCTAGCCACGCGGGCCGAAGCCGCCACGCTGGACAATCGTCTGGAGGCCGTTGATGCGGACCTCGCCGCCGCCCAGGCGGGTCTGGCGCGCTGGCTTGGACCCGGCGTTTCCGACCTGGCCGAAGCACCGGATTTTGGTCAATTGCCGGTCACGGCGGATCACCTGGAACAGCACATCGATCAGCAAGCGCCGATGCAGGCGTGGCAGGCGCGCGAACAGGTCGCGCAAGCCGCGCTGGACCAGGCGCGTGCGGCCAAACATCCCGACTGGAGCGTTAGCATCATGTACGGGAAACGTGCGCCCTACCTGTCGGACATGGTGACGTTGCAGGTGGGCGTGAGCCTGCCGCTGTTCACTCGCAACCGTCAGGATCGCGGCATCAGCGCAAAACAGGCGCAATGGGACGCCGTGCAGGCCGCGCATGAAGACGCCCGTCGCGCGCAGGTAGAGGCAGTGACACGGGCGGTAGCGACATGGCAAGGATGGAACCGACAAATCCAGCGCTACCAGGACACCTTGCTTCCGCTGGATCGGGATCGCGCCACCACGGCGCTGGCCGGCTACCGCGGTGGCGGCATGTTGCAGCCATGGCTGGATGCCCGTCGCGACGAGATTGAATTGCGTCTGAGTTATGCCGATGCGCTGGCCGCCCGCGCCCGGTTATGGGCCTCGCTGGCCTATCTATTACCTACTTCGGAGACGACGCCATGAAGCGCGCACTGATGATGCTCACTGCCGCGTTGCTGGCGGTCATGCTGCTCCTGATTGGCTATCTCGGTGGTCGCCACCCATCGCCTCGGTCATCGACCAGCGCCGCGACATCCGCGCCAGACGCCGGTGGCAAAAAAATCCTGTACTGGTACGACCCGATGGTGCCCACACAGCATTCCGACGAGCCCGGGCTGTCGTCGATGGGTATGCAGATGGTGCCCAAATACGCTGACGACGGTGCCGCCAGGGACGTCGTCCGAATCGACCCGGCGACGGTGCAAAACCTGGGTGTGCGTACCGCGCCGGTCGAGCGTCGCGTGCTGGCCTCCGCGATCCAGGTGCCGGGCACGGTCACGTGGGATCTTCGCCAGGCCACCACCATCAGCGCGCGGGTCGATGCCGTGATCAGCAAACTCGATGTGCGTGCGCCATACACCACGGTTGCTGCGGGTGCACCGCTAGCCGAGTTGCTGGCGCCGCAATGGAACAGCGCGCTGGCCGAATACGGTGCACTTCAACAAGCACAATCGACCGACGCGAAAGACCTTCGCGCGGCCTCGCGGGAACGCTTGCAGGTGCTGGGCCTGACGCCGGCAGATATACAGTCGTCGCGTCATGGCTCGGGTGCGGCAATCACACTGCACGCCCCGCAGGCAGGCGTCGTCACGACACTGGATGTGCGCGAAGGCCAACGCGTTACGGCGGGCCAGACCCTGATGACCGTGAATGGTCTGTCCACCGTGTGGATCGAGGCCGCCCTGCCGCAGGCGGCAGCCGGCACGGTGCGCAGCGGCACGCCAGTCACCGTCACGGTCGATGCGCTCCCGGGGCGATCGTTTCACGGCACAGTGGAAACCTTGCTGCCGGATGTGGATGCGATGACGCGCACCCAGCGAGCCCGCATCGTGCTCGCCAATCCCGATGGCGCCTTGAGCCCGGGCATGTTCGCCACCGTGCAGCTCAAACCGACTCCCGACGCGGCTATGCCGGTGGTGCCGGACGATGCGCTGATCGCGACGGGCACTCACACGCGAGTCATTCTCGCCGAGGGGGATGGTCACTTCCGTGCCGTAACGGTGCGTGCCGGCCGCGCGGCCGGCGGCTATACGGAAATTCTCGATGGCCTCACGGGTGGCGAGAAAGTGGTGGTCTCCGGCCAGTTCCTGATCGATTCGGAGGCAAGCCTGTCCGGTGCGCTGGAGCGTCTGAATGACTCCTCGGTGCCTCCGGCACCGGCGACCAGTGCGCCAATGCCGGGCATGCCGATGGGAGACAAACCATGATCGCCGCCCTGATCCGTGCGTCGATCGCCCATCGGGTGTTCGTGCTGTTGGCCGCGCTGGCACTGGCGGCGGTCGGTGTGTTCTCCGCGCTGCATACGTCGGTCGACGCGCTGCCTGATCTATCCGACACCCAGGTGATCATTCGCACCAGCTACCCGGGCCAGTCGCCACAGGTGGTCGAGGATCAGGTCACCTATCCGCTGGCCACCACCATGCTGTCGGTACCCGGCGCGACGACCGTGCGCGCCTTTTCGTTCTTCGGCGACTCCTACGTCGACGTGCTGTTCGACGACAGCACCGATCTGTACTGGGCGCGTTCGCGTGTACTGGAGTATCTGAGCCAGGCAAGGGATCGCCTGCCTGCCGGCGTCACGCCGGCGCTCGGCCCCGATGCCACTGGATTGGGCTGGATCTACGAATACGCCCTGGTCGACCGTACCGGCCAGCACGATCTTGGCCAGTTACGCGCGCTGCAGGATTGGTTCCTGCGCTATCAGCTCAAGACAGTGCCGAATGTTGCCGAGGTCGCCACCCTGGGCGGCATGGAGCGCGCCTGGCAGATCGTGCCCGATCCACAGGCGCTGGCGGCGCGCGGGATCACCGTGACGCAGTTGGTCGATGCCATCCGCAGCGCGAACGGTGCCAACGGCGGCTCGGTGATCGAACAGGGCGAAGCGGAACTGATGGTGCGCAGCGAAGGCTATCTGAAGAGCCGCGCGGACTTCGAAAGCGTGCCCATCACGACCAACTCCGGTGGCGTGCCGGTGCTGCTGCGCGACGTGGCGACGGTGCGGCGCGGCCCGACGTTCCGCCGCGGTCTCGCCGAGCTGGACGGTCAAGGTGAAGTGGTTGGCGGCATCATCGTGATGCGCACGGGCAAGAACGCCAAAACCACCATTGCCGCCGTGAAAGCACGGCTGGCGGAATTGCAGCGCAGCCTGCCGGCCGGCGTCGAGATCGTGCCCACCTACGATCGCTCGCGACTGATTGATGCCGCGGTGGAGAACCTCTGGGGCAAGTTGCTGGAAGAGTTCCTGATCGTCGCGCTGGTCTGTGTGTTGTTCCTCGGTCATCTGCGCTCGGCATTGGTGGCGGTGATCACGCTGCCGCTGGGTGTGCTGACCGCGTTTATCGTGATGAACCTGCAGGGCGTATCGGCGAACCTGATGTCGCTTGGCGGTATCGCGATCGCCATCGGTGCGATGGTTGATGCGGCGATCGTGATGATCGAGAACACGCACAAGCATCTGGAACAGTGGCGCGAGGCGCACGACGGCGAGGATCCGCAAGGAGCCGCACGCTGGTCGCTGATCGCCGAGTCCACCGCCGAGGTGGGGCCGGCGCTGTTCGTGAGCCTGTTGGTGATCGCGTTGTCGTTTGTACCGGTATTCGCGCTGCAAGGTCAGGAAGGCAAGCTGTTCAAACCGCTGGCCTTCACCAAGACCTACTCGATGGCGGCAGCGGCCGGGCTGGCCGTGACCCTGGTGCCGGTGCTGATGGGCTATCTGGTGCGCGGACGCATCCGTGCCGAGCGCGCCAACCCACTCAATCGCGGCTTGATGCACGGTTATCGGCCAGTCCTCGAAACGGTGCTGCGCTATCCGAAAGCGACGCTGTTGTTGGCCGGTGTGCTGTTGCTCACCGCCATCGTGCCGATGAGCCGACTCGGCAGCGAGTTCATGCCGGCGATGGATGAAGGCACGCTGTTGTACATGCCCACGGCGTTGCCGGGCTTGTCCGCCGGCAAGGCATCGCAACTGCTGCAGCTCACTGATCGCATGATCAAGACCGTGCCCGAGGTCGATCACGTGTTCGGCAAGGCCGGGCGCGCCGACACCGCCACCGATCCGGCACCGCTGGAAATGTTCGAGACCACGATCACGTTCAAGCCGAAGGATCAGTGGCGGCCGGGTATGACGATGGACAAGATCAAGGCTGAGCTGAACAAGGCCGTCCATGTGCCGGGCCTCACGAACCTGTTCGTGCCGCCGATCCGCAATCGCATCGACATGCTCTCCACCGGCATCAAGAGCCCGATCGGCATCAAGGTTCTGGGTACCGATCTGGCCACGATGCAGGCCGTGGCCGATCGCATCGAGGCGGTGGCGAAGACCGTACCGGGCGTCAGCTCGGCGATTGCCGAGCGCCCAACCAGCGGTCGGTACGTCGATGTGCACATCCGTCGCGATGCCGCGGCCCGTTATGGGTTGTCCCAACAGCAGCTGCAGCAGTGGATTGCGACCGTCGTGGGCGGCGATCCGATCGACCAGACCGTCGAAGGACGCGAGCGCTATCCGATCGTCGTGCGCTACCCGCGTGCCGCGCGTGATTCGGTCGAAGCCTTACGCCAGCTACCCATCGTCGCCGCCAACGGTGCCCAACTCACGTTGAGCCAGGTGGCCGACATCGCCGTGGTGGCGGGGCCGTCGATGCTGAAAAGCGAGGACGGTCAGTTGGCCACCTATGTCTACGTCGACACAACCGGCGGCAACCTCGGTGGCGTGGTCGCGGATCTGCAGCGTGCGGTGGCGCAACAGGTGACCTTGCCACCGGGGACGACCGTGGCGTGGTCCGGCCAGTTTGAATATCTGGCCAGTGCCATGCAGCGGCTCAAGCTGGTGGTGCCGATCGCCTTGGTCATCATCTTCTTGTTGATCTACGCCGTCTTCCGGCGCGTGAGCGAAGCGGCGCTGATCATGGCCAGTGTGCCGCTGGCGCTGGTCGGCGGTCTGTGGCTGATCTGGCTGCTCGGTCACGCCGTGTCGGTGGCCACGATCATCGGTTTCATCGCGCTGGCCGGTGTCGCCGCCGAGTTCGGTGTGGTGATGCTGCTGTACCTGCGTCATGCTTGGGATCGACAGCTCGCGCGCGATCCGCAGGCGGGTTTCGACGCACTGGATGAAGCCATTCGCGAAGGTGCCGTGCAGCGTGTGCGGCCCCTGGCCATGACCGTCGCGGTGATCCTCGCCGGCCTGTTCCCGATCCTGCTCGGTCACGGCGCCGGCTCGGAAGTCATGCAGCGCATCGCTGCCCCGATGATCGGCGGCATGCTCACCGCCCCGTTGTTGACCATGCTCGTACTGCCTGCCGCGTTTCGCCTGCTGGTTCGTTATCGATTGCGCCAAGCCAGCAAAACAGACACCTCACTTCACTCCCACCCGCAAGGAAACTGACCCATGAAAAAGCATCTCCTCATCCTCGCACTCACCGGCGCGCTGATCGCCACCTCCACCATGGCCGCCGCCCAGCAGATGGACCCGAACATGCCTGGCATGACCGGCATGCAGCACGACGCCAAACCGGCTGACGCGCAAGGCACTGGCATCGTCAAGGCAATCGACACAGTCAAGAACACCATCACGCTGCAGCACGAGGCGATTACCTCCATTGGCTGGCCGGCGATGACCATGGCTTTCAAGGTTGCCTCACCGGATCTGCTCAAGGCCGCGAAGGTCGGCGACAAGGTGCAGTTCACGCTGCACCCAGCGGGCATGGACAGCACGGTGACCTCAATCAAACCCGTGCAGCCTTAAGAGCAACGCTCAGAAATGGCGTAGGAGAATTCACATGTGGCGCACTATCGCTACCCTCATCGTGCTCGGCGTCGCCGGGACGACGCTCGGTGGCTGCGCTAGCTCCGCTGTGCAGCAAGATCAGGTCGTTGTTCAAGGACACGTTTTGGAGCAATCGGATCACACCGTGCTGATTGATGTGGGGTCGGCCGACCACATCGCCATCGGTAACGAGTTTGTGGTGTACCGGGTGACGCGCTTTGGCGATGCCGCTAAGGGAAACACTTATTCCAGTGAAAGGAGGAGTGGGTCCATCCGAATCGATGAGATTCTCACCGCTCATTCGTCACGGGCCACGATTGAGGACGGCATTGCGTCGACGGGGGAGATGGTCGAAATGACGGTGTTTCGTTCCTCACGGTAATCGTCACAGTGTCGTGACACCCACTCACTTGGCACAACCCGAAACTGATCAACGCGACCCGGCGGCGCATGCCGCCGGGCTGCAACATCTAGCCGAAGTGCTTCACCCGCGTCCTGCCTGTTGTCATTTCAGCAGGCATGCAGCGAGGCGATCAGCGGGCAGGACACGCTGCGCTGACGCGCACCGCATTGTTCGACGAGCATAGCGAGGGCCGTCTCCATGCGTGTGAGGTCGGCCAGCCGGTTGCGTACATCGGCCAGCCGCAGCGCGGCCAGACTGGCCGCTTCCGTGCAATGGGTGCCGTCCTCCAATCGCAGCAGCTGCGCCACTTCATCGAGGCTGAACCCCAAACGCTGCGCGGATTTCACGAATTTCACCCGGGCGACCTCCGCGTTTCCGTAGCGACGGATGCCGCCCGGCGGACGCGCGGGTTCCGTCAATAGGCGCTTGCGCTGATAGAAGCGGATCGTCTCGACATTGACTCCGGCTGCCTTGGCGAAAGCACCGATGGAAAACGTATCTTGCCTGGAGGGCATGGGCTTGACTCCGTACTTGACTACGGGAATACCTTAGACCACTGGCATCCCGTGCGAAAGGAGACCCCATGTCCTTGCTTACCCGGCTGGCTGACAAGGCCGGACTGATCGGCAGTGCCGTCTCGGCGGCGGCCTGCGTGAATTGCTTTCCCGCCCTGGCCAGCCTCGGTGCGGCGATCGGGCTGGGGGTGCTGAGCCCGTACGAAGGCCTGTTCATCCGCATCCTGCTGCCGGGGTTTGCTGCCATCGCGCTGCTCGCCAACGCGCTGGGCTGGCTCAGTCACCGGCAGTGGCCGCGTGCCGCGCTCGGCATGCTCGGCCCGTTGCTGGTGCTGGCGGCGGTATTTGTGATGCGGGCCAGTGGCCATCGCACTGGATGGCTGCTCTATCCGGGCCTGCTGCTGATGGTGGCCGTGTCGATCCGCGATCTACTGGCGCCAGCACCCAGCGCATCCTGCCGCACAGTCAGTGATACCGTGGACGCCCGCTGAATCGACACGATAGATACGCGCACAGCGAAGACTCTGCCGACACTTCACCCTCATTTTTCCGGCGAAACACATGACGACCGAGCTCATCCTGCAGAGCACGCTGACCTGCCCGCATTGCGGCCACCAGGTTGTCGAGACTATGCCGACTGACGCCTGCCAGTTCTTTTACGACTGCGCGAGCTGCGGCGAGCTGCTCCGGCCGAAAGCCGGTGACTGTTGCGTGTTTTGCTCCTACGGCAATGTTTCGTGCCCGCCGATCCAGCAGCAGAAATCCTGCTGCGAATAGCGGTCGCAAAATTCCGCCCGTCAGGCTGTTCTGGCCTTGCTTCGCGATTTGGTGGTAGCCGTTGACGGCTTGCACGAAGTCTTGTCGACTCCACAGCTGCCGTTGGACTGACTGCAGCAATGGTCTGTGAGATAGCCGATGAGATCGTTCATGGCCTCGATCACAGGGGCGTAGTAGATGAAACGTCCACTCTGCTGGCTGGTCACAAGGCCGGCGTGCGACAGCTCCTTCAGATGAAAGGAGAGCGTCGCATTAGCCAACCCGAGCTTCTCAGCAATCACACTGGCGGCGAGACCGTCCGGTGCGTGTTCGATCAACAGCCGATAGACCGCTAACCGCGACTCTTGGGCCAGCGCCGAAAGGATCGCGAGGACTTGTTTGGTTTGCATAGTGCGAGTAGCCATCTCAGAACGGTGCGGATTGGCATGCCTTCGCAGTGTAGTGCTTGCGCTCACCACCGGATCAACCGGCCGCGTCGTTACTGGGCGCTTTTCCAATCGCATCGAGCCGGCTCGACAGTGCGAGCCGATCCAGAGCCGCGACGTTCAAGTTGAGTAGCAAGCTGATCCGTTGTTGCAGAAGGTTCCGGGCCAGCACGAAGGCTTTGTAAACGGTGGCCTCATCGCCTTGCGCCTTCGCCGGATCAGGGATGCTCCAGTGCGCGGTGATCGGCGCACCCGGCCACGCGGGGCAAACCTCACCGGCCACCTGGTCACACACGGTGATCACGAAATCCATCACTGGGGCATCCGGTGTCGTGAACTCCGCCCAGCTCTTGCTGCGCAGTCCGTCAACGGGAAGGTCCACGGCTTTGAGCACGTCCAGTGTCTGGGGATAAACGAAGCCTTTGGGCTGGCTTCCGGCACTGTAGCCATGAAAACGATCGCGGCCAAAGTGATGAACGGTCGCCTCGGCCAGAATGCTGCGCGCCGAGTTACCGGTGCACACGAACAACACGTTGTAATGACCTTGCATGACGATGCTCCGCTCAAGCCTGCGGTGATTCATACCAACGCTTGCTGCCGTTGACGATGCGAACCACCGACAACATCACCGGCACTTCGATCAGGACGCCAACCACCGTGGCCAGCGCGGCGCCAGAGTGCACGCCGAAGAGGCCCACCGCGGTGGCAACAGCCAGCTCGAAAAAGTTGCTGGCACCAATCAGCGCCGAGGGTCCGGCCACGCAATGAGGTACACCGAACCGACGATTGAGCACGTAAGCCAGGCCGGAGTTGAAATACACCTGGATCAGGATCGGCACGGCCAGCATCGCGATCACTGCCGGTTGGGCAAGGATCTGCTGGCCCTGGAATCCGAACAGCAGCACGAGGGTGGCCAGCAGCGCGAACAAGGACGCCGGCCCCAGACGCTGGAGCAGTTTCTGCAGCTGTGGCTCACCGCCACGCGAGAGCACCCAACGGCGAAGCGCCACGCTGATGGCCACGGGCACCACGATGTAGAGCAGCACCGACAACAGCAGCGTGTTCCAGGGCACCGTGATCGAGGAAATGCCCAGCAGTAGCGCCACGATCGGCGCAAACGCCACCACCATGATCGTGTCGTTCAAGGCGACTTGGCTCAGCGTGAAGTTCGGCTCGCCGTGGCAGAGATTGCTCCACACGAACACCATCGCCGTGCACGGCGCCGCGGCCAGCAGGATCAGGCCGGCGATGTAGGAGTCGAGCTGATCCGCGGGAAGGTAGCCGGCGAAGACGTGGCGGATGAAGATCCATCCCAACAGTGCCATCGAGAACGGCTTCACCGCCCAGTTGATGAAGAGCGTGACACCGATGCCTTTCCACTGACGGCGCACGCCACCAAGCGCGCTGAAATCAATCTTCAACAGCATCGGGATGATCATCAGCCAGATGAGCACGGCCACTGGCAGATTGACCTGCGCGACCTGCATGCCCCCCAAGGCTTCAAAGGTACCCGGCAGCCAGTGACCCAGAACGGTGCCCGCCATGATGCACAGCAAGACCCAGACCGTGAGGTAGCGCTCGAAGAAGCCGATGCGGCTGCCACTGGCCGTATCCGGATCGGCGTCGAGCACTTCAGCAGACAACTGATTCATGCGTGTTCCTCTTCGGCGTCGGTGATGGTGCCGATGTGATCAAGGGCCAACTTCAACTCGTCCCGGCTCATCGTTTCCACCGGCAGGTTCAGCAACGCGTTGACTCGATAAAGCACGAGCGTGTGGGCAAGCCGGAAGGCTTCGATCGCGGCGCCTTCACCGTGGGCGGCCGCCGGATCGGGCTGACCCCAATGGGTCTTCACGAAATCGCCGAATAGCACCGGGCACGTCTCGTTGGCGGCGTTGTCGCAGACCGTGATCACGATATCCAGCGGTGGCACACCTTCCCCGGTGAAGCGATCCCAGGACTTGCTGTTGAGACTTTCGGTAGGTATGCCGAAGGCCTTGAGCTCTTCGATCGCATTGGGATTGACGCGGCCGGTCGGCTGACTGCCGGCGCTGAAGGCTTCAAAGCGGCCTTTGCCCAAATGGTTGAGAGTCGCTTCGGACAGGATGCTGCGGGCGGAATTGCCCGTGCAGATGAACAGAACGCGGCACGGATGCATGACGGTCTCGGATTGGATTCTATATTTCCATAATGATAGAATCATTTAATCAAAGCAACAGGAACCGTGTTCATGACGATGCAGGATCTGCCTCACATTGCTGCCGATGCGCTGGAAACGCCGAGCTTGGCCAAGTTGGCCCTGCCGGCCGACTCCACCCATCCACCACGCATCCTGATCCTGTATGGCTCCCTGCGCCCGCAGTCGTTCAGTCGCAAGTTGGCCTTGGAAGCCGAGCGCATCCTGCGCCAGTTCGGCGCGGAAACGCGTGTGTTCGATCCGCATGAGTTGCCCATTCTGGACAGCGTGCCCAACACGCATCCCAAAGTGCAGGAGCTGCGGGCGCTGTCCTTGTGGTCGGAGGGCCAGGTCTGGATCAGCCCGGAACGTCACGGTTCGGTGACCGGGGTGTTCAAGAATCAGATCGACTGGTTGCCGCTGGAAGAAGGCAGCGTGCGGCCAACACAAGGGCGCACCTTGGCGGTCATGCAGGTCAGCGGTGGCTCACAATCGTTCAACGTCGTCAATGCACTTCGCGTGCTGGGCCGCTGGATGCGTATGGTGGTCATCCCGAACCAGTCGTCGGTCGCCAAGGCTTGGCAGGAGTTCGACGACACCGGCCGGATGAAGCCATCGCCGTTCTACGATCGCGTCGTGGACGTGATGGAAGAGCTGTTCAAGTTCACGCTGATGGTGCGCGATCGCAGCGACTACCTGGTCGACCGCTACAGCGAGCGCAAAGGTGCAGCTGAAGCGCACGCCTTGTTGGTCGCCGCTGGCGTGACCGAAGAAGCTGCGCCGGATCCGGTCGTGGTGAAACCGGTCAAGACCAGCTGCTGTGCCAGTGGAGCCTGCTGATGATGAGTGCCGCAACACCGATGACCGCCACGATCTATCACAACCCTGACTGCGGTACCTCGCGCAATACGCTGGCGTTGATCCGCCATGTCGGCATCGAGCCCACGGTGATCGAATATCTCAAGACGCCGCCCAGTCGCGAACAACTGCTCAAGCTCATCGACGAAGCCATGCTCAAGCCGCGCGAGGCCTTGCGCGAAAAGGGAACGCCCTTCGCTGACCTGGGATTGAGCGGGTCCGGCATCACCGATGACGTCATCATCGATGCCATGTTGAAGCATCCGATTCTGATCAACCGCCCGTTTGTGGTGACGCCACGTGGCACAAGGCTGTGTCGACCCTCGGAGGTGGTGCTGGACATTCTGCCGCCGGTGACAAGGCCGTTCACCAAAGAAGACGGCGAAGTGGTGATCGATACCAATGGCCAACAGTCGCGCTGATCCATCGACAAATGATGGTTGAATGAAATTGTCTAACAGCGCGGCAGTCGTATAGGATCGGCGGATGTATCGGTCCACTCCATCGCTGCTGACTCGCCTGCGCCGCCACCGCGGTCTGTGGGTATTGGCCGTGGCCGTGCTGATGATCAAGCTGATCAGCGGGTCGATCTGCGTGGCCGATGGACCCGGATTGCGATTCGCGTCGGCGACCGCTGCTGCCCCGATCACCTCGTTGGCAGATACCGCCGTCAGCACGCTATCGGCTGACGATGCGAACGACTGTCTTCTGGGTGAAGGAGCAGGTTGTCATTGTGCCTGTGCGCACTCGGTGACGTTGCCGGCCACTGCGCCGCTGTCCATCGCCAGAATGGAGGCGCGGTTCGCGCCGCTGACTCTCCATTCGGGATTCACGCCGGCCACGCCCGGTTCGTTGTTGCGTCCTCCCATCGCCTGAAACCGCTCCGTTTCGCGACACCGCCGTTTGTGCGGTTCGTCGCTTCGTGACCGTTTTCAGGAGATCGCTTCATGTCTGTTTTTCGTTCGGTGCCGATCGGCGCCGTGTGTCTGTTGTACGCGGCGCTGCTCAGTGCCGCCCCCGTATCCGATCCTTTCCCCCCAGTGGCGGCTCCCGCGCCATCGTTGGCATCGTCCCCGCTGCAAGAGGCGGTACGCCGTATCTGGCAAGCCAGCCCCGAGGTGCAGGCCGCGCGAGCGGATCTCGACGCTGCCCGAGCCCGTGCGCGTGCCGCCGCGCAACCGCTGTACAACCCCTCGCTGTCGCTCGATGCGGAGAACGCCGACGTCAATCGGCGCACGGCCGGCATCAGTCTGCCACTGGATCTGTCCGGCAAGCGTCGCGCACGCACCAGCCAAGGTGAGGCCGATCTGCTGGCGGCTGAGGCGAGCTACGACGTGCGGCGTCGTGACGTGGCCACCCGTTGGTTGAAGGCATGGTCGACAGCGGCTCTCGCGGCCCGACAAAGTGAACTGGGCCAGCGTCGTCTTGTGCTGATGCAACGCTTCGATGACCTGGCTGCACAACGACTCAAGGTCGGCGACATCAGTAGTCCCGAACGCGATCTGGCCGGCCTGGCACTGGGTGAAGCCCAGGTGCAGCAAGCCACGCTGACCGGCAATGAAGCGGCAGCACGCGCCGCGTTGCTGGCCATCAGCGGCGATCAACGTATGGCACTGCCTCCGTTGCCAAGCGGACTATCGCCAGCGGCAGACAGTGTCACGCCGTTGCCCATGGACGAGCTGCCCGAACTGCGTCAGTCGCGTGCCCAGCAAGCGAGCGCCGATGCCGGCGTGCAGGTTGCCCGCCGGGCACGTATTCCCGACCCCACGCTGAGCCTGACCGGTGGTCAGGTGCGCAGCGGGCCACGCACGGATCAAGTGATCGGCGTGAGCGTGTCCATTCCGTTGCCCGTGCTCAACACCGGACGTGCCGAAGTGGATGCCGCTCGGGCGGAAGCCGATGCGGCCGCGGCCAGTGTGCGTTCGCGCCAGTTTGTGTTGCGTGCCGGACTGCAGGAAGCGCGAGCCCGCTACGCCGCCTTGCGCGGTGCAGCCGAGGCGTTCCGCAGTGGTCGTGCCGCCGCGTTCGGGGATCGCACGGCGTTGCTGGAGAAGCTCTGGCGTGCCGGCGAAATCAGCACTTCCGATTACCTCGTACAGCTCAAACAAAGCCTCGATACCGCGCTGTCTGGCCAGGAACTGGAAAGCCAGACCTGGCAGACCTGGTTCGACTACCTCACCGCTGCGGGCCGTCTCACTGACTGGCTCGATGGCCGCACTCAGGACGGCCTTAATCAGGATATTCCCCGATGAATCTCTCTCTTTTGAAACGCAGTCTGCTGGGGCTGACGCTGCTCGCCGCGCTGGCTGGCCCGGCAATAGCCCAGGAACCGACACCTGCCAATCCGCTCGCGCTGGACGCCAAGGCGATCAAGGATGCCGGCATCGTCCTCGACAAGGCCGCTCCACGTGCGCTGACGGATGAACTGAAAGCGCCCGGCGAAGTGAAGGCCGATGCGTATTCCACCGTGCTGGTGTCGCCCCGCGTGGAGTCGCAGGTGCTGGCTCGCAAGGCCAAGCTTGGCGACGTAGTGAAGGCCGGCGCGCCGCTGGTGATGCTCTCCAGCGTGCAGGTGGCCGAGACGCAAGGCGCATTGATCGTCGCCGAACAGGATTGGCAACGGATTGCCTCGCTGGGACCGCAGGCGGTGTCGGCCCGACGCTACAACGAGGCGAAAGTGCAACGCGACCAGGCGCGCGCCAAGTTGCGTGCCTACGGTTTGTCCGACGGCCAGATCGGTGGATTGCTGCGCAAGGGATCGGGTGGTGCCGATGGCAGTTTCGAGTTGCTCGCGCCGGCCGCTGGCCGTGTGACCACCGATGAGTTTCTAGTGGGTGAGCGAGTGGAACCCGGCCGTACCCTGTTCACCCTGGTCAAGGAAGATTCGGTCTGGGTCGTCGCGCAGATGGCGCCGGCCGATGCCGAACGGGTCAAGCCCGATGCCGACGCCCGCATCCTGGTGCACGACACCGAAATCCCCGGCAAGGTCGTACAGCGCTCGCATCAGACCGATGAACGCACGCGCACGGTACCGGTACGCATCGAGGTCGATAACCGCAAGGATCTGCTGCATCCCGGTGAGCTGGTCGAGGCACGCATCGCCGTCGGCAGCGCCGTGCAGAAGCTGGCCGTGCCGGCCGAAGCGATCGTGTTGCTGCAGAACCAGCCCACCGTGTTTGTCGCCAAAGGCAAGGATCAGTTCGAGCCGGCATCGGTGATGGTCGGTGACACGCGTGATGGCTGGACGGTGGTCACCCAGGGCCTCAAGGCCGGCGACACTTACGTGCGCAAGGGAGCCTTCGTCCTGAAGGCCCGCTTGCTGCGCTCGCAGCTGGGAGAAGAATGATGCTGGAACGTCTGGTTGAATTCTCCCTGCGTTACAAGGTGCTGGTGCTGATCATTTTCGTGGTGATCGGTTTTCTCGGTTTCCAGGCCGTTCGCCAGCTGCCCATCGACGCGTTCCCCGATGTCACACCGGTGCAGGTCAATGTCTACACCGAGGCGTCGGGACTGGCGGCCGAGGATGTGGAACAACTGCTGACCACGCCGGTGGAATCGGCGCTAGCCGGTCTGCCCAAGGTGGAACAGATCCGCTCGGTGAGCCTGTTCGGGCTGTCCTTTGTGTCGGTCTACTTCGACGACAGTATGGACATCTACTTCGCCCGCCAGCTGGTCAATGAACGGCTGCAGCAGGTGGGCGATCGCTTGCCGGCGGGTTATGGCAAACCGGAAATGGGACCGAATGTCTCCGGCTTGGGCCAAGTGTTCTGGTACACCGTCGAGCGCGCCGACGACACGCTGAAAGGTGCCACGGCCGGCACGGCGCCGAACGACATGGATCTGCGCACGCTTCAGGATTGGACCATTCGTTTGATTCTGCGCACCGCACCGGGTGTCGATGACGTCAGCTCGTGGGGCGGGCAGGAAAAGCAGTTTCAGGTGCGCATCGATCCGATGAAACTGATCGCGCACAAGCTGGGATTCAAGGAAGTGATCGAGGCGCTACAGGCCAACAATGCACAGGTCGGTGGCAACTTCGTCGACGTGGGACGCGAGCAGTATCTGGTGCGCGGGCTGGGTTTGATCCAGAACGCCAAGGATCTCGGCAACATCGTACTCAAGACCGAGGATGGCACGCCGGTCTATGTGCGTGACGTGGCCACCATTATCGAGTCCGGCGCACCGCGCACCGGAGCGGTGACGCGCGATGGCAAGGAGGTCGTCTTGGGTATGGCCTTGGCGCGCATCGGCGAGAACGCCAAAAGCGTGGTCGATGCGGTCAAAGCCAAGCTCGACACGGTGAAGCAATCCTTGCCACCGGGCGTGGTCGTGAAACCGGTGTACGAGCGCACCGAACTGGTTAACGCGGCGGTGGGCACCGCGGTGCGCGCGCTGGTGGAAGGTTCGATCCTGGTGGCGCTCGTGCTGTTCCTGTTCCTGGGTGAGTTCCGCAGTGCGCTGGTGGTCGTGGTGGCGTTGCCGTTGGCGATGTTGATCGCGTTCATCTGTATGAATCAGGCGGGCTTGTCGGCCAACTTGATGTCACTGGCGGGCCTGGCGATCGGTATCGGCATGATGGTGGATGGGGCCGTGGTGATGGTGGAAAACGCCTACCGCATCATGGCCGAACGCAAGGCACATGGCGGCCCGGTGGATCGCACGTCGGCGGTGTTGGCTGCCGCCCGCGAGGTGGCTAACCCGATGGCGTTCGCGATCCTGATCATCATCGTGGTGTTCCTGCCGCTGTTCAGCCTGCAGGGGCTGGAAGGCAAGATGTTCAAGCCGATGGCGTTCAACATCAGCTTCGCGATGGCCGGCTCGCTGATACTTGCCTTGACGCTGATCCCGGTGCTCGCCGCGCTGGTGTTGAAGCCGAAAGAAGAGAAGGACACCTGGCTGGTCGCGTTCCTGAAACGCCACTACGCCACGGTGCTCGCCTGGGCGCTGGCCCGCCGCAAGCTCGTCCTTGGCATCGCCGCCGGGGCCTTGATCGGCAGCCTTGCGTTGTTCCCGTTCCTCGGCAAGGAGTTCATGCCCAACCTGAAAGAGGGCGCCATCATGTGGCGCATCACCTCGATTCCGTCGGCGTCGCTGGATGAGTCGATCCGCATCTCCAAGCAGGTGTCGACCTTGGTCAAGCAGAAGTTTCCGGAAGTGGAGACCACGCTCGCCATGATCGGTCGCGCCGAAAAAGGCGAGACGGCGGATGTGAACTACATGGAGGTCTACACGCCGCTGAAGCCGAAGGATCAATGGCGCAAAGGCGAAACACTGGAAAGCATCGAGGAAGCGATGCAGAAGGAACTGTCGGCCGCGTTGCCGACCGCCGTGGTGAGCTATACCCAGCCGATCCAGATGCGCATCGAGGAACTGATCTCGGGTGTGCGCGCCACGCTGGCGTTGAAGATCTACGGCGACGACCTGGGCGAGCTGGATCGTCTCAGTGGTCGCATCAAGAACGTACTGGCTGGTGTGCCCGGCGTCGCTGATCTCGCTTTGGAGGCGAACATCGGCAAGCCGCAAATCCGCATCAAGGTGGATCGCGATGCGCTGGCCCGTTACGGCTTGAACGCCGACGATGTGCTGACCGTAGTGAAGAACGGCATCGGCGGCGAGCCCGTGACCACGCTGCTCGATGGCGTGAAGCGTTTCGATATCGCGGTGCGGCTGGACGACGCGGACAAGGCCTCGTTGCCGGCGATCCAGCGCATTCCGATCCGCACCCCCAGCGGCGCGCTGGTGCAGCTGTCGCAGGTGGCCGAGGTCAGCGATGCGGAGGGTTATTCGTTCATCCGTCGCGAGCAGTTGCAGCGCTACGCCGTCATCCAGATGGATGTGCGCGGTCGCGACATCGACGGCTTCGTCAAGGATGCCAATGCCGCCATCGCGCAGCAGGTGAAACTGCCGACGGGCTACTACAGCGAATGGGGTGGTGCGTTCGAGAACCAGCAACGGGCGTTGAAGCGATTGTCCCTGATCGTGCCGGCAACGATCTTCTTCATCTTCGTGCTGCTCTACACCGCCTTCAACTCGGTGAAGCACGCCACGCTGATCCTGGCCAATGTGCCGTTCGCCACCATCGGCGGCATCGTCGGCATGGCGATCACCGGGCAATACTTGTCGGTGCCGTCCGCGATCGGTTTTATCGCCGTGTTTGGCGTGGCAATGTTGAACGGCATCGTGCTGGTGAGCTTCTTGAACGAGCAACGAGAGAAAGGGCTGCCGGTCCGCGAGGCGGTGATCCGCGGCACCGCGTTGCGCATGCGTCCGGTGATGATGACCGCGAGCGTGGCCATCCTGGGTCTGGTGCCGATGTTGCTGTCCAGTGGCGTCGGTGCGGAAACGCAGCGCCCGCTCGCCACCGTGGTGGTCGGCGGGCTGATCACCTCGACGTTGTTGACGCTGGTGCTGCTGCCAGTGCTCTACGACTGGATCGAAGAACGCGCCACCCGGCGCCTGGCCAAGGAGAACACCCCATGAAAGAAGTGAAGGCATTCATCCACCGCGGCCGCGTGGTGGACGTCATCCACGCGCTCGAAGAAGCGGGGTTCCGCTACCTGTCGGTGAGCGACGTCAAAGGTCTTCTGACCGCGCTTAACGACCAGGAGCAGGTCTATTCGATGGAACTGGGCGAGCGGGTCACCCGGCAGATCAAGCTCGAAGTGTTCTGCGAAGACGATCAGGCCGAACGCGCGGTACAACTGATTCGCCTGCACGGACGCACCGGCCAGAGCGTGGCCGGCTGGGTCTACCAGAGCACGGTGGATCGAGCGTGGCCTATCGACGGTCAAGTCGACTGACGAGGACGGGCGGGGTCATACCCGCCCGTCATTTCCTGTCATGTCATAACACCGCGGTGCTCACGTAGAGTGGCCGCCGCACAGGAGACTTCGATGAGCACGTCAGAGCCACACACGCACGATCACGAGCATCACCACGACCACAGTCACGGTGTGGCACCGGATGCGAACAAGAAGTACCTGACCATCGCCTTGCTGTTGCTGCTGGGCTTCATGGCGGTCGAGGTGGTGGTCGGCATCCTGGCCAAGTCGCTGGCATTGATTTCCGACGCCGGCAACATGCTCACCGACGTCGGCTCGATCGGGTTGGCCCTGGTGGCGATGCGCCTGGCCAAACGACCGGCCAGCGGCAGCTACACGTTCGGACTCAAACGCGTGGAAATTCTGAGCGCGCAGGCGAACGGCGTGACACTGTTGTTGCTGTCAGTCTGGTTCATCGTCGAAGCGATTCGTCGCTTGATCGATCCACCGGTGGTGGAAGGCTTGCTGGTCACGGTGATTGCGGTGGTCGGCATCGGCGTCAACCTGCTCGCCGTATGGGCGATGAGCAAGGCGAACCGACAGAGCCTCAACGTGGAAGGCAGCTTCCAGCACATTCTCACTGACCTGTACGCCTTTATCGCGACCGCCATCGCGGGTGCCATCATCTGGTGGACAGGATGGAATCCGGTGGATTCAATCGCCGCGCTGGTCGTGGCCGGGTTGATGCTGAAAGCCGGCATCGGGCTGGTGCGCGAATCGGGACGCATCTTTCTGGAAGCGGCACCGCGCGGCCTCGATCCGGTGACCATTGCCGAAGCGATTCGCGCCATGCCGGCGGTGACCCGGCTGGACGACCTGCATGTGTGGGAAGTGACCTCCGGCATGCCGGCGCTATCGGGGCACATCTATGTGAACCACGACATTGACTGCCACGACGTGCGCCGTGAGGTAGAGGCCATGTTGCACGATCGCTTCAAGATCACGCACACGACACTGCAAACCGATCATGGAACCACCGACGAATCGGCTGGCGCGGCAGCAGGCTGCAGCTTTGCCTCAACCGGCGGGGAGCATTAGGACATCGCTGCGTTGGCGATGAACGAAACCTCACGCCTGTGACGATGTGGGCGTGATGACGCGCGTTATCGCAGGGCGACGCAGCCACCTCCAACCAAACAACATAATCAGCCCACCCATCGCGAGCGCGCCCAGCATGTCGCCGGGGTAATGCACCCCCAGGTAGATGCGGGCCCATGCCATGGGCAGGCCGAGCAGCGCGATCCCCAGGCCCCAAGTTCGGGTACGTCGATCCAGCAACAGCATGCCGGCGACCACCCACTGCACGGTCAGGTGATCGCTGGGAAAGCTGCCGGTCGCCGCATGAGTTACCCAAGCTTGACCAGCACCGGCCACGAACGGACGCGCGCGATCCCAGACCAAGCCGATGACCAGGTTCGCGAGCAATGCCACGACAGCGGCACCCGCTGCTTTCAGGGCGATCGAGCGCATCGACCACCGAGGAAACATCAGCATCGTCCCAAGGAGAGCAGCGGTCAGGATCAACGGCCCATCGGCCAGGCCGCGCGCCAGATGAAGCATCGCCGGTGATGGTGGCACCGACGAATGGATGGCGTGGAATAGTCGAAGGTCAACGGCGTAAACCATCGGGCCAAACCCCGAGACCGGCGAGGTCATAGTTTGGTGATCGGAGCAAGGGCTGCGGCCCGCGCTTCCTTCGCTTCACGCAGGATGCCCAACGCCTCCTTCAGCACGTAGCACGCAATGGCCGTACCGATGACCAGATCGGGCACCGCACTGTGCAGAAGCAACACCAGCACACCGGAAACAATCACGGCTAAGTTCGCGATGACATCGGCACGCGTACACAGCCAGATCGCACGCAGGTGCACTTCACCATGCTGAAAACGCGCCAGAAGTCGCAGCACGGTGGCGTTCACGACCAGGGAGACGAAGGCAATGCTCATCATCCAGGCACCCTCGGGATGGCTTCCCATAGTCAGGCGCCAGACCACGCCGGCCAGTACGCCGAGTCCCAGGACAACCAGTAGGGTTCCGTTCCAGTGTGCGGCCGAGGCTCTGAAGTGTGCACTGCGCGCCCAAGCCATGAGTGCGATGCCGTAGGCAAAGGCGTCCCCCAGCATATCGAGCGAATCCGCGACCAAGCCCATCGACTGGACAAGCAAGCCAGCGACGATGCCGACCACAAACATCGTGGCATTGAGTCCCAGCGCGAGACGCAGGATCCGGCGCTCCGCCTCATTGGACGCTTCTGCATGGCAGCCACACTCACTCATGCCGCATCGCCTTCAGTCCGCATCGGGTAGAACTTCCCTGATCGTAGAAGGTGACGACATCGGTTGACGGCCACGACGGATGTTGAACACGAACCCGACAGCCAGCAGCACCAGAATAGCCAGCTGGGCCAGCAGGGATTGCCAGGTCGGATAGATGCCCAGCAATTCGATATGCGGCACCGGCGCGACGCTCACCGCCACCCAGCCGGCCTCCTGCAGGGCGGCGACGCCCTTGCCAGTCAGCACGATGGCGAGCACGGCGATCAGCGCCGAACTCGCAGAGAAGAACGTGCCGATGGGGAGTCGACGACTGGTGCGCAACAGCACCCAGGCGATCAGCCCCAGCACCGCCGCCCCGGCGGCGATGCCGCCGAGCAGCCACACTTCCTGACCGTCGTTCCACAGCGCCGCGTAGAACAGGATGCTCTCGAACACCTCGCGATAGACCGAGATGAAGGCCAGCCCAAACAGGAACCACGCCGAACGCCGGTTAAGCGCGGCCGCCATCTTCTCCTTCAGGTAGGCCTGCCAGCGACCGCCGATGCTCTTCTGGTGCATCCACAGACCCACCCCGAGCAGCACAAACGCCGCAAACAGCGACGACAGCCCCTCGGTCAATTCACGGCCGGCACCACTGATGGAAATCGCATAGCTGGCAATGGCCCAGGTGATGCCGCCAGCGACCAGCGCAAGGCTCCAGCCGGCATGCACGTAACGCAGCGCTTCGGGTCGCGCGGCCTTGCGCAGGAAAGCGAGCAAGGCGACCACGACCAGCAGGGCTTCCAGACCTTCACGAACCAGAATCGTGAAAGCACCCAGGAAGGTAGTGGCCGCATCGCCTGCGGCATCGGCGGTGACTTCTTGCGCGCGTACCAACAAGCCATCGACGTCGTCGGCCTGTTTCGACACCGACTCCACCGAGGTACTGCTCGTCAGCGCGGTGCGATAGGCACCCATCGCCGTTTCGAGCTTGGCGCGCAGCGCGCCGTCACGCGCATTGAGTTGCGGTTCGACGGGCTCCACGCCATCGAGGTAAGCGGACAGCGCCAGTTGAGTGGCTTGCGCCTTAGCGCCGGCTCGGTAAGCCGTCAGGCTCGCCGCCAGTCGCACCCGTGCCAACGGGATACCCGCCAACGCCTGCTGCTGGATGACGTCAGGGTGGGTCCTCAAATACCCCACGATCGTCCGGGCACGCTCCGCACCGAGGGTGGGCGTCAGCTGCGCGACACGCACACGCGACAATTCCTTCAAGTCGGCGATCTGTGCACGGGCGGCGGTGTCGTGTTGCCAGGTATCAGCGCCAGTGGCCGCTTCCTTCGTGTAAGCCAACGAGCCCACGTAGTACGCCAGTGCCCAACGATCATCGGAGGATAGTTGCTGCGCGTAACTTGCCATCGGCGTGCCTTCCACGCCCTGGCTGACCACTTCGTACAACGACAGCGCACTGCGCTGATCGGCCCGCGTCTGGTCGGTGAAATTTACCGGGCGGGGTGATAGTTGCAGGCCGGCCGGACCATCGCCATGACCGGTAGCCCCATGACAAGCAGCGCACTGGTTCTGATAGAGCGCTGCCCCATGTGCCAGATCGGGAGCATGTTCCGGTGCGGTCGGCACCGGATACGCTTGCAGCAACGCATCGGCCAGCGCATGCGCTTGCGTCGCCACCTGAGCGGGGGCCGCCTTGGCATCGACCGAGGCGACCAATGTATCGGCCTGCTTCATGAGTGCTGGCGTGGTCGCGGTCGGTGGCAACGCGCCGGTGCGTGATCGAGCCGTCGATGTGAATTCCCGCATCTCGGCGTACTCGGATGCGCTGATCACCGCGCCATCCTTCACCGCGCCGGCGTAATCGGTCGCCAGGTAGTCGAGCATCTGCCAAGTTTGCGGAACGGACGCGACGACATCTTGAGCCATGACCGGAAAGGCCGGCATACCGAGCAAGAGAAGAATCGCCATGGAAAGACCGCGAAAAGCGGCGCGAATACGAGTCGTTATCATCTAGTGATGATACTCGTCCTTGAGGAATACGCCAGCACGTCGTCGCCGTCACGGCGTCCATCGATTCAGTAGCAAGAGCCGTCGCGCTGCGGGAAGGTCGGTCGCTGACTGACGTCATCCAATGGTTGGTGTCGTCCCTCCGAAGTCGTACTGGACATCCTGCCGCCGATCACGAAACCCTTCACAAAGGAAGATGGAGAGGTCGTCAGCAGCCTGGGTTAGCGATAGGCGCCTTGCTGGCTATGGGCCGCCGTGCACCTCAATTCGGTGTCCGGCCGTCGAATAGCCGCTTTTGGTGAGCCTGGCTAGTTCTGTTGGCGCGGGTGGCATGCTCTATTCCGGCAATGGGCAACGCATCGTGACGATGACGGTGTGGTTGCCGGCCGCAATCAGTTTTGCTGATGATGCTGGCCATCGCTGTGGTGACGGCGGCCAGTTGGCTGGTGTTTTGTAATAGGAATACATAACAGCTTCGATTTAAAGAAATCTCAGATCCATATTACTCATGTGAAGTCTGTGGTCTTCGGCTTCGCGTTTGGACGCTCCGCATCGCAGCGTTCGCTATGGGTAATCGACGACATGAACGGCAAACTCGATACGGTCTACTGCGTCCTGGTAGTTGCTGCTGCAGTTCTGGTTGGCATCGTCAAATGCACCAACTGCGACAGCTTCAAAGCCCCCTAATCCACTCCGCCACAAGCACAGCGCACAAGGCCCGGCATGTCCGGGCCTTGTGCGTCTATGCCGCCAACTTACGAGGAAACGACAATGCATTTGGTTGAAACGATGGCCTATGCCGGCGAGAAGCCGTGGCACGGTCTTGGCAACAAATTGGCCCCGCAGCAATCCATCGACACGTGGAAGCAGCAGGCGGGCATGGACTGGCAGATCGAAGCCTCCGAAGTCCGTTACATCTCCGGCAACAACCATGTGGGCGTCATCAACGCCTTCCCGGAGCAGAAGGTGCTGTACCGATCGGATAGCAAGGCTCCGCTGGCCGTGGTGTCCAAGCGGTTCCAGGTCGTCCAACCGGGCGAGATTCTGGAGTTCTATCGTGACCTCACTGCTGTAAACGGTTTCGAGTTGGAAACGGCCGGCGTGTTGCGCGAAGGCCGCAAGTTCTGGGCGCTGGCACGCACTGGCCAGAGCACCACGCTCAAGGGTCGAGACAAGGTGGATGGCTACTTGCTGTTGGCTACGGCCTGCGATGGAACGCTGGCGACCACAGCGCAGTTCACATCGGTGCGTGTGGTCTGCAACAACACCTTGTCAATTGCGCTGGGGAACGCGAACGGTGCCATCAAGGTGCCACATCGCAGCCAGTTCGATCCTGATGCGGTCAAGCGTCAGTTGGGCATCACCATCTCGTCGTGGGATGGCTTCGTCGCGCGCATGAAAGCATTGGTGGAGCGGCCGGTCGATCCCGATACGGTCGAAGGCCTGTTGCGCCGGGTACTCACCTACGCCGCTCCGGACGGTAAGGCCGTGGTGGTCAACGAGCAGGCGCTTGCCACCGTCCGCTCACTGTACGAAGGCGGTGGCCGCGGCGCGTTGATGGCGTCCAGCCGGGGTACGGCGTGGGGTGTGGTCAACAGCGTGACCGAGTTCGTCGACCACCATCGACGGGCGCGCAGTGACGATCACCGCCGTGACGCGGCGTGGTTCGGCCAGGGGGCGCAGATCAAGCAACGTGCCTGGGACGAAGCGATGAAGCTGGTGGTCTGACGGAGACCGGCGATGGGACTGGATATGTATCTGGAAGCCAAGCGGTACGTAGCCCCCTGCGACTCGCAGACGGAACCGATGCGCCGAGCCATTGGCGCGGCCATCGGCTACATGCCGCCGAAAGAAAAGCCGGGCGAAGATGCGTCCTTGCTAGAAGTCATTGGCGTCATGGTGAGGGTGGGTTACTGGCTCAAGTTCGACGCCCTGCACCAGTGGTTTGTGAACAACACACAGCAAGGTCATGACGACTGTCGACCGTCCTTCGTTTCCGTAGACACCCTGAATGAGCTGGAGGAACAGCTCGAACAGGTAGGCGATGACCCGGCGAGTGCCAGCGAGTATTTCACTACGGATGAGAGTGAAACGCTGGAGGAATGCGATGTCGATTACACGCTGAAAGTCCTTCACCACGCCAAGCAATTGCAGGCGCAAGGCTGGGACATCTACTACCGCGCCAGTTGGTGAGGTCAATCTGATGCAAACGTCATAAAGCCCGGCCCTTTGGCCGGGCTTTTTCTTTGGGAGAACACCAATGAAGAAGCGATCTGCCTTGAGGCTGGTCGATACGCGCACGCTCGACCGCGGGCAATGGCTGGCCGTACGCCAGGGTGGCGTCGGCAGCTCTGATGCCGCCGCGGCTGTAGGGCTCAGCCCCTACAAGAGCCAGCTGGAGCTGTGGCTGGAAAAAACCGGACGGGCGGCGGCGAAAGCGGAAACCACCGGCATGGATGATCCGTGCTACTGGGGCACGCTGCTCGAACCCTACGTGGCGACCGCCTACCAGCAGAAGACCGGACGCAAGGTACGGCGCGTCAACGCTGTGCTCCAGCACCCGACCTTCAACTTCATGCTTGCGAACCTCGACCGGGAGGTCGTGGGGAGTCCGGATGTCCAGATTCTGGAGTGCAAGACGGCGGGCGAGTTCGGCTCGCGGCTGTGGAAGGACGGCGTGCCGGAGTACGTGCAACTACAGGTGCAACACCAGCTTGCCGTGACGGGCAACGCCGCGGCGGATGTTGCTGTCCTCCTGTGCGGGCAGAAGCTGGAGATCCACCGTATCGAACGCGACGACGAAGTGATTGCCCGCCTTGTCGTCTTGGAAACGACCTTCTGGCAATGCGTGGAACAGGACGTACCACCGTCCGCCGATGGCAGCGAGTCGGCGGCACGCGCTTTACGCCAGCTCTACCCCGGCAACGACACGACGCTGGACTTCGGCCAGGACGAAGCCCTGTGTGAGACGTTCACGGCACTGTCCGCACTCAAGGCCGAGTTGGAAGAAAAAGAACGACTCGCCGAACAGTGCAAGCAAACCATCCAGCAGGCAATGGGCGACGCCTCCCGCGCCGTGTTCCAAGGCGGCGAAGTCACCTTCAGACGGTCGAAAGACGGCACCAGCCTCGACACGAAGCGGCTGGCGGCCGACCACCCCGACATCGCTGCGAATTACACCGTCATCCGTCCCGGCTCGCGCCGGTTCGTGCTGTCTGTTGCCTCCGACCCTTAACCCAGGAGTTCACCATGTTGAAAGGATTGGCTATCACACCTCCCGTGATCGGGCGGATTTCCATCGGGCGTGTGGTCGAACGCAACGGCAAGCGGCTACCGGAGAAGGACGACCAGTTCACCCTGACTACCCAAGTGCAGAGTCGCGATGGTTGGATCTTGCATCCGCTGGACGAAGCCTTGCGCAAAGAAGCTGGCGGCAAGCTGCGATCCATCCCGGTACGCATGCTGTTCAACGACCCGGCGCTCAACCTGCGGGCCGACTACTCGCTGTTCGATCGCACCTCGGGCCGGCCAGTGTGTGTGGGCAATGGCGAGACCTGTCGTCGCGCGGGTAAGGGCGGCGTCGATGCCCTTCCGTGCGTGGGGCCAGATACGTGTGGCTTTGCCAACGGTGAGTGCAAGGCGTATGCGCGCCTGAACGTGTTGGTGGGCGATGGCGAGGCCGATGCACTCGGCTCATTCGTCCTGCGCACCACGTCCTTCAACACGATCCGCACACTGGCGGCACGCCTCCAGTACTTCCACGCCGTATCAGGTGGACGACTGGGGTGTCTGCCGTTGGAACTGAAGCTGCGCGGCAAGTCCACGGCCATGAGCCACCGCACGGCGATCTTTTACGTCGATCTGGTGATTCGCACCGGGCTCACGTTGGAGCAGGCGATCGTCGAGGCACGGCAGCTGGACCAGCAGCGACGAGACAGTGGCTTTGACCAGGAGGCGCTGGACGAGGCGGCCCGCATGGGGTTCGCCAATGGGGCGTTTGAAGATCTGGCCGAAGACGTGCCGGCGGTGGTGGCGGAGTTCTATCCGGAAAGTGCGGGCGAACTGTGTGCCGATAGACGTGAACCGGTGGCTTCAGGTCTGAAAGACCGTCTCAAAGCTCGTGTCGCGGCTGCCGGGCAGGGTGGATAGCAACGGAGGTAATGGCGATGTTCGCAATCATAGGCGGTGTGGTGGTGTACGGCTTTGCACTGTACGGGCTGGTGCACTTCCTGCAGGGAAGAGATGACGGTCCCGATGGGTAGGGGTGCAGGTTGGATGCAGTGAGGAGCGGGCGTTTGGGGCCCGAGGGTTCGGCTGACAGGGTGCGAATCGGGAATCGACAAGCGTGGACAGGACGGGGAGCCACTGGCTCCCCGTCCTCGTCTGTGGGCGACTTTTTCTTTTCCCGGTTCAGACAGGAGAGCGACGGCCTGTAGGGGGAGGGCGACCTGCAAAAACCTTTAAAAAAAATCCCCTGACTGTCCGAAAGATGGGGATTTAAATGGCACCCAGTCGGGCAGCACCCGGCTAGGAACTCCGGCCGGATTCCTTTTGTTTGCAACCTAACCAAGAGGAACCAGACCGATGGTCACCAACAAACACCACCCTATCCCCAGTGAGGGATCGAGTCAGCCCAAAACCGGAATCGGACACACGCTGGTTGTGCCTGCGTGGCAACCCGAAGGTCCCACGCTGCGCTTCAAGGAACTGCTGAAGGTCGTTCGCGTGAGCAGGAGCAAGGCCTACGAACTGATGAAGTCCGATCCGGACTTCCCGCAGGGCATCCCGCTGTACGACGGCGATCAGTCGCCTAAGTTCTACTGGACGCACGAGGCGATGGCGTGGGTCGAGGCACGCAGCAACAAGTTCCGCAACCAGCAGAAGGGCAACTGATCATGAGCTTTTTCGAAGAGGTGGGGGCTGGCAACACCAGCCCCCTGGAGAAGCTGGAACAGGCGCTCCAGAAGAAAGCCGTCGGCGGCAAGCAGAAGAAGGAAGCCGATTTCGCCGAGGCGTATCCGGTCATGGAGCAGCACCTGGGTCGCAAGGTGCCGGTGAAGGTGGTGATGGAGATGTTTGGCGAAGCCTACGGCTACGTCATCCACCCGCCGCGTTTTCGCCAGATGTTGGAGGCAGAGCGCAAGCGTCGCGCCGAGGCCGGCGACTGGGTGACGTGTGCCGGGTGTGGGCAGCGCCTGCCTGCCGCCTCGATGGCGGTAGGGAACATGGGCGGTACGGAGGAGCAGAGCCATGTCGAATAACTTCTTCGCCCCGCCGCCGTACCCGATGCATGCGTTTCTCGTGACCGTGCGTGATGCGGGGTTCGAGCTCCAACGTAATGTGCGCGCGCCTGATGCGATGGTCGGCATGTCCCTGGCTGCCGCGATCACGATGGCTTGCCAAGGACTGATCGTGGTGAAGCTGCCAATCGGCCAGATTCGTCCTGTGACGCAGAACATGCTCTTCATCGGCGAATCTGGCGAACGAAAGTCCCCGGTCGATGGCCACGTGTTCGAACCGTTCCGTGATGCTGATGCGCTGATCGAGAAGTCGCACGAAGCTGCTCTTGAAGCGTACCAAATCGAGAATGACTGGTGGCAGACCGTGAACAACAGCATTCGCCGCGTGATCGATAAGGCATTCCGCGATGACGAAGGGATGAGTGAGGCAAAGGCGAAGCTTGCCGCGCACGTCAAGTTGAAACCGAAGAAGCCAAAGCTGCGTACCTTGGTGCGCAACGACATCACGCAGCGCGCGATCATGAATGCATTGGAGGGCGATGGTGAATCCATCGTCATCATGACCGACGATGGCGAATCGCTGTTCAAGAGCGGTGCGATGAGTAACCTTGGTGTGCTCAACCGGCTTTGGGATTCGCCCAAGACTTTGCCGTTGGATCGTGCGGGACAGGAACATGTCTCGGTACTGAACCCGCGTGTATCGTTCTGGATTATGACCCAGGAAGAAGTGCTGAAGACTTATTGCGAAAAGCGAGGCAAGCTGGCCAAAGGGTCGGGTCACTGGGCGCGGTATCTGGTCGGATACCCGCTTACGACCAAGGGAACGCGCTGGATGGCACCTGATGAGCTCGTCTGGGAGCACTTGCCGAAATTCCATGCACGCGTCCGCGAATTGCTGGTGCAGTTCCAAGACATGATGGCGTCGGGCAAGATCGAGCGCGAGATCATCGAGTTCTCGGAAGATGCGAAGGCACGCTGGATTCAGCAGGCGAACGATACCGAGTGGATGATCCGCCCGGGCGAATACATGAGCGACATCGACGACTTCGCGTCCAAGACTATGGAGATCATCGCGCGACTGGCGGCGTCCATGCACTACTTCGCCGGTGATGGCGGGAAGATTTCACTGGATACACTGGAGCGCGCTATCGAGATCGTGGCGTGGCATGTCGATGAATTCAAGCGACTGTTTGGGGCTCGACACGTGATGCCGCAAGAGCAGGCGGACGCCTATAACGTGGCGAAGTGGCTACGTACCCGCGTCTGGCGTGGTTGGAATTCGAAATCATGGATCGCCAAGAACGATCTGCGTCGGGATGGCCCCGTACGTAATCGCGACCGGTTGAACGCCGCGCTCGACGTACTTGAGGATGAGTTCGCGATATGGCGCGAACAGAGCCCGAAGAACAAGCAGTGGTTCGTGTGCCTGCAAGACAAATTTTTCGCGGAAATGGCGGTGGCCTGAGTTGACAAGCCCCGGTCTGCTTGGCCGGGGCTTTTTTGCTTGATCTGGCGGCGCACGCATGGAAAACCATGCTACTTCTGCTACTAGTAGCAAAAATAGCGTGGTGCAGCAGCCCGCCATACTAGATGCCGTGACCGAGTGACCTGGCCTCGGCGTAGGTGGCCTTCTCGTCAACGGACATGTTGCGGATGCGTACCTGCCCGAGGTGGCGTTCAGGCTGGCGTTGCTTGCCCTGTTCGCGCAGGCTGCGGTGATCGACGCGGGCTTCGTGCCCGTTCTCGGCGAGTGCTTCATTCTGAAGGTCGGCGATGGTCTTGCGCGTGTAGAGGACGTTGGCGCGCAGTTCCAGCGGTGACAGCCCACCACTGTCTTTGCGGCAACCGCCGAGTTCTGGCTGTTTCGCGTTGTAACGCGAGAACATTCGCTCCGGTGAGCGATCAATCCCGTCAGGCAGTCGATCTGAATACATCAAGTGCACATGCGGGTTAGAGACGACACCGAGCGAGCCATCGGGCGCATGAATCGCGTACTGGTAAGGTTTTTTCCCAACCAGCTCAAGCACCAATCTTTCTACCAGGGCGATGAGTTGATCAATGGTCAACTCGTTCGGCAGGGCCATTTCATGCTCGCGGTAAGCTGCAGCATTCGCGCGTTCGTATCTGTCGGCCATCCTCCAGAATAGGTTGGGATTGTTCGCTGACCATGCTGGCATGTTGCCGTACGAGGTGTAGATCAAGTCCTCACCGCGATTCTCGTATCGACCATGACGCTCGATATAGGCGGCGTGGTCGTGCGCTGCACCTTTCTTGCCACTCTTGATACGGTGGTGGAAACTGGCCATAAACGTATACCCTTTTTCGTGGACAATAAAAAACGACGAGGGATGTCCTCGTCGTCTGCTTGGAGAGTTGGTTCTAGTTTGTTTTGAAGCCGATTTTTCGAGAAACGGTATGTGCGCATCCGCTATTAGTTCTCTACCCAATGCCTCGGGTTGACACTCCATCGTCAACGTCTACGAGTCATGGGCATGCCTAGTTCTCTCCATATACTTAATCCATGCCGAGTAAGAAAATACTAGCCAAGGAAGCAAGAAGAGGTGCTATTGGTGAATTTTCTCGTTAGGACTTGATAGCCACCGGCCTGCTCTCTCGAAAATGGATGGGGTGAGCGAAGTGGTCTGAATATGGTAGTCAGCGGCCATTTCTAGACAATCCATGCTGAACTTGAGTAGGGACTTTGAGATGACGCTGACCTCGTTCGATCGCAGGCACTGGGCATACTTTTTAACTCTAGCAACTTGAAAGGCCATCCAGGCATCTAGATAGTCTTGCTCATCCTTGCTATTCACAAGGGCGACGTGCATGCCGCACCACCGGTTATAGAGTATTTGGTAGGCGCCGTGCGGTACGTAATCCTCGGTATAGAGATCTTCGATGCGCCGCTTTATTTTCAGTTGCAGGAGTATATTCTTGGCCTGTGTCGGTTGTCCGTGCCAGTAGGGTTCATATTCGGTTCTCGCGGTTTGCTCTTGATGAACGGTGCATAGCGCTGCTGCGCAGTCCAAAACCGAAAGCCATACAGCGTCACAATTTTTCTCGCCGAGATGGATGTGGTAGTACAGATGAAGTATTCGTTTGGCACGTTCGGAAATTGTTCTCAGGTGCCTTCTCTCAACTGCCATTCCGGTTGCCTTTTCGATCAAGGCAACGAACTCGGACACGTGTTCTTTGACGAAGTCGGGAAAATTGTTAACTGAAGTGACCAGCATAAACCAGAATATGGGACGACCTACGCTTTTTCCGATGTTGAAGCAAAGTAATTCAAGCTCAAAATCGACGCGGGTAATCTTTCGGGGGAGCGCCGACTTTTTGATCGCTTGCTCGTAACCACCTGCAAAGTGAACGAATCTAAGCGCACGTAGGTATGTATAGATGCACTCGTCCAGCGAATTCGTTGAACACTCGTGATGTGGAGCGTATGCATTGATGGATTCGGTGAGGCTTCTGAATGCCCTTGCTTTTGCTCGCCGATCGTCAGGGTACATCAGGCTCAACGTCCTGCTTATGGTTGTGCTCCCCTTCTCTATCCTTAGTAGTGCCTCGGGCAAGCTAGGAAGTGTGCGGTCAATTCGCGCCAACCGCTCTTCTCCGATCTCTACGCTGATGTAAGACAATAGATCGGAGAAGAGCAGTGTGTCAGCTTCGTTTCTGGGGCCAGGGTAAGCATCTTTGAATTCGAGCGTGTGATGCTCGGGTCTGCTCGGGAGGGCGATGAAACTGAAGATGTGACTCTTGCGTGCCTTCACGCGATGCAGCAATTTGATGACCCGAAGATCTGTCAGTGGCTGTTCGGCAGGAGTGTTAGCGATGCTTCTTCCGGTGATCTTTTTGATCCCCTTCAGGACCGTTCCTAGTAGGTCTCGCTTGTTTCTTTCGCCGAGTTTTTCCCCCTTGAGCTTCTTGCGGCGAGGGCCATTGATGTCGTCAAGCAATTCCTGGGGCGTAGCTGTCGGACCGAAATCGGTTTGAGTGTTGCCAAGGTCAAACCGTCTGGGATAGAGCTGATGCCGAATATCATCGGTCATGCCTTCGCGCAGAAGAACGGAGAGCCAGGTGCGGCTCTCGTCTTCGGGGTAGGGGTGATGACGATACTTTGCGAGCTTTCGGTGGAAGATTGCGTCCGTGATCGTTGGCGTCTTCCCCGTTTCCTTCTCCACATGGGCGAGGAACTGTGTAAACAGCGTGGCTTCCTGATTCATCTTCTGGCTGGCCTTTTACTTCACCATCTCCATTAGCTTGCTGAAGCTGTTCACCACCTCGTACTTGACGTTCTCAGGAGCGTACCGCCGGTTCATTTCGTCGAAGAACTTGCTGGCGCACTCGATCTTGGTCTCCTCGATCTTGCGCAATTCCATCTTGGACATGGAACCCTTGGTTTCCGCCACGAAGTAGACGTGCTTGACCTGGCCTTCCTTGAAGCTGATGGCCCAGTCGGGGTTGTAGTCGCCTACTGGGGTGGGGATCAGGAAACCACGCGGTAGCTTGGCGTAGACGACCACGTCGCTGCTGGTGTCCAGCTCGGTGACGAAGTTGCGCTCCACCTTCGAGTCGGTCAGCACGTAGTCGTAGATGTGGTGCTTGAGCTTGTCGCCGGCATGGGTGAAGTCCTGCTTGGTCATCCCGGCCGTGAAGATGTCCGTGTCGTAGCGTTCCTCCACCGGGTCGTAAGCCAGGTGCTCGACGATCATGGTGGCCTTCTGCTCGTTGATGAGCCGGATGGCCTCGGCGATGAAACTCTCGGGGTTGAGTCTGTACTGAGCGAAGACCGCGGCGTTCATGCCCTTGAGGATATCGGCCACCGTGCGTCGGGTGAGCTTGGTTCCTTCGGCGAGCTTGCCGATCAGGTCGTAACGCACGTCGGAATGGACAGAGGCACGATGATTCTCGACCACGCTCTCACCGACGCGGAAGCCCTTTCCGCTTTCGAGCTGGTCGCGATCCACCGCGCCTTCCTGCTCACCACTGACGATCACGTATTGCAGCGGTGTCACCCGAAGGCCGACGCTGTCGGCCCGATCGTTGATTGTGCTCACAGCCTTCTTCACCAGCTCATCGCTGTCGAAATGCACGCTATAGGCCGCCTTGCGGTTGATGCGGTTCCATAGCGCCTTGAACTCCTGCTTATCGAAGTTCGCGTTGAGCGGATTGCGCTTCGGCTTGCGGCCATTGTCGATGTCGGGCAGTTGAGCTGCGCTGAAGACGCTGTCGATCAGCATGACGACCTGTGCCTCATACGGACGCAGCTCTGCTGGCAGCTCGGCCAATGCACCATCCTTTTTGGCCTGATGGTAGACGTTCGTAATGCTGTCGTTATCGTCGGTGTAATCGTTCTTGAGCAGGTATTTGTAGATCTGCTTCGCCATGGCCGGCGTGACGGATACGTCACCCTGGTCGGTCTTGAGCACCTTGCCGGCGAAGTATTGCTCGTCAGCCTTGCGCGGACGCTCGGACAGCGCCTTGGTCATGTCCTCCTGCAGACCGGCTACGAAATCCTTGTAGCTCTCGCTGGCCACCACGGTGAGCAGGTTGATGTCGTGCACGGTGACCGGATTGTCCATGCGTTCGCCTTGCTGGTTCACGGCGAGGCGCAGGCCGCGACCCACCTCCTGGCGGCGCGAGACGGTGTTGTCGCTGTGCTTGAGGGCACAGATCACGAACACGTTGGGGTTGTCCCAGCCTTCGCGCAGGGCGGAGTGCGAGAAGATGAAGCGTACCGGCTCGGTGAGCGACAGCAGGCGCTCCTTGTCCTTGAGGATCAGGTCGTAGGCGTCCACGTCGTCGGACTGACCCGCATTCTCGCCACGCTTCGCCACGGTGGGGTCGGTGAGGTGCTTGGTCTTCTTGTCGATGGAGAAGTAGCCGCTGTGGGTCTTGTCCGTTGCGATGCCCTTGAGGTACCTGCTCCAGGGCGTTTCCTCCAGCCCGAGTACCTCGTTCAAATACTGTTGGTATTCCTCTTCGAAGATGCGCGCGTATTCGCCCTTGGTGTCGGCTACGGTGTAGTCGCGATACTTCGCCACCTCGTCGATGAAGAACAGGCTCAGCACCTTTACGCCCTGTGAGAACAAGGCCTGTTCCTTGTCGAAGTGCGCCTTGATCGCTTCGCGGATCTGGATGCGGCGCAGCATGGCCTCGTTCACGTCGCCCGTCGCATCGCCCACGGTCAGCTCCACGCCGTTGGTGAAGCTCAGGGTGTCGGTGTTGGCGTTGATGTCGGAGACGACGAAGCCGTTGCGGTATTGGTCCAGCTCGTCGGAGAGCGTGAACAGATTGTCGCCCTTCCTCAGCTTGCGCACCGTGCGCTTGATCTTGCCGCCGGCGAGCTTCTGCTCGAACTCCACGCGGGCTTCAGGTGGCTTCTTGCTCGAAACCTCGATGGACTGCAGGTACAGATAGGCATTCGTGCCGGTCAGCCCCTTCATGGTGATGCCGCGCACGGCGATCTTCTTCACCAGCTTCTGGTTATAGGCGTCCAGCGCGTCGAGACGGTGCACCTGGTTGTGGCGGGTCTTGTGGGTGGCGGAGTAGCGCAGCACCATCAAGGCCTTGAACGCCTCCAGTGATTTGAGCGTCGCCGCACCTTCCATCTTCTGTGGTTCGTCCAGAATCAGAATGGGCCGGTTGGCGCTGATGACGTCGATGGGCTTGCGTGACTGGAAATCGTCCAGCTCCTCGTAGATGCGTCGGTTGTCCTTGCCGGTGGCGTTGAAGGCCTGCACGTTGATGACCATCACGTTGATGCCGGCATCCGACGAAAAGCTCTCCAACTGGTGCAGCTGCTTGGAGTTGTAGATGAAGAACCGGACCTTCTTGCCGTAGGTTTCCTGGAAGTGGTCAGCGGTGATCGCCAGTGACTTGGCAACGCCCTCGCGGATGGCGATGGAAGGCACCACGATGACGAACTTGCTCCAGCCGAACTGTCGGTTCAGCTCGAAAACGGTCTTGATGTAGCAGTAGGTCTTGCCGGTGCCGGTTTCCATCTCGATGTCGAGATTCACCGCTGAGACCTTGGTCTTGGTGAGCGCCGTGGAGGCGCTGAGGTTCTGGCTGTGCTGCACCTTCTGGACGTTCTCAAGTAGGGCCTGGTCGGTCAGCAGCAAGTCGGCATTCCTGAAGCCATCGCCGCCGCCCACGGTGCTGCCGATGGTCTGGCCCTTGGTCTGCTTGCCCGGGTCGATGCGGTAGCTCACAGCGCGGGCGCTGGCAGGTGGCTGGCCGGCAAAACAGTCCACCACCGCCTGCACGGCGGCGGTCTGATAGGGCTGGATCTTGAACTTGAGCTTCATGGTGTTCCTGCGAGCATTCCTTTCTGCAAGGCTTCTGCAAAGCTTGCTTGCAGAAAGGATTAAGTAATTGATTTATAAGCGCTTATGTGTGAGCGGCACGCGCTTTCATTCTGCAAGCAGCCATACCGGGTGCCCACGACTGCCGGTGTTGCGGATACGCCCCCTGCGCCGCAGGTTCGTCAGCAGGTTGGCGATCTTGTTGTCCTTCTGCTTGTCGTTCAACGCGTCGCTCAGCTTGTCCATCAGTAGCTTGTTGATTTCGGCGCGGCTCGCCGAGCCTTTCAACGTCAGGTAGTCGGTAATGAGCTTGGCGTAATAGTCGTCGTCCTGGGCGCGCGTGCGGATGTAATCGGCGACGCTTGCGGTTGCCTTGGCAACCTCGGCTGAAACGAAATACTTCGGCTTGCGGCCCTCGATCAGTCCGCCCTTGCGCAGGCGTGCCGCGGCCTCGTCTGGGATTGGCAGTTTCTTCTGCACCCGATCCAGCGCCAGCACGTCGACCAGTGGCAGATCGGTACGCTGGATCAGCAGGCGGCTGTAAGCCGGGTCGACCACGCCACCGTAGATCGTCATCTTCACGGCCCCGGTGTTGCCAAGGTCGTAGTCAGGCATCGGGAAATAGCGCTTTGCCTGGCGTACGTACATGTCGTGGATGCCGTAGCCCATGGTGTCGATCATGTTCAGCTCGGCCATCGCCTGGGCGAGAAAAGGGTTGCGATAACGTCGAGGGGTTCGGGTACCGTCGATATAGTCGCCTGGTTGCCCCTCAAAGAAGGAGCCTTCGTTCTCGAACACCAGCCGGTCGGGTAGCTCCGTGACTACTACACGTCCGTTGCGAGCGTAGTCCTGATGCGCGATGCAGTTGTGCAGGGATTCCAGCACGATCTTCTGGTCGTACTTGGCCACTTCCACCGGCACCAGTTCGTCTTGCGGCAGGATGCGCAGCTGGATGTTGCGGATGCGCTGATACAGGCGCGTGCTGCTCAGCAGGAAGGGCGGGCCGAAGTGCTCGTAGGCGCGCTCCTGGCCGACCAAGTTCCACGTCAGTTGCGCGGGATGAGGCGAGAGGTGGTGGGCCGATTCGGCCTTGCCCAGCAAGAGCAAGGTGGTGCGGGTGATTTGGCCATCCCGGGTGACACGCGCACGGTCGAGGAAGGTTTCCAGCGGCCACTTTGCAACGTCTTCCGGGGCGAAGCTGTTGGCGTGCTTCTGGGCGAAGGATTCGCGCGCCTTGCGCACGGCAGCTTCGTCCAGGTCGTCCAGCGTTGCCGTGGCAACGAACTGAGCCGTCCAGTCCAACGTGAGCGTCTGGTTGCGGATTTCGTCCAGCTTGTCCAGGCCCAAGGAGACCAGGCTTTCCCCGGCGCGAGCGTAGTAGTGCCCCTTCCACGAAATGGCGATGCCGCGCGGCGCGGCCGGGATCTGGAACAACAAGACGCGACCGTCGGTGTGCTGGAGCTCGTGGATGTCGCGGAAGGTAAGGCGCGGATCAGTGTTCTGGGTGATCTGCATCTTCAACTGGTGCAGGCGCTCAGCCTCTTGCCGGTAAGTGGTGCCGATGACGGAGCGGCTTTGGTTGTTCACACCAAATACCAGCCAGCCGAAGTCCGCTCCACGCAGGTTTGCTTCGTTGGCCAATGCGGAGAAATACTTGCCGATGTCATCGGTGCTGAAGTTGTCGTTGGCCTGCTTGAACTCCGCCACCTCGTTTTCCCAAGTGGCGATCAGGCCGTCCAGCAATCGCGTCAGTTCAACATGTTCCATGACACCACCTCACAGGCACTTCACTTCGGTGGTGGGCGACAGCAGCTTGAAGATCTGTTCGATATTGATCTTCACCGTGCTGTCCTTGAAGCAGGCATCCCGGAACACGGCGCGCAGCGGCTGATGCGCGGCCAGCTCCTTGGCAAAGGCGTCGTCGATGCCGTCGTGCGTGTCGAAGCAAGCAGCCAGCGCGTTGCCGTCCACGAAGTACACGTTCTTGCCTTGGATTGCCTTCTTTTCGATGGGCAGAGCCAGGTCCACACCCCAGTCCAGCATCACCTGGAACAGCAGGTCGAAGGCCGTGCGGTCGGGCTTGATGTTGTCCACTGCTCCCAGTAAGTCGGCCTGACTCACGGTGTCCGGTGTGTAGTACACATTGGCCATGTTGGAGGTCTCAATCTTGAGAACTCGGAAGCCGACGTCCGTCTGGGGGCTGTCTTCGCTGATTTTCTTGCCTGCGCGGCGAATGCGCTCCTTGCTAACGTCTGCGATGGTCTTGTAGCCGGCTTTGAACGCCTCTGAATCCTTGGCACAGGCTTCTGGTAGCTGCGCCATGATGAAGCGGCGGGTGCCACCGTCCTCTGCGTTCTTCTTCATTACGGCATGAGCGGTGGTCGAGGCGCCTGCGAAGAAATCGAGAATGATCGCATCCGGCGATGATCCGAGCTCGACAACGTGCTCAAGCAACCCAGTGGGCTTGGGATTCTCGAAGAGGGTCGAGTTACCGAAAATTTCGCCCATTTCGTTTGATCCCGAAGTGTTGAATGGAGCGAAGTCCCAGAGGGATGTCCATGTCGTGCCTTCCTTCACGTCCGAAAGGAATCGCTTCAGTTTTGGCGCTTGTTTGCCGTCCTTGCCGAAGTAGATCGCATCTTCGGAGATTAGGCGCTCAATTTTCGATAGGTTAAATCGCCAGTTCCCATTGTTTGGCGGGTAGAACTGTTCACCGGTATTTGGGTTTTTAATCGGGTAGTGCAGAGCAGCGGTATAGCGGCCTCCCTTCACGTTGCCGGTAAGATCACCAGCTACCCATGGCCCCTTGGGGTGATTGTCTGGGTTCTTGTAACGATCGATCTGATCCTGTGACCTTGGCCGAAGGTTTATCCCCGAAAGACTATTCTTGACGTACAACAAGATGTAGTCGTGCTGGGCGCCAATGACCTTATCGTTGGGCGGTGTGTTGCGCTTCTTCCAGATGATCTGTGCGGCGAATTGCTCCTCGCCGAAGACTTCATCGCAAATTTTTCGGAGATTTGAGACCTCGCCATCGTCAATGGAAGCAAGAAAGATTCCATCGTCGGTCAAGAGGCTCTTTGCGAGACGAATGCGCGCGTACATCATCGAAAGCCAGTCGGAATGAAACCTGCCATTCGATTCCGGGTTTGCTACAAGCTTTTCGCCCGTCGTGCTTGTTTGGAGTGACTTGACGAGAAACGATTCCGCGTCTTCTGCGAAGTCGTCGTCGTAAACGAAGTCACGCCCCGTGTTGTATGGGGGGTCGATATAGATCATCTTGACCTTGCCCAGATACGTCTCCTGCAGCAGCTTGAGTGCCTCCAGGTTGTCGCCTTCGATGAACAGGTTCTTAGTGGTGTCAAAGTCCACGCTCTCCTCGCGGCAAGGCCGCAAGGTCTTGGCGATCGGCGCATTCGCCGTCAGCAGCGCCTCGCGCTTGCCCGGCCAGTTGAGCTGATAACGCTCCTGCGGCCCTTCCACCAACGATTCGGACAAGGCCTGCCTGAGCTGGTCAAAATCCACCGCTAGCCGCACGCCGCCATCCGCGCCCTTGGCCTCGGTCACGCAGTCCGGGAACAACTCGCGTATCCGTGCGACGTTGTCTTGGGTGAGATCGGGCGAGTGCATCTTCAGTTTTTCCATCTTGTACTTCCTTGGATTCATTCTTTGTCAGAAGAATCTTGATCATTGAGTTCGGCAAACTTCGCCGCCATCGTCGGGTTGCCCCGAGTCAATTTCTTGATCGTCAGATCCTCGGCCTTGTCGTTCGCGAGCCGCAGATTGTTCGCCGACTTGTAGAGCGCATCCTTCGTTTTCTCCAGGTCTTTGATTGCCTCGTCGATCCGCTTGATAGCCTCCTCGAAGCCATCGGAGGCAAGGCGCCAGTTCCGCCCAAACGTCGTCTTGAAGTCGTCTAACTGCGTCTCGAATCGGGTGATGTCGAGGTTCTGTGCCCTGACGAGGGCGAGTTCCGACCTGTAGGCCAAGGACTTCATCGCTGCGTTGCGCAGCAGCGTGATGATGGTGATGAAGAATTGCGGCCGGACGACATACATTTTCGGGTGGCGATGGAACACATCGACGATCCCGGTGTTGTAAAGCTCGCTCTCGGGTTCAAGCAAGGAGACCAGGACGGCATATTCGCAGCCCTTTTCCGTACGATCCTTATCGAGTTCTTTCAGGAAATCTTCGTTCTTCTTCTTGCTGGCGGTCGCGTCGTTCTCGTTCTTCATCTCGAACATGATGGATACGATCTCGGTGCCGTCTTCTGCCAGATCACGGAAGATGAAGTCACCCTTGCTACCGCTCCGCGCGTCGTTGTCTTTCTCGAAGTAGGCGTGCGGGAAGGCGGTGGCGCGGATGCGGTTGAACTCGGTTTCGCAGTGCTGCTCCAGGCTTTCGCCGATCATCTTGGTCGACAGCTTGGCTTTCATGTCCTTGAGTCGCTCAATGGTGTCTTCGCGATCCTTGAGCTGGGTCTCGTACTTTTCCTTCAGGGACTTCTCGGCCAAATCCTTTTCCAGCGCTGCAAGCTCCAGGCTACTTTTCAGCGCGTTACGCTCCTCCTCGACGACATTGACCGCCTTGGTAACCGCAAGCTGTTGGACAACCTCACTGGCGTCGAGCTTGGCCTGTAGCGCCTGAATTTCGGTGTCTTTCGCAGCGGCGGCTCTCTGAACGTCGTTTGCCCGCGTCACTTCGGCCAGCTTGGCCGCAGACTCCAGATCACGCCTGGCTTGCACCAGTTCGTTGGCGAGCTGGTTGCGTTCTGTCTCGACCGGGCTCAGAGCTTCGGTCACAGCAAGCTTGCGCGAAGCCTCACCGGCATCCAGCCTGGCCTTTAGTTCATTGATCTCGGCGTCCTTGGCCGAAGCTTCTTTCTGCAGTTCACCGGCGAGCTTGGTCTCGGCAAGCTCGATCGCGTTACGTTTGTCTTGCGCGGCCAGCTCCAGCCGCTCATGCAGCTGCTTGTCGAATTCCTTGTCGCGAACCTGCTTGAGGATGTCCGCGTAGCGGGTTTCGTCGATCTTAAATGCCGTGCCGCAGTGCGGGCAGATGATTTCATGCATGGCTACTCACCCTTTGCCTTGGCCAAGATTTGCAACAGCATTTCAGGCACCACACCTTCAGCCTTGAGCGTCGCTGTGCGGTATGCGAGTTGATTCTTGGAAAGCTTTATGCCCGTATCGGTCTCCACGCTTTCGCAAGCGGCAAGCCATTCTTTCCAGTTCTCGGAGAGAAACGCCTCAAGGTGATCCTCAAAGATTGCGGCCTTTTTGGAAGCAACGGCAGACGGAAAATCCTCTTCATGCATGCCGAAGTATCGCAGCAGTTTGCGGTTCTCCGTCGCATGGTTACTCCGCTCTTTATCGATATCTTCTTGCTTCTTGTTCTTTGCCTTGGCGCGTGCCTCAAATCCGCCGTCCGCATCGAAAAGCGCGTAAACAGGTACGCCAATCGAGGTCAGGATCGCATGTGCGAGCGGTATTGACGTTTTAGATCCTACGGGAACAATCGAGATGCCTGTCGCCTCAAGCGAGCCAGGAGAAAGCCTATCGCCGATACCGTAGAAAACGGATAACTCTGTCGGGCCCTCCACAAGGAAAGCCCGGTTGGCGAAGAGTGCTATGGCGAGTTGGTCGGCAACGTTATGGTCAAGTCGACGATCTACTACATCACCGTCTACTACTCCCTGTAGCGTCGCCTTGACGTGGGCAACCGTTGCGTAGTGAACAGAAACTACCGGAGTTGCGTCTGCCGATCTCGTCAGCCGTCGGATTTGATCGAAATGGCGAGCCTCCAGGAAGAAAGGGCTATGCGTTGCATAAGTCACTTGGATGCGTTTGGCAGTGTCTTCGGCAAGCGACCTGAGTACCTTTGCAAAGGTTTGCGCTTGGATCGGATGCTGAAAAAGTTCCGGCTCCTCAATCGCCAGGCAAATGACTCCCTCGGTTGAAGCTGCGCCTGACTGTGCCAAGAGTTGGAGCGCCGAGATCAGAATCGTGCGCTGAAAGCCATGCCCCTGTCGTTCGACGGTGGTCTCGGTCGTCCCATCGAGCACTGCCACCTCGAACGTGGTCCGGGGCGCCTTGAGTTCCACTTCTGCCGGAGCAACCGTGACGGCCCGACCCGGCGAGTAAGACGTGACGACCTCGTTCAGTTGCGTGGTGATGGACTCAAGCTGTTCCTTGAACTTTTCTTCGTAGACTTGCTGCTGCTTAGCGCGCGAATCCTCGACAATTTTCGCGATTTCCACATCGGCAGCGGCACGATCAATTGAACGTTCAAGAATTCGGCCAATGATGCTCGACTTGCCGTCTATCGACTCCTCGCTCGCGCGAAGATCGGCAGTGACCATGACGAAGTCGAAGAGGCCACTCATCTTGCCGCCGCTGTTGAAGCCGAAGAAATTGGTTTGAAGCGCTTCGGGAGCATCGACAAGTTGATCTGTGTGAGCAGCTTCCCATGCCGTCATCGCCTGTTCAACGGCTGCGCCGGAATTGGCTGCTTGGAGATTCAAGTCTGATCGGCTGCGTCGGAGCTCCGCGTAAAGATCCTTCTTCGCGGTCGCGCCGCCTGCCGCTTTAATTGCGTTGAAATCGGGGAAGCCCTTTGCATTGGCGGAGAGCACATCAGGGCCATCAGGTGATCGGCGCTTCCAGGCGGTGAACGTGGTGACCCCTTCCGGCGCGTACTTGCCAAGTGCCTCGCGGTCCTTTTCGGTGAGGCCTGCAAATGTAACTTGGACTTCGATGTCTTCGTCGGTCGCCCCAAAAGAGCAATCTTTCTCCGTCAGCGAACCCGGCTTGCCGTTGAAGAACCAGTCGAGCGCACGAAGTACGGTGGACTTTCCAGCACCGTTCGGGCCGATGAATGTCGTAACGGAGTCGAAGGGGATCGTCACGTTTTTCAACGTGCGGAAGTTCTTGATACTAACGGATTGGATTTTCATTCCAGTTTCGACTCCCTTGACCTTTCATCCGAGGCGCTGAGCTCGTCCAGATCATTTTTCAGACTTCGGAATTGAGCATTGATCTCAACTTTGCGATTGAACTGTTTCTCCATCGCGAGACGTGAGACTGCCTTGTCCATCTCTTTCCGCAGCATACGCACCTTGCTCGCGCGTTCGACCAGATCGAACAACGACTCTTTCGGGCGGTGGGTCAGGGGGAGCAGCGCATGCAGCAACTGCTCGTACAGCCCGGCCAGATTCAGCGCGACCGGCAGGGCGGCGCGTGGGCTCTCCGCGGCAATCCAATCGGTAGCGAAATAGTCCGAGCATACCCAGCGGCTGGCCTCGGCTTCGCTGGGGCGCTTGTAGCAGGCGACAACCTGAAGACGATCCTCGCCATGCAGCTCGAACAGGAGCGGAAACGGAATGGCCTTGTCGATGCACCGCAGGATGTCGTGGTGAAGCTCTGACGCCCTGAGCCGCACGCTGAAGACCTGGATCTCCGGTGCGCCGGGTGAAGCGGACAAATTGGTGGTTTCAGGTGCCAGCTTGTATTGCCACACGATCTGTTCGACCTGTTCGGCGAACAGGCCTTTGATACGGGCGCCGGCTGTGCCGTGTTCGTAAAGTTTGGCCTTGGGGACGACGCGCCCGAAAGCGGCCTTGCCGGGATAGGCGAACAGGGCTGTACGTACGTGCCGGGTCATGCCGCTTCCAGCACGACGAGGAAGGCAATCAGCTCGAAGTCGTCCAACCCGGCGATGGTTTGGGTTAGTGCGGTGGTCTTGCCCCCGGAGAACAAGCTGTCGATGTCCCTTTCTTCCTTCACCTCGACCATCGTGCGAATGGCTTTGCCCAAGAGGTCGGAATAAGCCTGCATGTTGCGGCCGTCCGCCGTTTCCCGGTTGAACTGGTCGCACAGTGAGAGGAAAGGTTCGTCATGCCCCTTGCAGCAGGTGCGGGCTAGGTCGAGCAGACGCTTCACTTCGGTCTGGTCGTGAACGACGTTGCCGTCGCGGCCGATATAGATCAGGTAGTACGGGTGCAGGCGGTTGTGCTGAGGCTGGTTGGCTGTCGGGTTAATGCCCGCGTTGCGATTGCGCAGGGTGAAGAGCACGCCGGGCGGCAGGCCGAGTTCGGCGTGGGCGGGTACGACGGCATGCAGGCCATTGGGGGCGTTCTTCAGCTCGCCGTGGGCCTTGACGTAGTTCAAGAGATCCATGCGGAAATCGTTGAGACCGAGGTCGGTGATCGACACGCCGGCCTTCACGTCTTCCAGTTCGATCACTTCCTCCTGAAGGCGCCTGAGTTGCTCCTTGCGGTAGGCCACGTCATTGGCTTGGGCCGAGAGCACGTTGTCGTCGCCGGTGGCGGTGACGTCGACGATGGTCATGCGGCTTTCCACGCGCTCCTTGAGGTTGATGTACTCGTCCAGCGAGATGTCAGGCCAGTAGTTCGCCAGCTGGATGCTGCTGTTCGGCGACCCGATGCGGTCGATGCGGCCGAAGCGCTGGATGATGCGCACCGGATTCCAGTGGATGTCGTAGTTGACGAGGTAGTCGCAGTCCTGCAGGTTCTGGCCTTCGGAGATACAGTCGGTGCCGATCAGCAAGTCGATTTCAGCCGGCTCCTGTGGCAGCACGATGGCTTTTTCCTTGGACCGTGGCGAGAACAGCGTCAACAGCTCCTGGAAGTCGTAGCGGGTAGCGAGGGTGGATTGAGGCCGGGAACTGCCGGTGACCTTGGCACTGTGCAACCGCCCCTTGGCCCAAAGCTCCGGTGCCAGGTTGGTGTAGAGGTAGTTGGCGGTATCGGCGAAAGCGGTGAAGACCAGCGCCTTCTTGTTGCCCGGGTTGATTGGGTGGGCGATCTTTTCGTGCAGCAGGGCCTTCAGGTGTTGCAGCTTGGCGTCGTCCGCAGGTGTGATTTTTTCCATTTCCGCGAACAGCATGGCGATCACGTCGAGGTCGCGTTGCAGATCGAACTGCCAGCGCGGGAGATCCATGTCGGCCAAGTCGATCTTGACCTTGCCGCCCACGTTGAAATCGCTGCTACCTTCGTCCAGCCAGTCGTCTTCGTCCGCGTCGAGGTTTTCCAGCGCAGCTGTGTGATCGCCCACGCTGCCCTTGCCGCCGTTGGTATCGAAAGCTTCGACCTTGCCCAGTGTGTGCTGGTGGTTGTCTTGCAACATCTTCAAGGTCAGCCGGAAGGCAGCGACCGAGCTTTCCAGGCGCTTGAGCAGGTTGACCGTGAGCAATTTTTTCAGGCTTTGTTCGCGATCTATCTGCCGCAGTGCGCCGCCGCCACTCGATACCTGGGTGTCGTACATCTCCTCGTACTTCTTGATGCGGCTGGGCAGGATGTAGCTCAGTGGTGCGTAGATCGCGAGGTTGAGTTTGGCAAGTTGCTCGAAAATCTCGTTAAAGCTCATGACGTCGGTCCGCGTGGTCAGCGGGCAGCGAAACGACAACGGCTTGCGGCGTTCCGGGAAGGGGCCGATGTCACGGGTGTCGTAGAACGTCTGGATATGCTTGCGTGAGCGGGCGATGGTGACGCTATCCAGCAGCTCGAAGAAATCGAAGTCCAGTGCGTCGAGGATAGCGCGGGGCGTGCGCTGCTCCAGCGGCAGCAGCGACCAGGCGTTGAAAGCCCTCTGCGCGTTTCGGAACACTTCTTCGACCGACTTGCTGGTGCGCAGCTTCTTGTTGAGGTTTTCCGAGTCACCTTCGTACGCCAGCGCGAGCTGGTTGCGCAGGTCGTTGAAACGGTTGTTGACGGGGGTGGCCGAGAGCATCAGCACCTTGGTCTTGACGCCCTCGCGCATCACCTTGCGCATCAGCTTCTGGTAGCGGGTTTCGCGCTCCTTCACCGCATCGTTGTTGCGGAAGTTGTGCGACTCGTCGATCACCACCAGGTCGTAGTTGCCCCAATTGATGCGATTGAGTGGTGTGCCGAAGGATTCGCCGCTGGTGCGAGAAAGGTCGGTATGGCACAGCACGTCGTAGCTGAAGCGATCCTTGGCGAACAGGTTGGTCTTCAGGTTGCGGTTGTAGTTGAGCCAGTTGTCCGCAAGCTTTTTGGGGCAGAGCACAAGCACTGACTTGTTGCGCAGCTCGTAGTACTTGATGACTGCCAGCGCAGTGAATGTCTTGCCTAGGCCAACACTGTCGGCGAGGATGCAGCCGCTGTAGGTCTCCAGCTTGTTGATGATGCCGATGGCGGCGTCGCGCTGGTAGTTGAAGAGCTTGTTCCAGACCAGCGTGTCTTGGTAACCCGTGCGGTCATTGGGTAACGCGTCTTCGTCGAGGTCGTCGAGGAACTCGTTGAAGATGTTGTAGAGCATCAGGAAGTAGACACTCTCCGGCGAGTTCTCCTGATACACAGAAGCGATGTGCTGGCAGATTTGCGTAGTGACGTCTTCGAGTTTTTCGGAGTCGTTCCAGATTTGCTCGAACAGGTTCAGATACGTTGCCGTGGAGGCGTGGTCGTCCAACTTGTTGATGAGGTTGGAGACGGCGTTGCCGTTTTGGTAGCCGAGATCGACGGCAGTGAAGCCATGCAGCGGCATATATGCCGTGGCCCCCTTTGGGGCCTCAACACCGGCAAACTGCTGCATGGGTGCCTTACTTCGGTTGCTGCGGAACTGCGCCTTGCGGCGCAGCCAGTCAGCACATTCGCGGGCAATGGCGCGCTGGGTGAGCTTGTTGCGCAGCTGTATTTCGAACTCGCTGCCATAGAGGCTGCGCTCCCTGTCCAATTTGGGGATGTGGAATTCGCGCCGCTCGCGCTTCACCTGATCGGTGACTTCGTCGGCCACAAACGTGGGAGAAGTGAAGATGAAGCGTAGCTCCTCGATCTTCTCCAGCTCGACCTTCAGCGCCTCGTAGGCATACATTGAGAAGCAGGAAGCGGCGATCTTGAGCTTGGCTCCCGGCTTGAGCGTCTGCTTGAGGTCGTCGCCGAAGAGGTGATTGATGTTGTCGAGGATTTCCATCAGCGGCGTCCCTTGCCTGTCGTCTTGTGCTGGTTGCTGTTGGCGTCAATCCAGCGCTCCAGCTCGGAGCGTCGGAAGCGCCAGGTGCCCCCGAGCTTGAAGGCCGGGATATCGCCGTTCTGGGCAAAGCGATAGACCGTCCGCTTGCCAGCCTTGAGATAGGCGGCAACTTCGTCGAGCGTGAGGATTTCCCCGTCGGAACCGGTCATGTTTGGCTTCGCCCCCTGTCGGCTATAGCTGGCCAAGTCTAGCCAATTCTTGCGGGCACTGGGCATGGTAAGGCCACACGCCACGGCGGGCTCTTGTATGGTCACAAGTGCATAAGCGCATCCGTGCCGCTCGTTTGGTAGTCGTGGGATACGTGCCAAAATGCCGGCTCGATGCCGATTGGCCGTCTACATGGGTATCCAACGAAATTGCGGGTATCCATGCGGGTATCAAGATGATGATTCCTATATGTGCTTTAGTAAAAACAAATAGATAGGTCTTTTATGTTGCTTATGATCGACAACTACGACAGCTTCACCTTCAACCTCGTGCAGTACCTGGGCGAGCTGGGCCAGGAGGTGAGGGTGGTGCGCAACGATGCGCTCACCGTGGCCGGCATCCGCGCGCTGAAGCCCTCGCACATCATGATTTCCCCGGGGCCGGGCACGCCGGACGATGCGGGCGTGTCGCTGGACGTGCTGCGCGAGCTGGCCGGGGAGATCCCGGTGTTCGGGGTATGCCTGGGCCACCAGGCGATCGGCCAGGCGTTCGGCGGCAAGGTGATTCGCGCGAAGAAGATCATGCACGGCAAGACCTCGCCGATGATCCATCGCGGCCAGGGCGTGTTCGCCGGCCTGCCCAATCCGTTCGAGGCCACGCGCTACCACTCGCTGGTGGTGGAGCAGGCCTCGCTGCCGGATTGCCTGGAAGTCACCGCGTGGACGGAAAACCCGGACGGCTCGATCGACGAGATCATGGGCCTGCGCCACAGGACGCTGCCGGTGGAGGGCGTGCAGTTCCATCCCGAATCGATCCTGACCCGGCACGGCCATGACCTGCTGGCCAACTTCCTCGGCCTGCCGCGACGGAAGCTGGCGGCATGAGCGTGGTCGGCATCACGCCGCAGGAAGCCCTGCAGCGCACGATCGAGCACCGCGAGATCTTCCACGACGAGATGATCTCGCTGATGCGCCAGATCATGCGCGGCGAGGTGAGCCCGCTGATGACCGCGGCAATCATCACCGGCCTGCGCGTGAAGAAGGAAACCGTGGGCGAAATCACCGGTGCGGCGCGGGTGATGCGCGAGCTGGCCGCGCCGGTGCCGGTGACGGGCGACGATGCGCACCTGCTCGACATCGTCGGCACCGGCGGCGACGGCGCGTGCAGCTTCAACATTTCCACCGCGTCGATGTTCGTGGCGGCGGCCGCCGGCGCGCGCATCGCCAAGCATGGCGGGCGCAGCGTGTCGTCGAAGTCCGGCAGCGCCGACGTGCTGGAGGCACTGGGCGCGTCGATCGAACTGGCGCCGGCGCAGGTCGCCGCGTGCCTGGCCGAGACCGGCATCGGCTTCATGTTCGCGCCGAACCATCACCCGGCGATGAAGGTGGTGGCGCCGGTGCGGCGCGAGATGGGCGTGCGCACGCTGTTCAACATCCTCGGCCCGCTGACCAATCCGGCCGGCGCGCCGAACATCCTGATGGGCGTGTTCCACCCGGACCTGGTCGGCATCCAGATCCGCGTGCTGCAGGCGCTGGGCGCGCGCAGGGCGCTGGTGGTGTGGGGCCGCGACGGCATGGACGAGATTTCGCTGGGCGCGGCCACCATGGTCGGCGAACTGCGCGACGGCGTGGTGCACGAGTACGAGGTGGAGCCGGAGGATTTCGGCCTGGCGATGGCCTCCAGCCGCAACCTGCGGGTGGAGGACGCCGGCGAATCGAAGGCGATGCTGCTGGGTGCGCTGCACGGCGAACCCGGCGTGCCGCACGACATCGTGTGCCTGAACGCCGGCGCGGCCTTGTATGCTGCCGACGTGGTCGAGGACATCGGCGCCGGCATCGAACGCGCCCGTGCGGCGATCGCCAGCGGCGCCGCGCATGCGAAAATGCAGGCCTTCGTGGCCGCCACGCGGCGCCTGGCGGGAGTCCCGTAAACACGGTGCGGTTACACCACGCGTCGTGGCCGACTACGATGCACCCGTCACCCCACCCGAGCGAGATGCCATGACCGACATCCTCAATCGCATCCTGGCGCGCAAGGCCGAAGAAGTCGCCGAGCGCCGCAGCAAGGTCCCGCTGGCCGAGCTGAGCGCGCGCATCGCCGACCTGCCGGACACGCGCGGCTTCGCCGCTGCCATCGAGGCGAAGATCGAGGCTGGCTTGCCCGCGGTGATCGCCGAGGTGAAGAAGGCCAGCCCCAGCAAGGGCGTGATCCGCGCCGATTTCGATCCCGCCGCGATCGCGCGCAGCTACGAGAAGGCCGGCGCGGCCTGCCTGTCGGTGCTCACCGACGCCGATTTCTTCCAGGGCAGCGAGGCGTTCCTGCAGCAGGCGCGCAAGGCCTGTTCGCTGCCGCTGCTGCGCAAGGATTTCATCATCGACCCCTACCAGGTGCACGAGGCGCGCGCGATCGGCGCCGACTGCATCCTGCTGATCGTCTCCGCGCTGGACGACGACGAGCTGCTGCCGCTGGCGCTGCTCGCCGCCGAGCTCGACCTGGACGTGCTGTGCGAAGTGCACGACGAGGACGAGATGGAGCGCGCGCTGGCGCTGCCGGTGCCGCTGATCGGCGTCAACAACCGCAACCTGCGCAATTTCGAGACCGCGCTGGAAACCTCGCTGGCGCTGCAGGAACTGATCGAATACGACCGCGTGCTGGTTGCCGAATCCGGCATCCACACGCCCGAAGACGTGGCTCGCCTGCGCGCGGGCGGCGTGCAGGCGTTCCTGGTCGGCGAGGCGTTCATGCGCGCCGAGGACCCGGGCCGCGAACTGCGACGGTTGTTCGCCAACGCATGAGCGCTCCCGTCGAACCTGTCACGGCCGCGCCGGGGGATGACGCGGTCGCCGCGCCGTGCGAGAACACGCCGCGCGTGGTGCTGTTCGACTTCGATGGGGTGCTGATCCACGGCGATTCCTTCGCCCTGTTCGTGCGCAGCCGCTATGCCGGCTCGGCATGGCGCAAGGGCGTGGCCTTGCTGGCCTCGCCGTTGTTGCTGCTGACGTGGCCGCTGTCGCGGCGCCTGCCGCTGTACCTGCTGGTGCGGATCGCCTTGCTGGGCCTGCGTGAGCCGCGATACCGGGTGGCCGCCGATGCCTTCGCTGGCGTGCTGGCGCGACGCCCGAAGCAATTCTGCCGCGAGGGACTGAGCCGGCTGCGCCGGCATCAGGCGCAAGGCGATCGGGTGATCGTGGTGACCGGCTGCGAAGAGACACTGGCGACCGGCATCCTGCGCGAACTGGGGCTGGCCGGCGTGGAAGTGGTCGCCTCGCAACTGCGCCCCGGCTGGCTGGGCCTGCGCCCGCGCCGGCACAACGTGGGCCGGCGCAAGGTGCAGTCGCTGGCCGAGCACGGCGTCGCCGCGTGGCACGTGGCCTACGGCGATTCGATGCACGATGTGGCGATGCTCAGGCAGGCCACCGAGGCGGTGCTGGTCAACGGCACGCCGAAACTGTGCAAGAAGGTGGAGAAGGCGCTCGGCCGCACGCTGACCCGCGTGGAATGGTTCTGAACCACCTCGCGCCCAACCTCGCAAGAAACCGCAGGAGTCCGCTCGCGGGCGATGCCTTTGAGCCGGGATTCGGGATTCGGGATTCGCAAGAGCATCGCGCACAGGGGGCGCTCCTGCAGATGGCGAGGTAGGGCGCAGGGCGGGCAGTGCCGGCCGTATCCCGTTCCATCAGGCAAGAGCCGGCGGGCAGCGCCCGCCCTAACCCCGCAGCAGCTGCACCAGGCTGATCGCCACGATCAAGGTGCCCACCGCGGCCATCACCGCGCGTTCGGGCAGGTGGCGCACCAGCCAGGCGGCAAACGGCGCGGCCAGGACGCCGCCGGTGAGCAGGCCGAGCACGATCGGCCAGTGGCCGATGCCGACGTGCCACACCAGGGTGGCGGAGATCGACGCGGTCACCACGAACTCCGCCGCGTTGACCGAGCCGATCGTCCGGCGCACGCCACCGCCGCGGGCGATCAGCGTGCTGGTGGCCAGTGGCCCCCAGCCGCCGCCACCGATCGCGTCGAGCAGGCCGGCGAAGAAGCCAAGCACGCCGGTGTGCTGCACCCGGTGCCGGCTCAGCCGCTTGCCGAACGCGCGCAGCAGGACCATCGCGCCGAGAACCAGCAGGTAGGCGTTGATGAACGGGCGGATCGTCTCGCCGGGCACGCTGGCGAGGAAGGTGGCGCCGAGCACGCCGCCGATCGCCCCGGGTATCGCCAACTGCCAGAACAGCGGCCAGCGCACGTTGCCGAACCATGCGTGCGAGGCGCCGGAAGCGCAGGTGGTGGCGATCTCGGCGGTGTGCACGGTGGCGCTGGCGACCGCCGGCGGCAGCCCCAGCGCCAGCAGGATCGAATTGGATACCAGCCCGTAGGCCATGCCCAGCGCCCCGTCCACCACCTGGGCGAGCAGGCCGATGCCGACGAAGAGGAAGAACTGATCGAAATCCAAGCGCCGTCTCGCAGCCGGGGCGGGAGACCATGCTCGACTGGCGGCCGTAAAAACCCGGTTCAGGCGAACCGGTGGCGGTGCCGGCCGGGCGTGGTCAGCGGGTGCCGCGGATCACGATGGTCTTGCCGGAGACGTCGATCATGCGCTGCTCTTCGAGCTGCTTGAGCACGCGGCCGACCATCTCGCGCGAGCAGCCCACGATGCGGCTCACTTCCTGGCGCGAGATGCGGATCTGCGTGCCGTCCGGGTGGGTCATCGCGTCGGGCTCGTCGCACAGGTCGAGCAGGGTGCGCGAGATGCGGTTGGTGACGTCCATGAACGCCATGCGGCTGACCTGGCGCGAGGTGCGCAGCAGGCGATTGGTGAGTTGGGCACCGATCGCGAACAGGATCTTGGGGCACTCCTCGCGCAGCGGGCCTTCCATCAGCTGGAACAGCCGCTCGTAGCTGACCTCGGCCATCTCGCACGGCGTGCGCGAGCGCACCACCGACTCGCGCTGGGCCTGCTCCACGAACAGGCCCATCTCGCCGATGAACTGGCCGCGGCTGATGTAGGCGAGGATCAATTCGCGGCCCTGCTCGTCCTCGGTGCATACCGCCAGCGAACCCTCGACCACGTAGTACAGCGTGTTGGCCGGATCGCCGGGACGGATGATCGCGGTCTTGCCCGGGTAGCGCCGGCGGTGGCAGAGCGCCAGGAAGCGCTCCATCGAGGCGGGGTCGGGGGCGAAGCCCAGTGGGGCCTGCGAGCGTTCGAAGGCCTGTTGCAACTGGTATTTCAGGTGTGGGGCCACGTCGACTCCTCAGGTCAGGCAAGGTTCTGCGGCGCTTGTCGCCTCCGCGGCAAGCGTGACCGCAATCACGTCAGCTTGTCCCGCATTATGGCAAACATGCCGATTGGCTGCAGGTTCATTTCCTGACGCGTTTGCCGCATACTTCGCGGTCTTTCGACAGCGGCAACGTCGAGAGCATGCCACCAACCAAGGGTCGCAGGCACCAGCCTGTGCTTCACACCAATCGCGGGGACCCTTGTCGCTAACCCGCCTCTACAGCCGGCCGCCATGGCCCATGGAGAGTCGCTCGTGGTCAAACCGCTTCCCCGTCTTCGCCTGCAGGGTTTCAACAACCTGACCAAGGCGCTGAGTTTCAACATCTACGACATCTGCTATGCGGTGTCCGAAGAGCAGCGCCAGCGCTACATCGAATACATCGACGAGCAGTACGACGCCGACCGCCTGACCCAGATCCTCACCGACGTGGCCGAGATCATCGGCGCGAACATCCTCAACATCGCGCGCCAGGACTACGATCCGCAGGGCGCGTCGGTGACCATCCTCATTTCCGAGGAGCCGGTGGTGGAGAAGCTCGGCCGTGATTCGATCGCCGGCGCGGTGGTGGCGCACATGGACAAGAGCCACATCACCGTCCATACCTATCCGGAGACGCATCCGCACAACGGCATCGCCACCTTCCGCGCGGACATCGACGTGGCCACCTGCGGCGTGATCTCGCCGCTGAAGGCGCTGAACTACCTGATCGACAGCTTCGAGTCGGACATCGTGGTGTGCGACTACCGCGTGCGCGGCTTCACCCGCGACGTGAAGGGCAAGAAGCACTTCATCGACCACAAGATCAATTCGGTGCAGGACTACCTGGCGCGGCACATCCGGCAGAAGTACGAGATGTTCGACGTCAACGTGTACCAGGAGAACATGTTCCACACCAAGATGCACATCAAGGACTTCGACCTGGACACCTACCTGTTCGAGTCGCACGCGGACGACCTGTCGTTCAAGGAACGCCAGCGGATCGAGTCGCTGCTCCGGCGCGAGATCGAGGAACTGTTCCACGGCCGCAACCTGATGTGAACCAAGAAAACCCGCCGGAAGGCGGGTTTTTCGTATCAGGCCCGTGCGGGAATCCCGGCCGGAAATCCCTTCTCGCTTCGCCGGGTGAAAAGGAGGCGCGCAGCGCCGGAAAGCTACTGATTCAGGCGCAAAACTCCACTGCCGTCATTCCCGCGAAAGCGGGAATGACGAGCTTAAGTCAGTGCCATACGGGCTTGAGAGCGCTTCGCCGTCAGACCTGTTCCAGCCAGCCCCACTTGTCGTGGGTGCGGCCGTCGAACAGGCCGAAGAACAGCTCCTGCAGGCGCAGCGTGACGCGACCGGCCTTGCCGGCGCCGACCTGCTTGCCGTCGACCGAGCGGATCGGGGTGATCTCGGCGGCGGTGCCGCACATCAGCACCTCGTCGGCCAGGTACAGGTACTCGCGCGGGATGTTGCGCTCGACCACCTCGATGCCGTCCTCGCGGGCCAGCGTCTTGAGCGTGTCGCGGGTGATGCCGGCAAGGATCGAGGCGCTGGCCGGCGTGGTGTGCAGCACGCCGTCGAAGACCAGGAACAGGTTCTCGCCGGCGCCTTCGCTGAGCAGGCCGCTGGAGGAGAGCGCGATGCCTTCGCCGAAGCCGAGCCGGCGCGCCTCGCGCGCGATCAGCTGGCCGGAAAGATAATTGCCGCCGGCCTTGGCGCCGGCCGGGATGGTGTTCGGGGCGAAGCGCTGCCAGCTCGACACGCAGGCGTCGATGCCGTTCTGCAGCGCTTCCGGCCCGAGGTACGGGCCCATCGGCCAGGCGGCCACGGCCATGTCGATCGGCGTTTCGGCGGACAGGCCGAAGCCGCCCAGGCCGCGATACGCCACCGGGCGCAGGTAGGACGCACCGAGCCCGTTCTTGCGGATCACCTCGCGGCAGGCGGCGGCCAGCTCCTCGAACGAGTGCGGCAGCTGCATGTCGTAGATCTTGGCCGACAGGAACAGCCGGTTCAGGTGGTCGGTGAGGCGGAAGATCGCCGCGCCGTCGGGCGTGGCGTAACTGCGGATGCCTTCGAACACCGACGAACCGTAATGCAGCGCGTGCGACATCACGTGGGTAGTGGCTTCGGCCCACGGCTTGATGTGGCCGTTTTGCCAGATCCATTCGGGGTACTGCTGCGCCATGTTCGGTTCTCCATGAAGACTGCATATGATAGCGCGTCGCTGCGGGGGCGGCGTTTACGGCGCGTTGCGCAGCCACAGGCAGCCGGCCCGGCGCACGATGTCGAAACGCCACGTGGAACCCGCGCCGTCGGCGCCGGCGGTGTGCAGCACCAGTTGATCGGGCGCGGCGGTTGCCGCCGGAGCAGGGTCGCCGGCGAGGGGCGGCCAGTTGTCCGGCAACGCCGCGGCGGATGCCGCGGGAGCGGGCAGGTCGACCTGCAGCAGCGGTTGTTCCATCAGCGCGGTCAGCGCGCGGATGTCGGCAATCGCCGCACCGCGGCCGTAACCGTCCCACAGGATCAGCCCGCCCATGCGGACGCTGTCGCGCCGCGCGAACGCATCGATCACGCTCTGGCGCAGCTCCTCGATGTTGGCGGCACACAGCACCGGCGGCGGCCCGCTCGGCGCGGGGGTATCGGTGGGCGTCGCGGGGTTGAGCGGCGTGGCGCGCAGCGCGGCGCACGGCTGGTCGGTGAACACCGCGCCGCCGTTGGCGCCGATGCAACGATGGATCGGCGTCTGCGCCGCCGCGGGGGCGGTGCACGCAAGCAAGGCCAGGCTGAGCAGGGCGACCAGGCGCAACATCCGGTCAGCATAGCCGTCCCGCGGCGCCACGAACGACTTCCCGTTGGCGCATCACCATCGCAGTAGCCTGCTGGCGGGCGATGCTCTTGCTTGCAAATCACCGCCTCAAAGGCATCGCCCGCCAGCGGGCTCCTGCGGGAGGTTGTGCGCGGTGGTGGTTTCAGGCCAACTGCTGCAACACCGCCTGCGTGGCGCGGGCGCGGTTGAGCGTGTAGAAGTGCAGCCCCGGCGCGCCGCCGTCGAGCAGGCGACGGCACAGTTGCGCCACCACCTCGGCGCCGAGCTCACGCACCGCGTCCGCATCGTCGCCGTGGGCCTGCATGCGCTTGGCGATCCAGCGGGGGATTTCCGCGCCGCACATTTCCGAGAAGCGCCTGAGCTGGCTGTAGTTGGAGATCGGCATGATGCCCGGCACGATCGGCACGTTCACGCCAAGTTTGCGCACGTCGTCCACGAAGCGGAAATACGCATCCGGGTTGAAGAAATACTGGGTGATCGCGCCGTTGGCGCCGGCGTCGATCTTGGCCTTGAAGTGCATGAGGTCGCGCAGCGCGTCGTCGGCCTGCGGATGCGTCTCCGGGTAGGCCGCCACCTCGATGTGGAAATGGTCGCCGCAGTGCCGGCGGATGAAGGCCACCAGTTCGGCGGCGTAGCGGAAGTCGCCCGCCGTGGCCATGCCCGAGGGCATGTCGCCGCGCAACGCCACGATGCGCCGATAGCCCGCCGCGCGGTAGCCGTCGAGCAGCGCGGCGATCTCCGCCCGGGTGCCGCCCATGCACGACAGGTGCGGCGCCACGTTGAGCCCGTGCTGCGTATGCAGCCGCGCCACCGTGTCGCCGGTGTAGCTCAGCGTGGAACCGCCGGCGCCGAAGGTGACCGAGGCGTATTCGGGCTGGTGCGCCTTCAGCGCCTGCGCCGCGCGGTCGAGCTGCGCGCGCTGGTCGTCGGTCTTGGGCGGAAAGAATTCGAAGCTGATCGACGGCATCGCAAGGGTTCCGGGGTCACGGTGCCCGGCAGTATATATCTTCGATTCGCGATGGAGCGATATATGCCGTCCGAGTTCAGTTTGCCGGCGGCTCGTTCGGCGCGGCGGCCGGCGGTACCGGCGCCTCGCTGGGGCCGTGGTGGCGCCCGGTGCGGTGGGTGGCGATGCGCCACGCGCTGGACAGGCCCGGCAGCGGATCGTCGAAACGGAACGTGTGGTAATGCGCGCGCGCCCACTGCCGCAGGATCTTCGACCACGGCTCGCGGGCCTGCCGCGACTGGCCGCGCACGGCGTTGATGTCGCGCTGCAGGTTCACGCAACCGGCGCCGACCACGTAATCCGGCGCGGCGGCATCGACCGGCAGGCCCAGCGCGTCCTGCCAGGCCATTTCGCACACGTTGACGCCGCAGCGCGCGGCGAACTCGACATAGGTCCAGGCGCGCGTGTTCACCTCGAGGATGCGGAACTGGCCGTCGCGCGCGTCGCGCTTGAACTCGGCGCTGAAGATGCCGCGGTAATCCACCTTCGCCAGCAGCGCGGTCAGGTTGGTCGCCGCCGGCTCGACCTGGGCCAGCGGGATGCTCTCGCAGTACGAGCTGTTGCCGAAGTCGGCCGGGTGGATGCGGAAGCGTCGCCGCGCGAACAGGCCGGTGAAACGTCCCTGCGCGTCGCGGAAGCCGTCCACGAAATAATGGTCGGCGGCGGTGCCGGGCACGTACTCCTGCGCCATCAGGCGGAAGCCCAGGCCGTGCAGGCGCTGCCAGGTTTCCAGCAGCTCCTCGCGGCTGTGTACCCACACGCCCTTGATGCCCAGCACGTCGCTGAACTTCTGCGAGTTGACCGGCTTGATGAAGACGCGGTCGAGCCGCTCGAACGGCATCGCCGCGATGTCCGCCGCGCTGTCGATGCGGTAGGTCGGCGGGTGCGGCATGCCGGTTTCGGCCAGCAGCGCGGCGAAGCGCGACTTGTCCTGCAGCAGTTCCTGCGTCTGCCGCGAGCAGGTGCTGGTGCGGAAGCGCTGGCCCAGCTCGCTCTGCGGCAGGTCGGCCAGCCACAGTGCGGCGTCGTCGGCGCCGGCGATCAGCACCGCCTCGTCCAGCGGCAGGTCGCGCAGGTGATCCAGCGCCTGCGGACCGGGCACGCCATCCCACGCCGTCGGTCCGGGCGTGGGCCGGAACCAGCGCGAGCGCGTCACCTGGTCGCCCGCGCGGCAGGCCACGTAGGTCGGGATGCCGGCCAGTTTCAGACAACGCAGGATGCCCAACGCTGTGGGGCCGCAGCCCATCACGATCGCCGGCACGTGCCGCCCGTCCCGCTTGCCCATGGATGTTTCCCCTGATCGCCGCATGCGTGCGCTCGACGCCGCGCCTGTGCGGCCATGCTAGCACCCGCGATGGCCACCGGGCCGCCGCGCGTGGGGGTTCAACGGTGCAGGCGGCGCCACCACGTGCGCAGCCGCGAACCGCGCAGCCGGCTCTTGGCTCGCAGCCAGTGCATCGGTGCGGAATCGCCCACGCGCACCTCGACCAGGGTCACGCCGGGCGCCTCGATCGCCGCGGCCAGGGTGGCCTGCGCATCGCCTTGCAGGCGTACGTGCGTGGCACCGACGGCCGCGGCCAGGGCGGCGACGTCGACGCTGTCGAACTCGGTGCCGTACGCATGGCCCGAGCCGGCCAGTTGCTGCATGCGGATCAGGCCGTAGGCGCCGTCGACGAACACGATCACGGTCAGCCGCAGCCGTTCGCGCACCGCGGTGAGCAGCTCCAGCCCGGACATCGCCAGGCCGCCGTCGCCGACCAGCGCCACCACCGGCCGCGCCGGATCGGCCAGGCAGGCGCCGATCGCGGCGCCGATGCCGAAGCCCATCGACTGCAGGTTGGTCGGCACGATCAGGCCGCGCGGGCACAGCACCGGGAAGTGGCGGCGCGCCATGCCCTGGTGCTGGCCGGAGTCGGTGAGCAGGCAGCCCTGCCGTGGCAGCGCCTGGCGCAGCGCGGCGAAGAACGCCTGCGGCTGGCCGCCGTCCACGCCGTGGATGCGCGGCTCGACCCGCCGCCGGTCGCGCTCGTCGTCGGCGCGCCGCCGCCACTGCGCGATCTCGTCGTGACTGAAGCCGGCATGGCCAGGCTTGGTCTGCAGCCGTTGCAGGAGGGCGGCCAGGAAGGTCGCCGCGTCCGCGCATATCGCGTGGCCCGCGGGATAGTTGGCGCCCAGCACGGCGGCGCTGGCGTCGACGTGGATGAGTTTTTCCGGCGGCAGCCGCAGCTCGAAGCCGCGGCTGCCGTTGTGCGAGAACTTGCAGCCGATCGCCAGCACCGCGCCGCTGGCCTCGACCAGCGCGTTCAGCGTGCCGCACTCGTTGCCGGCGAACGCGAAGCCGAGCGACAGCGGGTGATCCTCGGCCACCACGCCGCGCCCCGAGGTGGTGGTGACCACCGCGGCGGACAGCGTTTCGGCCAGCTGCGTGGCCAACCCGGCCGCGGCGGCGCAGCCCTGGCCGAGCAGCAGCATGCAGCGACCGGCCTGGCGCAGCGTGGCCAGCACGGCGTCGAGTGCGGCCTCGTCGAGCGGTGGCGGCGAAGGAGGCGCGACATCTGCCAGCGGCGCCGCTTCGCGCAATGCATCGCTCGCGAACTGCACCAGCACCGGACCGGGTTCGCCGGCGCCGGCCTGTGCGTGTGCCGCGAGCAACGCGGGGGCGATCCCGGTGGCATGGTCGACGTGGTACTGGCCCTTGCTCAGCGGGCCGGCGATCGCCGCCTGGTCCAGCGCCTGCAGCTGGAACTGCTGTCCGGGCGAGCGTGCCGGCTGCATGGTGAGGTGCAGCAGCGCGGCCGAATCCAGCGCCGCCTCCGCCAGCCCGGTCAGTGCCCAGGTGAAGCCCGGGCCGGGAATCGTCAGCAAGGCGGCGATCCGCCCCGAGGCGCGGTAGTAGCCGTTGGCCATCATCGCTGCCGACAACTCATGGGTGGCCACGACACTGCGCAGCGGCGCGCGGCGCAGCGCCTCGTACAGACCCGTGGTCTGCGTGCCGGGCAGGCCGAACACGCAATCGACGCCGGCGCGCGTCAGCGTGGCGCAGACCAGTTCGGCCCCGGAAACCACGGGCTCGCTCATTCGGCCATGCCGGTGGGGTGGCGCAGGGCACGGTGCACGCCGCGGCGGGCGCGCTGCGGCAGCGTGGTTGCCCAGTCGCCGAGGCGGAAGCGGATGTCGTCGGCACGCGAGACCTCCAGGCACAGCGACAGCTCGCCGCCCATCTGCGACTTGAACGTCGTGACGGGGTTGAGTTCGGCGTCGGTCAGGTCGTTGGCGCGGTAGCCCTCGGCGGCCAGGTGTTCCAGCGCGCGCCAGCGCAGGAACGCCGATGCGCCCAGGCTCAGCAACGCAGCCTCGGCGCCGGCGCAGACGGTGTGGCTGACCGGGTGCGGCCCGGTCAGCACCAGCTGGCTGGCGGCCACGCGGCCGTCGGGCATCCGTGCGTGGTAGAGCCGGCCCAGGTTGCGTTCGCGCAGGGTTTCCACGAAGCGGCGGAACGCCTCGCGCGGCAGGTACAGCGGCGCACCCTTGCGCTCGTGGGTCTGCAGGTGCAGGTGGTGGAAGGCGTCGAAGTCGTCGTCCATGCTCAGTTGCAGGCCCTGCTCGGTGCAGCGCCCGATCAGCCGGCGATGGTTCTTGTCCACCCGCGTCCATGCGCTGGCGAGGTCGCTGATGTCGACCACATAAGTGTAGGTCGGCTGCACGCTCCAGCCGCGCGACTGGAACGTGCGCAGGTCGGTGCAGGTGGAGCGGCTCTTGAAGCGCAGCCGCCCCAGCGGCAGGCGCGCGAGCGCGTGCTCCAGCGCATCCATGGTCTGCAGCCGGCGCGAGGTGGCAGTGGCCGGGCAGCTGCAGGCATGCGGCACCAGCACCAGGCCGTTGTAGTAGAGCAGCCGCCGCGGCGACACGAAGGCGCCGCGGCGGTCGCTGCATTCGAACAGCGCGATGCCGCCCACGATGTGGTCGTCGCGCTCGGCGGCGAGCACGCGGAAGCGGCCGCCGGTGGCGGCGCACAGCGCGTCGAGATACTCGGGCAGCGAATACACGCTGCCATCGGGGGAGGCGGCGACCGCGGCGACCCAGCGCGGATAATCCGCGGGATCGAGTATGCGGGTTGTCGGTAGCGTGGCCATCGTCGCGCGTCCTTTTCGCTGGAGAGAGCGTCAGCGAGGCGCCTGTCGAGGCGCCGTTCCACCGTTGAGGGTTCCCCTGCGAACCTCCCGGCGGCTGTCTGCTCGCCCGCCGGTGCGCCATCCTAGGCCACCGCACGGCTTGCGTGCAAAGCCCTCCGGCAGCCGGCTGCGCCGCCATGCGCGTACGGTGCCAATAAGAGAGCGGCCCGAAGGCCGCTTGAAGGGTGGGGTGCAGGGAGTTGCCGAATCAGCTCTTGCCACCGAAACCCCAGTACCCGTTCCTTTCGGAATTCGGCTATCTGCCGGAGTAAGCCGGACCGCGCAATACCACTCCCGGCAGCGCGTCCGTCATCTTGCCGCCATCGATCACCGGGACCCCGTTGACCAGCACATATTGCATCCCGACCGACAGCTGGTTCGGGTCGGTGAAGGTGGCGACATCGCGGATCGCAGCCGGGTCGAACACGACGATGTCTGCCCACATGCCTTGCTTGAGCACGCCGCGATCCGTCAGATGCACACGCTGGGCCGCCAATGCGCTGAACTTGCGGATGGCGTCCGGAAGCGTGAGCAGCTTCTGCTCGCGCACGTACCTGGCGAGAATGCGCGGAAAGGTGCCGTAGGCGCGTGGGTGCGGACGATCCTTGCCGAGCAGGCCATCCGGCGAGGTTCCCTCATAGTCCGTGTCGATCGAAACCCACGGCTGCTTCAGCGCCAGCTCGACATCGGACTCCTGCATGCCGAACACCACCGAACTGGTGGCGGCGTTGTCCTTGATCAGGAAGTCGCAGATCGTGTCGATCGGATCCTCGTGCCACTCCGCTGCAATCTCACTGACCCGCTTGCCGACGTACTTCTGCAACGCCTTGTTGTTGACGCTGCCGATCATGATGCCGTGCGCCTGCTCGATGGCCGCGAGCCACTCGTTGTCCCAGGCATCGCTGGGAGTGAGCATGTCCTTGCGGATGCGCGCACGCGTGGCCGGATTCTTCAGGCGTTCGATCAGTTTCAGGTTGCCGCCGTCATGGGCCCAGGGCGGGATGAAGGCCGACAGATCGTTCTGCCACGCGGTATAGGCGTAGGTGTCCGCCGCCACGTCGACGCCGCTGGCACGAGCCGCGTCGATGCGCGCGATCACCTGTGCAATCTTGCCCTTGAGATTGCCCGTGGCCTTGAGATGGAAAATCTCCACCGGAATATCCGCCTCGCGGCCGATCCGGAAGGTTTCGTCCAGCGCAGCCATCTCGGCATCGCCCTCGTTGCGCATGTGGGTCGCGTAAATGCCGCCATGGCGTGCGGCAACCTTCGCCAGGGCGATCAACTCGTCGGTTCCGGCGTAAGGCGCCGGCGTGTACTCCAGCGCAGTGGACAGCCCCAGCGCACCCTGCTTCATCGCGTCCGCGACCAGCATCTGCATCTTCTTCAACTCGTCCGGCGTGGGTGCGCGATTCTTGTAGCCAATGACCATCTCGCGCACTGAAGTGGCGCCCACGTACGTGCCTACGTTGATGCCCATGCCTTGCTTTTGCAGGCGCGTGAAATATTGCTCGAACGTGCGCCAGTCCGGCGTTATCCGATAATGCGCGTAAGCCGCCTGGCGTTGCCTGATCATCTCGGCGTCGAGCGGAGCCACCGATTCACCTTCTCCGGTGATCTCGGTGGTGATGCCCTGGAAGATCTTCGACGGCACATGCGGATCGACCAGCATGGTGATTTCCGATTGACCAAGCATGTCGATGAATCCCGGCGCCACGACCAGGCCGTGGGCGTCGATCATCTGCCTGGCATGCGCGTCGGCGAGGTTGCCGATCGCGGCGATGCGACCATCCTTCACGGCGATATCGGCCGCGTACCAGGGCGAACCCGTACCGTCGATGATGTGGCCGTTGCGGATGATGGTGTCGTACTCGACGCCGGCAGCCGCAGATGGCGTCGCTGTCGACAGCCCGATGGCCGCGACGATCGACATGCAGGCGGTGCGAATGAAGACGGGCATGAACCACTCCCCTCAAAGGGCCATCTGTCGGCGAGGCGTTGCCCGCCATCGGGCGGGCGACGAAAAGCCCTGGCCGACGCCAGGGCGTTCGTCCGGTGCGGCAATCGACCGCTCGACTAGAAATCCTGCTTGAAGCTGATACCGAACGTGCGCGGCTGGCTGAAACCCGTGTACACCTGTCCATTCGGGTATTCCGGCACCACGCCGTGCGCACCGCAAACCGTTACCGCACACTCGGAGAACTTGTACAGCGCGGCGCGCTTGTCGAACGCGTTGTTGATGTAGGCAGTCACCGACCAGTTGTCCCCCTGGAGACCGGCGGAGAGGTCGACCGAATTGTAGGCAGGCAGCCCGCCGTAGAGGCTGCGATCGAGCAGGAGCAGGCTCGTCGTGCGGTCCCCCACATGCGTCAATGCGCCCTGGACGAAGCCACTCTTGCTGCCGACATCAAAGGTATAACGCGCGATGAGGTTGCCCTTGAATCGTGGCGTGATGGGCAGGCGGGTGCCCGTTGGTGCCAGCGGCCCGTCCACCGTGTCGCCCGTTTGTGTATTGATCGAGCCGGCCGGACAGTCGGTGACGGGGCGGTTGTTGTTGTCGGTGAATCCGCAGTAGTTGGCGGTCAACTTGGCGTCATACAGCGCGATGCCGGCGCTCAGCTGCAGGTTGTAGGTCGCCTGCCAGTTCAGCTGCGACTCCAGTCCGTCGATGCGAGCCGAATTCGCATTGAGGATTTCGGAAATGCCGTTCGGACCCGTGATGTCGAACTGGAAATTGTTCCAGGTCTCGCGGAACACGGCCCCGTTGAAGGTCAGCCGATTGTCGAACCACGAGGTCTTCCAGCCGAGTTCGACGTTGGTCAGAAAATCCGCCTGATAGGGCGGCAGCGACGCGTTGCGATTGATGCCACCCGGGCGATAGCCCTCGGACCGGGTGAAATAGACCATGGCATGGGGTGTGGCATGCCAGGTCAGGTTGACCTTGTTGAGCGACCCGCTTTGCTTCACCCGCTTGTTGAAGTCCAGACAGGGCGCGCCCTCGAATGGCTCGGGCGAGATGCAGCCGGCCTCGCCGTAACTCGAGCCGGGGAAATAGCCCTCGCTGAAACCGAAGAAGCCGTAAAAGCTGCCGCTGTCGCGGTAATAGCGCTCGCCGATCGTGCCCGTGAGGACATCGGGGATGAAGTCCCACGACAGTTCGCCGTACACCGACTGGTCGCGATCGTAGCGGACCTGCCGGCTCAGATAGAGGGTGTCAGGCCAGCCGGTAACCGTCAGCGAATCGGCCAGACCGCTGATCTTGTACTGGTACTGGATATCGTGTTTCAGCTTCTGCCAGAACGCGCCAGCGACCAGACGCAGGCGATCGTCGCTGGGCGAGACAAGACGCAGTTCGTGGCTGTTGTTGGTGTAGTGATCGCGGAAGAATGGATGCTGCGACGGATCGATCAGGCTTCCGCCGTTATCGTAAAAATAGACACCGGAGCCGTACAGCGTGTCGTACCAGAATGAGTAGTCCGTGTAGTCGGACTCCTGCTCCTGGTTGCGCTTGAGGTGCGCGTAGGCATAGGTCATATCGAAATTGCCGATCTTGCCTTGCACGGTCAGCGCGCCCTGCCACCAGCGATCGTTGTTGCGCTCGGGAAAGAAGTGCGTGACGGCGAGATCGCCCACGCTCGGATCGCTGGAAGATGAACCGCGGGAGATCGTCTGTTGCCCCATCAGTGTCGGGCTGATCGACCAGTTGTCGTTCAGGTCCACTTTCAGCGCGGCGCGTGCGCCCTGGGTGTCGGCGTCGTTGTAGTGCTTGCGGGCGTGTCCGTGGCATTGCAGCAGCACGCCGGGGGTGCAGTCGTCGGCGTTGCTGATGGTAATGCCGGAAGACGGGTAGGTACGCGTGCCGGCCTTGTTGTCGATGTAGCCCGCATCGTGTTCGCGCCAACCCACGAGGCGAATGGCGGCACTCTTGCTGAGCGGAATGTTGACCATGCCCTCGACGGTGGAGCCGATGCCACCGTGTGCAACCTTGTTGGCGCCGAGCGTGTAGTTTGCCGCGAAAGCGGCGGGGTCGGGCGTGTTGGTGATGATGCGCAACGCACCGGCTTCGGCGCTGGCGCCATACAACGTACCCTGCGGTCCGGCCAGCACCTCGATGCGGGCGATGTCGTACATGTGGATATCGACCGGCCCCTGGATCGTGGTGATCGGCTGGTTGTCGAGGTACATGCCGACGCTCGGCCGCGACCCGGTATAGTCCCCGCCGCTGCCGCTGCTGACACCGCGCATGTAGATGATGGCAAAGCCTTGCGCGCCATTGCCGCCACCGTTGTCCTGAAAGGACACGCTGGGCAGGTACTTCACGTAGTCCTTGAAGTTCTGGACGTGCAGGGCCTCGAGTTGATCCTGTGCCAGCACGTTGATGCTGATCGGAACCTTCTGCAGATCCTCGGTGCGCCTCTGCGCGGTCACCGTGACCGTACCCAGGGTCTTGACCTTTTGCGCTGCCGCCGAGGTCGTCGCGGCCGATGCGGGCTGCTCGGCAACATCCTGGGCGAGCGCCGGTGCGGCCACGGCAAAACCGATCGCCGCCGCGAGCGGCAAGCGCGCCAGCATCACCCGTTGCGCCTTGCCACCACACTTGAAATGACCTTTGGACATGATCTGCTACCTCCCCCGTGAGCGTAACGGAGCAACCAAACCTGCCGAGCCTTATCGCAACCTGATGAAATGCCCCGTGGGCCTCGCAGGCGCGTCGCCATGGGAACAGGCCAGCACGGTGGCCATGGCCGGAGTCTTGCGTTTCATGGGTGATCCCCCGGGGTGTGTGGACTTGCCTGCGGGAGATCGGGCGCTTCCGCGAGCAGCGCTTCGACGACCGCGTCGGCACCGGTCGCGATCGGGTCGAAGACGACCAGGCCGGTTTCCGCGTGCGCGCGGGCGAACGCGTCCGCGCGTTGGCTTTCGCTCATGCCGTGCGTGTTGAGCGCGACGGCGATGCAGCGTGCGGCGCGGTTGGTCAGGCGCGCGGCCTGTTCGTTGGCGGCGATGCAGGCGGTGAGCGTCGGCAGCGGATAGTCCGGATAACCGTCGATGTGCGTGCGTCGCGGGTCGTGGCACAGCACGAGTGCGTCCGGCTGCGAGCCGTGCAGCAGGGCGAGGCTGACGCCGGCATAGGCCGGGTGGAACAGCGAGCCCTGGCCTTCGATCACGTCCCAGTGGCCGGGCTCGTTGTCGGGCGACAGCGCTTCGGCCGCGCCGGCGGCGAAATCGGCGACGACCGCGTCGATCGCGACGCCGGCGCCGGCGATGAGGATGCCGGTCTGCCCGGTCGCGCGAAAATCGGCGGCCATGCCGCGTCGCGCGAAGGCGCGGTGAATGGCCAGCGCGGCGTACTTCTTGCCGACCGCGCAATCGACGCCGACCATCAGCATCCGGCGGCCGCTGCGCTTGCGGCCGGAGCCGACGTCGAAATGCGTGTCGGCGTGGCGCACGTCGAACAGCCGCACGCCGGCCAGGCGCGCGGCCGCGGCGATCCGCGGATTCTCGCCGAGGCGTGCATGCATGCCGCTGGCAATGTCGAGGCCGGCGTGGATCGCGGCCAGCAGGGTGTCGATCCACGCCTCGTCGAGCGCGCCGCCGAAGGTGGCCACGCCGATCACCAGCGTGCGCACACCGGCGCGGGCGGCGGCGGCCGGCGTCATGTCAGGCAGGCCGAGGTCGACCGTGTCGGCGTCGAGCCGGCATTGCCCGGCGCACAGCTCCGGGCGCCAGTCGAGAATGCCGCTGGCCGTCTTGGCGTCGAGGCGGTGCGGGGTGTTGCCGAGGAAGAGGAGGTACGGGGCGGCGATCTGCATGTCAGCGTGCCTCCTGGCGGCGCAACACCTGGCCCGGACGGGCGCCGGTCGCCTTGCCGTCGGCGAGGACCGCGATGCCGTTGACCCACACGCGTGCGATGCCGACCGACAGCTCGTGCGGCTTCTCGTAGGTGGCGCGGTCGGCCACCGTGCGCGGATCGAACAGGACGAGGTCGGCCGCCGCGCCGACGCGGATCTGGCCGCGGTCGCGCAGGCCCATGTGCTGCGCCGCCAGTCCGGTCATCTTGTGCACGGCCTGCTCGAGCGTCAGCATCTTCTGCTCGCGCACGTACACGCGCAGCACGCGCGGGAACGTGCCGTAGCCGCGCGGGTGCAGGCCGTCGAGGCTGCCGTCGGAACAGATGTTCGCCTGCGGCCAGGCGATGAACTTCGCGATGTCGCGCTCGTCCATGCTGCGGCTGATGACCTGCGCGGTGCTGTGGGCCGCTTCCGATTCGCGGATCAGGGCCATCACCGTATCCGCGTCGTCGGTGCCGCGCAGGTGCGCGATATCGGCCACGCTCTTGCCGACCAGGTCCGGTTCGGGCTTGAACTGCGACAGGCGCAGGCCGTCGGCCGGGGAGAGGTGCTTGAGCACGAATTCGGCGGTCGCGCGGTTCCCGAAGTCGCGCTCGGGCCACAGCACGATCAACTCGCTGTGCCAGCTGTCGTAGGGATAGATGTCGAGCGTCGCGTCGACGCCTTCGGCGCGCGCCTTGTCGAGCATGCCCAGGAAGCGGTCGGCCTGGCCCCACCAGTCGGTCATCGCCAGCTTGGCGTGGCTGACCTGCACCGGGATCTTCGCCTCGCGGCCGATCGTCAGCAGTTCGTCGAGCGCGTCCCAGACCTTGCGGTCCTCGCTGCGCATGTGGCTGATGTAGCGGCCACCGTAGGGCGCAGCGGCGTCGGCGAGCGCGAGCACCTCGGCGCGCTTGGAGTAGATGCCCGAGTCGTATTCAAGGCCGGTCGACAGGCCGAGCGCGCCGGCCTTCATGTCGGCGGCGAGCAGTTGGCGCATCGCCTGCACCTGCGCTGGTGTCGCCGCGTGGCTGGCGTCGGCGCCCATCACCGCCGCGCGCAGCGAGTTGTGGCCCGCGTACGAGGCGATGTTGATCGCCGCCGGCCTGGCGCCGTAGCGGCGGAGCAGGTCGGCAATCGGCTCCTGCGAGAAGCCGTCCTGGCCGACGACGATCGTGGTGACGCCCTGGCTGGTCACCGGCAGCGCGTCGAGCTGGCTGTCGAGGCCGCGGTCGTGGTGGCTGTGCGTGTCGATGAACCCCGGCGCGAGCACCAGCCCGCGGGCGTCGACCACCTGTTCGCCGCGCTGCGCTGCGAGTTCGCCGATGGCGGCGATGCGGCCGTCGGCGACGCGCACGTCGACGTGCCGGGCCGCGGCGCCGGTGCCGTCGACGACGACGGCATGGCGCACGATGAAGTCGGCCGCCGCTGCACGGCCGGCTGGCAACACGACCAGCGGTGCGACCAGCAGCAGCGAGATCAGTGTTCGGCTCGTCATGGCATCGGTTCTCCTGGAAAACATGCGGCTCAACCCCACAGCGCCGCGCTGGGTGGCGAGACGAGGCCACGCTGGTAGTGCAGGCCCGGGTCGCGGTCGCGGCCGATGAGGAGCGGGCCGTCGAGATCGACGAAGCGTGCGGCACCGGCGACGAGCGTCGCCGGCGCCATGCCGAGCGACGTCCCCTCCATGCAGCCCACCATCAACCCGAAGCCGAGCTGGCGCGCGCGGGCGGTCATGCGCAGCGCCTCGGTCAGGCCACCGGTCTTGTCCAGCTTCACGTTGACCAGGTCGTAGCGGCCGCGCAGCGCGTCGAGGTCGGCGCCGACGTGCGCCGACTCGTCGGCGCAGACCGGCACGCGGCGTTCGATCCGCGCCAGCGCGTCGTCCTTGCCCACGGGCAGCGGCTGCTCGACCATCGCGACATGCGCGGCCTGCAGCGCCGGCATGACGCCGGCGAGCAACACCGGGTCCCAGGATTCATTCGCGTCGATGACCAGGGTCGCCGCCGGAGCGGCGTCGCGCACGGCCGCGACGCGGGCGACGACGTCGTGTGCATCGAGCTTCAGCTTGATCAGGGCGCCATCGCCGTCGGTGGCGACGATCGCGCGCGCCTTGTCCGCCTGCTGCGCCGCTTCGCCCACGCTGATGGTCTGTGCGGTGCGCACCTGGCCCGGGGCGGGGACTCCGATCAGTTCCCAGACACGCTGCTTCGCCAGTTTCGCGCGCAGATCCCAGAACGCACAGTCGACCGCGTTGCGCGCGGCGCCGGCCGGCACGCGATCGTGGATGCGGTCCCATGACTCGCCGCGGGCGAGGCGGGCGAGCAGTTCGCGCACGGTCTTCATCACCCCGTCCACGCTCTCGCCGTAGAACGCTGTGGGCGTGCATTCGCCGCGGCCGACGGCACCATCGCACGACAGCGTTGCCACGATGACGTCGGCATGCAGGTAGGTCTCGTGCGCGATGACGAATGGCGCGGCGAGCTCCCAGCGTTCGTGGCGAACCTCGGTCTGCATGCAAATCGGCCTCTGGACGAGTATGCACAATTTATATCATAGTAACTCTCATGAAAGAAAACTTGCAATCGGCGAATGATGACGAACCCGGGCTGGCGCGCACGCTCGGCCCGCTCCAGTTGACGATGATCGGTGTCGGCTGCGTCATCGGCGCCGGCATCTTCGTCATGACCGGCACCGCGGCGGCGACCCATGCCGGCCCGGCGGTGGTGCTGTCGTTCGTGGTGGCGGCGATCGCCTGCGGATTCACCGCGTTCTGCTATGCCGAGCTTGCCGGCACGATGCCGTTGTCCGGTTCGAGCTATTCGTATGCGTTGCTCACGTTTGGGCGCTTCACCGCGTGGTGCGCCGGCTGGCTGCTGCTGCTCGAGTACGGCATCGCCGCGGCGACTGTCGCGGTCGGCTTCGCCGGCTACGCGGTGGCGTTGCTCGACCAGTTCGGCCTGCACCTGCCGGCGTCGATCACCACGCCGATGCTCGACTTCCGCACCGACGGCGGCAGCAACCGCCTGCAGTTCGGCGGCGGCATCAACCTCGTCGCCGCCGGCGCGATCCTGGTGGTGACGGCTGTCCTGTTGCGCGGGATGAAGCAGTCGTTCGCGTTCAACACGGCCATCGTGCTGCTCAAGATTGCCGCGCTGGTCGCCTTCGTGCTGGTCGGCATCGCCTTCATCGACCCGGCCAACCTCACGCCGTTCGTGCCGCCGGCGCGGGGCGATTTCGAGTTCGGCTGGCCCGGCGTGCTGCGCGGCGCCTCGGCGATCTTCTTCGCCTACGTCGGCTTCGAGACCGTGTCCACCAGCGCAGCCGAGGCGCGCAACCCCCAGCGCGACCTGCCGATCGGCATCTTCATGACGCTGGCGGTCTGCACGGTGCTGTACATGGCCGTTGCCGCGGTGATGACCGGCATCGTGCCCTATGCCCGGCTCGGCGTCGCCGACCCGATCGCCGTCGCCGTCGACGCGATGCAGCTGCCGATGTTCGGCATCGCAGTCAAGTCCGCCGCGGTGATCGGCCTGCTTTCGGTGCTGCTGACGTCAATCTACGGCCAGACCCGCATTTTCTACGCGATGGCGCGCGATCGCATGCTGCCGCCGGTGTTCGCGCGGATCGACGGCAGGACGCGCACGCCGCAGGTCGGCACCATCTATACCGGCGTGGCCATGGCGTTGCTCGCGGCGTGCCTGCCGATCAGCCTGCTCGGCGACCTGATCAGCCTCGGCACGGCGGTCGCGTTCGCGATCGTCTGTGCGGCGGTCATGCGCCTGCGCGTGGTCGAGCCCGATCGCGTGCGATCGTTCCGGGTGCCGCTGGGCGGCATCCGCGTGCGCGGCTGGTGGATCGGCATCATTCCGGCGCTCGGCATCGCCTTCGCCGCGCTGATGGGCTTGCCGCTGCTGATCGACATGGTGCTGCGCGCCACGCGCGGCGACGTGCTGCCGCTGGCGATCGTCGGCGGCTATTTCGCGGCCGGCCTGGTCATCTACGTGGTCTACGTGCGGTCGCGCTGAACGGGAGCGGCGATCATGGTTCCGCAGAAGCGCGGGGCCTCGGCCCGACGGTGCGCTGCGTGCTCAAGGCTCGATGTCGCCGCCCTTCTTGCGCTGCCCGCGCGCGGGTTTCCCGACGTGGCCGACGAATTCCTGGTAGAGGTCGGAGACGTGGGCCAGGCGTTGCTCCACGCGGTCGCCGAGCGCGAGAACCACGCCGTTGACCAGCAGCGCGAGCGCCGCGTGGATCGGAACGGTGGTGCCCCAGAAGATCCCGCTTTCCGTCGGCAATGCCAGGATGTGCGGCGTGTATTCGCTGGCCCAGTGGCAATACTTGTCGGTGATCATCACCAGCGGCAGCCCGCGCTGCCGGCAATGGCGGGCGAGCAGCTGTGCCTGGCGCGAGTAGCGGCGCGTCTCCACGATCACGACGCAATCCTTGTCGGTGCCATCGAGCAGCACCTCCGAGAAGCTTCCGGTAGCCAGGTCGGCCACCCGCACCCGCGGGCGCACGTATTGCAGGAAACTGGCGAAGTGGGCCGCAAGCCCGCGCTCGGTCTGGAATCCCACGATGTGCAGGGTCGAACAGTGCGCCAGGTGCGCGACGATATCCTGCCATTCGCGCGTTTCCGCGCGGCGGTAGACCTCGATGATGCCGGCGATGGTCAGGTCCAGGTCGCGTTGCAGCGCCGGTTCGCCGCTGCCGGTCTGCAGCATCGAGCGCAGGCCTTCGCCGATCGGCCATGGCGCGACGGCCACGTCGAACTTGAAAGCCGACTTCAGCTCGCGGAAGTTCCGGTAGCCGAGGCGACGGCAGAACCGGCCCACCGTCGCGGCGCTGATGGCGAGCTTGGCGGCGAGCGAGTTGGCGGTCTCGAACGGCACCGCCTGCCGGTTGGTGAGCAGGAAGTTTGCGATCACCCGTTCGGACGCGGTCATCCGGTCCATTTCACTGCGAAGCTGGCTGAACAATCGCCGGTCGGCGCTGCTTGGCTTTGGCGACATCGACGCCGTCTCCCGTGGGTTCGACCGTGTTGGATCGGTACGAAAGTATGATCCGGCGCGGCGCTGGCCGCACGGTGCACGCTGCCCGGTGGTGAGCCGGTGATGGCAGAACGGGCGCCTTGCGCGCCCGTTCTGCTGCAACCGACCGATGATCCGCTGGCGGCTCAGTAGCGGTAGTGGTCCGGCTTGTACGGGCCTTCCACCGGCACGCCGAGGTAGCCGGCCTGCTCCTTCGTCAGCGTGGTCAGCTTCACGCCGATCTTCTCCAGGTGCAGGCGGGCGACTTCCTCGTCCAGCTTCTTCGGCAGGATGTAGACCTTCGCCTCGTACTTGTCCTTGTTCGCCCACAGGTCGATCTGCGCCAGGGTCTGGTTGGAGAACGAGTTGGACATCACGAAGCTCGGGTGGCCGGTGGCGCAGCCGAGATTCACCAGGCGGCCTTCGGCGAGCAGGAAGATGGAGCGGCCGTCCTTGAAGGTGTACTTGTCCACCTGCGGCTTGATGTTGAGCTTCTCGACGCCGGCCATCGCGTTGAGCGCGTCGACCTGGATCTCGTTGTCGAAGTGGCCGATGTTGCAGACGATGGCCTGGTCCTTCATCGACTTCAGGTGCTCCAGCGTCAGCACGTCCTTGTTGCCGGTGGTGGTGACATAGATGTCGCCGCGGCCCAGCGTGGATTCGACCGTGTTGACCTCGAAGCCTTCCATCGCCGCCTGCAGCGCGTTGATCGGGTCGATCTCGGTGACGACGACGCGCGAGCCGTAGGCACGCAGCGAATGCGCGCAGCCCTTGCCCACATCGCCGTAGCCGCAGACCACGGCCACCTTGCCGGCCAGCATCACGTCCATCGCGCGCTTCAGGCCGTCGGCCAGCGACTCGCGGCAGCCGTACAGGTTGTCGAACTTGCTCTTGGTGACCGAGTCGTTGACGTTGATCGCCGGCACCAGCAGCGACTTCGCCTCGGCCAGCTGGTACAGGCGGTGCACGCCGGTGGTGGTCTCCTCGGAGACGCCCTTCCAGTCCTTCACCACGGTGTGCCAGTAGCCCGGGCGCTCGGCATGCACGCGCTTGAGCAGGTTCTTGATCACCTGCTCCTCGTGCGAGGAGGCCTTCTCGTCCACCCACTTCGAGCCGTTCTCCAGCTCGTAGCCCTTGTGGATCAGCAGCGTCACGTCACCGCCGTCATCGACCACCAACTGGGGCCCAAGGAAACCGCCCTTGCCGTCGGGGAAGGACAGCGCGTCCAGCGTGCAGTCCCAGTATTCCTCCAGCGTCTCGCCCTTCCAGGCGAACACCGGCGTGCCGGTGGCGGCGATCGCGGCGGCGGCATGGTCCTGGGTCGAGAAGATGTTGCACGAGGCCCAGCGCACGTCGGCGCCGATGTCCTTCAGCGTCTCGATCAGCACCGCGGTCTGGATCGTCATGTGCAGCGAGCCGGTCACGCGCACGCCCTTGAGCGGCAACGTGGCGGCGTGCTTCTTGCGGATCGACATCAGGCCCGGCATCTCGTGTTCGGCGATGTCCAGCTCCTTGCGGCCGAAATCGGCCAGCGAGATGTCGCGGATCTTGTAGTCCTGGTGGTTTTCTTTGAGTGCGGCGTTCATGAGTATCTCCGGTTAGTGCGGGGCTCTTGCGAAGGGTCCGGCCATGGCTGGCCGGTCTTTTCGCGAAGGGACTCGCGTACAGACAACCGGGCGCCGTTGTGGAACGTGCCGCGCCGAGCCTGGCCGATGCGTGGGGCTGCAGATGGATCTGCCTCACGCCAACGGTCGCAGCGCCCCTCGGCGGGCAGTGCAGCTTGCCATTGTAGCGGCAGACATAAGCTTATGCCCGCCGGCGTGGTGCCGCGGCCGCGCCGATTCGGTAGGCTGGGCGCTTGGCCGCAACGTGGAGCACGGCGTGGAGACAGATCGCGAGCCCGAATTCCTGCCGCACGACGGCCCGCTGCGCGAAGACGTGGGCCGGCTGGGTGCGATGGTCGGCCGGATGCTGGCCGAGCAGGGCGGCGAGGCGTTCTTCGAGCGGGTCGAACAGGTGCGCATCGCCGCGATCCGGCGGCGCGCCGAGGGCGCCTCGACCGACGAGCTGGCGCATTCGCTGGCCGGCCTGGAGCCCGACCGTGCCGAGGCGCTGGCGCGGGCGTTCGCCACCTATTTTCACGCGGTCAACACCGCCGAGCGGGTGCACCGCATCCGGCGCCGCCGCGACTACCAGCGCGAAAGCGACCAGGTGCAGCCCGAATCGCTGCTCGATGCGCTGGGCCAGCTGAAGGCGCAGGGCGTGGATGCGGCCGAATTGCTGGGCTGGCTCGATCGCCTGTGGATCGAGCCGGTGTTCACCGCGCATCCTACCGAGGCGGTGCGGCGCTCGCTGCTGGAGAAGGAGCAGGCGATCGTGCGCTCGCTGGTCGACGGCTTCGACCCCGCGCGCACGCCGCAGGAACGCGCCGCGGACGACGAGCGCATCTACATGGCCCTGTCCGCCGGCTGGCAGACCGCCGAGGCGTCGCCGATCCGCCCCACCGTGCAGGACGAGCACCACCACGTCGGCTTCTACCTCGCCAACCCCCTGTACCGCGTGGTGCCGGCGCTGTACGAGGCGCTGGCCGAAGCTCTGCAGGCGGTCTACGGCGTGGCGGTCGAGCTGCCGCGCCTGCTGGGCTTCGCCACCTGGGTCGGCGGCGACATGGACGGCAATCCGAACGTCGGCGCCGACACCATCGCCGCCAGCCTCGCCACCCAGCGCACGCACGTGATCGAGCACTACGTGGCGGATGTGGCCAACCTCGCGCGCCTGCTCAGCCAGACCGACAGCCGGGTGCAGGTGGCGCCGGCGTTGCAGCAGCGGCTGGCCGACTATCGCGAGCGCTTCCCGCGGGCCGCCGAGCGCATCCGCCCGCGCCACGCCGACATGCCGTATCGCTGCCTGCTCACCCTGATCGGCGCGCGGCTGGAAGCCAGCCTGCACGACGATGACGCCGACGGCTATGCCTCGGCCGCCGAACTGCAGGCCGACCTGCAGCTGATCGTCGACAGCCTGATCGCCCATCGCGGCCTGCACGCCGGCGCCTACGCGGTGCAGCGGCTGATCCGGCGCGTACGCACCTTCGGCCTGCACCTGGCGCGGCTGGACGTGCGCCAGGATTCGCGCGTGCACGACGACGCGCTGGCCGCGCTGCTGACCGACGAGGGCTGGGCCGCGCGGCCGGCCGCCGACCGCACGCGCCAGTTGCGCGACTATGCCAGCGGCGATGCACGCTTCGCGATCAGCCATGCCGAGGTGGTTACCACGCTGTACGACGTGTTCGCCACCCTGGGCGACACCCGCCGGCGTTACGGCAGCGAGGCGGTGGGGCTGTACATCATCAGCATGGCGCGCAGCGCGGCCGACGTGCTGGCGGTGCTGGCACTGGCGCGCTACGGCGGGCTGGTGCAGGACGACAACGTGCCGCTCAACATCGCGCCGCTGTTCGAGACGGTGGACGATCTGAAGAACGCGCCGGCCACCTTGCGGGCACTGCTCGATGACCCGGTCTATCGCCGCCACCTCGCCGCGCGCGGCGACCAGCAATGGGTGATGCTGGGCTACTCGGACAGCGGCAAGGACGGCGGCACGCTGGCCTCGCGCTGGGGTTTGCAACGCGCGCAGGTGGAGCTGCTGGAAGTGGCGCGTGCGGCGGGGATCGAGTTGGCGTTCTTCCACGGCCGCGGCGGCTCGGCCAGCCGCGGCGGCGTACGCATCGCGCCGGCGCTGATGTCCTCGCCGCGCGGATCGGTGGCCGGCGTGTTGCGGGTGACCGAGCAGGGCGAGGTGATCCACCGCAAGTACGGCATCCGCGCGCTGGCGCTGCGCAACCTGGAACAGACCGTCAGCGCCGTGCTGCGCGCCTCGCTGCGCCCGCGCGCCGACGATCCGCGCGAAGAGCGATGGCGCGCGCGGATGAACGTGTTGTCGGCAGCCAGCCGCGAGACTTACCGCGCCTTCGTCGAACACGCGCACTTCGTCGAGTACTTCCGCAGCGCCACGCCGATCGACGTGATCGAGCGCATGACCCTCGGCTCGCGCCCGGCCAGTCGCCGCAGCATGCGCGGCGTGCAGGACCTGCGCGCGATCCCGTGGGTGTTCGCGTGGACCCAGTGCCGCTCGATCCTGCCCGGCTGGTACGGCCTCGGCAGTGCGCTGGGCCACGGCGTGCGCGAGTTCGGCGAGGAGGCGATGGCCGAGATGGCCAGCGACTGGCCGTTCTTCAGCAACATGCTGGACGACGTGGAAATGGTGCTGGCCAAGTGCGACCTCGACATCGCCGAGGCGTTCTCGCGCCTGTCCGGGCCGCTGCACGAGGAAATGTTCGGCCTGGTCCGCGGCGAGTTCGAGCGCACCCGCCGCGTGCTGCTGCAGTTGAACGGGCACCGCACCCTGCTGCAGGACGCCCCGCGACTGGCCGCCTCGATCCGTCTGCGCAACCCGTACGTGGATCCGATGAGCCTGCTGCAGGTCGACCTGCTGCGGCGCTGGCGCGAGAGCGACCGCGAGGACGACGCGCTGCTGCAGGCCCTGGTCGCCTGCGTCAACGGCGTGGCGCAGGGGCTGCAGAATACCGGCTGAGCCCGGCAGCACGGGGCGTGGCCCGGTTCGCCGGGTCCGGGGCATCGCCACGGTGTGCGCGTACGAACCCGGACACGAGTGTCCGCTGGCGAACGACGCTGGCGCACCGCATGGCACGAAATCCCTGCATGGAGTGCGTTTGGCGCCGTGGCACGGGGCTTGCTCTCCTCGCCCCATGGACATGGCCAACCCCACCTTGAAACTGCGCAAGCGCCGGCGGCGTCTCCTGCTCGCCGCGGCGGTCGGCGTGCCCGTCGTGATGCTGGCCGTGTTGCTGCTGCGCCTCGGACCGGCGTTGCCGCGGGCCGATCGTGCCAGCCTGTGGATCGATACCGTGCAGCGCGGCGACATGCTGCAGGAGATCCGCGCCACCGGCACCCTGGTGCCGCGCACTTCGCGCTGGCTGGCGGCGGCCACCGCCGCCCAGGTGGACCGGATCCTGGTGTGGCCGGGCACGGTGGTGAAGCCGGACACCGTGCTGATGACCCTCGCCAACCCCGAAGTGCAGGACAGCCTGCGCAACGCCCAGGCCCAGGTGGCGGCGGCACGCGCCGACGTGGCCGCCCGGCGCGCCGAACTGCAGTCGCAGTTGCTCGACCACCGCTCGGCCCAGGCGCAGGCGCAGGCCGACTATGCCTCGGCCAAGGTCAAGGCCGACGCCGACGCCAAGGCCGTGGCCCGGCATCTGATTCCCGAGGTGCGCTACGAACAGGAACAGATCGCCCTGGCCCAGCTGAAGAACCGCATGCAGGTCGAACAGCAGCGCGTGCGGGCGTTCGGCGGCAGCATGCAGGCTCAGCTGGATGCGGTGCGGGCGAAACTGCTGCAGCAGCAGAGCAACCTGCAACTGCGCCAGCGCCAGGCCGATGCGCTCCGGGTGCGCGCCGGCATCGCCGGCGTGCTGCAGGAAGTGGCTGTGCAGGAAGGCGCCCAGGTCGCCACCGGTGCCAACCTGGCACGGGTGGCCCGCACCGACGTGCTGATCGCACGATTGCAGGTGCCCGAGGTGCAGGCCAAGGATGTATTGATGGGCATGGCGGTGAACGTGGATACCCACGACGGCGTGATCGCCGGCAAGGTCGAACGCATCGATCCGGCCGTGCGCGACGGCAGCGTGCGGGTGGATGTCACGCTCGCCGGCGCGCTGCCGCCGGGTGCGCGGCCCGATCTTTCCGTCGACGGCCGCATCCGCATAGCCGAACTGCACGACGTGCTGTCGGTAGGGCGTCCCGCGCTGGCTGCCGCCGGCAGCGACCTCAGCCTGTTTCGGCTGGATCCCGACGGCGACACGGCCACCCGCGTACCGGTACGCATCGGCAGCGCCTCGGTCGATCGCGTGCAGGTGTTGCGTGGATTGAAAACCGGCGACAAGGTCGTCCTGTCCGACACCAGCCAGTGGGACAAATATGACCGCCTGCGCCTGCGCTAACTGGGGTTGGAAGTGAGTGAAGAGGAGTGTGGCGTGAGAGAAAAGCCCGCACCCTCATGCTCCTCACTCACTTCTCACTTCTCTCCACTCACTCCTCACTCCTCATGTCTCTCGGTATCGTCATGAACCAGTCAACTAGCGTCATCACCCTCGACAGCATCCGCAAGGTATTCCAGACCGACGAGGTGGAAACCCATGCACTCGCCGACGTGCATCTGTCCATCGCGCGCGGCGAGTACGTCTCCATCTCCGGGCCGTCCGGCTGCGGCAAGACCACCCTGCTGTCGATCCTCGGCCTGCTCGACACCGCCAGCGCCGGCCGCTACGTGCTGAACGGGCATGACGTCGCGGCACTGAACGCGGCCGAGCGCGCGCGCATCCGCAATGCCGAGATCGGCTTCATCTTCCAGGCGTTCAACCTGATCGGCGACCTGAGCGTGCAGGAGAACGTCGAACTGCCGCTGACCTACCGCAACGGCATCGGCGCCGCCGAACGGCGCGAGCGCGTGCAGGAAGCACTCGAGCGCGTCGGCATGGCGCATCGCATGCGGCATTACCCGGCGCAGTTGTCTGGCGGCCAGCAACAGCGCGTGGCGGTGGCCCGCGCGCTGGTCGGCCGGCCGGCGATCCTGCTCGCCGACGAGCCCACCGGCAACCTCGACTCGCGCAACGGCGAGGCGGTGATGGCCCTGCTCGACGAACTGCACAAGGGCGGCGCTACCCTCTGCATGGTCACCCACGACGCGCGCTACGCGGAACTCGCCCAGCGCAAGATCCGCCTGTTCGACGGCCGCGTGGTCGACGAGGAAACCTACGAGCGCCTCCGCCACGAGGACGAGCAGCGGTTGGACGCGCTGATCGGCCAGCGCGTGGAAGTCGGCGCGTGAACGTCTGGCTTGCCGAGATCTGGCGCGCGTGGCGCGCCAGCCTGCGCCGGCCCGGCTTCCTGTTACTGGCCGGCGGCGTGCTGGCGCTCGGCGTCGGCGCCAGCGTGGCGGTAACCACGCTGATTCAGAACAGCTTGTGGCGACCCCTGCCGGTACCGCAGCCGTCGCGACTGGTGGTGCTGGGCCAGATCCGCGACACCACTCAGGTGGGCGGCATCTCGCCCCACGAATACCAGTACCTGGACAAGCTCGACGGCGTGGCCTCGCTGGGGTTGTGGTGGCCGGGTTCGATGGTGAATGTCGCCGGCGTGAGTGTGCCGGCGCAGGTGCCGCTGATCCGCATGGACAAGGGATTGCTGCCCACGCTGGATCTGCAGCCGGTGCTGGGGCGCAACTTCGATGCGCAGGAGGATCATCCGCACGGCCCGCCCGTGGTGATGCTCGGCTACGGCTTCTGGCTGCGCAGCTACGGCGGCGACCGCAGCGTGATCGGCCGCAGCCTGCAGGTGGAAGGCGTGCCGCACACCATCGTGGGTGTGCTGCCGGCCGCCTTCAACACCGTGCTTGGGTCGGGCGACGTGGTGCTGCCGACGGCGGTGCCGGTGGGCAGCCGCGATTACAGCCACAACGGCACTCTGGCGCTTGCACGGCTGGCACCCGGTGCCGACATCGCCGCCGTGTCGGCGCAAGCCGATGCGCGCGAGCGCACCATGTACCGCGACATGGGCATGGGCGGCAACTGGAAGAAGCCGCGCTTCGGCGCCCTGCATCTGGCGTCCGTCATGCGGCAGGACGCGCGGCCGATGCTGCTGCTGTTCATGACCAGCGCGGTGCTGGTGCTGCTGATTGCGCTGGTGAACCTCGCCAACCTGATGCTGCTGCGCGCGTTGTCGCGCAACCACGACGCCGCGGTGCGCGGTGCGCTGGGCGCACCGCTGTTGCGGCTGATACTCCCGGCCTTGGGCGAGGGCCTGCTGGTCGGTGGCGCTGGCGCGCTGGCGGGCATGGCGCTGGGGACGACTGGCCTGGCCTTGCTGCAAGGCTTCATTCCCGCCGAGTGGTTGTGGGGCGGTCGCCTGCATGTCCGTGCTTCGGCGTGGCTGCTGGCGTTCGCCGTGGGCATGCTCGGCGCGCTGCTGGCGGCGGGGCTCGCGTTGTGGCGCAGCCGCAGCGCGACGACGGTGGACGAATTGCGCGAGGGCGGCCGTAGCGGCATCGGTCTGCGCGGCGGGCGGCTGGGCCGCGTACTGGTAGTGGCGCAGGTGGCGTTGGCGACGGTGCTGCTGTGCGCGGCTGGCGTGTTCATGCATGGGCTCTATGACGCCTCGCGGATGCATCTTGGCTTTGCCGACAGCAATGTGCTCACCTTCGACCTGGCGCCGGTGCGGGCCGATTACCCGGATGTCGCCTCGGTGTGGGGCCTGTCGCGGCGGCTGGTGCAGCGGCTGCGCGTGATCCCGGGCGTCGCCGACGCCGTGGCGACCACGAACCTGCCTGCCAGCAACGGCATGATGGGTCAGCTGCAAACCACCCTGCACACCCCGGATGGGCGAGAGTTCGCGTCCCAGTACCACGGTATCGGGGACGACTTTTTCCGCTTGTTCTCCATCCCGTTACTCAAGGGGAGGGACTTCTCGCGTGACGACACGACAGGAGGCGAGCAGGTGGCCATCGTCAGCCAGGATCTGGCCGACAGGTTCTACGGCGGTCATGCGGTGGGCAAGCGGATCGAGATGACAGGCGTTGACGGCAAGCTTGTTTCGCTGCACATCGTCGGCGTAGTGGGCGCCACCTATCAGAAGGGGCCGTTGCAGCCCATGCAACCGGTGCTGTACGTGCCATTGGCGCAGGTACCCGATCCGGTGATGGCATTGGTCCGTCACCTGGAGCCGCTGCGCTTCGCGTTGCGCGGCCACGGCAACCCGATGGACTGGCAGGACGGCGTGCGCGCGGCGCTGGCCGAGATCGCGCCCGAGCAGCCGATCGCCAACTTGCGCACGATGCGGAACGTCGTGCAGCAGACCACCGCGAGCGCACGGCTCAGCCTGTGGCTGATCGGCTTGTTCGCCACGCTCGCGCTGCTGCTCGCCGCGGCGGGGCTGTACGCCGTGATGGCGGTGGCGGTGGCCACGCGCGAACGAGAGTTCGGCGTGCGCATGGCGCTGGGTGCCAGACCTTCGCGACTGCTGGAGCTGGTGCTGCGCGGCGGCTTGCTGCAGATTGCGGCGGGGCTGGCGCTGGGCATGGCCGGGGCGTGGCTGGTGGCACGTGCGGCATCGCAGGTGCTGATGGGATTGATTGGCCGCGCCGGTGCGCTGGACCCCCTGGTGATGGCCGGTGTGAGCGTGGTGCTTGCGTTCGCCGGCTTGCTGGCCTGCCTGTTGCCGGCGCTGCGAGCGGCACGCGTGGCGCCGATGCGTGCCTTGAGGGGAGAGTGACGATGATCGTGCGCGAACTTCGCGAGGCCTGGCGACGGCTGGCGCGGCGGCCCGGCTATGCGCTGCTCTCGGTGGCGGTGCTGGGCGTGGGGCTGGGGGTGACGCTGTTCCTGTTCAGCCTGGTCAACACGCTGATCCTCGAACCGTTGCCGGTACCGCATCCCGAACGCCTCATGGCGCTGGGCGAACCGTCGCACAGCGGCAACGGCATCGGCAGCCTCGACAGCGACCAGTACCTGGCCCTGCGCGACGGCCTGCGCAGCGCCGACGAGGTGGGTGCCTACGTCCCCATCGGCGCCGGCGTGGAGGAAAACGGCGGCGCGACGTACTACCCGGGCAGCCGCGTGACCGCCTCGATGATGCCGCTGCTGGGCGTCACGCCGCTGCTGGGGCGCGGCCTGCTGCCGTCGGACGAGGCGCCCGGCGCCGCGGACGTGGTGTTGCTGGGCGAGAACCTGTGGCGGCGTGGTTTCAAGGCCGATCCGCACATCGCCGGCCGCGCGGTGCGGATCAATGGCGAGTGGGCCACCGTGGTGGGCGTGCTGCCGGCAAGGGCGGCGCGCATGCCGGTCAGCGGCAGCGAGGTCTGGCTGCCGCTGAAGCTGCCGCCCGGGCAGCACCGCGATGTGTGGGGCGTGGTTCGCCTGGCGGCCAACCACCAGCTGGCGCAGGCGCGCGCGGAGCTGGACACGTGGGCGGCGCGCCTGCAGGCCGCGCTGCCAGCGGGGAAGCACACCCGTGGCGTCACGCTCAAACCGTGGAAGTTCAGCTTTGTGCCGGAGGACATGCGCCAGTGGGTATGGCTGATGTTCGGCGCCGCCGCGCTGGTGCTGCTGCTGGCCTGCGTCAACGTGGCCAACCTCCAGCTGGTGCAGACCCTGCAGCGGCGTCACGAGCTGGCGCTGCGCGGCGCCCTGGGCGGCAGTCGGATGCGACTGGTATCTGCGGCGCTGACGGAGAGCCTGCTGCTGAGCCTGGCCGCGCTGGCGGTGGCGCTGCCGATCGTGCACTGGGGCAACCGCTGGATCGTCTCGGTGTACTTCAACGATGCGTCGGGCGCCGCGCCCTTCCATCATTTCGGCCTCGACGGCCGGGTGCTCGTGGCGGCTTTCGTGGCTGCCGTGCTGAGCACCGCGCTGGCAGGCGTGATCCCCGCCTGGCGCGCCGCGCGCGCCGACCTGCAGGACGTGCTGCGCGACGGCGGCAAGGGTTCGGGTGCCGGCTTCGCCCGCGTGGCCCGGGTCATGGTGGTGGCGGAAGTCGCGCTGACCGTGGTGCTGCTGGTGGGGGCGGGCACCTTCGTGCGCGCGGTGGGCAGCGTGCTGTCGCAGCCGGTGGCCGGTGCGGCGCATGCGACGCAGGTGCTCACCGCCGATGTGATGCTGCCGGCGGCCAGCTACACCGACGATGCGCGGCGCATCCGCTTTTTCGACGCGGTGGGCGAACACCTGCGCCAGGATGCGGGCGTGGTCGACGCCACCGGATCGGATACCGTGCCCGGCGCGGTGCTGGGCAGCCACGAGGACGTCTCGCTGCCGGGCCACCCGCAGCCCGCGGAGGGCTGGCCGCGCGCGCAGATGGGTATCGTCGATCCGCATTTCCTCGGGACCTACGGCGTTCACCTGCGGGCAGGCCGCTTCTTCGACACGCGCGACCGTGCGCACAGCGCACCGGTGGCCGTGGTCGACGCGAAGATGGCGACCGCGATGTGGCCGCACGACAACGCCGTGGGCCGCAAGCTGGTGTTGTGGCCCGGCCGTCCGTTTGCCGCCACGCTGACCGTGATCGGCGTGATCGAGCCGTTGCAGCTGGATGGCGTGCTGGAAAAGCCGCGACCGGGCCTGCTGCTGCCGCTGGACCAGTCGGCCGGCCAGTTGCCGCTGCATGCCGTGGGCCTGGCGGTGCGCGCGCACGTCGCCGGCGGCGTTTCCGCGCAGCAACTGGCCGATGCCGTGCACGCGGTCGAGCCGCAGGCGGCGGTGTACGGCGTGCGAAGCCAGGCCGCCGCGATGGCCGAGGCGCGGGCGGGATTGACCGTGCTCAGTACCGTGTTCGGCGCGCTGGGGCTGGTCGCGCTGTTGCTGGCCGGCGCGGGACTGTATGGCGTGCTGGCGTTCTCGGTGGCCCAGCGTACCCGCGAGATCGGCATCCGCCGTGCCATCGGTGCGGGCAGCCGCGCGATCGTGCGCGAGGTCGGGCGGCAATTGCTGTGGCAGCTCGGGCTGGGGCTGGGCATCGGCCTGCTGCTGGCATGGCTGTGGTCGGCGCTGCTGGCCGATCCCGGGCTGCACACGCAGGCGCACGATCCGCGGGTGTTCGCCCCGGTCCTGTTGACCGTGTTGCTGGTGGCGCTGATCGCTTCGCTGGTGCCGCTGTTGCGCGCGCTGCGCGTCGACCCCGCGATCGCGCTGCGCTACGAGTGACGCGATGCTTCTTGCAGTAGTCCGCTCGCGAGCCATGCGCTTGATCTTTCGATCGCCCGCCAAAAGCATCGCCCGCGAGCGGGCTCCTACCCTATGCTGGAAGACATGACACGCGAAACCCATCCCCTCGTGCTGCTGGTCGACGACCAGGCCGACGTGCGCGAGGCGCTGCGCCTGCTGCTGAAGTCCGAGGGCATCGCCAGCGTCGGCGTCGACGGCCCGACGGCGGCGCGGGAGGCGGTGCGCCAGCGCGAGTTCAGCTGCGCGCTGATCGACCTCAACTACACCCGCGACACGACCTCGGGCGAGGAGGGCCTGGCCCTGCTCGATGCGTTGCGCCAGCACGCGCCGGAGTTGCCGGTGGTGGTGATGACCGCGTGGGGCAACGTGCCGCTGGCGGTGGATGCATTGCGCCGCGGTGCCGGCGATTTCATCGAGAAACCGTGGGACAACACCCGTGCGCTCAGCATCGTGCGCACGCAGATTGCATTGGGCGAAGGTGCGCGACGGCAGCGTCGGCTGGAAGCGGAGAACGCATTGTTGCGCGGCGGCGGCGAGGCGCTGATCGCCGAGTCGCCGGCGATGCGGCGGGTGATGGAGCTGGTGGCCCGGGTCGCTCCCAGCGACGCCAATGTGCTGGTGCTGGGTGAAAACGGTACCGGCAAGGGCGTGATCGCCCAGGCTTTGCATGCGCAGTCGCGTCGCGCGGCGAAAGCGCTGGTCAAGGTCAACATGGGCGGCATCGCCGAGAACGTGTTCGAGTCGGAGATGTTCGGCCACGTGCGCGGCGCGTACACCGACGCCAAGAGCGAGCGCATCGGCCGCTTCGAACTGGCCGACGGCGGCACGCTGTTTCTCGACGAGGTGGGCAACGTGCCGGCGTCGCAGCAGCCGAAGTTGCTGCGCGTGCTGGAGGATGGCGAGTTCGAGCGGCTTGGTTCCTCGCGCACGCAAAGCGTGGACGTGCGGCTGGTCTCGGCGACCAATGCCGATCTTGCCGCCGAGGTGGTGGCCGGCCGTTTCCGCAAGGATCTGCTGTATCGCCTCAACACGCTGGAGATCTACCTGCCGCCGTTGCGCGAGCGTCGCGACGACGTCCTGCCGCTGGCGCGCTGCTTTCTCGAACGCAGCGCGGCGCGCTACGGCCGCCACGGCCTGCGGCTGGCGCCGTCGGCCGAGCGCGCCCTGCTGGCGTGGCGCTGGCCGGGCAACGTGCGCGAACTGGGCCACCTGATGGAACGCGCCGCGCTGCTGGCCGAGCAGGACCTGGTCAGCGACTCGGCGCTGGCCTTCGGTCCCGGCTCGGCGGGGGCGGAATCCGCGTCCGGTATCGATGGCATGACCATCGACCAGGCCGAGGCGCACCTGGTGCGGCGGGCGCTGGAACGCCACGGCGGCAACCTGCAGCACGCCGCCGACGCACTCGGCATCACCCGCCAGACCCTGTACCGGCGCATGGAAAAGTACGGGCTGCGCGATCCCTCGTCCGACGATGCCGACTGATTCCGCCCGCCGCCGCGGCCGCCTGCCCGCGTTCGAGCGGCGCGTGCTGCTGGGCAACTGGCTGGTGGCGCTGCCGGCCCTGCTCGGCGTGGCCGTGTTGTTGCTGGCCGGCGTGCCCGGGCGTGCGTTGTGCTGGTTGCTGGTCTTTGTGGTCGTGGTGGCCACCGCGTCGATCGCGCGCTGGCAGCACCGGCGCGTGGTGTATCCGCTGTACACCCTGGCCGGCTTGTTGGAAGCGCTGCGCGAGGGCGACTACAGCATGCGCGGCGTGCGGGGTGGCGTGCTCGGCGACGCGATCTACGACATCAACGCACTGGCCGATCGGCTGCAGAAGGAGCGCCTGCAGTTCGAGGATTCCGCGCGCCTGCTCGGCAAGACGTTGGCTGCGCTGGACAGCGCCGTGCTGGTGTTCGACCACGAAGCGCGGCTGCGGCTGCTCAATCCGGCCGCGCAGCGCCTGCTCGCCGGCGAGCGGCACGCGCTGATCGGCCGCCGCGCCGATGAGCTGGCACTCGACGCGCTGCTGGCCGCACCGTCGGCACAGGTGGTGCGGCACACATTCCCCGGCCGCAGCGGCCGCTTCGACATCCGCCATTCGCCGTTGCGCAACGAAGGCCGCAGCGGCCAGTTGCTGGTAATCAATGATGTTGGCCGGGTGTTGCGCGAAGAAGAACGCCAAGCCTGGCAACGCCTGCTGCGCGTGCTCGGCCACGAGGTCAACAACTCGCTGGCCTCGATCAGCTCGCTGGCCGGCACACTGGCCACCCTGATCGCGCGCGAACCGCTGGCCGAGGACTGGCGCGACGACGCACGCGGCGGCCTGCAGGTGATCGGCAACCGCGCCGAATCGCTGGCGCGTTTCCTGGCCGGCTACAGCCGGCTCGCCGCGTTGCCGCCGCCGCAGAAGCGCGAGCTGGACCTGGCCGTGCTGGTGCCGGCGGTGGCGCGGCTGGAACAACGCATGATCGTGACCGTGGAGCAGGGCGCGCCGCTGCCGGTGCAGGCTGATCCCGACCAGCTCGAACAGGCGCTGATCAACCTGCTGCGCAACGCCGTTGAAGCAAGCCTGTCCACCGGTGGCGCCGTGCTGATGCGCTGGCGCAGCGAGGGTGGGCGCGCGCTGATCGACATTCTCGACGACGGTCCGGGTTTGCCCGCCAGCGACAACCTGTTCGTGCCGTTCTTCACCACCAAGCCCGGCGGCTCCGGCATCGGCCTGGCCCTGGTGCGGCAGATCGCCGAAGCGCACGAAGGTGGCGTCAGCCTCACCGCCCGCGACGGCGCAGGCGCCATCGCGAAACTGTGGCTACCCAACCGTCCGCTGTCGCAGGAGGCCCACTAGCTGGCGATGCCTCGGGGCGGGATGACCAAAAGTATGGAGGGTAGTGACCGCCGGCTCCGGCAAAGTGCGGCGGGCAGTGCCCGCCCCTACGGATCGAGGCTCGCCTGCAGCGCTGCGATGCGCTGGGCGCGCGGCAGCTTCTTCCATGCCATTTCCAGTCGCAATGCATCGCCGTGGTCGGTGACCCAGACCCAGCCCAGCAATCGCTTCGGCGGGTTGGACCGGGTGAAGCGGGCGCCCTTGCCGGCGAGATGTTTCGCGTAGCGTTGTTCGGGGTCGCGGGCGATGCCGGTGTAGACGCGGCCGTCGGCGCATTCGAGCAGGTAGACGGCCCAGGCGTCCGTGCCGGGGGCGTCGCTCATGGACTCAGGCCCACTCGATCAGGCCCTCGGCATCGCAGACCTGTTTCCACGACGGCCGTGCCTTCAGGCGCGTGGCCAGTGCGGCCAGCTGCGGCCATTCGGTGGCGGGCTTGGGCATGTTGCGCGACCAGCGCATCAGCATCAGGGCGTAGAGGTCGACCACGCTGAAGCGGTCGCCGAGCATGTACGGGCCATGCGCGGCGAGATGGGCGTCGATCTTCGTCCAGCATTTTTCGATGCCGGCGCGGGCGGCCTGCTTGATCGTGTCGGCACCGTCGGCCAGGTGTTCGCCGGGGTAGAACCACTGGCGGAACAGTGGCTGCAGGTTGTTGGCGAAGTACAGCATCCATTGCAGGTAGTCGGCGCGCTGCGCGCTGCCGGGGACGGGCGTCAGTGCCGCCTCGGGATGCCTCTCGGCCAGCAGCAAGGCAAGCGCTGCCGCCTCGCCGTGCGGTTGGCCGTCGACCAGCAGGGTGGGCACCACGCCGTTCGGGTTGATCGCCAGGTACGCGGCGCTGCGCTGTTCGCCCTTGTCGAGATCGATGCGCTTGAGCTCGTGCGGGACACCGATTTCGAGCAGGGCGAGGTGCACCAGCAGGTTGGCCGAACCCGGGGCGTAGTAGAGCGTGTACATGCGTGGCAGTCCGTGGGAAAGATCCCCGAATGATACGCCGGGAGGAAGGGCGAGAAGTGAGTGGAGAGGAGTGAGAAACGAGAGAAAGCACATGAGCGGGAGGTCTCTGCTTTGCGCTCACTCCTGCTTCGCTCAGCCATCCAATTCCGACCAGCGCGCGTAGACTGCATCCAGTTCGGCCTGCAACTTCACCAGCGCCTCGTTCGCCTTGACGATGGCCGCGCTGTCCTGCTGGAAGAAGGCCGGCTCGTTCATCGCCGCGGTGCGCGCGGCGATATCGCCTTCCAGTTGCTCGATGCGCTTCGGCAGTTGCTCCAGCTCGTGCTGTTCCTTGAAGCTGCGTTTGCGCTTTGCCGCCACGGGCGCCGCAGGTGTCGGAGCCGGCGCGGCGGCCTTGCCGGTGGCCGGGGTGCTGCGTGCGGTGGGCCGCTGGCGCAGCCAGTCGCTGTAGCCGCCCACGTATTCGCCGATGCGGCCTTCCCCTTCCAGCACCAGGGTGCTGGAGACCACGTTGTCGAGGAAGGCGCGGTCGTGCGAGACCAGCAGCAGGGTGCCCTGGTAGTCGGTCAGCAGTTCTTCCAGCAGCTCCAGCGTCTCGACGTCGAGGTCGTTGGTCGGTTCATCCATGACCAGCAGATTCGACGGCTGCGCGAACAGCTTGGCCAGCAGCAGGCGGTTGCGCTCGCCGCCGGAGAGGCGGGTGATCGGCGCGCGGGCGCGTTCGGGCGAGAACAGGAAATCCTGCAGGTAGCCGATGATGTGCTTGCGCTGGCCGTTGAGCTCGATGAACTCGCGGCCCTCGGCCACGTTGTCCAGCGCATTGAGCTTGTCGTTGAGCTGCAGCCGGTGCTGGTCGAAGTAGGCGATTTCGATGTTGGTGCCCAGCTCGGCGGTACCGCGCAGCGGGGTGAGTTCGCCCAGCATGATCTTCAGCAGGGTGCTCTTGCCGGCGCCGTTGGGGCCGATGATGCCGATGCGGTCGCCGCGCATCACGGTGGTCGTGAGGTCGTCGATCAGCACGCGACCGTCGTAGGCCTGGTGCACGTGCCTGAGCTCGATCACCTTCTTGCCCGAAGCCTGCGCGCTGGCCGCCGTCATCTTCACGTTGCCACCCAGCTCGCGGCGTTGCGCACGTTCCGCACGCAGCGCCTTCAGCGCGCGAACGCGGCCTTCGTTGCGGGTGCGCCGGGCCTTGATGCCCTGGCGGATCCACACTTCTTCCTGCGCCAGCTTCTTGTCGAACAGCGCGTTCGCCTGCGCCTCGGCGTGCAGGCGTTCCTCGCGCCGGCGCAGGTAGTTGTCGTAGTCGCCCGGCCAGTCGGTGAGCGCGCCGCGGTCGATCTCGACGATGCGGGTGGCCAGCGCGCGCAGGAAGCTGCGGTCGTGGGTGACGAACAGGATGCTGCCGGCGAACTGCTTGAGGAAGGTTTCCAGCCAGCCGATCGCCTCGATGTCGAGATGGTTGGTCGGTTCGTCCAGCAGCAGCACGTCCGGCTTGCGCACCAGTGCCTGCGCCAGCAGCACGCGGCGCTTCATGCCGCCGGACAGCGCGGCGAAGTCGGTCTCGCCGGGCAATTCGAGCTGGGTCAGCACGTCGCTGACGCGGCGGTCCAGGTCCCAGCCGTGCTGCGCCTCGATCTCGTGTTGCACGTCACCCAGCGCGTCGAAGTCGCCTTCGGCCAACAGGTGGTGGTAGCGCGCCAGCAGCCGACCGAGATCGCCCAGCCCTTCGGCGACCACGTCGAACACGCTGCCCGCCGTGCCCTGCGGCACTTCCTGCGCCATCCGCGCGACCACCACGCCGTTCTGGATGCGCACCTCGCCGTCGTCGGCGTGCAGCTCGCCGGCGATCAGCTTCATCAGGGTGGATTTGCCTTCGCCGTTGCGGCCGACGATGCACACCCGCTCGTTCGCCTCGATCGACAGATCGACGTGTTCGAGCAGGAGCGGGCCGCCGATGCTGAAGTCGACGCGTTGCAATTGGATAAGGGACATCCGCCCATTGTACTTGGCAGCGACGTTGCGGCGTGACCGGCGGCGCCCGGGCCGGCTATTGGACGTGCGGGCAAGCCCGGTCGGGAATGCGCGAGTCGCAAACCTTGACCGTGGCGAAGTACCGGGCCCAGCGCACGGTCTGCTCCGTGGTCGGCTCGGCATGCACCGCGTGCTGCACGACATAACTGCTGTCGTTGCCGTTGATCATCTTGAACCAGGTGGTTTCCGGCGGCTTCTTCCGGTCGAAGTACGAGCAGGTCTGCAGCCAGAACGCGAACTTGTAGCCGTTCTCGGTGCCACTGGCGATCGGAACCGTGTCGGCCATGTCGCAATCCTTGCGGAAGCTTTGCCCCACGCGCTCGACATAGGCATCGATCGGCAGGTTACCGCCGCCGTAGAGGACGAGCATCGTATGGATCTCGCTCCAGTGATCGAGCGTCTCGCCGCTGGGGATCATCTCGGAGATCGCCACGGAACCCTTTTGATTGTGGTAGGCGGGAACGAAGCCGTCGGGGAGCGACATCAGCAGGTTCTCGCCTTCCATTTGCCCGGTCTGCGCCGCAGCGAGCGGGGGCGCCAGCGCCAGCAGAAGCACGGCAGTCAGGGCAAAGGGATGGTGGCGGCGCGGGACTGAAGGCATGCGGCTTCCTTGCGATCTGCATTGGTGGAAAGTTCAGCATGAGTCCGGCGGAACGGGCGTGGAATCGGTGCGGCGCGCGGATGGGCGTAGGGCAATGCTGCCCGCGGCGGCAAAGAAATCCGCGATGATCGCGCCGGTGCGCGTCGTGCCGCGGGACGGTGAGGGCGTGCGACGGAGAAACGAAACGGGCCGCGCAAGGCGGCCCGTTTCGTCCGGTGCGCGATGCTCGCGCACAGGGTTCGCTTCTACAGCTCCGCATCCTTGCCCAGCAGTGCCGCGGATCTCACGCCCTCGGCCCGGTTGCGTCCCTGCTGCTTGGCGGCGTAGAGGGCCATGTCGGCGCGCTTGAACAGGCTCTCGGCGGTGTCTCCGGCGGTAACGCTGGCCACGCCGCAACTGATGGTGATGGCGAGCTCCCCGATCAGCGGTTGCGCGGCAATGTGGGCGCAGAGGGCCTCGGCCCTGCGCAGGCTGTCGGCGGGGCCGGTTTCCGGCAGGATGACGACGAACTCCTCGCCGCCCCAGCGCCCCAGCGTGTCCACGTCGCGCAGCGTTTCTTTCGCGCGGATGGCCAGCGCCAGCAGCGCCTGGTCGCCGACCTTGTGGCCGAAGCGGTCGTTGATGCTCTTGAAGTGGTCGACGTCGACCATGATCAGCGCGAACGCGCGTCCGTAGCGGGCGAAGCGCACCAGCTCGAACTCGAGGATCTCCGCGAGCCGCCGCCGGTTGGGCAGCCGGGTGAGCACGTCGGTGTTGGCCAGCTGTCCCAGTTCGTCGACGGTGAGCTGTGCGATCTGCAGGCGCTGCTGGTAGCTGGAGAAGAAGTACAGCGCCGCCACCAGCACGGCGGACACGATGTGCAGCTGGATGGTGAAGTTGCCGTCGGGCTGCTCGGGGTGGTGGATCAGGTACGGCAGGCTGATCGCCAGCAACAGCGCCTGGACCGCCAGCGAGATCCTCAGCCCGGTCTTGTGGCTGGTGAGCATGAACGCCAGGACATAGATGACCGGGATCCACAGATACAGCGGCTTGAGGTCGATGCGGGCTCCGTACACGGGAAAATACAGCCGCAACACCATGCAGCCGGCGCAGATGACGGCGGCAAAGACCAGGCAACTGGTGTCGATGATGCGTTGCGTCAGCAGGCGCTGGCGGACGATGACGAACATCACCGGATGGAAAACGATGTTCGCGCCAAGCACCGCGCGCAGCGCAGTCGATGACGCGCCACGCCACTCGAGCAGGGTCCATGCGATGAGCGTGCTGACCCAGCTCAGGATCAACACCACCATCAGCACGACACGCTTGGGATGCTCCGCGTCGTGCCGGGTCGGGTCGTCTCTCGTCATGGGCGGTTATCGGCCGGGCATGGGGCTGGCTTGACCTCGCTCCGGACCCATGGCGTGCATCTGTGGCGGGATGTCATGCGGCTGGGAAATCCTGGAAGTCGTCGGCGTCAGGTCGTACGGGGCGGATGATCCGGGGGATCCACCCAAGCGGGCCCCTGGCCAGCCTAAAACAAAACAGGCCGCACGGAGGCGGCCTGTTTCGGTGAGCGTGCGGAATTTGCCCGCGGGTCCGTTGTTACAGCTTCGCATCCTTGCGCAGCGCCTCGGCGCGGTCGGTCTTTTCCCACGAGAAGGTGGTGTAGGACTTGCCGTTGGCGTCCTTGACCACCTGCGGGGTGCGACCGAAGTGGCCGTAGCTGGCGGTCTGCTGGTACATCGGGTGGATCAGGTCGAGCATCTGCAGGATGCCGTACGGACGCAGGTCGAAGTGCTTGCGGATCAGCTTCTCGATCTTCTCGTCGCTGATCTTGCCGGTGCCGAAGGTGGTGACCGAGATCGAGGTCGGATGCGCCACGCCGATCGCGTAGCTCACCTGCACCTCGCAGCGGTCGGCGATGCCGGCGGCGACGATGTTCTTCGCCACGTAGCGCGCGGCGTAGGCGGCCGAGCGGTCGACCTTGGACGGGTCCTTGCCGGAGAACGCGCCGCCGCCGTGGCGGGCCCAGCCGCCGTAGGTGTCCACGATGATCTTGCGGCCGGTCAGGCCGCAGTCGCCCACCGGGCCGCCGATGACGAACTTGCCGGTCGGGTTGATGTGGATCTTGGTGGCCTTGTGCATCAGCTTGGCAGGCAGCACGGGCTTGAGGATGTGCTCGCGCACGGCCTCGACCAGGTCCTTCTGCTTGACCGACGGGTCATGCTGGGTCGACAGCACCACGGCGTCGATCGCGGTGGCCACGCCGTTCTCGTAGCGCAGGGTGACCTGGCTCTTGGCGTCCGGGCGCAGCCACGGCAGCGGCGAATTCTTCCGCTTGCGGATCTTCGCCTGCTGCTCGACCAGCCGGTGCGAGTAGTAGATCGCCGCCGGCATGAAATCCTTGGTCTCGTTGGTGGCGTAGCCGAACATCAGGCCCTGGTCGCCGGCGCCCTGGTCTTCGGGGTTCTTGCGGTCCACGCCCTGGTTGATGTCCGGCGACTGCTTGCCGATCAGGTTGATCACGCCGCAGGTGGCGCCGTCGAAGCCGACGTGGCTGGAGTCGTAGCCGATGTCGAGGATCACCTTGCGGGTGATCGCCTCGAGGTCGATCCAGGCGCCAGTGGTGATTTCGCCGGCGACGATCGCCACGCCGGTCTTGACCATGGTTTCGCAGGCCACGCGGGCGCGCGGGTCCTGCGCGATGATCGCGTCCAGCACGGCGTCGGAGATCTGGTCGGCGACCTTGTCCGGATGGCCTTCGGAGACCGATTCGGAGGTGAACAGGTAGTTGGACATCGCGGTTTATATCCCTTTGTACGGATAGAAAGATAAAAGAGGTCGGGCATGATACATCGACCACTTCGACTTTGCAGCCTCCCCGTCCGCGGGGCGCGGCGGGGGTGGGTTTCCGTTCAGCCGTATGGACGGCCGAACGGGTTGGCGTCGCGCGTTGGTCCGTTCACTGGCCGGTCGCGCCGAAGGCCTTGTCCAGCCGCTGCGGCCAGTCCGGCGCGTTGATCCGCTGCAGCAGCGAGGTGTCGATCGGTTCGCGCAGGCGGCTGCCGGTGGGCAGGGCGAAAGCATAATCCTGCCGCTCCAGCAGCAGTGGCAGCACCTTCAGCTGACCGCGGAAGTGCCGGCGGATGTTCCAGCGCAACAGGGGTTCGTCGTAGACCACGGCGTCGACGCGGCCGGCGGCCAGCTCCGCCAGCGCGGCATCGACGTCGCGGGCCTTGGTGTAGTCGAATTGCTCGCGGTCGAGCCAGCTGGCGCTGGTGCTGTCCGGCACGCTGGCGATGCGCATGCCGCCCAGGTCGGCGGCGCTGCGAATGCGCTCGCTGAGCTGGCCGACGGTCAGCGCGCTGGTGATCGCCGCGGTGAAGAACGACACGATGAGCAGCGCGGCCAGCATCCACACCAGGCCGATGATGCGTCCGCCGACCGTGCGCGGCGCGGTGTCGCCATAGCCGACCGTGGTCATCGTCACCATCGCCCACCAGAAGCCGGAGAAGATGCCCTGGCGGCGGCTGCCGCCGAACTGCTCCGGGTTGCGCTTGTGTTCGAGCAGCCAGACCAGGAAGCCGACCACCAGCAACAGCAGCGTCAGCGAGCCGATCACCTTGAGGAAGGCCGGCGACACCAGTGCCCGCGCCACCGCCAGCCAGCCGGCGGTCTGCCCGCCGCGCACCGCCACGGCCAGGCCCGAGCTGGTGATCGGGTGGGCGAAATCCATCCGCTGTTCGCGCGCGGCGGTGGCGGTGATCGCGCCCAGCGCCACGTCCACCTTGCTGTCGCTGACCGCCTGCAGCAGGCCGTCCAGGTCGTAGGGCCGGTAGACGTATTTCCAGCCGTGGTCGGCGGCGATCTCCTGCCACAGGTCGATCGCCAGGCCGCTGTAGTGGCCGTGGTCCTCGATCACGAACGGCGGCGCCACCTTCACCCCGACCAGCAGTGGCTGGTTCGCCCGCTTGAGCTCGGTGGCCGGCGTCACCGTCGCGGCGGTACCGGCGGCGATCGGGTAGACCTTGATGGTCTGGCCGGCAGCGCGGACTCCGCTGACGGACATCAGCGCCAGCAGGGAAAGCAGGCACAGCGGCCACAGGCGTTTTCTCATCGGTACTCCTCGGACGTCCGGATGCGGGCACGGCAATCCCGAGCCTAACGCAGGCATGGCCTGCGTGTCGTGGCGGAGTGGGTCGACGCCACGGCTGTCACGCCGCTGTCGCAGCGGGGCAATCGTGGTGTCGCCGAAGCTCCGCAAGCTGGCGTCAGGCCAACGCGAGGGGCGTGACATGCAAGCCATCGAGCAGCGTTTGCGGCAGCGTTATCCACGCTGGTTTCGCGGTCGGCGCGGGCGCCTCGCGGCGACCTTGCTGCGGTGGTGGGCGCGCTGGTCGGGTCTCGGCCGGATCGACGCGTTCCATGCCGAACATGCGCAGCTGCGCGGACTGGCCTTCGTCGCGGCTGCCTTGCGCGAACTGGAACCGCGCCATGAGGTCGACACCGCCGCGTTGGCGCGCATACCCGCGCACGGGGCGCTGCTGGTGGTCGCCAACCATCCCTGCGGCGCGCTCGATGCGCTGGCCCTGCTGGACATGGTGGGACGCGTGCGGCGCGACGTGCGGGTGCTTGCCAACGAGGTGCTGGCGCTGGTGGAACCGCTGGCGGAACTGCTGCTGCCGGTGCGCGTGTTCGGCGGCGCCGCCGGCGTGGCCGAGTTGCGCCGGGTCGAACGTGCCTTGCGCCGGGGCGAATGCGTGATCGTGTTTCCCGCCGGCGAGGTGTCGCGGCTGGGTTTGCGCGGCGTGCGCGATGGCCGCTGGCGCGCCGGCTTCCTGCGTTTTGCGCGGCGTGCGTCGGCGCCGGTATTGCCGGTGCGTGTCGAGGCGCGCAATTCCGCGCTGTTCTACGGCATGTCGGCGCTGTGCCGGCCGGCATCGGCGGCGCTGCTGGCGCGCGAGATGTTCACCCGCCACCGCCGTCCGCTGCACCTGCACGTGGGCGACTTGCTTACGATCGGCGAGAGCGAAGGCGAGCACGCGGCCGTGCGGCGCGTCCGCCACGCGCTGGATGCCGCCGGCCGCGCGGAAACGCCCGCACCCGTGGGCCCGTTGCCGCTGGCGCCGGCCATCGGCGCGCGCGAACTGGCGCGCGCCGTGGACGCGACCGAGCTGCTCGGCGCCACCAGCGACGGCAAGCAGATCCGCCTGGCGCGCGATGCCGGCGGTTCGCCGTTGCTGCAGGAGATCGGCCGCCTGCGCGAGCTGACCTTCCGCCAGGTCGGCGAGGGCACCGGTTGCAGCCGCGACCTCGACCGCTACGACGCCAGTTACGACCACATCCTGGTGTGGGACGCGCAGGCCGGCCGCATCGCCCGCGCCTACCGCGTGATGCGCGGCGCCGAGGCGCTGGCCCGCGCCGGACTGGCCGGCCTGTACACCGCCTCGCTGTTCCGCTACGCCGACGCGGCCGTGCCGCGGCTGGCCGCCGGGCTGGAGCTGGGTCGCAGCTTCGTGGTGCCGGATTACTGGGGCAGCCGCAGCCTCGATTACCTGTGGCAAGGCATCGGCGCCTACCTGCGGCGCCACCCGGGCGTGCGCTACCTCTACGGTGCGGTGTCGATCAGCGCGGCGTTGCCGCGGCATGCCAGCGAGCAGGTGGTCGGCTACTACCAGCGTTTCTACGGCAGCGAACGGACGCTGGCCAGCGCGCGCCGGCCGTTCGCCTTCGCGGCGCCGGCACCGACCTTCGACGGACTCGACATCGCCGCCGCGTTCGAGGCGATGAAAACCGCGCTGGCCCGGCTCGGCACCTCGGTGCCGACGCTGTACAAGCAGTACACCGAACTGTGCGAAGCCGGCGGCGCGCGCTTCCTCGCTTTCGGCGTGGACCCGGAGTTCAGCGGCTCCATCGATGGCCTGATCGAAGTGGATCTGGAATGCCTGCGACCGCGCAAGCGCCAGCGTTATCTGGAACGCGCGATGGCCTGAGATGGACGGCGGTTTGCGCGGACAGCTGCCGCGGTGACTGCCTGCGCGCTCAGGCCGCCATGGCCAGACCGCTCGCCAGCGCGGTGAAGTAGTCGCGGGTGAGCCGCAACTGTTCGCTGGCCGTCTCGGCGCGGTTGACCACCTGCCGGAACGCGGCGTTCTCGGGACGGTCCTTCGCGTACCAGCCCAGGTGCTTGCGCGCGATGCGCACGCCGGCCGGTTCGCCGTAGAAGGCATGCAGGTGTTCGAGGTGGCCGAGCAGGATTGCGGCGACTTCGGCCGGTTCGGGCTCGGGCAGCAGTTCGCCGGTGACGAGGTAGTGGGCGATCTCGCGGAAGATCCACGGCCGGCCCTGCGCGCCGCGGCCGATCATCACGGCGTCGGCGCCGGTGACGGCGAGCACGTGCTTCGCCTGCTGCGGCGTGCAGACGTCGCCGTTGGCCAGCACCGGAATGCGCACGGCTGCCTTCACCGCGGCGATGGTGGCGTACTCGGCCTCGCCTTCGTACTTGTCGGCGCGGGTCCGGCCGTGCACGGCCAGCGCGGCGATGCCGGCATCCTCGGCGATGCGCGCGATGTTCAGCGCATTCTTGTTGTCGCGGTTCCAGCCGGTGCGGATCTTCAGCGTCACCGGCACGTCCACCGCGTCCACCACCGCCTTCACGATGCGCGCCACCAGCGGCTCGTCCTGCAGCAGCGCGGAACCGGACCACACGTTGCACACCTTCTTCGCCGGGCAACCCATGTTGATGTCGATGAGCTGCGCGCCATTGGCGACGTTGAAGCGGGCCGCCTCGGCCAGCATCGCGGGATCGTAGCCGGCGATCTGCACGCTGACCGGCTCGGGTTCGCCGGCGTGATCCATCCGGCGCAGCGACTTGCGCGTCTGCCACAGGGACGGGTCGGCGCTGGTCATCTCGGACACGGCCAGGCCCGCGCCCAGCTGCTTGCACAGCAGGCGGAACGGCTTGTCGGTGACACCCGCCATCGGGGCGAGCACCAGCGGCGGGTCGATCAGGTAAGGGCCGATTTGCATCCGCCCATTGTAGGTGAATCGCGGAAACGGCCGCGCCGACGGCCTCCGGGATCGCTTATCGGCGCTGGCTTATCGGCGCTGGCGCCGCTGGCGCGTGCGCCAGAACAGGAACCCGGTCACCAGAAAGAATGGCGGCAGCAGGCCGCACAGCAGCACCAGCAGCTTCCCGGCCAGGCCGCCCACGCTGCCGGCGTGCAGCGGATAAACTGCGTTGCTGATGCGCGCGCCGGTGCCCTCGGCGGTGGCGTCGACGGCGCCCAGCACCTGGGCCCGGTAGGGATCGAGCCACACCCGGCTGCGCCCGACCGGATGCCATTCGCCCGGCGCCCGCGCGCGGATCGTCACGCGGCCGTCGTTGGCCGAGGGCAGCGCGATGCGGCGCAATTCGGCGCCCGGCAGAGCGTGCTGCGCGGCGTCGAGCACCGCCGCCCAGTCGATCGCCTGCGGGCGCGGTGCGATGCGGGCCGGCGTCGGCGTGGCCGGCGCATCCGCGAACAGCGTCTGCAGGACGTGTCGGGTGCCTTTGCCGTAGACCATCAAGGTGCCGGTCAGGGTCACCAGCAGCAGCAACGGCAGGCTGAGCGCGCCGATGCTGCGATGCCAGCTGACCCAGCGCCGTGCCGGTGGCTGGGTATGGAGGCGCAGGCTGCCGCGCAGGTTCCGCCGGCCCGGCCACCACAGCCACACGCCGGAAAGCAGCAGCCCCAGCATGAGCCAGCCAAGCACGCCCAGCACGGCCTCGCCGGTTTTCCCGGCGAGCAGGTGGGTGTGCCAGTCGCGCAAGGTCAGCAGCAGGTCGCTGCCGGGTGCACGCGTCAGCAGCAGGTCGCCGCTGGTGGGATCGAGGTAGCGCCGTGAGCCGTCGGAAAAATACAGCTGCCATACCGGCAGCCCGGCGGTCGGCAGATCGGCGCCGCGCAGTCCTCTGGACGGCCATTCGCGCGTGATGCGCGTCAGCACGGCCGCGCGCGCCGCCGCGTCGGGCAACGCATGCGCGGCCAGCGGCGGATGCAGCAGCCGCAGCAGCGGACCCTGCAGCACCAGCACGCTGCCGCTGAGCGCGATCAGCGCGTAGATCAGCCCGACGCTGAGGCCGACCCACCGGTGCAGGCGCTTGAGCCAGTACCGCACCGCGTCGGCGCGGCGCGCGGATGCCTCGATCGTGGTCGCGGCGGCGGACACTTCAGAAGGCCTGCTGCCAGGTCAGCGAGACCACGCGGCCGCGGCCGGCGAAGTACGAGTCGTCGTCGCCGACGGTCTGCGAGACGTAGTTGATGTATTGCTCGTTGGCCAGGTTCTGCACGCCCAGCGTCCAGTCGCCGGCGCTGCCGCTGTGCCACTTCAGGTAGGCGTCGGCGGTGCCGTAGCCGTCGAAGTGCGCCGTGCGCTGGCCCAGCGTGCTGAAGTCGCGGCTGTACAGGTGGCTCAGTTGCAGGTAGCTCGACCAGGCCTCGTTCCAGCGCTGCGTCCACGACAGGTTGAGCCGGTTGGGCGCGATGTTGGCACCGTCCAGGTCCGAGTCGATCCTGCCGTCGCCGTTGCGGTCGGAGCGGCCGCGGTTGATCGCGAAGGAGGCATCCAGCCGGGTGCCGTCCAGCGACTGCCAGTTCGCGCGCGCCTCCCAGCCGCTGATGGACACGCGCTGGCGCATCACGTTGTAGACCTGGTTGGGCGCGTCGAACACCAGCACCGAACCCAGCCGCGAGCGCGAGACGTAGTAGCTCAGGCGCGCCCCCGCGCGTTCGCCGAGATACTCGACGCCCGTCTCGCGGTTGTCCGACACCACCGGTTTCAGGTCGAGGAAGTCGGCCACGCTCTGGCCGGGCTGTTTGATCGCGCGCAGCACGCGCCCCACGTCGGGCAGGGTGTAGCCCTCGGCGTAGCTGGCGAACAGGTTGAGTTGGCCGGTGAGGTACCAGACCGCACCGAAGTTCGGCAGCGTCTTGCTGAAGCTGGGCTTGCCGCCCTGCACGGTGACGGCGTTGTAGAAGGCGAGCGTCTGGAACGTGGGCACGTCCAGCGTGCCGTGCTCGCGGCGCAGGCCGCCGGACAGCGACAGCGTCCGCAGCGGCCAGTATTCGGCCTGCAGGAACGGCGCCCAGCCGGTGTAGGTGCTGTCCGGCACCCAGTGGCGGCCGGTGTGGGTCAGTTCCTGGAAGGTGGTGTCGCGGTAGCCGTCGGCGCCGGCCAGCACGGTGAGCGTGTCGTCGAGCAGGCCGCGCCGTGCCCATGACAGCCGCGCGCCGTCCTTGGTCGAGACATTCTGCGACTGGTCGAACAGCAGGCCGGGGCCATAGGCCGGGTCTTGGAAGGTGCCGAACGTGCCGCCGCCGAACAGCTCGCGGTTCTTCTGGTGGTAGAGCTGGGCGCGCAGCTCGCCGCCGGCCAGCGCGGTGTCGCGGTAGTCGAGGCTGCTGGTCAGCACGCGGTTGCGCGGCGCGTCGCCGGGTTGCTTGCCGCGTACCGACGTGGTCGGCAGGTCGTTGGCCATGTCGCCGGACACGGCGGTGTAGTCGCCGTGGCCCTTGAGGTCGAAGCGGTTGACGGTGAGCTGCAGGTGGCGCGTGTCGGTGAAGTCGTAGCCGAGCTTGAGGAAGCCGTCGGTGCTCGCCGAATCCATCAGGTCGCCCTGGGTGCCGTCGACGCCGATCAGCCGCCCCTTGGCGTCCGAATACATGCCGCGCTCGCGCCACGCCGCGCCGGCGACCAGCTCGAACGCGCCGCTGCGCGCGGCGAGCAGGTACGAGGCGCCGTAGCCCAGGCCGTTACCGCCGCGGGTGGGCGCGCTGGCGTTGGCGGTGACTTCCTGGCGCACGCCATCCTGCTTCGGTGCACGCCTGGTGATGATGTTGATGATGCCGCCGGCGGCGCCCAGCCCCTGCATCGCGTTGGAGCCTTCGACGATCTCGATCCGCTCGATCATCGCCGGGTCGATCGTGTAGGCATCGCGCGAACCGTTGCGCAGCGGGCTCGATTGCGGCACGCCGTCGATCATGTACAGCGGGTTGCGTCCGCGCAGGGTCTGCCCGCGCGAGCTGAGCTTCTGCGTCGAGGGGGCGAACGAGGGCAGCAGGTTGCCGATGGCGTCGGAGAGGTCCGGGTTGATCGCCAACTGCTGGCGCAGATCCTCGGCGGTGATCACCGTGATCGTGGTCGGCAGCGCGCCCTGGCTCTGCGGCATGCGCAGGGTGCTTTCGGAAACCTCGACCCGTTCGAGCGTGATGGCGGAGATCTGGTCGGCCGCCTGGGCGGTGCCGGCGAGGGCAAGGGCGAGCAAGGGGATGAGCGGGCGAACGGAAAGGGACATGTGGCCTCCGGCATGAGGAGGCGCATGGTAAATGAAAATGATTCGCAATAACAATCCGTGACCGGCCGCCGCCGGATCAGTGCGTGGGCACCACCCGTTGCGCGGCGGCGCGGTCGTGCCGGTGCTTGAACAGCGGCACGAACAGCAGCGCCATCACCAGCGAGTAGCCGGCGAAGGCCAGCCAGATGCCGTGCCAGTCCTTGCAGATCAGCACCGTGTCATTGCAGGTGTGGTCGGTGAAGAAATGGTCGATCACGAAGCCGGCGATCAGGCTGCCCAGCACCGCCCCCACGCCGTTGGTCATCAGCATGAACAGGCCCTGCGCGCTGGCGCGGATCTTCGGGTCGGCCTGGCTTTCCACGAACAGCGAGCCGGAGATGTTGAAGAAGTCGAACGCCATGCCGTAGACGATGCACGAGAGCACGATCATCCACAGCCCGCCGGCCGGGTCGCCGAACGCGAACAGGCCGAAGCGCAGCACCCAGGCCAGCATGCTCATCGTCATAACCGCCTTGATGCCGAAGCGCTTGAGGAAGAACGGGATGGTCAGGATGAACGCGGTTTCGGAGAACTGCGAGATGGAGATGATGATGGTCGAGTACTTCACCGCCAGCAGGTTGGCGTACTCGGGCACCTTGACGAAGTCGCTGAGGAAGGCGTCGCCGTAGGCGTTGGTCAGCTGCAGCGCCGCGCCCAGCAGCATCGCGAAGATGAAGAACACCGCCATGTTGCGGTTCTTGAACAGCACGAACGAGGTGAGGCCGAGCCTGTCGACCAGGCTGCGGCCCTCGGCGGCGCCCAGCTTGGGCGGGCACTTGGGCAGGGTGAAGGCGTAGAGGCCCAGCAGCAGCGAAGCAGCCGCTGCCACGTGGAACTGCGCGGGCGAGGCCTTGAAGCCGAGCAGGCTGGTGGTCCAGGTGGCGGCGATGAAACCGATCGTGCCCCATACGCGGATCGGCGGGTAGGTGACGACCACGTCGAGCCCATCCTGCTTGAGCGCGTTGTAGGCCACCGTGATCGCCAGCGAGATGGTGGGCATGTAGAAGCACATGTTCAGCAGCATCACCCAGAACATCTGTTCCGGATCGGTGACGTGCGGGATCGAGAACAGCACCACCGCGCCGCAGATCTGCAGCATGCCGTACAGGCGTTCGGCATTGATCCACTTGTCCGCCACGATGCCGACCAGCGAGGGCATGAACAGCGAGGCGATGCCCATGGTCGAGAAGATCGCGCCGAAGCTGGTACCCGACCAGTGCTGGTTCTGGAACCACCAGGTGCCGATGGTCAGCAGCCACGCGCCCCAGATGTAGTACTGGAAGAAATTGAGTACGGTGAGGCGGAGCTTGAGGCTCATGGACGAGGGTTCCCCTGCAAGGCCGGGGTCGGCCCCGTGGCCACGATGTCGTAGCGGGGCAGGTTAGAGAATCCCCCGGAAACCGGCAAGGCACGTTGCAACGGAAGCCGTCGCGCCGCCCGTAGGAGCTCGCTCGCGGGCGATGCCCTTGCTCTCGCCTTTGCGAATTGCGAATTGCGAATCCCTGATCCGGCCCCAAAAGCATCGCCCGCGAGCGGGCTCCTGCGGGCTATCCTGGTTCGGGGACGGTGTTCAGCGCGCCCGCGACGCGCTCGCGCAGCACCGGCAGCAACTCGGCTTCGAACCACAGGTTGTGCATCACCCACGGCCGGTTGCGCGGGCTCGGATGAGGCAGCGGCAGCACGCCGCGGGCCAGGTGCGTGCGCCAGTTGCGTACGGTGTCGGTGAGGGTGGCATCGCGTGCGTCGCCGAGCATGCCCACCTGCGCGTACTGCCCGATGGCGAGCGTCAGTTGCACGCCGGTGAGCAACGAAAACAGGCGCGGATGCCAGATCGCGGCGCATGCCGGCCGCGGCGGCAGGTCGCCACTCCTGCCCTTGCCGGGATAGCAGAAATCCATCGGCACGATCGCCACGCGCTCGGCGTCATAGAACGTGTCGCGGTCGATCTGCAGCCAGTCGCGCAGGCGTTCGCCGCTGACGTCATCGAAGGGGATGCCGCTCTCCTCCACCTTGCGCCCCGGCGCCTGGCTGACGATCAGCAGGCGCGACCGCACGGAAGCCTGCAGCACCGGCCGCCGCCCCGGCGGCTGTTGCATCGCGCAGGTGTGGCCGCAGCGGATCTCCGCCAGCAGGGCATCCATGGCGTGCTGCTGCTGCCTCAGGCCTGGCCTTTTCTTCGTCTTCTCCATTCCCTGTTTCCTGTTCCCCATTACCGGCCCTCAAACCACCTTGCCGGGGTTGAGGATGCCATCCGGATCGAACGCGGCCTTGACCGAGCGCATCAACGCGATGGTCGACTCGCCCAGCGCCAGCGGCAGGTAGTCGCGCTTCACCACGCCGATGCCATGCTCGCCCGACAGCGTGCCGCCCAGCGCGATCACCAGCGCGAACAGTTCGGGCAGTGCGGCGTAGCCACGTTCGATCTCGTCCACGTCGCGCGGCAGCAGGTTCACGTGCAGGTTGCCGTTGCCGGCGTGGCCGAAACACACCAGCGGGACTGCATGCTTGGCGGCCAGCGCCTGCGCCCCGGCGACGAGTTCGGGCAGACGGCTCACCGGCACCGCCACGTCTTCGTTGATCTTGTGCTGGGTCGCCGCACGCTGGGCGAACGACAACGCCTTGCGTGCGGCCCACAGCGCGGCGTTTTCGCTGGCGTCCGCCGCGATGTCCAGCGCGATCAGGCCTTCGCCGCGCGCGGCGCGCGCCACGGCGTCCTGCGCGAAGCTGACGGTCTCCGGCGTGCCGTCGACCTCGATCAGCAGCAGCGCTCCCGCCTGCGGCACGTCCGCGTCCGGCGCGTGGTCGCGCGCCAGCTTGAGCGCCAGCGCGTCCATGAATTCCAGCGCCGCGGGCGTCACCGGCTGCGCCATGATGCGCGCCACCGCCTGCGCCGCGCTGGCCGTGTCGCGATAGGTGGCGCGTAGCGAGCGCACCGCGGAGGGCCGGGGCGTGAGCTTGAGCGTGGCCTCGGTGACGAGCGCCAGCGTGCCTTCCGAGCCGATGATCAGGCGCGTGAGGTCGTAGCCGGTGGAATCCTTGGTGGTGTGCGTGCCGGCCGCGAAACCTGCGCCGGTGCCGGCCACGGCGCGCAAGCCCAGCACGTTGTCGCGGGTGGCGCCGTATTTCAGCGCGCGCGGTCCGCCTGCGTTGCAGGCGAGATTGCCGCCTATCGTGCACCACGGTGCCGAGCCCGGATCGGGCGCCCAGAAGAACCCGTGCGGGGCCAGGGCCTGCTGCAAGGCCTCGTTGGTGACGCCCGGTTCGACCACCGCGAGGCGATCGCCCGGCGCAATGCGCACGATACGATCCATGCGCTGGAAATTCGCCACCACGCCGCCGGCCAGCGGCACCGAAGCACCGGTGGAACTGGTGCCGCCGCCGCGCGCGGTGAGCGGCACGCGATGCTCGCGGCAGGCGCGTACCAGGGATTCCACCTGCGCGTGCGTGGCGGGATAGACCACGACGTCGGGCCGGTGCACATGCCGCGAATAGTCGCCCGCCGCGGTGCGCAGGGCGTCGTCGCTGCTGTCCAGCGCGTCGCCGGGAAAGATCGCGCGCAGGGTGTCGAGCAGGGAGACGGGCAGGGCCATGCCGCGATTATCGCACCGCGCCGGACTCAACCCGCTTCGAAGGCACCACGCAACCATTGCCTTTGCAGTGCGTCGACCGGGCCGTCGTAGCTGACCACATCGAAGCGGCACGGGCGTCGCGCATGCTGCGGGTGGGCGGCCAGCCAGTGCTGCGCGGCGTGGATCAACTTGGCCTGCTTGCTTGCGGTGACCGAGGTGGCGGCGTCGCCGTGGCTGGCGCTCTTGCGGTAGCGCACCTCGACGAAGACCACGGTGTCGCCATCGCGCATCACCAGGTCCAGTTCGCCGTGGCGGGTGGTGTAGTTGCGCGCCAGCAGCTTCAGGCCGGCGCGTTCGAGCGCGACGCAGGCGCGCTGTTCGAAGTCGTCGCCGGCCGCGCGCATCAGCCGGCGGGGTTGGCGTCGGCGCTGGAACTGGCCGGCGCCGGCGCCGCCGCCGGCGGCGAAGGTACCGAGTCGATCTGCAGGTTGCCGCTGAGCGGGCGCGCCACGCCATTCTCGAACTTCGCCCAGGTCAGCACGCGGCGGATGCGGCCGAACGGATCGGCGGCCAGCTGCCCGGTGGCGCCCGGCATGTAACTGCCCGGATGCGCCTTCAGCCAGTCGAGGTAGGGCACCAGGCTCCACGCGTCCATGCCGAACGCGAACAGGCGCGCGGCGCCATCGCGGGCGGCGGGCAGCTTCGCCGCGATCGCCGCACGGTCGGGCAGGCCGGGCTGCGCGTCGAACAGCCAGGGCGCGTCGCAGAACTCGACGCCGTCCAGGTCGCGATTGGCTGGCGCGTCGTCGCTGCCGGCGTACACGTGCGAGGTGGCGAACACCGGCAGCTGGACCTGGGCGATGCGCAGTTGCGGCATCAGCAGCCGCGCCTGGTTGGGGCGCATGCTGATGAAGATGCCGGTATCGGCGGGGGCGGCGGGCGTCGCCGTAGCGGCGTCGGCGGTGCTTGCCGCCGCGGCAGGCGCCGGTGCCGCGCTGGCCGTGGGCAACTGCAGGTTCTTGATCGCGTCGGCGAAACTGGTGGCGCCGCTCGGCAGCACCGTCATGGCCACCACGTCGCCGCCGCGGGAGATCAGCTCGGCCTTGAATGCGCTCGCCGCGCGTTGCGCGAAGTCGTCGCCGGAGATCATCACGTAGGCGTGCAGCAGGCCGCGCTCGGCCATGTGGTCGGCGGCCTGCGCGCCCTCGGTTTCCGGCAGCAGGCCGAACTCGCTGGCGTTGCCGGCGGGCAGCTGGCGGTCGTCCGGGTGGTTCAGCGCCAGCACCGGCACCGGCAGTTGCGGCAGCGCGAACACCGCCGCGACTTCACCGCGGGTCAACGGGCCGACCACCAGCCGGGCGCCGTCGCGCACCGCCTGCTGGTAGGCCTGCACCGCGCCGTCGGCCGTGCCGTGGCTGTTGTAGCTGCGTACCGTCGGCCGCGGCGCGTGGTTGCGGCCCGCATCGAAATAGGCGGCGAAGAAACCCTGGCGGATCGGTGTGCTGGCGGCGGCGTAGTCGCCATCGGCCGGCAACAGCAGGGCGACCTGGGCCGGCACCTTGTAGCCTTCGCGCACGTTGGCGCCGGCTTCGGGCAGCAGCATGCCCACCGCTTGCTGCAATTCCGGCTGCGGCTGCGCCACGCTGACACCGAGCTGGCGCAGGGCCTCGTTGATCCACGGCAGCATGCGGTCGCCGGGCTTCATCGCGGCGGCGCGGTGTTGCAGCGGCGCGATGCCGAGCCTGGCGAGCAGATCCAGCGCCTGGCGCCGGTTCTGCGCCTGGTCGAAGCCTTGCAGTTCGGCATCCATCTGCACGCGGGTGCGCGCGGCGCCCCACAGGTCGCCGGAATCCTTCATGGCGCGGGCGCGCAGTTCCAGCAGGCGCAGCTGCAGCGAAGGCGGCACGGACACGTTCGGCTGGCTGGTCAGGCGCAGGGCGGTGCGCGCGTCGTGCTGGTCCAGCGCCAATTCCGCCCGCAGCAGGTCCAGGCGCAGCGGTTCGTCGCCGCTCAGCCGCTCGCGCCGGATCTTGTCCAGCACCGGCGCGGCCTGTTCGATCCGACCTTCCTGGCGCCACGCCTCGGCGGCCTGCAGGCGATAACTGTCTGCGTGCGCGGACGATTGCGCGGCAAGCTGCAGCCAGGCTTGGGCGGCCTGGTCGAACTGGCCCTGCTGCGCCAGCGCGCTGGCGTGCTGCGCGGCGGCGATTTCCGCCGGCGAACGCACCGCGCCGGTCGGCACGCATGCATTCAATGCGAGCGCGAACAGCAAGGCCGTGAGGATGACTCGCGCGAGGCGCATGAAGCGCATGGGAAATCCCTTGGTCGTCATGGTCGTCAATGCGCGATGATAGCCGATCGTCCCGCCGGCTCATGGAGTGCCCGATGTCTCGTGTTCAACCCGGCTGCCTGTGGGTGGTGGCCACGCCGATCGGGCATCGCGACGATCTGTCCGCCCGCGCCATCGAGACGCTGCGCGCGGTGGCCGTGATCGCCGCCGAAGACACTCGCCACAGTCGCCCGCTGTTGCTCCATCACGGCGTCGCCACGCCGCTGGTCGCCCTGCACGACTACAACGAGCGCGAGGTGGTGGACGCGCTGGTGGCACGCCTGCAGGGCGGCGAATCAGTGGCGCTGATTTCCGACGCCGGCACGCCGCTGATTTCGGATCCCGGTTTTCGCCTGGTGCGCGCGGCGCGTGCGGCAGGCATCCGCTGCGCGCCGGTGCCTGGCGCCTGCGCGGCGATTGCCGCGCTGTCCGTGGCCGGGCTGCCCAGCGACCGTTTCGTGTTCGAGGGCTTCCTGCCGCCCAAGGCCGCCGCGCGCCGCAGCCGGCTGCGGGAACTGTCCGGCGAGCCGCGCACGATCATCTTCTATGAGTCCTCGCACCGCGTCGCCGAAAGCCTGGCCGACATGCGCGACGTGTTCGGCGCCGAGCGCGAAGCCGTGCTCGCGCGCGAACTGACCAAGATGTTCGAAACCGTGCTGGGCGAGCCGCTGGCGGAGCTGGCGGCACGTGTCGCCGCCGACCCCGATCAGCAGCGAGGCGAGCATGTGATCGTGGTCGCGGGGCGTGGTGAGGAAGCCGACGCCAAATTGGTCGAAGGGCGACGTGTCTTCGCGATCCTGCGCGAGGAGCTGCCGCCGGCGAAGGCCGCGAAACTGGCCGCGGCGATCAGCGGGGCACCGCGCAAGCTTCTGTACCAAGAGTAGGGGATGGAGAGGGTAGAGACCCGTTCAAGTCTTGAGCGCTTTTCCGATTATCGGTTCCTCGTTTTCCATTTCCCTTTTTCTTGGGTCCAGATCACGACCCCCCTGGGCAATGCTATGGTCCGAAAAGCATTTCGCGCAAAGGAAACCACCACACGAACAGAAAGACGAAGAGTGACCAACCCAGCCAGCTCGTCGCGGTTTTCTCCCGGCTCGGTGGCAGCCTCCGCACTTGTTGCATGATCAACGTGATCATGACTATCGGAACTCCGACATCCCCGACAAGCCGGAGAAGTTCCGGATCGGGCGTGAGTCCAAACGCCGAAAGCCAGTCCTCGCCCCTCTGGTGGCGCCGATAGGCCACTAGTCCGTTTATGATCACTGAGCCCGACAATGCTAGCCAAATTGCATAATGACGCCAACTGGACGACTGCGTGTCATCGGCTTTCGTCGGAATTTGCTTTTGATTCGTCATAAGCCCCCATACCTAAGTAGTGACGTCGGTGACGAGTTCAAGTTAGCGACCTGGGTAAGGGGTGTGGCATGTCACCGTATCTTTGTGCAGCTTGTGCAAGCCGATCACGAACGGCACGATCGCGGCAGCGCATACCACTGCTCCTACACCCGTCTCGGCAAGCCCACATGCTGTGCCAGCTGCCAGGTCATTTCCGCCTTGCGCCAAATTATCCGTGCCCATATCGTCGCAAGCGTTCTGTCGGTCATGCTCATAGAGAATGCAATCTATGTCGTTCGGAGCGCAACCGTCTGGACGCGGCGGCTGACTTGTTGGAGGGGCGTCCCCGAATGCGCTACCCCACCATAGATCGTACGAACCCCAATTTGACATGCCACCAGGGCCCCAGTCTGACAAGCCTCCCGCCCATTCGTTGCATGAACCAGGGATTGGGAAACAGTCGCCACCGGTTGGAGTGGCCCACAGAGAACCGTCGTCGTCGCCAAGCCCGCCCGTATCGCGTGGTGGCGGAAAGAAAAAACTCGGATTGACGTTCCTTAGCCCCCCAGTCGACGGACGAAAGTTGGCGTTAGCACTCCGTGGTCCTGCATGCACCATGATCGCGTCGGACTTGGCGGCGCTGATGGACTGATACATTTGATCGTACATTTGGCTGGCTGCTTGGCCATTACCATTCGTGACTTGCAGCAGAACCCGCTCGAGCGGGAGCGTTGACTGGCTGCCCGTAACATCCACTAGTGTGACGGTACCGTTCTGGAAGTCAAACGAAGCGCTTAATCCATTCTTAAGTCGAATGGCGTAAGTCTTGGATGCCCTCTCGGCATGGAAGTAATTCAGCTCGAAGCCGGTGGAGGAAGATTGAGCTTGGATGGCTGCAGCGAGGTCAGTGCCGTGCGCTCCAAATGCACCAGGCATGGGCGATGCCGCAAATACAGAATTACTCACGCCACCGCACACAAGCAGCAGAATCAAGCCAATGGCTTTCACCTTGTTCGGAATAATCATAGATTCCATTTCGATAATCCTCATCATTGGTACTCCAAATTCATCCCCTGTTCAAAAACGCTACCCCCCCTCTGTGAGGTGTCAAGTATCAGCATTTGCCCAGCACATGTGAGCTCAAAATAAAGTCGGACGATGCCAACACTGCGTGTCGGCGACCGCCCCGCTGAGGCGGATAAAACCATCGGGTGCCGTGTTGAACGCCGGCAGTGCCCGTCCGATGCGCCGCGTCCCATCCCGACCGAGTACACTGGCCACGGAGTCGGCCGGGCAGTCGCGTCGCGCGCAAGCGCATCGAGGAAAGTCCGGGCTCCACAGGGCAGAGTGCCAGGTAACTCCTGGGCAGCGTGAGCTGACGGCCAGTGCAACAGAGAGCAGACCGCCGATGGCCTCGCAAGAGGATCAGGCAAGGGTGAAAGGGTGCGGCAAGAGCGCACCGCGTACGGGGCCAACGCCGTACGGCACGGTAAACCCCACTCGGAGCAAGACCAAATAGGGGAACGATAACGCGGCCCGCGTTGTTCCCGGGTAGGTTGCTGGAGCCAGGCGGCGACGCCTGGCCGAGAGGAATGACTGTCGCGCCGCAAGGCGTACAGAACCCGGCTTACAGGCCGACTCCACCTCTTTCCGTACCGCCGACGCCGCGACTGACCTGTCGCGGCGTCGGCTGCGCGTGCCGATGAACGGCGATTCATCCGCGTGCGTCGGTCACGGGGGCGCGGAAGCGCCAAGCGGCTGGCCTCGGCCGCAAACCGGCTGCAGGGTCGCCGCAAAAAATTCCCTGCTTTCAACCACCTTGTCGGCCTTCCTCAGAATATCCTGCACATACATTCAGACTTCGCCTTTACTCCTTGATTCACAAGCAATTTCGGCTTGACAGTCTCAGCGGGCGAGACTATCGTGGCTTTCAGTGTGAAATCGTGGGTTTTAGTGGAGTCTGCTGACCGTGTTCCAGGGCGAAACCGCCATCACCATCGACGACAAGGGCCGCCTGGCCATCCCGACCGCGTATCGGGAGCAGGTGGCGGGCGAGTGCGCCAATCGTCTGGTGGTCACCTACAACCCGTTCGAACCGGGTTGCCTGTGGCTGTTTCCGCATGACGAGTGGGAGAAGGTGCGCGATCAGGTGAACCAGCTGCCCAAGGTCAAGGCGGCCCATCGCGACATGCAGATGAAGCTGGTCGGCGCCGCCGCCGTGGTCGAGCCCGACAGTGCCGCGCGCATCCTGCTGCCGGCCAGCCAGCGGGCCACCACCGGCATCGAGAAGAAGGCGGTGCTGCTCGGCATGGGCAACAAATTCGAACTGTGGAGCGAGCGGGCGCACCTGGCCAAGATCCGCCAAAGCATCGGCGAAGACGAGATCACCAGCGAAATGGCAGAGCTGCGCCTGTAATCCACAGGCGCGGGCGTGGCGGAATCATGCGGGATGGGACGGGAGTGCGCTCGGTGCAATTGCAGCATGTCCCGGTGATGCTGGGCGAGGCGGTGGAGGGATTGTCCGTGCAGGCAGACGGGCGCTATCTGGACGGCACGTTCGGGCGCGGTGGTCATGCGCGCGCGGTGCTGTCGCGCCTGGGTCCGGCCGGCCGGCTCTTGTTGATGGATCGCGATCCGGCCGCGATCGCCGCTGCGCGGGCCGAGTTTGCCGCCGACGCACGGGTGGCGATCCGCCACGCCAACTTCTCCAGCCTGGCCGAATGGGACGAGACCGCCGCCGGGCTCGACGGCGTGCTGCTCGACCTGGGCGTCTCGTCGCCGCAACTGGACGAGGCCGCGCGGGGCTTCAGCTTCATGGCCGATGCGCCGCTGGACATGCGCATGGACACCACGCAGGGCGAGAGCGCCGCCGATTTCCTCGCTCACGGCAGCGAGCGCGAGATTGCCGACGTGCTGTGGAATTACGGCGAGGAGCGCCACAGCCGGCGCATCGCCCGCGCCATCGTGGCCGATCGCGACGCCACCCCGTTCACCCGCACCGGCCAGCTGGCCGCGCTGATCGAGCGCGTGGTGGGCCGGCGCGAGCCGGGCAAGCATCCGGCCACGCGCAGCTTCCAGGCGCTGCGCATTCGCGTGAACGGCGAGCTGGACGCCTTGCAGCAGGGTCTGGACGCCGCGCTGGAACGGCTCAATCCGGGCGGGCGGCTGTCGGTGATCAGCTTCCACTCGCTGGAGGATCGCGCGGTGAAGCTGTTCATCCGCGACCACTCCGGACGCGTGCAGAACAGTCGTCGCGGACCGCCAGTGCAGGGGGCGCCGGCGCAGTTGGTGGCAATCGGCAAGGCGCAATTCCCGTCCGAGGCCGAGCTGGCCGCCAATCCGCGGTCACGCTCGGCGGTGCTGCGCGTGGCCGAGAAGCTGCCGCGGGAGGTCGCCGCGTGAAGCTGATCAGCACCGTGATCTGCGCACTCCTGCTGGTGGCCGCGGTGGCCAGCGCGCTGGGCGTGGTGTGGACGCGCCACGAAAGCCGCGTGCTGTTCGTGCAACTGACCCAGCTGCAGAACCAGCGCGACGACCTCAACATCGAATACGGCCGCCTGGAACTGGAGCAGGCCACCTACGCCGAGCCGCGTCGCATCGACGACGAGGCACGGCAGAAGCTGGGCATGGTCGATCCGCGCCCGCAAGACATCCGGTTGCTGCGCTGATGGACATGCGCAAACACGCCAAGCCAGCCGCACGCGGTCGCCGCCAGGCGAGCGGCCCCAGCGCGCGCCGGCGCATGTATCTGGTCGCCGGCCTGCTCGGGCTTACCGCCACCGGCCTGGTCGCGCGAGCGTTCGACCTGCAGGTGGTACGCAAGCAGTTCTACCAGCGCCAGGGCGACGCGCGCTTCCTGCGCGAGATGCCGATCCCGGTCTCGCGCGGCACCATCTTCGACCGCAATGGCGAGCCGCTGGCGGTGTCGACGCCGGTGACCTCGATCTGGGCCAATCCCTCCGAGGTGCTGGACAACGACCAGCGCATCCCGGATCTGGCGCGCGCGCTGGGCGTGAATGCGGACGAGCTGAAGAGCCGCCTGGCCCAGCGCTCGGACCGCGAGTTCGTCTATCTGCGTCGCCAGATGTCGCCCGAAGCCGCGCAGGCGGTGCTGGACCTGGGCATCCCCGGCATCAACGGCCAGCGCGAGTTCAAGCGCTTCTACCCATCCGGCGGGGTCACCGCGCACGTGCTGGGTTTCACCAATATCGACGACCACGGCCAGGAGGGGCTGGAGCTGGCCTACGATGACTGGCTCTCGGGCAAGCCCGGCGCCAAGCGGGTGATCCGCGACCGCATGGGCCACGTGGTGGAAGACGTCGAGCAGGTGCGTGCGCCCAAGCCGGGACGCAACCTCACCCTCAGCATCGACCGGCGCATCCAGTTCCTGGCCTACAGCGAACTGAAGAGCACCGTGGACAAGTTCCAGGCCGATTCGGCCTCGATGGTGATCCTCGACGTGCATACCGGGGAGGTGTTGGCGATGGTCAACCTGCCCACCTACAACCCCAACGCGCTCGACTCCAGCCGCGCTGGCCAGCGCCGCAACCGCGCGATGACCGACGTGCTCGAACCGGGCTCGACGATCAAGCCGATCCTGATGGCCGCGGCGCTGTCCAGCGGCAAGTTCACCCCCACCAGCCCGATCATCGACACCACCGGCGGGCACTGGTTTTTCCAGGGCCACGACATCCACGACACGCACAACTACGGCCTGCTGACGCCGACCGGCGTGATCACCAAGTCCAGCAACGTGGGCGCGGCGCACATCGCGATGGATCTGGACACCACGCTGATGTACGACACCTACCGCGCCTTCGGTTTCGGCAACAGCACCAACAGCGGCTTCCCCGGCGAAGCCTCCGGCTACCTGCGCATCGGCGCCGACTGGCGGCCGCTGGAAAAGGCCATCCTCGGCTACGGCTACGGCCTCAACGTCACTGTGCTGCAGCTGGCCAACGCCTACGCCACCATCGCCGACAACGGCCTGATGCATGGCCCGAGCTTCATCAAGGGCGCGGAGACGCCCTCGCGCCAGATCATCTCGCCCGAGGTGGCGCACGAGCTGATCGGGATGATGGAGACCGTGACCGGCCCCGGCAGCACCGCGCCGCAGGCGCGCATCGCCAATTACGCGGTCGCCGGCAAGACCGGCACCGCGCACAAGGCCAACGCCGGCGGCTACGACAAGCACAGCTACACCGCGGCATTCGCCGGCATCGTGCCGGCCACCAACCCGCGCCTGGTCGGCGTGGTGGTGGTCGACAACCCGAGCAAGGGCAGCTACTACGGCGGCATGGTCTCCGCGCCGGTGTTCTCGCGCGTGATGAGCGGTGCGCTGCGCCTGCTCGACGTGCCGCCGGACAACATCGGCCGCTGGTACGTCGGCGGCCCGCTGCAGGGCGCCGGCGGCCTCGCGGGCAGCAAGCCGCCGGTCGAGGCGCCGATCGACGACGCGCCGATCGACGAGGGCACGCCATGAGCACCGGCCACCTCGATCAGCTGCTGCTGGGGATCGCCGATGCTCAGCTGGCGGCAAACCCGGCGGCGGCGCGCATGGTGGTGTCCGGCATGACCCTGGACTCGCGCCAGGTGCGCCGCGGCGATGCGTTCTTCGCGCTGCGCGGCGGCCGCGCGCACGGCATCGCGTTCGCCGCCAACGCGGTGCAGCGTGGTGCCCGCGTGGTGCTGGCCGAAGCCCCGGCCGAGGATGTCGCGGCGCTCGACGTGCCGGTGCTGTGGATCGATGGCCTGCATGCGCAGGTGGGCGAGATCGCCGCGCGCTTCCACGACCGGCCCAGCGAGTCGATGCGCGTGGTCGGCGTCACCGGCACCAACGGCAAGACCTCGTGCGTGCAGTTGCTGGCGCAGGCCTGGACGGCGCTCGGCCACCGCGCCGCGACCATCGGCACGCTGGGCGCCGGCGTGCATGGCCAGTTGCTCGAAGGCGAGCGCACCACGCCCGACGCGATCAGCGTGCAGGCGCTGCTGGCTCGCTTCCGCGATGCCGGCGTCAGCCACGTGGCGATGGAAGTGTCCTCGCACGCGCTGGTGCAGGGGCGCGTGGCCGGGGTGGAATTCGAGGCGGCGGCCTTCACCAATCTCACCCGCGACCACCTCGACTATCACGGCTCGATGGAAGCCTACGGCGCGGCCAAGGCCATGCTGTTCGCGATGCCGGGCCTGCGCGTGGCAGCACTCAACAGCGACGACGGCTTCGGCCGCGAACTGGCCGGCACGCTGCCCGACAACCTGCGCGTGCTGCGCTTCAGCGCGGCCGGCGAGAGCGCGGCGGATGTCGCCGCCGAAGACGTGGTGACTTCGGCCAGCGGGCTCAGCTTTCAATTGCGCACGCCGTGGGGCAGCCGCGCACTGCACAGCCACCTGCTCGGCCGGTTCAATGTCGCCAACCTGCTCGCCGTGATCGCCTGCCTCGGCGCACTGGGCGAACCGTTCGAACGCATCGTGCAGGTGGCCGGGCAGTTGCAGCCGGTCAACGGCCGGATGAACCGGCTGGGCGGATGGCACGGCCTGCCGCTGGTGGTAGTCGACTATGCGCACACGCCTGATGCGCTGGAGCAGGCGCTGACCGCCCTGCGCGCGCATTGCGCGGGCAAGCTGATCTGCGTGTTCGGTTGCGGCGGCGAACGCGACACCGGCAAGCGCCCGCTGATGGGCGCGATCGCGGCGCGGCTGGCGGACATCGCCATCGTCACCGACGACAACCCGCGTGGCGAGGACGGCGACGCGATCGTGGCGCAAATCGTGGCCGGCATGGCCGACGCAAAGGCGATGGCGGTCCAGCGCGATCGCGCGGTGGCGATTGCCGACGCGCTGGAGCTGGCCCGCGCCGGCGACGTGGTGCTGATTGCCGGCAAGGGCCACGAAACCTACCAGGACGGCGCCACCGGCAAGCATCCGTTCGACGATCTGGCAGTGGCGCGCACCGCGCTGGACCGGCTGGGCCGGGAGTCGCACGCATGATGCGGCTGGGCGCCATCGCGATGTGGCTGCATGGTCGCCTGCTCGACGGCGACGCGACGTTGGAGCAGGCCGAGATCACCGGCGTGGCGATCGACACGCGCAAGCTGCGCCCGGGCGAACTGTTCGCGGCGATCAAGGGCGAGCACGTGGACGGCCACGACTACCTGGACGAAGCGCTGGCCCGCGGCGCGGTGGCGGCGCTGGTGACGCATCCGGTCGACAGCGCGCTGCCGCAGCTGCGCGTCGACGACGTCGAGGTGGCGCTGGGCGACCTGGCCAGCGCGGTGCGCGCGCAACGCGACGTGCGCGTGGTCGGCATCACCGGTTCCAACGGCAAGACCACGGTGAAGACCCTGGTCGCCTCGATCCTGTCGCGCCATGGCCGCACGCACGTCAGCAGCGGCAACTACAACAACGAACTGGGCCTGCCGCTGAGCCTGCTGGCAATGCCGCGCGACACCGAATACGCGGTGTTCGAGATGGGCGCGGGCAAGCCCGGCGACATCGCCTATCTCGCTGCCATCGCACGGCCAGATATCGGCCTCGTCACGCTCATCGCGCCGGCCCATCTTGAACGCATGGGCAGCATCGAGGGCGTGGCCGAAACCAAGGGCGCGCTGTACCAGGCCTTGCCGGCCGACGGCATTGCCATCATCAACGCGGACGACAGCTTTGCCAGCTTCTTCGGCGGGCTCGCCGGTGCGCGCAAGACGCTGCGTTTCGGCCTGGAGCAACCGGCCGACGTGCGCGCCGGTGCGATCGAACTGCGCGCCGACGGTTCGCGCTTCATGCTGCACACGCCGGCAGGCGAGGCCGAGGTGACTTTGCCGCTGCCCGGTCGCCACAACGTCGCCAACGCGCTGGCCGCCACTGCGGTGGCGCTGGCGTTGCAGGTGCCGCTGGAAACCATCGTTGCCGGGCTGGAGCAGGTTTCCGGCGTGGCCGGCCGCCTGCGCCGCCTGGTTGCCGTCGGCGGCTGGACGGTCATCGACGACAGCTACAACGCCAACCCCGGTTCCATGGCGGCCGCCATCGACACGCTGCTGCTGGCCGGCGGCGAACGCTGGCTGGTGCTGGGCGACATGGCCGAGCTGGGCGCGGATGCGCGTGCGCTGCATGCGAGCATCGGCGAGCGGGCGCGCGAGCGCGGCGTCGATCGCCTGTTCGCGGTCGGCCCGCTGGGCGCGGCCACGGTGGAGGCGTTCGGCGCTGGCGGCGAGCATTTTTCCGACAAGCCGGCCCTGATCGACGCGCTGCGCGCGCAGCTGCACGCGGGCGTCACCTGCCTGGTCAAGGGTTCGCGTTCGGCCGGCATGGAACAGGTGGTGGCCGCGCTCATTGCCGCGCCCGCCCACGGAGGTGCGAACGATGCTGCTTGAGCTGGCCGACTGGATGGCGCGGCATTTCACCGCCCTGCATCTGTTCCAGTACATCACCTTCCGCGCCATCATGGCTGCGCTCACCGCGCTGTCGCTGTCGCTGCTGTGCGGGCCGTGGCTGATCAACCGCCTGGCCGCGCTGAAGGCCGGCCAGGTGGTGCGCAGCGACGGTCCGCAGACGCACCTGGTCAAGGCCGGCACGCCGACCATGGGCGGCGTGATGATCCTGCTCTCGGTCACCGTGGCCACCCTGCTGTGGGCCGACGTGCACAACCGTTACGTATGGGTGGTGCTCGGCGTGCTGCTGAGCTTCGGTGCGATCGGTTTCTACGACGACTACCGCAAGCTGGTGCTGAAGGACAGCCGCGGTCTGGCCAGCCGCTGGAAATATTTCTGGCAGTCGGTGTTCGGGCTCGGCGCGGCGCTGTTCCTGTTCTACACCGCGCCGCACGCCGTGCATGGCGCCACCGTGGCGGAGACCGCGCTGTACGTGCCGCTGTTCAAGCACGTGGTGGTGCCGCTGGGGCTGTTCTTCGTGGTGATCACCTACTTCATGATCGTGGGCTTCTCCAACGCGGTGAACCTCACCGACGGGCTGGATGGGCTGGCGATCATGCCGACGGTGCTGGTCTCCGGCGCGCTGGGCGTGTTCGCCTATGTGGCCGGCAACCGGGTGTTCTCCGAGTACCTCGGCGTGCCGGCGATTCCCGGCGCGGGCGAGCTGGCGATCGTCACCGGCGCGCTGGCCGGAGCGGGGCTGGGCTTCCTGTGGTTCAACACCTATCCGGCGCAGGTGTTCATGGGCGACGTGGGCGCGCTGGCGATCGGCGCGGCACTGGGTTGCATCGCGGTGATCGTGCGTCAGGAGATCGTGCTGCTGGTGATGGGCGGCGTGTTCGTGATGGAAACCGCCTCGGTGATGATCCAGGTGGCCAGCTTCAGGCTCACCGGCAAGCGGGTGTTCCGCATGGCGCCGGTGCACCACCACTTCGAACTGAAGGGCTGGCCCGAGCCGCGCGTGATCGTGCGCTTCTGGATCATCTCCGTCGTCCTCGTGCTGGTCGGTCTTGCCACGTTGAAGGTGCGCTGATGAGAGCCGGGAATAGGGAATCGGGAATAGGGAATGGGAAAGAGCGCGCAGTGCGTCGCGACCGTGCGCCCGCATGCTCTTCCCATTCCCTATTCCCTATTTCCTATTCCCTCGCAGCGGAGCAAGCAAATGTTTGACGCCGCCTCCCAGGCTCGTCGTCGCAATGGCCCGCGGGGGCATTTCGACCCGTGGCTGCTGGTTGCGCTGGTGGGGCTGGCCAGCCTCGGGGTGGTGATGGTGGCGTCCAGTTCGATCGCGGTGGCGGACAGCCAGGAGCTGGGCGCGTTCTATTTCCTGCGCCGGCACCTGGTGTTCCTCGGCATCGGCATGGTCGCGGCCGGGCTGGCCATGCGCACGGAGCTGCGGCTGCTGGAGAAGTTTGCGTTTCCGTTGCTGGCACTGGCATTCGTGCTGCTGCTGGCGGTGTTCGTGCCGCACCTGGGCATGCGCATCAACGGCGCGCGGCGTTGGCTCAACCTGCTGGTGACCACGTTCCAGCCGGTGGAGGCGGTGAAGTTGATCCTGGTGATCTACATCGCCAGCTATCTGGTGCGCCACCGCATCAACGTGGAGACCCGCTTCCTCGGCCTGATCAAGCCGATCGCCGTGGCCGGCATCATCGTGCTGCTGCTGCTGGCGCAGCCGGATTTCGGTTCGGCCACGCTGGTGATTGCGGTGACCATCGCGATGGTCTGGCTGGGCGGGGCGCGGCCGATCTTCCTGTTCCTGATGGGCTTGCCGCTGATGCCGCTGCTGTACATCGCGGCGACCGGCGAGAGCTACCGCATGAAGCGGCTGACCTCGTTCCTCGACCCATGGAAGGACCCGTTCAACGACGGCTTCCAGCTGACCCAGTCGCTGATGGCGATCGGCCGCGGCGAGTGGGATGGCGTGGGCCTGGGTTCCAGCGTGCTGAAACTCTCCTACCTGCCCGAGGCGCATACCGATTTCATCTTCGCGGTGATCGGCGAGGAGCTGGGCCTGGCCGGCGTGGTACTGGTGATCGGCCTGTTCGCGCTCGCCGTCTGGCGTGGGCTGCAAATGGGCCTGAAGGGTGTCGACGTGAACCAGCGCTTTGCCGGCTACGTGGCCTTCGGCGTGTCGCTGATGCTGGCGATGCAGGCGATCGTGTCGGTGGGCGTGAACCTCGGCGCCTTGCCGACCAAGGGCCTGACCCTGCCACTGATCAGCTACGGCGGCTCCTCGATGGTGCTCACCTGTGCCATGGCCGGCGTGCTGCTGCGCGCCACTTTCGAGATCAATCGCGCGCTGGACGCCCGCCAGATGGCCACGCGCATGCCGGCAGCCGTGACCGTGGCCGACGCGAATGCCGCGGTGACGCCGCGCGAGGCGGAGGCCGCATGAACGCCGCGACGCGGGAATCGGGAATGGGCGAAGACCGGCGCGGGGCGCGGCCTGCTTTTGCCGATCCGCGACCGGTGCTCATCATGGCCGGCGGCACCGGTGGACACATCTTCCCGGGACTGGCGGTGGCCGAATGCCTGCGCGGGCAAGGTGTGCCGGTGGCGTGGCTGGGGGCGGTCGGCGGGATGGAGACGCGGGTGGTGCCGGCGCACGGGATCGAGTTGCACACGGTGGCGGTGGGCGGTTTGCGCGGAAAAGGCTGGAAGACCCGGCTGCTGGCGCCGCTGATGCTGCTGCGCGCGCTTCTTGCCTCGCTGGCGTTGCTGCGGCGGCTGCGTCCGCGCAGCGTGCTGTCGATGGGTGGCTACGTGGCCGGCCCCGGCGGTCTCGCCGCGTGGCTGCTGCGGCGGCCGCTGCTGGTGCATGAACAGAATCGCGTGGCCGGTTTCACCAACCGCAAGCTGGCCGCATTGGCGCGCCGCGTGCTGGCCGGCTTCGACGGCGTGCTGCCGCAGGCGCAGTGGGTCGGCAATCCGGTACGTGCGGTGATCGGCGCGCTGCCGCCGCCGGCGCAACGCATGGTCGATCGCCCGGGTGCGCCACGCTTGCTGGTGCTGGGCGGCAGCCTTGGGGCGCGTGCGCTGAATCTCGCGGTGCCGCAGGCGCTGGCCCGACTCGAACCCGGGCAGCGTCCCGAGGTGTTGCACCAATGCGGCAGTCGTGGCCTCGACGAGGCACGCGCGGCGTATGCGCAGGCCGGCGTGGAAGCGCGCGTGGTGGCCTTCATCGACGACATGGCCGATGCCTACGGCTGGGCGGACCTGGCGGTCTGCCGTGCTGGTGCGCTGACCCTGGCCGAACTTTCCGCCGCCGGGCTCGGCGCCTTGCTGGTGCCGTTTCCGTACGCGGTGGACGACCACCAGACGCGCAACGCGGAGGCGCTTGCGGCGGTCGGCGCCGCCGAGATCATGCAGGAGAATGCACTGGACAACCAACAACTGGCGCAGCGGTTGGCTGCGCTGCTCGGCGATCGAACCGCCCTGCTGGCCATGGCCGAAGCGGCACGCACGCTGGCCAAGCCCGACGCGGCGCAGGTGATCGCGCGCGCCTGCACGGAGGTGGCTGCATGAGCCGGCTCTCCGCCCAGCAGGACCCGATGAGCACGTTTCGCCGGGTGCATTTCATCGGCATCGGCGGCGTGGGCATGAGCGGCATCGCCGAGGTGCTGCACAACCTGGGCTACGCGGTGTCCGGTTCCGACCGTGCCGGCTCACCCACGGTGCAGCGGCTGCAGCGGCTGGGCCTCACCGTGCACGTGGGCCACGCCGCGGAGAACGTCGCCGGCGCCGACGTGGTGGTCACCTCCAGCGCGATCAAGCCGGACAACCCGGAGCTGGCTGCTGCTCTCGCGGCGCGCATCCCGGTGATCCCGCGTGCGGAAATGCTGGGCGAGCTGATGCGTTTTCGCCGCGGCATCGCGATCGCCGGCACGCACGGCAAGACCACCACCACCAGCCTCACCGCCAGCGTCCTGGCCGAGGCCGGTTACGACCCGACCTTCGTGATCGGCGGCCAGCTCAATGCGGCCGGCGCCAACGCGCGGCTCGGCACCGGCCAGTACCTGGTGGCCGAAGCGGACGAGTCGGACGGCTCGTTCCTGCTGCTGTCGCCGGTGATCGCCGCGATCACCAACATCGACGCCGACCACCTGGAGAACTACCACGGCGACTTCGCCGAGGTGAAGAAGGCGTTCGCCGATTTCCTGCACCGGCTGCCGTTCTACGGCCTGGCGGTGCTGTGCGTGGACGACCCGGAAGTGGCCGCGCTGGCCAAGGCCACCAATCGCCGGGTGATCCGTTACGGCATCGACAGCGCGGACGCCGACGTGCGCGCGCTGAACCTGCGCCAGCAGGGTTTCGAGATGCATTTCGAACTGCAGTTGCCCGATGGCGCGGCGGCCGTGCCGGTCACGCTGAACCTGCCCGGGCGGCACAACGTGCTCAACGCGCTGGCCGCCGCCACGATCGGCTGGCAGCTCGGTGTCGAGGTGGCGGCGATCGCCGCCGCACTGAAGGGTTTCCAGGGCGTGGGCCGGCGCTTCCATCGGCGCGGCGAGCTCGCCATCGATGGCGGCCGCGTGCTGCTGGTCGACGACTACGGCCACCACCCGCGCGAGATTGCGGCGGTGTTCGCGGCGGTGCGCGGCGGCTGGCCGGAGCGGCGCCTGGTAGTGGCCTTCCAGCCGCACCGCTACAGCCGCACGCGCGACCTGCTGGACGATTTTGCCAACGTGCTGGCCGACGCCGACGTGCTGGTGCTGACCGATGTGTACCCGGCCGGCGAGGCGCCGATCGCCGGCGCCGACGGCCGCGCGCTGGCGCGTGCCGTGCGTGCGCGCGGCAAGGTCGACCCGGTGCTGGTCGAGCATCCGCGCGAGTTCCGCGCCAGCCTGCCCAGCCTGCTGCACGACGGCGACCTGTTGCTGCTGCTCGGCGCCGGCGACATCGGCGCGGCGGCGGTCGAGCTGGCGAACGCCGGCCAACTCAAGACGAAGGGGGCCGCATGATGGCCGCAATCACGAATCCCGGCACCTCCCGCATCACCGATCCCGCGCAGTTCGGCCGTGTAGCGGTGGTCATGGGCGGCAGCTCGGCCGAGCGCGAGGTGTCGCTGGATTCCGGCCGCAACGTGCTGGCCGCACTGCGCGCGCGCGGCATCGACGCGCATGCGATCGACGGTATCCCGGCCCTGCTCGACGCGCTGCGCGCGGGCCACTTCGCGCGTGTGTTCAACATCCTGCACGGCCAGCACGGCGGTGGCGAGGATGGCGTGCTGCAAGGTGCGCTGGAATCGCTGCACGTGCCGTACACCGGTTCGGGCGTGCTCGGCTCGGCGTTGTCGATGGACAAGACCCGCTCCAAGCGCGTGTGGCAATCGCTGGGCCTGTCCACGCCGACCTTCGCCGCGCTGCCGCGTGGCGCGGACGTGCTCGCCGCGGCGCGGCGGATCGGCTATCCGCTGATCGTCAAGCCCGCATGCGAAGGCTCCAGCGTCGGCGTGACCCGGGTGTTCGCCGAGCAGGACCTGGCCGCGGCGGTCGAATTGGCCGAGCGCTATCCGGGCGATCTGCTGATGGAAACCCTGATCGAGGGCGACGAACTTACCGTCGCCATTCTCGGCCGCCAGGTGCTGCCGAGCATCCATATCGTGCCCAAGGGAGCGTTCTACGACTACAACGCCAAGTACGTGGCCGAGGACACCCAGTACATCTGCCCCGGTGCCGAAGGTGCCGCGGCGGACGAACTGGCGGTGCTGTCGCTGGCTGCGTTCGACGCGCTGGGCTGCGCCGGCTGGGGCCGCGTCGACGTGATGCGCGACCGCAACGGCCGTCCCTGGCTGCTGGAGGTCAACACCGCCCCCGGCATGACCTCGCACTCGCTGGTGCCCAAGGCCGCCGCCGCCGCCGGCATCGACTACCAGGAACTGTGCTGGCGTGTGCTGGAGACGAGCTTCGCTCGGGATTCGGGTTTGGGGATTCGGGATTCCGCAAACGCCGGTTCTGCCCATGCCCGCGGCTCCGAGGGGGGCGCCCCATGAAAGGCCCCATCCGCCTCGCTGCCTGGTGCCTGGCCATCGCGCTCGTCGCGTTGCCGGTCGTCGGGCTGCTGCGCGGGTGGTTTGCCGCCGATCGCTGGCCGGTGACCCAGCTGACCGTGCAGGCGGAGTTCAAGCACGTCACTGCTGCCGAGATCCGCACGGCGGTGCTGCCGCGACTGGGCAAGGGTTTCTTCGCGCTGGATCTCGATGCGGTGCAGAAGGCTGTCGCCGCGTTGCCGTGGGTGGAGTCGGTGGAGGCGCGCAAGCGCTGGCCCGATACCTTGCAACTGCGCATCTACGAGCGCCAGCCGTTCGCGCGCTGGAATGACAGGCAGCTGATCAGCCGCCAGGGCCGCGTGTTCGACGCCCCCGGCGTAGATCAGCTGACCGCCTTGCCCGGCCTGAGTGGTCCGGATGCGCGGCTGGCCGAGGTGGTGAGCTTCTACGCCGATGTCAGCAAGGCGTTTGCCGGCACCCACCTGCGCATCAATGGCGTGGCGCTGACCGAACGCGGCAGCTGGAGTGTCACCACCGGCAGCGGCGCGCGCATCGTGATCGGCGACCGCGAGCAGGCCGGCCGCCGGCTGCATCGTTTCCTCGACGTCTACCCGCAGCTGATCGCCGGCCATGCCGACGGCTTCGTTTACGCCGATCTTCGCTACACCAACGGCTTTGCCGTGCGCTGGCCCGACGCGGCCGGCGCCCCGGCTGGAGGTTCACCCCGCTCATGACTGTCTCGCCATGAAAACGCGCAATGAAAAGCAGCTGGTCGTCGGCCTGGACATCGGCACCTCCAAGGTGGTGGCGATCGTCGGCGAGTACGAACCGGGCGAGCCGATCACCGTGATCGGCATCGGCACCCACGTCTCGCGCGGCATGAAGCGTGGCTCGGTGGTCGACATCGAATCGACCGTGCACTCGATCCAGCGCGCGGTGGAGGAGGCCGAGCTGATGGCCGGTTGCGACATCCGATCGGTCTACGCCTCGATCTCCGGCAGCCACCTGGAAACGCGCAACTCGCACGGCAACGCGGCGATCCGCGAGCGCGAGGTCACCGCCGCTGACCTGGAACAGGTGCTGGAGGCCGCCAGCGCGGTGGCGATCCCGGCCGACCGCAAGGTGCTCTACAAGGAGTCGCAGGAATACCGCATCGACGGCCAGGACGGCATCCGCCGCCCGGTCGGCATGAGCGGCGTGCGGCTGGAGGCCAACGTGCACCTGGTCACAGGCGCTGCCGCCGCGGTGCAGAACATCTCCAAGTGCATCCAGCGCTGCGGACTCACCGTCGATGAGCTGGTTCCTTCCGCGCTGGCCAGCGCCAAGGCGGTGCTGACCGACGACGAGCGCGAGCTCGGCGTGTGCCTGGTCGACATCGGCGCGGGCACCACCGACATCGCGATCTACACCCAGGGCTCGATTCGCCACACCGCGTCGCTGCCGGTCGGCGGCGACCAGGTCACCAGCGACATCGCCTACGGCGTGCACACGCCCACCGCGCACGCGGAGGAGATCAAGATCAAGTACGCCTGCGCGCTGACCGGGCTGGCGCACGCGGAGGAAACCATCCAGGTGCCCAGCGTCGGCGACCGCCCGCCGCGCCGGCTGGCGCGGCAGTCGCTGGCGCAGAGCGTGCAGGCGCGCTACGAGGAAATCTTCGAGATGGTGCAGGACCAGTTGCGCCGCTCCGGCTACGAGAGCCTGGTCGCCGCCGGCGTGGTGCTTACCGGCGGCGCCTCGAAGATGGAAGGTGCGCTGGAGCTGGCCGAGGAGATCTTCCACAAGATGGTGCGCATCGGCCTGCCGCAGCAAGTCGAGGGTCTCGGCGAGGTGGTTTCCAGTCCGTTGCATGCCACTGGCGTAGGTCTGCTGCTGCATGGCGCGCGCGCCGGCGGCGCGCGGGTCGGCGGACCGGTGGGCAGCAGCATGGGCGGGATGGTCGACAAGCTGCGCGGCTGGCTCACGCGGAATTTCTAGCAATGCGGTTTCGGGCGGCGCAGGAGCTGCCGCCCCGGGTGGAAGGAAATCCACCCACCACCACGGGCCGACAGGAGTCGCTCCCCGCGGTTAAAACGACAACAACTCTACGGAGGACGGGAAATGTTTGAACTGATCGATAAACTTGCACCCAATGCAGTCATCAAGGTGATCGGCGTGGGCGGCGGCGGTGGCAATGCCGTGGCGCACATGCTCAACGCCAACATCGAAGGCGTCGAGTTCGTCGTCGCCAATACCGATGCCCAGGCGATGACCAACTGCGGCTCGCGCACCCACCTGCAACTCGGCGGCAACGTGACCAAGGGTCTCGGCGCCGGCGCGAATCCCGAGGTCGGCCGGCAGGCCGCGCTGGAGGATCGCGAACGGATCGAGGCGATGCTCGAAGGCGCCGACATGGTGTTCATCACCGCCGGCATGGGCGGCGGCACCGGCACCGGCGCGGCGCCGGTGGTGGCGCAGCTGGCCAAGGAGAAGGGCATCCTGACGGTCGCGGTCGTCACCAAGCCGTTCCCGTTCGAGGGCCGCCGGCGCATGCAGGTCGCCCTGAAGGGCATCGAGGACCTGTCGCAGCACGTCGACTCGCTGATCACCGTGCCGAACGAGAAGCTGCTCAGCGTGCTCGGCCGCGAGGTCACCCTGCTCAACGCGTTCAAGGCCGCCAACGACGTGCTGCAGGGCGCCGTGCAGGGCATCGCCGACCTGATCACCGCCCCTGGCCTGATCAACGTCGACTTCGCCGACGTGCGCACCGTGATGTCGGAGATGGGCCTGGCCATGATGGGCTCGGGCACCGCCCGCGGTGACGATCGCGCCCAGGCGGCGGCCGAGGCGGCGATCAAGAACCCGCTGCTGGAGGACGTCAACCTGAACGGCGCCTGCGGCATCCTGGTCAACGTCACTGCCGGTCCGAACCTCACCATGCGCGAGTTCGACGAGATCGGCCGCATCATCCACGACTTCGCCAGCGAAGACGCCACCGTGGTGATCGGCACCTCGCTGGACCCGGACATGAAGGACGACGTGCGCGTGACCGTGGTGGCCACCGGCCTCAACCGCGCCAATGCCTCGCGCAGCCAGCCGCCGATCCGCATGGTCGAAACCCAGCAGATGCAGATGCGTCCGCGCCCGGTGGTGCTGCGTACCGGCACCGGCAACGAGGTGGTGGACTATGCCCAGCCGGAGGTGCAGGGTCGGACCGAGTCCAGCGCAGCGGCCAAGCATGGCGATGCCGGCCTCGATTACCTGGACATTCCGGCATTCCTGCGCCGGCAGGCTGATTGAGGAGCATTGCGGAGCATGTCGATGCGTTGAACGATCGCCCGCCGGGTCGGTCAGTCACTCCATTGCCTCACGAATGGCTGCCTTGCGGCAGGCCGTTTGCAAGGTCCGCGATGGCGCGACGATGGCTGCGGCGACGGCGGTTGGTTGGCACCCGATGCCGTGCGCCGGGATGGGCGCGCGGGGCAGGGCCGCGGATTTGTCGCCGCGGTGCCGAAGCGATGTCCCGGGCCGGATTCCCGTCCCAGGCCCGGGCTTCGCTCCTTATCTTTCGGCGCTGGCGGGCGCCAAATGTGCGCCAGTTCCCAAGGATGAAAGAAAGATGAAGGCTTAACCAGACTGTACGGTGCGGTTTGCTTTTATCCCAGGTTAAAACTGTGTTAGCATCCGCTCCTGATTGGCTGCTGCCTCCACGGGTCCCAACAATAATGATCAAGCAGCGTACGCTTAAAAACATCATCCGGGCGACCGGTGTCGGCTTGCACACGGGCGACAAGGTCTACATGACCTTGCGTCCCGCCGCGCCGAACACGGGCATCGTTTTCCGTCGGACGGATCTCGATCCGCCGGTGGACATCCGCGCACGCCAGGACAACGTCGGCGACACACGCCTTTCCACCACGCTCATGAATGGTGAAGTGCGCGTGGCCACCGTCGAACACCTGTTGTCGGCGATGGCCGGGCTCGGCATCGACAACGCCTACGTCGACCTGTCGGCGCCGGAAGTGCCGATCATGGATGGCAGTGCGGGACCGTTCGTGTTCCTGCTGCAGTCCGCCGGCATCGAGGAGCAGCCGGTGGCCAAGCGCTTCATCCGCATCAAGAAGCCGATCAAGGTGCAGGAAGGCGACAAGTGGGCCAGCTTCGAGCCGTTCGAAGGCTTCAAGGTGGGCTTCTCGATCGACTTCAACCACCCGATCATCTCCAAGCGCACCTCGCGCGCCGAGATCGACTTCTCCACCACCTCCTTCGTCAAGGAAGTCAGCCGCGCGCGCACCTTCGGTTTCATGCGTGACATCGAGATGCTGCGCGAGCACAACCTGGCGCTGGGCGGCTCGATGGACAACGCCGTGGTGCTCGACGACTACCGCGTGCTCAACGAGGACGGCCTGCGTTACGAGGACGAGTTCGTCAAGCACAAGATCCTGGACGCCATCGGCGACCTGTACCTGCTCGGCCACAGCCTGATCGGCGCCTATCACGCGCACAAGTCGGGCCACGAGTTGAACAACAAGCTGCTGCGCGCCCTGATCGCCGATGCCTCGGCGTGGGAAGAGGTCAGCTACCACGAGGATCCGGCGGTGTCGCCGATCTCCTACGCCCACCCGGCCCAGGCGATCTGACACCCGAAACCACGCCGGCCTGTTCCGGCACTGCCCACCCGAATGGCCGGATCGCAAGATCCGGCCATTTTTGTTGACCGCGACACACTCGCCGCGCGGGTTGGGTCACAGCCCCGCGAGGGCTGGACTTTTCATTAACTCTTCACGTGGTATAAACGCTGCTCGCGCGGGTCAGCCCGCGGGGGCAAGACGCGGCGCGTCTCGCAGGAACGCCTTTCAGTACGAGGGGTTCTCGGGGGAATCAGCGGTTTCGGCGAAGGACGCCAGCTGAAGGAACAGATCCCGCCATTCGGGGTCTGTGGACGAGGCAGCGGCAGCCCTGAGGTGGGCGGCCGCGGCTGGCGAAAGCGGTTTTGACTGCTCCGGCACGGTAACGGCCGGTGGTTGGGGAGCCACTTTCACGGTGACTGAACTGGCGCAGGCGCCGACGGCGCTTGCGGAGGCAAGGATCTGTGCCTGCATCAAGCGCAGGCGTGACGCCCAGGCCGGTGAAGACGCCAGGAAGACGAGGCGGTTGTTGCGCAGATTGGCGAATCTGACCTGTTCGCGCAGCGGCGATGGCAACGTCTGGCGCAGTGCGCGGTCCAGCGCTTCCAGCGCGTCGGCCTTTCGGGCCAGCGACGCGAAGGAGCCGCAATCGGCAAGGGATTTCGGTCCGTTGTCGCGGCGACGGGAAGTGGCGGGTTCCGCGCGGTGCATGGTGCCGACATTCGATTTTGGAAAGACATGCAGATCATACTCGTCTCACGTGCCCGCAAGCTGCCTAAAACCCTGGATCTGGCCAGCCGGCGGGTGCGCTGGAAGCTGTTCTCGATGTTGTCGCTGGGCGTGTTGGGCTGCCTGGCCCTGGGCGGCGCGCTGACCCTCGCCATCGCCAGCCCGCGCGACCGCGCGCTGAGCCAGATCCACGACCTGCAGCAGCAGATCCGCCGGCAGAACGCCGAACTCGGCGGCGTGCGCGCGGATGCGCAGCGCAGCCTGGATGCCCTGGCGCTCAAGCTGGGCCAGCTGCAGGCGCAGTCGACCCGCCTGAACGCGCTCGGTGAGCGCCTGGTGCAAGTGGGCAAGCTCGACAGCGGCGAGTTCAACTTCGACCAGCCGCCCGCCGTCGGCGGTGTCGAGGACACCAGCAGCACCGGTTACGCCATGCCGCCCTCGCTGGAGGCCGGCATCGACCGCCTCACCGGCCAGTTCAACGTCCAGCAGGCGCAGTTGTCGGCGCTGCAGAGCCTGTTGCTCGATGCCCGCATCGAGTCGAACCTGAAGCCCACCGGCATGCCCGTGCACGGCTACATCTCATCCTATTTCGGCGTGCGTCCGGACCCGTTCGACGGCCAGTCGGCGCGGCACACCGGCATCGACATCGCCACGCCGTTCGGCACGCCGGTGCATGCCGTGGCCGAAGGCATGGTGACCTTCGCCGGCGTGCGTCGCGGCTACGGCAACGTGGTCGAGATCGACCACGGCAACGGCTACATGACCCGCTACGCCCACAACAGCAAGCTGGACGTGCATCCCGGCCAGCATGTGCAGGTCGGCGACGTGATCGCGCAGGCCGGCTCCACCGGCCGCTCCACCGGCTCGCACGTGCATTTCGAGGTCTGGTACCACGATCGCGTGGTCAACCCGCTGGCGTTCGTGCGCAGCCACCGCTAGGGATGCCCTGATCCCTTGAATCCGGTCCCGGCAGCCGCCAGTTCCTGACGGTTCGCCGGCGTTCCCGCGCGGCGCGGGCACCTCCATCCCGCCAGAGCGGGTGAGCCGTACCGGGCATGTAGTAACATGCCCGATTGGCTCGCGCGTGCAGCGGGCGTCTTGTTCCCCCAACCGGAAAATCGATGTTCAATCGTGCCCTGACGAGTCTGTTTGGCAGCCGCAACGAGCGTGTGCTGCGTCAGCTTTCACGTACGGTCCATCGCATCAATGCGCTGGAACCGGAGATGGAGAAACTGGACGATGCCGCGTTGCGCGGCAAGACTGCCGAGTTCAAGCAGCGTTACGCCGCCGGCGAATCACTGGACAAGCTGCTGCCGGAAGCCTTCGCGGTGGCCCGCGAGGCCTCGCGCCGCACCCTGGGCATGCGTCCGTACGACGTGCAGTTGATCGGTGGCATGGTGCTGCACCAGGGCAAGATCGCCGAGATGCGCACTGGCGAAGGCAAGACCCTGGTGGCGACGCTGCCGGTATACCTCAACGCGATCGCGGGCAAAGGCGTGCACGTGGTCACCGTCAACGACTACCTGGCGCGGCGCGACTCGGCGCAGATGAGCAAGCTGTACAACTTCCTCGACCTGACCGTCGACGTGGTGTACCCGGGCATGGACCACGCCGACAAGCACGCGGCGTATGCGGCCGACATCACTTACGGCACCAACAACGAGTTCGGCTTCGACTACCTGCGCGACAACATGGCGCTCAGCAAGGAGCAGCGCTACCAGCGCGGCCTGCATTACGCCATCGTCGACGAGGTCGACTCGATCCTGATCGACGAGGCGCGCACGCCCCTGATCATCTCCGGCCCGGCGGAGGATTCCCCGCAGTTGTACATCGCCGTCAACAAGATCGTGCCGCGGATGATCCGCCAGGCCGAGGAAGACAGCGAGGGCGACTACTGGGTCGACGAGAAGCAGAAGCAGGTGCATCTGTCCGAGGCCGGCATGCAGCACGCGGACGAGCTGCTGCGCGAGGCCGGCGTGATCGACCAGGACAGCGGCCTGTACGACTCCAAGAATCTCGCGGTGGTTCATCATCTCAATGCCGCCCTGCGCGCCAACGGCATCTACCAGCGCGACGTCGACTACATCGTGCGCGATGGCGAAGTGATCATCGTCGACGAGTTCACCGGCCGTACCCTGGCCGGCCGGCGCTGGTCCGACGGCCTGCACCAGGCGGTCGAGGCGAAGGAGGGCGTGCCGATCCAGCGCGAGAACCAGACGCTGGCCACGGTGACGTTCCAGAACCTGTTCCGCATGTACAAGAAGCTGGCCGGCATGACCGGCACGGCCGATACCGAGGCGTTCGAGTTCCAGAGCATCTACGGCCTGGAGGTGGTGGTGATCCCCACCCACAAGCCGATGATCCGCAAGGACAACCCGGACATGATCTTCCTGTCGCAGACACCGAAGTACAACTCGGTGATCGAGGACATCAAGGACTGCCACAAGCGCGGCCAGCCGGTGCTGGTCGGCACCACCTCGATCGAGGTGTCCGAGCTGCTGTCCGGGTTGCTGAAGAAGGCGGGCGTGGCGCACGAGGTGCTCAACGCCAAGCATCACGAGCGCGAGGCGCACATCGTGGCGCAGGCCGGCGCGCCCGGCCAGGTCACCATCGCCACCAACATGGCCGGCCGCGGTACCGACATCGTGCTCGGCGGCAGTCTCGAGGCCGCGCTGGCCGAACTGCCCGAAGGCGCCAGCGAGGTGGACCGCGCGCGCGTCAAGGCCGAGTGGAAGAAGCGGCACGAGCAGGTGCTGGCCGCCGGCGGCCTGCACATCATCGGCACCGAGCGGCACGAATCGCGGCGCATCGACAACCAGCTGCGCGGCCGCTCCGGCCGCCAGGGCGACCCGGGCTCCTCGCGCTTCTACCTGTCGCTGGAGGACAACCTGCTGCGCATCTTCGGCGGCGAAGGCCTGGTGCGCTGGATGAAGCGCTTCGGCATGAAGGACGACGACGCGCTGGAAGATCGCATGATCAGCCGGCAGATCGAGAAGGCCCAGCGCAAGGTCGAGCAGCACAACTTCGACATCCGCAAGCACCTGCTGGAGTTCGACGACGTCGCCAACGACCAGCGCAAGGTGATCTACACCCAGCGTGACGAATTGCTGGAGGGCGAGGAGGTCGCGGCCACCGTCGCCGACATCCGCGAGGATGTGGTGCAGACCCTGGTGCAGGCCTACGTGCCGCCGCAGACCATCGACGAGCAGTGGGATATCGCCGGCCTGGATCGCGAGCTGGAGAGCCAGTTCAACCTGTCGCTCGACCTCAAGCACTGGGTCGAGCAGCAGAGCGAGATCGACGCCGAGATGATCCGCAAGCACGTGGACGAGGCGGTCGCCGAGCTGTTCCACGGCAAGGAGGCGCAGATCGGGGCCGAGACCATGCGCCAGCTCGAAAAGCACGTGATGCTGACCGTGGTCGACAACGCCTGGAAGGACCATCTTTCCAGCATGGATTACCTGCGCCAGGGCATCTCGCTGGTGGGCTACGCGCAGCAGGACCCGAAGCAGGCGTTCAAGCGCGAGGCGTTCAAGCTGTTCTCCGACATGCTGGCGCGGATCAAGTCCGAGGTGGTGCAGATGCTTGCGCGCATCCGCATCCGCAGCGAGGAGGAAGTCGCCGCGATGGAGGCCGAGCAGCAGCGCATGGCCGAGCGCCTGCAGAAGCAGATGCTCGCCACCGGCGGCGGCGCGCCGCCCGATGCGTTCGGCAATGCCGGCGCGGCCCCGGAAGACGGTGCCCACCTGGCCGCGCAACCGGTGCAGCATGCCGGCCCCAAGGTCGGCCGCAACGAGCCATGCCCCTGCGGCTCCGGCAAGAAGTACAAGCATTGTCACGGACAGCTGAGCTGAGACAAAAGCAGGAGTGAGTGGAGAGGAGTGAGGAGTGAGAGAAAGCTGTCCGGCCCGCTCTCACTCCTCACTCCTCTCCACTCACTCCTCGCCTTTCAGTCCTCGCCTTTCAGTCCTCGCCGCCTGGCGGCCGCTTGCGATGCGGCTCGGCGTTGACGGTGATGTAGTGCGTCCCCTCGCCGTCCAGTTGCAGTGCGGTGAGCTTGCCGCCCCAGACGCAGCCGGTGTCGATCGCGTGCACGCCCAGTCCGTCGAATCGGCCCAGCGCCGACCAGTGGCCGCAGACGATACGCACATCGCGTCGACGCATGCCGGGCACGGCAAACCACGGGTACAGGCCGGGCTTCTGCGTGCCGGGGATGCCCTTGGCGTCGAAGTCGATGCGCCCGTTGACGTCGCAGTAGCGCATGCGCGTCATGGTGTTGATGGTGGCGCGGTAACGGTCCTGGCCCTGCAGCCGGCTCGACCACTGCGCGGGACGATTGCCGAACAGGTTGCGCAGCAGGCGCGAGTGGCGCGGACTGGACAGCTCGCGCTCGACCTCCTGGGCGGCACGCAACGCCTGGCGCAGCGTCCACACCGGTGCGAGGCCGGCATGCACCATCGCCCAGTCGAGCTGTTCGTCGTGGTGCATCAGCTTCTGCGAGCGCAGCCATTCGAACAGCACCGGCGCATCGTCGGCAAACAGCACCTCGCGCAGTTCGGGGTTCACCCGCGCCTGCGCCTCCGGCTTGCGCTGCGCGATCGCCAGCAGGCTGAGGTCGTGGTTGCCCAGCGTGACAATGCACGAGTCGCGCAGGTCGTGGATCAGTCGCAGTGTTTCCAGCGACTGCCCGCCGCGGTTGACCAGGTCGCCGCAGAACCACAGCTGGTCACGCGCGGGGTCGAAGCGCAGTTTCTCCAGCAGGCGTTGCAATTCGGGATAGCAGCCCTGCACGTCGCCGATGGCGTACGTAGCCATGTCAGTCCCGGGCCATCAGTGCAGCGTACGCGGGATGGACAGGGTGAAGGTCGGGATCGGCGCCTCGAACTCGGTGCCGTCGTCGGCGAGCATCTGGTAGCTGCCGCCCATGATGCCCACCGGCGTCTCCAGCACCGCGCCGGAGGTGTATTCGAAATCCTCGCCGGGGCGCATCCACGGCTGTTCGCCGACCACGCCGTCGCCGCTCACTTCCTCGACCTTGCCGTTCGCGTCGGTGATCTGCCAGCGCCGTGCGAGCAGGCGCGCGGGCAGCTGGCCGGCGTTGCGCAGGGTGATGGTGTAGGCGAAAACGTAACGGTTGTCCCCGGGCCTGGACTGGTCGGGAACGAAACGGGTTTGCACCTGCACGTCGATCGTGTAGGGGGATTGTTCGGTCATGCCCGGATTGTAAGGCCTGCGCTCGCCAATGGGGCGGCGCGTGCGCGACGGCTTCACTGCGCCGGCGGAACGACCTTGGCCAGACGCACGAAATCCGCCGGCGACAGCGTTTCGGCGCGTGCGCGCGGGTCCACGTCGGCGCGGCGGATCGCGTCGCTGTCCATCACCTGCTTGAGTGCGTTGGACAGCGTCTTGCGCCGTTGCGCGAACGCCGCCTTCACCACGGCGTAGAGTTGCGCCGGGTCGGCGTCGTGCCGTTCTTCCGGCGGCAGCGGCTGCAGTCGCACTACGGCAGAGTCGACCTTCGGCGGCGGCCGGAACGACTCCGGCGGCACGTCGAACAGCGGTTCCACCCGGCACGCCAGCTGCAGCATTACCGACAACCGGCCGTATACCTTGCTGCCCGGTGCGGCAGCCATCCGGTCGACGACTTCCTTCTGCAGCATGAAATGCATGTCCTCGATCGCCGCCGCGTGCTCGACGCAGTGGAACAGGATCGGGCTGGAGATGTAGTAGGGCAGGTTGCCGGCCAGCCGCAACCGCGGCACGCCGTGACTGTGCGCCATCGCGGTGAAGTCGACCTTCAGCACGTCGGCGTGCACGACGTGCAGCGCACCGACCGTGGCGGCGCGCGCACGCAGGGCGGGGATCAGATCCGTGTCCAGCTCGATCGCCGTGAGCTTGCCTGCCGCGCCCAGCAGGGGCAGCGTCAGGGCGCCTTCGCCCGGGCCGATCTCGACCAGGAAATCGTCGTCGCGCGGTGCGATCGCCGCGACGATGCGCTCGATGCATTGGCGGTCGTGCAGGAAGTGCTGGCCGAAGCTTTTCTTGGGGCGTGCGGTCATGGGGCAGAGCGAGCAGTGAGAAATGAGGAGTGAGGAGTGACTGTGTGGAAGGTCGGGGAGATGAGTGCGCGAGCGGCTCTCTCGCTCCTCACTCCTCTCCACTCACTCCTCGCCTTCGCGCCACCAGCGTCATGGCGAGGTTGGCTGCGGCGATCAGGCTGGACGGATCGGCGCGGCCGGTGCCGGCCAGATCCAGCGCGGTGCCGTGGTCCACCGAGGTGCGGATGAAGGGCAGGCCCAGGGTGACGTTCACGGTGCAATCGAACGCTTCGCTCTTCAGCACCGGCAAGGCCTGGTCGTGGTACATCGCCAGCACCGCGTCGTAATGCGTGCGTTGCGCCGGCACGAAGGCGGTGTCGGCGGGCAGCGGGCCGAGCAGCTGCATGCCCTCGCCGCGCAAGACGTCCAGCACGGGGATCAGCGTATCGATTTCTTCCCGGCCCAGGTGGCCGCCCTCGCCGGCATGCGGATTGAGTCCGAGCACGGCGATGCGTGGCTGGTCGATGCCGAACTTGCCGCGCAGTTCGGCGTCCACGATGCGCAGCACGCGGGTCAGCAATGCGGGCGTGATCGCCGCCGGTACGGCCGACAGCGGCAGGTGGGTGGTGGCCAGCGCCACGCGCAGCTGCGGGCTGGCCAGCATCATCACCACCTCGGCGCCCGCGCGTTCGGCGAAGAATTCGGTGTGTCCGCGGAAGGCGACGCCGGCATCGTTGATCGAGGACTTCTGCAGTGGCGCGGTGATCACCGCGGCATAACGGCCGGCCATGCAGCCGTCGGCGGCCTCGGCCAGGGTGGCCAGCACGTGGCTCGCGTTGCGCGGGTCGGGGTGGCCGGGCACTTCCCTCGTCGCCAGCGGCACGTGACGCACGCGCAGCGCGCCGGCGGCGCGGGAGTCTGCCGGTGCGCCGTCGTCGTCGATCAATTCGAGGTGCATGCCGCAGCGTGTCGCCGCGCGCTCGAGCAGGTGGCGGTCGGTGATCGCGACGAGGCTTGCCGCCAGCGACGTACCGGCCAGCCGCACCAGCAGTTCCGCACCGACGCCGGCCGGCTCGCCCGCGGTGACGGCCAGCCGGGTGAGCGCCATCGCGCTCAGCTGGCCTGGGGTGCGGCGCCGTCGGCGGGCGCCTGCTCGGGTTCGCGCAGGGACGGCACGAGGATTTCGATGTAGGCGTTGGAACGCAGGTCGCGCAGGTAGTCGTCGTAGACTTGCTCGGCCTTGCGGTTGCCGATGGCCTGGCGCGCCTGGTTGCGTTCGATCTCCACGGTCTGGTCGCTCTGGCGCGTGCCCAGGCGCTCCAGCAGGTGCCAGCCGGCCTCGCTCTGGAACGGCTCGGATACCTGGCCGTCCTTCAGCGAGGCCAGCTTGGCGGCGATCGTCGTGCCCCATGCCGAGGGCTGGAACCAGCCCATGTCGCCGCCGAGGTTGGCGGTGGTGTCGTCCTTGGAGAACTCCTTGGCCAGCGCGGCGAAGTCCTCGTGCTTGTCGACGATGCGGTGGTACAGGTCCTGCGCCTTCTGCTGCGCCTGGGCGGAGCTCAGCAGTTCGCTCGGCTTGATCAGGATCTGCCGCGCGTGGTACTCGGTGACGATCTTGCGGTCGCCCTTGCGCTGGTCGACCAGCTTGAGGATGTGGAAGCCGGTAGGGCCGCGCAGGATCTGGCTGACCTGGCCAGGCTTCATCGTGACGACCGTGTCGGCGAACGCCGGCGGAATCTCGTCCATGCGCCGCCAGCCGAGGTCGCCGCCTTCCAGTGCATCGGAAGCGTCGGAGTAGCGGATCGCGGCGGCGCCGAAATCCATGCCGCCCTGGACGGCGGCGGCGGCCTGCTCGGCCTTGGCCTGGCTGGCCTGGATCGCCGCGGCGTCCGCGCCACCGGGGATGCTCACCTGGATGTGCGCCAGGTGCACTTCGCCGGCCTTGTAGGTGGGGCTGTCGAGCAGGTTGTCGATCTCGCTGTCGGTCACCGAGACCGAGCTTTGCACCACGTTCTGGTGCAGCCGCTGCACGGTGATCTGGTCGCTCAGTTCCTTGCGGAATGCTGCGAAGCTGCCGCCCTGCTGCTCGACCGCCGCGCGCAACTGCTCGGGGGTGAGCCGGTTCTGCTGCGCCACGCCCTGGACCGCGCGGTCGACGTCGGCGCTGGACACCGAGATGCCTTGTTCCTGCGCGCGCTGCACCTGCAGGCGCATCAGGATCAGTCGGTTCAGCACCTGCCGCGTCACCACGTCCATCGGCGGCAGTTGCCCGCGGCCGGCGTACTGCTGCTGGATCGTGCGCACCGCGTCGTCCAGCTCGCTCTGCAGGATGACGTCGTCGTTGACCACCGCGACGATGCGATCGAGCGACTGGTTCGCCGGTGCGGCCGACTGCAGCAACTGCGCATGGGCAGGCACGGCGATCGCCAGGGCGAGCAGGAGGGATGCAAGGAATTGCTTCATCGAGAAAAAAGCCTGGATCGCCGAGGCGATGGATTATTGATAGCCGAGAATATCACGGCGCAGCAGCGGTTCGATCTGGCCGCCGGTCGAGCCCAGCCCCTTGAATACGATTTCGAACATGATCGCGTTGTCGCGCCGATTGAGGTTGCTTCCGGAAGGTGGCGACGTGGTGCCGTAGTAGGACTGGTTGACGTAATTGCGGTCGACCAGCCGCAGGGTGACGCAACAGCTGTCGTACTCCACGCCAAGCATCGCGTCGACGGTGCCGCTGGGGAGCTTGTAGGTGGTGTCGATCGCCGGGGCAAACGCCCAGGCGCCGAACAACCGCCACCTGTCCGACAGTGGATAGACCGCCGAGGCGCTGTATTGTTCCAGCCGGCCGCGCCGATAGTGGTAGGCGAGGTTGACGATGCCCGCATCGCCGAGGCGCCGCTGCAGACCGAACGTGGCCGCCTCCACGGCGCGGCTGTTCGGGCTCCACTGCCAGGAACTGTTCACCCGCCAGCGGTCGTTCAATTGCAGGTCGAGCTGGGCCACGTAGGCCGAGCCGGTCCAGTCGGTGCCCAGCACGCGTTGCCGGCTGAGGTAGCGGATCTGGCCGATGCTGGCCGACAGCCGCTCGACGCCATCGTCGTCCAGCAGGCGCGTGGTCAGCGCCGCGGTGACGTTGTTCGCGTCCATCTGGCGGTCGGCGCCGGAGAACTGGTTGGTCGAGAACAGTTGCCAGTAGTCGAACGACATCAGGTTGGTGTCGAACAGCGGCAGGTTGTCCTGGTCGCGGTACGGCACGTAGAGGTAGTACAGGCGCGGTTCCAGCGTCTGCGTGTAGTGCGTGCCGAACAGCGAGGTGCTGCGGTCGAACATCAATCCCGAGTCGAGGCTGACGATCGGCAGCGAGCGGGTCGGCGACTGCTCGGTGAACGGCGACACTGCCGTGCCGCTGAGCCGCCCGAATCGCCCGTAGTCCTGGTAGCCGTCGCTGAGCTGGTAGGCGGTGTAGCGCCAGGCCAGGCGCGGCCGCACGAACCACGCGGCACTGCCGAAATCGGCCGCGAGGTAGGGGTAGAGGTCCTCGCGCTGTCCCTCGACGTAGCCGGGCTTGCGGAACATCACCGCGCTGGTGTCCACGCCGGCCTGCAGCCAGCGCGACAGCGGCACTTCCGCGCTGAACAGTGCATACGGCAGCTGCCGGTAAGGCAGCGCGGAGTCGGTCGCGAACGGGTTGGTGTTCTGGTAGGTGGTGGCGCCGAAGGAGGCGTCCCACCACTTGCCGCCGCCGCTGATCGCCGCACCGGAGCGAAGGCTGTACGCCGGGCTGTGCGACATCGCATTGCCGTAGTCGTACAGGTAGCTGGCGTCGGATACGTGGTTGTACGTCCCGGTGAAGCGCCAGCCGTCCCACAGGGCGGTGCGGTCGGAGAAGGACACCAGGTGGCGCGACTTGCCGGTGGTGTCGGCCAGGCCGTCGCTCTTGCCGCGGTCCTCGGGCACGTACTCCACGTTGAGCTGCCCGCTGCTGCCGGGCACCAGGTAGCGGAACTCGCCCGCCAGCAGCGGGCCGCGGCGGCTGTAGTAGCGCGGGTCCAGCGTGGCGTCGTAGTTCGGCGCCAGGTTGAGGTAGTAGGGCGTGCTGAGCTGGAAACCCGCGCGGCTGGTGTTGCCCAGCGTGGGGTAGAGGAAGCCGCTCTTGCGCCGGTCGTCGGTGGGGAAAGTGAAGTACGGCAGGTACAGGAACGGCACCTTGCCGATGCGCATGGTGGCATCGCGCGCCACGCCCACGCCGCTGGCCTTGTCGATGCTGATCGACTTGGCGCGGAACTCCCACACGTGGTGGCCGACATCGCAGGTGGAATACGTGGCCATGGAATAGCGGGTGCGCTCGGCATCCAGCATGTGTCCCTGGCGCGCCACGCCATTGCCGCGCGATTCCAGCATCTGGTAGCGCACGTCGTCGGCCACACCGCGGCTGGCATTGGTGTTGCCGCGCAGGTGCGAGGCGGCGAGCAGTTGCCCGGCCTCCTGGTAACGCACGTTGCCGCGCGCATCGTAGTCGGTGGTCGAGTCGTTGTAGTCGAGCGTATCGGCCTGCAGCTGCTGGTCGGCGCGCTGCAGCAGCACGTCGCCGGAGAGGTGGTAGACCGACTGGTCGGAGCTGTCCACGTGCTGCGCGGTGACGTGCGCCGGTGCGGTTGCGCGCTGGCTGCTGTCCCGGCTCAGCGTCGGGTCGTAGAACTCCAGCAGCGCGTTGGGCCGGCACATCGCGTAGTTGAGCGGGCGCGGTGCGCAGTGGAACGAGCCCAGCGGGCAACTCTGGTCGGCCGGGTCCGGCGCCTTGCGTGCCGCCGGGGCGGCGGAGGCGGCGGGAAGCTGGCCGCCGAAGAGCGCCAGCGCGGCGGCGACTGCCAGCAGGCGACGTGGAGGAAACGTTGATGTCACGATGGAACCTGCCGACCTCGAAGGCTGGTCAAGTTAGCAGAAACGCCCCCTCCGATGCGTCCGCGCGTTCAGCGCGGGCTTGGCTGCGGGCGCCGATTCACTCCATCAGGGCCTGCACGTGGGCGGCGGCGCTGGCGGCCAGGGCGGCGAGGTCGTAGCCGCCTTCGAGGGTGGAGACGATGCGCCCCTCGGCATGGCGGCGGGCCAGCGCGACCAGCCGCTCGGTGAGCCAGGCGTAGTCCTCCTCGCTCAGCCGGATGTCGGCCAGGGGGTCGTTGGCGTGGGCGTCGAAGCCGGCCGAGATCAGCAGCAATTGCGGCCGGAACGCGTGCAGGCGCGGCAGCAGCACGGCATCCCACAGTTCGCGGAATTCATGCGAGCCGGCGCCGGGCGACAACACGCCGTTGACGATGTTGCCGCAGCCGCGCTCGTCCTCGTGGCCGCTGTCCGGGTACAGCGGCGACTGGTGGCTGGAGGCGAACAGCACGCGCGGCTCGCGTTCGAAGATGTCCTGCGTGCCGTTGCCGTGGTGCACGTCGAAATCGGCGATGGCGACCCGCTTGAGCCCGTGCGCGGCCAGCGCGTGGGCGGCGCCCACCGCGACGTTGTCGAACAGGCAGAAGCCCATCGCCCGCTCGCGCGTGGCGTGGTGGCCGGGCGGGCGCACCGCGCAGAACGCGCGCTGCGCGCTGCCGCCGAGCACCGCATCGACCGCCGCCACCACGGCGCCCGCAGCGTGCAGGGCCGCCTCGGTCGAGCCGGGGCCCATCACGGTGTCCTGGTCCAGCGCCAGCATTTCGCCCGCCGGCGCGCCGAGCAGGACTTCGCCGATGTGTCCCGCGTCGTGCACGCGCAGCAGCTGTTCGCGGGTGGCCGGCGGTGCCTCGACACGGTCGAGCGCGGCGTAGCGGTCGTGATCGAGTGCCTGCAATACCGCATGCAGTCGCGCCGGCCGTTCCACGTGGCCCGGCCCCGGATCGTGCCGCAGGCAGGCGGAATGGGTGTACAGCCGCAGCATGCGGCAGCTCAGGCGGAGGGCTTGGGCTTGGGGCGGCGCTCGTGTTGCCACAGCACTTCGCCGTGGCCGCTGGCGCGCGCCAGCACCCGCGAGATCACGAACAGCAGGTCCGACAGCCGGTTGAGGTAGCGCTGCGGCTGGGTGCGGATATCCTCCACCCGCGCCAGCGCGATCACCTCGCGCTCGGCGCGGCGGCACACGGTGCGCGCCAGGTGGCCGCAGGCCGCGGCCATGCCGCCACCGGGCAGGATGAACTCCTTCAGCGGCGGCAGCGGCTCGTTGAGCCGGTCGAGGATGTGCTCGAGCCGTTCGATGTCGCTGTCGTTGACCATCGCCATGCCGGGGATGCACAGCTCGCCGCCGAGGTCGAACAGGTCATGCTGCACTTGGGTCAGTACCTCGCGCACCTCGTCGGTGACGCCATCGGCGGCCAGCAGCATGCCGATGGTGCTGTTGAGCTCGTCGACCGTGCCGTAGGCGTTGACCCGCGGCGAATCCTTGCCGACGCGCGAGCCGTCGCCGAGGCCAGTCGACCCATCGTCGCCGGTGCGCGTGTAGATCCGCGAGAGGCGGTTGCCCACGTCAGTGCCTGGCGTGGCTGCTGCGCGGCGCGGCGTGCGTCAGCTGGGTTGCCAGCGCATGCAGCAGCGCACCCAGCCCCACGTAGACGGCGGTGCCGGTGAGGAACGGCAGGTACCAGTCGCCAAGGTTGCCGAACCACGCACCGAGGCTGCGCGGCGCGGGAACGCTGGCGCTGAGCCAGTAGAAGCTGCCGTTGGAGATCAGGTAGCAGACGCCCTCGGCCACCAGCAGCGTGCCGGCCGCGAGGCCCAGCGTACGCAGGTTCAGGCCCTGCTGGTGTTTCGCCAGCCAGCTGCCACCCAGCCACAGCGCGCCGTAGGACGGCAGCAGGAACCAGTAGGCCGGGGACACGCAGTAATGGCTCCAGAAGTCGATGCCCTGGCCGCTGATCACGAGGTAATCCACCAGCACGGCTTCCGCCATCAGCAGCGGGAAGGCCCAGCGGCCCTGGCCGCGCAACCAGAAGCCGGCGAGGAAAAACACGCCCCACGAAGCGTCCCACAACGCATGATGCAGCAGCGAGGGGTGGAAGCGGGTGACGCCCATCACCAGGGCCAGGCCCAGGAAGATGACCAGGCGTCGGGTCGTTGAGGTTGCCATGGGAACTCCGTGCGGCGCTGCGGGATACAGGCGTGCAAGTTTAGCCCAATGCGGCCGGCCCGATGCGTCGGTGCGGCGTCGACGCGTATCATCCGTGGCATGAAACCCTCCGGCTCCCCTGTTTGCGGCAGCGTATTGATCGTCGGTGGCGGCCTGGTCGGTGCCAGCCTGGCGATCGCACTGGACGCGGCCGGTGTCGCCGCCACCCTGGTCGAGACCGCCGCGCCGCGCGCCGATGCGCAGCCCAGCTACGACGAGCGCAACCTCGCGCTGGCCAGGGCCACCGTCAACGGGCTCGACGCGATCGGCGTATGGCAGCACGCTGCCGCCCGCGCCACGCCGATCCGGCACATCCGGGTCAGCCGTGCCGGTGAATTCGGCAGCGCGCGCATCGACGCAGACAAGCAAGGCGTCGACGCGCTGGGCTGGACCCTGCCGGCGCGCGAACTCGGCGCGGCCCTGCTGCGCCGGCTCGACGCCTGTACCCGGCTGACCCGGCTCGCCCCCGCCACGCTGTCCGCGCTCGAACCGCTGGCTGGCGGTTGGCGCGCGCAGGTCAACGCCGCCGACGGCACACGCCACATCGACACGCCGCTGCTGGTCGGCGCCGACGGCACCGGCTCGTTCGTGCGCACGCAACTGGGCATCGACGCCGAGCACCACGATTATCGGCAGACCCTGTTCGTCTGCACCGTCACCCCCGAGCGCGATCACGCCAGCCGTGCCTTCGAGCGTTTTTCCGATGCCGGTCCGATCGCCTTGCTGCCGCTGGCCGAACGCCGCTGCGGGCTGGTGTTGACGGTGGCCGCGGACGAAGCGGCTGCGGTGGCCGCACTGGATGACGCCGCCTTCATCGAGCTGGCGCAGCAACGCTTCGGCTGGCGCCTGGGGCGACTGAGCCGACCGGGCAGGCGCCATCCCTACGCAATCCACCGCGTCGCGGCGGCGCAATTGATCGCATCGCGCGCGGTGCTGATCGGCAATGCCGCGCAAACCGTGCATCCGATCGGCGCGCAAGGCTTCAACCTGGGCTTGCGCGATGCGCTGACCCTGGCCGAGCTGGTGGCCGCGCAGGCCGATCCCGGCGACGCGGACATGCTCGCCCGCTATGCGGCACGCCGCGCGCCGGATCGCGAAGGCACCATGGCGATGAGCCACGGCCTCGTGCAACTGGCCTGCCTGCGGCAACCGTTGCTGGCACCGCTGCGCTCGCTGGCCTTGCTGGCCTGCGACCGGTTGCCGCCGCTGCAGCGGGCGCTGGCGCGGCGCGGCATGGGCTTTCGCGGTACGCCGCCGCGCGCCGTGCTGGAGCGGGTGCCATGAACGCCGCCATCGGCGAGGTCGCCCCGCGCCGCCGCGCCGCGGCACTCGACGTGGCCGTGGTCGGCGGCGGCATGGTCGGCGCGGCGGCTGCACTCGCGCTGGCCCGCGCGGGCTTCAGCGTCGCCCTGCTGGAAGCACGGGCGCCGCGGCCGTGGTGCGCAGATGCCGAGGTGGACCTGCGCGTGGTCGGGCTGGCGCCCTCGTCGATCGCGCTGCTGGATGACATGGACGTCTGGACGTCCATCCGCCAGGCGCGTGCCTCGGCCTACCGGCGCATGCACGTGTGGGACGACGCCAGCGGCGCGTCGATCGACTTCGATGCCGCTGCGGAAGGTCGCGACCTGCTCGGCTGCATCGTCGAGAACAGCCTGGTGCAATGGACGCTGTGGCAGGCGCTGGAAACAGCTGGTGTCCGCCGGCTGTGTCCGGCCGAAGTGACGGCTTTCGAGGCGCGCGACGATCGCATCCAGTTGCAACTGGCCGACGGCGCGACGCTGCCTGCTGCCGTGCTGGTGGCCGCCGACGGCGCCGGCTCGCCGCTGCGCCAGCTCGCCGGCATCGGCACGCGCGGGCGCGATTACGCGCAGCGTGCGGTGGTGGCGCATGTAGACACCGAGCGCGCGCATGAAGATACGGCGTGGCAGCGCTTCCTGCCGGGCGGCCCGCTCGCCCTGTTGCCGCTGGCCGACGGGCGCAGCTCGATCGTGTGGTCGCTGCCCGAGGCCGAGGCGCAGCGCGTGCTGGCGCTGGACGACCGGCGCTTCTGCGACGAGCTCGGCGCCGCCAGCGATTTCCGCCTGGGCCGGATTACCGGCAGCACGTCGCGCGCCGCGTTTCCGTTGAAGCTGCAACTGGCCGAGCGTTACCAGGCCGAGCGCTTCGTGCTGCTGGGCGACGCCGCGCATGCGGTGCATCCGCTGGCCGGGCAGGGCGTCAACCTGGGCCTGCGCGACGTGGCCGAGCTGCGCGACACCCTGGTCCAGGCGCGTGCGGCAGGCCGCGACATCGGCGCTGAACACGTGCTGCGTCGCTATGCGCGGCGCCGGCGCAGCGCCGACACGCTGGATGCGCTCGGCTTCGACGCGCTCGCGCGCATCTACGCCTGGCAGTCGCCGCCGCTGGTCGCCGCGCGCGCCGTCGGCGTGCGCTTGTTCGATCGGCTGGCGCCGTTGAAGCGGCGCCTGTCGGATCACGCCGCAGGACTTTAGATCTTTGCCCTCGCCTGCGACCGAAGGAGGTTCCTCGGGAACGCGCAGGGGAGGGCAGCGTAACGCCACCGGAGGATCGACCATGCGCATCGCCCGACTCTGCTGTCTGCTGTTGCTTGCCGGATCAAGCCTCGCCGTCCAGGCGAAGATGGTGCATCGCCCGGTCGAATGGACGCAGGACGGCACCCGTTTCCACAGCGTGCTGGTCTACGACGACGCCACGCTGGTCAAACGCCCCGGCCTGGTGATGGTGCCGAACTGGTACGGCGTGAACGACGCGGCCGTGAAGAAGGCCGAGATGATCGCCGGCAAGGATTACGTGATCCTGCTCACCGACATGTACGGTGCAGACGTGCGCCCGACCACGAATGCGCAGGCGCAGGCCGCGGTGAAGCCGCTGTACGGCGATCGCGCGCTGATGCGCAAGCGGATCGGCGTGGCGCTGGAGCAATTGAAGGCGCAGGTCGCCGGCGCGCCGCTCGATCCCGCGAAGCTGGCGGCGATCGGTTTCTGTTTCGGCGGCTCGGCGGTGCTCGACCTGGCGCGCAGCGGCGCCGACGTGGCGGCGGTGGTGTCGTTCCACGGCGGGCTGGCCACCGACGATCCGATGCTGGCCAAACACATCAAGGCGCGCGTGCTGGCGATGAACGGCGCCGACGACAAGGGCACCATGCCGGACGCAGGCAAGTTCATGGACGAGATGCGCATGAGCCCCGCCGATTGGCAGTTCGTGGTGCTCGGCCACGCGGTGCACTGCTTCACCGAGGTCGGCGAGAACTCGCCCGGCTGCCGCTACGACGCCGCGGCCGCGGCGCGCAGCTACCGGCTGATGCACGACTGGCTGGATCACGCGTTCGCCGGCACGCCCTGAGGCGTCGCGCTCAGCCTTCCAGGTAAAGCTTGCCGTCCTCGTAGCGGCAGGTGCGGTTGCGACCCTTCTTCTTGGCCGCGTAAAGCGCCTTGTCGGCGGCGTTGACCAGGGCGCCGGGGTCGGCCATGCCGTCCTCGCGCGCGGCCAGGCCGATACTGATCGTCACGCCCAGTTGCTGGTCCTCGACGGCCACCCGCAGGCCGGCCACCGCCTTGCGCAGGCGCTCGGCCGCGTGCAATGAGGAGGACAAGTCGGCATTGCGGCAGATCACCAGGAACTCCTCGCCGCCCATGCGGCACACGGCGTCCTCCTTGCGCGCGGAGCGGCGGATGGTGCGGGCCACTTCGAGCAGCACCTGGTCGCCTACCGCGTGGCCGTGGGTGTCGTTGACCTCCTTGAAGCGGTCGATGTCGATCATCATCATCGTCACCGGATCGCCGGAGCGTTCGGCCATGCTCCACGCCTGGGCCAGCGACTCCATCCCCGCGCGCCGGTTCTGCAGGCCGGTGAGCTGGTCGATCAGGGCGTAGTGCTGCAGCTTGCGGTTGCTCATCGCCAGTTCGGCGGAGAACCGCTTGAGCTGCGCGCGGTCGTGCTCCCACTGGTTGAGCAGCTTCACGTACTGGCGCGCCGCGCCCATCCGCAACGGCAACATGCGGGCGGCCTGGGCCGGGCTCACGCAATCGTTGATCTGCGCCTCGGTGGCCAGGCGGATCTCGGTTTCGGACGTCACGCTGGCCAGCACGATCAGGTAGATCGACTGGCCCCACGGCGTGGCGCGCAGCGCGCGGCACAGCGCCCAGCCGTCCAGCCCGGGCATGCGCGAGTCGGCGATCACCACCTGCGGCATCAGCTGCACGGCCAGCGCGAGGCCTTCCTCGCCGCTTCCGGCCGAGTGCACCACCTGATCGGGCATGCCGCCGAGGATCTCCGCCAGCATCGCGCGCACCGGCGCCGCGCTGGCCACCCACAGCACGCGCGAGACCTCCACGGCGGGCGCGTTGTCAGCGGCGGCGGCCGGGGTGGCGACCAGGTCGGTGAAGGCCGACACGTTGTCGTCGGGAACCTGCAGCACCGCGCTCCAGTCGTGCCATTGCGCATGCACCTGGTCGAGCAGGATGCCGAGTTCGCCGGCGTCCAGGCCGATCCTGCCGCCCAGCAGCATCAGCTCGCCGATGTGCTGGGTACGCTGCTCGTCCGGCGCCAGGCTCAGGTCGGCCAGCCGCCTGGCCAGGTGGAACAGCCGGGTGAGCTGGTACGGACGCGAGCCCTCGGCGAAGCTGGCCGACTCGACGTTTTCGTGGAAGAACACCGGCTCGGCCAGTGCCCGCGGGATGCCGCAGTCTTCGAGGATCACCGCGGTGAGTTCGTTGTGGTCGACGTGCAGCAGTTGCCGCTCCGCCTCCACCGTGGTCTCTCCGCCGCGTTGCAGCAGCTGCGCGTATTCCTCGGGGTACAGCGTGGCCAGCGCCAGCTGCCCGATGCGGGCGAGCAGGCCACAGGCGAACAGTTCATCCGGCGACGCGAGCCGCACCCGCTTGCCCAGTTCCTGCATGGCCACCGCCATCAGCAGCGAGTGCGACCAGAAGCGCGGGTAGTCGAAGCTCTTGCAGGCGCCGCTGCGGTACTGGTCGACCAGCGAGAAACCCATCGCCAGCTGGCGCACGGCGGCCAGGCCGAGGCGAATGATCGCCTCGGGGATGCTGGCCAGCGGGCGGCCGCCGATGCTGGCGGCGTTGGCCATGTGCAGCAGGCGCCCGCTGGTGACCGGGTCGCTCTGCACCAGGCGGCTGATTTCCTCCAGCGTCGCGTCGTCGCGGCGACTGATCTGCATGATCGCCAGCGCCACACCCTTCGGGCTGGGCAGGCCGCCGTTGATTCGCAGTTGTTCGATGGCCTTCATGCAGCTGCTCGTTGGGTCGATGACGCACACGGTACGCGGGATGCGGGCGGATGTGCGACTGCCGCGCATCTCATGCCGGGCCGCGAGGCATTCGGCCTGCCGCAGGCCGCGGCCTGGCTGCTCGCACCGGGGTCCATGCCACTGGGGTATCGGCGTCGCGTCGCCGATCTTGAGTGCCGCGCGCGGGCCGGTCCTCGATCAGGCGCGCAGCGTGCGCCCGTAGGCGTGCACCTCGTCCACCAGCACCTTGACGTGGTCGGGATCGACCTCCGGGGTGATGCCGTGGCCGAGGTTGAACACGTGGCCGGGGTGGTTGCCGTAGCTGTCCATCACCGCGCGGGCCTCGCGGCGGATCACCGCCGGGCTGGCGCGTAGGATCGCCGGATCGAGGTTGCCTTGCAGCGCCACGCGGCCCGCCACGGCGGCACGCGCGTCGGCCAGGTCGACCGTCCAGTCCACGCCAAGCGCCGCGCAGCCGCTGTCGGCCAGCGCCGCCAACTGGCCATGGGCGCCCTTGGAGAACAGGATCACCGGCAGTTCGCGCGAAGCGGCGTGCTCTTTCAGCGCGGCCACGATCCGCGTCATGTAGCGCAGCGAGAACTCGCGGAACGGCGCCGGGCCGAGCAGGCCGCCCCAGGTGTCGAAGATCATCAGCGCCTGCGCGCCGGCCGCGGCCTGGGCGAGCAGGTAGGCGGTCACCGCCTGGGCCAGCGTGTCGAGCAGCTGGTGGGCGAGTTTCGGCTCGTTCCAGCACAGCGTCTTGAGCGTGGCGAAATCGCGCGAGCCGTGGCCCTCGACCATGTAGCAGGCCAGCGTCCACGGGCTGCCGGAAAAACCGATCAACGGCACGCGGCCGTGCAGTTCGCGGCGGATCAGCCGCACCGCGTCCATCACGTAGCGCAGTTCGCCATCCATGTCCGGCACGGCGAGCCGGGTGATGTCCGCCGCGGTGCGGACGGGGCGCGCGAACTGCGGGCCTTCGCCGTGCGCAAACGAGAGGCCGAGGCCCATCGCGTCGGGAATGGTGAGGATGTCGGAAAACAGGATCGCCGCGTCGAGGTCGAAACGCCGCAGCGGTTGCAGGGTCACTTCGCAGGCGTATTCCGGGTTCTGCGCCAGGCCCATGAAGCTGCCGGCGCGCTCGCGGGTGGCGCGGTACTCGGGCAGGTAGCGGCCGGCCTGGCGCATCACCCAGATCGGCGTGGTGTCGGTGGGCTCGCGGCGCAGCGCGCGCAGGAAGCGGTCGTTGTTCAGGGCATCGGGCATGGCAATCAACGGTGAGGGATTTCAGCGCCCGTACGGGCCTTCCTGGCCCTGGGCGAACATCAGGCGGAAGCCGCGCTTGAGCTGCGCGTCGCGGGTCTTCTCGAACGCGGCAATGGCCGCGTCGCGTTCCAGGAACTGCTCGCGCTTCATGGTGGCGCGCCCGCCCTGGGTGCCCGACTCGCGGTACAGCGTCCAGCCGCCGAGCAGATCCTGCTCCAGCGTGATCTGGACATAGCGCGGCGTGTCGGTACTGCCGGGCACGGATTGCAGGTAGAGGCGCATGGTTTTCCGAAACGGTGCGGACGTGATTGCCGCAGCACCCGCCATTCTAGCGGGCCGGGCCAGGGCCGTCTGCCGCCGCGGCAATCCGTCGGCGGCCGCGGCGGCCCTATCTTTCGAGCCGGTAGTTGAGGCTGGCGCGGCTGAACTCGGTGGCCTGCTGCGCCTCCAGGTTCCAGCGCTTGCTCAGCCGATAGCGCAGGGTGATCACCTCGCCCGGCTCGAACAGGCCCACGCCGTAGCTGAGATAAAGCCGCGGCGAAAGATACTTGCCGACGGTGAACGCCGAACTGCCGCCGAGCGCCTCGTTGCTGGACACGCCGATGTCGTCCAGCCCCAGCTGCGAGCCGATCCGCTTGGCGAGCAGGTCGCCCGCGGCCGAACCCAGCGCCTGCGCCGCGGCGCTGACCATGCTGCCTTCGCCACCCTTGACCTCGGACAGCGGCTTGCCGGTGATCAGGTACGACAGCGCGTCGGACTGCTCCATCACCGGGTTGGAGAACACGGTGAGGATCGGCCGCTGCGCGGTGCCGGAGACGTACAGGCCCACTTCCTGGCCCTCGTCGATGGTGGCGTTGGGGTTGAGCTTGCGCACCGCACGGATGTTCAGGCCGGGGTTGTCGATCGGCGTGCTGGCGAACAGCAGCTGGCCGCGCTGGATCTGCAGGTCCTGTCCGTACGCGCGGTAGGTGCCGTTCACCGCGATCTGGCCCTGGCCGATGGTGGCGCGGCCAGGCTTTTCGATCACCGTCAGCACGCCGCTGAGGCGGCCGTCCAGGCCCATGCCGGTGACGTGGGTCTGCTCGCCCAGGTTGACCTTGACCATCGCGTTCAACGGCGTGCCGCTGGCGGCGCCCTGCGCCTGCCGGGCGTCCACCACCACCACGTCGGGCGAGGCGGCGCTGGCGCCGGCGTCGGGCAGCTTGTCCACGTTCACCCGTGCACGGTCGAGGCTCACCGCGCCGGTGATGTCGATGCCGTTGGCGCCTTGCTGCACGAGCAGGTCGGGCGAGAGCACCACGCTGGCCGCCGGGATGTCCACCGCGGTGAACTGGCTGCCCTTGATGGTGAGTCGCGTGGGCAGGGCGCCGTCGAGGCTGGCGCTGCCGTCCACCGCGACACTGCCCTTGCCCGACTGCACGCTGCCGCGGATCTGCAATTGCTGTCCGTCGAGCGTGGTCACGTGGAGTTGTCCCTGCGCGAGGGTCAGCCCGGCGGCGGGAATCTCCGCGGTGAAATCGCCCAGCTCGGCCTGGCCCGTCAACAGCGGTTGCGCCAGGCTGCCGGCGAACTGGAAGCGGCCGTCGGCGCGGCCCTTCACGTTGGCCAGTTCGTGGCTGAGCAACTCGACGAAGGCGAGGTTGCCCACGTGCAATTCCAGCTGGCCGCTCAGCGCCTGTTGCGCGCCGGCGATGCCGAGCTGACCGTCGATGCGGCCGCCATCGTTCAGCGCGGCATGCAGGTCGATCTGCTGGCGCTGCGGCGCGAGATTGGCGTCGAGCTGCAGGCGGTCGTAGCGCAGCAGCGGCGCGCGTCCGTCGTCGGTATAGCTGATCGCACCGTGTGCCGAGCCGATCGACGCCTGGCCGCTCAGCGCACCGGCCGCGCTGCGGTGGATCTTGCCGCTGCCCTCGATGTCGCCGTCGGCGCGCAGCGGCAGGTCGGCTTCGCCGGTGGCGTTCAGCAGCAGCGCCAGCGGCAGGGCCTGCAGCCGATAGCTGGCGTCGAGGTTGCCGGCCTTGTCGCGGCGCGCGCTGGCGCACAGCAGTGGGTCGCCCGCGGTGATGCACAGGTCGGCAAGCTGCATCGCGCCATCGTCGTAGCCGAGCTGGGTGGCATGCTGCAGACGCCACGGCGGCAGGCCCTGGGGTTCCAGATTCAGCGTCGACAGCGTGCCGCTCCAGCGCGAACCGGCGAGCGCGCCGTGCAGGTCGAGCGTGCCGGACAGCTGGCTGCCGCGCGCCTGCACTTCGAGCCGATGGTTGGAATCGCTGCCTTCGGCCAGCGCGTGGATATCCTGGAATGTCAGCCCCTGCACGGTAGTGTCATCCAGTTGCAGGTCCAGCTTGCCGGCCACGCGGCTGATGTCCGGCAGCCCCACGATCAGGCGCAGGCGCCGTGCGCGCTGCTGCTGCCAGGCCAACGCCTCTCCGTGCAGCTGGCCGTTGATGCCGAGCTTCGGCAGCTTGCCCTGGATTCGCAAATGGCCGTCCAGACGGCCGCTGGCATCGGGCAGCCAGTCGCCGAGCGAGGCGATCGCCAGTTGCAGTTCGGCGTCGTTGCTGGCGCCGGGCCGCGCGGTCAGTTGCAGCGAGCTGGGACCGGAGGCCAGTTCCAGCCGACCGTCCAGCACCCGCTGCGGCGACAGGTGCAGCTTGCCGTGGCCGCTGACCGCGCGCTTGCGCAGGTTGCCGGCGAGCTTGCGGATGTCCAGCGTGGCGTCGAGTCCGTCGGCCGTGCGCCGGCCCTGGCTGGCGATGTCGGCATCGAGCGCGCCGTCCCAGTGCGCCAGCAACTGGCCAGGATCGAAGGCCTCGGCGCGGACCTCGGCCTGCCACGCCAGCCCCGGTTGCAAGGTCAGCTCGCCGTGCGCCTGGAGCCGGCCCTTGGCTTGTTTCAGGTCGAGCGTGCGCACCTGCAAGCGCTGCGGCGTGCCGTCCAGTTCCAACGCCAGCTGCGCCAGCTTGCCGGGCGGGCCCAGCGCGAGATTGCCTTGCACGCGGTACGCGTCGACGCTGCCCGTGGCCTTGAGCTGGCCGTGGCTGGCCAACTCCCGACCAGCCAGCTCGGCCGGCAGTTGCAGGTCGGTCCAGCCGATCTGCAGGTTGGCGGCGAGCGGCTTGGCGTCCAGCTGCACGGTGCCGCTCGCTTCCACGTTGCCCTTGAAGTGCGGCGAGCCGAGCCGGAGTCGTTCGAGCGTGAGCGTGTGGTAGTCGGGGTCGAACCGCGCGCGCAGCGGCTGCAGCAGCACGCGGTACTGGTTCAGGTCGAGCTGGCCTTCGAGCGTGCCGCCGTGGCGGTCGCCGTGCCCCGCGAGCGAGAACGCCAGCGATTGCAGCGAGCCTTCGCCGAGCAGCGGCGCGGGGTCGAAACGCGGCGCCTCGAGCGTGCCGCTCCAGCCGAATTCGCCGGCCTGGGCGAGTTCGGCGTGCAGCTTCATCGGCGCCGGTGCGGTGAGCGCGCCATCCAGCGTGGCCCGCCTGCCGTCGCTGTGGATCGAGAGCGTGCCGGCGACATCGGTGTCGCCGGCTTTCCACGCAAAGCCCAGCGTGCCGTTGCCTTGATAACTCTTGCCGAAGACCAGCTCGCCGGCGAGATCGGCATGGCCGTCCGGTGCGCGCAGCGCGAGCTGGCGCAGCGCGATGCCGCGGTCGGTCCAGCGCCCGGCCAGGTCGAGCCGATCGGCGGCAAACACGTCCTTGCCCGCCTGCGTCACCTTGATCGGGCCGACGTGCACGCGATCCAGGATCAGCTCCACCGGCAGATGCAGCGACAGGCTGCCGGAGCTTGCGCTTTCATCGGTGCTGGCGGCGGGCAACGCCACCGTGACGCGCTCCACGTCGAGCGCGGTCAGGTGCACGCGCTTGCCCAGCAGCGACCAGAAGCGCAAGTTCAGCCGCACCGTGGCCAGATCCACCACGGTGCCGTGGCCGTCGTCGTAGCGCACGCCGGAAAGTTGCAGCGGCCCGGCCAGCCGCCCCTGCGCCTGCTGCACCTGCAACGTTCCGCCACTCAGGGATTGCGCACGCGCCAGGGCGAACCGCAGGCCCGGAGCGGTGCCGAGCAGCCACCACGACGCCAGCGTCGCCACCAGCAGCAGCGCGACAGCGGCGACGGCAATGCGCTTGATCCACTTCATGCCGTCAGCCTGCTCCGCTTGGCGTTTACGCGGATGGAATGTTCACTGCCGTTCGCCCTGAGCGTAGCGAAGCGCACGCGGGGAGCGGCCATGGATGGCCGCTGCTTTGGGGAGCGAGGAAGTCGAAGGACAGTCTTCCGCGGGGCGCCCTTCGACTTCGGCCTTTCAGGCCTGCGCTCAGGGAGAGCGGTGGTGGGTGAGGTGTTTGTGGTGAGCGTCATGTTCAATAGTCAATAGTTCAGCCTTTCCCGAATCCCGGCTGCTTACAGATCTGGCCCGATCACCACGTGCAACTCGATGCCGTGATGGTCCGAATCGTGGATCGGCGTGCCGAGGTCGAGCCGGACCATGCCCACCGGCGAGCGCCAGCGCAGGCCCAGGCCGGCGCCGATCTTCGGGCGGAAATCGGTGCCGGTGTAGGCGTTGCCGGCGTCGACGAAGGCGGCCATGCCCCAGTTGCGGGTGAAGTAGTGCTCCACCTCGGTGCTGGCCACCAGCAGGTTGCGCCCGCCGATGACGCGGTCGTAGCTGTTGCGCGGGCCGATCGACTGGTAGCCGTAGCCGCGCACGGAGCGGTCGCCGCCGGCGAAGAAACGCAGTTGCGGCGGCAGCGCGGCGAAGTCGTCGGTGCGGGTGATGCCCGCGCTGCCGCGCAGGATCAGCCGGTTGCGCTGCTTCGCTCCGAACGCGCGGATCCACTTGGCGTCGGCGCTGACCTGATTGAAGCTCGCGTCGGAGAGCAGGCTGCCGGCGGTGCTGCGCGCGGCCAGGGTCAGCGACCAGCCGCGGTGCACGAAGGCGGGGTTGTCGGCCTGCTTGCGGGTCAGCGAGGCTTCGGCGAACACCTCGGTGCTGCGGCCGTGCTCGATGCCCGGCGTGTTGTCCGGTTCGCGTCCGTGCTTGCCCACGGTGAAGGTGCCGGCCAGCGCATGCAAGCCCAGCGTGCGCGTCCAGCCGTGCCACTGGCGCGTTTCGTTGCCAACCAGCTCCAGCGTCCGCGATTGCGAGGTGTCGGTGTCGGCGTCGCGGAAATTCGCGCCGACGTTGTAGCTGCGCTGGTCCGGGCCGGGCAGCGGGATGGTGTACATGGTCGAGAGCGTTTTCAGCCGCTGCGCCACCACCAGCTCGTTCTTCCACTTGTGCCCGCGCCGGTTGACCCAGCGCCGTTCGATGCCGCCGCGCATGCCGAAGCCGGTGTCGGTGCCGATGAAGGGGCCGCCGGTGTAGATCGTGCGCTTGGCCGGCGCCAGCTGCACGGTGACGTCGACGACGCCGTGCTGCGCCTCGTCGACGTCGGGCAGCACGTTGACCACGGCAAAGTAGTCCGCGCCATTCAATGCCTGCTGCAAGGCCAGCAACTGGTCCTGCGAAAAATAGTCGCCGGACTGGAACGGCACGTAGCGATCGAGAAAGCCCTCGTTGAACTGCGAACCCTCGAAGTGCACCTGGCCGTAGCGATAGCGCGGGCCGACTTCCCACCCCAGCTTGACCACCGCGCGCCGCTCGCCGCGGTTCACTTCCACCCGGTGGGTGAGCAGGCGGGCGTCGAGGTAGCCGTTGGCGGTCAGCTGCGCGCTCATGGCGTCGCGCGCCTCCTCGTAGGCTTCGTGGTTCAGCGTCTTGCCGGCGAGCCGCTCGATCGCGCGGCTCGCGCGGCGGATCGGCGCGATCCTGCCGGCGGCATCATCGAGCTGCAGTTCGACCTTGGCCACCTTGACCGGCTCGCCGGGCGTCACATGCACGTCCACCCGCCAGTCCGCACCGACCTGCCTGAGCTCGCCGGTGACGCTGGCGTCGTAGTAGCCGTAGGGCTGCAGCGCCGCGCGCACCTGCTCCGGCACGCGCTGGTACAGGCGCGCGGCCTGCGCGGCGGTGACCTCGCGTTTGGCGTACTGCGACAGCTCCAGGCGGTCGATCACCGCCGCCTTCAGCGGATCTTCCACGCCGTCCACGTGCAGCGCGACGCTCGCGTGCGCCAGCGAAGCCAGCGCAAGCAACGGCAACAACAGCAGGCTCAGGCGTCGGCGGCATCGGCGCATGCGCGAAGGGCGTCCTTGGACGGGATGACAGGTCGCCGCAGCTTACCCAAATGGGCGTAGGGCTCGCATGAATGCCGGCAGGTGGCTTCGGTGCCCGGGCCTGCGGGTCACGCTGGATTTCAACCGGCCTTGTCGCCCGATCGATGCGCGATCCACGCACCGGTCACCGCCGACACGTAGGGGATCGACTGCGCGGCGAGGATGATCATCCACAACGTGCCCTCGATATAACGCGTGCCGAACGCCTCGGCCATGCCGGCGATGCACAGCATCAGCGCCAGCGCCATCAGCAACTCCTCGCGCACCGGCGCGAACGCGGCGAAGTTGCTGCCGCCCAGGCGGCGGCTCTTGGCGGTGACCACGAACGAGGTCTTCTCGCGGGTCAGTCCGTGCAGGATGCCGCGGGCGATCGCGTGGGAGAGGCCCATGCTGGCCAGCGAGGCCATCAGCGTGTCGCGCCAGCTGCAGGGCACGCGGGCGCGATACAGCACGATGCCGAAGATCGCCTTGGCGAAGAAGAAGCCGATCACCGGGATCAGGAACAGCTGCATCGGCAGGCTGAAGTACTGCGGAAAGGCGACCATGCCGGCGGTCCAGAACAGCGCCATCAGGGTGAAGATCAGATGCAGCGCGTCGGCGAACCAGCTGAACCAGCCGGTGAGGAAGTGGAAGCGCTGGCCGGCCGAGAGCGGGCCCTTCTGCGTCATCCAGTGCCAGCGGCCCTTGAGGATCTGCATCGCGCCGAAGGCCCAGCGGTAGCGCTGGCTCTTGTACGCCTTGAAGTCGGCCGGGGTCAGGCCCTTGCCCATCAGTTCGTCGACGTAGACCAGGTCGTAACCGGCATACATCAGGCGCAGGCCCAATTCCGCATCCTCGCAGATGGTCCACTCCGACCAGCCGCCGGTGCCTTCCAGCGCGCTGCGCCGAACCATCGTCATGGTGCCGTGCTGGATGATCGCGTTGCGCTCGTTGCGGTGGTGCATGCCGATGCGGAAGAAACCGTCGTACTCCCACGCGGTCATGCGGCGGAACGTATTCTGCTCGAACTCGCGGTGCGCCTGCGGGCACTGCACCACGGCGACCTTGGGGTCGTGGAAGTAGCCGGTGAGCGTGGACAGCCAGTCGGCGCGCACCTCGTAGTCGGCGTCGATCACCGCCACCACGTCGGCCTCGGGCGCGGTTTCCTTCAGGCCGAAGTTCAGTGCGCCGGCCTTGTAGCCTGGCCACGGCGCCAGGTGGAAGAAGCGGAAGCGCTTGCCGAGCTTTTCGCAGTACGCCTGCACCGGCTCCCACACCGCCGGGTCCTTGGTGTTGTTGTCGATCACCAGCACTTCGTAGTTCTGGTAGTCCAGCGCGGCCAGCGAGTCGAGCGTGACGATCACCATCTCCGGCGGCTCGTTGTAGCAGGCCAGGTGGATCGACACGAACGGCTGCTGGTCCGGATGATCCGGCTTCAGCATGCCGGCGTGGCGCATCCACTTCGGCCGCCACAGCACCTCGGTGAACTCGAAGCCGTTGATCAGCAGAATCGCCAGGATCGCGATCTGCGCCGGGAACAGCAGCGTGAGCATGGTCCAGTCGACCCAGCTCAGGTAGAAATTGAACGGCAGCGTGGCGGCCCACACGATCAGCCCGCAGGCGAGCTGGATCAGCGCGCAGAAGAAGAACCGCCCGACCAGCTTGAAGCGGCTGAAGCGGCGTGCAAACAGGATCATCGGCAGCAATGCCAGCAGGCTCGCCGCCAGCGCCTTCCACGGCCAGGCGGTGTCTTCCACCACCGGTCCGGTCAGCGGGAACTTCAGTTGGCGGTCGGCGTTGAAGATGCCCCAGTACGCGCCGGTGCGGCCTTCGCCGAGGTTCTCCTTCCACGGCTGGTCGAACGCTTCGAGCAGGTAGTACTCGATGTGCGCGGCCTTGGCCCGGTTCATCCAGTCGCGGACGAAGATCGCCTCGTTGGAGGTCGACGGGTCGGCGTATTCGTGGCGGTCGCCGTTCGACGGCCAGCCGATCTCGCCCACCACCACCGGCTTGCCGGGGAATCGCTGCACGATCGACTCGTACGCGCCATAGGCCGCGTCCACTGCGTTGTGGCGCACCACGCCGTTCCAGAACGGAAACAGGTGGATGGTGATGTAGTCCACGTGCTGCGCCAGCTCGGGGTACTTCAGCCAGATGTAGTCCGGCTCGGCGATCGACACGGGCTGGCGCACCGCCGCGCGCACGCGGTCCAGGTAGGCCATCATCTGTTCCGGCGTGAGGTCGTTGCGGAACAGCACCTCGTTGCCCACGATCACGCGGGTGATCGTGTCCGGGTAGGCGCGCGCCTTGGCGATCAGCAGCTCGATCTCACGTTCGTTGTTCTCCAGCCGCTTGTCGATCTCCGCGCCGGCCATCACCTTCAGCCCCTGCTGCTGCGCCAGCCGGTACACCTGCGGGTTCTGTTGCATGGTGTAGGTGCGGATGTGGTCGGTGTAGCGGTGCAGCAGCTTGAGGTCGGCGCCGAGCTCCTCGTCGCTGGGGTAGCTCTGCTTGAACGGGCTCTGGTAGCGCTGGAAGAACGACACCGCGAAGCCGCTGATCTTGCCGTGCCAGTCGTCCGGCCCGTGCGGGTAGTTGCCCCCCCACCACAGCGCGATGTTCAGCGCCGCCGCCAGCAGGGCCAACACGATGGCGGTGAACAGCGGATACCGGCTGTTGGAGTTGGCTGCGGTGGCGCTCAAAAAAATCCCCGGCGGAGCCTGCGCAACAGGCGGTGGAGCCTGCGGAGCTTAACCAATGCGGGGCCTCCGGCTCAATCGAGTCGCCCGGCGCCGGTCAGCGCCAGGTCAGGGCCGATGGCCGTGGCGGTGGATCCGCGGCGGGCCGCAGTAGGAGACTTGGGTGATCATGTGCTCACCGCTTCGCCGGCGGGGCGGCGAAATGCGCTGACACGATTGTCGGGAGATGGTGCGCCGTCAGTCCCGCAGATGTCCCTGTTGTCAATCCGTAGATTGAAAGCATCTCGCGGGAATGGCTTCGCCGAGGGAGATTTCCCGCGGCGATGTTGGCAAATTCGCCTTGCAACCCGTGCACGCTGAACGAAAGTTCCTGCTGATTCGCTGAGCGTTCGGCTGCACCTGGGCGCCCAGCCGATCCATCGCATTCCAGTCGGCACAACGGATGGCGCGCAAAGCAGGCTTTTTTTCCTGCACACGCATGGTTTTACGATGCGTCGCGACTGAGAAAATTTCCTATGGACACATGCTGGCGAGCTGAGAATCCTGAAATAGGCGGTGTGCGACAAGCGCCCCGCTGAACGCTTCAGGGAGCCACATCGAGCCAGCGGGGAATCGGGTTTGTCGCAGGGATTGTTCCGACAGGAAGTCATCGAGGCGAAGCGCGGTGAGTGGCTGGGCTCGATCATCGTCGCCACGCCGCTGTCTCGTTGGGCGCTCACCACGCTGGCGCTGATCCTGGCCGCGGCGATCATGCTGTTTCTCTTGCTCGGTCATTACACCCGCCGCGAAACCGTCACTGGCCAACTGGTGCCCAACAGGGGCGTGCTCACGGTCGCAGCACCCGGCGTGAGCACGGTGACGCGCCTGCTTGTTCGCGGCGGCCAACACGTTGAGGCCGGCGACGCGCTACTTGAGCTGTCCAGCAAGCAGGACAGCACGGCACTCGGCGATACCCACACCCTGGTGGCGCAACAACTCGACATCCAGCGCGCGCGTCTGCGCAGCGACCTCGCCAACCAGAATCAACTCGCCACGCAGCAGGCGGATGCCCTGCGCGCCAAGGTCGTGCTTCTGCAAGCGCAGCTCAAGCAGATCGATGGGCAATTGGCGCTGCAGCAACAGCAGGTCAGCAGCAACCAGCAGTTGCTGGCGCGGATCAAGCCACTCGGCGTCAAGGGCTACGTCTCGGCGGTGCAGATCCAGCAGCAGACCACTGCTGTGCTCAATGCGCAGGCGCAGTACAAGCAGTTGCGACGCCAGCAACTCGAGGCGCGCCAGCAACTGGACAGCGCCGACCAGCAACTGGCGCAGCTGCCGCTGGATGAGGCGACCAAACGCAACGACACCGAGCGCCAGTTGGCTGCGCTCACCCAGTCCATAGCGCAGAACGAGCAGCAGCGCGCGATCGTCTTGCATGCGCCGCGCGCTGGCGTGGTCTCCACCGTGCTGCTGAAGCCCGGGCAGATGGTCAGTGCCGGCCAGCCGCTGTTGTCGATCCTGCCGGCCGGTTCGCTGATGCAGGCACAGTTGCTGGTGCCCAGCCGCGCCATCGGCTTCATCGAGCCGGGCAGCCGCGTGGTGATGCGCTATCAGGCGTTCGCCTACCAGAAGTTCGGCCAGCAGTACGGCCACGTCACCGACATCTCGCGCAGCGCGCTGAGCCCCGCCGACGTGGCGACACTCATCGGCGAGCGGCCGCAGACCGCGCAGCCGATGTATCGCGTGCAGGTGGCGCTGGACAGCCAGCACGTGCTGGCCTACGGCAAGCCCGAACCAGTCAGGCCCGGCATGGCGCTGGAGGCCGACATCCTGATCGATCGCCGCCGCCTGATCGAGTGGGTGTTCGAGCCGCTGTACGGCATGGCGCATCATCTGGCGGGAGGGTCCGCGCGTGGCTGATGGCGGCCAGCAGGCACGCTCAAAGGAGCGTTCGCGCGGCTATCGTGTCGCCCTGCAGTTCGGCTGGCGCCGGGAGCTGCCGATGATGCTGCAGACCGAGGCCGCCGAATGCGGCGTGGCTTGCCTGGCGATGGTCGCGCGCTTCCACGGCCACGACGTAGACCTGGCCGGCCTGCGCCGGCGCTTCTCCACTTCGCTCAAGGGCGCCACCCTGGCGCGGGTGATGGCGATGGCTGGCCAGCTCGGCCTCACCTGCCGCCCGCTGAAACTGGAGCTGGAAGAGCTGGCGCAACTCAAGACCCCGTGCGTGCTGCACTGGGACCTCAATCACTTCGTGGTGCTCAAGCGCGTGGGCAAGCGCAGCGTGGTGATCCACGACCCGGCACGTGGCATCCGCAAGCTGAGCCTGCGCGAGGTATCCGAGCATTTCACCGGTGTGGCGTTGGAGCTGAGCCCGGCCGCCGACTTTGCGCCGGTCGTCGAGCGCCAGGCGGTGTCCCTGCGTGCGTTGACCGGCACCGTCCGCGGCCTGCTGCCCGCGCTGGGGCAGATCCTGCTGCTGGCGCTGGCGCTGGAGGTCTTCGCGCTGGTCGGCCCGTTCTACATGCAATGGGTGCTCGACCAGGTGCTGGTCTCCGCCGATCGCGACCTGCTGACCCTGCTCGGCCTGGGCTTCATCGGCGTGGCGATCTTCTCGGCGATCATCACGGCGGCGCGTTCGTGGGCGGTCACCTGGTTGGGTGCCACGCTCAACGTGCAGTGGGCCAGCAACCTGTTCAAGCACTTGATGCACTTGCCGCTGGACTGGTTTGAGAAACGCCACGTGGGTGATGTGGTGTCGCGCTTCGGTTCGATCCAGACCATTCAACGCACGCTCACCACGCAGTTCATCGGCTCCCTGCTGGACGGCGTGATGTCGCTGGTGACCCTGGTGGTGATGGCGTTCTACAGCCTCGGGCTCACCGCGCTGGTCATCGGCCTGTTCGCCGCCTACGGTCTGCTTCGCTGGGCCTTCTTCAATCCGCTGCGACGGGCCAACGAGGAGCAGATCGTCTACGGCGCTCGCCAGCAGAGCGAACTGCTGGAATCCATCCGCGGCGCCATGCCGATCAAGCTGGCCAACAAGCAGGACGAGCGGCTGGGTCGCTACGCCAACGCCACGGTGGAAACCGCCAACCGCAGTATCGGCATCCAGCGCCTGGGCATCGCCTTCACGCTCGGCAACCAGCTGATGTTCGGCATCGGACGCGTGGCAATGATCTGGATCGCCGCCGTGCTGGCACTCGACGGCAAGTTCTCCGCCGGCATGCTGATCGCCTTCATCGCCTACGCCGACCAGTTCACCAGCCGCGCGGCCGGACTGATCGACAAGTGGGTGGACTTCAGCATGCTCAAGCTGCATGCCGAGCGCGTGGCGGATATCGCGCTGACGGCACCGGAGAAGGCAGCCGATGCCGCGTGGAGCGGCCCGATGCCAGAGGCCAGCATCGAACTACGCCATGTCAGCTTCCGCTACGCAGAAGGCGAGCCATGGATTCTCAAGGACTGCAACCTGCGTATCGACGCGGGTGAATCGGTGGCCATCGTCGGCCCCAGTGGTTGCGGCAAAAGCACCCTGGCCAAGATTGTGTTGGGCCTGCTGCAACCTACCGAAGGCGAAGTTCGCTTCGGCGGCATCGACATCCGCAAGCTGGGCCTGGACACCTACCGCCAGTGGATCGGCGCCGTCATGCAGGACGACCAGCTGTTCGCCGGCTCCATCTCGGACAACATCAGCTTCTTCGATCCGGACGCCACGGCCGTGCGAATCGAGGCCGCTGCGCGGCTAGCGGCGATACATGACGACATCGCGGCCATGCCGATGGCGTATCAGAGCTTGGTAGGGGATATGGGATCTAGTTTGTCGGGCGGGCAGAAGCAGCGAGTGATATTGGCGAGGGCGCTGTATCGGCGACCGAAACTGCTGGTGTTGGATGAGGCGACCAGCCACCTCGATGTGGAACGCGAGCGGCAGATCAACGTCGTCGTAAGCCGACTCAAGATGACGCGTGTCGTGATCGCCCATCGCACCGAAACCGTCGCCAGCGCGCGACGCATTGTGGTGTTGGGGGACGGGGCGATACAAAAGAATTCCACGCTGGAGCGATCTGGCGTGGCCTCGCCGAAATCGGGACGGCGTTGAATTTCCGATAAGAATGGAGAAATAAAATGAATGCTCTGGATGCTTCTGAAATTTCATCCGTGTCAGGTGGAGGAGTTGTAGTCGAAACGGTGAAGGTTGTGCTTGCCGTAGGAGAGCAGCTGTGGGATTTTTCCAAAGGACTAGTTACCGGATTGGAAGACGGGTGGAACGCAGCTGGTAAAGAAAGCAAGTGAGGTCATGGAAATAACGGGAAAAAGATACAAAATCGCTGAGATAGCGAGTGAAATTTCAGAAAAGTCAATCCAATACAAAAGGAGAAAGGTATGAGGTTGCTGTCTCAAATTGAAGCTCAAGCTGTAGATGGCGCTGGTTTCTTTCTGGCGGTAGGTCACGCGATTGGGTACGGTGTCGGTTACGTAGCCCATGAAATAGAGATGGCCGCTGCCAGTCCGGAGGGATCAGCTGCGATTTCTGCAGCGTATACCAGCGGGGCCGCAGTGTAGCAACTTGATCCTAGGGGAAACGAATCGCCAGCCCGGAAATAGGCTGGCGATTCTGCATTTTTTAACTTGTATATGGGGCTTCATGTAGCGCATGCGCATCTTAGTAAGATGTAAAATTTGGTCAACTCGTCGAGATTTAGCAATGTATATATGCGTCGTCTCGATGTGCATGTTGGTCGCCGAATTAATTGCAGCTGTCGTGCTTGTGCAAGTTCTTAGGCTGCCATCCCGAGAAGATATTAGTTCATCAATATCTCCAGTGCTCGCGATTGCGATTGTTCTTGCTCCTCCATTGGAAACCGTGATAGCCCAGCTGGTGCCATTTAAGTTACTTCGATTGTTTCGTGTCCACAATAAATTTTTTCTATTCTTGGCTATGCTTGCGGCTTTTGTCGGACTACATATAAGTTCCGGTCTAACAGTCACCATTGTCGCTGGCGTAATCGGTGGATCATTTCTTTCGTATACATTCTTGAGATGGGCCAAGGAATCTACGTTAACGGCTTTTTATGCCACGACCTGTTGCCATCTTATAAACAACCTGGTGGTAGCTTTGGTGATCTTCGCGGTGACCTGAATATTTGGTGTCGTTTGGTTCTTTGCTTGGCCGACTCAAACTCCACGTGCAACACCATGCCGCATCTGACATAGGCTGTTGCGATGAGAACGTACAACGAATTGACCCTGAACGAGCGAGTGGAGATCCAGCAGCGCCTGGCGTCGGGCGACAGCTTGCGAGCCATGGGAAGATCGCTGGGGCGCGCACCAAGCACGATCAGTCGCGAGTGCCGTCGAGCGAGCGCTTCCCCGGATAGCTACCAGGCGCAGGCGGCACAACATCACCGCGAGCAGTGCCGGGCCAAGCCACGGGTACCACGGAAACTGGGTGACCCCGCCCTGTGGGAGACGGTACAAGCGCTGCTGCGGGCGCGCTGGTCGCCGGAGCAGATCGCCGGGATACTGGCGCGAGGGTTTCCTGATACAGCGAGCTACCGGGTGTCCCACGAAACGATCTACACCGCGGTGTACCTGGTGCCTCGCGGCGAACTGCGCAAGGAACTGATCGGATGCTTGCGGCAAGGCCGCAGCACACGCAAGCCACGCACGCGCGGCACCGACCGGCGCGGCCAGATCCCGGACATGCAGAGCATCCACGTCCGCCCGCCAGAGGTTGCCGATCGCCTGATCCCGGGTCACTGGGAGGGCGATCTCATCAAGGGCGCAGGCAACCGTTCCTCGGTGGGCACGCTGGTCGAGCGCACCAGCGGCTTCGTGGTGCTGGCCAAGATGAGCAGCGCCAGCGCGGCCGACGCGCTGGAGAGCTTCGGCAAGGCCTTGAAGGGCATCCCCGAAGCGCTGCGCAAGACGCTGACGTACGACCAGGGCAAGGAGATGAGTTATCACGCGGCACTGACCTTGCGCACCGGCGTGCAGGTGTACTTCGCCGACCCGCACAGCCCGTGGCAGCGCGGCAGCAACGAAAACACCAACGGTCTGTTGCGGCAGTACCTGCCCAAGGGCACGGACCTGTCCGTCTACAGCCAGGCCGAGCTGGACCAGATCGCCCTGAGCCTCAACACGCGGCCGCGAAAGCGCCATCAATTCCGCACCCCGCTGGAGGTTTACAACGACCACCTCAGACTGGCTGAGGCAGAAGCAGGAACGATTCACTGATCATGTTGCACGTGGACCTTGAAACCGCCCTTCTCTGCTGAAGGCGGGGTTCTGCATCGACCCTGCTGAAGTGTTTGTACGTCTTGAGTCATGTCGCGGTTGACAGGTGATCATGTGTATTGGTGTAATGATACGCATGGATGCCTCGCTGCTGACTGTGCAACCCGCCGCGCCCGAGCCGATCTACCGGCAGATCGTCGAGCAGTTGCGCCGTCTGATCGCCGGCGGGCAACTGGTGGCCGGCGAGCTGCTGCCTTCGGTGCGCGAGGTGGCGGGGTTCCATGCGATCAATCCGATGACAGTGTCGCGGGCCTACGGCCTGGCCGAGAGCGAGGGCCTGCTGGAGCGGCTGCGCGGCAAGGGCATGGTGGTCGCGGCGACGCGTCGCGCGGGACAGTCGGAGAGCCAGCGCCTCGCGCTGCTGGAACCGCAGCTGGTGGCGCTGGCCCGGCACGCGAGTGAACTTGAATTGCCGACCGAGGCGGTGTTGAACCGGCTCGGCCGCTTGATGAGGAGTCGAGAATGAACGCCATGCTTCACGAAGCGGATCCCGTCGATGTCGCACCGCTGGAGGCGCGCGGGCTGACCCACTGCTACGAGGGCAGCAACGTGTTGTGCGGCGTCGACCTGGCGCTGGAACCAGGCTCGGTGCTGGGCCTGATCGGGCGCAACGGCGCGGGCAAGTCCACCCTGATCCGCGCCATGCTCGGTTTGCTCGAACCGCTCTCCGGCGTCGCATTCGTGTTCGGCGAGCCGGCGTTGAAGCTGTCCGACCACGCCAAGGCACGGCTTGCCTACGTACCGCAGCAACCCGAGGCGCTGGCCTGGCTCACCGCGCAGCAGATGTTGGACTACCTGGGGCGCTTCTATCCGTGCTGGGACGCCGCCTTCGTGCGCACCACACTGGAGCGCTGGAAGATCCAGCCGAACAAGCTGCTGGCCAAGCTGTCGCCCGGCGAGCGCCAGCGCGTCGACCTGATCCGCGCGCTGGCCTCGCAGCCCGAGTTGCTGGTGCTGGACGAGCCGGCCGCGGCGCTCGATCCGGTGGCCCGCCGCGAACTGTTGCGCGAGGTGGCGATGCGCGCCGGCGAGAACGGCACTACGGTGCTGTTCTCCACCCACATCGTGTCCGACCTGGAGCGCGTGGCCTCCGAGATCGCGTTCCTGCACGAGGGCAGGTTGCTGCTGCGTTGTGGCGTGGACGAGGCCAAGGAACGCTACGCCCGCCTGTGGCTGCCGGCCGCGGCAAACGTCGCCGCACCGATCCCCTCGCTCAGCCGGCGCCGCCACGACGACGGCAGCTTCAGCCTGGTGGTGGCGCGCGATGCCCGGGACCGTTGGCCGGAAGCGGCGAACCTGCCCGGCGCGCGCGTCGATGCGCTGGGGTTGGAGGATCTGTTCGTGGAGATCGCGGAGTGACGTCGTTCCTGCAATTGCTGATGCTGCCGTGGATGGCATGGTCGCAGCGCATGCGGCGCATCATCGCGAGGACCTTGCTGGTCATCCTCTGCCTGGCCATTGCTGGCTACGTCCTGCTTCGGCGCTCGGCCGGGGCCGGGCCCGGTCTGGCGCATGGCCTGGCCGTCATCGATTGCCTGTTCTGGGCCGCCGTGGTGCCGCGCGCGCTGGTGCTGGCGAACGAGGCACGCCGGCTGCGCCTGCCGGCGCTGGAACGCGCAGCGGCCATCAGCACCGTGTTGTATGCCGCGCTCACCATCGCCTTGCCCGCCGCCGTGGTGGCGATGCTGGGTGGCAGCGGGGTGGTGGCGCTGGCCGAACTTGCGCTGGGTGCGAGCGTCGGCATGGGCTATGCCACCTTGCCGCCCTGGCTTGGCGTCTGGGCCTGCCTGGCGCCCCTGCTCGACGACCACCTGGGTGCATGGCTGCCCATGCCGGTCAGCGATCCCGTGGGCTTTCTGCATTGGGTCGCACCGGTGGCCGCGGTGCTGTGGACCACGATCGCGCTGTGCTGGCGTCGGGCCGCGCGCTGCGACGACGAAGCTTCGCGCTGGCTCAAACCACTGGCGTTGCGTTGGCGCGCGCTTTCCGCGCAGGGCCGCAACGGCGCGAAGCTGGAAACCGAACTGCTGCGTCGGCGCAGCTCCCGGATGCAGCCGGGCGTCGATCTGCGCCGCGTCGGGCCTGATTATCTGGTGCGTGGCCTGCGCGTGGCGCTGGGAGGATGGGGCGTGCCGCAGACGGTGGCCAGTCGTCTGCGCCAGGCCGGCCTGGTGTTGCTCAATGTGCTGTTCGCCTTCGCGCTGCTGGCGACGCTGCGCCACGTGTCGAACGATCAGCCCCACGCCATCGCGTATACCGTCGTGCTCTCCATGTTCGCCAGCACACCGGTCATCGCCTTTGCCCTCAGCCTGTTCGGTGCCGTGCTGGGGCCGGTGAGCGCCGACGCCCTGCGCGCCCGCTGGAGCCGCGACAACGCCGAGTTGGCGGTACTGGCACTGCTGCCGGGTCTCGGCGATGCCGCGCACGCCAAGCGTGCCCTGCTCAAGGCCAGCGTGGTGCCAACGCTGCTGGCGCAGGCGGCGCTGCTCGCGGGCATGCTGGGCGTGGCGCTGTGGGCGCATCTCCCCGGCGGCAATGCCGCCTTGCTGCTGCTCGCCCAGGGCGGTGGCATGCTGGCCACCTTTGCGCTGTCCGTGGCCGCGTTGGGTGGCACGGCGTGGCATCGTGGCTGGCAAAGCCTACTCATCATTGCCGCCATCGTGCTGATGTTGACCACCACCGGCGCGGCGCTGTTCCGGTTCGGCGACAACCTGCTGGCGCAGCGGCTCGCCCTCTCGCCGATCTTCCTCGCGCTGTGGATCGCGCTGCTGGCGATCCTGCTGGCCATCGGCCGTCGCGGCTGGCGCGCATTCTGGTGCCAGCCGCATCCGTTCCTGCCGCACGGGTGAAGCATGACCATGACGAACGCCCGTTCCCGCAAGGTGACGCCGACCATCGGCGGCCTGCCGGGTTGACTGACCGCAGCGTCCCCGCGCAGCCGGGGGCAGGTGTGGATCCGGGGTGGGAGTTGCGGCGTCGTCACCAACGAAGAAGGCCCGTCATCGACGGGCCTTCTTCGTTCATGCCGCGCGGGCGTCAACGCAGCAGCGAGCGCAGCATCCAGGCGGTCTTCTCGTGTTCCTTGAGGCGGCCGGTGACCATGTCGGCGGTGCCGTCGTCGCCGGCGGCGTTGGCGGTCTTGAGGGCGTCGCGGGCGGTGGCGGCGACGATCTCGTGGCCTTCGACCAGCTGGCCGACCATTTCCTGCCAGTCCGGCACGCCGGGCTCGTCCTTGATCGAGCTGAGCTTGGCGAACTGGCTGTAGGAACCGGGCGCGAACACGTCCAGTGTGCGGATGCGCTCGGCAACCTCGTCGGCGGCTAGCCACAGCGCGTTGTACTGGGTCTCGAACATCAGGTGCAGGCTGTTGAACTGCGGGCCGGTGACGTTCCAGTGGAAGCTGTGCGTCTTCAGGTACAGCGAGTAGGTGTCGGCCAGCAGCTTGGACAGGTGTTTGGCGACCGCTTCGCGATCCTTCTTGGCGATACCGATGGAAATGGCCATGGCGTGCTCCTTTGGGGGTGGATGCAATGAATCAACGGTAATGGCTCGGCGCTCGCGCGGGAAATGAATCCTTCGGATGCTGGCGATAGTCGCCGACTATCGGGTCGAGGCGTGCCACCGGCTATCATGCGCAGTTCGATGAACGACCACCGCGCGCCCGCATCCGATCCCGCTGCCGATCCAGGCTTGCGCACCTTGCGCCGGCAGTTGGATGCGGTGTGCAGTCGCGACTTCGGTCGCCTGCTGGGACGTTGGCGCACGCTGTCGCGCCGACCCGACGAAAAGAAGGTGGGGGCGCTGGCCGCCGATATCGAGCGTTCCGCGGCCAGACGCCGCGACCGTGCCGCGGCCAAGCCCGAAATCCGGCTGGACGAGTCGCTGCCGATCAGCGCGCGCGGCGAGGACATCGTCAAGCTGATCCGCGAACACCAGGTGGTGGTGATCGCCGGCGAGACCGGTTCGGGCAAGACCACCCAGCTGCCGAAGCTGTGCCTGGCCGCCGGCCGCGGCGAAGCGGGCATGATCGGCTGCACCCAGCCGCGTCGGCTGGCCGCGCGCTCGGTGGCGCGCCGCGTGGCGGAGGAGCTGGGCACGCCGCTGGGCGAGGTCGTGGGTTTCCAGGTGCGATTCAACGACCAGGTGTCCGAGCGCAGCCTGATCAAGTTCATGACCGACGGCATCCTGCTCGCCGAGACCCAGGGCGATCCGTGGCTGAGTGCCTACGACACCATCATCATCGACGAGGCGCACGAGCGCAGCCTCAACATCGACTTCCTGCTCGGCTACCTCAAGCGTCTGACGCTGAAGCGGCCGGAGCTGAAGATCATCGTCACCTCGGCGACCATCGACACCGCAAGGTTCGCCGAACACTTCGGCGGCGCGCCGGTGGTCGAGGTGGAAGGACGGGCGTACCCGGTGGAGTTGCGCTGGCGGCCGGTGGAAGCCGCAGGCAAGGGCATGCAGCAGGGCAGCGCCGAACACATCGCCGCCGTGCTCGACGAGATCACCCGCGACGATCCGCGCGGCGACGTGCTGGTGTTCCTGCCCGGCGAGCGCGAGATCCGCGACGCGCACCAGCTGCTGTCGCGCCGGCAATACCGCGAGACCGAGATCATGCCGCTGTACGCGCGGCTTTCCGCCGGCGACCAGGACCGCGTGTTCAAGCCCGGCATCAAGCGTCGCGTGGTGCTGGCCACCAACGTCGCCGAGACCTCGCTCACGGTGCCGCGCATCCGCTACGTGATCGACACCGGCACCGCGCGGGTCAAGCGCTACAGCCAGCGCAGCCAGCTCGAGCGGCTGCATGTCGAACCGATCTCGCAGGCCGCCGCCGACCAGCGCAAGGGCCGCTGCGGCCGCGTCGGACCTGGCGTCTGCTATCGCCTCTACGACGAAGCCGATTTCGCCGGCCGCGCCGCGTTCACCGATCCGGAGCTGCTGCGATCGTCGCTGGCCAACGTGATCCTGCGCATGCTGGCGCTGCAGATGGGCGAGGTCGATGAGTTCCCGTTCCTGGAAGCGCCCGACCCGCGCGTGATCGCCGACGGCTTCCGCCGGCTCACCGAAATTTCCGCGATCGACGAGGCGCGCAGGCTCACCGCGATCGGCCGCACGCTGCCGCGGCTGCCGATCGACGTGCAGCTGGCGCGCATGCTGGTCGAGGGCGAGAAACTGCATGCGTTGCGTGAGCTGCTCGTCATCGTCGCCTTCCTCAGCATCCAGGATCCGCGCGAGCGTCCCGGCGACGCACGCCAACAGGCCGACGCCGCGCACGCCGTGTTCGCCGACCCGAAGTCCGACTTCATCGGCGTGCTGAACCTGTGGCGGGCCTATCACGACGCCCACGAGGAACTGACCCAGTCGAAGCTGCGCGACTGGTGCTCGCGGCACTTCCTCAGCTTCATGCGCATGCGCGAATGGCGCGAGCTGCATCGGCAGTTGCTGCTGGTCGTTGAAGAGCTGGGCTGGCGCCTTGCTCCCTCTCCCCTGCGGGGAGAGGGTTGGGGTGAGGGAGCGGGGTCGCGGAAGACTTCACAGGCTGGTGCATCAAAGCTCGGAAAGAAAAGCAAAGGCAGGGAGGCTTCGCGCGAGCACCCGCCCCTCACCTTCCCGAAAAGGGGACTTCCTGCGGTCGCAATCCTCTCCCCGGAGGGGAGAGGCGGCGAACGCGAAGAGCGAGTTATTGATCAGCAAGCTGCGATGGATCGCCTCTTTGAGGCGGTCCATCGCAGCCTGTTGGCCGGCCTGCCCACCCAGGTCGGCCGCAAGGACGAGAAGGGCATTTACCAGAGCACGCGCGAGCGCAAGTTCCAGGTGTTTCCCGGCTCGGCCCTGTCGAAGGCACCACCGAACTGGATCTTCTCCGCGCAGATCCTCGACGTGGGCGGCCGCGTGTGGGGCATGGCGAATGCGCGGGTGGAGCCGTTGTGGATCGAGCAGCAGGCGGCGCACCTGCTGCGCACCAGTTGCCGCGACGCGCACTGGTCGAGGAAGCGCGGCTGCGTGGTGGCGTACGAACAGGTCAGCCTGTTCGGCCTGGTGCTGGTGGAGAAGCGGCCGGTCACCTTCCAGCAGCAGGACCCCGCGCTGGCGCACGCGATCTTCCTGCGCGAGGCGCTGGTGCGCGGCGACATCGACGGCGCCGATCATGGACGGTCAAGTGCCGCGGGCGCAGGACGCGCAGGAGCGGCCGCGGATTTCGTGCGCGCGAACCAGCGCGTGCTGGAAGAGGCGCTGGGCATCGAGGCAAGGCAGCGCCGCGAAGGATTGATCCGTCACGAGGACGAACTGGTCGCGTTCTTCGAGGGCAAGCTGCCCGAAGAGATCGCCAGCTCGCGTGCGCTCGACGCGTGGTATCGCAAGGCCCGACCGGCCGAACAGGCCGCGCTGCGCTGGTCGCTGGATGACGTGATGGGCGCTGGTGCCGCGCTGGATGCGAAGGCGTTTCCCGCCGCCATCGAGGTGCCGCAGAGATACAAACTGGAATACCGCTTCGTTCCGGGTGACGAGGCCGATGGCGTGACCCTGCAACTGCCGCTGGCAATGTTGAATGCGCTGCCCGCGGCGCGCTGCGAGTGGCTGGTGCCGGGCCTGCTGGCGGACAAGGTGGCCGAACTGATCCGCGGCCTGCCCAAGGCGTTGCGCCGCAACTTCGTGCCGGCGCCGGATTTCGCGCGCGCCTTCACCGAGGCGGAATCGCCCCGCGACGAGTCGCTGGTCAAGGCGCTGGCCGCCTTCCTGAAACGCGCCACCGGCGTCGACATCGGCGCCGGCGAGTTCGCCGGCATCGAATTGCCGCCGCATTTCCTGATGCGCTACCGCCTGCATGACGAACGCGGCAAGACGCTGGCCAGTGGCCGCGACCTGGCTGCGCTGCGTGGGCAGTGGGAAGGCCAGGCGCGTGAGGCGTTCTCGCGCAAGACCGATATCGAGCTGACTCGCGAAGACGTGGCCAGCTGGGATTTCGAGGCGATCCCTGCGCAGGTGCGTTCGGACGCCGGCCTCACCGCGTTTCCGGCCCTGGTCGACCTGGGCGAGACGGTGGCGCTGCGCGTATTCGAGCGCAGCGACGAAGCGCGCGCGGCGCATGCCGCCGGCGTGGTGCGGCTGCTGCGCAACGCACTGGCCAGCGAGGCGAAGCAGGCGCGCCGGCGATTGCCGATCGGCAACGCGCTGGCGTTGAAATACGCGCCGCTCGGCGGCGTCGACGGCCTGCGCGAAGACCTGCTCGAAGGCGGCTTCACCGATCTGCTGGAACGCCACGCACTGGACGTGCGTACCGCCGGCGCGTTCGAGGCGCTGCGCACGCAGTGTTCGCGCGAACTGTTCGGTGCCGGCGTCGAGCGGCTCAAGCTGGCCGAGCCGATCATCGAGGCGCAGGCCGAGGCAAAGCCCTGGCTCGAGCCGCCGCTGCTCGGCTTCGCCCGCGCCAGCTACGACGACCTGCGTGAACAATTCGACGCGCTGCTCGTGCCCGGTTTCCTGCGCGAGCTGCCGCCTTCACGGCTGGCGCATTATCCGCGCTACCTCAAGGCGATGCGCCTGCGTGGCGAACGCTTGCGCCAGGACCCGGCGAAGGACCAGCAACGCATGCTGCAGGTGCTGCCGTACTGGCGCGCGTACCTGCAACACCGCGCCGCCGGCGGCGACCCGGCCGAACTGGCCGAGTTGCGCTGGCTGATCGAGGAATGGCGCGTGTCGCTGTTCGCGCAGGAGCTGAAGACCGCCGAGCCGGTGTCGGCCAAGCGGCTGGCGAAGGCGCTGGCCGCGCTCGCGTGAGCGGCCGGATCAGCGCACGCGTTCCACGTGCACGCTGCCGTTGCAGCCGGACACGTACATCAGCCAGTTGCCCATCATCGAGGGTTTGACCTTGGTCGAGGGATTGTCGGCAGTCATGCACGACACATTGTCCGAGCCGATCTGCCGCCAGACCTGTCCGTTGTCCAGGGTGTACTCGTTGTTGCCGCTCCAGCCGTCGAAGTGGCCCTTGATGCGGGTCTCGATCTTCTCGCGCTTGGCATCGCTCGCGTAGAACACCGGCTTGCCGCTGGCACTGACCATCTTGGTGGTGGTCTTGGCGTGCGTGCGCAGCCAGGCGTCGAGATTCTGCAGTTCCTGCGGCGAGAGTTTGTCCAGGCCAGCGGCCTTGAACTCGGAAGGACTCATGCGTTGCTGCAGGTCGCCGGACGTCTGCTGCGCGTACACGGCGCAGCACGGGAGGGCCAGCAACAGCGGGAGACAGCGTGCGCGGAAGGACATGGGGATTTCCTCGAAGCCGGAATGGCGAATCCCGATTCTGCCCGCCAAGCGGCCCGAGGCCAAGCGCCGCAGGCCGCCCGCCGCGACCATGCCACTACAATGGCCGCCATCATGGCCCCGCGCACTCATTCAGGCAGCCTCGCCGCATGGCGCAAGCGCGCCGACACGCTGTCACCCGATCTGGCCGATGCGCTGGAGGCCTGCGGCGAGCATCCGGTCGACCAGGCCGAGTGCGGCGACACCCTCGACCTGCTCGGCATGCTCGGTTGTGACGCGTCGACCCAGGCGGCGGCGTTGTGGTTCGAGCTGGCGCGCGTCGATCCGGCGTTGTGGGCTGCGCGCGGCCCGGGCCTGCCGGCGGACGTGCAGCGCCTGGTCGCCGGCCAGCAGGCGGCCGAACAGGTGTGGACCTTGCACGCGCAGCGCGCACCCGGCGGGGCGACCGAAGGCCTGCGCCGGCTGTTGCTGGCGATCGTGCGCGACCTGCGCGTGGTGTTCGTGCTGCTGGCGCGCCAGCTTGCGCGGATGCGCGCCGCGGCATGGCTGCCGCCGGAGCAGGCTGCCGCGCTGGCGCGGTTGAGCCGCGACATCCATGCCCCGCTGGCCAACCGGCTCGGCATCTGGCAACTGAAATGGGAGCTGGAGGACCTGGCGTTCCGCCACCTGCAGCCGGACACCTATCGCCGCATCGCCAAGCTGCTCGACGAGCGCCGCGTCGATCGCGAGGCATTCATCCGCCAGTCGCTGGACGAGCTGAAACAGGCGCTGGACGCCGCCGGCCTGCAGGCCGACCTGGCGGGGCGGCCCAAGCACATCTACTCGATCTGGAAAAAGATGCAGCGCAAGTCGCTGGATTTTTCCGACCTCTACGACATCCGCGCGGTGCGCGTGCTGGTCGACAGCGTCACCGACTGCTACGCCGCGCTGGGCGTGGTGCACGCGCTGTGGCCGCACCTGCGGAACGAGTTCGACGACTACATCGCGCGACCCAAGCCCAACGGTTACCAGTCGCTGCACACCGCGGTGGTCGGGCCGCAGGGCAAGACGCTGGAGGTGCAGATCCGCACCCACGAGATGCATCGCGCCAACGAACTGGGCGTGGCCGCGCACTGGCGCTACAAGGAGGGTGGCGGCAGCGACGCCGAGTTCGAGGCCAAGATCGCCTGGATGCGCAAGCTGCTGGAGCCGCGCAGCGGCGACGACAGCAACCTCGCCGCCGAGCTGCAGACCGAGCTGCTGGAAGACCGCGTCTACCTGCTCACTCCCAAGGGCGAGGTGTTCGACCTGGCACGTGGCGCCACCGTGCTGGATTTCGCCTACCTGGTGCACACCGAGGTCGGCCACCGCTGCCGCGGCGCCAAGGTCAACGGCCGCATCGTGCCGCTGACCTTCCAGCCGCAGAGCGGCGACCGCGTGGAGATCCTCACCACCAAGGTCGCCGAACCCAGCCGCGACTGGCTCTCGCCGCACCATGGCTACCTCAACACCGCGCGGGCGAAGGACAAGGTGCGCGCGTGGTTCCGCCGCATCGCGCACGACGCCAACCTCGGCGTCGGACGCGCCATGCTCGAGCGCGAACTGAAGCGCCTGGCGCTGCCCGCCGCCGACATCGGCAAGCTGCCCGCCCAATTCCACCTGCAGACGCAGGACGAGCTGCTGATCGCGCTGGCACTGGGTGAGGTCACGCCCGGCCAGATCGCCCGCGTGCTGCAGGAGTCCGTGCAACCGCCGCCGCCCGCGCCGGCACCGCCGCCGGCGCGGCCGGCCACGCTGGACCAGGGCGCGCTGAGCATCGAAGGCGTCGGCAACCTGCTTACCACGCTGGCGCGCTGCTGCCAGCCGCTGCCGGGCGACGCGGTACGCGGCTACATCACCAAGGGCCGCGGCGTTTCAGTGCATCGTGCCGATTGCGGCAGCCTGGCGCGGCTCGCGCGGCGCGACCCGGACCGGGTGATCGAGGTGAGCTGGGGCCACGTCGCCAGCCAGGCTTACGAGGTGGACATCGAACTGCGCGGCTACGACCGCAAGGAGCTGCAGAAAGACGTCACCAACCTCATCAGCAACGCCGGCACCCACATCATCGCCTCGTCCAGCCGCTCGCGTCCGCAGACCGGCGAAGTGGAGATGCGCTACACCCTGCGCGTGCGCGATTTCGAACAGCTGTCCACCCTGCTGGGCAAGCTGCTGGCGCTGCCCAACGTCACCGAAGTGCGCCGCATCAGCGCCTAGCGCGGCGCCGGGGCGCCGGGCGCCGCGCCGCCCTCGCCAGCAGCGCTGGACGCTGAACGCCGGTATCGCGCAGGCCGGGCCGTCCGGTCGCGCGATGTTAAGCTGCGACCGCTTATCGCCAGTGCCATGAATCATGAGCAGCCGCCGCAACCCGCATGATGCCCGGCCACCGAACCGCAGCGAGCCCACCCTGGGCGACCTCGATCAGGTGGAGGGCAAGCCGCGCGCGTCCGCTGCCGATGGCCTGCCGCGGGTCACCGTGGAAAGGCGTCGTGCCCGCGGGATTCGCACCGCGGCATCGCGCGGGCGTCGCGGCTGGCTGCTGCCGATCTTGATCCTGCTGGTCGTCGCGCTCGGCGCGGCGCTCTGGCTCAGCCAGAACCGGCTGCGCGGCATGCTGCCGCGCACCGACCTCAACAGCGTGCTGGCGCAGGCGCAGCAGGCGCTGGACGCGGGCCACCTGGATGGCGAGGACGGCACCAGCGCGCGCGAACTGTTCCAGCAGGTGGCGGCCAGCGAGCCGGACAACGATCGCGCCCGCGACGGCCTGCGCCAGGTTGGCCAGGCCGAGTTGTCGCAAGCCGATGCAGCGCTGCAGGCAGGCCGGCTGGATGAGGCCACCCAGCGCGCCACGGTCGCCCGCGAACTGCTCGGGGGCGGGCGCGACGTGGATCGCCTCGACATGCTCATCCGCCAGGCGCAGGCGGGCCAGATGCACACCGGCGACCTGGTCGACCAGGCCAAGCAGGCATTGGCGCAGGGCAAGCTGGATGGTGCCGACGGCGCCGGCGCGCTCTACCAGCGCGTGTTGCGCACCGACCCGGACAACGCAGTGGCCGCGCACGGGCTGGACCAGGTCGCCAACGCGCTGGCGGTGCAGGCACACGACGCGCTGGAGGCGGGCGACCTGGCCAAGGCCGATCCGCTGGTGCTGCAGATCGCCGCGCTGCGGCCGAACAACGGCTCGCTGCCGGCGCTGCGCGCGCTGCAGGCGCAACGGCGCCAGCAACAGGATGGCGCGGTAAAGGATGCCATTGCCCAGGGCCGTGAGGCCTTGCGCGACGGCCGCATCGCCGGCTCCGGCGACGACACCGCGCTGGCGCACTTCAGGGCTGCGTTGGCGCTTGATCCGGACAGCGAGGAGGCCAAGGCCGGGCTGGGCGACGTGGCGCAGGCGCTGACCGTGCAGGCGAATGCGGCGATGGATGACGGCGATCGCGCGCAGGCGGCCAAACTGCTCGGCCAGGCGAATGCGCTGGCGCCGAAGTCGGCCGATCTGGCCGCCGCCCGCGCGCGGCTGCAGAGCAAGCCGCCGGCGAGCAAGCCACCCGCGGACGAACCCGCCGAGACGGTGCACGCGGCCGACGAGGCCCCGGTAGTCGCCGCCGCGTTGTCGCCGCAGCAAAGCGCAGCCGTGGCCCAACTGGTGCAGCGCGCGCAGCAGGCCACCGCCAGCGGCAACATCATGATGCCGCCCGGCGACAGCGCGTACGACCTGTACCGCAGCGCGCTGGCGATCGACGGCAACGACGTGCTTGCGCGGCAGGGCCTGCAGGCCTTGCCGGGCCGGGTCGAACAGTTGTTCAAGCAGGCCCTCGCGGCCGGCCAGCTGAAGCAGGCCGGCGACATGCTGGCCAACCTGGGCGAATTGGCGCCGGGCGATCCGGCACAGCTGGGGCTGAGCAACCAGCTGGCCAGCGCCTGGGTCGATCGGGCCCAGCAGCAGCTCGATGGCGGCGACCGCATCGGCGCCGGCCAGTCGCTCGCGCGCGCGCGCAAGCTGGCGCCCAACCATCCGCGCGTGACCGAGCTTGCCGCGCGACTGCAAGGCAATCCGTGAGGCCGACATGACGGTGCTGGTCGTCGGCGGCAGCAGCCAGATCGGCCACTTCCTCCTGCCGCACCTGCGCGCCACCGGTGAGCCGGTGCTGGCGCTGAGCCGGCATCCGCGGCCCGCGCGCGACGGGGTGCAGTGGCTGCGCGGTACCCTGCCGCACGACATGCCGACGTTGCCCGAACTGTCGGCAATCATCAGTTTCGGTCCCTTGCTGGCGCTGGCCGAATGGCTGGCCCATGCCAGCCTGGTCGGCGCGCCGAGGGTGGTGGCCACCAGTTCGATGAGCGCCGAAAGCAAGCGGGATTCGGTGGTGCCGGCCGAGCGCGCGATCGCGCGCCAGCTGCGCGAGGGCGAGGCTGCGCTGGCCACCGCCTGCGCCCGCCACGGCTGCGCGTGGACCGTGCTGCGGCCAACCCTGGTGTATGGCGCCGGGCTCGATCGCAGCCTCACCCCGATCGCGCGCCGTGCGCTGCGCACGCGGTTGTTTCCGATCCCGGCCGCGCGTGGCCTGCGCCAGCCGGTGCATGCCGACGACGTCGCGCAGGCAGTGCTGGCCGCGCTGGATTGTCCCGCCTCGGCGGGACGCATCGTGCCGATCGGCGGCGGCGAACGGCTGCCGTATCCGCAGATGTTCGCGCGCGTGCGCGACAGCCTGCCGCGCGCCACCGTGACAGTGCCGCTGCCCGCCTGGTTGTTGCGGCTGCTTGCTCGCACGTGCCCGCCGCTGCGTGGCCCGCTGAGCCGGCTGGACCGCGATCTGGTCGCCGACAACGGCGAGTTGCAGCGCTTGCTGGGCATTCACCCGCGGCCGTTTCGGCCGGATGCCGGCATGTGGATGCCCCGGGGGGCAGGGTCACTTTTCGCGAGCGAAAAGTGACTCTGACCCCGTCCCGGGCCCCTCACGCCGCTCGCGCCGTGCCCGCGCCACCACCCTCGTGCCACGAATTTGCCCGCAAAACCGCCGCGGCGTTCATGGGCGCGCCGGGATGCACGCCCTATCATCGGGAAACCTGATCGCCGGATTCCGCCGCCCTTGAGCTTCCTCGACCGTACCCGTTCCCTCGCCCGCCGCAGCTGGCCGTGGCTGCGCATTCCGTGCTGGATCGGCCTGGGCCTGCTGGTCGGTTTCGTGTTGCCGTACGTGCTGGTGCTCAACAAGCGCGTGCAGGATCGTTTCAACGACCTGGTGTTCGCGGTGCCCACGCGGGTGTATGCGCGGCCGCTGCCGCTGCAGGCCGGCGAGCCGATGACCAGCGCCGCGCTGGAACTGGAACTGACCTTCGCCGGCTACAGCCACGACGGCAAGGGCCAGGTGCCCGGCAGCTGGATGAAGCAGGGCAGCCGCTACACGATCTCCTCGCGTGGCTACGCCGGCCCCGACGGCGGCGAGTTGCCCAAGCGCATCGTGGTGACCCTGGGCGGCGGCGAGGTGGCCTCGGTGCACACCGCGGCGGACAAGCAGCCGATCAAGCAGACCCATCTCGACCCGGCGCGCATCGCCACGCTGTACGGCGCCAGCCAGGAGGAGCGACGCTTCGTGCAGTTGCGCGACGTGCCGCCGCTGCTGGTCAAGGGCCTGCAGTCGGTCGAGGACCGCAATTTCAAGAACAACATCGGCATCGACTTCGGCGCGATCGCGCGCGCGGCGCTGGCCAACCTGCGTGCCGGCCACACCGTGCAGGGCGGTTCCACGCTGACCCAGCAGTTGGTGCGCAACCTGTTCCTGAGCCGCGACCAGACCTTGACGCGCAAGATCAACGAGGCGCTGATGTCGCTGCTGCTGGAGGCGCACTACAGCAAGGGGCGCATCCTGGAGGCCTACGTCAACGACGTGTTCCTGGGCCAGCAGGGGGCGCAGGCGGTGCACGGTTTCGGCGCCGCGTCGGAGTTCTATTTCGGGCGCCGGCTGCAGGAGCTGCGGCCGCAGGAGATCGCCTTGCTGGTCGGCCTGGTGAAGGGGCCGAGCTACTACGACCCGCGCCGCGCACCCAAGCGCGCCCTGGCGCGGCGCAACCTGGTGCTGCAGGAGTTCTTCGACACCGGCCTGATCAGCGCCGCGCAGCTCAATGCGGGCCAGGCTGCGCCGCTGGACGTGATCAAGAACGGCCAGCTGCCGCACAACCGCTTCCCCGCGTTCATGGATCTGGTGCGCAAGCAGATCACCACCGACTTCGACGAGAAGGCGTTGCGCGAAGGCAACCTGTCGATCTTCACCACGCTGGACCCGGCCGCGCAGCTGTACACCGAGCAGGCGATCACCAGTTCGCTCAAGGGCCTGGGCAAGCGCGGCGACGGCGTGCAGGCGGCGGCGGTGGTGACCGATGCGCACACCGGCAGCGTGCTTGCCGTGGTCGGCAACCGCAATCCGGGCGAGCCGGGTTTCAACCGCGCGCTGGACATCCGCCGGCAGATCGGCTCCACGATCAAGCCGTTCGTCTACCTGGTCGCGCTGACCCAGCCCGAGCGCTGGAACCTGGCCAGCATGATGGACGACAGCCCGATCAGCATGCGCCAGCCCAACGGCAGCATGTGGACGCCGCAGAACGACGACCACCGCAGCCACGACCCGCTGATCATGGTCGACGCGCTGGCGCATTCGTGGAACCTCGCCACGATCCACCTCGGCATGGCGGTGGGCTTGCCGCGCATCCGTGCGTTCCTCGAATCGTTCGGGCTCACCGACGTCAATCCAAGTCCCTCGCTGCTGATCGGCGCGCTGGACCTGTCTCCGCTGCAGGTGGCGCAGCTCTATCAGTATCTGGCGGCGGATGGTCACGCCCTGCCGCTGCTGGCGGTGCGCGGCGTGCTCGACGGCAGCGGCCGCACGATCAAGCGCTACCAGGTGCAGCCCGGTCCCGGCGAATACCAGGAGGCGGTGCGGCTGACCACCTGGGCAATGCAGCAGGTGGCCGAGTACGGCACCGCCAGCGCGATCGGCAACTCCGCGCTGGCCTCGCTGCACGCCGCCGGCAAGACCGGCACCAGCAACGACATGCGCGACAGCTGGTTCGCCGGCTTCACCGGCAACCACCTGGCGGTGTTCTGGATGGGCCGCGACGACAACAAGCCGACCACGCTGTTCGGCGCCAGCGGCGGCTTGCGCGCCTGGCGCGACCTGTTCGCCAAGCTGCCCACCACGCCATTGTCCGCCGCGCCGGGACCGGGCCTGGAAATGGCCTGGATCAACCCCGCCGATGGCCGCCGCACCGAGCCGCAATGCCAGGGCGCGCAGCAGGTGCCGGTGGTCGCCGGCAGCCTGCCGGCCGATGCCGAGGGCTGCTTCTGGCAAAGCCTGTTCGGCGGCGACACCGCCACCCCCGCTCCCTCGACCACCACGCCGTGACCATGCCCATGACTTCCCGACGCCTCGCGCCGCTGCTGCTGTCGGCGCTGCTTGCCACCCTGGCCGGCTGCAGCCTGTTTCGTTCCGCGCCGGCGCCGGCGCCAGCGGCCGCGCCGGAGCATGACGCGGTGGCGGCGATCCGTGCCGCCGGCGCGCACGACGATTCGGTCATCGACGTGAAGCCGCTGCGCGACCCGGCCGTGGATGCGCTGATGGTCCAGGCGGAACAGGACGAACGCAGCGGCAACTACACTGCCGCCGCCGCCACGCTGGACAAGGCGCTGCAGATCAGCCCCGATGCGCCCGACCTGCTGCAGGAGCGCGCCGAGATCGCGATCCGGCTGAAGAATTTCGTGCGCGCCGAAAAGCTGGCGCACAAGTCGTGGACGCTGGGCCCGCGCCTTGGTCCGCTGTGCGCGCGCAACTGGCAGACCATCGTCGAGACCCGCTTGCAGGCGAACGACACGGTCGGCGCGTCGACTGCGCGCAAGTGGGTGCAGCAGTGCCGCAAGGCGGGTGTGCCCCGGTATTGAGCGGCGGCGCCCCGGCCGCTCAGAGCAGCGCCACCAGCAACAACACGATGCCGGCGAGGCTCACCGCCCAGACCAGCGTGCGCAGGTAGGGGATGCCGGCGGCATACACCGGCACGTAGAGCACGCGTGCCCAGAAATAAAGTTGCGCACCGAGCACGGTGAGCGGGTCGTGCTGCTGCATCACCTGCGCGGCCAGCACCGCGGCGGCGAACAACGGGAAGGTTTCCAGGAAGTTCGCGCGGGCACGATCGAGCCGTCCGCCGACGCCGGTCAACGGCGGCTTCACCTCGTCGCGCGCGCTGGCGATCCAGCCGAGCCCGCGCTGGCCGATCGAACAGCTCGCCGCCAGGGCGATCTGCACCAGCCCCAGCACCACACTCCACAGCAGCATGCAAAGTTCGGTCGTCACGACGTACTCCTCCGGCGATGGTGGGCGCATGGTGAATCCAGCCGCGGCTTCTCGCCAGTGGCCCCGGGCTACGCCGCGCGGCGGCTGCGATCCTGCCGCAGCAGGCTTTCGACCCGCTGCAGCGGAATCCGGTCGCCGGCGTCGCGGCCGTAGTAGGCCTCCACGATGCGGCCGCGGCCGTCGATCAGGAAATCCGCCGGCATCAGGTTGCCGGTGTTGAGGCCGGCGAAACCGACCAGGCGCAGGCCGCGGATCAGGGTCGGCACCCGCGTCACGATCGCCTTGAACTTGCGCCACAGCGAACGCTCGATGCCGTAGACCTCGTGCGCACGCGAGGTGGGGTCGGCCGCCAGCGGAAACGGCCGCGGGCGGTGGCCGGCGAAGCGCAGCACCTCGGCTTGCGAGGCGCTGAACACCGCCACCACGTCCAGCCCGCGCTCGGACAATTCTTGGTGCCGCTGGGTCAGCTCGTAGATGCGGAAATTGCAGAACGGGCAGGCCGCATCACGGAAAAACGAGAGCAGGGTAAGCCGACCGGGTTGGCTGGTCGTGATGGCCTGGCCGTGGATGTCGACCAGGTCGAGTACGGGTGCGGTTTCGGGTGCGAACAGTCTCACGGCTGCCTCCTTGGAGTGGCGGGCGGGTGGCATGCCAGTGGATGCGCCGGCCACCGTCGCGGTTCCCGCGCCGCTTTGTCGACGGCGGTCGCTCGGCCATAATCGGCGGATGATCGCTCCCGACGACACCGTGTCCGACGAGGACGTCGGCGCCTTGCTCGGTGCCGACGGCCCGTTCGCCCGCGAGCTGCCGAACTTCGCGCCGCGGCTGGCCCAGCAGGCGATGGCGCGGGCAGTGCAGCAGGCCATCGCCGGGCGCGACACGCTGGTTGCCGAGGCCGGCACCGGCACCGGCAAGACCTACGCCTACCTGGTGCCGGCGCTGCTGTCGGGCGAGCGGGTGATCATCTCCACCGGCACCAAGGCGCTGCAGGACCAGCTGTATTTCCGCGACCTGCCGAAGGTGCGCTCGGTGCTGGGCGCACGCCTGAAGACGGCGCTGCTGAAGGGTCGCGCGAATTATCTCTGCCTGTACCGGCTCGAGCAGACCGTGCGCGATGGCGGCAGCCTGGCGCCGGCGCAGGCCGCGCAGCTGGCGACGATCCGCGCCTGGTCCGCGCGCACCCGCCGCGGCGACCGCATGGAGCTGGCCGAGGTGCCGGAGGAGTCGCCGCTGTGGCCGCGGGTCACCTCCACCGCGGAAAACTGCCTCGGCGTGGAGTGTCCGTTCTACGAGGACTGCCACGTGTTCAAGGCGCGCCGCGAGGCGATGGAGGCGGACGTGGTGGTGGTCAACCATCACCTGCTGTTCGCCGACCTCGCGCTGAAGCAGGAAGGTTTCGGCGAGATCCTGCCGGGCGCGACGGCCTTCATCCTCGACGAGGCGCACCAGATTCCCGAGCTGGCCGGCCAGTTCTTCTCGCAGAGCATCAGCGCGCGGCAGCTCACCGACATGGCGCAGGACGCGCTGACCGAATGCAGCGGCATCACCGGCGCGATCGGCCTGCTGCTGGAACCGGTCGAGGCATTGCAGAACGCGCTGCGCAAGCTGCGCCTGGCGCTGGAGCCGCTGCCCTCGCGCGGCGCCTTCGCGCTGCTGGAGGATCGCGCCGAGGTGCGCGTCGCACTGCACGAACTGGGCGAACTGCTGGCCACGCTGGCCGAGCTGCTCGCCTCGCAGGCCGAGCGCTCGCGTGGCTTCGCCAACCTGCACGAACGCGCCGCGCTGTTCGGCGGGCGGCTGGAGCGCATCATCGAGACGCATGGCGACCAGGACGTGCGCTGGTACGAAACCTTCCCGCGCGGCTTCGCGCTGTACGCCACGCCGCTGGATCTCGCCGCGCCGATGCGCGGCCTGCGCGAACGCACCCAGGCGGCGTGGATCCACACCTCGGCCACGCTGTCGGTGGCCGGCAACTTCGACCACTTCGCGCGCCAGCTCGGCCTGGACGAGCCGCAGACACTGAGCCTGGACAGCCCGTTCGATTACGCGCACCAGGCGCTGTGCTACCTGCCCGCTGGCCTGCCCGACCCGAACGCACGCGACTACACCGAGCAGGTGATCGAGGCGGTGCTGCCGGTGCTGCAGGCCTCCAACGGCCGTGCCTTCCTGCTGTTCACCTCGCACCGCGCACTGCGCCGCGCCGCCGAGCTGCTGCAGGACAAGGTGCCATGGCCGCTGTTCGTGCAGGGCAGCGCGCCGCGGCCACGGCTGCTGGAGGAGTTCCGCGCCAGCGGCCACGGCGTGCTGCTCGGTGCGGCCAGTTTCTGGGAAGGCGTCGACGTGGTCGGCGAGGCGCTCAGCGTGGTGGTGATCGACAAGCTGCCGTTCGCCGCGCCCGACGATCCGGTGCTGATGGCGCGCCTCGCCGCGCTGGAACAATCCGGCATCAATCCGTTCATGGGCTGGCAGGTGCCCAGCGCGGTGATTGCGCTGAAGCAGGGCGCCGGCCGGCTGATTCGCAGCGTGCACGACCGCGGCGTGCTGGTGCTGTGCGACCCGCGCCTCACCGGCAAGGGCTACGGCAAGCTGTTCCTCGCCAGCGTCCCGCCGATGCCGCGCACCCGCGAGCTGGCTGACGTGCAAGCCTTCTTCGACCTGCCGTCGTAGGGCGGGCGCCGCCCGCCAGCCTTTGCTTCACAGACCCGGCCGAAGACCCGCGCTGGCTGCCGGCACGCCCTGACAGCCGTCGTGTTGCCCGGGCAGCTACGGATTCGGATATGGCAGGGTTCGAGGCACGACCTTGAGGGAAAAGTCGATATAGCGATGCTCGGCCGGTACCGTGTTGTGGCCGACCCACTCGCCGCTGCGGGTCCACACGGACTCGTCCGGATTGATCGTCATGCCGCCGGCGGGCAGACCCTGCGTCATCTGGTCGGGTCGGTTGCGCGGGCCATCGCAGAGCGTCAGCGAATGATTGATGAACTCGGATTCGCCGGTGTCGTAGGTTCTGACGGCAAAGGCCGAATAGACGCTGCCTTCCAGCGACTCCGGCGACCTCTCCTCATGCTTGCGAGTGCCATCGGTGCTTGCGACATCGAGAGTCCAGTTGCCGGACATCGGCGCATCAAAACCCACTTCAATGCAGGTGCCGTCGCCGTCCGGCATGGTTCCATCGCGGGTGGGGACGGACAGCGTGATCCCCCGCAGCTTGCCGCTGGCCTGCACGGTTTCCTTCGTGGTGATGGTTTCGCCGTGTACCACGGCACGCCCGGTGCGCAGGCCCTTCAGGCTCACCGTGCCGGACGCAGGGGCGGGAAAGGGAGGCAGTTCGTCTTCGCGCGCTGGATGGAACATGTACTGGTTGTAGCCGAACTCCTTCCATGTACAGGCGAGCAGGTCTGCGGAGCCTTGGACGAGCGCGTGCATTTCGGTTCGATTGCTTGCGGTGCCGTCGTTGTCGTTGAATTCGTTGAGGTAGTCGACGCGGTAGCGCAATTCCACGTGCACCTGGATCAGGCGCGCAAAGGGAACAAGCGCGCCGGTTTCGGCATCGACCGAACTGCAGGCTTCCGACAGGTCAGGGCTGTTGGCGGGGTTTGCCGGTGGTGCTTCCCCGGCATCCTGCGGTTGCATGCACGCGGCGAGGGGAACGGCGAGCAGGATTGCCAGCGTGACGAGCTTGTTGCGTTTCATCCGATTCCATTCGTACCGAGGTCGAGGCGGGCGGCGCAGATGATACGGGAACAGGGCGCGGCTCGTTGACCCGCATTTCGCGAACCGGCAATCAGGATGCAGGCCTGAGCCGGCGGCGGCTTGAGGTCTCCGGAACAGGAACAAGGGGACGAAGGCAATGAGAGCTCCTTGTCCTGTCCTTGTTGATACTCCCCCCTTATCTGCATGGCCGGGGAGCGGCGGGCAGCGCCCGCCCTGCCCGTGACGCGCCGGGATACGATGGGCCGCAACATCCGACGCGACAGGACAACGACATGGCCAAGGTCACCGGACTGGGCGGCATCTTCTTCAAGTCGCGCGATCCCGCCGTGCTCGCGGCGTGGTACGCGAGACATCTCGGCCTGGATGCCGAGGCATGGGGCGGCGTGCGCTTCGACGAGGACGAACAGCGGCCCGGCTACACGCTGTGGTCGCCTTTCGCGGCCGCCACCAGCTACTTCGGCGCGGGCCCGCAGTCGTACATGATCAACTTCCGCGTCGACGACCTCGACGCGCTGCTGGCGCAATTGCGCGCCGATGGCGTCCAGGTGGACGAGCGCGTCGACGAAAGCGAGTTCGGCCGCTTCGGCTGGATCACCGATCCCGAAGGCACCCGCATCGAACTGTGGCAACCGCCGGCCCAGGCCCCGACGGCGGCTTGAAGTTCGCCGCTGCCGCCGGCATCTGGACAGGACGTGCTGCTGCACGCCATCTCGCCGCGTCTGCCACGCGACGTCCGCTTCACCCAAGGAGACATCCATGAAGCTTTACAGTTTTTCCGGCTCGTGCGCGCTGGGCGCCAACATCGTGCTCGAATGGATCGGCCGGCCCTACGAATTGCAACTGCTGCAGAAGAATGATCTGGCGAGTCCGGCGATCCGCGCATTGAACCCGAACGGCCAGGTGCCGATCCTCGTCGAAGACGGCTGGGCGCTCAACGAGAACGCCGCCATCCTCAACTACCTTGCCGACAAGTTCCCCGCCGCGAAGCTGGGCGGCGAACCCACCCCGCGCGGCCGCGCCGAGGTGAACCGCTGGCTGGCAATGATCAACTCCGACGTGCACCCGGCGTTCAAACCGCTGTTCGGCGCCACCAGCTACCTTGGCGACGAGGCGATGATCGAGAAGAGCAAGGACGCCGCGCGCCAGCAGCTGCGCACCTGGTTCGAGCGGCTGGACAAGCACCTGGAAGGACGCGACTGGCTGGCCGGCGAGCGTTCCATTGCCGACCCCTACCTGTTCGTCACCCTGCGCTGGACCCACGCGGTAAACGTCGACCTTGGCGGCCTCGCCAACTTGCAGGCATTCGAGCGACGCATGCGCGCCGACGCCGGCGTGCAGCGCGCGCTCAAGATGCAGCAGCTCGACCAGGCCCAGGGCTGAACAGCCGCGACGGGGTTGCCGTGAAACGGCCCTGGCGAGCACCCGGCAGGGGCCGCCGGGATGGCGGCAGCGCGGCGAGGGGTATTTCCTGCGCCGCCGTCATTTTCGTCCGTCTCTTCGGAAGCGTGGCGCGTGTCTCGCAGGGCGGATAGATGCCCGCGCCGCGCATCCGCAACGTGGATGCCGAGTGGTTGCCTCAGGCCGCCGCAATCTCGACCGTCACGTGCACCAGTTCCTCGTGGATGGCCAGTTGTTGGCGGACTTCCTCGGCGCTGATCGGCGTGGTGGCCACCAGACCGAGGATGCAGGCGTAGCTGTCGCGGCCGACGCGCCAGACGTGCAGGTCGCTGACCGCCGCCGTGGCGAACTGATCGCGCACCACGTCGCGGATTTCATCGGCCACCGGCTGGTCCATCTCGGCGTCCAGCAGGATCTTGCCGGACTCGCGCAGCAGGCCGAACGCCCAGCGCGCGACCAGGATCGAGCCGACGATGCCCATCACCGGATCGAGCCAGGCAGCACCGTATAGCTTGCCGCCGACCAGCGCGACGATGGCCAGCACGGAAGTTGCCGCGTCCGCGATGACGTGCAGGTAGGCCGCGCGCAGGTTCACGTCATGATGATGGTTGTCGTGCCCGTGGCCGTGATCGTGTCCATGCGCGTGCCCGTGCGCGTGGGGGTGCTCGCCCTTCAGCAGCCATGCGCACAGAAGGTTGACGCCCAGGCCGAGCACTGCGATCAGGATCGCGTCGTCGTAGTGGATCGTGGCGGGCACGAACAGCCTCTCCAGCGACTGCACCATCATCAGCGCGGCAACCACGGCGAGCAGCAGGGCGCTGCTGTAGCCGCCGAGTATCTCGATCTTCCAGGTGCCGAAGGCGAAGCGGCCGTCCTTCGCGTAGCGCCTGGCCAGCGCATAGGCCATCACCGAAAGTCCCATCGCCAGCGCATGCGAACTCATGTGCCAGCCGTCGGCCAGCAGGGCCATCGAGTTCAGCCAGTAGCCGCCCGCGATCTCCACCACCATCATTGCCGCCGTGATGTACACCACGCGCCGTGTGTTGCGCTCCGCCTTGGCGTCGACGTGGTTGAACTGGTGGCTGTGGGTGAATGCGGAGACGTCGGGGGCGGGCATGCTGCGTGCTCTGGTCATATACTCCCCCGCAGTATATGACGGGAGGCGGTCGCCGTGTCGCACATCCAGGAGAACCGCAAGAAGCTGGTTGCCCGCGTGCGCCGCATCAGCGGCCAGCTGGCTTCGCTCGAACGCGCCATCGAAGGCGACACGGAATGTGGCGCCGTGCTGCAGCAGCTGGCAGCCGTGCGCGGCGCGGTCAACGGGTTGATCCTGCAGGTGATGGAGGGCCATCTGCGCTCGCACGTGGCCGGCCGCGGCAGCAGCAAACGGCAGGACGAACTCCTCCCGGTACTGGCGGTGTTGCGCAGCTACCTCAAGTAGCGGCGGTGCCTGCAACGGCATTTGCGGGCACCGAAGGACAGACCGTCATCGGCGGGTCTGATGGCCAGGTGCGGCAAGCCGGATTCGACCGCCTCGCCGCCTGTCGCGATTTCATGCGTTTCCGCAAGCTTTTGCGAATCAACCACTTGCATGCGTTTTTTTGACGGCTGCACGGATTATTCGCCGCCCCCGCGTGTTAGCGTCGAGGACTGGCGAGGCCAGGGATTCGTTGGGTGGGACCAGGGCCGCGTCACGGGATTCCGATTCGTCAATGACCGGAATTTTTCTGTTCGCACCATCAACCTCGGGGATCAACCATGCAGATGAAGAAGACTTCGCTGTGTCTGGCAATGGGGGCAATCTGGGCGCTGGCGTCCACGGTCGCAGCGGCGGCCGGCGTCGACTCGACGTGGAAGACGACGGCCACGCATGCGCACGTGCCGGCCGCGTCGGTGAACATGAGCAGCCTGGTGGCATCCAGCATGCCGCTGCACGTGCAGGTGACGCTGAAGATCCGGAACAAGGGTGCGCTCGACGATTTCATCGCCGCCGCACACAACCCGGCCAGCCCGCTGTTCCGCGCCAGGCTGCAGTCGAGCGACGTGGCCGCGAACTTCCTGCCGAGCCAGGCGCAGGCGCAGGCCGTGGCCGATTACCTGAGCCAGGCCGGCTTCAGCCACGTCAGCATATCGGCCAACCGCCTGCTGGTTTCGGCGGACGGTACCGCCGGCAATGCGGGGGCCGCGTTCGGCACGCGCTTGGTCAAGGCCACTGACGAGCACGGTCGCGCCGCCTTCGCCAACATCGACGACGCCAAGGTGCCGGCGGCACTGGCCGACGTCGTGCTGTCGGTGAGCGGCCTGCAGACGGTGACGCATCCGCACACCATGCTGGCCAAGGCTTCGACGCAGGGACGCGTGGAGAAGGGCCGGCCGGGCGGTGGTGGCGGCGCGACCCTGGTCGGCCACAACCCGACCGCGTTTCCGACCATCTACAACGTGGGCGGCACCCCGACCGCTTCCACGGTCACGGTGGGCATCATCAGCGATGGCGACATGACCCAGCCGCTGAAGGATCTCAACCAGTTCACCAGCACCAACGGCCTGCCGGCAGTGAACACGCAGGTGGTGACGGTGAGCACGCCGGGTACCGACACCAGCGGCACGCCCGAGTGGGATCTGGACAGCCAGGACATCGTCGCGATGTCCGGCGGGGTCGGCAAGCTGATCTTCTACGCGGCCAACTCGCTTTCAAACAGCGATCTCACCGCCGCGTTCAACAAGGCGGTGAGCGACAACCAGGCACAGGTCGTCAACGTCTCGCTCGGCGAATGCGAAACCAGCGCCTACCAGGACGGCTCGATGGCGGCGGATGACCAGATCCTCGCGCTGGGCGTGGCGCAGGGCCAGACGTTCTCCATCTCGACCGGCGACTCCGGCTCGAACGAATGCACCAAGAAGCCGACCGGCACCACGCCGAGCTACCCGGCCAGTTCGCCGTACGTGGTGGCGGTGAGCGGTACGTCGCTGAGCACCGGCGCGTCGAACAGCTGGGTGAGCGAGACACTGTGGAGCGGCGCGGGCGGCAGCCCGAGCACGGTCGAACCGAAACCGAGCTGGCAGACCCAGGGCGGCGGCACTACCCGCGACGTGGCGGATGTGGCCTTCGACGCCGACCCGAACTCGGGCGCGATCATCATCGTCAACGGCAGCAACGCGCAGTACGGCGGCACCAGCCTGGCGGCCCCGCTGTTCGCGGCCACCTGGGCCCGCATGCTCGCGGCGCATCCGGCGCTGGGCTTCGCCGGGCCGCACCTGTACAGCGTGTCCACCGCCAGCTATCACGACGTCACCTCCGGCAGCAATGGCGGTGAGACGGCGACGGTCGGCTGGGACTACGCCAGCGGCTTCGGCAGCGGCATCGTGAGTGCGCTGAACGCGGGCCTGTAAGTTCCGTGTTGCAACTGCGAGGGCGTCCGTCGGGAGGCGGGCGCCCTCGTTGCGTCCGGATGCTTTTGCAGTCGAGGGCAAAAGCGGTCGATCGCCTTCGGCGACCGAGCCACTGTCTTTTTGCGTGGCCAAAGACAAGACGACCAGAGAGAAGGCCCGTGGCCCGCACCATTCAAAGATCCAGAACCGCGCCGCCGCAGCACGCCGGCCGCTACCTTCTCTGTTCGACTGCCTTCGCCCCGGCTTCCGCTACGTGGCTCTCTTCGGCCACTCAGTCGATGTAATTCACCTGAACCCCGGTGCGCCGGCTGAACTGCGCGGCGTTGGCCTGGACGGCGTTCAGTTGGGCGCCGCATTCCTCGCGCGATATGTGCACGGTTCGCACTTGCGCCGGGATCATGCGCACCCGCCGGAAGATGTGTGCCTCGATCAGCAGATGGTTTTCCGCGCTGTCGGGCCGCGGATTGCCGTTGCGTGCGGAGGCCAGCAAGTCGGCCACCAGGGCTTTTGCATTGGTCAGGTGGGTCGCGCTGGGGTTGGCCTGGTACTGCGATCGGGTCGCCAGCAGGATCGCGCCGCCGAACGTGTTGAAACTCACCTGGTAGAGCTTGCCGCGATCGGCCTTCGCCTTGAAGCCGCTGCCGTTGGAGACCGGCGTGAAGGTGTCCATCGCAAAGTAGATCGCGTCCTTCTTGAAGCCGTCGTCCAGCTCGAACACGCTCTTGCCGTACCCGGTATTGGCGCCATGCAGTCGGCGGCCGTAGTTCAGCGCCGCAAAGACCTGGGAGTCCGCCGCCGCGCCGGGCGCATGCACATGGTTGGGGGAGTAATGCATGGTGGCCGGCGCCGTGGTGCCGCCCTGCTTTTTCACGTGCGGCAGCACCAGGCCGGCAGCGCCCACCTGGGTCTTGCCGTCGGCGAACTGCCCGTACAGCGCGTGACGGTCGGCCTTGGCCCGCACATGGGCCGGGTTTTTCGGGTCCTGGTTGGCGGTCAGCGCCGCATCGGTGCCATGCCGATCCCACATGGTGATGTATTCGTCGAAGCCGGGCCCCGTGCCGAACCAGCCGGTCGCACTGAAATTGATCGTCAGCGGCGCCTGGTTGGCCAGGTTCTGCAGCGGGGTCACCACGTTGGCCTTGAGCTCCTGCAGCAGGTCGGTTCCCAACCCGACCTCGCTCTTGCCGCCGAGCACGCCACCGACCTTGCGCACCAGGCCACCCGCGGACTTCACGCCGTTGCGCAGCACCAGCATCGTGCGCCAGCGATCCTTGATCTTCTTTGCCTTGCCGCCGAACGCTTCGCCCCACAGATCCCAGTCGTCGATGAGCTGGAAGATGTCGGCGGCCAGCGTATTCGCCGGCCAGTAGCTGTCCACCTGCGTGATCCGACCGCCCACAAAGGTCTGTGCCGCAGCACTGCGCCATTCTCCGCTCATGGAATTCCCCCGGGTAAAGTGACGAAACGGCCACCCTCGCGTGGCGCTGGCGGGCACCACTATCAGCCCGGCGATGGTACGCCGATCAGCGCCCGGTGCGTACGCGGCAGGCGCGTCGCGGCCGCGCCGTAGTGGCCGTTCCGCGGTGCTCGTTGCGCGTCCGCGCGAAGCTTCCCCGGGCCGGGCCTTGCTGCTTGCGCGTCACGACGCCGGACGACGCCTGCGCACCTGCCGCGCCACCGGCACCAGCGCCAGCAACGCCACCACGGCAAAACCGGCACCGGCGAGGAAGGTGGCGCGCGAGCCGAACGCGTCCCACAGCGCGCCGGCCACCACGCTGGCTGCCAGCAGGGCCAGCCCGCCGACCAGGTTGAACATGCCGTACGCCGTGCCGCGCAGATCGGCCGGCGCGGCGTCGGCAACCATCGCCGCCAGCAGGCCCTGGGTCATGCCCATGTGCAGTCCCCACAACGCCACGCCCAGCGCCAGCCCCGCCAACCCGCCGACGAAGGCCAGCGCGAGATCCGCCAACACCAGCACCAGCACGCCCAGCGCGAGCAGCGTGCCGTGGCCGAAACGATCGGCCAGCACGCCGACCGGATAGGACGAGAGCGCATACACCACGTTCAACACCACCAGCACCAGCGGGATCAGCACCAGCCCCAGGCCCAGCTCCTGCGCGCGCAGCACCAGGAAGGCCTCGCTGAAACGGGCCAGGGTGAACACCGCGGCGATCGTCACCACGCCCCAGTACAGCGGCGGCAGACGTGCCAGCTCGGTGCGCGACAACGGCGAACGCGCCCGCCTGCTTTCCCGGTCGCCCGGCGCATCGCGCACGCCGAACACCACCAGCGCGAACGCGGCAAAGCCCGGCACCACCGCGAACCAGAACACCAGCGGGATGTTGTCGGCGGTCAGCCACATCAACGCGATCGCCAGCCCCGGGCCGAGGAACGCGCCGGTGGTGTCGAGCGACTGGCGCAGACCGAACGAGGCGCCACGCAACTCGGCCGGTGCCAGGTCGGCGATCAGCGCATCGCGCGGCGCGCCACGAATACCCTTGCCGACACGATCCACGAAGCGCGCCGCGACCACCCAGCCGAGCGTGCTCGCCAGCGGAAAGACCGGCTTGGTGCACGCGGCCAGCCCGTAGCCGATCGCCACCAGCAGCTTGCGCCGGCCGAGCCAGTCCGACAGCGCGCCGGAGAACACCTTGGTGATCGCCGCGGTGGATTCGGCGATGCCCTCGATCACGCCGACCGCGAGCGCCGAGGCACCAAGCGCGCCGACCAGGTACACCGGCAGCAGCGCGTGGATCATCTCCGAGGAGGTGTCCATCAGCATGGAGACCATGCCCAGCGCCCAGATGCCGGCCGGAATCCGGCGCAGCGCGGACGGCGTCTTCGCCGCGGCGTGGCGGGGTGTTTCCGGCTGCAGGCTCATCGCGGCGCCTCCTGGGAACTCGCGGGCGGCTCAAGCCGCCCGACGCCCGGGCAGGGTATAGCCGAAAGCGTGGCCGTGCTTGCCAGGCCGAGGCTCGCGGTCCGCAGGCAAGGGTTTTCGTCTGCAGGGTGCAGCCGGGTCGCCTTCTATCCGGTATGGCCGGGAGAGGTTGTCGTCGCGTCGCGGCCGCGGCGCGAAATGGCAAAGCCGGCCCGAAGGATGGCGGGCCGGACGTGTGGAGCGAAAAGAAGGCTGCGCGCCAGGCGCTTGCCGATATCGCGCAAGCGCCTGGCGCGCAGCCCCGACGGCGGCATCCATGCCGTTGCCTCCATTTGGCCTGCCGTCAGCTGGTGATCTCCAGTGCGAACGAGGCCGTCTCCGCATAGTCGTAACCCTGGATGCGGCCGCTGCCGGTGAAGTGCTTGGCGTACACGTGCAGGGTCACGCTGAAGGTGCACTTGCTCAGCACGACGCTGGGCACCTGCGTGGTGTCGGTCAGCATGGTCTGGAACGTCTCGCTGCCGGAGGACACCGCGCCGCCGGTCTCGCCGACGTCGGTATGGTTGTTGCCGCCCGACGGTGCCGGGCCGAGCGCACCGCTGTTGCCGTTCAGGCCTCGCTGCCAGCCGATGCCGTAGTGCCACATGAACGAATTGCCGTCGCCGTTGCCGGCGTGCTCGACGCCGTGCAGGTGGTAGGCGCGGAAGCCGATGGCGAAGGTGCTCGCCGCCGGGCCCGTCATGAACTGGCACTGGCTGGTGTTGGCGACGCCGTTCTTGCGCAGGTCGACGATATCGCCGCCCACCGGCGTGTTGTCCACCCAGAACACGTGCGCCGCGTCGGCGAACGGCACCGGGTCGGTATCCACCGCGGACATCCAGCGGCGGAATTCGAACGGTTGCGCCGTGCCCGGCCCGCTTGCGCCGTTCGGCTTCACCCGGTTGCCGGCGGCATCGAACACTTCGATGACCAGCATGTACTTGCCGTCGGGGAACTGGCTTTGCGCCGTGTTCCAGCCCTGGTGGAACTGCCCGCTCAGGTAGCGGTGGTCGGGAGAGCTCCAGTACGGCACCTTGAACAGGTCGCTTTCCGCGCCGACGGTGGCCGGGCCCAGCAGTTCCGGTGCGCGCACCACGTCGCCGGGAATGTCCACCAGCTTGTCCCAGGTGACCGAGTCGTTCAGCACGATCGGCGCACCGACCGGCGTGCCGGCATCGCTCAGCGCAAACACCTTCAGGCGGTAGTACTTCACGAGCGGCTCCAGCTCCGGCGAGAACCACAGGCGCAGGCCCAGCCCGCCGCCCCACGGGCAGTCCGGCGCGTACGAGGTGGTGAAGGTGCCGTCGTCGGCATCCAGCGCGCCGACTTGCGACACCCCGGTCTGCACCGGGAAGTTGAAGTGGAAGCTGCCATAGCTGCCGACGTGCTCCAGCATCACGAACGGCAGGTTGCCGTTCGGCGGCGGCTCGCCCGGGCCGTCGGCGCAGACGCGCGCCTGCGGATCGTAGCTGTGGATGTCCGCCGTGCTGCCGGCGGCGAAATACTGGTGTGCGGCCAGCCCGTCGTAGACGACGTGCCAGGCGCCGTTGATCATCTGCCGCACGCGGTAGGCGTAGGTCGTGACGCAATGCTCGTGCGCCAGGTGGAACGGCGGGCGCAGGTAGCACAGGTCGAAACGGCCACCGGGCTGGATCATCGTCTCGCCGACCTTGCGCACCGAACAGTGGCAGAAGATCGGGTACAGGTACGGGCGCGCCAGCACGTACTCGCGCGCCGCATCTTCCGGCATCGCACGCAGCGCCAGGAAATCCTGGTGCAGGTTTTCCGGTGGCGTGGCGGCAAGATCGAACGCCGCCTTGCGCTGCTGGATGTCGCGCGCCGCGGCACGCAGCGAACGCGGGTCGAAGGGCGCCGGGTCCGGCCCGGGGATCGGGTCGGGGATCGGGTCCGGCAGCGGTATCGGCAGCACCGCGAGAATCTCGCGCAACCGGTCCAGCAGGTCCGGGATGCGGAACCAGCGGCAACAGCATTCGCGTTCGTAGACCTCCACGACGCCGTCGCACAGTGTCTCGCAACGCAGCGGGAAGCGCAGATGCGGGCGCAGCTCCGCGGTGATCGGCTTGATGCGCGCGACCTGGGCCAGCGCGTACATCGGCTGCAGACGGATATCGTCGAGCAGGTCCCAGAACCACGGCCGGCATTTGCTCACGGTGCCGCTGACGCACTGGAAACGGAAGTGGAAGCGGTTCCAGATATCCGGCCCCAGCACCAGTCCCTGCTTGCGCCACAGGTCGACCTGCTGCGCCACGCGGTAGCGCGCCAGGCTGTCCGTCGGCAGCGTCCTGTAATCCTCGACGTCCGGTCCGAACGCGATCGCGCTGGCCTCGCCCGGGTCCAGCCGCAACAGCTTGCCGTCGTAACTGCCCAGCTTCCTGATCGGGCGGCCGCTGACGTCCACCTTGTACGCCGCAAAGCGCGGCGGCTGCTGTCCATCATCGAGTCCGACAAAGGTGACTGTCAGATCCAGCGGTTTTTCCTTTTCATTGCGACTGGCCATCGTGATCTCCGTGAAGCCTTGGCTGAAGACAGGTGTGTGGTGGCGCCCGTCCCGCGGCATCGGTGCGATCGCGACGCGCGGAACGGCGATGGCCGGCATCGGATTCGCGATGCCGCCATGACGATGGATGAGCAAGCCGTGTGCCACGGCCTTGCATGCCGCGCGGGCGCGCCGCGCCTGCGCCGCGACGCCGCACGGCGCGGGCGCATGGGGCAGGGGTGACCCGGTTTCGATATGCGCTGGGTGGCGCGTTACCCGCGCGGTACGCGCGATGACTGCACGGGGTTGTGCCCCGCGGGTTCGGCTTCAGGCACGTCATCCACGCGCTGGAAACACAAACCGTCTACCCTTGGTTGCGCGTGCGCGAAGACGTGGCGCACGCGCTGGAGCAGCATGGATTTGCGAGGCGCCTGCCGAGGCCCATGCACGAACCCGGAAGAAACGCATGTCCGTTGAACGAGGTGATCACGTCGCCAACTGGTTCCAGGCCGGCGGACAGAACTACGCCAGATTCCGCCCGGAGTACCCTCCGGCGCTGGCCGCCTTCCTGGCGCAGGCCGCGCCCGACACCCGCCTTGCCGTCGATGTCGGCTGTGGCAGCGGCCAGTTGACGGCGCAGCTCGGTGCGCACTTCGACGCCGTGCTCGGCCTCGATCCCAGCGTCGACCAGATCGCACACGCGCCAGTCAGCGAACGCGTGCGGTATGCCCAGGCCGCCGCCGAACACCTGCCCGTGCCCGATCGCAGCGCGAGCCTGGTGACTGCCGCGCAAGCCGCCCATTGGTTCGACCTCGCCGCGTTCCATGCCGAGGTCCGGCGCATCGCCCGGCCCGGCGCCCTGCTGGCGTTGGTCAGTTACGGCGTGCCGAAACTGGACGAGGAGCTGGATGCGTGCTTCCTGCGCTTCTACCGCGAGGGCATCGGCCGCTTCTGGCCGCCGGAACGGCAGCTGGTCGACCGCGGCTACGCGGACCTCGACTTTCCATTCGCGGAGTTCCCGCCGCCCGCGATGGCGATACGGAAAACATGGTCGCTCGGCGAGCTCATGGGCTACATCGCGACCTGGTCGGCAGTGAAACATGCCGTGAAGGAAGGCCATGGTCAGCTGATCGAGCGTTTCTCGACGGAGCTGGCCGCGCGCTGGGGCGATCCGGAAACGCGACGGCCGGTGACCTGGCCCATCAACATGCGCACGGGGATCGTGTGAGCCTGTCGAAGGGGATGGAAACATCCAGCGGCTCCGGATGCGCCCGGAGCAGCGCGGGCATTGCCCGGCAGTTTTCCGTCACCGTCGCGGACATCACGTTCACCATCGCGGTTTCCGACATGGGCGTTCCCGCGTGCCTGCAGGAGCGCACCTTGTGCGTTGTGCGCGATGCTCTTGCTCGTGACACCCCAAGGCGAAGAGCGGTCGATCGTCTTCGGCGACCGAGTCATTTTTCTCTTGCGTGGCCAGGAGAACCGCAGCCAGAAGAGAAGGCCGCCCCGCTTGGCGCTTGCCGGCCTCCTGTCCGGCAAGTCCGTGAGCCGGGGCCGGGTTTTTCGCCAGGGCCGACCTGCTCAGATCGCCAGCCAGACGTAGCAGTAGAGCGTGTCGTTGTCCCTGGCGTTGCGCGCTGCGCCGTCGACGCCGTGCACGCGCCCGCTGAAACGGTTGAACCAGGTGTATTCCAGACCCAGCCGCACGTTGGCCCAGGGTTGATGCCACGAGCCGGACTGGCCGAACGGGCTGTAGTCGAACTCGACGCTTTCGCCCTGGGTGTTCGGCGAGCCGTCGTTGCCGTAGAGCGTGACGTCCCTGCTGCCGTTGTCGACGAACGACGCCAGGGTCACGCCGTAGGTGTGGCGGTACCAGTAGCTGCCCTTGAGGTTGAGCGACTGCAGCGTGTCGTGCAGATGGTTCGATCCGCCATCGCCGTAGGTGGCATCCAGGCGCTGGCTCTCGTGGACGTACAGCCCGTCGACGGTGACGACGTGGTCGCCATTGGCGTACATGTAGCTGGAATCCACGCCGAAGTCGCGGAACCGGTCGGTCGGCCCGGGCAGCGCGACCGCGTCGCCGACTGCGTTGGGGCCAGCCAGTCCGCGGCGCATGTCCAGCATGAACCCGCCGAGGGAGAGGCTGCCAGTGGGCAGGTTCCACGTGTAGGCCACCCGCGTGTATGGCGTGACCCCGCTCAGGCGGCCGTCGTAGCCGGCATTGACGTGCCGCAGGAACGCCGGCGACAGCGAGCGGTAGCCGCCAGCCTCCAGGTACCACGCGCCGTCCAGTTGCACGTAGGCGCTGGCGCCGATCACCTGACCGCCCAGGCCGCCGAACAACATCGGCTGAGCCGGGGCGCCGGGCGCCAGATCCGCCGACATGTACGGGTACATCCACGCCGGCGCGGTGTTGAACACGTCGCTGACGGTGGGGTTGTTGTTGACCGAGATGCCCCAGATGCCGCTGTGTTTGCCATGGCTGAACATGCGCGCATAGCGCCAGTCCACGTTGTCCCAGCCGAGCAGGCCGCCGTTCTCGGAGTAGGTCGCCTGCGCGAAGACGCCGGTGTGCTCGCTCAACCGCCCGGCCAGAAACACCGACGCCTGCTGCAGCTCGGTGTTGTCGTTGGTGCCGAAGCCCTTGGCTGGAGCTTCCGCCTGGGCTTTCTGCGTGTGCGTGAACGACTCCACCAGCATCGCCGAAAGCGGCACGTCGGTCTGCTCGCCGACTTTCATGGTGTAGCCCATCAGCTTGAACTGGCGCCCGAACTGGGTCAGCTCCGGCCCGAAGCCGCCCACATGGCAGGCTACGCACGGTTGCTGCGTCTGCCGCGCGTACGAGGGCACCGCCGATGCCGGGGTGGGTATCCCCAGCCATGCGAGCGCGATCAGCGCGATCCAGCGCGGTGGTCGGGCGAAGGCAGTGAACCGGCTCGCAATAAGGCTGTTCCGGCAAGCGTTCATGACATGCTCCCCACGATTCCAGTGTGATGGCTGGATACGGGGGCAGTCTTTGCCGATCGGATGCCCGCGATATTGACGTCCATCAAACGCCGGCGATACGTCTCTCGCGTGCAAGGCCGCAGGCGCTTGAGCGGCCCGCGGAATATCACCGGGCCATCACGGGCGCACCCGATCGGCGGCCACCGGCGCAAGAAAAACATGCAGGAAATTGCGAATCGCCACGCGGGGACAGCGGCGCAAGATTCGCCCGCAGCGCACGTTCGGGCGATCGCTTCCGGCCGATGGCGGCATGACCTGCAGCGTGCTGTCGATGGATTCGTTCGCCTTCGGCCTGCCGGAAGCAGGCCCGGCCCGAGCAAGGCCGGCAGGCACGCCTTGGCTCGCAAGCAGGCATTGCGCCACACTGCGGCAGTTCCCGCCGCCGGCATGCCGATGCGCATCTTCTCCCACACCTGCTCCAACACCGAGATCGTCTGCGCGCTGGGCTGCGCCGACCAGCTGGTTGGCGTGGATGCCGATTCCGATTACCCGCCCGACGTGGTGGCGCGGTTGCCCAGCACCGGGCGCGATCTGGATCTGGACGTGGAGGCGGTGCAGGCGCTGGAACCGGACCTGGTGCTGAGTTCGCTGACCGTGCCGGGGCACGAGCAGGTGGTCGCCGAGCTGCATGCGGCGGGGCTGGCCACTCTGGTGTGCGATCCGCAATCACTGGATGACGTGTACGACGACATCCGGCGCATCGCCGCCGCGTTGGGCGTGGTCGAACGCGGCGCCTCGCTGGTGGCGTCGATGCGCGCGGCGATGCCGGCGGCGGAGGTGCCCGGCGCGCGTCCGCGCGTACTGGTGGAGTGGTGGCCCAAGCCGGTGATCGCGGTGGCCCGGCAGTCGTGGGTGAACGACATCATCCACCTTGCCGGCGGCATCAACCCGTGGGGCGAGGTGGATGCCCGCAGCGTGCCGCTGCACTATGCCGACGCGGCGGCCGAGCGCCCCGACATCGTGGTGATGAGCTGGTGCGGCGTGAAGGTGGAGAACTACCGCGCCGACAAGGTGCGCGGGCGCCCGGACTGGGCCGAGGTGCCGGCAGTGCAGCACGACCGCATCCATGCGATCAGCGAGGCCTGCCTTGGCCGACCCGGTCCACGGCTGGTCGAGGGCTATCGGCAGTTGCGCGCCGCCATCGTGGCTGCCGGCTCCCCCGCGATGCCATGACTCGGCCCGCATCCCGCCCGCTGTCGCCCGCTGCAAGGCCGCCCGCACTGGTGTGATCGACGCTCCGCCAACGGGGAGCGAATGCGATGGGCAAGTGGACACAGACAGTGACCGCCAAGGTGCTGGGGGTCGGGTTGCTGGCGTTGCTGATGACGATACCGCTGCTGCAAGTGCGTGGCCTGGTCAGTGAGCGCCAGCAGCTGCGCACGACGGCGATCACGCAGATCGCGCAGGGTTGGGGCGGCAAGCAGGTGCTGGGCGGGCCGCTGCTGGTGGTGCCGACGCTGCGCGAGGTGACGCCGGCGGGTGCAACCACGCCGCAGTGGCAGGCCGGCAGCGAAAGCATCCTGGCCGACACGCTGGCGATGGACGTGGCGATGAGCGTGGACACACGCAGCTACGGCATCTACAGCGCGCCGGTGTACGTGGCCACGGTGAAGCTGGCTGCGCAGTTCCGCGCGCAGGATCTGGCCCAGTTCCGCCGCGCCAGCGATGCGCCGTGGCGGGCCGGCAAGGCCGAGCTGCGGTTGGCGCTGGCCGACCTGCGCGGCCTGCAGGAAGTGAGCGAGCTGCGCATCAACGGCCAGCCGGCACGCTTCGAATCCTCCGCCGAGCGGCTCGGCCCGTGGCCGAACGTGGTGGTGCCGATCGACCTGGATGCGCTGGGCGCCCAGCCGGTCGACGTGCAGATCACCTTGAAGCTCGCCGGCACCGAGGCGTTGCAATGGCTGCCGCTGGCGCGCAGCACCGACGTCAAGATGCACGCGCCGTGGAACGATCCCAGCTTCATCGGCGCGGCGCTGCCGCTGGAACACAGGATCGACGCCACCGGATTCAGCGCACGCTGGCATCTGCTCGACCTCAACCGCAGCTACGGCCAGCACTGGACCGATCGCGAGCACATCGACGCCGCGCTGGCGTCGTCGAGTTTCGGCGTGCAGCTTTACCAGCCGGTCGACGTGTACCAGCGCAACGTGCGCGCGGGGAAATACGGGCTGCTGTTCATCGCGATGACCTTCGTGGCGTTCTTCCTGTTCGAGGTGCTCAAGCGGCTGCGCGTGCATCCGGTGCAATACCTGCTGGTCGGCGCGGCGCTGGCCACGTTCTACGTGGTGCTGCTGGCGTTGTCCGAACAGGTCGGGTTCGGTCCGGCCTATGCGCTGGCCGCCGCCGCGGTGGTGCTGCTGGTGGGCGGCTATGCGATGGCGGTGCTGCGCGCGCGGCGCGCCGGCGCGTTGCTCGGCGGCGTGCTCGGCCTGATCTACGCGATGCTGTACGGGTTGATCGCCGCCGAGCAATACGCGCTGCTGGTCGGCGCGCTGGTGTTGCTGGCGGTGGTCGGCCTGATGATGTTCCTGACTCGGCGCATCGACTGGTATGCCTGTGGCCCCGCGTCGGGCGAGTCGCCAGCCGCTATCATGGAGCGATCATGAACCTGCTTGCGATCGAAACCGCCACCGAAGCCTGCTCCGTCGCCCTGATCCACGGCGAAGAACTGATCGCCCGCAGCGAAATCGCGCCGCGCCGGCACACCGAGCTGGTGCTGCCGATGGCCGACGCGCTGCTGGCCGAAGCCGGCATCGGCCGCCACGCGCTCGACGCGATCGCGGTGGGCCGCGGCCCCGGCGCGTTCACCGGCGTGCGCCTGGGCGTGTCGCTGGCGCAGGGCATGGCGTTGGCGCTGGACTTGCCGGTAGTCACCATTTCCTCGCTGGCCGCGCTGGCGCTGGAGGCACCGGAAGAAGCGGGCACCGCGATCCTCGCCGTGATCGATGCGCGCATGGGCGAGATCTACGCCGCCAGCTATCGCCGCGACGACAACGGCGGCCTGCTGGCGCTGGACGAGGAGCGCATCTGCACCGCCGAGACCCTGGAGCTGCCCGTGGCCGCCGCCTGGCAGGTGGTCGGCAGCGGTTGGGCCACGTATGCGCCGACGATCAGCCAGCGCCTCAGCGGTGCGCTGCATTCGGCCGATGGCCTGCGCTATCCGCAGGCCGCGCATGTTGCCGAACTGGCGCTGCGCGAGTTCCGCGCCGGTCACCTGCTGGCGCCGGAGCAGGCCTTGCCGGTGTACCTGCGCGACAAGGTGGCGTTGACCCTGGCGGAGCAGGGGCGGGCCTGAGGCTCCCGCGGCGAGCACCCGCGGTCGCGCGGTCATCGTCGCGTAGCATGTTCCGCGCCAGCAGCGCCCGGCGAGACCCCCGTTTCCCGGAATTTATTTTCTGCCGAGGGCCCGCCGGCGGCCGGATGGCGCGCGCATACTCGCGCGGTTGGGCCGCTGCCACATGCGTGGCGGCGGTGACCCGACACCATGCGGGCAGGGTCTTCGACCCTGCGGGGAGGACTCATGAAAGGCATTGCACTGAGTGTGTTGTCTGCGGGTTTGCTGTTGGCAATGGGCGGCGCAGCCGCGGCCGACGCGCCCGCGAAGGTCTCGCGCATCTACACCGACACCGTGGCACCGGCTAGCCAGCAGGCTTATCTCGCCGGCATCAAGAGCTACAACAAGTGCCTGAGCGAGCACGGCTTCAAATACGCCTGGACGGCACTGACCCATGAAACCGGCGATGTCTACGCCTATTCGTACGTCTCCGACCCCGTCAGCTGGGCGGATTTCGACGCGATGCGCACGCAGGGCAAAGCCTGCGACGCGACGTTCCAGCAGCAGGTGAACCCGCACCTCAAGAGCGAGTCCAGTGCGTTCATCCAGGAGGAGGCCGAGATGAGCCACACGACACCGAAAGGGATGTCGGGCGACCTCATGGAGATCACCTACTTCAAGCTCAAGCACGGCTACATGCACGACAAGACATTCGTCGACATGGCGAAGAAGATCGCCGCGGCGGCGGCGAAATCGAAATGGGCCTACCCCTACCGTTTCGTGCGGGTCATCGACGGCGGCGCAGATGCGCCCGACTTCATGGTGGTGAGCTATGCGCCCAGCTGGGCCGAACTTGGCGCCGACGCCAACCCCAGCCTGTGGAAGATGGTCGAAGGCGTCTACGGCAAGGATGCGACAACGGACCTCCGCAAGACGCTCAGTGAGGTGACCGAGATGAACGCGTCGCACATCGACCGGCGCGACGCGGAGTTGACCTACACCCCCGCCCATTGATTGCCCGCATGAAGCCGGCGACCGCTTTCCCCGCGTGCGGGGAAAGCGGCCCGGAAGACCGGGCGCCACGGCGCCACGCATGGTCGTCCCGGCACCCTGTACACCTCGATCGAATGGCGTAGGATGACCGCGAGGGGCCTCGCCGGGCATCGCGTGGATGGCGTCCACGCATTCGCCACGGTGCGGCGGCGAGCCTGGTCCGCAGCGCGAAGGTGCGCTGCGCTGATGACGCCGACGGCGAGGGAGGAAACCATGCGCTACGACCTGTTCGCGAATCGCAAAGACGAGCTGATCCTGCTGGCCCGCATCCTGCTCATGGTGCTGTTCGTGAAGTTCGGGCTGGACAAGCTCACCGGCTTCACCGCCACCGTCACCTACATGACCTCCACCGGCATGCCGCTACCGGGGCTGCTGACCCTGATCGCGGTGCTGATGGAGTTCGTCGTGGGCATCCTGATCGTGCTCGGCTTCTACACCCGGCCGCTGGCACTCGCGCTCGCCCTCTACACCCTTGCCGCGGCGCTGATCGGCCACCGCTACTGGAACATGGAAGGCATGGCCCACTACCTGAGCATGATCAGCTTCTACAAGAACATCAGCATCGTCGGCGGCCTGATCCTGCTCAGCATCACCGGGCCGGGCAAGTACTCGCTGGACAAGCGCTGAGCCCGGTTCCTCAAGCTAAAGGGTGGCCCCGACCTGCAACGCCGCCGGCCGCCCGCGGGACCGTAGGAGCCCGCCCGCGGGTGATGCTTTTCAGCGAATCCCGAAAAACCGCTAGAGCCGCCCGATCAGCAACTGCACCAGCAGACTGCTGACCGCCACCGCGATCCACACGCCCAGCCCCAGCAGGATCGGCCGCGCGCCGCTGGAAACCATCTTGCGCAGGTTGGCGGAGAGCCCGATCGCGGTGAGCGCCACGATGATCATGAACTCGGCCAGCATGTGCAGCGCCGGCTGGATCGCGACCGGCACCAGGCCCAGCGTGCGGACGCCCGAAGCCACCACGAACCACAGGATGAACCACGGGAAGATGCGCGCGAGGCTGAAGCCGCCTGCGTCGCCGGCTTGCGCGTGCTGGCGCTTCTCGCGGGCCGCCACCACGAAGGCCAGCACCAGGCAGATCGGGATGATCAGCGTGGCGCGGGTCAGCTTGACGATGGTGGCGTAGTCGCCGGCGGCATGGCTGTAGCTGTAGCCGGCGGCCACCACCGAGGAGGTGTCGTTGATCGCGGTGCCGGCCCACAGGCCGAAACCGAGATCGGACAGGTTCAGCAGGTGGCCGAGCAGCGGAAACAGCAGCACCGCGATGACGTTGAACAGGAAGATGGTGGAGATCGCGAACGCGGTGTCATGGTCGTCCGGCTTGATGATCGGCGTCACTGCGGCGATCGCCGAGCCGCCGCAGATCGCCGTGCCCACGCCGATCAGGATCTTCAGCTTGTCGTGCACGCCCAGCCAGCGCCCCAGCAGCCACGCGCTGAGAAACGCCACGCTCATCGTGATCAGGGTCACCCACAGCGACTCCAGCCCGGTCTTCGCCACCTGGGTCAGGCTCAGTCCGAAGCCCAGCGCGATGATCGACCACTGCAGCACCTGCTTGCCGCCGAACTGGATGCCCGGCGTGAAGCGCGCATCCGGCGCGAACACGTTGCGCACGATGATGCCCAGCACGATGCCGAACACCGGCCCGCCGATGAGCGGCACCCAGCGCCCCAGCAGCAGCGCCAGCACGCCGATCGCCACGGCCAGCGCTAGGCCGGGTGCGCGGTTGCGCAGGGAGGGTTTGGGGGCGGCAGCGATCGGGGAGGCGTTCATGGGGACTCCGCAGGAAGCCGCCATTGTCGGGTGGGCCAGCCATCAATAGAACTTTGAACTTCTGATTACGTGTATAAGATGCCTTGATGACCAACATCAGCCCGCGCCAACTGGATGTGTTCGTGCAGGTCGCAGTGCTCGGCAGCGTGCGCGCGGCGGCCGAACGCCTGCACCTGACCCAGCCCGCCGCCAGCATGGCGCTGGCCGAAATGGAGCGCCAACTCGATACACCGGTGTTCGACCGCCAGCGTGGCCGGTTGCATCTCAACGCGCGCGGGCGCGAATTGCTGCCGCTGGCGCAGGAGCTGCTCGAGCGCCACGCCGAGTTCGGCCGCCGCGCGCGCGTCGAGGGCGCCGCGCTGGCTGGCGAGCTGCGCATCGGCGCCAGCAACACGGTGGGCAACTATCGCGTCGGCGAATTGCTGGGCGCCTTCGTGCGCGCTAACCCGCAGGTGGCGATCCGCCTGCGCGTGGCCAACACCGAGACGATTGCCGCCGCCATGCTCGACCACGGCCTGGACATCGGTTGCGTCGAAGGCCCGGTGACCCACCCGCAACTAGAAGTGCGGTCGTGGTGCGACGACCTGCTGGTGGTCTGCGCGCCGCCGGAACATCCGCTGGCACGCAAGCGCAGCCTGAAACCTGCCGACTTCGCTGGCGCGCGCTGGGTGCTGCGCGAACCCGGCTCGGCCACCCGCGCCACCAGCGAACGCGTGCTCTCGCAACTTCCTCCCGGCGAAACGGTGCTGGAACTCGACCAGATCGAGGCGATCAAGCAGGTCGTGGTCGCCGGCCTCGGCATCGCCTGCCTCCCCGCCGTGGCCATCACCGACGCCGTCGCCGCCGGCCACCTCAAGGCCCTGCGCACGCCTTTCCTCGACCTGCGCCGCAAACTCTCCCTGCTGCTGCATCGGCAGAAATACCGCGGCGCGCTGCTGGATGCGTTCCTGGCGAAGCTGTAGGGCGGGCACGGCCCGCGAAAAAAGGGGACGGAAAAAGGGAGCGTGAGGAAGTGCGGGTGCATGGGTTCCCTCCTCATCGCTGCATGGCCACTGCCTGCTGCGCCTGCACCTCCCGTCCCGCCTGCTGCGCAAGTTGCTGGTTGAGTTGTTGCCCCGCCGCCAGCCACGCCTGCCCTTGTTCCGACTGCAGGTATTGCTGGCCGATCGAACGCATGGCGTCGATGTCCATCGTGCGCGCGGCCGCGACCAGCGCATCGAACATGGCGCGATCGGAACTTGCCGGCGTGATCGGCGGCGCCGTGCGTGTGGATGCGGATGTCAGGTCGGGAGACGTTGGCACGGATTCGGGCGGAGCTGGATGATGATCGGGTCCGATGGCGCCGCGCTCGATCGGCGCATGCAGCTGCGTCGCCCGCCACTCTTCGTACTTCTGCGCGATCAACTGTCTGCCGTAGTCCGCATGCGCGCGAACGGCCGACTGTTGCAGCTGGCTGAGTCGCGACAGCTCCTCGCCGCTCGCCCCGTGCGTCTCGTGGATCACCACCCTGCCGATCAGCCGCGTTTCCTCCCTGCTGAAATGCCCGTGGCCGTCGGCGCTCCAGGCGTGCCCGGTCTGCGGGTCGGTGATGTGCTTCTCGCTGGCCAGCCCGAGAGCCTGGGTAACAACCTCGGGCAGAGGACCGGTCTCGCTCCAGCCCTTGCCGTAGTAATCCATCACGTAGGCGTTGGCCACGGCCTCGGCGTAGTGCGTGTTGTTGAACTTGCGGTTGGCGGCGAGCTGGTCCAGCGCCTTGGCGGTCTGCGCATCGGCAGGCCGGTCCACCGTCGTGAAAGCAGGAATGCCGAAGCTGTTGTTGGGCAGGCCGGGGAGTTCCACCGTCTGCGCCCAACCGGTGCGCGTGGCGTGCCAGCGGATGCCATCCAGCTCGATCAGCCGCGTGTCCTGCGTGGCCGGATTGGCCAGCGCCAATGCGGTGATCGCGGTCATGCGCTGGTAGTCCAGTTGCGCCACCTGCTCGGCCGGCGCCGTCGTCACCACCGCCTGCATCGATGGGGCGCCGTAAGGGTCCGGCACCGCGGAGCCATCGGGATCGAGCTGATAGTGCGTGTGTTTCCAGACACCGCCTTCGTACAGGTAGGTGACGCCGTCGGCGCCGGTCTGATGATTGACCTTGTGCTCGGTGATCGTCACGGCAAGCCGGTCGCCTTCAAATGCCCCCACCACGCTGCCGACCACGCCAGTGACGAGCGCGCCGGGGCCAGTTTCCGCGCCCGCCACAAATCCATAGGCGGCACCCGCTCCGATGCCTCCGATCAGGCCACCCGCCGTGCGGCCCTCGTAGCGGCGAAGCAACGCGTCGGCGCCGAACGGGTTGCCTTGCGCGCTGAGCGCCTGGTATTGCTCGGCGGTGGTGTAGGCGTCGAGGGCCATGAGGATCGTGGCAGCGCCTGTGCCTAGCCCTTTCACCGCCAGACCCACCCTGCGCTCGGCTCGGAGCGCGAGACTGTCGTCGATGCTCTTGAGATAGGTTGGTGGTTCGTACAGCTTGCGGTTGGGAACCAGCACCTGCTCGCCGCCACCGGCCTTGTTCACCAGACCACGCAGCTCGGAGGTTGGAGCCACCCGGTGAATGAATATTTCCGTGGGTGCCAGCGGTCGCATCACCATGATGTCGTACCGCGGAGCCTCGCTCTTGATCGGCAATCCGAAGTAGTTGGAAAGACTTTTGCCCGAGGCCAAGGCATCTTCGAACACCGACTGCCGGACAAAGAACGGCGAGAAGGATGGGACTTGCTGGCCGACGGGAACAATCTTGAGCAGCGGCTCTGCGCTGAGTTCCATGCGAGGGAGCTCGATGCCGGAGCCGATTTGTTGAATCGCGCGATCAACGATTGTGGACGCCGTGGCACCGGGGTCCGCTTCGATCAGCCTTTGCCTGAATATGGTGCCTTCCGGAGAGCGGAGAAACTCCATTGCCGCCTTTCTGGATACCCCGTGCGTCTCAAACGTCTTCGCTTCGGAGATGTCGGCGGCGTTGCGTGCCCTCAAGTCTTTCGATACCAAGCCATCACTCATAAGCGTTCCGCGCATCAATGATGGCTTGGGTGTCGGCAATCAGTTGTTCTTCCTCCGGGCTGCGCCCTCCCCGTAGTTCGGCTGCAAACGCGTAGTAGGCGTCGTCAACGCTGGGGCTTCCATACTGGGTGTACATGCCTTCGGCAAAACTTCGGCCGCAAGGGATGAGTGCTTCTTCGAAGGGCACCCTCACCATGCCTGCCTTGGCCTGCTCGATGAGTGGCGATAAGGCCCGCAAGAGGCCTCTCACCTCTGTGCTGTCCGGGTACCGTTCCAGCACCCGCTCCAAGTGCTCGGCTGCAGCCTTGAGCTTGGCGGGGTCGATGGTCTTTGTCATGAATGGGCTTCCTGTGCCATGAAAACACGGCCAGACCGGCAACGGCTATTCCCGGGTTGCCATCGGTCTCGTGGTCGAGCGGCCCGCGAAGCACATCACACGCATTCGACCATCGTCAATCGGAATTCTTACCATCGCGAAGCAGGCGTGCGCTGAGAGATTGATTGTCGGCAGCGATGAGCTCCAATAAAGGGAGCATGGCTAATTGGAAAACGGGAAGGCAGAGGTCAGTGTGCACTTTCCGACGAGGGTGCGCGGCTTGGTCCGACAGACGCCAACCGGTACTGGCAGCAAGCTTGGTCGGACTTTCCGCCAAGGACGACAGATGCCACGTCTGACGAGACTCGATCTTGCCGGGGTACCCCAGCATATCGTGCAACGAGGCAATGACCGAAAGCCCTGCTTCTTCCACGATGTCTACCATCTTCGCCATTTGGCTGAGCTACGCGAGACTGCTTGCGCGAGGGCTGTGCGGTGCAAGCTTACGTGCTGAAGACCGGCCACGTGCACCTGCTTGTGACACCCACAGCCTGCGGGCAAGTGGCGCGGATGATGCAATCGTTGGGGCGGCGTTATGGGCACTACATCAATGATCGCTATCGCCGTACTGGCACGCTGTGGGAAGGTACGTGAGCCCCGGCACCAACGTGGCCGAGCGCTGCTCGGCTTATCGAACGCACGTCGAACAGGCCATCACGCGGGACGAGTTGAACAGCATCCGGCTGCATCTCCAGCGCCAGCATACCTACGGGACGGAGCGCTTCCGCGAGGCCATCGAAGCGCAACTATCGCGTCGCGCCGGTCCCGCCAAGATCGGCAGGCCAAGGAAGTCTGCACCCGCTCCGGAAAGTGCGTACTGCCCCCTGTTTCGCTGACCCTTGTTTCGTTTGTTTCGACTTGATGACAACCGCGGTGGTATATCGAGGCATCCAACAGGCATCGCAAACTGTTACCTTTCCCGCAGAGTGCATTACGCGCTACCACACACGCTCGCTTTGCAGGCACTAGGTTGGAACGGCTGCCGGTTGGCACCGGCAGCCACCTTTCGTCCAGGAGTCAGCGTGGGAAGCTTGAATAGAACATTGGCCGCTCTCGGATTGCAAGCTCTATTCCTTTCTGGGTGCTCAATCCCCGTGCGCACTCCGACCTGGTCGTTCAGCATGGTGACCCAGGCTGCACGTAAAAACGTTGAAATTGATAGCGCATTCAACACCACGATCAAGCATGGCGTCGGGCTCACTCTCTCCGTTTCCGGAAGCTACCTGTCCGGTACTCGGAAGTTCAAGCGGTTCCCCGAGAGCTCTCCGATCTTTGAATACGAATCACAGAGTGGCTGGCAGCTAGTTATCCGCGCCCCCGAAACGTGCACTGCGTCAAAGGCGGCCACGCTATCGCTCCGCCGCGCGCTCAACGGAGTGGTACAGGGCATTGGAGGATGGCCGGCGCGCGGTTCTACCTTGATCACGCTCGTTCCCGGGGATGCAGTTGTCAAGCGCTATGTGGTTTCCTTTAGGCGCGGCAGCCGATTTGCCCTCAACTTCCTGAGTCGTTGTGAGCGCGGCCGTCCGGACGAAGCACTGTGGTTGGCTGCCATGGTGGGCGTTCACGAATCGACCCATGCCGCCCTGCAACTGACCGGTCGGCAACCGACCCAACGCGAAGAGCGCGAGCGCGTGGCACTTGGGTCGGAAGCTTGTCTTCTTTTGGCGTTGTCTGATGGGGACAACGGATTTATCCGGAAGCATTCATCGCTTGGAGATAATATTTATTGGCGCTATCAACTGGCGGATGAGAAGCGGTCGCTGCATGAGTGGTGCAGCAAATGGCAAGAATTCATGAGAACTGATTACGCTCCTGTGGTTTCAGGGCGTTCTCACGTTACCCCGGGGGAATAAAGGGGGGCGTGGCTAATTTGATCCGTGCGTCGCATAGCACGGCGAGCCACCTGCCGCGCTCAATCAGCCACGTCCCCTTCCATTAATGTCCCCTCTCCATTATTCGCCGACATCAGGCCGCGGCGTTCCCGAGGATCGTGTTCAACGTCGCCGCCACCTGCTCGTGGGTATGTGCGCGCAGCAACGCCGCGGCGTGGCGGCGCAGGTGGGCGCGGTCGAGCGCGGCGAGGCGGTCGCGGACCTGCAGGATCTGGCTTGGGTGCATGCTGAACTCGTTGAGGCCGAGCATCAGCAGCAGTGCGGTGAAGCTGATGTCGCCGGCGATCTCGCCGCACAGGCTCACTGGCTTCTTCGCGCGGCGGCCGGCGCCGATCACGTGCGAGAGCAGGCGCAGCAGGGCCGGTTGCAGCGGGGTGTAGATGTTGTCCAGCGCATCGTTGCCGCGGTCGGCGGCGAGCACGTATTGGGCCAGGTCGTTGGTGCCGATCGCGAGGAAGTCGCTGTGTTCCAGCAGCGCGCGCACGTTGATCGCCGCGGCGGGCACTTCGATCATGGCGCCCAGCGGCAGTTTCTCCGGCAGGTCGATGTTCTCGCGCTTGAGCTCCTGCCGCGCCAGCTTGAACAGGGTGCGCACGGCGATCAGCTCGTCCGGCTGGGTCACCATCGGCACCAGCACGCGCACCGGGCCGTAGCACGCGGCGCGCAGGATCGCGCGGATCTGGGTGGTGAACACGGCCGGGTAGCGCAACGACAGGCGCACGCCGCGCACGCCGAGCGCGGGGTTGTCCTCGCCGCGCAGCGTCAGTCCGGCGGCGTCGGCCTTGTCGGCGCCGAGATCCAGCGTGCGGATCGTCACCGGCAGGCCGCCCATGCCCATCACCAGGTCGCGGTAGGCGATGAACTGCTCGTCCTCGGAGGGCAGTGCGCGTTTGCGCAGGAACAGGAACTCGGTGCGGTAGAGGCCCACGCCGTCCGCGCCGCGGGCGCGCGCCGTCGCCACGTCGGCGGGGGTTTCGGCATTGGCCAGCAGGGCGATCTCGACGCCGTCGCGGGTGCGCGTGGGCGCGTTGGCCAGCTTGGCCAGGCGGCGCCCTTCGTCGGCGGCTTGGCGCTGCCAGGCGCGGTAGCGCGACAGGTCCTGCGCGGTGGGATGCACCACCGTTTCACCGCGCTCGGCGTCGAGCAGGATCAGGTCGTCGTCGTGGATGTCGGCCAGCGCGTCGCGCGTGCCCACCAGCATCGGCAGGCCGAGGCTGCGCGCCAGGATCGCGCTGTGCGAGTAGGCGCTGCCGGAGCTGGCGACGACGCCGAGCAGCCCGGCGCCGGCCAGTTGCGCCATGTCGGCCGGGGCGATCGAGTCGGCGATCAGGATCTCGCCGACGCGGGCGGCCAGCTTGCGTTCCTCCGGGCTGGTCTGGCGCTGCAGCGCGGAGATCACCCGGTTGATCACCTGCTCGACGTCCTCCTTGCGGCTGCGCAGGTAGGGGTCGTCCATCGCCTCGAACACGGCGGCGAGGCGGTCACGTTGTTTTTTCAGCGCCGCGCCGGGTCGGTAGCGGCCGACCCGCACCAGGTCGTCCAGCCCGCGCAGCAGTTCGGCATCGTCCAGCAGCAGGCTGTGCGCGTCGATGAACTCGTTGACCTCGCGTGCCAGCGCGCCGTGCAGCTTGCCGCGCAACTCGCGCAGTTCCTGCCGCGCGGTCTCCAGCGCCCGGTGCAGCAGCTGCAATTGCTCCTCGACCTCGCCCTCGTCCAGTGGCCGGGTGTCGACGGCGTAGCGGCTCGGCTGCACCAGCCGCGCCCGTCCGAGCGCCATGCCGCGCGCCGCCAGCGTGCCGGGGAGGACGTGTCTCACGATTGGCCGCCTTGGGCACCGATCCCCTGCATCTCACGCTCCCTCGTCGAACTTGCGTTCGAACAATTCGACGACGGCGGCCAGGGCGGCTTCCTCGTCGGGGCCGTCGGCGCGCACGTTCAACGGCGTGCCGATGCCGGCGGCGAGCATCATTACGCCCATGATGCTTTGTGCGTTGACCTCGCGGCCCTTGCTGACCAGCCAGACGGTGGATTTGAAGCCCTGCACCAGTTGCACCAGCTTGGCCGAGGCGCGGGCGTGCAGGCCGAGCTTGTTGGAGACGACGATTTCTTGTTCGAGCATGGGCAGTGTCAGGCGTGGTCGATGAAGATGCCGCCGCGACCGCCGCTGGCGGCGATTTCGGCCAGTTCGTCGAGCGGCTTCTCCGCGTAGTTGAGGACGCGCAGCAGCATCGGCAGGTTGAGCCCCGACACGCAGCGCAGGTGCACGCCGAGCGCGCCCAGTGACAGGCCGATGTTGCACGGGGTGGCGCCGTACAGGTCGGCCAGGATCAGCACGCCGCCGCCCTGGTCCAGCTCGCGCGCGTGGTGGGCGGTGAGCGAGCGCATGACCTCCGGGTCGGCCTCCGGCGGCACTTCCACCGCGGCCACCCGCAGCGGCAGCTGCGGCATCACGTGGCGCGCGGCGGAGATCAGCGCGTGGCCGACCGCCTCGTGGGTCATCAGCAGCACGCCGACGCTCATGGGGTTGGCCTCGCCGGGTGGCTCGCGCGCATCATCATTCGAGCTCGCGGTGGAAGGTGAGCACGCCTTCGCGCTGGCTGCGGTAGTGCGCGGCGAGCTTCTCCACCAGGTAGACCGAGCGGTGGCGTCCGCCGGTGCAGCCGATGGAGACGGTCAGGTAGCTGCGGTCGTCCTGTTCGAAGCGCGGAATCCAGCGGTCGAGCCAGCTCGCGGTGTCGGCGAAGTACTCGCCCACCATGGGCTCGGCGTCGAGGTATTCGCGCACCGGCGCGTCCTTGCCCGACAACGGCCGCAGATGCGGTTGCCAGTGCGGGTTGGGCAGGCAGCGCGCATCGAACACGAAATCCGAATCCAGCGGCAGCCCGCGCTTGAACGCGAACGACTGGACCATCAGGGTCAGCCCCTCGGTGGCCTGTGCGTAACCGGTGGCGACCAGCCGCCGCAGCTGGTGCACGTTGAGTTCGCTGGAATCGATCACCTTCTCGGCGATCGCCATCAGCGGGCGCAGCAGGCGGCGCTCCTCGACGATCGCATCGGCGAGCGACACGCCGCGCAAGGCCAGCGGGTGGCGCCGGCGGGTTTCCGAGTAGCGCTTGATCAGCACCTCGTCGCGGCAGTCGAGGAAGATCAGGTGCGGCTCCACCCCGGAGGCGGCCAGCTCGGACAACACATGGGGCAGGTGGGCGAAGTCCTCGCCGCGATTGCGCACGTCCATGCCCACCGCGATGCGCCGGCGCCGGCTGCTGCGATCCTGCAGCACGGCCTGCACCAGGTGCGGCAGCAGGCTGCCGGGCAGGTTGTCGACGCAGTAGAACTCCAGATCCTCCAGCGCGCGCAGCGCCACCGTCTTGCCGCCGCCGGACAGGCCGGTGAGCACGATCAGGTGGATTCCCTCGCGGGCGTTGAAGGGGGTCAGCGGCGGCTCGTGCTCGTTCATGCGTTCACCACGGGGGCAGTCGGCGCAGCTGGTGCGCCTGGCGGTCGATGAAGGTCTGCGCCGGATCGATGCCCTTGCTCTTCAGCGCGTGGCTGCGCACCGCGGCTTCGACCAGCACCGCGATGTTGCGGCCGGACGCCACCGGGATGGTGATCATCGGCACCTGCACGTCGAGGATCGGGCGATGGCCGATGTCGCCGGTGAGGCGGGTGAGCGCATCGGCCTCCTCGCCGTCGCGCAGCGGCTTCAGGTGCACCACCAGGCGCAGGTACTTGGAAGTCTTCACCGACATGTGACCGAACATCTCGCGCACGTTGAGGACGCCCAGGCCGCGCACTTCGAGCAGGTCCTGCAGCAGCTCGGGGCAGGTGCCGTCGATCACGTCCGGCGCGATCAGGGTGAACTCGGTGGCGTCGTCGGCCACCAGCCGATGGCCGCGGCTGATCAGTTCCAGCGCCAGCTCGCTCTTGCCCGAGCCGGCCTCGCCGGTGATCAGCACGCCGATCGAGAACACTTCCAGAAAGACGCCGTGCAGCGTGGTCTTGGCCGCCAGCATGCGCGCCAGGTGATATTGCAGGTAGGTCAGCAACTCGTGGCCGCGCTTGGGGCTGATCCACAGCGGCATGTCGGTTTCCTCGGCGACCTCGCGCAGGTCGGCGGGAACGGATTGATCCTTGGTCACGATCAGGGCCACCGGCTGGTAGGCGGCGATCTTGTGCATCACTTCCCAGCGCTGGCGCGAGTCGAGCCCGTCGAGGTAGTTGAGCTCCTCCGAGCCGATGATCTGGATCTTGTTCGGGTAGATGATGTTGAGGTAGCCGATCAGCGACGGCCGCCGCGCCTGCGCCACGCCCGGCTCCAGCAGCCGCGATTCGCCGCGCATGCCCGACACCCAGCGCAGCGCCATGCGCTCGTGCACGCCGTCGTAGAGTTGTCGCGCGCTGATCCGATCCAAGCCTGCGGCCCTTGTGTCGCGTGATGGGCGACGTGGGCCGCCCGAACCGCCACCATTGTGCCAGCTTGCGGCTTGCACGGCGTGCAGAGGCAAGAACGGCCCGCCGGAGAACCGGCGGGCCGTGCTGCATGCGAATGGTCGAACCGACGCGGAGGGATCAGCCGTACTGGCGTTCCTCGCGCGCCTCGCGTTGATGCTTGTCGGCGACTTTCTCGCGGTACTTGCGCAACTGTGCGACCAGCTTGTCGAACAGCACGTCGATGGAGGCGTACATGTCCGCCTCGGTGGCTTCGGCGTGCAGGGTGCCGCCGACCACGCTCAGGGTGCCGTCGGCGCGCTGCTGGAGCTTGTCCAGCGAGAGCACGATCACGAGGCTTTTCAGCTTGTCGTCGAGGCGGGTGAGGCGGTCGAGCTTGGCGGTGGCGTGGTCGCGCAGCGCCGGGGTGACTTCAATCTGCTGGCCGCTGAGTTGGAATTGCATGGAGGCGCCTCCTCTGGTGGTGCAGTGCCGCGTTTCGCGGCGGGTGGACGTGCCGCGGTCGGCTCGACCTGGCACGTCTTTCAGTCATCTCGTCTACAAGACATGGGAACACTTTGGCGACAAGCAAGTTCCCCCGTTTCCTCCGCGCGTCGCGGCGGGTCAGCCGGCGCGCTGGCGTTCGCTGGATGTGGGTATGCGCAGCCCCTCCCGGTATTTGGCCACGGTGCGACGGGCGACCTGGATGCCCTTGGCCTGCAATTCTTCGGCGATGGCCTGGTCGGACAGCGGCTTGCGCGGATTCTCCGCCTCGATGAGCTTGCGCAGCATGGCCTGGATCGCAGTGGCCGAGGCGCTGCCACCATCCTCCGTGGAGACGCCGCTGGAAAAAAAATACTTCAGCTCGAAGGTGCCGCGCGGCGTGTGCAGGTACTTGCGCGTGGTGACCCGCGAGATGGTGGATTCGTGCATGCCCACCTCCTCGGCCACTTCGCGCAGCACCAGCGGATGCATCGCCTCCGGGCCGTAGTCGAGGAAGGCGCTTTGCCGGCGCACGATCGCCTCGGCCACCTTGAGCAGGGTTTCGGCGCGCGATTCCAGGCTCTTGATCAGCCAGCGCGCCTCCTGCAGCTGGCCGCGCATCCAGCTGGCATCCTCGCCGCGGGCCTTGGCGATCAGGCCGCAGTAGTGCTGGTTCAGGCCCAGCCGGGGCTGCGAATCGGGGTTGAGGCTGACCCGCCAGCGCATGCCGTCGCGGATCGCATAGGCGTCCGGCGCCACGTACTCGACCGGGGTGGCGTCCAGCGCCGCGCCGGGGCGCGGGTCCAGGCTGCGGATCAATACGGCGGCCTCGGCCACGTCGTCGGGCGTGGCGTGCAGGCGCCGCGCCAGTCGCACGATGTCGTTGCGCGCCAGCAATTCCAGCTCGCTGTCGACGATGCGCAGCGCCAGGCTGCGATGCGGGGTGTCGGGGTCGAATTGCTCCAGTTGCACGCGCAGGCAGTCGCGCAGGTCCAGGCTGCCGACGCCGGCCGGGTCGAAGCCCTGCAGCCGGCGACGCACCGCCTCCACTTCCTCCACGCTGGCGTCGAAGCCGGCTGGCAGCGCGGCGAGCACCGCTTCCATCCCCTCGGCCAGGTAGCCGGCGGGATTGAGCGCGTCGATCAGCACGGTGGCGATCAGGTGTTCGCGCGGGTTGAACGAGGCCAGGTTGAGCTGCCAGGTCAGGTGTTGCTGCAGGGTTTCCGGGGCGGCGTTCTGCGGCTCGAAATCCTCGTCGCCGCGCGAACCGCTGCCGTTGCCGGGACTGTTGCTGGAGAAGTCGATCGGCGACTCCGCCACGCCGCCGCCGTCGGCCCAGTCGATGGCGCCTTCATCGTTCTCGCTGTGGCTCTCGGGCGCCTTGTCGGCGAGCTGGAAATTGTTCTCGGCGTCGTCGAGACCTTCGGTTTCCTCGTCCTCGGCCTCCTCGGCAAACTCCAGCAACGGGTTGCTCTCGGCGATCTGCCGCAGTTCGGCTTCCAGCTCCAGCTGCGACAGCTGCAACAGGCGGATCGCCTGCTGCAGTTGCGGCGTCAGGGTCAGTTGCTGGTGGAGGCGAAACTGTAATGCGGGTTTCATGCCAGCCAGGTCGAAGGAACGTGCGGCCATCCTAGCGCGTGGCCGGAGACGCGGCCAGCGCGGCCCGTCACGCCCTCGCTCAGAGCCGGAATTCGCGGCCCAGATAGACCTCGCGGACCTTTTCGTCGGCCAGGATGTGCGCCGGCGTGCCGCGCGATAGCACCTCGCCCTCGTTCAGGATGTAGGCGCGGTCGCAGATGCCCAGGGTTTCGCGCACGTTGTGGTCGGTGATGAGCACGCCGATGCCGCGTTCCTTGAGGTGGCGCACGATGCGCTGGATCTCGCCCACGGAGATCGGGTCGACGCCGGCGAACGGTTCGTCCAGCAGCATGTAGCGCGGATTGGCCGCCAGCGCGCGGGCGATTTCCACGCGCCGCCGCTCGCCACCGGACAGGCTGATGCCTTTCTGGCCGGCGATGTGGGCGATCTTCAACTCGTCGAGCAGGCTTTCCAGCTCGCTGTCGCGCTGCTTCGAGGTCAACCCCTCGCGCAGTTCCAGCACCGCCATGATGTTGTCGGCCACGCTGAGCCGGCGGAACACCGACGCCTCCTGCGGCAGGTAGCCGATGCCAAGCTTGGCGCGTGCATGCATCGGCAGGCCGGTGATGTCGCGCTTGTCCAGGGTGATCGTGCCGGCATCGGCCTCGATCAGGCCGACCACCATGTAGAAGCAGGTGGTCTTGCCGGCGCCGTTGGGGCCGAGCAGGCCGACTACTTCGCCCTCGCGGATGGAGAACGCGAAATGGCGCACGACCTGGCGCGACTTGAAGCTTTTCTGCAGACCTTCGGCGGAGAGCATGGGGTCAGTGTTGCCCCTGCGGCGCCGGGCTGCTGGCCGCGGCGGCCGGCGCCGCGGCGGAAGACGCGGGGGCGGGAGGGATGGTGGCGGAGTGCGCGGTAGCAGGCTGCGGCTTGGGCAGGAAAATCATGTGCACCATGCCGTCGTTGCCGCTGCTGCCGGTCATCTCGCTGGTCTGCGTGTTGTAGGTGAGGGTGTCGCCATGGGCTTCGCCGCGACCTTGCTGGTGCACCGCGGCCTGGCCCTTGAGCGTGGCGATGCCCTTGATGTTGTCGTAGTCCAGCGTGCGCGCGTCGCCGGACATCAGGTTGCCGGCATCGTCCAGTTGCTGGATGTGGGCGTTGCCGGTGACCACGATGCGGCTCAGCTGCTGGTTGCCGTCGACGTAGATCTTGGCCAGGTCGCCGGTGATCCGCAGCGTACCCTGGCTCAGCTCGACGTGGCCGTTGAGCGTGGTGACGCTGTTGGGTGCATTGAAGCCGCTGAACGAATCGGCATGCACCACCCGCATCGGCTGGCTGCGGTCATCCTTCCTGGCCAGGGCGGGCTGCAGCAGCAGCGCCCCCAGCACGAGCAGGGCGAGCCGGAGCATTCCGTGGGTGCGGAAAGAGGATGCCGTGGACGTCATGGAGAAGTTCCAGGTGGTTGTCAGAGAGGTTGGCGCGCATGCCGACCCCGTTCATTCTACTGTCGCCCTGCGTGAGCTGGGCGGGTTGGGCCGTTTCCAGGCGGTTTTCGCGCGGCCACGCGGTGACTTCCGAGGTCTTCACGCCGGCATCGGGGCGGGCCACGCCGTGCGCGTCGGTGAAGGCATCCCGGTGCAGCTCGACCGGCCCCTGCAGCTTGAGCACGGTGCCCGGCTTGTTGACCCAGCCGTAGCGCGACTTGCCGCGCCACGGCGGCACGCCGGCCTGTTCGGCAGGAATCTGGAACGTGGGCGAGTCGAGATACAGCGACTCGTCGCCTTCGCGCCGGTCCACCCGCGGCGCCTGCAGGTACACGCTGGGCTTGCCGTCGACGCCGAACTCGGTGACGCGGGCATCGCTCAAGGTGTAGCTCGAACGCGGTGGGCCGACGAAGTCGCGCGCGCGCGGCGCCGGGCCCAGCCACCACAGCAGCAACTGGCTGGTGCCCGCGGCGAGGCCGACCAGCACGATGGCGGCCGGCAGGCGCCGGTCGCGCAGCCACTGGCGCAAGCTCACTGCCAGTGCTCCCGCTCGGCGTCGCCGTGGCCTTGCGCATGCAGGATCAGGTCGCACACCTCGCGCGCCGCGCCTTCGCCGCCGGGCGCACGCGTCTGCCAGTGCGCCGCCTCGGCGATCCACGGGTGTGCATTGGCCACCGCCACGGCCAGGCCCGCCACGCGCATCGGTGCGAGATCGGGCAGGTCGTCGCCGACGTAGGCCACCTGCGCGGGCTGCAATTGCAGCGCGTCGAGCAATTCGTTCAGGCAGGCACGCTTGTTGCCTTGGCCCTGGTAGACGTGGGCGATGTCCAGCTCCTCGGCGCGCAGCGCCACCGGATGACTGATCCGCGCGGTGATCAGCGCGACCTGCACACCGTAGGCCTGCAGCCGTTTCAGGCCCAGCCCGTCGTGCACGTGGAACACCTTGGTCTCGCGGCCGTCCTCGCCGTACCACAGGCGGCCATCGGTGAGCGTGCCGTCGACGTCGAACACGGCCAGGCGTACGCGGGCCGCGCGCTCAAGGATCGCTGCCGGAAGATTGGTGAGATAGACGGGATTGGGCACGATTGTGATTTCGGGTTTCAGAGCGAAAGCGCGAGCTTGCCTGATTTTCTGATTTGCCAAGGCTAATCAGACCACGCGCGCACGAAGCAGATCGTGAATGTTCAGCGCGCCGACGACGTGCTGTTCGTCGTCGACCACCAGCAGCGCGTGGATCTGGTGCTTCTCCATCAGCTGCGCGGCCTCGGCGGCCAGGCGCTCGGCGCCGATCGTCTTGGGGCCGCGGGTCATCAGGTCGGCGACACGGGCGCCGCGCAGGTCGACCTCCTCGTCGTCCAGCGCGCGGCGCAGGTCACCGTCGGTGAACACCCCCAGCAGGCGCTGCTCGGCATCCACCACGGCGGTCATGCCCAGTTGCTTGCGGGTCATTTCCATCAGCGCGGTGGTGAGCGAGGCATCGGGCGACACCCGCGGCACGTCGTCGCCGCTGTGCATCACGTCGCTGATGTGCAGCAGCAGGCGCCGGCCCAGCGCGCCGGCCGGGTGCGAGCGGGCGAAATCGTCGGCGGTGAAGCCGCGCGCTTCCAGCAGCGCGATCGCCAGCGCGTCGCCCAGCACCAGCGCCACCGTGGTGCTGGTGGTCGGCGCCAGCCCGAGCGGGCAGGCTTCGCTGGAGATGCTGCCATCCAGGTGTACCTCGGCCTCGCGCGCCAGCGAGGAGGTGGCGCGCCCGGTGATCGCGATCAGCGGGATGCCCTGGCGTTTGATGACCGGGAGGATGAACAGCAGTTCGTCGGTCTCGCCCGAGTAGGAGATCGCCAGCACCACGTCCTGCGGCAGGATCATGCCCAGGTCGCCGTGGCTGGCTTCGCCCGGGTGCACGAAGAACGCCGGGGTGCCGGTGGAAGCCAGGGTGGCGGCGATCTTGCGCGCCACGTGGCCGGATTTGCCCATGCCACTGACCACCACGCGGCCCTTGCAGGCCAGGATCAGGCTGCAGGCGGCGGCGAAGTCGTCGCCGATGCGCTGCTCCAGCGCGGCGATCGCGGTCGCCTCGGTGGCGATCACGGTACGGGCGCTGCGGATGATGGCGTCGGGGCTCGGTGCGTTCGACGCGGGTGGGGCGATGCGTGCGTTCATGTGAGCTCAAGTGGGGGAAGGGCGCCGACGTCGTTTCTGTGCCAGAAGAATTCCATTACCATGGCATATTCGCATTTTAACGTCTTTGCCTGCCCCATGGTGCCGCCACGCGCGCCACCCATGGCTTCGCCGGCACGACTCCGTATGGAACGCCCATGGACCCCAACCGCATACAGGCGATGATCGAAGCAGGCCTGCCCGGCGCCCGGGCCGAGGTCGACGGCGCCGACGGCGTGCATTTCGAAGCCACCGTCGTCGCCAGCCAGTTCGCCGGCAAGCTGCCGCTGGCGCGCCACCGACTGGTCTACGCCACCCTGGGCGAGCTGATGGGCGGCGCGATCCACGCGCTGGCACTGAAGACCTTGACGCCGGAGGAGGCCGGGAACAGGGAGTAGGGAATAGGGAATGGCAAGAGCCGCTCCCCATCCTGACTCGCGACAATCCCGGCTTTTCCATTCCCTATTCCCTATTCCCGATTCCCAGCTCAATGGCCAAAATCCTCATCAACGGCGGCGTGCCACTTCATGGCGAGGTCGGCATTTCCGGCGCCAAGAACGCCGTGCTGCCGATCCTCGCCGCCTGCCTGCTGGCCGACGAGCCGGTCAGCATCGGCAACGTGCCGCATCTGCACGACGTCACCACTTTCATCGAGCTGCTCGGCCAGATGGGCGTGCAACTGGTGCTGGACGACCGCATGAAGATGCACGTCGACCCGCGCACCACCAGCACCTGCGTGGCGCCGTACGACCTGGTGCGCACCATGCGCGCCTCGATCCTGGTGCTCGGCCCGCTGGTGGCGCGCTTCGGCCAGGCCGAGGTCTCGCTGCCCGGTGGCTGCGCGATCGGTTCGCGCCCGGTCGATCAGCACATCCGCGGGCTGCAGGCGCTGGGCGCCGACATCACGGTGGAGAACGGGTACATCAAGGCGAAGGCGTCGCGGCTGAAGGGCGCGCGCGTCACCATGGACATGGTCACCGTCACCGGCACCGAGAACATCATGATGGCCGCGACCCTGGCGCAGGGCACCACCATCATCGACAACGCCGCGCAGGAGCCCGAGGTGGTGGACCTGGCGCATTGCCTGATGGCGATGGGCGCGCAGATCGAGGGCGCCGGCAGTTCCACCATGGTGATTCACGGCGTGGAGCGCCTGCACGGCGCCGAGTACAGCGTGCTGCCCGACCGCATCGAGACCGGCACCTTCCTGGTCGGCGCGGCGATGACCGGCGGCAAGGTGCGCGCGCGCCACGCCCGCGCCAACACGCTGGACGCGGTGCTGGCCAAGCTGGAGGAAGCCGGCGCGCAGATTTCCACCGGTGACGACTGGATCGAGCTGGACATGGGCGGGCGCCGGCCGAAGGCGGTCAACATCAGCACCGCGCCGTACCCGGCGTTCCCGACCGACATGCAGGCGCAGTTCACCGCGCTCAACTGCGTGGCCGAAGGCACCGGCGTGGTCACCGAGACGGTGTTCGAGAACCGCTTCATGCACGCGCACGAACTGCAGCGCCTGGGCGCCGACATCCGACTGGAAGGCAACACCGCGATCGTGAAGGGCGTGGAGCACATGAGCGGCGCGCCGATCATGGCCACCGACCTGCGCGCCTCGGCCTGCCTGGTGCTGGCCGGCCTGGTCGCCAGCGGCGAAACCGTGGTCGACCGCGTCTACCACATCGACCGCGGCTACGAGAACATCGAGGAGAAGCTCGGCGTGCTCGGCGCGCGTATCCGGCGCCTGCCGAGCTGATCCGGCGTCCTAGGACCGCGTCCCCACCCGTAGGAGCCCGCTCGCGGGCGGTGCTTTTGGCGAATCTCCAATGCCGAGTCCCGGCACAAAAGCACCGCCTGCGAGCGGGCTCCTACGGGTCAGTCGGCCTTGTAGCTCACCAGCTCCATCGTGAGGTCGCCGCCATCGTGCTGCGACAGCTTGACCGGCAGCGGGTAGCGCTCGGGCGCATACCAGGCACTGAAGCCGCGGTCGGCATCGGTGCGGTCGACCCGCTGGGCCTGGAAGCTGCCGGCGGGAACCTGGATGTTTTCCTTGCCGACGACCCTGAACTGCTGGGTCTCCACCCGCTGGCGCACGGCGACTGCCAGCGCCACCTGCTGCTGGCCGTCCTGCAGGGCCACGCCCAGCGCCAGCGGCAAGGTGTTCCGCTCGACGATGCCCGGCTGCGCCGGATAGCTCTCGCTGCCCTTGCTGCTCTCGACGTGCACCTGGCGGGCGTTCCAGTCCACGCGCAGGTGGCGCGTCTTGTCCTTGATCCCGGTCCGCAGCTGATAGTCGTAGCTGATCGCCTCGGGCAGCTGGCCCTTCCAGCGGAAGCGTGAGGTCTCGTCCGTGCTGGCGCCGAGCAGCGCGGCGAGGCCGCCGGTGCCCTTGACCGCCTTGCGGTAGGTCCACTGACCGTTGCCGTCGTTCTGCAGGCTCACCGTGGCGGTGCCCATCGGGCTGCCGTCGCGCGACACCTGGTAGGTGGCAGTGAAGGCGCCCGGAGTGGTGGCCGCGGTGGCGGTGCCAAGCCAGAAGGAAAGGGCCAGCAGGGTGGCGAGCAGGGGTCGCATGGTCATGCCAGGAGTCTGCCCGCGCCGGCCTGAATGGTGCATCACTCCAGGCCGTGGTCGCCCAGCAGCAGCGGGGCCGACAGCGGCTGCCCGGCATGGTGCGCCGTGCCGTCGCGCCATTGCAGGCGACCGCTGGCGAGCAGGCCGAGCACGGCCGGCAGCAGGCGGTGTTCCAGCGGCAGCAGGCGCTCGGCCAGGCGCTGTTCGTCGTCGCCGGCCTCGATCGCCAGCCGTGCCTGGGCGATCACCGGGCCGCCATCGAGCTCGGCGGTGACGAAATGCACGCTGGCGCCATGTTCGGCGTCGCCGGCTTCCAGCGCGCGCCGATGGGTGTGCAGGCCGCGGTACTTCGGCAGCAGCGAAGGATGGATGTTGATCACGCGGCCGACCCACGGACGCAATGCCTCGGCGTCGATCACGCGCATGAAACCGGCCAGCACCAGCAGCTCGGCACCGCTGGCGGCAACGCGGCCGAACAGGTCCAGGTCGTAGGCGCGGCGATCGGGATAGGCTTTCGGCGACAGCGCCAGGGTGGGGATGCCGGCCGCCTCGGCCAGGCGCAGCGCGCCGGCGTCGGCCTTGTCGCTGGCCACGAGGGCGAATTCCACCGGCAGGGTGCCGGCGTCGCGCGCGGCAATCAGCGCGGCGAGATTGCTGCCGCGGCCGGAGGCGAGGACGGCGATGCGTGTTGGTGAGGTCATGGTTTTCGCCGTTCGCCCTGAGCGTGGGCCCGCAGGGTCGGAGTCGAAGGGTCCTTCGGCTTCCTCGCTTCCTGAAAGAGCAGCCATTTCCGGCTGCTTTCCGCGTGCGCTGCGCTCAGGGCGAACGGTATGTCGGCGCAGCGCGGGCGGGCACGATATGTCAGCCGATATGCACGCGCTCGTCGTCCTGTGCCTTCACCACCGCGCCGATCACCGAGCTGACCAGGCCGTGCTGCGCCAGCAGCGCGGACGCGTCGGCCACGGCGTCGGGCGGCAGGATCACGGTGAAGCCGATGCCGCAGTTGAACGTGCGCCACATTTCCTCGCGCGCGACCTTGCCTTCGCGCATCAGCCAGTCGAACACCGGCGGCAGCACGATGGCCGATGCGTCCAGCGCGAGGCCGAGGCCGTCGGGCACGACGCGGATGATGTTTTCCTTGAGGCCGCCGCCGGTGATGTGGGCGAGTCCGTGGACCACGCTTTCCTTCAACAACTCCAGCATCGGCTTCACGTAGATCGTGGTTGGCGCCATCAGCGCATCGGCCAGGGGCACGCCGCCGAGATCAAGCTCCCACGGGTAGCCGGCGCGCTCGAGAATCCTGCGCACCAGCGAATAGCCGTTCGAGTGCGGCCCGCTCGAGGCGACGCCCAGCACCACGTCGCCGGCCACGATCGACGCGCCGCTCAGCATGCGTGACTTTTCCACCGCGCCGACGGTGAAGCCGGCCAGGTCGTATTCGCCGGGCGGGTACATGTCGGGCATCTCGGCGGTTTCGCCGCCGATCAGCGCGCAACCGGCCAGCTCGCAGCCCCTGGCGATGCCGCCGACCACGGCCACGGTGGTGTCCACGTCCAGCTTGCCGGTGGCGAAGTAGTCGAGGAAGAACAGCGGCTCGGCGCCCTGCACCAGCACGTCGTTGACGCACATGCCGACCAGGTCGATGCCGATGGTGTCGTGCCGGCCCAGTTGCTGGGCGAGCTTGAGCTTGGTGCCGACGCCGTCGGTGCCGGACACCAGCACCGGCTCCCGGTAGCGGCCGGAGAGATCGAACAGGCCGCCGAAGCCGCCCAGCCCGCCCATCACCTCGGGGCGGAAGGTGCGCTTGACCAGCGGCTTGATGCGTTCGACCACGGCATTGCCGGCGTCGATATCGACGCCGGCGGCGCGGTAGGTGAGGGCGTCGGACATGGCGGAAACCGGCGTGGCAGAAACACGCAAGTTTAGCAGCATGCGCCACCGAAACCCGCGGCATCCGGTCGCCGCCGCACCGCATGGATGGACGCTTCGGGCGGGATTGGGCAGACTTCACCCGTGTTTTCTTCAGGAAGATCGCCGTGCCCATGCGCCTGCACCGTCTGTGGATCGTGTTCCTGCTGCTCGGGCTGGCGGCGCTGCCGCGCCTGCATGCGCAGGCGGCCGGCTCGCCGTATTCGGTCACCGTGCCGGTGACCGACACCAGCGACGAGCAGCGCGACCAGGCGTTCTCCACCGCGCTGGCGCAGGTGATGGCGCGGGTGGCCGGCGGGCAGGACTTGCGCGCCAACCCGGGCTACGCCGAGGCGCTGGGCAGCGCCAGTTCGCTGGTGCAGAAGTTCCAGTACCAGCGCGCCGCCACCGGCCTGGTGCTGGACGTGGATTTCGCGCCGGCCTCGGTGCGTCGGCTGATCGGCAAGCTCGGCGTGGCCAGCGCGGGGATCAAGCCGCCGGTGCTGCTGCTGGTGCAGCAGGCCGACGGCAGCGCCGTCGATCCGGCGCAACTGGCCAGCCTGGCCACCACTGCCGCGGCGCGCGGCACCACGGTGGTCTTCCCCGAGCCCGGCAGCGAGCCCGATCCGGCGCTGGTCGCGGCGGCCGACCCGGCCACGCTGGCGCGCATCAACCGGCAGTACCACACCGGCCTGGTCCTGCTCGGCAGCCTGCACGCCGGCACCGCGGACTGGACGCTGATTGCCGGCGGCCAGGCGCAGCGCTGGAGCAACCAGGGTACGGACGAGGATGCCGTGCTGGCCGATGCCGGCAACGGCCTGGTCGACCGGCTGGGCAAGCAGCTCAACGTGATCGGCGCGGCGACCAGCGAAGGCAAGCTGTGGATCAGCGGCGTGGATTCGGCCGATGAGTACGCCAGCCTGCTCGCCACGCTCGACAGCGATCCCTCGGTGCACCAGGTGACCACGATCGGTGCGCTGAACGACGGCGTCCTGCTGGGTGTCACCGCGTCGATGCCGATCAAGGCGCTGGCCACCAGCCTCGCCGCGGGCGGGCGCTTGCTGCTGCAGGGCGAACCGCACGAGGGTGCGGACGCCAACTTGCGCTGGCTGCGGTGAAGGCGGTGGATCGGGTGACCCGGGACAAGGACATCTCGCGGCGCTGGCAGCTGTTCGCGCTCGCCGCCGTCATCGTCTATCTGCTGTGGCTGCTGGCGCCGGTGCTGATGCCGTTCGCGATCGCCGCGATGCTGGCCTACCTGGGCGATCCGCTGGCCGACCGGCTGGAGCGGCTGGGGCTGAAGCGGATGTGGGCGGCCACGATCGTCTTCGTGGTGCTCCTGGTGGTGGTCGTCGGCGTGCTGCTGCTGCTGATCCCGATGATCGTCCACCAGGTCGAGAACCTGGTCAGCAACCTGCCGCGCTACGGCGACTGGGCGCAGAACGTGGCCTGGCCATGGCTGCAGGCGCGACTGCACCTGGACCCGCACACCTTCGACAGCGAGCGCCTGCTCGGCACCATCAAGGCGCACATCGGCTCGATCGGCGGCGTCGCCACCGCGGTGATCGGCAAGGTCTCGCGTTCGGGCGTCGGCATCGCCATGTGGCTGACCAACCTGGTGCTGATCCCGGTGGTGGCGTTCTATCTGCTGCGCGACTGGGATCGGCTGGTGGCCACCATCGACGGCATGCTGCCGCGCTCGGTGCAGCCGACCATCGCGCACCTGGCGCGCGAGTCCGATGCCATCCTCGGCGCCTTCGTGCGCGGCCAGCTGCTGGTGATGCTCGCGCTGGGCGTGTTCTACGGCACCGGGCTGGGGCTGGTGGGCCTGTCGGTCGGCCTGCTGATAGGCATGGTCGCCGGCCTGCTCAGTTTCGTGCCGTATCTCGGTTTCATCATCGGCTTCGTCGCCGCGATCATCGCTGCGCTGGTGCAGTTCGGCGACTGGGCCCACGTGCTGATGGTGTGCGGCGTGTTCATGCTGGGCCAGCTGCTGGAAGGCTACGTGCTGGTGCCCAAGCTGGTTGGCGACAAGATCGGCCTGCATCCGGTGGCGGTGATCTTCGCGGTGCTGGCCGGCGGTTACCTGTTCGGCTTCCTCGGCGTGCTGCTGGCCTTGCCCGCCGCGTCGGTGATCGTGGTGTTGCTGCGCTATCTGGTCGAGCGCTACCGGATGAGCGAGCTTTACAACGACGAGGGGCCCGCCGATCCGGTGATCGCCGAGGTCGAGGTGGCCGTGCGCGCCGATGGCGACGTCGCTGCCGGGGCGCAGGTGGCGCCCGCGCCGGGGGACCGGCCGGTCGAATGAACCCGCAACTGCCGCTCGCGTTGCGCTGGCCTCGACGCCAGCGCTTCGAGCATTTCCACGCCGGCGCCAACGCGGCCGCGCTGGCTGCGCTGCGCCGCTTCGCGGTGGAGCCCGGTGTGCCCTGGATCTACCTGCATGGCGTGGCCGGCAGCGGCCGCAGCCACCTCCTGCTGGCCACCTGCCAGGCCGCCACCGCGGCCGGCCGGCGCGCGCAATACCTGCCGCTGGCCACGATGGGTGATGCCGCGGCCGTCATGCGCGGCGTCGCCGGCAGCGAGCTGCTGGCGCTGGATGATCTCGGTTCCATCGCCGGCAAGCGCGATGCGGAACATGCGCTGTTCGACCTCTACAACCGCGCGAGAGCCGAAGGTCACGCGCTGCTGTTCGCCGCCGACGCCACGCCCGCGCAGATGGGCATCGAGCTGCCCGACCTGCGCTCGCGCCTCGGCGCCTGCACCCAGTTCGCGTTGAAGCCGCTGGACGACGACGAACGGCGCGCGGTGTTGAAGGCGCAGGCGTCCTCGCGCGGCATCGAGCTGGACGACAGCGTGCTTGACTGGCTGTTCGCCCGCTATGCGCGCGACCTCGGCGCCTTGCTCGACCTGCTCGACAAGCTGGACGCCGCCTCGCTGGCCGCGCAGCGGCGCGTCACCATCCCGTTCCTGCGCGATTTCCTGCGCGAGGGTGGGGCTGGCGCGTCCTGACCGGCGTCAGGCCTCGCCCGTCTCGGCGTCCAGCCGCGCCATCACCGCGTCGGTGACGCGGGCGCAGCGGCGACCCATGAAGGCGAATGCCTCGCCCACGGTGGTGGCGAGCTTGTCGTGCAACGCGGCGCGCAGCTGGCGGCGGGCGCGATGCAGGCGGGTTTTCACCGTCTCCGGCTTGATGCCGAGCTGGCTGGCGGTTTCCTCCACGCTGCATTCCTCGACCTCGCGCAGCATGTACACCACGCGGAAAGCCGGCGGCAGTTCGTCGATGGCGTGCTCGAGCAGGTGGCGGATCTGCGCGCGGGCGGCGGAGGCGGCGGGGTCCTCGCTGCCGAAGGCCGAGGGGAAGCGGATGATCTGGTGCGTGTCGTCGGGTGCGGCGTCCACCTGTTCCAGCCCGACCATGGTGTGGCGCTTGCGCAGGCGGCCACGGGCCTCGTTGAGCACGATCGTGGTCAGCCAGGTCGACAGGGTCGCCTCGCCACGGAACGAATCCAGCTTGTGATAGGCACGCATATACGATTCCTGCAGCACGTCTTCCGCTTCCGAGTCGTCGCCGATCACCGCGCGCGCGACGCGGAACAGGCGCTGGTTGCAGCGCTGCATGATGTGTCGGAACGCCGCGCGCTCGCCGTTGCGGACGCACGCCACCAGCGCGTGGTCATCCAGGGTGGCGTAGTCGACGGGTGCAATACGGGCTTGGTTGGGCATGGTTTCCTCCTTCTACACCCGATCCGATGCATTTGCATGCCGCGAGGTTCCCGCGGCCCGTGACCGATTGGCGGGAACCGGCGCGCCACGGTTGCATCAGATGGGCACGGGCGGCCGCTGCGTGCCGCCCATCAAACCCAAGGAATCACCCATCATGAACAAGCCGCTGTTTGCCCTCATCCTCGGCCTGGCGCTGGCCGCCGGTCCCGCCATGCAGGCCGATGCCGCCGCGCCGGCTCCCAATGACGCGCAGATCGCGCACATCGCCTACACCGCCGGCGCGATCGACGTCACCGCGGCGAAGCAGGCGCTGCAGAAGTCGCATGACCCCGCGGTGCGCGCCTTCGCCGAGGAAATGGCGCGCGACCACGCGGCGGTGAACGAGCAGGCGCTGGCGCTGGTGAAGAAGCTGGGCGTGACGCCCGAGGACAACGCGACCAGCCAGTCGCTGGCCAGCGCCGCCGCGGCCGAACAGGCCAAACTCGCCGCGTTGAGCGGCGATGCCTACGACAAGGCCTACGCTGCCAACGAAGTCGCCTTCCACCAGACCGTCAACGGTGCGTTGAGCGGCACGCTGATTCCGGCGGCACAGAACGCGGAGCTGAAGTCGCTGCTGGAAACCGGGCTGAAGCTGTTCCAGTCGCACCAGATGCATGCCGAGCATCTGGCGCAGAGCCTGAAGTAGGGAGCGCGCCATGCTTCGCATGATGCTTTGGCTCGGCATCGCGCTGGCGCTGGTGGGCGGCTTCGTGCCGGCCACCGCCGCCGGCGCGGCGACCGCCCCGCGCGTGCACGTGGTCGTGATCGACAAGATGGCCTTCGGCCCGATGCCTGCCGACGTGCGCGCCGGCGACATCATCGAATGGGCCAATCACGGCATCCTCGAACACAGCGCCACCGCCCGCGACGGCAGCTTCGACGTCGACCTCAAGCCGGGTGCCACGGCGCGCATGACGGCGAAGGCCGGCAGCTTCGTGGTGTTTTGCAAGTTCCACCCGACGATGCAGGCGAACCTGGTCGTGAAGTAGTCTGTCCATTGCCCGGTCGCCAGCGTGCGACCGGGCGAACCGCGCCAGCCGCCGATGGCCTTGTTGGCGCGCGCAGTTGTCGAGTCGTTCTTGTGCGAGCTGTTTCGCACGCGCATGATTCCTCGGAGCAACATCGGGAGTCGATGCCATGTCGTGGCTGTTCTCCGGCGTCGTGATCGCGGCGCTTCTTGGAAGCACGGTCGAGCCCTATTCGGCAACTCATCCGGCGGTTTACGCGGGCACCTATGTGGTGCGAATCTGCCATGGTTCCTGTGCAGGGTCGTCAGCTCGTGTGTTCCGTAGCGGGACGATGGTTCTCTTCGAGCAACCCCTGCTGGATCGGCAGGGCTACACGTTTCGCGATTCGCTTCGGCGTGATCCTGACAATGCCTGCTTCGTGCTTGAACGCGTTGGCGCACCAGCGGAGGGCGACTACGTTCCCGCGCAAGGCTTCTTTTCCTGGGGCATGCGCGAACACACCGTCGAACTGGAACTCGTGCGCTCCCCCGATGGTGGTTACGGAGTAAGTCTGCACCCTACGCCGACGGGGCTCGGCGGCACGAGCGCTATTTGGGGAGGTGCTGTCGGGGCCGTGGCACCCGATTCACCGCCCGTGCCGCCGGACATCATTTCGGCGACTCGCATCGGTGAACCTGATATCGCGAAGTGTCCGCCGCTTTCAGATGGGAACCGGTGAACTGCGTGGGCACAGTAGCGCGCGGCTACCTCAAGCCTTGAGCAGCGCCGGCGTCGCCTGTTGCCCGATGGCGTCGACCATCGCCTTGGCCACGTTGAGGTTGCCGGCGATGAGGTTGCCGCTTTCCGGGATGCCGTCGCGGCCGGCGAAGTCGCAGTAGCGGCCGCCGGCCTCGTGTACCAGCAGCACGCCCGCGGCCATGTCCCAGGGCTTCAGGCCGATCTCGAAATAGCCGTCGTAGCGACCGGCAGCGACATAGGCCAGATCCAGCGCGGCGGAGCCGGAGCGGCGGATGTCCTCGGCCTGGCCGAGGATGGCGCGGGTCATGTCCAGCTGCGGGCCGAGGTGCTCGCGCTGGCGGAACGGGAAGCCGGTGGCGATCATCGCGCCGCCCAGGTTCTCGCGTTTGCCCACGCGCATGCGGCGATCGTTGAGGTAGGCGCCGTCGCCCTTGCTGGCGGTGTACAGCTCGTCGCGCAGCGGGTCGAATACCACCGCGTGGATCGGCACGCCCTTTTCCAGCAGCGCGATCGACACGCAGAAGTGGGGGATGCCACGCAGGTAGTTGTGGGTGCCGTCCAGCGGGTCGATCACCCAGGTCAGCGGACCCTTGCCGGTCGCGCCGCTTTCCTCGGCGAGGATGGCGTGGTCGGGGTAGGCGCGGCGCAGTTCCTTGACGATTTCCGCCTCGGCCAGCTTGTCGACCTCGGAGACGAAATCCATCTGCTGCTTCTCGACCACGTGCAGGCCGTCGATGCGGTTCATGTAGCGCAGGATCACATTGCCTGCGGAACGCGCGGCGCGCGCCGCGATCGTGACGTGTGGTCTGGCCATGGGTATCGACTTTGGAAGAGAGCGGGGTTTGCGGCCGCCGATTCTAGCAGGCCGCCCGCCGCTGCGGGCGGAAAGCGGCCGGCGCCGGCACTTGTCCGTTATCCTTGCGTGTTCCGCCCGCCACGCCGATCCGCGCATGCCCGACACCGCCGACCTCGCTTCCCGCCTCCGCTTCGTGCTGGTGCGTACCTCGCACCCGGGCAACATCGGCAGCGCGGCACGGGCGATCCGCACGATGGGTTTCGCGCGGATGGGGCTGGTCAGCCCGGCACATTTCCCCGACCGCGAGGCGAACGCGCTGGCGGCCGGTGCCGATGACGTGCTCGAGCATGCCGGCGTGCACGGCGAGCTGGTCGACGCGCTGGCCGGCTGCAGTTTCGCGCTGGGCCTTTCCGCGCGCCGGCGCGGCATCACCCTGCCGGAACTCGGGCCGCGCGAAGCCGCGCGACAGGCGCTGGCTGCCGCGCGGCGCGGCGAACAGGTGGCGCTGCTGTTCGGCAACGAGCGCAGCGGGCTGGCGAACGAGGAGCTGGCGCACTGCCACGCGATGGTGCGGATTCCCAGCGTGGACGATTTCAGCTCGCTCAACCTGTCGCAGGCGGTGCAGGTGATGGCGTACGAATTGCGCATGGCGGCCCTGGGCGACGAAGTGCCCGCACCACCGCCGGAGCACGACGAGCCGCTCGCCGACGCCGCCCTGATGGAGCAGTTCTACCGCCATCTGGCGCAGACACTGGACGACATCGAGTTCCACAAGGGCCGCGAGCCGACCACGATCATGCTGCGCCTGCGCAAGCTGTTCCAGCGCGCCCAGCCGGACCAGCGCGAGTTGCGTGTGCTGCACGGCATCCTGGCCGATGCACAGCGCATGGCGGGACTGGCGAAGAGCGAGAAGTGAGGAATGAGGAGTGAGGAATGAGGAGTGAGGAGTGAGAGAAGGCTGATGCGGAACCGGCTGTGGCCTTCTCTCACTCCTCACTCCTCTTCACTCACTCCTGCCTGTCAGCCAGTCTCCTCACCGCCGGCGTCGTTCGCCGAGGGCGCCGGGGTGACCAGCAGCTTGTCGATGCGGGCGCCGTCCAGGTCGACCACCTCGAAGCGGATGCCGCGCCAGGCGAATACCTCGCCGACCTGCGGCACGTGGCCCAACGCGGTCATCACCATGCCCGCCACGGTGCGGAAATCGTGGTCCGCCTCGCCCGGCAGTTCGCCGGTGCGCAGCAGTTCGCGCAGGTCGTCGGTGGACAAGCTGCCGTCGATCAGCCAGCTGCCGTCGGCGCGCTGCTTGATCGGGCTTTCGTCGCTGCCGCCGTGGCCGATCTGGCTGGCGCCGACCACCGCGGCCAGCAGGTCGTTGACGGTGACCACGCCCTCGATGTCGCCGTACTCGTCCACCACCAGGGCCAGCGGCGTCTCCGCGTCGCGGAACTCCTCCAGCAGGTCGAGGGCGCGCGCCGTGGCCGGCACGAACAGCGGCCGGGACAGATGGCCGAACAACTCCGGGCTGCCTTCGGCGAAGCTGTGCAGCATGCGCTTGACCTCGACCACGCCGACCACGTCGCTCTCGTCGCCGCGGTACACCGGGTAGCGCGAGTACGGCGTCTGCCGCATCACCTCGATGTTCTCCTCGCGCGATGCGGTGAGGTCCAGCCAGGCGATGCGCATGCGCGGCGTCATCACGCTGTCCACCGTGCGGTCGCCCAGGCGCAGCACGCGGTTGACCATGTTGTGCTCGTCCTCGTCGATCACGCCCGCCTCGACGCTCTCGGCAACCAGCAGGCGGATCTCCTCCTCGGTGACCACGCCGCGGCCGTGCGTATTGATGCGCAGCAGGCGCAGCAGCAGGCCGCTGGATGCGTTGAGCAGCCACACGAACGGCGAGGTGATCCGCGCCAGCACCAGCATCGGGATGGCGGCGTACGACGCCACCTTCTCCGGTGCGGCAAGCGCCAGCCGCTTGGGCACCAGTTCGCCGATCACGATCTGGATGTACGAGATCAGCGCGAAACCGAGCACGATGCCCGCGCCGCGCGCGTACGGCAGCAGCCAGGCCATGTGCTCACCGGTCAGCACGGCGGCGATGTGCGCGCCCAGTGCATCGCCGGCAACCGCGCCGGTCACCAGCATCACCAGGGTGATGCCGACCTGCACGGTGGAGAGGAAGCGCTCCGGCGCCTCGGCGTGGCGCAGCGCGGCCGCGGCCTTGCGGCTGGTGCGGGCCATCTGCTTGAGGCGGCTGGGCCGCGACGCGACCAGGGCCATCTCCGACAGCGCGAAGAAGCCGTTGCACAGCGCAAGCACGAAGACGAGCGCGATTTCGGTCAGCATCGCGGCGGAGGTGTCGGAGGGTGCATGGGCACAGTGTAAGGGCAGCGGGGCTCCGCTTCACGCGGATATTGATGCATGGCAGCACGGGCATCCTGTAACATTTCCGTCATCCCGCTCCTTCAGGCATGGCCAGCATGTTTTCATTGCAGACGATTTTCGGCAAAGGCGACAAGTTCTACGGCCTGCTTGAACAGAGCGCCAGCGCCGCCAGCGAAAGCGCCCAGGCCCTGCACGACCTGCTGACCAAGCCGGACCAGGGCTCGGTGATGGCGCGCTTCGCGGCGACCCGCGCGCGGGAGAAGGAGCTGGCCGCGCAGATCAGCGAGGGGCTGGTCAACACCTTCGTCACCGCGCTGGATCGCGAGGACATCGAGGCGTTGAACTCCTCGCTGTACAAGATCCCCAAGACCATCGAGAAATTCGCCGAGCGCTACGAGATCGTCTCCGCCCGCCTGGGCGGCGTAGATTTCGCGCAGCGCGCGCAGGTGCTGCTGCATTCCAGCGAGGTGGTGGCCGAGATGGTCGGCGAGCTGCGCAACGGCCTGCGCATCGATCGCGTGAAGAAGCTGCAGGATCGCCTGCAGGCGCTGGAGTCGGAGGGCGACCGCATGCTGCTGGCGCCGTACCGCACCCTGTATGTCGAAGGCAGCGACGCGATGCGCGCGATGCTGGCCAAGGATCTGTTCGAGCTGATCGAGAAGGCCATCGACAAGTGTCGCGACGTGGGCAATATCGTCTACTCGATCGTGCTGAAGAACTCCTGAGGGCCCGCTCGTGACCCTGCGCCTTTCGCCTCGTTCGGCCGCCGGCCGCCGCCTTGTCGCGGGAGTTCGCGCATGAGCGTCGTCATCGCGGTGGTGGTGATCGCGCTGGCGTTCACCTACATCAACGGCTTCCACGACACCGCCAATTCCATCGCCACGGTGGTGGCCACCAAGGTGCTCAGTCCGGGCCAGGCCGTGTTGATGGCCGCCGGCACCAACCTGGTCGGCGCCTTCCTCGGCACCGCCGTGGCCGCCACGATCGCCTCGGGCCTGATCAATGCCGGCGTGCTGGAGGTGAGCTCGCAGCTGCTGATCTGCGCGCTGCTGGCGGCGATCGTGTGGAACCTGATCACTTGGTGGCTGGGCCTGCCGTCGAGCTCCAGCCACGCGCTGATCGGCTCCCTGGTCGGCGCCGCGCTGGCCGCGTCGGGCAACAACTTCGACTCGGTGATCTGGATCCATGGCGGCTGGTTCGAAGGCAGCGGCGTCATTCCCAAGGTCATCATCCCGATGGTGGTGTCGCCGGTGGGCGGCTTCATCATCGGTTTCATCGTGATGGGTTTGCTGTACGCGCTGCTGTCGTGGTTCGCCAGCCGTCAGGGCTGGTCGCGTCGGTTCGGCCGCACGCCGTTCGTCAACGCGCTGTTCGGCAAGGCGCAGATCCTCTCGGCCGGCGCGATGGGCGTGGCGCACGGCATGAACGATGCGCAGAAGAGCATGGGCATCATCGCGCTGGCGCTGGCCGGCGCCACCGCGGCGCACGAGTTCGACCACCTGCCGTGGATACTCGGCTTCCTGCGCATCGAGGAGAACCCGGCCGGCGGCTTCGTGATCCCGGTGTGGGTGAAGGTGGTCTCGGCGCTGACCATGGCCGCGGGCACCGCCGGCGGCGGCTGGCGCATCATCAAGACGCTGGGCCACAAGATGGTCAAGCTGCATCCGATCAACGGTTTCGCCGCCGAAACCAGCGGTGCGCTGGTGATCCTCAGCGCCTCGGTGTTCGGCATCCCGGTGTCGACCACCCATATCGTGTCGTCCTCGATCATGGGCGTGGGCGCTGCCAAGCGTTTCAGCGCGATTCGCTGGTCGGTGGTGGAGCGGATGGTATGGGCGTGGATCCTGACCCTGCCGATCACCGCGCTGCTGGCCTACGGCTTCGTGCTGGCGTATCGCGCGGCGTTCTGAGGCACCGCTACAAGGCATCCTCGTCGCTGGCGATGACCTGCTCCAGGCGGTCGCCCAGCTTGCCCAGCACGCGGATCACCCGGTCCAGTTCCGCGGCGTCGAGGAATTCGTACAGGCGGTTTTCGCACAGGTGCAGGTAGGGCGAACCGTCCAGGTCGGCCACCGCCAGGAAACCGGTGCGCTGCTCCCAGTTGAAGCGCAGGCAGCGCTGCGGATCGGTGCCGGCAAGCGGACCGATCGGGGTGGACACGCGCAGGTAGCGACGGCCGGATTCGCCCTCCAGCTCGGCCAGGTAGATGCCCTGGTGGCGACCCTGGCCGAGCGCCAGGTCGAAGCTGATCAGGTAGGGATCGTTGTGGTGCAACTGGTGCGCGCCGGCAAGGTGGGAGCGCACGGCTTCGAAGTGGCGCATGGTGCCATTCCCGTGGGACAGAGCCCGAGGTTACTCTGTCGGGCCTCGCCTGCCGAGTCGGCGGGTTGTACCGGAGTGCCCATGCAAGACCGCAACGCCCGCATCTATGCCGCCATCGCCGCGATTCCGCCCGGCCGCGTGGCCAGTTATGGCGCGATCGCCGCGCGTGCGGGGCTGCCGGGGCGGGCACGGCTGGTCGGGCGGCTGCTGGGCGAGGTGCCCGAGGGCATGGAGTTGCCGTGGTTCCGCGTGCTGCGGGCCAGCGGCCACGTCGCGATGCCGCCGGGCAGCCGCGGCTTCCGCGAACAGTGCCGCCGGCTGCGTGCCGAGGGCGTGGAGGTGGTCAACGGCCGCGTGCCGCTGTCGCGCTTCGGCCTGGACGGCAACCTCGACCACGCGCTGTGGGGCTGGCCCGACGCGTGAGTTGCTCCGCTACTCTGCGTCGCCGCGGCGACGTCCGGTCGGCTTGAACGGCTGGTCGAACTGGCGGATGAAGTCGCGCACCTGCGGGTAGACCGTTTCGCGCCAGCGGCGGCCGCTGAAGATGCCGTAGTGGCCGGCACCTTCGATCACCCGGTGCGCGCGGCGCTTCGCCGGGATGCTGCTGCACAGGTCGTGCGCCGCCTCGGTCTGGCCCAGGCCGGAGATGTCGTCCAGCTCGCCCTCGATGGTCAGCAGCGCGCTGTGCCGGATCGCGACGGGCTCCACGCGTTCGCCGGCGACGTCCCATAGCCCGCGCGGCAGCAGCGCCTGCTGGAACACCTTCTCGATCGTGTCGAGGTAGAACCGCGCCGGCATGTCCAGCACGGCGTTGTACTCGTCGTAGAACTTGCGGTGCGCCTCGGCGTCTTCCTGGTCGCCGCGCAGCAGGTCCTGGTAGAAGTCCCAGTGCGAGCTCATGTGCCGGCCGGGGTTCATCGTGATGAAGCCGGCGTGCTGCAGGAAGCCCGGGTAGACCTCCCGCCCGCGCCCCGGATAGTTCGGCGGTACGGTGTGGATCACGTTGCCCCTGAACCACGACAGCGGCTGGCGGGTGGCCAGGTTGTCGACGCTGGTGGGGCTGCGCCGCGGGTCGATCGGGCCGCCCATCATGGTCAGGCTGCGCGGGGTGGCCTCGCCGCGCGCGGCCATCAGCGACACCGCCGCCAGCACCGGCACGGTGGGCTGGCACACGGAAATGACGTGCAGCGATTCGGCGCCGATGTGGCGGATGAACTCCTCCACGTAGGCGACGTAGTCGTCGAGGCTGAAGGTGCCCTCGGCGGCCGGCACCATGCGCGCGTCGACCCAGTCGGTGACGTACACCTTGTGGTCGCGCAGCAGCGTGCGCACGGTGTCGCGCAGCAAGGTGGCGTGATGACCGGACAGCGGCGCCACCACCAGCACGATCGGGTCCTTCTTCATCTTCTCGATGGTGGCCGGATCGTCGCTGAAACGCTTGAAGCGCTTGAGCTGGCAGAACGGTTTGGCCAGGGCCAGGCGCTCGATCACCGCGATCTCCTGGTCGTGGGCCTGGGCCACGTGGATGCCGAAGGCGGGCTTCTCGTAATCCTTGCCGAGCCGGTAGACCAGTTCGTTGGCGGCGGCCAGCCGCTGCACGCCGGGAAAGGCGGCAAACGGGTTGCCGCGGGCGCTGAGCATGCGGGCGTTGGCCTCGGCGTAATAGCTCAACGGGCCGAGCAGCGAGCGCTGCCATTCATGGATTTGATAGAGCATCGAGTCGGGTGGTGGGTCGCAAACCCCGCATCTTAGCGGGAATGGCCGCCTCGTGTTGCAATGCGGCAGAGACCTGGATCTCAACTCGCGCGGCGGCACCGCAGCAGCACTTCGTCCACGCCCCGGGTGTCGCCCAGGCCCTCGCGCCAGTGCAACGGCTTCTGGAAATGCAGCCCCAGCGGCATGAACACGCGGTTGTACCACCACATCGCGCGTGCATGCTGGTGGTCCAGGAACCACTCCGCCAGCGCCAGCAGGCGCGGCGAATTCGGCTGCATGCCGTAGATCGCGCTGTGCTCCAGCACCAGGCCGTGCCCGGCCAGCAGGGCGAGGATCTGCGCCGGCTCGTAGCGGCGGCAGTGGCCCACGCAATCGTCGAACGCGGTCCAGGCCTGCGGGTGCAGCGGCACCGACAGCAGCACGTGCGCGCCGGGCGCCGCCACCCGGGCCAGCTCCGCCAGTGCGCCGTGGTCGTCGGCGACGTGTTCGAGGATGTCCAGCGCGCAGACCAGGTCGAAGCTGGCGTCACGCCAGGGCAGCGCGCCGATCATGCCGTGCACCGCCGTCGCGCCGCGGGCCTGCAGCCGCCGCACGGCAGCCTCGCTCAGGTCGACGAAGCAGGTATCGCGCAGCGGCAGCCGCGGGCGCAGCCCGGGCGCCACCTCCAGCCGGCGCGGCGCCTCGTGCGCCAGTGCCCGCAGCAGTGGCCAGGTATTGAAGCGGGAGGGTTCGACCAGGTTGGCCCGTTCCCACAACGGCTCGTAGAAGTTGCGGTTGCGGCGGACCAGCTCGGCGTTGCTGCAGTGCTCGGCGGCGGGCGGGGAGGACATCGGCGGATTGAACCGCGTCGGCGCGATGCGCGGCGTGAAGGCCCGGCGATGCCCACTTGGCGCGCAATCCAGATAACCGTCGCCTGGCCGTCATCCCAGCGGAAGCTGGGATCCAGCGCCTTCACCTCCGCCTGAAGACACTGGGTTCCAGCTTTCGCTGGAATGACGGGCAAAAACCGTTCGCAGCTAGACGGACCGCCGCAGCTCGGTGCCCGCGACGATATCGTGCAGCGCGCGCCGGCGCGGGTCGACCAGGGCCACCGCGAACCACGCGGCCCAGGCTGCCAGCAGCACCCACAGCGTGGCGCGCAGGCCCAGCACCGGTGCCAGCATCAGCAGCAGCATCGGCGCGGCAGCGACCAGCAGGCGCAGCATCGCCTGCTGCGCAGTCACGCCGGTGCCGTCGCGGCCGACCACGCGGATGTGCCATGGCCGCATGCCCACGGTCTGGCCGCCGCGCAGCCACGAGCCGATGAAGTACGCCGACACCACCAGCGCCTGCAGCGGCCGGTACCACGCCGGCACCTGCGTGTGATCGGCGCCCTGCACCAGGTGCCCGCCGGTGGCCAGCTGGCTGAGCAGGCCCACCACCATCACGATCGCCACCACGATCAGCAGGTCGTAGACCAGCGCCAGCAGGCGTCGCCACAGCGGGCAGGGCGGGGCGGTGGGCGCGTCGGAACGGTCGGGCATCGGCATCGGGTCGCTTGCGTGGAGCGCGCGCGATGGTCAGCATCGTGCGCATGGACAAGGAAGAAAACCCCGCCAGTATCGCCGAAGCCGATCGCCGCGGCATCGCGCTGTTCATCGAGCGGGTGTGGTCGGAGGACGGCCTGGCCGAGCGCACGCTCGAAGCGTACCGGCGCGATCTCGAAGCGCTGGCGCGCTGGCTGGCGTCGCGCGGACGCAACTTGCGCACGGCCACGCGCGAGGACATCTCCGCCTATCACGGCGCGCAACCGGCGGCCGTCCGCTCGATCGCGCGACGGCAGTCGGCGTTTCGCCGCTACTACGCCTGCGTGGCCCGCGACGAGCCGGATTTCGTCGACCCCACCTTGCTGATCGAACGGCCGAAGATGCCGCGCAGCCTGCCCAAGGCGCTGGCCGAACGCGAGATCGAGGGCTTGCTCAATGCTCCCGATACCGACACCACGCTGGGCCTGCGCGATCGCGCCATGCTGGAGCTGATGTACGCCTCCGGTCTGCGCGTGTCCGAACTGGTGGAGTTGCCGCTGGCGGCGCTGAACACGCGCCAGGGCGTGTTGCGGGTCACCGGCAAGGGCGGCAAGGACCGGCTGGTGCCGGTCGGTGAAGTGGCGCTGGAACGGATCGCCGACTATCTCGCCGTCGCCCGGCCGGTACTGGCGAAAGGCCGGCAGCCGGCTGCACTGTTCCTCAGCCGGCGCGGCGAGGGCATGAGCCGGCAGATGTTCTGGACCCTGGTCAAGCGCCACGCGCAGCGGGTCGGCATCCACGCCAAACGCATTTCCCCGCACGTGCTGCGCCACTCCTTCGCCACCCACCTGCTCAACCACGGCGCCGACCTGCGCGCCCTGCAGATGCTGCTCGGCCACAGCTCGCTCAGCACCACCCAGATCTACACCCTGGTGGCAAAGGAAGGGCTGAAGCGGCTGCATGCGCAGCATCATCCGCGGGGGTGACGGTGTCGATTTGCGATTCGGTCGTTCGTCGTCAGGCTGAACACGTGGCAAAACGGAGGTGTTGCAACGCGCAGCGACCTTCCACGCCACCCATTCGGCCAACGAGGAGTCCAACATGCAACTTGCCAACTATCTGTTTTTCGATAACCAGGCCGCGGAAGCGTTCGATTTCTACGCCCGTTGCCTTGGCGGCAAGATCGTGATGAAGGTGACATTCGGCGAGATGCCCGAGGGCGGGGATGCCTCGCCGGAGATCCGCGATCTGATTGCCCACGTGAGCCTCGCGGTCGGCGATGCGCTGCTGATGGGCTCGGACTGGTGCACGCCCCCCGGTGAAGCGTATCCGGGCATCCACGGCAACGCGGTGTCGCTGAGCGTGGACCAGCCCGAGGAGGCGGAGCGCCTGTTTGCCGCGTTGAGCGAGGGCGCCAACGTGACGATGCCGCTGACGGAGACCTCGTGGGCACGGCGGTTCGGCACGCTGACCGACCGCTACGGCGCGATGTGGATGGTCAACTGCCACAAGGTGGCGTGAACTGAGCGAAGGCGGGCAGATGCGCCTTCCCACCCTGACGAGGACAAACCATGAAACCGATTCGATGCGGAATACAGCCCCTGGCCTGGCTGGTGCTGCCGTTGCTTGCCATGGCGACGACCGTCGTGGCGCAACCTGTTGCCTACACCGTCGACCCGTCGCATACCTACCCGAGTTTCGCCGCTGACCACATGGGTCTTTCGACTTGGCGCGGCAAGTTCAATCACAGCGCGGGCACGATCATCCTGGATCGCGCTGCGCAGACGGGCAAGGTACATATCGTGACCGAGGTGGCCAGTATCAACTTCGGCCACGCCCAACTCGACAAGATGGTATTGGGCGCCGCGCTGCCGTCGTCCCTGTGCAAGACGCAGTGTGGATTCTTCGACGCGGACAAACATCCGCAGGCGATCTACGACGGCACGTTGGCGGATTTCGTCGATGGCTCGCCCGCGCGCGTGGTCGGCCAGCTGACCCTGCGCGGCGTTACCCGCCCGCTGGATCTCAAGATCGAACACTTCAAATGCGAGCCCGAATTCATCTGAAACCGCGCGAACGCTGTGGCGCCGAAGCATCGGCGAGCTTCGACCGCGCCGCCTTCGGCATCGACGCCGGCCAGTCTTCCGGCATGGACACGAAGGTGGCGCTGCAGATCCAGGTCGAGGCCTTGCAGGACAAGTGAGGCTGTGGTTGGGGCATCACGGTTTCACTGCCCCGCCCGGCACGCACATGGATCAGCTCGCATGCGCTGGCGCCTGATCCTCGCGGGAGTCGACCCAGGATGCCGGCGCGAGCAAAGCGAAATCTGGCACCGCGTTCCGGCCTGATCGACAAGGATGTCGGGCGAACATTGAATGGCGGTAGTTGGCGACCGTGCCAGCATGCTGGATACTCGATCCGGTGAAGACTCGCCCGCTTTCCAGTGATTCCGCCTCGCTCGCCCTCGCTGCCGCCAGATTCATCGATGAATTGGACAGTGAGTCTTTCCTGTCCACGGCTTTTGAGGCGATCAGCAGTATCGTTTCATTGGACAACTTCATTGTCTTCGCCTACCGCCAGGAATTTGTCGCCGATCTGGTTCATTCCAACCTCGACCTGAAACGGCTTGGCAGCCAGATGAAGCCGTACACCAACGGCCTGTACATGCTGGATCCGTTTTACGTGGCGGAAACGCAGGATCATCGCCGTGGACTGTTGCGTCTTGACGAAGTGGCTCCCGAGGATTTCAGGGAGAGCGAGTTCTACCTCACCTTCTATACCTCGGTCGGAGTTCTGGACGAGCTGCACTATGTGATACTGATCGAGCCAGGCCGTTCGGTACACCTGTTCATGGAACGCGAGCTGCCCAGCCCGAAGTTCTCGTCTGAAGAAATCCGGCGCCTCGAGGTGCTGGAGCCGATGGTCGCCAGTGCGGTTCGACGCCACTGGGCCTGGCGCGATCGCGTGCTGTCTGCGCAGCACCCTTCACCCATCCAGTCGGCCGGCGGCATCGACGGGGTGATTCGCAACATGCGCCCGGAACAGATCACTCCGCGCGAAGTGGAAGTCATCGGTTTGTCGCTGCGCGGCTACTCTTCCAAACTCATCGCCGATCAACTGGGTATCAGCGAAGGCACGGTCACCAACCACAAGCGAAATGTCTACGACAAGCTGGGAATCCACTCCCAGAGCCAGCTGTTCTCGTTGTTTCTGGACACGCTCACGAACCAGCCTCACGGCTGAAGATGGTCAGACCTTCTCCTTTCGACGCCAGGTCCCACCTCGCCTCTTCCACATCTCCCCGGACACCACCCGTCAGTTTCTTGCTATGGCCGTTCCTGCAGGCAGTTCATAGCCTGTAGCGGAAGATCCATCACATTGAGACGGGGAGACGCTCCATGCGATATCGACTCACAGCCCTTACTCGCGCCCTGCGCCGCGCGGCAATCGTCAGCCCGATCGCCCTCTGTGGTGTCAGCACCATGGCTTTCGCCGATCAGGCACCCGCCAGCACACCGGCCAGCTCGAGTTCAACCGGCAAACCTCATGTCGTGGAACTGAGCACCGTCGTTGTCACCGTACGCAAGCACGAGGAACGCGGGCAGGATGTTCCGCAGTCGCTCAACGTCTTCTCCGGGGCCGAGCTGGAAGCTTCCGGCGTGACTACGCTGCAACAGCTCCAGTTCCAGATGCCGGGCGTCGCCGTAGTCAGCGGACCGGGCAATCAGATCTCCATCCGCGGTGTGAGCAACAACGCGTCGCCGCGTGGCGGTGGCCCTTCAACCGCCGTGCACATTGATGGCGTCTACGTACCTAATCCACAGATGGCGTTGGACGAAGGCGAGACGTTCGACCTGAGTCGTGTGGAAGTGCTGAAAGGACCGGAAGGCACCTTGTATGGTCGCAATGCGACGGCGGGGGTGATCAACTACATCACCCGGGACCCGGACAAGAACTCCACCTTTGACGGCTTTGTTGGCGGCGGCTCATACGGGCTGCGTGAGTTTCAGGGCGGACTGAATTTTTCCGCGGGGAAATTCGCGGACTTCCGCATCGGCCTCGCAAGCGCCAAAGACGATGGCTACACGAAGAATCTCGACCCGGCCGGAGGCCATATCGATGCCAAGGACTACCAGGCCCTGCGGTTGAAGGGGATATTCCATCTCGCCCCCGGCGTGGAGGCCCGCCTTACCGCGCAACACGTCAACGACACCGGCACGGTGGGATATGGCGTCCAGGAAAATCCTGACACGCTCAACTATGTCAACTCCCTGTTGCCGCCGCAACGGCAGGATGCGCGCCATATTCGGGTGGACGCCGCTCCGGACATCCATCGGCGCGGCACCCTCGTATCGGCGCAGGTTTCGGCCGATCTCGACGATGGGCTGACGTTCAAATCCATTACGGGTTACGTGAACTACAACAGTCGCTACGACTACGATTCCGACGGTACTGGCGGGTTTATCGAAGTCGCCGGCGGGCGCGATCACTCGACCTACTGGTCACAGGAATTTCAGCTCAGCGGGAATGCGCTGGAAAACCTGTCGTGGACATCCGGCTTGTACTTTTCGCGCGAATCGACCTCGGGTTCCTCATTGGTGCAGGATGCCAACGACTATCCCGTCGATTTGACCCCCTACATTTTCTATACCGATCGATTCTCGGCGCGGGATCGTTCCGCCGCCATTTTCGGCGAGGCCACCTACTGGTTGACGGAAAAGTGGTCGATTCTCGCGGGCGCCCGTTATACGCACGAGACGATAAAGGGTTCGGCCGACGGTTCGGGCATCGATTACGACACCTTCACCCAGGTACCGTACTCCGGCGCCGAATCGACCGCATCGAGCCGCTTCACGCCCAAGCTGGTGCTGCAGTACCAGCCAAGCCTCGATCACATGTTCTATGCCAGCGTCACCACCGGCTTCAAGAGTGGCGGCATCAATTTCAATCCGCCGATGGGCACTTATCGGCCCGAGCTGATCACGTCCTACGAACTGGGCAGCAAGAACACGTTCGCCGATGGCGCGATGGCGTTGGATTTTGCCGGCTTCTACTACGACTACAGGGATCTGCAACTGCGCACCGTGGTGGGCAAGGAAGCACCGATCTCCAATGTGTCAAAGGCCACCGTAAAGGGCGTGGAAATGACCTTTGCGATACGACCGACCAAGGGTTTGACCCTGGACCTCAACGGCGCGCTGGTGGACAGTTCACTCAAGCACTACGTTTCGCCGGCGACGGGCACCGACCTCAGCGGAATGCGGTTGCCTCTTTCGCCGAAATTCAGTGGCACAGCGGGCGCGCAGTACCGCTTCGACATGGGCAGCGGCACATTGACCGCGCGCGTCGAAGTCAACCGGCAAGGCGCCATCATTTTCCCGGCGCTGCAGAATCCTGCCATCGAACGCCGTGGCGCGATCACCCTGGTGAATGCGAATCTGCGTTACAGCTTCCCTGACAAACGCACCTACATTGCCTTGATCGGGCGCAACTTGAGCAATGTTACCTATCTCTCCAACCGGAACTACTCGGCTGGATTCTCCGACATCGAAACCTTTGCCGCGCCACGTACCGTGGAACTGCGCATCGGCACAAAATTCTGATGTTTGCCTTGCATCCCATTCCGCTCCCCTGCGAACACGGGCGTTCGATCAGGCTCGACCCCGCGCGCACGGCGCTGGCCTGCATCGACTTCCAAGCCGACTTCGTGCTGCCCGAGGGGCGTGCCGGCATGCAGGGGCTTGCCATCGCCGGCTTGCTCACCGCGTTGTCCGCCGCAGAGCGTGCGTTGTCCGCCGCGCGGCAAGCGGGCATCTTCGTCTTCCACACGCGCGAGTGCTACGCCCCGGATCTCTCGGATCTGAACCCGTTTCGCCGCAAGCACGACAAGGCCATCGGTTCACCCGGACCGCTGGGCCGCTTTCTGGTGAAAGGCGAAGCAGGTACCGAAATCGTTCCCTCCATGCGCCCTGCTGCGCGGGAGCCGGTGATCGACAAGGCCGGGTTCAGCGCGTTTCACCAAACCACGCTCGACACCATGCTCAAGACGCGTGGAATCGATACCTTGCTTTTGATTGGCCTTACCACGCAGTGCTGTGTGGCTTCGACGTTACGCTCGGCCGTGGACATCGGTTACGCCTGCGTGCTCCTGCAGGATGCCTGCGCGACGTATGACCCCGCAGATCACGAGGCGACCGTGCGGGTGATCTACAGCGAAGGCGACAACTTCGGCTGGGTAAGCGATTCCCAACGTCTGGCCGACGCCGTTTGCGACACCGCCGCCACTTCAGGGAGTTGATCCATGCCAAACCAGACTCCTGCAGCACTGAACGTGCGTGTGAATGTGGAAAGCTGGCCATTGCGCGAGCCGTTCACGATTTCCCGCCGCACCTTTACCGCCAGCCTCGTTGCCACCGCGAACGTCTACGACCTGGAAGGCAACGTGGGCAACGGCGAATGCGAACCGCACGAGTGGAGCGAAGCCGCCGCCCTGGATCTCGTGGCGCAGGTCGGCCTGGTTCCCGGCTCCACCCAATGCCCATCCTGGGCCGAGGGTTTGACGCGAGACACCCTGGGCCAACGGCTGAGCCGATCGCCGATGCGCAATGCCATCGATTGCGCGCTGTGGGATCTGGAATCGAAGGCGACGGGAAAGCCTGCACACGTACTGGCCGGTTTGTCATGGCAGGCCGTGCCGGTCATGGCCACCCTGGGCATCGACACGCCCGAGATCATGGCGCGTGCCGCATCCCGGCACCAAGGCGCGCGCTGGCTGAAGGTCAAGGTCGGCAGCAACGATGGCCAGGATGCGCTACGCATTGAAGCGGTGGCGGCAGCCGTGCCCGGCACCGATCTGCTTCTCGACGCCAACGCGGGCTGGTCGCCGTCGGTACTGGCTTCGCTGCTACCCCTGTGCCAACGTTCGGGCGTGCGCATCATCGAGCAGCCGCTGCCGCCGCTTCAGGATGAGGACATGCCAAAACCCGTGAGCGACATCCTGTTTTGCGCGGACGAAAGTTGTCTTGATCGCGCCAGCATGCCCGTGGTGCGCAAGCACTTTCAGTACATTAATATCAAACTGGACAAGACCGGCGGGCTCACCGAAGCGCTGGCCTTGCGCGCCGAGGCGGAAAGGTCGGGACTGGGTGTGATGGTCGGCATGATGAGCGGCAGTTCGCTCGCGGTTGCACCGGCTTTCCTCCTCGCGCAAGGGCTCGATGTGGTTGACCTCGAGCTGGGGTTCATGCTGCGCGACCGCGAGCCGCCCATGCACATCGAAAATGCTTTCCTGCAGCCCCCCAGCCGTCATCTGTGGGGCTGAACGTGGCCATGGCCCAGGCCGCTCCAGTGCAACCCGTCCCCTACCAGAAGCGGGATGCGCTATTGACGCTGCTGGCCATCATCGCCGTCAGCGTCACGCTGAATGCCGTGATCCTTCCGTTTGCGCAAGTAGTGGATCCGGTCAGCCGAAGCTTCGGCATCAATGACCTCCAGTTCAGCCTGTTGATCGGCGCGTTCTACGCAGTTCCTTCCACCGTCATGGCAGTCGCGGGTGGCTGGCTTGCGGATCGCTTCTCCCGTCGCCGGCTGCTGCTTTGCGCCATATCGGCATGGACCGCGGGAGCCATTTGGACCGCCCTGGCTGCAAGCTATGGGCAACTCGCCATCGCACGCATGGTGGTGGCCGCAGCGGCCGGCATCACGTTCCCCGTGGCGATGACCTGGGTCAATGATGCCTTCCCGCCCGAGCGTCGCGCCAAGGCAATCGGCGCACTGTTCATCGTGCTCAACATCGGTCCGGGCATAAGTTCCGCACTGGGCGGTACCGCGCTTGGGGCGACCAGTTCGGGGTTGTTTGCCTCTATCCCCCTCATCGGTCAACTTGCGCCCTGGCGGAGCGCCCTGCTGTTGCTGGCGCTGACCAATGTGATTTCGCTGGTTTGGGTGGCGCTGCTGCGCGATGCGCCGCGTGCACCACAAGAACCCGTTCGAGCGCTGAATCCGGCACATCCGGACGATGCGGCATTCCCCATGTTCCTGGTGGCGGCACTGATTGCCGGTGCGGCCCTGTTGGCGCTTTCCGACTCGGCCAACCTGGCCTGGCTACCTACCGTGCTCAAGCGCCAATATGGGTTCGATGCGGAACAGGTCGGCTTCACGTTTGCGTTGATCACCATGGCGGCAGGCATCCTGGGACCTTTGTTGGCAGGGTTCCTTGACGATCGCGTCCATAGTCGCCACGGCATCTTTGGCAGCGTGATTACTTGCGCGATCGCGTGTGCGATATGCGCGCCCCTGCTTTCCTCGTTCGCTGGAACAAGCGCGCACCTGCTGGTCACTGCCCTGCTCGCAAGCGGGATATTCTCGGTCATGGCCATGACGGTCGGTTACGTCGCCATCCAGTCGCTGTTGTCGTCGAGACGACGTGGCACCGGCACGGGTATCGCCCATGCCATGACCAACCTGACGACGGCATTCGCCCCTACCGTGGTGGCCGGGGTTTCCGGCGGCATCTCAAGAGGGCCGGCAACGCTGGGTACAGGCGTCGCCATCGTCACGGTGCTTGCGTTCCTGTCAGCTGCCGCCCTGTACAGCGGCGTTGCCTGGAAATTGCGTGGCAGTCGGCCCACAGCGCACTGAACGCGCGGATCGCTCAGTCAGCCCCAGAGCTCGGGTTGCGGCGCAGTGAGGTAGCCGTCCATATATTTCATTGCAGCAGGTCGGTCAGCGCTGCAAAGCAACGGCGCGTCGAGGTCGACATACTGGCAACGCTGGGCCACCACGAAGTGCGGGGCCATGGATAGTGAACTGCCGCCCATGTTGCCGACCATCAATCCGAACCCCATGGTCGCAGCCGCTTCGGCGAGCGCAAGGCCTTCAGTCAAGCCGCCACACTTGTCCAGCTTGATATTGACGAACTGGTACAGGCCCCTCAAACGCGGCAAGGAAGCGCGGTCAGTACAGGATTCGTCCGCCGCCAATGGCATCGGGCCGGCATAGCCGGAAAGACTGTCGTCCTGGCCACGCGGAACGGGTTGCTCGATCAGCTCGACTCCGCTTTCGGCAAGCGGAACAACCAGCTCATCCAGCAGTTTGCGGTCCCACGATTGGTTGGCGTCGATGACCAGGCGCGCCGCGGGATGTTCCTCGCGCGCCCAGCGCACCGTCTCCAGATGCTGTTCGCGGTTGGCCTTGATTTTCAGGAGTGGCATATGGCGCATGGCGCGCACGCGTCGACGGAAGTCGGCTTCCGTCGCCAGCCCCAACGTATAGGCGGTGCAAACGGGAGCGACGGTGGCCATGCCCGCCAGTTCCCAGACACGCCGCCCGGATTGCTTGGCGCGGAGATCCCACAGCGCGCAGTCGATCGCATTGCGAGCGCCCCCGGGCGGCAACAGCATCAACAGGTCCTCATGGCTCGTGTCGCTCGACAGGCGCGTTGCCACTTCGGCAATCTGTGCAAGCAGGCTGTGCTGGGTCTCGCCATCGTAGGGCAGACCCATCGCCTCACCGCGGCCCGTGTTGCCCCGGTCGTCGGTCAGTTCGACGGTAACGGCTTCCATCGCGACATAGGTGCCGCGGGCGATGCGCACGGGCTCGATCAGTGCCCAGTTGTCGGCGCGCGCTTTCAGGGTGAGCGGCATGGCGTCAGCGGTAACTGGATGCGAATTTGAGGAAGGTGAGCACGTCGAGATAGCGCGTCGTTTCGAGCAGCAGTTCGCGCGCGGACACCTGTTTCACACCCGGATAGAACGAGCGGGCATACGCCTCGGCTGGCCGGGAGAACTCCAGCGTGAAGGCGAACTCGGCCGGCAGCGCGACACACGGCAACGGCGCCTGGTTGACGGCCACTTCCACGGCTTCGCGGACACGGCGCACGGCTTCCGACGGCATGAGCGATTGCACGGAAGGCCCGATCCCGCGCAGCGTGGCGACGGTGACGATGCCATCGACCAGCCTTTCCGCCTCTTCGCACTGCGCCTGATCGCCAGAGACAAACAGCACGGGTACATCTACTGTCGCCGCTGCCATCGCAAAGAGATGAAACTCGGACATCGTTACGCCATTCAGGGTGACGCGCGAAAACAATCGCCCGCTCACGGTGTGCGCCAGGGGATTGCCGGCGCTGCTCGCACTGCTGTGGAAACCGATGAAGACGGCGCCCGCGAAACTGTGGTCCAGCTCCTGCACCATCGAGAACGGGTGCCCGCTCCAGCCGCGGATCAGTTCCAGCCGGCAGCCGTCGGGGGTCGACAGGCGACGTGCGTCGATATTGCGGCCGGTCCAGTGAGCATCCTTGATCAGGATCTCCCTGGCCCCTGCGGCAAATGCGCCCTCGCAAGCGGCCGCGACTTCGGCGGTCATCTGCTCCCGAAAGGGCAAGTACTCCGTACTCTGGCCGGGGTCGGCTTCGGAAGGCGCAGCGATGCAGGCCACTCCCTCGATGTCGGCACTGATATAGATTTTCTTCATCGGATGGGCACTCACTCAGGGACGCGCTCGAAGCGCAGGCGACGTGCGCGAAAGGTATCGATCCAGAAGCCATCCCCAGCCTCACTGGCTTCGAGTGCATAGCACTCGTCACCCTGCCATGACGTTGCGCCGAAGCAGCGACTGGAGAACGCCTGCAAGTGGAATGGTCGGTAACCGCTGTAGTCACCGCGAATACGCAGAACGGGATCGTCACCTTCCATCGACAACTCCGCGTCTGCCAACAGGTCTTTCGAGTAGTAGCGCCCAAGCAGCGGCTTGATCAATTCGGCCGTCGTCGCCTGTGGTGGCGTCAGGTGATGCAAGGTGAGCACGTCGCCCGAAAGCGTCATCGGCAAGGCTGCACTCGAAGCGGCCAACAAATCGGCCCTGCGCCACACCAGGGGACCCATGCCTATGTCCTCGAAGAGGGCAAACACACGCTCGTCTTCCTCGTACAGCACGGCAGCGGGTGCCATGTGCATCAACGACAGGCCCAGGCTGCCGTCGATATCGTGAAAGCCAAAGAGCAGACCGCCCCCACCCTGGAATTGCTGGTCAAGCAGATGCCTGTAGTTGTCGCTGTGCGGTCGGGTCGGCGCAGGTGTCAACATGTGCTCTTCAAGCACCAGATCCACCACTTTTCGTCCCAGTGCAGTCGCGCTGACCGGTGCACCATTGACCACGATGACCACGTCCAGCGCATGCTCGGGTACCGTGAGCATCTGGCCATTGAGGCCGAACAAACCTCCGGAGTGGTGGATGAGTTCCACACCACGATAACGATGCCGCTTGAGGCCAAGCCCGTAAGTCGAAATGGTGCCGTTGTGCAGCGTCGCGGGCGTCAACATTTCGCGCCAAGTATCGACATTGCCCACCTTCTTGCTGCCGTTCAAATGGCCGAGCCAGCGCAGAAGATCGTCCACGGTGGAGACGATGCCACCGTCACCGCGAATTTCCGAATCGATCGGCGGCCGCCGCCAGCCACCGAGGCCGTCCGGAACATGGGGCGATGCCATGCCGGGGACCATCGCGGCATCGTCGGCAATCGCATCGGTATCATGCATGCCCAGTGGTTCAAAGATGCGTTGCTTGAGGAATTGCTCGTATGGGTTTCCGGTCAGGTGCTCGATGATTTCCGACAGCGCATGATAGGTGCCGTTGCAATAGAGCTGCCCCATGCCTGGTCCGAAATGTGCCGCGCTCTGTCGCAGCAGCGCATGAAGTTGCCATTGGGAGGGTTGGGGTGCGAACCCGTTGGCGATGGTGCCCATCTCCAGCGTGCAGCGGTAGCCGCTGGTGTGTTGCATGAAATCGCGCAGCGTCGGCGCGCCGAGCGGTGCGGGCAGACCAGGAAGGTAACGCGCGGCTGGCGCGTCGATGTCCAGCAAGCCGTCCTCGGCCAGCAGCAAGATGGCCAGACACGTGAAATGCTTGCTGGTCGAGGCAATGCGGATGCGCGTTTCAGGACGGTTCGCCGTGCCGTGCTGCACACTGGCCAGCCCGAAGCCGCGCCGATAGATGGGGATCCCGTGAAGCGCCACGCCGACGACAGCGCCTGGCGCATCGCTGCGATTCAATGGCGCGAACAGCGCATCGAGTTTATCGATCAGGCCATTGTACGGGGCCGAAATGGCGGCGTTCGACATAGTCAATCCTGTTTTCACTCTTGCATTATGCAGTTCCGCCCCACTATGCGAATGTCGAGTTCTTGCCATGTCTTTGGCTCTGCGCCGTACCTAGTATCAGCGTCATGAACCCGTATCCATCGAGCGATGCCGCACTCGACGATTTGATGGCGCCGTGGAACCGCTCCGACGCACCGGGCGGTGTGCTGGCCATCAGTCATCGTGGCAAATTGTGGGCACACCGCGCAGTGGGGCTGGCCAACGTCGAGACCGGTACGGTTCTCCAGGCCGGCTCCCGCTTTCCGATCGGCTCCATCACCAAGCAATTCACCTGCGCCGCGCTGCTTTTGCTGGAAGCCGATGGCGTGCTGAGCCTGGCCGACCTGGTCGGACGTTGGCTGCCGGATTTGCCGCCGGCACAGCGTGCGCCGAACCTGCACCAGTTGATGACTCACAGCGGCGGCGTGCGTTGTTACCTCGATCAATGGATGTTCGACGGATATCGAACGATGCCCCTCGGCACGCCGTGGTCCGTGCAGAGTCGACAGAGCACGGCCAACTTCCCGCCGGGCGAAGGATCGTCGTATAGCAACGGGGGCTACCTGTTGCTGACCCGGGTGGTCGAACGCGCATCCGGCCTGCCCCTCGGGCGCTTCCTGGCCGAACGGATATTCGCCCCGCTCGGGATGTTCGCAACCTCCCTGCCGAGTCCGGACGGCTCTCGGGAAGTCGGTGAAATCAACACCTACATGCGCGCCGACAAGCCAACCAGCACAACTGGCTGGCAACTGGCTTTGGCGATGACCGAAGAACGATTTGGCGATGGTGGCATGGTATCCACTGCAGGCGACTTGCTGCGTTGGGCGTCGTACCTGCGTCATTCAGCCGGTCCTGTACGACTAGAGCGCATGGCACCCCCATCGGGTCCGAACGACGGTACCGGCTACGGCCTCGGGTTGATCGGCCAGCGTTGGCGCGGTTGTCGCCTGATCCAGCATGCTGGTGGGTTGCCGGGTGCAAACAGCGCCTTGCTGACGCTGCCCGATGAGGCTCTCGATATCGTCGTATTGTTCAATTGCTCCGCACCGGCAACCGACATTGCGCTGCGCTCCGCGGAAATCGTGTTGGGCGAGGGATTGCCTCCTGCACCTGCGCATCCGGATGCAAGGAACCATGGGGGCCTGCTGGGTCAGTACGTGGCGCGTGAAACCGGGCTGCTGTTCGGCTTCAGCGACGTGGATGGCGTACTGTCGTTGAGCCTGTTCGGCGATGCACCGTTTCCACTGGAGGGTCGGGCTCGCCAAGGTGCGGAATTGCCGTTCTGGGCCGATGTGGGAACGGGCGACATGCGGTTCCGCTTGTCTGCGCACAGCATGACCGAAGCGCCTGCAGGCGCAGTGGACTACTTTGATGGCAAACGATGGTATCGCGCCGAGCGTGTGGAGGAGATGTCGTGCGGCATTGAGGAGTTTCTTGCAAGGGTTCCATGCACCTTTCGGTGCGACGAAGCCGACGCCGTGCTGGATTTTGAGGAGCGCTCAGGCGAACTCGTCATTCGTATCCGGGGACAACACGGCAACGGCTGCTATCGCGCCGACATCCTGTCTCCGGACCTGGTGCGATTTTGGCCATCACAGTTTCCGTCAAGCAAACTCGCGCGCCTGATTCGCTCAGGGTCGGGGGTTGCGTCGGTCGTTATCAGCACGAGCCGCACGCGGGCGACGACTTTCACTCGCGAGGGCGCCGTGTGACCGATGCCTCGCTGCCGATTATCGGCGTGCTGGGTGGCATGGGGCCTGCGGCAACCGTGGATTTCCTGCGTCGCCTGATCGCACTCACGCCCGCCGCAAGTGACCAGGATCACCTGCCCGTGCTGGTGTCTTCGATACCGCAAATCCCGGATCGTACCGCGGCTTTCCTGGGCCGCGGCGATTCACCCCTCAACGCGTTGATCACCAACGGCCAACGGTTGGTGCGAGCGGGGGCGAGCTTGATCGTCATGCCTTGCAATACCGCGCACTTGTGGTTCGAGCCCTTGCAGGAGGCGCTGGGGATACCGATGTTGCACATCGTCGACGCAGCCCTGGCCGAACTGGAGACCGATCCTGGTCGCGTGGCGTGCGTGGGTCTCCTCGCCACCGAAGCGACCATTCGCTCAGGCATCTACGTGGACCGCAGCAGGAACGTGATGGCGGAGCAGGCGATCGCCTGGCAGCTTCCTGCACCGGGCGAAATCGCGCAGTGGATTGCGCCGGGTATTGCGGCAGTGAAGGCTGGCGATACCGCGCGTGCGGCCGAATATCTGGGGCGCGCGGCAGACGCGCTCGTCGAGCGTGGTGCCACGCAGATCATTCTTGGATGCACGGAAATTCCGCTGGTTCTCGATCGTCAACGGACAGGTGTTCGTTTGCTCGATGCCAATGAATCGCTGGCGAGAAGAACTGTAGCGTGGGGCCGAAGTCACCCTTCAATGAGCGGAGAGTCTTCGCTTTTGTCACGTTGTTGTCTGGAAAACATCACCCGGCGCTCCATCGGGGTGAACTCTGCCGCGGACAGGCTTCTGGACAGCCGAAACGGTCATCCGACCCTGCAGTCAGCTTCTGTCCAGAGCAGCCCGGCTCACGGGTAGCGCCATCAGGTCCTGGCCCGTGTTCACGGTATCCCCTGACTCTCGATGATCTCCGCGCTTTCCACATAGATCAATTCACACGCCCCGCCGCCGGTATCGTTGCGGGTCATCGAGGTTTTCCAGTGCCAGCCGCCGGGTCGGCTGGCGTCGACCAGGAAGCCCTCGAGGTGGATGACCTGGCCCGAGCGTATCTTTTCCAGCTGCCGTTTCACGCCGGCGTCGGCGGGGATCATGTGCATGTTGGCGCTGGAGGTTTCGATCTCGCGGCGGGGGATCGGGAATTCCTGCACGTGCCAGTAGTAGAAGCGGCCGGACTGGCTGATGTCGATGTGCTGCAGCACGTCGCTGTCGGACATGCGGCCCCAGCCCATGGCCAGATCCAGCGGCACCAGCTTGCCGTCGGCGCCGCCGTAGTCCTTGCGCGAGAGCACGCGGGCGGTGATGTCGAAGTGCGCGCGGGTGGTGAGGGTGGTGTCGCCCTTCTGCAGTTGCGCGCCGTGGTCGAGGTCGACCTGCGCCGGCGCCGCGGCGGCCAGCACGCCGGGGCCGGGATGCACGGTGGCGCGCTCGCGGTGCTTGAGGACGCCCAGCAGCACCAGCGACGCGGCGGCGACGATCAGAAGTTTGCGCATGGGGCCCCGACCCTCGATCTGCGCGGAGTTTACGCGAAGCGGGCGGCGGGCTCAGCCGGCGTCGGACGCGGGCGCTTTCCGGGCGACCGCTGCTCGGCGGCCGCCGCGGGATGGCGGCACCGGTGCCGCCGCCGGCGAGGCCGCCGAATGCGCGTCCAGCAGCTCGGCGGGCAGTTGCCGGAACACCTCGGCCAGGCGCTGCAGGAAGGCGTGCATCGCGGAACTCTTGCGCCACACCATCGCGATGCGGCGGCTGGGCGCGTGGCCCTTGAACTCGATCAGGTGCAGGCCGTCCACCGGTGCCACCGGCGGTTTCACCGCCATCACGGGCAGCAGGGTGATGCCCACGTTGGCGGCCACCATCTGGCGCAGGGTTTCCAGACTGGTGGCGCGGAAGCCGGAGTGCTCGCCGGCGCCGGCCATGTGGCAGACCTCCAGCGCCTGGTCGCGCAGGCAGTGGCCGTCTTCGAGCAGCAGCAGGTTCTGGTGGGACAGGTCGCGCAGCTTGAGCTGCCCCTGCTGGTGCGCCAGCGGGTGCGCCTCGGACACCGCCAGCAGAAACGGTTCCTCGAACAGGAACTCGCTGTGCAGGCTGTCCTCGTGCAGGGGCAAGGCGAGGATGCCGGCATCGAGCCGGCCCTCGCGCAGCAGGCGCAGGATCGCCTCGGTCTTTTCTTCGACCAGCAGCAGTTCCAGTTTGGGAAACGCCTCGCGCACCAATGGCAGCGCATGCGGCAGCAGGTACGGCCCCAGCGTGGGAAAGATGCCCAGCCGCACGGTGCCCGATTCGGGATCGCGCGTGCGCCGCGCCACCGCGCGGATCTGTTCGACGCCGCCGAGCACGTCGCGCGCGCGGATCGCGATGTCGCGGCCGACCTCGGTCAGCAATACCTTGCGCGGCGCGCGCTCGACCAGCGACACGCCCAGCTCCTCTTCCAGTTTCTTGATCTGGGTGGAGAGGGTGGGCTGGCTGACGAAGCACGCGGCCGCCGCGCGACCGAAATGGCGGTGCTCCGCCAGGGCCACGAGGTATTGCAGGTCGCGCAGGTTCATCGCCGTTCCCGGTTCCGCCGAAAGATAGATCATACCTATGACGCAGCGTGGAAATAATCAACGGTGGCGATGTCGCCAACTCCAGCCGTTCACCCGGGTCGAGTCCGGGGCAGGCTCCGAGAGGTGGTGAGTTTTTGCTCTTGCTTCCCCCGCGCAGCGGGGGAAGGTGCCCGAAGGGCGGAAGGGGGGCTTTTCGCTTTGCAAAAGCCAAGATCAAGAGCGCCCCCATCCGCCTTCGGCACCTTCCCCCGCTGCGCGGGGGAAGGAAACGTCGGTGCGCCGCCGCCATCGCATTTTTCACAGGCTCTGAAAGGTCGTGAGTTTCTGCTCTTGCTTCCCCCGCTTCGCGAGGGAAGGAAAAGCTGGTGCGCCGCCGCGGTCGAATTTTCACAGGCTCTGAGCGCAGGCCTGCAAGGCCGAAGTCGAGGGAGATCGCGAGAGGGCGCTTCGGCTTCTTTGCTCCTCAAGGCCGTGGCCATTCATGGTCGCTCCACGCGTATCAAGCTACGCCCAACACGAACGGAATCCGTGATTGAACTTCGTCGCCCATCGGGTGCCACCAAAGCGGCGGCCATGCCTTCTGGCACTGGGTCGGAAGTCATGCCGCCACCTAGCGTGGGGCTTTGCCCGTCACGGAGTGGAACCATGCGCCGCCTGGTCCAGACCACCTTGTTCACCGCGCTCGCCGCCTGCGGCGCTTCGGCGCTGGCCGCTTCCGCCGAGCAGGCCCCCACCGGCCGGTTGCCCGGCTGGGCCGTGCCGCAGTCGTACCACCTGGCGTTCAAGGTGGATCCCGCGCAGGCGGATTTCTCTGGCACCACCACGATCGAGGTGAAGCTGGACAAGGCCTCCGACCACCTGTGGCTGGACGGCGCGGACCTGACGGTGTCGAAGGTGCAGATCACCGACGCCGCCGGCACCGTGCACGCCGGCAAGTACGTGCCGGCGGACCCGAAGGCCGGCGTGGCGCGGGTGGATTTCGGCAGCACGCTGCAGCCGCAGCAGCTCACCTTGACGATCGAATACACCGCACCGCTCAACGCGCAGTTGCAAGGCCTGTACAAGGTCAGCGCCAAGGGCAAGCCGTACGCGATGACGCAGATGGAACCGATCAGCGCGCGCTTCGCCTTCCCCGGCTTCGACGAGCCCGGCTTCAAGACGCCATTCGACATCAGCATCACCGTGCCGGCCGACGAAACCGTGGTGGCCAACACCAAGCCGGTGGGCGAGCAGGCCGCCGGCACCGGCTGGAAAACGGTGACCTTCGCGCAGACCGTGCCGCTGCCGACCTACCTGGTGGCCTTCGCGGTCGGCCCGTGGGACGTGGTCGCCGGCCCGGATATCGCGCCCGATGCGTACCGCGCCAAGCCGCTGCCGCTGCGCGGCGTGGCCGCCGAGGGCGAGGGCCATCGCATGCAGCACGTGCTGTCCGAAACGCCGAGCATCATCCACGCGCTGGAGAACTACTACGGCTTCGGCTACCCGTTCGACAAGCTCGACCTGCTGGCCGCGCCGGATTTCTCCGCCGGCGCGATGGAGAACCCCGGCCTGGTCACCTTCCGCGACTGGCTGCTGCTGCTCGACAAGGATTCCCCCGCGCGCAACGTGCGCGGCTCATTCAACGTCACCGCGCACGAGCTGGCGCACATGTGGACCGGCGACACCGTCACCACCGAGTGGTGGAACGACATCTGGCTCAACGAGGCGTTCGCCACCTGGATGCAGCAGAAGGTGACGATGCAGGTGCATCCGGAATACCGCGCCGATCTCGACCGCGTGCGCGGCGGCCAGCGCGCGATGGGCAACGACAGCCTGGTCAGCGCGCGCAGCGTGCGCCAGCCGATCACCGGCAACGGCGACATCACCACCGCGTTCGACGGCATCACCTACCAGAAGGGCGCCAGCGTGCTCGGCATGTTCGAGAACTACGTGGGCGAGGACACCTTCCGCAAGGGTATGCGCGCGTACATCCAGAAGCACAAGTTCGGCAACGCCACCGCCGATGACCTGGTCGATGCGATCGCTGCCGCGGCGGGCAAGGGCGCGCCGTTCAAGCACGCGTTCCAGAGCTTCCTCGACCAGTCCGGCGCGCCCTACGTGCGCACCCGGCTGGAATACAAGGGCGGCCAGGCCGTGCTGCAGCTGAGCCAGGATCGCTACCTGCCGCTGGGCAGCAAGGGCGACGCGCAGCGGCTGTGGGGCGTGCCGGTGTGCGTGCGCTACGGCACCGGCGCCAGCGGCAAGGATGAAACACACTCCAGCAAGGTGGAGTGCAAGCTGCTCGACCAGGCCAGCGGCTCGATGGTGCTGCCCGGCGCCGGCAAGCCGACCTGGGTCATGCCCAATGCGAACGCCAGCGGCTATTACCGCTTCAGCCTCGACAAGCCGCAGCTGGCCCGGCTCACCGCCGTGGTCGGCAAGCTCAGCGACGCCGAGCAGCTCGCCTATGCCGACGCGGTCAGTGCCAGCTTCCGTCGCGGCGACCTCGACGCCGGCGACGTGCTGGCCGCGTTCAAGCCGCTGACCGCCTCGCCGATCTCCGACGTCGCCACCGCCCCGCTGGGCCAGCTGGCGTGGATCGCGCACCACGCGGCGCGCACCGACGCGCAGCGTGCGCGCGTGGACGGCTGGGTTCGCGCGGCGTATCTGCCGCGGCTGCAGAAGCTCGGCTACCAGCGCGTGGCCGGCGAGACGGATACAGCGGCCTTGCTGCGCAGCACGCTCGCCGACGCGCTGGCGTTCCACTTCCGCGTACCGGAAGTGCGCGCGGCCTTGCTGAAGCAGGGCGAGGCGGCGCTCAAGCGCGGCGCGAACGGACGTCTCGACCTGGCCTCCGCCAATCCCGACCTGCTCGGCACGGTACTCGGCGTGGCCGTGCAGACGCACGGCAAATCCGCGGTGGACGCGCTGATCGCCGAACTGCCCCGCACCAGTGATCCGGCGCTGCGCAACGGCATCCTCGACGGGCTGTCGCGCGCGGAAGATCCCGCGCTCGCCGAACAGGTGCGCGACTTCGCCCTGACCGACACGGTGAAGGTGGGCGAGATGGGCCGGCTGCTGATGGGCGAGCGCGACACCGTCGCCCAGCGCGATGCGATGTGGCAATGGTTCACCGCGCATTACGCGCAGATCCTCGCCCGCACCGGCAGCTTCGCCGGCGGCCGCCTGCCGTCGCTGGCCGCCAGTGGCGGCTGCAGCACGACCGAAGCCACGCGCCTGCACGCCTTCTTCGATTCGCGCGCGGCCGACGCAGCCGGCATCGCCCGCGGCCTGGCGCAAACCGGCGAATCGATCGAACTGTGCGCGGCGCTGAAGCAGGCGCAGGACCCCGCGGCCATCCTGAAGTAAACCCGCAGACGCCCGCACTGCGCGGGCATGCGTCACGTGGCGCGCCGGTCGCCTGGACCGGCGCGCCATTCTTTTGATTGAAAGACACGGCGTGGCTCTCGGGCTCTTCGACAGACCTCCCGTCCTCATCCCCCCCACTCCGTCATGCCTGCGCAGGCAGGCATCGCACTTCCAGCAAGAACGGTGATCGCCTGCACCTGCAGGAGCGCACCCTGTGCGCGATGCTCTTGCTTTACATGGAGTCCCACCGCAACCCGTGTCGTTTTCTTCTCGGGTACGAGGAAGTGCGATGCCTGCCTGCGCAGGCATGACGGGGGTGGAGGCACGGGCCTCGACCCCATTCCGTCCCGTGCTGCGTTGAATCCAGAGTGCGCGATGTATGCACGCGTGTCGCGGCCGACGCAAAGTTCGGGCCGCTTCGTTCGCTCGCCGCGTTCCACTTACACTGTGCCCGCCGACCGGCCTACAGGGGTAAAGCAGCATGCTTCGTCGATTGTGCATTTTGCTGAGCTTGGGTTTGCTGCTGGCCGCGCCGCTGGCGGCGCAGGACATTCCGCCGCCGCTGCGTGACTGGCAGGGCTGGGTGTTGCATGACGTGCCCGGGCACGCTTGCCCGTTCCTGGCCAATCAGGCGCCGGGTGAGGACAGCTACCGCTGCGCCTGGCCGGGGCGGCTTGCGCTCGATGCCGATGAGAATGGCGGGCGCTTCAGCCTGGAGGTGCATGTGGATGCGCCGAGCTGGGTGGCCCTGCCGGGCGACACCCGCCACTGGCCGCAGCAGGTGAACCTGGGCAACCGGCCGGCGACGGTGCTGCAGCATCAGGGCGAACCGATGCTGTGGCTGGAGCCGGGCGATTACCGCATCCACGGCGAGCTGCCGTGGACGTCGCGGCCCGCCAACCTGAGCGTGCCGGAGTCGATCGGGCTGGTGACGCTGAGTGTCGACGGCGCCAGGGTGACGCGGATCGAACGCGATGGTGGGCAACTCACGCTGGGCGAAGCGGCCAGCGCACAGCGCGCGGCCGATGCGCTTTCGCTGCGCGTGTATCGCCGTCTGGCCGATGGCTTGCCGGCCACGCTGGAAACGCAGCTGCAGTTCAACGTCAGCGGCAGCGCGCGCGAACAGGTGCTGGGGCCGGTGTTGCCCACGGGTTTCGTCGCCACCGCGCTCAGCGGCGAGCTGCCCGCGCGGCTGGAGAACGACGCCCATCTGCGCGTGCAATTGCGGCCGGGCCAATGGACGCTGACCCTGCTGGCGCGCAGCGTCGCGCCGCTGGCGAAGGTCGGCGTGACCTTGCCGCCCGCGCCGTGGCCGAAGCAGGAGGTCTGGAGCTATGCCGACGACAACGCGCTGCGCAGCACGCGCGTGGAAGGCAACGCCGTCGACGCCGCGCAGGCAGGGGTTCCGGACGACTGGGCCAACCTGCCGGCCTATGCGCTGGACGAGCGCAGCGGGCTGAGCGTGGAGCAGGGCAACCGTGGCAATGAAGGCGGCCGCGGCGACGCGCTGCACCTGCAACGCGAGATGTGGCTGGATTTCGATGGCGGGCATTTCAGCGTTGCCGACCAGCTCAGCGGCGAGTTGCGTCATCACCAGCGGCTCGATGTCACCGCGCCGTGGCAGTTGCAGCGTGCCTCGGAAGATGGCGAGCCGCTGCTGGTCACCCGTGATGCAAAGGGTCGCGCGGGTGTCGAGCTGCGCGATCGCCGCATCGACGTGGCGGCCGGCCTGCGCGTGCCGGCCGGCGTCGGCGCGATGCCCGGTTCCGGTTGGCAGCTGCCGCTGGACGGCATCGAGGCCACGGTGCACCTGCCGCATGGCTATCGCCTGCTCGGTGCGATCGGTGCCGATCGCTCGAACGATTCCTGGGCCGCGCAATGGAGCCTGCTCGACCTGTTCGTGGTGGCGCTGATTGCCTTGCTGGCCGGCCGTCTGCTCGGCTGGCCGTGGGCCTTGCTGGCGGCGGGCTATCTGGCGCTGGCGCAGCACGAGGCGCTGGCGCCGCTGTGGACGCTGGCGCTGGCACTGGCGCTCGCCCTGCTGCTGCGCGCGCTGCCGGAAGGTCGCCTGCGCGCGTTTGCGCGTGGCGGTGCGCTGGCCGTGTTCGCGCTGGCGGTGCTGTGGGCGCTGCCGTTCGCGGCCGCGCAATTGCAGTACGCGTTGCATCCGCAGTTGGAGCACGGCAGCGCGCCGCGGATGGTGTCGGCGGCGTATGCACCGCAGGCCGTCGTTGCCGACAAGGTCGCGATCGGCGTACCCCCGCCGCCACCACCGTCGGCACCTGTCGTGAGCGAGATGAGCGCGAATGCCGTGCAGGCGCCGCCCGGCATGCTGGCCGGCGTGGCCGTCACCGGCTCGCGGATCTCGGCCAGCCAGCTGGTGGCCAGCGAGCAGGACAACCGCGCGGTGATCCAGGCGGGCGTCGGCACACCGCACTGGAACGAGGGCAACAACTACCGGCTCGGCTGGTCGGGGCCGGTGACGCCGCAGCAGACCACGCGGCTGGTGATCGCGCCGGCGTGGCTGCTGCGGCTGCTGCGTGTGTTGATGGTCGGTTTGCTGGCGGCCATGCTGGGTCGACTGGCGATGAACCTGTGGCGGCCGCTGCGCGGCCGCTGGCTGCCTTCGCGCGGCGCCGGCATGGCCGGCGCCGCCTTGCTGGCGATCGCGCTGTTGCCCACCGGCGCACGTGCGCAGGCGCTGCCGGATGCGCAGCTGCTCAGCCAGTTGCGCAGCCGGCTCACCGAGGCACCGAAGTGCGCGCCGCAGTGCGCCGAGGTGGCGCAAGCGCAACTGCAGGTCAATGGCGCGATGCTGGAGGTGGCGCTGGAAGCCCATGTCGGCGCCGGCGTGGCGTTGCCGCTGCCGACGCCTGACGAGGCGATGCCGCTGATCGATGTCAGCCTCGATGGCCAGGCCGGTCCGGCGCTGTTGCGCGACGGCGGTCAACTGCTGCTGCGGCTGGACCGCGGCGTGCACCGCGTCGGCCTGCGCTATCGGCTTGACGCGGTGGACAGCGCCGCGCTGCACTTCGCGCTGCCGCCGCAACGCATCGCCTTCAGCGGCCCGGGCTGGTCGCTCGACGGCGTCGATGGCGGCCGCGTGCTGGGCGACAGCGTCACCTTGCGCCGCGTGCAGACAGCTGCCGACGGCAAGCAGCTGCCGACGATGCAGAGCTTTCCGCCGTATGTACGACTGACCCGCAGCATCGGTCTGGGGCTGGACTGGATCGTGCTGAACCGGGTCGAACGCATCGCGCCGCAGGAGGGCGGTTTCAGCATCAGCCTGCCGCTGCTGCCGGGCGAGCATCCGCGGGGCGAGGGCGTGCTGGTCAAGGACGGCAGGATCAACGTCACCTTCAAAGCCGGCGAATCGACGGTGAGCTGGAGCAGCCAGCTCGATCGCTCCGCGAAGATCATCCTGGAAGCACCGCCGCTGGGCGATCGCTCCGAGGTGTGGGAAGTCGGCGCGGCGCCGATGTGGCACGTCGACGCCGAAGGCGTGCCGACCAGCGCCAGCGATGACGGCCTGCGTTTCGATCCGCTGCCGGGCGAGAAGCTGCAACTGGCGATCACGCAACCGGTGGCGGTGGCCGGCGACAGTCTCGCCATCGATGGCGCGCAGCTGACCGTCCGCAGCGGCGAGCGCGCCAGCGAGCTGCAGCTGGACATGCGCGTGCGCAGCACCCGCGGTGGCGAGCATGCCATCGACTTGCCGCCGGGCAGCGAGTTGACCGATGCCCGGCGCGACAACCAGCCGATCAACCTGGCGGTGCGCGACGGCAAGCTGAGCCTGCCGCTGCTGCCCGGTGCACACGACTACGCCGTGCATTTGCGCGAGCCGCTGGGCGTGGCCACGCGCGTGCGCACGCCGGCGCTCGACCTGCATGCGCCGGTGGCCAACATCGGCCTGGACCTGCAACTGCCGCAGGACCGCTGGGTGCTGTGGACCTGGGGCCCGACCGATGGCCCGGCGGTGTTGTACTGGTCGCAGGTGCTGGTGCTGCTGATCGCCGCCTGGCTGCTGGCGCGCTACGCCCCGACGCCGCTGCGCCTGCGCCACTGGGTGCTGCTGGGGCTGGGCTTCTCCGCCTTCGCCTGGAGTGCGTTCGCGCTGGTGGTGGTGTGGTTGATCGCCTTGGGCCTGCGCGCGCGGATGCGGGCGGCGGAGCAGGTCGAACGCCTGCGCTTCAACCTGCTGCAACTGGGCCTGGCGGCCTTGACCGTGCTCGCGCTGTGCGTGCTGATCGGCGCGGTGCCGCAGGGCCTGCTGGGGCTGCCGGACATGCATGTGGCCGGCAACGGCTCGTCGGCGTCGAACCTGCACTGGTTCGCCGATCGCAGCGACGGATCGTTGCCGCTGGCCGGCGCGCTCAGCCTGCCGTTGTGGATCTACAAGCTCGCCATGCTGGCGTGGGCGCTGTGGCTGGCCAATGCGCTGATCGGCTGGCTGCGCTGGGCCTTCGACGCGTGGACGCACGGGGGCTACTGGCGCAAGCGCGAGCCGAAGCCTGGCGTGGTGCCGCCGCAACTGCCGCCTTCGGCGGCGGGGCCGGGGCGCGATGCCTGACGTGCGCGAGGCGCTGGCCGCGGCGACGCAACGGCTGGGCGACCGCACCGAGGCCGAACTCCTGCTGCTGCACGTCCTGCAGCGGCCGCGAAGCTGGCTGTTCGCGCATGCCGGCGATCCGCTTGAAATGGACGTCCAGACGTCCTATCAGAAGTTGCTTTCCCGTCGCGAGGCCGGCGAGCCGGTGGCCTACCTCGTCGGCCATCGCGGCTTCTGGACGCTGGATCTGGAAGTTACGTCGGCGACGCTGATCCCGCGCCCGGAAACCGAGCTGCTGGTGGAACTGGCGTTGCAGCGCCTGCCACCCGGTTTCAGCGGCCGCGTGGCCGACCTCGGCACCGGCAGCGGCGCGATTGCGCTGGCGATCGCGCGCGAGCATCCCCGCGCGCAGGTGATCGCCACCGATGCCAGCGCGACGGCGCTGGCCGTTGCCCGACGCAATGCGCAGCGCCACGGCATCGACAACGTCAGCTTTGTGCAAGGCGACTGGCTGGCGCCGCTGGCGGGGCAGCGCTTCGAGCTGATCGTCTCGAACCCGCCCTACATCGAGGTCGGCGATCCACACCTGGCCCGCGGCGACCTGCGCTTCGAGCCGGCCAGCGCGCTGGCCTCGGGCCGCGATGGCCTCGACGACATCCGCCGCATCGTCGATGGCGCCCTCGGCCATCTCGCCCCGGGCGGCTGGCTGCTGTTCGAGCACGGCTGGAACCAGGGCGAGGCCGCGCGCGTGTTGCTGCGCGATGCCGGCTATGCCGAAGTATTCACGGCGCAGGATCTGGAGCAGCGCGATCGCGTGAGCGGCGGGCGTTGTGTTCGGCGATGACCGCCGGCGTGCATCCCCCGTCCACGATGCTCCGGTTCAACGCACAACCTGCTGCTGGCGGTGGCGATTGTTGCTGCGCCCCGCGAAGCAGAGATTTTACGTCGCAGGCTTCCATTCGATCTTTTTCAAGTCCCATGTCATGGGGTCGTAACTTGCCTCGTAGATCGGCACGGCATCGTGTGACCTTCCTGCAAGTTTGCGGTGCACCTGAATATTCAAGAAGACTTCTTTGCCACTTACTTTGATGGCGTCGAACCAAAATCTGTCGCCATTCATAAAAAATTTTGAGTTCCGATAGGGATTGGTGATGCGTCTGAGCATTTCGTTCGCGGGATTCAGGATGATGACATTGTTCGAACCGTACGTGTCTTCACTCTGAAGAACAACGACGCCCGTTCCATCGGAAAGGGGGCGGGCAGTGACTGTCTCGTTTCCGTCGATCAGTCGCGTATACGTTTCGCCTTCGCTTTCCCATTCGTAGGCTTTTGGTCGATATGCTGGATCGTTTATTTGGTCAAGAATGGGTACGGAAGGAAGGTATTCGCCGACTTTGGTCTTGATGCCATTGTTCAAGATAAAGAGAAAATCATGGATCATGGGATTGTCTTCCCTACGGCTTCGGTAGCGGTGTGATTTTGACGATTTTGAGTAAACTTCGTCGCGCTGCTGCATTCGCGTCAAGAAAGGTTTGCTGTCCTCCACCGCCTAGTACGCCTTGCGGGCCTGCCGTGCCTTCGAGCACGCGGATGGGTTTCATGGCTTGCAGTTCAATTTGGTATTGAACCCCGTTTGGCTTGAAGCCACCGGGTCCATTTGTGATGCCCATGCGCCGAAGGCCTTGCGATTGGCTACTGAAACTTTCCGGCGTTCCCCAGCGGCCGAGGCCGTATGCCGATGCCGGGTCCTGCAAAAGTAGCAGCTGGTCGTCGTCGATGAGCATATTGACCTTTTCGCCAGGCAGCATGGTGCGCTCTGTTACCTGCGTTCCGGCCTTGAATGGCGGATGGGCCGGGTCAGCAATGCCGAGGTCAAACAATTCGGTGTTGGCGTCCTTGGCTGAGCGATACTTGATCGTGCCACGGAATGCGGGCTGATCCGCGACTACCGGGGTTGGCTTGCTTGCAACGGGCGGGCGCGGACGTGCTGTCGGGTTGGTTCTTGGCTTGATGGGAGGTGGCGGGTCTTCTGGAGGTTTGGCGACTCTTGGCTGCAACCGCGGCTCCGCCTTCAGCCGCCCCTCGTTCCTCACCATCCACTCGGCGAAGCGCGTGCCCAGTTTGCTGCCGCGGACGTTCTCGGCCAGCTCGCCGATGCTGCCGCGGCCCTTGGCGAGGTAGGCGATGATGCCCATGAGCAGCAGGACGAACATGGCGACGTGGCCGCGGGCCAAGGTCGCGGCAGCGTTCTGCAGGGCGAAGGCGTCGACGTGCACCTGCTGCTGGGGCAGTGGTGGCGGGGAGGCGGCGAGCCACGCCTGGCGCAAGCCATTCCGGTAATTGCGCGCGATCGCCGGCATGTCCTGCACGATGTACTAGGTCAGCGCCTTCAGGCCCATCGCTATCAGAATCCACTCACCGACCTGCGCCCCTGCGGCGGCGCCGACGGCAACGCCCGGAATGGCGCCGACTCCCGCTCCACCGATGCCGCCGGCAATGCCGCCGATCAGCGCGCCAGCGCCGGTACTGGTGATCATCACGATCAGGCATTGGCGCAGTACGGCGAGTATGTCGGCAATGACTTCGCGCAGATTCAGCTCGTAAAAGTCCCGCACGATCTGCCCGGCGGCGATATCTTCGGAGCGCTTGATCGCCAGTTGCAGGCAGTCGGCGCGGACCATGATCAGGCGGGCTTCCGCACGGATCGCATTCGCCTCGCGGCTGGCCCAGTCGCGAAGCTTGTGCCATGAACCGTCGGCCCACCCCGTCATCGCCGCTCCTTCCGTGGATTTTTCGTGCGGTTGCGAGCGTAGCCGATGCGGACGACGAGCGGGCTTGATCGGTGTCTCGAATCAACGGACCCGCGTGCCGCGCGCTACGCCCCTGTGTCCTGCTACGGTCGTTGGCCGCCGGCTGCGGCCCTCTCGCTCAGGCGCTCGCCTGACCCAGCAGCGTCGTTTGCGGGAAACGGACGTGGATCGCGTTGCGAATTCCCGGCAGGTCGAGGCCGGCCATGCTCAGCACCTCCTCGCGGCTGCCGTGTTCCAGATAGACGTCTGGAAGGCCGAGATGAAGGATCGGCAGGGTGATGCCATGCGCGGCCAGGCACTCGGCCACGGCGGAGCCGGCGCCGCCGGCGACGGCGTTGTCCTCGAGGGTGACGAAGCCGTCGTGGGTCCTGGCCAGTTCCAGGATCAGGGTGTCGTCAAGCGGCTTGATGAAGCGCATGTTGACCAGGGTGGCGTCGAGTTCGGCGGCGATGGTGGCGGCCGGTGCCAGCATCGCGCCGAAGCTGAGCAGGGCGAGGCCGTGGCCGCGCCGGCGCAGCTCGGCCTTGCCGATCGGCAGCGTTTCCAGCTCGTGGTGGGTCGCCACGCCGGGGCCGGTGCCGCGCGGGTAGCGGATGGCCGCCGGGCCGGGGTGGCTGAAGCCGGTGCTGAGCATCATGCGGCACTCGTTCTCGTCGGCCGGCGCCATGATCACGAAATTCGGCAGGCAGCGCAGGTAGGTGAGGTCGAAGCTGCCCGAGTGGGTGGCGCCGTCCGGGCCGACCACGCCGGCGCGGTCGATGGCGAAGGTGACGTCGAGGTTCTGCAGCGCCACGTCGTGGATCGCCTGGTCGTAGGCACGCTGCAGGAAGGTGGAGTAGATCGCCACCACGGGTTTGGCGCCCTCGCAGGCCATGCCCGCGGCCAGTGTCACCGCGTGCTGCTCGGCGATCGCCACGTCGAAATAGCGCGCGGGGTATTCCCTGGAGAAACGCACCAGGCCCGAACCCTCGCGCATCGCCGGGGTGATGCCGAGCAGGCGCGGGTCGACGGCGGCCTGGTCGCACAACCAGTCGCCGAACACGTCGGTGTAGGTCGGCTTGGCCTTGCCGGTTTTCTTCTTGACGCCGGCCAGCGGGTCGAACGGGCCGACCGCGTGGTATTCGATCTGCGCCTGTTCGGCCGGGGCGTAGCCCTTGCCCTTGGTGGTGATCACGTGCAGCAGCTGCGGGCCGGGCAGGTTCTTCACCGTGCGCAGCGCCTGCAGCAGTTGCGGGATGTTGTGGCCGTCGATCGGGCCGGTGTAGTGGAAGCCGAGTTCCTCGAACAGCGTCGAGGGCACGAACATGCCCTTGGCGTGCTCCTCCCAGCGCTTGAACCAGCGGCCCATGAACGACTGTTTGGGAATGGCCCGCTTGGCCCGCTCGCGCAAGTCGTTGAGGCGGCGGCTGGCCATCGCGCGCGCCATCATCTTGGTCAGCGCGCCCACGTTCTCGCTGATCGACATGCCGTTGTCGTTGAACACCACCAGCAGGTCGGGCTCGACGTCGCCGGCGTGGTTGAGCGCCTCGAACGCCAGCCCGGCGGTCATCGCGCCGTCGCCGATCACGGCCACCACCTTGCGCTGCTCGCCGCTGGCCTGCGCGGCGATCGCCATGCCCAGCGCGGCCGAGATCGAGGTGGACGAGTGGCCGACGCCGAAGGTGTCGTACTCGCTTTCCTCACGGCGCGGAAACGGCGCCAGGCCGTCCTTCTTCTTGATCGTGGTGATGCGGTCACGGCGGCCGGTAAGAATCTTGTGCGGATAGCACTGGTGGCCGACGTCCCAGACCAGGCGGTCGTGCGGCGTGTCGAACTCGTGGTGCAGGGCCACGGTCAGCTCGACCACGCCCAGACCCGCGCCGAAGTGGCCGCCGGAGCTGGCGACGGCCTCGATCAGATACTGGCGCAGTTCGTCGGCGACTTGCGGCAGTTCGCTGTCGGGCAGCCGGCGCAGGTCGGCGGGCGCGTCGATCGAAGCCAGGCGGGGATAATGGCTGAGGTCATTCATCCTCGTATTGTTGGCCCAGCGGCGGGGCGGAGCAAGGGCGAAACAGTGAACAAGGCCTGATTGCGACCGGTGCAGCCTGCACGTGCGGCACACAATCGGCATCGCATGCTGCGCGCAGATTCCCTTGCGGAGATCCGTCCATGGCCAGTGTCTCGCAGGCTTTTCGCCGCTTTGCGGAAGCCACCGCGCGCCAGTCCGGTCGACCGGCGACCTTCCTGGCGGCCGTATTGATCGTGGCGGTTTGGGCAGCCAGCGGGCCGTTCTTCCACTTCGGCGACACCTGGCAGTTGGTGATCAACACCGGCACCACGATCATCACCTTCCTGATGGTGTTCCTGATCCAGAACAGCCAGAACCGCGACAGCGCGGCGCTGCAGATCAAGCTGGACGAGCTGATCCGCACTACCGCGGCCCACAACGGCCTGCTCGACCTGGAAGACCTCGACGAGGAGACCCTGGAGCGTATCCGCGAGAACTACCGCAAGCTGGCGGCACGGCGCGAGCGCGCCAGCGGCGGCCGCAAGCGCAGGCACGGCGGCCCGGCCCGGGGCGAAGCCGAGGAAGCGGGCGAGGCGGACGAAGCCTGCGAGGAGGTCGACGAGATCGACCGCGAACTGGAGAAGAACCGCGAGACGCGCGCGGAAGAGGGCCATGCCGACACCGCGGCGGAGCGGCGGAAGTGAGGCTTGGCGTCTCCTAGAGCGTGGGCGGTAGAAATCTTCCGGGCTGCAAAGGCGTCTGCGCGGTTTATGTTTCCGCCGCTTCCCGGCCTACAGAACCATCATGGGCCGGCGAAGCGTGGAAAATCTGCACTCACGCAGCCACTTTTGCTTCGAAAGTTTCTACCGCCCACGCTCCTAGGCGTATTCCGCCATCGGGCGCCGGTCGCGCGGCAGCCGGCTGACCAGGAACTCCATCTGGTCGGCGAGGATGTTGCGGTTGGACAGGATCAGGTGCTCCACCCAGCTTGGCCGGTACGGTACCGCCAGCAGCGGCATGTTGGCCTGCTGCGGCGTGCGGTTGCTCTTTTTCAGGTTGCACGACAGGCAGGCGCTGACCACGTTCTCCCACTCGTCCTTGCCTTGCCGGGAAATCGGCAGCACGTGGTCGCGGGTCAGTTCCATGCGCGTGAAGTGCTCGCCGCAGTACATGCAGATGTGCCGGTCGCGCGCGAACAGCGCGGTGTTGGTCAGCGCCGGCGACGGGTCGACCGCATGCTCGCGACAGTGGCCGGTGCTGGCGATGATCGGGTGCAACTGCAGCAGGCTCTGCGTGCCCAGCGCACGGTTGTGGCCGCCGTGCACGGTGAGGCAGGGATCGCCCAGGGTCCAGGCGACGACGTCGCGCACGTACAGGCACACCGCGTCCTGCCAGCTGATCCAGTCCAGGATGCGGCCAGCGGCGTCCAGCGACAACACGCGCGTCGCCTGCAGGTCAGCCGGTTTGACAGCGTCCATCAGCATGCAGTTCGTCCTTCCGCCGGGGCATCGAGGGAACCAGCGGGCATGGCGCAAGGCCAGCCCGATCGCAGCATAGAACACTTTTCCGCCGTTCCGAAGGCGCCGGCGCGGCGGGATTCGCAGGCACCGGTGCCCGCTGATATGATCCCTGGCTCGACATGAAACCCACGCCGGGTTCGACAGGGCCGCCGCCGTGGCGGCCCGGCGCGACGGGGGACCAAAGGTGGATCAACGTGGCTGAAGTCATTTTCTACGAGCACCCGGTGGCGCTGAACCGGGCCGAACACAAGAATCTTCGGCTCAAGGGCGTGCCCAACATGAAGTTCGCCATGAACACGCACTCGGTGCCGTTGACCGCGGCGGAGTTCGGCTTGGCCGCGCGTGACCTGCTGATCGTGTTCGCCGGTCCCGACGCCGCCAATGCCGGCCCGATCGCGTTGCTCGGCCTGCGTCAGAACGAGAACCTCTACGTCGACGCCGCCGGCCAGTGGGCGCCCAACACCTACGTGCCGGCCTTCGTGCGCCGCTACCCGTTCGTGCTGGCCGAGAAACCGGCCGGGCAGGAGGGCGGCGATTTCGCGGTGTTCCTCGATCAGGGCTTCGAGGGTTTCAACGCGGCGGACGGCGAGCGCCTGTTCAACGAGGACGGCAGCGACACCGAGCTGCTGAAGAACGCCGTGGGTTTCCTCGGCGAGTTCCAGCAGAACATCGACCGCACCCGCACCTTCATGCAGTACCTGGTCAAGCATGACCTGCTGGAAGCGCGCAACGTGCAGCTGCACAAGGGCGAGCCGGATTCCGGCCATGGCATCACGCTCAACGGCCTGTTCATGGTCAACGAGGAGAAGCTGCGCGCGCTGGACGAGAAGGTCGCCCACGAGATGCTGCGCGAAGGCGTGATGGCGTGGATCTACGCCCACCTGCTGTCGCTCAGCAACATCGACCGCCTGGCCCGTCGCCTGGACGAGCGCGAGCAGGCCGAGTCGGCGGCCAAGACCACCAACTGAGCAGGACTTCGCTTCGCCTGCTGCACGCAACAAGCCGCCTGCGGGCGGCTTGTTCGTTTGCGCGCCTTCAACGCACCGGCTTGGCCAGCTTGATCAGGTCGGTCGCGTAGCCGCTGGCCTCGTACAGCGCGCGGGCGCGCTCATTGCCGGGGAACACCGCCAGCGTCACCAGCTGGCACTGGTGCTCGCGCGCCCACTGCTCGGCGTGCGCCAGCAAGGCCTTGCCGACGCCGTTGCCTTCGTGCTGCGGCGCCACCGCGAGATCGGAGATGTGGCAGTTGCTGCGGCCGCTGAAAAAATCGGCGGTGCGCTGCAGGTGGATGAAACCCACCCGCTCGCCGTCGCCATTCTCGGCCACGAACAGGAAGCTGTTCGCCGGCTGGTCCTCCAGATGGTGCAGCAGGTCCCGGCGGATGCCTTCGACGCATTCGTGGCGGCGACGCCACGCCGGCAGCGCGAAGTCGGCGAAGCGTGGCACCAGCGCAAGGATGAAATCGTCGTCGTCGGCAGCCAGGCGGATCAGCAGGGGCGAGTCGTTCATGGGCGATCGGGTCGGTGGGCCTGACGGCTTTCTACACCGCCCCCGGCGTGGACGAAAGCCCACCGGAGGCGGCATGTATATTCGCGTACGACCGGCAGCCATCAACGGAGGAACCATGACCACGACGCGACGCATCCGCCTGCAGCCCGCGGGCAGTGCCGTGCTTGCGCAGGGCATGGACGAGATCCGGCAACAGTTGGACCTGCCCACCGCGTTTCCGGCCGAAGTCGAAGCCGCCGCCGCGGCCGCTGCGGCGAACCCGCGCCTGCCGGCGCTGGACCGCACCGAGCTGCCGCTGGTCACCATCGACCCGCCGGGCGCGCGCGACCTCGACCAGGCCATGCACGTGCAGGCGCAGGGCGACGGCTGGCGCGTGCATTACGCCATCGCCGACGTCGCCGCCTTCGTGCAGGCCGGCGACCCGGTGGACCTGGAGGCGCATCGGCGCGGCGAGACGCTGTACGGCGCGGATTCGAAGATCCCGCTGCACCCGAAAGTGTTGTCCGAGGATGCCGCCTCGCTGTTGCCGGATCAGGTGCGCCCGGCGCTGTTGTGGACGGTGGACCTGGACCCTGCCGGCCGCATCGCCGCCATCGACGTGCGCCGGGCGCGCGTGCGCAGCCGCGCCCAGCTCGACTATGCCGGCGTGCAGCAGGCCATCGACGCCGGCAGCGACGATCCGATGTGGGCGGTGCTGCGCCGGATCGGCGAGTTGCGCGAGCAGTGCGAGCGCGCGCGCGGCGGCGTGAGCCTGCCCCTGCCGGAACAGGAGATCGACGTGGTCGACGGCCGCTGGACGCTGGCGTTCCGCGCGCGCTTGCCGATCGAGAACTGGAACGAGCAGATCTCGCTGCTGGTCGGCATGGCCGCGGCGCAATTGATGGTGCAGGCGAAAGTGGGCCTGTTGCGCACGCTGCCGCCGCCCGACCCGCGCGCCATCGCGCGGCTGCGCGTCACCGCGCGGGTGCTCGGCATCGCCTGGCCGTCCGGGCTGGACTACCCCGGCTTCATCCGTTCGCTGGACCCGTCCAACGACGTGCACGTGGCCATGCTGACCGCCTGCACCACGGTGCTGCGCGGTGCCGGCTACGCGGCGTTCGACGGCGCGCTGCCCGCGCAGCCGATGCATTCGGCGCTGGCCGCGCAGTACACCCATGCCACCGCGCCGCTGCGCCGGCTGGTCGATCGCTATACCGGCGAGGTCTGCCTGGCGCTGTGCGCGAAGCAGCCGGTGCCGGCGTGGGCACTGGCCGCCTTGCCCGGCCTGCCGGACACCATGCAGGCTTCCGGCCATCGCGCGGGCCAGTACGAAAACGCCGTGTTGAACCTGGCCGAAGCCGCCGCGCTGGCGCCGCGGGTGGGCGAGGTTTTCGACGGTGCGATCGTCGAGGTCGCCCGCGGCGATCCGGCCAAGGGCACGGTGATCGTGCGCAACCCGGCGGTGGAGGCCGGCGTTTCCGGCAGCGGCAACCTCACGCTCGGCGCCGACGTCCGGGTGAGCCTGGTCGAGGCCGACCCGGTGCGGCGCGTGACGCGTTTCGAGCTGGCAGGCTGACACGCCGCTGAGGGACGGCGCCGAGGCATGCCGGGGGGGGACACCACGCCAGCAGCGCGGCCGTGCCGGCCACCCGCGCTGCTGGCCATCGACGGGCGCCGCTTACGGGGCCGTCGTGGCGACCGCACCGGCGCCGGTGGCATCGACGGTGAGCGAGACGCGGCGGTTGTCGCGGCCCTGGTCGTGCGTGGCGCCCTTGGCGACCTGGCGGTTGCTGTCTTCACCGTAGCTGACCGCACGTACCTGGTCGGCGGACAGGCCGCTGCTGATCAGGAAATCGCGCACCGCATCGGCGCGCTGCATGCCGAGCTTCTTGTTGTAGGCACGCGAACCGGCCGGGTCGGCAAAGCCTTCCACCGTGATCAGCACGCCGGGGTGGTACTTGCCGATGGTCGCGGCAAAGTCCTGCAGCGCAGGCTTGTCCTGCTCGCTCAGGGTGGCGCTGTTGAACGCGAAGTGCGCCACCGTGTCGATGCTGACGCGGCCCTGCATCGCGGTGATCTGGCTGTCGTACTTGGCAAACTGCGATTGCATCTGCTGCTTGATGGCATCGATCTGCTGCTGCTGGTCGGTCTGCTTCTGCTGCAGCTGCTGGATGGCCGTGTTGAAATCGGATTGCTTGACGTACTGCGAGCAGCCGGCCAGGCCGATGGTGAGCAATCCCGCCGTCAATGCGGCCACGCGAGTGATCCTCGTGTTCATCCGGGTCTCCTGGTTTGTACGGGGTGGGGGTGCACGCAGGCGCTGATGACAGCGGCGCGCCTGCAGGACGAACGAAACGGTGCCGCCATCGCTGTCCTCCCGGAACCTAACCCATCGAGGCGGCAAGGACGCGTAAAAGCGGCACATTCCGCGTCGCGCCGTTCAGGTCGGGTTGCGTTGCGCGGCTCGCGTCGACGTCGTGACGCGAACGGCTCGCGCGCATCAGTCGCGTGCGGTGACGGTGCGCACCGCGCGCGAGAAATCGGCGCCGACCGGTGTCGCACGGGCGCGTTCGCTGATGCGTGCGCGCTCGCGCAGTGTTCCGATCGGCACGCGACGATCGAGGGCGCCGATGCCTTGCAGATACTCCGGCAGATAGCCGGTCAGCAGCAGGCGCATGTCCCATGGCAGGCCCGGATCGATCTGCCGCGCCATGCGATGGACGAGGGTGGTGCAGTTGGAGGTGAAGGTGTTGTAGAACGCCGGCCGCGCGGCCAGCCGGTTGGCCGCATGCACGTAGGAGAGCAGCAGCGCGCGCAGCGTGGCCGGTTCGATCTGCAGCGGATACAGATAGACGTCCTCGTTGCGCACGTTGGTGCGCACGCGGATGATGTCGTCTTCCTCGGCGCCGACCAGGATCGTCTCGAACTGCTTGAAGAAGCCGCCCACCGAGGAATACTCCTGGTCGCGGCTCTTGCGCACCTCCACCGAGAACACCAGGTGGCGGCCGTCGTCGAAACCGAACGAGATCATGGCGTGGGCGATCGCCCGGCTGCCCCAGTGCGACAGCACCGCATCGGCGCTGGCCAGTTGCGCCAGGTCGTACTCGTGGCGCTCCCAGCGGATGTCGTAATCGTTGTCGCTGCGCCAGGCGAAGTGGCGCACGTTGTCGAGCACCACGCGATCGCCGTGCACGCTGCCGGTCAGCGTGCGGGCAACGTCGTCGCGCCAGTCGCGCGCGCCGGAGGGCCTGATCGCGACCCACCACAGCAGGACCATCGCGTACAGCGCGGCATGGACGACCAGCGGCAGCCAGCTGCGCCCGCCGATCGCGCAGGCGTACAGCACGCCGGTCGCGATCACCCAGAGCGCACTGCCCAGCGCGCGCCCGGCGCGGCCGCCGGGCAGCCGATACCACAGCGCCAGCGCGGCCCACGCGCCGGAACAGAACACGATCGGCGTCATCACCATCACGATGGCCACGCGACCGATCATGCCGAGCTTGTCCATCATCCCGCCGATGCTGCCGCGATCCATCCCTCCAGCGTGCCGATTCCCCGGCCGGAAAACAACGCGCGGCCCGAAACCGATGCCGGGCGGGCGGTGAGTTGGCAAGCCTGTTGCATTACCTCGGGCATGAACGACATCGCCTATGACATCTCCCATCTGCTCGACGTCGAACGCCAACAGGCCGATGTGCCGGCGCCGCGGATCGTTCGGGCCGTTCCCACCGTTCCCGCACGGGCCGCCCGCTCCGGCGTGGCCGAGGCGCAGGAGGCGCTGGCCCGCGAGCTGATCCAGTGCGCGCCGATCCACGACGCCATGGTCCAGCAGTACCTGCGCCTGAGCGGCGAGACCTTCCGTGAAAGCTGCGCCAGTTGAACACCTGCCCGGCCGCCATTGCCACTTTTGAGCAAAAGTTGACCCGCCGGGACATGTGACGTGCCGCACATGGCCGGACTTCGGTCCATGACTGCCCCGAATACGAAAGAGCCCGGCATCGCCGGGCTCTTTCGTGCGGGGGTGCCTGCGGCTCAGCCGATCGCCGGCACGCTGGCCACGCCGGCCTCGATTGCCGCCTGGTGGGCGAGCGTGCGGGGCAGCAGACGGCTGAAGTAGAACGCCGCGGTGTCGCGCTTGGCCTGCTTGAACGCGGCCGACTGCGTACCATTCCCTGCCGCCAGCACGCTGCGCGCCCACAGGTAGGCCAGGGTCACGTAGCCGGAGTAGTACAGGTAATCGGTGGCCGCCGCGCCCAGTTCCTCGGGGTTACCCTGGATGCGCTGGGCCAGTGCCACAGTGAGATCGCTCCAGTTTCGCGTGGCCACGGCGAGCGGGCCGATGAACGCCTTCAGCGATTCGGTGTCGGCGTGCTGCTGGCAGAACGCGCTGATCTCCTCCAGGAAATGCTTGAAGCCCACGCCTTGCAGCTGGAGGATCTTGCGGCCGAGCAGGTCGGCGGCCTGGATGCCGGTGGTGCCCTCGTACAAGGTGATGATGCGGGCGTCGCGCACGAACTGTTCCATGCCGTTCTCGGCGATGTAGCCGTGGCCGCCGTAGATCTGCAGCGCCTCCTTGGTGCACTCCTGCGCCAGCTCGGTGACCATGCCCTTGGCGATCGGGATCAGGAAGGCGACCAGTTCGCCGGCCTTCTGGCGCGCCGCCTCGTCCGTGGCGCGATGCTCGATGTCCGTCTGCAGCGCGGTGTACAGCACCAGCGCACGCGAGCCTTCGACAAAGGCGCGCTGGGTCAGCAGCATGCGCCGCACGTCCGGTTGCACCAGCAGGTTGTCGGCCGGCTTGTCGGGGAATTTCGCCCCGGACAGCGAGCGCGACTGCAGCCGTTCGCGAGCGTAGTTGAGGCTGTTCTGCAACGCGCGCTCGGCCAGGGCCAGTCCCTGCACGCCGACCGACAGCCGCGCCGCATTCATCATGGTGAACATCGCCATCAGGCCCTTGTGCGGCTTGCCGATCAGGTAGCCCTCGGCGCCGTCGAAGTTCATCACGCAGGTGGAGCAGGCGTGGATGCCCATCTTGTGCTCGATCGCTCCGGCCGCGACGCTGTTGCGTTCGCCCGGCTTGCCGTCCGCGTCGAGCTTGAACTTGGGCACGATGAACATCGAGATGCCGCGGCTGCCTTCCGGTGCATCAGGCAGGCGCGCCAGCACCAGGTGCACGATGTTCTCGGTGAGGTCGTGCTCGCCGGCGCTGATGAAGATCTTGGTGCCGCTGAGCTTCCAGGTCGGCCGGCCGTTGGCGTCGGCCTCGCCCGGTACCGCGCGCGTCTTCAGCAGGCCCAGGTCGGAGCCCGCCTGCGGTTCGGTCAGGCACATCGTGCCGGTCCAGCGGCCGGCCACGATCGGCTTCATGTACAGCTCGCGCTGCCATTCCTCGCCGTGTTGTTGCAGCGCATGCGTGGCGCCTTCGGACAACAGCGGGTACAGGCTCCAGGCGAGGTTGCCGGACTGGAAAATCTCCGTGGTGGCGGTGCCGAGCACGCCGGGCAGGGCCTGTCCGCCGTATTGCTCGGGGTTGGTCAAGCCGGTCCAGCCACCTTCGGCGAACTGCCGGAACGCCTCCTTGAACGAGGCCGGCGTGGTGACCTTGCCGGTGGCCTTGTCGAACTGGCAGCCCTCGGCGTCCGCCGGTGCATTGGTCGGCGCGAGCAACTGCTCGCTCAGGCGACCGGCTTCTTCCAGCACGGCGTCGAGCAGGTCGCGGCCATGCGCCTCGCCGCCCTGCAGCGAGGTGAGTACCGGCTCGGCGTCCAGCACATCGAACAGGGCGAAGCGCAGGTCGTCGAGGGGGGCCTTGTAAGCGGTCATGGGAACTCCTGATGCAGGCGGTTTAACGGAAGGTGTGTGCGATGCCAGGCACGGCCGAAATCCAGTCCTTGCCGCTGAAGTCGAAGGCGCGCGCCTTGCTCTCCTGCTCGGGCTTGGCGGTCGCGGTGCCGCTGATCGAATAGGCCAGCGACGCGGCGCTGCCCTTGTCGGCGATGGCCTCCAGTGCGCGGCTCATCGCGGCGGTGGGCCATACCTTGAGCTGCACCACGTCGCCGGCAAGTTGCGGGATGGCCAGCTCGAACGTGTCGTGCAGCCGCACCGGCGCCAGCGCGGCGACCTGCAACTGGCCGTCCAGCGACTGGAAGTCCATCCCGGCGTAGCTGTTGTTCTGGATGCGCACGCTCAGCTGCCACTGCCCGTTGGACAGCACCTGCAACTGCTGGATGCTCACCGTGGGCGGGAACACGCTTTTCTTCGCCGGGCCGCAGGCGGCCAGGCCAAACGCCAGCACGGCGAGCAGGAACGGGGCAACGACCCAGCGCAACGGACGCATCGCAGTTCTCCAAACGATCGTTTGAATCCTGACTCTAACCGCGATCGGGGTGTCCGCGCCAGTCGACCGGGCAGGCCGTCGTCGCGGCCCGCGCCGGGGATCGCGGTGGCGCCGAGGTTTCGCGATGGCGCGCGAACAGGCATCATCGTCGGCTTGCCTTCCAGCCCGGATACTGCAGCATGTCACGACGTTTCGTTGCCCGCCGCTCGCCGATCCACGGCAACGGCGTATTCGCCACCGCGCCGATCGCCCGCGGCGAGGAGATCATCGAATACAAGGGCAAGCTGCTCACGCCGGACGAGGCCGATGCGCTGTACGGGGACGGTGGTGAAACCGGGCATACCTTCTTGTTCACGCTCAACGAGAAGTACGTGATCGACGCCAACCAGCGCGGCAACACCGCGCGCTGGATCAACCACAGCTGCGCGCCGAACTGTCGCGCCGTGGTCGAGGAAAGCGCCAGCGGCGACCCGCGCCGGGACAAGGTGAAGATCGAGGCGATCCGCCACATCAAGCCCGGCGATGAGCTCACCTACGACTACGGCATCGTGCTTGACGTGCCGCACACCGCGCGGCTGAAGAAGCTGTGGCAGTGCCTGTGCGGCGCGCCGAAATGCACCGGCACGTTGCTCAAGCCCAAGCGGTAGCCGCGTTCCGGACAACGCTTTTATACTCGCCGCAGTTGCCGGCCGGGGGGAGCGGCAACATGGACAGTGACGGGGGAATGCGATGGAAGCCAATCCTTATGCCGCGCCCGAGGCAACGGTCGACGATGTGCGCGCGTGGGATGCGCAGGGCCTGGAGGAACGCAAGGCCAGCCGCGGCAAGCGCCTGGCGGCGACGCTGCTCGACGGGGTGATCAACCTGGTCTGGGTCCTCCCGGTGTTGTGGGGCGCCATGATGGCAGTCGGCGTCGGCAAGGGGATCAAGCCGGCCGCGCCGATGATCGGCGTGCTGCTGCTGGGTTTCGCCCTGCTGGTGGCGATCTTCGTGGTCAACTGCGTCATGCTGCATCGGAGTGGCCAGACCATCGGCAAGCGCATGCTGGACATCGCCATCGTGCGTACCGATGGCAGCCGCATGGGCCTGTTGCGTTACCTCTTCATCCGCGTGCTGCCGGTGGCGCTGCTCGGCGTGATTCCCTACATCGGCCGGCTGGCGACGCTGATCGATCCGCTGCTGATCTTCGGCAACGAGCGCCGCTGCCTGCACGACCTGATCGCCGATACCATCGTCGTCGACGTGTAGATGATCGATACCGTCCGCGAGATCGAGACCGCCGAAGGCATCTCGCTGCGCCTGCGCGCCGCCGGAGCGTTGCCGCGGGCGCAGGCGTGGGTGCTCGACCTGCTGTTGCGCGGTGTCTTCTTCTTGGTGGCGATGATCCCGCTGTCGATCTTCGGCGTGGCCGGCAACGGCCTGGCGATGCTGCTGCTGTTCGCGCTGATGTGGGCGTATGGGGTGGTCTGCGAGGTCTGGATGGACGGCCAGACGCCGGGCAAGCGCGCGCTCGGCCTGCGCGTGGTGCATGCCGACGGCACGCCGGTGACCTGGCTGCCGTCGGTGGTGCGCAACCTGCTGCGCGTAGTGGACATCCTGCCCGGCGTCTATGGCGTGGGCCTGGTCAGCACCCTGGTCGATCCGCACGCGCGGCGGCTCGGCGACATCGTGGCCGGCACCATGGTGGTGCATGCGCGCGAACTGCCGCCTGGCCAGCAGGTACCGGCGGTGTCCGCGCTGCCGCTGCCGCTGGCCTTGTCCGCCGACGAACAGGCCGCGCTGGTCGACTATGCCGAGCGCGCCGGCCAGCTCACCGTGCAGCGCCAGGAGGAACTGGCCAACCTGCTGACCCCGCTGACCGGCCTGCGCGACACCGCGGCAATCCGGCAACTGGTGGCGCACGTGAACTGGCTGCTGGGGCGCGCATGAAACAGGAACGCTTCGTGGCCTTGCACGGCAAGACCTGGGATCGCCTGCAATCCTGGCTGCATGCGCTGGACCGCCAGCCGCGACGCACGCTGCGGCAGGAGCAGGCGCTGGATTTCCCCGCCGAATACCGGCGCGTCTGCCACCACCTGGCGCTGGCCCGCGGCCGCGGCTACAGCCACGAGGTGACCGACCGGCTGCAGCAACTCGTGCAGCATGGCCACCGCGTGCTGTACCGGCCGCCGCCGCCGCGCTGGCATCGGGTGGCGATGTTTCTGCTGGCCGGTTTCCCGCGGCTGGTGCGCGCGCAGTGGCGCTGCATGGCGCTGGCGGCGGTGCTGTTCTACGTGCCGGCGCTGTGCCTGCTGGTGCTGCTGCAACTGCGCCCGGAGCTGGCGCATACGCTGTTCAGCAGCGCCCAGCTGGCGCAGTTCGAGAAGATGTACGACCCGGCCAATCCGCACATCGGCCGCAGCAGCGGCACCGATCTGCAGATGTTCGGCTTCTACGTGATGAACAACGTCGGCATCGCGTTTCGCACGTTCGCCTCGGGGCTGGTGTTCGGCGTCGGCGCGATCTACGTGCTGGGCGCCAACGGCGTGCTGATCGGCGGCATCGCCGGCCATCTCACCGCGATCGGCTACGGCGGCCCGTTCTGGCGCTTTGTGGCGGGGCATTCGCCGTTCGAGCTCACCGCGCTGGTGATTGCCGGTGGCGCCGGCCTGCATCTGGGCCTGACCTTGCTGGCGCCGGGCCGGCAGCGCCGCGGACCGGCGCTGGTCGCGGCCGGCTGGGTCGGCGCGCAACTGGCGCTGGGCGCATTCGCGATGCTGCTGGTGGCGGCGTTCATCGAGGCGTACTGGTCCTCCATCGCCAGCCTGCCCGATCCGCTGCGCTTCGGCGTGGCCGGCGTGCTGTGGGTGCTGGTGCTGGCTTGGCTGTGGCGCGGCGGCAGGGCGGTGCGGCATGGAGCTTGAACGCATCGGCGTGGTGTTGCGGCCCAGGGTGACGCGCGAGGCGCTGGATCTCGGCGCGGCGATGTTGCGCGCGCATGCGCGGCCGGTCTGGTCGGCGTGGTTCGCCTTCACCCTGCCGCTGTTCGTGTTGTGCAACGGGCTCGGTGTCGCGCTCGGCTGGCCGTGGCTGGGCTGGGGGCTGATGTGGTGGCTGAAGCCGCTGTTCGATCGGCTGCCGCTGTACGTGTTGTCGCGGGCGGTGTTCGATCAGGCGCCGGGCTGGCGCCAGACCCTGCGCGGCCAGGCGCGCTGGCCGTGGCGACGGACGCTGGCGGCGCTGACCTGGTTGCGCATCGACAGCAACCGCGCGCTGCGCCTGCCGCTCGATCTGCTCGAAGGCAGCACGCGGGCGCAGCGTTCGGCACGCTGGAAAGTGCTGCGTCGGCGCCTGGTGGGGGAAACCAGCCTGCTCACCTATTTCTGCCTGCTGTTCGAGCTGGTGCTGTTCCTCAGCGTGTGGTTGTTTGCGCTGCTGCTGATCCCGCACGAATGGCGGCCGCAATCGCTGATCGAGCTGGTGCGCGGCGACACGCAGGTGATCCCCACCGCGTGGGTGCTGGCCGGCGCCGGCGTGGCCTATCTGGCGATGAGCGTGATCGAACCGCTCTACGTCGCCTGTGGCTTTGCGCTGTATCTCAACCGGCGCACGCAACTGGAGGCGTGGGACATCGACCTGGCCTTCCGGCGCCTGCGCGCGCGGCTGCAGGGCACCGCGCTGCTGGCGGTTGCGTTGCTGTGCTTCGGCGCATGGACACCTCCCGCGCAGGCGCAGGCGACGGCCGAGGTGCACACCGCGGCGGTCGACAAGCCGGCCAGCGTGTCGCTGGACGCGTTGTTCGGCGCGCGCGCGGAGGCACCCGAGCCGGGCTTGGCGCAAGCGGCTGCGCGGGCTTATCGCGACCCGCGCTTCGGCGGCGAACACACGGTGCGGCGCTGGCAGCTCAAGTACAAGCCGCAACCGGCCGCGACGTCGATCAATCCGCTGTTCCCCTGGCTCGGACACTTGCTGGGCGGGTTCTTCCAGCTGCTGTTGTGGCTGCTGCTGATCGGCGTGCTGGGCGGCCTGATCTGGCTGGGCTGGCGCTGGCGCGGGCGCTGGCTGGTGCGGGATGAGGAGGTCGCGCCGGCGCTGTCGCCGCCGATATCGTCGATCGTCGACGCGCCAGCCGCGTTGCCCGCCGACCTGGCCGGCGCGGCACGCGCGCTGTGGCAGGCACAGCGCCGGCGCGAGGCACTGGCGCTGCTCTATCGCGGCTGCGTCGAGCAGACCGCGCGCGAGCTGCGGCAGCCGCCCGCAGCGGATGCGACCGAGGCGCACTGGCTGCGCCAGGCGCGCGCCATCGACGATCCGCAGCGCAGCCGCCGCGTGGTCGAGATCGTGCGCACCTGGCAGTTCGCTGCCTACGCCGGGCGCTATCCCGACGACGCCACCGTCGAGCAACTGCTCGCCGGTTGGCCGGCGCAGCCCGGGGCGTCGACATGAACCGCAAGACGCTGCTGATCGCCGCCCTGGTCGCGGCCGCGCTGGCGCTGCTGGTCGCCGGGTTCTTCGCCACCTTCGAGCGCAAGGACGTCACCGAGACGATCCCGCCGCATGGCGCGGCGCGCAGCAACCGCTTCCTCGCGCTGGAACTGATGCTGCATGAGCTGCAGCTGCCGGCGCAGTCGCTGACCACATTGAGTGCGGCGCGATTGCCGTTGCGCCATGGCGACACGGTGCTGCTGGGCGAAAATGCCGGCCGCGTCGATGCCGCCGATGCGGCACGGCTGGTGGCATGGGTGCGCAGCGGCGGCCACCTGCTGCTGTCGCCGGGAGCGGCCAGCGTGGCGCACACGCCGCTGTTCGATGCGCTCGGCGTGCTCGATTCGCGCGCCGCCTCGTTCGAGTGCGCGGCCCTGCACGGCGCGACGGCGAGCAAGCGCGACGACGTCGCCCTGTGCGGTTCGCGCTTCCGGCTGCAGCCCGGCGCGGTGGCGAAACTCGATGCCGCGATCGGCACGCCGCACGACGGCTATCTGTACGCGCGCATGCCGCTGGGGCAGGGCACGGTCAGCGTGCTGGCCAATTTTGCCCCGCTGGCGCACACCGCGCTGAAGCAGGCCGCGGCGCAGGAGTTTGCCTGGAACCTGCTGCAGCCCAATCGCGGCCGCGGCACGATCTACCTGGTCTACGCGCTGGACGGTCCGCCCTTCCTCCAATTCCTGGCGATCAGGGGCTGGCCCGCGCTGCTCGCGCTGGCGTTGCTGCTGGCCGCGTGGATGGCGATGCGCAGCGCACGGCTCGGGCCATTGCTGCCGGCTCCGCCCGCGCACCGCCGCGCCCTGCTTGAACACGTGCAGGCCGCCGGCGAGTTCATCTATCGCCGCGACGGCGGTCGCAGCCTGCACGCGCTGGCCTGCCAGGCCGTGCTGGCGCGCCTGCGTCGCCGCGATCCGGCCTGCGCGATGCTGCACGGCGAGGCGCTGTACGCGCGCCTGGCTGAGCGCAGCGCGCTGGACGCCGCGCGCGTCGCGCAGGCCTTCCAGTCACCGGCGAACGCGCAGGCGTTTCGCGTTTCCATCCTCACCCTGGCCCGACTCAGGAATCGTCCATGACCCTCGACACGCTCGCCGCGCCGGCCTTGCCGCCGCCTTCCACCGCCGAACTCGGCGACCACGTGCGCGCGTTGCGCGAGCAGGTCGGGCGCGCCTTCATCGGCCAGGCCGAGGTGTTCGACCAGGTGTTGCTGGCGCTGCTGGCGACCGGCCACGTGCTGATCGAGGGCGTGCCCGGGCTGGGCAAGACGCTGCTGGTGCGCGCGCTGGCCGCGTCGGTCGGCTGCACCTTCGGCCGCGTGCAGTTCACTCCCGACCTGATGCCGGCCGACGTCACCGGCCACGCGATCTACGACCCCAAGACCGAACGTTTCCAGATCCGCCGCGGCCCGGTATTCGCCAACCTGCTGCTGGCCGACGAGATCAACCGCGCGCCGGCCAAGACCCAGGCCGCGTTGCTCGAATCGATGCAGGAGGGGCAGGTGACCATCGAGGGTCGTCGCTTCGCGCTGCCGGCACCGTTCATGGTGGTGGCCACGCAGAACCCGATCGAGCAGGAGGGCACCTACCCGCTGCCCGAGGCGCAGCTGGACCGCTTCCTGATCAAGGTGGTGATCGGCTATCCGGGGCTGGAGGACGAGCGGCGCATGGTCGCGCGCGTGATCGACGGCAAGGTTGCCGCCGACCTCGACGTGTCGCAGGTGCAGCCGGTGCTGAGCCAGGCGCAGTTGCTGGCGGTGCAGCGGGCGGTGGCGTCGATCCGCATGGATGCCGCGGTCACCGACTACGCGGTGCGCATTGCGCGCACCACGCGCGAATGGCCGGGCGTGATCGGCGGCGCCGGTCCGCGCGGCGGCCTGGCGCTGGCGCGGCTGGCGCGCGCGCAGGCAGCGGTCGACGGCCGCGATTTCGTCACCCCGGACGACGTGCGCGCAGTGGCGTTGCCGGCCTTGCGCCATCGCCTGCTGCTGGCGCCGGAGGCGCTGCTCGAACGCCAGCGCCCCGACGACGTGCTCAAGGCGCTGCTGCACAAGGTGCCGGCACCGCGACAGTGATGAGGCCTGCGCCCGCGCTGCTGTGGCTGCTGCTCGGCTGGACCGTGCTCGGCGTGCTGGCCAGCCTCGGCCGGCTGCCGCTGGCGGCGTGGCTGGCTGCCGGCGGTGCGCTTGCGTTGCTGGCGCTCGTCGATGGTTGGCGCCTGCGCCGGATGCCGTCGCCCGAGGTGTCGCGCGAGCTGGCGCCGGTGCTGCCGCTGGGGCCGGAGGCGCGGATCGGCCTGCGCGTGCGCGGCACCACGCGGCGCGCGCAGAAGCTGCGCCTGCACGACCTGCATCCGGGCGGCTGGGCGGTGCGCGGCATGCCGCGCACGCTGCTGCTGCCGGCGGGCGGCGACGTGCGACTCGAGTATGCGGTCACGCCCGACGCACGCGGCCAGTTCGCCTTCGACGGCTGCCACGTGCAATTGCATTCGCCGTGGCGTTGCTGGTCGGTGCGCCGCGTGCTCGGCGCCGCGTCGACGGTGCGTGTGTATCCGAATTTCGCCGCGCTGGTCGAGCTGGCGGGCTTGAGCGTGGAACTTGCCTCGCGCAGCGTCGGCGCGCGGCTGCAACGGCGTCGCGGCGAAGGCACCGAGTTCCAGGAGCTGCGCGACTACCGCGTCGGCGACAGCCTGCGCAAGATCGACTGGAAGGCCACCGCGCGCAGCAGCCGGCTGATCTCGCGCGAGTACCGCGACGAGCGCAACCAGCAGGTGGTGCTGATGCTCGACTGCGGTCGCCGCCTGCTGGCGCAGGATGATCGCCGGGTGCATTTCGACCACGTGCTGAACGCCTCGCTGGCACTGGCCAGCATCGCGCTGCGCCAGGGCGATGCGGTCGGCCTGCTGGCCTGCACCGGCCAGCAGCAACGCTGGTTGCCGCCGCAACAGGGCAGCGGCGGCATGGACATGCTGCTCGGCGCCGGCTACGACCTGCACGCGATGCCGCTGGCCACCGACTACCTCGCCGCTGCCAGCGCCCTGCAGGCGCACCAGCAACGTCGCGCGCTGGTGGTGCTGATCACCAACGTGCGCGACGAGGACGACGCCGAACTGCGCGCCGCGGTGAGCATGCTGTCCCGGCGTCACCTGGTGATGCTGGTCAGCCTGCGCGAACTGGCCCTCGACCACGCCGCCGCCGACCCCGGCGACGAACTGGAAGGCAGCATCCGCAGCGCCGCCGCCATGAACTACCTGGCCGATCGCGAACGCACCCACGAAGCGCTGCGTCGCGAAGGCATCAACACGCTGGACGTGAGCTGCGGCGAACTGTCCGGTGCGCTGATCGAGCGCTACCTGGCGATCAAGCGGGGGAATCGGCTGTAGGGGAAATCCCGGCGCGTTGCGCTTGTCGCCGGGCAAATGTCGTTCAAAACCGATCAGGGGGAAATCATGGAAAATCCGTACCAGAGTCCCGGTGCCGTGCTGGAGGTTCGCGAAAAGCGCAGCGCGTCGCTGGACGATGTCGCTTCCGGCCAGAAGCTGGTGATCTACGCCATCCTGCTGTACTTCCTCGCCGCCGCGCTGCGCGCCGCGGTCGGCCCGATCGCCTTGCTCGCCCTGCTGGTCTGCCTGGGGATGTCCTGGACCGGCATCTACAAGATCGCCCGCGGCCTGGACTACCCCGTCTGGGGGCGCATCGTGCTGCTGGTGCTGATGCTCGTCCCGCTGGTCGGCCTGCTCGTGCTGGTCATGCTGAGTTCCCGGGCCACCTCGCGGCTGCGCCAGGCCGGTTACGCGGTGGGGCTGCTCGGGGCCAGGGATTACTAGGCTGCCGGTTGGCGCGGAACCTCACGGGTTCGGCGTCACGCGTGCCAAGACGGCATGGTTCGACCTGGGCTGTCCTCCAGGCGCGCGCTGAAAGGCGCGCGCCATCGGGGCAGTGACTCATCCCGGTTCGGCTTTGGGCGACCCACTCAGTGGGAGTGATCGCTTGCACCCGGTGCGGTGGACGGTGGCGGGTCCGCCTTGATCATCTTGCCGACGGTCACCGTGCCGAACCATTGCGCGTCCCGCGCGGCAAAATAACGGTTTGGGTCCAGCAGCGACGGGTCGTACCTGCCGCATCCTTCGCGGGGAATCTCCACGCCGCCGAGGACGAGACGGTTGCCGCCGCAGCGGGTCGGATTGTCGGCGTTCAACCCCATGACCTTGACGCCGGAGTCGTGGCCAAGGTGCGACCCCGTCAGCGAGTTCCTGGCCGAGATCAGGGCCAGCTTCATCCTCGGCTTGGCCACGGCGTCGCCGAACTCGGCCATCAACGCGGCCAGCATCGTGTTCGCCTGCGTGCGTTGTGCGGGTGCCAGCGCGGCGCAGATCCGGTCGCGCGCGTTGACGTAGGAAGGGTAGCCACGCTCGGCGGCCAGCGTGATCCAGGCGCAGGCACTGGCCCGGTCCTTCCTCACGCCCCGGCCGTTGAGATACATCATCGCGATGCTGAGCTGGGACATCTTGTCGGCGTAGCGCGAACCGATCCGGAAGTACTTCATGGCGCCCTGGTAATCGCCCTCGAACAGGCGCCGCATGCCGGCAAACTGGCCGAAGAGATCCGGGTGTCCCTGGGTGGAGGCGTCGTCCATGGCGCGCAGGGTGCGCTCGATGTCAGGCGTCTGCCGTGGCGGTGGCGTCGGTGGCGGCGCGTCCGCGGGCGCGACATGGGTCGAAGCCGGCCGTGCGTTGGAGCCGTCGGCCGACTGACCCGCCAGGCAAAGGGTGGAGACGCATGCCAGCAGCAGGCATGTCGGAACGAGCAACAGTGGCTTCATCAGCAATTCCCTTGGCTGGTGGTGAACTGGATAGTGCTCCGGCATCGTAGCGTGGCGCGCCGGCAAGAGGCCACCCGATGCACTTCAATCCTCCTCCGCGCGCGGCTTCCAAGCCTCTCCCAACTGCTTCTGCACGGTGGCGGGGGCGGCTTCGTAGTGGCTCAGGTCGAGGCTGTAGCGGCCACGGCCGCCGGTCATGGATTTCAGTTCGGTGGGGTAATCGATCAGTTCGGCCAGCGGGGCCTGCGCCTTGATCACCAGCTCGCCGCCACGCTGCGCATCGGTGCCCAGGATGCGCGCGCGCTTGCCGGCGAGGCTGCCGGTGACGTCGCCGACGTGGCGCTCGGGGATCGCCACCTCGACGTTGACGATCGGCTCCAGCAGCACGGGATGCGCCTTGGCCACGGCGTCGAGGAAGGCCTTCTTGCCGGCGCTGATGAAGGCCACCTCCTTGGAGTCGACCGAGTGGTACTTGCCGTCGTAGACGGTCACGCGCAGGTCCTGCAGCGGGTAGCCGGCCACCACGCCGCGCTCCATCGCCTGGCGCACGCCTTTCTCGATCGCCGGCAGGAACTGGCCGGGGATCACGCCGCCCTTGATCGCGTCGACGAATTCGAAGCCGGCGCCGCGATCGAGCGGCTCGATGCGCAGGAACACCTCGCCGAACTGGCCGGCACCGCCGGTCTGCTTCTTGTGCCGGTGGTGGCCTTCGGCGAGGGCGGCGATGGTTTCGCGATACGCGATGCGTGGCGGGCGCGTCTCCACTTCCACGCCGTAGCGTTCGCGCATGCGCTCGAGCATCACTTTCAGGTGCAGCTCGGAGAGCCCGCGCACCACGGTCTCGTTGAGTTCCTTGTGGTGCTCGACGCGAAAGCAGGGATCTTCCTCGGCCAGGCGCGCCAGCGCGTTGGAGAGCTTCTGCTCCTGGCCCTTGTGCCGCGGCTCCAGCGCCAGGCCGACCATCGGCGTGGGGAACCGCGGTGGCGCCAGCGCGATGCGATCGTCGTCGTGCGAATCGTGCAGCACCGCGTCGTAGTGGATTTCCTCGACCTTGGCCACCGCGGCGATGTCGCCGGGGATCGCCGCCTCGATCTCCACGTGGTTCTTGCCCTGCAGGCGGAACAGGTGGCCGACCTTGAACGGCTTGCGGCCGTCGTCGACCAGCAACTGGCTGTCGCGCCGCACGGTGCCCTGCCACACGCGGAACACGCCCAGCTTGCCCACGAACGGGTCGTTGATGATCTTGAACACGTCGGCGATCACCGACGCCCGCGCATCGCCGGTCACGCGCAGCGGCATGCCGTCGCCGCGCACGAACGGTGGCGGGTTGCCCTCGGCCGGATTCGGCAGCAGTCGCGCGGCGACGTCGAGCAGTTCCTTCACCCCGGCACCGGTGCGCGCGCTGGTGAAGCAGATCGGCACCAGGTGGCCTTCGCGCAGGCATTGCTCGAAGGCGTCGTGCAATTGCTGCGCGCCCAGCGCCTGCTCGCCCTCGTCCAGGTAGCGGCCCATCAGTGCCTCGTTGACCTCCACCACCTGGTCGATGATCTGCTGGTGCGCCGCGGCCAGCGAGGAGAAATCGGTGGCGCCGTCGTCGTGGAAGAAGCAATCCAGCACGCGGTTGCCGCGTTGCGCCGGCAGGTTGACCGGCAGGCACTGGCTGCCGAATTCCTCGCGCAGCGCGTCGACCAGGGCGGCGAGGTCGGCGCCGTCGAAGTCGATCTTGTTGATCACCAGCATGCGCGCCAGGCCGCGCTCGTGGGCGTGCATCATCATGCGGCGCGTGCCGTGCTCGATGCCGTTGATCGCGTTGACCACGATCGCCACGCTCTCCACCGCAGCCAGCGCGGACAGCGTGCCGCCGCGGAAATCGGCGTAGCCGGCGGTGTCGATCAGGTTGATGCGGCAGTCGCCGTGCTCGACCTGGGCGATGCTGCTGTCGATGGAATGGGCGCGCGATTGTTCCTGCGCGTCGGTATCCGACACGGTATTGCCGCGCTCGACGGTGCCGATGGACTGGATCGCCCCGCCGGCATGCAGCAAGGCCTCGAACAGCGTGGTCTTGCCGGCGCCGGCGTGACCGGCGAGCGCGATGTTGCGGATATGTTCCGTGACGAGTTCGGACACGATGCGACCCTCCTCATGCGGGGGCGCAGCCTCGTGGCATGAACGGCACCGCCCGAGGCCGCGCGGGGCGGCTGGAAAAGCGGGCCGTCATGGTCGTCCTGCGCGATGCGGCGGCGAGGGCGGTCATGGCGGGGGATCGGCGCGGGGCGTCGATCGGCCTAGCCTTGTGCCATGCGCAAGTGGGGTCAAGCTGCACTGCGGGGAACCGCGCGGCGCCGGCGGCTGTCTGTCCCAGGTGTCGCGCGCCCCGGCGACGCGATCGTCACGCCGGTCTAGCGGGGTTCAATCGCCTTCGGCCATGCTGCGACCGCCCACCGATTTCCACGAGGCACCGCCATCGCCGTTGCGCCGCAGCCCCAGCCAGCCACGCCCGAGCCGCCCGAACCCGAGCGGCGCGAGCTCGTGCCCGCGGCTGGCGACTGGCGTGCGCGGGCCACGCGGCAGCGGCATCGCTGGCACGAGCCGCCGGTCGAGCGGGCCACGCATCGCTGGACGCTCGCTGCGGTACTGCTGTTGCATGCGTTGTTCGCGCTGGTGGCGTGGTACGGCACGCGCCCGCCGGTACTTCACGAGGAGGCGCCCCCCGAGCAATTCCTGCAGATCCGCCTGATCGAGGACACACCGGCAAGCCACGCGCCGCCGCCGCTGGCCTTGCCGCCCGCGCCGCCCGCCGCACCGCCGCCGACACGGGCACGGCCGGAGCCGCCGGCCAAGGGCGCCATGGTGGTACAGGCCCCGCCGCTGCGGTTGTACGACGAGCATGGCCAGCCACTGCTGCCGCCGGCGCCTGTTTCCAGTGCGCCGGTGCCCGGCTACGTGCAACGCATGCCGCAGGGCGATACGCAGGTCATGCGTCACGACAGCCCGGTCAAGTACAAGCCCACCCGCTTCGCGGACGACTGGGACAAGGGCGGCAGCTCCGTCGACAGCGCGCTGCAGAAGCTGGTGGACAAGACCACGAAGAAAACGACGATCCACCTGCCCGGCGGCATCCGCATCCACTGCGCCGTGTCGCTGGCGATGCTCGCCGGTGGTTGCGGTGGCGACCCGCCGCCGCCACCGTCGGCGAAAAGTGGCGACATGCGCCTCAACATGGCGCCGGCCAGCACGCCCGACGGTCGCACGCACGGTTTCACCCCGCCCGGCGTGGAGGCCTGCATCGCGATGTATCGCGCCGGCAAGCCGCTGGCGCAAGGCTGCCCGGTGGATACGCCCGACCGCGCAGTGGACGAGGAGTTGCGCGAGCGCAAGGCCGCGCGCGGCGCCGGCCGCTGATGGCCCCCGCTACACTGGCCGCATGCCCGCGCCGTCCCCGGATTCCGTCCCACCCCGTCGTGCCGCCAACCCCGCGCGAGTCCTGCTGGACTCGCCGCTGGCGGCGGCCACGCGCGGCCGCGTCTATCATCTGCGTCGGCACGCGCCGCCGCCGTCGCGGGGTCGTCGCGCGCTGGCCTTCCTCGGCACCTTGCTGGTGCATCTGCTGTGCCTGTTCGCGTTCGTGCTCGGCCCGGCCTACGAACCCACCGTGCTGCCGGACCATTCGCGCGAACCGCTGCTGCAGGTGCGCCTGATCGAGCCACCCGAACCGCCGCCACCGCCGCCGGTGCATGGCACGCCACCGAAGCAGCGCGGGCCGCGCCAGCAGGGTCGGCAGCATCCCGCACCGCGCGTCGAACCGAGCGCCAATGCCGTCGCGCTGACGGCCGCCGCCACCCCCGCGAAGCCGGCGAAAGCCGCGCCGGTCGCCGCGCCGCAGCCGCCAGTGAGCCTGCCGGCGCCGACGCCGCTGCCGCTACCCAAACCGGCGGCACCGGCCGTGCCGGCGCCTCCCTTGGCGCTGACCCTGCCGGCGCCGGTGGCTCCCGCGCTGCCGGCGCCCCAGCCCGAGCCGCAACGTCCACCGCAGGCCGAAGGCAATCGCCCGATCCTGCCGCCGACCGCGCTGGCCTTGCCGCAGGCGAGCGTGCCTGCGGTCGCCGCACCGCCGGCGATCACGCTGCAAGTCGCGGCGCCGACCACGCTGGCCCCGCTCAGCGAAGCGCCGGAACCCGCGCCAGCGCCACCGCAACTGCCGCGTCCGCAGCCGCAAACGCTGGTGCCCCTCACGCCGATCGCGCCGCCCGCCCCGCGCCTGGTGCCGCAGCTGACCCAAACCGCGCAACTGGCCGAAGCCGTGCCGGCCGAGGTTGTCGCGCCCCCGCGCGCGCTGGCACCGACCCAGCTGGACCTGCAGCGCTCCGCACCGGCGCCGGCGATGACGCCAGCGACCCTGCGCCCGGTGTTGCAGGCACCGACCGCCGTGGCCGCGATCACGCCTGCGCCCGCCGCCTCCGCACTGCCGCTGCCGGCCACCGCCGAGGTCAGCCGCGCGCCGGAGGCCTCGCCGCAAGGCAGCGACACCGCCACGGTCGGCGAGCCGGCCGGCGCCACCAGCGTCGCGCCGCCGTCGGCACCTGCGCCGGCGGTTCGTGCCGCCGCCAGTACCGGTAGCCAGCACGCGCCCTCGCTGGCCGCGGGCAAGCTCGGCGGCGATCGACCCGGCGCAGCGCAGGGCGGGGAGCACGGCGCGGTGGGCGACTACGTGCAGCTGAAGCCGAGCGGCGATACCGAAATCATGCGTCACCGCACGCCTGACGTCGGCTACCGGCCCACTCGCTTCGAGCAGGACTGGACGCCCGAGGACGAAAGCTCGGTCGACACCGCGCTGCGCCGCGCGGTGGAAAAGACCACGGTCAAGCACACCTTCCACCTGCCGCGTGGCGTGCGGGTGGAGTGCGCGGTGAAACCACTGCTGCCGATCGCGCTGTTCGGCTGCCGCAACCCCGACCCGCCGCCGGCACCGGTCGCCGCCAGCGCGTATGCGCCATTGCACCTGGCGCCTGCCGCCCCGCTGGCGCCGCCCGCGGCCGCCAGCACGCCGGCACCGGCGACCTCCACGCCGATGGTGAAGTTCGACAACGCCGCCGAATGCGCTGCCGCCCGCGTCGCCGGCGGCCCGTTGCCGCCGGGCTGCGCATCAGACCTGCCGCCCGCCACGCCGATTCACGCGCCCGCCGCTGCCTCCAGCTCGTGGGTGCCGGCGGCCGACCAGTTTCATTGAAGGCGGGAATGACGGGAAAGTCCTGCGCGGATCACGTGAGCGGTGCTCACTCCCCGCGCGGTTCGCGCAGCGTGTCCATCGTCAGGGTCGCCAGTTGCCGCAGGCGGGCGCCGCCGGCATCGGCGAGCAGGGTCTTCAGCCGCGCGTCGGCATCGTCCTGGTCCAGCGTCTGCCGCTCGGCCAGCGAGGCGGCCAGGGCGCGGCCCATCGAGTCGAAGATCAGCGCGTAGGCGAACGCGTGCAGCACGCCGCCGCCCAGCGTGCCCAGGCCGGGGAACGCCTTCAGTGCATTGCCGGCAACCGCCAGCACGATCGAGCTGCCGGTGCGCAGGGTCAGCCTGGCCTGGTGCACGAAATCCTCGATCTGCACGTCGCTGAGCCCGACGCCGTACAGCTCGGCCAGCGCCCGCGTGAGCCCGGTGGCGAGCACGCCCTGGATCACCAGGTCGCTGCCTGGCGCCACCGCCGCCATCGCACCGACGATCGCGCGGCGGGCGTACTGGCGCACGATGCGCTCGGCGGTTTCGGCGCGGGTCTGCGCCTCCAGCGTGCCGGTGCGCTGGTGCAGGCCGGCGAGCACGGCCTGCTCGCGACGCGGCTCCAGTCCCTCGGCACCGGGAGCGATGAGGCGGGTGAGTGCGCGCAGCAGCGGTTCGATCGCCGGCTTGCGCTGGCGTTCGACCGATTCGGTGCTGCCGTCGGCGAGCCGGCGCTGGTATCGCTCGCTGCCGCCGGCGCTGATCGCCACCACCGCGCTGGCGATGCCGCGCGATTGCGCGCGCAGCTTGTCCAGCAGTTGCGCCAGCTCCGGCTCGCCCCACTGGTCGGCCTTGTTCAACACCAGCAGCAGCGGCTTGCCGAAATCGGCGAGCCAGCGCAGTTCGTCGACCTGGCCGCGGGTGAGGTCGCCGGCACACAGGTAGATCACCGCGTGGGCGCGCAGGGCTTCTTCGCGCGCCTCGCGTTCGCGCGCTTCGCCGCCACTCTCGCGGCTGCCGGGTACGTCGGCGAGTACCAGGTTGCGGCCGTCAGGCAAGGTGCTGTCGTAGTGACCGACCGCGCGCGTGGTGCCGCCGCGCGCCTCGCTGGCCAGTGTGGCCTGCGGCGCCAGCGCACGGATCAGGCTGGACTTGCCGGTGGAGATCTCGCCGAACAGCGCGACGTACAGGCGCGCGCCGAGCCGCCGCTGGTCGAGTTCGCCCAGCTCGGTGGCGAGCGCGCCGGTGTCGGCGCCGTGTTCGCGCAACTTGTCGATGCGCTGCTCCAGGCTGGCGCGGTCGGGCACCGGCAGGGGTCGGCGCCGGCGGCGCGGACGCAGCAGCCACCACAGCACGGCCAGGCCGGCGGCGGCGAAGATCCCCAGCACCAGGCCCAGCGTCCACTGCAACGGCGCCGGCAAGGCGAGGAAGCGCTGGGCCAGCGCGAGGAAACGTTCCGCCGCGGCAAACAGCAGCCACAGCAGTGCGGCGATGGCCAGGGCGGCGAACAGCAGGCGCAGGCGTCGGGACATCCGGCGATTGTAGGGGCTCGCGCACCGCACACGCCCATGGCCGATGGCCCTTTCGCCGCGCCATGGCATGCGCGGTACGATCCCCGCGCTGCCTTGCCCCAGGCGTGCGGCAAGCCCCTTCCCCGAGGACGATGCGACATGAGCAAGGCCGACACCACCTCCCGCTTCACGGCGAAAGTGCTGCGCCCGGCGATGCCCGACGATGCCGCATGGGCCTTCGTGCTGTTGCCGCGACCGGTGAGCGAGAAGCTGCCGCGCCGCGGGCGCACCACGGTCGACGCCAGCATCAACGGCCACCGCTTCCAGGCGACGCTGGAGCCGGATGGCCAGTTGAGCCACTGGCTGAAACTGGACAGCCGCCTGCTCAAGACCGTCCGTGCGCAAGCGGGCGACACCGTGGCGCTGGAGATCGCGCCGGTGAAGCATGAGCCCGAACCCGCGCTACCGGCCGACCTGCGCCAGGCGCTGGACGATGCGCCCGCCGCCGCCCGCGCCGGCTGGGACGCCACCACCACGATCGCGCGCGTGGACTGGATCCACTGGATCGTCTCGGCCAAGCAGGCAAAGACTCGAACGCAGCGCGTCGCCGCCGCCTGCGACATGCTCGCCGCCGGCAAGCGGCGCGTGTGCTGTTTCGATCCGTCGGGTTTCTACAGCAAGGCGTTGGCGGCGCCCGACGCGGCCGAATGACGCACGACGCGTGAAACGCATCGCTCCGGGCCGGCGCGATGCTCGCCGCCACGGACCCGATTTGGCATGATGGGGCGGATCAGGGGAATCTGCGCATGCTTGCATCGCTCATGTTGGGTGCGGTTCTGGCGGTGGCCACGCCGGGGTCCGCGGCCGCTGGCGGTGCCAGCACGACAATGCCGGCCGCCGGCGCGAGCATGCCGGCGACGCCGCAGTTCCGTCGTTATGGCGTGGCCGACGGCGTGCCCAGCGGTTCGATCTACGCGGTGGCGCAGGATCATCGCGGCATGATGTGGTTCGGTGCCGATGGCGGCCTGGTGCGCTTCGACGGCGTCACGTTCAAGGTGTTCCGGCATGCCAGCGGCGATCCGCTGTCGCTGCCGAGCAACCAGATCTACACCCTGTTCGTGGACAAGGCGGACCGCATCTGGGCCGGCGGCGTCTCGGCGGGACTGACCGTCTACGACCAGGACGGCGGGCGCTTTCGCCACTGGGTGCACGGAGCGGACGATCCGCACAGCCTCAGCAACGACGAAGTGTGGAGCATCGCGCAGACCCCCGATGGCCAGATCTGGGTGGGCACCCAGGGCGGCCTCGACCGCATGCGCCGCGACGAGAGCGGTTTCGAACCCGTGCGGCTCGATGCCGACAGCGGGCAGGCGGCCCCGTTCGGCGCCATCCGCGCCTTGCTGGCCGACCACGAGGGGCGGTTGTGGATCGGCAGTGAGCATGGTCTCTACGTGCGCTCGACCGACGGCAAGGTGCGCGGCGTGGCGGTCGACCCCGCGTTCGGCGGCGACGTCGGCGCGGTGTGGCGCATCGAGGGCGATGGCGACGAGATCCGCGTGGCGGTCAGAGGTGGCCTGCTGGTGGTCGGCGCCGACGGCGTGGCGCGGCCGCTGGCAAATCGGCAACTGGCCAACACGCGCATCCTGAGCAGCGTGCGCGACAGCCAGGGGCGGTTGTGGCTGGGCAGCCTCGACGGCGTCTGGCTCGAATCGGAACAGGGCCCGCTGCAGCACATCACCGGCGCGCCGCTGTTGCCCGGCGGCCTGCCCAGCGATCGCCTGTGGCAGATTTTCCGCGATCGCGAAGGCGGCCTGTGGTTCACCTTCGACCAGTCCAGCATCGCGTACCTGCCGCCGGGCTGGAATGGTTTCGCGCGTTTCACGCATATCCCGGACAATGCCGACAGCCTGTCCAACACCGCCGCGCTGTCGGTGCTGGCCGGGCGCGACCACGAGCTGTGGGTGGGCGGCTACAACGGCTGGGTCGACAAGCTGGATACGGCGACCGGCGAGGTCAGCCACGTGCTGCGCGGCCTGCACGGCAACCTCACCTCGCTGGCGGAGGATGCGCGCGGCCGCCTGTGGATCACCGGGCCCGGGCGCATCTACCGCTACGACCACGGCAAGCTGCTGACGCTGGGCGCCGAGCAGACGCACATGAAACGGCCGCTCGCGCTGGTCGCCGGCATGGACGGCCATATCTACGGGGCGTCGTGGGGCGAGGGCGTGTTCGCGATCGACCCCGACACGCTGGTGTCGACGCCGCTGCTGCCGGCCGATGCGCCCGACGGCGCGCGCTTCTTCGACCAGTTGCGGGCGCACGACGGGGCGGTCTGGTACGCCAGCATGGCCGGGCTGATGCGCAGCGAAGGGCCCGGACAGCCGCTGGCGTTCGTGCCGGGCGTGTCGCGGCGGGAGATCTACAGTTTCGCGTTCGATGACGACGGTTTCTGGATCGCCACCGAAACCGCGCTGGAGCATTACCGCCTGGCGGACGGGCGTGCCACGCGCGACGACAGCGTCGACATCAGCCGGATGGGGCTGATCGCGGACCTGCGCACCATGCTGGTCGACCGGCAAGGGCAACTGTGGTTGTTCAGCAGCCCGGGCCTGCGCCGCTTCAACCCGCTGACCCACACGTTCACCCAGTTCGGTGCGGCGCAGGGCCTGAGCAATGAAGAGTTCACCAACGGCTCGGCGGTGATCGCTGCCGACGGCACCATGCTTGCCGCCAGCAGCGGCGGCGTCACCGCGTTCCAGCCGGCCGAACTGGCGCGGCTGGAACGGCCCGGCCCGCTGCCGCTGCTGTCGCTCACCCAGGTCAGCGTGCGCCGCGACGGCAAGACCGTCGCGCTGTCGCCGGAGCAGCCGGTGCACCTGGGCTGGCGCGATCGCGACTTGCGCGTGGAGGCGCGCATGTCGTCCTACGTGGACCCGGCAGCGAACCGCTACTTCTTCCACATGGGCGGTTTCGACAGCGGCTGGGTGAGCACCGGCAACCAGGGCCAGCGCGAGTTCGTCGGGCTCGGCGCCGGCAGTTATACGCTGGAAGTGCACGGCCATGGTGCCGACGGCCAGTGGGGCAAGGCGCGGCCGCTGCTGGTCACGGTGCAGGCGCCGCCGTGGCTGCGCTGGTGGGCATGGCTGGGTTACCTGTTGCTGGTGGCAGCCGTGGTCGCGCTGGCGTTGCGCGGCTGGCGCCGGCGGCTGGCGCAGCGCCACCAGATCCAGCTGGCCGAGCAGCAGCGGCAGATGGCCGAGGCGGCCAGCGCAGCCAAGACCCAGTTCCTGGCCACCCTGAGCCACGAGATACGCACGCCGATGACCGGCGTGATGGGCATGGCCGAATTGCTGTTGAGCACGTCGCTCGATCCGCTGCAGCATGACTACACCCGGGCGATGCAACGTTCCGGCGACATGCTGCTGAAACTGCTCAACGACGCGCTCGACCTGGCCCGCATCGAGGCCGGCCGGCTGGAGCTGGAGCCGGCGCCGTTCAGCCCGCGCCAGTTGCTGGAGGACGTGACGCAACTGGAGCAGGGCCTGGCGCACGCGCGCGGCATCCGCTTCGTGCTGGAGGTGGCCGACGATCTTCCCGCGCAGGTTGTCGGCGACGCGGTGCGGATCAAGCAGGTGCTGCTGAACCTGGCCAACAACGCGCTCAAGTTCACCGAACGCGGCCACGTGACCTTGCGCGGCGAACGCACCACCGACGGTCTGCAGTTCGGCGTCAGCGACACCGGGCCGGGCATTCCCGAGGCGAGCCAGGCGCGCTTGTTCCAGCGCTTCGAGCAGGCCGACGGCCCGCAGCGTGCGGCGGGCAGCGGCCTGGGCCTGGCGATCTGCCGCGAGCTGGTGGACATGATGGGCGGCAGCATCGAGCTGGAATCGCGCGTGGGCCACGGCAGCACCTTCCGCGTGCGCCTGCCGCTGGCCGAACCGGCCGAGCCGGCGCCACTGGCGGCACCGCTCGCCGCCGGCGGCAGCCATCACCTGCTGCTGGTGGAAGACGACACCATCGTGGCGGCGGTCATCCGCGGCCTGCTCGAACGCGAAGGCCATCACGTGGTGCACGTGATCAACGGGCTGGCCGCGCTGGCCGAGCTGGCCCACGCCAGCTTCGACGCGGTGCTGCTGGACCTGGACCTGCCCGGCGTCGACGGCTTCCAGATCGCGCGGCTGATCCGCCAGCGCGAACCCGACGCCCGCCACGTGCCGATCATCGCGGTCACCGCCCGCTCCGGCGGCCGCGACGAGGCGCGCGCCCGCGAAGCGGGCATGGACGGCTTCCTGCGCAAGCCGGTCAGCGGCGAACAACTGGCTGGTGCGCTGGCCCGGGTCATCGCCTCGGCGAGCGATGCCACGGCCTGAGCCGCGGACGGGCGCCTGTGCTCGCGCTGGCAGGAAGGCTTTGGCATCATGGCCGCTACGGGACAGGCTGCCGCCATGGCGCGTCGCTCGCATGCAACGCGGTGCTGGCCGGCATGGAAGCCCGAAGGGGACGACCTGAATGTTTTCGGCAGCCTTGCTGACCCTGGCCCTCGGGCTGGCCCTGCCCGTCGCGGGCATGCCGGCCATCCCGACGGCCGCGAGTCGGGCCGATCCGCTGCCGACGCCGCAGTTTCGCCGCTACGACACCTCGGATGGCTTGCCCAGCACCAATGTCTACGCCGTGGCGCAGGATCGCAAGGGCGCGATCTGGTTCGGCACCAAGGGTGGCCTGGCGCGTTTCGACGGCGTCGGCTTCAAGGTGTTCCGGCATGCGGAGAACGACCCGGGCTCGCTGTACGCCAACGGCATTGCCACGCTGACGGTCGATCGCCGCGGACGCCTGTGGGCCGCCGGCCTCAACGCTGGCCTGAACCGCTACGACGAGGCCAGCGGCAGCTTCCGCCACTGGGGGCACGATCAGGCCGACCCGGCCAGCCTGTCCAGCGACCGGGTCTGGGCCATCGCGCAAACACCGGACGGCAGCTTGTGGATAGGTAGCGCCGGCGGGCTCGACCGCATGCACCCGGACGAGCGCGGCTTCGAGCACGTGGTCGATCCGCAGCTTGGTGCCACGCCAGCCGCGGTCGGCACCGTTGCCGCACTGTATGTGGACGGGCGCGGCCGATTGTGGATCGGCAGCAGCCACGGCGTATTCGTGCGCGAGACGGACGGCGCGATCCGCCGTGTACCGTCGGCCGAGCCGCAGCGGACCATCGACGCGTGGCGGATCGACGGCAGCGGCGACGAGGTGCGGCTTGCCGCCACCGACGGCCTGTGGATCGTCGGTGCCGACGGCGTGGCGCGCCGCTTCGGCGCCGGCGTGATTCCCGCCACCAACGTGATGAGCAGCGTGCGCGACGCCGCCGGCCGCCTGTGGGTCGGCACGCAGAAGGGCCTGTTCCTGCAGGCGCGCCCGGGCGGGCCGGTGACCGCGGTGGCCGACCAGCCGGTGCTCTACGGCAACCTGCCCGGTACCTGGGTATGGCAGCTGATGGTCGACCGCGAAGGCGGCATGTGGGCGGCGCTGTACGACGGCGGCGTGGCGTACCTGGGGCCGGGCTGGAACCGCTTCAGCCGCTTCACCCACACGCCGGACGATCCGTCCAGCCTGCGCGACGCGATCGCCACCACCATGGCGCGCGGCAAGGACGGTCGCCACGTGTGGGTGGGCCAGCGCGGCGGCCGGGTCGACCGGCTCGATCCGGTGACCGGCGCGGTCGAGCACGCGATATCGGGACTGCGCGGCGACGTGGTCGGCATGACCGAGGACGCGAGCAACCGCTTGTGGGTGGTGGTGCAGGGCGCGCTGTACCGCGACACCGACGGGCGGCTCGACCGGGTCGACCCGGCCGGCGCGATGCTGCAGCGGCCGCTGGAGGTCGAGTCCGGGCCGGATGGCCAGATGTATGCGCGCACCTTCGGCCAGGGCCTGTTCCGCATCGACCCGGAGACGCTGGCGGTCCAGCCGGTGCCGATGGACGGCTCCAGCGACAAGGTGCGCTGGGGCAGCCAGATGACGCTGCACGACGGCATCTTCTGGTACGCCAGCGACGGCGGCATGATGTGGCTGGACACGACCCGGGGCCGCTTCGTGATGGTGCCGGGCGGGCCGGCAGGGCAATCCGTCGACGCCTTCGATTTCACCGCCGACGGACTGTGGATGGCCAATGCCGACGGGCTGGTCCACTACCGCCGCGGCGGCGACGGCATCGTGGCGGACCGCCGGATCGACGCGGTGCATGGCTGGCCGTCGGTCAACGTCACCGACCTGCGCGTCGATGCGGCCGGCCGGGTCTGGGTTTTCGGCCACGACGGCCTGTGGCGGTTCGAGCCGGACACCGGCACGTTCCGTTCGTTCGGCCTGCAGGATGGCCTGACCAACGGCGAGTTCTTCCGCGGCTACGCGCGGATGCCCAGCGGCTACATCTACGCCGCCACCCTGGGCGGCGTGGTGGCGTTCAACCCGGACCGGAGCAACCGGCAGACCAGCGTGCCGCAGATGGCGCTCACCCAGGCCAGGGTGCGCCACCGCGGCGCCACCCAGGCACTGCCGATCGGCACGCAGCCGCTGCACATGGACTGGCACGACAGCCAGCTCGCGATCGAGGCGCGGGTGTTCTCCTATGTCGCGCCGGCTGCCAACCGCTACCGTTTCCGGCTGTACGGCTTCGACAGCGACTGGGTGGACACCGGCAGCCGCGGCGAGCGCGATTTCAGCGGCCTCGGCGCAGGTGACTACACGCTCGACGTGATGGCCGCGGGCGCGAATGGCCGATGGGTGCACCTGGCCACGCCGCTGCGCATCCAGGTCGAGGCGCCGCCGTGGCTGCGCTGGTGGGCGTGGGCCATCTACGTGCTGCTGGTGGCGGCGCTGGTGGCTCTGATCCTGCATGCCTGGCGCCGTCGCCTGGCGCAGCGCCACAAGATCCAGCTGGCCGAGCAGCAGCGGCAGATGGCCGAGGCGGCCAGCGCGGCGAAGACGCAGTTCCTGGCCACCCTGAGCCATGAAATACGCACGCCGATGACCGGCGTGATGGGCATGGCCGAGCTGCTGTTGAGCACGCCGCTGAACCGGCAGCAGCACGACTACACGCAGGCAATGCAACGCTCCGGCGGCATGCTGCTGAAGCTGCTCAACGACGCGCTCGACCTGGCCCGCATCGAGGCCGGCCGGCTGGAGCTGGAGCCGGCGCCGTTCAGCCCGCGCCAGTTGCTGGAGGACGTGGCGCAGCTGGAGCAGGGCCTGGCCCACGCCAAGGGCATCCGCTTCGAGCTGGCACTGGCCGACGATCTGCCGGCACAACTGCTCGGCGACGCGGTGCGGATCAAGCAGATCCTGCTGAATCTGGCCAACAATGCCTTGAAGTTCACCGAGCACGGCAGCGTCGCGCTGAGCGCGCAGCGCACCGCCGACGGTTTGCAGTTCGGCATCAGCGACACCGGGCCGGGCATTCCCGAGGCGAGCCAGGCGCGCTTGTTCCAGCGCTTCGAGCAGGCCGACGGCCCGCAGCGTGCGGCGGGCAGCGGCCTGGGCCTGGCGATCTGCCGGGAGCTGGTGGACATGATGGGCGGCAGCATCGAGCTGGAATCGCGCGTGGGCCACGGCAGCACCTTCCGCGTGCGCCTGCCGCTGGCCGAGCCGCCGGTCGAAGCGCCGACGCCGACCCGCGCCGCCCGCAGCTACCGCTTGCTGCTGGTGGAGGACGACACCATCGTGGCGGTGGTGATCCGGGGCCTGCTGGAGCGCGAGGGCCACGCGGTGGTGCACGTGGTCAACGGGCTGGCCGCACTGTCCGAACTGGCGCACGTGAGTTTCGACGCGGTGCTGCTGGACCTGGACCTGCCCGGCGTCGACGGCTTCCAGATCGCACGGCTGATCCGCCAGCGCGAACGTGACGCCCGCCACGTGCCGATCATCGCGGTCACCGCCCGCTCCGGCGGCCGCGACGAGGCGCGCGCCCGCGAAGCGGGCATGGACGGCTTCCTGCGCAAGCCGGTCAGCGGCGAGCAATTGGCGGCGGCACTGGCGCGTGCACTGGCGACGCCGGCCGAGGCGCCCCCGGCCTGACGACGAGCGGGCTCCTACTGGTCGCTCTTGTGCAGTTCGAAACCGCGCCGCTGGTACTCGCGCCAGCGTTCGCGCGAGCCGTCGCGGGCATCGGGGTCGGCGGGTACCACTTCGAGCACCCGTTCGCACGGCTGGTCGGGGCAGCGGTCGCGCAGGTTGATCAGCAGCGGGCGGTCGGGAGTGTCGACGCCGGGCGGCACGATCAGCACGGCGGTGAATTCGTCGTCGTCGTCGCCGGCCAGCTGGTGCGGGATCATCGCGTCGTCGTCGAACGCCCACAGCAGTTCGTCGATTTCGTGCGCCTGCTCGTGGTCGCGCGCCAGGATCAGCGTCGGCTGCTGCGCCGCGTAGGCCTTCTTCGCCAGCTCGCACACCAGCAGCAGCGGCTGCTCGATGAAGCGTGGCTTGTTGGCGATCAGGTAGAAGTCGGCGCGCATAAGGCAGGAGTGAGTGGAGAGGAGTGAGAAACGAGAGAAAGACAAGGGCATGATGCCTCAAACCGCCACCTCTCACTCCTCACTTCTCTTCACTCACTTCTCGCTCTGGCTCAACAGCCACTGCGCCAGCAACGCCACCGGGCGGCCGGTGGCGAGGCCCTTGCGGCCGTCTTCCCAGGCGGTGCCGGCGATGTCGAGGTGGGCCCAGCGCTGGCCGTCGGTGAAGCGCGAGAGGAAACAGCCGGCGGTGATCGCGCCGGCGGTCTTGCCGCCGATGTTGGCGACGTCGGCGAAACCCGATTCCAGTTGCACCTGGTAGTCGTCCCACAGCGGCAGGCGCCAGGCGCGGTCGAGGGTTTCCTCGCCGGCGGCGAGCAGCTCGGCGGCGAGGTCGTCGTGCTTGCTCATCAGGCCGCTGGCATGCTTGCCCAGGGCGACCACGCAGGCGCCGGTGAGGGTGGCGGCGTCGACGATGGTGTGCGGCTGGTAGGTCTTCGCCGTCCAGGTCAGCGCATCGCACAGGATCAGCCGGCCTTCGGCGTCGGTATTGAGCACCTCGATGGTGAGGCCGGAGAGGCTGGTGAGCACGTCGCTGGGGCGGTAGCTGTCGCCGCCGGGCATGTTCTCCACGCTCGGCACCACGCACACGAGGTTGCGCTTCAGGCCCATCTTCACCGCGGCCACGAACGCGCCCATCACGCCGGCGGCGCCGCCCATGTCGAACTTCATGTCCTCCATGCCGGGGCCGGGCTTGAGGCTGAGGCCGCCGGAGTCGAAGGTGACGCCCTTGCCGACCAGGGCATACGGCTTGTCGTCCGGATCGCCGCCCTTGTATTCCAGCGCTATCAGCCGCGGCTTGTTGGCCGAGCCGCGCGCCACGGCGAGCAGCGAGCCGAAACCCAGCTCGGCCATCTGCGCTTCGTCCAGCACCTGGCAGTTGACCTTGTCGTGCAGGTCGGCGAAGGCCTGGGCCTGGGCAGCGATGTAGGCGGGGTTGCAGATGTTCGGCGGCAGGTTGGCCAGCTCGCGTGCGAAGCGCACGCCTTCGGCAATGGCGGTGGCCTGCTCCAGCGCGGCGTGTGCCTCGTCGCCCGCGGCGAAGGCGAGCGTGGCCAGTTCCGCCGGCTTGGCCTTGTCGCGCGGCTTGAAGGTGGCGGTGTAGCGGTAGGCGGCGAAATCGCTGGCCAGCGCCGCCACGCGCACGCGCCAGGCGGCGTCGCGGCCGGGCACGTCCACGTCGGTGAGATAGGACACCGCCGCGTTCAACGGCAACCGGCCGAGCGCACGCGCGGCTTCGATGTGGATCTTCTGGAAGCGCGCGCCGTCGAACGATTTCTGCGCACCCAGGCCGACCACCATCACGCGTTTGGCGGCGATGCCGGGCGGGGCGAACAGCACGCTGGTGCTGCCGGCCTTGCCGCTGATGTCGCCGCTTTCGAGTTGCTGGCGGATCAACCCGCCGGTGGCGCGATCCACCGCTTCGGCGGCGTTGCCCAGCACCGCCTGCTCGTACACGCCGACCACGATGCACGGGCTGTCGACGGCAGTGGCGGCAGTGTTGGTCAGGCTGAACTGGAGAGTCATCGGATGCGTTCCCGTGTGGGCCCGGTCGTGGCCGGACAGGCTAGACTTGCGGTTCGCCGCCCCTGGGAGCGTGGGCGGCAGAAATCTTCCGGGCTGCAAAAGCGGCTGCGCGGTCCGTATTTCCGCCGATTCTTGACCCATGGAACCACCATGGGCCGGCGAACCGTCGAAAACCCGTCCTCGCGCATCCACATTTTTCGCCTCGGAAGTTTCTGCCGCCCACGCTCCCGGGGTGTCACCGCACAAGCCATCAAGTTTATCGCATGCTGAGCATCCTCGACCGCTACTTCCTGCGTGAGCTGGCGCAGACCGTCGCCGCCACCGTGGTGGTCCTGCTGGTGATCGTGGCCGGCAGCGCGTTCGCCAAGGTGTTGCAGCAGGTGGCCAGCGGCAGCTTTCCGGCCAGCGTGATGTTTCAGGTGCTGGGGCTGCGCACGCTCGACGGCCTGACCAACCTGATGCCGCTGGCGAGTTTCATCGGCGTGCTGATGGGGCTGGGCCGCATGTACCGCGAGAGCGAGATGCACGTGCTGTCGTCCTCCGGCATGGGTCCGGCGGGCCTGCTGCGTCCGGTCGCGGTGCTGGCCGCGGTGCTGGTGGCGATCACCCTGGTGGTGGCGTTGTGGCTGGGTCCGTGGGCGGTACGCACCAGCGATGCGCTGGTGGCCGCGGCCAACCGTTCGGTGATCGCCGCCGGCCTCGACGCCGGGCGCTTCACCAGCCTGCCCGCCCAGGGCGGCATCATCTTCGTCGACAGCCTGAGCCGAGACGGCACGCGACTGGGCCGCACCTTCGTCGCGACCCAGCGCAACAGCAAGGAAGGCGGGGCCCACCTGAAAGTGGTCAGCGCGGCCAGCGGCCAGCTGTACCAGGAGAGCGACGGCGAGGGCCGTTTCATCGCCTTCAAGGATGGCTGGCAATACGACATCCCGCTGGGTGCCGACAATTGGCGCCAGATGCAGTACCGGCAGAACGACACGTCGCTGTCCAGCGTGCAGGCCGACGAGGATGAGGATCCCGCGCACTCCAAGACCAGCTGGGCGCTGTTCCAGTCCGACAATCCGGAGGATCGCGCCGAGTTCGCCTGGCGCAGCAATGCGGCGCCGCTGACCCTGGTGCTGGTGCTGCTGGCGTTGCCGCTGGCGCGGCAGAGTCCGCGCGAGCCGAAGTACGGCCGGCTGCTGCTGGCGATGCTGGCGTTCTATCTCTACTACCTGCTGCTGGCGCTGGGGCGCGCGCAGATCGGCAAGGATCACTGGCACAGCCAGGCGCCGCTGTGGGGCCTGCACCTGCTCGCGCTGGGGCTGGCCGGCTGGTTGCTGTGGAAACAGTATTCCCCGCGGCGCGTGCGCACGGCGGCGAGTGCCGCGTGATGGGCATGTTCAGCATCAAGCGGGTGGATCGGCTGGTGGCGCTCAGCGTGCTCGGCTCGCTGCTGACGGTGTGGCTGGTGCTCACCGGCTTCGATGCGGTGACCCAGTTCCTGCGCCAGCTGGGCAATGTGGGCAAGCACGGCTACACGGTGACCGATGCGACGGTCTACGTGCTGGTGACGTTCCCGCGCCGCGCCTACGAGATGTTCGGCAACGCCGCGCTGATCGGCGGCCTGCTCGGCCTCGGCGGCCTGGCCGGCAGTGGCGAACTCACCGCCTTGCGCGCGGCCGGCCTGTCGCGATTGCGCATCGCCGGCTCGGCCGCAGGCGTGGTGGCGGTGCTGATCGTGGGGGTGGTGATCCTGGGCGAAACCGTCGCGCCGTGGGGCGACCAGCAGGCGCAGGCGATGCAGTTGCGCGTGCGCTCGGGCAACCTGGGCCTGGGCGACGGCAGCGGGTTGTGGGCGCGCGACGGCAACGACATCATCAACGCACGCGGCACCTCGCTCAAGGAGCACGACGGGGTCAGCGAGGTGCAACTGAGCGACGTGCGCGTGTTCACCTTCACGCCCGACGGTCAGCTCAAGCGCTTCCGCCTGGCGCAGAGCGCCACGCACGACGGCCACCAATGGATCCTGCACGGCGTGCGCAGCACCACGCTGGATGCGCAGGGCACGCATTCCACCACCACCGCCAACGAGTCGTGGCCGTCGAGCCTCAACCCGCAGGTGCTGGCGCAATCCGTGGTGCAACCGCAATACCTGTCGATGCGCGACCTGCGCCGCAACATGAGTTACCTGGAGAGCAACGGCGAGAGCCCGGGCAGCTACGCGGTGGCGTTCTGGGGCCGCGCGCTGTATCCGCTCAACGTGCTGGTGCTGGTGCTGTGCGCGATGCCGTTCGCGTTCGGCACGCTGCGTTCCGGCGGCCTGGGCAAGCGCCTGTTCATCGGCATGTTGCTGGCGATCGGCTGGTATTTCATGCAGCAGGCGATGGTGAATTTCGGCACCGTCTACGGCCTGCCGCCATTCCTCGCCAACCTGCTGCCGGCGATGCTGTTGGCGTGCATTGCCTGGCTGTATTTCAGGCGCAGGGTGTGAGGGGCCGGGATCCGGTTCTTCGACAAGTTCGGGACGGTACATTCGGGATTCGGGATTCGAGAGAGCGGCTGTGATGCTTCGAGGTGAGGAATGAAAGACATTGATCTTCGCAGCGATACGGTGACGCGGCCGACGGCGGCGATGCGCGAGGCGATGCTGGCGGCGGCGGTGGGTGACGACGTCTATGGCGAGGACCCGACGGTCAACGCGCTGCAGCAGCGGCTGGCCGACGACCTCGGCTTCGATGCCGGACTGTTCGTGCCCAGCGGAACCCAGTCCAACCTGCTGGCCTTGCTGGCGCACTGCGAGCGCGGCGACGAGTACCTGGTCGGCATGGATGCGCACACCTACAAGTTCGAGGGCGGCGGCGCGGCGGTGCTGGGCTCGATCCAGCCGCAGCCGATCGTGCAGGACGAGGACGGCAGCCTGCCGCTGGCGCGGATCGAGGCGGCGATCAAGCCGGTCGACCCGCACTTCGCACGCACCCGCCTGCTGGCGCTGGAGAACACCTGGCATGGCCGCCCGCTGCCGCTGGATTACCTGCGCGCCGCGCACGACACGGCGCGCGCGCACGGGCTGGGCCTGCACCTGGACGGCGCGCGGCTGTTCAACGCCGCGGTGGCCTGCGGCGTGCCGGCGCGCGATCTCGCGCGGCATTTCGACACCGTCTCGATCTGCCTGTCCAAGGGTCTGGGCGCGCCGGTGGGCTCGGTGCTGCTCGGCTCGCATGCGCTGATCGACAAGGCGCGCCGCTGGCGCAAGGTCTGTGGCGGCGGCTGGCGCCAGGCGGGCATGCTGGCCGCGGCGGGGATGCACGCGCTGGATCATCACGTGGCGCGGCTGGCCGACGACCACCGGCGCGCGGCCTACCTCGCCGGTCGCCTGCGCGAGATCGCCGGCATCGACTTGCTCGGTCAGCACACCAACATGGTCTTCGTCGACGTGCCGGCCACGCGCCTGCGCGAACTGGACGTCCATCTGCGCGAGGCCGGCATCCGCATCAGCATCGGCTACCTGCCGACCTTGCGGCTGGTGACGCATCTGGACGTCGACGACGACGGCATCGAGCGCACGGCGGCGGCGTTTGCGGCATTCTTCAAATCACATTGAACGCCAGCGGTCCGCGCGCAACCACGACAAGGATTTCTCCGGTGACCAACACGCATTCCCTGCTGCTCGCGCTGGCCTGTCTGGCGATGACCGGTTGTCTCCCCGAGGCCCCCTCGACCGGCCTCGCGCAGGCGCCCGCGGCGACCGCTTCCGTTGCGGCGCGGACGCCGATCGTGGCGAGCGGTCCGGCACCGCAGCCAGCCGCGCCGGTGTCGGCGCCGACCAAGCCATTCGCATTTGCTGCCGATGCCGCGTCGGCCACTGCGGGCTGCGCGTTCACCGGCCTGCAGTTGCCGCCGTCGACCAGGGTCTACGCCGCCGGTGCCTACGGCGGCAGTCGGCAGGATTTCCAGATCGACCAGAGCGGACACGAGGCCACTGCCATGCGAGTGGCGGTCAACCAGCCGGATGCGCCGGTGGTACTGATGCTGGGTGCCTACGAACCCACCGTGTGGAGCGTCGGCTGGACGCCGGGCACGCGCATTCTGGCGGTGCTGGTGAGCGGCTATCACCGGCAGGAGATCACCGGCCTGCCCGCCGACGTGCCGGTGCGGACAAGCACGTACGACAACAGGAGCGGCTGCGAATATTTCTACGTGGCGCCAAAAAATGCCGGCAAGCTCAACCCGATCGCACGCCGCATGTTTGGCCGTCCGGTCGACATGCTGTATCCCGCCCAGGGCGGCGAGGTGGTGGTCGGATCACCGCTGCCGGCAGGCAGCGCGCTGGTCACCGATGGAAGCGCCAGGCCGGCCTCCGCGTTCCGCTTGCCGAACAGCTCGCTGGCCGGGCCGGCGGGGCTGGAGCAGGGCGTGCGCGACGGTTTTCTGCGCGAAGCGGACGCTTCCGACGGTGCGGCGTGGATCGCTGCCCGACGCGCCCGGCAGCACGCTCCGGTCGATGCGCCGCCGATTGCCGGCGGCGCCCCGGCACCGCGCATGCCCTCGATGTTCCGCGCCTACGTGGTGCTGAAGGCGTACACCTTGCCGGCCGGATTGTACGGCGCGAATTCGGCCACCTTCTTCGTGCCCAAGGGCGTACCGCGGCCCACCGGCAAACTCGGTCACTCGACCCTGTATGACTTCAACACGGTCAGTTGCGTCGGGGTTGGCTGCGGTATGGAGTGAGCTTCGCGACGCAGGCCGTGCGGCAAACGCCGACACCCACGGCGCACGAACGCAGCTTGATCTTTCCGGCATCCGCGCGCGCTCCGGGCCTACACCGACGGCGCCCGACCCCGCCGTCCCCATTTGCTAGCATTCGGCCAATGCATTCCGCCGCCCTCGACATCCTGCGCAACATCTTCGGCTACCCCAGTTTCCGGGGCCAGCAACAAGCCATCGTCGAGCACCTGGGCGAGGGCGGCGACGCGCTGGTGCTGATGCCGACCGGCGGCGGCAAGTCGCTGTGCTACCAGATTCCCGCGCTGCTGCGGCAGGGCACGGCGATCGTGGTGTCGCCGCTGATCGCGCTGATGCAGGACCAGGTCGACGCCTTGCGCGAGGCGGGCGTGGCGGCGGCGTATCTCAACTCCAGCCTGGCCGCGGACGCGCAGCGCGAGGTGGAGAAGCAACTGCTGGCCGGCCAACTGAACCTGCTCTACGTGGCGCCGGAGCGGCTGCTGACGGCGCGCTTCCTCGACCTGCTCGAACGCACCGAGGTGGCGTTGTTCGCCATCGACGAGGCGCACTGCGTGTCGCAGTGGGGCCACGATTTCCGTCCCGAATATCGCGAGCTGGCGATCCTGCCGCAGCGCTTTCCCGCCGTGCCGCGCATCGCGCTCACCGCCACCGCCGACCCGCGCACGCGCGAGGAGATCGTCGAGCGGCTGGCGCTTCAGGACGCCCGTCAGTTCATCTCCAGCTTCGATCGCCCGAACATCGGCTATCGCGTGGGCTTGCGCCACAACGCGAAGCGCCAGCTGGGGGAATTCCTGCTCGGGCACGAGGGCGAGTCCGGCATCGTCTACTGCCTCAGTCGGCGCAAGGTGGACGACACCGCGCAATGGCTGGCCGAATCGGGCATCGAGGCGCTGCCGTATCACGCCGGCCTCGACGCGGCCACGCGCTCGAAGAATCAGCAGCGCTTCCTGCGCGAGGACGGCGTGGTGATGGTGGCCACGGTGGCGTTCGGCATGGGCATCGACAAGCCCGACGTGCGCTTCGTGGCGCACCTGGACCTGCCGCGCAGCATCGAGGGCTACTACCAGGAAACCGGCCGCGCCGGCCGCGATGGCTTGCCGGCCGAGGCGTGGATGATCTACGGCCTGTCCGACGTGGTGACGATGAGCCAGATGATCGCGCAGTCCGAATCGGCCGACGACCGCAAGCGCGTCGAGCGGCAAAAGCTGGAATCGCTCCTCGCCTACGCCGAGGCCACCGACTGCCGCCGCCAGCTGCTGCTGGGCGCGTTCGGCGAAACCTATCCCGGCCCCTGCGGCCATTGCGACAACTGCGTGGCGCCGCCGAAGACCTGGGACGCCACCGTGGTGGCGCAGAAGGCCCTGTCGGCGGTGTACCGCACCGGCCAGCGCTTCGGCTCCGGCCACGTCATCGACGTGCTGCGCGGCGAGGAGACCGAGCGCGTGCTCGGTCTCGATCACCATCGCCTGAGCACCTTCGGCGTCGGCGCCGACATGGACGAGAAACAGTGGCGCTCGGTGTTCCGCCAGTTGCTCGCCGCCGGCCTGCTGGAGGCCGACGCCGAGGGCTACGGCACCTTGCGCCTGACCACCGCCAGCCGTGCCGTGCTCGGCGGCGAGCGGCTGGTGAAACTGCGCGAGGACGCCCGCCCCGAACGTGCCAGCCGGCGCAAGCGCGAAGCCAGGCGGGTGGCCAGCGGCAGCCTGGGCATCGAGGCCTACGAGCAATCCACCTGGGACGCGCTGCGCGCCCTGCGCACGCAACTGGCGAAGCAGCAGGGCGTGCCGCCCTACGTGGTGTTCCACGACGCCACCTTGCTGGCGATGCTGCGCGCGATGCCCGCCAACGAGGACGAACTGGCCACCATCAGCGGCGTCGGTGAGTCCAAGCTCAAACGCTATGGGCGCGATTTCCTCGCGGTGATCAATACTCCCCAGTGATTCGGCGCCTGGATGCGGGCGTGCGCCCGGTACGCGCGCCGACGGTCATCCCGGGTGGTTCCCAGGGTGAAACGGGCGGGTTATGCTGGATGTGTTTGACAGCGCTGTCATACTGCAACCACGGGGCGACCGTAATCGTTTACCGGCCCGTGGGGCAAGGCGATGGCGGGCTGACGGCGCTGCATACGTATTCAACCGGACAGCGCGATGCGTGCACCGCAGAATCGGGGGCACGGCGACCTGTCATGACCTGGGGAAGGCAATGAGTTCGACGAGCGCGACAGATGGGCTGGGCCAGCACGCCACACTGCGGGTGATCCTGATCTCGGCTGCCGCCGCCCTGGGCGGCTTCCTGTTCGGTTTCGACACGGCGGTGATCAACGGCGCGGTCGACGCGATCCGCGCCCATTTCGGGCTGAATGCGGGCGAGATCGGCATCACCGTGTCCTGCGCGCTGCTCGGTTCGGCGTTGGGGGCGTGGTACGCCGGCATGCTGGCCAACCGCTTCGGCCGCGTGCGCACGATGCAGGTGGCCGCGGTGCTGCTGGTGGCTGCCGCCGCCGGTTCGGGCCTGGCGATGGCGGTGTGGGACCTGGTCCTGTGGCGGCTGGTCGGCGGCATCGGCGTGGGCGTGGCTTCGGTGATCGCGCCGACCTACATCGCCGAGGTGGCGCCGGCGCGGATTCGTGGGCGGCTCGGCTCGATGCAGCAATTGGCGATCGTGCTGGGCATCTTCGCCGCGCTGCTGAGCGATGCATGGCTGGCCGGTGCGGCCGGCGGCGCAGCCGAGGTGCTGTGGCTGGGCCTGCCGGCGTGGCGCTGGATGTTCCTCGCCGCGGTCACCCCGGCGCTGATCTACGGCCTGCTGGTGCTGGGCGTGCCCGAGTCGCCGCGCCACCTGGTGGCCAAGGGCCGCCTGGCCGATGCGCGGGTGGTGCTGCAGAAGGTGTTGTCGATGCACAGCACCGCGGCGCTGGACAAGAAACTCGGCGACATCGAGGCCAGCCTCCGCTCGGAACACAAGCCGCGCCTGCGCGACCTGTGCAGCAAGGGCACGGGTTTGCTGCCGGTGGTCTGGATCGGCATCGCGTTGTCGGTGTTCCAGCAGTTCGTCGGCATCAACGTGATCTTCTACTACTCGGCCACCCTGTGGCACTCGGTGGGCTTCAGCGAGGCCGACTCGTTCACCATCACCGTGGTCACCTCGATCGTCAACGTGCTGGTCACGCTGGTGGCGATCGCGCTGGTCGACAAGATCGGGCGCAAGCCGCTGCTGGTGGTCGGCTCGGCCGGCATGGCGATCACCCTCGGCATAATGGCGTGGTGCTTCTCGCAGGCCGTCGGCAGCGGCGCCGAGCTGACCTTGCCCGGCGCGGTCGGCATGGTGGCGCTGGTCGCGGCGAACGCCTACGTGGTGTTCTTCGGCGTGAGCTGGGGGCCGGTGGTGTGGGTGTTGCTCGGCGAAATGTTCCCCAACCGCATCCGTGCCACCGCGCTGGCAGTGGCCGCCTCCGCGCAGTGGCTGGCCAATTTCGCCATCACCAGCACTTTCCCGGCACTGGCCGAACTGGGCCTGACCTTTGCCTACGGCCTGTACGCGGCGTTCGCCGTGCTGTCGCTGGTGTTCGTGTTGCGCGCGGTGCGCGAGACCAAGGGCGTGGAACTGGAGGACATGCAGGCATGAGGATCATGGAGCACGGCTTCAGCGGCGGTACCGGCGCGCGGCCGCCGGCCAGCGCCTGCCTCGGCGTGGAAGCGCGCCGGGCGGTCTACGACGCGCGGCGCGCAAAGCAGCTACGATGCGGCAACGGCGATGGCCCGGCCACGGTTCATCGCGCGCGATTGAACGAGATGCTGACGGATCGGGTCGCGGATGAAGGGCAAGGCCACATCGATCGACATTGCACACCTGGCCGGAGTGTCCCAGGCCACGGTCTCGCGCGCCCTGTGCGGCAGCCCGCTGGTCAATGAGGAAACCCGGCGGCGCGTGCAGGCCGCCGCCGAGCAGCTCAACTACAAGCTCGACAAGAACGCCTCGAACCTGCGCCGGATGCATACCGGCACGCTGGCGCTGCTGTTCTTCGAGGACCCGACTGCCGACGAGTCGCACATCAACCCGTTCTTCCTGTCGATGCTCGGCTCGATCACCCGCGCCTGCGCCCTGCAGGGCCACGACCTGCTGATCTCGTTCCAGCAGCTGTCCGACGACTGGCACGCCGACTTCGCCGACAGCAAGAAGGCCGATGGGCTGATCCTGCTCGGCTACGGCGACTACCTCGCCTACCGCGACAAGCTGGAAAAGCTCGTCGCGCAGGGCACCCGCTTCGTGCGCTGGGGCGCGGTGCTGCCGGACCAGCCCGGGGTGTCGTTCGGCAGCGACAACGTCTACGGCGGGCGGCAGGTGGCCGAGCACCTGCTCGAACGCGGCTGCCGGCGCATCGCCTTCCTCGGCGACGCCTCCAGCCATTACCCGGAGTTCTTCGGCCGTTACAACGGCTACGTCGACGCACTCACCGCCGCCGGCGTCGAGGTCGACCCCGCGCTGCAGGAGAACGCCGAGAGCACCGAACACTCCGGCTACGAGGCCATGCGCCGGCTGATCCTGCAGGAAGCCGGCTTCGATGCCGTGTTCGCCGCCAGCGACCTCATCGCGATCGGCGCCATGCGCGCGCTCAGCGACCACGGGCTGCGCGTGCCGCAGGACGTCGCCCTGGCCGGCTTCGACGACATCGCCACCGCCAGCTTCGTCAACCCGCCGTTGACCACCGTGCTGCAGGACACCGGCCAGGCCGGCGCGGTCCTGGTCGACAGCCTGCTCGGCCTGATCCGCGGCGAATCGGTGGAAAGCGAGGTGCTGCCGGTGAAGCTGATGGTGCGCAAGTCCAGCTTGCGCTGAGCCATCGGCCGCTCACGGCCACTCGTTCGCATGCGCCCCCATCTCCCCGCGCTGCGGCCGCACCACGCAGAAGCGGTGACCGGTGGGGGCTTCCATCACCACCCAGGTGCGGATCGCTTCGACCTTCCTCGCGCCGAGGACTTCCAGCCGGTGCACTTCGGCCTCGATGTCGTCGCTCTCGATGTCCAGATGCACGCGGCTGGGGTGGGTGACTTTCTGCAGTTCGATGACGGGCTCGTCGTCGTGGGTGACCAGGCCGACGTATTTCTCCTGCGCGGGATCGGCGCCTTCCTTGATGGGGCGGCCCAGTGCCCGCGACCAGAAGCGGGCGGCTTCGTCGAGGTCGTCGGCGTGGCAGTCGATCATGAGGCTGCACAGGCGGCTGCGGTGCATGGGGTTCTCCTTCGCGGGCGGCAGGGCGGTCAGCCTTGCGGGCCCGTTGCGCTGCGGTCAAGCGCGAGCCGGCGGTGCGCTTGCTACTGTGGGTGCCTCGATGGCGATTCCCGGAGGCGTGCATGCGAGACCTGGCCGAGCTGATTCGCGACGTGCCCGATTTCCCCCGAGCCGGGGTGATGTTTCGCGACGTCAGCCCGCTGCTGGCCAACGCCGACGGTTTCGCGCGCTGCATCGAGGCGCTGGCCGCACCGTGGCGGGACAGCGGCGTGCAGGTGGTGGGCGGCGTGGAGGCACGCGGTTTCATCTTCGGTGCGGCACTGGCGCTGCGGCTCGAGGCCGGCTTTGTGCCCCTGCGCAAGCCGGGCAAGTTGCCGCCGCCGGTGCAGGCGGTGGATTACCGGCTGGAGTACGGCGAGGATCGGCTGGAGATCCGCGATGGCTTGTTGCAGCCGGCGCAGCGCGTGCTGCTGGTGGACGACGTGCTGGCCACCGGCGGCACGCTGTGCGCGGCGGCGGAGTTGATCGAGCGGGCCGGCGCGACGCTGGTCGGCGCCGGCGTGGTGATCGAGCTTGACGCCCTGGCGGGACGCGCACGCTGGGCGGAACGTGGCCCGCTGCACAGTTTGCTGCGCTACTGAACCATCGTACGCGCCGTTTCGCCGCAGTTGGGCAAGGCGGCCCATGCGCCGTGCGAGAATGCCGCGTTGTCGCACGCGTCCTGCGGGCGATGCTGAACGTGCCGAGGCCGTCGGATGTTGAAGAAGCTGCTGTTGTTGGGTGGGCTGGCCTGGGCCGGCCAGGTGCTGGCCGCCACCGCGCCGGCGAACGCGCCGGTGGTCGGCCCCACGATCACGCCGGCGGCGGTGCAGATGGTGCAGCAGGCCATCGCCAAGCTGTCGTCGAAGGTGGTGGTCGACTCGATCCAGCCGGCACCGCTGCCGGGTTTCTACCAGGTGATCGCGTCGGGTCAGATGGTCTACATCAGCACCGACGGCAAGTACCTGATGCACGGCGACGTGGTCGACTTGAGTCGCCGCGAGAACCTCAGCGACGATGCCTGGGCGAAGTTCCGCGTGGCCGCGCTGGCCAAGGTGCCGGCGTCGCAGCGGCTGGTGTTCGCGCCGGCGCAGCCGAAGTACACGGTGACCGTGTTCACCGACGTCAACTGCGGCTTCTGCCGCGCGCTGCACGAGCACATCGCCGCGTTCAACAAGGCGGGCATCGCGGTGGAATACCTGGCCTGGCCGCGCGAGGGCGTGACCACCACCGCCGGAAACCTCACCCCGACCTACAAGGAAATGGTCTCGGTATGGTGCGCGAAGGACCCCAAGGCCGCGCTCACTGCCGCCACCAAGGGCCACGCGCCCCCGGCGGCGACCTGTACCAACCCGGTGAAGCAGCAATTCGACCTGGGCGTGAAGCTGGGCGTGAGCGGCACGCCCACGATCATCGGGCCGGACGGCAGCGTGCTGGGCGGCTACGTGACGCCGGAGCAACTGCTGCAGGCGCTGCAAGCGGGCGGTTGATCCCCCGCGGCGGCTTGGGGCACCGCTGAAACAGTCTCCCGCAGACGGCTTCCGATCCTTCAAATAGGCGGCAGTCGATAGCCGATGGTGTGCGGGGCCGTGGCGCCGGATCGAGTGATCGACCGGCGTTTGCGTGATTGTGCTTGAATCCGCACCCCTCGCGTCGTCAAAAGACAAGACCGTCGCGGAAATTCCCGCCCATCATGGCGGTGACAGAGGGGTCCGTTGGCTGTTCCCGGGGGCGCTCCACGACCACAGAGCGTGGCGTGGCGCGAGGAATGAGTGGATTTGATCCGCCCGCCCATTGTTGGCACGTGTCCGCGCCAACGGTTCGAGACGTAAAGAAAGCCGCCAATGAACCTCCACGTCCGGCGAGGTACCTGCCGGAGCGCGCAGCCGTACCCGGCCAGGCAAGCCTTGGCCGCAGGGGAAGCCCGGTGGTACCGGGCGGTCGTCTTTCGAAAATGACACGGGGAGGAAAATCCATGCTTAAGACCAAACTCGCGGCCGCCGTGCTGGTCGCGTTGAGCTTCGGGCCGTGCGCAGCGTTCGCACATGGGCGCGACGCGCATGATGCGACGGGACAGGCAGGCACGTCCGGCGTGCAGCAGGACAACATGCAGTCCGCCGATGACGGCAATCATCCAACGCCGGACAGCACCAAGGCCAAGAAGCTCGAAGCAGTCACGGTGACCGGTTCGCTGATCCCGCAGACCGAGATCGAGACCGCCACACCGATCACCACCATCACGGCCGCAGACATCAAGGCTCGTGGTTTCACCACGGTGGCGGAAGCCCTGCAGCAGTCCTCGTTCGCGACCGGCTCGGTGCAGGGTTCGCAGTTCTCGGCGGGCTTCACGCCGACGGCGCAGACCCTGAGCATGTTCGGCATGCCGGTAGGTTTCGTGAAGTACCTCATCGACGGGCGCCCGATGGGCAACTTCCCGGGCCTCTACAACGGCAGCGATGTCTTCAACAACCTCAGCGGCATCCCGACCGAGATGGTCGATCGCATCGAGATCCTGCCTGGCGGACAATCCTCGCTGTACGGCTCGGACGCGATCGCCGGCGTGGTCAACATCATCCTCAAGAAGCACCTGGATGGCGGGCCGGTCGTCGATGCGCGCTACGGCTGGCACAGCGACGGCGGCGGGGCGAGCCGTCGCATCAGCGTGGCGGACAACTTCAGCGCAGGCCGTTTCAACCTGCTGGTCGGCGGCCAGTTCGAGAGCACCCAGCCGATCTGGCGCCGCGATCGCGACCTGACCGCCCACTACTACACCCACGGCACCAGTCCCGCGGTGGCGTCACGCGACTACCTGGTACTGGGCTACTTCACCGGCTACCATTTTTTCGACCCCGACAACTGCAGCGGCCTGACCGACCAGTGGTACGGCAACGAGGGCAAGCGGCACCGCGCCGGCAAGGGCGATTACTGCGGCTCCTTCACCAGCCCCGGCTACGCGACGCTGACCACCGACAACAAGCAGGCGAACTTCTACACGCATGCGACGTTCGACGTGAACGACAACCTGCAGTTGTACGGCGACCTGCTCTACAACTACCAGGAGCAGAAATACACCAACGGCGCCGACTACACCTGGTGGGGTACCAACGTGGTGACCGCCGCTGCGGGTGGCGGCTACTTCTGGGATCCGCGCATCGGTGACTACATGCTGGTGCAGCGCAACTTCTCTCCGGAAGAAGTTGGCGGTTACAAGAACATCATGAGCAAGGACACCGAAAATTCCTACATGCTCACGCTCGGCGCCAAGGGCACGCTCGGCCAGTCCGCCTGGGACTACGAACTGTCCTTCATGCATTCGGACGACAAGCTGCAGAGTCGCGTATTCCAGCGCTTCACCAAGCCGATAGAGGATTACTTCGCCTCCCACGTGATGGGGCCGCAGATGGGTACCTACTACGGCTATCCCGTGTTCCAGCCGGACTACGAGGCGCTCTACCATCCCGTCTCCAATGCCGACTTCCGCGCCTTCACCGGCTACACCGAAGACAACGCGAAGACCTGGGACAACCTGCTGCGCGCCCAGCTGACCAACGGGTCGTTATTCTCCCTCCCCGGCGGCGACGCAGGCATTGCCATGGTGCTGGAGGGTGGCAACGAAGGCTGGGACAGCACCCCGGACCCCCGGCTGCTGCAGGACATCGACTACAACGGCAACCAGGTTCCGTATGTCTGGGGCTGGAGCGCCACGCCGGGTGCCGGCCACCGCTCGCGCTACGCGGCCACCACCGAGCTTCGCCTGCCGGTGCTGAGCCAGCTCACGCTCGATGTTTCGGGTCGCTACGACAGCTACAAGGTGGCGTCCAGCCGCGTGAGCCACAAGACCTACAACTTCGGCATCGAATACCGGCCGTTCGAAACCCTGCTGCTGCGCGGCCGCTACGGCACCGCCTTCAAGGTGCCCACCCTGAGCGACGAATTCCAGGGCCTCAGCGGCTACTACAGCAGCGTCACCGACTATCTCAACTGTGGTCGCCTCGGCTTCTCCGGGGCAAACATCGACCAATGCCCGACGCCCTACGACAACGAGCAGTTCAACGGCCACACCTCCGGCAACCCGGCGCTGAAGCCGATCACCGCCAAGGTGTGGACCTACGGCTTCGTGTGGGCTCCCACTCCAAAGCTGTCCTTCAACGTCGACTATCTGCATTGGGACATCAGCAACGAGGTCGCCCAAGTCAGTGCGGACCAGCTGTCGAACACCCAGTACCTGTGTGATATCGGCACGCTGGACATGAACTCGACCACCTGCAGCATGGCATTCAGCCTGGTTACCCGCGGGCCGGGCCAGGGCAATCTGCTGGGCCACATCATTTCGATCGCCACGCCGAAACAGAACGTGGCGAACGAGAAGGTCAACGCACTCACCGCCGGCGTGAACTACGTGCAGGACATCGGCCGCTTCGGCCAGCTGGCACTGAACCTGTCCTACTCGGACATGTTCAAGCACACCTACCAGGACTACCCGACCGACGAGCCGGTGGATCTGCTGCGCCACCCCAACTGGAGCACGGATTTCAAGTCCAAGGCCAACGGCTCGATCACCTGGTCGAACGCGAAGTGGAGCACCACGCTGTACGCGAACCGGTTCGGAAGCACGCCGAACTACCTGGCCAGTTCGCTCGACAACTACACCTCCCCGGGCACCGGCCGGCTGGGGCCGTGGACGCTGTACAACGCGAGCGTCACATTCAACCCGACCAAGGCGCTTGGGCTGTCCCTGATGGTGAACAACCTGTTCGACAAGATGCCGCCCAGGGACACCAGCTACAGCGGCCTCACCGCCGAGCCGTACAACATCTTCAACTACAACGTGTTCGGGCGCGCGATCTACGTCGAGGCGAGCTACAAGTTCGGCCGATAGCCGCACCCGGATGCAAAACGCGACGGCCCCGCCCTGGCGGGGCCGTTTTTTTTCGGGCAGCGGGGGGGGGCGCTAGACCTCGATGCCCGCGCCGACCAGCAACTCGCGCAGCGGCGCCAGCGCCTCGCCGTACTTCCGCCAGCGCTGCAGCGCGCTGCGATAGATCGGAGCACGCACCTGCACGGCACTGGCGGTGGCCACCGGCGACGGATTGGCCTCGAATCGCAGGCAGTCCTCGTGCCACGGCAGAGCGCAGAACTCGATGATGCGACGGGACATGCGCTCCTGGTCGTCCACCAGGGCCTCGTAATCCACCTCGAGCACCCGCCCGGGAAACACGCGCTGCCAGTGGCGCATCATCGCGTCGAAAAGGATGTAGTAGCGGCCCGTATCGAGCAGGTCGAAGGAGTAATCGAAATACGGCGAATTGGGCGCGAACAACTGCCGAAAATTGCTCAGGCAGGTGTCCATCGGGTTGCGGCGCAGACACACGATCTTCGCGTTGGGCAATGCCTGGGCGATATAGCCCACGTAGAGAAAGTTGTGCGGCAGCTTGTCCACGAAGTGCGGCGTTCTGCCCGTGGCCGGCCGGGTGCTGTCCAGGTAGGTCTGCCCCAGCGTGCGGAAATCAACGTGACGGGTACCGGCGACGGTCTCGATATCCAGCAGCGAGCGGGTGTGGGTGCCGGACATGAACTTCAGCGCCATGCCGAAGTTCAGCATCTCGCCCGCCGAATGGACGTCCGGATGGCTGGATATGATGCGCTCGACCAGGGTGGTGCCGGTGCGGGGCATCCCCACGACGAAAATGGGCTCCTCGCTGGCGCACCCTCGGCTCGGCGGGGGCGGTTCCGGAAACCGTGCCTGCAGCGCGGAGAAAAGCTGTTCATCGCGCGCGATCCGGTAATCGCGGCCCTTGCCTGCGGCAGCCTTGCCCCTGGCCATGTGGTCGAGCGCCCGGGCGTACTCGCCCAGATCTTCCAGCTCCTTGGCCAGCGCCATGTTCAGGCACACCTGGGCCTGCGTTTGCCCCGCGTCGGGGCCAACCTCGCCCAGCACCGCTTCCAAGCGCGCCACGTGGTTGGCCACGGGGGTCTGGCGCCGCAGTTGGGCCAGCGTCAGATGCGCCCGCCAGTAGCGCGGTTCCAGTGCAAGGCAGGCTTCAATCTCGCGCTCGGCGCCATCGATGTCGCCGACGGCAACCATCGCGGTGGCCAGGTTGTAGTGGTAGACCGCGTGACCGGGCGCGCTGGATGCGGCCTGGCGAAATACCTCGACGGCCTGGCCATGGGCTGCGATCTGCGTATAGACCACGCCCAGCGTATCCAGCGTCTGCGCGCGCCCGGGCGCGAGCGCGAGCGCGCGATCGGCTTCCTGCCGCGCGTCCCGCGTGCGGCGTGCCAGGACCAATGCCTTGGCGTGGTGTACCGCGAATTCGGCATTGTCGGGCGCCATCGTCGCGGCCCGGCCAAGGCTGTCGATGGCTTCGGGAAGCTGTTGCATCTCGAGGCTGGCGATGCCTGCGATGTAGTACAGCATCGGGTGCGGCGGCAAGTCGGCCTTCAGTGTCCTGGCCAGGGCCAGCGCTTGCGGCCATGCACGCTGATTGAACAGGGCGGTCAGGTGCTCGAGGGTGGGCTGGTCGGTCATGGCTGCGGCATGTCGAGGGACGGCGGCGGTTGCGTCAATTGCCCTGCAAGAATGCAACAAATAAGGAACGATAGCGGTGCCAGGAACAATCCGCATGGCGTGGCGGTTGCCGGGCAGCCACGCCGCGGCGAAACGACTTGTCCGCGCCTCGACCCGAGACCGGAGGCGGTGCGTTCGTGCACATGCATCGCCGTGAACCGGCCTTCCGGCAGCGGCTTGGCGTTGCCTTATGCCGTATTGCAGCATTGGGGTAGAATGGGCGTTTCCTCCGCACAGCGCCCCCTTCCCGCATGATCGCATTCGACGGGCAAAGCGCCCTCTCGCCGTTCCGCCTCGAACGACTCAATGCACGGCTCGACGCCATGCACCGGGGCGTGCGCGTGCAATCCGCCTGGCATGTGTTCGTGCTCGACATGGACGCGGCGCCAGAGGGCACACTGCGCGAACGCCTGCTGGCCGTGCTGGAGGCGAAGGACGCCGCGCCGCAGCCGGCCACGTTGTGGGTGGTGCCGCGGCTGGGCACGATCTCGCCGTGGTCGAGCAAGGCCACCGACATCCTGCATGGCGCGGGTTTCGACGTGCGCCGCGTCGAGCGCGGGCTGGCGTGGCAGCTCAGCGGTCTGCCCGAACCCGGCGCGCCGGATCATGCGGCGATCATGGGTGTGCTGCATGACGCGATGACGCAATCGGTGCTGGCCCGCCTGGACGATGCGCAAGGCCTGTTCCTGGCCGGCACGCCGGGCGACCTGGTGCACGTGGCGCTGGGCGCCGATCCGCAGGCGGCGCTCGCCGCGGCGAACCGGCGCCTGGGCCTGGCGCTGGCCGAGGACGAGATCGAATACCTGGTCGAACGCTACGCCGAGCTGGGTCGCGATCCCACCGACGCCGAACTTTTCATGTTCGCCCAGGCCAACTCCGAGCATTGCCGGCACAAGGTGTTCAACGCCAGCTGGACGGTGGACGGCGAGGAACAGGACAAGACCCTGTTCGGCATGATCAAGCACACCCACCAGCAGTCGCCCGCACATACACTGTCTGCCTACAGCGACAACGCCGCGGTGATCGAGGGCAGCACGGGCAAGCGCTTCTTCGCCGACCCCGCCGACCGCGTGTGGCGCGGGCACGAGGAGCGCATCGACTACGCGATCAAGGTGGAGACGCACAACCATCCTACCGCGATCGCGCCCTGGCCCGGCGCGGCCACCGGCGCCGGCGGCGAGATCCGCGACGAGGGCGCCACCGGCCGCGGCGGCAAGCCCAAGGCCGGGCTCACCGGCTTCTCGGTGTCCGACCTGCGCATCCCGGGCGCGCCGCAGCCGTGGGAAGTGGACCGCCCGCTGCCGCCGCGCATGGCCAGCGCATTCGAGATCATGCGCGACGGCCCGCTGGGCGCGGCCGCGTTCAACAACGAATTCGGCCGGCCCTGCCTGGGCGGCTATTTCCGCGCCTGGGAAAGCGAAGTGCCGGGCCAGGCCGGGGTGCGCCGCGGCTACGACAAGCCGATCATGCTCGCCGGCGGCCTCGCCAACCTGCGTCCCGACCATGTGCTGAAGCGCGCGGTGCAGCCCGGCCACGCGGTGATCGTGCTGGGCGGGCCGGCGATGCTGATCGGGCTGGGCGGCGGCGCCGCCTCGTCGGTGGCCGGCGGCGCGTCGAGCGCGGAGCTGGACTTCGCCTCGGTGCAGCGCGACAACGCCGAGATGGAGCGGCGCTGCCAGGAAGTGATCGACGCCTGCTGGGCGCGCGGCGAGCACAACCCGATCGTCAGCGTGCACGACGTCGGCGCCGGCGGCCTCTCCAACGCGATCCCCGAGCTGCTCAACGACGCCGGCGTCGGCGGCGTGATCGACCTGTCGAAGATTCCCTGCGACGATCCCTCGCTGTCGCCGATGCAGGTGTGGAGCAACGAATCGCAGGAGCGTTACGTCCTCGCCATCGCGCAGGAGAACCTCGCCGAATTCGAGGCCATGTGCATCCGCGAACGCTGCCCGTACGCCGTGGTGGGCGAGGCCACGCTCGAGCGCCGCCTGCTGCTGACCGATCCGCGCCGCGAGCTGACCGTCATCGACCTGCCGATGGACGTGCTGTTCGGCAAGCCGCCACGCATGCATCGCGACGCCGTGCGGGTAACGCCGCGGGTGGACCTGCTGCCCGACCTCACCGGCATCGACCTGGACGAGGCGCTGCTGCGCGTGCTGCGCCTGCCCACCGTGGGCAGCAAGAGCTTCCTGATCACGATCGGCGACCGCACCGTCGGCGGGCTCAACCACCGCGACCCGATGGTCGGTCCGTGGCAGGTGCCGGTAGCCGATTGCGCGGTGACGCTCGCCGATTTCGACGGCTATGCCGGCGAGGCGATGGCGATGGCCGAGCGCGCGCCGGTGGCCGTGCTCGACAGCGCCGACGCGGCGCGCCTGGCGGTGGGCGAGGCGATCACCAACCTGGCTGCCGCACCGATTGCCAGCCTCGGCGAGGTGCGCCTGTCGGCCAACTGGATGGCCGCGGTGAATCATCCGGGCGAGGACGCCGCGTTGTTCGACGCGGTGAAGGCGGTGGGCATGGAACTGTGTCCGCAATTGCAGATCTCGATCCCGGTCGGCAAGGATTCGCTGTCGATGCAGGCGGTGTGGAAGGACGGCGCGCAGGAGCAGCGCACGGTGTCGCCGGTGTCGCTGGTGATCACCGGCTTCGCCCGCGTCGGCGACGCGCGCCGCACGCTGACGCCGCAACTCAAGCTCGACCGCGGCGCCACCGACCTGTGGCTGATCGATCTGGGTGCCGGGCGCGATCGCCTCGGTTGCTCGGCGCTGACCCAGGTGTTCAATCGCTCCGGCGGCATCCCGCCCAACCTGGACGATGCCAAGCGCCTCAAGGCGCTGTTCGAACTGGTTCAGCAGGCCAATGCGAATGGCCTGCTGCTGGCCTACCACGACCGCTCCGACGGCGGCGTGATCACCACCTTGCTGGAGATGGCCTTCGCCGGCCACTGCGGCCTGGAGCTGCATCTCGACGGCTGGGCCGAAGCCACCTTGCGCGCGCTGTTCAGCGAGGAACTGGGCGCCGTGGTGCAGGTGGCCGAGGCCAACCGCGAGGCATTCGAGTCGCTGCTGGTGAAGTTCGGCCTGGCCGGCATCAGCCATCGCGTCGGCCGGCCGAAGGAGAAGCTCGGCATCAAGCTGTTCCTCGGTGACGAAGTCTTCGTCAAGTGGAACTGGAGCAAGTTGTACAAGGCGTGGAACGAAACCAGCCACGCCATGCAGCGCCTGCGCGACAACCCGCAGAGCGCCGATGCCGAGCTGGAGTGGCGGATGGATGACGCCGATCCCGGCATCAGCCCCAGGCTGGCGTTCGACCCGGCCGAGGACGTGGCCGCCGCGTTCATCGCCAAGGGCCCGCGGCCGCGCGTGGCGATCCTGCGCGAGCAGGGCGTCAACGGCCAGGTCGAGATGGCCGCCGCGTTCACGCGTGCCGGTTTCGAGGCGGTCGACGTGCACATGTCCGATCTCGCCAGCGGCCGAGTGAAGCTGGCCGACTTCCGCGGCTTCGCCGCCTGCGGCGGATTCTCCTACGGCGACGTGCTCGGCGCCGGTCGCGGCTGGGCCACGTCGATCCTCTACAACGACATGCTGCGTGCGCAGTTCGAGGCGTTCTTCGCCGACGAGACGAAGTTCGCGCTGGGCGTGTGCAACGGTTGCCAGATGCTGTCGCAACTGAAGGAGATCATCCCCGGCGCGCAGCACTGGCCGAAGTTCCTGCGCAATGCGTCGGAGCAGTACGAGTCGCGCGTGGCCACGCTGGAGGTGCTCGATTCGCCCAGCATCTTCTTCCAGGGCATGGCCGGCTCGCGCATCCCGGTGGCGGTGGCGCACGGCGAGGGGCGGGTGAGTTTTCCGCAAGCGTGCAGCCCGTCGAAATCGCATGGCGCGGTGCGCTTCGTCGACAACCGCGGCAAGCCGACCGAGAACTTCCCGCTCAACACCAACGGTTCGCCCGGCGGCCTGGCGGGCTTCACCGCCGCCGCCGGCCGCGTGACGATCATGATGCCGCACCCGGAGCGGGTGTTCCGCAGCGTGCAGATGAGCTGGCACCCGGAGTCGTGGGGCGAGGATTCGCCGTGGATGCGGATGTTCCGCAACGCACGCGTGTGGTGCGGCTGATCGACGGCATGTGGCGCTGGCGTCAGCGATGACTCGGCGTCGCCCCGCGTGGATGTTCGCCGGCTGCACCGCGCTGTGGGTGGTGCTGCTGGCGTTGCTGCCGTGGTGGTTGGGGTTGCCGATCCTGCTGGCGCTCGCCGCGGCGGTCTTGCTGCTGCAGCATCGGCTGGCAACTGCGCATGCCGCGCTGATCCGGAGCGCCTTGCGCTGGGGCCTGCCGGGCTGGTTGTTTGCCCTGCAACGCATCCTGGGTGGCGATGCCTTCGCCTGGGGCGCGGCCCTGCTCGGCGCGCTGGTCGGTTACACCTTGCTGGCCGGGCTGGAAGCCTGGCTTGATCGGGACTTGCGCCGTGCGCCCGCCGGGCCGCCCGCCGCGGAATGGCCCGAACTCGCCCACGCACCGATCGGACCGCCGGCCGAGATCATCGAGCTGTCGCCGCCGCAATGGCATGAAGCGCGTGGCGAGCTGCCCGACCCCCTCGGCGGGGCGGTGCATGGCGAGCCCGGCGGCTGTCGTTTCGACGATGGCACCCGCGTCGAAATGCGGGACGGCGTCACCCGCATCGCCTTCAGTCCCGCCGGTCGCTGGTTTGTCGCCTGCAGCGGCAAGCGCGGCGTGCTGCTGTGGGATCGCCAGCGCGATCGACGGCACCGCCTGCGCGGCTGGCAACTGTGCGGCTGGTACCGCGAGCAACCCTGGCTCAGCCGCCGCGAAGGCACCATGCCGCTGGCGCTGGCCGCCGTGCTGGGCCACGACGCCGACGAACCACCAGACCCTCCCCACACCCCGTAGGAGCCCGCTCGCGGGCGATGCTTTCGCTCTTGCTTTTGCGATTCCCCATTCCCGGTCCAAGGGCATCGCCCGCAAGCGGGCTCCTGCGCGCGGGGAACCGGAGGTTCACGTGCTGCGCGTCTCCGCGCATACTTCGCGCGGTGAACATGCCTGCCATTCCTCCGTCCTCGTCCTCGCCGGCGCTCAGCGTGATCGTAGTGGCGGCCGACAGCGGCCCGGATCTGCGCGATTGCGTGCGCCAGGTGCTGGCCTGCCGGCTGCCGCTGGAACTGATCCTGGTCGACAACGCTTCGCACGATGGCGTGCCGCCCGCGATCGCGCGGGCGTACGAGCACGACGAGCGGCTCAAGCTGATCTACAGCCATCGCAACATCGGCTTCGGCCCGGCGGTGAACTTGGGCGCGAAGCAGGCCGGCGGCCGCGCGCTGCTGATCCTCAACCCCGATTGCCTGATCGGCGAGGACGACCTCAGGCGGTTGCTGGCGGTGCAGGCCGCGCATCCGAAGGCCGGCCTGATCGGCGCGGTGGTGTGCGACGCGGAGGGTCGGCCCGACCCGGCTTCGCGGCGGCGCGATCCGCTGTTGCGCCGGTCGCTCAACACACTGCTCGGCCGGCCCGGCGAGACGGTGGAAGTCGGCGGCGAGATTCCCGCCGAGCTGATCGAGTGCGAGGCGGTTTCCGGTGCGCTGATGCTGCTGACTCGCCAGATGTTCGAGCGCCTCGGCGGCTTCGACGAGAAATACTTCCTGCATTGCGAAGATCTGGATCTGTGCCGCCGCGTGCGCGACATCGGCTACCAGGTGCTGCTTGCCGGCGACGTGCGCGTGGCCCATGGCAAGGGCAGCTCCAGCCGCCATCGCCCGGTGTTCGTCAGCCGGCACAAGCACCGCGGCATGTGGCGCTGGTTCCGCCAGCATGATCCGGCCGCGCGCAACCCGTTCGTGTCGGCGGTGGTGTGGCTGGGCATCTGGACGCACTTCGTGCTGCAGGTCCCCGGCCAGTGGTGGCGGCTGAAAACGAGAAGCAAGTGAGGAAAGCCAGAGGCAACATCGCCTCGTCGCGCCGCTGTCGTTCTCTCACTCCTCACTCCTCTCCACGCACTTCTCGCCGATGACCCCACGCACCCTGACCATCCTCGCCACTCTCGGCCTGATCGCGATGACGGCGGTGTGGGGCTCGACCTTCGTGCTGATCAAGGACGTGCTCGGGCGCATGCCGGTGGCCGATTTCCTGGCCGTGCGTTTCGTCATGGCGGCGCTGGCGATGGTGCTCCTGTTCGGGCGGCAGGCGTGGCGGCTCGGCGCTTTGCAGATCCGGCGCGGCCTGCTGCTCGGCGTGATCTACGGTGTCGGCCAGCTGGTGCAGACCTGGGGACTGGCGCTGATCTCGCCCAGCGTCAGCGGCTTCGCCACCGGCATGTACGTGGTGTTCACCCCGATCCTTGCGCTGCTGGTGCTGCGCCAGCGCGTCGCGGCCAGCGTGTGGCTGGCCATCGCCGTGGCCACCGCGGGCCTGGCCTTGCTCACGCTCGACGGTTTCGAGATCAACCTGGGCGTGTGGCTGACCCTGGCGTCGGCGGCGTGCTACGCGCTGCACATCGTGCTGCTTGGGCAGTGGTCCCGCCGCGGCGAGGCGTTCGGCCTGTCGGCCGTGCAGATGGTGGCGATCGCCGGGGTCTGCTCGCTGGCCACCTTGCCGCACGGTCCGATGTTGCCGCCGGACCCCGGCGCCTGGTTCGTCGTGCTGTACATGGCGCTGATCGCCGGCGCCGGCGCGATGGTGATGCAGACCTGGGCGCAATCGCATCTGCCGGCGGCACGTGCCGCCATCGTGATGACCACCGAGCCGGTGTTCGCCGCCGCCTTCGCCGTACTGCTGGGCGTCGATGCGCTGACCTGGCGCATGCTTGCCGGCGGCGGCCTGGTGCTGGCAGCGATGTACCTGGTGGAGCTGATGCCGCGGCGCGACGAGCTGCCGGCCGAGGCGGTGCATCACGAGGTGTGAGGGCGTTCCCCTGCGGGCGGGGCGACACCCGGCTGCAGCGCGATGCGTACCAGGTAGACGATGATCGCCACGTTGCCGACCAGGGTGGCCAGCTTGATCCAGCCGAAGTGGTACAGCGTCTCGTACAGTTCCAGCGGGATCAGCGAGCCGGTGGCGATCACGGTGAACCACTCGGCCCAGTGCTTGCCCAGCCACAGGCCCACGCCCTCGATGCCGAACAGCACCGCGTAGCCGAGCGCCACCAGCCCCACCGCCTCGAACTTGCCGGGGCCGAGCTGGTGCAGCAGTTCCACCAGTTTCCAGCGCAGGCCGTTGCTGTCGGCCAGCGACAGGTGCTCCAGCCAGTGCACCAGCTGCTCGAAGTTCTGCTGCCGATAGAAGTGGAACGCCGCCAGCGCCACCAGCAGCAGGCACGCGGTCTTGATGATCTCGTAGATCGCGATGACGCGCAGGCCGGCGTGGTGCTGGCCGCGTGCGGTTGCCGCGGGGGTGGCTGCGTCGCCGGATTCGGAGTTGGGCATGGGCGGAGAAGACATGGGCAGCAGACATTCTCGCCGATCAGGCGTGGTGCCGCCTGTGCGTGATGGCACGAGTTCGCGGAAATGGAGCTGTGTGCGATCTTGACAGCCGACGAGGATCATCCAACCCTGTAGCACTTGCTCACCCCCGATGGGGCGGTCGCTTGCCGAGGTCACGTGGCGCCTCGGGTCGGCCTGTCTTTTTTCCGGTCGAGCTTGGGATGTGTGGCATTGAGCGGGCGGATGTCGGTGCTGGTCGTGATTGGCTACGGTCGTCGCTGGCTGCCGCTTCGGGGGAAGCATGGCGGCGCCGACTCAGCCCGGCACGAACGGACAAGCGCCCGGCAACCCCGGACCGGAGCCGCTCTGACTCGAGCAGTCCATGCGAGTTCCGGAGCATGCTTGCCGGCACCTGTTGGAACGACAAAAGGGAGACAAACGGATGTTCGACCATCTCGCTATCGACGTGGACTACCTGGCCGACTGGAGCACCGGACGCCGACAACAGCACAGCCTGTACATTCCCGGCTCGACGCTGCTGGAGTGGGTGGATGCCGCTGCCCGTGCCGTGCAGGCCGGTGCCAGCGCACCTCCGGGGAGCGGCTCCCAGGCTGATCCCTACGTCCTTGGCGGGTACGGCAGTTACGCCGGCGCTTGGCAGGCCGCGGCAAGCCGTCGGTCGCAGGACCTGTACTTTTCCATCGCCGGTCGCCTGATCCACAAGATCAAGGATGGGCGCAGTGGCGGCTTCGCCGATGGGTGTTACATGTGTGATGTCGGCTATTCGGGCACCGACGCCCGCGCCGGCACCATCTGGAATCGGGCCGATGGTGCGAGCTATCGCGAGTTCGGCAAGTTCATGCACGAAGGCAATACGGTCTCCGGCATGGAAGGCGTCGTCTGGTCGCAGCGTATCGCGGCGTCCTTGCGCGGCGTGCTCAAGGGAACCGCCCCCAGAACCGGCGGCGGACTCCAGGCGAAGGGTACGCGCTGGACAGTCGACATGAACCCCGACGAGTTGAAACGCAAGGCTCCGCAGAAGGCCTCGGCCCCGCAGACAGCTGGTGCGGCTGACACCATCTCGGCCTTGCCGCTGCTGTCTGCCGTCATGTTCATAGCCGAGCCGATGCGCAATGCCCGTGCCTGGATGATGGGACTGATGATGCTCGACCTGATGGGGACGGAGTACCAGGCACCGACTCCAACGGCACATGGCAAGCACTTCACTTTCCAGCGTGCGTTCGTCCATCCGTCCCGTCTGGGCGACCCTGCCTGGAGTGGGGAGACCAACACGGCCAACGACACTGCACCCGCAGCCTGGGTCAACCGGCAAGCCGGGCGCGACCAACGAACTGCGAGGAGCATGGCGCGCCCGGGGAGCGCCGCGGTCGAGGGGCTGTATCCGCCGTCGCCGAAATGGTCGGGGCGATCATCGGCGCGTATTGACGTCGCCAATGACTATATCCAGGCCAAGGAAACGGCGATCGTGTGCCGCTGGCTTGAGCAGGAGTTCAACGCGTATGTCGGAAGCGTCGTGGTGGCGAAAGCGCTGGCCGGCGGGCCCGGCACCCGTAGAAACGCCATGACCGCCTCCTTCGGCAGCGAGAGTGCCATGCGCGGGTTTGCGGATGACCTGGAGCGGGTCATCAAGACGGAGTTGATCCAGCGCAGGGCGGCATCGTTCGATACGCCCGGAGTCCTGTTCCGCTGACGCGAGTCGGAATAGGTGCCGGGTCTGCCGGGGTTTCCGGCACAAGGGACCCGACTGGGTTCTTCCTCCAGCAACAGCGCCCGCCGTCGCCCTTGCAGCGCGCTTCCTTGCGCTCGCGGAAGAACTCGCCGTGGCCAGGCGGAGATCGGGTGGCAGCGGGGGGAGCGGCCGGAATTGTCGCCGGTCCGGCGCGTGCCGGCGGCATGCCTTGCACGCTTCGCAGTGCCACACTGCGCGGACCGGGTGGCGCACCGGGTTCGTTCGTGGAGGATGTGCGCGCGCGCTCCACTCTTCGTTTACCCGTTCCGGAGGCCAGCCATGCCCCATCCCGTCGAGCATTCCACCGCCGTGGACGAGCCCGCGCCGCATGGCCCGTCGGCGGTCGGCCTGCGCGACGCGAAACTCGGCGGCTGGTATCGCGAGGACAGCGGCGAGCTGTTCCGCGGCGTGCCGATCGGCGCCGGTGACGTGGTGGTGGACGTCGGCTGCGGCGCCGGCGTCAACAGCGTGTTCTGCGCGCGCCACGGTGCCCGCGTCTACGCCATCGACCGCGAGCCGCAGGTGATCCGCGAGGTGCGCGCCCGGCTGAGCGTCGAGGGCCGCGGCACGCAGACCGCGCTGGTCAGCGACGCAAACCCGCTGCCGCTGGACGACGGCATCGCCACGCGGGTGATCTGCACCGAGGTGTTGCAGCACGTCGACGACCCGCGTCAGGTGCTGGCCGAGCTGTTCCGTGTCGGCGCATCCGGCGCCATCTACCTGCTCAGCGTGCCCGGCGCGCTGCAGGAGACGCTGCAGGAAAAGGTGTTGCCGCCGGAGTACCGCGAGCTGCCCGGTGGCGCACTGCGGGTGATCGGACGCGACGAGTTCGCGCAATGGATCGGCGAGGCTGGCCTGGTGGTGGTGGAGCACACCCAGCACGGCTTTTTCTGGTCGATCTGGTGGGCGCTGTTCTGGGGTTGCCGGGTGGAGCTGCATGACCCCGCGCATCCGGTACTCGATCACTGGACCGCGGCCTGGCAGGCGCTGCTGGATATGCCGCAGGGCGCGCAGCTCAAGCAGCAGCTGGACGAGTTCATGCCGATCAGCCAGATCGTCGTGGCGCGCAAACCCTGAAGCCGGCACGCCGTGCCGCGCGGACGCTCAGCAACAGCGCCCGCCGCCACCCTTGTAGCGCGCTTCCTGGCGCTCGCGGAAGAACTCGCCGTAGCTCGGCACCTTGCGTTCGGGATGGTGTTCGCGCAGGTGCTTGACGTAGCCGTCGTAGTCGGGGATGCCGCAGCACAGGCGGGCGGTTTGCACCGCCCACTTGCGCACGGACCGGAACGTCGCGTTCATCTCAGCCGGCCACGCTGCTCAGCGCCACGTAGGGTTCCTCGTGCGCGGTCGGGTGGTTGGTGCGCCAGGCCTTGACCAGCGAGCGCAGGGAGAACAGCACCATCACCACGACCAGCGCCATGAACAGGCCGGTGAGCACCATGTCGACGTAGTTGTTGGTGACGATCTGCTGCATGGCGGCGGTGGTCTTGGCCGGCGCCAGCAACTGGCCCTGCTGCATGGCGTCGGCGTACTTGTTGGCCGCCGCGGTGAAGCTGATCGGGCCGACCAGTTTCTGGTAGCCGGCGGTGAGCGTGCAGACGATCAGCCACAGCGCGGGGATGCCGGGCACCCACACGTAGCGCTCGCGCTTGAGTTTCACCACCACCACGGTGGCCAGCATCAGCGCGATCGCGGCGAGCATCTGGTTGGCGATGCCGAACAGCGGCCACAAGGTGTTGATGCCGCCCAGCGGGTCGACCGCACCCTGGTACAGGAAGTAGCCCCAGATGAGCACGCAGATCGCGGTGGCCAGCAGGTTGCCGGCCCACGAATCGGTTTCCTGCAGCGGCTTGTGGATCAGGCCGGCGATCTCCTGGATCATGAAGCGGCCCACGCGCGTGCCGGCGTCCACCGTGGTGAGGATGAACAGCGCCTCGAACAGGATCGCGTAGTGGTACCAGAACGCCATCAGGCCGCCGGAGGGCATGATGTTGTGCAGCAGCTGCGCCATGCCCACCGCCAGCGTGGGGGCGCCGCCGGCGCGGCTGAGGATGCTGTTTTCGCCGATGTCTTTCGCGGTCTGCAGCAACTGCTCCGGCGTCACCACGAAGCCCCACTGGCTGATCGTGGTGGCCGCGTCCTGCACCGTGCTGCCGATGATCGCGCTCGGCGAGTTCATCGCGAAGTACACGCCCGGGTGCAGGTAGGTGGCGGCGATCAGCGCCATGATCGCCACGAACGCCTCCATCAGCATGCCGCCGTAGCCGACCATGCGCGCCTGGCCCTCGTTGGCCAGCAGCTTGGGCGTGGTGCCCGAGGCTATGATCGAGTGCCAGCCCGACACCGCACCGCAGGCGATGGTGATGAACAGGAACGGGAACAGGTCGCCGGCGAACACCGGGCCGGTGCCGTCGATGAAACGCGTCACCGCCGGCATCTGCAGGTCCGGTGCGGTGATCAGGATGGCCAGCGCCAGCAGCGCGATGGTGCCGATCTTGAGGAAGGTGGAAAGGTAATCGCGCGGTGCCAGCAGCAGCCACACCGGCAGCACCGAGGCGACGAAGCCGTAGCCGATCAGCCACCAGGCCAGCGCCTTGGCATCCATGTCGAACAGCGGTGCCAGCGTGGCCGAGTCCGCCACGAACTTGCCGGCCCAGATCGAGAGCAGCAGCAGGATCAGGCCGATGATCGACACTTCGAGAATGCGTCCCGGCCGGAACCAGCGCATGTAGCCGCCCATCAGGAAGGCGATCGGGATGGTGCAGGCCACGGTGAAGGTGCCCCACGGGCTGTGCGTGAGCGCCTTGACCACCACCAGCGCCAGCACCGCCAGCACGATCATCATCAGCACCAGCACGCCGATCATTGCCACCAGGCCGGGCAACGGGCCGAGTTCCTCGCGCAGCATGTGGCCGAGCGAGCGGGCGTCCCGGCGCAGCGAGAGGCCGAGGATCATGAAGTCCTGCACCGCGCCGGCGAACACCACGCCGAACAGGATCCACAAGGTGCCGGGCAGATAGCCCATCTGCGCGGCCAGCACCGGTCCGACCAGCGGGCCGGCGCCGGCGATCGCGGCGAAGTGATGGCCGAACACCACCCACTTGTCGGTGGGCACGTAGTCGAGCCCGTCATTGCGCAGTACCGAGGGCGGCGCGCGCGTCGGGTCCAGCCGCAGCACCGAGTGCTCGACGAACTTGCCGTAGAAGCGAAAGCCGATCGAGAACACCGCGATGGCCGCGGCCACCAGCCAGATCGCGTTGACCGGTTCGCCGCGCCTGAGCGCCACCACGCCGAGGCAGGTTGCACCGATGATGGCGACGACGGTCCATACCAGCTTGCTGGCGACACCGGATCTGCGCACGGCGACTTGCATGGCGGTTCTCCTCGGCAATGCCGCAAGAATCGTCCTGCCGGCGGCGGGGGTCAATCCCGGAAGCCGCGCGCCGGCATTAGCCATTGGTCGAATGGCAGGCGCGCCCGGCTTCGTTGCGGGAGGCATGGCGGCGCTACACTGGCCGCCCTGTCGATTGCGAGGAGTTCGTCATGCGCGTCCTGGCACATTGCAGTTTCCTGGCCGTATTCCTCCTCGCCGCGGGCACCCCCGCGGCCAACGCCAGCCAGTTCAAGGACCTGTTGAACAAGGCCAGGCAATCCACCCACGCCACGCCGGCGAAGGGCAGCAACCTGCCGAGCAGCGACATCGCCGCCGGCCTCAAGGAGGCGCTGGCCAAGGGCACCACCAGCGCGATCAACAACCTCGGCCGCGACGGCGGTTTCTGGAACAACGCCAAGGTGCGCATCCCGCTCCCGGGCAAGCTGGAGCAGGCTGGCAAGCTGGCGCGCCAGCTCGGCCAGGGCGCCAAGGTGGACGCGTTCGAGCTGAGCATGAACCGCGCGGCGGAAAAGGCGGTGCCGCAGGTGGCCGAGATCTTCGGCGACGCCATCCGCAAGATGACGCTCGACGACGCACGCGGCATCCTCACTGGCGGCGACCACGCAGCCACCGATTACTTCCGCCGCGTCGCCGGCGAGGCGCTGACGGCGCGCATCCATCCGATCGTCGCCAAGGCCACCGACAGCGTCGGCGTCACCCAGAAATACAAGGCGTTCATGTCCGGCAGCAGCAGCGGTGCGCTGGGCGGCCTGCTGGGTGCGCTCGACCATGACAAGTCGGCGCACGGCGGCACGGCGCTGGACCTGGACGATTACGTCACCGCGAAGACCCTCGATGGCCTGTTCACCGAGATCGGCGCGCAGGAGCAATCCATCCGGACCAACCCCGGCGCGCGCACCACTGACCTGCTGAAGAAAGTGTTCGGCCGCTGACGGCAGCCGCGACCGCGGCAACACATGCCGCGTTCACGTGGACGCGGGCAGGATGGTCGGCATGGCGAAAGCGAGGCAGGCATGATCCACGAGATCCTCAAGATGGGTGACCCCCGGCTGCTGCGCATCGCGCCGCCGGTGCCCCCGGCGATGCTCGGCAGCGCGGAGCTCGACATGCTGATCAAGGACATGTTCGAGACCATGCGCGCTGCCGACGGCGTGGGCCTGGCCGCGCCGCAGATCGGCGTGGACCTGCAGCTGGTGATCTTCGGCTTCGAGCATTCCGAGCGCTATCCCGACGCCCCCGAGGTGCCGCAGACGATCCTGCTCAATCCGGTGATCACCCCGCTGTCGCAGGACATGGAGGTGGGCTGGGAGGGCTGCCTGTCCGTGCCCGGGCTGAACGGCGCGGTGAGCCGTTTTTCGCTGATCCGCTACCAGGGCCTCGACCCGCGCGGCCAGCGCATCGAACGCACCGCCGAGGGTTTCCACGCGCGCGTGGTGCAGCACGAATGCGACCACCTGATCGGTCGCCTCTACCCCTCGCGCATCACCGATTTCAGCAAGTTCGGCTACACCGACGTGCTGTTTCCGGGTCAGCCGCCAGCAGATGCCTGAACGCGCCGCTCAAGTGGCGGGCGGGCCTGCCGTTACCGAGGCCATGAGCCCACGCTTTGGCCATCTGCATGGCGGAACCGACCGGCCGGGAAGCCTCGCCTTCCCGGTGGCTGCCCACGCGTGCGAGGAGCCATGCTCATGAACCATCACGCCAAGCCCCCATCGGGCAACAACGTCGATTGGAGCCACCCGGAGCTGCAATCGCTGCTGGGCAAGACCGAAGGCTGGAGCCTCGACAACCGCGGTGTGTTCTCGCCGGTACCGTGCGAGCTGCACATCGGCTGGGGCGCGGGCGCGGTGCGCGGCGCCACCCTGGTGTTCGAGCGCGAGGGCGTGATGGTGATCGAGGCGAACTTTCTCATCCAGGCCGGCGAGAAGCTGCGCATCGACCGCATCGTGCTGGGTTCGCTGCGCTCAAACTGGGGCACCGTGGTGGAAGGTCGCGAAGGTCACCGTGCGGAGGATCGTGCCAACGGCACCCGCGTGTACTGGGTGCACGTGCGCTGAAACGTGCGGGGGCGGTGCCTGCGACCGATCAGCCGCGGCGAGTCTGCGCGAAGCGCGACCGACAAGCCGTCGGACTGATCGCCAGCCTGCGCCGGAAATGATGGCGCAAGTGATCGCGCTGCCGAGGCCGCAGTGCACGGCAATCGCGTCGATGGAGAGCGTCGAGCTTTCCAGCAATTCGCGCGCACGATCCACCCGCGCACAGATCAGCCAATGCGCCGGACTCGTGCCGGTGGCCTGCTTGAAGTGGCGCATGAAGCTGCGTTCGCTCATGGCCGCCAGTGCGGCCAGCTCGGCAACCGGTTGCGGGAGCGCCCATGGCACATGCGCCGGTCCGACCGGCGCGCGCCCACGCCGCGCCGGATATGGCAGCGCCTGTCGACGCCGGTTCCCGTCGGTTCGGTTCGCTGGCGGGGCGGCCAACAATCCCTGAATGCCCGGCGGCGTAAGGTGTCCGGAAGACGGCTATCCGTCCGGGAGAGCTTCGGTGAAGAAAGAAGACGACACACACCTGCAGATCGTGTCTGCGGACATCAGTTCGGAGCCGCTGACCGGCATGGTGATTTTCCGGCCGCATTGTGTGTCGCGCGCGGGACGCAACGTGGGCGAGGCCAGCACGGGCGGCAGCTGGTACGCCCTGCGTCCGGCCGAGGTGCGCAGCTTTGCGCGGGCGTTGCTGGATGCGGCCGATACGCTCGACCTGAAGGCGAAGGCGCTGCAGGCGGCGAAGATGGCGACCGGCTGACCGGCGTCCCGGCGCTTTTCTTCGCTGGTTGCCGGTCGCTTCGCGTCCCGATGCGAGAGTGACGCCGCTCAGCGGCAGCGGTTGATCGCCCCGCGCAGCTCGCTGGCGGCGGCGCGCGCGGCGGCGGCGAAGTCCTCGCCGGAGCCGGCGTAGATGATGCCGCGCGAGGAGTTGATCATCAGGCCGAGGCCCTCGCGGGTGCGGCCCGCGTGCATCACCGCCTCGATGTCGCCGCCCTGCGCGCCGATACCCGGCACCAGCAATGGCATGTCGCCGACCAGTGCACGTACCTGGCGGATTTCCTCGGGCCAGGTGGCGCCGGTCACCAGCGCGCAGTTGCCGTTGGCGTTCCACTCGCGGGCGACCGTCTCGGCCACGCGCAGATACAGCGGCTGGCCGCCGCAATCCAGTGCCTGGAAATCCGCGCCGCCGGGGTTGGAGGTGCGGCAGAGCAGGATCACGCCCTTGTCGGCATGATCGAGGAACGGCTGGATCGAGTCGCGGCCGAGGTACGGGTTCAGCGTCACCGCATCGGCCCGGTAGCGCTCGAACGCCTCGGTCGCGTAATGCTGCGCGGTACTGCCGATGTCGCCGCGCTTGGCGTCCAGGATCACCGGCACGCCGGGATGACGATCGTGGATGTGCGCGATCAGTCGTTCCAGCGTTTCCTCCGCACGCAGCGCGGCGAAATGCGCGATCTGCGGCTTGAACGCGCAGACCAGGTCGGCGGTGGCGTCGACGATGGCGCGGCAGAAATCGAACACCGCGTCGGGCGTGTCGCGCAGATGTGCGGGGAATTTCGCCGGTTCCGGATCGAGGCCGACGCAGACCAGCGAGTCGTTGCGGGTCCAGGCTTGCTGCAGTGACTGCATGAAGTGCATCGGGATCTCCGTTCGAGAAACGAGTGACGAAGAGTGAGAAACGAGAGAAGGCGGGTTCGTCGACGCTTTATCTCTCTTTTCTCACTCCTCTCCACTCACTCCTGCTCTCAGGCCAGCTTCTTGTACTTCACCCGGTGCGGCCGCGCGCCTTCCTCGCCGAGGCGGCGCTTCTTGTCGGCCTCGTACTCGTTGTAGTTGCCGGGGAAGAACTCCACGTGCGAGTCGCCCTCGAACGCGATGATGTGGGTGGCGATGCGGTCGAGGAACCAGCGGTCATGCGAGATCACGATGGCCGAGCCGGGGAATTCGAGCAGGGCATCTTCCAGCGCGCGCAGGGTTTCCACGTCCAGGTCGTTGGACGGCTCGTCGAGCAGCAGCACGTTGCCGCCCTGCAGCAGGGTCTTGGCCATGTGCAGGCGGCCGCGCTCGCCGCCGGACAGGCTGCCGACGATCTTCTGCTGGTCGGTGCCCTTGAAGTTGAAGCGGCCGATGTAGGCGCGCGACTGGATCTCGAAGTTGCCGATGGTGAGGATGTCCGAGCCGCCGGACACCTCCTGCCACACGTTGTTCTTCGGGTCGAGCGCGTCGCGCGACTGGTCGACGTAGGCGAGCTTGGTGGTGTGGCCCAGCTTCACCTCGCCCGAGTCCGGCGTCTCCTTGCCCATGATCATCTTCATCATGGTGGACTTGCCGGCGCCGTTCGGGCCGATCACGCCGATGATCGCGCCCGGCGGCACCTTGAACGACAGGTCCTCGATCAGCACGCGGTCGCCGAACGACTTGGTCACGTTCTTGAACTCGATCACCTCCTGGCCCAGGCGCTCGCCCGGCGGGATGAAGATTTCATTCGTCTCGTTGCGGCGCTGGTAGTCGACCGAGTTCAGTTCCTCGAAGCGGGCCAGGCGGGCCTTGCCCTTGGACTGGCGGCCCTTGGCGGCCGAACGCACCCACTCCAGCTCCTTCGCGATCGCCTTCTGGCGCGACTTCTCCTGGTTCGCTTCCTGCTTCAGGCGGGCGTCCTTCTGCTCCAGCCATTCGGTGTAGTTGCCCTTCCACGGAATGCCGCGGCCGCGGTCGAGTTCGAGGATCCACTCGGCGGCGTTGTCGAGGAAGTAGCGGTCATGGGTGACCGCCACCACGGTGCCGGGGTAGTCATGCAGGAATTTTTCCAGCCAGTCGACTGACTCGGCGTCCAGGTGGTTGGTCGGTTCGTCCAGCAGCAGCATGTCCGGCTTGGACAGCAGCAGGCGGCACAGCGCCACGCGGCGCTTCTCGCCGCCGGAAAGCGGGCCGATCTTCGCGTCCCACGGCGGCAGCCGCAGCGCGTCGGCGGCCACTTCCAGCTGGCGCTCCAGCGCGTGCGCGTCATTGGCGGCCAGGATGCCTTCCAGCGCTTCCTGTTCCTTGGCGAGCTTGTCGAAATCGGCGCCGTCCTCGGCGTAGGCGGCGTAGACCTCTTCCAGTCGCTTCTGCGCATCGAGAATCTCCGAGACGCCTTCCTCGACCACTTCGCGTACGGTCTTGTCCGGATCCAGGTTCGGCTCCTGCGCGAGGTAGCCGATCTTGGTGCCCGGCTGCGCGCGCGCCTCGCCCTGGAAATCGGTGTCCACGCCGGCCATGATGCGCAGCACGGTGGACTTGCCCGCGCCGTTGACGCCGAGCAGGCCAATCTTGGCGCCGGGGAAGAAGCTGAGCGAGATGTCCTTGATGATCTGGCGCTTCGGCGGGACGATCTTGCTGACCCCGTTCATGGTGTAGATGTACTGCGAGCTCATGCAACCTCCGAAGGCGTGCGCCGCGCCGCGGGTTCGGCACGGAAAGGGAATTCGTCAAACCGGACATTATAGCGGGTTGTGGCGTTGCGCCGATGCGGCCGCCCGGATACGCCCGGCGGTGGCTGCAAACGCCCGGCGGCGCTACACTTTCCGGCTAATCCCGCCAAACACCAGCCGAGGCCAGAATGTTCCCCAAGGACTGCACGATTGCCGGTTACGACGACGAACTGGCCCAGGCCATCGCCCACGAGGGCCAGCGCCAGGAAGATCACGTCGAGCTGATCGCCTCGGAAAACTACGCCAGCCCGCGGGTGATGGAAGCGCAGGGCTCCAAGCTCACCAACAAGTACGCCGAGGGCTATCCCGGCAAGCGCTACTACGGCGGCTGCGAGTACGTGGACGTGGCCGAGAAGCTGGCGATCGAGCGGCTCAAGCAGCTGTTCGACTGCGACTACGCCAACGTGCAGCCGCACTCCGGCTCGCAGGCGAACCAGGCGGTGTACCTGGCGCTGCTGCAGCCGGGCGACACCATCCTGGGCATGTCGCTCGCGCATGGCGGCCATCTCACCCACGGCGCCAAGGTCAACATCTCCGGCAAGCTGTTCAACGCGGTGCAGTACGGCGTCGACGAAAACGGCCTGATCGACTACGACGAGCTGCAGCGCCTGGCCACCGAACACCAGCCGAAGATGCTGGTCGGCGGTTTCAGCGCCTACTCGCAGGTGGTCGACTGGGCGCGCATGCGCCGGATCGCCGATTCGGTCGGCGCGCTGTTCTTCGTCGACATGGCGCACGTCGCCGGCCTGGTCGCCGCCGGCGTCTATCCGAGCCCACTGCCGCACGCGCACGTGGTCACCTCGACCACCCACAAGACCCTGCGCGGCCCGCGCGGCGGCATCATCGTGAGCAGGGGCGCGGGCGAGGAGATCGAGAAGAAGCTGCAGTCGATCGTGTTCCCCGGTATCCAGGGCGGCCCGCTGATGCACGTGATCGCGGCCAAGGCGGTGGCGTTCAAGGAAGCGCTGGAACCGGCGTTCAAGGAGTACCAGACGCAGGTGGTGAAGAACGCCAAGGCAATGGCGAAGACCTTCATCGAACGCGGCTACAAGATCGTCTCCGGCGGCACCGAGAACCACCTGATGCTGGTCGACATGATCGGCAAGCCGATCACCGGCAAGGACGCCGAGGCCGCGCTGGGCAAGGCGCACATCACGGTCAACAAGAACGCCGTGCCGAACGACCCGCAAAAGCCCTTCGTCACCTCCGGCCTGCGCGTAGGCACCCCCGCCGCCACCACCCGCGGTTACAAGGAAGCCGACTGCGTGGCCCTGGCCGGCTGGATCTGCGACGTGCTCGACGCCCCGAACGACGCCGCCGTGATCGCCCGCGTACGCGACGCGGTGACGGCGCAGTGCCACAAATTCCCGGTCTACGGCTGAGCGAGAAGTGGGTGAAGAGGAGTGAGAGGTGAGAGAAAGCCGGCGTTGATGCTTTTCTCTCGTTACTCACTTCTCTACCCTCATTCCTGACCCATGCATTGCCCCTTCTGCCAGCACGAAGACACGCGCGTGATCGACTCGCGCCTGACCGAGGACGGTTCGACCGTGCGGCGGCGGCGCGAGTGTCCGCAGTGCGGCGAGCGCTTCAACACGTTCGAGACGGCCGAGCTGAAGTTGCCGGCGATCGTGAAGAGCGGCGAGCGGCGCGAGACCTTCGACGAGCGCAAGTTGCGGGTGAGTTTCGAGCGGGCGTTGCAGAAGCGGCCGGTGGCCAGTGATGCGGTGGACGCGGCGGTGCGGGCGATCGTCAACGACCTGCGTCGCAGCGGCGAACGCGAGGTGCCTTCGCGCCAGGTCGGCGAGCTGGTGATGCGCGAGCTGAAGAACCTCGACCAGGTCGCCTACGTGCGTTTCGCCTCGGTCTACCGCAAGTTCGAGGACGTGCACGCGTTCCGCGAGGAGATCGAGAAGCTGGAACGCGACCTGCCGGGCCTGTCCGATCTGCAGCTTCCCCTGCTCGGTGGCGGTACGCGCAAACCGTAGGAGCCCGCTGGCGGGCGATGCTCCCGTTTCTCCGATTCCCCAATTCACCGTCCCGAGCTTGTCGAAAGGCCGATTCCCGGCCAAGAGCATCGCCCGCCAGCGGGCCCGTACAATCGACGCATGGCATTTTCAGGCACTGACCACCTCCACATGGCGCACGCGCTGCGCCTGGCCGAGCGCGGCCTGTACACCACCCAGCCGAATCCGCGCGTGGGCTGCGTGATCGCGCATGGCGACGAGGTGATCGGTACCGGCTTTCATCAGCGCGCCGGCGAGCCGCACGCGGAGGTATATGCGTTGCGCGAGGCGGGCGCGCGGGCGCGGGGCGCCACCGCCTACGTGACCCTGGAGCCGTGCGCACACCATGGACGTACGCCGCCATGCGCCGATGCGCTGGTGGCCGCCGGTGTGGCGCGGGTGGTGATTGCCGCGGAAGATCCGTTTCCGCAGGTGGCCGGTCGCGGCATCGACAAGCTGCGCGCCGCCGGCGTTGCGGTCGAAACCGGCCTGCTGCGCAGGCCGGCGCGCGAGTTGAACTGCGGCTTCCTCGGCCGTCTCGAACGCGGCCGCCCGTTCGTGCGGGTGAAGCTGGCGATGAGCCTGGACGGGCGCACCGCACTGGCCAGTGGCGAGTCGAAGTGGATCACCGGCGATGCGGCGCGCCTGGACGTGCAGCGCTGGCGCGCGCGCAGCTCGGCAATCCTCACCGGCAGTGGCACGGTGCTGGCGGACGATCCGCGATTCACCGTCCGGTTGCCGCAGGACGAGGAGTTCATGCCGCCGCTGCGCGTGCTGCTGGATCGCCAACTGCGCACGCCCGCCGGCAGCCATGTGCTGGACGGCGCGGCGCCGACGCTGGTCCTGCATGGCGCTGCGGCAACGTGCGCAGACGATCGCTTTGCCCGGGCGGAACGCCTTGCGGTGGCGACACGAGACCACGGACTCGACCTGCCCGCCGTGCTCGCCTTGCTGGCCGGACGCGGCTGCAACGAGGTCCACGTCGAAGCCGGCCCGACCCTGTGCGGCGCGCTGTTCGCGGCCGGCCTGGTCGACGAACTGCTGCTCTATGTCGCGCCCTTGCTGCTGGGCGACAGCGCGCGGCCGCTGCTGCAGTTGCCGTCGCTGGCCGACATGGCATCGCGCTGGCAGTTGCAGGTGGTCGACCAGCGCATGCTCGGTCCGGATATCCGCTTGCGCCTGCGCCCGCCGGCCTGACGCGCACACGCACGTCGCCCGCTCGCCAACACGCGCACAGCGTCACTCAGGGCAAGCCGGGCCGGAGCCGCCCCGGATGCCGGCGCACCGTCTCCCACGGCAGCACCGACCAGTCGTCGTTGGCTTCGCACACGCGCGCGGCGCGAGCGTAGGAGGGGCCGATGAACAAGCCCTTCGGTGTCATGTGCCAGCTCACGAACTGCCACACGCCGGGGTCGTCGTAGCCGCAATCGTCTTCGCCGCCGGTGGCCGTCGTCTCCTGCGGATAGAGTTGCCGCCATTGCCGCGCCAGCCAGGGCGCCAGGTGCTGCTCGCGGTAATCCGACCACGCCTCGAAGCTGGCCGAGCCGGGTGCGGGGTTGCCGTCGGCATCCGTGGCATAGTGCAACGGCTCACCCTTGCCCAACCACAGCAGGTCTTCCAGGGTCAGCGGCCGGGCGGTGTGCGCGTCGAGGTTGATCGCCGCATCGCCGAAGTCCGGATGGGCGCCGCCGCAGTAGTAATTGGTGAACACGCTGACGCTGACGAGGTTCGCCGTGAGCAGGCGCGGCGTCACCGTCTGCTCGTAATCGCCTTCGTTGAAGTGGTTGAACATGCAGTCGTAGTAGCTGCCGGTTTCCCGCCACATCCGGTCCATCAGCACCTGGTTGATGCGCGCAAGCTCGGCGGGCGGGTACCCGTCCAGGATCTCGAAGAACGCGATGCCGGCGTCGGGCACGCGCCACCACTGCAGGGCATGGCCCATGAAGGTTTCGCGCTTGCCGGCCTGTGGCTTGAGGCCGGCCAGGCGCAGGTAGTCGTAGCGGTCGCTCGCATGGAGCTGCTTCAGCCAGGGCGGCGTATCGGCGGAGGGCGGCGCCACCGTGGCCGGGTGCAGGGCGACCGGCAGGGTCGTTCCCTTGTCGTCCTGCCATTGGCCGCGCCAGCCACCGTCGGCTTGCCGGTCCAGCGTGATGCGCGGGCCGTTGGCGTCGGCGTCCCAGCCTTCGCGCAGTTGCAGGTGACCGTTGCTGGCCGGCGCGCCCGACAAGGCGATGTCGCGATGGTGGCGCACGTAGAAGTAGCGGCCGGCCGTGGCGGCGTCGTCGCCGGGGGTGAGTTGCAGCACGATGGCCTGCCGGCCCAGCGTGCCGGTGTAGACGTCGGCCGGCGCCTCGCCGGCGCGCGCGTGGGCCAGCCAGAACATGGCCGGCAGGATGGCGAGCCACGTCGACCAGCCGCGTCGATGCTTGCGCATGGAAACCTCCTTGGCAGGGACGGACATGATGCCGCAGCGGGCGGGCAAACGGCTGGCGCGCGAGTGGCGCATGGCGGGCGTGTTAGAATCCGGCGGCCGGTTCATCGGCAAACGTCTTCAGGGCGGGGCGAAATTCCCCACCGGCGGTAGGTTCCTCGGAACGAGCCCGCGAGCGCTCCCGGCAGCATCGGGAGGTCAGCAGATCCGGTCCGATGCCGGAGCCGACGGTCCAGGTTGTTCCGGTTCGCCGGTGCGGCCCACAGTCCGGATGAAAGAAGACGGCCAGGCGGATGGCAGCGATGCCATGCGTCTGCCTCATGCCTTGGGGCGTTCTCGCTTTCCGACGCGGAGAACGTTTCATGCCTGTCATCGTTTCAGTCTCGCTTGCCATCTCCCCCCGGGAGGTGTGCTGATGTTCACCGGCATCATCCAGACCGTGGGACGCGTTGCGCGACTCGAACCGCGCGGCGGTGACGTGCGCCTGCACGTCGATACCGCCGACCTCGACCTCACCGACGTGCAGCTCGGCGACTCGATCGCCGTCTCCGGCGTATGTCTCACCGCGATCATGCTGGACGCGCGCGGCTTCAGCGCCGACGTTTCCAACGAGACGCTGTCGCTGACGTCGCTGGGCCAGTTGAAGCCCGGCGATCCGGTGAATCTCGAAAAGGCGCTGCGCCTGGCCGACCGGCTCGGTGGGCATCTGGTCTCCGGCCATGTCGACGGGCTGGGCAGGGTGGTCTCGATCACGCCCGATGGCCGCTCGCAGCGCTGGACGTTCGAAGTGCCCGCCGCCCTGTCGCGCTACATCGCCGCGAAAGGCTCGATCTGCATCGACGGCACCAGCCTCACCGTCAACGAAGTCGCCGGCCATCGCTTCGGCGTCAACCTGATCCCGCACACGGTCGAGCATACGGCGTTCCACGCGCGCCGCGCGGGTGATGCGGTGAACATCGAGGTGGACGTGATTGCACGCTATGTCGAGCGCCTGCTGGCCAGCGGCGAGGCGCCGAAGCTCGACGAGGCGTTCTTGAAACAGCACGGCTTTGCCTGAAGGCGAGAAGTGAGTGGGGAGGAGTGAGAAGTGAGAGAGAGCCGCAGCATCGAGATGCCTTCTCTCACTTCTCACTCCTCTCCACTCACTCCCTGTCACTGCGATCAAATCAAAATTCCCCAGGACGTCCCCATGCCCTTCAACACCATCCCCGAAATCCTCGAAGACATCCGCGCCGGCCGCATGGTCGTGATCCTCGACGACGAGGACCGCGAGAACGAGGGTGACCTGATCATGGCCGCGCAGATGGTGCGGCCGGAAGACGTGAACTTCATGGTGCGCGAGGCGCGCGGCCTGCTGTGCCTCACGCTCACCGAGCAGCGCACGCGCCAGCTCGGGCTGCGGCCGATGGTGAGCGACAACACCTCGGTCTACCACACCAATTTCACCGTCTCGATCGAGGCGGCCGAGGGCGTCACCACCGGCATTTCGGCGCACGACCGCGCGCGCACCATCCAGGTGGCGGTGAAGTCCGATGCGAAGCCACAGGACCTGGCCCAGCCCGGCCACGTCTTTCCGCTCACCGCGCAACCGGGCGGTGTGCTGACCCGCGCCGGCCACACGGAGGCCGGCTGCGACCTGGCCGCGCTGGCCGGGTTGGAGCCGTCGGCGGTGCTGATCGAAGTGCTGCATGAAGACGGCTCGATGGCGCGTCGTCCCGAATTGGAAGTCTTTGCGGCCAGGCACGGCTTGAAGATCGGCTCGATCGCCGACCTGATCCGTTACCGGCTGGAAACCGAAAAGACCGTGCAGCGTGTACACGAGGAAGCGGTGGAGACCGAGTTCGGCCCGTTCCGGCTGGTGGCGTACCGCGACGTGATCCGTCGCGGCCTGCACTACGCGCTGGTGCGCGGCACCGTGGACGACGGCGCGCCGGTGCTCTCGCGCGTGCACGTGCGCAATACCTTGTCCGACGTGCTGCATCTCAAGCGCGACGACCTCGGCCTCACCGTCACTTCGGCCTTGCGCCGCATCGCCGACGAGGGTCGCGGCGTGCTGCTGGTGCTCTCCGGCGAGGACACGCCGGAGGCCCTGCTGGCGCGGTTGCAGGGCAAGCCGACGGCGCAGGCGCCGGAGGATGCGCAGCAGCAGGAGTGGCGCCAGCTTGGCCTCGGCGCGCAGATGCTGGCCGACCTCGGCGTGCACCGCCTGCGCGTGCTGGGTACGCCGCGCAAACTGGTGGGACTGGGCGGCTTCGGGCTTGAGGTGGTCGAGTACGTCTGACCCTTCCGACTCTCCGTGCAGGAGCCAGCTCGCGGGCGATAGCTCTTGCTCTTGCAGATCCCGACTTCAAGAGCATCGCCCGCGAGCGGGCTCCTACGCGGCGGGCGAAGGCTTTCCGTCATCGATGGCGGGCTCGCGCACGCGCAGGGTGAACAGACCGGCCACGAACAGGCTGGCACCGCCCAGCGCCAGCGCGTAGATCGGCTCGTCGTGGAAGCACAACCGCAGCAGCAGGCCGAGCACGCTGGCCGCCATCAGCTGCGGGATCACGATGAAGAAATTGAAGATGCCCATGTACACGCCCATCTTCTGCGCGGGCAGGTTGTCCGACAGCATCGCGTAGGGCAGCGACAGGATCGACGCCCACGCCACGCCCACCCCGACCATCGACAGCAGCAGCCAGTCGGGATCGCGAATGAACAGGAACGAGAGCAGCCCCGCGCCGCCCAGCCACAGGTTGACCAGGTGGCTCCAGCGCAGGCCGATGCGGCGCACCAGCAGCGGGATCGCGATCGCCGCCAGCGCGGCGAAGCCGTTGTACGCACCCATCAGCACGCCGACCCAGTTGGCGCCGGTGTTGTAGGCCACCGAATGCGGGTCGCTGCTGCCGAACTGCACGGCGGTTACCGCCGGGGTGGTGAAGATCCACATCGCGAACAGCGCGAACCACGAGAAGAACTGCACGATGGCGAGCCGCCGCATCGCATCCGGCATGCTGTAGAGATCGCCCATCACCTCGCGCAGCATGCCCTGGCTGCGGCTGAAGGCAAGCCAGGCGAACAGCGCGCCGAACACCAGCAGGCCGCCGGCCAGCACGTAGAGTTCCTTTTCGAGCGAGAAGTGCCGGATGGCCAGCCATACCAGCAGGCCGCCGACGATCAGCAGCAGGCCGGGCCGCCACGCGCGCGAGGCGTCCACGGGCATGGGCCTGGCGTCATCGTCGAATTCGCGCAACTGCTCGGGCGGGTACTCCCGCGTGGAGAGCACGGTCCACAGCACCGTGCCCATCAGCAGGGCGCCGCCGGCGTAGAAGGCGTACTTGACCGTGTCCGGAATCGCGCCGTCCGGGGCGACGTTGCTGACGCCGACCTTGGTCAGCAGCCACGGCATCAGCGACGCCACTACCGCACCCACGCCGATGAACACGCTTTGCATGGAGAAGCCGCGCGGGCGCTGGTGCTCCGGCAACTGGTCGCCGACGAAGGCGCGGAACGGCTCCATCGACACGTTGAACGAGGCGTCCATGATCCACAGCAGCCCTGCAGCCACCCACAGCGTGGGTGAGTTCGGCATCGCCAGCAGGGCCAGCGTGGCGAGGATCGCGCCGGCCAGGAAATACGGCCGGCGACGGCCGAGCCGGTTCCAGGTGCGGTCGGAGTAGTGGCCGATGATCGGCTGCACGATCAGCCCGGTGAGCGGTGCGGCCACCCACAGGATCGGGATGTCGTTCACCTCGGCGCCGAGCGTCTGGAAGATCCGGCTGACGTTGGCGTTCTGCAATGCGAAGCCGAACTGGATGCCCAGGAAGCCGAAACACATGTTCCAGATCTGCCAGAACGACAGTTCGGGTTTCCTGCTCATGGGGTACGGGTTCCGTCCGCCAGCGGCGCAATGTGCAGGTCGTCGACCTCGGCCTGGTTCAACGGCCCGTCGATGCCGCCGGTACCGCCCGTGTAGTGCGCGAAGTGCTGCAGGTAGCTCATGTTGAAACCGTCCTCCAGCGCGAACGTGCAGCGCGCCTTGCCGGTGGCGCTGAAGCGGCCATGGGTGGATGGCTGGGTGGCCACGCTGTGCGGCATCACCAGCGGCACGCGCTGCGTGTCGCTGCCATCGCAGTTGATGAGCAGCCATTTCACCGCGGCGGTGACGCCGGTGTTGATCGGGCCGTTGGCGTTGCGGTAATTCGCCCACACGCGATAGCTGCCGGTGGCGGGCGCGGTCCAGTGGCGCGGCCAGTCGCCGCCGGCCTGATCGACCGGGCCGACGCAGGTCGCCGGGCTGGGCAGGGATTCCAGGCCATGCGCATCGACGCGGGTGGCGCGCACGCAGGCGAGATCCTCGGTGCGGGCGAGCGTGCCGTGGCCGTCGATGGCACCGGCGCGCTGCCCGTTGACGTAGAGCTGCAGCTTCCCGTCGCCGTTGACGATCCAGCGATCGCCGTCGGCGGCCAGCGTCGGCGCGGCCGGGGCGATCGGCGCGTACAGCGGGGCGTCCATGCGCAGCGGCGGTGCGTCGGCCCGGATCGCCTTCAACGTCACGGTGGCATGCGTGCCTTGCGTGCGGATGCGATCGGCGACCAGCAGGTTGCCGTCACGCTTGGCCGGCAATTGCAGCGTGATCCGGCGACCGGGCAGGTCCAGGCTGATGGCGTTGCGCGCGCCGAACAGCATCGGCACCAGCGAGACAGGCAGCTTCGGTTGCACGCGGCCGTCTTCCTCCACGCCGAAAACGCCCTCGGTCACCACGTCCAGGTACGCCGCCACCGACCACAGCTGGCGCGGCGAATTGACCACCGGGCCGCTGAGCTTGCCCTCGTCCACGTGCTGGCCCTGGGTCAGCAGCTCGTAGTTTTCCATGTTGGAGCCGACCAGCGCCGCGCCGCGCATCACCGAGGTGATCTCGTGGGCGATGCGCGCCGGGTCGTTGACCGTGCGTGCGGCGCGCAGCGCGTAGGCGCTGACGAACGGCCAGATCGCGCGGTTGTGATAGATCGGCTGGTCGCTGCGTTCGGGCCAGATCACCGGGCTGCCGGCCGGCCAGCTCGGATAGTTCTCCAGGGTCTGGCGCGCGCGCTCGCCGTCGGCCACTCCGCTGGCGATCGCCAGCGAGATGCCGAGCAGGTCGTAGCTGTCCACCGGCGTGCCGTCGCCACCGATGTAGCTCATGTACATGCCGCGGTCGGCGCGCCAGAAGTGCAGGTTGATCGCCTGCTTCAGCGCCGCGGCCTGGGTGCGGTAGGTGTTCCTGGCGGTAGCCTGGTGATCGGCGCCGGCCTGCGCGGCGGCCAGTTGCAACGCCTCGTAGTGCAGCACGTTGGTCGACAGCGCGAACGATTGCCCGATGAAGGTCACCTCGTTGGCGGTCCACGCCGGGTAGGTCTGTTCGCGCCAGTCCAGGAACGAGGTCTCGCCGCGGTACAAGCCGAAATTGGCGTCGAACGCGTATTGCCGGTCCTGCGCCAGGGTGTCGCGCAGGGCCGTGCGCATCTTGTCGGCGAACGCGGCATCGTCCTGCAGGTGCCGCGCGGCGAGGAACCACACCACGCGATCCGTGCTGATCGGCCAGCTGCCGCCCGAGCCGGTGTCCTGCATCACGTACAGGCCCTGCGGCGCGGATGGTTCGCGCACGCCGGACAGCTTGAACTCCAGCCCGTTGCGCGCGCGGGCGCGGTCGAACCGCCACAGGCCGAGGTCGATCGCGTACGACAGGTCGCGCGTCCACACGTATGGCCACTTCAACCCGGTCTCGAAACAGTGGCAGGGAATCGGCGCGCCGTGGTCGAACGCGCCGTCGCGGATCGCGCTCACCGAATCCTGGCGCAGATCGTCCTGCGCCATCGCGTACAAGCCGTCGAACAGCGCACTGGCGGTATCGGCCTTGAACGGTTGCGGCGCAATCACCCGCTGCCCGAACGGCCAGTCCAGGGTGTAGGCGTCCTGCGCGTCACGCCGGATGCCCACGTGCACGCCGTGCCAGTCCAGCCCGTCATGCCATGCGGGCGCTTCCAGCGGCGCGCTGGCCATGGCGGCAGCCAGCATCAGGCCCAGCATGGCGAGAGCCTGGAAGTGTGGCGAGGGGTCATGCGGCTCATGTGCTGGATTCTCCGACAGCTGTTATGTCACGGCCGCGCCCGGCCTGCACGTTGCGAGTGCAGCATCCACGGCACCCAACCGGCCCGGCCATCCGGCATGGTAGGCAGCCGCGCGCGCCGACGACTACCCGATGCATACGTATTCATGCCCTGGCCGCGCCGGGTCCCGGGCGGCTGCCGACCGCCGGTCGCGGCGGTTCTTGTAAACGAGCCGGCGCTGACCGCATAGTTGAGCGCAGGCGCGGCAACACTTGGATCAAGGCATGCGGGTAAGGCTGGAAGACGTTGCACGCCGCGCGGGCGTTTCGCCCAAGACGGTGTCGCGCGTGCTCAACGACGAGGCCAACGTCAGCGACGCCACGCGCAAGCGCGTGACCGAGGCGATGGAGGCGATGGATTACCGGCCGCTGTCGTCGGCACGCAGCCTGGCCGGCAATCGTTCGTTCCTGGTGGCGATGCTGTACGACAACAACGACAATCCCGCCTCGACCTACCTGGCCGAGATCCAGGATGGCGTGCTCGAGGCCTGCGACGCGCACCGCTACAACATGATGGTGCGGCCGCTGCGCATGCGCGGCGAGGATTTCGTGCGCCGGCTCGATGCGGTGATCTCCGACCATCATCCCGACGGCATCGTGCTGACCCCGCCGATCACCGACTACGCACCGCTGCTCAAGCGCCTGCGCGAACGCCAGGTGCCGTTCGCCAGCGTGTCGCCGGTGTCGCGGGAGAACAACATCGGCGTGGCGATGGACGAGCAACTCGCCGCGCGCACGATGGTCGAGCACCTGCTGTCGCTTGGGCACCGGCGGATCGCGCACGTCTCGGGTATTGCCGACCACGGCGCCAGCAGGTGGCGGCTGGCCGGCTACCGCGAGGCGATGGCCGCCGCCGGCCTGGTCGAGGACCCGGCACTGGTGGTGCAGGGTGCCTTCACCTTCGCCTCGGGGGTGGCCGCGGCGCGGCAGTTGTTCGCGCTGAAGAAACGTCCGACCGCGGTGTTCGCGGCCAATGACGACATGGCCAGCGGCGTGATGTGGGTGGCCAACGAGCGGGGCATGAAGGTGCCGCAGGACATTTCCGTGTGCGGCTTCGACGACATCCCGCTGGCCAGCCAGCTGTGGCCGGCACTGACCACGATTCGCCAGCCCAGCCGCGAGATGGGCAAGGTCGCCGCCCTGCAATTGCTGGAAGTATTGCGCGGTCGCGGACCAGGGCGGCTGGTGGAGATGCCGTTCTCGCTGGAAGTCCGCGACTCGACCGCCAGCCCCGCCTGAATTGGCCGCCGCGAGCCCGCTCCGCGGCGATGTTGCCCTGCAAATTGACAGCGCTGTCAATTGTGTCACGCTGCGGCTTCCGCGCCTTGCGCGCGAGCCAGCCTGGAGCCTCACGTGCCACAGTCCTTTCGCCCGATCCGGGGCCTGCCCTGCCGTCTTGTGGTCGTTTCGATCGCTGGCACCTTGCTCCTTGCCGTGCCGGCCCATGCCGTCAGCCCCTCGACCACCGTGCATCCGCAGCTGTGGCCCAGGGTGAGCTCGCCGTTGCCGGCCGACCCCGCGCTGGACGCACGGGTGAAGGCGCTGCTGGATCGCATGTCGGTGGAGGACAAGGTCGGCCAGATGATCCAGGCCGACATCAAGTACGTGACGCCGGAGGACGTGCGCCAGTACCGCCTCGGCTCGATCCTGGCCGGCGGCAATTCCGGCCCCGACGGTGGCGAGTACGGCACCGCAGCGCAGTGGAAGAAGTTGTCCGACGCGTTCCATCGCGCCTCGCTGGAGCGCTCCGACGGGCGCCCCGCGATCCCGGTGCTGTTCGGCATCGACGCCGTGCACGGTCACAACAACCTGGTCGGCAGCACGCTGTTTCCGCAGAACGTGGGCCTGGGCGCCACGCGCGATCCCGAACTGCTGCGCGACATCGGCAAGGTCACCGCGCGGGAGCTGCGCGCCAGCGGCATCAACTGGACCTTCGCCCCCACCCTGACCGTGCCGCGCGACAGTCGCTGGGGCCGCGCCTACGAGGGCTATTCGGAAAACCCGACACTGGTGGCGGCATACGCCTCGCAGATCGTGACCGGGCTGGAGGGCGCGGTCGGCACGCCGCAGTTCCTCGATGCGAATCACGTGATCGCCACCGCCAAGCATTTCATTGGCGACGGCGGCACCAGGGACGGCAAGGACCAGGGCGACGCGGAAGTCAGCGAGGCGGTGCTGCGCGACGTGCATGGAGCGGGCTATCCGCCGGCCATCCGCGCCGGCGTGCAGGTGGTGATGGTGTCCTTCTCCAGCTGGAACGGGGTGAAGATGGCCGGCAACAAGGCGCTGATCACCGACGTGCTGAAAAAGCGCATGGGTTTCGACGGCATCGTGCTGGGCGACTGGAACGCGCATGGCCAGGTGCCCGGCTGCACCAACGAGGATTGCGCCGCCGCCTACAACGCCGGCCTGGACATGCTGGAGGCGCCCGATTCCTGGAAGGGGCTGTACCGCAACACGCTGGCCGAGGTGAAGTCCGGCGCGATCCCGATGAGCCGCGTGGACGACGCGGTCAGCCGCATCCTGCGGGTGAAGATGCGCCTGGGCATGTTCAAGCAAGGCTTGCCCAGCCAAAATCCGCTGGCCCGCTCATCGGCGCAGGTGATCGGCAGCGCCGCGCATCGGGCCGTGGCGCGGCGCGCCGTGCGCGAGTCGCTGGTGCTGCTGAAGAACAACCACGGCCTGCTGCCGCTGGACCCGCGCAAGCGCATCCTGGTCGCCGGCGATGGCGCGGACAACATCTCCAAGCAGAACGGTGGCTGGACCCTGACCTGGCAAGGCACCGGCCTCACCAACGCGAACTTCCCTGGCGCAACCTCGATCTGGGCCGGCATCGATGCGCAGGTGCGTGCCGCGGGCGGCACGGCGGTGCTGTCGGTCGACGGCAGTTACAGGCAGAAGCCCGACGCCGCCATCGTGGTGTTCGGCGAGGATCCCTATGCCGAGTTCCAGGGCGACCTGCCCAACCTTGCCTACAAGCCCGGAAACGATCACGACCTCGACCTGCTGCGCCGCCTGCATGATCGGGGCGTGCCGGTGGTGGCCCTGTTCATCACCGGCCGGCCGTTGTGGATGAATCGCGAGATCAACGCCTCCGATGCTTTCGTGGTGGCATGGCTGCCCGGCAGCGAGGGCGAGGGCATCGCCGACGTGCTGCTGCGCAAGCGCGACGGCTCGATCGACTACGACTTCCACGGCAAGCTGCCCTATTCGTGGCCGCGCACGGCGATCCAGACACCGCTCAACGTGGGGCAGCCGGATTACCACCCGCAATTCCCCTATGGCTATGGCCTGAGCTATGCCGATCACCGCGAGCTGGGCACCTTGCCGGAGCAGGCCGGCGTGGCGCTGGATGACGAGCGCGCCGGGGTGTACTTCGTGCGCGGCCAGGCGGCGCACGGTTTCGCCTTGCAACTGACGGCGGCCAACGGCGAAAGCGACACCGTATCGTCGGCGCCTGCCGCCACCGGCGACGGCAGCCTGCAAGTGGCCGCCCTCGACTACAAGGCGCAGGAAGACGCGCGACGCTTGAGCTGGTCCGCTGCAGGCACGGCGACCGCCGCGCTGGCGAGCAGCTCGCCGCTGGACCTGGATCGCCAGACCAACGGCGACGTGATGCTGGTGGCCACCCTGCGCATCGATGCGCTGTCGCCCCGCGGCACGACCCTCGGCGTCGCCTGCGGCAAGGGCTGCGGCGCCGGGGTTTCGATCGGCTCCCAACTCGCGGCGCTGCCGCGCGGGCAGTGGCTGCGTGTGGGCATTCCGCTGAAGTGCTTCCGCGATGCGGGCGCCGACATGAGCAAGCTGGATCGGCCATTCGAGTGGACCAGCAGCCGTGGCGAAAGCATTGTCCTCACCGAAGTGGCGCTGGGCACCGTGGCGGACAGGACGCTGGCCTGCAAGGTGCATTGAGCCGAGGCCCTGAGCTCCCGCCCGTTCGCCCTGTGCGCAGGCCCGCAGGGCCGAAGTCGAAGGGTAGCCGCCAAGAGGCGCTTCGACTTCGCTTGCTATCGCAAGCTAGGCTCAGCGCGAACGGATTCCATGGCTGAGCTTCGTCAAAGAAGTTGAAAGCAGAGACGCGGGTGTGATGCCGTTCGTGAATGGCAAGAGTCCGCGCTCCCGCTGAGCCGAATCGCATCCATCGCGGGCCACCCTTCGCCAGAAAAAAAGGATGCCCCGTTGCCGGGGCATCCAGTGGCGACCGCAGGGGAGGGGCCTGTCGCCGGTGAAACGAATGGCTCCTTAGAACCAGAACCCGAACTGCACGCCGTAGGTGCGCGGCGGCAGGTACTGGGAGGTGAATGCCACGCTGCCGTCGGCGAGCAGGGTGCTGCCTGCCGCGTTGCTCTTCACCTTGCCGTCGGTGACATTCTGCACGTAGGCGTTGATGTACCACTTGTCGCCGGGCTCGGTGTAACGCAGCGAGAGATCGCCGCGCGCGTAGGCCTTCTGCTTGTCGCCTGCGCCGAAGTTGAACCAGCTGAGCCACTGGGCGCTCTGGTACTGCGCGCTGATCCGCGGCGTCAGGCGGCCGCCGCTGCCCAGCACGAAGTCGTGCTCGTAGATGGCGGTGAGCGACACGTTGGGGGCGTGCGGCAGGTCGTTGCCGGAAATGTCCATGCAGTTGTTGCTGATGGTCGACTCCGGCGGGCAGATCGTCGGCACGTAGTAGTCGTTGCTGGCGGCGTACTTCTCCGTGCCCAGCTTCTTCTCGGGGATCAAGGACAACACGAGGTTGGCGCGGTCGTTGGTCGACTGCCAGGCCAGCTCGGATTCGAAGCCGGCCACCTTGGTCTTGCCGCCGACGTTGGAGAAGCCGAGCCCGTGCGAACCATCGGGATAGGTGACCGGTGCCGACAACTGGTAGTTCTTGAACACTTCGTAATACGCGGCGCTGTTCCAGGTCAGGTGGCCGTCGAGGAACGCGAGCTTGGCGCCGATCTCGTAGTTGGTCAGCGTCTCGGGCTGGTACAGCGCGCCGCCATCCTGGGTGCCACCAGATTTGTAGCCGGTCGATACGCTCGCATAGATCATGCTGTCGGCGCCGATGTCATGGTTGATCCGCAGCAGCCAGGTGGGCTTGCTCTTGCTGTAGGTGGCGTCGTTGTGCTGGCTGATGGCGAAGCCGACATCGCCGGGCTGCTGGCCGGGCGAGATGGGCTGCTGCGGGTAGGCCGGGTCGTAGGCCCAGCCCCAGTTGACGCCGCCGCGGTTCTCGCGCTTGTCGTGCGACCAGCGCGCGCCGCCGGTGAGGTGCCAGCTGTCGCTCATGTTCCAGGTGGCCTGGGCGAAGGCGGCGGTGGCGGTGACCCGTTCCTCCGGCTGGATGAAGGAACCCTGCCAGCTGACGGTGCCCTGCTGGGTGCCGTTCATGATCGGGATGTCGAAGCGGATGTTGTTGTTCTCGTGCTCGTAGTACGCGCCGAGAATCCAGTCCAGCGTGTTGTCGCCGCGGGACTTGAGGTTGAACTCGTGGCTGGAGCTGAGATAGTTGGAATGGTTGGTGCGGTCTTCCTGGTACACGCCGTTGGTGGTGAAACTGGTCGGCACGTTGACGCCGCCGTCCTGGTCGAAGTCGCTCTTGCCCGAGTAGCGGTTGAAGCCCGCCACGTAGGTCAGTTCGAGGTTGTCGTTGATGACCCAGTCCATCCGGCTGCGTACCGAGTGGGAGCTGCGGTCCAGGTACGGCGCCACGTCGATCAGCGCGGACCAGAAATCCTGCCCCGCACGCGGATGCTGCATCAGGTTCATGCCCGGCGTGCCGCGATCCTTGAAGTACTCGTACGACAGATCCCAGAGGAAGCTGTCGCTGGGCCGCCAGCGGGCGCTCACGCGCGCGGCGGACTGGTCCTGGGAGTTGTACTTCGGGCCCTTCTGCACGAACAGGTTGGTGTCGATCGGCCGGAAATTGGCCGGATCGCCGCCGGAGGCGAGATAGTTGGCCTGCTGCTGCGCCAGCGTCGGGATCTGCCCCACCGGGTTCTGGTAGTCGACGTAGCCATCGTGCTGTTCGTGCACGGCGGCCACGCGCATCGCGAAGGTGCTGCTGATCGGCAGGTTCACCGCCGCGCGCACGCCGCTCTGGTTGTAGTTGCCCAGCCCGATGCTGCCGTTGCCGTAGAAACCGCCATCGATGTCGGGCTTGACGGTGTTGAAGCTGATCGCGCCGGCGGTGGAGTTGCGGCCCCACAACGTGCCCTGCGGGCCGCGCAGTACTTCCACGCTGTCCATGTCCAGCAGCAGGCTCGCGGCGGCCTCGGCACGCGGGGTGTACACGCCGTCGACGAAGGTGGCGACCTCCGGATCGGCATACTCGGTCTTGGCGCTGTCGTTGCCGATGCCGCGCAAGGTCAGCGTGACCACGCCGTGGTCGCCCTGCGAAGTGCCTTGCAGGCCGGGCACCAGTTTGGTCAGGTCCTGCACCGTCATGACGCGCTCCTTGTCGAGCGTGTCGCCGCCGATCGCGGTGATGGCGATCGGGGTTTTCTGCAGCGGCGTCTCGCGCTTGGTCGCGGTGACCTGGACGGCATCCAGGTTCTTGACCTTGCTGGCGGAGGGAGCTTTCTCCGTCGGCTGGCTTGCCTGCTGGCCTGCCGCGTGGACCGCGGCCGATGCAAATACAGCGGTCACGGCGATGTACAGCGCGGAATAGCGAAGTTTCATGGTCTCCCTCTCCCCAATATCGTGAGCTTGCGGTAGGCTGATTGATAGCGCTGTCAACTTCAATATGACAGCGCTGTCAATTCGGATGCTACTGCGAATATCGCGAATTTGCTTGCTGCATGGCAGCAGGGGAGAAAATCCATGCCACGTCTCAAGAAGGTGTTGGTCGTCGGGGGTGGCACGGCCGGCTGGCTGGCCGCCTGCTACCTGGCCAAGGCGATGAACAGCACGGCGCCGGAGAGCGTCCAGGTGGAGCTGGTCGAGTCGCCGAACATCCGCCTGCTCGGCGTGGGCGAGGCGACCTTTCCCTCGATCCGGGGCACGCTGGCGGCGATCGGCCTGGACGAACGCCGGTTCCTGGTCGGCGCCACGGCGACGTTCAAGCAGGGCATCCAGTACGTCAACTGGGTGCGGCCGCCGGGCATGCCGGGCGCGGATCGTTTCTTCCATCCGTTCAACACGCCCAGCCGTCGGCCGGGCAGTCCCGAGCTGTTGCCGTATTGGTTGCTGGGCGCGGCGCCCGAAGGCACGCCGTTCGCCGAAGCGGTGACCATGCAGAGCCGGCTGGTCGATCACGGGCGCGCACCAAAGCACGCCTCCGATGCCGATTACCAGGCACCGATGAACCATGCCTACCATTTCGACGCGGCCGCCTTCGCCGCCACCCTGGCCGAGCACGGCCAGGGCCTGGGCGTGAAGCGCCATCTGGCGACGGTCGAACGCACGGAGCTGGACGAGCGGGGCAATATCGCGCGGGTGGTCACCACCGAGCTCGGTGCGCTCTCGGCCGACCTCTACGTGGATTGCACCGGCCTGCGCGGCAGCCTGATCGGCGGCGCCATGCGATCGGCGTTCCGCAGTCGCCGCGACGTGCTGTTCGTCGATCGCGCGGTGGCCTTGCAGGTGCCGTATCCGGCACCGGACACGCCGATCCTGCCGTATACCCGGGCCACGGCGCAGCCGGCGGGATGGGTCTGGGACATCGGCCTGCAGAAGCGCCGCGGCATCGGCCACGTCTATTCGTCTCGGCACATGGATGCCACGCAGGCCGAGGAGATCGCGCGCCGTTACGTCGGTGCGGCGGCCGATGCGCTCGAAGCCCAGCACCTGCAGTTCGAGACCGGCTATCGCCCGGAACACTGGCGCGGGAACTGCGTGGCGGTCGGTCTGGCCGGCGGGTTCGTGGAACCGCTGGAATCCACCGGCATCGCGCTGGTCGAGCTGGCGGTGTGCATGCTGACCCACCTGTTCCCGGCCGATCACGACGACATGGAGCGCACGGCACGGCGCTTCAACGAAATGATGGTGGCGCGCTACGAGCGCATCATCGACTTCATCAAGATGCATTACTGCCTGTCGCAGCGGCGCGACTCGGCGTTCTGGATCGACAACGCCAACCCGGCCAGCATTCCGCCGACGCTGCGCGATCGCCTGCAACTGTGGCGGCGTCGCCCGCCGCACCGGCTGGACTTCGTCACCGACCTGGAAATGTTCATGCCGGCGAGCTGGCAGTACGTGCTCTATGGCATGGAGTTCAGGACCGACCTGGAGCACGCCCGCAGCGCCTACCCGCAGATGGACGAGGCGCGGCGCGAGTTCGCGATGATCCAGCAGGTGGCGGGGCGCGCGCTGCAGGATCTGCCGGATCACCGGGCGCTGGTGGAGCAGTTGTGCCGGCAACATGCGCAGCGAAATCCGGTTCGCACAGGCGAACCGGTGGCAGTCGGCGGTTGACGCCTCCGGCGCGCGCGATGCGCGCCGGGCTCCGACCTCAGCGCAACTCGACCACCACCAGCCCCTGCGGCGGAATGTCGAGCTGCAGCTTGCCATCATGCAGTTCGACGCGCTGCGGCGGCGCCATCTCGCCGGCCTTGCGCAAGGCGGCGATCTGCGCGCGGCTGGGGAAGTCCGGGCGACCCATCTGGTCGAACGCGGCTACCGCGTTGCCGTGGTTTTCGTCCAGCCGCCACACGGTGGCATGGGCGCCGGCGGCGAGGTTGCGCACGTCGACGCTGAAATGCCTGTTCGTGCCCCGGGGCTTGCCGGGCGTGTAGCTGGCGGTGTCGCCCACTGGCGGGGCGTAGTTCCACAGTGCCAGCACCACGGTGCCGTCGTCGCGCCTGGTCACCAGGGCCGAGTCGGAGTCCGATTTCAGCTGGCGATCGCCCAGCTTGTGCAGCATCGCGAAGGCGTTGAATGCGGGCTTGGGGATGCGTCGCGCGGCGATCAGGCCGAAGCCGCCGTAGAACGGATTGCGCACGATGCCCTGTTCCTCGAACACGTCGGAGAACGACCAGTAGCTCATGATCTGGATCTTGCCGGCGCACTCGCGGATCGTGTTGGCCATCCACGGCCCCATGAACACGGTGTCGGTGACGTTGGGCAGGTTGGCGTAGCTGGCGTTGTACTCGCTGAACACCAGCGGCATCTGCGGGTAGGGCGAGGCGAGGATCTCCTTGTGCACCTTGTCCACCGTGCGGCAGACCATGTCGCGGCGCGGGATGTGCTCGTCGCTGTGGAACACGTTCTGCGCGGTGTCGTCGCCGTAGACGTGGGTGCTGAGGAAATCGACCGGCACGTTGTTCTTTTTCGTGTGCGCCAGGAAATCCGTGGCCCACGCGCCCTGTGCGGTGGCCGGCCCGCCGACGCGCAGGCGTGGGCTCACCGCCTTCAGCGCGCGGGCGGTGTGGTCGTACAGCGTGTAGTAGGTGGACTGCTTCGGTTCGCCGGCCCAGAAGCCGATGTTCGGCTCGTTCCACACCTCGAAGTACCAGCTGGCTACCTCGTCGATGCCGTAACGCGCGACCAGGTGGCGGGCGAAGGCGGTGATCATCGCGTCCCACTCGGCGTAGTTCTTCGGCGGCGCGCGGTTGGGGTGATACCAGAACTCCTGCAGCTCGTTCGGGTCGGAGGTGAGCTCCGGCGGCATGAAGCCCAGCTCGATGAACGGTTTCACGCCGTGCTCGAGCAGGCCGTCATAGATCTGGTCGATGTAGGAGAAGTTGTAGCGGATCGAGCCGTCCGGGTCGCGGTTCACCATGCCCACGTCGTGGTCGAAGATGCCGTGGAAGCGGATGTAGCTGAGGCCGGTGGCCTCGCGCACGGCGTCCAGGTCCTTGCGGTAATCGTCGCGCAGCGACAGCGAGGCGCGGCCGGAGCCGAACATGGTTTCCCAGAAGTGCGGGAACGGCGTGCCGGCGGCCTGTGCGTCGACGCGGATCTGCACGGTGGCCGGCGTGGCCGCGAGGGCGGAGCCAACCAGCAAGGCGCTGGCGCACAGGCCGAGCAGGAAATGGCGGAAGGCGGCCGGGAGGCGCATCGGGGGATTCCTCGTCGTCAGCGGAGCTTGGGGTCGGTGGGGTCGGGCACGCGCGATGTAAACGTTTACGTGCCGACTGCCGCAGTATCTTGCAGTCGGCGTGCGGCGTCCAGTGAGCCCCGTCCGCCCGGCCGGCGCGAGTCAATCGGACCGGGCGTCGCCCAGCGGGTTGTCGGCAAACCAGGCCACCAGTTCGTGCATCTTCCGTTCGAAGCCAGCGGGCGTGTTGATGCACAGGAAACCGCATTCGGCCGCGTCGCGATTCTCGAAATCGTGCGGCGTGCCACCGGGGATCAGCACCCAGCTGCCGCGCGGCGCTGGCGCCCACTCGCCGTCGATGCAGACGCTGAGCGTGCCGGCGAGGACATAATAGATGTGGTCGTCGTCATGGGCATGGCTGCCCGGCCCGCCGGTGCGCGGCTGCAGCCACCACTCCGACAGCGAGTAGCGCTCGGCAGTCTGCGCGCCATCGGCATGGAATACCGCGCGCATGCGGCCCATGTCGTAGCGGCGGCCCTGCGCCGGTCGCGTGATCAGCGGCTTGCGGGTGGCGTCTGGCGCGTTCATGCGAACCTCCTCATCCGGTCGAAAAATCACGATTCTCCGCGCTTGCCGCCCGCTGCCGACGGAGCGATGGTGAGCCCGATCAGCCGCGAGACCACCAGCGCGAGATACATCACGCCGACGAACATCTCCAGGCTTGCCACCGCCCGCGCGTGGACGGTGATCGGGATGACGTCGCCGATGCCGGTGCTCGACATCAGCGCGAAACTCAGAAACAGCAGCTCGGTCCACGTGCGCGGTGCCTGCGGGTCGACCGCCGCGGAAAAACAGCCCGGCTGCAGGGTCTGGCACAACACGAACAGATAGGTGAACGCCCACACCAGCAGGGTGAAGGTGGCCCCGGCGGCGAACAGCTCGTCGGTGGTGGCGCGCCGGTCGGCCAGCATGTACGCGATCAGGCAGCCGGCCGCGTAGAAGTAGAACAGCGCCTCCAGCGCCGCCCACCAGGGCCGCAGCGCCGGCAGCTCCAGCGTCAGGCCCATCACGTTCAATACCACTGCCGGCACCGCGATCGCCAGGCTCACCCAGCCGCGTCCGCGCGTGCGCTGCACCATCGCGATCGTCAGCAGCAACACCACCACACCGAACGCGCCGAACAACGCGCGCGCCGAATGTGTCTGCTCGATGAACGGATACAGCAGCAAGCCGGCCAGCTGCACCAGCAGGAGGATCGCCGAGGGATGGCGGATCACCGTGGCCACCCAGCGTGGCCGGGCGATGCGCGAAGTGTGGTGGTCGGAGGCGTTCGCGGTCTGGTTCATGCGTGCTCCTGCGTTTCAACGAAAGGAAGTTCGAACGCGGGAATTCGTCTTGATCTTGCGGGGCGCACCATGGATTCCCGCGTTCGCTGGGATGACGTTACTGGGCCTTCCGGGCTCTCCGCGCGGCTCGGCACAAGACATCTTCTCGCCCGCTCTCACTCCTCCCGCCTGACGCGATGGCTCGCGCACAGCTTGTTGCCGTCGGGGTCGCGCACGTAGGCCAGGTACAGCGCGCCAAAGCCGCTTTCGCGCAGCCCGGGCGGCTGTTCGATCGAGGTGCCGCCGTGGGCCACGGCGGTGTCGTGGAACGCGCGCACCTGTTCGGGCGAGTTGCACTTGAAGCCGATCGTGCCGCCGTTGGCGAACGTTGCCGCGCCGCCGTCGATCGGCTCGCTCACGCAGAAGGTGTTGCCGTCGTGCCGATAGAACAGGCGGTCGTGGCCGGTGGCGGTCCGGTCGCGGTGCGGTTGGCCCGCTCCCAGCGTACCCAGCACGGCGTCATAGAAGCGCTTTGCCCGTTCGATGTCGTTCGAGCCGACCATCACGTGACTGAACATGGCGTATGTCTCCGCATTGGAAGGTGGCGGCCGGCCGACGGTCGGGCGCTGCCTAGCCTGCACGGCAGCGGACCGGCGATGCAAGGCCGTCGACGGCCGCAGTCGCGCAGTCCGCGTGATGGGCTGCACAGTTACTGCCAGCCGGCGTCGCGCGCTGCGCGCTCCTGTTTCGCATCGAAGACTTCGCCGCGCAAGCGGGCGTCGATCGCGGCGCGGACCGCGCTCGGCAAGTCGCTGGCCGCCTGGCGCAGTTCGCCGTCGTACCCGGGCGAGGGCGCCGCGGTGAGCACGGGCACGCTCCAGCCGTCGTCGCCATGGCAGGCGAGCCCGGCGCGCGCCGGTGCACGATGCAGCACGAAGCTGCGGCAGATGTGCCCGTCGTTGCTGCGGAAACTCAGGCCGATCGCCACCTGCGCATCTGCTTCCGGTTCGCTTGCCAGCGCATGATTCAGCGCTTGCTCCAGCGGACCGGCGGCAAACGACTGGCCGCCGTGCATGCGCAGCATGTCGCCGTCGGCGCGCGGCCACCACAGGGCCACGGCCAGCAGTGCCACCGACGCGGCCAGCGCGGCGCCCACATACCAGCGCCGTGGTGCGCGGCGATGCATGGCGTGCGCATGACGTCCACCGGCGAGCGCCGGGGCGGCGGGCGGCTGCAGCAAGGCGGACAGCCGCGCCGGCACCGGCTCGTCGAGCACCGGGTCGAACGCGGCATGCAGTTGCGCGCGCACGGCACGCGCCTGCTGCACGCGGTGCGCGAGCACGGCGTCGTGCGCCAGCGCGGCGTCGACGCGCGCGGCCGCGTCGGCGTCGAGTTCGCCATCCACGTAAGCCTGCAAGGTGTCGTCGTCGATCGCGTTCATGCTTCTTTCCCAAGGTGGGCCTGCAAGGTGGCGCGGGCGCGAGCCAGGCGACTGGTGACGGTGCCCACCGGCACCTCCAGCAGCTCGGCGGCCTCGCCGTAGGACATGCCCTCGACCAGCACCAGGGCCACCACTTCGCGATGGTCCGGCGGCAGCGCCGCCAGCGCCATCGCCAGTTCCAGTTGCTGCGCCGGCTGCGCACTGGCGCGGTCGGCCGCCATCTCGCCGGCTTCCTCCGGCGCGAACAGATGCTGCGAACGGCCGCGCGCGCGCAGTTCGTCGCGCCAGGCATTGCGTGCGATCGCGAACACCCACCGATCCAGCGCGGCATCCGGCCGCCACTGCGCGGCACGAGCGAGCGCGCGCTCCAGCACGATCTGCACCAGGTCGTCGGCGTCGGCGGCCTGGCCGGCCAGCGCCCGCGCCAGCCGGCGCAGGCGCGGCAACAGCGGGATCAGTCCTTCGCGCACGGCGTCGCTCGAATTCACGCATCACCTTCCATTACGTCTGGAGGGGTGGATTCCTTCCCTCGTGCGCGTCGGCGCGGTTCGAGGGCGTAAAGCGGGGCCATGCTAGCATCCGGCCCCGTTGCTCCCGAGGCCGTTGGCCATGCCCATGCGCCGTCCGTCCGCCGTGTTCGTTTTGCTGCTGGCCATCGCCTCGATCGGCGTGGCGCCTGCGCAGGCGCAGGTGCTCGGCCCGGTGCAAGGATTGCCGAACGTGCAACTGCCCGGCGCGCGTCTGCCCGGCTTGGATCCCGTTGCGCCCTTGCACAGCGTCGACGACCTGCTGCGCGGCCCACTCGCCCTCACGCGAAAAGTGCAGATCGACACGCTGCGGCGCAGGGAGCCTCGGCGCGTCGACATCGACCCGCACGGCGCGCCGGTCCTGCGCGGCGAATTCCTCGCCACCGGCCTGTCGACGGCGCAACGCGATGCCGTGCAGGCAGCCGGTTTCGTGGTGGATCGCCAAACGTCGGCGGATGCCACGCTGGGGCTGGACTTCGTGGTGCTGCACGACACCCGCAACCGCCGCACGTCCCGCGCCCTGCGCGCCCTGCAGCGAGCCGCGCCGGGCGCAGCGTTCACCTATCAGCACCTGTACCTGCCCGCCGGCGAGGGCGACGCGGCCCGCGTCGCGACGGCGGCGGCGCCGTCGTCCGTTGCGCCATCGCAACGCGTGGGGCTGATCGACGGCGGCGTCGATCCCGGCGATCCCGCGCTGGCGCACGCGCGCATCGAGCGGCACGACTGCACCACGGCGAATCCGTCGCGGCACGGCACGGCGGTCGCCGCGCGCCTCGTCGCCGGCGACGCGGACACGCTGTATGCCGCCGACCTGTGGTGCGGCGATGCGGTCGGCGGCGCCACCTCGAAACTGGTGGACGCGCTGGCGTGGATGGCGCGCGAGCACGTGGCGGTGATCAACATCAGCTTGGTCGGTCCGGACAACCCGGTGCTCGCGCGTGCAGTGCAGGCGATGATCGCCCGCGGCCACGTGCTGGTCAGCGCCGTGGGCAACGACGGCCCCGCGGCGCCACCGCTGTATCCGGCGGCGTACCCGGACGTGATCGGCGTCAGCGGCGTCGACGCGCGCGACCGTGTGCTGCCCGAAGCCGGCAGCGGCGAGCAGGTGGATTTCTGTGCGTCCGGTGTGGTCGGCAGCGGCCGCAACGCACTGCGTGGCACCTCGTTCGCGGCGCCGATCGTGGCGCGAAAAGCGGCGCAACTGTTGGAAGCCCCGCGCACGGGCGCCGCGGCCCAGGTGCAGCAGCAGCTGATCGGCGAAGCGCGCCCGCTCGGCGCCCGCGGTCGCGACCCGCGTTACGGTTACGGCCTGCTGTCGCCCTGAAACTGAACGCCGCCCAAGCGTCACTGGCCGGTACGGAAGGATTCCCCCGGCAGCGACGTACAGGACCTTGGAAGCCGCGGATCGTCCGCTGGCAGGAGGTCCTACCATGCGCAACACGACTCTCATCAACAAGACTGTCACCATCGGCCTGCTCGCCGGCACGCTTGCGCTCGCCACGGCGATACCGGTGCATGCCCAGGTGCTGGGCGGCGCGCTCGGTGGTGGCATCGGCGGTGGCTTGCGCGGTTCCATGCCGACCACCATGGACCAGATCGGTGGTCGCATCGACGGCGCCGCACGCGGCATGGGCAATCTCCATGCTCCCGACGTGAACCCCCGTGCCGCCGAACGTCGCGCGCCGCACCCGCGTGCCGGGGCAGCCGCCGATGCGGCCACCGGCGCCGCCGCGCAGGCCACTCGCCAGGTGAACGGCCAGGCGGGCGCGGGTGCGGCCGGCAGCCTCGCCGGCTCGGTCGCCGCCAACCCCGCCGGCAACGGCAACGCGGTATTGAACGGTGCAGGCGAACTGGGTTCTTCCGTGAATGGCGCCATCGACGCCAGCGGTCCGCGCCGGGCCGCCACCGATGCCGCCGGTCAGGCCGCCGGCTCGACGCGTTCAGCCGTCTCGACGGCCAAACGCGGAACCCGCAACGCGCTGGATCGCGTGCAGAGCGCCCCGGCGAACGCCGAAGCCGCGGCCAGCGCGGGCCTGGACACCGCCGGGCAGGCGATCGCCAACGGCGCCCAGTCGGTCAGCGCGGACGGCTCGCTCGGCGCGGCTGCCGCAGGCAACGCGGCGCGGACCAGCCCGGTAACCACGGACGCCGCGCAACAGCCGTCGAATGACTCGGCGTCCCCGTCGTCGGGCCTGCTGCCCCAAGCAGCGGATGCCGCACGCCGCACCGGCAATGCATCGCTCGACGTCTCCGGCTCCGGCGCCGCCCACGGCACCACCGACGCCAACGCTGGCCCGGCCGCCCAAAGCAACGGCTCGGCCAACGCCGGCGGCCACGCCAACGCCCACGGCTCGGCCCGCGGCGGCCTCTCCGCCTCGGCACAAGCCAACGGCGACGCCGGTACCAGCGCGGATGCGCAGCACTGAGTCCGTAGTGCAACTTCCGCGGCCTGCCGCGAACCCTGTCCCAGGTTCGCCGCAGGCCGCGGTTCGCTCCCCGCCTTCATCGCGGCCCGCGCCGGGATGGCGAGAAGGCAGGCGGGCAGGAGGCAGCGGACGAGGATCGTCGCAGGGGTGAGAAAGAGTGCGCGATGCATCCAGTTGACACGCGAAAGGCGGCACCGGAGCCGCGCTTCGCGAACGTGCCGCGCAAACTGCAGCAAGAATCAGGCCCGCAGGAATCCCGCTGGCGTGCAGGCCGTCCATGGCTGCCGCGTCATTTCAGATGCCCTCGCGATGCAGTGCATCGAGGTAGTCGGCCCTTGTGTCGAGCGTGATCTCCGGAAGGCTCTCCGCGATGGCTGCCTTCATCCGGCGGCTGGCTTCCTCGTCGAGAGGACCGAGCGCAAAGATGTCGCGGCGCACCTGCGCGCTGGGCCACTGCGCATAGCTGTACCACAGGCCGTCGGAACCGCGATGCAGGCGAGAACCGAGCGAACCGCGCAACCGAAGCAACTCGGTGATGCGGGACCAGCCTTGCACGAAGTCGTCCTCGGCGCCGGCATGCAGACGCCAGCGATACAGGGCGATGAAGCAGTCGGTGGCAGCGGACGGTCTCGACGTCATTGCAGTCTCGGGCTGATGACTTGCACGTGAGTTGAACCCGGCGCGAAGCCGGGCGAAGCACGCGATACGGCAAACCGGCTCGAGCTGCCGGCCAACGCCTGAATTGAGCCGAGCCGCGAAGCGGCTTCGGCTTGAATGAATTTTTGGCACTCACCGACTATAGGGAGAGCGAAAACTCCGGAGTGTAAGGTTCACACATGCCTCTCTGCGTTGGATTGATATCGGCAAGCTTTACAAATGGGACTCGACGATACTGCGTGGAAGGGTTAGGCGTCCTCTTGCCTGTTGCAATATCAGGAAACTGAGTGGAATTGAGTCTGAGCGCATCCACGAGGTAGTCCCATGTGGTTCTGCCGTTAGGCAGTTTGAAATTGCTGTCGTACCACGTTGTTGCGACGTCATCGTTCGGCCATCGGACAATACCGAATTCATCAATGATCGCGGCCAAGTCGGGCGGCGCCGTTGTTGGAACCGCAAAGTCGGACTCCAGCCAAACGTGTGGACGTTGCTCGGGTGGAAGTTGTTTCACCGCCTCCAGTGCCAAAAGCACGATTGCGCGGTGATTTGGGTTGCAGGTTGTGCCATGGCGAGGGTCAAAGCCAAGCAGGAAGTCTGGCTTGAATTGCGAAAGAGTGTGGTAGATGCGATGCACGAGCTTGGTGCGTCCGCCTACGTCTTTTGCCCACTCGTCAATATTCCTGTCAAGACCTGCGTCATTCCAGGGTGAAAGTACGTCGCGCCAGCCATAGAACTCATGGCTCGCGTTCAAGTTTGAAGCAGAAGCGGCAGTCTCGTAGCGCCGCATCGAGCTGCACTTTTCAAGATCATGCAGTTTAAGCGGGATGATGCACCCCGGACTATTTGCCTCAGCTGCAACAACCAGGTGGCAAGTTGCTCCATTGAAGCGGCAAACTTCAGCCAGGAGAGGGGCAAACAGACTCTCGTCGTCCGGATGAGCGGAAACCAAAAGAACTCGCTTGCCGGCCATCGTCTCGGCTAGTGGGCCGGAAAATTTTGGTGCTTCTTTCGCACAGGCCAGGCCAGGAAGAATGATTGACAGCGCTAATGCGAATAGCCGTTTCATTGCGACCTCCGCTTTCACATGCGAGAGAAATGGGTGTGAGTACCAACGCTTGAGTCAAGCCGCGGCGAAGCCGTCCGCCTTGAGCGACTGGTTGGGCAGCCCGCACTTCACCCGAGGTGCCCTGTGATTGTTGCAAACAGCAAAGTACCACCTACGCATGCGACGAAGATTGCGAGCGACACAAGAAACTTGTGACGATAGCGCAGGCCCGCGTCTGTGAGCATCTTGGAGCTAAGGAGCACGTTGAGCGGGTTCCAGAGCGTGTCGCGACCCCGGAGATTGATACCTGGGCGAGCTTGGCGAACAGCCTTGAACGCGTAGACGGCACACGCCAGCAAAGTGAGGGCCGCCGTGAGCCAGATGGCCGCAAAAGCCACGAGTGCAACACCGGCAAATAGGGACATGCCTGTCTCCGTGCCTAACGAGGTTGTAGAAAAACCTCTGCCGATCTTGCTTCAATAGCCCCACACGAACAAGTGGGGCCGACATGGCGCGCTACCTACACATTGACATGAGCCCGCAGCTGTTGCCGGTGGATCTGCAAGCACAACGCTCGAGTCAACCGGTCGCGGAGCGCGGCCCGCTTGGACGACTTGTCCGGTCGTGATCCCCCACTTTTGGACACGTTCTCTTGAACAGCGGGCCACCGACCTGGGGAGCATAGAAATAGACGTCACTACCCGGACTCGTGGTGTTTATCGGCACACCGTTTTTTGACTTGAGTATTGCGATGACGCCTAGCTTATCCGAGATCAGCGCGTCAATCTTCTCCGCATCCTGTGCTTTGCCTTCCTTCGCCTCGCGACTATACAACGTGAATGATTTTTCTGTGCTCCCATCCTTATGGATGGCAACAAGAGAGTAATGCCCATCTTCTCTGTTTACGCGCATGGTGATCGGTCCATTTGGGTCTTGCGCGTAACACCCGAGTAGTACGTCTGCGTGGAGTGCGCTTGGTGACGCTGCGACAGCTTCTGCGCTGACGCACACGAAAAATGCTGCCAATAATGACAGATGAGTACTACGTGAAGCTTTCATGTGTTTTGATCTCCATAGGCAAAACTGGCGCTTGAACTAGGCGGTGGCGCAGCCGTGCGCCTTGAAGGGAGTGTCAGACGGTTGCGATTGCTGTGCTTGGGCGGCCTGTTTAGCCCTCACTCGCCTTGACGCCAGTTTTGGGAAAAATATCATCCGGCTCAATCCAGTGAGGAAGTACACCGCTGGAAAAAACAGAAATGTAGTCGCTATAACAAGAGATATAGCTGGATTGGAACGGTATGGAATTAGGCATCCGGCGACAAGGGTCATAAAAAGGCAAGGCAAAACGCAAGCACCAAAGTCACACACCTTTGGCACGGTTACTTTCTGCTTACAGCAAGGACACTGCATCGACCAGACCTTGGAGCCCCGCATGGTTACGCGGCACATCTCAAAATATCGAAGCTCAATGAAGTGCCTGCAGAGCGGACAGTGCATGTGGTTACTCCTGCCTCTCTACGTCTAACGCTGGAATAAGCGGCGGCGAAGCCGTCCGTCTTGAACGAGCTGTCAGACATAGGCCCAGACAGCCCACGTGCCTATTGGAACCAGCGCAAACAGCACCACGACGCCCAGACATCCAGAGCCCCGCCCTGACGAACCACGTACACCATAAGACTCGCGCTCTTGCGGCGGATGCGACTGGAGCCACTTGTGGTGGCAAGACTGACAGAAGAATTTTGTCTTGCCATTGCGCCACGCCTCTGCAGTGCGGTTGGTGTGAAGTGCCTGTACACCGCAGCGACCACACTTGAAGGACTTGGAGGGCGGTATGCGCTTTGGAATGAGCTTGCCGATGAAGCCGACCACGATCACCAAGACGACGCCAATGCCCAATATGACCTCAGTACTCATCAGACAGCATCCCTATGCCTAACGCTGGAGTTGAGAGGCAGCGAATCCGTCCGCCTTGAACGAACGGTCAGGCATCGCTGCCGCGATCACCCTGCTGCATTTCTGGTGTGTCCTTGCAGATTGCGCAGTGCTGACCTCTACGAGATTGATAAAGTCTGCCCACCGTGAACACGATTGCCGTGATGGCGCCCCATATTGCAGCTTGAGTCACGGAGTAAGACAAATCATGGCCTTTGAGCATTTGCGCTGCGCCGATGATGACAAACGCGCCAACGAGAACGGTAAAAAAGCGCTTGATCCAGAATGCGGTACCCACCGAGATGCTCCCCATGAGGCCTAACCAAGTAGACCCAACAAAGTGGGTGTTGCTCAGAGTATGCGGCGGTGCCCCTGCTCGCACAAGCAGACGATTCTCGCGTTGGAACAGGGGTTTGCGTGCATGGCAGGCGGGGCAGGGTGTGGGCATCTCCCGTTGTTGTCAGCGACTTTCGGGCCGGCATGAATTGCCGGAGCACGCATGGCGGTGTAACGGCGGCGCAGAGTCTGCGGTTGGTCTGGTGGAAACTGTATGCCTTTCGTTCCGGCGCGTCGGTTCGCGGCCGCGACGGGGCCGGGATGTTCCGAGGCGGTCCGAAGATGCCGCCGTCCCCGCGGAAGCAAAGCTCGATGGGTCGTATTCCGGGGTGCCCGCCTGGCCGGTCCTTCGGCCGTTCGGGGGTGTGCTTCGTGGGCGTGGCCGGAGAAGTTGTGCGCTTATCGCCGGTCGTGCAGCGTGACCGTCGTTGTCTTGCCGGCGGGCAGGCGCACCCACGTCTCCGGGCCGTAGCGATCCTTTCCGGTGGCCCAGCCTGCGGTGTCGGTGCGTTGCAGGGTTGCGGCGTCGGCTTGTGCAGCCAGCGGCTTGCCGTCGACTTGCACGGCTTGTGCAGCGTGGCCGTGGATCTTCAGCAGCCAGGTGCGCAGGGCGGGGTGGAAGCTTCCTTCGGGTTTGCCGGTCCGGAAGGTTACGGTGTCGCCATGTTGCTGCAGGGAAAGCGACTGGCGGAAGTACGCGCCGTGTTCGTAGGCGTAGGTGCTGCCGTCGTCGTCGTAGTAGTCGAAGCTGGTGCGCTGGTCACCGGGGAAGGCGTCGAGCGAGATTTCGGTGACGGGTTTCTGGCCGACGTAGTCCTGCACCGCCTGGGTCGGGATGATGGCGCCTTCACGCACGAACAGCGGGATGTCGCTCCAGTGGGTGGCGTCCACTGCCAGGGTAATGGTCTGGCCGCCGGCGTAGGACTTGCCGGTGAACCAGTCGAGCCAGGTGCCGGCGGGCAGGTAGATGTGTTTTTCGGTCTGGCCTTGCTGCACTACCGGCGAGACCAGCAGGTAATCGCCGAACAGCCAGCTGTCGACGTCGTTGGCGACCTTCGGATCGTGCGGCCAGTCGAACAGCAGAGGACGCACCGGGCCGACGCCGTCGACGTGGCGGGCGTACTCGTAGCTGTAGATGTAGGGGATCAGCGCGTAGCGCAGGCGGATCGCCGCGGTGGCGGCTTTCTCGGCGACGGGGCCGTAGACCCAGGGCTGGCGTTTTTCGTCGAACGCGCCGTGCACGCGGAAGATCGGGGTGAACGCGCCGAACTGGATCCAGCGCGCGTAGTTCTCGTTCGACGGGTGGCCCTTGAAGCCGCCGCCGTCCATGCCCCATTGCATGGCGCCGACGTTGATCGCACTGAGCATGCGCGCGCGCTGGCCGGCCATGCTGGCGAAGCCGGTGTCGATGTCGCCCGACCAGAGGCCGTAGGCGTAGCGCTGCGAGCCAAGCCAGAAGTTGCGGTTGACCGACCACACGCGCAGCTTGCTCTGCGCGCGCTGTGCCTCATACAAGGCACGCTGCATGTTCATGAACTCGGTGTCGCTGCCGGTGGTGTCGGCCTCGTCGTTCCACCAGCCGACGATGCCTTGGTCGAAGCCGTACTTCATCGCCAGCTCGGCGAACCAGGTGCGCGCGGCGGGGATGTCGAAGTCGATGTTCTTCACCGGTTTGTGCGAGAAGTAGTCGTCGCTGACTTTCTCGCCCGGCACCCAGAAATCGTGCTCCGTCGCGTAACGTCCCTCCACCGTGCCGACATGGAGGCGCGGCTTCATGATGCCGGTGAGCTGGATGCCGCGCGCGTGCAGCTGTTTCGCCAGCGCGCCGCCGGGGCCGTCGGGGAACTTGGCGGGGTTCCAGCGGAACTCGCCGTAGTTGTCCTCGCCCCAGGCCTTCCAGTCGAAATCGAGGGTGAAGTTGTCGATCGGGATGTGCCTGGCGCGGTAGGTGTCGACGATCTGCAGGAGTTCCTTCTGGTCGATGCCCCACTGGCTGTTGGTGAAGCCCATCGCCCATTTCGGGAACAGCGGCGTGTGGCCGCTCAAGTCGGCGACCGCGGCGAAGATCGCCTTGGGCGCGCCGACGATCACGTAGACACCCAGCGGCGTCGCCTCGGGTGCGGCGATGTCGATGCTGGCGGGCGCCAGCATGAAGTGGCCGCCGTCGATGTCGGCCAGCACGGCGTAGCCGGCGGTGCTCCACGCCAGCGGCGCGCCGGCCCAGCCCTGCTCGCCGGCCTTGGCCTCCAGCTTGCCTTGGCGCAGCATGCCGGCGCCGACATCGCTGGTGAAGGCGTCGTAGCCGCTGACGCCATACATCGGATCGCCGGCCGCGTGGCCGAGGCTGAGCTTGCCGTGCGCCAGCGCGCTGACGTCGGCGATGTGCAGCAGCACGTGGTCCTGCGCGTCGGCGATGGACAGGCTGTGCGCGGCGCGGTCGTAGCGCACGTGCACTTGCGGCGAGTCGAGCGTGAGCGCCGTGGTCGCTTCGCCGGTGCCGGTCGGCGCGGATGCGAGCGCGGGGTCGATCACCATCGAACGTGCCGGCGACTTGCCGTCGACGAGCGCGCTCAGGTGCACGACGTTGGCGGCGGGCAGGGTGATGCGCACACTGCCGGTGTCGGTGGGGATGTCGATGCGCTCACTCGTTGTCGAGGAGGTGGTGGGTGCCTTGGCCATGGCCGGGGCGGCTGGGGCGAGCGCGAGCATCGTGGCGAAGATGCCGGCGAGCAGGGCGGACGATCGGGTCATGAGTGGGCTCCGCAGTGGGGTCGGTGCAGGCTTGCGTTCGCGTGGGAGCCATGTCCCTCCCGCAGGAGCCCGCTCGCGCGCGATGCTCTTGGGCCGGAATTCGGGATTCGGTCCTTCGACAAGCTCAGGATGGCGGGTTCGGGATCCGGCAAAGCCAGAGCATCGCCCGCGAGCGGGCTCCTGCCGTGGTGGCGGTTCTCGCGATTCACTTGGTGCTGGCCGATGCCGGTTGCAGCACCGCCGAGCCGTACGCCGGCAGGTGCAGCACACCTTGCGCCAGCGTAGTCGCGTCCTCGGTACGGGCGCGCACGCCGGCATAGCGCTGCAGGTCGTGCGCGGCGAGCCGGATGGTTTGCGCGCTGCCGGACAGGTTGTGCACCACCAGCACCGCACCGTGCGCATCGCGCAGCTCCCACGCGATTAATTGCGGGTTGCCCAAGTCGCGCGTGGTCAGCGCGCCATCACGCAGGGCGCCGATGTGGCGGCGCCAGCCGATCAGTTCGCGGTAACGCGCCAGCAGGGAGTGCGGGTCGGCCTGTTGCGCCTGCACGGTGACTTCGGCGCCATCGCCGGCACTGAAAGCCTTCCAGTGCGTCTGGTCGGTGCCTTGCGGGTCGCGATACCAGCGCATCGGCTCGCGCAGGTCGGGGTCGGGTTTCTTGCCGCGCATGCCGAGTTCTTCGCCGTAGTAGATGAACGGCTCGCCGGGCAGCGTGAGCAGCATCGCGGCGGCGATGCGCATCTGCTGCGGGTTGTCGTGCAGCTGGCTCATCACCCGTTCCTGGTCGTGGTTGGACAGGAACGGCACGTCCACGCCGTACTTGCCGGTGACCGCGTGATAGGCCCGGGTGGTGCCGTCGAGCAGGGCGGGCAGCTTGCCGGCGTGGCCGCTGCGGGCGCTTTCGATCAGCTGCACGGCCAGCGGGAAGTTGAACACGCCGCTGAGCGGCTTGAACCACGGCGCCAGCTCGGCCTCGGTGTCGCGGGTGACTTCGCCCACGACATAAGCCTGCGGATCGACGCTGTCGATGCCGTGGCGGAACTCGCTCCACCAGGCGAGGTTCTTCGCCAGGATCTTCGGGTCGTGGCGCTGGTTCTCGAAGTCGTAATAGACGTGCTGGGCCGCGTCGAGGCGGAAGCCGTCGACGCCGCGCTTCAACCAGAACCGGCCGATGTCGATCATCTCCTTGCGCACGGCCGGGTTGTCGAAGTTCAGGTCCGGCATCTGGTCGACGAAGATGCCGAGGTAGTGCTGCTTGCCCAGCGCGTGCCACGCAGGCGAGCCGGTGGCGCTGACCGCATCGAGATCGGTGTGCCTGTTCGACCACTGGTACCAGTCGTGGTACGGGCTGGCCGGATCGCGCGCGGCCTTGAACCACGGGTGCTCGCTGCTGCTGTGGTTGATGACCAGGTCCATGATGATCCTGATGCCGCGCTTGTGCGCCTCGGCCAGCAGGCGGTCGAAGTCGGCCAGGGTGCCGTACTCGGGGTTGATGCCGCGGTAGTCGGTGACGTCGTAGCCGTGGTAGCTGGGCGAGGGATTGATCGGCATCAGCCAGATGCCGCTGACGCCCAGCGATTGCAGGTAATCGAGTTTCGCGGTGACGCCGTTCAAGTCGCCGATGCCGTCGCCATTGGTGTCGACCCAGCTGCGCACGAAGATTTCGTACCACACGCCGGAGGCGGCCGGCTTCGTGTCCGCGGGTGCCGGCCTGGTGGCGGCGATTGCCGGGCCGGCGATGAGCAGGGCGAGCAAGGCGAGCAGGGCGAGGCGTGATCGAGGCATGGCGAGGTCTCCTTCTAGGGGTCGACGCGGCAGTGGTCGGCGACGAAGCGGGCGTGGTCGGGCATGCTGGCGGCGGCGCGGCCGACCAGGGTGCGGATGTCGCCGAGGAAGCCATCCAGTTGCGTCGCGTCCAGTGCGTCGGCGAGCGGGTGATACGCCTGCGGCTCGATGCGCTGGCCGATCATCACCTGCAGCCAGGCGACTTCGGTGAACAGTTCCTCGCGCTCGCGGAAAATCTGTCCGTGGCCGCGGAACAGCGCCAGCTTGCGGGCCAGTCCGGGCGGAATCTCCATGGCCGCGCACTGGCGCCAGAACGGCGTGTCGTCGCGCTCGGTGGCCTTGTAATGCAGGATCAGGAAATCGCGGATGCTTTCGTATTCGAAGCGGGTCTGGCGGTTGTACTCGTCGACCAGCACCGGATCGCATTGGCGGTCGGGGAACATTGCCAGCAGCCGGCTGATGCCGGACTGGATCAGGTGGATGCTGGTCGATTCCAGCGGCTCCATGAAACCGGCCGCGAGGCCCAGCGCCACGCAGTTGCGTTGCCAGGCATTGCGCCGCATGCCCGTGGTGAAGCGCAGCGGGCGCGGCTCGCCGATCGCCTCGCCGTCGAGGTTCGCCAGCAGCGTCGCGGCGGCCTCGTCGTCGCTCAGGTGCGCACTGGCGTAGACCAGGCCGTTGCCGGTGCGGTGTTGCAACGGCACGCGCCATTGCCAGCCGACGTTGCGCGCGGTAGCGCGGGTGTACGGCCACAGCGGTTCGCTGCGCGCGCAGGCCACGGCCATCGCGCGGTCGCACGGCAGCCAGTGCTGCCAGCTTTCGTAGCCGGTGTGCAGCGCGCCTTCGATCAGCAGGCCGCGGAAGCCCGAGCAGTCGATGAACAGATCGCCTTCGATGCGCTCGCCGCTGGCCAGTCGCACCGATTCGATGAAGCCGTCGCCCTCGCGCAGCTTCACCTCCACCACCTTGCCTTCGGTGCGCGTGACCACGGCCGGATCGCAGCGCTTGCGCAGGTACTGGCCGTACAGGCCGGCGTCGAAGTGGTAGGCGTACTTGATGCCGCCCAGCGGCGTGTCGCCGACTTTCTCCATGCGCGCGAAGCGGTGCTCGTTCGCCGCCTGCGTGTTGAGCGAGTAGGCCCACAGGTCGCTGTCGGGATCGCGCCGGCGGTTCCGCAACCAGTAGTGATGGAAGCCGATCAGCCCCAGCGGCAGGCCGATGTCGCTGAAGGCGTGCAGGTAGGAGTCGCCGAGCCGTCCGAAGTTGTTCAACTGCACACCCAGCTTGAACGTGCCGTGGGTGGCCTTGAGCATGTCGTCCTCGTCGATGCCGAGGAACGCATTGATGTGGCGGATCTGCGGGATGGTGGCCTCGCCCACGCCGACGATGCCGATCTCGTCCGACTCGATCAGGCGGATCTGCACCGCCTTGCCCAGCGCCCGGGCGAGCAGGGCGGCCGTCATCCAGCCGGCCGTGCCGCCGCCGACGATCACCACGCGTTGGATGGGTGCTGCGTTCATGCCGTTGCCGTTTCCCCGCTTGCGTCCGGCCCTGAAGTAACCCGCGCCGCCGCGCCTGTCAAAAAAAAGGCCCCGTTGATCTTGCACAACGGGGCCCGCAGGGGAGCAGGTGTGCTGCTCGGTCTTACTGGAACTTGTAGGAGACCCCCAGTTCGTACATGCGGCCGTAGCGTTCCCAGGTCAGCACCTGGCGCGGGTCGTTGTTCTGGAACGTGGTGAAGGTCTTGTTGGACAGGTTGGAACCCTGCGCGATCAGGGTCAGCCCCTTCAGCGAGCCGGAGTCGAAGCTGTAGCTGACCTGGGCGTCGTAGGTGCTGCCGCCCTGGATGGTCTGCTCGATGCGGCTGGCGCTGATGCCCGACACGCGGCCCAGGAAGCTGGAGCGGTAGCTGTCGCTGATGCGCGCCTCGAAGCCCTCGTGCTGGTAGTACAAGGTGCCGTTGGCGACCCACTTGGACAGGCCCGGCACGGTGATCGGGTCGGAGTTGCCCGGGTACACCAGCGAGCTCTTGGTGCGGTTGCCGGTGACGATCACGCCGAAGCCGTTCAGCGGCTGGGCGATCAGGTTGAACGGCAGGTTCAGCGTGAGCTGCGCGCCCTTCACGTAGCCGCGGCCGTCGTTGGTCGGGCCGGAGACGGTGCCCAGCGTGGTGCCCAGCTGGCTCAGCTGATCCGGCGTCAGGCCGAACGGCAGGAACGAGCTGAAGTCGTACAGGTAGGCCGCGTTCGGGTTGATGTAATCCTTCAGCTTGATGAAGTAGCCCGACAACGCGACGTAGCCGCCGCTGCCGCGGCACAGGTCGGAGTTCTTCTGGTCGGCGGAGCTGCACTCGTAGCTGTTGCCGCCGGAGAAGTAGTGCTCGTAGCTGACGTTGTAGTTGTCGGCCATGGTCGGCTTGAGCTTGGCGTTGCCGCCGGACGAGCTGAAATAGGCCTGGTTCGGGTCGGTGCTGGTCAGGTGCGTGATGTTGCCGCTCACCGCCATGCTGGCGTTCATCTGGTCCATGCGCGGGCGGGCCATGGTGCGTGCGGCGCTGACGCGCAGATCATCGCTGGCGGTGAGGCCGAAGATCAGGTTGGCGCTGGGCAGGAACTTGTTGAAGCTGGTGCTGCCCACCACCGGGATCAGCGTGATCGCATTGCCGGTGACCGCGCTGCCCGGCGCCACGCGCTCGCCGGTGGCGCGCTGCGAGGTGTGCGAGGCCTGCACGCCGAAGTTGCCGCGCAGCCCGACGTCGCCGAGGTAGGTGTCCAGGTTGAACTGCACGAACGGGGTGAAGGTCTTCTCGCGCACTTCCCAGTTCGGCGGCAGGTTCAGCGAGGAGCCGAAGGTCGGCACGCTCTGCAGCGTGCCGCTGTCGAGCAGGTTGAACGGGTTGTAGCAGAGCTGCGAGGCCACGCCCATCCACGCCAGCGGGCTGCACGGTGTGCCGCTGAACGGCGCGGTGGTGACCGCGGTGCCGCCGCTGATGGTGCCGCCGCCCAGGGTCAGGAAGCTCTGGTCGATGTGGTAGGTCTTGTTGCGCGTGCTGTGCGCCACGCCGAATTCCACGCTGGCGATCGGGCCGCTGGCGAAGCTGCGCTGCGCGGCGAGGCGCAGGTTGGCGAGGTAGTCGACGGTGTGCGGCGCGTTGATGAAGCCGGCCTGCACCACGTCGTTGCCGCCGCCCCAGCCTTGCGGATCGGTCAGCACGACGCCCTGGGTGTAGTCGAGCGTCGGGAAGAAATAGAACAGGCCGCTGTCGATCTGGTTGAAGCCGATCGTGTCGAGTGCGCCGTTGGCCGCCGTGAAGCCGGTGCCGGAGTAGCTCTCCAGGTTGATGTCGTCGCGGGTGGCGCGCGAGTAGTTGACGTCGGCGTCGATCGACCAGTTCTCGTTGATGGTGAACTGGTTGTCCCAGTTGAAGTTGTAGACCCGCGCCTTGGTGCGGTTGTAGTCGTTGCGGATCACCGGCTTGACGTTGGTGTACGCAGCGCTGGTGATGAAACCGTCCTGCACCGTGCCGCCCGGCTGCAGCTGCGCGGAGCTCCAGAACAGCGGGAACTCCATGCCCTTGGCCTGCTGCACTTCCTTGAAATCGTCGAAGGTGAGGTCGACGGTGCCGGTGTAGTGCTCGTTCGGCCGCCACTGCACGGTGGCGAGCAGGCCGCTGCGCTTCATCGAATCGGTGATGCCGTAGTTCTTCGAGCCGCCGATGACGTAGTTGCCGTTGGCGTCGGTGGGGTAGCCCCACGGCTGCTGATGCTCGATCTGCGACGGGCTGTCTTCCAGGTCCATGCCCAGCGTCACGCCCAGCGTGTTGTTGGCGAACTGGTGCACCCACACGCCGTTGACGTTGTGACCCTTGTTGCTCACGCCCGGGCCGTCGGCCAGCTGCGACATGCCGTTCCAGATGTAGCGCGCGTTGATCGCCGCCTCCGGGCCGTTCTTGTCCAGCGGGCGGATGGTATGCATGTCCACCGTGCCGGTGAGACCCTGGCCGATCAGGTTTGCCGACGGCGACAGGTGCACCACCACGTTGTCGAACCAGCTCGACGGGTACTGGTCGAACTGCACGTCGCGGTTGTTGGAGGTGGACACCTGCTGGCCGCCGTTGATCAGCGCGGTGGAGAAGTCCGGGCCCAGGCCGTGGATGGTCAGCACCTGCGGACGGCCGCTGACTGTCTGCACGGCGAGGCCGGGCAGGCGACCCAGCGCATCGGCGATGGACACGCCCGGCAACTTGCCGACCTGCTCGGCGGACACCGCCTCGACGATGGTGCTGGCGTTGCGCTTGAGCGCGGTGGAGTTCTCGATACTGCTGATGAAGCCCTTCACCTCGACCGCCTGCAGCTGCTTGGCGTTGTCCTTGGCGGAGCGGCGGCGATCCTTGTCGGCCTTGGTATCCGTCGTGGTCGCATCCTGGGTCTGGGCGTCCTGGGCCTGGGTGTCCTGCGCAGCGGTCGCGCTGCTGGCCCGCGGGGCGGCAGCGTGGGCAGGAATGAATGCGCAGAAACCGACCGATGCCAGCGCCAAGGCAAGCACGTTGTGTTTGAGTATCACCGTTGTCCCCTCCCAGGGTAAGTACTGCAGGTCTTGTGACGATCGTGATGGTCTGTTCGGAACTCGCGGGCCGCTGCCGTCGAACATGCGGCGGTCGACTCCGTGAGGCCGATGTTAGGACGGCTGCGTCGGAGCGAGCCGTTCATGCATACGTATTCATTCTGCTGCGCCGCGTCGCAAGGCCTCGCCCGGGGCGTCGCGGCCTGTCGAAGCGGCATGTCTGCGCCAGACGCTGCGCGTCGATGCCGGAGCGGCGCGAATGCAGGCGCGGCGCGGCGTGCGCCGGTTCCGGCCGCTGTTCGTTTGGACGTCCAAACGCCGTGGTAGCCACTGATGCTGCGTAGCGGCAGCGGCGATCCATGAATACGTATGCACGATCGCGGCGGGCCTGTCTGCAGCCGCTAAGCTGCTCGCCAACCCCGACAGGTTCGCCACGCGGCGTGTCCTGCAGCCCCGGGTGGCAACGGCATGGACAGGCGAATGAGCAATGCCCCGTGGTGGCGTGGCGCCATCATCTACCAGATCTACCCGCGCAGCTTTCTCGACACCGACGGGGACGGGGTGGGAGATCTGCCCGGCATCGTCGAGCGGCTCGACTACGTGGCCGAGCTTGGCGTGGACGCGATCTGGGTGGCGCCGTTCTTCAAGTCGCCGATGGCGGATTTCGGCTACGACATCGCCGATTACCGCGAGGTCGATCCGCTGTTCGGCACGCTGGAGGATTTCGACCGCCTGCTGCACAAGGCGCACGGGCTGGGGTTGAAGGTGATGATCGACCAGGTGCTCAGCCATACCTCGGCCGAGCACGCATGGTTCCGCGAAAGCCGGCAGAGCCGCGACAACCCGAAGGCCGACTGGTACGTGTGGGCCGACGCCCGGCCCGACGGCACGCCGCCGAACAACTGGCTGTCGCTGTTCGGCGGCAGTGCATGGCAGTGGGAGCCGCGCCGCGGCCAGTACTACCTGCACAACTTCCTCGCCTCGCAGCCGGACCTGAACTTCCACCACCCCGACGTGCGCGCGGCCACGCTGGACAATGTGCGTTTCTGGCTGGACAAGGGCGTGGACGGCATCCGCCTGGACGCGATCAACTTCTGCTTCCACGACCGCCAGCTGCGCGACAACCCGCCCAAGCCAAGCGAGCAGCGCGTGGGCCGCGGCTTCAGCCCGGCCAATCCGTACGCGTTCCAGTACCACTACTACAACAACACGCAGCCGGAGAACCTGGGCTTCCTCGCCGAGCTGCGTGCGCTGATGGACGGCTATGCCGACGTGGCGGCGCTGGGCGAGATCTCCTCGGAGGATTCGCTGGCGACGATGGCCGAGTACACCATGCACGGCCGGCTGCACATGGGCTACAGCTTCGAGCTGCTCACCGAGGATTTCAGCGCGGCGCACATCCGCGGCACGGTGCGCCAGCTGGAGGCGCAGATGACCGAGGGCTGGCCGTGCTGGGCGATCTCCAACCACGACGTGGAGCGCGTGCTCAGCCGCTGGGGCAACGGCGATGCCTCGGCGCAGCTGGCCAACCTGTTCACCGCAATGGTCTGCTCGCTGCGCGGCTCGGTGTGCATCTACCAGGGCGAGGAACTGGGCCTTACCGAGGCGGACGTGCCCTACGAATCGTTGCGCGATCCGTACGGCATCGCGTTCTGGCCGCAGTTCAAGGGCCGCGACGGCTGCCGCACGCCGATGCCGTGGAGCGACGAGGACGCGCAAGCCGGTTTCAGCCATGGCATGCCGTGGCTGCCCGTGCCCGAGGAACATCGCGCCCGCGCCGTGGCGCAACAGCAGGGCAACCCGCAGTCCGTGCTCAACGGCTTCCGCACCTTCATGCGCTGGCGCCAGGCACACCCGGCACTGCGCTGGGGCGACATCGAATTCCTCGATGCGCCCGAACCGGTGCTGGCCTTCCTGCGCCGGCTGCAGGGCGACACGGTGCTGGTGGTGTTCAACCTTGGCGCGTCGGCGTGCGAGGTGACATTGCCGCCGCTGCCCGGCAAGCCGTCAGCGATCGACGGCCATGGCCTGCAAGCCGGCACGATGCACGGTGGCGCCCTGCACCTGCCCGGCCATGGGGCGTGGTTCGCGCGTCTTTCCTGACCGGCCGCACGCCCCGCGCAGGAGCCCGCTCGCGGGCGATGCCTTTCACATGCCGAATCTCGCCGCAAGAGCATTGCGCGCGAGCGGGCCCCTGCGGTGGCGGACACGACAACGCCGCGCCGGCGACCGGCGCGGCGTTGGGTAAAGGCGCTTACTTGCGCTGATCCGCCGTGGCCTCGCGTGCGGCGCGGAACTCCGAGTCCTTGCTCCAGCCCGGCCACTGGTCCGAGTTCGCCAGCTGGCTGCCGACGGTGTAGAGCAGTTGCAGGTCGCGCGCCATGCCGGTGAACGGCCAGCTCGCCTGCCACTCGTCAGAGGGCTGGTGGTAGTGCTTGGCGGTGTATTCCTTGTCCGCCGCCTCGCCCGCCTTCAGGCCGCCGTCGATGCGGTCGCTGCCCGAGCCGAACGACACTGCCGGCACGCCGCGCTTGGCGAAGGAGAAGTGATCGGAGCGGAAGAAGTAGCCCGCTTCCGGATGCGAGTCCGGCGTGTAGACCATGTGGAACTGCTTCGCGTCGGCGGTCAGATCGTCCAGCAGGCCGAGCTTGGCGCTGCCGGAGATGGTGAAGTCGCGGGTGGGGCCCTGCGGGTCGAGCGCATCCATGTTGATCACGCCGGTGGTGGTGGCCAGCGGGTACAGCGGATGGCTGGCGTAGTACTCCGAACCGAGCAGGCCCTTTTCCTCGGCGGTGACGTTGAGGAAAACCACGCTGCGCTCCGGTTGCGGCGCGTGCGCGAAGGCGCGGCCCATCTCGATCAGCGCCGCGGTGCCGGTGGCGTTGTCCACCGCGCCGTTGTAGATGCGGTCGCCGGTGGCATCGGGCAGGCCGACGCCCAGGTGGTCCCAGTGCGCGCTGTAGATCACGGTCTGGTCGGGGTGCCTGGAGCCGATCACGCGACCGACGATGTTGTGCGAGGTGATCACGCTCTTGTCGACCTTGAAGTTGGCCGACAGGCTTTCGCCCTTCAGCGCGATCGGCTTGAACGCGCGCGTCTGCGCGAGCTTCTTGGCGCTGTCGAAATCCAGCCCCGCGTGCTTGAACAGCTGCACCGCCAGGTCGCGCTGGATCCAGCCTTCCAGCGGCACGTGCGAGTCGCCCGGCTTGTCGCGCACGATGTCGAACATGGTGTTGGTATTGGAGTTCTTCACCGTGGCCCAGCCGTAGGAGGCCGGCGCGGTCTCGTGGATCACCAGCAGGCCCAGCGCGCCTTGCCGCGCGGCTTCCTCGTACTTGTAGGTCCAGCGGCCGTAGTAGGTCATGGCCTTGCCGCCGAAGTCGCCCTTGCCGGTTTCGAAATCCGGATCGTTGACCAGCACCACGGCGATCTTGCCGTGCAGGTCGACGCCCTTGAAGTCGTCCCAGTTGCGCTCCGGTGCCTTCACGCCGTAGCCGACGAAGACCAGCGGCGCGTGGCTGATGTCGATCGCGCTGGCGCCGTTCATCGGCGCGCGGATGGCGATCTGTTCGCCCTGGGTGAGCGGCTCGCTCTTGTCGCCCAGGGTCAGGCTGAGCGAAGGCTTGCCGATGATCTCGCTGCGCAGCAGCGGCACGGCCTGCGTCCACAGCCGCTTGCCGTCCTTGAGGTCGCCGCCCGGCTGCAGGCCGGCGGCCTTCATCTGCTCGACCACGTAGTCGATCGTGCGCGTCTCCGCCGGCGTGGCCGGACCGCGGCCCTCGAAGGCATCGGAGCTCAGCGTCTTGACCTCGTCGGAAAGTCGCTGCGTGCTGAAGGTGGGGACATCGGCAGCCTGTGCGCCGGCACAGGCGCCGATGATGAGCGCAGAGAGAATCAATCGCTTCACGGGCAATCCATCACGTGGGGGAGGGAAGCCCGATACTAGTCAACAAGCCGGTACCGGTCCATGTCCCGGCGGATGCCCGCGGCGCCGGCTGTGCTCAGTCGATGCCGATCACCTTGCCGCTGTGCGCATCGATGCGCAGCTTGACCTTCTTGCCGGCGGGGTTGTCGGCCTTGGCCTTCCAGATGCCGTCGTCGTAATCCACGTCGTGCACGTCGGTGTAGCCCTGGGTCGACAGCGCCGCTTCCACGTCGTGCTTGCTCAGCGTGGAGACTTGCGCATCCGGGTAGATCTGGCCGGTGCTGGCGTCGACGCGCACGTCCAGGTCGTTGCCGTCGGCGCTGTCCGCCTCGGCCTTCCACATGCCGTCCTTGAACTTGAGGTCGTGCACGTCGGTGTAGCCCTGGGCGGTGAGTCGGGCGCGCACCTGCGCTTCGGTCAGCGCCTGCTGCGCGAGCGCGCTCTGGAAAACGCCCAGCGACAGCGCGCCGATGCTCAGGGCCAGGACCAGGGAGGGGATCGTCGGTTTCATGGCGCACCTCGTTGCTTGCGGAAAGCTCCGAGTCTTGGGTGCCCGACGAAAACATGCGGTGAATGCGGGCGTGAATCCCCGCCAACGGTTCAGCAACGTGAGGCGCCGCACCGCAAACGCGACGCCGCCGCCCGGTGGAGTGCCGGACGGCGGCGCGCGGGTGGATCAGACGGTATTGATCAACGCAGGGTTGATCAACGCGCGCACATCAGAGCGCGGCGTCCTTCAGCTTCTTCAGCGGGCGCACCTTCACCTTCACCGTGGCGGGCTTGGCGGCAAACACCTGCTCTTCGCCGGTGAACGGGTTCTTGCCCTTGCGCTTCGGCTTGGCGGCAACCTTCACGGCGTTGATCTTGAACAGGCCGGGCAGGGTGAACTGGCCCACGCCCTTCTTGTGCACCGAGGCGAGCACGGCCGACTCCAGGCCGGCGAGCACGGCCTTGACCGCCTTCGCCTCGACGTTGGCCTGCGCGGCGATGTGGGCAATCAGCCCGGACTTCGACAGGCTCTCGCCCAGCGGCTTGACCGGCGCGGCGGACTTGGCGGCGGCAGGCTTGGCAGCCTTGGCGGGAGCTTTCTTGGCAGTGGTTTTGGTAGCCATTAGTTGATCTCGATAGTAGGAAACCCCGGCTTTCTGGGCTCGGAGGCCTTGCGGCCCGCACAATGTAGCGAAATTTTAGGGGTTTGACGCAACTGTCGCGCCCCGCGCGCGATATTTTTTTTCGCGGCGCTGCGGATGCGGCAGCGCACGATGCATATCGGCGGGCTTGCGCGCTCCCTCATTCACGCCCACGGCACGCCGCATCGGTATGCTCCCCGCACACTTCCCACCGGTGCTTGGCCATGACGAAACGCTCCGCGACGCGCTGGCTGGCTGGACGCCTCACGCGTCGTCGCGCACATGGCCTGCGCAGGTCACGATGGGCGATGCTGCTTGTGCTTGTGCTTGTGCCCGTCGCGTGGGCGGCGACGCCGGTCACGCTGCGCTTCTCCGGCGCCGTGCCGGGCAACGCGCTGCCCGGCGGCTGGAAGGCGTACGCCATGTCGCGGCACCGTCCGATGGCGCCGATGGCGATCGTGCGCGACGGCACCGACAGCGTGTTTCGCATCGACGCCGATCACGCCGCCGGCGCCATCGCGCATGCGCTGGATCTGCCGGCCGCCACCACGCTCAACTGGCGCTGGAAGGTCGACCACAGCGTGGCAGCGGCGGACATGTCGAAGAAGAAGGGTGACGATTTCGCCGCGCGCGTCTACGTGTTCTTCGACGTGCCGCTGTCCAGCCTGTCCTGGCTGCAGCGCATGAAATTGAAACTGGCCCGCCGCACCCTGGGCCACGCGATGCCCACCGCGGCGCTTTGCTACGTGTGGGACAACCGCCACCCGATCGGCACCATCGCCCCCAGCCCGTACTCGCCGCAGATACGCACCATCGTCCTGCAAAGCGGCAACACGCGCGCCGGCCAGTGGCAAGTGCAAGATCGCAATCTCGCCGCCGATTACCTCGCCGCATTCGGCCGCCCCGCGCCGCGCATCACCGGCATCGCACTCTCCGCCGACACCGACAACACCGGCGGTCACGCGCAGGCGTGGTTCGGCGACGTGACGCTCACGCCTGCCGCACCACCGCCCGCGGCCAAGTAGTTTTTGCAGTGTCGACTCGACCGTGCAAGGCGGGCAGTGCGCGCCCTGCGGTTTGAAGCACTACCGCGCCTGCACCGTTCAGGCTGGGCGTAGCGCCGCAGGCGCGATGTCGAAGCCGCGCGCCAGCCCCACCCTTAGACTCCGCCGCTGCGCGGCTACGCTCAGGGTGAACGGTGTCGGCAGAGCCGACGGCGCAGGGCGGGCATCGCCCGCCGGCTGTCCTGCCGCCGAACCCTGATTCATGTTGCTTGCCTTACGGCTTCGGCTTGCTCCGGCGGCGCGGCTTGGCTTGCGCGGCGACGATCAGTTCCTGCAGGTAGGCGATGCCTTCTTCCTCGGGGAAAAAGGCCACCACGTCGGCCACGCTGAGCCCGTGGCGTTTGCGCAGGGCCAGGAACTCCTCGCGCGCCACCGACAGGCGCTGCGCGGCGGCGGCTTTCTTGCCCAGCGGTTTGGCCGGTGTGGGGGCGGGTGCGGGGGCGGGGGTCTTGCGTTCGAGTTGGGCGAGTTCTTCCTGGAACTGGCGGAAGTCGTATTTCGAGGAGGTCATCGGGACACTTGTCGGGGCGTGGTCCGTGCATTTTCGCATGGCCACCGCGCCGGCGGCTCGCGCCTTCAGGCGGCGCTGCGCGTGCCCCGGCTCGTGCCGGCGGACAGGCTGCGGTGACGTGCCGCGGCATATGCCCGGGAAAAACGGGCGGCGCAGCTGTCGTCCTTCGTCACCTCGGCCGCGGCTGCGACGACGCCAGGCACGGGTTCGCCAGCGGGCGTCGGCTGCGGCTGGCCGGGGCGGGCATCCCGCAAAGCCTGCAGCAGCGCTTCCTCGCCGGCCTGCTCGGTCAATGCCATGCGGCACGCAGCGTGGCGCAGCAGGAAATGGATCGCCAGCTCTTCCGGCGAGTTCGGCGCGGTGCGATCGATGACTTCGTCCATGGCTGCTTCTCGATGACGGAACCGGGGCGGTTCACTGAGAGCAACAGCAGAAACCGTGCCAAATGAGAACTGCGTCACAGAAGGGGGCGTTGCCAGCCGAAAATCCTCCCGCTACTCGGCAGAAGATCACGACGGACCCTCACCGAGTGGATCGCAGAGAGTCCAGACACCCGGCCGACAGAGTGGTGGACATGGAATGCCCCGCGAGCTCTACCCGCAACGCTGGGCTGGTACTACGGCACGGCCTGCGCCCCACACATGATCGAACCGCACCGCTTGCAGGCTGGCGGCATTGCGCCTCGCCACGAGGTTATGGCCTACGCGCCGGTCTACGACTACGGCATCCCAGCATGGTGCGGCGATCCTGACGAACCGCCCGAGTTCGACGCAAGCCTGCTACCTGCGCGGGCATGGCCGGCTGCTGCCGGCGGAGCGCCGCGCCCGGCCCGTGGAACCGCGCACCCGCTACCGGCACGCATCGAGCCGATGGCGTGAGCGCTAAGGAGGCTTACCTGTCGAACATGAGACTTCCGTTGCGGTGACCGACTGGATCGGAGACGGATACACCGCCGCCGTATTTTCCAGTATCCGGCTGGACGTAACGGTGTTGGATCGCTTTGAGCCGCTCACCAAAAAGTTCGCGGAGCTCTAATGCTTTCGGTGTGACGTGCGTGTTTTTTACCCGTCCTAAACAATAGGCACCGCAAGCAACAGGCATGAGGATGGCGGAAGTAATTAGATCGCAAACTTGGAGCCCTGCATGGTTGTTGCTGTCACCAAAGAGGGGGACTTCTTCTAAGCGTGGGTACTTTTCCGCAAAGCCGTGTTTTTGTGTGAACAGGGAGTGAGCGACCTTGCTGTTGAGACTTTGGGTTCTAAAGTCGGCAACGCATACGCCGTGCGAGTTCCTGAACTCTAGGTAGTTGTCGAAAGCGGCGCATAGGGATTGAACAGAGAAGGTGTATACGGCCGTGTGCTTGATCGGGGTTGCGGGCTCTTTGATCCATACGCGGCTGACTAACTTACAGTCGTGTTTCTCGACAAGATCAAGAATTTGACCAAGGAACAAGCGCGCTTGACGGCGCTTATTTCGGGGTTCGGCTAACGCAGATTTTTTGATGGATGCACCTTTTACTTCGGCTAGCATCCAATCGAAGTGATGTTTGCTCTGGATGAGCTTGGGGAAGAATCGTCGTTTCGCTGCTAAGTATTCGGCAGTGAATGACCGAACCCTGTTTGATTCGATGATGAGTCCGGCAAGGATGAAGACGGGCTGGTCGTTGTGCCCCGCAGGATCACTTAGGGAGGCTAGGTCGCCAGCCTCATCTACGTACATCAGGTGCATCCGTTCTCCCCTTCCCCCGTTGCCACAGAAACAACTACGGCCACCAGAGGTGGCCGTAGGATTTGCCGCCCAAGTTTCCTTGAGACAGCGATAGCAATTTCATTGCTAGATGAAGCGTACCTAGCACTGGGGCTGGTTTCAACCTTTGGTTGGATTTTTTTCTCAAATTTTGCGGAAGCGTTCATCCCGCGTTGTCAGACGCAGGCTGGACACAACGACTTAGCCCATCCGACGAGGATGGGCTAAGTCGTTGAATCCGATGGTGGCCGGGGACGGAATCGAACCGCCGACACGGGGATTTTCAATCCCCTGCTCTACCAACTGAGCTACCCGGCCGGGAACCTGGCGATCAAGCACAACCGGGTGGGTTGCCGTTGATGCGTGGAGCCGTGCATTAGACCGAAAGTGTGCGGAATCGTCAAGACGCGGAGGGCGGCGGGGTGAAGCCGGCGGCATGGTCGACGTCGCCGCCGAACAGGAATTTCTCCATCTGCTCGCCCAGGTACTGGCGCGATTTCGCGTCGAGCGGGTTGAGCCGGTATTCGTTGATCAGGGTGGTCTGGTGGGCCAGCCATTGCTGCCACGCGGGCTTGGAGATCTCGGCATAGATGCGCTGGCCGAGGGGGCCGGGCCAGGGTGCGAAGTCGAGGCCTTCGGCGTCGACGTGGAGCTTGCTGCAGTGGATGGTGCGGCTCATCGGTTCATTCCTGTGCGCCCGCGCGAAAAGCGCGCGGGTACGGCGGGGGAGTGTGCGATGCGCGCGGGGTCGGGTCGCTGATCTGCGGCAAGCGGAGTGGCCGACGCGGCGCATTCGCGACGAGTGCGCATTATCGGCGATGGGCGCGGGCTTGTCGCCCGGGGGTGTGTGACAAGCCCCCGGCGGTGGCCCGGTGTGCGGTCAGGCGGCCTGCTTGCCGTTGGCGGAGGCGAACACCTGGTCGGCCCACTGCGTGGCGCCCAGGTAGATCGAGGCCATGCTCATGATGCGCTGGGGCGTGGCCATGCCGCTGGTCATTTCGCCGGCTTCCCAGGCGATGATCTGCTTGAGCAGGGTGCCGTACGGGCCGCTGCGGTCGGTCAGCGCGTCGCTGACTTCCGGCACCAGCCGCAAATGGCTGAGCAGGAAATCCATCGGTGCGCACATCAGCGTGTCCAGCAGCGAGAACAGGCCCACGGTGAAGGCGGTTTCGGGCGAGATGGCCGAGTTGCCGGCGGCGAATTTCTCGCACATGTGCGCACGGATCAGCGCCGCGCGCAGCAGCTCGGGCGGGTGGTCGTCCATGCCGCACAGGGACATCGTCTCGATCCAGTTGCGCATGCGCGTGACGCCGAAGAAGATCGCCGCCTGCTGCACCGACTTCAACTGGCGCGGCAGGGCGAAATAGGCGGAGTTCACGCAGCTGAGCAGCTTGTAGCTCAGCACGGCGTCGTCGCGGATGATGTTGCCCAGTTCCACCGGCCCGGGGTTCTTTTCCTGCAGCGCGCCCATCAGCCGCAGGATGCTCATGCGGTTGGCGGTGAGCACCGGTACGGCGACGGGCTGCGGGATCAGCAGGAACCGTCCCTGGATCGCCTGCACCTGCAGCTCCAGGCAGCGCTCGTAGGTGGGGTGGTCGTTGACCTGGCCGATGACCACGCGGATGCCGCGGGCGAACAGGTACTCGGTGCGCTCCTTCAGCGTCTCCGGCGTCAGCCGGCTGGCGTCCAGCCGCACCAGTTGCACGATCTGCAGCAGCGCCTGCAGCTGGCGGCTGCTTTCCGGGTCGATGTCGCCGGCTTCCAGCAGCAGCTGGCAGCCGCGTTCGGCCATCTGCTGCAGGCGCTTCATCAGCGCCGCGTCGTCGGCCACCGAAGGTTGCAGCACCACGCCAAGGCGCGGCTGGTGCAGCAGCACGTCGGAGTCTTCGGGCAGCAGTTCGGCGGGCAGGTTGAGGAAGGCGCGGTTGCCGCGCACCAGCCGCGTCAGCGCGCCGTCGGTGATGGTGGAGAGCACGCTGCGCAGCAGGTTCTGCTCGTCACCCGGCTCGCAGTGGAAGACGATTTCATAGGCGAACAGGTTGCGCTCGCGGTCGAGCATCGGCGTGCGCAGCACCGGCAGCGGCGTGGCCAGCGGAACGAGTGCCGAGGCGGGGGGCTGTTCGGCGGCGCTGGCGTGGTTCGGGGAGGCGACGGGGGAGGCGTGGAGATTGCTCATGGTCGGTCATCGCATCGGTGCGGGGCCAGCCGGCGCCGGCCGTGTGGTCAGTGGGGGTGTCGCCTGCGGGGACAGGTGGCAGCGAAGGGGTGGGATGTCGCGTTCATGCGGCGGCCAGCGATTTGGAGCGCAGGCTGCCGTGCAGTTCGCCGCCGCTGCCATAGAGTTCGCCTTCGCCGGCGTGGCCGGTGAGGATGGCCAGCGCCTGGCGCAACTGGGCCAGCCGCTGGTTGACCAGGCTGCCGTTGCGCAGGTTCAGCGCGTGGCAGTGGCGCAGCACCTGCAGGATCTGCGCCCAGCGCGATTCGCGCGATGCGTCGCTGACCGGCTGCTGGCGCTGCAGCAGCCGACGGTCGGCGTCGAGTTGCTCCAGTTGCTGCATCAGCGCCTGCTTGCGGTTGCCCGCCGCGTCCAGCGCTGCCGCGTCGGCGATGTCCAGCGCGGCACGCTCGGCTTCCAGCGTGGTCTGCAACTGCTCGGCACGCTGCTGCATCTCGTCCAGAACGGACGCGAGCGCATCGTTCAGTTCGTGCTGCAGCGGCTGCCTCATGCCTTGTCCGTGCCGCCGAGTTGCTGATCCATCGCCAGCAGGCGTTCGGCGATCTTGCCGGCGTCGATCTTGTAGCTGCCGTCGGCGATGGCCTGGCGCACCTGTTCGACGCGTTTGGCGTCGATCGGCGAGGCGTCGCCCAGCCGGGCGACCTCCTGCAGTGCCCGCGCCGAATCGGTCAGCTTGAGCTGATCGGCGTTGCGTGGCGCCGCGACCGAAGCCTCCGGCGCGGCGGCTGCATTGGCCGAGGTGCCGCTGCCCGTGCCGCTGCCGGCCTGCGGCAGCTTCGGCAAACCGTTGTTGGTAATCGTCGTGTTCATTGAACCCGTCCCGCTGGAGTGTGCCCTGTGACTGGATAATCGGCCGCTGTCCGGAAAACTTTAGCAGCCCGTCGAAAAATCGACCGGGCCGCGACCGTCGCTCGCGCCGTGGCGCAAGTGACTGATTTTCATGGTTCGAATGAGGGGTGTCGGTTTCATGGCAGGGCCACCACCACGCCCGGCGCGCTGACCATGGCGTCGATCACCCGCCCCGATGCCGCGTTGCGCACGCGCAGGCGGGCGCCGTTGTCGCCGCTGCCCAGCGCCACGCCTTCGGCGCGCACCGAGATGCCTTCGAGCTGCGCCAGCACCTGCACGTGGTCGCCCGCGCGCACCATGCGTCGCCCGCCCAGGCTGCCGGGACTGAGCACGCTGCCGCGCGCCAGTGCGCGCGAAAGCGTGCGGCCGGCGATCTGGTCGAGGTTGTCCAGGTAGCCGTAGCCGAGGCGGGTCACGTCGCGTTGCTCGACGTGCACGTCGGCGGCGCCGATGCCGTCGCCGCGCAGCAGCGCGCGGCTGCTTACCAGCACCTGGCGAAACACCTGCAACTGGATCGGCACGCGCACGATCCAGCCGCCGGGCTGCGGGCACTGCACCGGCACGGTCATGCGCGAGCGCGGCTGTGCCTGTTCGGAAACGAGCGCGCGCAGCGGCTCGCTGCATGCGTCCAGTTGCAGGCGCGTGTCCAGCGGCTCGGTGCTGACCACGACGCGGCTGCCGGGTCGGCTGTAACGATCTTGCATCGCCTGTTCGGCTGCCGCGCGCACGCTGTCGAGCGACTGCGTGGCAGCGGCATGCGCGGTGGCGCTGCCCAGCAACGCGACCAACCCGACGGCGGCGAGGGCGGCGCGCAGGGTCATGCGTCGGCCAGCAGGGCGTCGAGCTGGGCGAGCAGGGCGTCCTGGCCCGCTTCGAGTTCGCGTGCCACGGCGCCGGCCTGGTCGAGTTGCCCGGCGCCGAGCAAGGTGATGAAGCGCTGGCCCTGTTCGCCCAGTTGGGTGCCGGCATCGCCGAGCGCGGCGCCGTTGTCGCCGCCGCGACGCAGCCGGGCGAGCCGCTGCACGCCGCTGACCAGGGCGTGGGTGTCGAACCAGCGCCGGTCCAGCGCGGCCGGTTCGAGCAGGGCCAGGCTCATCGCCTGGCGCAGGTTCATGGCCGCTTCGCGCACGGTCAGGCTGAGGCTGGCCGGGTCGTTGCCGCTTTCGCCTTCCAGCCAGTCCAGGCCCAGGCGATGCGCCAGCAGGGCGGCGCGATGGAGCGATTCGGATTGGCGCCGCGCCTCGCTGCTGCGTCGCTGCGAAGCGCCCAGTGCCGCCTGCGCGGTGGTGGCGCGCGCGTGTTGCGCGTCGTGACCCTGTTGCAGCTTGCGGATGCGTTCGCTGGCGGTACGCAGGGTGGCGCTGCCTTCGCCCAGCTGGTTGCTGCACTGGCTCACGCCGACCTGGGCGCGCTTGAGCTGCTGCAGGCCGTGGTTGACGTCGCCATCGAGCTGCAGCGAGAAATCGCCGATGGAGACGGTGACGGTCTCGATTTCAGTGGTGGTCAGCGCGGTTTTCTCGGCCAGCTGCTTGACCTCGTCGGCCACCACCGCGAAGCCGCGCCCGGCCTCGCCGGCGCGGGCCGCCTCGATGGCGGCGTTCAGCGCCACCAGGTTGGTCTGATGAGCGATCTCCTGCACGGCGCCGGTCAGCTTGCGTATCTGCGCGACCTGTTCGGCCAGCTTGCTCTGGTTGCGGTTCATTGCGCTGAGCGCGCTGCGCAGCAGGCGCAGCTGGCCGTCCAGCTCGCTGACGCCGTCGGCGCCGACGCTGCCGGCGTGGCTGGCCTGCTCCAGGTCGGCGCCCAACTGCTGCAGGGCCGTCGAGATCCCGGCGCTGCCATCCGTCAAGCGATCGACGCTGGCGCGGCTTTCGGCGGCGGCCTGGTCCAGTGCGGTCTGCTCGCGCGCCAGTTGTTGTGCGGCGCCGAGCACGAGGCCTTGCTGTTCCATGGTCTGCAGCGCCACCGCCGACGGCGGCCGGCTGGCGGCGCGCGCCAGCAGCGGCGCCAGTACCGCAGCGGTGCGCGGGTGGCGGTGTCGCAGCACGGCGAGCTCGGCGTCGTCCCCCTGGGCGGCGGCTTTCACCAGGGCGGCAATGTGCTGTTTGAGAAGAAAGCTCATGGTGCTGGCGTCGACTCGCAAAGAAATGGAATGGCTGCTGCATCGGCCACAGGTGTCGAAGCTTGAGCAAGCAATCCACGTGCCAGCGGGTGCGGCGATGTGATCACCCCACCACTGGGGGCGGGCTTTGCCGGCTAAAGGCGGAGCATGCCCGGCCGATAGCGCAGCAGACGGTCGCGTGGCGGCCGCGCTTGCCGAGGGAGGCCGCATGGCCGGCACATTGCTGGAGAAAGTGGAGCAGCACACGCGGCTGGCCGGGCACAACCGGGTGGCGATGCTGTTGTTCCGGCTGGGCGACCAGCAGTTGTTCGGCATCAACGTGTTCAAGGTGCGCGAGGTGCTGCGCCGACCGCCGATGGAGCGCCTGCACGGCGTGCACGAGTTGATCGCGGGCAGCTGCGATTACCGCGGGCAGACCATTCCGGTGATCGATCTGGCTGCCGCGCTGGGTTACGCGCCGCTGCGCGAGGTGGAATCGGCGCACCTGATGGTGACCGAGTTCAACCGCTCGGTGCAGGGTTTCCTGGTGGCCGACCTGCAGCGCATGGTGCATTGCGCGGGCGACGCGATGGCGGCGCCGGCCAGCGCGCTGGGGTTCGGTTCGCGGGTGAACGCGGTGACCCGGGTCGATGGCGCGCTGCTGGCGGTGGTCGACGTGGAGCACGTGCTGGCCAGCATCGACGCACCGCCGGCCGAGCTGTCGGCGGGGCTGCAGCGCGAGGCCAGCCATCGTTCGCTGGCGTCGCGGCGGGTGATGGTGGTGGACGATTCGGGCATCGCGCGGCGGCGGCTGGTCAACCTGTTCAAGCAACTGGGCACCGATTGCGTGGTGGCCAAGGACGGGCGCGAGGCGCTGGAGCGGCTGCTGGAGCTGGCCGCGGGCGACCCGGCGCAGGCGATCGAGCTGGTGGTGTCGGACATCGAGATGCCGCGGCTGGACGGCTATGCGCTGACCCGCGCGATCCGCGAGGCGCCGACGCTGCGCCGGATCAAGGTGCTGTTGCACAGCTCGCTCAGCGGCATGTTCAACGAGGGCATGGTGAAGGAGGTCAAGGCCGACCGCTTCGTGGCGAAGTTCCACCCCGACCAGCTGGCGCAGGCGGTGATGGAGTTGCTGCCCGAACCCGTCGCCGCGCCGCAGGCGGCAACCGGCTGACGCCGGGCGCGCGGCGCCGGGGCCGCGTCAACAAACCGTCTTTCGCCGCGGCATCTGCCTGACGGCGCCGCGCTACATGCGCGGAATTCGAGCTGCCGCAAGGCTTCCCGGCCCGTGGCATGCAATTTGCCTTTCGTTTCCGTGCAGCAGTGCATGCGGAGCGAAACAATGAACCCGTCCACCCCCAATCTGTTCGGCATCCATACCCAGGCGCTCGACCTGTGGCAGCGCCGTACCGAAGTGCTGGCCAACAACCTGGCCAACGCCGACACGCCCGGATACCTGGCGCGCGACGTGGATTTCCGCAAGGTGCTGGCCACGGCCAGCGACGCGGCGAACGGCGTGACGCTGGAAACCGACGCGCCGGGCCAGATCGCCGGCGCCGGGCGCAGCGCCGAGGCGCTCGCCTACCGCGTGCCGACCCAGCCCAGCATGGACGGCAACACCGTCGATGCGCAGGTGGAGCAGGCCGCGTTCGCCGCCAACGGCGTGCATTACCAGGCCAGCCTGTCGTTCATCACCGCGCAGATCCGCATGTTGCGGATGGCGATCAACGGAGGCCAGGGCTGATGTCGATGTTCTCCATCTTCAGCGTGGCCGGCTCCGGCATGGCCGCGCAATCGACCCGCCTCAACACGGTGGCCAGCAACCTGGCCAATGCCGACAGCGTGGCCAGTTCGCCCGAAGCGGCCTACCGCTCGCGCGAGCCGCTGTTCGCGACTGTCCGCAACCAGCAGGGCGCCAGCGATCCGAACGCGCCCGGCGACGGCGTGCAGGTGCTCGGCGTCACCGAGAGCCAGGCGGCGATTCCCCGCCGCTACGAACCGGGCAACCCGCTGGCCGATGCCGACGGGTACGTCTATGCGAGCAACGTCAATCCGGTCGACGAGCTGGTCAACATGATTTCCGCTTCGCGCTCCTACCAGAACAACGTCGAGGTGATGAACTCGGCGCGCCAGCTGCTGCAGAAGACCCTGGACCTGGGCAAGTGAGGCGCCAGCACATGAATCACCTTCACTCCGCCACGAGGAACCACGCATGAGCGACATGGCGATCGGCAATGCCGCCAGCGCGGCGAAGGCAGCCAGCCTGGGCAAGGAGAAAACCCTGGGCCAGGCCGACTTCCTGAGCCTGCTGGTGCAGCAGATGCGCAACCAGGACCCGACCAAGCCGATGGATTCATCGCAGATGGTCAGCCAGCTCGCGCAGATCAGCCAGGTCTCGGCGACGCAGGCGTTGCAGGCCTCGTTCGACGATCTCGGCAAGTCGCTGCAGGGCAACCAGATCCTGCAGGCGAGCGGGATGATCGGCCGCGATGTGGTGGTGCCGGCCGAGGCCGGCACGCTGGCCGCGAGCGGCATGGACGGCGCGGTCAACGTGCCCGACGGCGGCGGCCAGGTGTTCGTCAAGATCACCGACGCCAGCGGCACCGTGCTGCGCACGATCGACCTGGGCAAGCCCGCGGCCGGGCTGGTGCGCTTCCACTGGGACGGCATCGGCGACAACGGCGAGGCGCTGGCGCCGGGCACCTACGGGCTGGCCGCGCAGGCGGGCAATACCGCCGTGGCGACTTACGTTAGCGGCAAGGTCACCGGCGTGGGCATGACCGGCGCCGACGGCACCTATCTGGACGTGGATGGTTTTGGCGGGGTCCTGCTGAGTCAGGTCGCACAGATCAACTGACGACCTCAAGGGTCGCAACCGAACGAGGAAATGCTCCGATGGCATTCAACATTGCACTGAGCGGTCTGAACGCCGCCTCGAAAGATCTCGAGGTCACGGCCAACAACATCGCCAACACCGGCACCACCGGTTTCAAGGGCTCGCGCGCGCAGTTCGCCGAGCTGTTCAGCGCGGCCGGCCCCAATTTGAGCTCCAGCCAGGTCGGCAGCGGCGTGCGGCTGACCAACGTGGCGCAGCAGTTCACCGCCGGCAGCGTGGAGACCACCAACAACAGCCTGGATTTCGCCCTGAGCGGCGAGGGCTTCTTCACCATCCGCGACGGCAAGGGCTACTCCTACACCCGCGCCGGCGCCTTCCAGAAGGACCAGAACGGCTACGTGATGAACGCCAACGGCCAGCGCCTGCAGGTGTTCCCGCCGGTGGCCGGCGGCGGCTTCGACACCAGCACCATGACCGACCTGCAGCTGTTCACCGCGCAGAACGCGGCCAAGGCCACCAGCTCGGTGCAGATGGCCTTGAACCTGCCTTCCGACGCCACGCCACCGGCCACCGCCTTCGACCCGCTGAACGATCCGTCCAGCTACAACCAGGCCACGCCGTTCACCGCCTACGACTCGCTCGGCGCCACCCACAACGGCGTGGTGTATTTCGTCAAGGACGCGGCGGCCAACGTGTGGAACGCCAACCTCTACATCGACGGCACCGCGGTCGGCACGCCGCAGACGCTGACCTTCGGCAGCAACGGCAGCCTGGTTGCCCCTGCCAACGGCCAGCTCGCGTTCCCCGCCGCGGCGGTGAGCCCGGGTGCCGATCCGATGCAGCTGACCCTGGACATGACCAAGGCCACCCAGTTCGGCAACGCCTACGCCGCCAGCGCGATCAACCAGGACGGCTATCCCACCGGCATCCTGTCCAGCATCGACGTGTCGCGCGAAGGCGTGGTGCAGGCGAAGTATTCCAACGGCCAGAGCACCGCGCTGGGCCAGCTGGCGATCGCCCAGTTCAGCAACGAACAAGGCCTGCGCCAGCTCGACAACACCAACTGGGCGGCCTCGTACGACTCCGGCACGCCGGTGATGGGCGCGGCCGGCAACGGCACCTTCGGCAGCGTGCAGGCCGGCGCGCTGGAGGCCTCCAACACCGCCGACCTCACCGCGCAGTTGGTCAACATGATCAAGGCGCAGCGCAACTACCAGGCGAATGCGCAGGTGATCTCCACCGACAACCAGCTGACCCAAACCATCATCAACATTCGCAATTGAGGGAATGGGGAATAGGGAATGGGGAATCGGAAGAGCGGATCACCGCACCTTGCCTGCTCCTCGTTCTCTGCTGACCACACCCGGGAATCCACATGGACAGATCGCTTTACGTCGCCATGACCGGCGCCACGCAGATGATGCGGGCGCAGTCCGAGGTGGCGCACAACCTCGCCAATGCCGACACGGTCGGCTTCAAGGCACAGCTGTCGGCGTTCCAGCCGCTGGTCGTGCAGGGCCCCGGCATGGCCACGCGCATCAATGGCGTGGCGCACGGGCTGGGCGTGGACCTGCGCGCGGGCAGCCAGATGGAAACCGGGCGCGAACTCGACGTGGCCGTGCAGGGCACCGGCTGGATCGCGGTGCAGGGCGCCGACGGCAGCGAGGGCTACACCCGCGCCGGCGAACTGCGGCTGACGCCGGACGGCCTGCTCACCGACGCGCGCGGCAACCTGGTGCTGGGCGAGGGCGGCCCGATCAGCGTGCCGCAGAGCAGCCAGATGAACATCGGCGCCGACGGCACCGTGTCGGTGGTGCCGATGGGCCAGTCGCCGGAAACCATCGCCGCGGTGGGCCGGATCAAGCTGGTCAACCCGCCGGTCGACCAGCTCGCGCTGGGCAGCGACGGCCTGATGCACCTCGCCGACGGCACTACCGCGCAGGCGGACCCGGCGGTGGCGCTGAAATCCGGCGTGCTGGAGTCGAGCAACGTCGACCCTTCGCAGACGCTGGTGCAGATGATCCAGCTGTCGCGCCAGTACGAGCTGCAGATCCGCTCGATCAAGAGCGCCGACGAGAACGCGCAGGCTGCTTCGCGCCTGCTGCAGATGACCTGACCGGTCTCGCCAAAACAGACATCCAGACGTCCAGACGGAGTCCAACGACATGTTTTCATCCTTGTGGGTAGCCAAGACCGGCCTCGATGCGCAGCAGACGCGCATGGACGTCATCTCGAACAACCTCGCCAATGCCAACACCACCGGCTACAAGAGCGCGCGCGCCGCGTTCCAGGACCTGGTCTACCAGAACCTGCGTCAGCCCGGCGGGCAGACCACCGAGCAGACCCAGGCGCCGTCCGGCCTGATGCTGGGTACCGGCGTGCGCGTGGTCGGCAGCGAGAAGCTTTTCACCCAGGGCAACATCGAACAGACCGGCAACTCGCTGGATCTGGCGATCCAGGGCCGCGGTTTCCTGCAGGTGACGATGCCCGACGGCAGCATCGCCTACACCCGTGACGGTTCGCTGCACATGGACCAGAACGGGCAGATCGTCACCGCCAATGGCTACGCACTGGACCCGGCGCTGAGCGTGCCGGCCAATGCGCAGAGCATCACCATCGGCAGCGACGGCACGGTCAGCGTGAGCCTGCCCGGCCAGGCCGCCACCCAGCAGATCGGCACCGTGCAACTGGCCGATTTCATCAACCCCGCCGGTCTGCAGCCGAACGGGGACAACCTCTATCTCGAGACCGCCTCCAGCGGTTCCCCGCAGATCGGCCAGCCCGGCCTGAACGGCCTGGGCACGCTGGCGCAGGGCGCACTGGAGTCCTCCAACGTCAACGTGGTGGAGCAGATGGTCAACATGATCGAGACCCAGCGCACCTACGAGATGAACTCCAAGGCGGTGTCGGCCGCCGACTCGATGCTGCAGTTCCTCACCAACAAGACCTGAGGCGCGACGTGATGCTTGCCTGCCGTTTCCCCCTTGCCCTGTGCGCGCTGGCCCTGCTGGCCGGCTGCGCCAGCGGCCCCGGCGCGCGCGACGACGCGCAGTGGGCGCCGACCTCGCCGCCCGCCCCGCAGATGGCTGCGACGCCCGCCGACGGCTCGATCTACCACGACCAGCAGAACATGGAGCTGTTCGCCGATCCGCGCGCGCATCGCGTGGGCGACATCCTCACCGTCGCGCTGGTGGAGAGCACCCAGGCCAGCAAGAAGGCCACCACCACCACCAGCAAGACCGACAAGGCCAAGCTCGCCTCGCCCACCGTGCTCGGGCATGCGCTGGCGATCGGCGGCAAGGTCGCCGACATCGGCCTGGACGGCGAGCGCAGCTTCGACGGCGCCGGCTCGAGCAGCCAGAGCAACCAGCTCACCGGGCAGATCACCGTCACCGTGGCGCAGCGCCTGTCCAACGGCAACCTGATCGTGCGCGGCGAGAAGTGGCTGACCATCAACCAGGGCCAGGAGCTGGTGCGCATCGCCGGCATAGTGCGTCCGCAGGACATCGGCCAGGACAACGTGGTGCCGTCCACCCGCGTCGCCGACGCACGGATCAGCTACACCGGTCGCGGCACCCTCGCCGACGCGAACACGCGCGGCTGGCTGTCGCGCTTCTTCAATTCCAAGTGGATGCCCTTCTGATGAACCTCTTCGGATTCCGTGCCGGGCAACGGACTGTAGGAGTGCACCTTGTGCGCGATGCTGTTCTTGCGGGCTGGACAAGAGCATCGCGCACAGGGTGCGCTCCTACGCGCGTCGTGGTGGCTGCCTTCCTCGGGGTGTTGATGTCGCTGGTCGCCACCCCCGCCCACGCCGACAAGATCCGCGACCTCGTCCAGGTAGCCGGTGTGCGCAGCAACCAGCTGATCGGCTACGGCCTGGTCGTGGGCCTGGATGGCAGCGGCGACCAGACCACGCAGGCACCGTTCACCACGCAGAGCCTGGAGAACATGCTGCAGCAGTTCGGCATCACCGTGCCGGCCAATGCGCGGCCGCAGTTGAAGAACGCCGCGGCGGTGATGGTGACGGCCGACCTGCCGCCGTTCGCCAAGCCGGGCCAGACCATCGACGTCACCGTCGCCTCGATCGGCAACGCCAAGAGCATCCGCGGCGGCCAGTTGCTGATGGCGCCGTTGCGCGGCGCCGACGGCAACGTCTACGCGGTGGCGCAGGGCAGCGTGGTGGTCGGCGGCATCAGCGCGCAGGGCAAGAGCGGCTCCAGCGTGCAGGTGAACATTTCCGCCAGCGGACGCATTCCCAACGGCGCCTCGGTGGAACGCGTGGTGGCCTCCTCGTTCGCCGGCGGCGGCGACCTGATGCTCAACCTCAACACGGCGGATTTCACCACCGCCACGCGCATCGCCACCGCGATCAACCACGCGTATGGCGCCGGCACCGCGCAGCCGGTGGACGGCGGCACCGTCTCGGTGCGCGGCCCGCAGGACCCGGCGCAGAAAGTGGCCTGGCTGGGCGCGATCCAGAATCTCGACGTGCAGCCGGGCGATGCGCCGGCGCGGATCATCATCAACTCGCGCACCGGCACCGTGGTCATCGGCTCGGACGTGCGCGTCACCGCCGCGGCGGTGGCGCACGGCGCGATCCAGGTGACCATCGGCGAACAGCCGCAGGTCAGCCAGCCGGCGCCCTTCAGCCAGGGCCAGACGGCGATCGTGCCGTCCAGCAGCGTGCAGGTCAGCGAGGAAGGCGCGCACATGTTCAAGTTCGGCCCGGGCGTGAGCCTGGACGCCATCGTGCGCGCGGTGAACCAGGTCGGCGCCACGCCCAGCGACCTGATCTCGATCCTGCAGGCGCTGAAGCAGGCCGGCGCGCTGCATGCCGACCTGGTGGTGATCTGAGCGAGGTGATGCCATGACGCCGCTGAATCCCGCTTCCCCCGCGCTGGACACCTGGACCGAACTGTCCGGCTTCCAGCAACTGCGTGCGCAGGCGCGCAGCGACGGCGGCAAGAGCGCGCTGCCGGCGGTGGCGAAGCAGTTCGAGGCGATCTTCACCCAGATGATGCTCAAGTCCATGCGCGAGGCGAACGCCGGCATGGGCAGCGACCTCGCCGGCAGCGAGCAGGTCGACTCCTATCGCCAGTTGTTCGACCAGCAGCTCTCGCTGAGCCTGGCCAACGGCAAGAACGGCCTGGGCATCGCGAAGATGCTGGTGCGCCAGCTTGGCGGCAAGGGCGAGGCGGCTGCGGCCGCGGCGCCCCGGCAGCCTTTTGCGGTGCCGGTCGCCGATGTGCGCAACGCGCACGTGCGCGCGTTGCTGCAGCTGGGCAACGAGCCCGTTGCCGGCGACGACGCAGCCAGCGCGATCGGCATGCCGTCGACCGCCGACAACGACTCGCCGTGGCAGCACGTGGTCGACCGCATGACCCGCGGCGCGATGGACGTGGCCGACACCGCCGCCCACTGGCTTCCCGGCGGCGACCCGGTGAACTTCGTGCGCGCCCTGGCGCCGCACGCCGCCGAGGCGGCGAAGAAGCTGGGCGTTTCCGTGCGCGCGCTGCTGGCGCAGGCCGCGCTGGAAACCGGCTGGGGCAAGCACCTGCCCAAGGGCAGCGACGGCAGCAGCAGTTTCAACCTGTTCGGCATCAAGGCCGGCAGCAGTTGGGATGGCGACAAGGTCAGCGTGCCCACGCTGGAGTACGAGAACGGCGTGGCGGTGCGCCGGCGCGACGCGTTCCGCGCCTACGATTCGCCGGCCGATTCGTTCGCCGACTACGCGCAGTTGATTGCCGACAGCCCGCGTTACCAGCAGGCGCTGGGGCAGGGCGAGAACATCGCCGCGTTCGCGCGCGGGTTGGTTCATGGCGGGTATGCGACGGACCCTGCATACGTGGCCAAGATCACGGCGATCGCCAACAGCGCGCAGATGCGCGAGGCGCTGGCGGCGCTGCAGCAGCCGGAGGCATTCAAGTGATCCCTCCTCCGGCCGTTAACGTTTCCACGCACCGCGCGATCCGGGCGGTGTGCCATGCGTCGAGGATGTTCCATGGCTGACATGCTTTCGACCGGCGTGTCCGGGCTGCTCGCCTCGCAGATCGGGCTCAGCACGGTCAGCCACAACGTGGCCAACGTGAACACCGACGGCTACAGCCGCCAGGTGGTGTCGTTCGGCGCGCGCCTGCCCGAGGGCCAGGCGGGCTACTACGTCGGCACCGGCGTCAATACGGTGGCGGTGCAGCGTGCCTACAGCGAATTCCTCAACGCCTCGCTGTGGTCGGCCAGCTCGGGCCAGGGCCGTGCCAGCACGATGGCGGGCCTGACCGCCCAGCTCAACAACCAGCTGGCCGGCAGCAGCAACTTGCAGACGTCGCTGGACGGTTTCTACGGCGCGGTGCAGGACATGGCCAATGCGCCGTCGGATGCCGCCTCGCGCCAGGTGCTGCTGGCCCGTGCCGGCGGCCTGGCGACCACGTTCCGTGCGTTGTCGGGGCAGTTCAGCCAGCTGTCCGGGCAGATCCAGCAGCAGATCGGCGACACCGTCGACGCGATCAATGTCGACACGCAGTCGATCGCCAAGCTCAACGAGAAGATCCGCTCGTTCTCCTCCACCGAAGGCATGCCGCCGGCCGACCTGCTCGACCAGCGCGATGCGTTGGTCAAGAAACTGGCCGGCGAGGTGGGCATCAGCGTGGTGCCGCAGAACGACAACACCATCAGCGTGTTCGCCGGCAACGGCCAGGCGCTGGTCACCGGCACCGAGGCGCATGCGCTGGGTACGGCCGCCAACGTCTACGACGCCACCCGCGTGGAAGTGGTGGGCGCCGGCAGCGGCAACGTGATCAGCGGGCGCATCGGCGGCGGTGCGCTGGGCGCGCTGCTGGATTTCCGCAGCAATGTGCTGGACCCGGCGCAGATCCAGCTCGGCCGCGCGGCGCAGGCGATGGCCAGCGCGTTCAACGCGCAGCATGCGCAGGGCGTGGATCTGCACGGCGACGTCGGCGGCCAGTTCTTCGCCGCCGCCGGGCCGACGGTGCAGGGCGCCTCGACCAACACCGGCAGCGGCACGGTCGCCGCCAGCATCACCGACATCGGGGCCCTGCCCGCCAAGGAATACGTGCTGAGTTTCGACGGCACGGCCTGGAGCATGCGCGATACCAGCGGCAATGCCGTGGCGCTCGGCGGCAGCGGCACCAGTGCGGACCCGTTCACCGCCGCGGGCCTCAGCCTGGTGGTCGGTGGCGGCGCCAGCGCGGGTGACAGCTTCCGCGTGCAGCCCAGCCGCGATGCCGCGGCCAGCTTCGCCGTGACCGTCGATCAGCCCGACCGGATCGCCGCCGCCGCGCCGTTCGTGGTCGCCGCCGGCGCCGGCAACACCGGCTCCGCCACGGCACGCGCCAGCATCGCCGACGGCAGCGACCCGGCGCTGTTCAACGCCTCCTCGATCGTGTTCAGCTCGGCCACCAGCTACAGCATCGACGGCGGCCCGGCGCAGACCTTCACCGCCGGCCAGCCGATCGTGCACAACGGCTGGAGCATGCAGCTCGATGGCGCGCCGCAGGCCGGCGACAGCTTCAGCCTCAAGGCCAACAGCAACGCGCAGGGCGACAACGCCAACGCGCTGATGCTGGGCAAGGTCGCCAATCTCGGCGTGCTCGACGGCGGCGTCACCAGCACCGGTCGCGCCTACAGCCAGCTGGTCGGTCAGGTCGGCAGCGCCGGCGCGCTGGCCAAGGACGAGCTGACCACGCAGACCGCGGTCTACAACCAGGCGATGGGCGCACAGCAGAGCGTCTCCGGCGTGAACCTGGACGAGGAGGCCGCCAACCTGGTGCGTTACCAGCAGGCGTACCAGGCCTCGGCCCAGGTCATCAGCACGGCCAACAGCATTTTCAACGCGCTGCTCGGCGCGGTGCGGAGTTAAACCATGCGCGTCTCCACCAGCTGGATCCAGCAGCAGTCCGTCGGCAGCATGATGAACCGGCAGAGCGACCTGTCCGATCTCAACACGCAGCTCAGCACCGGCAAGCGGATCAACCAGCCGTCCGACGATCCGGTCGGTGCGGCGCGCGCGCTGGACATGTCGCACCTGATCGCCGACTCGGCGCAGTACCAGCGCAACATCACCTCGGCCAACGCGCGGCTGGGCCTGGAAGACCAGACCCTGTCCAACACCGGCAACGTGCTGCAGCGTGTGCGCACCTTGCTGCTGCAGGCGGCCAACGGCAGCCAGACCGACGGCAGCCGCGGCGACATCGCCGCCGAGCTGTCGCAGCTGCGCGCGCAGATGCTGGGCCAGGCCAACAGCACCGACGGCCAGGGCGAATACATCTTTGCCGGCAATCGCACCGGCACGCAGCCGTTCGTCTCCGGCGATTCGGTCAGCTACCTGGGCGACGCCGGCCAGCGCATGGTCGCCGCCGGTCCCGGCCTGCAGGTCGCCACCGGCGATGCGGGCAGTGCGGTGTTCATGGACATCCCCACCGGCAACGGCACCTTCGCGGTGAGCGCCGCGGCGACCAACACCGGCTCGATGGTGGCCGGTGCCAGCAGCGTCAGCGATCCGTCGGCCAGTCCGTCGGCATGGGACGGTGGCGCGTACAGCATCGTGTTCACCGCGGCCGACGCGTACGAAGTGCGCGATGCCGGCGGCGCCGTGCTCGACAGCGGCAGCTACGATCCGGCCAAGGGCGGCAGCGTCACCTTCCGCGGCGCGCAGGTCGCGTTCAGCGGTGAGCCCGCGGTCGGCGACAGCTTCGCCATCGGTGCCTCCGGCAAGCAGGACGTATTCACCACGCTGGACAACATCATCAAGACGCTGCGCACGCCCAACGGCGGCGACGCGCACATGCAGAACGCGCTCAATACCGAGTTCGCCAATCTCGACCAGGCGCTCGACTCCATCACGCGCACGCGCGGCCTGGTCGGCGCGCGCATGAACGCGCTGGATCAGCAGGGGGCGCTCAATGACGACCTCACCTTGCAGTACAAGACGTCGCTGTCGGACGTGCAGGATCTGAACTACTACGACGCGATCAGCCAGCTCGGTGCGCAGACCACGGCGCTGCAGGCCGCGCAGCAGACGTTCACCAAGATCCAGGGTTCAAAACTTTTCGATTATTTGCGTTGACAAGGCTCAAGTTTTGGTATGGCGAGTCGAAACAGTACACAAGGCGGATGCATTCAATGGTGAATCCCCGCCGGATTGTCTGAGCCGGCCACTGTCGGCATACCAACTCGATTCGGAGAATTCCCATGGTCATGAGCGTCAACACCAACATCAGCTCGCTGAATGCCCAGAAAAATCTGGCTGCCTCGCAGAGCAAACTCGCCACCGCGATCGAGCGCCTGTCCTCGGGCATGCGCATCAACAGCGCGAAGGACGATGCCGCCGGCCTCGCCATCTCGACCCGCTTCACCACCCAGATCAACGGCCTGAACCAGGCCGTCAGCAATGCCAACGACGGCATCTCGCTGGCGCAGACCACCGAGTCGGCGCTGAACGAGGTGACCAACAACATGCAGCGCATCCGCACGCTGGCCGTGCAGTCCGCCAACGCCACCAACTCCGACTCCGACCGCGCCGCGCTCGACGCCGAAGTGCAGCAGCGCCTGGCCGAGATCACCCGTATCTCGCAGCAGACCACCTTCAACGGCCGCCACGTGCTGGACGGCAGCTTCGGTTCGGCCGCGTTCCAGATCGGTGCCAACGTCGGCGAGACCATTTCGGTCAACCTGAGCCAGGGCGCGGGTGCGTCGCAGGTGGGCAAGATCGCCTCGGCCACCAGCGCCACGGGCGTGTTCGTCGCCACTTCGGCCACGACGGCCGTTGTCGGTACGGCTGCGGTGACCGTTGCTTCAGCCACGGCGGCCACGGACTTCCAATTCGCGGGTGTGAGCATCAACGTTGCTGCCAACGCTTCGGGCACTTATGCGACCATGGCCGCCGATGTGCAGGGCCAGTTGGACGCAGACTCCAACGCGGCGGGCAAGTACACGGTCACCGATTCTGCCGGTGGTCTGGTGATCACCCAGAACACGGCCACCACCGATGCAATGACCGTGACTGCCGGTACCAATGCGGCCGTTGGCGCCGTCACCGCCGGTGTCACCGGCGTGGCCGTCGGCGACGCAACCCCGCTGGTGCTGGCCGCCGACGGCAGCGACTTCTCGCTGCAAGCGGGCTCGGGTGCCGTGACGACGTTCAGCGGCACGTTCAACGACGCCGCTTCGCTGGCGGCCGCGATCAACGCCAAGGGCATCGCCGGTGTTTCGGCCTACGCCGATGCCACGACGGGTGTCCTGCACCTGGCCTCGCAGGAAGCGCTCACGGTCGGCGGCGCCAAGGGTACCGGCGTCCTCGGGTTCAGCGCCACGAACGCCATTGGCGGCGACCTGGCCAGTGCCAACGTGAAGTCGGTGGCCGGTGCCAACGACACCATCAGCCGCATCGACTCGGCGCTGGGCACCATCAGCTCCATGCGCAGCGACCTGGGCGCGGTGCAGAACCGCTTCACCTCCACCATCGCCAACCTGCAGACCATTTCGCAGAACCTGAGCGCGTCGCGCAGCCAGATCCAGGATGCCGACTTCGCCGCGGAGACCGCGAACATGTCCAGCGCCAACATCCTGCAGCAGGCCGGCGTCTCGGTGCTGGCGCAGGCCAACGCCACCACGCAGAGCGTGTTGAAGCTCCTGCAGTAACTGCTTGACCCGGAACGGCCGCGGACAGCCCGCGGCCGTTTCCCTCATTACAGGAATCGACGTCCATGGCTATCACGGTAGGTTCGACCACACCCACCACGGGTTTGCTTACCTCCATGGGCGTGGGTTCCGGCCTGGATGTCGCCACGTTGGTGGACAAGCTGGTGGCCGCCAAGAAGGCGCCGCAGCAGAACCAGATCACCAACCAGGCCGCCCTGGCCAACACCCAGTTGTCCGGCCTGGGCCAGGTCGGCGCCGCGCTCTCCGCGCTGCAATCGGCCATGGCCTCGATCACCGACGGCAGCGCCTTCAACGCGCGCACGGTGAACTCCGCCGACACCGACGTCCTCGGGGCCACGGCCTCCGGCTCCCCGGTCAGCGGTAGCTACAAGATCGACGTCACCCAGCTGGCCACCGCACTCAAGGCCTCCTCCGGCGCGTTCGCCGACAGCAGCGCCAAGGTGGGCACCGGCACGCTCACCCTCGCGGTGGATGGCCAGTCGATGAGCCTGGATCTCACCGACAGCAACAACTCGCTGGCCCAGGTTCGCGACGCCATCAACAAGGCCAGCGACAACCCCGGCATCAGCGCCACCATCGTCACCGGCACCGATGGCGCGCACCTGGTGCTCAGCGGTACCCGCACCGGCGCGGCCAACGGTTTCGTGGTGAGCAGCAGCGGCGGCGACGGCGGCCTGGCCGCACTCGACTACGACGCGGCCGCCGGCAGCGGCAACGCGCTGACCGTCATCACCGCCGCACAGGATGCCCAGTACAGCATCGACGGCGTAGCCGGCCACGGCGCCGGCAACAGCGTCAGCGGCGCCATCGACGGCCTGACCCTCAGCCTGGTCGCTTCGGGCCAGACCACGCTGACCGTGGCCAACGACCCCAGCAAGGGCAGCAGCGCGCTGAGCAACCTGGTCAATACCTACAACAGTTTCGTGGGGATCTACCAGAACCTCACCAAGTACGACGCTACCAGTGGCACGGCCGGCGCCATGATCGGCGACGCCACCATCAACGGCATCAACAGCACGCTCTCGCGGCTGGTGGGCGGCGTGGCCAACGGCACCTCGCTGGCCGCGCTGGGCATCTCGCTGCAGGTGGACGGCACGCTGAAGCTGGACAACGGCAAGCTGACCCAGGCGATGAGCGACGGCGGCAAGCTCGCCAGCCAGCTGTTCGGCGGCGATACCGGCCTGGCCGCACAGTTGAACGGCCAGCTCGACCAGTGGGTCGGTCCGAACGGCACGCTGGCCGGCCGCACCAGCAGCATCAGCCAGCAGCTGAGCGCGTTGAAGGACCAGCAAGCCACGCTGGACAGCCGCATGGCCGACCTCACCGCGCGCTACCAGGCGCAGTTCACCGCGCTGGACACGTTGATGAGCAAGCTCAACAGCACCAGCAGCTACCTGCAGCAGCAGTTCGACGCGTTGAACAACATCAACAAGAAGTAAGGGCAGGAGACGATCATGGGATTCGGTTACGGCGCAGGCGCCTACCAACAGGTTCGTTCGCACGGCGGCGTGGAGTCGGCCGACAAGCACGGCCTGATCACGTTGTTGATGGATGGCGCACTGGAGCGCCTGGTCAAGGCCCGCGCGCACATGATGCGCGGCGAGACGGGGCCCAAGGGCGAAACCATCAGCCGCTGCATCGAGATCCTCGGTGGCTTGCGCGATGCGCTCGACCGCAAGGCCGACCCGACCCTGGTCGACCGCCTCGATTCGCTCTACGAATACATGAGCCGGCGCCTGCTGCAGGCCAACCTGCGCGACGACGCCGGCATCATCGACGAGGTCAGCCGGCTGTTGCAGCAGGTGCGCGACAGCTGGGTGCAGATCGGCCCGTCGCCGGCACCCGCCCCCGTCGGTCGCGTGGCAGGCGCCTGAACCATGTCGCCGTCAACTTTCGAGGACAACTCGGCGTTGACCAGCGCGTTGGTGATTACCCGCGCGATGCTCGCCGCCGCGCGCGCGGAAGATTGGCAGCAACTGCTGCAGCTGGAAGAAGCGCGCGCCCCGCTGGTGCATCGCCAGCACCACCCCGACGCGGCCACCCAGGCCCAGCTCGGCCAGATCCTCGCCTGCGATCGCCAACTGCAGGCCCTGCTGGTGACGGCACGCGATGCGCTCGCCCACCAGTGGCAGCGCGAGCGTGACCGGGCCCAGGCCATCGCGGCCTACGCGCAGGCCTGAATCGCCCGGCGATGTCATCATGCACGGCAGATGGCCCGCGCCATGCAGGCCTTGCCGCCAAGGCCGACAGCCGATATCCGGGAGCCGCACGATGAACAACGCCAGCTGGAACGAGTTCGAGCAGCGGGTCAGCGTCGAGGAACTGCTGCACGTGGCGATCGAGCCGCTGGCCTGGCCGATGCCGCAGGCGCTGGCGCTGGCGCTGGCCGAGCGCAACGGCAATGCGCTGGCGGCGATCGCGGCGCTGGAAGAACGCCGTGTCGAGACGCCCGACGACGACAATCCGCTGGTGCAGGAAATGCGCCGCATGGATGCCAAGCTCACCGCGCTGGTGGACATCGTCAACCGCCTGCTGGTGCCGCCCGGCACGCTGCCGGCACAGCGCCTGGTGCGCTTCAACGCACGTGGCGCGGTGCTCGCTGCGGACGTCGCGTTGCCGGGCGACGCAGTGCTGCTGGGCCTGCGTTTCGAGCATTGCCGCAGCCTTCCGCTGGAGTTGCCGGCGTTGCGCGAAAAGCAATTCGACGATGGTCGAACCTTTGTCGCTTTCACCTCGCTGAGCGACGCGCAAAGTGACGCAATTGAGCGCCTCGTTTTTCGTCATCACCGACGCAAAGTGGCAGAAGCGCGCCAGCTTCCCGGTTGAGTTCGCCGACCCCCGGCGCCGCGGGCGCGGATGCGCCGTCGGCGTCGCGAGACCCAGTTCACACTATTGAGAACTCGCGTGCAGGAAAACCCTCACGCGCTGTCAGCGTTTTCGCGCCCCGCCGAGCTCCGCCGACCCCGCACGATCGCAGACGAATGCCGGCGCAAACGTGCGGCATCAAACGTTTACATGCGACAGCTCGAACCGGCTCTGGAAATTTTCACGGAGCGGGTGGCCGATCTGCGTCATTTTGTCGGCGCCCCGTGCGCCAGAAACTGGCCTCCTTGTTGCAACCGGTTCATCAGCCCGGCGACGACTCGCTGGCGGTGACGAAAAACGGCCATGCCGGAAGTTGGGTCAACCAACGATGCAAGACGGAGAGTAGAGATGCAGCAGTTCGATTTTCTGGTGATTGAATCCGATGCGGCGCGAGTCAATGCGGTGATGTCGGCGCTCCACTTCCTTGGTTACCACCCGCAGCATGGCGCGCAGTGCGCGCGCACCGACGAGTCTTCCCATGCATGGCGCGCGGTCTACGTCGGCGGCATCGACGACGTGGCCGAGGCCGAGCGGCAGTTCGCCCTGCTCGGTGCCAGCGCTGGCCACATCCCGGTGTTGCTGGCCGAAGACTCGCCCTGGGCGCAGCGCCTGGGTGCGGCGAAGTCGCCGTTCGCCGGTCGCGTAGCCACGCTGTCGTTCCCGCTCAGCTATGAAAAGCTCACCGAGGCGCTGCGCAATGTCTATGCGCGTCTGCTCGGCGGGCGTTCCGGCGGGCTGCGCTTCGTCGGCGACTCCGCGCCGATGGTGCGGGTCAACGGGCTGATCCGCCAGGTGGCGCCGTTCGACTCCAACGTGCTGGTGCTGGGCGAATCGGGCACCGGCAAGGAGATGGTCGCCCGCGCGATCCATGAACATTCCCCGCGCCGCGGCAAGCCGTTCGTGGCGATCAACTGCGGCGCGATCCCGCCCGAGCTGCTGGAAAGCGAGCTGTTCGGCCACGAGAAGGGCGCCTTCACCGGCGCGATCAGTGCGCGCAAGGGCCGCTTCGAGATGGCCGAGGGCGGCACCCTGTTCCTCGACGAGATCGGCGACATGAGCCTGCCGATGCAGGTGAAGCTGCTGCGCGTGCTGCAGGAGCGCGCCTACGAGCGCGTCGGCGGCAACAAGACGCTGCACTGCGACGTGCGGATCATCGCCGCCACCCATCGCAACCTGGAGCAGGCGATCGCCGAGGATCGTTTCCGCGAGGATCTCTATTACCGCCTCAGCGTGTTCCCGCTGGAGCTGCCGTCCCTGCGCGAGCGGCTGGACGACCTGACCACCCTGATCGCCGAGTTCAACCTGCGCGGCGCGCGCCGCGGCCTGGGCGTGGTGCGCTTCAGCACCGGCGCGATGCAGTCGCTGCGTGCCTACGCCTGGCCGGGCAACGTGCGCGAGCTGTCCAACCTGGTCGAGCGCATGGCGATCCTGTTCCCGCACGGCGAAGTGCGCAGCAGCGACCTGCCGGCGAAATACCGCGGCGCCACGCTGGTCGGCGACGAACACGGCGCCACGGCGCTGGCGATGATGAGCGAAGATCACGCGATCGCCGGCATTGCGCTGCAACCGGCCAGCGAATCCGAACGCCTGCTGCCGGAAGAAGGCCTCGACCTGAAGGATCACCTTGCCGACATCGAAGTCGGCCTGATCCGCCAGGCACTGGACGCCACTGGCGGCGTCGTCGCCCACGCCGCCCGCCTGCTTCACATGCAACGCACCACCCTGGTCGAAAAACTGCGCAAGTACGGGCTGCAGAGCAGCCTGGCCGCCTGAGGGCAGGGAACAGGGAATAGGGAATAGGGAATAGGGAATAGGGAATAGGGAATAGGGAATAGGGAATAGGGAATAGGGAATAGGAAAACTCGAAGGCGGACGCAGCAGCTTTTGCACTTGCGATTCCCTATTCCCTATTCCCACCCCCACTGGCACGCCTCCTGCAACACCACCTCGAAACCCCGCCACGCGTCGGGAATACGTCATGAGGACGCACCGCGATGAGCACGATCGACGTCAACAACCTGCTTTCACAGATGCGCCAGATGACGGCGCAGGTGCGCGCGCCGGCGGCAGTGGCCAAGGCCGTGCCGGTGGCGGGACAGCCGGACTTTTCGTCGGTGTTGAAGGAGTCGGTGTCGGCGGTGGGGCGCAGCCAGATGGAGGCCGGTCGCATGGCTGCCAGTTTCGAGCGCGGCGATCCGGGCGCGGACCTGGGCCGCACCATGATCGCGGTGCAGAAGGCCGATCTCTCGCTGCGCACGATGGTCGAGGTGCGCAACAAGATGGTCGATGCGTACAAGGAAATCATGAACATGCCGGTCTGATCCCGGCGCTTCGCTGACCCCGCTTACCCCACACGAGCAACACCATGGCCGACAACGCCATCGCAGCCCGCGACAACGACGCGGCGCGACCGGACCCCTTCAAGCAGATCGCCCGCAGCCCGGCTGCGCGCCAGATGCTGCTGCTGGTGGCGATCGCTGCGGCGGTGGCGCTGGGCGTGGCGGTGGTGCTGTGGTCGCGCGGGCCGAACTACGGCCTGCTGTATGCCGGGCTCGACCAGAAGGACGCCGCCGCGGTGGCGCAGGAGCTGCAGGCGGGCAACACGCCGTTCCAGTTGAGTGCGGACGGCTCCTCGATCATGGCACCGGCCGCCGACCTGGCCGGCCTGCGCCTGAAGCTGGCCAGCAAGGGCCTGCCGCGCGGCAGCGCCACCAGCAGCGTGATGCCGGCGTCCGATTCGCCGTTCGGCATGAGCGACCTGGCCGAACGCACCCGCTACCAGCAGATGCTGGAGAGCGATCTCAGCGCCACCATCGGCGGCCTGCAGTCGGTGCGCGCCGCGCGCGTGCACCTGGCGATGGCCAAGCCGTCGGCGTTCATCCGCGACAACCGCGAAGCCAGCGCCTCGGTGCTGGTCACGCTCTATCCCGGCCGCCAGCTCGATGCCGGCCAGGTCGCCGCGATCGTGCACCTGGTCGCCTCCAGCGTGCCCGGGCTCGACGCGCGGGAGGTGTCGGTGGTCGATCAGCAGGGCCAGTTGCTGACCACCGATCCGAGCAGCCCGGCCGCCGTCGGCGACGATCGCCTGCGCATGGCCACGCGCATCGAGAACACCTACGCGCAGCGCATCGAGGAGCTGCTCACCCCGCTGGTCGGCCCCGGCCGCGTGCGCGCGCAGGTGTATGCGGATCTCGATTTCAGCCAGTCGGAAAAGGCCACCGAAACCTACGGCCACGATCACCCGGCGCTGCGCAGCGAGCAGACCAGCAGCGAGCGGCGCGGCGGCGGTGCCGCGGGCGGCGGCATCCCCGGCGCACTGAGCAACCAGCCGCCCAGCCTGGTGGCGCAGCCCACCGCGGCCAACCCCGATGCCGGCAAGGCGAACCCGTCCGCCGCCGCATCCAGCGCCACGGTGGCCAGCGGCGACGTGTCCAGCAGCGCCACGCGCAACTTCGAACTCGATCGCACCATCAGCCACATCAGCGACCCGGCCGGACGACTGGCCCGGCTCACCGTGGCCGTGGTGCTGGACAACAAGCTCGCCGACAAGGGGCCGGCCACCGCCGGCAGCGCCGCCGGTGCGGCTCCCGCCGGCGTGCCGTTCACCGCGCAGGAGCTGGAGCGGCTGACCGAACTGACCAAGAACGCGGTGGGCTTCGACGCCGCGCGCGGCGACAGCGTGAGCGTGGTGAACCAGCCGTTCCAGCGCCCGGTGGCGCCCGAGGCGCTGCCCGAGCCGCCGCTGTGGGAGCGCCCCGGCGCGATGGATCTGATCAAGCAGGGCATCGGCGTGCTGATCGCCTTGCTGGTGGCGTTCGGCCTGCTGCGCCCGCTGCTGCGCGGCGTGACGCGCGGCACGTCCAATGCCAAGGCGCTGCCCGCGCCGAGGCCGCAGATTTCGGTACGCGTGGCCGATGAGCCGGAGGCCGATGGCCAACCGGCGCGGCTTGCCGGTGCCACGCCCGCGCTCGAGTACGAACAACGCATCGGCCAGGCTCGCCGCCTGGTCGGCGAAAACTCCAGGCAAGTGGCGCAGGTCGTGAGGAACTGGGTAAGCGAAGATGGCAACTAACCAACATGACGCGCCGATCACCGGTGCCCAGCGTGCGGCGATCCTGCTGCTGACTCTGGGCGAGCAGGACGCCGCCGAGGTGCTCAAGCACCTCAGCGCCCGCGACGTGCAGACCATCGGCACCGCGATGGCCGCGCTGACCAGTGTCAGCCGCGAACACGTGACCAAGGCGCTGGACAAGCTAGACGAGGACATCGGGCGGCAGACCTCGCTCGGCGTGGGCACCGAGGAATACATCCGCAAGATCCTGGTCAACGCGCTGGGCGAGACCAAGGCCGGCGGCCTGATCGACCGCATCCTGCTCGGGCGTTCCAGCAAGGGCCTGGAATCGCTCAAGTGGATGGAAAGCCGCGCCATCGCCGAGATGATCAACCAGGAGCACCCGCAGATCATCGCGCTGGTGCTGGCGCACCTGGAACCGGACCAGGCCGCCGAGGTGATCGGCTACCTGCCGCCGCGCGTGCGTTCCGACGCGGTGATGCGCATCGCCACGCTCGACGGCGTGCAGCCGCATGCGCTGAACGAGCTGGACGAAATCATGGAGCGCCAGTTCTCCGGCGGCTCCAAGAAACTCAAGTCCGCCAGCGTCGGCGGGCTGAAGGCTGCCGCCGACATCCTCAACGCGATGGAAGGCAGCCGCGAGGCCGAGCTGATGTCGGCCATCCGCAGCCAGGACGAAACGCTGGGCGAGAAGATCGAAGACCTGATGTTCGTGTTCGAGGATCTGGTGGAGCTGGACGACCGCGGCATGCAGGTGCTGCTGCGCGAAGTGCCCTCGGCCACCCTGGTCACCGCGCTGAAGGGCGCCGAGCCGGAGATCCGCGAAAAGATCTTCGCCAACATGTCCAAGCGCGCCGCCGACATGATGCGCGACGACCTCGAAGTGAAGGGCCCGGTGCGCCTGAGCGAAGTCGACGCGGCGCAGAAGGAAGTGCTCGGCATCGCCCGCAAGCTGTCCGACGCCGGCCAGCTCAGCCTCGCCGGCGGCGGGGATGAGTTCGTCTGATGGTCGCCGTGTTCCACCACGCGGCACAGGACTTCCGGCGCTGGGAACTGCCCGAGGTCGGCAACGATCACCCGCATCGCCGCGCGACCGATCCGCCGGCCCCGCAACCGACCGTGCGCGAGCTGGAGGCGCTGCACCAGCAGGCGCGGGCGGAAGGCTTCACCAGCGGCCACGCCGAAGGGCTGGCTGCCGGCCAGCAACAGGTGCGCGAGCAGCTGGCCCGACTCGCCGCGCTGTGCGACGCCGTCGCCCGTCCGCTGCAGTCGCTCGACGAACAGGTCGAGAAGGAACTGGCGCGGCTGGCCACGGTGATCGCGCGCCGGGTCATCGTGCGCGAATTGAAACTCTCCCCCGAGCTGATCGTGCAAGCCGTGCGCCAGGCCGCGACCGCGCTGCCCGCCGCCGCCCGCGAGCTGCGCGTGCACGTGCACCCGGACGACCTGGCCCTGCTGCATGACCTCGGCGCGGTCGAAAGCCACTGGCAACTGCTCGCCGATCCCGCCCTGGCGCGCGGCGACTGCCGCCTGGAAAGCGAGCGCTCGCGGCTGGATGCGCGGGTGGATGCCCGCCTGGCCGCGGTGGTCGATGCCGTGCTCGGCGACGACGCCGGTGACGAGATTGTTGAAGCAGGGGAGGGCGATGCATGAGTCCTGTCTCCCGTCACCGCCCCCCGCGCCCCGCCGGAAACTCCCTTTCGTCGTTCCAGCGAAAGCTGGAACCCAGCGTCTCCGAAGCACCGGAAAGGCGCTGGGTCCCGGCTTTCGCCGGGATGACGGCAGGATCACCGACGCCATCCGATGGCGACAACCGTCTCTCACTTCCCACCACTCACTCCTCACTCCTCGTTCCCGTCCATGACGCCTGAATCCGCCATCGCCGCACGCCGCCAGACGTGGCAGCAGAAGCTGGCACGGCGGCGCAGTCTCGCCGAGACCGCGCGCACGCTGGTGGTCGAGGGCAGCCTGCGCCGGGTGGTCGGCCTCACCCTGGAGGCCGAGGGTTGCGAGGCCGCGCTGGGCGCGCGTTGCCTGGTCGACACCGCCGACGGCGCCACGCTGGATACCGAAGTGGTCGGCTTCGCCGACGAGCGCCTGCTGCTGATGCCGGTGGGCGACATGCACGGCGTGTTGCCGAATGCGCGGGTACGCCCGTGCGCGCGCAGCGGCGGCCTGCCGGTGGGCGCGGGCCTGCTCGGCCGCGTGATCGGCGCCGACGGCGTGCCGCTGGACGGGCACGGTCCGCTGGAATCGGACGAGCAGGCCGCGCTCAAGGCCGAGCCGATCAACCCGATGGCGCGCAAGCCGATCGACACGCCGCTGGACACCGGCGTGCGCGCGATCAATGCGCTGCTTACCGTCGGCCGTGGCCAGCGCCTGGGCCTGTTCGCCGGCTCCGGCGTGGGCAAGTCCACCCTGCTCGGCATGATGACCAAATACACCAACGCCGACGTGGTGGTGGTGGGGCTGATCGGCGAACGCGGCCGCGAAGTGAAGGAGTTCGTCGAACACACGCTGGGCGAGGAAGGCCGCCGCCGCGCGGTGATCGTTGCCGCGCCCGCCGACGCGCCGCCGCTCAAGCGCCTGCGCGGCGCGCAGTACGCCACGGCGATCGCCGAGTGGTTCCGCGACCGCGGCCAGCGCGTGCTGCTGCTGATGGATTCGCTCACCCGCTACGCCCAGGCGCAGCGCGAGATCGCGCTGGCGATCGGCGAGCCACCGGCGACCAAGGGTTATCCGCCGTCGGTGTTCGCGATGATGCCGGCGCTGGTCGAGCGTGCCGGCAACGATGCCGACGGCAAGGGTTCGATCACCGCGTTCTACACCGTGCTCACCGAGGGCGACGACTATCGCCACGACCCGATCGCCGATGCGGCGCGCGCGATCCTGGACGGCCATATCGTGCTCTCGCGCGACCTCGCCGAAGCCGGCCATTACCCGGCCATCGACATCGAGGCCTCGATCAGTCGCGTGATGCCGGCGGTCGCCACGCGCGAGCACATGCGCAGCGCGCAGCGCTTCCGCCAGGTCTATTCCGCCTATCGCCAGCAACGCGACCTGATCGCGGTGGGTGCCTACCAGAAGGGCTCCGACCCGCAGGTGGACCAGGCCATCGAGATGTGGCCGCAGCTGCGTGCGTTCCTGCAGCAGGAAGTGGACGAACCAATCACCCTCGACCAGGCCATCGAACGCCTGGCCGTGCTGGCCGAACAGGTGCATGAATGAGTTCCCGCGCCGAACGATTGCAGCCGGCCGTGGACCAGGCCCGCCAGCGCAGCGAGGATGCGCTGGCCCGTTTCGCCGCGCAGCAGCAGCAGCTGGCGCGCGCCGAACACCAGCTGAGCGAACTGCATCGCTATCGCGACGAATACGCCAACGGCGGCGACGCCGCCTCCAGCGTCAGCGCCATGCTCAACCGGCAGGCCTTCGTGCAGCGCATCGACCAGGCGATCACCCAGCAGGTGGCCGAGGTCGCCCGCCAGCAGCGCCAGCTGGAGCTGGTGCGCGCGGACTGGACCCACAGCCACGCCCGCGAGAGCGCGCTGGACAGCGTGGTCGCCCATCACGTCGAGAACGAACGCCGCGCCGAGGAACGCCGCGAGCAGGCCGAGCTCGACGAACGTTTCCAGCACCGGCGGCCGTGATGCGTCGCGCCCGCCGATCCCGCCTCGGCCACGTGCCTGCGTCTCCGCGCGGCCGTGTTGTCCCGCCAGGAGCCTTCATGCCATGACTGCCACCCACGTCGGATCGTTGTCCGCTTCCACGGTCGCCGCGAAGACGGCTGCGAACACGGGTACGCCGGAGTCGCCGGGCACGGCACCGTTCCACCAGCGCTTGCAGGACGCGCGCGGGCAGGGCGGTTCCCCCGCCCGCGATGCGCACGATGCGCGCCCGCAGCGCGGCCCGGACCCGGGGCGCGACCGTCGCGACGATCCCTCGCCGAAGGGGCCGGACGCGCAGCTGTCGTCCGCCGCCGCTCGCCTGGATACATCGCGCGACGCTGTCACGCCGCCGCCGGCTGCCGACGCCACCGCTCCCACGCTGCCGGTCGCGGCGCCGCCGCCACCGCCACCGCCCAAGGCGATTGCCGACGTGGCCACCGTCGAACCCGCCGGTGGCAAGGACGACGACACCGATACGGGCGCCACTGCCCTGGTCGAAGCGATGCTTGCCTTGATCGCTCCCGCGCCAGTCCATCCCGCCGCACCTGCCGGCAGCGTCGCGACCGGCATCGTCGACGCCACGGCGGCACGGCTGGCCGCCGCACAGGCCGGGCTTGCCGCGCTCGGCCAGGCCGGAGCAAGCGCCGCGCCCGCCGCGCCTGCCGTCGACCCCGCCGTCATGGCCGCGACCACCACCGTCCCTGCCGCCGAACTGCTGAAGCTCGACCCGGACGCCACCCGCGAAACGGTGCGACTCGACCCCGCCCCCGGCGCGGCGCCCGTCATCACCCACACCGCGGCGACAGTGGCGCCGACTGCCGCGCCGGTGCCGGTGGCCCCTGCACACGCCTTCGCGCAGGAGCTGGGCCAGCAGCTGGCCTGGTTCGTCGGCCATGACGTCAAGCAGGCGCGCATCCGCCTGCATCCGGAAGAGCTGGGTTCGCTCGACCTGAAGATCAGCGTGCAGCACAACCGTGTCGACGTGGTCTTGCAGGCCCAGCATCCCGGCGCCGTCATCGCCGTGCAGCAGGCTCTGCCCCAGCTCGACCAGATGCTCGCTCGCCACGGCTTGTCGCTCGGCCACGCCGACGTGGGCCAGCACGATCGCGGCGGCCAGGCCGGCCATCGCGGACAGGGCGACGAGATTGCCGCCATCGACGAAGTCACCGGCCCCGGCCAGACCGTCCCGCTGACCCAGCTCGGGCTCGTCGACGCCTTCGCCTGAACCCCGATCCGCGAACAGGCGTGCTGCCTGGAGCGGGCACTGCCCGCCGCTTCCTCGTCCCGGCGCGAAGAAGAGCCGGCGGGCGGCACCCGACCTGTGGGGAATGGCGTCTTGCAGGAACGTCATTCGCCCGCCGCGGGCGCGCTGTCGGGATGGCGCCGCGCCACCGCTCCGGCACGCGTCAAGAAAGCGCCGCCCACGCCTGAAACCCACGCAAATGCATGAATAAAAACATGTATTTGTGATGGCACGCGGATTGCTTTCCATCTCGCAAGCCGGCGACGGCAGCCCCGATCCCCACACGAGATTCTCCATGAGCGACGACGAAGCACCCGAGGTAGTGGAAGACGAAGAGCTGGTACCGAGCCGGCGTTCGCCCTTGCTGATCGGAATCGTGGCGGTGCTGCTCGTCGCGCTGGCCGGCGGCGGCTACTACTGGCAATCGCATCGCGCCGGGTCGGACAAGCAGGCGAAGGCGGAGGCGAACAAGCCGGAGATTTTCCTGGCGATGGACCCGGCGTTCGTGGTCACCCTGCGCGATGGCGATGCGCTGCGTTACCTGCAGGTGGGCGTGACCCTGATGGCGCACGACCAGCAGGCCATCACGGTGGCCAAGGACGTCGACCCGATCCTGCGTGACGGGCTGGTTTCGCTGTTCAGCAGCCAGAAGTTCGAGACGGTCAGCGAGACCGCCGGCCGCGAGAAGCTGCAGGCCGACGCGCTGGCCGAGGTGCGCAAGGTGGTCGGCAAGCGGCTCGGCCGGCCGGGCATCGACGCGCTGTATTTCACCAGCTTCGTGATCCAGTAGGCGGGAGCCACGGCCATGAGCGACCTGCTTTCCCAGGACGAAATCGATGCGCTGATGGATGGCGTCACCGGCGGCACGGTGGCCACCGGCAGCGACGAACCGCTGCCGCCGGATGCGGTGATCAGCTACGACTTTACCCAGCAGGACCGCATCGTGCGCGGCCGCCTGCCCACGCTGGAGATGGTCAACGACCGCTTCGCGCGGTTCTTCCGCACCGCGCTGTTCGGCGTGCTGCGCAAGACCTGCGAGGTCTCGGTGCTGGGCGTGAAGATGGTGAAGTTCGCCGAGTACGTGCACGGCCTGGCGCTGCCCAGCAACTTGAACATGGTGCGCATCAAGCCGCTGCGCGGCAACGCGCTGGTGGTGTTCGAGCCGCGCCTGGTGTTCACCGTGATCGACAATTTCTTCGGCGGCGACGGCCGCTTCCACGCGCGCATCGAGGGCCGCGACTTCACTGCGACCGAGAATCGCGTGATCCAGATCATGCTCGCCGAGCTGTTCGGTGCGATGGCCGAGGCGTGGGCGCCGGTGCTGGCGCTCAACTTCGAGTACCTCAACTCGGAGATCAACCCGCAGTTCGCCAACATCGTCAGTCCCACCGAGACGGTGGTGGTGTCGCGCTTCCACGTCGAACTGGACGGCGGCGGCGGCGAAGTCCACCTGACCATGCCCTACGCGATGGTCGAACCGATCCGCACCCTGCTCGACGCCGGCGTGCAGAGCGACCGCATGGATGGCGACGACCGCTTCGCCGAGATGCTGCGCGAGGAAGTGCTCGACGCCGAGGTCGACGTGAGCTCGCTGCTGCTGGAGGCGCAGCTGAGTCTGGGCCAGTTCCTGCACTTGCGCCCCGGCGACGTGATCCCCGTGCAGCTGCCCGAGCTGACCACCGTGTATGCCGAGGACGTGCCGGTTTTCCGCGGCCGCTACGGCCAGTCCAACGGCCGCAACGCCGTGCGTTTCCATGTCCCGGCCGGTCGTCGCGAGCGACAGGCAGCCACCGATCCCTCCACCCGGAAGAACCTCTCATGAACCAGTCTGCAGATGCCTTCGCCGATGCCGGCGAGCGCGTTCAATTCGATGCCCTGCACGGGGCTGCGGCCGATGGCGGCGACGTCAACCTCGACATGATCCTCGACGTGCCGGTGACCCTGGCGATGGAAGTCGGCCGCACCCGCATCAGCATCCGCAACCTGCTGCAGCTCAACCAGGGCTCGGTGGTGGAACTGGACCGCGCCGCGGGCGAACCGCTGGACGTGTTCGTCAACGGCACCCTGGTGGCGCACGGCGAGGTGGTGGTGATCAACGAGAAGTTCGGCATCCGCCTGACCGACGTGATCAGCCCCGCCGAGCGCGTGCGCAAGTTGCGGTGACAGCGCCGTGAATTCGCCCTTCGACAGGCTCAGGACAGTGAAACCGGATCGCGCAGGCAGGATGCCGGAGCGAACATCGGCGCAGCCGATGGCCCGCAGGGCGAGCCGCCGATGCGGCGAGTCAATCGGGAATCGGATTGTCGCGGCCCTGGCGCCGGCAGCGTTGCCCGCCGCCGACATCAACGTGGGCGGCGAACTGTTGCGGGTGATCGTCAGCCTGGTGGCGATCATCGCGATGATTCTCGTCGCCGGTTGGGTCACGCGTCGGTTGCAGCGTCGGCCGGGCGGCGGCGGGCGGCGCATCCGCTGCGTGGAATCGTTCGCCGTGGGCGCGCGCGAGCGCCTGCTGCTGCTGGACGCGGACGGCAAGCGGCTGTTGATCGGCACCGGCCCCGGTGGCATGCGCACCCTGCATGTCTACGACAGCGAGGCGCCGCGCGACATCGTTCCGGCGGCATCGAACGAGCCGCTCAAACCCGTGTTCGGCGATCTGCTGGCGCGACTGAAGGTGCGCTCGTGAGCGCGCGGCACTGGATCATCGGCGGCGCGCTGCTGCTGTTGCCGCTGGCCACCCTGGCGGCCACGCCGGGCATTCCGCTGGTGAACGTGCAACCGGCCGCCGACGGCAGCCAGAGCTGGACGCTGTCGCTGCAGATGCTGGCGCTGATGACGGCGCTGACGCTGCTGCCGGCGATCGCGCTGATGATGACCTCGTTCACCCGCATCATCATCGTGCTCGGCTTCCTGCGCCAGGCGCTTGGCACGCAGTCCACGCCGCCCAACCAGGTGCTGCTGGGGCTGGCGCTGTTCCTCACCCTGTTCGTGATGTCGCCCGTGCTCACCCGCGCCTACGACGACGGCATCAAGCCCTACATGGACGGCCAGATCACCGCCGAGCAGGCACTGCCGGCGGCCTCCGCACCGTTCAAGCATTTCATGCTCGAGCAGACCCGCGACGCCGACCTGCAGCTGTTCACCCGCCTGGCCAAGGAGAAGCCCTATGCCAGCAAGGCCGACGTGCCGTTCAAGGTGGCGATGCCGGCGTTCCTCACCAGCGAGCTGAAGACCGCGTTCCAGATGGGCTTCCTGCTGTTCATCCCGTTCCTCATCATCGACCTGGTGGTGGCCAGCGTGCTGATGTCGATGGGCATGATGATGGTCTCTCCGATGATCATCTCGCTGCCATTCAAGATCATGCTGTTCGTGCTGGTGGACGGGTGGACGTTGTTGCTGGGCACGCTGGCGGGGAGTTTTTTCACGTGAGCGTGCACGCGACCACGCTCTTTTGCTCCCTCGCTCGAGGCCATGTAGGAGCGCACCCTGTGCGCGATGCTCTTGCTCTTGGCGCGGGTGCAATCAAGGTCAAGAGCGGTCGATCGCCTACGGCGACCGAGTCACTTTCTCTTTGCGTGGCCAAAGAGAAAGTAACCAAAGAGAAAGGCCACCCCGCTTTCGCGCCTTGTGGGCATCCTGCCCACAAGGTTCGCGGGCGGCTTACGGGGTTTGTCGACAGGGCATCCTGCCCTGACGCCAAACTGGCCGGCATCCTTGCCGGCCACCCTGCGGGCTTTCCTTCATCCGCCCGCCGCTGCAGAGGGGCCCCGGGTAGAGCAGCGGGCCGTCGTGGCCCGCACTCCGTGATAAAGCTGAAAAGCAAGAGCCAGAGCCAGAGCAGAGTGCCGGTTCGCCACGGCTTTGATTTTGATCTGGCCGTTCTGAATAGTGCGGGCCACGATGGCCCGCTGCTCTGCCGGGGCCCCTGTGCGGCGGTGAGTCGGGGTCGACAGGCCGCGCAGCGGGCATCGGCAGGGATGCCGATGCCTTTTCGCCCGGACAGGAGTCCGGTCGAAAAGCCCGGCCCCGGCTCACGGACTTGCCGCCCATGGATGGGCGGCAAGCGCCAAGCGGGGTGGCCTTCTCTTTTGGTTACTTTTCTCTTGGCCACGCAAGAGAAAAGTGACTCGGTCGCCGAAGGCGATCGACCGCTCTTCGCTCCGAATGTGCCGCGAGCAAGAGCATCGCGCACAGAGTGCGTTCCTACAGGGGCAAAGCGAACCCCGCTCTCGGCGAACCACACCGCAGGACCCCGCCCATGACCCCCGAATCCATCATGGAACTCGGCCAGCATGCGCTCTACGTGGCGATGCTGGTGGCCGCGCCGCTGCTGCTCACCGCGCTGGCGGTGGGCCTGCTCATCGGCGTGATCCAGGCGGCGACGCAGATCAACGAGATGACGCTCAGCTTCATCCCCAAGCTGATCGCGATGGCGCTGGTGGCGCTGGTGGCGGGGCCGTGGATGCTGCGCCTGCTGGTGCAGTTCACCACGCAGCTGATCGAGAGCCTGCCGGGCGCGATCAGATGACTGCGCTGGATCTGGCGCAGCTCCCGGCGTGGCTGGGCAGCCTGTTCTGGTCGCTGGGGCGGGTCAGCGGGCTGTGCCTGGTGGCGCCGGTGTTCAGCTCCACGGTGATCCCGGCGCGCATCCGCGTGGGCGTGGTGGTGGTGCTCTCGCTGGTGCTGGCACCGCTGGCGCCGACCACGATCGATCCATTGAGCGGCGCGGGCGTGGCCACGCTGGCGGGGCAGGTGGTGATCGGTGCGATGGTGGGTTTCGTGCTGAAGCTGGTGTTCGAGGCCGTGTCGTTCGGCGGCGAGCTGGTGGCACAGAGCATGAGCCTTGGTTTTGCCCAGGTGGTCAGCCCGGGCGCCGGGCAGTCCACCGTGCTGAGCCAGTTCTACCTGTTGCTGGTGACCTTGCTGTTCCTGGTGATGGACGGCCATTTGCAGTTGATCGCGCTGCTGGCCGACAGCTTCCATGCCTTGCCGCCGGGTACGCCGGCGGTCAGCGCCAATGCGTTGCATGCGGTGGTGGCGTTCGGCACGGAGCTGTTTGCCGGTGCGGTGCGGGTGGCCTTGCCGGCGATGACGTCGCTGCTGGTGGTGAACATCGGCTTTGCCGCGATCAGCCGCGCGGCGCCGTCGATGAACCTGTTTGCGGTGGGCTTTCCGATCACCGTGTCGCTGGGCTTCATCGCCTTGTGGTTGTCGCTGCGCAGCCTGCCCGGCGCGTTCCAGGCGTTGCAGGGTGATGCCTGGTCGCTGATGCGCGAATTGATGGGGAGCTGACGCCATGTCCGACGACAGCGACCAGGAAAAAACCGAACAACCGACAGAAAAGAAACTTCGCGAATCGCGCGAGAAGGGCGAGGTTCCGCGATCGCGCGACCTGTCCGGCGCGCTGGTGGTGCTGGCCGGCGTGGCGGCGCTGATGGGCAGCGGGCAGAGCGGCCTGGAGCATGCGCGGCGCATCTTTGCGTTGGGCCTGGGCTACTCGCGCGATGCGCTGTTCACCGACGCGCTGGCCGGCAGTGCGCTGCACGCGGCGATGCACGAGGCGCTGCTGCTGTTCGCGCCGGTGGCCATCGCCACCTTGCTGGCCGCGCTGGCCGGGCCGCTGCTGCTGGGCGGGTTGAACTTCAGCACCGAGGCGCTGCAACCGAAGTTCGAGCGACTCGACCCGATCAAGGGGCTGGGCAAGATCTTCGCGCTGCGCGGCCTGGTGGAACTGGGCAAGGCACTGCTCAAGCTGTTGTTCATCGGTGGCGTGCTGGCGCTGGTGCTGCAGCACTGGCAGGGCGAACTGCAGGCCACCGGGCGCGGCTCGGTGGCGGCCGGCATCGCGCAGTCGATCGGGCTGCTCGGGCGTGCCGCGTTGTGGTTCGGCGTGATCCTGGCGCTGATCGGTGCGATCGATGCGCTGTACCAGAAGTTCGACCACGCCAAGAACCTGCGCATGACCAAGCAGGAGATCAAGGACGAGATGAAGGAGAGCGAGGGCAACCCCGAGATGAAGGGGCGCATCCGCCAGGTGCAGCAGGCGCAGGCGCGCCGCCGCATGATGGAGGACCTGCCCCGCGCCGACGTGCTGGTGGTCAATCCCACCCACTTCGCGGTGGCGCTGCGCTACGACGATGGCCGCATGGGCGCGCCGCGGGTGATCGCCAAGGGCGTCGACGTGCTGGCCGCGCAGATCCGCCTGGTGGCGGCCAGCCACCGCATCCCGGTGGTGGAAGCGCCGCCGTTGGCACGCGCCTTGTATGCAACGACTGAACTGGGTCGCGAAATCCCCGCTTCGCTGTTTGTCGCGGTGGCCCAGGTGCTTGCCTGGGTCTACCAGCTCAAGCAAGCCGCGGCGCAGGGCGAGAGCCCGCCGGCCGCACCCAACCCCGAGGTCGATCCTGACCTGATGGGCCCCTACCGCGATGCGTGACGAGTCAAAACGATGACGGGTGCAGACGTACTGGGCAATTTCAGACACCTCGCGCGACGGGGTGTTGGCGCGCCGGTGATCGTGCTGGCGATGCTGGGCATGCTGATGCTGCCGATGCCGCCGTTTTTGCTGGATATCCTGTTCAGCTTCAACATCGCCTTGTCGCTGGTGATTTTGCTGGCCGTGGTCTACGTGATGCGGCCGCTGGAGTTCGCCGCGTTCCCCACCGTGGTGCTGATGGCCACCTTGCTGCGGCTGGCGCTCAACATCGCCTCCACCCGCGTGGTGCTGCTGCACGGCCACGACGGCCCCGGCGCCGCCGGCAAGGTGATCGAGGCATTCGGCGAGTTCGTCATCGGCGGCAATTTCGCCGTGGGCCTGGTGGTATTCGCCATCATCGTGGTGATCAACTTCGTGGTGATCACCAAGGGCGCCACCCGCGTATCGGAGGTGACCGCGCGGTTCACCCTGGACGCCATGCCCGGCAAGCAGATGGCGATCGACGCCGACCTCAACGCCGGCCTGCTGACCCAGGAGCAGGCGCGCGAGCGGCGCCAGGAAGTGCGCGAGGAGGCGGACTTCTACGGCTCGATGGACGGCGCCTCGAAGTTCGTGCGCGGCGACGCCACCGCCGGCATCCTGATCCTGTTCATCAACATCGTCGGCGGGTTCTTCGTCGGCGTGATGCAGCACGGCCTGTCCGCCAGCGAGGCGGCGCGCACCTACACCTTGCTCACCATCGGCGATGGCCTGGTGGCGCAGGTGCCGGCGCTGCTGCTGTCGGTGGCCGCGGCGGTGATCGTCACGCGCGTGTCCAAATCGCAGGACATGGGCAAGCAGGTGATCGGCCAGGTGTTCGGCCAGCCGCGCGCGCTGGCGGTGGCCGCGGTGGTGCTGGGCGTGATGGGCGTGATCCCGGGCATGCCGAACGTGGCCTTCCTGCTGCTGGGCGGCATCTGCGGCGGCATCGCCTGGCTGCTGTTCAGGCGCGAGCGCGAGACGCGCGAGCGGCTGGCCGAGTCGGTAGCCGAGGCGCCGGTGGCGGCCGCACCGACCGAGCGGCTGGAGCTGGGCTGGGAGGACGTGGCCAGCGTCGATCCGCTGGGCCTGGAAGTGGGCTACCGGCTGATCCCGCTGGTCGACACCCACCAGGGCGGCGAGCTGATGGGGCGGATCAAGTCGGTGCGCCGCAAGCTGTCGCAGGAACTCGGTTTCCTGGTGCCGGCGGTGCATATCCGCGACAACCTGGACCTCGGCCCCAACACCTACCGCATCACCCTGATGGGCGTGCCGATGGGCGAGGCCGAGGTGCACAACGACCGCCTGATGGCGATCAATCCGGGCCAGGTGCACGGCACCTTGCAGGGCATCGCCACGCAGGACCCGGCATTCGGGCTGGAGGCGGTGTGGATCGAGAGCGGCCAGCGCGAGCTGGCGCAAAGCTACGGCTATACCGTGGTCGACCCGGCCACGGTGATCGCCACGCATCTGTCGCACATCCTGCAGGGCCACGCGCACGAACTGCTCAGCCACCAGGACGTGCAGCAACTGCTGGACCGGCTCGCCGCCAACGCGCCGAAGCTGGTCGAGGACCTGGTGCCCAAGCGGCTGTCGCTGGGCGTGGTGGTCAAGGTGCTGCAGAACCTGCTGGCCGAGCGGGTGCCGATCCGCAACATGCGCAGCATCGTCGAATCCTTGGCGGAGCACGCCGGGCAGAGTCAGGATCCCGGCGTTCTGACCGCCGCCGTGCGCGTCGCGCTGGGCCGGCAGATCGTGCAGGAGATCACCGGGCTGGGTACCGAGGTGCCGGTGATCACGCTGGCGCCGGAGCTCGAACAGATCCTGCTCGGCTCGCTTTCCGGCGGCGGCGTGGCCGGAGCCGCGGTGGAACCGGGCCTGGCCGACCGCCTGCAGCAGAGCGTGGCCGATGCCGCGCGACGCCAGGAAATGAGCGGCGAACCCGCGGTATTGCTGGTTGCGCCACCGCTGCGGCCATGGCTCGCGCGCTTCACCCGCCATGTGGCACAGAACCTGCACGTACTGGCCTACAACGAGGTGCCCGACAACCGTCGGGTGCGATTGGTACAAGCGCTGGGGCGCTAGCGCCCCAACGCCGGGAATAGGGAATAGGGAATAGGGAATAGGGAATAGGGAATAGGGAATAGGGAATAGGGAATAGGGAATAGGGAATAGGGAATAGGGAATAGGGAATAGGGAATAGGGAATAGGAAATGCGCGCACACGAAACTGAAATCGGGAATGGGAAATCGCGAAGGCCGCGTGCTGTCGAGCGCGACGCGGCTGCTTCTGCCGATTCCCTATTCCCCATTCCCTATTCCCGCGAGCGAAGCGAGCACCCATGAAAATCAAACGTTACGTAGCCCCCGACATGCGCCAGGCGATGCGCGAGGTGCGCGAGGAGCAGGGCGACGAGGCGGTGATCCTGTCGACGCGGCGGATTGCCGAGGGCATCGAGATCATCGCGGCGCTGGATTACGACGAAGCGCTGATGCGCGAGGCTTCGCGCCAGGGGGGCGCGCGTGCGCCGGCCGAGCCGCCACCGCCGTTGCCGGCGGCGAACAGCCAGCCGCCGGTCGCGGCGCCGGCGACGCGCGCGCCGGTTGCGGAGGCGCCCGCGCCTCGTGCCGCGGTGGCACCGCCGCCGCCGCGTCGTCCGCGCGTCGAGCCGACGCCTGCCGCGCCGGTCGCCGCGCGTGCCGCGGCCGCGCCGCTGATGGAACGTGCCGCGCAGGACACGGCGCGCCTGCGCAACGAGCTGGGCAGCATGCGCGAGATGCTGGAAGTGCAGTTGTCCAGCCTCGCCTGGAACGACCTGGAGCGGCGCCAGCCGCTGCGCGCGCGGGTGCTGCGCGAGATGACCCGCATCGGCATCGAGCCCGACGTGGCGCGTTTGCTGGTCGACGACCTGCCCGAGCAGATCAATGCCGAGCAGGCGCGCTACCTGCCGCTGGGCATGCTCAGCCGCCGCCTGGCGGTGAGCGGCCGCGCGCTGGCCGACGATGCGCCGATGGTCACCGCCCTGGTCGGTCCCACCGGCGTGGGCAAGACCACCACCATCGCCAAGCTCGCCGCCCGCGCGGTGATGCGCCACGGCGCCGACCAGGTCGCCCTGGTCAGCACCGACCACTACCGCATCGGCGCGGCCGCGCAACTGGAACACTACGGCCGCCTGCTCGGCGTGCGCGTCTACCCGGCCTACGACGGCGACAGCCTGCGCAAGGTGCTGGAGCTGCTGCGCGATCGCCACACCGTGCTGATCGACACCGCCGGCGTGGCCAGCCACGATCCGCGGCTCAACCAGCAGCTGGACACCCTGGCCCAGGCCAATGAACTGCGCGCCACCCTGGTGCTGGCGGCGAACACGCATGCACAGTCGCTGGACGACGCCGTGCGCGCCTACCTGCCGCTGCAGCCGCAGGCCTGCATCCTGACCAAGCTCGACGAAGCGCCCAACCTGGGCGGCGCGCTGTCGGTGCTGATCCGGCGCCGGCTGGCGCTGGACTACACCACCGACGGCCAGCGCGTGCCGGAGGACATCAGCGTGGCCGACGCGCGCGTGCTGGTGTGCCGCGCGGCGCAATCGCTGAAGACCGGCATTCCCGACGACAGCCTGATGGCCGACCGGTTCGGACTGGCGGTAGCCAGCGCATGAGCGGAGTACCTGCAATGGACCAGGCCTTCGGGCTGCAACAGACACTGGGCATGGCCGCCGGCCCGGCGACCCCGCCGGCCGCGCTGCCGCCGGGTCACCAGGCCAGCAACCTGTTCGGCAACGGCGCGCCCGCACGCCCGCCGTGCCGCACCATCGCGGTGGCCGGCGGCAAGGGTGGCGTGGGCAAGAGCACGGTCGCGGTGAACCTGGCGATGGCACTGTCCATCGCCGGCCGCGAGGTGATGCTGCTGGACGCCGACATGGGCCTGGCCAACGTCGACGTGATGCTCGGGCTCACCCCCTCGCGCCACATCGGCCACCTGCTCGACGGCGAGTGCACGCTGGAGGAACTGCTGCTGCCCGCCGCGCGCGGCCTGCAGGTGGTGCCGGCCGGCTCCGGTGCGCGCCGGCTGGCGCAGCTCGACAACGGCGAGCACGCGGCGATCATCCGCGCGTTCGACGAACTGGCGCGCCCGCCCGAATTCCTGCTGGTGGACACCGCTGCCGGCCTGTCCGACAACGTGACCATGTTTGCCGCCGCCGCCTCGGACGTGATCCTGGTGGTGTGCGACGAGCCCGCCTCGCTGACCGACGCCTACGGCCTGACCAAGGTGCTCAGCCGCGATTTCGGCGTGCGGCGCATCCGCATGGTGGCCAACATGGTGCGCAACGAGGGCGATGCGCGCGCGCTGCACCAGAAGCTGGCGCGGGTCAGCGACCGCTTCCTGGACGTGGTGATCGATTTCAGTGGATGGGTGCCGCACGACGAGCGTCTGCGCCAGGCCATCCGCAGGCAATGTGCCGTCGTCGACGTGTGGCCGTCGAGCCATTCGGCGCTGGCATTCAAGAAATTGGCGGAACTGGTCGATAAGTGGGCGGAGACGGACCGCGCAGTGTTCGACCGGATTGCCTTCTTTGGCGGCCGGAACGCAACGGCTGATGGGGTGCCGAGATGAGTGTGGCTTCGGAGTATCTGCAGGTTTCCCGCGAAAGTGCCGACGAACTGGTACGCCGGCATGCACCGTTGGTGCGGCGGATCGCCTATCACCTGATGGGGCGGTTGCCGGCCAGCGTGGACGTGGGCGACCTGATCCAGTCGGGAATGATCGGTTTGCTGGAAGCGTCGCGCAATTTCGCCCAGAACCGCGGGGCGAGCTTCGAAACGTATGCGGGCATCCGCATCCGTGGCGCGATGCTGGACGAGCTGCGACGCACCGACTGGGCGCCGCGCTCGGTCCATCGCAAGACCCGCGAGGTGGCGGAGGTGATCCGCCAGATCGAGGTCGAGACGGGTGCGGAGGCGGACGAGAAGGAGGTGATGCGGCGGCTGGGCATCAGCGCCGAGGAATACCACCAGGTGCTGGCCGATGCCGCCTGCGTGCGGCTGCTCAGCCTCACCGGGTCGGACGACGGCGACGAGGGCGGCGTGATGGACGTGGCCGACGAGGGCAGCCTCGGGCCGTCGGAGAACATCGAGCGCGAGGGCATGCGTGAGGACCTGGCCGAGGCGATCAGCGGCCTGCCCGACCGCGAGCAGCTGGTGATGTCGCTGTACTACGAACAGGAGCTGAACCTGAAGGAGATCGGCGCGGTGCTCGGCGTGAGCGAGTCGCGCGTCTGCCAGATCCACGGGCAGGCGGTGCTCCGGTTGCGCGCACGACTTTCCGGCTGGCGCGGCTGACCGCGGCCGGACGGACCAAAACCAAGGGGCCGCCTGACGGCCCATGTGGAGAGAAGCGTTGGACAAGAACATGAAAATCCTGGTGGTGGACGACTTCTCCACCATGCGGCGCATCGTCAGGAACCTGCTGGTGGAGCTGGGTTTCAGCAACCCGCTGATCCAGGAGGCCGACGACGGCGAGAACGCGATCGCGATGCTGCGCAGCCAGCCGTTCGACCTGGTGGTCACCGACTGGAACATGCCCAACATGACCGGCATCGACCTGCTCAAGGCGATCCGCGCCGAAGCGTCGCTGAAGGGTCTGCCGGTGCTGATGGTCACCGCCGAGAACAACCGCGACCAGATCATCGCCGCCGCCCAGGCCGGCGTGAACGGCTACATCGTCAAGCCGTTCACCGCGGTCACGCTGAAGGAAAAACTCACCAAGATCTTCGAGCGCATCGCCGCCGGCGGGGTGACGGCATGAGCGCCGCACCCGCCCTCGCGATGGACGAGAACCTGCCGACCGAACTGCGCGCGCTGCTGAACAGCCCGGACGGCGCCGAGTTCGAACAGGCGCTGGACGCCATCGTGCGCCAGCGCGAGCAGCACATGTTCCGTGCACTCGGCCAGCTTGCGCGCGACCTGCACGACGCCGTGCGCCGGCTGGGCAGCGACCTGGCGCAGGACGGTTTCCCCGGCAATGCCGCCGATGCGCGCCGCTACCTGCAGGACGCGCTGGAGATGAGCGCGAACGCCGCGCATCGCACCATCGACTTCGCCGAACGCATGCGCCCGCAGGCCGAGGCGCTGACCATCAACGCCGCCGAAATGCTCAAGTGGTCGCAGGACAACGAGCCGGCTTCAGTGCTGGCGCGCGAGTCGGTGATGTTTGCCGACGGCTGCCGCGAAGGGCTGGCCGAACTGGTGGTGGCGCAGTCGTGGCAGGACCTCACCGGGCAACGCATCAAGAAGGTCGACAACTTCATCGGTTCGGTCGAGTCGACCCTGCTGGAACTGGTGCGCCTCACCGGCGCGCTGGCAGGCAGCGAGGTGCCGGCCAGCGTGGCCAAGGTTTCCAGCCAGGAGGAGGCCGATCGCCTGCTCAGCGAATTCGGGTTCTGAGGACATGGCCTCGATGGACACGGCATTCGACCTCGAGCTGCGCCAGGATTTCCTGGTCGAGGCCGGGGAGTTGCTGCAGCGGCTCGGCGAGCAACTGGTGGCGCTGGAGACGTCGCCGCGCGACAGCGAGCTGCTCAACGCCGTGTTTCGCGCGTTCCACACCGTCAAGGGCGGCGCCGGTTTCCTCGCGCTGGAGCCGATGGTGCTGCTGTGCCACCACGCCGAGGACCTGCTCAACGAGGCGCGCAACGGCAAGCTCGCGCTGGACGCCGCCCACATGGACGGCCTGCTGCAGGCGCTGGACCTGCTCAACGACATGATGGCCGCGGTGAGCGACGGCGGCGCGATGGCGATGCCGCCGCCGGCCCTGCTGCAGGCGCTCACGCCGCACGCCGCGGCGCCGGCACCGGTGGCCGCGCCGCCGCCGGCCGCGGCGCCTGCCGAAGCCGGCGCCATCGACGACAACGAATTCGAGGCGCTGCTGGACACCTTGTACGGCACCGCCGCCCCCGGCACCGTCGCGCCGGCCCCGCTTCCCGCCGCGCCGCCGGCCGGCATCGACGACGACGAGTTCGAGGCCCTGCTCGACAGCCTGCACGGCAAGCCGGGCCAGCCTGCCGCACCTTCACCTTCACCTGCACCGTCGCCCGCAACGACCGCGCCGTCGGCGAACGCCGCCCCGGCGCGTCCGGCCGCGGCGGCGGATCACTCGGTGCGGGTGGACACCGCGCGACTCGACCTGCTGGTCAACCACGCCGGCGAACTGGTGCTGCTGCGCAACCGCCTGCTCAGCCTGGCCGCGCGCCTCGGCGACGAATCGCTGGCCACCACCGCCGGCGAACTCGATCGCGTCACCGACGCGTTGCAGGGCGCGGCGATGGGCATGCGCATGCAGCCGGTCGGACGCCTGTTCCAGCGCTTCCCGCGAATCGTGCGCGACCTCGCGCGCCAGCTCGGCAAGGAGGTCGAACTGGTGCTGGAAGGCGAGGGCACCGACCTCGACCGCAGCCTGGTCGAAGCGCTGGCCGACCCGCTGATCCACCTGCTGCGCAACGCACTCGACCACGGCGTGGAAATGCCGGACGAACGCGAGTGCAACGGCAAGCCGCGCAAGGGCCGCATCGTGCTTTCCGCCAGTCAGCGCGGCGAGCGCATCGTGATCGCGGTCAGCGACGACGGCCACGGCATGGACCCGGACATCCTGCGCCGCAAGGCGGTCGAGAAGGGCCTGCTGGACAATGCCCAGGCCGCCCGCCTGAGCGACGCCGAGTGCTATGAACTGATCTTCCGCCCCGGCTTCAGCACCGCCGCGGCGGTGTCGGACATCTCCGGCCGCGGCGTCGGCATGGACGTGGTCAAGACCCGCGTGGCCGAGCTGGGCGGCACCTTGCGCGTGCAGTCGCGGCTGGGCCACGGCAGCGAGCTGGAACTGACCGTGCCGCTGACCCTCGCCGTGCTGCGCGTGCTGATGGTGCGCGTGGCCGACCGCCTGCTGGCGCTGCCGCTGGGCAACGTGCAGGAAGTGTTCGAACTGGCCGACGGCCAGGATCGCGAGCTGGACGGCCGCCTGGTCGCCGAGCACCGCGGCCGCGCGCTGCCGCTGACCGATCTCGCGCGCTGGGTGGGCACCGATGCCGGTGCCGGCCGCCACGTGGTGGTGCTGCACATCGGCCACCAGCGCCTCGGCTGCCTGGTGCACGAGGTGCGCGGGCGCGAGGACGTCATCGTCAAGCCGCTCGGCCCGCTGTTCGCCGACGCCTCGGGCATCGCCGGCGCCACCGTCACCGGCGACGGACGGCTGGCGCTGGTGATGGACCTGGCGGGCCTGGTCGCCGCGGCCGACAGCTGTTCCGCCTCGCTGCAGAAGGAAGTCTGACCGCATGGACAGAATCAGCATCATCGGCACCATCCTGGGCTTCGTGGTGATCGTGATGGGCACCGTGCTCAAGGGCTCCACCGTGGAAGCGCTGTGGAACCCGGCCGCGTTCGTGATCGTGTTCTTCGGCACGCTGGCCGCGCTGCTGGTGCAGAACCAGGGCGCGGTGATGAAACACGCGCTGAAGATGATGAAACTGATCTACCGGCCGCCGCGGCACGAGCCGCGCGACCTGATCAGCCGCATCGTGGGCTGGAGCGAAATCTCGCGCCGCCAGGGCCTGCTCGGGCTGGAGCCGCAGATCGAGTCCGAGAGCGACCCGTTTGTCAGCAAGGGCCTGCAACTGCTGGTCGACGGCGGCGAGCCGGACACCATCCGCAGCGTGCTGGAAGTGGACATGGACACGCGCGAGGCGATCGACCTGGCCGGCGCCAAGGTCTACGAGAACGCCGGCATCTACTCGCCCACGCTGGGCATCATCGGCGCGGTGATGGGCCTGATGGCGGTGATGCAGAACCTGGCAGATCCGAGCAAGCTCGGCCACGGCATCGCCGCGGCCTTCGTGGCGACGATCTACGGCGTGGCGCTGGCCAACCTGTTCATGCTGCCGATGGCCGCAAGGCTGAAGAGCCTGGTGGGCAAGCAGTCGCAGATGCGCGAGATCCTGGTCGAAGGCCTGGTCTCGATCGCCCAGGGCGACAACCCGCGCCAGATCGAAGCGCGCCTGCAGGGTTACGTCGCGTGAGGCGGCATCGCCACGAAGAGCACCAGAACCACGAGGCGTGGGCGATCCCCTATGCCGATCTGATGACCCTGCTGCTGGCCTTCTTCGTGGTGATGTACGCGGTGTCGGTGGTCAACGAGGGCAAGTTCCGCGTGATGTCCGAATCGCTGCTGCAGGCCTTCAACGGCAACAGCCAGGTGATCGCGCCGCCGCCCGCGTCGGAAGGCCAGCGCCAGCCGGCCGCGGCCGTGCCGATCCGCCATTCCGTCAACCGCAGCAACCCGGTGACGCTGCCGTTGCCGCTGCAGCGCCCGCCGGCGCCGGGACGCGGCGGCGCGCAAAGCATGCACGACATCGAGAACCAGGTACGCAAGGCACTGCAGCCGCTGATCGACCGCAAGCTGGTGGTGGTGCGCCACACGCCGAACTGGCTGGAGATCGAGATCCGCACCGACATCCTGTTCCCCAGCGGCGTGGCACAGCTTTCCACCTCGGCCAACGCGGTGCTGGAGAACCTGGCCGGCATCCTGGCCCGCTTCCCCAACGCGTTGCGCGTGGAAGGCTTCACCGACAACGTGCCGATCAGCACCGCGCAATATCCGTCCAACTGGGAGCTCTCCGCCGCGCGCGCGGCCAGCGTGGCGCGCTTGTTCGCGATGACGGGCGTGGCACCCGACCGGCTGGGCATCATCGGCTGGGGCGAGGTGCGTCCGCTGGCCACCAACGACACCGCCGAAGGCCGCAACCAGAACCGTCGCGTGCTGGTGGTGGTGATGAACGAGCGCACGGGCGAGCCGCGCCAGCAGCTCGATGCGCAGCGATGGAGCGAGCTGGCCGGCCCGGCCGCGGCGCCTGTCGCGAATGCTGCCGCACCCGCGCCTGCACCCGCTGCGGCCAGCGGGGCAGGCCTGCTGCCGGTCGTGCCCGCGGTGATCGCCGTCCATCCCGCCGACCCGCTGCCTGCCGCGGTCCCGCCCGCCGTGCCGGCCGATGCGCCGCATCCGGTCGCGCGCAACCTGAGCCCGGATCGGTGAGCGCCATGCCTCTGTTCAACCTTGCCGGACCCTGCCCATGAACGCGCCCGCCCGCGCACCCGCCGCTGCCGCCGGGCACTGGCTCACGTTCCGCATCGGCGCGCAGCTCTATGCCGCGCCCCTGGAGGCGGTGAACGAGGTGATCCGCGACGGCGACATCACCCCCGTGCCCGGTGCCGCCGCCGACGTGCTCGGCGTGCGCCACCTGCGCGGACGCATCGTGCCGGTGCTCGATGGCCAGCGCCGCATGGGCGTGGCGAGCGCGCCGCTCGATCCGGCCAGCGTGCGCATCGTGATGCTGGCCCACGCCGAACACCTGGTCGGCCTGCGCGTGGGCGCGGTCGGCGAGCTGCTGCACAGCGACGGCATCGAGATCGAACCCCCGCCACCGGGCCGCGCCAGCCGCCGCGACGATCCGGTCACCGGTGTACTGTCATGGCAGGGTGGATTCGTGGCCCTGCTTGATGTATGTCGGTTGTGTCGACTGGGGGGAGAAGCGGGCCATGTGGCTTGAGATCGGGATCGGGACGCTGCTGGTGCTCGCGCTGGCGCAATCGGTGGCCTTGCTGGGCCTCTGGCGCCAGTCGCGGCGACTGCAACAGCGCATCGAGCGGATAGCGCACGACGCCGCCCACGGCTTCACCGACGTGCCGACCTCGATGCTGGTTGCCGCGCTTGGCCGCGTCGAGCGGCAGATCCGCCACGCCGAGCAGCAACCGCCGCCCACCCGCCAGTCCTACGAGCTGGCCCAGCAACTGGCCCGCGAAGGCGCCGACCTCGACCAGCTGGTAAGCCGCTGCGGCCTGTCGCGCGACGAGGCGCGGCTGGTAATGCAGATGCATCCGGCCGGTTCCTGACGTCGGCTGGAATCAGCGCGCCGGTGTCGCGCTCCCGCAGGAGCCCGCTTGCGGGCGATGCTTTTGTTTTCGCGATTCCCGATTCCCGGCCAAAGGCATCGCCCGCAAGCGGGCTCCTGCCGTTTCCGGGTCGGCCGGCGCGCCTCGCGCCTACTCCTCCGCCGCGTCGTAGATCGTCGCCAGCACCGAGGCGGCGGCGGCGTAGAGCTGCACGGGGATGTCGTCGCGCAGGCGCAACGTGGCCAGCAGGGCGGCGATCTGCGCGTCGTGGTGCAGCGGCACGCCCATCTCGCGGGCGCGCGCCAGCAGCAGTTCCAGCGACTGCGGCGACATCGGCGCGGTTTCCTCGCTGGCACCGGCCAGGCGCAGGCTGACCCGCTTCGGTGGCGGCTGATCGTTCATGCGGTGGCCTTCAGCAGCAGGGCACTGCTGCCTGGCGGGTGCGGTATGCCGACCTGGCAGCTCAGCTGGTCGAGCAGCACGCCGCAGGCGGCCAGGCGCTGGCGCAGCGGGGTGAACTGGCGCTCCAGTTTCTGCGCAGTCTCGATGCGCTCGGCCCACAGTCGCACCGACAGCCGCGGCTCGTTCAATTGCAGCTCGCCCTGCACCGGGCCCAGCGGGGGCAGGTCCAGCGCGAAACCCAGTGTCCAGCCCTTGCTGCCCTCGGCGCCGTCGGTGCCGAACTCCAGCTTGATCTGCAGCACGTCGTGGCCGTCCTTGCCCAGCAGCGGCACCTCGATGATCCAGGCCGAGGCGGGATGGGCGCTGGCATCGAGCTGCGCCACTTCGATGCGTGCCAGCGCGGCCTTCACGTCGCCGTGCAGGCGGCGCAGCAACTGGGCCACGTCGTCATCGCCGGTCAGCGCCGGCAACGGCAGCGGCAGGCGCGGCTGCGACTGCAGTGCGCGCTGCAGCAAGGGTGGCGCGGCGTCGCCGCGATCCGATGGCGGCGGCGCCGGCGCACGCCGGTCGAGCAGGCTGGCCAGGCGCAGCAAGGCGCCTTTCCAGTCGTCGGCGGGCGGCATCGGCTGGCCGGGGCGCGGTTGCAGCAGTCGTGATTCGAAGAACAGGCCGCTGCGCCGGATCGCCTCGCGCAGGCCGTCGCCGCGGGTGATTTCCGCCGGCGTGCGCAGCGCCTGCTCCAGCACCGCCAGCGCGGTGCGCACGTCGGCCGGCAATTGGCGCAGCGCCGGCCGCTGGGCCAGCGCGGAGAGCGTGGAAAGCAGCGGCGTGTAGCCGTTTTGCTGCGGCAGGCGTTCGCGCAGCATGCGCTGGAAAGTGGGGTCGGCCGCCTGGCTGAGCACCTCCAGTTGCGGCTGCGCGCCCAGGCTCAGCACACGCACCTGGAACTGTGCCGGCAGCTGGCTGTGCGACACGTCCGCCTCCACCGTGAGCGCGCCGATCTGCAACACCAGCAGGCCCTGCGGGTTCACGCCCAGCGGGCGCGCCGCCAGCACCGTGCCGATGCGCCAGCTCTGGGCAGTGGTGCCGGAGGCGGCGCCAGCCCAGGTAAGCGCGGCGAGGCTGATCGGTGGAATGTTCAAGCGTAAGTTCCTGCGCCTGGCGCGGATGGGAAAGGCGGCGGTCGCGAAGGTCATCGGCCGCTTGCGGGAATACTTGAGCGTGCCGTTTGGGCGCGCGACGCCTGCCGGCGCCGGCAGGGAAACCCGGGAGAACCCGGGCTGCCGTCATTCCCGCTTTCGCGGGAATGACGGCAAGAGGGCAGTTATTCGAGACTCCCTAAAGCGAACCGCCCGGCGGCCGATAGAGCAGGCGTCGGCGCACAACGGCGCGAACGGAGTCATCGAAATGGGCGGCAAGCGGGCAGCGAAGAACAAGCAGCCACCGGCGGCGGCCGACGGGGCCGCGGTGGTCTGCCTGCCGGCGGACTGCCGGCTGGCCGCGCAGATGGCGCTGAAGGAACAACTGCAGCAGGTGCTGCAACACGGCGACATCGTGATCGACGCGCAGGCGCTCGAGCGCGTCGACACCGCGGCGTTGCAGTTGCTGGTGCTGTTCCGGCGCGAGCTGGAACACAACGGCGGCGCGCTGGCCTGGCGCGGCACCAACGAGGTCCTGCACGAGGCCGCGGCCCTGCTCGGGCTGGAACAGTCATTGAACCTGCCGACGGCAACGTCGGCCTGACACGAGGTGGCAGCATGGCAAAGATTCTCGCGGTAGACGATTCGGCCTCGATGCGGGGCATGGTGGCCTTCACCCTGCGTGGCGCCGGCCACGAGGTGACCGAAGCGGAGAACGGCCAGCTGGCGCTGGACGCCGCCCGCGGCAACGCGTTCGAGCTGGTGCTGGCGGACGTCAACATGCCGGTGATGGATGGCATCGCGATGGTGCGCCAGCTGCGCGCGCTGGATGCGTACAAGGGCGTGCCGATCCTGATGCTGACCACCGAGTCGCACACCGAGAAAAAAATGGAAGGCAAGGCCGCCGGCGCCACCGGCTGGCTGGTCAAGCCGTTCGACCCGGAACAGCTGCTGGCCACCGTCAAGCGCGTGCTCGGCTGAAGGAATACCGATGGGCGCCGTCGACCTGACCCAGTTCCACAAGACCTTCTTCGAGGAAAGCCTGGAAGGGCTGGACGCCATGGAAGCGGCGTTGCTCGCGCTGGATTCGGGCTCGACCGACCATGAGCTGGTGCACACCATCTTCCGTGCCGCGCACTCGATCAAGGGCGGCGCGGCCACGTTCGGCTTTGCCGAGGTGGCTGCGTTTACCCACGTGGCCGAATCGTTGCTGGAGGAAGTGCGCAGCGAACGTCGCGGCGTGGACGGCGAACTGATCGACCTGCTGCTGCGCTCGGTGGATTGCCTGCGCGCGATGCTCGACCACACCAGCCACGGCCTGCCCGCGGCCGACGCCGACAGCGAGGCGCTGCGCGGCGAACTGGTGCGCCTGGTCAGCGGCGAGGCGGCCCCCGCGCCGGCCGCGACGACCCCCGCGGCAGCGAGCGTGGACGGCTGGGCGATCCGCTTCGTGGCCTTGCCGCACCTGTTGCAGACCGGCAACGATCCGCTGCGCCTGTTCCGCGAACTGCAGCAGCTGGGACAGCTCGACGTGTGCCGCGCCTTCGTGGTCGACGCGGCGCCGACGCAACTGGCCGAACTCGATCCGGGCCAGTGCTGGCTGGCCTGGGAATTGCGCCTGCATGGTGCCGTGGCGCGCGCCGACGTGGCCGCGGTGTTCGACTGGGTCGAGGGCGACTGCGAGCTGACGATCGAGCCGATCGCCGCCGCGTCTGTTGCGCCCGTTGCGCCCGTTGCGCCCGTTGCGGTCGCGCCGACCCTCGTCGCGCCACCGGTCGCCGCCCCCGCCGCCCCCGTCGCCAGCCCCGCGCCCGCCAGCGCGCCGCGCCCGGTTCGCGAAACGGCGGCCGCGAGCAGCGAGGGCAGCTCGATCCGCGTCGGCATCGACAAGGTCGATGCGCTGATCAACATGATGGGCGAGCTGGTGATCACCCAGTCGATGCTCAGCGACATCGGCGAACATTTCCACCTCTCGCAGCTCGAACGCCTGCGCGAGGGCCTGCTGCAGCTGGAGCGCAACACGCGCGAGCTGCAGGAGAGCGTGATGCGCATCCGCATGCTGCCGATCGGTTCGGTGTTCAACCGCTTCCCGCGGCTGGTGCGCGACCTCGAGCGCAAGCTCGGCAAGCAGGTGAAGCTGGAACTGCACGGCGAGCACACCGAGCTGGACAAGACGGTACTGGAAAAGATCGGCGATCCGCTGGTGCATCTGGTGCGCAATGCGATCGACCACGGCCTGGAATCGCCGGAGCAGCGCCGCGCCGCCGGCAAGAACGAAACCGGCACCTTGCGGCTGGACGCCTACCACGAAGGCGGCAACATCGTGGTGCAGATCAGCGACGACGGCGCCGGCCTCAACCGCGCCGCCATCGTGGCCAAGGCCGAGCAGCGCGGCCTGATCCGCCCCGGCCAGGAAGTGGACGATGCCGAAGTGGCCGAGCTGATCTTCCAGCCGGGCTTCTCCACCGCCGCGCAGGCCACCGACCTGTCCGGCCGCGGCGTGGGCATGGATGTCGTGCGACGCAACGTGCGCGACCTCGGCGGCAGCGTCGGCGTGCGCAGCCAGAGCGGCAAGGGCAGCGTGTTCACCATCGCCCTGCCGCTCACGCTGGCCATCATCGACGGCCTGGTCACCGCGGTGGGCGAGGAGCGCTACATCGTGCCGCTGATCTCCATCGTCGAGTCGCTGCGGCTGCGCCCGGAGATGGTGCGCAAGATCGCCGGCGGCGGCGAGGTATTCCATTTCCGCAACGAGTACCTGCCGATCATGCGCCTGCACCGCGCGTTCGGCTGCAACGCGGCGATCACCGAGATCGAGCGCGGCATCGTGGTGGTGGTCGAGGAAGAGGGTCGCCGCGTGGGCCTGCTGGTGGACGACCTGCTCGGCCAGCAACAGGCGGTGGTGAAGTCGCTGGAGGCGCATTACCAGCGCGTGCAGGGCATTTCGGGCGCCACCATCCTCAGTGATGGTTCGGTGGCGCTGATCGTGGATGTGTGTGGCGTGGTGCGGTTGGGGCAGCGCGGCAAGGCGGCGGCCTGAACGTGCATGCCACGACGGCGCCTGCAAGCGTCCTTCAAGAATGGCGACGACGAACCCGGATGCGTTCGCCGGCGAGTGTTACGGCGCCTCTGCGCGCCGCCCCGCGCGGTCATGGTGGCCGGCGGGCCTTCTCTTCGAGGTGTTCGAGATGTTGTCGGCGATACGCGGTTTCTTTGATCGGCTCAGCCTGAACGCACGGCTGGTGCTGGTGATGTCGGTGGTCGTGCTGGGGCTGTTCGGCCTCACCATGTTGAACGCGGTACAGAAACGTGCCAGCCAGATGGACGGACTCGAAAGCCTGTTGCGCAGCCAGATCGAGTCGGCCGTGTCGGTGGCTGCCGCGTTCCACGAGCGCGCGGGCAAGGGCGAGTTCAGCGAGGCGGAGGCGCAGAAGCGCGCGTTCGCCCAGATCCACGACATGCAATGGAACAAGGGTGCCGGCTACGTCTTCGCATTCGACGACAAGTACACGTTGACCTCGCACCCGGTGATGCTGGACAAGCTCGGCACCAGCGTGCGCGACATGACCGACCAGAACGGCAAGGCGATCTTCCAGGCGATGCATGCCATCGACATGAAGGACGGCGGCGGGCTGACCTACTACGACTGGCTCAAGCCGAGCACCAAGCAGGTCGTGGGCAAGGTGACCTACTCCGAGCGCTATCAGCCGTGGGGCATGCACTTCGGCGCCGGCGCCTATTTCGATGACATCGACACCCAGTTCCGCCACACGCTGGAGGCGAGTCTGGCCGAAGCTGGGCTGGTGGCATTGCTGGTGATTGCGCTGGTGTGGCTGTCGATGCGCAGCATCCGTCGCAGCATCGGCGGCGAGCCGGGTTTCGCGGTGGCCATGGCCACGCGCATCGCCAACGGCGACCTGGGCAAGGACGACGGTGGCAAGACGTTTGCCGCCGGCAGCCTGCTGGCCGAATTGGCCCGCATGCGCGACCGACTGACCGGCATCGTGGGCGAAGTGCAACATGGCTCGGAGGCGGTGAGCAGCGCAGCGCAGCAGATCGCCAAGGGCAACGACGACCTCAGCCAGCGCACGCAGGAGCAGGCCTCCAGCCTGGAGGAAACCGCCGCCTCGATGGAGGAGATGACCTCCACCGTGAAGCAGAACGCCGAGAACGCCAGCTACGCCAACCAGCTTGCCAGCGGCGCGCGCGAGCAGGCCGAGCGCGGCGGCGAGGTGGCCGCGCAGGCGGTGGCGGCGATGGACGAGATCAATGCCTCCAGCCGCAAGATCGCCGACATCGTGGGGCTGATCGACGAGATCGCGTTCCAGACCAACCTGCTGTCGCTCAACGCCGCGGTGGAAGCCGCGCGTGCCGGCGAGCAGGGCCGCGGCTTCGCCGTGGTGGCCAGCGAGGTGCGCAGCCTGTCCCAGCGCAGCGCGGCGGCGGCGAAGGAGATCAAGGGGCTGATCAACGAAAGCGTGCAGCGGGTGCAGGCCGGCAGCGCGCTGGTCGACCAGTCCGGTGCGGCGCTGACCGGCATCGTGGAGAGCGTCAAGAAAGTCACCGACATCGTTGCCGAGATCGCCGCGGCCAGCCACGAGCAGTCCGCCGGCATCGACCAGGTCAACCGCGCCGTGATGCAGATGGACGAGGTCACCCAGCAGAACGCGGCGCTGGTCGAGGAGGCCGCCGCCGCCGCGCGGGCGATGCAGGAACAGGCGCTGGAACTGCAGCGGCAGATGAGGTTCTTCCAGCTCGGCGGCGCACCGTCCGATGCGCAAGCGCCCGTCGCGGCGCCGGAATCGGCACGCGTGGTGGAGCTGCCGCGCAAGGCGGTGGCTCGTGCTGCCGAGCCGGCGCCGCGGCGCGCGGCGGCCGCCGGCGCCTGGACCGAGTTCTGATTCTCCGTTTCGCGGTCCTCCCCGGGCGCTTGCCTGCCAGCGGCCGCCCGATGGCGGGACCGCGCCCGTCTTCCGCACGGCGCGGCAGCAGCGGCCGCGTCCCCTTTCCGCTCAAGTTTCCTGTCGCCGTGCCGACACAGGTGATGGCGGCACGGCGACCGCAATCGCCCATCACGAGGTAGCAGGCTCATGCACGAGAACACCGATGGCGCGGCACCGACGGTGCAGCAGCTGACGTTCAACCTGGCGGGCGAGGAGTACGGCGTCGACATCCTGTCGGTGCGCGAGATCCGCGGCTGGTCGCGCGTGACGCGCATCCCGCAGACGCCCGACCACCTGCTCGGCGTGCTCAACCTGCGCGGCGCGATCGTGCCGATCATGGACCTGCGCCTGCGCTTCGGCCTGGAGCGCGAGAGCTATGGCGACAGCACGGTGGTGATCATCGTGGCGGTCGCCGAGCGGTTGTTCGGCATCGTGGTGGATGCCGTTTCCGACGTGGTCGACATCGACCCGTCCGCGATCAAGCCGGTGCCCGACATGGGCGCCGTCGTGGACACCCGCTACCTGAAAGGTCTGGCCACCCATGTCGAACGCATGGTGATGCTGCTGGACGTGGACAAGCTGATGCGTCCGGAAGACGTGGAAACCCTGGACGCGGCGCTGCCGCATGTCCGCGAAGTCGAAGTTGCCGCCTGAATCGGGGAATGCTCATGAAGATCAAGAAAGTGCTGGCACGTTTCGCCAAGGTGCCCACCCTAACCGTCAAGGCGCGCCTGATCGGCGTGTTCGCGCTGCTCGGCGCGATGCTGGTGGCCGGTGCGGCGATCGGCCTGGGCGTGATGTCCTGGCAGAACGAGGGCATGCGCACGAGTTACGAGGAGGCGATGGTGCCGGCCAGCCTGATGGGCCAGCTGCGCGCCAAGTCGCTGCTGAATTTCATCGTGCTGGGCGAGGCCGCCGGCGCGATCGACAAGCCCAACCAGGTGAAACAGAAGGTCGCCGAGTCCGAGCAGATCCAGAAGGATATCGCGGCGGTCAACAAGCAACTGGCCGCCATTCATCTGAGCCCGGAGGTCGCCAAGAAATACAAGGACTACAACGACACCACGGGGGATTACAGCGATGCGCTGAAGGAGATCTACGACGGCCTCAATTCCAGCGACACCGGCACCGCCGACATGATGGACATGCAGCTGCGCCCGTTGCTGATGATGCGCCAGGACGCACTGGACAAGCTGGTCACCGCGCAGAGCGACGAAGTGCGTGACATCTACCAGTCGCAGGTCAAGCGCTACCGCTTCGTGCAGACCACCACGCTGGCGGCACTGATCGCCGGCCTGCTGCTGGCGCTGTTCGTGGCGGTGCGGCTGATCCGCTCGATCACCGGCGCCTTGCACCATGCGGTGAAGATCGCCGACCAGATCGGCGAGGGCAAGCTGGGCCATGACATCCGCGTGAACCGCAAGGACGAGTTCGGTCGCCTGCTGCTCGCCTTCCGCAACATGGACCAGCACCTCAGCGAGATCGTGGGCGAAGTGCGGCTTGGCTCGGATGCGGTGAGCACGGCCGCGCAGCAGATCGCCCGCGGCAACGACGACCTCAGCCAGCGCACGCAGGAACAGGCCTCCAGCCTGGAGGAAACCGCCTCGTCGATGGAGGAGATGACCTCCACCGTGAAGCAGAACGCGGAGAACGCCAGCCACGCCAACCAGCTCGCCCGTGGCGCGCGCGAACAGGCCGAACGCGGCGGTGAAGTGGCCGGCAAGGCGATCGCGGCGATGACCGAGATCGACGCCTCCAGCCGCAAGATCGGCGACATCGTGGGGCTGATCCAGGAGATCGCCTTCCAGACCAACCTGCTGGCGCTCAACGCGGCGGTGGAAGCGGCGCGCGCCGGCGAGCAGGGCCGCGGCTTCGCCGTGGTGGCCACCGAGGTGCGCAGCCTGGCCCAGCGCAGCGCCGGCGCTGCAAAGGAGATCAAGGGCCTGATCAGCGACAGCGAGGAGAAGGTGCGTACCGGTTCCGAGCTGGTCAACCAGTCAGGCAAGGCGCTGGCCGAGATCGTCGACAGCGTGAAGAAAGTCACCGACATCGTGGCCGAGATCGCCGCGGCCAGCCATGAGCAGTCCGCCGGCATCGACCAGGTCAACAACGCCGTGATGCAGATGGACGAGATGACCCAGCAGAACGCCGCGCTGGTCGAGGAAGCCTCGGCCGCTGCCCGCGCGATGCACGAGCAGGCCGACGAACTGGCACGCCAGGTGGCGTTCTTCCAGGTCGCCGAAAGCGGCCAGGCGGCGCCGGCCAAGGCGCCGGTCGCGGCCGCCGCCGCGGTGGAGACTGCCGCGGTATTGGCCGCCGTGCGCAAGGCGCAGCCGGCACGCGCGATGGCCGAGGCGGACGCCGCCGCGGCTGGTGCGTGGAAGGAGTTCTGAGCATGAACGCGACGGTCGACATGCCCGTCGCCGAGGTCGCCGGCGGTCCGCGCCTGGGCGACAGCGAGTTCGAGTTCCTGCGCAAGTTCGTCTACACCCATTGCGGCATCTCGCTGGGCGAGCACAAGCGGCAACTGGTGCAGGGGCGACTGTTCCGTCGCCTGCGCGCGCTTGGCCTGCAGCAGTTCAGCAGCTATTGCGAGCTGCTGCAGCGCGATCCGCAAAGCGAACTGGGCGAACTGGCCAGCGTCATCAGCACCAATGTGACCTCGTTCTTCCGCGAGGTGCACCACTACGACCTGCTGGTTGCCGAGCTGCTGCCGCGCTGGCTGGAAGACAAGCGTCGCAGCGGCGAGCGCCTGCGCATCTGGTCGGCGGGCTGCTCCACCGGCGAGGAGCCCTACGCGCTGGCGATGGTGCTGGCCGAGGCGATCGAGCAGCACGGCGCCAGCGGCGTGGACGCGAAGATCCTCGCCACCGACCTCTCGCCGCAGGCACTGGAAACCGCGCGCCGCGGCGTCTATCCGCTGGACCGCCTCGGCGGCATCAGCGACGCCCATCGCCGCCGCTGGATGCTGCGCGGCTCGGGCGAGTACGAAGGCCTCGCCAGCGTGCATCCGACGCTGCGCGAGCTGGTCACGATCCAGCCGTTGAACCTGCTGCACGAATGGCCGATGAAGGGCCCGTTCGACGCGATCTTCTGCCGCAACGTGGTGATCTATTTCGACCAGCCGACCAAGCAGCGCCTGTTCCGTCGCTACGCGGAGCTGTTGCCGGTCGGCGGCTACCTGTTCCTGGGCCACAGCGAGTCGCTGCACGGCATCAGCGAGGATTTCGAACTGATCGGCCGCACGGTCTACCGGAAACGCGGTTGATGGACGTGCAGCTGGCCGATCGACGCAAGGCGCCCGCGATTTCGGCGGCACCGCCGGGCTTCGAGCACCTGCGGCGCTTCTGGGACCCGGCGCAGGGCTGCATGACGGTCAAGGTGCTGCCCGGCGAGTTCTACGTCAGCGACCAGGAAGAAATGCTCAGCACCGTGCTGGGCTCGTGCGTCTCCGCCTGCATCCACGACGTGCGCCGCGGCATCGGCGGCATGAACCATTTCATGCTGCCCGAACCGGTCGGCGAGCGCGACAACTGGTCCTCCACCGTGGGCCGCGCGGCGCGCTACGGCTCGGACGCGATGGAGCAGCTGATCAACGCGATCCTCAAGGCCGGCGGCCAGCGCGCCGACCTGCGCGTGAAGGTATTCGGCGGCGGCCGCGTGCTGGCGCGCATGAGCGACGTGGGCCAGCGCAACATCGAGTTCGTGCGCCGCTACATCGCGGCGGAGAACCTGGAGCTGGTGGCGTCGGATCTCGGCGACGTGTTCCCGCGCCAGGTGCAGTTCTTCCCGCACAGCGGCCGCGCCCGCGTGCGCCTGCTCCGGCGCAGCGACGACGTGGCGCTGGTGGCCGGCGAGAGCGGTTACCTCAAGCGTTTGGCAAACGATCCGATAAAGGGTGAGGTGGAGCTGTTCTAGTGGCGGCGGCGGGGGCCGGAAGTGGCCGCACTGCTTCCGCCTCCGCGCTCGCGGCTCGTTTCGCACCACCCTCGACAAGACAAGGCAGAGAAGCAGGCAATGACAAGGGTGCGCGTTCTGGTGATCGACGATTCCGCATTGGTGCGCAAGCTGATGTCGACGATGCTTGCCTGCGATCCGGAGATCGAGGTGGTCGGCGCTGCCGCCGACCCGCTGATCGCCCGCGAGAAGATCAAGCAGCTCAACCCCGACGTGCTGACCCTTGACGTGGAGATGCCGCGCATGGACGGCATCACCTTCCTGGAAAACCTGATGCGGCTGCGGCCGATGCCGGTGGTGATGGTGTCGTCGCTGACCGTGGAAGGCGCCGATGTCACCTTGCGCGCGCTGGAAATGGGCGCGGTGGATTTCTTCGCCAAGCCCGACCACGACCTGGCCAGCCGCTTCGGCGAATGCGCGCAGGAGATCTGCGACAAGGTGAAGCTCGCCGCGCGCACCCGCCCGCGCGCGCGGACCACGGTGCGCAAGCTGGACGTGGCGCCGCGCCTGTCTGCCGACGCCGTGCTGCCGCGGGCACAGACCGCCGGCAGCCGCGGCGGCAGTCCGATCATCGCCATCGGCGCCTCCACCGGCGGCACCGAGGCGGTGCGCGTGGTGCTGGAGGCGATGCCGCCGGATGCGCCGCCGATCCTGGTCACCCAGCACATCCCGGCTGCGTTCAGCGGCCCGTTCGCCGCGCGCATGGATCGCTGCTCGGCGATGCGCGTGTGCGAGGCGCAGGATGGCCAGCCGATCCAGTCCGGCCATGCCTACATCGCCCCCGGCAGCCACCACCTGCTGGCGATGTGGGACGGCGCGAAATACGTCTGCCGCCTGCACGACGGCCCGCCGGTGAACCGGCACAAGCCCAGTGTGGACGTGCTGTTCCGTTCGCTGGCCGCCAGCGCGGGCGCGGCCACGCTTGCCGTGCTGTTGACCGGCATGGGCGACGACGGCGCCCGCGGCCTGCTGGAACTGCGCCAGGCCGGTGCCGCCACGCTGGTGCAGGACGAGGCCAGTTCGGTGGTGTGGGGCATGCCCGGTGCTGCCTGGAAACTCGGTGCCGCCGGCGAAATGCTGCCGCTGGACCACATCGCGCCGCGCCTGCTGGCGCTGGCGCGCCAACCGCTAGCCGGCGCCATGCGCGCCTGATCCGGGGATTCGATCATGACTTTCACGCCCTCCCTTCTTGCCGGACGCCCGCTTGCCGGCGTCGCCGCCAGCGCGCTGGCGCTTGGGCTGTCGCTGCTGTGGCATCCGGCCTGGCTGGCGCCGCTGCTGGTGGTGCTGCTGACCGTGGTGTGGATCGTGGAGACCTGCCACCGCGCCGAACCGGCCGCCGAACCGGTACCGGCCATCCATGCCGGGCCGGTGCGCGAGGCGCTGGAAGACGTGCGCGGCGCGCTGGTCGACGAACTCGGCCACGCCAGCCGCGAACTGCACCAGGGCCTGGGCCTGCTGCGCGATGCCGTCTCCGAACTCGGCGGCGGCTTCGACGGCCTCTCCAACAAGACCGCGCTGCAGCAGTCGCTGCTCAAGCAGATCATCGAGGTGCAGGACGGCGGCGTGTCGATCCAGGATTTCGCCAGCCGCACCGGCGACCTGCTGGAGCATTTCGTCGGCATGATCGTGCAGATGTCGCGCGAGAGCCTGCGCATCGTCTACCGCATCGACGGCATGGCCAAGGAGATGGATGCGGTGTTCGGCCTGCTGAAGAACGTCAACACGATCGCCGAGGAAACCAACCTGCTGGCGCTCAACGCCGCGATCGAGGCGGCGCGCGCGGGCGAATCCGGCCGCGGCTTTGCCGTGGTGGCCGGGGAGATCCGCAACCTGGCCAGCAACTCCAACCAGTTCAACGAACAGATCGGCAGCCACGTCGAACGGGCGCGCGCAGCGATGGAGCAGCTGCGCGGCCTGGTCGGCACGATGGCCTCGCAGGATCTCAACGTGGCGCTGTCGGCCAAGGGCGGCATCGACGCGATGATGGCCCACGTCACCGAGAGCGACGCGCGCACCAGCGCGGTGGCCGACCAGGTGGTGGAGATCAACCGCGGCCTGGGCAGCGACGTCTCCACCACGATCCGCTCGCTGCAGTTCGAGGACATCCTGAGCCAGCTGATCACGCAGACCCGCGCGCGGCTGGTGGAACTGCAGGAAATCACCGCCGATTGCACCCGCGACATCGAAGAGCTGGCCTGCGCGTCGATGGACGCCGAGGCGCTGGACGAGCGCGCTCGGCGCGTGCGTTCACGCCTCGCGGTACAACGCGAAAAGGCGCGCCTGCGCTCGCGCGGCCCGGCCCTGCAAAGCAGCATGGACGCCGGCGAAATCGAACTTTTCTGAGGATTGGCCATGATTGTTCACCACGACAGCGAAAGCGATTGCCTCAGCCTGCAACTGGGCGAGCGCTTCGATTTCAGCATCCACCGCGAGTTCCACGACGCCTGCCTCGGCGCCGGCCGCGTGGCACGCAGCTACCTGATCGATCTGGCCGAAGTCACCCACATGGACAGCTCCGCGCTGGGCATGCTGTTGCTGCTGCGCGAACACGCCGGCGCGGACCACGCGGACATCCGCATCGTCAACGCCGGCACCGAACTGCGCGGCACCCTGCGCGTGGCGGGTTTCGACAAGCTGTTTGTGTTGCATTGAGGGGCGAGGGATCAGCTTCAAGAGAGCCCTGTCCCCCGCGGCATTTCCCGCAGGAGCCCGCTCGCGGGCGATCCTTTGCGAGTCCCCGCCCTGATCCCCAATCCGGACAAGAGAGCATCGCCCGCGAGCCGCTCCTGCGGGACTCACACAGTAAAAAGGCTCCCGAGGGAGCCTTTTTTGCTGTTGATGGAAACCGGCAGGTTTACCAGGAGCGCACCTTCACCACGCTGGCGGTGAAGCTGGCGATGTTGCGCTCGTAATGGAACAGGCGGCCGAGGTCGAACGACACCGACTGGCCCGGGGTGATGTTGGAGGTGCCGGCCGGCCAGGCCTGCTTGGACTGCAGGACGTTGCCCGCGTCGTCCTTCAGCTCGATGCGGATCTGCGCCGCCGACGGCGTGGCGCAGCTGTTCACCAGCTGGCCGCGCAGGCTCAGCTTGCCGGCCAGGCCGCTGGCGGCCGACGGGGTGAACTCGGTGATGGCGAAATCCTTGACGGTGCACTCGGCGTGGACCGCCATCGGCGCCAGCAACAAAGCGGTGGTCATGAGCAGAGTTTTCATGGGTCGATGCATCCCCTGGGGTTTTGTGGTGAGTACTACCGTGTTCGGCCGGCGCGGGAAAATCTTTAGCCCCGCGCCCCATCGCCGCCGGAGCGGGACGGCGGGACAGGGCCCGGCAGGGGGCGCCGCGGCAGCGCGGGCGGGCGCGGATCAGGTCGTCAGCGGTGTCGAACGGGCGTCACAGCCACTTGTTGCGCTTCAGGGCCGCGTAGATGCCGCCCACCACGCCGGCCATCACCACGATGATCGCCGGGTATGCCCACGGCTGACCCAGCTCGGGCATGTGCTGGAAGTTCATGCCGTACCAGCTGGTGAGCAGGGTCGGCGCGGCCAGCATGGCGGCCCAGCCGGCGAGTTTCTTCATCACCTCGTTCTGGCCGAAGGTGACCAGTGAGAGGTTGACGTTGATCGCGGCGGTGAGCATTTCGCGCATTGCGCTGATCGATTCGTTGACGCGGAACACGTGGTCGTAGACGTCGCGGAAGTAGGGCCGCAGCTCGTCGGGGATCAGACCCTGGTGCAGCCGCACCAGCTGGCTGGTGATGTCCTGCAGCGGGGCCACGGCCAGACGAAGCGTCATCAGGTCGCGCTGCATGTCGTAGAGCCGGTGCACCGTGCTGCGCTTGAAGGTCTCGGCGAAGATGTCCTGCTCGAGCAGGCCCAGCTCTTCGCGGAAGTCGCGCACGATCGGCAGCAGGTTGTCGACGATCAGGTCGAGCACGCCGTAGAGACCATAGCTGGGTCCGTTGGCGAGCAGCTCGGGCACGTTCTCGCAGGCACGCCGCGCCGGGGCATACGACAGCGAGGCACCGTGGCGCACGGTGACCAGGTAGCGCGCGCCGAGGAAGATCTGCGTCTCGCCGAACTTCAGCTCGGCCTCGATCAGCTGCGCGGTCTGCACCACCAGGAACAGGGAGTCGCCGTAGGTCTCGATCTTGGTGCGCTGGTGGGCGGTGTGCGCGTCCTCGATCGCCAGGTCATGCAGGCAGAACTCCTCCTGCAGTTTTTCCAGCAGCGGCTCGTCCGGCTCGTGCAGGCCGACCCAGACGAAGGTGTCCGGCGCTGCCAGCACGTCGCTGATGGCGTCCAGGCTGATTTCGCCGAGGCGCGTGCCGTCGCGTTGGTAGGCGATGCAGTTGACCACCATCGGTTCGGCAACGGGCGCAAGTGCAGCAGGCGATGGCGAGGTCGGGAGCATGTCCCATGATGCCGTGCCCGTCGTGGCGGGGCAACGCGCGCGGGGTCAGCGGTTGCGGCGCAGGCCCCACGCCAGCGCCAGCCAGCACGGCAGCGCGAACAGCAGCCACGGCTGGTTCTGCTGCACCGTGCCGGGCAGCAGGTGCAGCGCGAGCGCGGCGAGCATGGCCAGCAACTGCAGCACGATCAGGCCGTCGACGAAGCGCGAGGCGGCGAAGCCGCGACGCGTGCGCCACAGCGTGGGCAGCAGCAGCCACGCCAACGGATTGAACAGCAGCAGGTTGGCGTTGGCCCAGGCGGAGTGGTGCGTGGTCAGCGTCCACAGGCCCAGCAACACCACGCCGACAAGACCGGCCAGCAGCAGGAACAGCGTGCCGAGCAGGGCATGGCCGAGCGGCCACCACAGCCGCGTGGCCAGCAGCAACGCACCCAGCAGCAGGCCCGCCGCGCCCAATGGCATGCGCAGGTCGGGCGGCGAGGCCGGCGGCGGAACGAGGCGGTTGGGCGACACCACGCGCTCGTCCTTTACCAGCGGTCGGCTGTCGCCGCCCGGCCCGGTGACCTGCACGTGGCGCAACTGCGTTTGCAGGACGGCGGGCAGGAAACTCTCCTGCCACGCCGTCAACGGCTGGTCGGCGTACGGCCCCAGGCCCAGGTCCAGCATCAGCATCAGCCAGGGTTGCGCGCTCATCAGCCGCACCGTCTGCTGGCGATAGGTGAATTCGCCCGCACGCGCCTGCAACTGGCTTTTCACGGCGCCGTCGAGTGCGCGATCGAAGGCGTCGCGCACGCGGGTGGTGCAGTTGTCGGCGTAGTAGTCGTAGTCGTAGACGGCGTTCTGCGGGCGCAGGTTCCACAGCAGGTCGTCGCGCAGGCGGGCGGCCTGGTCGGCGTCCAGCGCCAGCCGTTGGCGTGTCACCGAGCGGCCGACTTCGGCGTAGTAGGCCTCCTCCGGCGCGCTGGCTTCGGCGTCCATCATGTAATGCATGCGGCCGCGCGCGAAGTTGAGGAGAAAGTTCTTTTCCTCGAAGTCGAACACGCCGTAGTTGAAATTGACCGACTCGCCCGAGACGCGATCGCGCACCTCGATGGCGTCGTGGCCGAAGCGCTCCCAGTAGATGTCGCCGGGGCCGTAGGTCACCAGCGACACCTCGAGGTCGGTGCCGGGCGCCTCGGCGATGCCGGCGTGCGCCGGTGCCAGTGCGGCGAGCACGAGCAGGGCGAACATGACGGCGATTCGGCAGAGCGGGTCCATGCGCCGGATCAGGAGGCCAGCAGGCCGGGTTGCCGGACCACTCGGAACTGCTGCACGCGGCGGTCGTCCGCCGCGGTGACGTGGAACAGGTAGTCGCCCATCGCGACTTCTTCGCCGACCTCGGGCAGGTGGCCGAATTCGGCGGTGACCATGCCGCCGACGGTGTCGTATTCCTCGTCGGGGAAGCCGGCGCCGGTCTGCTCGTTGAAATCCTCGATCGGGGTCAGCGCGCTCACCAGCCAGTCGCCGCCGGGCTGTTCGTGCATCAGCTCGGGTTCTTCCTCGTCGTCGTGCTCGTCGTCGATCTCGCCGACGATCTCCTCCAGCACGTCCTCGATGGTCACCAGGCCGGCGACGCCGCCGTATTCATTGACCACCAGCGCCATGTGGTTGCGGCTGAGGCGGAACTCCTCCAGCAGCACGTTGAGCCGCATCGACTCGGGGATCAGCACGGCCGGGCGCAGGATCGAGCGGATGTCGAAGTGTTCGGTCGCGCCGAAGTACTTCAGCAGATCCTTGGCCAGCAGGATGCCGAGGATCTCGTCCTTGTCCTCGCCGTGCACGGGGAAGCGCGAGTGGCCGGATTCGACCACGGTGGCCAGCAGGTCGGACAGGGAAGAGTCCGCCGCGAGCATCACGATCTGCGCGCGCGGCACCATGACGTCGTCGACATCCAGCTCGGTGACCTTGATCGCCCCCTCGACCATGGTGAGGGTGTCGACGGAGAGCAGGCCGTTGCTCTGCGCGGCGCGCAACTCCTCAAGCAACTCGTTGCGGTTGCGCGGCTCGCCGGAAAACAGGTGGCCCAGTCGATCCCACCAGGTGCGGTGGGCCGGGCCGCTGGTACTGCCAGGGTCGTCGTTCATCACTCGTTGAAAATCAGCCCGGACGCGGGCGGAAGCTTGATTCTAGCGGAAAAATCCATCCCGGCCCGGCAGGGGCGCACGGTATGCGCGATCGCCCGGGGGCCGCGCAGGGCGGGCACGGCCCGTCATCGTCATACGGCGAAATGGCGGCGGGCCGGGTCCGCCCTGCAGCATTCAGGTGTACGGGTCGGCGATGCCGAGGCCGGCCAGGATGCGTGTTTCCAGCGCTTCCATGGCCTCGGCCTCGGTCTCCACGATGTGGTCGTAGCCGAGCAGGTGCAGCACGCCGTGTACCGTGAGATGGGCCCAGTGGTCGCGCGGCAATTTGCCCTGTTCGGCGGCCTCGCGCAGCACCACCGGCGCGCAGATCGCCAGATCCCCGATCAGCGGCAGCACCACGCCGGGCGGCAGCTCGGCGGGGAACGACAGCACGTTGGTGGCGTAGTCCTTGCCGCGGTAGTCGCGGTTGAGCGTACGGCCCTCTGCGGCATCGACGATGCGGATGGAAAGCTCGGCCGGCTTGCGCCGTTTGGCTCCGCGCAAGGCCGCCTCGACCCAGCGGCGGAAGCTGGCCGGTGCGGGCAGGCCGGCGCGCGGCACGGCGTAGCCGAGGTGGACGCGTGCGGGAGGCGGGAATCGGGAATCGGGCGTCGGCGGAGCAGGGCGAGGCATGGCTGGCGTCTTTGTGGCGATGTGGTTCAAGGCGACGGGGTTGGTTCTCGTCCATTCCCGCTTTCCGATCCTCCACTCCCTGCCTCCTCGAACGCCTCGTAGGCGCGCACGATCTTGGCCACCAGCGGATGGCGCACCACGTCGCGCGAGGTGAAGAAGGTGAAGCTGATGCCGGCCACGCCGCGCAGCACTTCGATCGCCTGGCGCAATCCGGAGCGCGTGTTGCGCGGCAGGTCGACCTGGGTGACGTCGCCGGTGATCACCGCCACCGTGCCGAAGCCGATCCGGGTGAGGAACATCTTCATCTGCTCGACCGTGGTGTTCTGCGCCTCGTCGAGGATCACGTAGGAATCGTTCAAGGTGCGTCCGCGCATGTAGGCCAGCGGTGCGATCTCGATCACGTTGCGCTCGATCAGCTTGGCCACCTTCTCGAAGCCGAGCATCTCGTACAGCGCGTCGTACAGCGGGCGCAGGTAGGGGTCGACCTTCTGTGACAGATCGCCGGGCAGGAAGCCCAGCTTCTCGCCGGCCTCCACCGCCGGGCGCACCAGGATCAGCCGCTGCACCCGGTTCGCTTCCAGCGCCTCGACCGCGCTGGCCACGGCGAGATAGGTCTTGCCGGTGCCGGCCGGGCCCACGCCGAAGTTGATGTCGTGGCTGGCGATGGCGTGCAGGTAGCGCGCCTGGTTCGGGCCGCGGCCCTTGATCACGCCGCGCTTGACCTTGATGACCACTTCCTGGGCGCCTTCGGCGGCCGACTCGGTGATCGCGTCGATGCCCGATTCGGCCAGATGCAGGTTGATCTTCGCGCCGGTCAGCGCCTCGCCGGCGGTGCTGGCGTAGAGCGCGCGCAGCACATTTTCGGCGGCGCGCGCCGGCGGGTTCTCGCCGATCACCTGGAAGATGCTGCCGCGGTGGTTGATCTCCACGCCGAGGCGCAGCTCGATCTGGCGCAGGTGTTCGTCGAACGGCCCGCACAGGTTGGCGAGGCGGGCGTTGTCGTCGGGATCGAGGGTGAAGTCGCGCTGGTTGAGTTCGCTCATAGGGGCGCGAGCGTAGCGCGCAGGCGCCGGAAGGACCATGCCGGTGGCGGTCGGCGCTGATGGGTTTGCAAATAATTAAACGATGAATTAATTTAGGCTCATGACTATTTCAGGCAAACGCGCAAAACCGCCGCGTCGCGCCGGACGCCCCAGCGGCGACGACCAGGATCTGCGCCGGCATCTGCTGGATGCGGCGTTGGGGCAGTTCGCGCGCACAGGCATCGCCGCCACCTCGTTGCGGGCAATCGCCACCGAGGCGGGCGTCACCCCGGCGATGCTGCATTACTACTTCGGCGACAAGGCGCGGCTGCTGCATGCCGTGATCGACGAGCGCCTGCTGCCGGCGCTGGCGCCGCTGCGCGCGCAGCTGGAGCATGCCGGCAGTGACCCGGTCGCGTTGACCGAAGCATTCGTGCGCGGGATCAGCGACGTCGTGGCAAGCCATCCCTGGCTGCCGCCGCTGTGGGTGCGCGAAGTGCTGTGCGAGGGCGGTGCGCTGCGTGAGGTACTGTTCGACCGCGCCGTGCCGGGCGTGCCGCAGCTGCTGGCGCAACGCTTCGCCGCGGCGCAGGCAAATGGACGGCTGAACCCGGCGCTGGACCCACGCCTGCTGGTCGTCTCACTGGTCGGCCTGACCCTGTTCCCTGCTGCCGGTGCGCCGATCTGGCGACGCGCATTCGATGCCGAGTCACTCGGCCCCGAGACCATGCTCCAACACACGCTGGCCTTGCTGGGGCAGGGCGTCGGCACGACGAAACGTGGAGAACCCGCATGAAGTTCACGACCGTGATCTGCCAGTCGCTGGCGGCGCTGGTGCTCGTCGTTCCCGCTGGTTGCAGCAAGCGGGTGCCGCAGGCGCTGGGTACGCTCGAGTTCGACCGCATCACGCTGCCGGCGCCGGCCGCGGAGCGCATCGTGGCGATCGACGTGCGCGAGGGCGAGCAGGTCAGGGCGGGCCAGCCGCTGCTGCAACTGGACCCCGCGCATACCCGCGCCCAGCTCGCAGCGGCCCAGGCCCAGCTGGAGCAGCAACGCGAACTCCTGGCCGAACTCCAGGCCGGGCCGCGCCGCGAGGACATCGCCAAGGCTCGCGCGAATCTGGCCGCAGTGCAGGCGCAGGCACGCGAAGCTCGCGCGTACTACAACCGTTTGCTGCCGCTGAAGGGCAAGAGCTACGTGGCCGCGGCCGATCTCGACCGCGCCCGCGCCGCGGCAGGCAACGCCGATGGTCAGACAGCGGCCGCACGCGCCGCGCTCGACGAGTTGTTGCACGGCACGCGTCCGGAACAGCTCGCCCAGGCGCAAGCCGCGGTCGCGGCGGCGGAGGCGCAAGTCAGCGCGCAGCAGGTGCTGCTGGGCAAGCTGGCCGTCGTGGCGCCGCGTGCCGGGCGCGTCGACAGCCTGCCGTACCGGCTGGGCGATCAGGCACCGGTCGGCGCGCCGCTGGCGATCCTGCTGGCCGGCGACGCGCCGTACGCGCGCATCTACGTGCCGGTGCAGCAGCGCGCAGGCATGCACGTCGGCGACGCCATCGACGTGTTCGTGGCCGACCGCGAAAAACCTTATGCCGGCAAGCTGCGCATGATCCGCAGCGAACCGGATTTCACCCCGTACTACGCACTGATCGGCGACGACGCGGCGCGGCTCAGCTATCTCGCCGAAGTCGCGCTGGGTGCGGACGCGGCGGAACTGCCCGCCGGCCTGCCGGTGCGCGTCGAGTTCCGCGGACCGGCGAAATGAATGCCGGCGCCGAAGGCGTGGCGATCCGCGCCCGCGGTTTGACCCGGCGCTTCGGCAAGCTGGTGGCGGTCGATCACGTCGACCTCGACGTGCCGGCGCGGCGCGTCTACGGCTTCCTCGGGCCGAACGGCTCGGGCAAGTCCACCACCATCCGCATGCTGTGCGGCTTGCTCACGCCAAGCGAGGGCGAGATCGAGGTGCTCGGCCTGAAGATTCCGGCGCAGGCCGACGAATTGCGTTCGCACATCGGCTACATGACACAGAAGTTCTCGCTGTTCGAGGACCTCGGCGTGCGCGAGAACCTGGAGTTCCTCGCCGCCATCCAGGGCGTGCCGAAGACGAAGACGAAACGCCGCGTGGACGAGCTGATCGAGCAATACCACTTCGGCGATCGCCAGCGGCAACTGGCCGGCACCCTGAGTGGCGGCCAGAAGCAGCGTCTGGCGCTGGCCTGTGCGGTGCTGCACGAGCCGCAATTGCTGTTCCTCGACGAGCCGACCAGCGCGGTCGACCCGGAATCGCGCCGCGATTTCTGGGAAAAGCTCTTCGAGCTGGCCGATGCCGGCACCACGCTGCTGGTCTCCACCCACCTGATGGACGAGGCCGAGCGCTGCCACCGGTTGGCCATCCTCGACCGCGGCGCACTGGTCGCCGACGGCACGCCGCGCGAGCTGACCGCGCAACTGGAAGGGCGCACCTTCACCGTCGAAACGGACGACCCGCGGGCCGCCCAGCGCGCGCTCGCCGGCGTGGCGGGCGTGCTCGGCGTGGCCCAGGTCGGCAACATCCTGCGCGTGCTGACCGACGCCGACGGCGCCACGCCGGACATGGACAAGGCGCTGGCGACGACGGGGCACCAGGCCGCGCTGACGGCGACGCCGCCGAATCTCGAAGACGTGTTCGTCGCCGCCACGCGCCGCGACGCGGAGCGCGCCGCATGAACGTGCGGCGGCTGTGGGCGATCGTGGTCAAGGAGCTGCGCCAGCTGCGCCGCGACCGCATCACGCTGGCGATGGTGGTGGGCATCCCGGTGATCCAGCTGGTGCTGTTCGGCTATGCAATCAACACCAACCTGCGCGGGCTCGACGCCGGCATCGTCGACCAGGCCAACAGCGCCGGTTCGCGCGCCCTGGTGATGGACATGCTGGCCACCGGCGTGGTGGCGCCGGTGGCGCGGGCGAACACGCCGCAGGAGTTGATGGCGATGATCCGGCGCGGGCAGGTCGGCATCGGCCTCGTGGTGCCGCCGGACTTCGAGCGGCGCCGCATCGACGGCCGCGCGGTGGCGCAGATCCTGGTCGACGGCAGCGACACGGCGGTGCAGGCCGCTGCCGCGCAACTGATGCAGGTGCCGATCGACAGCGCCGCGCCCGATACCCGCGCGCCGGCGACCAGTACCCCGGTCGGTGGGCGGATCAGCATGGTCGCCTTCTACAACCCGCAGCGACGCTCCGCGGTCAACATCGTGCCCGGCCTGATCGGCGTCATCCTGACCATGACGATGGTGCTGTTCACCGCCATCGCGATCGTGCGCGAGCGCGAGCGCGGCAACATGGAGCTGCTGATCGCCACCCCGCTGACCAGCTCGGAGCTGATGATCGGCAAGGTGCTGCCGTACGTGGCGATCGGCCTGGTGCAGACCAGCGTGATCCTGGCGCTCGGCACGTGGCTGTTCGCGGTGCCGATTCTCGGCAGCGTGGTCGATGTGTACCTGGCCTCGGGCTTGCTGATCCTCGCCAACCTCGCCTTGGGCCTGTTGATCTCCACGCGCGCGCAGTCGCAGTTCCAGGCGATGCAGATGACGTTCTTCGTGTTCCTGCCATCGATCCTGCTGTCGGGCTTCATGTTCCCGTTCGCCGGCATGCCGAAGCTGGTGCAGTGGCTCGCCGAGATCTTGCCGCTGACCCATTTCCTGCGCCTGATCCGCGGCGTGATGCTGCGCGGCGCGGGCTTGCGGGAGATGTGGCTCGACGTGCTGGCGCTGGCAGTGTTCACGCTGGCGATGATGGCGCTGGCGATATTGCGCTTCCGCAAGCGACTGGACTGACCCGCCGCTCCGCGTGCCGCCTCGCGCTCACAGCATGCGGTGCATCACGTACAGATCGGTGGGGCCGAGCTGGGCGTGGCGGAACGCACCGGGCACCTGGCCGACGATGCGGAAGCCGTGGCGCTGCCACAGCCGCACGGCGGTGGTATTGCTGGCGACGACGGCATTGAACTGCATGGCGCGGAAGCCGGCTCGGCGCGCCTGTTCCAGCGAGTGCTCGCACAAGGCCGACGCCACGCCCTGGCGGCGCGCTTGCGGCGCCACCATGTAGCTGCCGTTGGCCACGTGGTCACCCGGCCCCATCTGGTTGGGCGCCAGCCGGTAACAGCCCAGCGCCTGGCCGTCGCGTTCGGCCACGAAGCAGCGTGCGTGCGGCGTGGTCCACATGGAACGGGCCTGTTCGAGGCTGATGTCGCGCGGGTAGGTATAGGTCTCGCCGCCAGCGGCGATCGCCTGGAAGAACGGCCACACGCGAGCGAACTCGTCCGCGCCGATTTCCCGGATCACCAGCTCGCTCACGACGCCAGTGCGGCCGCGTCGTCGGACGTTTTCACCCGCCCGCGCAGCGAATTGCTCATCGCGTCGGTGATCACCACGTCGACGAACTGGCCGATCATGCGGGCGTCGCCGGCGAAGTTCACGTAGCGCATGTTCTCGGTGCGACCGCTGAGTTCGTCCGGATTGCGGGTACTGGGCTTTTCCACCAGCACGCGCTGCACGGAGCCGACCATCGCCTCGTTGATCTTCCTGGCGTTCGCGTTGATCGCGGCCTGCAGGCGCGCGAGGCGCTCGTGCTTGACCGCCATCGGCGTGTCATCGGCGAGGTTCGCCGCCGGCGTGCCGGGGCGCGCGGAGAAGATGAAGGTGAAGCTCTGGTCGAAGCCGACGTCGTCGACCAGCTTCATGGTCTTCTCGAAATCCTCGTCGCTCTCGCCGGGGAAGCCGACGATGATGTCGGTGGACACGCAGATGTCCGGTCGCACCGCGCGCAGCTTGCGGATCTTCTGCTTGAACTCCAGCGCGGTGTAGCCGCGCTTCATCGCCGAAAGGATGCGGTCGGAACCGGCCTGCACCGGCAGGTGCAGGTAGTTGGCCAGCTGCGGTACGTTGGCGTAGGCCTCGATCAGCGAGTCGGAGAACTCCAGCGGATGCGAGGTGGTGAAGCGGATGCGACCGATGCCGTCGATCTGCGCGATCGCATGGATCAGCACGGCGAGGTCGGCGACGCCGCCGTCGAAGGTGGGGCCGCGGTACGCATTGACGTTCTGGCCGAGCAGGTTCACCTCGCGCACGCCCTGGGCGGCGAGCTTGGCCACTTCCACCAGCACGTCGTCGAACGGACGGCTGATCTCGGTGCCGCGGGTGTACGGCACCACGCAGTAGCTGCAGTATTTCGAGCAGCCTTCCATGATCGAGACGAAGGCGGTCGGGCCTTCGGCGCGCGGCTCGGGCAGGCAGTCGAACTTCTCGATCTCGGGGAAGCTGATGTCCACCTGCGGCTTGCCGGTGGCGCGTTGCGCCTCGATCAGCTGGGGCAGGCGGTGCAGGGTCTGCGGGCCGAACACGAGATCCACGTACGGCGCGCGCTTGACGATCGCCGCGCCTTCCTGACTTGCCACGCAGCCGCCGACGCCAATCACCACCTGGCGGCCGTCCTGCTTGTGCTGCTTCCAGCGACCAAGCTGGCTGAAGACCTTTTCCTGCGCCTTTTCGCGGATCGAGCAGGTGTTGATCAGGATCACGTCCGCCTCGGACTCGTCCTGGGTCAGCTCCAGCCCGTGCGAGGCCTTCAGCACGTCGGCCATCTTGGCCGAGTCGTACTCGTTCATCTGGCAGCCGTGGGTCTTGATGAAAAGCTTGCCGCTCATCGCGTGGGTACCGTGATTCCAGGGCGGATGCGCGATCCGCGGAACCGCGCAGTGTACTGCGCGGCCCGTGTGCCTGCCAGATCAAGCACTTGCGGCCGCCACGGAGTTTGCGGCGCCGCCCTGGCCACGGTCGTGGAATGAGACTTGCGCACTTGGCGCTGGCCGCGCGTGGCGGCACACTGCGCCCATGTCCGGTGCCGCCAGTCACGGGGGACGCGTCGATCGGCCTGTTCGCGGTTTCCCCTTGCGTTCGATCCTTGTCGGGGTCGCGCTGCTGGCTGCCTGCCTGTTGGCCACGGGGGCCCGCGCCGGCACCTTGTACCAGTGCACCGGCAGCAGCGGCGAAACCGTGTACAGCAGCGAGCGGGCGGGGTATCACGGCTGCCGCGCAATCAGCAGCTACGCCGAGCCGAAGGCGACGCGCCGGGCCGCGCCGGTCGCGCGCGCATCGTTGACCGCGGTCAGCGGCCAGGTGGTCACCACGGCGCAGAGCCTTGCGGCCGATGGCGCCCGACCGGTGTCGCTGGCGCGCGTGCAAGGCGGCGCGCTGAGCACCGCACAGACACGCGAGACGGCGCGGGTAGAGCGCGAGTCGCTGGCCGCGGTGAGCAGTTCGGCGGTCAGCACGGCGAAGTTGCCGCTGGCGGCCAGGGCGGCCGGCACGCCGGGCCAGTGGCAGTATCGCGAAGCCCATGCCGACGCCGCGCCGGTCGCGCCCAAGGTGGCCGACGCCGGCGACCGCGTGCTGCGCGGGGCGGTCTATCGCATCGTGCGCGCCGACGGCAGCGTGGAATACACCAACCTGCGTCCCGCCGGCGGCAAGGGCCGCGCGGTGACCATGCTGTTCAGCTACATCTCCACCTGCGTGGCCTGCAACCTGCATTCGACGATCCGCTGGGATCGCGTGGCGCTGAACCTCGACGCGTATGCCGACACGATCCGCGCGGCCAGCATCGAGTACGGCGTCGACGAGGCGTTTCTGCGCGCGATCATCCATGCCGAGAGTGCGTTCAACCCGCGTGCGTTGTCGCTCAAGGGCGCCCAGGGGCTGATGCAGCTGATGCCCGGCACCGCCAGCGACATGGGCGTGCTCGATGCCTTCAATTCCGCCCAGAACATCCGCGGCGGCGCCCGCTACCTGAGCCTGTTGCTGCGCGATTTCGACGGCAGCGAGCGGCTGGCCGCAGCGGCCTACAACGCCGGGCCGGGGGCGGTGCAGCGCTACAAGGGCGTGCCGCCGTATGCGGAGACCCAGGTCTACGTGGAGCGGGTGGAAACCCTGCGCAAGCGTTACGGCGCGGCGATCCATCCGCCGCTGGCTTCGCGCGGGCCGGGCTGAGGCCCGCCCGCCGCGGCGACCCGCTCAGGGCTGGCTGGAGAGACTGCCGTCCATCGGCGGGCGCTGTGCCAGCGTGACCGTGACCTGGAACGGCGTGCCGTCACGCAGGCCGGAGATCTGCACCTGGCTGCCGGGCTTGAGCGTGGCCTCGCGGCGGCGCAGGTCGGCCGGGCCCATGATGTCGTCGTTGCCGATGCGCAGCAGGATGTCGCGCGGCTTGATCCCCGCCTGCGCGGCCGGACCGCCGGAGTACACCGCGATGACCTGTGCGCCGCGCGCGGCAGCGGGCAGGCCGCTGTCCGCCGCCACCGGCACGAAGGCGTAGTCGGCACCGAGCCAGCCGCGCACCACGTGGCCGGTGGTGATCAATTGATCGAGCACCTTGGTGGCGGTGGCCACCGGGATCGCGAAACCGATGCCCTCCGCGTTGGCGGCCTGACCCTTGCCGATCAGCAGGGTATTGATGCCGACCAGCTGCCCCTGCGTGTTGACCAGCGCGCCGCCGGAGTTGCCCAGGTTGATGGCCGCATCGGTCTGGATGAAGTCCTCGGCGCTGGAACTGTTCAACTGCCGCCCGATCGCGCTGACGATGCCCATCGTCACGGTCTGGTTGAGGCCGAACGGGTTGCCGATCGCCAGCACCACGTCGCCGGGGCGCAACTGGCTGGGGTCGGCCATGTGGATCACCGGCAGGTTGCTGGCGTCGATCTTGAGCACGGCCAGGTCGGTCTCGCGGTCGGAACCGACCAGCCGCGCCTTAGCGATGCGGCCGTCGTAAAGCAGCACCTGGATATCGGCAGCGTTGGCGATCACGTGGTTGTTGGTCAGCACGTAGTCGTTGCCGCGGGCGCTGACGATCACGCCCGAGCCCAGCGTCTGCTCGCGATGCTGGTAGGTCGTCGGCTGGCCGCCGAACAACTGCTGCAGCACCGGGTTGTCGTACATGCGCAGCGCTTGCTCGGTGACGATCTTGTTGGCATAGATGTTCACCACCGACGGTGCCGCGGCGGCCACGGCGTCGGCGTACGATACCGGCGCCGCGCCCGCCTGCTCGTGCCGGGTCGGCGCGACCGCCGCCGGAGCGAGCCCCAGGCGCGCGCGCAGGCGCTCGCCGCTGCCGGGCCAGAACAGGCCGATCACGAAGGCCAGCGCCAGGCCAAGGATGACGAAGCGGGCAATGAACAGAAGGGTGCCGGCGGCATGTTTCATGTCGGGGAGAACGTTCCGGCGAGTCGTGGCGGGGGAGGCACCGGGCAGAGTCCGGCAGGCATCCGGTTTATTGTACGGCGCGGCCCCTGACGCTACACTAACGCGATTTTTGCGGGGCCTGAAACCCCGTCCTGGCATGACCTTGCAAGTACCGGAGAGCCTGATGGCGAACGAAGTCGTCGACCACGGCCGCCGCCGATTCCTGACCGCAACCACCGCAGTGGTGGGTGGCATCGGGGTCGTCTCGGCGGCAGTGCCCTTCATCAAGTCGTGGGAGCCCAGCGCGCGGGCCAAGGCCGCCGGCGCTCCGGTTACCCAGTCGCTCAAGAAGATCGAGAAGGGCCAGCAGCTGATCGTGGCCTGGCGCAGCCTGCCGGTCTTCATCGTCAACCGCACGCCGGCCCAGCTGGCGCAGTTGCCGAAGGAAGACCCGCTGCTGGTCGATCCCAAGTCCGAGGTCGAGCAGCAGCCCAAGTACGCGCAGAACGAGACGCGCTCGATCAAGCCCGAGTGGCTGGTGATGGTCGGCATCTGCACCCACCTGGGCTGTGTGCCGGACTTCTACGGCGAGATCAAGCCCGAGCCGTTCGACCCGAACTGGAAAGGCGGCTACTACTGCCCCTGCCACCACTCGCGCTACGACATCGCGGGCCGGGTCTACAAGAACGTGCCGGCGCCGAAGAACATGCAGGTTCCGCCGTACCACTTCGTGGACGACACCACCGTGCAGATTGGCGTTGATCCGAAGGAGGCTGGCTGATGGCCAACGTATTCAGCAACATCGGCGACTGGGTCAACGAGCGCGCCCCCGGCATGATGCCGATGTACCGCGCCCACATGACCGAGTACTACGCGCCGAAGAACTTCAACCTCTGGTACTACTTCGGTTCGCTGGCTCTGCTGGTGCTGGTCAACCAGATCGTCACCGGCATCTTCCTCACCATGAACTACACCCCGAGCGCGGCGGGAGCCTTCGACTCGGTGCAGTACATCATGCGTGACGTGGAGTGGGGCTGGCTGATCCGCTACATGCACTCCACCGGCGCCTCGCTGTTCTTCGTGGTGGTGTTCCTGCACATGTTCCGCGGCCTGATGTACGGCTCGTACAAGAAGCCGCGCGAGCTGGTCTGGCTGCTCGGCATGCTGATCTTCCTGGTGCTGATGGCCGAGGCCTTCATGGGCTACGTGCTGCCGTGGGGCAACATGTCGTTCTGGGGCGCCAAGGTGATCATCTCGCTGTTTGGCACGCTGCCCTACATCGGTTCGGGGCTGGAGCAGTGGATCATGGGCGACTTCCTGCCCGGCGATGCCACGCTCAACCGCTTCTTCGCGCTGCACGTGATCGCGCTGCCGCTGGTGCTGCTGCTGCTGGTGGTGCTGCACATCGCCGCGCTGCACGAGGTCGGCTCGAACAACCCGGACGGCGTGGAGATCAAGAAGGGTCCCAAGGGCAACCGCTGGGATGCGCTCAAGCCCGCCGACGGCATCCCGTTCCATCCGTATTACACGGTGAAGGATCTGGTGGGTGTGGGCTTCTTCCTGCTGATCGCCGCGTTCATCATCTTCTTCGCGCCGACGTTCGGCGGCTGGTTCCTGGAGCATGACAACGCGATCCCGGCCAACAACCTGCTGACTCCGCCGGAGATCAAGCCGGTGTGGTACTTCACCCCGTTCTACGCGATCGTGCGCATGATCCCGTCCTTCCTCGGCTCGGCCGTGTGGGGCGTGCTGGCGATGTTCAGCGCGATCGCGGTGCTGTTCGCGATGCCCTGGCTCGATCGCGGCAAGGTCAAGTCGATCCGTTACCGCGGTACCGGCTACAAAGTGGCGCTGGCGGTCTTCGTGCTGTCGTTCTTCGGGCTCGGCGCGGTCGGCGCAGGCATCACGGCGGAGGTCATCCCGGCGTGGTTCGGCAATGTCGACCTCACGTTCTGGGAGAACCTGTTCGGACGGCTGATGACGCTGCTGTACTTCGGTTTCTTCGTTTTCCTCTGGGCCTATACCTATTTCGGCTGGGAGACGACCAAGCCGGTTCCGGATCGGGTGACCACGCATGACTAAGCTGCCAACGACGATGAAGCATTTTCTTTCCGGTATCGCGCTGGCGCTCGGCCTGATCGTCGGCACCCTGCCGGCGCACGCCGCCGAGGGCGCCAAGGTCGAGTTGATGAAGTCCGGCGCCGACGTGCGCGACCAGGCTTCGCTGCAACGCGGCGCGCGGCTGTTCTTCAACTATTGCGTCGGCTGCCACTCGCTGAAGTACGTGCGCTATTCGCGCATGGCCGAGGACCTGGGCCTGACCGAAGACGAGGTGATGAAGAACCTCAACTTCACCGGCGCCAAGTTCCAGGAGCCGGTGGTCTCGCACATGCCGGCAGCGCTGGCCGGCACGTGGTTCGGCAAGGCTCCGCCGGATCTCTCGCTGGAAGTGGATGCCAAGGGCGCCGACTGGGTCTACACCTACCTCAACACCTTCTACCTCGACCCGAAGAGCCCGATCGGCTGGAACAACACCACTTTGCCCAATGCCGCCATGCCGTTCCCGCTGTGGGAGCTGCAGGGCATGCAGACCGCGCAGATGAAGCCGGCGAAGGATGGCGAAGCCGCGGGCGTGGAGAAGCTGGTGCTGTCGCACCCGGGCAAGATGACCCCGGCGCAGTTCCAGCAGGCCACCCGTGACCTGACCAGCTTCCTGCAATACGTCTCCGAGCCGGCGGCGCTGCAACGCCACCATTACGGTATCTGGGTGCTGCTGTTCCTGGCCCTGTTCACCTTCCTGGCGGCGCTGCTCAAGAAGGAATACTGGAAAGACGTCCACTGAGCCGCAAGGCACTGCGGACGCGGCGGCCACGGGCCGCCGCGTCTGTCTCACCGATGGGGAAATCGCGCATGGTTCAAAACCCCCGCTTGCGTAACGCATTGACGCTGTACACCACGGCCGATGACATCCAGTGCCATCGTGCCCGACTGGTGCTGGCCGCCAAGGGGGTCAGCTACGAACGGGTGCTGGTGGACCACGCCCGGCCACCGCAGGACCTGCTCGATCTCAACCCGTACGGCAGCACGCCGACCCTGATCGACCGCGACCTGACGTTGTTCGATACCGCGGTGGTGTGCGAATACATCGACGAGCGTTACCCGCACCCGCCGCTGATGCCGATCGACCCGCAATCGCGCGCGCGCCTGCGCGTGGCGGCCGTGCGGATCGAGAAGGACTGGTTGCCCGAGGTGGACAAGATCCGCGCAGGCGGCCGTCCGGCGGATGCGGCACGCAAGCGGTTGCGCGAACACCTGCTCTCCACGGTGCCGCTGTTCAAGGCCTCGCGGTTCTTCCTCAACCCCGAGATGAGCCTGGCCGATTGCCTGGTGGCGCCGGTGATCTGGCGGCTGCCCTGGCTCGGCGTGGATCTGGGCCGCGAGGGCAAGTCGATCGTCGATTACGGCGAGCGCCTGTTCCACAGCCAGGGTTTTGCACGCAGCATGACCGACGAGGAAAAGGCCATGCGGCCGGTCCATGAGCAAGCATGACGCCATCGCCATGAGCTCGAATCGCCCGTACCTGCTGCGGGCGATCTACGACTGGATTTCCGACAACAACCTGACCCCTTACGTGCTGGTCGATGCCGGCGTGGCCGGCGTGCGGGTGCCGCCACAGGTGATCCAGAACGGCCAGGTAGTGCTCAACCTGGCTACCCGCGCGGTGGCCAACCTCGACCTCGGCAACGAATGGATCAGCTTCCAGGCGCGTTTCTCCGGGGTCAGCCAGGCGATCCAGATTCCGGTGCAGGCCGTGCTGGCTCTGTATGCGCAGGAGAACGGCCAGGGCATGATGTTTCCGGCCGAAGGCGAGGGCGGCGACACTCCGCCGAACGAGCCGCCGCCGGACGGCCCCGCCCCTGCAGCCGATGAGGGGGGCGACAAGCCCAAGCGCGCGACGCCGCACCTGCGCGTGGTGAAGTAACCCGTTGCCGCCCCGTCGGGCGGCTGCCGTTTCAGGGCTGTCGATCGGCCCGCCGCGGACGCAATGCCACGACCTTCCCCGACGAGGCTGCAAATCCGTCTTCGGGCGTGCTTGCGACTGCCAGCGGCTCGACCACCGGCAGGCTCAGGCCGGTCAGCGCGTCGCCGATCATCCACAGCCGGCCCGGCTCGCGATCGTGCCCGTCGATGCTGACTTCGAAGCCGTAACCCCGCTCGACCCGGCGCAGGCCGTTGACCCGGCGCAGGCGCAGTGCACGCATGCCCACCGTCTCGTCCAGCAATTGCAGGCCGTGCAAATGGCACTGTTGTCGCGCGATCCGCACCGCGCGTTCGCGCGCCACGCTGAGCTTCAGCCACAGCCCCACGGCGGCGCCGAGCACCAGCAGCAGGACGAGGGCGGAGAAATCGGACATGCACCCAGTGTGTGGGCGCGCCGGCGCCCGCGCAAGCCAGGGTCAGAGCAATTGCAGGCGCAGCGAGAGGTCGATCGCGTGCACGTGTTTGGTCAGTGCGCCGACCGAGATGAAATCCACGCCGGTGCGGGCAAAGTCGCCGATGGTCTGCAGGTCGACGTTGCCGGAAATCTCCAGCGGCACGCGGCCGGCCGTGCGCGCCACGGCCTCGCGCATCTGCTCCAGCTCGAAGTTGTCGAGCATGATGCGGTCCACGCCGGCTTGCAGGGCCTGTTCGAGCTCGTCGAGGTTCTCCACTTCCACCTCCAGCGGCAGGTCGGGGTGCAGCCGGCGCGCAGCCGACACCGCCGCGGCGATGCCGCCGGCGGCGATGATGTGGTTCTCCTTGACCAGGATCGCGTCGTACAGGCCCATGCGCTGGTTGTGGCCGCCGCCGCAGCGCACGGCATATTTCTGCGCGACGCGCAGGCCGGGCACGGTCTTGCGGGTGTCGAGCACGCGCACGGCGGTGCCGGCTACCGCGGCGACATGGCGTGCGGTGGTAGTGGCGGTGGCCGAGAGCAGTTGCAGGAAGTTGAGCGCCGTACGCTCGGCGGTAACCAGCGAGCGGGCGTGTCCGGACAGGCTGCAGAGCAGCGTGCCGGGGGCGACCTGGTCGCCGTCGCTTACCCGCCAGTCGATCTGCACCGAAGGGTCCAGCCGCCGGAAGCAGGCGTCGAACCAGGCGCTGCCGGCAATCACGGCGGCGTCACGGCAGGTGAGCCGGGCCTGCGCCCGCGCATCGGCCGGGAGCAGGGCGGCGGTGGCATCGCCCTGGCCGAGATCCTCGGTCAGGGCGCGTTCGACATCAGCGGCGATCTGGGCGGCAGCGGGCGGTGCGAAACGGGGCGTGGCGGTCATTCGGTGTCCGTGGGAGCGGTGCCGCTGGCGGGCGTGTCGTCGCCGGCCTGGCTGAGCTTGCCGACGATCGCGGTCATCGCGCGATCGAACAGTGCGTTGGCTGCCAGCACGCGCGCCTTGCCGTCCGCAAACAGGCCAGCCAGCTCGCGCGGGGCGTAATCGGCGACCTTCAGGCCGCGACGGTTGACGAACAGGTAGCGGCCGCTCATCGGGCTGATCCACGACAGCTTGGCGCGTGCCGGTGCCTCGTCGTCGAGCGTGAACTCCAGCCAGTTGCCCGGTTGCAGCGCCTGCACCTGGTACCACTCCGGGCTGTCCGGCGGCACCTCGGCCAGCTCTTCCTCTTCTTCCAGGATGTCCGCGGGTACCGTCTGGCGGTCGATGACCGGCTGGATGCTGTCCGGGATCGCCAGCATCGCGACGTCCTCCTCGGCTGCGGCGGCGACGTCCGGCGTTTCCGACGCGGTCGTTTCGCCCAGCTGCTGGCGATAGTAGGCGTGCAGCTGGCCCAGCAGGCGTTCGACGTCCTGTTCCTGGAAAGCGACGTTGGCCAGGCCCTGGCGCAGCGCTCGTTCGATACCCGGCAGCATCTGCCGCAGGGCCTGTCGGCTGGTGGTGTCGTTGGCCGGCCGGGTGCTGGCGATGAACTCGTCGATGAAGCGCAAGGCGGTCTTGAACTCGGGCGAGTCCTCGCCCTGGCGCAGCAGGGTCAGCACCAGGTGGTTGGCCCAGGCACGCGCCAGCACGCCGTGGATCAGCGGCGGCAGCTTCTGGCTGCCGATGCGCTCGAGGATCTCGCGGGCGGCGCGGCGGCGTGCCTGTTCCAGCTTCTCGCGGCCACGCGCGGATTCGGCCACGCGCTGCTCGGCCAGCTCGGAGCGCCGCTTGTTGACGTCCTGGAACTGCTGCAGGTCGGTCAACAGGCGCTCGAAGATGCCCATGTCGTCGTCGAAATCGTGCAGCAGTTGGTCGACGATCGACTTCACCTTCTCGTGCAGGCGATGGTCGCGGTCGGACTCCTCCGACCAGCTCTTGGCCTGTTCGGCCAGGCTGTCCAGCAACCGGCGTGCCGGGTGCTGGCGGTGCGAGAACATCTTGCGGTCGAGGATCGCCGCCTTGAGATAGGGAATCTGCAGCCGCGCCAGCATCACCTGCATCGCTGCGGGCAGGTTGCGGTCCTCAAGGATGAACTCGAACAGCATGCCGACCAGGTCGATCGTGTCCTCGTCCATGCTGGCCACATGGCTGGGTCGTTCGCCGCGCAGGGCACCGATCTGGGCCAGCAGCTGGGTCTTCAGCTGCAGGACTTCGCGGCTGAGCGCGCCGGCGTCGTCGGATTCGTCGTAGTTGACCGGTCCGCTGTTGCTGATCTGGCTCTGCAGCACGCTGAGTGCGCCGAGCAGCTCGTTGACCGACGGCAGCGAACCCCCCGCCGCCGTGCCGCCCCCGCTGGCCATGCGGCCACCGCCGGCGGTGCCGCGGCGTGCACTGAACAGTGCGTGCAGGGTATGCAGCAGGTCGTCGGAGATCTCGGTGCCGTCGTCCATGGCAGCCGCCGCCGTGGCCGCGGCTCCCGCCGGGGTGCCGCTGCCACCCTTGGCCTGACCGCCGCGCAGCAGGCCGTGGCGCAGCTGCGGCAACACGCCGGCGCGGACCAGCTCCGTGTTGATCTCCTGGTACAGCTCCTCCAGCAGCGACAGCACGTAGCGATCGAACAGCTTGTAGATGATCAGCTTGACGCGCATGTCTGCGCTGAGTTCCTGCAGCGCTTCGCGGAACGCCTGGGACAGCGTGGCCGGCGCCACCGGGTTGCTGGTGTCCTCGATCTTGTAGCCGCCGCAGATCACCGACAGGCGCTGGTTGACCGCGAACAGGTCACGCGCCAGGCGCGCGTCGTTCTTGCTGATCATGCTGGTGATCGCCAGCGATTCTTCCAGGTCGCTTTCGGCCACGAGGGTCAGTTCGGCGGTGCCGAGCGAGGATGGCCCCGCCGGTGCCGTGGCCTTGCCCGGGTGCGCCAGATCGCCGAGCTTGCGCGCGATGGCGTTGAGGAAGTTGCGCTCGATGCCGGGGCGACGCTTGCGCACCTCGCGCATGCCGTCGAAGTAGTGCATCTGCGCCGCGTTGTTCTCGGCCTTCTCGGCGAGGTCGAACAGGGCGTCGTCGACCTGCTCGAAGGCATTGCCCACCCACTGCTGCAGGCGCTTGTTGGCGATGCTGCGCACGGCATTGAGCAACTCGCCCACGCGCTCGCTGGACGGGTCCAGGCGCTGATTCAAGTTGACTACGCGGGTTGGCTCATTGGCCTCGTTCATCGCCCTGTTCCCCTGACCTGTAGCACGCACGGCCGGACCCTGCAGGCTTGCGCAGAGGCCGACAATAAGCCAATTCGCGCACGCCTGTCATGCCCATTCCCGCCCGCCACGACGCGCTAGCCCTGGCCGGTGGGGAAATCGGCCAGTTGCAAGGTGCCGATGCCTTCCTCCGGCAGCATCACCGGAATGCCGTCCTCGATGCGGTAAATGACCTTGCGGTCGGTGGTGATCAGCGCCTCGGCCACCCGCTCGCGCACCGGCACGCCGGCCACCGTGTCGACCTTGCCCGCGGCGATGGCCTCGTTCAGCGCCTCCAGTTGCGGGCGCGTCACCGATCGCAGCGGGGTCTTGCTGACGGGGCAGCACAGGATGTCGAGCAGGCGCTTGTCCATCATCGGGGTTCGGGTGTGTCGGGCCGGGAAAGCCCGTACAATAACGGTTTTTGGACACTCCGGCCATGACAGCAGCCACAGAAACACCACGCGTGGGCGTGGTGATGGGTTCGCATTCGGATTGGGAAACCATGCAGCACGCCGCCGACGTGCTGACCGAGCTGGGTGTGGCACACGAGGTTCGCGTGGTCTCGGCCCACCGTACGCCGGACCTGCTGTTCAGCTACGCCGAACAAGCGGCCGGGCGGGGTATCCAGGTCGTCGTTGCCGGCGCCGGTGGCGCCGCCCACCTGCCGGGCATGCTGGCAGCCAAGACCCGCCTGCCGGTGTTCGGCGTGCCGGTCCAGTCGAAGGCACTCAACGGCATGGACTCGCTGCTGTCGATCGCGCAGATGCCGGCAGGGGTTCCGGTCGGTACGCTGGCGATCGGACGTGCCGGGGCGGTCAATGCCGCCTTGCTGGCCGCCGCCGTGCTGGCCCTGCACGACCACGCGCTGGCCGATGCGCTGGATCAATGGCGCGCGCGCCAGACGCGAGCCGTGCTCGCCCAGCCGGACCCGCGGGCATGAGCGACCGCAAGCAGCCGGTGGTGGGCATCCTCGGCGGCGGGCAACTCGCCCGCATGCTGGCCGTGGCCGCCGCGCCGCTGGGCGCGAACTGCCTGGTCGTGGATGGCTCCGCCGATGCGTGCGCCGGCCAGGTGGCGCCGCTGGTGGTGGCCGGTTGGGACGATCGCGCCGCGCTGGAGGCGTTCGCCCGTCGGGTGGACGTGGTCACCTTCGATTTCGAGAACGTGCCGGCCGATACCGCGCACTGGCTGGCCGAACGGGTCGCCGTGCACCCGGCGCCCGAGGCGCTGGCGGTGGCGCAGGACCGGCTGGCCGAGAAAAACCTGTTCCGCGCCTGCGGCCTGCCCACCACCGAATTCATGGCGGTCGACACCCGCGAGCAGCTGGATCAGGCGCTGGCCGCGGTCGGCGCCCCGGCCATCCTCAAGACGCGTCGCCTGGGTTACGACGGCAAGGGCCAGTTCCGGCTGGCCACGGCGGCCGACGCGGATGCGGCCTGGGCGGCGCTGGGTGCCCAGGCGGCCACGCTGGGGCTGATCCTGGAAGCCTTCGTGCCGTTCGAGCGCGAGCTGTCGGTGATCGCCGTGCGCGGGCGCGACGGCGAGTTCCGCACCTGGCCGCTGACCGGCAACTGGCACGTCGACGGCGTGTTGTCGATGAGCCTCGCGCCGGCGCCGGACCTCGGCCCGCTGCAGCAGCGCGCCAGCGAACACGCGCGCATCCTGGCCGAGCGCCTGGGCTACGTCGGCGTGTTCGCGCTGGAACTGTTCGTGCGCGACGGCGAATTGCTCGGCAACGAAATGGCCCCGCGCGTGCACAACTCCGGCCATTGGACGATCGAGGGCGCGCACGCCAGCCAGTTCGAGAACCACGTGCGCGCCGTGCTCGGCCTGCCGCTGGGAGACACCAACGTGCGCGGCATGGCGGCCATGTTCAACTGGATCGGCGAGCTGCCCGATGCCGCGCCGGTGCTGCGCGGCGTGGATGCCCACTGGCATGACTACGGCAAGCAGGCGCGGCAGGGGCGCAAGGTCGGTCATGCCACCGTGTGCGCGCCCGATGCCGCCACGCTGGCGTCACGCTTGCGCGACATCGCGCAGGCGCTGGGGCGCGAGGCGCAGGTGGCACCCGTGTTGCGTGCGCTGGCGGGCCGGTAGGATCGCACCCCCGTCTGTGCGCGAGCCTTTCGTCACGTGACCCGGAACCATCGCGCACAGGGTGCGCTCGTGCAAAAGCGGGCATGAAAAAGGCGGCGCCATTGGCGCCGCCTTTTTCCGGTGAGCCGCGGGATCAGGCCAGGTTCTTCGCCGCGAAATCCCAGTTGACCAGGTTCCAGAACGCCTCCAGATACTTCGGGCGCGCGTTGCGGTAGTCGATGTAGTAGGCGTGCTCCCACACGTCGGCGGTGAGCAGCGGCTTGTCGCTGCCGGTGATCGGCGTACCGGCGTTGGACGTGTTCACGATGCCGAGCGAGCCATCCGGGCGCTGCACCAGCCAGGTCCAGCCGGAGCCGAAGTTGCCGGCGGCGGATTTGCTGAACTCTTCCTTGAACTTGGCCACCGAGCCGAACGCCTTGTTGATCGCGTCGGCGAGCTTGCCGGTGGGTTCGCCGCCACCGTTCGGGCTCATCGAGTTCCAGTAGAAGGTGTGGTTCCAGGTCTGCGCGGCGTTGTTGAAGATGCCGCCGGAGGACTTGCGGATGATGTCCTCGAGTTTCGCGTCGGCGAACTCGGTGCCTTCGATCTGCTTGTTGAGGTTGGTCACATAGGCCTGGTGGTGCTTGCCGTAGTGGTACTCGAGCGTCTCGGCGGAGACGTGCGGCTCCAATGCATTCTTTTCGTACGGAAGCGGGGGAAGTTCGATGGCCATGAGCGACTCCTTGGGATGTTGCTGAGGGAGAAAATGTCGGCGCAACAGGTGGCGGCCGACGGGCGGCTGATACAATAGCGGCTTGCCTGCATTGTAAAGATGAAACACCACCATGGACATCAACGAGCCAATCAAGGCGATGCTGGCCGAGCATCCCATCGTGCTTTTCATGAAAGGCACGCCGCAATATCCCATGTGCGGTTTTTCAAGTCGCGCGGCGCAGGCGCTGACTCGGGCAGGAGCGACATTCCACGCAGTCAACGTGCTGGCCGATCCGCAGGTGCGCGCCGCGCTGCCGCACTTCGCGAACTGGCCGACGTTCCCGCAACTGTTCATCAACGGCGAGTTGATCGGCGGCTGCGACATCATCGAGGAGCTGATGTCCTCCGGCGAACTCGCGCGCATGGCCAGCGACGTGGCGGGGGCCGCCTCTTGAGCGGCTTGCCCGTGGCGCGCCTGCCGGCCGATTGGCAGCCCGAGGCCGGCAGCCTCGCCGGTCGCGTGATCCTGGTCACCGGCGCCTATGGCGGGCTCGGCAGCGCGGTGGTGCGCGCGGCCACGCTGGCCGGCGCCACCGTGGTCATCACCGGCAAGCGCAAGCGGCAGCTGGAGAAGCTTTACGACGCGATGGGCGAGGAGGGCCTGGCCGAGCCGGTGATCCATCCGCTGGACATGGAAGTGGCCACGCCGCGCGAGTACGCCGCACTGGCCGATGGCTTGCAGCGCGACCTCGGCCGTCTCGACGGCATCGTGCATTGCGCGGCCAGTTTCGCCGGGCTGACGCCGATTTCCATGCAGCGACCGGACGACTGGCTGCGCGCGATGCACGTCAACGTCAACGCGCCGTTCGCCCTGACCCAGGCTTGCATGCCACTGCTGACCGAGGCCGCCGACAGCGCCGTGGTGTTCGTGCTGGACAGCCCCGACCTGCTGCGACGTGCACACTGGGGCGGTTACGGCGTGTCCAAGGCCGCGCTGGAGCGGTTGGCGGCGATCCTGCACGAGGAAACCGACGAGACTTCGCTGCGCGTGCACGCGCTGCTGCCCGCGCCGATGCGCACGGCGTTGCGCCGGCTGGCCTATTTCGGCGACGACATCATGCAGCAGCCCACGCCGGACGCCACTGCCGATGCGGCCATCTATCTGCTCGGCCCGCAGGCGCGGGCGGCACGCGGCGCGGTGCTGGACCTTCGCTCGTAGAGCTCGCGGGCAGGCTCCCGCCGCGCATCCACGATCGGGGCACGTCGCAAACCTGACTGCAGGGAGTCGAAATGGAAGCGCAAATGACCACGTTGTCGGCGGGCATCATGTTGTTCCTGATCATGGACCCGCTGGGCAACATTCCGATCTTCCTCAGCCTGCTCAAGGACGTGCCGCCGCGGCGCCGGCGCCGGGTGATGGTGCGCGAGCTGCTGATCGCGCTCGGCGTGCTGCTGGTGTTCCTGTTCGGCGGCCAGCAGTTCCTGCACCTGATGCAGCTCAAGCCCGACTCCATCAGCGTCGCCGGCGGCATCGTGCTGTTCCTGATTGGCATCCGCATGGTGTTCCCGCCGGCCGACGGCAGCGGCATCTTCGGCAAGCCGGGGCAGGGCGAGCCCTTCATCGTGCCCATGGCGATCCCCGGCGTGGCCGGGCCCTCGGCGATGGCCGCGCTGCTGCTGCTCACCAACACCCAGCCCGGGCGCACCGCGGATTGGGTGCTCGCGCTGCTGCTGGCGTGGCTGGCCACGGCGATCATCCTGCTCAGCTCGACCTACCTGTTCCGCTGGCTGGGCGAGAGCGTGCTGACCGCGCTGGAGCGCGTGATGGGCATGCTGCTGATCGCCTTGTCGGTACAGATGTTCATGTCCGGCGTGGCCTCGTTCCTGCGTTCGATGCCCTGAAAACCATGCCCCGCGGGGGCGGTTGGCCGTCGCCGGGGTGACGTGCCACTGGCATGAAAGTGTCATACAATGCCGTTAAAATTCTTTTAACAATTGGTTGGCAGAGGGAGACAGCTGCCAGCCGCCCGCATCGATCCCGCGCGGACCGCTGCCGGGAGCCAAGCAGGACCATCAAACGCTTCGCCACCATGCCTGGGCCATCCCGGGTCGCGGCATGTTTGATTCCGTACATACTTTTCTTTTGTCGTTGACTCGAGGGACGAACAAGACATGAACAGCCGAATTCGCACCAAATTGCTGCCGTTCGCGATTGCTGCGTTGCTTGCGGGCGCGCCGGCCGCCGCCCAGAACGTGACCTCCTCCGGCGCGACGGGACGAATCGTCGACGCCAGCGGCCAGCCGGTGGCCGGAGCCACCGTGCAGATCGTGCATGAGCCGTCAGGCACCACCAAGACGGTCACCACCGACGCCGACGGCCGCTACACCGCGCAGGGTCTGCGCGTGGGCGGCCCGTTCGACATCACCGTGTCCAAGACGGGCATGGGGCAGGCGGAAAAGAACAACGTCTACCTGCAACTGGGCCAGGTATCCTCGATCAACGTGCAGATGAGCACATCCGGGGTTCAGGCCAAGGACCTCAGCGCGGTCACGGTCACCACCTCGGCGCTCAGCCAGATTTTCTCGGCGGACAACAAGGGCCTGTCGATGAACGTCTCGCAGCGCGAGCTGGAGACGACGCCGCAGGGCAACCGTTCGATCGACGACATCGCGCGCCTCGACCCGCGCATCAACGTGACCGACCAGGGTGACGGTTCGATCTCGATGGCCGGCCTGCCGAACCGCTTCAACAACATCAGCGTCGACGGCATTTCCCAGGGCGACCCCTACGGCCTCAACGCCAATGGCCTGCCGTACCAGGGTTCGCCGATCTCGGTCGACACGATCGGCGAGTACAACATCTCCACCGCCAATTTCGACGTCACCTCCGACACGGTCGGTGCCGACATCAATGCGGTCACCAAGTCGGGCACCAACGAGTTTCACGGCTCGGTGTATTACGCCTATCGCAATGCCAACAAGATGGTCGGCAACGCCGGCTGGCTGGACAACGGCGACCGCGGTTACGACTACACCGGCTACCAGCGCGACTGGACCGGCGGCGTCACCGTGGGCGGCCCGATCATCAAGGACAAGCTGTTCTTCTTCTTCTCGGCCGAGCAGGAAAAGACCACCGGTATCGGCGCGGACTCGTCCAACGGCCTGGATCCGTCGCTGACCGGCGCGTCCACCTCCAACAAGATCTCGCCCAGCGACCTGCAGCAGGTGATCGACACCGCCAAGGCGCTTGGCCTGCAGCCGGGCAGCCTGGGCGGCGGTGCGGTCGGCCTGACCGACAAGCGCTACCTCGGCAAGATCGACTGGAACATCAGCAACGACCATCGTGCCAGCTTCACCTACCAGTACACCAAGGAGAACCAGCCCATCGTGCAGGGCAACAGCTCCAAGGAAGTGGGCCTGGACAGCTACTGGTACAGCAAGGACAGCCTGACCAAGAACGCCGCGCTGCAGTTCTACGATGACTGGAGCGAGAACTTCTCGACCGAAGCCAAGATCAGCTACCAGACGTTCGAGCAGCTGGCCGGCAACGCGATCAACCAGCCGCAGGTGAAGGTCTACCTGAGCAACGACAACAAGGGGCCGTCGGTCAACCTCGGCGAGGATCAGTACCGCCACGAGAATGCCATCAGCACCAAGAAGTGGTCGGCCTTCATCGCCGGCACCTACTTCCTTGGCGACCACACCATCAAGGGCGGCATCGACTTCCAGCGCGACCAGATCTACAACCTGTTCGGCCGCACCCAGCACGGCAATTACACGTTCTACGGGCTGACCAATTTCGCGAATCGCGACTACGACTCGTACTTCCTGTACCAGCCCGCGCCGGGCTATACCCTCAACGACGTGGCGGCGCAGTGGGTGTACAGCCAGTACAGCCCGTTCATCCAGGACAGCTGGCAGGTCAACAACAACCTGTCGGTGACCTACGGCCTGCGCGTGAACATCCCGCAGTCCGACCATGCACCGTTCTACAACGCCGCCTTCCAGCAGTCGTTCGGTTACCCGAACAACAGCAGCCTGGGCAGCAAGAACAAGGTGGTCGAGCCGCGCTTCGCGTTCAACTACGCCTTCAACACCGAGCGCATGATGCAGTTGCGCGGCGGCATCGGCCTGTTCCAGACCACCCCGCCCACGGTATGGATGACCAATCCGTACCAGAACAACGGCCTCACCGTGGCCAGCTATTCGTCGTTCGATCCGGCGGATGCGCCGTTCAGCCCGGACCCGTACCACCAGAACATTCCGACCGGCACGCAAGTCCAGCCGGCGGGCGTCGTCGACACGATCGATCCCGACTTCAAGCTGCCCAGCGTGTGGAAGACCACCCTGGCATTCGATGCCGAACTGCCGTGGTGGGGTCTGATCAGCTCGGTGGAGTTGCAGCACATCCAGGCCGACAACGCGATCTTCTACAAGGCCATCAACATCGGTGCGCCGACCGGCACGATGCCTGACGGCCGCAACCAGTACTGGAAGACCCCGGGCGAGCGCGGCAGCAGCAAGGATGCCGCCGCCAATCGCGACCGGGCGTTCGACCAGCAGTCCACGCTGCTCACCAACACCGGCAAGGGCAAGTCCGACAGCCTGACCCTGGCCCTGGCCAAGCCCTTCTCGGAGAGCTGGTTCGGCAACGTGAGCCTCACCTTCAGCCATGCCACCGAGGTCAACCCGGGCAACAGCTCGCAGGCGTTCTCCGGCTACAAGTACGTGGTGCGCGAAAACGTCAACGACGAAGTGGCCGCCACTGCCGACCGCAACATTCCCAAGGCGCTCAAGGCGTCGCTGACCTGGCAGCATGCGTTCTTCGGCAACTACAAGACCAGCGTGTCGGCGTTCTACAACGGCCACAGCGGCCTGCCGTACAGCTGGATCTTCTCCGGCGACTCCAACGGCGACGGCATCACCTACCAGGACCCGATCTACATCCCGACGGTGAACGACGCGAAGGTCAGCTACGGCAGCGCATCGCCCGAACTGATCCAGCAGTTCCAGGACTACATTGCCGGCAACAAGTACCTCAGCCGTCACCGGGGCCAGATTGCCGGTCGCAACACCGATCACTACGGCTGGGTGAATCAGCTCGACATGAGCTTCTCGCAGGAAGTGCCCGGCATCTTCAAGGGCAACAAGGGCGTCGTGCGTCTGGACGTCTACAACTTCCTCAACCTGCTCGACAGCGACTGGGGCCAGACCGTCAACGGCCAGTTCAACACGCGCACGCTGGCCGGCTACGACGGCGTGAATGCGCAGGGCCAGTACATCTACTACCTGCCCACCGACCAGAACGGCAATTACCAGCCGCAGCAGCTGATCCGCTACGACGCCGGTTCCAACCCGACCCGCGTGGTGTCGCGCTGGTCGGCCATGCTGACGTTGCGTTACACGTTCTGATCGCTGCATCGTCCCGAAACGAACCGGCACCCCAGGGTGCCGGTTTTTTTTCGCCCGACGGAGAGCGCATCGGCGTCGTGCTGTCTTGACCCGATGATTCGCGCAGCGGATGCTTGGCAACCCGCCACGACACTGCATGAGGCAGTCACGTCGTCAGCGGCAGGAGAGTGGTGGATGAATGATTCCCAGGCCGGCCGTGCCGGCAAAGCGGGCACGGTGAGCGCCCGCATCACGCCGATCGGCGGGCTCGACGTGCTCTCGCGGCACGAGGTGGCGCGACTGCGTGGCGCCAGCGGTTCGGGGCTGCACGCGCTGCTGCGGCGCTGCGCGCTGGCGGTGCTGACTTCCGGCAACTTCAGCGACGATCCGCGCGCGATGCTGGAGCAATACCCCGATTTCGACATCCAGGTGCTGCAGCAGGACCGCGGCATGAAGATCGAGCTCTCGAACGCACCGGCACAAGCGTTCGTCGATGGCGAGATCATCCGCGGCATCAACGAGCTGCTGGTCGCGGTGGTGCGCGACATCGTCTACGTGTCGACCCAGCTCGAACAGGTCGGCTTCGACCTGGATCTTTCCGCGGGCCTGACCCAGGGTGTGTTCGAGATCCTGCGCAACGCCCGCATCCTGAAGCCGCAGGTCGACCCGAACCTGGTGGTGTGCTGGGGCGGCCACTCGATCTCGCGTGAGGAATACGACTACTCCAAGCTCGTCGGCTACCAGCTCGGCCTGCGCGGGCTGGACATCTGCACGGGCTGCGGCCCGGGCGCGATGAAGGGGCCGATGAAGGGCGCCACCATCTCGCACGCCAAGCAGCGGCGCCGGCACAACCGCTACATCGGCATCACCGAGCCGGGCATCATCGCGGCCGAGTCGCCGAACCCGATCGTCAACCACCTGGTGATCATGCCGGACATCGAGAAGCGGCTGGAGGCGTTCGTGCGCCTGGGCCACGGCATCATCGTGTTCCCCGGCGGCGTCGGCACGGCGGAGGAGATCCTCTACCTGCTCGGCATCCTGCTGCACCCGGACAACGCCAGCACGCCGTTCCCGCTGATCTTCACCGGGCCGCGCCATTCGGCCGCCTATTTCGAACAGATCGACCGCTTCCTGCGGCTGACCCTCGGCGACGAGGTGGCACGGCATTACCAGATCATCGTCGACGATCCGCAGGCAGTGGCGCGCACGATGGTCACGGGGCTGGAGAAAGTGCGCCACAACCGGCTCGACACCAAGGACGCGTTCTTCTTCAACTGGGCGTTGCAGATTCCCGTGGAATTCCAGCAACCGTTCCGGCCCACGCACGAGGCGATGGGTGCGCTGCAGATCCGCCACGGCCGCCCGCGTCACGAGCTTGCCGCCGACTTGCGGCGGGCGTTCTCCGGCATCGTCGCCGGCAACGTGAAGGAAGAGGGCGTGCAGGCGATCGAGCGCAACGGGCCGTTCGCCATCGACGGCGATGTCGACATCATGCGCGCGCTGGACCAGCTGCTGCAGGCCTTCGTGCAGCAGCACCGCATGAAGTTGCCGGGCGGTTCGGCCTACGTGCCTTGCTATCGCGTGATCACTCACTGAATCGGCGGCGGATCATGCGGCCGGCGGCTTGACAGTACGCCGCCGCGTCGACAAACTACGCAGCTCCCGCCCGAATAGCTCAGCTGGTTAGAGCACTTGACTGTTAATCAGGGGGTCGTTGGTTCGAGTCCAACTTCGGGCGCCAGATGCAAGACAAAGGCCGGCAGGAAACTGCCGGCCTTTGTCGTTGGCGGAAACGACGAAGGGCGCCGCAGCGCCCTTCGCGGGTGAGGCCGATGCCGCCTCAGCGCACCTTGAACAGTACCGGCGTCCAGCTGCCGCCGGCATAGGCTTCGCGGCGGCGGCGGTGCATGCGTTCGATGGCCTCCTGGCGGCGAACCTCGGCCCATTCCACGCGGTTCAGCATCAGGCCGGCCTTGCTTTCGCCGCGGCGGGTGGCCTCATTGTCGCGCCAGAGGCGGAAGTCGTCGTAGGCCTCGATTTCGTACTGCAGCTCGCGCATGCACAGCTCGATCATGATGGCGTCGTCGAGGAAGCCCAGTACGGGAACATTGTCGGGGAGGACGTCATCCTGGCTGGAGAAGTACGCAAGCGCGGCCAGCACGTTGTTGCGATCCTCCTCGGGCAGGGCGAAACCGGCGTCCTCGATCATGCTGATCATGGTGTCCAGATGCTTCAGGCGATTGGCGACGAAGTCGGGCAGTTCCGCGCGATTGGTTTCCTCGAGCAGCTTGCGCGCGGCGCCGACGATGCTGATGGCATCCACGGTGTCCACCTGCTTTCGCGCCTCGGTGATGCTGTCGACGAACAGCTTCAGGTCAGCGTCGCTGAGGGTGATGTGCAGTTCCAGGCTCATGGTTGGCGACTCGCGAGGCGGTTGGAAAAGATTGCCAGCCTATGCCAGCCGGCGCATGGCCGTCAATTGGCAGGGGCCGACTCCGCGCGTCCTTGCGACGGGCGATGCAGGGCAGTTCGCGAGCTGCTGCAGCGGACGACGCGGACGTTCGTCGGCGCGCTCAGGAAGCGTCGGAATTGCCGGCGGTCAGTTCCTTCAGCAACTGGAAGATTTCGCGAAAGGCGCGGGGCGGCTTGTTCGGCGTCTCCCGCTCCAGCCGCGCCTGGCGCACCAGTGAGCGCAGGTGCTGGCGATCGACCTGCGGGTGTTCGGCGATCACTTCGGCCAGTGCCGCGTCGTCACCGTCGACCAGCCGGTCGCGGATCGCTTCCAGACGGTGCATCGCAGCGGTGTCCTGGCGCTGCTTCTCGCGGTTCTCGCCGAGCTCGGCGCGCACGGCGGCGAAATCCTCCTCGCCGAAGCGGCGCATGACCTTGGCCAGGAACGCCATCTGGCGCTTCCTGGCGCCGTGTGCGGTGATGCGACGGGTGATCTCGATCTCGCGGCGCACGTCGTCGGGGAGGTCGAGCTTGGCCAGCCGGCTGGCGGGCAGCTCGACCAGTTGGCCGGCGAGCGTCAGCACGGCGAGCGCCTCGCGTCGCTGCTGGGTGCGGCTGGGGCCGTAGTCCTGTTCGTCGAGTTCGGTCTGGTTGCGGCTGCGGCTGGGGCTCACGGGTTCATTCCGGCAGGGGCGGGTGGATCGTCGGCGGCGTTGCCGGCGGGGTCGGCTTCGGCCTGCTCCAGCGCAAAGCGTGCCGTCGGCGTGCCGTGCAGATCAATGGTTTCGGTGAACATGGCGGCCGGCCGCACCCACAGGCCATGTTCGCCGTAGAGTGCCTGATAGACCACCATCGACTCCAGCGTCTCGCTGTGCCGCGCGGTACCCAGCACGCGATAACGCCGGCCCTTGTAGTGGCGATAGATGCCCGGGGCAGGTGGCGAGGGAAGGCTCATGGCTCCTTTCATTCTCCCGCCGCGCCCCCATGTGAACGCTCTGGCGATTGCGAGCCGCCTATTCTACCCGCCCCTTGCCCAGGAAAGACCAACGTGAGTGAAGCCGTCGTCAGCCGCGATAGCAGTACATCCGAACTGGATCGACTCGCCGAGTTGGCCGAGGACGTGATCCGCCGCGCGCGGATCGCCGGCGCCAGCCAGGCCGAAGTGGCCGCCACCATCGACACCGGGCTCAGCGTGAATGTGCGCCTCGGCGAGGTGGAGACGGTCGAGCACACCCGCGATCGCGGCTTCGGGCTCACGGTGTATTTCGGCCAGCGCAAGGGCTCGGCGAGCACGGCCGACCTCCATCCCGACTCGATCCAGGCGACGCTGGACCAGGCCTGCGCGATTGCGCGCTACACCGAGGCCGATCCCGCCGCCGGGCTGGCCGATGCCTCGCGCATGGCCAGCGCGTTCCCGGAACTGGACCTGTGGCACCCCTGGGATATCGACACCACGCAGGCGATCGAGCTGGGCATCGCGATCGAGGATGCCGGGCGCGCACATGCCGGCATCAGCAACTCCGATGGCGCCTCCGTGCAGGCCGGGCAGGGTCTGTCCGTGTACGCGAACTCGCACGGTTTCGTGGGCCGCGAGCGCGGCACTCGCCACGCGTTGTCGCTGGCGCTGATCGCCGGCGACGAGGATGGCATGCAGCGCGATTATTGGTACGACAGCGTGCGCGCGGCGGGCGATTTCATCAGCGCGAAGGCGCTCGGCGACAAGGCCGCCGAGCGCACGCTGGCGCGGCTTGGGGCGCGCGGCCTGTCCACCCGGCAATGCCCGGTGCTGTTCGCGCCCGAGCTTGCGCGCGGCGTGATCGGGCATCTGCTCGGGGCGGTCAGCGGTGGCTCGCTGTATCGGCGGGCCAGCTTCCTGCTCGACCATGTGGGCCAGGCGGTGATGCCTGCATGGTTGAATATCGACGAGCGGCCGCATCTTCAGCGCGGCCAGGGCTCGGCCAATTTCGATGCCGAGGGCGTGGCCACGCGCGACAGCGCCCTGATCGAAGGCGGCGTGCTGGCGCGCTACATGCTGGGCAGCTATTCGGCGCGCAAGCTCGGCATGGAATCCACCGGCAACGCCGGCGGCGTGCACAATCTGGTGGTGGCCGCGGGCGCGGCCGATGGCGAGGCGTCCGATTTCGCCGGCATGCTGCGGCGCCTGGGCACCGGTCTGCTGGTCACCGAGGTGATGGGCCAGGGCGTGTCGATCGTCACTGGCGATTATTCGCGTGGGGCCGCCGGTTTCTGGGTGGAGCACGGCCGCATCGTGCATCCGGTGGAAGGCATCACCATCGCCGCCAACCTGCGCGACATGTTCGCCGGCATCGTGGCGGTTGGCGACGATGTCGATCCGCGCTCGCCGGTCCTCACCGGCTCGATCCTGCTCGATCGCATGACCGTCGCCGGCGAGTAGCCGCGCCTCCGGCGGGGTTGGGCCGGTTGGCAGGTTCTTGCGGCAAAGCGGCGCAAGCCTTGCTAGCATCGGCACGACCGGCAAGCGGCCGGTGAGCTTCGACGTCGAAGGAGATGCGCATGAGCGTTCCACCCGAATCCGTCATCCCGCCCGCGCCGACCGATCCGGCGCCGGGCGTTCCGCCTGCCGAGGAAAGACAGTGGGCGATGTTTGCGCATCTGTCCGCGCTGCTCGGTGCGATCCTCACCGGTGCGCTGGGCGGCGGCTGGGGCTGCTTCATCGGCCCGCTGGTGATCTGGCTCATCAAGAAGGACACCATGCCGTTCGTCAACGACCAGGGCAAGGAGGCGCTGAACTTCAACATCACGGTGGCCATCGCGTTCGTGGTGCTGTTCCTGCTCTCGGTGATGACGTTCGGCATCGGCCTGGTCATCGCGATCCCGCTGTGGTTCATCATCGGCATCGCCTGGCTGGTGTTCACCATCATCGCCGCGATCAAGGCCAACGAGGGCGTGACGTATCGCTACCCGTTCACGCTGCGCCTGATCAAGTAGTTCGGCGAGTGGATTGAAAAGGCGGCCTGCGGGCCGCCTTTTCGTTGCCGCGAATCAACGCGTGCGATGCGCCGCGTAGCGGGCCAGCTCTTGCAGCAGCACGGCGCGCGCGCCCCACGGCGTGATCGCCGCCAGCGCGGCATCGGTCAGTTCGGCCAGCCGTGCGCGCGAGGCGTCGAGGCCGATGATCGAGGGGAAGGTGGGCTTGACCGCGGCGGCGTCCTTGCCGGCAGTCTTGCCGATCACTTCAGGGTCGCCTTCCACGTCCAGGATGTCGTCGCGCACCTGGAAGGCCAGGCCGACGGCGCTGGCGTAGCGGTCCAGCGCCTGCAGCGCGTCGTCGTCCGCCGCAGCGACCAGCGCGCCGAGGCGCACCGAGGCGCGGATCAGCGCGCCGGTCTTGCAGCCATGCATGTATTCCAGTTCGGCCAGCTCCAGCGGACGCCCGACCGCGGCCAGGTCGAGCGCCTGCCCGCCGGCCATGCCGTCGGCGCCGCAGGCGCGACCCAGCGTTTGCAGCATCGCGATGCGCACGCGGGTGTCGATGGCACCGGCCTCTTCGGCGGCGAGCACCTCGAACGCCAGCGCCTGCAGCGCGTCGCCGGCGAGGATCGCCATCGCCTCGCCGAACACCACGTGGCAGGTCGGCCGGCCGCGGCGCAGCGCGTCGTCGTCCATGGCGGGCAGGTCGTCGTGCACCAGCGAGTAGGCGTGGATCAGTTCCACCGCGCAGGCGGCGGCGTCCAGTGCCGGACCGTCTTCGTCCAGCGCGTGCGCGGCAGCGTAGACCAGCATCGGGCGCAGCCGCTTGCCGCCGCCCATCACGGCATAGTGCATGGCGCGACGCAGATGGTCGGTGGCGTGGGCGGCCGGGGGCAGGCAGCGTTGCAGCGCGCGCTCGGCGCGGGCAACCAGCGACTGCAGGGCAGGGCCGAGTTCGGCGGACTCAGAGTTCGGGTTCAAACGGTTCGGCGCGGTCGGGGGCATCGGGGTCCAGCAGCAGGCGCACGCGCAGTTCCGCTTGTTGCAGCGACTGCTGGCAATGACGGAACAGGCCGATGCCGCGCTCGAACGAGGCAAGCGATTCGTCGAGGCTCAACTCGCCGCCTTCCATCCGGGTGACCAGTTGCTCCAGCTCGTCGAGCGAGTGTTCGAAATCGACGGCGGGAGCGGGGTCGGCAACGGTCTTGGGAGCGGTCTTGGCCATGGCCCGCAACGCTAGCGCAGCGCGGCGGGCGAATCAATCGGCGCGGCGTCGTCGCAAGCCGCGGGCGTGATCTGGATCAGCGTCCGGGGCGCCAGCGGGGCTGCGCGCCGCAGCGTTCGAACAGCTCGGCACCGCGGGCGTTGATCCAGCGGTCGGCCACGGCGATCAGCTCGCCATCGGCATACAGCAGCGGACACGCGTCGCGTCGCCACGGCGGCATCTGCGCCTGCTGGAACAGGTTGCGCAACTCGCGCGTGTGCGGGTTGCCCGCCGGGCGGATGCGCTCGCCGCCGCGGCGCATGCGCACTTGCAGCGGTTGCGCCAGGCGGGTGGCCGGCGCCGTCAGCGCCAGTTCGCCACCGTCCGGCAGCGCCAGCGGTTCGCCGCTCCAGCGCTGTTGCCAGTCGGGGTCGATCGGTGCCTGTGTCGGCAGGGCCCACAATCGCTGCTTCCAGATGTGCAACTCGGTGCCGGCCCAGCGCACGCAGGGCAACTGGCCGGCACGTGCATCGCACTGGCGCTCGATCTGCCGGCGCTGCGCCGCACCGGGAGCGGCCAGTCCGCGCAGGTGCAGCCAGTGGTCGAGCAGCGGTTCGCGCAATGCGGGCAGCAGCGCGCGCCAGCCGGGCAGGTCGAGGCTGCCGCTGGCGTGGTCGTGCAGGGCATCGAACGCGGGGAGCCATTGGCTGCGCAGTGCGTCGGCGGCATCGCGGCTCAGCGCGGCGCTGTGCAGGATCGAGTCGCAGGCCTGCGGCCAGTAACGCAGCAGCCCCGGCAGGATTTCATGGCGCAGGCGATTGCGCGCGAGGCGGATGTCGGCGTTGGAGGGGTCGTCGATGCAGTCGAGTTGGTGGGCGGCGACGTAGTCGAGCAGCGTGGCCCGCGGCAGCTCCAGCAGGGGGCGCCAGAGTTGGCCGGCGCCGAACGGTCGCCGCACGCGCATCCCGCCCAGGCCTTCCGGCCCTGCGCCGCGCAGCAATTTCAGCAGTACGGTCTCGACCTGGTCGTCGCGATGGTGGCCGAACAGCAGCCACTCGCCATCGTGCAGCAAGTCGGCCAGCGCGGCATGGCGGACGTGCCGCGCGGCGGCCTCCAGGCCCTTGCCGCCATCGCGCGGCACGTCCACGCGCACCAGCGCGCAAGGCACGTCGAGGTCCTGGCAGAAGCGAGCGCAGTGTGCCGCCCAACGCGCGCTGTCGGCATGCAAGCCATGATCGACGTGCGCCGCGCGCAACCCGCGTTCCCGGGCCAGCGGTTCGCGGGCCAGCGCGTGCAGCAGGGCGCTGGAATCGGGGCCGCCGCTGAAGGCGACACAGATCGGCGCGGGTGCTGTCGCGGTCAGCGCCGCGAGTAGATGGGCTTGCAGCGGGTCGCTCATTTCTTGTCGGCGCGGGACCGCACGTAAATGTGCTTGCCGTTGCCGATCTGGCGCTCCTCGGTGTCGAACAGGCCGATGCCCTTGATCAGGCCGCTCAGTTTTGCGTAGCCATAGTTGCGCGAGTCGAAGTCGGGCGACTGCTTGTTGATGATGCTGCCGACCGGCCCGAGGCTGGCCCAGCCGGTCTCGTCGGACGCGGCCTCGATCGCATTGCGCAGCATGTTCATCAATTTGCTGTCGCCGCGCAGTTCCTTGGCCGAGCGCTGTTTCGGTGCCGTCTCGGTTTCGGTCTCGCTGGTGCCAGCCAGCACCTCGGTATAGATGAATTTGTCGCAGGCGGTGCGGAACGGCTCCGGCGTCTTCTTCTCGCCGAAACCGTAGACGATGCGCCCCGATTCGCGGATGCGCGAGGCGAGGCGGGTGAAATCGCTGTCGCTGGAGACGATGCAGAAGCCGTCGAAGCGCTCGGCGTAGAGCAGGTCCATCGCGTCGATGATCATCGCCGAGTCGGTGGCGTTCTTGCCGACCGTGTAGCGGAACTGCTGGATCGGCTGGATCGAGTAGCGCAGCAGCGCTTCCTTCCAGCCGTTCAAGTCCGGCTTGGTCCAGTCGCCGTAGATGCGCTTGACGTGGGCGGTGCCGTATTTGGCGATCTCGGCCAGCAGGCCCTCGACGATCGCCGGGCGGGCATTGTCGGCATCGATCAGTACGGCGAGCTTGTCGTGGGCCATGGCGCGCGAGTCCGTCGGAAAGAATGAGCCGATGGTAGCGCTTCGCCGCCTTTCCGCCATTGCCGAAGGAACCCGCTCGCGGGCGATGCTTTCGGAGCCGGGAGTCGGGGATCGGGATTCGCGAAAGCATCGCCCGCGAGCGGGCTCCTACCCGCACAGGCAGGGACGGGGCAAGGGGAGCTATTCCTGATAAGCCCCGTAGCTGCGCAGGCGCTTGTAGCGCTGTTCGAGCAGGTCGGGGACCGGCATCGCCTGCAGCTCGTCGAGCTGGTTCAGCAGCACGGCTTTCAGGCGGATCGCCATCGAGCGCGGGTTGCGGTGGGCGCCGCCGAGCGGCTCGCGGATGAGCTTGTCGATCAGGCCCAGTTCGAGCAGGCGCGGGGCGGTCATGCCCAGGGCCTCGGCGGCGTCTTTTACCTTGTCGGCGCTCTTCCACAGGATCGAGGCGCAGCCTTCGGGCGAGATCACCGAATAGGTGGAGTACTGCAGCATGTTGGTGCGGTCGCCGACGCCGATCGCCAGCGCGCCGCCGGAGCCGCCCTCGCCGATCACGGTGCAGATGATCGGTACCTTGAGTTCGGCCATTTCCAGCAGGTTGCGCGCGATCGCCTCGCTTTGCCCGCGCTCTTCGGCGCCGACGCCGGGGTAGGCGCCCGGGGTGTCGATCAGGGTCAGCAGGGGCAAGCCGAAACGCTCGGCCATCTGCATCAGGCGCAGCGCCTTGCGGTAGCCCTCGGGGCGCGGCATGCCGAAGTTGCGGCGCACCTTGGTCTTGGTGTCGCGGCCCTTCTGGTGGCCGATGATCATCACCGGCCGGCCGTTGATGCGGCCCAGGCCGCCCACGATGGCAGCGTCCTCGGCGTACATGCGGTCGCCGGCCAGTTCGTGGAACTCCTCGCAGATCACGCCGATGTAGTCGAGCGTGTAGGGCCGCGCCGGGTGGCGGGAAAGCTGGGTGGTCTGCCAGGAATTGAGGTTGCGGAAGATGTCCGCCGTCTTCACCTTCACCTTCTGCCGCAGGCGCGCCACTTCCTCGTCGATGTTGAACGCCTGGCCATCGCTGGCGTGGCGAAGCTCCTCGATCTTCGCATCCAGTTCGGCGATGGGTTGTTCGAAATCGAGGAAGTTGGGGTTCATTCGTTGCTGTTCATTGCACGGAAGCGCTCAAGTATACCGTTCCGCAAGAAAAGGCGAGAACGGCGCCGTATGGCCGTGATCGGGTCGACAGATGCCTGCCGCGGACGCGGTGATTGCGTTATCGTCCGCCCCATCGAGCACCCGCCGCCGGATCGCCGCCATGCCCAGCAAACCCATCGACAACGCGAAACTCGACCGCATCGTGGCCGAGGCGCGACGCGCCGCCGAGCAGCGCGAGCTGGGCTATCGCGAGCGGGCGCTGAAGATGTATCCGTGGGTGTGCGGTCGCTGCGCCCGCGAGTTCACCCGCGCCAATCTGCAGGAACTGACCGTGCACCACCGCAACCACGATCACGACTTCAACCCGGCCGACGGCAGCAACTGGGAACTGCTGTGCGTGTACTGCCACGACAACGAGCACGCGCGGCATATCGACCACGTGCGCGGCGGGGTGATGGCAGTGGAGGAAGCGCCGCCGGCGACGGGCAATCCGTTTGCCGACCTGAAGGCGATGATGGAGCGGGGCGGCAAGTAATCCCGCGAAGGCCTACCTGCGTCGATAGATGCCGTCGAAGCGGACGTTGAGTCCGCCGCACTGGTGATTGTCGCTGACCACCAGAAACTTCCCGACCAGGAAGGCGCTCATCTCGCACGCATCGTCGACAAAGGTTGCGTGATGGCCGCTGGGCCGTGCCTCCCCGCCCATGGCGCCCAGGTTGGGGCCGCCGGGGAACTGGTCCGGCGGCGGGTCGGCCATCGGATAATAGGCTTCGCCGTCGGCACGCAACATGCCGTTGTCATGGCGGATCGTGATGCGGTTGTCCCCCTGCACCCAGTCGCCTTCCCATGCCGACGGTGATGGCTGCGCCAGCACCGGCCGCAGGCGGTTGCGCGGCAGCCAGCCGGCGTGTCCATCCTGGTTGTCGGGAAACATGACGCAGGCGTAGTCGCCGCGGACGTCGCCCGCCAGTACCTGGTCACCCGGGATCAGGTAGGCCTTTTCCCGGCAGTGATCCGCCGTGGAAGGGCAGTCGTCGGTGCCCGCGACGAAGTGGGCGCGTCCGTCGCCGACGACTTCGGCGAGTGTCGTCTGGTCGCTGCTGCCATCGCCTCCCTCGCACAGAAACGGCGCGTCGGGATGTGTCTGCTGCGCATGGACGCCGCCGAAAAAAACCAACGCGAACAGCGCGAAAGTCCATTTATAGGCAACGGTCATCGGTCTCTCCATGCGTGCCCGCAGACAGTGAATACATGCGCCCGGCGGTGTCTCAATCCTGCTGCTTGACGATGCGCAGGCGTGCGGCCTGCACTCCGGGCAGCGCGCGCACGGCGCGCAGCAGGGCGGGGATGGCGTCCACGCGCCATTCCTCGCCCAGTTCCAGGTCGGCTTGGGCGCTGCGGTTGCGGTAGCCGTGCAGGGTGACGCTGGCCTGGCCCCCGCGGTAGCCGGCCAGGGTGCGTTGCAGTTGTTCGGCGAAGTCGGCGTGGATGCCGTTCAATTTCAGTTGCAGCAGGCGCGCGTGCCTGCGGCAGGCGTCGTCGAGCGAGCAGGCGCTGCGCGCGCGCAACTGGAAACCGCCGCCGGAGAATTCGTCGATGCGCAGGCCGCCGTCGACGACCAACAACTGTCCGCGCGTGAGCAGCGGCGCGGCCTGGTGGTAGATCTCGCCGAAGAAACTCACCTCGATGGCGCCGCCGCCGTCCTCGATGCGCACGAACGCGTCGCTGTCGCCGCGCTTGCGCACGGCGGCGACCATGCCGGCGATGGTCCAGGGCGTGTCCGGGCCGCGGCGGAAGCGGTTCTCGCTGCCGTCGTCGTTGCGGCGCGGCTTCGGCGGCTGGTAGCGGTCGACGATCTCGCCCAGCGGGCAGGTGGACAGCTGCGCCAGCTCGTCTTTCCACGGGTCGGTGGGGTGGCCGGAGAGGTAATGGCCGAGGGTGTCGCGTTCACCTTGCAGGCGTTGTTCCAGCGGCCACTCCGGCGCGGTCGGCAATTCGATCTCGAGTACCGGCGTGGCAGAGCCCATCGCCGCGCCGAACATGTCGTTCTGGCCCGATTGCCGGTCGCGCTGGTGCTGTTCGGCGGCCTTGACCGCGTCGGGAAGCTGGAGCATCAGGCTGGCGCGGTTGGCCGCCAGCGCGTCCAGCGCGCCGGACAGGATCAGCGCCTCCAGCACACGCCGATTGAGCTTGCCCGGATCGATCCGGCGGCAGAAATCGGCCAGGTCGGTGTAGCGCCCGTGCGCGCGCTCGGCGACGATCGCCTCGCACACGCCGTGGCCGACGCCCTTGATCGCGCCCAGGCCGTACTGGATGACCTTGGGTTCCACCGCCACGAACATGTACTCGGACGCATTGACGTCCGGCGGCTGCACCACGATGCCCAGTGCGCGCGCTTCGTTGAGGAAGGTGACCGCCTTGTCGGTGTTGTCCATGTCCGCGGAGATCGTCGCGGCCATGAACTCGGCGGGGTAATGCGCCTTCAGCCAGGCGGTCTGGTACGACACCAGCGCGTAGGCGGCCGCGTGCGACTTGTTGAAACCGTAGCCGGCGAACTTCTCCATCAGGTCGAAGATGGCGTCGGCCTTTTCGCCGCTGAGTCCGTCCTTGGCCGCACCCTCGCGGAAGATCGCGCGGTGCTTGACCATCTCCTCGACTTTCTTCTTGCCCATCGCTCGGCGCAGCAGGTCGGCGCCGCCAAGCGTGTAGCCGCCCACGATCTGCGCCATCTGCATCACCTGCTCCTGGTAGACCATGATGCCGTAGGTCTCTTTCAGGATCGGCTCGACGCGCGGGTCGGGATATTCGACTTCCTCGCGGCCGTGCTTGCGCGCAATGAAGCTGGGGATCAGGTCCATCGGGCCGGGGCGGTACAGCGCCACCAGCGCGATGATGTCCTCGAAGCGATCGGGTTTCGCATCCTTCAGCATGCGCTGCATGCCGGAGGATTCGAGCTGGAACACGGCGACCGTCTGCGCCTTCTTCAGCAGCTCGTACGGCGCCGGGTCGTCCAGCGGCAGCGCCGAGATGTCCAGCGCCGCCTCACCGGTCTTCGCGCGGCGCGCGTTGATCGCCTTGACCGCCCAGTCGATGATGGTCAGCGTGCGCAGGCCGAGGAAGTCGAACTTGACCAGGCCGACCGCCTCGACGTCGTCCTTGTCGTACTGGGTGACCACACCGCCGCCGCCGGCTTCGCAGTACAGCGGGGAGAAATCGGTGAGCGGGGTCGGCGCGATCACCACGCCGCCGGCATGCTTGCCGGCGTTGCGGGTGAGGTTTTCCAGGCTCAGCGCCAGGTCGATCAGCGCGTGGGCGTCCTCGTCCTGCGCGTAGGCGTCGCAGAACTCGCGCACCACGCGGTCGGTTTCCTTCTTCGATTTCTCCGACAGGCCCAGCGCGTCGGACAGGGTCAGGTCGAGCGGTCGCGGCGGGATCATCTTGGCCAGCTTGTCGACCTGGCCGTAACCCATGCCGAGCACGCGGCCCGAATCGCGCAGCACCGCCTTGGCCGCCATCGAGCCGTAGGTGATGATCTGGCTGACCTTGTCGCGACCGTACTTGCGCGCGACGTAGTCGATCACCTCGTCGCGGCGGTCCATGCAGAAGTCGATGTCGAAGTCTGGCATCGACACGCGTTCGGGATTCAGGAAGCGCTCGAACAGCAGGTCGAACTGCAGCGGGTCGAGGTCGGTGATCTTCAGCGCCCACGCCACCAGCGAGCCGGCGCCGGAACCACGCCCGGGGCCCACCGGAATGCCGTGTTGCTTGCCCCAGTTGATGAAGTCCGCGACGATCAGGAAGTAGCCGGGGAAGCCCATCTTGACGATGACGTCCAGCTCGCGTTCGAGCCGCGCGTCGTAGTCCGCGCGCGAGTGGCCGGCAGCCAGCGGCGCGAGTGCAAGGCGCTGTTCCAGGCCTTGCCGCGACAGTTCGCGGATGTGGCTGTCGAGGTCGTGGCCCGCCGGCACGGGGAAGTCGGGCAGGTAGTACTTGCCGAACTTGAGTTCCAGCGTGCAGCGCTTGGCCAGCTCGACGGTATTTGCCAGTGCCTCGGGCAGGTCCGCGAACAGCGTCGCCATGTCTCCGGGCGTCTTGAGGTACTGCTGGTCGGTGTATTCCCGCGGGCGCTTGGGGTCGGCCAGCACGCGGCCCTGGTTGATGCACACGCGCGCCTCGTGCGCGTCGAAGTCGGCCTGCTTGAGGAAGCGCACGTCGTTGCTGGCCAGCACCGGCAAGTCGAGCGTGGCGGCCAGGCCCAGGGCGGCGCTGTTCCAGAGCTCCTCGCCGTCGCGGCCGCAGCGGGTCAACTCCAGGTACAGCCGATCCGGAAACAGTCGTGCCAGCGCGCGCAGTTTCGCCAGCGCGGCGTCGCCGCCCTGGTGCACCGCGATGCGGGCTACTTCGCTGTCGCGGCCGAGCAGGGCGATCAACCCGCTGCAGGCCTCGCCATGCAACCAGCCGGCGTCGATCAGCGCGCGTCCGCCGTGCTGGCCCTCCTGCCAGGCACGCGACACCAGCCGCGACAGGTTGAGGTAGCCGTCATGGTCCTGGCACAGCAGGGTCAGCCGCCACGGGCGCGGATCGTCCGGCGCCGAGACCAGCAGGTCGCAACCGCCGATGGCCTTGATTCCGGCCGCGCTGCAGGCTTTGTAGAACTTGACCAGCGCGAACATGTTGCATTCGTCGGTCAACGCCACCGCCGGGATGCCGTCGCGCACGCAGGCGGCGACCAGCGCCTTGATGCGGATGGTCGAGTCGACCAGCGAGTACTCGCTGTGCAGGTGAAGGTGGGCGAAGCTGGCGGTCATGCAAATCTGCGCGCGTTATCCGTGCAGGCTACCCGCCGCCGCAGGCAGCGGCAAGATTGACTTGCGCGGGGTTTGCGCGAAGCGCGGGCCGGCGCCGACCGGGGGTCATCGCGGCGCGAGCACCGGTGCCGCGATCGGCGGTTCGCGCAGCAACGCGTTGATCTCCTCGACGAGCGTACCGAGCATGTCTTCGCCATATCCGACGTGGACATGGGCCACGGTGCCGTCACGATGCAGCATCACCATCACCGGGATTCCCGTGACGTCATACGGCTTGCCGATGGCGCCGTGACGATCCTAGGTGAGCAGCAGTTCGGGGAGGCTCTTGCCCAGTGCGCGCGCGGCACGCAGGAAGACGCGGCGATCCTCCTTGTAGTTGACCGCCACCACCTGCAGCGACATGCCGCGCTCGGTCGCCAGCGATTGCATCTTCGCCAGCACCGGCATCTCCTTCATGCAGTAGCCGCACCAGGTCGCCCAGAAACTGATCACCACGACCTTGCCGCGCAGCGAGGCCAGGCTCACCGTGTGTCCATCCATCGTTGGCCCCAGTGAATCCGGCGGCACGTCGCCGGGCCGCACGCCCGCGGTGGCGGCGAAGCAGCTCATCAAGGCGACCAGGAGCAGGCTCATCCGTCGCATGGCGTCCCCTTCATATCCATGGACCAGCGGTCACGAGAGGCCAGTGTAAGCGATGGCCGGGTGCGGCAATCGCGGCCGCGATGTTTGCCTCAGAACAAGCTGGCCTGATCCAGCAGCAGGCGCACCGGGGCAAAGCTGCGGCGGTGCAGTGGGCATGGCCCCAGCCGCTGCAGCGAGGAGAGGTGGGCCGGCGTGGGGTAGCCCTTGTGCAGGGCGAAGCCGTAGCCGGGGTGGAGCGCGTCCAGTTCCACCATCAAGCGGTCGCGGGTGACCTTGGCCAGGATCGAGGCCGCGCTGATGGCCGGTTCCAGCGCGTCGCCGCCGACGATCGCGCGCGCCGGGCAGGGCAGGTCCGGCGGCAGCTTGTTGCCGTCGATCAGCGCGTGCTGCGCGGCGGGCGCCAGGCCGGCGAGGGCGCGGCGCATGCCGGTCATGGTGGCGCGGAAGATGTTCAGCGAATCGATTTCCTCCGGCTCGACCAGCACGATGCAGTACGCCAGCGCGCGTTCGAGAATCAGCGGGAACAGCGCCTCGCGGCGCGCCTCGCTGAGCCTCTTCGAATCGTCGAGGCCGCGGATCGGCCGGACCGGATCGAGGATCACCGCCGCCACCGCCAGCGGACCGGCGAGAGGGCCGCGACCGGCTTCGTCGACGCCGGCGACCAGCAGGCTGGTCGCCGATCCGTCCTCGTCCGCCTGCGAGCGCGGCGGCGGGCGATGGCTGTCGAGAACAAGCTCAGCCATCGGCGCGGCCGTGATCGTCGACCAGCTCCGCCACCGCGGTCGCGGCCCGTTCGCCGGCGTGGCCGGCCATGTCGCCGCGCAGTTCCTGGTGCAGGTATTCGAAGGCGGCCACGATCGCGCTGCGGCGCTCGCTGTCGCCGAACAGGGCCAGCGTGGCGGCGGCCAGCTTGTCGGCGGTGCAGTCGTCCTGCATCAGCTCGGGCACCCACGGCCCCGGGCCCAGCCCGCTGGCGCGGGCCAGGATGTTGGGCAGCGAATAGACGTCCGTCTTGATCATGTTCAGGGCGCGCGCGATGCGATAGCTCAGCGGCGCCACGCGGTAGCCGACCACCATCGGCCGCTTGGCCAGCATGGCCTCCAGCGTGGCGGTGCCGGAGGCCAGCAGCACCACGTCGGCGGCCAGCATCGCCTCGTGGGCCTGGCCGTCCAGCAGCAGCGGCGCGGGTTCGCTGGCCGGCAATCGGGCGAGCAGTTCCTGCAACCGCGCGTGTACCCGTGCATTGGCGGCGGGAACCACGATGCGCAGGCCGGGCACGACTGCAGCAACGCGCTGCGCGGCATCCAGGAAAATCTGGCCCAGCCGATCCACCTCGGACATCCGGCTGCCCGGCAGTACCGCCAGCACCGGCGCCTGCTGCGGCAGGTGCAGCGCCTCGCGCGCGCCGACGCGGTCGGCGACCAGCGCGAAGCGGTCGGCCAGCGGGTGGCCGACGAAGCGCGCGTCGATGCCATGGCGCGCGTAGATCGCCGGTTCCATCGGGAACAGGCACAGCACGCGGTCCGCGCTGCGACCGATCTTCTCCACGCGATTCTCGCGCCATGCCCACACTGAGGGGCTGACGTAGTGAACCGTGCGCAAGCCGGCCTCCTTCAGGCGCCGTTCCACGCCGAGGTTGAAATCCGGGGCGTCGATGCCGATCACCACCGCCGGCCTGGCCTGCCTGAGGCGCGCGACCAGGGAACGGCGCAGACGCAGCAGGCGCGGCAGGTGGCTGATCACCTCGCTGAAACCGAACAGCGACAGCTCGCGGATGTCGTACCAGGACTCGAAGCCCTCGCGCTGCATCCGCGCCCCGCCGATGCCGACGAAGCGCGCCTGCGGGTAGCGCTGGCGCAAGGCGACGATCAGGTCGGCACCGAGCTGGTCGCCGGAATCCTCACCGGCGAGGATGGCGATCAGCGGGGCAGGTGCGGAGACGCCGGTGTTTTGCATTTCGTCTCCGTCGTGAAGCGAGAGCCAGAGCGCGTGCTTGATTTTGCGATAAGCGCGACGCGCTTATCGCGCCAACGACCGCTCGCTGTGGTCGAGGAACTCCAGCATTGCCATGACGTCGGCGCTTTCGCGCGCCTGCTCGGCGAGTTTCTCGCGGGCTTCGGGCAGCGAGAGGCCGGCCATGTAGAGGGTGCGGTAGGCGCGCTTGATCGCGGCGATGCGGGTGGCATCGAAGCCCCGGCGTTTGAGGCCTTCGCTGTTGATGCCGCGCGGGCGGCCCTGCTGCTCGTTGGCCATCATCACGAACGGCGGCACGTCGTGGCCGACCAGGCAGCCCATGCCGATGAAGGCGTGCGCGCCGACCTTGCAGAACTGGTGCACGCCCGAATAGCCGGAGAGGATCGTCCAGTCACCGATCTCCACGTGCCCGGCCAGGGCGGAATAGTTGGAGAACACCACGTGATTGCCGACCTGGCAGTCGTGCGCGATGTGCACGTAGGCAAGCACCCAGTTGTCGTCGCCGAGGTGCGTGACGCCGCCGCCGTCGCCGGTGCCGCGGTTGATGGTGGTGAATTCGCGGATCAGGTTGCGGTCGCCGATGACCAGTTCGGTGCGCTCGCCGGCGAATTTCTTGTCCTGCGGATCGCCGCCCAGCGAGGCGAACTGGGCGACGCGGTTGTCGCACCCGAGCCGGGTGGGGCCTTCGATCACCACGTGCGGGCCGATCACCGTGCGGTCGCCGATCTCCACCTGCGCGCCGATGACGCTATAGGCGCCGATGCGCACGCCGGCGCCGATCACGGCAGCCGGGTCGACCTGCGCAGTGGGGTGGATCGCGGTGCTGTCACTCATGTTCATGACCTCGCGGCGCACATCAGTTCGCAGCTTGCCACTTCCTTGCCGTCGACCGTGGTGCGCGCGGCGAACAGGCCCATGCCGCGGACCAGGCGTTTCAGGTTCACTTCCAGGCGCAACTGGTCGCCCGGCACCACCGGAGCGCTGAAGCGCGCATTGTCGACCTTGACCAGATAGAACAACGGGCTGCCCGCGTCGCCCTTCATGCGGCGGCTGATCTGCGTCAGCAGGCCGGCGGCCTGCGCCATCGCCTCGATGATCAGCACGCCCGGCATCACCGGATGGCCCGGGAAATGGCCATCGAAGAACGGTTCGTTGATGGTGACGTTCTTCAGCGCGACCGCGCTGACGTCCGGCACGACCTCGATCACCCGGTCGACCAGCAGGAACGGGTAGCGGTGCGGCAGCAGGCGCTGGATCTGCTCCACCTGCACCGGCAGGGTGATCTCGAAATTTTCCTCAGTCATTGCTCTTGTCCTTTTCCAGTGCCGCCAGACGGCGCGCGTATTCGTCCAGATGCTTGAATCGCGCCGCATTCCTGCGCCACAGGCGATTTTCCTGCAGCGGCACGCCGGAGGAGTACTCGCCCGGTTCGCGTATCGAATGGGTGACCAGGCTCTTGGCGGTAATGGTAACCCGGTCGGCCAGCTCGAGATGGCCGAGCACGCCCGCATTGCCGCCGATCTGGCAGTAGCGGCCGATCCTGGCACTGCCGGCCACGGCGGCGCATCCGGCCATTGCGGTGTGCGCGCCCACGTGCACGTTGTGGGCGATCTGGATCTGGTTGTCCAGCCGCACGTCTTCTTCCAGCACGGTGTCGTCCAGCGTGCCGCGGTCGATCGTGGTGTTGGCGCCGATCTCGCAGTCATCGCCGATGCGTACCCCACCCAACTGGGGCAGCTTGATCCAGTGGTCGGTGTCGAAGGCCAGGCCGAAGCCGTCCGAACCGATCACCGCGCCGGGATGCACCAGCACGCGGCGACCCAGGATGACGCGCGTGACCAGGGTGACCCGGGCCACCAGCCGCGATTGCGCCCCCACCGTGCAGCCCTCGCCGATGATGCAATGTGGCCCCAGCACGGCGCCGTCCTCGACCACTGCATCGGCCTCGATCACGCAGCACGGGCCGATGCTGGCGCCGGCGCTGACGCGCGCGGAAGCGGCGACCACGGCACTGGGATGCACGCCAGCCGGTGCGGCGGGCAGGCGCTCGAACAGCGCGGCGATGCGCGCGTAGGCGACGTAGGGGTCCCTGGCGATCAGCGCGGTGGCCGGGCAATCGGCGAGGTTCTCCTCGCGCAGCACCACCACGCCCGCGCGGGTGGACAGCAGCTGCGCGGTGTATTTGCTGTTGGAAAGAAAGCTCAACTCGCTGGCGCCGGCGCCACCGAGCGTGCCCACGCCGCTCACCATCCGCGTGCCGTCGCCGCGGACGTCGAGGCCGAAGCGCGCGGCCAGTTCGGCTGCCGAGTAGTGGATGGCGTTCATGCGTGGCTCCGGACGGTGCGCGTCATTGTAGGGCGTGGCACCGCACGACGCAGGTGTGCCCGGACGACGAAAAAGAAAACGCGGCATCGCCGCGTTTTCCTTCGATACGCCGGCAGCTCCGCACGTGGCGGCGCCCGCACCGGCCGATGGTCAGAACTGGCTGCCGAAGGTGAACTGGATGCGCTCCTCGTAATGACCGTCCGACGGCTGCGAGCGGAACGGCACGGCCAGGCTGATGATCAGCGGGCCGATCGGCGCCTGCCAGTGCAGCGATACGCCGGCCGAGGCGCGCAGCGTGCTGGCGTCGAAGCTCTGGTAATCCCGGTAGACGTTGCCGACGTCGGTGAACAGCGACACGCGCGCGGTGTTGATGTCCTTCAGGAACGGCAGCGGCAGGTACAGCTCGGCGGTGCCCAGCACCTTGAACGAGCCGCCGATCGGTTGCGCCCAGTAGGCGCCCAGGCAGTTGCCGCGCGCGTCCGGCGAGCTGCCGTCGATGCACACGCGCGGGCCCAGGGTGTTGTCCTGGAAGCCGCGCACGTCGCGCACGCCGCCGGCGGAGAAGTTGGCGAAGAACGGGAAATCCTGGCGCAGGTCGGGCATCACGTAGCCTGCGCCGCGCTGCGCTTCGGTGGCGGCCTTGAGCACGGCGAACTGGTCGTCGCTGATGCCGTTCTTGCCATAGGTCTTGCCGTAGCCCACCTGGCCGTCCAGGTAGAGCACGAAGCCCTTGCCGATCGGCCAGTAATGGTTGGCCTCGGCGGTGAGCTTCCAGTACTGCACGGTGGAGCCGGGCAGGGCGACATCCGCCTGGGCCTGCAGCAGGCCGCCGCGGGTGGGCGCCCAGAAGCCGTTGCGGGTGTCGTGGTTCCAGCCCAGCGTGCCGGTCCACGAATGGATCGTCTTGTTGCCGAGCTGGTTCTGGTAGTCGATCAGGTCCCGCGGGCTGTAGCCGGGGAACAGGTTGACCTTGTTGCTGCTGATGCCCAGGCCCACGCGCACGCCGTCGGTTTCGCTGATCGGGATGCCCAGGTAGGTGGAGAAGCCCTTGGCGCTGGTGCTGTAGTTGGCGTAGTCGGTGTTGCCGTAGTCGGTCTTGGAATAGTTGACGCTGTAGCCGATGCCGATGCCGTTGTCGGTCAGGTACGGGTTGTAGTAGTTGGCGCCGAAACTGGTCTGGTAGGTGCTGCGCGAGCCGCTCACCGAGAAGCTGTCGCCACTGCCGAACAGGTTGTTCTGGCTCAACGAGGCGTTGAGGATGATGCCGGCGTACTGCGAGTAGCCGATGCCGAACTGCATGCTGCCGGCGGCCTGCTCCTCGACCTTGACGCTGACGTCGACCTGGTCCTGCGAGCCGGGCACCAGTTTCTTGTCGATGTCGACCTTCTTGAAGTAGCCCAGCCGCTGCAGGCGGATCTTCGAGCGGTCGATCGCGGCCTGCGAGTACATGGAGCCTTCGAGCTGGCGCATCTCGCGACGCAGCACGTTGTCCTCGGTCTTGGTGTTGCCGGAGAAGATCACGCGGCGCACGTACACGCGCTGGCCCGGCTCGACGTACATGGTCAGGTCGACCGTGTGCTTGTCCTTGTCCAGCTTCGGGATCGGCGTGACCTTGGCGTAGGCATAGCCGATGTTGGACAGCACCGCCTTGATCGCCTTGCTGGAGTTCTCGATCGCGCCGCGGTTGAAGATGTCGCCTTCCTTGACGAACACCAGCTGGCGCATCGTCTTTTCCGGCAGGATCAGGTCGCCGAGCAGCTTGACGTCGGTGACCTTGTAGATGTCGCCTTCCTTGATGCTGGCGTCGATGTACATGTTGCGCTTGTCCGGCGAGATGCTGACCTGGGTCGAATCCACGCCGAAATCCGCGTAACCGCGGTTCATGTAGTAGGACTGCAGCTTCTCCAGGTCGCCGGAAAGCTTCTCGCGCGAGTACTGGTCATTCTTGGAGTACCACGACATCAGGTTCGGTGTGCCGGACTCGAAATCGTCGCGGATCTGCTTGTCGGTGTAGGCGTGGTTGCCGAGGATGTTGATCTCGCGGATCTTGGCGGCCTTGCCCTCGCGGATCTCGATGTCGATGGCGACACGGTTGCGGTCGAGCCGGGTCACGTGCGGCTCGACCGACACGTTGTACTTGCCGCGGTTGTAGTACTGCCGGATCAGCTCCTGCTGCACGCCGTCGATGGCCAGCCGGTCGAAGGTCTCGCCTTCGGAGATGCCGGTCTGCTTGAGGCCCTTCTTCAGATCGTCGGTCTTGATGTCGTGGTTGCCGCGGATGTTGAGCTTGGCGATGGACGGCCGCTCGACCACCTTGATCACCAGGATGTTGCCGTCGCGGTCGAGCTCCACGTCGCTGAAGAACTTGGTCTGGTACAGCGCGCGGATGGCGCGTGCCGCCTCGGCGTTGGTGAGCCGGTCGCCCTTGTTCACCGGCAGGTAGTTGTACACCGTGCCGGCCGCGATGCGGCTGAGGCCGTCGATGCGGATGTCCGAGATCACGAAGGGCTCGAACGCGTACGCGTTGGCGGCAAGGGAGGCAAGCAGGATCAGCGCGGCGATACGCTTCATCGTCGGTTCCGTTGGGTTAGTTTGACGGGGCGGCCAGCGCGGCCGCTCCGTCAACGCATGCGGCGGGGGATGAGCCCGTCGCGAAAAGGGGCGCTGCATTCCAGCGGGAGTTGTCGCGGACCGCGTCGGCCCGGGCAAGCACGGCCGGCGCAGTCTGGCGGATCGCCAGGTGGTCGAGGGCGATGGCGATGCGCATCACGACAGCAGGGTTCGCTGGATGTCGTTGAATAGCGTCCATCCGACCAGGCTGAACAGCAGGACCAGACCGATGTACTGGCCGATGATCATGGCCTGTTCGCTGACCGGGCTGCCCTTGACCAGTTCGATCAGATAATACAGCAGGTGCCCGCCATCGAGGACCGGGATCGGCAGCAGGTTCAGGATCGCCAGGCTCAGCGACACCATCGCCAGGAACTGCAGGAACCACGCCAGCCCCATCTGCGCCGACGCATTGGCGTACTGGGCGATGCCGATCACGCTGGAGATGTTCTTGGTCGAGGCGTGCCCGCTGAGCATCTCCCCGATCATGCCGAAGGTCTGCCGGGTATTGCGCCAGGTGGTGGCGAACGCGGCGCCCAGTGCGCGCGCCGGCGAGTACTGCACGGTGGCCGGCTCCGGTGGCGGCGGGGCGACGCCCAGCATCCACTTCGCCGGCTGGTCGCCGAGCGACTCCCATGTCGCGGTGACCGCGAGGGTCAGCAGCCGGCCGTCGCGCAGCACGCCGATCGACAGTCGCGGCGATGTGGCCGCCGCCGATTGCACCAGCTTGCCGAGGCTGTCGAAATCGCCCACCGGCTGGCCGTTGATGCTGACGATGCGATCGCCGCCCTGGATGCCGCCCAGGGCCGCCGGTTGCCCGGGCTTGACCGTGCCGGCGATCGCCGGCGGCGGCGCCAGGCGCAAGCCGAGCTTGCCGAAGTACTGGTCGATCGGCTGGCCGGCCGGCAGACGGTCCAGCGGCAGCACGAGTTCGCGGGTCTGGCCGTCGGCGTGGCGCACCGTCAGCGGCAGCGGGGTCAGCGCCAGCAGCGCGTTGCCCACCGCGTCCATCGAATCGCTCCAGGTGGAGACCTGGCGCCCGTTGACGCTGAGGATGCGGTCGCCCGGCTGGATGCCTGCCTCGGCGGCGATGCTGTCCGGCGTGGCGGTGACGATCGGCGCGTAGTCGCTCCGGCCGAGCATGAACATCAGCCACAGCGCGGCGATGGTGAAGATCACGTTGAAGCCCGGCCCGGCCGCCACGATGGCGATGCGTTTCCACACCGATTTGCCGGTGAACTCCTGGTCGCGCAGGGCCGGGTCGACCTCGCCCTCGCGCGCGTCCAGCATCTTCACGTAGCCGCCCAGCGGGATCGCCGCGATCCAGTATTCGGTGCCGTCGCGGCCGATGCGCTTCCAGATCGCCTTGCCGAAGCCGATCGAGAACCGCAGCACCTTGACCCCACAGCGCCGCGCGACCCAGTAGTGGCCGAACTCATGGAAGGTCACCAGCACGCCGAGCGTGACCAGCAACCAGAACACCGAGCCGAAAAAGGAAGTCATCAAGTACCGCAGCGGAAAGTCATCGGGACAAGAATATCAGCAAGCCCTGCGCAGTACGCGCCGGGCCGCCTCGCGGGCCGCCCGGTCGCGCTCGAGCAGGGTCGGGATATCGACCACCGGCTGCGCCGGCAGTTCCGCAAGCACCGCCTCGACCACGTCGGCGATCGACAGGAACGCCAGCGTGCCGGCGAGGAAGGCCTCCACCGCCACCTCGTTGGCCGCGCTCAGCACGGTCGGGGCATCGCCACCGGCGCGCAGCGCCTGGAAGGCCAGCGCCAGGCAGCGGAAGGTGGCCAGATCCGGCGCCTCGAACTGCAGCGGCGCGCAGGCGGCGAGGTCGAGCGGGGTGACCCCGGACTCGACCCGCTCCGGCCAGGCCAGCGCGTGGGCGATCGCGGTGCGCATGTCCGGGTTGCCCAGTTGCGCCAGCACGGAGCCGTCGACGTAGTCGACCATCGAGTGGATCAGGCTCTGCGGATGCACCACCACCTCGATAGCCTCGACCGGCGCGGCGAACAGGTGATGCGCCTCGATCACCTCCAGCCCCTTGTTCATCAGGGTGGCCGAGTCGACCGAGATCTTGCGGCCCATGACCCAATTGGGATGCTTGCAGGCCTGGTCGGGCGTGACATGCGCCAGCTCGGCGCGGCTGCGGCCGCGGAACGGGCCGCCGGACGCGGTCAGGATCAATCGGCGCACGCCACTGCGGGCCAGTGCGGGGCGACCGCCCGGCAGGCACTGGAACAACGCGTTGTGCTCGGAGTCGACCGGCACCAGCACCCCGCCACCGCGCTCGACCGCCTGCAGCAGCAGCGGGCCGGCCATCACGATGGACTCCTTGTTGGCCAGCAGCAGCCGCTTGCCGGCCTGCGCGGCGGCCAGGGTCGACTCCAGCCCGGCGGCGCCGACAATGGCCGCCACCACGGTGTCGCACAGGTTGCCGGCCGCCGCGGTGACCAGCGCGTCCGGGCCGCTGGCGACGTCGCAGCGCACCCCGGCGTCGACCAGGCGCCGGGCCAGTTCGCGCTCGTGCGCGGGATCGGCGACGATGGCCAGGTCCGGCCGGTGACGAGCGCACAGTTCGACCAGCGCCTCGACGCGGTGGTTCGCGGTGAGCACGCTGGCGCGGAACCGCTCCGGATGGCGCGCGATCACGTCCAGCGTGCTGCCGCCGATCGAGCCGGTGGCACCAAGGACAGCGACCGTGCGCATCGTCACAACTGCAGCAGCCACAAGCCGGCGGCGAAAATGGGCAGTGCCGCGAACACGCTGTCCAGTCGATCCATCAGGCCGCCATGGCCGGGAAAGATGCTGCCCGAATCCTTCACCTGGGCATGCCGCTTGAGCAGGCTCTCGAACAGGTCGCCGACGATAGAAATGGACACGGTGGCCGCCGCCAGCAGCGCCAGCGCCAGCAACCGCACATCACGCACGTCGAGCAGCCAGGCGCCGACCAGCGCCAGCAGCACGCCGGCGACCAGCGCGCCGTAGGCGCCGGCCCAGGTCTTGCCCGGGCTGATATGCGGCGCCAGCTTGCGCTTGCCGAAGGCGCGGCCGGCGGCGTAGGCGCCGATGTCCGAGGCCCACACGATCATCAGCGCCAGCAAGGTCCACCACGGGCCGTGCGGCGAGTGGCCATGGATGCGGACCAGGGCGACCCAGGCCGGAAAGATCACGAATGCGCCGGCCAGCAGTTTCAGCGCGGTGTTGTCGCGCGTGGGCGCGGCGGCGAACGCGAAGTGGCGCAGCCACAGGCAGGCCACCAGCCACCATGCCACACCAGCGACCAGCAGCCAGTCGAGCCACGCGCTGTCGCGCGCCAGCCAGAGCAGCACGAACACGCCGGCGGCCACGATCAGCAAGGCCACCCGGGCACGGCCATGCAGGCCGCTCAGCTGGGCCCATTCCCCCCATGCCGCCAGGAAAGCCACGGCCACGATCACGCCGAAGACGCCGGTCGGCGGCAGCAGGACGATCAGGATCGCCAGCGGCGCGAGCACCAGGGCGGTGAGAATGCGCTGAAGCAGCATGGAAATCCTCTAGGGGGCAGGGGCCAGCTGCGCGCTGGTGCGGCCGTAGCGGCGCTCGCGCGAAGCGTAGTCGGCGATGGCCTCGCGCAGGCAAGCCTGGTCGAAATCGGGCCACAACGTATCGGTAAAGTACAGCTCGGCGTAGGCGACCTGCCACAACAGGAAGTTGCTGATGCGGCGTTCGCCGCCGGTGCGGATGAACAGGTCCAGCGGCGGCAGCTCGGCCAGGCTCATCCACTGGCCCAGCCGTGATTCGTCGATCTCGTCGGCGCGCAACTCGCCATGCGCGACTGCCGCGGCAGCGTGGCGACAGGCCTGCACGATGTCCCAGCGGCCGCCGTAACTCACCGCGATATTCAGTTGCAGCGCCGCGTTGCCGGCGGTGCGGTCCGTCGCCGCGCGCATGCGCTGGCGCAGCGGCTCGTCGAAGCTGTCCAGGTCGCCGATGAAGCGCAGGCGCACGCCGTGGCCGTGCAGTTCCTCCACTTCTTTGTCCAGCGCGCGCACGAACAGGTTCATCAGCGCGCTGACCTCGTCCTGCGGGCGCTGCCAGTTTTCGCTGGAGAAGGCGAACAGGGTCAGCACCGGCACGCCTTCGCGCAGGCAGGCTTCGATCACCTCGCGCACCGCGCGGCGCCCGGCGTTGTGGCCGAAGCTGCGCGGACGGTGCCGGGCGCGGGCCCAGCGCCCGTTGCCGTCCATCACGATGGCGACATGGCGGGGAACCCGGGCAGCCGTGGCGGCCGGCATGCGGGGTGCGATGGCGCTCAGAGCGCCATCAGCTCCTCTTCCTTGGCCTTGACCACGGTATCGACGTCCTTGACCGCGCGATCGGTGAGCTTCTGGATCTCGTCGTCGAAACGGCGATCCTCGTCCTCCGTGATCTGCTTGTCCTTGAGCAGGTCCTTGACCTGCTGCAGGGCATCGCGGCGCACGTTGCGGATGGCGATCTTGGCGTTCTCGCCCTCATGGCCCACGTGCTTGGCCAGCTCCTTGCGACGCTCCTCGGTGAGCGCGGGCATGTTGAGCCGGATCACGGTGCCGGCGGTGGTCGGCGTAATGCCGATGTCCGATGCCATCAGGGCCTTCTCGATCGGCGCCACCATGTTTTTTTCCCACGGCGTGATGAGGATGGTGCGCGCATCGGCCAGCGTCACGGACGCGACCTGCGACAGCGGCGTTTCCGCGCCGTAATAGCTGACCTTGATGTGGTCGACCAACGTGGTGCTGGCGCGGCCGGTGCGGATACGCGTGAGGTCGTGCTTGAGCGAGTCGATGCTCTTGCCCATGCGGGCCTGGGCATCGTTCTTGATGTCGTTGAGCATGTGTCGTACCCCGGTGAATCTGGCAACGCGTGATTATAGCAGTGGCGGGCGTCGCCCCCGCGGGCCGACTCAGCCGACCAGCGTGCCGATCGACTCGCCGCCCATGATGCGCATCAGGCTGCCGGGCACGCTCATGTCGTAGATGCGCAGCGGCATGCCGTGGTCGCGGCACAGCGCGATCGCGGCGGTGTCCATCACTTGCAGGTTGCGCTGGATCACTTCCTCGTAGCTCAGCCGCTCGTAGCGGATGGCGTGCGCGTCACGGGCGGGATCGGCGCTGTAGACGCCGTCGACCTTGGTGGCTTTGAGCAGCAGGTCGGCGCCGACTTCCACGGCGCGCAGCGCCGCGGCCGAGTCGGTGGTGAAGAACGGATTGCCGGTGCCGGCAGCGAACAGCACGATGCGGCCCTTCTCGATGTGGCGGATCGCGCGGCGGCGGATGTAGTCCTCGGCCACGTCGTGGATCTGGATCGCGCTCATCACCCGCGCATAGCCGCCACGCTTCTCGATCGCATCGGCCATCGCCAGCGCGTTCATCACGGTGGCGAGCATGCCCATGTGGTCGCCGGTGACGCGATCCATGCCGGCCGCGGCCAGGCCGGCGCCGCGGAAGATGTTGCCGCCGCCGATCACCACGCCCACTTCCACGCCGGCGCGGCGCACCTCGATGATCTCCTCGGCGAGCCGGCCGATCACGTTCGGATCAATGCCGTAGTCGGCCTCGCCCATCAGCGCTTCACCGGAGAGCTTGAGCAGGATGCGGTGGTACTTGGGCTGGGTGCTCATGGGTTCTCCGGATTGTGGGGGCAAACCGCCACATTGTAGCGGCAGAGCCGCTCTCGGGTAAGCTTGCGTCGGTCGATTGAAGTCGCCGTGACGGATTCGGTTCAAGGAGCGAACGGGTGGGGTGGAACACGCTTTATTACGGGGTCCCGGCGCCGTCGCGCGGGCGACGCATCGCCATCCACGGCACGCTGATCGTGATGGCCCTGGCGTTCTACGGCGGCTGGATCGACTTCCTGCCCGAGCCGTGGGTGGAACGATCCAGCTTCTACGTGGCGCTGGTGCTTGGCGTGGCGGTCACGGTGTGGCTCGCGTGGGTCAATCTCACCGGACGCAACGAAGCCTATCAGGGCGGTACCGCCAAAATGCTCCTGGCGGCACCGTTCTGCGCTGCCTTGGCTGCAGGCTTCATCTGGTGCGCGCTGGCGCATGGGGTGGCGGGCGGGGTCACGCGAATGCTGGGCGATGCCGCATTCCTGCCGCCGGTGCAGATGCACACCGTTCACCGCCGGCGGCGCCGGGAATGCGACTACCAGTTGAGGGGCGGCCCCATGACCGGCTTCCTGTTCGACCACCTTTGCACCAGTTCGGCCTATTACGAGGCCCATCCGCGCCATCGCGTGGAGGTGGCGCTGGGAGGCTTTCGCGGGCGGCTGGGGTTCTACGTCACGCAGTTCGGCCATCGTCGCGACCTGGGCGCCTACCGGGATTGACCGCGACAACGAAAAGGGCCGCGGTTTCCCGCGGCCCCTGGTTCGAAGCACCCGCTCTTTCTGAAAGTCCGGCCATGGCGAGGGCATGGATGCCCGAGGTGAGGCAACGCAGGAGCGGTTGCCCGATGGCCGGTCTTTGCCGTCAGGGATGACGGGTACTTCGGATTACCTCAAGCCTGCCTGCTTCATGACTTCGGCGGCGAAATCCTCTTCCACCTTCTCGATGCCTTCGCCGACGGCCAGGCGGACGACCGAGATGACGTCGGCGCCTTCCTTCTTCAGCGCCTCGGCGACCGTGACGTTGGTGTCCAGCACGTAGGGCTGGCCCAGCAGGGTGACTTCGGAAACGATCTTGTGGATCTTGCCGCTGATGATCTTCTCCAGGATCTCGGCCGGCTTGGCCTTGTCCTTCTCGGACATCAGGCTCAGCGCGATTTCCTTCTCCTTGGCGACGAACTCGGCCGGCACGTCCTCGGCGCGGACGTGCGCCGGGTTCATCGCCGCCACGTGCATGGCGATGCCTTTGGCCAGCTCCTCGGAGCCGCCCTTGAGCGACACCAGCACGCCGATGCGACCGCCATGGATGTAGTTGCCGATCACGCCGTCGTTCTCGATGCGGGCCATGCGGCGCACGTCGATCTTCTCGCCGATGGTGGCGATCAGCGCCTTGGCCGCGTCCTCGACGGTGCCGCCGCCGGGATAGGCGGCTGCCTTGAGCGCGTCGATATCGGCGGCGCCGGACTTCAGCGCGACTTCGGCGACGGCGTCGCTGAACTTCAGGAAGCTCGCGTCCTTGCCCACGAAGTCGGTTTCGCAGTTGATCTCGACCAGTACGGCCTTGCCGCTGGCCTGGTCGGTGACGATGCGGCCTTCGGCGGCGATGCGGCTGGCTTTCTTGTCGGCCTTGGCGAGGCCGGACTTGCGCAGCCACTCCATGGCGGCGTCGAGGTCGCCGTTGTTCTCCACCAGCGCCTTCTTGCATTCCATCATGCCGGCACCGGACCGCTCGCGCAGCTCCTTCACCATCTGGGCGGAAATATTGCTCATCGGTAGTTCTCCAATGCTTGGATGGCGCGACGGCAAGCAAACGCCGTCACGCGTTGATCTCGGCAGCCTGGCGGCGGTCGGCGACCGCCGCCTCGGCGCTTACTTGGCGGGCGCGCCTTCGTTGCGCGGGCCACGGCCGCCGTCGCGACCGCCGTCGCGGCGCGGCGCGGACTTGCGCGGGGCAGCCTCGCGGCGCGGGCGATCGACCTTGGCCACCGGGTTGCCTTCCTCGTCCAGCTCGACGAAGTCGTTGCCGTCGCCCTGGGCGGCGGCCGGCGCGGCGGCCTTGCCTTCGAGGATCGAGTCGGCGGCGGCGCGGGCATACAGCTGGATCGCGCGGATCGCGTCGTCGTTGCCCGGGATGGCGTAGTCGACCAGCTCCGGGTTGTAGTTGGTGTCGACCACGGCGATCACCGGGATGCCGAGCTTCTTGGCTTCCTGCACGGCGATGTCTTCGTGGCCGATGTCGATCACGAACAGCGCGTCGGGCAGGCGGTTCATGTCCTTGATGCCGCCCAGCGAGGCCTGCAGCTTGTCGCGCTCGCGGCGACGGGCCAGCACTTCGTGCTTGACCAGCTTGTCGAAGCTGCCGTCGGTCTCGGCTGCTTCCAGCTCCTTCAGGCGCGAAACGGACTGCTTCACGGTGCGGAAGTTGGTCAGCATGCCGCCGAGCCAGCGCGAGGTGACGAACGGCATGCCGGCGCGGGCAGCCTCTTCGGCCAACGGCTCGCGGGCCGAACGCTTGGTGCCGACGAACAGGATGGTGCCGCGCTTCTGCGCCAGGCCCGACAGGAAATTCATCGCGTCGGTGAACAGCGGCAGGGTCTTTTCGAGATTGATGATGTGGATCTTGCCGCGGGCACCGAAGATGTACGGGGCCATCTTGGGATTCCAGTAACGGGTCTGATGACCGAAATGGACGCCGGCTTCCAGCATCTGACGCATGGTGACTTGTGCCATGGGTGTCGCTCCGATTGTCGGTTCCCTCGAGAAGGAACCTGGGGGTTGGGACCTCCACGCATCCCCGGCTTCGACCGCGACTGGCCCGATTTTGACGGCGGGTGAGGCGCGGCACCCCGAAGGCGGTGCCGATGCGTGTGTGGCGTTGGTTTGGGTGTTGTACCGCTGGGCGTTACAATCCCGGCTCGCTTTGCGTGGATCGACTCCCGCTCGGGAGGCATCAGCCCTGCAAAACTCCGAAATTGTAGCCGGTACGCCGGCGGTGCGGCAAGTCTCTGGATTTCAAGGAGTTCTGTCGCCACATGAGTGGAATCCATGGCCATTACCCTGAAATCTCCCGAAGACCTTGAAGGCATGCGCGTCGCCGGCAAGCTGGCTGCCGAAGTGCTGGCCATGCTCAAGGAGTACGTCAAGCCCGGCGTCACCACCGAGGAGTTGGACCGCCGCGCCTACGAGCACATCGTCAACGTGCAGAAGGCGATTCCCGCCAACGTCGGCTATCACGGCTTCCCCAAGACCCTGTGCACCTCGGTCAACCACGTGATCTGCCACGGCATCCCGAGCGAGGGCAAGGTGCTCAAGGACGGCGACATCGTCAACCTCGACGTCACCGTGATCAAGGACGGCTGGCACGGCGACACCAGTCGCATGTACGTCGCCGGCACCCCGTCGGTGCTGGCCAAACGGCTGGTGGATACGACTTTCGAGGCGATGATGCGCGGCATCGAGGCGGTGCGTCCCGGCGCCACGCTTGGGGATATCGGCCACGCCATCCAGCAGCATGCCGAGGCGGCCGGTTTCAGCGTGGTCAAGGAGTACTGCGGCCACGGCATCGGCAAGGTCTATCACGACGAGCCGCAGGTGCTGCATTACGGCAAGCCCGGCACCGGCGTCGAGTTGAAGAAGGGCATGACCTTCACCATCGAGCCGATGATCAACGCCGGCAAGCCGCAGACGCGCCAGATGCCCGACGGCTGGACCGTGGTGACCAAGGACCATTCGCTGTCCGCCCAGTGGGAACACACCCTGGCGGTGACCGACGACGGTTTCGAGATCCTCACGCCCTGGCCGGATGCGTGAAGCAGGAGTGAGTGGGGAGGAGTGAGAAAAGAGAGCCGGACGCGCGGCGTCGGCGCCGGATGCCATGCAGACATGGCAGACTGCCTTCTCTCATTCCGCACTCCTCTCCACTCACTTCTCGCTCCAATGAATTCAGCGCTCCCTCCCTTGCCGCGCCTGCCCGTGGCAGTGCCGCGCTCCGGCGTTTCGGCCGAGGCGCGGCGGGCGTTGCGGCAGTTGCTGGAGGATGTGGATCGCGGGTTGGCTACGGCGTTTCGCGACGGCATGGACGCCAGTGCGTTGGCGCGGCGGCGCGGCGAGTCGGTGGCGCGGGTGGTTGCGCATGTGTGGGCAGCCTGCCTCGGTGAGGTAGCCGGCGCGGCGCTGTTCGCGATTGGCGGCTTTGGCCGCGGCCTGCTGTTTCCGTACTCGGATGTGGACCTGCTGGCGCTGGCGGCGGCACCCGAGCCTGCGCGCCTGCGGGCACTGGAGCAGTTCTTCGCTACGTTGTGGGACATCGGCCTGAAAGTGGGCCACGCCGTGCGCGAACCAGCGCAATGCCGGGCGCTGGCCGCGCAGGACGCCAGCGTATTCACCAGCCTGCTCGACGCGCGACGGCTGGCCGGCGATCCGGCCTTCGATGCGCAACTGCGGGGCATCGTTGACGACCCGGCGTTGTGGCCGCCGCGCGAATACCTCGCCGCCCGGCTGGCCGAGCGCAACGCGCGGCACGCCCGTTACGACGACACTGCCTACAACCTCGAACCGAACCTCAAGGACGGGCCCGGCGGCCTGCGTACGCTCGACTCGCTGCGCTGGATGGGGCGACGCCTGGCGCACGCGGACGGGTTGTCGGGGATGGTCGCCGAGGGGCTGCTCGATCCGGCCGAGCAAGCCCAGCTGGAACAAGCCGAATCGACGCTGCGCCGTTACCGCTATGCCCTGCATCTGGAAGCGGGACGGGCCGAGGAGCGGCTGCTGTTCGACTATCAGCAGGCGCTGGCCGCACGCCTGGGATTCCAGGACGAGCACGAGAAGAACCTCGGCGTCGAACAGTTCATGCAGGGCTACTACCGCGCAGCCAGCCAGGTCGAGCGGCTAGGCGTGCAGGTGGCCGAGCGCTTCGAGGAGATGCTGGAGCCTCCCGCGGCGGAGCAGCCGGTGGGCGACGATTTCGTGCGCTACGGCGCGCGCCTGGCCGCGCGCGATCCGGAATTGTTCATGCGCCGGCCCGCGGCGCTGGTGGAGATTTTCATCGCCCGGCTGGAGCAGTCCGGCGTGCTGGGCTTCAGCGCCGACACCATGCGCCGCATCCATCAGGCGACCGACGCCCATGGCGCGGCGCTGGCCCGGGACGAGGAGGTACTGGCCGCGTTCCTGCGCCTGTTGCGGCGAGGTGCGCCGGCGGTGGAGGCGTTGTGGCGGATGAACCGGCACGGCCTGCTGGCGGCGATCCTGCCGGCGTTCGGCAAGGTGTTCGGGCGCATGCAGTACGACCTGTTCCATGTCTACACGGTCGACGAACACACCTTGCGCGTGTTGCGCAACATGGCGCGCTTCGCCGAGCCGGCGGCACGGGGCGAGTTCCCGCTTGGCTGCGAGATCTGGGCCATGCTGCCCAAGCCCGAGGTGCTGCTGCTGGCGGCGTTGTTCCACGACATCGCCAAGGGTCGCGGCGGCGACCATTCGGTGCTGGGCGAACAGGATGCGCGGGATTTCTGCACGCGGCTGGGCCTCCCCTCCGGCGACGTCGAACGGGTCGCCTGGCTGGTGCGCCATCACCTGCTGATGAGCACCACGGCGCAACGTCAGGACATCACCGATCCCGAGGTGGTGCACCGCTTCGCCGAGACGGTGGGCGAGCGGGAGCAGCTCGGCCAGCTCTACCTGCTGACCATTGCCGACATCATCGGCACCAGCCCGCGCCTGTGGAACAGCTGGAAGGATCGCCTGCTGGCCGATCTCTGCACCAGCACCCGCCATGCCCTGCGCAGCGACGTCGAGTTGCCGCGCGACGCCGGCGTGCGCGTGCGCGAATGCAGCGCGCAGGCGCTGGCGCGGCTGCAGGAGGATGGCTTCGACGAAGCCCGGGTGCGGCAGGTCTGGGGGGATTTTCCGCAACTCAGCTTCCTGCGCCATCGGCCCGAGCAGATCGCGTGGCAGACCGCGGCGATCCTGCGCGCGCAGGGTGCGGTGCCGCTGGTCGCGGTGGAACCGTTGTCGGTACGCGGCAGCACCGAGCTGTTCGTCTACACGCCCGATCGGGACGGCCTGTTCGCCACCGTGACGGCGATGCTGGATCGGCTGCGCTTTTCGGTGATGGAGTCGCGCATCCTCAGCTCGCCCACCGGCATGGCGCTGGATACCTTCCTGTTGCTCGAAGCCGACAGCCAGCAACCGGCCAGTCCCGCGCGTGCCGAAGAGTTGCAGCAGCGCCTGCAGCGCGCACTCGCGCAAGCGGTGGGCGTGCAGCCGAGCAAGCGCAGCATGTCGCGCCATCAGAAGCATTTCCAGGTGACGCCGAAGATCAGCTTCCATGCCGCCGGCGGCCGCACCCAGTTGGCGTTGGCGGGGACCGACCGGCCCGGTCTGCTGGCGGCGGTGGCGCAGGTGATGCTGAGCGAGGACGTACGCGTGCACGACGCACGCATCGCCACCTTCGGCGAGCGGGTGGAGGACTTCTTCCTGCTGACCGACCGCGCCAACGCGCCGCTCGATGCGCAGCACCAGCAGCGCCTGCTGCAGGCGTTGCTGGCGCGGATCGGTCCCGCGCGCGAGTGAAGCCGGCGGCTCGCGCTATCATGCCCGCCGCTGCGCGAGGCAGCGGCCACGCCCATTCGTCATGACCTATCTGTTGATCAAATCGTTGCACCTGCTGTTCGTGATCGCCTGGATGGCCACGGTGTTCTACCTGCCGCGCATCCTGGTGAACATGGCCGAAGCGGCGAATGAGCCGGCGGTGCAGGCGCGGCTGCAGCTGATGGGGCGTCGGCTGTACAAGTTCGGCCACAACATGTTCGGCATCGCGTTCCTGTTCGGCCTGGTGCTGTGGCAGGGTTGGCGGGTATTCCCGCAGAGCCTGCCGAACGTGGCCTCCGGCACGCACTGGATCGACGCCAAACTGACCCTCGTCGCGTTGTTGCTGATCTACTTCACCTGGGCCGGGCGATTGCTCAAGCGCAGCGCAAAGGGCCTTGCGTTGCCCTCGGCGCGCACGTTGCGCTGGCTCAACGAGCTGCCGGTGCTGTTGCTGCTGGGCGTGATCTGGCTGGTGCTGGCCAAGCCGTTCTGAGGCTCTCCGCGACGCGCACGATCTGGGCTAGACTAGGATTTCGGCACCATCCACGAGACCAAGGTGGCCCGCGCTTGCGCCGGCCGAGTGTGCGACATGACGACTACGCGCTGCCACGACTGACCGCCACCACGCCTTCGTTTGTCAAAGAAAGGGCGTCAAGCCCTTTTTTGCTTTTCAAGAGAAGCTTTCGCGATGATCGAGATTACGCTCCCCGACGGCAGCAAGAAGCCGTTCGAACACCCCGTCACCGTGCAGGACGTGGCCGCTTCGATCGGCGCCGGCCTGGCCAAGGCCACGCTGGCCGGCAAGGTCGACGGCAAGCTGGTCGACGCCAGCTTCCCGATCGAACACGATGCCAGCCTGCAGATCGTCACCGAGAAGAGCCCGGAGGCGCTGGAGATCCTGCGCCACTCCACCGCGCACCTGATGGGCCAGGCCGTGCAGCGGCTGTTTCCCGGCGCGCAGGTCACCATCGGCCCGGTGATCGACAACGGCTTCTACTACGACTTCGCCTACGAACGCCCGTTCACGCCCGAGGATCTGCCGAAGATCGAGGCGGAGATGCACAAGATCGTGGCCGAGCAATTGCCGGTCACGCGCAGCGTGAAATCACGCGACGAGGCGGTGGCGTTCTTCCGCGGCCTGGGCGAGAACTACAAGGCCGAGATCATCGAGGGCATCCCGGCCGACCAGGATCTGTCGCTGTATTCACAGGGCGAATTCACCGACCTGTGCCGGGGGCCGCACGTGCCGAACACCGGCAAGCTGCATTCGTTCAAGCTGATGAAGGTGGCTGGCGCGTACTGGCGCGGCGACTCGAGCAACGCGATGCTCAGCCGCATCTACGGTACCGCCTGGCTCAACGACAAGGACCTGAAGGCCTACCTGTTCCAGCTGGAAGAGGCCGAGAAGCGCGACCATCGCAAGATCGGCAAGCAGCTGGACCTGTTCCACCAGCAGGAAGAGAGCCCCGGCATGGTGTTCTGGCACCCGAACGGCTGGGCGATCTGGCAGCAGGTCGAGCAGTACATGCGCGGCGTGTACCGCAGCAGCGGTTACCAGGAGGTGCGTTGCCCGATGGTGCTGGACGTGTCGTTGTGGAAAAAGTCGGGGCACTGGGACAATTACAAGGAGAACATGTTCTTCACCGAGTCGGAGAAGCACACCTTCGCGCTGCGCCCGATGAACTGCCCTGGCCACGTGCAGATCTTCAATGAGGGCCTGCGCAGCTACCGCGACCTGCCGCTGCGCTATGGCGAGTTCGGCGGCTGCCATCGCAACGAGCCGTCCGGCGCGCTGCACGGCATCATGCGCGTGCGCGCGTTCACCCAGGACGACGGCCACATCTTCTGCACGCCCGGGCAGATCGAGCCGGAGGTCACCGCCTTCCACCGGCAGGCGATGCAGGTCTACGCCGATTTCGGCTTCGACAAGATCGAGGTGGCTCTGGCGCTGCGTCCGGACCAGCGCATCGGCGACGACGAGGTATGGGATCGGGCCGAGGCCGCGCTGCGGGGTGCCTTGGCGGCTGCCGGGGTAACCTGGACCGAGCTGCCGGGCGAGGGCGCCTTCTACGGCCCCAAGATCGAGTACCACATGCGCGATTCGATCGGCCGCGACTGGCAGGTCGGCACCATGCAGGTGGATTTCATGATGCCCGAGCGGCTGGGCGCCGAATACGTGGACGAGCACTCCCAGAAGCAGCATCCGGTGATGCTGCACCGGGCCATTGTGGGGTCCATGGAGCGTTTCATCGGCATCCTGATCGAGCACCATGCCGGCCTGCTGCCGACCTGGCTGGCACCGGTCCAGGCGATGGTGTTCAGCATCACCGATGCGCAGGCCGGTTACGTTCGCGAGGTCACGCAAGCCCTTGTCGACAAAGGTTTCCGGGTACAATCGGATTTGCGCAACGAGAAAGTCGGCTATAAAATCCGCGAACATACGATGCAGAAAGTGCCTTATCTGCTCGTGGTCGGCGACCGCGAGAAAGAGACGGGGGCGGTTTCTGTCCGTACCCGTTCCGGCGAGGATCTGGGCAGCATGCCGCTGGCCGATTTCATCGGGCGACTGGAGACCGAAACCCGGCGTTGAACGCCGAACGGTCTGTTTCATCACTTCTTCTGGAGGATCGTGGTATCGCAACCACCGACAACAAGGGCAATCGTCGCAACCTGGAAATCCGCGTGCCGCGGGTGCGTGTCATTGGCGCAGATTCCGAGCAACTCGGCATCCTGACCCGTGACGAAGCGCTGGCGCTGGCGCAGGAAGCCGGCATGGATCTGGTCGAGATCCAGCCCAATGGCGATCCGCCCGTATGCCGCATCATGGATTACGGCAAGTTCAAGTTCGAAGCCCAGAAGAAAGCCCAGGCCGCCAAGAAGAAGCAGAAGCAGGTCGAGATCAAGGAAGTGAAGTTCCGTCCGGTCACGGACGTGGGCGACTACCAGATCAAGCTGCGCAACATGCTTCGCTTCCTGGAAGAGGGCGACAAGGTCAAGGTCACCATCCGCTTCCGCGGCCGCGAGATGTCGCACCAGGATCTCGGCCAGAACCTGGCCCGCAAGATCCAGGAAGACGTCGGCGACAACGGCCAGGTCGAGTCGTACCCCCGGCTCGAAGGGCGCCAGATGGTCATGATGATCGGGCCCAAGAAGAAATAGGCTGTTCGCGTTTGCGGGAGCTCGCTCGCGGGCAATGCTCCTTTTGCCGTGTCTCCCGGAGCGGCCGCCCTCAATTGGGTAGCGGGCAAGCCCCGTGCCCTCTCCCCAATCCTCTCCCGAGGGGAGAGGAGGCACGCGTCGGCACTTCGTGCTGGCGTTTGACCTTTTGAACCCGTATGATTACGGGTTCGACCCGCCGGAAGGGTCGTGCACCGGTCATGGCAGGACGGAAAGAGCAACCCGCGGTTGCCGCCAGATCAGTCAGAAACGGGATCATTCCCACTCAAGGAGCATTCCATGCCCAAGATCAAGACCAACCGGGCGGCTGCGAAGCGTTTTCGCAAGACCGCATCCGGCAAGATCAAGTGCGGCCACGCATACAAGTCGCACATCCTGACCAAGAAGTCGACCAAGCTGAAGCGTGGTCTCCGTGCCCCGAACCACCTCAAGGCGTGCGACGCGCCGGGCGTGGCTCGCATGCTGCCGTACTTGTGAGGAGATAGACCATGGCTCGTGTAAAGCGTGGTGTCACCGCTCGTCGTCGTCACAAGACCATCATCGGCCGCGCCAAGGGCTACTACAACGCCCGCCGCAAGGTCTTCCGCGTCGCCAACCAGGCCGTCATCAAGGCTGGTCAGTACGCCTATATCGGCCGCAAGCAGCGCAAGCGCCAGTTCCGTGCACTGTGGATCGTGCGCATCAACGCTGCCGCGCGCATGTTCGGGCTGTCCTACAGCCGTCTGATCAATGGGCTGAGCAAGGCCGGCATCACCGTCGACCGCAAGGTCCTGGCTGATATCGCCGTGCATGACATCAAGGCGTTTGGGGCCATCGCTGACAAGGCGAAGGCCGCCCTGGCTGCTTGATCGTCGCTTGCGACGATAGAATGTGAATCAAGCGGGGAGGAGGCCACACGCCTCCTCCCCGTTTTCGTTTTTGCACGTCCGAACCGGGACCGCACCGATGGATGATCTGGAACGCCAGGCCGCGCAGGCGCTGGCTGGCATCGAACAGGCCGAGACGCTGGATACGCTGGAGTCCCTGCGCGTGGGCCTGCTGGGCAAGAGCGGCATCGTGACCGCCGCGCTGAAGACCCTGGGCACCCTGGCGCCCGAGCAGCGCAAGGCGCGCGGTGCCGAAGTGAACCGTGTCAAGGAGCGCCTCGTCGACGCACTGGCGACACGCAAGGCCGTGCTGGAACAGGCCGAGCTCGACCATCGGCTTGCCTCCGAGGCGATCGACATTTCGCTGCCCGGCCGCGATGGCGAGCGCGGCGGCATTCACCCGATCACCCGCGCGCTGGAACGCATCGCGTCGATTTTCGCGCGGCTCGGCTATCAGCGCGCCGACGGCCCCGAGATCGAGGACGACTGGCACAACTTCGAGGCGTTGAACTTCCCGCCGCACCATCCGGCGCGCGCGATGCACGACACCTTCTACTTCGGCGACGGCCGTCTGCTGCGCACGCATACCTCGCCGGTGCAGATCCGCACGATGGCCGGTCGCCAGCCGCCGATCCGCATCATCGCGCCGGGCAAGGTCTACCGCAGCGATTCGGACCAGACTCACTCGCCGATGTTCCATCAGATCGAAGGCCTGCTGGTTGACGAGACTTCCAGTTTCGCCGACCTCAAGGGCACCCTGGCCGAGTTCATCCGCGCGTTCTTCGAACGCGATTTCGAGATGCGTTTCCGCCCCAGCTATTTCCCCTTTACCGAGCCTTCGGCCGAGGTCGACATCCGCTGGGAGACCGAGGATGGCCAGAGCCGCTGGCTGGAGGTGCTCGGCTGCGGCATGGTGCATCCGAACGTGCTGAAGAACTGCGGCATCGATCCGGAGCGCTACACCGGCTTCGCCTTCGGCCTCGGTGTGGAGCGCTTCGCCATGCTGCGCTACGGCGTCTCCGACCTGCGTGCGTTCTTCGAGAACGATCTGCGGTTTCTCAGGCAGTTTGCATGAACGGGAATCGGGAATGGAGAGCAGGGAATCGTAGAGGCGGCCTCGGTGCCGTGGTTTTTGCCTTTCCCATTCCCGATTCCCGATTCCCCATTCCCGGATCCAAACCATGAAATTTTCCGAAAACTGGTTGCGTGAACTGGTCGAGGTCAAGGCTGACCGTGCGGCATTGGCGCATGCGCTGACCATGGCCGGGCTGGAGGTGGAAGAGCTCACGCCACTGGGCGAGGGCTTGGCCGGCGTGGTGGTGGCCGAAATCGTCGCAGCCGAAAAGCATCCGCAGGCCGACCGGCTGCAGGTGTGCAAGGTCGATGCAGGGCAGGGCGAGCCGCTGCAGATCGTCTGCGGTGCGCCGAACGCGCGGGTGGGCATCAAGGTGCCGCTGGCCACCGTTGGTGCGCAGTTGCCCGGCGATGTTTCGATCAAGGCGGCCAAGCTGCGCGGCGTCGAGTCGTTCGGCATGCTTTGCTCGGCGAAGGAATTGGGCATCGATGCCGATGCCTCCGGCCTGCTGGAACTGCCGCTGGATGCGCCGGTGGGCCAGCCGCTGGCTGCCTACCTCGGCCTGCCCGATGCCAGCTTCGAACTGAAGCTCACCCCGAATCGCCCCGATTGCCTCGGCCTGGTCGGCCTGGCGCATGACGTGGCTGCGCTGTTCGGCAGTCACGTGAAGACCGTCGCGCAGGCAGAGGTGCCCGTGAGCAGCGAAGCGCGCCGCGGCATCCGCCTGGAGGCGGGCAAGGATGCGCCGCGCTATCTCGGTCGCATCATCGAAGGCATCGACCTGGCGGCAAAAACGCCGTTGTGGCTGGCCGAGCGCCTGCGCCGAGCCGGCCTGCGCCCGATCAACGCGGTGGTCGACGTCACCAATTACGTGATGCTGGAACTGGGCCAGCCGCTGCACGCGTTCGACAACGACACGCTGGACGGCGACATCGTGGTGCGCCATGCGCGCGCCGGCGAGACACTGAAGCTGCTCGATGGCAGCGAAGCAAAGCTGGATGACGGCTTCGTGCTGATCGCCGATGAGAAGAAAGCGCTGGCGGTGGCCGGCGTGATGGGCGGTCACGACTCGCGCGTCACCGACGCCACGCGCAACGTGTTCCTGGAGTCCGCGCACTTCGCCCCGGCCGCGATCATGGGCCGCGCGCGCAAGCTGGGCTTGCACACCGACGCCTCGCACCGCTTCGAACGCGGCGTCGATCCGGGCTTGCCGCGTCGCGCGCTGGAGCGCGCCAGCGAACTGCTGCTGGCGATCGCCGGCGGGCAGGCCGGCCCGGTGCTGGTGGCCGAGAACGCCGCCGACCTGCCGCAGCCGGTGCCGGTGACCTTGCGCCGAGCACGCCTGAAACGCGTGCTCGGGGTGGACGTGGCCGACGCCGAGGTGGCACGCATCTTCACCGCGCTGGGCATGCGGGTGGAAACGATCGGCGATGGCTGGCGGGTCACCGCGCCGAGCAGCCGCTTCGACATCGAGCGCGAGGAAGACCTGATCGAGGAGGTCGCGCGCATCTTCGGCTACGACAAGATTCCCACCCATTCGCCGTCCGGCGCGCTGGTGCTGGCGATCGAGCCCGAAGCGCGCATCAACGAGCTGGCGCTGCGCGAGCAATTGGCGGCACGGGGTTACCACGAAGCCGTCAACCTGTCGTTCGTGGCGGCCGAGTTGCTCTCCCGCTGGGGCTTCAACGAACAACTGGTGCCGCTGGCCAATCCGCTGTCGGCCGACCTGGCGGTGATGCGCCCCTCGCTGCTGCCGGGCCTGGTCGAGGCGTTGCGGCACAACCGCGCACGCCAGCAGGGTCGCGTGCGCCTGTTCGAAGTGGCGCGGGTGTTCCGGCAAGGCGCGGCCGGGTGCGAGGAGCCGGGCATCCACGGCCTGACGCATCCGCAGGCCGGCGAACCACCGATGGAAACCCCCAGCCTGGCCGTCGTGGCCAGCGGCAACGCGCGCGCCGAGCAATGGGGCGAGCCGTCGCGCCTGCTCGATTTCCACGATCTCAAGGGCGACCTGGATACGCTGATCGCCTGGGGCGGCGAGCCGGAGCGCTGGTCGATCCATGCCGATGAGCTGCCGTCCTGGCTGCATCCGGGCCGCGGCGCCCGGGTCGCGCGCGACGGCGAGACGGTCGGCTATCTCGGCGCCCTGCACCCCCGGCTGGCGCGGGAGCTCGATCTGGGCCCCGACGTGCATGTGCTGGAGGTGGCGCTGGAGCCGCTGCTGGCCCGCCGCCTGCCCCGGGCGACCGCGATCCCGCGATTTCCTGCGGTGCGCCGCGATATCGCGATGGATTTGCCGGAAAGCGTCAGCTGGTCACGGATCGAGCACACCGTTCGCGGCACGCTGGGCGCGCGGTTGCGGGAGCTGCGGCTGTTCGACCGCTACAGCGGCAAAGGCGTCGAAGCAGGCCGAAAGAGTCTCGCTATGGGCTTGATTTTGCAGGACGCTTCACGCACCCTTACAGACGACGACGCGGATCACTGGGTACGCGAAGCGGTGAACGCGTTGGAGCAGACATGCCAGGGGAAACTGCGAGGATGAGATGGCGCTGACCAAGGCGGAAATGGCCGAGCGGCTTTTCCTCGACGTGGGCCTCAACAAGCGTGAGGCCAAGGAATTCGTGGATGCCTACTTCGAGGTGGTGCGTGGTGCGCTGGAGAACGGCGAGCAGGTGAAGCTGTCCGGGTTCGGCAATTTCGACCTGCGCATGAAAAACCAGCGGCCGGGGCGCAACCCCAAGACCGGCGAGGAGATCCCGATCTCCGCGCGGCGGGTGGTGACCTTCCGACCGGGGCAGAAACTCAAGGTGAGAGTCGAAAGCTATGCTGGATCAAGGGAATAACACCGAACTGCCGGCCATCCCGGCCAAGCGCTACTTCACCATCGGTGAAGTGGGCGAGCTGTGCGGTGTGAAGCCCCACGTGCTGCGTTACTGGGAGCAGGAGTTTCCGGCCCTCAACCCGGTCAAGCGCCGCGGCAACCGCCGCTACTACCAGCGCCACGACGTGCTGATGATCCGTCAGATCCGTTCGCTGCTGTACGACGAGGGTTTCACCATCACCGGTGCGCGCGCGCGCCTTGAAGGCCCGCAGGCACGGCTGGAATCGAGCATGTCGCACCAGATCGTGCGCCAGGTGCGGATGGAGCTGGAGGAAGTGCTGACGTTGCTGCGCCGCTGAGCGACATCACGCTTCCGGCAGCGCACCACAAGCTGCTAGAATCGCCGTTTCGTCGGGGCGTAGCGCAGCCTGGTAGCGCATCTGCCTGGGGGGCAGAGGGTCGTCGGTTCGAATCCGGCCGCCCCGACCAATGGTTTGACATGAAAAAGGCGCCCACTGGGCGCCTTTTTCATGTCGGGAATAGGGAATGGGGAATAGGGAATGGAGGAGCCAGAGCCGCGGTCCGGCAACTGCTTTTCCGATTCCCTATTCCCCATTCCCTATTCCCAGCCTCAATACAACACCCGGGCGCGCAACGTCCCCGGAATCGTCGCCATCTGCGCCTTCAACGCATTCGCCTGGGCCTCGTCGGCGCTGACGTCGATCACCACGTAGCCGACTTCGCTGTCGGTCTGCAGGAACTGCGCGTCGATGTTGAGGTTGCCGGCGGAGAACAGTTCGTTGATGCGCGACAGCGTGCCGGGCACGTTGCGGTGGATGTGCAGCAGGCGGCGGCTGTGCGGGTGTTCGGGCAGGGTGACCTCGGGGAAGTTCACCGCCGACAGGGTGGAGCCGTTGTCGCTGTAGCGCACCAGCTTGCTGGCCACCTCGATGCCGATGTTGTCCTGCGCTTCCAGCGTGCTGCCGCCGATGTGCGGAGTCAGGATCACGTTGTCCATGCCCGCCAGCGGCGAGACGAAGGCGTCGTCGTTGCCTTTGGGTTCGAGCGGGAACACGTCGATCGCCGCGCCGGCCAGCCGCTTCTCGCGCAGTGCCACGGCCAGCGCATCGATGTCGACCACGCTGCCGCGCGAGGCGTTGATCAGCATGGCGCCGGCGTGCATCTTCGCCAGTTGTTCGGCGCGGATCATCAGCTGCGTGGCCGGGGTCTCGGGCACGTGCAGGGTGACCACGTCGGCGCGTTCCAGCAGTTCGTCCAGACTGGACACCGCACGGGCATTGCCCAGCGCCAGCTTGGTCTCGATGTCGTGGAAGATCACCCGCATGCCCAGGCTCTCGGCCAGTACGCCGACCTGGGTGCCGATGTGGCCGTAGCCGACGATGCCGAGCACCTTGTCGCGCGTCTCGTAGCTGCCGTTGGCCGACTTGGCCCAGCCGCCGCGGTGGCATTGCGCGTTCTTCTGCGGAATGCCGCGCAGCAGCATGATCGCCTCGGCAATCACCAGTTCGGCCACGCTGCGGGTGTTGGAATAGGGCGCGTTGAACACCGGCACGCCGGCCAGGCGGGCGGCGCTCAGGTTCACCTGGTTGGTGCCGATGCAGAAGCAGCCCACCGCGATCAGCCGCTTGGCCTGCGCCAGCACTTCGGCGGTGAGCTGCGTGCGCGAACGGATGCCGATGATGTGGGCTTCGCCGATGCGCGCCTTGAGTTCGTCCTCGGGCAGCGACTTGGCGTGCAACTCGACCTGGCTGTAGCCGGCCCGATGGAATACCTCCACCGCGCTGGCGCTGACCCCCTCCAGCAGCAATACCTTGATGTCCTGGCGCGGATAGGAGGTCTGCATCTTCGTGGCGTGTCCGGTGGCGGCGGTCGGTCCAGAGTAGGCGAGGAATTGCCGCACTGCAACACTGGACGCGCTCCGGCGCGGCTGGCAGTCTGTGTGGATGCCCCCGGAGCCGCCGCATGTCCGATGACCGCCTCGCCGACCTGTCCCGCCGACTGCCCGAACTGCGCCTGCTGACGGCCGCGGCCGACCTCGAACACTACGGTCGCGACTGGACCCGCCGCTGGACGCCGGCGCCGCTGGCAATCGCCTTGCCGGCGTCGGTGGAAGAAGTGCAGGCGATCGTGCGCTGGGCCAACGAGCAGGCGGTGGCGATCGTGCCATCGGGCGGGCGTACGGGCCTGTCCGGCGGCGCGGTGGCGGCGAACTGCGAGCTGGTGCTCAGCCTGGAGCGGATGCAGCGCGTGCTCGGCTTCGATGCAGTCGATCGCACCCTCACCGTGCAGGCGGGGATGATCCTGCAGCACGTCCATGACGCGGCACGCCAGCATGGCCTGATCTATCCGGTCGATTTCGCGGCGCGCGGCTCGTGTTCGATCGGCGGCAACATAGCCACCAACGCCGGCGGCATCCGGGTGATCCGTTACGGCAACACGCGCGAGTGGATCGCCGGGTTGAAGGTGGTGGCCGGCAACGGGGAGCTGCTCGATCTCAACCGCGGCCTGGTGAAGAACTCCAGCGGCTACGATTTTCGCCAGTTGCTGGTCGGCTCGGAAGGCACGCTGGGCATCGTGTTGGAGGCGACGCTGAAGCTCACCGATCCGCCGCTACCCTCGCAGGTGATGCTGCTGGCGTTGCCGGACATGGACGCGCTGATGCAGGTGTTCGCGCTGTTCCGCGCGCGGCTGGTGCTGCAGGCGTTCGAGTTCTTCACCGATCACGCCTTGCGCCACGTGCTGGCACACGGCGCGCAGCGCGCCATCGACGGCGATTATCCGTACTACGTGGTCACCGAGTTCGATGCTGCGGACGAGCGGCAGCAGGAAGCAGCGTTGGCTGCATTCGAGCTGGCACTGGAACAGGGCTGGGTCAGCGACGGCGTGATCGCGCAGAGCGAAGCGCAGGCAGCCGCGCTGTGGCGCCTGCGCGAAGGCATCACCGAGAGTCTGGCGCCGCGGCGGCCGTACAAGAACGACATCTCGGTGCGGGTCGGCGCGGTTCCCGCCTTTCTGCACGACATGCAGGCGTTGCTGGCGCGCGAGTATCCGCAAGCCGAGGTGGTCTGGTTCGGTCACATCGGCGACGGCAACCTGCACATCAACGTGCTGCGGCCGGATGACCTGGCCGAGGCCGCGTTCATTGAGCAGTGCGAACACGTCACCCATCTGCTGGCGGATACCCTGCAGCGCCATGGCGGCAGCATCTCGGCGGAACACGGCATCGGTCTGGTCAAGCGGGCCTATCTGGACAGCACCCGCAGCGCGGCGGAGATCGACCTGATGCGCGGCGTGCGCAAGGTGTTCGACCCACGCGGCATCCTCAATCCCGGCAAGCTGTTTGCTGGCGATTGAGGGCCTGCAAACCATGCCCGTGCTAGCCTTGGCGGCTTGTCTGTGGATTCGAAGGAGCCGTCATGCCGTCGTCGCCGCTGCGTTCGCTGTATCCCGAGATCGAGCCGTTCGACCGCGGCATGTTGCCGGTGTCGCCGCTGCACACGCTGTACTACGAGCAGAGCGGCAATCCGCACGGCAAGCCGGTGGTGTTCCTGCACGGTGGCCCGGGCGGCGGCACGAATCCGAAATGCCGGCGCTTCTTCGATCCGGCGGTCTATCGCATCGTGCTGTTCGACCAGCGTGGCTGCGGCCAGTCGACCCCGCATGCCGAACTCGCCGACAACACCACCTGGGACCTGGTCGCCGACATCGAGCGCGTGCGCGAGCACCTGGGCATCGACCGCTGGCAGGTGTTTGGCGGTTCGTGGGGTTCGACCCTGGCGCTGGCATACGCGCAGACCCATCCGGACAAGGTGACCGAGCTGGTGCTGCGCGGCATCTTCATGCTGCGCCGGGAAGAGCTGGAGTGGTTCTACCAGAAGGGTTGCGACTCGCTGTATCCGGACGCATGGGAAACCTATCTGGCTGCAATCCCCGAGGTGGAACGCGGTGACCTGATGAGCGCCTACCACCGCCGCCTGACCAGCGACGACGCGGCGGTGCGCAGCGCGGCCGCGCGCGCCTGGTCGGTATGGGAAGGCGCCACCAGCTTCCTGTGGCAGGACAAGTCGCACATCGAATCGAGTGCCGCGGACGACTTCGCGCTGGCCTTTGCCCGCATCGAATGCCATTACTTCGTCAACGGCGGCTTCTTCGAACACGACGACCAGTTGCTGCGCAACGTGGATCGCATCCGCCATATTCCGGCGGTGATCGTGCAGGGCCGCTACGACGTGGTGTGCCCATTGCGCAGCGCATGGGATCTGCACCGTGCCTGGCCCGAAGCCGACCTGCACATCGTGCAGGACGCCGGCCATTCGGCGTTCGAGCCGGGCATCCTGCACCAGTTGCTGGAAGCCACCGACCGCTTCGGTCGCTGAGCCCGGTCAACGTGCGAAGGCCGCCGGTCGGCGGCCTTCGCCAGTGTGTTCAGTGCAGCCGCCGGTGGATCAGCGGCACGAACAGGTCCACCACGAAGCCGTCATGGTCCGAGACGCCGATCGCCCGCGTCCAGTCGCTGGCATTGGCGGCGTCGTCGACGGTCTGCGCCGGCGCGTCGAGGTCGGCACGGCCGAACTGCATGCGCAGGAAGCGCAGCCGCGCCGGCACGTTGAGCAGGGCGTGGTCCAGCACCTGGAAGGTCGGCACGGTGCGCCCGGGGTTGCCGCTGCCGGCCCTGGTGTAACCCTGGATCTCGCCGAAGTTCTGCGTGTACAGGAACGAGTAGCGATCGTCGGGCGGCACCGTGTTCACCGCGTTCCATAGCGCCGGCTGCACGATATTGTGGCCGAGCTTGAGCAGGTTCTGGTTGTCGTCGTAGCGGCCGGCGACCAGGTTCACCACGTCGGTCCAGCCATCGGTGAACTGGTAGGCATTGAAGTCGCCCACCACCAGCAGCGGCATGCGCGGATCGGCCTGCTGCAGCGCCTGCACCTGGCTGGCCAGCGATTTTGCCTGCAGGAAACGCTTTTCCCGATCACGCTCGGCGGCGGCGGTATTGTCGTCGACGTTCGAGCGCGCCTTCATGTGCACGGCAATCACGTGGAAGCGCGTGCGGCCTGCCTGCGCGGTGAGCAGCAGCGGCGGGTGGTCGTGGATGAAGGCGGTGTGGCCGTCGTCGTCCCAGGTTTCGCCGGCGGCGAGTTGCTGCACCGAGAGCACCTGCACGTGGTCGCGGCGCACCAGGAATCCGACGTTGATGCCGCTGGGATCGTGGCCGGGCAGCAGGTAAGCGTCGTACGCCACGCCATAGTCGGCAAGAATCTGCGTAGCCAGGCCCTGCAGCAGCGGCCGGGTTTCCACTTCCTCCACCGACAGCACGTCGGGCAGCTGCAGCACGCTGCCGACATAGCTGGACAGGCGGCGGGTCTTCAGCGCGACGGCGTCCGGCGTGGGCTCCTTGCTCCCGCCGCTGCAGGTGTAGGTGGTGTCGAACACGCTGTCGCAGAAGCGCTCCATGTTGAACGCGCCGATGCGCAGCGCCAGCAGCGGGGTGGGCGAGACCGGCCGTGGTATCGGCGCGGCGTACGCCAGCCGGAACTGCGTCGGGATGAAGGTGTAGGCGCCGAAGTCGTAGGAGATCACGCCCTCGGCCCGGAACGTGCTGCCGGCGTTGAACGGCGTGTTCAGCGGCACCGCACCGAAGTCGGCAGTGTTCATCTTGAACACTTCCGGGTTGCCGCTCCAGTTGGGCAGGTCCACGCCCGCAGGCACCGGCACGCCGAACACCACGCCGGGCTGGCGCAGCGAGCGCCGGCCATTGGCGGTGATGCTGACCTCCGCATACGGTTCGCTGCTGAAACGCTTGTTGCCGGTGTTGATCATGCCGTGATCGATGCGCACACGCATGCTCATGAAGCACTGGAAATTGGTGGTGCCGCAGGAGAGCTGGTCCGGATCGGGCGAGGGCGTGCGCCGGTCGAACACGACGGCGCGCGGCAGGCGCACGTGGCGGCCGACCACGCTTATCGTCGGGTTCTTCAACTCGGTGAGGCCGTAGTAGTCGTCCACCACCGCCGCGACGTCCACCGCCTCGCCCACGCTTACCGTCGGTGCGGCGTTGGTGAACACATACACGCCATTGGACGTCAGCGGGCTGGCGTCGGCGCGCGCGTCGGGCGTCTGCATGGTGAAGCCCAGCGGGCCCACTGCGGTGACCACGTTGCCGTAGGTCAGCACCGACTTGCCGAGCAGGGCCGCCCGCTGCCCGCTGCCGTTGATCTGCCAGATCTCCGCCTGCACCGGGATGTCGTAGTGGATGGTGCCGATGGCGGTGGCGTCGCCCAGCGCCACGCCGTCGCCGGGATCGCTCAGCGTGACGCTGAAGTCCTTGTCGTCGGCCGGCGTGGAGCGCCCATGCACGACCACGTTGAAGCTGGCCTGGGTCTCGCCCGCGGCGATGGTGAGGGTAGTGTCAAGCGCTTCGTACTCCACGCCCGCAGTGGCGCTGCCGTTGGCGGTGGCCACGTGCACGCTGGTGCCGCCGCTCGGCGCCGGTTCATTCATGGTGATGGTGAACGGCATCGCCACGTCGCTGGCGCCGTGCACGCTGATGCTGGCGTCGGCAATCGACAGCGACGGGCCCATGGCCACGCAGGTGCTGGCGCTGTTGTGCGGCTGGGTCGGGCTCAAGGTGACGAAATCGGCGCTGTTGTCGCCGGTGTTCTGTGGCAGGCCGGCCGCGGTCTGCCGCCGCTGGTAGCCTTGGTCGGTATTGCTGCTGCCCAGCGAGGCCAGCGGCGTGCCCGCCTTGTAGGCCGAACCGGTGCTGAGGCCCACCTGGTCGACGATGTTGCCGTCGGCGTCGAGCAGGGCCAGGCCACCGGTGTCGGTGACACCGGTGGCGTAGGTGAGATCGCCCGGCACGCTGCCGGAGTAGCCGCCGCTGGCGCTGTTGGTCAGCAGCAGGTGGCAGCCCGACGCCAGTTGCGTGCCGGCGGGGAAGGTAAGCCGCGTGCCGATCGTGCCGCTGGCGTTGGAGGCGTTGAACTTGTACGCGGACAAGTCAATCGCCGCAGGGCCGGCGTTGAACAGTTCGACGAACTCGTCGTTGCCGCCGGCGGGGCCGCGAACCCGGAACTGGTCGATGCTGACGTCGGCAGCCTGTGCGGCGAACGTCGAGGCGATGCCGGCCAGCAGCAGCCACAGGCCGCGTTGCGCGAGCTTTGCGAACATGGTTTCTCCCCCGATGACGTCCGGTCAGCCGGAACGCGCCGAGTTTAGTGGCGCCTTGTGACCGTGCCGTGAAACCGCGCACGCCGCTTCCGCGGCGATCTGGCGCTCAGCCGGCGGGCAGCTGCTTGGTGCCGAAGATCTTGTCGCCGGCGTCGCCCAGGCCGGGCAGGATGTAGCCGTTCTCGTTGAGCCGCTGGTCGATGGAGGCGGTGTAGATCTCGATATCGGGATGGGTCGCGGTGATGCGTTCGAGCCCTTCCGGCGCGGCGACCAGGAACAGCCCCTTGATGCGCTTGCAGCCGGCCGCCTTGAGCATGTCCACGGTGGCGACCAGGGTGCCGGCGGTGGCCAGCATGGGGTCGACGATCAGCGCGATGCGCTCGTCCATGCGGCCGGTGAGTTTCTCGTAGTAGGTGACGGGCTTGAGCGTGTGCTCGTCGCGTTGCAGGCCGACCACGCTGACCTTGGCCGCCGGAATCATGTCGAGCACGCCGGGCAGCATGCCCAGGCCGGCGCGCAGGATCGGCACGATGGTGATCTTGCGGCCCTTGATCCGATGCACGTGCAGCGGTCCGGCCCAACCCTCGATCTCCTCCTCGACCGTCTCCAGATCCTTGGTGGCCTCGTAGGTGAGCAGGGCGGCGACTTCGGAAGCCAGTTCGCGAAACTCCTTGGTGCTGATGCCGGCGCGGCGCATCAGGCCCAGTTTGTGCTGGATCAGCGGGTGGCGGACTTCGACGATCTTCATCGGTGGACGGTCTGGTGGCGGCGCCGGGCGCGACAGTCCGGGAGCTTAGCGAAGCGGTGCTGTCCACGCACGCCGGCATGGACAGCACCGCGATGCGTCAGGGCGCGGCGGCCGCTCCGCCCTTCAGGCAGGAGCTCATGAACGCCTTGCGCTCGGCACCCTTGAGCGCCTTGGTCTTGGCGTCCGCGTTGCAGCTCTTCATCTTCGCGTGCTGGGCCGTGTCGGTCGACGCCGCCGCGGGCGCCGAGGCATGGCCTTTCAGGCAGGAGCTCATGAACGCCTTGCGCTCGGCGCCCTTCTTGCCGGTGGCCTGGTGGTTGCAGTCGATCATCCGCTGCTGCTGGGCAGTGTGCGGCTTGGTGGATGCCGCCGGGGTCGCCGGGCTGGCTGCGAAGGCGGTGCCGGCAAAGGCGAAGGCGGCGCTGATGGCGAGCAGGCGCAGTGGCAGTGACATGGTGAATCCTCCCTGGGTGACCGGCAGCTGCCGGCCGGATCAGTCTAGGCAGGGGGACACCGTCAGGGCAGTCGGCAAGTTCTTACGTGCATGAAGTATTCAGCTGCGGCGAAACGTCGTGTTTCGCCGCAGCCGGTGTGGGTGGCCGCGCGGCTCAGGCCGCTTCGGCCTTGGCCTTGCGCGGGCCTTCCAGCAAGGCCTTGCGCACGTGGGCGACGATCAGGTCGACCTCGGCGCTGGTGACCTTGAAATGCGGGGTGAAGCGCAGCGAGTTGACGCCGCCATGGATCACGCCGATGCCGTGCTCGCGCATGAATTCCTCGGTCGAATCGGCGCCGAAGCATTTGTACTCCGGGGCCAGTTCGCAGGAGAACAACAGCCCGGTGCCCTGCACCTTGGTGATCAGGCCTCCCAGCTCGTGCTTGAGCGCGCCAAGCTTGTCGACGAACTCCTTGCCGCGCTCGCGGATGTTCTGCCGCACCTCATCGGTCAATTCGCCCAGCGTGGCCAGCGCCACGTCGAGTGCGCGCGGGTTGGCAGTCATGGTGTTGCCGTAGATGCCCTTGCGGTACAACCCGGCGGCGCGGTTGCCCACCGCCAGCACCGACAGCGGGTACTGGCCGGCGTTGAGCGCCTTGGAGAAGGTTTCCATGTCCGGCGCCGGCAGTTTCTCGAAACCGGGGTAGTCGGTGATCGACAACACGCCGTGTGCGCGCAGCCCGGCCTGGATGGAATCGACCAGCAGGAGGGTGCCGTGCGCTTCGGTCAGCTCGCGGGCGGCACTGTAGAACTCCGGCGTCACCGCCCGGCCCGGGTCGCCTTCGCCCATCACCGGTTCCAGGAACATGGCCTCGATGAACCAGCCGTGCCTGTCGGCATCGGCGAACACGGCCTTCAGTTGCGCCACGTCATACGGCGCCACCGTGATCACGCTCTCCTCGTGGCGGTAGCTGGCCAGGTTCTGCTGGTAGGTCTTGCGCGAGGAGTCCGAATACAGCGCCGGCGCCTCGGTGCGGCCGTGGAAGGCGCCCTTCACCGCCAGTCGCTTGATCGTGCGGCCCGCATGGCGCGCGCCGGCATCGGTCATCGCCTTGGCGTTGACGTCCGCGATGCGGCAGGCCAGCGACACCGACTCGGAGCCGGAGTTGAGGCACAGGTAATGTTCGTACGGATTCTTGCCGCGGTTGCGGCCGAGCTCCTTGTTCAGTGCGGCGGTGAAACGCATCTGCGCCACGCTGGGCGACATCACGTTGGCCATCACCTGCGGGCGCGACAGCGCCGCCAGGATGGCCGCATCGTTGTGGCCGAAACCCAGCATGCCGTAGCCGCCGTTGTCGTGCACCACGGCGCCCTTCAGCGTGACGATCCACGGCCCGCGCGCGGCGGCCGGCAGGTACGGGTTGATCGCGTCGTCCGGGTAGAAATTGACGAAACCCGCCTGTGCCTTGGCCAGTTGCTCGGCTTCGTCGAGCTTGAGGAAATCCCCCAGCTCGTCGCGCAGCTCGCGGTGGCGCGCGACGGCCTCGGCGACTGCCTGGCCCAGCAGCGGATCGTTCGCCGCCATGCGCTCGATGCTGGCGTCGTCCAGGCCGGTGGTGCGGGGCTTGCCGCCGAATTCGCGCAGTTCGCGCAGCTGGTTGATCACACCCATGACATTCTCCTCGTAGACGTCGGCGCCTCGCACCCAGCGCGAAGCAGGCCGCTCGATCCGCGCGTGGGCGTCGTGGGCCGGAAATCCTTGCGTAGCGCAAATTCCAGCGTGGCGAGCCCGCGTCGGGGCGCCCGGACGTGCCGGTCGCGCAAGATCATTGGCCCAGCATAACGCGCCCGGGCAGGTCTCCGGTACCCCCGGCATGACGGCTGTCACCCCCGATGACTGACGCCGGCGCATGGGCAATCGGCCGCGAAATGCCCAAGCTGCGGGCATCGAGGAGGATCATGTCGATGACTGTTTCCGAGCAGGTGGTGGCCCGGCTGGCGGGCGTGGAGAAGCGCTACGGCCGCCTGGTCGCGCTGGACAATGCCGGTTTGCAACTGCGCCGCGGCGAGTTGCTGGCCCTGCTGGGCCCCAACGGCGCCGGCAAGACCACCGCGATCAGCCTGCTGCTGGGCTTGCTGCGCGCCGATGCCGGCTCGGTCGAGCTGTTCGGGCGCGATCCCGGGGATGTCCGCGCACGCCGGCGCATCGGCGTGATGCTGCAGCACGCCGAACTGCCCGGCACGCTGCGGGTGGGCGAACTGTTGCGTCTGATTGCGAGCTATTACCCGGCCCCCCGCAGCATGGCGGAGAGCGCCCGCATGGCCGGTGTCGACGACCTGCTGGCTCGCCCCTACGCGAAGCTGTCCGGCGGCCAGCAGCGGCGCGTGCAGTTCGCGCTGGCGCTGTGCGGCCGGCCCGAGCTGCTGTTCCTGGATGAGCCGACTGTGGGCATGGACATCGAGGCGCGGCAGAGGCTGTGGGCGGCGATCAGCCAATTGCGGGCCGAGGGCTGCGCGGTGCTGCTGACCACGCATTACCTGGAGGAAGCCGAGGCGCTGGCCGACCGGGTCTGCGTGATGGCGCGCGGGCGGGTGATCCACGAAGGGACGGTCGAGGCGCTGCGCGCACGGATCGCGACCCGGCGCATCCGCTGCGTCAGCACGGTGGATGCCGGCGTGGTCGGCGGCTGGCCTGCGGTCACCGCGGCGGAACGGCGCCAGGACCGCCTGCACGTGACCACCGACGCGGCCGAAGCGGTGGTACGCCGCCTGCTCGACGCCGACCCGCAACTGAGCGAGCTGGAAGTGCAGCGCGCCGGCCTGGCCGAGGCATTCACCGAACTCACCCGCGAGGCCGAACAGGGCTTGCCCGAAACACGCCGCGAGGTTGCCTGAGATGGATCAAGCCATGTCGATTCCGCTTGCCGCCGCGATGCCGATGTCGCGCCGGCGCGTGCTGGGCGCCTACCTGGCCGAGATGCGCAGCGAGTGCCTGCGCTACCTGCGCGCGCCGGGTTTCATTCTGCCGATGACGCTGTTCTCGACGGTGTTCTACGTGATGTTCGGCGTGTTGCTGAACCACGGCGAGGCGTCGCGCTACCTGCTGGCCAGCTATGGTGCGTTCGGCATCATCGGACCGGGCCTGTTCGGCTTCGGCGTCTCGCTGGCGATCGAGCGCGATGGCGGCCTGCTCACGCTCAAGCGTGCCTTGCCGATGCCGCCTGGCGCCTACCTGCTGGGCAAGATGGTGATGGCCATGATCGCGGCCACCGTGGTGATCGCGCTGCTGCTGCTGATCGGCATCTTCCTGGCGCACGTCAGTCTGTCGTGGGGCCAGATGCTGGCGCTGGTCGCCACCGGTGCTTTCGGCGTACTGCCGTTCTGCGCGCTGGGCATGTTCGTCGGCACCTTGCTCAAGGGGCAGGGCGCGCCGGGGCTGCTCAACCTGGTCTATCTGCCGATGGCGTTCCTGTCCGGCCTGTGGCTGCCGCTGTCGATGTTGCCGCGGATGCTGCAACAGATCGCGCCCGTCTGGCCCAGCTATCACCTCAACCAGCTGACCCAGGCGGCGGTGGGTCTGAACCATGGCCCTGTGCTGGGCCACGTGCTGGCGCTGGCCGGTTTCGCTGCGGTTTTCCTGTGGCTGGCGGCGCGGCGTTTGCACCGGAACGGTTGAAGTAGGATCACCCTCATGACCAATCTGCGGGAGCCTGGCGTCATGCACCAGCGCATCGTCCAGTTTCTGACCCCGGCGCCGGACTCCGCGGCGGCGCGCAGCATGCATCGCGGCAAATCGCCGTGGGTGGATGCTGTGCACCTGTTGTGGTCGGCGTGGATCTTCGTCGTGCCGGTGTGGAACAACGACGGCTGGAGCACGCGCTGGGTCGTCACCACTCTGGTTAGCTATCCGCTGTTCCTGCTGCTGTATTACCGGTGCATCGCGGGGCCGCGTGCGCAGGTCCGCGCCGGCGCCCTCGCGTTGGTGCTGCTGAGCATGTCGTTGCTGCCCTGGTACCCCAGCGGGCTGACCTATTTCATCTATGGCTGCGTGATGCTCTGCACCAGCGTGGGTCGTTTCCGCGCCTATCTCGGCTGGCTGGCCGGGCTCAATGTGGTGTTGCTGGCCGAGACCTCGCTGCTCAGTTACCCATGGCAGGCCGTGTTCTCCATCCCGCTGACCTCGTTCATCATCGGCATCATCATCAAGGCCGAGCATGGCAGCGAGGAGAAGGACGCGCAGCTGCGGCTCTCGCACGAAGAAGTGCGTCGGCTGGCGGCCACTGCCGAGCGCGAGCGCATCGGCCGCGACCTGCACGATCTGCTGGGCCATACCCTGTCGCTGATCACGCTGAAGCTGGAGTTGTCACGCAAGCTGTTCGACCGGGACCATGCGGCGGCCAGGCGCGAAGTGGAAGAGGCGGAGAAGGTGGCGCGTCACGCCCTTGCCGAAGTGCGCAGTGCGGTCAGCGGCATCCACGCCACCGACCTGGCGGCCGAGCTGGCCTCGGCGCGGCTGCTGCTGGAATCCTCCGGGGTGTGCATGGAATACGCGGCACCGCCGACCGACTTGCCGCAAGACACCGAACGCAGCCTCTCGCTGATCCTGCGCGAGGCGGCGACCAATATCGCGCGCCACGCGGCGGCAAGTTGCGCGAACGTCGATTTCGTGCGCGAGCCTGCCAGCGTGCGCATGAGTATCCGTGACAACGGCCGCGGCGGCATCGACGGCGCCGGCAACGGCCTGCGCGGCATGCGCGAGCGCGTGCGCTCGCTGGGCGGCACGCTGGAGATCAGCTCGCCGTTGCGCGGCGGCACGACCATGCTGGTCAGCGCGCCGCTGCCGGTGCTGCGACTGGTCGCCATGCCAGCGACCGCTGCCGGCGGCGTGGCGCCCGCGGCGCAGGGTGGGCATTCGGCCGCCTGACGATCAAAGCCATCACGATGGAGCTTTTCCAATGCCGCTGAAGCAATCGCCACGAGGCGCCGCATGATCCGCGTGCTGCTGGCCGAGGACCAGGCGATGGTGCGCGGCGCACTGTCGGCGCTGCTGAGCCTGGAGCCGGACATGGAGGTGCTCGGCTCCGCACCCGACGGCGAGGCGGCGTGGCGGGAGATGCAGCGCCTGAAGCCCGATGTGCTGGTCACCGATATCGAGATGCCCGGCCTCACCGGGCTGGAGCTGGCCCAGCGCATCCAGCGTCACGACGAGCTGCCGGTGAAGGTCATCATCGTCACCACCTTCGCCCGCCCTGGTTTCCTGCGTCGCGCGCTGGACGCCGGCGTGTCGGGCTACCTGCTGAAGGACGCTCCCGCCGAGAACCTCGCCGAGGCGTTGCGCACCGTACACCGCGGTGGGCGCGCGATCGACCCGCAGCTGGCGCTGGAAGCCTGGTCCGAAGCCGACCCGCTGAACGATCGCGAACGCCAGGTGCTGCGCCTCGCCGGCGAGGGCCAATCCGCCGGCGACATCGCCGCAAAACTCAACCTCTCGCACGGCACCGTGCGCAATTATCTGTCCGAAGCGATCGGCAAACTCGGCGTCGGCAACCGCATCGAGGCGTATCGGCTGGCGCGGCAAAAAGGCTGGTTGTAAGTTTTTCCGATATTCGATAAAAAAATGCTTGCGCGTGGTTGTTAATAGGTGTAACGTCCGCAGCCCTCGCCTTTTGGCGACCATCAGATAAAAGAGTTTCCATGTCGTTCCGCATAACCCAGATGAGCACACCATGCACGTCGCAGTATTGCCGCGATGCAGGCCTGTTCATGCGCGGCGAATGGCTCGACTTGGCAATCGTCTGCCGATAATCGACTGATCCCTTTGCGGAGATCGGTCACCCCGATCTCCCGAGGCAACGCGAACGCCCTCGGGTCGCCAACCCCGGGGCGTCTTGTTTTTGCCGTTCGCAGGGGATGCGCATGCATCGAACAAGGTTTGCGGAATCCGTTTCGCCCTGAGGCATCCGGTGAGCCATGGCCGAGGCAGGGGCGCAGCTGCAATGGCGCTTGCGCGCTGCGTCCCGGTGCTTCGGCGCGGGCTGTGCGAGAAACGGATCACCACGTATCGGGCAACCATGCCCGCACCTATTGCCGGTTGGTGACAGCCGGCAATCGGGAACATCGAACCGACCGGCTCCAGCGGCATGGGCTCAAGCCCCATCCGGTGCGCGCGGCTTTGCCGGCGGCGTATGCCGGGGTCTGCCGGGCGGTGTTCCACAACGACGACGTTGGCTCAGCGGTAGAGCGGCAGGTTCGTTCCTGCAAACGCCGGTTCGATTCCGGCACGTCGGCCACTGGATAGCTCAGAGGGGTAGAGCATCGGTCTTGTAAACCGAGTGTCGCGGGTTCGACTCCCGCTCCAAACCATGACCTGTCACGTCATGACCAGGAACGAAAGTTCCGACCAGGAAACGCCTCGTGCGGCGCCTGGCCTGCAAGCCACGGAGGGTTTGCGGATCAGGCAAGGCGGCGGTGGCGGGGCCGGGCCCACGTCCCGACAGCGGGCAAGCGGATATCGAAGCGATTGTCTTGCAGGCATTCGCCGGAATATCCGGTCCCCGCCAACGCACGTCGGCTCCGCCCCATTATCGTCAGGAGGCGTTTCCGCCTTATTCGCTTTCATCGGCGCATGACGTCGATTATCCCGCGAGGGAGGGGCTTTTGCGGCCCGATTATCTGCAATGTTAATGCGTCGTACCGATCCGGCGACGCAGTCGGCTTATCCCACGGATCGAAACAAGGATTGACGGAAGGAGTATCAACATGTTCTGGATCAAGCAAATCGTGATCGGCGACGGCGAGCGCGGCTTGCTGTATCGCAACCGTCGTTTCCAGCGCGTACTGCCGCCGGGCGTGTACCACTTTGTCGACCCGTGCAAGCGTATCGCGGCCAGCGTGCACAACCTGGCCAAGCCCGAGTACACCGGCGCCGACACTGACGTGCTGATGGCGCTGATGGATGGTGCGCTGGCCGAATGCTTCGACGTGGCCGACATCGGCACGCAGCAGGTTGGCCTGGTGCTCAAGAACGGCAAGCTGGAGGACGTGCTGGCACCGGGTACGCGCAAGCTCTACTGGAAGGGCCTGGTGCCGGTCGAGGTGCAGGCGGTGTCGCTGGCGGAAACGCTGGAAGTCGATGCGCGCGTGGCCAGCCGACTGCGCCAGCTGGGCGTGCTCGGCAAGGTCGCGGTGACGGTGGACGTGCCGACGGAGTCGGCAGGCCTGCTGTTCATCGACGGCAAGCTGGTGCGTACGCTGGCACCGGGGGCCTGGGCGTTCTGGAATTTCCAGAAGAACGTGGCGGCCGAGGTGGTCGAGCTGCGCGTGCAATCGCTGGAGGTGTCGGGCCAGGAACTGCTGACCCGCGACAAGGTGAGCCTGCGGGTGAACCTGGCCGCCAGCCTGCGCGTGACCGATCCGGTCGCCGCGCGCACCAAGGTGGTCAAGTACGGCGACTACGTCTATCGCGAGCTGCAATACGGCTTGCGCAAGGCGGTGTCCGGCAAGACGCTGGACGAGCTGCTGGGCGACAAGGCTTCGCTGGACGCGGACATCTTTGCCTACGTGCGCGGCCGTGTCGTCGAGCTGGGCGTGGAAGTGCTCGGCGTGGGCGTCAAGGACGTGATCCTGCCGGGCGAGATGAAGGACATCCTGAACAGCGTGGTGCAGGCGGAGAAGGCGGCCCAGGCCAACGTGATCCGCCGGCGCGAGGAGTCGAACGCCACCCGTTCGCTGCTCAATACCGCGCGGCTGATCGAGGAGAGCCCGGTGCTGATGCGTCTGAAGGAGCTGGAGGCTCTGGAGAAGGTCACCGAGAAGATCGACAAGCTCACCGTGTTCGGCGGCCTGGACGGCGTGCTGAACCAGCTGGTGAGCCTCAAGCAGTAACCTCGCGGCGATCGCACGGAAGCGCTCGCCGCGATCCATTCAAGGAAAGAAGAGATGAGCAACCAACAGTACGAGTTTCTGCATGCCGAAGGCAGCGCCACGCCGATCAAGGGCTGGGTGCATGGCGTGCCGCTGGAAGATGCCGCGAGGCAGCAGCTGCGCAACATCGCCATGCTGCCGTTTGTCGGTCCGTGGGTCGCGGTGATGCCCGACGTGCACCTGGGCAAGGGCGCGACGGTCGGTTCAGTCGTGCCCACGCGGGGCGCGATCATCCCGGCTGCGGTCGGCGTGGACATCGGCTGCGGCATGGCCGCGGTGCGCACCACGCTGCGCGCCAGCGACCTGCCGGACAACCTGGCCCAGCTGCGTTCCAGCATCGAGCGCGGCGTGCCGGTCGGCAACGGCCGTGGTGGCGACCATCACAAGCTGCCGGACAGCATTGAGACGCAACTGGCGCAATCCGGGCTGGTCGCGCGGCTGGAAGCAATCAAGGCGAAGCATCGCAAGATCCGCACCGACAAGCTGGGCCGGCAGATCGGCACGCTGGGCGGTGGTAACCACTTCATCGAGGTCTGCCTCGACGAATCGGACGCCGTGTGGGTGATGTTGCACTCGGGTTCGCGCGGCACCGGCAACCTGATTGGCAGCTACTTCATCGAGCGGGCGCGCGAGGAGCTGGCGCAGCGCGTGCTGGGTTTCGACCTGCTGGACAGAGACCTGGCCTTCTTCATGGAAGGCGAAGCATTGTTCGACGACTACGTGGAAGCGGTGTCCTGGGCGCAGGACTACGCCCAGGCCAACCGCGAGGCGATGATGGCGCGGGTGTTGGCCGAGATGCGCCACCGGCTGCCGAAGTTCCAGTTGGAAAAGCTGGCGGTGAACTGTCACCACAACTACGTGCAGAAGGAAACGCACGGTGGCGAGGACTTGCTGGTGACCCGCAAGGGTGCGGTGAGCGCGCGGGTCGGCGAGCTGGGCATCATCCCGGGCAGCATGGGTACGTGCAGCTACATCGTGCGTGGCAAGGGCAATCCGGAAAGTTTCCACAGCTGCAGCCACGGCGCGGGCCGGGTGATGAGCCGTACCGCGGCGCGCCAGCGGATCACGCTGGCGCAGCATCGGGAGGCCACCGCCCATGTCGAATGCCGCAAGGACGCGGCGGTGATCGACGAATCGCCGGCGGCGTACAAGTCGATCGACGCGGTTATGGCGGCGCAGTCCGACCTGGTCGACGTGGTGCACACGCTGCGCCAGGTGCTGTGCGTGAAGGGATGAAGCCGGCGCCGCTCCGCGAGGGGCGGCGTCTTTTCGCGCGTGCCCCGGCGCGCCGGCTGCGGGATAATGTCCCGTTTTCCGATGCCGGCCGCAGCCTTGAAGAAGTCCGATTTCGATTTTGACCTGCCGCATGAGCTGATCGCGCAGGCCCCGTTGCCCGAGCGTTCGGCCAGTCGCCTGTTGCTGCTCGACGTGGCCGCGCAGTCGCGGCAGGACCGCATGTTTCGCGAGCTGCCCGACTTCCTGCGTCCGGGCGACCTGCTGGTGTTCAACGACACCCGCGTGCTGCCGGCGCGGCTGTACGGGCGCAAGGACACCGGCGGTGCGGTGGAGATCCTGATCGAGCGGGTTACCGGCGCGCATGAGGCCACCGTGCAATTGGGCGTCAGCAAGAAGCCCAAGGAAGGCGCACAGATCGAACTGGCCGACGGCAGCCATGCCGTGGTGTTGGGCCGCGACGAAGGTTTCTTCCGGCTGCGCTTCGAGGCGCCGGAGCCGCTGGAGAGGCTGCTGCTGAAGCTGGGCGAGATGCCGTTGCCGCCGTACATCGAGCGGCACGCCGACGCCAGCGACATGGAGCGCTACCAGACCGTGTTCGCGCGCGAGCCCGGCGCGGTCGCTGCGCCCACCGCCGGCCTGCATTTCGACGAGGCGATCCTGGATCAGCTGCGCGAGCGCGGCGTCGAGTTCGGCTACATCACCCTGCATGTGGGCGCCGGCACCTTCCAGCCCGTGCGCGCGGTCAATCTCGAAGATCACCACATGCACACCGAGTGGCTCAATGTCGGCGCGCACCTGGTCGAGCAAATCCGACGCACGCGCGCCAGCGGAGGGCGGGTGATCGCGGTCGGCACCACGGTGGTGCGCGCGCTGGAAAGCGCCAGCAAGGATGGCCAGGTGCATCCGTTCGCCGGCGAGACGCAGATCTTCATCTTCCCCGGCTACCGCTTCAGCAGCATCGACGGCCTGCTCACCAACTTCCACCTGCCGCAGTCGACCCTGCTGATGCTGGTGTCGGCGCTGGCCGGGCGCGAGTTCATGCTGGACGCGTATCGCCACGCGGTCGAGCAGCGCTACCGCTTCTTCTCCTACGGCGACGCCATGCTGATCCTGCCGCACGGCGCCTGAGCGATCGTTGCATGGTTGCAGGAGCCCGCCAGCGGGTTCCTGCACACACGGTGTGGCGATGGGCGGAACAGGGCAAACCCGCGATAATGGCCGGATGACCTCCCTCCAGTTCGACCTCCACGCCACCGACGGCGCCGCCCGCCGCGGCCGCCTCACGTTTGCCCGTGGCACGGTGGAGACGCCGGCGTTCATGCCGGTGGGCACCTATGGCTCGGTCAAGGCGATGACGCCGCGCGATGTCGCCGATACCGGTGCGGAGATCATCCTGGGCAACACGTTCCACCTGTTCCTGCGACCCGGGCTGGAGATCGTGGAGAAGTTCGGCGGGCTGCACCGCTTCATCGGCTGGGACAAGCCCATCCTCACCGATTCGGGCGGCTTCCAGGTGTTCTCGCTGGCGCACAAGCGCAAGATCACGGAGGAAGGCGTGACCTTCGCCTCGCCGGTGGACGGCTCGAAGGTGTTCCTGTCGCCGGAAGTGTCGATGCGGATCCAGACGACGCTGGATTCGGACATCGCGATGATCTTCGACGAGTGCACGCCATACCCGGCGACGGAGAAGGTGGCGGCCGATTCGATGGAGCTCAGCCTGCGCTGGGCCGAGCGCTCGCGCCGCGCGTTCGACGATTTGCAGAATCCGAACTCGCTGTTCGGCATCGTGCAGGGCAGCGTCTACGAAACCCTGCGCCGACGCTCCGCGGAAGGCCTGGTGAAGCTCGGCTTCGACGGCTACGCGATCGGCGGCCTGGCGGTGGGCGAACCGGAGGCCGAGCGCAACCACGCGCTGGACTTCACCGTACCCCTGCTGCCGGCGGACAAGCCGCGCTACCTGATGGGCGTGGGCCGGCCGGAGGACATCGTGGAAGCAGTGCGCCGCGGCATCGACATGTTCGACTGCGTGATGCCTACCCGCAACGCGCGCAACGGCTTCCTGTTCACCGCCGCGGGCACGCTGCGCATCCGCAATGCGAAGTACGCCAGCGACACCGCGGTGATCGAGGAAGGCTGCGACTGCTACGCCTGCAGCCACGGGTTCAGCCGCGCCTACCTGCGCCACCTCGACCGCTGCAACGAGATCCTCGGCAGCCAGCTCGCCACCATGCACAACCTGCGCTACTACCAGCGGCTGATGGCAGGCTTGCGCGAGGCGATCGCCGCGCGCCGTCTGGATGCCTTCGTCGCCGAATTTCATGCCCGGCGCGGCGCGGAGCCGGGGCCGGAACCGGGGTCAGGGTCACCTTTGGCAAGCGAAAGGTGACCCTGACCCCCTCCAAGGGTGACGCTGACCCCTCCTGCAAGGCATAATCGAGAATCTTTTATCGGGCGTTCGGCGGAAATCGCTGCTGGCGCCACAACTTGCGAGACGCGAAGATGAGTTTTCCGCTTTCCCCCGTGATTGCCCAAGCCACGCCGCAGCAGGGCGGCGGCATGTCCATGATCATCATGATGGTGGTGCTGTTCGGCCTGATGTATTTCATGATGATCCGGCCGCAGATGAAGCGGCAGAAGGAGCACCGCGCCCTGATCGCCGCGCTGGCCAAGGGCGACGAAGTGGTCACCAACGGCGGCCTGGCCGGGCGCGTGGAAGAAGTGGGCGACACCTTCGTCACGGTCGAGATCGCGCCGAACGTGAAGGTGAAGCTGCAGAAGGGTGCCGTGCAGCAGGTGCTGCCCAAGGGCTCGCTGAAGTCTGCATGAGTCGCGGGATGTCCGGACGCGGGACTTTCTCCAATAGTGCGGCCATGGATGGCCGCTTGTTGACGTTCACGATCATGGATGATCGCAAAGGACCGGATCATGACTGATTTTCCCCGCTGGAAATACGCGCTGGTCGCGCTGGTGATGGTGTTCGGCGTGATCTACGCGCTGCCGAACGCCTTTGTTCCCGTGCCCGCCGTTCAGGTGAGCGCCAATCGCGGTGCGCCGGCGATCGACCAGGCCGTGCGCCAGAAGGTCATCGACACGCTGACCCAGAAGCGCATCGCCTTCGGCGAGGTCGTGGTGGAAGGCGACAGCCTGCTTGCCACCTTCGCCGACACCGACGTGCAGAAGAGCGGCTCGGACGCGATCAAGGCGCTGCTCGGCGACAAGTACACGGTGGCGTTCAAGCTGCAGTCCACCGTGCCGGAGTGGCTGGGCATGATCGGTGCCCGTTCCATGCCGCTGGGCCTGGACCTGCAGGGCGGCGTGCACTTCCTGATGCAGGTCGACCAGAACGACGTCATCGACAAGCAGGAGAGCAGCTACGCCGACGACATCCGCAGCCTGCTGCGCGACAAGAAGATCCGCTATGAATCGGTGGCGCGCAATTCCGTGCGCGGCAAGGGCGTCGCCGTGGTGTTGCGCTCGGAGGACGACCGCGCAAAGGCCGCAGACGCGATCGCCAACGAGTACACCGACTTGCTGGTGTCCAACGGTCCCAGCACCGGCGACCGTTTCGTGCTCAATGCGGTGATCAAGCCCGACAAGCTGCGCGACATCGGCCGCGGCGCGATCACCCAGAACCTGCAGACGCTGCGCAACCGCATCAACGCGCTGGGCGTGTCCGAGCCGCTGATCCAGCAGCAGGGCGAGAACCACATCGTGGTCGACCTCGCCGGCGTGCAGGACCCGGCCGAGGCGAAGAAGCTGATCGGCACCGTGGCCACCCTGGAATACCGCCCCGGCATCGGCCACCCCGGCGATCCGCAGGCGCGCGAGGCGGAGAAGACCGGCAACATCCCGCCGGACGCCAACCTCTACCACATGCGCGGCACCGGCCTGCCGGTGCTGGTCAGCAAGAAGGTGATCGTGACCGGCAAGGAGCTGGTCGACGCCTCCTCGGGCATCGACCAGCAGAGCGGCACGCCCAAGGTCGACGTCACGCTCAATGCCGCCGGCGCGCGCAAGATGAGCGATTTCACCAACGCGAACGTCGGCAAGCCGATGGCGGTGGTCTACGTCGAGCGCGTGACCGAGACCAAGATGATCGACGGCAAGGAAGTGCGCGTTCCGAAGGTCACCGAGTCGGTGATCAACGACGCCAACATCGCCAGCCCGTTCGGCCGGCAATTCCAGACCACCGGCCTGGGCAGCCCGAAGGAAGCTTCCGACCTGGCGCTGCTGCTCAAGGGTGGCGCGTTCGCTGCTCCGGTGGACATCATCGAGGAAGGCGTGATCGGTTCCAGCATGGGTGCGGACAACATCGACAAGGGCTTCAAGTCGGTGATGCTGGGCCTGGCCCTGGTGCTGCTGGCCGCCGCGGTCTACTACAAGCTGTTCGGCCTGGTCGCGGACATCGCGCTGTTCTTCAACCTGGTGATCCTGGTGGCGGTGATGTCGCTGATCGGGGTGACCCTGACCATGCCCGGCATCGCCGGCATCGTGCTCACCCTGGGCATGGCGATCGACGCCAACGTGCTGATCTGCGAACGCGTGCGCGAGGAGCTGCGCAACGGCTCCACGCCGCACGCGGCGATCTACGCCGGCTACGAGAAGGCCTGGTCGACCATTCTGGACGCCAACGTCACCCACCTGATCGCGGCGCTGGCGCTGACCACGATGGGCACCGGCGCGATCAAGGGCTTCGGCGTCACGCTGATGATCGGCATCCTGACCTCGCTGTTCACCTCGGTGACGCTGACCCATGCGTTCACTGCGGCGATCCACGGCCACCGCAAGCTCAAGACCCTGTCGGTCTAGGCGTCGCGTCGAACAGTGCGGCCCCGGACGGCCGCTTTCGCCGGAAAGGGATTCCCTGAATTGATCGTGCGGCCATGAGGGCCGCTTGACCGGAACGGAACGTCCACACAGAGAATTGCCATGGAAATCTTCAATCACGACAGCAACATCCACTTCCTGGGGATGCGCAAGTACACGGTCGGCCTGGCGATCCTGCTGATGATCGGCTCGATCGTGCTGATCGCCACCCGCGGGCTCAACTACGGGCTGGATTTCACCGGCGGCGTGTCGATGCTGGTCAACTACGACCAGCCGGTGGAGATCGCCGACGTGCGCGGCGCGCTGGCCAAGGGCGGCTTCGAGGACGCCGTGGTGCAGAGCCTGGGCGGCACCCGCGAGGTGTCGATCCGGTTCCAGGCCAAGGATGATCCGGAGGCGATCCTGGCCAACGGCACGGTCAACCTCGACCGTGTCTCCGCCGACGTGATGGCGAAGCTCCACGCGGCGCGACCGGACGCCAAGCTGAAGAGCCGCGACTTCGTCAGCGCGCAGGTCGGCGCGGAGCTGAAATCGGACGGTACCTGGGCGGCCTTGCTGGTGATCCTGGGCATCATGGCCTACCTGTGGATCCGCTTCGAGCGCCGCTTCGCGATCGCCGCGGTGGCGACCGAAATCCACGACACGCTGGTCACGCTGGGCGTCATCGCGCTGGTGCAGCGCGAATTCGACATGACCGTGCTGGCCTCGGTGCTGGCGGTGATCGGCTACTCGATCAACGACAAGGTCGTGGTGTTCGACCGCATCCGCGAGTTGTTCCGCCTCGCGCGCAAGGCCGAGCCGGAGGAGATCCTCAACCGCTCGATCAACAACACCCTGTCGCGAACCATCATCACCTCGCTGTTCACCGGCATTACCATGGGCGCGATGTGGCTGCTGGGCGGCCCGGCCGTGCACGGCTTCGCCATCACCATGCTGATCGGCATCGTGGTCGGCACGCTGTCCTCGATCTTCGTGGCCAGCCCGATCCTGCTGTGGCTGGGCGTCTCGAAGAAGGACCTGATGCCGGTCACCCGCGACAACCCGGAGCTGGCGCGCCGCCCCTGACCGACCGCGCGGCACGAGCCAGACGAGAGGCCCGGCCATGCCCGGGCCTTTCCTTTTTCGGGATACCCGCCGTTCGCGACGCCGGCGGCCTTGCGGCAAATCCGGGCTACATCTTTCCCGCGGCGGGCCGATAACTCGTTGTCGAACCGCGCGCTGGAACCTGCATGCTTGTCCTGGTCGGAACCCTGGTTGTGCTCGTCAGCGTCGTGGGCGGCTACCTGCTGTCCCACGGGCAGCTGCTGGCGTTGTGGCAGCCCTACGAACTGCTGATCATCGGCGGCGGCGCTGCGGGGGCCTACCTCACCGCCAATCCGACCAAGATCGTCAAGGCCACCTTCCGCGACATCATGGGGCTGCTGAAAGGCCCGAAGTACCGGACGCAGGATTATCTCGACCTGCTTTCGCTGCTCTACGACATCTTCAGCCTGATGCGCAAGAACGGCCTGCTCAGCCTCGAATCGCACATCGAGGAGCCGGCCACCAGCAGCGTGTTCTCGGCCTATCCGCGCCTGCTCGCCGAGCACCACCTGATCGAGTTCATCACCGACTGCCTGCGCCTGATCGTGGGCGGCAGCATGAACCCGCACGAGCTGGAACAGCTCCTGGAGATGGAGCTGGAAGTCCACCACCAGGAAGCCGAGGCGCCGGCGATGGCCCTGATGAAATCCGCCGACGCGCTGCCCGGTTTCGGCATCGTGGCGGCGGTGCTCGGCATCGTCACCACGATGTCGCAGCTGAGCGGAGATACCTCGCGCATCGGCGAGCACATCGCCGGCGCGCTGGTCGGCACCTTTCTCGGCATCCTGCTGTGCTATGGCTTCGCCGGGCCGCTGGCCTCGGCGATGGAGAACCGCGCGCAGGAGGACGGCAAGGCGTTTGAATGCGTGAAAGTGGCGCTGATGGCCAACCTGCGCGGCTACAACCCGATGGTGTCGGTGGAGTTCGCGCGCAAATCGCTGGTCGCGCAGGTGCGGCCCAGCTTCATGGAGCTGGAGGGGCATCTCAAGGGCGCGCGCGCCGGAGCCGGGGCGTGAGCGAGGAGTTCGACCAGCCGATCATCATCCGGCGCGTGCAGCGCCGGAAGCACGGCCATCACGGCGGTGCGTGGAAGGTGGCCTATGCGGATTTCGTCACCGCGATGATGGCGTTCTTCCTGGTGATGTGGCTGATCGGCGTGGGCACCCGCGAGCAGAAGGCCGCGATCTCCGAGTACTTCAAGAACCCGAGCATGACTCCGGGCGCCGCCACGATCGCGCCGCCTGGCCAGGCCGGCCCCGGCGGCGCCAGCGACAGCATGATCAAGCTTGGCGGGACGATGGACCTGCCGCGCGGCCCGGGCGCGGAAAAGCGCGGTGCGCCGCAGGTCAAGCACAACGTCGAGGACGCGATCAAACTGGCGCGCCAGGCCGACAAGTCGCGTCTGGAGGAGCTGATGAAGCGGCTGAATGCCTCGATCCAGAGCAGCCAGGCGCTGGCGCCATTCAAGGATCAGCTGCTGCTGGACATCACCTCCGAAGGCCTGCGCATCCAGATCGTCGACAAGCTCAACCGGCCGATGTTCGACACCGGCAGCGCGCGGCTCAAGCCGTACACGGTGCAGATCCTGCGCGAACTGGGCCGCTCGATCGACGACGTGCCGAACCAGATCAGCATCTCCGGCCACACCGACGATGCGCCGTACAACAGCGGGCACGACTACAGCAACTGGGAGTTGTCGGCCGATCGCGGCAACGCCGCCCGTCGTGCGCTGATCGCCGGCGGGCTGGAGGCGGACAAGATCTCGCGCGTGGTGGGCCTGGCCGCATCCGTGCCGTTCGACAAGCAGAACCCCGCCGATCCGGTCAATCGCCGCATCAGCATCATCGTGATGACCGACCAGGCCGCCAAGGCGGCGCGTTCGATGGAAGTGGCCGATGGCGGTGCGACGCAGCCTTCGCCGATGCCGACTCCAAAACCGGCACCACTGGCCGCTTCGATTGTCGCCACGACGCCCGCGCTGGCGCGTCTGCCGGTGCCGCCGGTGATCGTCCACCCCGAGAGCGCGGCGACGCCGGGAACGGGCGCGACTCAGTTCTCGGCGAAACCCTCGTCGCGCTGATCGCCGTGCGACATCGCTGCGTCGCCGCGTTCGGCGTCGAGCTGTGCGAGGCGCTCGGGCGTGCCCACGTCCGTCCACACGCCGTGGTGATGGGTGCCGCTGACGGCTTGCCGAGCCATCGCGCCCAGCAGCAACTGGCGCAGCTTGAAGGTGGGCGCCGCGGCTTCGTCGGCGGCCGTGCCGGCAAGTTCCCGCCAGCCGTCCAGCAGCTCCCGGCGGAACACGCCAATGCCGCTGAAGGTGAGCCGCGGTTCGCCGCTCGCCTGCACCAAGCCTTGCCCGTCCAGCGCGAAATCGCCTTCGGGGTGGTGCGGCGGGTTGTCGACCAGCAGCAGGTGCGCCAGCCCCGCCGGCTCGGCGGGCAGCGTGCCGAAATCGGCATCGCACCAGACATCCCCGCTGATGGCGAGGAACGGCCCGGTGCCCAGCAACGGCAGCGCGTTCAGCATGCCACCGCCGGTTTCCAGCGGCACGGGGCCTTCGTAGGCGTAGCGGATGCGCAGGCCCCAGCGGGAACCGTCGCCCAGCACCGCCGGAAACTGCTCGGCCAGGTGCGAGGTGTTGATCACCACGTAGTGCACGCCGGCGGCGGCGAGACGTTCGAGGTGCCAGACGATCAGCGGTTTGCCGCCCACGCAAAGCAGTGGCTTGGGCGTGCGGTCGGTCAGCGGGCGCATGCGCTCGCCGCGGCCGGCGGCGAAGATCAGTGCGTGCCTCATGCCGCCGCCCGGGTCAGGTCGCGGCCCTGCGCGTGGCGCTCCAGCAGGTCGGCGAAATCGGCCAGCTCGGGATAGCGGCGCGCCACCTCGATCACGTAGCGGTACACCTGCGGCACGTCCTTGAGATAGCCGCTCTTGCCGTCGCGGTACCACAGCCGATAGAACTGGCCCAGCACGCGCACGTGGCGATGCAGGCCGGTGAGATCGAACCAGCGCAGGAAACGCGCGGCGTCCACTGCCGCGTCGATCACGCCTGCGCGCAGCAGTCGCTGCCGGTACGACTCCACCCACGCCTCCACGCGATCGCCCGGCCAGGCGATGTAGGCATCGCGCAGCAGCGAGGCGAGGTCATAGGTGACCGGCCCGTGCAGCGCGCCCTGGAAATCGACGATGCCCGGGTTGTTCGCCTCCGTCAGCAGCAGGTTGCGGCTGTGGAAGTCGCGGTGCACGAAACGGCGCGGTTGCTCCAGCGCGTTGTGCACGATGAGGTCAAACGCCGCCTCCAGCACGTCCCATTCCCCGCAGGCCGGCGTGTGGCCGAGGTGGCGCTGCAGGAACCATTCGGGCATCACCTCCAGTCCGCTCACCAGCACCTGATGGCCGAACGGCGGCAGGTCGTCGGCGGCCACCCGCGTCTGTATCTTCAGCAGGGCGTCCATCGCATCGCCGTACAGGCGGTCGGCGCTGGTGTCGTTCAATGCATCGAGGTACAGCCGCGAGCCCAGGTCCTCGATCAGCAGGAAGCCCTGGTCGAGGTCGCGTGCATGCACTTGCGGCACGTGCAGGCCGGCGGCGGCCAGGCGCTCGCCAATGGCCAGCCACGGGCGCGGGTCTTCGCGATCGGGCGGCGAATCCATCACGATCCAGCTTTGCCCGCCTTGCGTGGTGCGCCAGTAGCTGCGAAAGCTGGCATCGGCCGAGGCGCTGTCCAGCGTCAGCGTGGGGGCGTTCAGGGTTTTGCGGGCCCAGGCGAGGCGGGCAGCGGCGCGATCGTGCGAAGTCATGGCCGCCAGCTTAGCGAGGCCGCCACGGCATGGCGACACGGCCTCGCTGGATCGCTTCAGCCCGGACCCCGTGCGTGCGTGGGCGCGGCAGGCACAGGCTGGCCTGCGCACGCGACGAGATGAAAGAGGCGGGCCCGGCTACCCTGCGCCGGTGGCGGCGGTCACGTTGACCGCGGCCGGCTTAATCAGTACCATTTTGGTCCCGATTCAAGCCCGGCCGATTCCGCCTGCCATGCTTCGCGTCAGCCGCCTCACCGATTACGCCACCGTGGTGATGACCTGCATCGCTGCGCACCCGGCTGACGTGCTGAGCACCGCGCAGATCGCCGACGAGACGCGGCTCGAGCTGCCCACGGTCAGCAAGCTGCTCAAGGCGCTGGGCCACGCCGAACTGGTCGAGTCCTTCCGCGGCGTCAACGGCGGCTACCGGCTGGCCCGCCCGGCCAGCGAGATATCGCTGGCGGAAATCGTCGAGGCGCTGGAAGGCCCGATCGGCATGACCGAGTGCGGCGTGGGCGAAGGCCAGTGCGAACGCGAGGCGCAGTGCGGCGTGCGCGGCAGCTGGCAACGCATCAACAGCGTGCTGGACCAGACCCTGCGCGCGGTCAGCCTGGCCGACATGCTCAAGCCGCCGCCCGCGAAACGAAAAATCGCCGTCACCGTGAAAACCGGCGAGGCCATCACCGAATGAACAGCATGATCAACGACAGCAGCAGCGCCACCGCACTGCGCGACAATGCCGACGTCGCCGAGGCGCTCGGTCGCAGCTACTCGGCCGGTTTCATCACCGAGATCGAGATGACCGGCCTGCCGCCGGGCCTGGACGAGGGCACCATCCGCGCCATCTCCGCCGTCAAGCACGAGCCGGAATGGATGACCGAGTGGCGGCTGCAGGCCTATCGCCACTGGTTGACCATGCCCAAACCGGACTGGGCCAAGCTCAACATCGACCCGATCGACTACCAGGCGATCAGCTATTACGCCGCGCCGAAGAAGCAGCCCAAGTCGTTGGACGAAGTCGATCCGGCCCTGCTGGAAACCTACGAGAAGCTCGGTGTACCGCTGCACGAGCGCGCTGCGCTGGCCGGCGTGGCGGTGGATGCGGTATTCGACTCGGTCTCGGTCGGCACCACCTTCCGCAAGCAGCTGGCCGACGCCGGCGTGCTGTTCTGCTCGATGAGCGAGGCGATCCGCGAATACCCCGAGATCGTGCGGAAATACCTGGGCAGCGTGGTGCCCACTGGCGACAATTTCTTCGCCGCGCTGAACTCGGCGGTGTTCTCCGACGGCAGCTTCGTGTTCATCCCGAAAGGCGTGCGCTGCCCGATGGAGCTGAGCACGTACTTCCGCATCAACGCGCAGAACACCGGCCAGTTCGAGCGCACCCTGATCGTCGCCGAGGAGCGCGCCCACGTCTCCTACCTCGAGGGCTGCACCGCACCCAAGCGCGACGAGAACCAGTTGCACGCCGCGGTGGTCGAGCTGGTGGCGCTGGAGGGCGCGCAGATCAAGTACTCCACCGTGCAGAACTGGTATCCCGGCGACGAGAACGGCGTGGGCGGCATCTACAACTTCGTGACCAAGCGCGGCGACTGCCGCGGCGACGACTCGAAGATCTGCTGGACCCAGGTCGAGACCGGCTCGGCGATCACCTGGAAGTACCCGTCCGTGGTGCTGCGCGGCGACCGCTCGGTGGGCGAGTTCTACTCGGTGGCGCTGACCCACCATTTCCAGCAGGCCGACACCGGCACCAAGATGATCCACCTCGGCAAGCACACCAAGTCGAAGATCGTCTCCAAGGGCATCAGCGCCGGGCGCAGCTCCAACAGCTACCGCGGCCTGGTGAAGATGGAGAAGGGCGCCGAGGGCGCGCGCAACTACACCCAGTGCGACAGCCTGCTGATCGGCAAGCAGTGCGGCGCGCACACCTTCCCGTACATGGAAGTGAAGAACCCCACCGCGATCGTCGAGCACGAGGCGACCACGTCCAAGATCTCCGACGACCAGATGTTCTACTGCCGCGCGCGCGGCATCCCGGAAGAGGATGCCGTGTCGATGATCGTCGACGGCTTCTGCAAGCAGGTGTTCCGCGAACTGCCGATGGAGTTCGCGGTGGAGGCGAAGAAGCTGCTTGAGGTGAGCCTCGAAGGTGCGGTGGGTTGATGCTTTTTCCTTCTCCTTCCGGGAGAAGGTGCCCGAAGTGCGGATGAGGGTGCGGGCCTGCACGGATTTTTCCGCAAGCCCCGAACCCTCACCCCAACCCCTCTCCCGGTGGGAGAGGGGCTCAAGATCAGGAATCCTCATGCTCAAAATCGAAAACCTGCATGCCCGCGTCGAGGGCAAGGAAATCCTCAAGGGGCTCAGCCTCGAAGTGAACGCGGGCGAGGTGCACGCGATCATGGGGCCGAACGGCGCCGGCAAGTCGACGCTGGGCAACGTGTTGTCCGGCCGTGACGGCTACGAGGTGACCGCGGGCAGCGTGACCTACAACGGCATCGATCTGCTGGCGCTGGCGCCGGAGGCGCGAGCGGCGGCCGGGGTGTTCCTGGCGTTCCAGTACCCGGTGGAGATTCCCGGCGTCAACAACACCTATTTCCTGCGCGCGGCGCTGAATGCGCAGCGCAAGGTGCGTGGCGAGAAGGAGCTCGACTCGATGCAGTTCCTCAAGCTGGTGCGCGAGAAACTCAAGGTGATGCAGATCTCCGACGAGCTGCTGCACCGCGCCGTCAACGAGGGCTTTTCCGGCGGCGAGAAGAAGCGCAACGAGATCTTCCAGATGGCGGTGCTGGAGCCGCAGCTGGCGATCCTAGACGAGACCGACTCGGGCCTCGACATCGACGCGCTGAAGCAGGTGGCGCAGGGCGTCAACACGTTGCGTTCGCCCGAGCGCGCGTTCCTGATGATCACCCACTACCAGCGCCTGCTCGACTACGTGGTGCCGGACTTCGTGCACGTGCTCGCCGGTGGCCGCATCGTCGAGAGCGGCGACAGGTCGCTGGCGTTGAAGCTGGAAGCGCATGGCTACGCCGGGATCGGCGCCAGCCATCCGGCAGTCCCGCACCAGGCGGGAGCGCAGGCATGAACCAGCCGGCATCGCTGCCGTTGGTCGCCTCGCTGCTGGATGCCCCGCTGCCGCCCAGCGGCATCGCCTGGCTGGATGCGGCGCGGCAGGAAAACCGCGCGGCGTTCGCCATCGGCGGTCTGCCCGACACGCGGGTGGAGGCATGGAAGTACACCGCACTGCGCGGGCTCGGCCAGCGCCGCTTTACCCAAGGCGACGCCGCGGCGCAGACGCGCGCGGTGGAGGCATCGACTCTGGCATTGCCCGGTGTCTCGGGCGTTCGCCTGGTCTTCGTCAACGGGGCATTCCGCGCCGATCTGTCGGCGGTGGATTCGCTGCCCGCCGGACTTTCGCTGCAACCGCTGTCGCAGGCCTTGCGGGGCGACGTCGAACCGCTGCGCTTCGCGCTGTCGCGCCACTACCGCGACATCGGCGACGCCTTCGCACAGATCAATGCCGCCAGTGCCGGTGATGGCGTGGTACTGCGCGTAGCCGCCCACGCCAGGATCGACCAGCCGGTGCAGCTGGTGTTCGTCGGCGCCGAGGCCGAACTGGCCTGGCATGTGCGCAATGTGATCGAGCTGGGCGAGGGCGCCGAGCTGAGCCTGGTCGAACAGCATGCAAGCCGTGGCGAGGCCGCGCAGTTGGCCACCGTGGTCAGCGACATCGAACTGCGCGACGGTGCGCAGCTGCATCACGTCATGCTGCAGGATGCGGCAGCCGGCACCAATCTGATTCGACGCAGCAGCCTGCGCCTGCATGCGCGCGCGCAGGCTGCCCTGCACGTGCTGGAACTGGGTGGCGCGTTGGTACGCCACGACCTGCGTGCCGAGCTGATCGGCGACGGCGCACAGGTGCACACCCGCGGCGTGTTCATGCCGCATGGTCGCCAGCACATCGACACCCAGCTGGCGATCCGCCACCAGGCGCTGGACACCACCTCCACCTCGCACTGGCGCGGCGTCGCCAACGACCGCGCGCGCGGCGTGTTCCGCGGCGCGATCGTGGTGGCGCCCGGTGCCGACGGCAGCGACGCCAACCTCACCAACAAGAACCTGCTGCTGTCGCCGAGCGCCGAGATCGACACCAAGCCGGAGCTGGAAATCTATGCCGACGAAGTGCAGGCCGCGCATGGCGCCACGGTGGGCCAGCTCGACGAGCGTTCGCTGTTCTACCTGCGCTCGCGCGGCATTCCGCTCGCCGAGGCACGCGCACTGCTGACTGCCGCATTCTGCCGCGCGGTGCTGGACGACCTGCCGAACGTGGCCCTGCGCGAGCATCTATCCACCTTGCTGGTCGCACAGCTTCCCGCTTGACGCTCCAGCTCCTGCGCCTGCCCGCAGGGGCAGGCCGGGAGGGGCGAGGCTCCTGGCCTGAAGATCAAGAGCGAACCCCAGCCCAACCCTCCCCTGCGAGCAGGGGAGGGAGTCCCAACCGGATTCTCCGAATGAACGCACAAGCCAGCACACCGACCGTCTTCGACGTCCAGCGCATCCGCGCGGACTTCCCGTTGCTGTCGCGCACGGTGCACGGCAAGCCGCTGGTGTACTTCGACAGCGCCAACACCAGCCAGAAGCCGGTGTCGGTGATCGAGGCGGTGAACACCCACTATCGCGAACACAACGCCAACGTGTCGCGCGCGGTGCATCAGCTGGGCGAGGAGGCCACGGCGGCGTATGAAGGCGCGCGCGACAAGCTCGCGCGGTTCATCCATGCCGGTTCGCGCGATGAGGTCATCCTCACCTCCGGCACCACCCAGGCCACCAACCTGGTCGCCTACAGCCATGTGCTGCCGCAACTGAAGGCGGGCGACAGCATCCTCACCACGGTGATGGAGCACCACGCCAACATCGTGCCGTGGCAGCTGGTTGCCGCGCGCCGCGGCGCCACGGTGAAGGCCGCGCCGATCGACGAGCGCGGCGAGCTGATCGTGGAGAAGTACGTCGAGATGCTGACGCCGGAGGTGAAGCTGGCCTGCGTCACCCACGTTTCCAATGTGCTGGGCACGGTCAACCCGGTGCGCGAGATCGCGCGCGAATGCCGCAAGCGCGGTATCCCGCTGCTGGTCGACGGCTCGCAGGCGGTGCCGCACCGGCGGGTGGACGTGCAGGCGCTGGGCTGCGATTTCTACGCGCTGACCGGGCACAAGATGCTCGGCCCCACCGGCACCGGCGCGCTGTGGGCGAGGCGCGAACACCTGGAGGCGATGCCGCCGTTTTTCGGCGGCGGCGAGATGATCCGCGAGGTGAAGTTCTCCGGCACCACCTTCGCTGCGCCACCGCACAAGTTCGAGGCCGGCACGCCGAACATCGCCGGCTTCGTCGGCCTGGCGGCGGCGATCGACTACTACGAGTCGGTCGGCTTCGCGGCGATCGAGGCATGGGAGCAGCAACTGCTGCATTACGCCACGGAACGCCTGCGCGAGATTCCCGGCCTGCGCATCATCGGCGAGGCGGCCGAGAAGGAGCCGGTGGTCTCGTTCCTGCTGGAAGGTGCGCAGGCCACCGATCTAGCGACCCTGCTCGACCTCGAAGGCGTCGCCGTGCGCTCCGGCCACCACTGCGCGCATCCGTTGATGCAGTTCTTCGGCGTGCCCGCCACGCTGCGTGCGTCGCTGGCGCTCTACAACACGCGCGAGGAGATCGACAGTTTCGTCGTCGCCCTGCTCAAGGTGCGCCGCCTGCTGCGCTGAAACGGCGGCGGCTTTCCTGCCGCCGCCACGGTCGGGCATCATGTGCGGCGGAGTTCCCATCGATCATCCCCATGCTTGCCTCGTTGCCATCGTTCATCCGCGTGCCGCTGGCGCTGCTTGCGCTTGCACTCAACATCCTGTTGCACGTGGCTTTCATTTTCGCGTTCACCCTGCTCAAGCTGCTGCTGCCGGTGCACGCGATCCGGCAGGCCTGCTCACGAGCCCTGGTCGCCATCGCGGAAAGCTGGATCGGCGTCAACAATGTCCTGTTCGGCGTATTCGCCCGCGTGCGCTGGCAGGTGGAGGGGCTGGCCGGGCTGCGTCGCGACGGCAACTACCTGGTGCTGTGCAACCACCAGAGCTGGGTGGATATCCCGGTGCTGCAGAAGGTGTTCAACCGGCGCATCCCGTTCCTGCGCTTTTTCCTCAAGCAGGAACTGATCTGGGTGCCCTTGCTCGGCCTGGCATGGTGGGCGCTGGATTTCCCCTTCATGAAGCGCTATTCGCGGCAGACCCTGCTGCGCCACCCCGAGCTGCAGGGCAAGGACCGCGAGGCGACCCGCCGCGCCTGCGAGAAGTTCCGCCACATGCCGGTGTCGGTGATGAACTTCGCCGAAGGCACGCGCTTCACGCCGGCCAAGCACGACGCGCAGCATTCGCCGTTTCGCTACCTGCTGCGGCCGAAAGCCGGCGGCGTGGCCTTCGTGCTCGATGCGATGGGCGAGGCGCTGCACGCGATCCTCGACGTCACCATCGTCTATCCGCATGGCCCATGCACCATTGCCGACCTGATCGCCGGTCGCGTGCGCGAAATTCGCGTGCATGTGCGTGAACGCCCGATCGGTCGCGAGCTGATCGGCAGCTACGACGAGGACGCGGCATTCCGCGGCCGGGTCAAGGCATGGATGAACGACTTGTGGCACGAGAAGGACGCCCAGGCGGCGCGCATGCAGCTGTCGCCCGATGCCGGATCGAGAGGAGACTGAAATGCGTGTGCTGGTCGTGGGCGCCGGGGCTACCGGCGGCTATTTTGGCGGTCGCCTGCTGCAGCACGGGCGCGATGTGACCTTCCTGGTGCGTGAGGGCCGCGCGCGGCAGCTGGCGCAGCACGGCCTGGTCATCCGCAGCGCGGCCGGCGACGTCGACCTGCCCGCGCCGCCGACCGTGCTGGCAAGTGCACTGTGCGAGCCGTTCGACCTGATTCTGCTCAGCTGCAAGGCCTACGGCCTGGAGCAGGCGATGGTCGACATCGCTCCGGCCGTGGGCGAGCGCACCACCGTGCTGCCATTGCTCAACGGCATGCGCCATCTCGACCTGCTGGATCACCGCTTCGGTGCCGAGCGCATCTTTGGCGGCCAATGCGCCATTTCCGCCACGCTCGACGCGCAAGGAGCCGTGCAGCATCTCAACCGGCTTCACAGCCTCACCTTCGGCGAGCGCGACGGCAGCGCGTCCGCGCGCATGCAGGCGATCACCGAAATGCTGGGCCAGGCCGGTTTCGACGCGCGACCCAGCGACGCGATCGTGCAGGAGATGTGGGACAAATGGTTTTTCCTGACCTCGCTGGCCGGCATCACCTGCCTGATGCGCGGGGCGATCGGCGAGATCGAGGCCGCACCCGGCGGTCGCGCGGCGGCGCTCGCCCTGCTGGAGGAATGCCGCGCGACGGCGGCAGCGGCCGGCCATGCTCCCCACGAGCGCGTGCTGGAACGGGCGCGCGGCATGCTGACGGAACCAGGGTCGCGCCTCGAAGCTTCCATGCTGCGCGACCTGCGCCAGGGCCATCCGATCGAGGCCGACCACGTGGTGGGCGACATGCTTGCGCGCGCGCGGCAGGCGCAGCTGCCGGCCGCGATGCTGGAACTCGTCCATGCGCACCTCAAGGTCTACGAGGCCCGTCGGCTGGCCACCCCGTCGGCATGAGTCGATCCGGCGTGCGCGCTTGCTGCAGATCATGGCCGGCCGGCACGTCGCGCATTACCATGCGCGGATGACAGAGCCACGCGCCCCCGTCGCATTTCGCACCGCCCGCGCGGCGGACGTCCCTGCCATCGTCGCGCTGGTCGAATCGGCTTATCGCGGCGAATCGGGCTTGCGCGGCTGGACCACCGAATCCCACCTGCTCGACGGCCAGCGCACCGACGCGGCCGATGTCGAGGCGTTGATCGCGCGGCCGGACAGCTGCGTGCTGCTGGCGTTCCGCGACGGTGCGCTGGTGGCGAGCTGCCACGTCGAGCGGCAAGCTGCGGCCGGCTATTTCGGCATGTTCGCGGTTGACCCGGCGGAGCAGGGCCACGGCCTGGGCAAGCAGGTGCTGGCCCAGGCCGAACGCATCGCGCGCGAACAGTGGCATTGCAGCGCGATGCGCATGACGGTGATCGTGCAGCGCGAAGAGCTGATCGCCTGGTATGGCCGGCGCGGCTACCGGCGCACCGGTGAACGGCAGCCGTTCCCGTACGGCAACGAGCGTTTCGGCATTCCGCGTCGCGCCGACCTGTGTTTCGAGGTGCTGGTCAAGGAGTTCACCGAGGTGCTTGCATGAACGGATGGATCAGGGTCGGCACGCGCAGCGATTTCCTGCCCGGCGAATACAAGGTGGTGTGGGACGGCGACACGTCGATCGCCGTGTACAACATCGACGGCGCGCTGTATGCGGTCGAGGACACCTGCACCCACGATGGCGGCGAACTGGCTGGCGGCGAAGTGTTCGGATTCGAGGTGGAATGCCCGCGCCACGGCGCGCGCTTCGACCTGCGCACCGGTGCGGTGACCAGGCCGCCGGCGTATGTCCCGATCGCCAGCTTTCCGGTGCGCGAGGAAGACGGCGCGATCTGGACGCGCGACGACCGCTGACTTCGCGCGTCAGCCGCCATGTTGGCAGCGCGCGGCCTGTGCGGCTGTGGCCGGCGCCCCGCGCACCCGGCCGGCATTGGACACCACCACGCTGAGCGCCTGGCTGTCCCGCCCCGGCTCGCAGAACAGCAAGGTCAGGTTGCTGCCGCCGGCACTGCCGTCAGGCTGGAAACGCACCTCGTGGCGGCCATTGCTGCTGGTGATGCGCAGGCCCAGGTCGTAGGCCGTCCCGGTGCGGGCGGGTTGGCCATCGGGCTGGTGATCGCCGTCGAGGTCCTGTCCGAGCAGCCAGCCATGTTCCCAGCGGTTGTCTTCGCTGCATCGGCTGCCATCCGCACTGGGGCAGAACAGCGTGCGTTTGCCGGTGATCGCCGCGGTGCTGCGCGTGTGTCGCAAGGCGGCGATGAAGTCGCTTTGCGCCGCCTGCAGTCGATTGCGGCTCAACACATGGTGCAGCGGCGGCAACGCGATGCCGGTCAGAATGCCGGCGATGGCCAGTACCATGACTTGTTCGATCAGGCTGAAACCGCGGTTCGCTTTCCATGGCGTCGTCGTCATCTCGCATCCTGCGCTGTGCCGGAACCGGCATGCTAGGACGATGGCCCGTGCCAGCCAGCAGCCCGATGCCGCCCGCGGCGTCGGACTCTGCTGACGCGGCATGTCAGCAGGCCGGATTTAAAATGTGCCGTCCCGCCCACATCTGCAGCTGATGACCGACCGCTTCCAACTCGCCGCCCCCTACCAGCCCGCCGGCGACCAGCCGCAGGCGATCCAGCGCCTGGCCGAGGGTTTCGAGGCCGGCCTGGCCGCGCAGACCCTGCTCGGCGTGACCGGTTCGGGCAAGACCTACACCATCGCGAACGTGATCGAGCGCATCCAGCGCCCGACCATCGTGATGGCGCCGAACAAGACGCTGGCCGCGCAGCTGTACGGCGAGTTCAGGGAGTTCTTCCCGCACAATGCGGTGGAGTACTTCGTCAGCTACTACGACTACTACCAGCCGGAAGCCTACGTGGTGGCGTCGGACACCTTCATCGAGAAGGATGCCTCGATCAACGAGCACATCGAGCAGATGCGGCTGTCGGCGACCAAGGCGCTGCTGTCGCGCCGCGATTCGATCATCGTGGCCACCGTCTCGGCGATCTACGGCCTGGGCAATCCGGAGGACTACCTGTCACTGCGCCTGATCCTGGCCACCGGCGAGCGCATCGACCAGCGCAAGCTGATCCACCAGCTGACCGAGCTGCAGTACACCCGCAACGAAACGGAGCTGCGCCGCGGCACCTATCGCGTGCGCGGCGAGATCGTCGACGTGTTCCCGGCCGAGTCGGAGACCGAGGCGCTGCGCATCGAGCTGTTCGATGGCGAAGTGGAGAAGATGGCGCTGTTCGATCCGCTCACCGGCGAGACGATCCGCAAGGTGCAGCGCTACACCGTCTATCCCCGCACCCATTACGCCAGCACCCGCGAGAGCGTGCTCAACGCGATCGAGACGATCAAGCTCGAGCTGAAGGATCGGCTGGAATATCTCTACCGGGAGAACAAGCTGGTCGAGGCGCAGCGACTGGAGCAGCGCACCCGCTTCGACCTGGAGATGATGGCCGAGGTCGGCTACTGCCAGGGCATCGAGAACTACTCGCGCCACCTGACCCGCCGCGCGCCGGGCGAGCCGCCGCCGACCCTGTTCGACTACCTGCCGGCCGACGGCCTGCTGGTGGTGGACGAGTCGCACGTCACCGTGCCGCAGCTGGGCGCGATGTACAAGGGCGACCGCTCGCGCAAGGAGACCCTGGTGGAGTTCGGTTTCCGCCTGCCCTCGGCGATGGACAACCGGCCGCTGCGCTTCGAGGAATGGGAGGAGCGCGTGCCGCGGGCGATCTACGTCTCCGCCACGCCGCGCGATTACGAACTGCACAAATCCGGCGATGCGGTGACCGAGCTGGTGGTGCGCCCGACCGGCCTGGTCGACCCGGAAGTCGAGGTGCGCCCGGTGCGCACCCAGGTCGACGACCTGCTCAGCGAGGTGCACAAGCGCGTGGCGATGGGCGACCGCGTACTGGTCACCACGCTGACCAAGCGCATGGCCGAGAACCTCACCGAGTACCTGTCCGAGCACGACGTGAAGGTGCGTTACCTGCACTCGGACATCGAGACGGTGGAGCGCAGCGAGATCATCCGCGACCTGCGCCTGGGCGAGTTCGACGTGCTGGTCGGCATCAACCTGCTGCGCGAGGGCCTGGACATGCCCGAGGTATCACTGGTGGCGATCCTCGACGCGGACAAGGAGGGCTTCCTGCGTTCCACCGGCTCGCTGATCCAGACCATCGGCCGCGCTGCCCGCAACGTGCGCGGCAAGGCGATCCTGTACGCCGACAACGTCACCCGCTCGATGCAGGCGGCGATGGACGAGACCGCCCGCCGCCGCGAGAAGCAGATCGTCTTCAACGAGGTGCACGGCATCACCCCGAAAACCGTGGTGCGGCGCATCGCCGACATCATGGAGGGCGCGCGCAGCGAGGTCGGCAACCGGCGTGGCGGCAAGACGCGCACCCGCGACCGCGCGGTGGCCGAGCAGGGCGCCGATTACGCCGGTCTCGGCGCGGCGCAGGCGGCTGCCCTGCTGAAGAAGCTGGAGGCGCAGATGTACAAGCACGCCCAGAACCTGGAGTTCGAGGACGCCGCCCGGCTGCGCGACCAGATCCACCAGTTGCGCGAGCAGGCCCTGCGCTGAGCCGGGCGGCGGGATATTGTCGGGCGCCGTCGGCTCCCGTATACTGCGCGGCTCGCACGGCCTGGCCGTGGCGACGGGCGGTTAGCTCAGCGGTAGAGCACTACCTTGACATGGTAGGGGTCACAAGTTCGATCCTTGTACCGCCCACCAATTCCATGATCCACCGATCGAGTGGAACCGAGAGGGGAATCCGGCCAGGGTTCCCCTTTTTCGTGGGGCGACGGCGCGCTCGTCGCTGGCTGCGCGGCCATCTGATTCGTTCGCCGAACACGTTCGCGTCCGCTGCGCGTGCCCTCGCCAGCCGCTCGATTCGATGCCCTCTCGCCGCTCCCTCGCGGATCGGCGGAATTCCGTCGATTCAGCTTGCAGCAATCTCTTCACGGATGTAGATTGCCCGGACGGTCGATCGTACTCCGGCTGCCAGCGATCTTCGGGTCCGGGCGCGCCGTGAGGCGACGAGGAGATCGGGCACGCAGCTACGCCAAGTCCAACGCCGAGGTGGGGTGGTCATCGGTTTCGACGTGCGACGGCGGGATGTGGTGCTTCAGTAAAGTCGGATGGTGTGCCGAGACGTTGCATCCGTCGCGGCGCATGTCATGCCGCCACTGCCGAACCGCCGGGGGGAACGAAGGGGACGTATGGACTTGCGTGCACAGTCGCCATCGGAATCGTGCCTTGCTCCCGTACGTCGACGCGGTTCGCGCGGGCGCGTTGCCGTGTCGCCCGATCTTTCTGCCGATCGCCAATGCCGCGCGCACGATGTCTCGGTCACGACCGTGCAAGGTCGCCGCCGCGTCTGCGCACCTGCCTTCAATGACTTTTCGTTCCGTTGCCGCCGGGCAGGTCCCGGCCGCGCCGGGGCGGATGAATGCTGCATCTCGAAAACCCAAGCATGCCCACCGGGAGAGTCGCATGGCCAAGCAAAGTAGTCAGAAATTCATCGCGCGCAATCGTGCGCCCCGCGTGCAGATCGAGTACGACGTCGAGGTCTACGGCGCACAGAAGAAGGTGCAGGTACCGTTCGTGATGGGCGTGATGTCGGACCTGTCCGGTGCCAATGCGGGCGAGCTGCCGCCGATCGAGGATCGCAAGGCGCTGGAGATCGACGTCGACAATTTCGACAGCCGCCTGAATTCGATGAAGCCGCGGGTGACCTTCGCGGTGCCGAACACGCTCACCGGCGAAGGCAGCCTGGCGGTGGACATCACCTTCGAGAGCATGGACGACTTCTCGCCAGCGGCGGTCGCCCGCAAGGTGGGCGCCGTGGCGAAACTGCTCGAGGCGCGCACGCAGCTTGCCAACCTGGATACCTACATGGACGGCAAGGCAGGCGCTGAAAACCTGATTGCCCAGGCACTCAAGGACCCGGCGCTGCTGCAGTCGCTGGTTTCGGCGCCCAAGCCCGCCGACGACACCAACAAAGACGGGGAGTAAGCACGCATGGCCACCGAAAAGCTAGCCGAACAGGAAGGCGCCGTACAGACTCTCGACGCCGGCGACTTCGCTGCGTTGCTGAGCAAGGAGTTCAAACCCAAGAGCGACCGCGCCAAGGAAGAGGTCGAATCGGCCGTGCGCACCCTGGCCGAGCAGGTGCTGAACAAGGCCGACATCGTTTCCGACGACGTCGCCCAGACCATCAACGCCTACATCGCCGAGATCGACCGCAAGCTCAGCGAGCAGATCAACCTGATCATGCACCACCCCGATTTCCAGAAGCTGGAAAGCGCGTGGCGCGGCCTGCATCACCTGGTCAACAACACGGAGACGGATCAGCTGCTGAAGATCCGCGTGATGAACATCTCCAAGAAGGAGCTGGGCAAGACCCTGAAACGCTACAAGGGCACGGCCTGGGACCAGAGCCCGATCTTCAAGAAGCTGTATGAGGAAGAGTACGGCCAACTGGGCGGCGAGCCCTATGGCTGCCTGGTCGGCGACTACTACTTCGACCACAGCCCGCCCGACGTCGAGCTGCTCTCGGGCATCGCGCAGGTTGCTGCGGCGGCACACGCGCCGTTCATCTCGGCCGCGGCTTCCACCCTGATGGGCATGGACAGCTGGAACGAGCTTGCCAACCCGCGCGACCTGGCCAAGGTGTTCTCCACGCCGGACTATGCCGCGTGGCGCTCGCTGCGCGAGTCGGACGATGCCAAGTACATCGGCCTGACCATGCCGCGCACCCTGGCCCGCCTGCCGTATGGCGCCAACACCGATCCGGTGGAGGAGTTCAACTTCGAGGAAGACACTGCCGGCGCGGACTCGTCCAAGTACACCTGGCAGAACGCGGCTTACGCGATGGCGGTGAATATCAACCGCTCGTTCAAGGAATATGGCTGGTGCTCGCGCATCCGCGGCATCGAGTCCGGCGGCGCGGTGGAAGGCCTGCCCGCACACACCTTCCCGACCGACGACGGCGGCGTGGACATGAAGTGCCCGACCGAGATCGCGATCACCGATCGCCGCTCGGCCGAGCTGGACAAGATGGGCATGATGCCGCTGGTGCATCGCAAGAACTCGGACATGGCCGCGTTCATCAGTGCCCAGTCGCTGAGCAAGCCGGAGGAGTACGACGATCCGGACGCCACCGCCAACGCGGCGCTGGGCGCGCGCTTGCCGTACATGTTCGCCTGCTGCCGCTTCGCGCATTACCTGAAGTGCATCGTGCGCGACAAGATCGGCTCCTTCAAGGATCGTACGGCGATGGAGCGCTGGCTGGCGTCCTGGATCAACCAGTACGTCGACGGCGACCCGGCCAACTCCAGCGAAGAGACCAAGGCCCGCAAACCCTTGTCGGCCGCGGAGGTGGTGGTGGAAGAGGTGGAAGGAGCACCTGGGTATTACACGTCGAAGTTTTTCCTCAAGCCGCATTATCAGTTGGAGGGCCTGACCGTTTCCCTGAGGCTGGTGTCCCGTCTTCCTTCGGCGGCCAAGAGCTGACCCGGAAGTTTCTCGCAGGTTCGTTCCACGGTTTCAACTGGCAGTACCAGTCAATCGCCGAGCAGCTTCCTCCGAGCGAGAACTGTCCGGTTCACCTGATTTCAACAGACAAGGAGAATTCTCATGGCACTAGACATGCACCTGAAGCTGGAGGGCGGCGACGTCACCTTCACCGGCGAATCCAAGCACACCAAGCACAAGGACCAGATCCAGCTGCTGGCCTGGTCCTGGGGGATGTCGCAGAGCGGTTCCTTCGGCCATGGCACCGGCGGCGGCGCGGGCAAGGCCAACGTGCAGGACATCAGCTTCACCAAGTACCTCGACAAGAGCACCACGTCCTTCATCAAGGCGCTGGTCACCGGCGCGCACATCGGCACCGCGACCTTGTTCGTGTCCAAGGCCGGCGGCAAGCAGGAGGACTACTTCACCATCAAGCTGACCAGCGCGATGGTGACCAGCTATTCCACCGGCGGCTCGGGCGGTGAGGACATGCTGACGGAGAACATCTCGATCAGCTTCGCCAAGTTCGACGTCGAGTACTTCGCCCAGAACGACAAGGGCGTGGTGGCTTCGGCCGGCACGGTCGGGTACAGCGTCGAGGAAGTCGCGGCGAGCTGAGCTGGCGCCTGACCAGGCTTCGCCGGAACCTGCTGTCCGGCGGTCCAGGTGCAGGGGACGAATGCAACGGCTTGTCGCACCCCGGACTTCCGGGTGCGACCAGCGGCGTTTGTCCGCCTGCACCCGGGATCGTCCGGTCGGGGTGACGGCGACCTTCCCGCGCCCGCGGCCACGCTGCCGACGGGGCGCCGGCATCGAGAGACGACATGACACCCGAAAGCAAGCTCAAAGAAGGCCGGCCGGACGAAGCGTTGCAACTGCTCACGGCGGAAGTACGCAACAACCCGGCAGATGCCAAGCGCCGGGTTTTTTTATTCCAGTTGCTGGCGCTGCTCGGACAATGGGAGCGGGCACAGAACCAGCTCAGCGTCTGCGGCGAACTCGACCCGCTCAACGCCATGATGGTCGGTGCCTATTCGGAGGCGCTGAAGGGCGAACTGGTGCGCGCCGACGTCTTCGCCGGCAAACGCATGCCGGTGATCATCGGCGAGCCGGAACCCTGGCTGGCGTGGCTGCTGCAATCGCTCAAGCTCGGCGCCGAAGGCAGGCACGAGCAGGCCGCGACGCTGCGCGAGCAGGCACTGGAACAGGCTCCCGCGGTGGCGGGCAACATCGACGGCGCCGCGTTCGAGTGGATCGCCGATGCCGACCCCCGCATCGGGCCGTGCCTGGAGATCATCGTCAACGGCGGCTACTCCTGGGTACCGTTCTCGCGCCTGCGCGAGCTGAAATTCGAGGCCCCCAGTGACCTGCGCGACAAGATCTGGGTGCCCACCCAGGTGACATGGAGCAATGGCGGCCAGGCCATCGGCTTCATTCCGGGGCGTTACGCCGGCAGCGAACGGTCCGAGGACCAGGACATCGTGCTCGGGCGCAAGACCGACTGGGTGGAGCAGGGCAGCGACCAGATCGGTCTGGGACAGCGCATGCTGGCCACCGACGTGGCCGACTATCCGCTGCTCGACGCGCGACTGATCACCTTCGACGTCGCCTGAGCCGGAGTGCCGACTTTCCATGGCTGAGCTCACCACCCAGGAACGACTTCAGCCTTCGCTGCTCGATCGCCTGACCGACGACGAGCCGGGCAAGCTGGAGGAAAGCCGCGAGAAGCGCGTGATCTCGGTGTCTCGACTGCGCGAATGCGTCACCCGCGATATCTCCTGGCTGCTGAATTGCGTGAGCCTGGAGGCGAATGTCGAGCTCGAGGAATATCCCGAGGTTTCCCGCTCGGTGCTCAACTTCGGCATTCCCGACCTTACCGGTGCGGCGCTGTCGGGAATCAACGCCGAAGCGCTGCAGCGTCGTGTGCGCGATGCCATCGTGGCCTACGAGCCGCGGCTGACCGCCAACACCCTGCGCGTCAACGTCAACGCGTTGACCAAGCGCATGGATCGCCAGGCGCTGATTTTCAACATCGAATCGGAAATGTGGGCGCAGCCGATTCCGTTGAACCTGTACCTGAAGACCGAAGTCGACCTGGAGACCGGCAACTTCAAGGTGTCGGAGGGCTTCGGCTGATCGCCCATGGACCCGAGACTGCTGCGCTACTACAACCGGGAACTGCAACACGTACGCGAAATGGGCGGCGAGTTTGCCCGCGAGTATCCGAAGATCGCCGGCCGCCTAGGCCTGGAAGGCTTCGAGTGCGCCGACCCCTACGTGGAACGCCTGCTGGAAGGCTTTGCCTTCATGGCCGCGCGCGTGCAGCTCAAACTCGACGCGCAGTATCCGGTGTTCACCCAGCACCTGCTGGAGATGATCTATCCGCATTACCTGGCGCCGGTGCCCTCGATGGCCGTGGTGCAGATGCACCCGGACCTCAAGGAAAGCGGCCTGCTGGCCGGCCACAAGGTGGCCCGGCACACGGCATTGCGCAGCATGATCGGCAAGGACGACCGCACCGCCTGCGAATACCGCACCGCCCACGAGGTCACCCTGTGGCCGCTGGAGCTGGCCGAGGCGAAGTATTTCGAGACCCCCGCCGCGATCGCCGCCGCCGGGGTGGTGCTGCCGGCCGGCAAGATCGTACGCGCCGGCCTGCGCCTGAAGTTCCGCGTCACCGCCGGTGCCCAGGCCAACATGCTGGCGCTGGACCGGCTGCCGATATTCCTTGCCGGTGCCGATGAACTGCCCAAGCGCCTGTACGAGCAATTGCTCGGCAATGCGGTCGGCTACCAGGTCCGCGCGCAGGGCGCGTCGGGGGCGATCAACGAGAACCACGACGCCAGCCACATCGAGCGTCGCGGCTACGACGACGACGAGGCGCTGATCCCGTACTCCGGGCGCTCGTTCAGCGGCTACCGGCTGCTGCAGGAGTATTTCGCCTGCCCCGAGCGCTTCCTGTTCGCCGAGTTCACCGGCCTGCGGTCGCTGCTGGCGCGGGCCAAGGGCAACGAGTTCGAGATCGTGGTGTTGTTCGACCGCAGCGTGGCCAGCCTGCACAACGCCGTCGACGTCAGCAACTTCCGGCTGTTCTGCACGCCGGCGATCAACCTGTTCCCGCGGCGTGCCGATCGCATCCACCTGACGCAGGGCACCAGCGAATACCACATCCTCGCCGATCGCACCCGGCCGATGGATTTCGAAATCCACAGCATCGGCAACGTCGAGGGGTTCGGCGACCGGCAGGAGCCGGAGCAGCGCTTCCTGCCGTTCTACGGCTGCGACGAGCGCACCTGGCACGCGCGGCACTCGGCCTACTACACGATCCGCCGCGAGCCGCGGCTGTTGTCCTCCCGGCAGAAGCGCCAGGGTGCGCGCTCCAGCTACATCGGCAACGAGATGTTCATCTCGCTGGTCGACTCCAGCGAGGCGCCGTACTCCACCGAGCTGCGCCAGATCGGCATGCAGCTGATGTGCACCAACCGCGACCTTCCGTTGCAGATGCCGGTCGGCAAGTCCCACACCGACTTCACCCTGGAGACGGGCGCGCCGGTGGAATCGATCCGCTGCGTCGCCGGTCCGACCAAGCCGCGTGCCTCGGTCGCCACCGGCGAGACCGCGTGGCGCCTGCTCAGCCACCTGCAGCTCAACTACGTGTCGCTGCTGGAAAACAACGCGGGCGAAGGCGCCGCGGCACTGCGCGAGATGCTGACCCTGTACTGCGACGAGTTCGACTCCAGCGCACTGCGCCAGATCGAGGGGCTCAAGGCGGTGAGTTCGCAATCCATCGTGCGACGCATCCCGTTGCCCGGGCCGATCACCTTCGGCCGCGGCCTGGAGATCACCCTGACCTGCGACGACGGCGCCTTCGAGGGCACCGGAGCGTTCCTGCTGGGCGCGGTGATGCAGCAGTTCTTTACCCGTTACGTGTCGATCAACTCCTTCACTGAAACCGTTCTGCGCACGCTGGAACGCAACGAGGTCGCCCGATGGCCCGCCCGGCTGGGAACACGGCAGACGCTGTAGCGCTGGAGAACGCGCTGCGCGACCATCCCGAGTCCTTCGAGTTCTTCGAAGCGCTCCGGCGGTTGGAGTGCGCATTCCCGGAGCGTCCTCGGCTGGGCCAGTCGACCAAGGTCAGCGATGACTTCGTGCGCCTGGGCCAGACCCCTTCGCTGGCCTTTGCGCCACGCACCGTGGACAGCTACCAGCCCGGTGGCGGCGGCCGGCCGGCGCGCATGCGAGGCCTGTTCTTCGGCCTGTTCGGCCCGAACGGGCCGTTGCCGCTGCACCTGACCGAATACGCGATGGACCGCGAGATCAACGCGCGGGATTCCACCTTCCGCGCGTTCGCCGACATCTTCCACCATCGCATGATGAGCCTGTTCTACCGCAGCTGGGCCGACGCCCAGCCCACGGTGCAGCTGGATCGCCCCGAGGAGGATCGTTTCCAGCTGTACATGGGCGCGCTGGTCGGCCTGGCCACGCCGGATCTGGGCGATCGCGACGCCTTGCCGGACCAGTTCAAGCGGTTCTTCGCCGCACGCCTGCTGCAGCAGGCGCGCAATGCCGAAGGCCTGCAGGGCATGCTGGAGCGCTTCTTCCGCGTGCCGGTGGGCGTCGTCGAGTTCATCGCCGAATGGATGCGCCTGCCGTCCGCCTCGCAGCTGCGCCTGGGCGCCTCGCGCGAGGTTGCAGCACTGGGCCTGACCACGGTCACCGGCGAATACGTGCGCGGCAGCCAGCAGCGTTTCCGCCTGCGCCTGGGGCCGCTCACCCGCGCCCAGTTCAACAACTTCCTGCCCGGCGGCGAAGCGCTGCGGCAACTGGTGGCCGCGGTGAAAACCTACGTCGGCGAGGAAAAAGCCTGGGATGTGCAGTTGGTACTGAAGAAGGCCGATGTCCCGGTGACGCGCCTGGGGCGCGAAGGACGGATGGGCCTGACGACGTGGATGGGTTCGCCCCGGCACGACGACGACGTCGACGAGGTCGTGCTGCAACCGGTGGGATAGCCGCTGGCGGCCGGGTCGACGTGGCAACAGACATGATGGGATTGGCAATCAACTCAGAGGATCAATGACATGGCCGAGATCAGTCGCGGCGCGCTGTTCGGGAAACTCAACAAGCTCGCTTTCCGGTGCATCGAAAGCGCGACGGTGTTCTGCAAGCTGCGCGGCAATCCGTACGTGGAACTGGTGCACTGGATCCACCAGATCCTGCAATTGCAGGATTCGGACCTGCACCGCATCGTCAAGCAGTTCAACCTCAACCCGTCGAACCTGGCGCGCGACATCACCGATGCGCTGGACCGGCTGCCGCGTGGCTCCTCGTCCATCTCCGATCTGTCCAGCAACGTCGAGGAAGCGGTCGAGCGCGGCTGGGTGTTCGCCACGCTGATGTTCGGCGAGGCGCAGGTGCGCACCGGTTACCTGATCGTCGGCTGCCTGCGCACGCGCAATCTGCGCAACGCGCTGGTCAACATCTCGGCCGAGTTCGACAAGATCAAGCCCGAAGCATTGGTGGAAAAGTTCGCCGAGGTGGTCGGCGGCTCACCCGAGGACGGGCAGCATGCGAACGACGGTTTCCGCATGGGCGGTGGCAGCGCGCCGGGCGAGGCCAGCGGCGCGATGTCGCCGGCACAGATGGGCAAGCAGGAAGCGCTGGCGCAGTTCACCATCGACCTCACCGCGCAGGCGCGCGACGGCAAGATGGACCCGATCGTCGGTCGCGACGACGAGATCCGCCAGCTGGTCGACATCCTCATGCGCCGTCGCCAGAACAACCCGATGCTGGTCGGCGAAGCCGGCGTGGGCAAGACCGCGGTGATCGAGGGCTTTGCCATGCGCATCGCCATCGGCGACGTGCCGCCGCCGCTGAAGGACGTGCAACTGCGCGTGCTTGACGTCGGCCTGCTGCAGGCCGGCGCCAGCATGAAGGGCGAGTTCGAGAACCGCCTGAAGCAGGTGATCGAGGAGGTGCAGTCGTCCACCAAGCCGATCATCCTGTTCATCGACGAGGCGCACACCCTGGTCGGCGCCGGCGGCGCGGCCGGCACCGGCGACGCGGCGAACCTGCTCAAGCCCGCACTGGCGCGCGGCAACCTGCGCACGATCGGCGCCACCACCTGGGCGGAGTACAAGAAGCACATCGAGAAAGACCCCGCGCTGACCCGCCGCTTCCAGACCGTGCAGATCGACGAGCCCAGCGAGGAGAAGGCGATCCTGATGATGCGCGGCGTCGCCAGCGTGATGGAGAAGCACCACAAGGTGCAGATCCTCGACGAGGCGCTGGAGGCGGCGGTGAAGCTGTCGCACCGCTACATTCCCGCGCGCCAGTTGCCGGACAAGTCGGTCAGCCTGCTCGATACCGCCTGCGCCCGCGTGGCGATCAGCCAGCACGCCGTGCCGGCCGAGGTGGACGACACCCGCAAGCGCATCCAGGCGCTGGAGACCGAGCTGGGCATCATCGCGCGCGAAAAGAACGTCGGCGTGAACGTCACTGCCCGCGAAGACGCCGCCAACGAGAAGCTGGCCACGCAGAAGGCACGACTGGAAACGCTGGAGGCGAACTGGATCAAGGAGAAGGATCTGGTCGAGAAGATCCTCGACATCCGCTCGAAGTTGCGCGGTTCTTCGGCGCCGGTAGAAGGCACCGGCAGTGCGCTGGAAGAGTCGGCCAACCAGGTTGCCGAAGCAAAGGAGGCATCGGCGGGAGAGGCTGCCCTTGCGGGGGATGATCGCGCTGCTGCATTGAAGGAACTGCAGGAGTTGCAGGGCCAGCTGGCCGAGCTGCAGGGCGAGCATCCGCTGATCCTGGCCTCGGTCGACCAGCAGGCGGTGGGTTCGGTGGTCTCGGACTGGACCGGCATCCCGGTCGGTCGCATGGTCAAGAGCGAAGTCGAGACCGTGATGAACCTGGCCAAGCTGATGGGCCAGCGCGTCATCGGCCAGGACCACGCGATGGAGATGATCGCCAAGCGCATCCAGACCTCGCGTGCCGGCCTGGTCGACCCGAACAAGCCGATCGGCGTGTTCATGCTCGCCGGCACCTCCGGCGTGGGCAAGACCGAAACCGCGCTCGCGCTGGCCGAGGCGCTGTACGGCGGCGAGCAGAACATCATCACCATCAACATGAGCGAGTTCCAGGAGGCGCACACCGTCTCCACGCTCAAGGGCGCGCCTCCGGGCTATGTCGGTTATGGCGAGGGTGGCGTGCTTACCGAAGCGGTGCGTCGAAAGCCGTATTCGGTAGTGTTGCTGGACGAGGTGGAAAAGGCCCATCCGGACGTCCATGAAATCTTCTTCCAGGTGTTCGACAAGGGCGTGATGGAAGACGGCGAGGGCCGCCAGATCGACTTCAAGAACACCCTGATCCTGCTCACCACCAACGCCGGCACCGACATGATCGCCGGCCTGTGCAAGGACCCGGAGCTGATGCCCGATCACGAGGGCATGGCCAAGGCGCTGCGCGAGCCGCTGCTGAAGATCTTCCCGCCGGCGCTGCTGGGCCGCCTGGTGACGATCCCGTACTACCCGCTGAGCCCGGAGATGCTGGGCAAGATCGTCAAGCTGCAGATCAACCGCATCAAGAAGCGCGTCGAGGCCCGCTACAAGATCCCGTTCGAGTACAGCGAGGACGTGGTGAAGCTGGTGGTCGAGCGCTGCACCGAGACCGAGTCGGGCGGCCGCATGATCGATGCGATCTTGACCAACTCGATGCTGCCGGATATTTCGCGCGCTTTCCTGAGCAAGATGATCGCGGGAGAGGAGATTGCGAAGGTGCGGGTAGACGTGGCGGACGGAGATTTTTCTTACGCGTTCGGTTGACGTGCGCGAGCAATGCACGCCGCTTTGTACCGACTCTCGTGCAGTTGTGATGGCAAAGAATTGGCCGGATCCACTCGGCCACATCATCAATCGGTCGGTCTTCAGGAGATTACCGCATGAACGGCTTTACGAAACCCAGCACTCTCGTGCGCAAGGCGGAAGTCGGCGTACGCAAGACTCTCGGAATGCATGTGCCTGCCGATCCACGGCGTGGTTTCACGGATCACATGGAAGTGCTTTCGCCGGGCGTGGTCATCGGTTACAAGAAGCCCGCGGCGGGCGCGAATTATCCAAGTGATGCGATGAAAGCATCGATCATCGCAGCGGCGAGCCGCGCCAGACGTATCGTGCGCAAGGCCAACGACGAATTCGCCGCGGTGGTGCTTCTGCGCAAGAAGGAGTCGGCGCTGTTTCAACAGGTGCTCGCCACCCATTTTGGTCTGGTGGCGGGAGACACGCAGGGTGGGTACCTGAAAGACAACGTCGTGAACAAGTCCTTTTCGCCGCGCGCGGTGTTCGAAAAAGACCGCCGATGGGTGCTGGAGAAGATCCGCAAGAACATGTTGAGCCTGAGCTTCCACCTCAATACCGGCATCTACCTCATCGACATAGATGCCAACAACCGTGATCTGGAATCAGGTGTTGCCAAGGCGCCCGGCACCATTTCCGCCCTTGGCTATGTATCGCCGGAGAAAACCTCGCTCGATCCAACAACGTGGAGAACAAGGAGCGCGCGCTGGGGTAACGGCATCACGTGCGGTTTCCGGCACGGCGAAATACACGTGTCCTTCGTAAAGCATCTCAATTTCTCGCCCATCAGCTATGCACAGACCATCGTGCATGAGGCAACACACAAATATTTCAATACGGAGGATCATGCATATGCAGACGATCCAACCTACTTTTCGCTCAGTCTCGTGGACCGGCTTGAAAACGCTGACTCTTACGCATGGGCGGCAGTCTCGCTGTATTGTGGCTCGCTGAAGATGACCCATCCGGCCAGTACGGATTACGACCAATGCACGAAGCCATGATGGCGCCGCTGCGCAATATCGTCAGCCTCAACGAGGGACCAGACCAATGCCCTCCAAACCGCTGAGCTCGGGCGAATTCAAAGCCATGGGCGAGCTGGCGCGCGCACGCCGCCAGCTCGTCGTCAACATGTTCGGGGGCACCAAGCTCAAGTTCGGCAGTGCCAGCATGCTGTCGTCGGGCAAGTCGCTGCTGTCGTCCGGCAAGAAGCTGAAGTCGGGCGTCGACAAGCTTGCCAAGGGCGGCAGCACGGCAAGCAAGGTCGCCAGCGTGCCGGGCATGAAGGAGGCGTTCGAGAACTTCATGGTGGAATGCGCCGACGTGGAGAACATCCACGACGTGATCGAGGCGATCGGCGGCGAGGTGCTGCACGAACTGCTGTCGGAGGTGACGCCCTACCTCGGCGTGGTCACCAGCACGGTGAGGCTGGCCAAGGCGGGCAAGGCGGTGGCGCAGGACGGCTACAACCTCTACAAGAGCGACGAATACAAGAATGGCTTCCGCATGGGTGATCCGAGTGCGGCGGCCGAAGCGATCCAGGCGATCATCAAGCGCGACCTGGCCCAGCACTCGGTGAAACTGGGCCAGCAGACGGTGGCGACGGGAGCGAAGATCGGCGGTCTGTTCGCCGACTTCGGCACGGCCACTACCGCGGCGATCGGCGTGGCCAACACGCTGGCCAGCCTGGGCCTCCAGCTGTTCTCGCTGGGCCTGGACATCAAGGACATGCGTGCCGGCAACAAGCGGTTGGCGGCGCCCAACACGCTGGATCTCACGGTGTTCGGCGAGTGCCCGATCCTCGGCTGCTACCTGCTCACCTGCGCCGACACCTCGGCGGTCGCCAACATGTTCATCGCCGACATCGGCCTGCCGGGCTGGATGGACAAGGTCGAGCTGATGAAGAAGAAGCAGATGGACCCGCTGCTGAAGATCGCCAACAAGAACATCATGGGTTCCCGCCTGCAGTTGGAGGGGCTGAGCAGCAACAAGGGGACGCATGCGAAGAAGGGTTTCTTCGCGGGCATCAAGAGCAAGGCGATGAAGCAGATCGGGTTGAGCTGACTGCCGGCGCGGGCACGGCGGTTGCGAGGGGGCGCGCGGTACCCGTTTGTATCACGCCGGACGATAGCGCTGGCGTGTGTGGCGCCGCGTCCGTGGTGCATTGCTCATGGGTCGGGGCAGCCATTTCGCCCATGGGGAATGCTGCGTTCCCCGACGTGCCGTATTGCGATTGATTCTTGTTTACTGTCTAATGATGCGACCGGATCATTTGCCCGGCACCGCGCCGGTTCCGTCTTTCGCGCCCACGCAAGTTGCCGCGGGAAGGGCTGGCGCGCGGAACACGGATCGCCATGAATCAACCCACCTCTTCTGTCGGTAACGCACAACTGCAGCGCGGTACCTTCTGCACGCGCCAGTTGTACCCGTGGCACTGGACCATTTCGGCGCTGGATCTGTTCGGCCTGTTGCGCTTTCGGCGTCATGCCGCGCCACGCCGGCCGGTCGCCGTGACGGACATGGCGGCCTCAGAGTCGCCCGCCACGCGCGATGCGGGCGACATCCGCAGCATCGAGGCTCGGCCCGCGGACGCGATGTTGCGCGTGGTGTACGCCAGCCAGACCGGTTTCGCCGAACAACTGGCGCGGCAGACCTCGCAGAGCCTGCAACTGGCCGGTCTGCCCACTCGCATGATCGGCATCGGCGATCTGGCGCTGGACGACCTGCGCCAGGCCGGCCGCGTGCTGTTCGTGGTCAGCACCACCGGCGATGGCGAGCCACCGGACATGGCACAGATGTTCAGCCGCAAGCTGATGCAACAGCCGGCGTCACTGGCCGGCCTGCATTACGGCCTGCTGGCCCTGGGCGACAGCGACTACGAGGACTTCTGCGGCTTCGGCCGCCAGCTCCAGCGCTGGCTGCAGGCCAGCGGCGCGCAGGCGCTGTTCGATCCGGTTGAGGTGGACAGCGAGGACGACGCCAGCCTGCGCCACTGGCAGCATCACCTGGCCATGCTCGGCGGCGCGCCTGATCTGCCGGACTGGCAGGCGCCGAAATACCAGCGCTGGCAACTGGTCGAGCGCCGCCTGCTCAATCCGGGCAGCGTGGGTGAACCCTGCTTCCATCTGGCGATGAAGCCGCTGGAAGGTCGTGCCGATTGGCAGGCCGGCGACCTGGCCGAGATCGGTCCTTGCCATGCTGCCGAAGCGGTGGCGGCATGGCTGGCGGCGCGGGGGCTGGATGGCCGCGTCGTGGTGCCGTTCGGGCACCGGGAGCGGCTGCCATTGGCGACCTTGCTGGCGCGCTGTCGCCTGCCCGAGCCGGGCGAGGTCGACGGCCTGGACGAGGAAGGCGTCGCCGCGATATTGCAACAGCTGCCGCATCGCGCGTACTCGATCGCCTCGCTGCCGCAGGACGGCGCGCTGCAGTTGATCGTGCGCCGGATGCGTGCGCGTGGTGGCTATCCCGGGTTGGGCTCGGGCTGGCTTACCGAGCACGCGCCGATCGGCGCGGAGATCGCGCTGCGCGTGCGCAGCAACGTCAACTTCCATGCGCCTCGCGATGCGCGCCCGCTGGTGCTGATCGGCAATGGCACGGGCCTGGCCGCCTTGCGCGCCCTGCTCAAGCAGCGCATCGCCGTCGGCCGGACGCGCAACTGGCTGCTGTTCGGCGAGCGTCATCGTGCGCACGACTTCCTCCACCGGGAAGACATCGAGCGCTGGATCGGCGAAGGCGCCATCGAGCGCGCCGATTTTGCCTGGTCGCGCGACCAGGGCGAGCGCATCCATGTGCAGCAGCGTCTGCGCGAAGCCGGCGACGAGCTGCGGCGCTGGGTCGACGAGGGGGCGGCGATCTACGTCTGCGGCAGCCTCGACGGGCTGGCCCCCGGCGTCGATGCGGCGTTGTGCGACGTGCTGGGGGCGGGACAGGTCGCGCAGTTGCGTGAGCAGGGGCGTTATCGCCGCGACGTCTACTGACGTCCGCTCAGGCGTAGGCGCGGTGGCGTTCGCGATGCGGCGGGTAGTAGGCGAACACGTGGCTGTTGCTGCCGTAGAAGTCGATGTTCTCGATGTGTTCGCCGCCGAGCCGCTCGGCCAGCCGGTCGGAGGCCTCGTTGCCGATGCGCACCAGGCTGATCACGCGCGGCGCGCGCAACTGGGTCCAGGCGAAATCCAGCGTCGCATTGCCCGCCTCGGTGGCATAGCCCTGGTGGCGATGCGTCGGCTTGAGCATCCAGCCAAGCTCCAGGTCCGGCCAGCCGTCCGGATACATCAGGCCGGCGCGGCCGACGAACTCGCCGGTCTCCTTCAGCTCCAGCGCCCACATGCCGAAACCCCGCAACTGCCAGTGGCCCAACAGCATCGCCAGCGAGCGCCAGGCGTTGGTGCGGTCCAGCGGTTGGCCGTCGCCCACCCAGCGGGTGCTGTCCGGATCGGCCAGCATCGCGGCGTAGTCGTTGAAGTGTCGTTCGCTCAACGCGGTCAGGCGCAACCGCGGCGTCTCAAGGGTAGGAATCTCAACCATCACCATCAACCATCACGACCCGGATCGAGCGGGAGCCAGCAGTTCGGCCAGGGCGCGGGTACTGCTGACGAGGCTCTCTTGCCAGGACAACCCCGTTATTGTCTCACCCGTGGCCGCATCGACAAAGTCCTCGGCCTGGCCGGGAGGCAGCAGGTGGCGGTAATCCACGGTGATTTCGCTGCCGGCGGGCAGGTCCGCCAAGGCGAACACGAAACCCAGGTGCCACAGTCCGTTCGGCGTGAAGCTGTGGTTGATGAAGCACTCGTCGGGCCATTCCGGCGTCAGCGTGTAGCGGTCCTCGAACCAGCGTGCGCTGGCGTGCCACAAGCTGCGCAGCGCGTCGGAGGCCTCGATGTCGGCCTGCCGGTAGGTCTGTTCGATGCCGTCAGGTGCTGTAAGGATGCGGCCCGCGGCCACCGCCTCGTCGAGGAACAGACCCTTGCCGGCACCGGCGATGGCGGAGGCGGCAATGTGGTAACGCGGGAGGATCATGTCGGCGTGGCGGCGGATGCGGCGCGCGAGTGTAGCGCAAGCGGTGCAGGGCGCGCACCGCTTGCGCCCGTCGCCGCCGGGATTACTCGCTGGCGGCCGTCTTGCCGCGTCGCGGCTTGGGTACGGCGGCGGTGTCGCTGCCGGCGGCGCCGTCGTCGGCGAACAGGATCGCGCTGCGGTTGCGCTCGATCGTGGCCTTGCCGAGGCCCTTGACATGTTTCAGGTCGTCGGCCTTCTTGAACGGGCCGTGCGCCTCGCGCCAGGCCACGATGGCCTCGGCGCGGGTCGCGCCGATCCCGTCGAGCGATTTGGCGATGACCTTGGCATCGGCCTTGTTGATGTTGACCGGCGTGGCGGCGAACAGCAGCCCCGGGGCGGCGAGGCCCAGCGCGAGGGCGATGGCGGCGAGCTTGTGGAACATGGTCTTTCCTCCGTGAAATGGCGGGTTGGCGGGTGGATCGCGGCGGTCGACGCCGCGCCCTCACCATGCGCGCCACCGCATGGCCGCGCAGCCGGACCCCGGGTTGCCCCGACGTGCGGCTTGCGCCCCCGCTCGTGTGGGCGACGGCCGCCCGCGACGTCGGTGCCGCCGCGGGTGCGCTGCTACAATGAGCGATTGTTCGCCACGTTGGAGTTGCCCATGGATACCAGCCGCCTGTCCCGTTTCGTCAGCGATTTGTGGGATGCGGAGATCGTGCCGCAACTGGTCGAATACATCCGCATTCCCAACAAGTCGCCGATGTTCGACAAGGACTGGGTGGCGCACGGCTACATGGATGCGGCCGTGAAGCTGATGGAAACCTGGGCGCGCTCCAAGCTCAGCCAGTTGCCGGGTGCCTCGCTGGAAGTGGTGCGGCTGGAAGGGCGCACGCCGCTCATCTACATCGAAGTTCCCGGCCAGGGCGACGACACCGTCATGCTATACGGCCACCTGGACAAGCAGCCGGAGATGACCGGCTGGGCTGATGGTCTCGGTCCGTGGACGCCGGTGCTCAAGGGCGACAAGCTGTACGGCCGTGGCGGCGCCGACGACGGCTATGCGATTTTCGGCTCGCTGGCCGCGCTGCTGGCGCTGCACGAGCAGGGCATTCCGCATGCGCGCTGCGTGGTGATGATCGAGGCCTGCGAGGAATCGGGCAGCTACGACCTGCCGTTTTACGTCGATCACCTCGCCGAGCGCATCGGCAGCCCGTCGCTGGTGGTGTGCCTGGATTCGGGCTGCGGCAACTACGACCAACTGTGGCTGACCACGTCCCTGCGCGGCATGACCGGCGGCAACCTCACCGTGCAGGTGCTGGAAGAGGGCGTGCATTCGGGCGATGCGTCCGGCGTGGTGCCGTCGAGCTTCCGCATCCTGCGCGAGCTGCTGTCGCGGCTGGAGGACCCTGCCACCGGCACGATCAAGCCGAAGGAGCTGTACGTCGACATTCCGCAGCAGCGCATCGACCAGGCCAAACTGTCGGCCGAAGTGCTGGGCGAGGACATCTACAGCAAGTTCCCGTGGGCCGAGGGCATGCAGCCGGTCACCAAGAACCTTGCCGAGCTGGTGCTCAACCGCACCTGGCGCCCGCAGCTGGCGGTGACCGGCATCGGCGGCATTCCGCCGCTGGAAAGCGCCGGCAACGTGCTGCGCCCGTTCACCGCGGTGAAGCTGAGCCTGCGCGTACCGCCCACGCTCAACGGCGCCAAGGCCGGCGAGTTCGTCAAGCAGTTGCTGGAGAAGGACCCGCCGTACGGCGCCAAGGTCACGTTCACCCTGGAAAAGGACGGCTCGGGCTGGAACGCGCCCGCACTGTCGCCGTGGCTGGAGCAGGCGGTCAGCGATGCCTCGCAGCACTACTTCGGCGCGCCGGCCACCTACATGGGCGAAGGCGGCAGCATCCCGTTCATGGGCATGCTGGGCGAGAAATTCCCCAAGGCGCAGTTCCTGATCACCGGCGTGCTCGGTCCGCATTCCAACGCGCACGGCCCGAACGAGTTCCTGCACATTCCCACCGGCAAGAAGGTCAGCATGGTGGTGGCCGAGGTGGTGGCGAAGCACTTCGCGCAAGGCTGAGGGCGAGGAGTGAGTAGTGAGTAGTGAGGAGTGAGAGATAGCCGCATCGCACGCGTCCGCTCATCTCTCACTCCTCATTTCTCACTCCTTTTTCTCCCGCGGAGTCCGCAAGATGACCACCCATTCCCACCTCGCCGCCAACTGGTCCGATATCCGGCGCCGGGTGGACGAGGCCTGCCGGGCCGCCGGCCGCGACCCGGCCGAGGTATCCATCCTGCCGGTCAGCAAGACCTTCGGTCCGGAGCTGATCCGCGAGGGCGTGGCGCTGGGCATGCATCGCTTCGGCGAGAACAAGGTGCAGGAGATCCGCGACAAGGCACCGCTGCTGGTCGACTGCGGCATCGCCTGGGTGATGATCGGCCACCTGCAGACCAACAAGGCAAAAGACGTGGCGCGGCTGGCCAGCGAAGTGCAGTCGCTGGATCGCCTGGAACTGGCCGAGGCGCTGGATCGCCGCCTGCAGCACGAGGGTCGGGCGATCGACGTGCTGGTGCAGGTGAAGACCTCCACCGAGCCCAGCAAATACGGACTGCCGCCTGAACAGCTGCCCGGCTTCCTCGACACCCTGCGCGGCTACGCCACCTTGCGCGTACGCGGCCTGATGACCCTGGCGATCCACTCCACCGATCCGGTCGAGGTGCGCGGCTGCTTCCATCGGTTGCGCGAGCTGCGCGACCAGGCGGTTTTGCAAGGGCATGATTTGCCGAAACTTTCCATGGGCATGAGCGGTGATTTTCCGCTCGCCATCGCCGAGGGAGCGACCGAGGTGCGGATCGGCACCGCGATCTTCGGCCGGCGACCCTATCCGGACTCGCACTACTGGCCCGAGTCGTCAGATGGCAAGTAAATCCTTTTATTATCATCAACTTGTGTCAAATGTGCGGTGCGTCCCGAAATACCGAAACGGCAGGGTTCACTTAACCTCAATCCAACATACGAGGGGCCCTGGCTTGGTATTTTCACGGCTCAGTCACGTCGTTGCCGCTTTGCGGTGATGGCCAACTCCGTGAATATCCGGGATTTTCCTGCATGCCAACCCAGCGATTGATCGTGCTTGCTGCGCTTGTGCCTGCGCTGCTGTTTTCCGGAACCCTTCGCGCCGCCAATCTCGACACTGCCTTCAGCGCATCGGCTTCCGTTAGCGTGGCCGCGCCGCTGCTGCAGCCGCTCCCCAGCTTCAGCCCGGCCGTTCGCCTGAGCCAGTCGGTACTGCCCGACAACGCCAGCGACCTGCTGCCCCAGGCGGCGGACACGCAGGCGGCTGCGGCCGAGCCGGCGATCACGACTGCCCGGACTCCGGAAGCCCGCGTCGCCACGCAGAACATCACCGACCTGCGCAAGGCATTGCTGGCCGCGGCGATGGGTCTGCGCGACATCCGCTATGTGCGCGGCGGCCGCAATCCGGCCACCGGTTTCGATTGCAGCGGCTTCGTGCGCTACGTGTTCTCGCACGCGATCGGCCTGCAGTTGCCGAGCACCTCCGCCAGCCAGTTCCTGGCCGGGGTCAAGATCAATCGCGCCGACATCAAGCCGGGCGACCTGGTGTTCTTCCGCACCCATGGCCGTCACCGCATCTCGCATGTGGGCATCTACATTTCCGGCGGACGTTTCATCCATTCGCCGAGCGCCGGCAAGTCGGTGGAAATCTCCAGCCTGGACGACGGTTACTGGGCCAAGCGTTTCGCCGGTGCCAAGCGGCCGGAGGCGATGGCGCTCGCTGCCAACAACAAGGGTTGAGTACCTGCACAGGTACGTTCTGCAGCCGCCGCAAGGCGGCTTTTTTATGGCCGGCGCCATGGGCCGATCGGACCCCCGCGACATCGCCTGCATGGCGGCCGGGCGCGCGCGCCGTTACGCTTGGGGTCGAGCCCCTTCCCCGGAACCGCCTGATGCCCCTTGATCTGCCGCCGGTCACGCGCAACCTGCTGATCGCCAACATCGTCGTCTACCTGCTGCAACAGTTCTTCGGCGAGGTCTTTCTGCAGTATTTCGCGCTGTGGCCGTGGGGGGCCGACCAGGTGTTCCAGACCACGCAGGGCCTGGCCTCGATCGGCTTTCGCCCGTGGCAGCTGGTGACCTACGCCTTCATGCACGGCGGCCTGACCCACATCGCGTTCAACATGTTCGCGCTGTTCATGTTCGGCGGCACCATCGAGCGCACCTTCGGCGCGCGCAATTTCATCATTTACTACTTTGTCTGTGCAGTCGTGGCGGCGGTGGCCCAGCTGATCGTGGTGCACTGGTTCACCCATGGCTTCTATCCCACGCTGGGCGCGTCTGGCGCGATTTTCGGCCTGTTGCTGGCCTTCGGCATGCTGTATCCGCACGAGAAGATGATGCTGATCTTCCTGCCAGTGCCGATCCCCGCATGGATCTTCGTGATCGGCTATGCGGCGGTGGAGCTGGTGCTGGGCGTGACCGGCACCCAGGCCGGCGTGGCCCATTTCGCCCATCTCGGCGGCATGGTCGGCGGCATCGTGCTGATCCAGTACTGGCGTGGCAAGCTGCCGATCAAGCCGCAGCGGCGGCTGATGCTGTAGATCCGGGAATCGGGGATCGCAAAGGCGGACGCGCCGGGCTGGCGGTGCCCGCCCGGCGTCGCAGGCGGGTCAGCGCAGGGCGAGGAAGTCGGCGCTGACGACGAAACGCACGGCGTCCAGTCGCAGCCGCGCTTGCGGCAGTGCACCGAGCAGGGCGTGGCGCTCGTCGGTGACGGCGGCGATTTCGGTGTCGCTGATCGATGGGTTCACTGTGCGCAGGGCGAGCAGCCGCGAGAGTTCGTTGTCCAGCGATTCGGTGGCGGCGGCCACGGCGTCGTCGATGTGCGCTTGCGCGCGCGTACTGGCCAGCGCTTCGGCGCGTTCCAGCATCGGCGGCACCAGCTTGCCGAGGAACTTGCGGTAGCGTGCCACCTCGATGTGGCGGTCGTTGGCCTTGCGCAGCGCCGTGTCGCTGGGCGTGAAGTCGGCGCGTTCGACCAGGCGGGTGTCCACGGTCACCACCAGCGGCGAGGGCGGCAGGAAACGCTCGGCGTCGAGCCGGCGATCGGCCACGCATTCGAGCACGTAAACCGCCTGCAGCAGTGCGGTCCGCGGAGCCAGCACGTCGTCGACCATGAAGGCGGCATTGCCCTGTTCGCCGGACAGCGCCAGATCCAGCGCACCGGCTACCAGCGGGAGGTCCAGCCGCAGCAGCGGCAGCTCCTCGCGCGACAGCGCCACCTCACGCGAGAACGTGACCGACTGCGGGCCTTCGGCGAAGCCGGGCAGGGCGTCGGTGGAGAGGTATTGCGGGTCGAGCAGCAGCACTTGCGCGCCGAGCTCCTCGGCGTGGATGCCGAATGCCTCCAGCAGGCGCTGCACGAAGGCGTCGCGGCCCGGATCATGGTCGTCGCGGCGGAAGGCCTGCTGCAATTCGTCGGCGTGCGGGTCGCGGCTGGAAGCGAGTTCCAGCAGGTGGTCGCGGCCGCCGCGGATGAGTGCCGCCATCTGCTCGTGGCTGGCGCGGGTTTCGGCGAGCAGGGCGTCGAGTTCCTGATCGCGGTTGTCGTCGCCGCGGGCGTGCTCGTCCGCCAGGCGGGTCAGCGGCTCGCCGTAGCGGCGCAACAGTTCGCGGCCGTCGGCCGGGCTGAGGCGGAACGCGTCGACGCCTTCGTCGTACCAGCGCGCCAGCACGTGCTGGGCGCTGTCGGCCACGGCGAGGATGTGGATGGCGATGTCGTGCTTCTGGCCGATGCGGTCGAGCCGACCGATGCGCTGTTCGAGCAGGTCCGGATCCAGCGGCAGATCCCACAGCACCAGCCGGTGCGCAAACTGAAAGTTGCGGCCTTCCGAACCGATCTCCGAGCACAGCAGCAAACGCGCGCCGTCGGGCTGGGCGAAATAGGCGGCGTTGCGGTCGCGCTGCACGATGCTGAGACCTTCGTGGAAACGCGCCACGCCGACGCCGCTCTTCGTGCGCAGCGCTTCTTCCAGCGCCAGCACCTTGGCCTGGCTGCGGCAGATCAGCAGGAACTTGTCCTGCGGATGTTTCTCCAGCAGGGCGATCAGGGTATCGATGCGCGGGTCGGTGGCGTAGTCGACCTCGATCAGCGCCGGCGGCTGCTGGATGTCGGCGTGGAACTCGGCCAGCAGCGCCTGCCGTGTGCTGTCGTCGACCGTGTCGGCGTCCAGCAGGTGCCATTCGGGCAGGCGTTTGGGAAAGCCGCCGACGCCGGCGCGGTTGTTGCGGAACATCACGCGACCGGTGCCATGGCGGTCGATCAGCGCGGCCAGCAGTTCGCGCGCATGGGCCGGCCTGGTGGAATCGGCCAGCAGTGCGGTGAGCGTCGCATCGCCGTGGAAGGCCTCGGTGAGCGCGGCGTGCTGGCCGGCATCCAACGGCTGGCCGTCGAGCAGGCGGTCGGCGATCTTCGATAGCGCCTGATAGGTGTCGGCCTCGGCCAGATAGCCGTCCAGATCGTGGTAGCGCTGCGGATCGAGCAGGCGCAGGCGGGCGAAGTGGCCGCTGCGTCCGAGCTGTTCCGGGGTGGCGGTGAGAAGGATGACGCCGGGGATCGCCGCGGCCAGTTGCTCCACCATCGTGTAGCGCGGACTGGCGGCTTCCGGCGACCAGGCCAGGTGATGCGCTTCGTCCACCACCAGCAGGTCCCACGGCGCGTCCAGCAGTTGCTGCGTGTATTTCGGCGAGCTTTCCAGGAAGCCGAAGTCGGCGATCACCAGTTGCTCGTCCTCGAACGGGTTGCCGGCGTCGCCGGATTGCTCCAGGGCTTCGCAGCGTTCCTCGTCGTAGATCGCGAAGCTCAAGTTGAAGCGGCGCAGCATCTCGACGAACCACTGGTAGACCAGCGTGTCGGGCAACAGCAGCAGCACGCGCGAGGCGCGGCCGGTGGCGAGCTGGCGCGCGACGATCATGCCCGCCTCGATGGTCTTGCCCAGTCCCACTTCGTCGGCCAGCAGCACGCGCGGCGGGCGGCGCGCCGAGGCGATGCCGGCCACGCGCAGCTGGTGCGGCACCAGTCCGATGCGCGCGGCACCCAGGCCCCACATCGGCGAACGGCGCGCCTCGGCGCGCCGCTTCAGACCCTCCAGGCGCAGCTCGAACTGCGCCACGCTGTCGGTGCGCCCACCGATCAGGCGGTCGTCGGCCTGGCTCACGCTCTGTTCGTCGTCGAGCTGGCCTTCGTGCAGTTCGCGGCCTTCGCCGCGGTAGATCAGCAGCTCGTCCTTGATCTCGACGCGCTCGACCAGGAACGCGATGCCCTTGCCGGCGACGCGCTGGCCGGCGCGGAACTCGGCGCGCAGCAGCGGCGCCGAGTCGATCGCGTAAGGGCGCAGCACGCCGGCCTTGGCGAACAGCACCTGCACGCCGCGTCCTTCGACGCGCAGCACGGTGCCGAGGCCAAGCTCGGGTTCGGCGGAGGAGATCCAGCGTTGACCGGGTACGAACATCGTGCAGCCATCGGCGTCGGGGGTCGACGATTATCCGCCGTGCGCCGCGCCGAGGGAACCGCTGCGACGATCAGGTGACGGACCACTGCCGCAGCAGGTTGTGGTAGACGCCGGTGAGTTGCAGCACGGCGGCGTGGTCGGCGCCGGTGCGGGTCAATGCCTGGACCGAGGTGTCCAGCTCGAACAACAGCCGGCGCTGGCTGTCGTCACGCACCAGGCTTTGCACCCAGAAGAACGAGGCCACCCGCGCGCCGCGAGTCACCGGGGCCACCCGGTGCAGGCTGCTGGACGGGTAGACGATCAGGTCGCCGGCCGGCAGTTTCACCTCGTGCTCGCCGTAGGTGTCGCTGACGATCAGTTCGCCGCCCTCGTACTCGTCCGGTTCGCCGAGGAACAGCGTGCACGAGACGTCGCTGCGCATTTGCCCGCCGCCATCGGGGAGGGCCATCACCGCGCCGTCGACGTGGAAGCCGTACTGGCCGCCGTCGGCATAGCGGTTGAAGCGTGGCGGCAGGATGCGCAGCGGCAGCGTGGCGGCGTGGAACAGCGGTTGCGCGGCCAGCGCCGCCAGCACCGTTTCGCCCAGTTGCCGACGCAGCGGCGAGGCGTCAGGCAGTTGCTGGTTGTGCTTGACCCGCGCGCCCTGCGCACCCACCGTTTCGCGGCCGTCGACCCACGGCGCCGCGTCGAGCGACTCGCGCATCCGCCTGATCTGTTCGGCGCTCAGTACACCGGGAATGTGCAGCAGCATGGGTCACCCGCGGGAAGTGGTGGCGTGGGTCGGCGGGTCAAAAGCGCAACTGCGCGGTGAGCATCGCCGAGCGCGGCATGGCCGGCGTGTAGCGGTAGCCGCTCTTGTTGATCGCCGCGATGTAGTGCTTGTCGAAGACATTGTAGACATTGAGCTGCAGGTCGAGGTGCGTGTTCACCTCGAGGCTGGCCATCGCGTCGAATACCCAGTAGCCGCGGGTGAAGGCCGGCGTGCCGACCGCGCCGTCGCTGCCGCGCTTCATCCCGCCGGCATGGCGTGCGCCGCCGCCGAGGGTGAGGTTGAACGGCAGCCGGTATGTGGTCCACGCGGTGAACGCGCTGGTCGGCGTGTACGGCAGATCGGCGGAGCCGTCGCTGGTCACCGCGCTGCCGCGGATGACCTTGGCGTCCATGCGGGTATAGCCGGTGCTCACCGCCCAGCGGTCGGTGATCCTGCCGACCGCGCCGATCTCCACGCCTTGCACGCGCTTCCTGCCGACCTGGTAGTACAGGCCATCGGTCGGGTCCTGCACCAGGTCGTTGCTGACCGTGGTGCGGTACAGCGCACCGGTCAGCAGCAGCCTGTCGCCCAGCACGCTCCACTTCGTGCCCAGCTCGACGGTGCGCGCGCGCTGGGGGTCGAGGTCGGGATTGTCGGCACTGTTCGACGCGTTGCTGAGGGTAAGCGTGTTGCCGCCCGGTGGCTCCTGCGACATGGCGAAGTTGGCGTAGATGCTGCCGGCGGCGACGGGCTTGAACAGCACGCCGAGTTTGTAATTGGGCAGGTTGCCGGAGAGGCGCGCGTCCACGCTGGGCAGCACCGTCCCGGCCGGGTGACTGCCGCAGGCCGGGCCGCGCCGGCCGCCGCAGACGTCGGTGCTGACGAACCGCGTGCGGTAATGGTCCAGCCGCGCGCCGGCGTTGAGTTGCCAGCGCTCGCCGAATTTGAGCGTGTCGAACAGGTAGGCCGCGACGGTATCGGTCTTGCCGTTGCCGTGGGCACCGTTGCGGGCGTAGGCCAGGCCGCCCTGGTCGGGGTCGGGCCGGTACAGGTTTGCCGGGGGCCAGGTGCTGCCGGAGAGCGGGGCAATGCCCTGCGTCGCGGCTTGCTCGCGGCTGAGCTCGATGCCGGCGCTGAGGTCGTGGCCGACCGCGCCGGTGTCGAAGCTGGCGGCGAGGTTGGTCTGGTTGGTGAGGATGCGGTTGGTCTGGTGCTTGAAGGTCGGGTTGCTGCGCGCCACCGTCCAGGTCGAGGGGTCATCCGGGTCCGGCGTCGACAGGTGCGCCGCGGTGGCCGTGAACGAGGTGAGCAGGTAATCCTGGCGCGTGCGGCCCCAGCGCAAGGTGTCGTGCACGGCGAGGTGATCGGAGAAATCGTGTTCGACGATCGCGGTGAACATGTCGACCTGCACGTCGTCGTGGTCCTGCCGGGTGCCGTAGAAGTTGTGCGGGTCGACCGCAGCGGCGTCGGACAGGAACGGCCGCGTCGGATCGGGACTGGCGTAGCCGGGCAGGCCGATGGTGGAGACGCCGCCATCGGGCACGTTGTCGTGCTTCACGTGCAGGTAGTCGAGATAGGTCCGGGTGGCGCTGCCCAGGCCGAGGCCCAGCGACGGCGCCACGCCCCAGCGGTTGTTCTGCACCCGGTCGCGCCCCGGCACGCCGCTGTCCTGGCCCATCACGTTGAGGCGGAAGGCAGCGTCTTCGCCGATCGCCTGGTTCCAGTCCGCGGTGGCACGTTGCTGGCTGGCGCTGCCGTAACCCAGCGAGCCGGAGATGGCGTTGTCCAGCTGCGGGCGCTTGCTGACCATGTTGATCGCGCCGGTCGGCGCGGTGCGGCCGTATTCGGTGCCGTCCGGGCCCTTGGTGACTTCGATCTGCTCGATGTTGAACACGTCGCGCGAGACCGAGCCGAGGTCACGCACGCCGTCGACGAAGATGCTGCCTGAGCTGTCGAAGCCGCGCATGTACATCGTGTCGCCGGTGCTGGTGGCGCCGTTTTCGCCGGCGTAGAAGGTGCCCACGCCGGGGCTGTTGCGCAACGCCTCGGAAAGCGTGGTGGCGCCTTGCTGCTGGATCAGGTCGCGGCCGATGACGCTGATGGTCTGCGTGGTGTCCAGCAGCGGCTGGGTGAACTTGTTCGACGAGAGCTCGTCGATGCGGTAGTCGACGCCGACGCTGCCTCGCACCTGCACGCGCGGCAGGTTGCGCGCCTGCGCGACCAGCGGGGCGTCCGCGGCAGCCGCGTCGGCGGGCGTGGCGGCATGCGCGGGGGCGAGGGCCAGGCTGCCGAGGAGGGCGGTGGTCAGCAACCCGGGCGCCATCGCGGGGAGGGCGCGGCGGGTGGGGTGTTTCCTGCTCTTGATCGGGCTCATGCGGGGTCCTGTGCGTCGTGTGGAATCAGGCCGGTCCCCGTCCCGCACGCGCGACAGCCATCGCCGTCGATCGAATGGAGTGACGGCGGTGGCCGTGAAGGCGCACACGATATTGCCAATGAGAATGATTTGCAATAACTCGTCGAGGCAACAAGGCCCATTCGCCAACGACAGGCATCACACAGCGAGAGGCCCCGCAGCAGCGTGTGGGGCCTCGTGTTTCCTGCTTGTCGATGTTCGGCTGCGGCGGCGAGGCGTTGCGCCTGCCGCCGCGCCGGCGGTTACCAGATCTTCACCTGCTTGTCGGCCGGGCGAACCATCGCGTCGCCGGTCTTGCACTGGAACGCCTGGGCGAACGCCGGCATGTTGGACGGCGCGCCGATCGCGCGGAACTTCATCGGCGAATGCGGATCGGCGTTGAGGTAGACCATCTGCGCCTTGTCGCGGATGCTGCCACGCCACACGCGCGCCCAGTTGAGGAAGAAGCGCTGATCCTCGGTGTAGCCGTCGATCTTCTGCGTGGCCTCGGCCGGCTGATTCTTCAGCGCGGTCTGCAGCGCGTCGTAGGCGATGTTGAGGCCACCCAGGTCGGCGATGTTCTCGCCCAGGGTCAGCTTGCCGTTGACGTGCAGGTCCGGGTGGTCGGGCAGCGGCGCGTAGTTGTCGAACTGGTCGACCAGCTTCTGCGCGCGCTCGTCGAACTGCTTCTTGTCGGCGTCCGTCCACCAGTTGTCCAGGTTGCCGCTGCCGTCGAACTGGCTGCCCTGGTCGTCGAAGCCGTGGCTGGCCTCGTGGCCGATCACCGCGCCGATGCCGCCGTAGTTGATCGCGTCGTCGCCCTTGGCATAGAAGAACGGCGGCTGCAGGATCGCGGCCGGGAAGTTGATCGTGTTGTCGGTGGGGTTGTAGTACGCGTTGACCGTCTGCGGCGTCATGAACCATTCCTGGCGGTCGGTCGGCTGGCCGATCTTGGCGATGTCGTAGTCATGGTCGAACTGCTGCGCCGCCTCCATGTTGGCGAAGTAGTTGTCCGCGGTGATCTTCAGGCCGTCCCAGCTGCGCCACTTTTCGGGATAGCCGATCTTGGGCAGGAAGGTTTCCCACTTGGCGATCGCCTTGGCCTTGGTTTCGTCGCTCATCCAGTCGAGGTTCTGGATGCGCGCCTTCAACGCGTTGCGGATGTTGGTGACCAGTTCCTCGGCACGCTGCTTGGCTTCCGGCGGGAAATACTTGGCCACGTACAACTGGCCCAGCGCCTGCCCCATGGCATCGTTGACCGCGCTCAGCGAGCGCTTCCACTGCGGTTTCTGCTCGGGCTGGCCGCGCAGGGTCTTGTCGTAGAAATCGAAACGGGCGTCGACGAACGGCTCGGACAACACGTCGGCCGCGCCGGAGATCGTGTGGGCGGTCAGATAGGCCTTCCACTGGGCCAATGGCGCGCTGGCCAGCAGCTTGTCCATTTCGGCGAAGAACTTCGGCTGCGAAAGCGAGAAGCCCTTGTCGATGGTGACGCCCTGCGCCTTGAAGAAATCGTTCCAGTCGAAATGCGGAGTGACCTTGTTCGCCTCGGCCACGGTGACGAAGTGGTACTGGTTCTCCGGCTTGCGCATCTCCACCCGCGGGATGGAGTGCCTGGCCAGCTCGGTCTCGAACTTCATGGCCAGGTCGGCCTGGGTGGCCGCGTCCTTGGCCGGCGTGCCGGTGAGCTCGAACAGCTTGGCCAGGTATTTCACGTACTCGGCGCGCACGTCCTTGTACTTGGCATCGGTGTAGTAGTCCGGGGTGGGCAGGCCCAGGCCGCCCTGCACCGCGTAGGCGATCTGCATGCTGGCGTTCTTGTAATCCGCGCGCGCGCCGAAGCGGAACACCGCGCTGTCGCCCTTGGCGAAGGACTGGTTGAGCCAGGCGGGGATGTCCTTGTTCGACTTCAGCGCGTCGATCTTCGCCAGGTAGGGCTTGAGCGGCTCGAAGCCGGCCTTGTTGCGCGCGTCCATGTTCATGCTGGAGCGGTACAGCCAGCCGATCTTCTGCTCGATCGAACCGGGCGCGGCGCTGTCGGCGTTCTTGTCGGCCGCGTCGACCAGCGCGTGCTGGTCGGACAGGCTCTTCTCGCGCAGCAGGTTGAACGAGCCCCACACGGTCTGGTCGGCCGGGATCGGGTTGGCGGCGATCCACTTGGCGTTGACGAACTGGTTGAAGTCGGCGCACGCCTCGGCGGCCTGGCCCAGCTCGCTGATGTCGAACACGCTGGGTGCTGCCGCCGTGACGGCGCTGCTGGATGCGGGGGCCGCGCTGGCTGCGTCGGCCGGAGTCGCCGGCGTGTTGGCAGGTTCCTGCTTGCCGCACGCGGTGAGCGCCAGCGCGGCGCTGACGGCGAGCGCGAGCGGTTTCAGAAGGGTCTTGGTCATGCGGATTGCCTCCATGGATGGTTCGCCCGCAGGCGTTGCGTGGGTGTCCGGATGGCCGGTGTTCGACGGCCGGCAAGGCCGTGGCCATGCCGATTCACGCTAGGCCAAACGTCATGGGTCAAACAGTGTCAAAGGTCAGGGGCCGGCATGCAAAAGGGCCCCGCATTCGCATGCGGGGCCCCGGTTCTCAAGCGGCTGCGACGAGCGCGGTTACCAGATCTTCACCTGCTTGTCGGCCGGACGCACCATCGCGTCGCCCGGCTTGCACTGGAACGCCGCCGCGAACGCCGGCATGTTGGACGGCGCACCGATCGCGCGCAGCGGGGCCGGGGCGTGCGGGTCGGTGTTCAGCCGCAGCAGCGCCTGCTGCTCGCGGATGTTGCCGCGCCACACACGCGCCCAGTTGAGGAAGAAGCGCTGGTCCTGGGTGTAGCCGTCGATCTTCTGCGTGGCTTCGGCCGGGTGCTGCTTCAGCGCCACCTGCAAGGCGTCGTAGGCGACGTTGAGGCCGCCCAGGTCGGCGATGTTCTCGCCCAGGGTCAGCTTGCCGTTGACGTGCGCGTCGGGTTTGTCCTTGATCGGCGTGTAGTCGTTGAACTGCTGCACCAGCTTGGCCGTGCGGGCGTCGAACTTGGCGCGGTCGGCCTTGCTCCACCAGTTCACGTTGTTGCCGGCGCCGTCGAACTGGCTGCCTTCGTCGTCGAAGCCGTGGCTGGCTTCGTGACCGATCACCGCGCCGATGCCGCCGTAATTGATCGCGTCGTCGGCCTTGGCATCGAAGAACGGCGGCTGCAGGATCGCGGCCGGGAAGTTGATCGTGTTGTCGGTGGGGTTGTAGTACGCGTTGACCGTCTGCGGGGTCATGCCCCATTCCTTGCGGTCGGTCGGCTTGCCGATCTTGGCGATGTCGTAGTCGTAGTTGAACTTCGACGCTGCTTCGAGGTTGGCGTAGTAGTTGTCCGGCACGATGGTCAGGCCGTCCCAGCTGCGGAACTTGTCCGGGTAGCCGATCTTGGGCAGGAAGGTTTCCCACTTGGCGATCGCCTTGGCCTTGGTTTCGTCGCTCATCCAGTCGAGGTTCTGGATGCGCGCCTTCAGCGCGTTGCGGATGTTGGTGACCAGTTCCTCGGCGCGCTGCTTGGCCTCGGGGGTGAACTCCTGCTTGACGTACAGCTCGCCCAGCGCCATGCCCATCGAGCCGTTGACCGCATTCAGCACCTGCTTCCAGCGCGGCTTCTGCTCCGGCTGGCCGGAGAGGGTCTTGCCGTAGAAGGCGAAGCGGTTGTCGCGGAACGGCTTGCTCAGCGCATCGGCGGCGCCGTCGATGGTGTGGAAGCGCAGGTACGCCTGCCACTGGCTGGCCGGCGCGCTGGCCAGCAGCTTGTCGAACTCGGCGAAGAACTTCGGCTGCGACAGCGAGAAGCCCTTGTCGATGGTCACGCCCTGGGCCTTGAAGAAGTTCTCCCAGCTGAAGTGCGGGGTGATCTTGTCCGCTTCGGCCACGCTCACGAAGTGGTACTGGTTTTCCGGGGTGCGCAGTTCGACCGGCGCCAGCGAGGCGGCGGCCAGGCTGGTCTCGAACGCCATCACCTGGTCGGCCTGTGCCTTGGCGTCGGCGGCGGACACGCCGGTCAGCTCCAGCGTCTTGGCGATGTAGTCGAGGTAGGCCTTGCGCAGGTCGGCATGCTTCGGGTCGGTGTAGTAGTCCTTGGTGGGCAGGCCCAGGCCATCCTGGAAGGTGTAGCCGATCTGCGTTTCGGCGTGCTTGAAGTCGGCGCCGGCGCCGAACTGGAACACCAGCATGTCGCCCTGGGCGAAGCTCTTGTCGAGGAAGGCGGCCACGTCGTTGCCGTTCTTCAGCTGATCGATCTCGGCCAGCTTGGGCTTGATCGGGTCGAAGCCGGCCTTGTCGATGGCGGCCTCGTCCATGCCCGACTTGTACAGGTTGCCGATCTTCTGCTCGATCGAGCCGGCGGCAGCCTGGTCGGCGCCCTTGGCGGCGTTCTCGACGATCGTGTGCTGGGTGTTGAGGCTGTCCTCGGCCAGCTTGTCGAACGCGCCCCAGCGGGTGCGGTCGTTCGGGATCGGGTTGGCGGCGACCCACTTGGCATTGACGAACTGGTCGAAGTCCGTGCACGCCTCGGCCGGCGCACCCAGCTCGCTGACGTCGAAGATGCTCTTGCTGTCGACGGCCGCGGTGCTGCCGGCGGCGGCCGGTGCGGTGCTGGCGGTCGGCGCCGGTGCATCGGCCGGGGTGGCATCCTGCTTGCCGCAGGCGCTCACGGTCAGGGCCAGGCTGACCGCAAGGGCCAGGGGCTTCAGGTACTGCTTGGTCATGGATATCCCTCGATGGGTGGATCTGGACGGTTTGAGGTTGCGGACATGGCCGCGCGCAAAAGGCTCCCCGGGCGCGCGGACGCAGCCGTTCACGCTAGGCCAATCGACAGGGGCCAGACAGTGTCAAAGGTCAGGGGGTGAGGGGCTGAGGGCGTGCCGGACCGGCGCGGCCGGCAGGCTGTCCGGCGCCACCGCGCCGCCGGAAATGATGAAGGCCATGGCCTGGTCCATGGTCCAGTCGGTGGGGACGAGCTCGTCCACCGGCACCAGTTCCAGATAGCCGCCGGTGGGGTTGGGCGTGGTCGGGATGTACACCGCGGCGATCTCCCGGCCACTGCCTTCCTCGATCATCACCCGGGTCACGAAGCCCACCACTTTCATGCCGCGCCGCGGAAAGTCCACCAGCACCACGCGCTGCATGCCGCTGGGCTTGTTCTGCAGTACCGCCATCAGCTTCTTGGTGCCGCCGTAGATGGTCTGCACCAGCGGGATGCGCGCGAGCAGGTTGTCGAAGGCATTGAGGAAGCGCTGGCCGATCACCCGGTTTGCCACGAAGCCGAGCAGGTACAGCGAGCCCAGTGTGATCAGCAGGGCGGCGATGTAGGTGAGCCATTCCATCTTCAACGACTCGGCGGCACGCGGTGCCACCAGCGCCAGCGTGCCGAGCAGGGCCTCGACCATCGGCGCGCCGATCCCGGCCAGCACGCCCAGCACGAAATTGAATACCAGCCAGGTCACCCACAACGGGATGAAGGTCAGCAGGCCGGTCAGCAGATAGCGTTTGAGGCGGAGCGGGGGCATGGATCGATCCGGCGGGTCGTGTCCCGCATTGTAGGCGACCGGCGCGGCGACGGGCGTGGTGGCGGGCTTCCGGCGATTGGGTTAGCGTGCTGGCTCCACATGGGGATGGGGGAGTCATGAAGAAGCTGATCGGCGTGCTGCTGCTTGCATGGTTTGTCGTCGGCGCGATCCACGCGCAAGCAATACCTTCGTCCACCGCAGCGGCCCCGGCGCCGGCGGTTTCCGCGGCGGCGGCGTTCGACGCCGATGCTGCCACCCAGGCCTACATGGCCGAGCTGACGCCGGCGCAGCGGGCCAATTCCGATGCCTACTTCGAGGGCGGTTACTGGCTGACCGGCTGGGATCTGCTGGTGGCCCTGGGCGTGGCGTGGCTGCTGCTCGGCACGCGGCTCTCGGCGCGCATGCGCAACCTCGCCGAGCGACTCACCCGCTGGCGCTGGCTGCAGACGGCGATCTACGCGATCCAGTACATCGTGCTGACGACCGTGCTGACCCTGCCGTGGGCGCTGTACGAAGGTTATTTCCGCGAGCACCAGTACGGCTTGTCGAATCTGGGCCTCGGCGGCTGGCTGGGCGAGCAGGCCAAGGGGCTGGCGGTGGGGCTGATCTTCGGCACGCTGGCGCTGGTGCTGATCTATGCGGTGATCCGGCGCGCCACGCGCACCTGGTGGTTGTGGGGCGCGGGGGTGGCCATCGTGTTCGTGATGTTCATGGCCACCATCGCGCCGGTCTACATCTCGCCGCTGTTCAATACCTACCAGTCGCTGCCGGAGAGCCCGCTGAAGGAGCAGGTCCTGTCGATGGCGCGCGCCAACGGCATCCCCGCCTCGGACGTGTACTGGTTCGACGCCTCGCGGCAGAGCAAGCGCATCAGCGCCAACGTCAGCGGCATGTTCGGCACCACCCGCATCAGCCTCAACGACAACCTGCTCAAGCGCAGCTCGCCGGAAGAGATCAAGGCCGTGCTCGGGCACGAGATGGGCCACTACGTGCTCAACCACATCTACAAGGGCATCGTGTTCTTCGGCGTCATCATCGTGATCGGCTTCGCCTTCGTGCGCTGGGGCTTCGGCTGGGCGCAGCGGCGCTGGGGCGAACGCTGGCAGTTGCGCGACGTGGGCGACGTGGCGGGCTTGCCGCTGATCGCGGCGCTGTTCGCGATCTTCATGTTCTTCATGACGCCGGTGAACAACACCATCACCCGCAGCATGGAGGCCGAGGCCGACGCGTTCGGCCTGAACGCGGCACGCCAGCCGGATGGTTTTGCGCATGTCGCGGTGCAGTTGTCCGAGTACCGCAAGATGCATCCCGGTCCGGTCGAGGAGTTCCTGTTCTTCGACCATCCCAGTGGCTGGCAGCGCATCCATCGCGCGATGGTGTGGAAGGCCGAGCATCTGGACGATCCGGGGGTTCGCCGCCAGGGTGCCGACATACCGCAAGCGGCGCGCTGAATCGGGCGCCTGCGCGCCTCAGCGGCGGCGGTGGTCCGGATGCGGCCTCAGCACTGCACCCGGCCGCCGGCGAGTTGCGTGCACGGCTGGTAGGTCGGCGGTGGGGGCGGCGTCCAGCGATGGCCGTGATCGCCGTCGTGGTCGTGCGGGCGGTGTCGATACGGCGGCGCCGGCGCCCCCCAGTAGAGCGGCGCGTAGTCGTCCACCGGCTGGGACAACGCCTCGCGATACTGGTCGTTCTGCTGGCGCAGGGTGTCGTTCTCGACCTGCAACTGGTTGCGCTCGGCCTCCTGGTCGAGCTGCGCCTGCCGGCGCGCGGCATCCTCGCGCTGCTGCGCGGCGAGGGCCTCGTCGTAGCGGCGTTGTTCGGCGTCCTCCTGCGCCTGCCGATAGGCGGCCACGCGCTCCTCGTACAACGCGTCGAGATGGCGCGCGTGGGCGTACTGCCTGGCGAGGTCGTGCTGGCCCAGGCGCAGGTAGCGGTCGATCACCTCGCTGTCGTCGGCCTGGTGCAGCAGCTGGCCCTTGCCGTCGGCACAGGGGTGATCGGTATAGGCTACGCCGCCGCCGGCCTGCGGGCACTTGTAGATGTTCTGGGCGCCGGCCGCCGGGGCCAGCAACCACAAGGCCAGCGCCAGGCCAGGCAGCAACGATGAGGCGATCGAGTCGTTCATGGTGATGGCCACTTTGCGGCAGCGCGACTGGATGCCGCGTGACTGGAAGCTTGCCCCCGGCGCGTACCTTCGTCCAGCCCGCAGGCGCCCGGTTCAGCCGCGCCGCGGGATCTGCAGGCCGCGCGCCACCGCCGGCCGCGCCATGCCGCGCTCCAGCCAGGCGGGCACGTGCACGAGGCGGTCGTAGTCGACCAGCTCGCGCGCCTCGTAGAAGGTGATCAGGTTGTTCACCCAGCCCAGCGTGGCGATGTCGGCGATGCCGTAGTCGTCGCCCATGATCCAGTCGCGGCCCGCGAGGCGAGCCTCGAGTACGGCGAGCAGTCGTTTCGATTCGTTGGCGTAGCGCTCGCGCGGGCGCTTGTCGGCGATCTCCCTGCCGGCGAACTTGTTGAAGTAACCGAGCTGGCCGAACATCGGGCCGATCGACGCCATCTGGAAGAACACCCACTGGATGCACTCCCAGCGCCGCGCGGGTTCGGCGGGAATGAAGCCGCCGGTCTTGTCGGCCAGGTACAGCAGGATGGCGCCGGATTCGAACAGCGCCAGCGGCTCGCTGCCGGGGCCGTCGGGGTCGATGATCGCGGGAATCTTGCCGTTGGGGTTGATCGACAGGAACTCCGGCGTGTGGCTTTCGTCGTTGGTGATGTCGACCAGGTGCGGCTCGTACGGCAACCCGGTTTCCTCCAGCATGATCGACGCTTTCACGCCGTTGGGCGTGTTGAGCGAATACAGCTGGATGCGTTCGGGGTGCCGCGCGGGCCAGCGCGCGGTGATCGGAAAACGGGACAGGTCGGGCATGCTGTTTCGTCATGGTTGCGGAATCGCCCATTGTGCCCCGACGGGCACCATGTGCCGTGAAATCAAGCCGCCGCAGCGGCGCGCCCGGCTTGCCGCCACGCGCGCAAGCCGATCGCCGCCAGCACCACGAAGCCGGCGTAGAGCACCGAGGTGATCAGCAGGTGCTTGTAGATGTATTCGCCGACATAGATCACGTCCACCGCAATCCACAGCCACCACGCCGCGATGTGGCGGCGGCCCTGCCACCACTGCGCGACCAGGCTGAAGGCGGTGAGTGCCGCGTCCAGCCAGGGCAGCGCGGCATCGGTCCAGCGATGCATCGAATAGCCGAGCAGCAAGGCCGCGACGGTACCGATGGTCAGGTGGACGATCGCCTGCATCAGCGGCAGCGGGGCGAGCTGGACGCGACCGTCGTCGTCCAGGTTCTGCAGCCAGCGTCGCCAGCCGTAGACGATCAGGCCGGCGAAGGCGAGCTGCAGCAGGGCGTCGGAATACAGCCTGGCGTCGATGAAGATCCAGCCGTAGACCAGCACCGACACCAGCCCGACCGGCCAGCACCAGGGCCGCCGCCTGGCGGTGAGCCAGACGGCCCAGGCGCTGATCAGCGCGCCGGCGAGTTCGATCCAGATCACTGGAAGTCGTAGCTGACGGAGAGCCGCGCCAGCCGCGGCGCAGCCGGGAACAGGTAGCGATCGCCGCCGGCCGAGCCGGTGTCGCGCCAGTAGAAGTGGTTGAACACGTTGTCCACCGACAACCGCCAGGTCAGCGCGTGGCCGCGCCACGGCGTGGTGTAGCGCAGGCCGGCGTCGAACACGTCGTACGACGGTACGCGCACGGCGCCATCGGGCGTGGCGACGTTGGCCGACGCGTGGCGCCAGCCGCCGAGCAGGCTCAGTGCCGGTGCGGACGGCAGGCGGTAGTCGAGGAATACGGCGGCACGCAGGCGCGGCACGTTGGTCAACTGGTGGCCCTCGTACGCGGGCGTGCCGCTGCCTTCGGCGCGGGCCTGGATGACGCTGGCGCTGGCGATCACGCGCAGGTTGTCGCCGAGCCGGCCGTTCGCGCCCAGCTCGACACCCGTATGCACTTCATCGCCTTGCTGCACGAAGGTGAATCCCTCGGGCGTGCCGTCCGGCCGGGCGAACTGGCCGGGCTGGTGGATGCGGTAGAGCGCGCCGCTCAGCGCCAGCGCATCGGTGGCCTGCAGCTTGACGCCGGCTTCGAGCTGGCGCGACAGCCGCGGCCCCAGCGTGCTGCCGCCGTTGCTGGTCCAGTACGGCGCCTCGATGCCCAGCGACAGGCCTTCGCTGTAGCTCAGGTATACGGTGGTCGGTGCGTTCGGCTGCCACAACACGGCGGCCTGCGGCAACGCCTTGCGCAAGCGGGTGGTGCGCTCGGGCGCACCGCTGTCGTCGTAGCTGCGCTCGTGCAGGCGTGCCAGTCGGGCGCCGGCGATCAGCTGCCAGCGCTCGCCCAGGTGCACGCGATCCAGCGCGAACAGCGAATGCTGCCAACTGGTGAGCCGGCGCACCGAAGGGCCGGGCTGGTTCGGCGAGGGCGCGAAGATGGGTGGGTCGGCCTGGTCGATGTTGCCGGTGCCGACGTAGTCGTAGACATAGGCGCGGCGGTCGATGGTGCGGCGGAACGCGCTGGCGCCGAGGCTCAGCTCGTGGCTCAGCGCGCCGGTGGCGAAACGACCTTCGAGCACGGCGCGGGCCTCGTCGCTGACGCGGGTGTCGTCGGGGCTGCGGAAATCATAGATGTCGTAGTCGCCGTTGGGCGCGAAGAACCAGCCGGGCACGCTGCCGTCGGCGCATTCGCTGGCGTAGAAGCAGCCGTAGGCGAACGCTACGTTGTCGTCGATCACGCTGCGGCTGTGGCCGCCGGCGAAGCGCAGGTGCCAGTCGTCGCTGAAGGCATGCTCGATGCGCACGCTGCTGTTGGACGACTGGATACCCACCGGCTGCTGCCACGGCTGATAGCCCAGCATGCGCGTGGCGTCCGGGTGCGCCGGCAGCGTCGTGCCGCCGAGCAACTGGTAGCCCGACACCGAACGCTGGCCGCTGGTCTGGTAGTTGCCGTCCAGCTCCAGCGTGGTGCGCTCGCTGATCTTCCAGTCCGCCGCCAGCGCCAGCATGCTGCGTCGGCCGTTGGCGTGGTGCACATACGAATGGATGTCCTCGTGGGCCGCGTTGACGCGCACGCCGAACTGCGGCGTGAGCCAGCCGCCGACGTCGACTGCGACGTGGCGCGAGCCGTGCGAATCGGTGCCCAGGGTGACGCTGCGCACGTCGGCCGGCCGCTTGCTGACGTAATTGACCACGCCGCCGGGCTCCATCACGCCGGCTTCCAGGCCAGCCAGGCCTTTCAGGATCTGCACCTGCTGCACGTCTTCCAGCGGCACCTTCTGCTCGCCGGCGATGGTCAGGCCGTTGCTGCGAAAGCCGGTAGCGGGGTCCAGCACGTAGCCGCGGATCGCGATGTCCTGGTAGTAGCCGACCGGCGCGTAGTTGTCGCCCAGCGCGGCATCCTCGCGGGCCAGTTCGCTGAGCGTGCGGATCTGCCGGTCGTCCAGCTGCTGGCGCGCCACCACGGTGATCGACGCCGGCGTGTCGTGCAGCGTGGCGCGGCCGTAGCTGTCGAGGCCGCTGTCGCGCGGGTGCTCCGGCGCCTGTCCGCGCACGTGCACGGTGGCCAGGTCGACGGCCTGCGGGGTATCGGGTTGCGGGGTGGCGCTGCCGGTGGCGGCCGCGCCGGTGGCGGCAAGGGCGGCAAGCAGGGCCAGGGCGAGGGGAGTGCGGGTCATCGTCGTCGTCTTCGGGTAGCGGACGAAGCGACGGCGAACCGGTACGTTCGCGAGAACGATCCGACTCTGCAAGCTCCCTACGCCGGTATTGACCGGATCAGGTTCCAAGGGACTCTCTCAGCCCGGCGTTTTGCCGGGCACCCCCGCTTCAAGAATGCGTATTGAAACACGAATGGGCGCGGCCTGCCGAATCGCCCTGCGCGCCGGTGGCAAGGGCGCGGATGGTTTGCAACAGAGCCTGCCCGGCGGATGTGCGGAACCACGCCGCATGGCCGCGCAAAAAGGTGTCGTAGGCAACGTCGGCGCTCGCAGTCGATTGCGTGATTGCGTGGAAGTACTCCACTTCGGACAGAGCGAAATCCACGTGCACCAGCGGCAGCAGGTCGGCCAGCAGTTGCAGGTCGTCGCGGGCGAGTGGGCGGATTTCCCGATAACCCTCGATCAGCGCGCGGGCGATGGACGGATGGATCGCCGCCGCACCGGTATCCAGCGCCAGCCATGCGACCGCATTGCGCTCGATCGCGGTGGCGAGGTCGAACAGCGCGCAGTTCGCCGCGGCCAGGCCGAAATCGAGCACGGCGGTGATGTCGGCGTCGTCGCCGCTGCCGCTCCAGCAGAGGTTGGAGACGTGCCAGTCGCCGTGCGTCCACAGCCGTGGTTGCCGGGCCAGCGCTGGCTGCAGGCGCGCGTGCCATGGCGCGAGCAGGTCGGCGAACTCGCGCTGCCAGGGCCGGCCGCGCAAGTAATCGGCGAGGCCGGGTCGCTGCGGCAACTGCGATTCCAGTGCCGCCACCGGATCGGCAGCGGCGATCAGCTCGCTGCGTGCCACCAGAATGTGGGTGCTGCGCTGGGGCGCCGCGTAGTCGGCGCCGGCGTCGTGCAGCCGCGCCAGCATGCGGCCGGCGCGGCGCGCGTGGAACGGGTTCGGCAATGGCTGCCACGAGACCAGCTCGCGGTACAGGTCGATGCCCGCGGCGCGCCGATGCACTTCGTAGACCCAGTCGCCGATGGCGATGGCGGTGTCGCCGTCGGCGTCGCGCAACACGTCGGCCAGCGGCAGTCCGTGCTGGCGCAGGTGCGCGATGTAGCGGTGTTCCTCCGTCAGCGTGGCGGCCGAGCGCACCCGTTGATGATGGCGCTTGACGAACAGCGTGCCGGCTTCGGTGTCGACCAGACAGGCCGCCGAGAGCGGGCGCGGACTGTGCCAGACGACTCGCCGCAAGGCGCCGGTTTGCGGAAAGCGGCTCAGCAGCACCTGCAGTTCCGGCGCGACGAGAGCCGGCCAGTCGGGAGCGATATCGTCGCCGGCCAGGCCGTGCACGAGGTGATCGGGGTCTGCAGGGGCGGTCGGCTTTGGCATCGGCACGATTATCGCCCAGCCGCTGCGCCTTTCGGCCGACGGTGTTTTTCGCGTCTAATGACGCTCTTTGCCCGGGTCCGTGCGCATCCCATGAGTGCCTTGCTGCTGCTGTTCGTCTGCCTGCTGCTCGGCGTCGTGGTGGCGCGTTTCGCGCGGCCGCCGGCGGGCATCGTGCAAGGCATCAACTGGTGGGTGCTGAACGTGGCGCTGGCGGCGCTGGTGCTGGAGCTGATCCCGAAGCTGAAGTTCAACGCCGACCTGTGGTTCGTGGTGGCCGCGATGTGGCTCACCTTCGGCGGCGCCTGGTTGCTGTTCGGCCTGCTCGGCCCGCGGCTGGGCTGGTCGCGGCAGCGCACCGGTTCGCTGATCCTGGTGTGCGGGCTGGGCAACACCGCCTACATGGGTTATCCGATGGTGCAGGCGCTGCACGGCAAGGCCGGCCTGGCGCTGGCCGTGGTCGCCGATCAGCTGGGCGCGTTTCCGGTGCTGGCGTCGGCGGGCATCGTGGTGGCGTCGCTTTATTCCGGACGCACGCCGCAGCTGCGCCCGATGCTGCGCCGCGTGTTTTCGTTTCCGCCGTTCCTGGCCTTGTTGCTGGGCATCGTGGTGGGCCGCCTCGGTGGCTGGCCGGAGTGGCTCGACGGGGTGTTCGCGCCGATCGGGGCCACGCTGACGCCGCTGGCGCTGTTCTCGGTCGGTTTGCAGTTCAAGTTCCATCCCGGCCAGCGTCAGCTCGGCGCGGCCGCCTGGGGGTTGGGCTGGAAGCTGCTGCTGGCGCCGCTGCTGTGCTGGCTGATGGGCACGGCGGCGGGCGTGGAGGGCCTGGTGCTCACGGTGGGCGTGCTGCAGGCGGCGATGGCGCCGATGGTGTCGGCGGCGATCCTGGCCGACGAGTACGAGCTCGACCCGGCGCTGGCCAACACCGTGCTGGGCGCGGGCATCGTGCTGTCGCTGCTGACCGTCCCGCTGGCCAACTATCTGATGGTCGGCGCGGCGTGGTGAGCGACGCGGTGCGGACGCTTGCGTCGCGGCCGCGCTGCGTCGAGACTGGGCGGGGATTTCCCGGGGGAAGGGGCTCGCGTCATGTCCGGCTTTGAGCTGATACGGCGGATTTTCGGCAACGAACACGGCGAACGTCGTGCCGTGCCGCGCAGTGGCGTGCCCAAGGAAGCGCACATCCTGGTGGTCGACGACTCGCCGACCATTCGCGCGGTGCTGGGCAAGATGCTCACCCAGGACGGCCACGTGGTGTTCAAGGCGGCCGACGGCGAGAGCGCGATCGAGCTGGCCCGCAACGAATTGCCCGACCTGATTTTCCTGGACATCGTGATGCCCGGCATGAACGGCTTCGCCGTGCTGCGCGCGTTGCGCCGCGAAGCGCTCACCCACGACATCCCGATCGTGATGATCAGCGGCAACCTGCAGGCCACCGAGCAGTTCTACGTGCAGCGATTCGGCGCCGACGACTTCATGAAAAAGCCGTTCGGCCGCGGCGAGGTGTTTGCGCGCCTGCAGCACCTGACCCAGTCCGGCCGCCTGGTGGTGCGACCGCGCACCAGCGTGCCGGTGGCGGCGGCCGAGCCGGTGCTCAGCGCCGACGAGCAGGCGGCCATTCCGGACATCGCCATGCCCGATCCGCAGGACCTGGTGCCGCCTCCGGGCGAAACGAACTGAACGGCATGCCCGAGGAACGCGGCGAGCTGCGTCTCGACATCTGGCTGTGGGCGGCACGCTTCTTCAAGACCCGTGGCCTCGCCCGCGCGGCGATCGAGGCCGGGCGCGTGGAACTCGATGGCGCGCGCTGCAAGCCTTCCCGCGCCGTGCATGTCGGCGATCGAATGCAGGTCAATCGCGGGCACGAGCGACTGGAACTGGACGTGCTCGCGCTGGCCTGGCGGCGCGGGCCGGCCAGCGAGGCGCAATGGCTGTATCGGGAAACCGAAGCCAGCCGCGAGGCCGCCGAGGTATTGCGCGAACAGCGTCGCCTGAGCGGCGCGGCACTCGATCATCCGGCACATCGACCCGACAAGCAGGCGCGCCGGCAATTGCGGAAGATCAAGGACTTGCGCTGACAAGTTCAGGCTGAGTACTGCGTCGCACATTGCTGCGTCGCTCTGCGCGAGCATGCGCGACGTATCCACGAGTGCGCCCCGCGCGCACCACTCACGACCCGGGGAGAAGGCATGGACGGACTGGCACGCATCAGTGGCATCGGCTTCATCAAGCGCCTGCTGGGCGGGCATGCGGTCGAGCCGCAACACGTGCAGACCACGCAGGGCGCGCGCATGCTGGTAGTGGACGATTCGCCCACGATCTGCGCCGTGCTCGGCAAGATGCTCAGCCAGGATGGCTACCACCCGTTGAAGGCGGCCGACGGCGCGGCGGCGATCGAGCTGGCGCGCAGCGAGTTGCCGGCGCTGATCTTCCTCGACGTGGTGATGCCCGGCATGAACGGTTTCAGCGTGCTGCGCGCGCTTCGCCACGATCCGGCCACGCGCGACATCCCGATCATCATGATCAGCGGCAACCAGCAGGCCACCGAGCAGTTCTACCTGCAGCGTTACGGTGCGGACGACTTCATGAAAAAGCCGTTCGACCGCGACGATGTGTACGAGCGCATCGGCAGCCTGGTGGCCGCCGGGCGGTTGCCCGCCCGCGATACCTCGGTGGCGGAGAACACGCTGCTGTCTGCCTTGTCGGCGGAGGCGCTGGACGGCATTCCCGACATCGCCATGCCCGATGCCGGGACGCCGGGAACGACCGAGGCGCCGCTGCCGCTGCATCGCGTGGCTTGACAGCGCGCCGGCTCAGTCCAGCGATTTCAGCCGGTACAGGGCTTCCAGCGCTTCGCGCGGCGTCAGCGTATCCGGATCGATGCGTTCCAGCTCGCGCTGGGCGGCCGAGGGTTGCGCCGGCGCAAACAATCCCAGTTGCGGCGAAACTTCAGCGGAGGGCGCTGCGCTGGCGTGCCGGTGCATGCCGCGTTCGAGTTCGGCCAGCGTGCGCTTCGCATCGGCGATCACCGATTTCGGCAGGCCGGCCAGCGCGGCCACCTGGAGACCGAAGCTGCGGTTGGCCGGGCCGTCCTTCACTGCGTGCATGAACACCAGCTGCTCGCCGCGCTTCTGGTCGTGCAGCTCCACCGCATCCAGGTGCACGTTGGCGATCGCCGGGAACTCGCCGGCCAGTTCGGTCAGCTCGAAATAATGCGTGGCGAACAAGGTGTACGCGCGACAGTGCCGCGCCAGGTGCACGGCGGCGGCGCGGGCCAGCGCCAGACCGTCGTAGGTGCTGGTGCCGCGGCCGACCTCGTCCATCAGCACGAGGCTGTCGGCGGTGGCGTTGTGCAGGATGTTCGCCGTCTCGCTCATCTCCACCATGAAGGTGGACTGGCCACGCGAAAGATCGTCGCCGGCGCCGATGCGGGTGAAGATGCGGTCGATCGGGCCGATCACCGCGCTGGCCGCCGGCACGTAGCTGCCGATGTGCGCAAGCAGCACGATCAGCGCGTTCTGGCGCATGTAGGTGGACTTGCCGCCCATGTTCGGGCCGGTGATCACCAGCATGCGGCGGGTGTCGTCGAGCTTCAGGTCGTTCGGCTCGAACGGCTCGTCGCGGACTTTCTCGACCACCGGGTGGCGGCCGCGCTCGATCGCGATGCCCGGTTCGTCGGTGAGCTGCGGTGCGCTCCAGTCGAGCGCTTCGGCGCGCTCGGCCAGGGTGGCCAGCACGTCCAGTTCGGCCATCGCGGCGGCGGCGGTTTTCAGCGGTTCGAGTTTCTCGGTGAGCGTGTCGAGCAGCGCCTCGTACAGCGCGCGCTCGCGCATCAGCGAGCGTTCCTTCGCCGACAGCACCTTGTCCTCGAACGCCTTCAGTTCCTCGGTGATGTAGCGCTCGGCGTTCTTGGTGGTCTGCCGGCGCGTGTAGTGCGTGGGCGCCTTGTCCGACTGCGCCTTGGTGATCTCGATGTAGTAGCCGTGCACGCGGTTGTAGCCGACCTTCAGCGTGGTGATGCCGCTGGCGGCCTTCTCGCGTTCCTCCAGCTCGACCAGGAATTGGTCGGCGTGGGTGGACAGCCGGCGCAGTTCGTCGAGCTCGGCGTCGTAGCCGTCGGCGATCACACCGCCGTCGCGCTGCAGTACCGGCGGCTGTTCGACCACGGCGCGGGCGAGCAGCGCGGCGCTGTCGGCGTGGTCGCCGATACGTTCGACCAGGGCGTGCAGCAGCGGGCTGTCCAGATCCGCGATGCGCGCCCGCAGCTCCGGCGCGGCCAGCAAGCCGTCGCGCAGCGTCGACAGGTCGCGCGGGCGCGCCGAGCGCAGCGCCACGCGGGCGAGGATGCGTTCGAGGTCGCCTATGCCGCGCAGCTGTTCGCGCAGGTTGTCGTAACGGCGATTGTCGATCAGCGCGCCGATCGCCTGGTGGCGCTGGCGCAGCAGTTCGCGCGCCCGCAGCGGCCGGTTCAGCCAGCGGCGCAGCGCTCGCGCCCCCATCGGCGTCACCGTCTCGTCGAGCACGCCGAGCAAGGTGTGTTCGGTGCGCCCGCTCGGGTGGGTGTCCAGCTCCAGGTTGCGCCGCGTGGCCGCGTCCAGCGCGATCGTCTCGCTGGCACTTTCCACGGCCATGCCGGTGAGGTGCGGCAGCGCGCTCTTCTGGGTTTCCTCGAGGTAGCCGAGCAAACAACCGGCGGCGGCCACGGCCAGCGGCAGCTTGTCCACGCCGAAACCGCCGAGGTCGTGGGTGCCGAAGAAACGGTTCAGTTCGCGCTGCGCCGCGTCGCTGTCGAAATGCCACGGCGGACGCTTGCGCAGGCCGGGCAGGGCGCTGACCAGCTTCGGCCAGGCCACGTCTTCGCCGACCAGGGTCTCGGCCGGCTGCAACCGTGCCAGCTCGGCGGCCAGCGCCTCGGCGCTGGGCACTTCGCTGAGCAGGAAACGGCCGCTGGAAAGATCGACCCAGGCCAGCCCGTAATCGCCGCGCGCGCCGGCGGCGATCGCCAGCAGCAGGTTGTCGCGGCGTTCCTCCAGCAGCGCGGCATCGGTCACCGTGCCGGGGGTGACCACGCGCACCACCTTGCGCTCGACGATGCCCTTGGCCAGTGCCGGGTCACCCATCTGCTCGCAGATCGCCACCGACTCGCCCAGGCGCACCAGCCGCGCCAGGTAGTTCTCCGCCGCGTGGTATGGCACGCCGGCCATCGGGATCGGCGCACCGGCCGATTGCCCGCGCTGGGTCAGCGTGATGTCGAGCAGCCGCGCCGCCTTGCGCGCATCGTCGTAGAACAGCTCGTAGAAATCGCCCATGCGGAAGAACAGCAGCACGTCCGGGTGCTCGGCCTTGGCGGCGAGGTACTGGCGCATGGAAGGAGAATGAGCAGCCAACCAACCAGCGTGCGCTTCTTTGTCATTTTTATCAATCATTTCAATATTTTGGCTTTTGGTATTTTTGTACAGTTTGGGTGATTTCGTGTGCTTTTCGCGCGTCCGTGGCTTGGAGGGGACAAATTGGTGTCCAGGTAGCGTCCAGGTTGATGAGGAGTGCGCATGTCGGTGCCCTGGGGTGTCCAAGTTCTTCTTCGTGAAAAACCAATGAGAGGCCTTGAACCAGACGAGTCGTCGGGATGGGCGCCGGAGCTGCAGTCATTGAACCATGGAAAAGTTGGGCAACAAGGGATGATCCGCATGGTTGGCCCGTGCACATCGGATTTGGGTCGACCTGGTGGGGCGCTCCACCCTACCTGCCCCACCACGCGGCACCACCGACCCGTCCAACCATCATCAAACCCGGGTGTAAACAGCCCTTAGCCCCGTGCGATATCCAAGGTGGGGATAAATCGGCGTAGATTTGGAGGTGTGAAGAACCCACGCCCTCAGTGTCCCAACACGGCCTGCGCGGCCCACCACCATCCGCTGCCGAACTCCTATCGGAAGAAAGGCTACCGGCGGCCAAGCACAACCGCCAGCCCATCCCGCGGTATCAATGCAAAACGTGCGGCACGTATTTCAAACCATCGATATGGTGCTCATGGCGAGTTCTGCTGGGCGGGTGCAGTCGCCTCGGCATTCGATGCCGACCGCACGACTGTTGCGACATCGACACATGATTGCCGGCTGTCAATCCAATCCGTAGCGGCGCACTACGACTCGCCGCAGCCAGGAAAACAGGATTAGAGCAGCTTGATCCCGAAGGGTTTGAGGACGAGCGCAAAAATGCCGAAGCACACCACGGTGATGAGCGCACTCAACGCCAGTGCCGGCCAGAAGCCAAAACGGGAAAACAGGCGCGGAAAGATCAAGAACATCGGCAGCGTCGGTACGACATACCAGAACGTATACCAGGCGTGGTTCGCAATCTTCTCCGCGGGCTGCTTGTCCAGATAGAGCCACGTCAACGCAAGCAGTGTCACCAGCGGAAGCGACGCCAGCAGCGCGCCGAGGCGATCGCTGCGCTTGGCCAACTCAGACACGGCCACCACGATGGCTGCGGTGATGAGGTATTTGGTGATGATCCATGGCATGGCGGTACTCGACAAGAGTGATCGTGCAGTGGGCTAAACAGAGTGCCTGCCGTGTGGGCCGGTGCTCCCGTCAATCTCGTTGCCATGATATACCCAGGGGGGGTATGGTATCGCCATGAGTCACACCTCGCGCAACGCCCACACCACCCACCCGGACATCCTCAAGCGATTGCGCCGGGCGATCGGGCAACTCAACTCGATTGTGGTGATGATCGAGGAGGAGCGTGCCTGCACGGAGGTGGCCATGCAGCTGAAGGCTGTCGAGAAAGCCATCGTGCAAGCAAAGAAGACCTTCATCCACGATCACATCGACCATTGCCTGGACGAAGGCATCGCCACCACTTCGCGGGCGGTGCTTGAAGAGTTCAAGGAAATGTCCAAGTACCTCTGAGAGACGCCCTGTCCATGACCCCGTTTGCTGAACTTCTCCAGCAGGGAGCCGGCCATGCCTGGCTCTTCATTCCCAGCGCGATCCTGCTCGGTGCCCTGCACGGACTGGAGCCCGGCCATTCCAAGACCATGATGGCCGCGTTCATTGTGGCCATCCGTGGCACGGTGCCCCAAGCGATTCTTCTGGGATTGTCGGCAACGCTTTCGCACACGGCCATCGTGTGGACCATTGCGCTGGTCGGCCTGCATCTGGGTGGCCAGATCGACGCCGAGCGGTATGAGCCCTACTTTCAGCTGGTCTCGGCCGTGGTCATTATCGGCGTGGCCGTGTGGATGCTTCGCCGCACGTACCGCGAGCATCAGCGCGAGATGGCGCATGAGCACGACCACGATCACGGCGGCCATGACCATCACGCTCACGATGAAAGCCGGCGCATCGAGACCGGTCATCATGGGATCGCCTGGCTGGAAATCGATGAGCACGAGGGGCCGCCGCGATTCCGCCTGCGCTTTGAGGCGCACGAGAAACCCACCGCCTCGCCGTCGCCAGAGGAAGTCTCGGTGGAGACCACGCGGTCCGATGGGAGTCGTGCCACGTTCCGGTTCGCCGTCAAGGGCGATGGGCTCGAATCCATCGACGCCATTCCCGAACCGCATACCTTCACTGCGCGTCTGCGTCTGTCGCACGGCCATGTGCATGACTTCGATGTCCAGTTCGAGGAAGCTGCCGATCACGGTCACCACCATGACGACATCGCACTGGATCTGACCGCGCCGGGATACCAGGATGCCCATGAACTGGCGCACGCGAACGACATCAAGCGTCGCTTCCACAACAAGGACGTCACCACCGGGCAGATCGTGATGTTCGGTTTGACCGGTGGACTGATTCCCTGTCCAGCCTCGATCACTGTGCTGCTGCTCTGTTTGCAGCTCAAGCAGGTGAGCTTGGGTATCGTCCTGGTGCTGTGTTTCAGCATCGGCCTGGCACTGACGATGGTATTGGCGGGCACGGTGGCCGCGCTGAGCATGCGGCAGGCCAGCCGGCGGTGGAGCGGATTTGGAACGTTGGCCCGCCGAGCCCCTTACTTCTCCAGTGGGCTGATCGTTCTGGTGGGCTTGTATACCGCGTATCTGGGCTGGCATGGGCTGAGCGCCTATGCCCACTGACAACCTATCCTCGGAGCGCGCCTTGCGTCTCACCCGTCGTGGAATGGCATCGGCGGGTTGCCTTTGCCGGCCAGCCTGCGCATAGTTACGAATCATGCCGACCCTTCGCACCATTCGCCGACTGCAACACCGCCATGCCATGGTGGTGCGCGGGGCGTTGCTGTGTTTGCTGGCGATCATGACCTTTGCCTCGATGCCGAAATGGGTTGCGCATAGCCATGACCGGGCGCATGAGACGGTCCCGGCGCTCACTGCCGATGTGTCGGTCGACCATGATCACGATCATTTCGATGAGGCCGACGAGCCGGCCACCTCGTTCCCGGATGCGCCATACCCCCATGTGCATTACCTGGCCGGGGTGGTGGCGACGCTGCCGGCAACGCTCGCCGACCTGTGCCAGCTGGCCATCCCGGGTGGTACATGCCCATCCGGGCGCGATGCGTCGACCTCTGATGGCCCACTGACACCCTTGCACCGCCCTCCCATCGTCTGACGGCAACGTCCCGACGGCCGCACTGCGGCCTGAACTCGTTGACTGTGCATTCGATGGGAGAACCTCGTGCTTTCTTTACGTTATTGGTGCCTCCTGCTATTGGCAGGCGGATTTGGCACGCCTGCGGTCGCGGGCGAGGCTCTTTCGTTACCGCAAGCGGTAACTCGTGCGCTCGCGCACAACCCGGCCGTTCGTGCCGGTGACCAGACGGTCGTCGCCGCCGAACGGCAGGCGGATCTCGCCGGGCTGACTCCACCCTGGGTGGTCGGGGCGGATGTGGAGAATGTGGGCGGTACCGGAGCGGTATCGGGCATTCATGCCGCCGAAACCACGGTGCGACTGGGCCGCGTCTTTGAGCGAGGCGGCAAACGCGACGCACGCCGGGCGGTGGGCGCCATCGACATCGAGCGGTCGCGCAATGCGATCGACCAGACTCGTCTGGAGCTGGCTACCGAGACAGCCCGGCGTTTTGTCGAAGTGCTCGCCGATCAGGCGCGTACCAGCGTGGCGGCGCAGGATCTCGCCCTCGCGCGCGAGCTGACCGCGACCGTGCATCGCTGGGTGCAGGCCGGCCGCAGTCCGGAATCAGATCTCAACCTGATGCAGATCGCCGAGGAGCGGGCTGACATCGAGGTGGAGCACGCGTCGCACGAATTGGCCAGCGCCAGGGTGTCGCTCTCTGCCTTGTGGAATACCGTCGAGCCCGATTTCGACGCGGCGGCCGGCAACCTGTTCGAGCTGCCGGCGCTACCGTCGTATGAAACCTTGGTTGCGCGCCTTCCCGAGAACCCGACCTTGCGTGCTCTCGCGCTGGATACACGCGCAGCGCAGGCGCGCGAACGCGTGGCCGCCGCCAGTGCCACGCCGGACGTCACATGGCACGTCGGTGTGCGGCGGTTGTCGACATTCAACGACACGGCGCTGATCGCCGGCGTCTCGCTGCCACTGGGAAGCGCCGGACGTTCGGCGCTGAGCGTGGCCCAGTCCGTGGCCGAGACCGAGGCGACCGACGCACGCGCGCAGGCGCAGCAGATGGACGTGCGCCAGCGGCTGTTCTCGACGTACCAGGAACTGGTCCACGCACGTACTGCCTTCGAGGCGCATCGCGACCGCATGATCCCGAAAGCCGAAGCCGCGCTGGCATTGACCCGCAAGGGTTTCGAGGCCGGACGCTTCAGCTTTGTCGCGTTGTCGCAGGCCCAGCGCACGCTGCTCGAACTGCGCAACACCCAGATCGACGCCGCCGTCCGTTACCACACCTTGTTGACCGACATCGAACGGATGACGGTCACTGCCGGAGTTTCGTCCCCATGAAAACCGCTCACCTCAAGCGCGCCGCCCTGGCGCTGCTGATCGTCACCTCGTTTGCCCTCGGTGCCTGCAGCGATCGTGCGGCGCAGAACCCGGCCGAAGGCGCCCATGCGGCTGCCGACGCGTTCGAACGTGGCCCGCACAACGGCCGTTTGCTGCGCGACGGTGCGTTCGCGCTCGAAGTCACTGTCTACGAAACCGGCGTGCCACCGGAGTTCCGCCTGTATGGCTATCGCGACGGCAAGCCATTGCCGCCGAACACGCTGCAGCCGGCGGTCGAGGTCAAGCGCCTGGATGGTGAAACCACCCGCTTCACGTTCCGCCCCGAAGGCGATGCGCTGGTCGCCAGCAACACGGTGGTCGAGCCGCATTCGTTCGACGTCAAGGTCAGCGCCGTCCACGACGGCAAGACATCCGTGTGGAACTACGCATCGTACGAAGGGCGCGTCACGATCCCCGCCGCGACCGCGGCAGCCTCGGGCGTAAAAACCGCCACCGCCGGCCCGGCCACGATCCGCGACGTACTGCCGCTGATGGGGCACGTGGCGATCGACCGCGGCCGCCAGGCACAGGTGCGCGCGCGCTTCCCGGGCATTGTCCGCGCGGTACCGGTGAACCTGGGCGATCACGTGCGCCGCGGGCAGACACTGGCCACGGTGGAAGGCAACGACAGCATGCGCAGCTACGCGGTCATCGCGCCGCTGGACGGCCTGGTGCTGGCGCGCAACACGAACGTCGGCGACGTCGCCGGCGAGACGCCGCTGTTCGAAATCGCCGACCTGTCCTCGGTCTGGATCGAACTCAATGCGGTCGGGCGCGATGCCGACCGCTTGCGACCGGGGCAAACGGTGAATGTGCGCCCGGCCAGTGGCGGTGAGGCGTTGGCGACCCGGATCGACGCCCTGGTGCCGGTCACCAACGCGGGCATGAGCGTGGTGGCCCGTGCGCAGATCCCCAACAAGGACAGCGCCTGGCGTCCGGGTATGGCGGTGGTCGGCGGTGTCACTGTCGCCGAGCGGGAGGTGCCGTTGGCCGTGAAGATCTCCGGCCTGCAGCGCTTTCGCGACTTCACCGTGGTGTTTGCCCAGGTCGGCGACACCTACGAGGTGCGCATGCTGGAACTGGGCGATCGCGACGACACCTCGGTCGAGGTGCTCGGCGGTCTCAAGCCTGGCACGGCCTACGTGAGCGAGCAGAGCTTCCTCATCCGCGCGGACATCGAAAAGTCCGGCGCCAGCCACGACCACTGAGGACGCCCGCATGCTTGAACGACTTGTACGTACCGCGATCGCGCACCGCTTTCTGGTGCTCATCCTGGCCCTGGGGTTGGGTGCGCTGGGCGTGTGGAACTATGCGCAACTGCCGATCGACGCCGTGCCCGACATCACCAATGTCCAGGTGCAGATCAACACCGAAGCGCCCGGCTACTCGCCACTGGAAGCGGAGCAGCGCCTGAGTTATCCGATCGAGACGGCGCTGGCTGGTCTGCCGCATCTGCAGCAGACGCGCTCGATTGCCCGTTACGGGCTGTCCCAGATCACCGCGGTGTTCGAGGACGGCACCGATGTGTATTTCGCCCGGCAGCAGGTGGCCGAGCGTCTGAAGGAAGTCAGCTCGCGGCTGCCGGCCGGTGTCGAGCCGACGCTGGGACCGGTGGCCACCGGCCTGGGCGAAATTTTCATGTACATGGTCGAAGCCGATCCGGACGCGCGGCGTGCCGATGGTCAGCCATGGACGCCGACGGACCTGCGTTCGCTGCAGGACTGGGTGATCCGTCCGCAGTTGCGCAACCTTGCCGGGGTTACCGAGGTGAACACGGTCGGCGGCTTTGTCCGCCAATTCCACGTCACGCCCGATCCGTCGAAGCTGGCCGCCTACGGACTGAGCTTGGTGGAAGTGCAACAGGCGCTGGAACGCAACAACGCGAACGTCGGCGCCGGTTACATCGAGCGTTTCGGTGAGCAGTACCTGATCCGCGTACCGGGGCAGATTGCCGATCTCGACGGTTTGCGCGAAGTCGTGGTCAAGCAGAAAGACGGTGTGGCGCTGCGCGTACGCGATGTGGCGGAGGTAGTCGAAGGCGAGGAATTGCGCACCGGCGCGGCGACCGAGAACGGTCACGAAGCCGTGCTCGGGACCGTCTTCATGTTGATCGGCGAGAACAGCCGCGCTGTGGCCCAGCGCGCCGCCGCCGAGCTGAAGAACATCAACAAAAACCTGCCTGCCGGGGTGAGGGCACGCGCGGTCTATGACCGCACGCAGCTGGTCGATCGCGCGATCGCCACCGTGCAGAAGAACCTGATCGAGGGCGCCCTGCTGGTGATCGCGGTGCTGTTCCTCCTGCTGGGCAACTTGCGCGCGGCGCTGATCACCGCGGCGGTGATTCCGCTGACCATGCTGATGACGATCACCGGCATGGTCAGCAATCGGATCTCCGGCAACCTGATGAGTCTGGGCGCACTCGACTTCGGTCTGATCGTCGATGGCGCCGTGATCATCGTGGAGAACTGCCTGCGCCGCTTTGGCGAGGCGCAGCAACGCCTGGGCCGTGTACTGAGTCGGGACGAGCGCTTCGCATTGGCGGCCAGCGCCACCACCGAGGTCATCAAGCCAAGCCTGTTTGGCCTGTTCATCATCGCCGCCGTGTACCTGCCGATCTTCAGCCTCGAAGGCGTCGAGGGAAAGATGTTCCATCCGATGGCGTTCACTGTGGTGATCGCGATCACCGCGTCGATGGTCTTGTCGCTGACCTTCGTGCCAGCGGCGGTGGCGATGTTCGTGACCGGCCGCGTGGCCGAAAAAGAAAATCGCGTGATGCAGGGATTTCGCCGTGTCTACGCGCCGCTGCTGGAGCAGGTGGTCGCATGGCGAGTGGCGGTGGTGGCCGTTGCGGCCGTGCTGGTGGTCGCGGCCGGACTGCTGGCCGGCCGGCTTGGTGCCGAGTTCATCCCCGATCTGGACGAAGGCGACATCGCGCTGCACGCGCTGCGCATTCCCGGTACCAGCCTGACCCAGGCGATCGGCATGCAGCTACACCTGGAAGCGCGCATCAAGCAGTTCCCCGAAGTCGATCGCGTGTTCGCCAAGCTCGGCACCGCCGAGGTAGCCACCGATCCTATGCCGCCGTCCGTCGCCGACACTTTCATCATCATGAAGGATCGCAAGGACTGGCCCGATCCACGCAAGCCCAAGACCGAGTTGGTGCGTGAGATGGACGCGGCGGTGCGTGCCATACCCGGCAACAATTACGAGTTCACCCAGCCGGTACAAATGCGTATGAACGAGCTGATCGCCGGCGTGCGCGCGGAGGTGGCGATCAAGGTCTTCGGCGACGACCTCGACACGCTGGTGGACTTGGGCGAGCGGGTGGAGAAAGTAGCCGCTGGCGTCGCCGGTGCGGCCGACGTCAAGCTGGAACAATCCACCGGCCTGCCGTTGTTGACGATCCTGCCCGACCGCGCCGCGCTCGCCCGCTATGGGCTGGCGATCGCCGACGTGCAGGACACGGTGTCCATCGCGATGGGCGGTGGGCCCGCCGGTCAGGTGTTCGAGGGTGATCGGCGCATCGACATCGTAGTGCGCCTGCCGGAGGCGCAGCGCAGCCGACTGGAGAGCCTGAGTGCCTTGCCGATACCGTTGCCACCACGTGACGACCCGACCGCCCCGACCACGGTGCCGTTGGGCGAAGTGGCGCATATCGAACTGTCCACCGGGCCTAACCAGATCAGCCGCGAAAGCGGCAAGCGGCGGGTGGTGATCACCGCCAACGTGCGCGATCGCGACCTGGGCTCGTTCGTGGAGGAACTGCGCGACACCGTGGCCGCGGAGGTCACGCTGCCGGAAGGCTACTGGATCAATTATGGCGGTACCTTCGAACAGCTGATGTCGGCCAGCCAGCGCCTGCAGGTGGTGGTGCCGATCGTGCTGCTGATGATTTTCGGTCTGCTGTTCATGGCCTTTGGTTCGGGCCGGGACGCCGCGGTGATCTTCAGTGGCGTGCCGCTGGCGCTGACCGGCGGTGTCCTCGCGCTATGGCTGCGCGACATCCCGTTCTCCATTTCCGCCGGCGTGGGCTTCATCGCGCTGTCGGGTGTGGCGGTGCTCAACGGCGTGGTGCTGGTGTCGTTCATCCGCCGCCTGCTCGACGACGGCATGGATCTCGATGGTGCCATTCGCGAAGGTGCGCTGACCCGTCTGCGGCCGGTGCTGATGACGGCGCTGGTGGCGTCGCTCGGCTTCGTGCCGATGGCACTGAACGTCGGCACCGGTGCCGAGGTGCAGCGTCCGCTGGCCACGGTGGTGATCGGCGGCATCCTGTCGTCAACGCTGCTGACTTTGCTGGTGCTGCCGGCGCTGTACCGACTGGTGCACCGCGACGATCGAACCACGCCGACAGCAGGCGTCTCGCCATGAGGATTTATGTCCAACCCAAACCCATTACGGAGATTGCCTTGATCCCTTCATTACCTGCGAGGCTGCTCGGCCTGGCCGTAGGTTGGCGCGGGCTGCTGGTGCTGTTCCTCGCATTGGTGGCAGTGGGCGTCGCTTCGGCGCATGGCGTCACCGGCGGTGACAAGGCGTTTCTCGAACAGAGCAGCGGCCGTCAACTGCTCATCTTCATCTACCTGGGTGCCAAGCACATGGTCACCGGCTACGACCATCTGCTGTTCCTGTTCGGGGTGGTGTTCTTCCTGTACCGCGTGCGCGAGGTGGGAGCCTACGTGACGCTGTTCGCCGTCGGCCACAGCGTCACGCTCCTGCTCGGGGTGTTGGGTGGCCTCCACGTCAACGCCTACTTGGTTGACGCGATCATCGGCTTGTCGGTCGTCTACAAGGCGCTGGACAACCTCGGGGCCTTCAAGCGCTGGTTCGGATTCCAGCCCAACACCAAGGCCGCGGTGCTGATCTTCGGCTTCTTCCATGGCTTCGGCCTGGCCACCAAGCTGCAGGATTTTGAACTGTCCCGCGACGGGCTGGTGGCGAACATCCTCGCGTTCAACGTGGGCGTCGAACTCGGCCAGTTGCTGGCCCTGAGCGCCATCCTGATCGCGATGGGATTCTGGCGTCGCAGCACCGCTTTTTCACGTCAGGCCTTTGCGGCCAATACCGTGCTCATGACCGCCGGCTTCATGCTGACTGGCTACCAACTCACCGGCTATTTCGTTTCCTGACCGAGGCTTCCATGTCCACTATCCCATCGCATCCCTTGCCCACTACGCGCCGGCTGCTGAAGGCCACTGCCGTGGCCATCGTCGTGGCCGGTGCTCTGCTGGTTACCACCGTTCTGCCGGCCGAGTACGGCATCGACCCCACCGGCATGGGCAAACGCCTCGGCCTCAACGTACTGGCTGAAACCGCCGAAGCCGCGGAGCCTGCGGTGCCTGCTGCCACGGGCATGCCGACACCATCAAACAGCCATGCCGACGATACCGGAGAGGCCGCCAAGGCAGCGGCCGCCTTTGGTGTGAATGCCGGCCAGACCTTCGACACGCAAGCTATTGACCAGAGCGGCGTGCCGATCCGCCATGACACGCTCACGGTCGAGCTGCTGCCCGGCAAGGGTACCGAGGTCAAGGCCCTGCTGAAGTCCGGCGATGGTGCCGTGTTCCACTGGACGGCCACCGGTGAGGTGGCTGTCGACATGCATGGCGAGCGAAGCGGCGTGAAAAATGCCTGGACCAGCTATTGGGTCGAACAAGCCCAGCGCGAGGGGGCCGGCACCTTTGTCGCCCCCTTCGACGGCAGCCATGGCTGGTACTGGGAAAATCGCGGGACCGCGCCCGTGACCGTTCGGATCGAAGTCACGGGCTTCCAGGAAAAGTTGTACCGACCGGGGCAGTCCTGAGCCGTCGTACGGCGAGACGACACTGTCCTGCATGTTCCAACTGCGGCGAAAACGCCGCCTTCATCCATCAGGAGATGCTGCAATGATTTTTCGTTCTTTGTTGATTGCTGTTGCCACGTGTGCATCGGTGGCTTCCATGACAGCACTGGCTCACGATCCCCGTCTGCATGAAGCCGCGCAGGCCCCCGTCACCGCGAAGAAGGCCAAGCCCGCCACCTGCACCGAGCTGGCCGATGTTCAGCGTTATTCCAATGACGTTTCGGTCCCCGACATCAAGGCTCTGAAAGCACGCTGTGACGCCGAGACTGCACCCGCCGACAAAGAAGCGGTAATCCGGCAATAACCGATATCCGGCCTATGCAGCTGTCGTACCCTGCGCAATACATGCGCAGGGTACGACGTTGATGGGCACCGACTGACAGCGACGGCAGGAGCCTCTTGTTTGATGGAGACCGCCATAGTGTCTGACGTGATTGGCGTGCTTTCGGTGTTGGTACTGGTGGCGGCCAACGGATTCTTCGTGGCTTCGGAGTTTTCGTTGGTGGCCGTCTCGGGTCGGCGGCTATTAAGGAAGCGGCTGCATGATGCGCAGTGCGGTATGTCCCTGCAGGTCCTTGAGGGGAAAGTAAGCAAGATGGGTGTCCGGATCGACGGCGACCACGTGCGCGTGCGGTCCAAGCATGCCCTCGCCGAGCTTCGTCACAGTGGCCTTGGCCACGGAGAACAGCGAGACCACGCCTGATTCGCTGGCGACATACAGCCAGCCCTTGCCGGCATCGTAGGCCAGCACGTCCGGATCGTCGCCGACCTCGAAGGAGGCCGTGACGCGGCGACTCGTCAGATCCAGCACGAGCAGTTTGTGGTTGTCCTCGCAGGCGATGAACGCGAGCCGCTGTTGCGGCACGATCTGCAGGCCGTGATTGCCCTTTGCACCGGGTAGATCGATGCGAGCGATCACCTTGTCGGTTGCCGGGTCGATCTCGACCAACTGCCTGCGGGTCTGCACGTTGGCGAAGACGTGTTTGGAGACGGGATCGTATTGGGTATTACCGACTTCGCCACCGAGCGGGATGGTCGCCACCCGCTGGTTCGTGCGCACGTCGATCACCGTATCGGTCGCGCCGTGTTCGTCGGAAACGTAGAGCTTGTGCAGATCGGGGACATAAGCCATGCCATCCGGATACACACCAGCCGGCGCACGCGCCAGGATCTTCAGGCTGTCCTCGTCGATCGCAACTACTTCGTTGGTGCCCGTGGCCGACGCATAGACCCGCCCGAGCTCCGGGATCACCAGCACGCCGTGGACCTTGCTGATGTCAGGGATTCGCGTCACTACCCGCTGTGTCTGCGTGTCGAACACGATCACCGCGCTATCGCCGAGATGCGCAATGAACAACAGGTGCCGTGCTGGATCGTAGCTTTCGTAGTCCAGACGCGTGGTTTCGCCACCGAGGGGCACATCGGCAACCTGAGTGAGCGGCAAGCTGCTGGCGCCGGCCGGACTGGCACAGGCCGTGGCCGTGCACAGGAGAGCCACCAACGATCCGACCCGGCGAAGCAAGATCGACATGCTCATAAATACTCCGTCTATCCCGATGACGATCAAGCGCCGGGTGGCCAGCGATGCGTTTCGCCCTGGCCCTTCTTGCACCAGGCATACAACGCGTCGTAGATCACCAGCCCGTGGCGCAGCATATCGTGGTCGTCCTCGAACACCCGCGACAATCCCAGCGAGATCGCGTACAGCCCGGCGGACTGAGACGTCAGATCGAGGCGTGAGGTGTCCGCGCCACGCACGATGACAGCAAGTTGTTGCAAGGCGGGATCATCGAGTGCATAGCGTTTGAGAAAGGCATCGAAGCTGCAGAACTCTCCCTCGTGGGACAGTTCGGCACCCGGAATGTCGTAAGGGATGGCGCCGGTCGCCTCAGCGACCGCAAATACCTGGTCAGTCGGCACGTACACAAACTCTGGCGCCGTGTCGATGAATCGGGCGATCAGCCAAGGACAGGCGATCCGATCAATCTTGGGGCGTTCTCGTGTGACCCATTGCATGACCGCATTCTCCGGCAGTTGTAGACTATATAACAGTCATGTAGTGTACTCTACATGACTGAGCCCATGAGATGGCTGATGTTGATCAGCAGCTTGCCCGGAAAGACGCAGACGGCGCGCATGCGGGTATGGCGGGCGCTGAAGGCGGCGGGTGCTGGCGCCATGCGGGACGGCGTGTACGTGCTGCCACAGGCCGACAATGCCCACGCCGTGTTCGAGGAGCAGGCTGCCGAGGTGGTCGCGGCCGACGGCACCGCGCAAATCGTCGCCTTCGACAGCCGGGACGAGGCGCAGCAGCGCGCACTCGTTGCCTTGCTCGATCGCAGCAACGAGTACCGTGAACTCTTCAGTCAGCTCGATGCTTTGCAGGCCCGATTGGCCACTCTGGAAGAAGTCGAGGCACGCCGGGAGCTGGCCATGTTGCGTCGCGATGTCGCCGCCGTGGTGGAGATCGACTTCTTTCCCGGTTCGCCGCGCCGTCAGGTGGAAAGCGCCTTGAGCGATGCCGAAGCGGCATTGAATGCGCGTTTTTCACCGGACGAGCCCCATGCCTTGCGCGGCGGGGTGCCACGCTGCGATCCGGCGGAGTATCGCGGGCGTCTGTGGGCTACCCGCGAGCACTTGTGGATCGATCGGGTGGCATCGGCGTGGCTGATCGCCCGGTTCATTGATCGCAAGGCGACATTCGCGTGGATCAAGACCCCGAAAAGCTGTCCGAAGAAGGCGGTCGGCTTTGACTTCGATGGCGCCGAGTTCACCCATCGCGGCGCCCGGGTGACTTTCGAGGTGCTCTTGATCAGTTTCGGGCTGGGCGATGACCGCGGTCTCGCCCGTCTCGGCGCGCTGGTGCATTACCTCGATGTCGGGGGCGTGCCGGTGCCGGAGGCGGCGGGCTTCGCCGCGATCATGGCCGGCGCTCGTGCGACCCAGCCGGACGATGACGCACTGCTGCGCAACATCAGCCCGGTGCTCGACAGCCTGTACGCCGCCTATGCCGAACCGCCAGCGACATGAGTTGCCGCTGTCGACGCCATTCAATTACCACCCGGAGGTGTCTATGAAATCGTCTGCCCATAACTACACGCGAACCTCTCTTTCTCGTCGTTTCCAGGTGATGGTGGTGGCGGCCATGCTCCTTGGCTGTGCGCTGCCGACGCTGGCGGCTGGCCAGCTGGACTTGAAAGCCATTAGCGCGGCCAGTGGCGCGACCGCCACCGCCACGCCGGATGGCGTCGTGAAAATTGGCTGGTCACGTACCGATGTCGCCGTCACCGTGGATGGCATGAAGCTTCCGCCGGCGGCGGGCCTGGGTTCCTGGGCCGCGTTTTCGTCGATGACGGGCGGCCGCGCCATGGTGATGGGCGACACGGTGGTGTTCCAGGACGAAGTGGACGCCGCGATGGATGCGGCCTTTGCCCACGGCCTCACCGTCACCGCGCTGCACAATCACTTCTTCTACGACACGCCGAAGGTCTACTTCATGCACATCGGCGGCGAAGGCAACCCTGAAATGCTTGCCGCCGGTGTCAAAGCCGTCTGGACGGCCATCCGCGCGGTGCGCCACGCGCATCCACAGCCGGCAACGGGGTTCGCAGGGATGACGCCCATCGCCGGGCATATCAACGTGGATGCACTCGGCAAGATCGTGGGTCAGCCGGCGGTCGACATGCAGGGCGTCGGCAAGATCACGATCGGACGCAGCGGCAGCATGCAGGGCATGCAGGTCGGCGGCTCGATGGGACTGACCACCTGGGCCGCGTTCAGCGGTAGCGACGAAGCGGCCGCGATGGACGGTGATTTCATCATGGCCACTGGGGAGGTGCAGCCTGTGCTGCGTGCCTTGCGCAGGGCCGGTATCCATGTGGTGGCGTTGCACAACCACATGATGGACGTGCAGCCCGATCTGTACTTCGCCCACTTCTGGGGCAAGGGAACGACCGCGGAGCTCGCTCGTGGATTCCGCGCCGCGCTTGATGCCCAAGCCGCCGTCAAGCAGCCCTGATTGATCGGATGGCGATCCATGACCAGATATGCCCACCAGCGAGTAGGCGGATCAGCGTGGATGTTTCTCGCTTTGTTGTCGCCGAACACCTATGCGGCGATCGTGACCAGTCCCAGCATCGCACCACCCGAGATCGGCGTCCTGTCGGTACGCAGCGCCCTCACGGGCGCGCTGCCCGACGAACCAGACTGGGCGCAGTCGGCGCCGATCGAACTCACGCAGCAAGATCCGCACCCCGGCCAGCCGACGTCCTACCGTACGACGGTGCGGGTGCTGAAGGATCGCACGCACCTGTATCTGTTGATCGACTGCGTCGACCCGAGTTTTGGCAAGCGTTCGGTGCATACGCTGGAGCGCGACAGCGATCAGACCAACGATGATCACGTCACGTTGGTGCTGGACACCTTCGGCAACCACCGCGTGGGCTACGTGTTTCAGGTCAACGCCGGTGGCGCGCGTACCGATGGGTTGATCTCCCCCGCATCGCCCGATCCGAATTACGACTGGGACGGGATCTGGCGGGCGAACGTTCGGCAAACGGCAGACGGCTGGCGCGCCGAGATCGCGATCGACACGCGCAGTCTGCAATTCCGTAAGGGGCTGGATCGTTGGGGTCTGAATGTGCAGCGCTACGTGCCGCGCGCTCAGCTCAGCCTGCAGTGGGCCAGCATCACGCTCAATAGTTCGATCTTCGATCTTTCCCGCATGGGCGTCCTGAGCGGGACCAGCGGCCTTGAACAGGGACACGGCCTGGAAGTATCGCCGTATGCCTTGCTGAATCACGACAGCCTCAGCAATCGCTATTCGGCGCAGGCCGGTGGTGATGTGCGTTACAACGTGACACCCGAACTGGCGGCCATCGTCACGGTCAATCCGGACTTCGCCGAAGCCGAGGCCGATGCTCAACAGATCAATCTGACCCGTTTTTCGCTGTCGTTGCCGGAGAAGCGCCGCTTCTTCCTGGAAGGCTCCAATCAGTTCAATTTTGCCGCTGGGCTCAGCCAGACCGGCGACCTCAACAGCACGTTCATTCCGTTTTACTCGCGCCGCGTCGGCCTTCTGAACGGCGAAACGGTACGCCTGGATGAAGGCGTCAAGCTTATCGGCCAAACCGGCCCGTGGTCGATCGGTGCGCTGGATGTGCAAACCGGCCCCTCGGGTCTCTATGGCCGCCCGATCAACTTGTTCGTCGGGCGCCTGACCTACGATGTCGATGACCATTTGCGCGTCGGTACGCTGGTGACACGCGGCGATCCGACCGGGCAGACGCGTAATCTCTTTGCTGGCGTCGATGCGGTCTGGCATACGGCCACGTTTCGTGGTGACAAGAACCTGACGCTTTCGGGTTGGGCGGCGCGTACGCAAGACGATGGTCTGCAAGGACGGCATTCGGGTTGGGGCGTCTATGCGCAGTACCCTAATGATCTATGGAACTGGAATGCCAGCGTCAATGTATTCGGTGACGCTCTCAACCCCGCGTTGGGTTTCCTGCCACGTCCAGGCACGCGCCAGTACGACGTGTATATCGACTATCGGCCGCGTCCCACCAGCGCGACGCTCAGCTGGGCGCGACAGTTCTTCTACCAATTCGAAGTGCAGCAGATCGACGACCTGCATGGCACCACGCAGACCCGGCGCATTTTCACTGCCCCGTTCAATGTTGACGCCGAGTCCGGCGAGCACTACGAGTTCGACTGGATTCCGGATTACGAGGCGCTGACCGAACCGTTCCAGATCGCCGATGGTGTGATCCTGCCGGCGGGACGCTATCACTTCAATCGCTATCGCTTCGAAACGCAGTCGTCCGATGCGCGGCCATGGCGCATCGGCAGCGTGGTTGAATTTGGCGATTTTTATAGTGGGCGGCTGACGCAATACATGCCGTTCGTGGATTGGACGGCACTGGAAGGAAAACTGCGCTTCGAGTTGCAGAATGAAACGGATGTCGGTCGCTTGCCGCAAGGCCGGTTCATCCAGCGGCTCTACCAACTCAAGCTGAGTTACTCCTTCAGCCCCGACCTCATCCTGTCCAGCTTTGCCCAGTACGACTCGGCGCAAGGCCATGTCGGCATCAACACGCGTCTGCACTGGATCATCGCGCCGGGACGGGACTTCTATCTGGTCTTCAATCACGGGGTGAAAACCTCGGTGACGGATCCGATCGCACGCTACGCGCCCATCTCGAACGCCGTGATTGCCAAGTTGCGCTGGGACTTTCGTTCGTAATACACGCAGGAGGTATCGCCATGTCCGATTCCACGTCGCCTGCCTTTGCGGGCCAGCATGTACTGCAACCGCTGCCCTTCGATCCGCGCTCGCTTACCGGTCTCTCGGAGCGGTTGATCGTCTCGCATCACGAGAACAATTACGGCGGCGCGGTGCGCAACCTCAATAACCTGGAGAAGCAGCTGGTGCAGGTCAGTAGGGACACGCCTGCGTTTGTCGTCGGCGGCTTGCGTCAGCACGAGCTGATGTATCGCAACTCGATGACGTTGCACGAGGCGTATTTCGGCAACTTGGGTGGCGACGGTCGCGCCACCGGCGGTATCGCTGCCGCCATCTCGGCCACGTACGGCAGCATGGATGCCTGGGAAACTCATTTCCGCCTGACCGGTGCCAGCCTTGGTGGGGGCAGTGGCTGGGCGATCTTGGCGTTCGAACTGATGACCGGTGAGTTACGCACGGTTTGGTCGGGCCACCACACGCAGGTACTCGCGACCGCGTTGCCTCTGCTGGTCATGGACATGTATGAGCATTCCTACCAGATGGACTACGGTGCCGCAGCACTGAAATACATCGAAGCGTTCCTGACCAATGTGCAATGGGATGAAGTCGATCGCCGCTTCGCACAGGCACAGGCTCTGCATCGCACCCTGGTCGGCGTGGTGCACTCGTGAAAGCGGATACGCCAGCGGTTGCCCCGGTCAGCCTCGCGCAAGCCACGCGGGTGTGGGCAAAGATCGGCTGGTTGAGCTTCGGCGGTCCGGCGGGCCAGATTGCCGTGATGCATCGTGAGCTGGTCGAGCAGCGTCGATGGATCAGCGAGTCGAGGTTTCTTCATGCGCTGAACTACTGCATGTTGCTGCCAGGTCCCGAAGCGACCCAACTGGCTATCTACATCGGCTGGCTGATGCATCGCACGATCGGCGGTCTCATTGCGGGCATCCTGTTTGTGCTGCCTGGCGTGATCGTGCTGCTCAGCCTGAGTCTGCTGTATGCCTCGGTCGGTCAAGTGCCGATGGTGGTCGCGGTCTTCTTTGGAGTGAAGGCGGCAGTGCTGGCGGTAGTGGTCGAGGCGGTGCTGCGGATCGCGCGCCGTGCCCTGAAAGGCCACTTCTTTGTCGGTGTTGCGGCGGCGGCCTTCCTGGCCATCCATGTGTTTCGGCTGCCGTTCCCTTTGATTATCGCCGGAGCCGCCGTGCTGGGCCTCGTGGCCCGCCGATGGTATCCGCAGTGGTTCCCGACGCCAGCCACGGCCGAGGAACTGGCCAGCGATGGTTACCTGATCGACCAACAGATACTGCGCGGTGAGTTGACCCATACGAGGCCATCACGAGCGCGGGCATTGCGCACTGCCGTGATTGGCCTGTTGCTATGGGCCACGCCGGTGGTAGCGGCTGTGATTCTGCTCGGGCGCACCAGTGTGCTCGCCCGCGCGGGTCTGTTCTTCAGCGAAACCGCTGTGGTGACTTTTGGCGGTGCCTATGCGGTGCTGGCCTTCATTGCTCAGCGCGTGGTGACCGATTACGGCTGGTTGTCGCCGGCACAAATGCTCGACGGACTGGCGCTGGCGGAAACCACCCCCGGGCCACTGATCATGGTGGTGCAGTTTGTGGCCTTCATAGCGGCGTTCCAGCACCAGGCCGGCATGTCGCCCTTGCTCGCCGGCATTCTCGGCTCGCTGCTGAGCGTATGGGTGACGTTTGTGCCGTGTTTCTTATGGATATTTCTCGGCGGCCCCTACATCGAAGCACTCCGCGGGAATCGGGCACTGCACTGCGCACTCAGCGCCGTCACCGCCGCCGTGGTGGGCGTGGTGCTGAACCTGTCGGTATGGTTCGCGGAGCACACCATCTTCGGATCGGTGAAAACATTCAGCGCCGGGATCATCCATCTTGATGTGCCGCAACCAGCCACGCTCAATCTGGCCGCGTTGATGCTTGCTGCCGGGGCGATGATCGCCATGCTGCGTTATCGCGTTGGCATGGCATGGACGCTCGGCATATGCGCCTGCCTGGGTGCCTTGCTTCGACTAGTTCAGGGTTGATGGGTAGATTCAAGGCAAGATGCGCTGCCCTGAGTCACGACGCATGTGAGTTGAGCGCCCACCATCACAGCTTCAAATAATCCTCTCAGGCCACGATGAGTTCGCGAACGCCGGGATCAGTGCGTCGATGCGCGCCGAACGCGTGCGGCTTTGGCACCATCCTCCTCTTGCAGCGTATCGGCCACGCGCCGGAATGCGTTTTTGGCGATCGGACAGACCGCTGTAGGCGTCAAAGGGGAACCCTAGTGGACCGGCCAGTTCAATGTCCGCTCCTGGCCGATAGTGTTGAAAAACTCGCTTCGAAAATTCGAGCTCGTTCGAAGCGAGAAAATGCGGCCGCGACAATCGCTTTCTGTCGAGCTGAATGTGCAAATTTGTACAGAATCGAATCGTCACGGCCGTCGTGATCGAAAATTCGGACGTCCATTCGTTAAAAAGGAGTTTTTCAACAGAATCGGCCGAAGTGAGCCAATCGACTGCGCTTGTCAGCGCTCCTGGCGAACGTGGTCGGTTCTTCCGGCGATGGTGGTCAAGCACGATGCGGGCATAGGCAACACGCTGACAACACTGGGTAGTGTGACTGCCGGCTGGGGTCAGTTTCACTGGCGTAGCCGGTCAGCGAATGTGGGCAGGTAGATGGCGCTTTGCAATTGAGGCTGTCAATGGCTGATTTGGAGCATTACAGCTGGTTGGTTTGGAAGCGTTGCGAATGGTGGATTTGCAACCGCAATTGATGGCGGGTTTCAGCAGAATACGCACGCGGGGCATACTGACGACATCGCCGTCCGTCGTTATTCCCAATCACCGCCCAATGACACCGGGGCCCAGCATGGCCGATCTTCTCTTTCTCGACACCGAGTGGAACAACGATGCCGTGCGCGAGCTGGTCAGCTTGGCCTTGGTCAACGCGGATGCCACCCAATGCTTCTACGCCGAGCGGGCTCCACGACCCGGAGCACCGTCATCCTTCGTGAGCAAAGCGGTCTACCCGCTCCTGGACGGTGGCGATGCAGCGCTCTCGGATGAGAACTTCGGTGAACAACTACGAGGGTTCGTAGCGTCCTTCGGCCACCCACGCATTCACTTCGACGGGGCGATCGACAAGAGACAGTTGGCGCGGGCTCTGACGGGGTTTGGAACGTGGAGCGGTGAGGTGCCGATGTGGGAGCCGGTGCTCGTCACACGCCAAGACGTCCTGGGGGAACTGGAGATCTATTTCGACTGCAGGCCTGAGAGGGCGGCGCGCCGACATCACGCAGCAGTGGACGCCGAGGCATTGCGTGCCGCTTACATCAGGATAGTGGGGTTGTGAGGTCTTTCCTCTCACGACCAGCCTGAAACCCGAGCCTGGGCGACGCCCAAGTCCTGATTAGCCCGAACTTGGCCCAGCGATCCACCGGCCGGTCAACCTTTTCTGGTCAATTCGTGCCGCACCCCAGGCCTTGTTCCCGGCGTGGTGGTGCGCCATCAGCGCTCCAGCTGTTCTGGATTGCTTACCCGTCTCTGGTGCAGGCGAGCACATCACCCCCTAACGCATCCGCGGACCACTTCATTCCGTTTTCGTCGCGACCAGCATTGGTCGTCATCACGGTCCGCTTGTCCTGGACCTTTTGGCTGGGTAATTCCAAGCACCCCAGGCTCGCTAGAGGAGTCGGCCAAGTGGTGGGCGCTATCCACGCGTTGAGAAGGTCCTGTCGCTGAACTGTGGGTGCATTCGTGGCGGGCGTTTGGACGTCCAAACGGCGGCCTGTGCGGCGGTGTTTTATGGGGGTGTCCAAGCGTTTTTCGAGGTTGTACCCGGGTCAAAACCCCCGTTTTATGGTGTCCAAGAAGTGTCCAAGGCTCTCGGATTGTCAGAAATTGGCTGGGAAGCCTTGCTGCGCCTAGCGCTGTTCACCACACCCATATTCTGGCGCATGAACGGGGTGTGCTTGGCGTGGTCGTCGTGACTCATGCAATCGGATCTGGAAGGGGAGCAGGCGCCCGGCCGGCGACATGCCCGCGGCCGGATTCCGGGGCGCGAGTCTGGCACGGAGTTCGTGCCCATGGTAACGGCGTGCGTGATCCCGCGCTGCGACTGCCGGTGAACACGCCGGTGCGGGCGGCGAGATTCAGGTCGGCAGGTCGGTGCTGCGCTGGACGCGCGGCGGTGCGTCGTGTTGCGCGCCCTCACCGCTGCGCTGGCGCATGCGCGAAGGAGGCCGCGCGGGCATGCCCGGGCCGGCGAGCACGCGCGAGGCCATCCGCGGCGATGGCTGTTCCATCTCCCGCCGCCGCCCCAGGCAAGCGGTAAACAGCGCATACATGGCCAGCAGCACGACGAAGGCCACCGCGTTGGCCAGCGCGCCGGCAAGCTGGTGGATGACGTGGCCCAGCACCGGCATGATCGCGGCGAACGCCACCAGGCAGATCAGCGTGTCGCGTGGCTTCAGGCCTGCATCCATCAGCAGGTGATGGATGTGGCCGCGATCGGCGGTGAACGGGGACTCGCCCCGGTGCAGGCGGCGGAACATCACGGTCAAAGTGTCGAACACGGGTAGCGCCACGCACCACAGCACCAGCCCGGGCGAGAGCTGCCGCGGCTGGCCCTGGCTCATGCCGATCAGCGACCAGGCCAGTAGGTAGCCCAGCATGACGCTGCCGGCATCGCCGAGGAACACCTTGCCGACGCGTCCGAACAGACCCAGGTTGGCCGCCAGATACGGCACCAGTGCGGCAGCGATCACCGCCACCGCGGCGAACTGCAGGTTCGATCCGGTGTGGCGGCCGAGCAGCTCGATGCCGCCGGCGGCGACCAGGGCCAGGCAGCCGGCCAATCCGTCGATGCCGTCGATGAGGTTGAACGCATTCAGCAGGCCGATCACCGCGACCACGGTGAACGGTATCCCCAGCCAGCCGAGCGTGAGCTCGTGGCCATGCACCATGCCCAGCGAACGGATGTAGACGCCCGAGCTGATGACCACGATGGCGATGGCGGCCAGCTCGGTGACCACGCGCACCCACACGCGCAGGTCGAGCAGGTCGTCGGCCACGCCGACCACCACCAGCATCAGCGTGGTCCAGATCACGGCGTCCTCGAACGGGGTGAAGACATCCGCGTGCCACCACCCGGCCAGCATGCCGATGGCGATGGCCAGGCCGCCGACCAGCGGCGTGTCGAAGGCGTGCCGCTTGCGACCCTGGTCCGGGTAATCGACCAGGCCCAGGCGGCGACCGAGCGGCAGCAGTGCCATCAGCGAGACAGCCGACACGCCGGTGGCGATCGCGCAGCTTTCGAGTATCCGCGGGTCGAAGGTCATGGCAATCCTGCTTGTTCTTCGCGTCGCCGGCAGCCTCGATGCTTTCGCAAGCCCGGGTCGCTGCATCATTCGGTGACGCTGCTCGGCCTGTTCGAGATGCCACACGAACGGCTCGGTGGAGGGGCATGCCGCATCGGCGAGGGGTCGACTCCGCGACCCTTCGCCGCCCAGCCCGGTCATTTGCTGTTGTTGAGGTAGTACTGGCTGGACGCGGTGGCGCTCAGCGCGCTGGTGAGCGGCAGCAACTGGCTGGTGAAGCGATTCCAGCGAGTGATGCCGGCCGCGCTGGCGAACACCACGTCGCCCGGTTGCACCTTGAAACTGTCGGCCAGCGCGAACGCGGCAGGCGATTTCGCATCCAGCTCGTACACGGTCGGCCGCTGGTTGGGGTCCTCCTTGTGCAGCGCGCCGCGCACCACGTAGACCATGCCTCTGGAGGTGGTCTCGTTGAGGCCGCCGGCCTGTCCCAGCGCCTGGGTCAGGGTGAGGTTCGAGGTGTTGAAGCGCAGCGCCTGCGGGCGCAGCACTTCGCCCATCACGTAGACCTCCTGGTCGAAGTTGAACGGCACGAACACGCGGTCGCCCGGGCGCAGGTAGATCTTGCGGGCCAGCGCCTTGCCGTCGTGCGACGGGCTCAGGTCGAGGTGGTAGGACTCGTCTCCGCGCGTCAACACCACGTTGGAGAGGTCGGCATTCTTGCTGTCCACGCCGCCCGCCACGCCGATCGCCTCGCCCAGCGTCAGCGGCACCGTGGTCACCGGCTGCGCGCCGGCCTTGACGAAGGCGCCTTCCAGCACCACGCGCTGGCTGCCGTAGCCGGCGACGCTCACGTCCACCAGCGGCGCCCGGATGAAGTGCGACAGCCCCGAGGTGATCGCCTGGCGCGCCTGCTCGATGGTCATGCCGGCCACCTTCACCACGCCGGCGTAGGGGAAATACAAGGTGCCGTCGGGCCGCACCAGCCGCTCGTTGGCGGCGGTTTCCTGCTGTTGCCCGGCGGGCGAGGTCAGCTCCGGGTGGTCCCACACGGTGATGTGCAGGGTGTCGCCGGGGCCGATCCGGTAGCCTTCCGGGCGATAGTCCAGCAGCGCCGGTGGCAGCGCCGAGGTCGTGTCCGCCGCCGCGTTCTGCTGCTGCGTCTGGACCAGGCTCGGCGTGATCGGCACCAGCGTCACGTAGCTGTTTTCGCCGCCGAGCGAGCTCTTCGACATCGACTGCCCCGGCGCCCAGACGCAGCCGGCGAGCGATGCCACCAGCAGCATGCCGGCCACGCTGCGCATCGACGCCGCGGCGTGCGCCCTGCCGCGCTTGCCCTGCGGGCGGATGTCGTTGCGGACCTGGCGGCGGGGCATCGTCGGAACTGCAGCAAGCGCACCTCGGTTCATGTCGGATTTGCTCCTGTCATTCGGATCGGATAATGGCATTGATGCAATATCGAGCCGGCCCAATAATCCGCGCCGTGGGTGATTTGTCCAGTGCATGGATTTATTGGATGTTCATTCACATGTCCCGGCAGTGAACCATTTCATCGGCATTTCACGTTTCAGTGCCGATGTCCGGGTTGACAATTCCGGCGCGCCGCGCGCAAATGCTTCCTTCGACAACGGCGCATTGCGTCATGTGGCTCTACCGTTCACGCCGGCCCTCGCGAGGCGGCGTGCCGCAAGAAATTGCGCTGCGGCCGCGGCGAAAGCCGGTATCCATGGCCTGAATCCGATCGCCTCGAGGCCTCGTGCGGCAGCGAAGGATGGAGGCGGCAAAACTCCGGTGGGTGCGGCGGATATTCGGCGCGATGGCGCGTCGCATTTTGTTTCGATGGTGAGTGATCGATGCGCCAACTTGGCTGATTCATGAATGACGTGAATATCCGTTTCAAACCGGAATGTCTTCTGCATGAAATGCATGAGTAGATAATGGTTTCATATGGAACATTCACATTTTCAAGGTCCACTGTGGATGCGCCCGGGTAATCGCGTCGCCGATGCCGGCGAATGCCGGTTCCCGGGCATGGCCGTCCGCCGTGGCGTCCGCGTATCCAGCTTCGTTCCGGAGAGAGCCCCGTGAAAGCCATCAGTGGTCCCGCGATCCAGATCCAGCCCGACGACGAGATCGATCCCCGTGCCTTGGTGGGCACCTTGCTGGACCACAAATGGCTCATCATCAAGGCGACCCTGGGCGCCCTGGCGATCGGGCTCGCCTACCTGCTGGTGGCGACGCCGCAGTACGAGGCCAAGGCGATGGTGCAGGTGGAGCAGGCGCCGAGCTTGCCCGGATTGAACCTGGGCACGCAGCAAAGCAGCCCGTCGAGCCCCGCGGCGGCGGACGCCAAGGCGATCCTCACCGCGCAATCGGTGGTCGGCGAGGCGGTGCGCAACCTGCATCTCTATATCGACACCAGTCCCTATCGCGTGCCGGTGATCGGCGGTCTGGTCGCCCGGTTGCACGACCTGACCTCGGGCAACGAGGTCAACGCGCCCTGGTTCGGGCTGAACGGGTACGGATGGGGCGGCGCGCACCTGGACATGCCGCAGCTGAACGTGCCCGACCGGTTGCTGGGGGAGGACATGACACTGACCGCCGGCCCGGACGGCAGCTATGTGCTCACCGAGGACAGCGAGGTGCCGTTCTCGCCGGGGATGCAGTTGCTGCAGGGCCATGTCGGACGCGTGTCGAGCGGGTCGGGCGTGACCATGCTGGTCAAGAGCATGCGCGCCAACCCCGGCATGCGCTTCCACGTGGTGCGCAACGACGAGGTGACCACGATCGCCGGCATCCAGCAGGCGATCTCGACCAGCCAGCCGGTGCAGGGCTCCAACATCATCTCGCTGGCCTATGACAGCGCCGATCCGCACCAGGCGGTCAAGGTGCTCGAGCACGTGGTCAGCGCGTTCCTCGCGCAGAACGTGGGGCGCAATTCGGCCCAGGCATCCAGCAGCCTGAAGTTCGTGCAGCAGCAACTGCCCGACGTCAAGAAGAAGCTGGCCGACGCCCAGGCCGCGCTGGCCGCGTTCCAGCTCAAGGCCCATTCGGTGGATGTGCCGATGCAGACGCAGACGCTGCTGAGCGAGATGGCCACGATCAACAACAACATCGACCAGCTCAACATCCAGAAGGCGGAGGTGCAGCGCCTGTACACGCCGCAGCATCCGGCCTACAAGGCGATCATGCAGCAGATCGGGCAGCTCCAGGCGCAGCGCGCCGCGATCGACAAGCGGATGACCACGTTCCCCGACACGCAGCGCCAACTGCTGCGCCTGACCGGCGACGTGCAAGTGCTCAACAACACCTATACCGGGCTGCTCAACGAGGCGCAGCAACTCGAACTTGCGCAGGCGGGCACGGTGGGCACCGCGCGCGTGGTGGATGCGCCTTCGGTCGACATCACCCACCCGGCCAAGCCGCGCAAGCTGCTCACCCTGATGGGCTGCGCCTTTCTCGGCGGGTTCCTGGCGGTGGCGTACATTTTCTTGCAGCAGATGTTCCGGCGCGGCCTGGAAGACCCCGCCGAGATCGAACAGCTCGGCGTGGAGGTGTATTCCGCGATTCCGTTGAGCGAGCAGCAGATCGAGCTGTCGCAGCATCGTCGGCGCCTGCTCGGCAAGGGGCGCTCCGCGCTGCTGGCGCTGGCGGCCCCCGACGACGTGGCGTCCGAGGCCATGCGCAGCCTGCGCACCAGCATGCGCTTCACCCAGCTCGGCGCCAGCGACAACCGCTTGATGGTCTGCGGCTCCAGCTCGCAGGCAGGCAAGACCTTCGTCTCGTCCAACCTCGCGGCGGTCAATGCGCAGGCGGGCCTGCGCGTGTTGCTGATCGACGCCAACATGCGCGATGGCGACCTGCACCAGGTACTCGGCGTGCGCGCGGACGGCGGCCTGTCCGAGCTGCTGGCCGGCGAGCTGGAGGTGGCTGAAGCCATCCGCCCGATCACCGGCCTGGGCGGCGAGCTGGATTTCATCCCGCGCGGCAGCAAGCCGTCCAATCCGTCGGAGCTGCTGATGCAGCCGTACTTCGGCGCGCTGCTGCGGCGGCTTTCGCCGGCCTATGACCTGGTGGTGATCGACAGCCCGCCGATCCTGGCGGTGACCGACGCGGCCATCATCGGCCATCACGTGGGCACCAGCCTGCTGGTGGTGCGCTACGGGCTCAACCAGTCGCGCGAGGTCGAGCTGGCCATACAGCGCTTCCGCCAGGCTGGCGTGTCGATCAAGGGCGTGGTGTTCAACGGCATGGAGAAGCGAAGCAACGGCTTTTCCACCTACGGGTTCCTCGGATACGGCTTTGCCCAATGATCCGCGCCGAGATCAGCGACTTGGCTGAGCCGGTGCCGCGGCCGTCGAACCGCGACGGGTCCGGCTCGCGCCGTCGGCCGGGTTTCGGCGCGGATACGTCTTTCCGCGCGGCGGTGCGGGAGATGGAGGCGGTCGGCCTGCGCGTGCGCACGCAGCCGCATGCCGGCTCCGCGCCGTACGGCGTGTTGTCCGGCCGCACCGGTTCGCGCTTCTTCCTGCTGCCGCTGCGTCCGCGTGCGGTCAGCACCGGTGCGCTGGCCCTGGTGCAGCCGGTGCGGTGGGTGCCGCGCGCGGTCAAGGGCGTGGCCAGCGTCGGCGCGCGGCTGGGACTGGGGCCGCTGTTGCCGCACAAGGTGCATGTTTCCGGGGTGGGCGACCTGGCGCGCATGGCGGATGCCGGTGCCCGCCACGGTGCCTTCCTGACCGGCACGCCCGGCCCGCATCGCAAGCTGAGCGTGCAGCTGATGGACGACGCCGGCCACATTCGCGCCTACGCGAAGGTGTCGCTCGTGCCGGCGGTGCAGGTGCTGCTTCAGCGCGAAGCGCAGGTGTTGCGCCTGCTTGCGGCGATGGACCTGCGCTCGGCGTGGCTGCCCTGCGTGTTGCGCAGTGAAGTGCGCGGCGGCACCGCGATCCTCGCCACCGATGCGGTGCGGACACCTGCCGCCCGCTGCCTGACCGACCTCGATGCCTTGCACCTGGATTTCCTGCAGGAACTCGCTGCGCGCACGGCGTCGTCATGGGCTCGCAGCGGAGCCTCGCTGCTGGACGAATGGAGCGCACGCCTTGCGCAACTAGGTGACGCTCTGGCGCCGCCGTGGCGACAACGCCTGGATCGCGCGATGGCGGTGCTGGCGGCGGAGCCGTCGCTGATCGCATCCCGCGGCCTGGCCCATGGCGACTTCACGCCGGTCAACTGCTTCCGGCAGGACAGCCGCCTGTGCGTCTTCGACTGGGAATACGCCGGCGCCGCGTATCCGGCCGACCACGACCTGATCTGCCTGCTCGACGCGGTGGCGCGGCTGGGCGGCGATGCGCCGGCCGCGCGGGCGCAGGGCCTCGAACAACGGTTGATGGGCGAGCTGGGACGCTCGCGCAACGAAGCCAATCGACGCCTGATCGCCTTCCACTGCGTGCACGCGCTGCGCAGCCTGGAGCGGCAGCCGTCGCAGGCGGATACCGGCTTGGACTGGTACGGCGCCGACGAGGCCGCGCACACGCTCGATGCGCTGCTGGCGCGGGCGTCCGCCTCGTGAGCGCGTCCAGGGATGCCTCGGTGGAAGCCATGAATGACACCGCCGCCGCCCGCACGATCGGCTCGCTGCCGGCACTGCACGCGTCCAGCTTGCAGCTGCTCAAGCGCGGCGCCTCCGGTGCGTTCCTCGTCACCGTCGGCGGCACCGGGCTGAGCTTTCTGGCCAACCTGGTGATGGCGCGGGTCATCGGGCGGCACGAGTTCGGCGTCTACGCGCTGATGTTCAGCTGGGTCAGCGTGCTGGCGGTGATCGCGCAGGCCGGCCAGGACATCAGCATGATCCGGTTGCTGCCGTCCTATATCCGCGAGGGCGCGTGGGGCAAGGTGCACGGCCTGCGGCGGGGCGTGGGCATGATCGTGCTGGCCACCAGCTGCTGCATCGCGCTGGGCGGCTGCGTGGTGGTGCACGTGCTCGGCGCGAATCAGAGTGCGAGCTGGCGGCACACCTTCTACATCGGCTTCGCGATGCTGCCGGTGTTGACCCAGCTGCAGCAGAGCGGGGCGTTGCACCGGGCGTTCAAGCGACCGGTGGTCAGCGGGCTGTACCAGACGCTGGGGCGTCCGCTGCTGCTGATCGTGTTGCTGGGCGTGCTGGTGTTGAGCGTGCGCGAGATCGACGCGCCGTGGGCGGCGGCGGCGTCGCTGGCAGCCGCGGCGCTGGCGCTGGCCGGCTCGGCGCGGCACCTGCAGCGCAGCTGGCCCGAGCAGGGCAGGGCGGCGGCGCCCGCGTACGAGATCCGCCGCTGGCTGGTCGTCGGCTCGCAGATGTCGATGCTGTCGATCATCGTGGTTTCCGGCAGCCGTCTGGACGTGCTCATCCTGGGCGCGCTGATGGGTCCTGGCGACGTCGGCCCGTATTACGCCGCGGTGCGCATGGCCGGCTTTGCGCTGTTCGCCCAGAGCGCGGCCAACGTGGTGCTCGCGCCGATGATCGCCGAGCGCTACGACGCGCACGACATGGGCGGCCTGCAGCTGGTGGCCACCCGCGCTGCGCGTTTCTCCTTCGCCGGCGCGCTCGCCGTGAGCCTGGGCTTCGGCGTCGCCGGGCACTGGTTGCTGGGGCTGTTCGGCCCGGGCTTCGACGCGGCCTATGTGCCGTTGCTGATCCTGCTGTGCGGCTACTGCGCCACCACCTCGCTGGGTGAGGTCGGCTTCATGTTGTCGATGACCAGGTTCCAGCGGCGGGCCTCGATGCTGGTGCTGGTGGGCGTGGCCGCCAATGCGGCGGTGGCATGGCTGCTGGTGCCCAGCCTCGGCGCGACCGGCGCGGCGATCGGCGCAGTGGCGTCGCTGCTGGTCTGGCGCGCCCTGGCGTGGCGCGCGGTGCGCGCGCGACTGGGCATCGATCCGTCGATCTTCGGCGTACCGGCAAAGGGGGTGCCGCGATGAGGGTGGCGCTGGTCATTCCGACAATGGGCGGCGGCGGCGCCGAGCGCGTGATGGCCACGCTGGCCAATGCGTGGGTGGCCGACGGCGCGGCCGTGACCCTGATCACGCTGGCGCGCAGCCATGGCGACAAGTACCCGCTGCACGCGGCGGTGCAGCGGGTGGGGCTGGACGTGGCGGCGCCCTCGCCGCATGCGTTGGTGGCGCTGCGCAGCAATGTGCTGCGGCTGCGCGCGCTGCGCCATGCGCTGCGCGCGGCGCGGCCCGATGTCATCGTCAGCTTCACCACTACCACCAACCTGATGGTGGTGCTTGCCGTCACCGGCTGGCGCGTGCCGGTGATCGTTTCGGAGCGGGTGTTCGTCGCGGCGCATCCGCCGCGGGCGCCCTGGCGGCTCCTGTACCGCGTGCTCTGCCGTCGCGCCGCCGCCGTGGTGGCGCAGACGCGCCGCGGCGCCGACGACCTGGAGGCGCGCCTGCAACGTCCGGTCGAGGTGATCCCCAACCCGGTGCGCGAGCTGCCGCTGGCCGGCGCGCCTCGGACCCCGCGCGGGCCAGGGCGCATCGTGCTGGCGTCCGGCCGGCTGGAGGCGCAGAAGGGTTTCGACATCCTGATCGGCGCCTGGGCCACGCTCGCCGCGACGCACCCGCACTGGCGCCTGCGCATCACCGGCGAAGGCTCGATGCGTGCGGCGCTGAGCGAACAGATCGACCGGCTCGGCCTCGGCGCCAGCGTGGAGCTGGCCGGGTTCGACGACGACCTCGCCGGCGCGATGCGCGAGGCCGACATCTTCGTGCTCTCCTCGCGTTTCGAGGGCATGCCCAATGTGCTGCTGGAGGCGATGTCGCTGGGCCTGGCCTGCGTCAGCACCGATTGCGAGACCGGCCCGCGCGAGATCATCGAGCACGGCAGCAACGGCTGGCTGGTGCCGGTGGCCGATGCGCCCGCGCTGGCCGCCGGGCTCGGCACGCTGATGCACGACGAGGCGCTGCGGCGGCGCCTTGGCGCACGCGCCATCGAGGTGCGCCACACCCATTCGCTGGCCTCGGTGTTCGCCCGCTGGCAGTCGCTGGTGACGCGCGTGGTGGCGCAGTGCCCGGTGCGCGTGCGCGCAACTGTGCCGTCGAACGGCGCGGACGACGCGCGCAAGCCGCGCGTGCTGTTCCTGATCCGTTCGCTCGGCCGTGGCGGCGCCGAGCGGCAGCTGGCGACGCTGGCGATCGGCCTGCGCCGCGACGGCTGGGAGGTGGCGGTGGCCTGCTTCTACGCCGGCGGCCCGTTCCAGCACGAGCTGGAGCGCGGCGGCGTGCCGATCATCGACCTGCACAAGCGCGGGCGCTGGGACGTGGCCGGTTTCCTGTGGCGCCTGGCGCGCGCCTTGCGCGGGTACCGGCCGGACATCGTGCACGGCTACCTCACCGTCGGCAATCTGCTGTCGCTGTTCGCGCCGCTGGCCAGCCCGGGTTCGCGCGTGGTCTGGGGCGTGCGCTCCTCGTTCATCGACCGGCAGCGCTACGACTGGATGTCGCGCGCCACCTTTGCGCTGAGTTGCCGCATGGCGCGCCGCGCGGACCGGATCATCTTCAACTCCCGCGCCGGCTCCACGCTGCATGGCGCGCAGGGTTATCCCGCCGACCGGCTGGTGGTGATCGCCAACGGCATCGACACCGGACACTTCCGCTTCGACGCGGCCTCGCGCGCGCGGATGCGGCGCGCGTGGGAGGTGCCCGACACTGCGCTGCTGGTGGGGCTGGTCGGGCGGCTCGATCCGATGAAGGACCACCCGACCTTCCTGCAGGCGATCGCGGGGCTGGCGGACGATGCGCGCTGGCGTTTCGTCTGCGTCGGCGGCGGCGATGCGGGTTACGCCGAGCAACTGCAGGCACTGGCGCGCGGGCTGGGGCTGGCCGAGCGCCTGGTCTGGGCCGGCCCGTGCGAGGACATGGCCGCGGCCTACAGCGCGATCGACATCCTGGCGTCCTCCTCGCGCGGCGAAGGCTTTCCGAACGTGGTCGCCGAGGCGATGGCGTGCGGACGGCCGTGCGTGGTCACCGACGTCGGCGATTCGGCAGATCTGGTGGGGGACACCGGCATCGTCGTGCCGGCCGGCGACCCGGTGGCGCTGCGCGACGGCATCGCGCGGATGCGTGAGCGGATGGCGCGCGATCCGTTCGCGGCGGCGCACGCTGCACGCGCGCGCGTCGTCGACCAGTTCAGCACTGCGCGGCTGGTCGGCCATTCGGAGCGCGTGCTGGAAGAGGTGCATCGTCGCCACTGCACGCTGGGCGGGGCGACGTCGTGAACGCCCGCTTCCTGCCGCGCACGCCGGTGGACCTCCTGTTGGCAGCCTTCGTGCTGTGGTTCGGCAGCGATGCCAGCGATTTCCTGTTCACCACGCGCGGCCTCAAGCCGCTCTATTCCTACGTGGCGGTGATCGGCTTTGCCGCCTTCTATGCGGTGGCCCAGGGCGCGGCGGCGCAGTCGCTGGCCATCCTGCGCGACGGCGGCACGCGTCGCTTCGTCATCTGGCTGCTGCTCTACATCGTGTATGGCGTGCTGATCTTCCTGCAGTCCTCGCAGAGCCATACCGCGTTGCAGGCGCTGATCACGCTGATCGAGATGGCGGCGATCGGCATGGCGTTCGCCACGCTGATGGTGCATCCGCGGCGGTTGCACATGCTGGGCGGGATGTTCCTGCTGCTGGCCCTGTTCGCCGCCGGCATGAACCTGCTCGATTTCATCCATCCGCGGTTCTCCAACGTGCCCGGGCGCGCGGCCGGGCTGTACATCAACCCCAACGTGGCCGGCTATGCGCTCGCGCTGGTGATGTTGTGCGGCATGGACAGCGTGCCGGCGCGCTTGCGCTGGCTGTTCGTGCTGGTCTGCGGCGTCGGCGTGCTGGTCACGTTCTCGCGATCGGCGTGGATCATGTGGGGCGTGGCGCTGATCTGGCTGGGCCGGCACGATCGCACGCACGGCGCGAAGTGGAAGCTCGCCGTGATGACGCTGTCCACGCTGGCCGGCATCGGCATCCTGCTGTCCCTGTTCAGCGGCGAGCTGGGCGAACTGCTGGCCGGCACGTCGTTCGCCCGCTATCTCGATCCGAACACGCTGGCGCGCATGGGCGTGGGCGGCTCCTCGCTGTCGGGCGATTCGGCTGCCACCCGCATGGACCTGGTCTGGTTCTCGCTGCACGAGGCGGCGCGGAGCCCGCTGTTCGGGCATGGCAGCGGCTATGTCTACGAGTGGGCGTTTCCGGTCGGGCCGCACGACATGTACCTGCGTTTCCTGGTCGAGGGCGGCGTGTTCGGGCTGGCTTTCTACCTGGCCTTGCTGGTCGTGTTGTGGCGGGCCACGTCGGGGCTGCAGCGCGTGCTGGTGTTGCAACTGGTGATCGCCAGCTTCTTCTCGCACAACCTGCTGGAAAGCCCGACGATCATCCTCGTCATCAGCTTCATGCTTGCGCGGCAGGCGCTGGAGAAACGCGAGCTCGCGGTGACGCGGTGGTTGGCGTCGCCCCGCGTGGGGGTGCCGGCGTGAAGATCTGCCACGTCATCACCGGGTTGAACGCCGGCGGCGCCGAGATCGCGCTGTGTCGCCTGCTCGAATCATTGCCCGCCCCGGCGTACCGGCATGCGGTGGTGGTGCTGGGCGGCGAGGGGACGCTGAGCGCGCGCCTGGCCGAATCTGCCCGGGTGCACCACATGGGCATCCGGCCCGGCCGCGCCGGCCCCGGCGACGTGATGCGGCTGCGGCGATTGCTGGCGCACGAGTCGGCCGACCTGGTCCATGCCTGGATGTACCACGCGCACCTGCTCACCTCGCTGGCGCTGTGGGGGCAGTCCGTGCCGCACCTGTGGAGCGTGCACCATTCACTGACCGACCTGGCCACCGACAAGCCGCTGACGCGCGTGGTGATCCGCCTCAACGCGGTGTTCTCGACGCGGCCCAGCTGCGTGCTGTATGCCTCCCAGCTCAGCGCCTCGCAGCACGAGGACTACGGCTTCAGCCGCTTGCGCACGGTGGTGATTCCCAACGGTTACGACACCGGCGTGCTGGTGCCGGACCCGGCGGCGCGCGCGCGCATCCGCGAGGAGCTGGCGGTGCCGGGCGATGGCCTGGTGATCGGCATGGTGGCGCGCGTGCATCCGACCAAGGATCACGGCAACTTCCTGCACGCAGCGAAGCTGTTCCGGGAAAGCCATCCCGACAGCGTGTTCGTGCTGGTCGGCGACGGCGCGACCGCCGCGAATGCGGAACTCGCCAGCCAGGTCGACGCCTTGCAATTGCGCACCCATGTGCGCCTGCTCGGCCGGCGCCAGGACATCCCCGCGATCAACGCGGCGTTCGACATCGCCACCCTGGCCTCGCGCGGCGAGGCCTTCCCCAATGCGGTGGCCGAGGCGATGGCCTGCGGCGTGCCGTGCGTGGCCACCGACGTGGGCGATGTGCCGCTGATCGTGGCCGACACCGGTGTGGTGGTGCCGGCGCGCGATTCCGCCGCGCTCTGCGCCGGCTGGGCCAGCCTGGCCGCGCTGTCGCCGCGCGAGCGGCACCAACTGGGTCTGCGCGCGCGCCAGCGCATCGTCGACAACTACACGGCCAGGCTGCGCACGCGGCGTTACGCCGATCTGTATTCGTCCATCGTGCAGGAGCGACAAGCATGTGCGGAATAGCCGGCTTCTGGGATGCCTCCCACGCCTTCACCGCCGAAGACGGCGGCGCCATCGTGCGGCGCATGACCGACGCGCTGAGCCATCGCGGCCCGGACGACGACGGCCATTTCCAGGATGCCGCGGCAGGCGTGGCGCTCGGCCATCGGCGTCTTTCGGTGATCGACCCGACACCGGGTGGCCACCAGCCGATGACTTCGGCCAGTGGACGCTACGTGATCGTGTTCAACGGCGAGGTCTACAACCATCACCGCCTGCGCCGCGAGCTGACGCCGCTCGGCGCGACGTTCCGCGGGCACTCGGACACGGAGGTGATGCTGGCGGCGATCGAGCAATGGGGGCTGGAAGCGGCGGTCAGGCGCTTCGTGGGCATGTTCGCTTTCGCGTTGTGGGATCGCCGCGAGCGCACGCTCGCCCTGGTGCGCGACCGGCTCGGCATCAAGCCGCTCTATTACGGCTGGGTGGGTTCGCTGTTCGTGTTCGGCTCCGAGCTGAAGGCGCTGCGGCGCTGCCCGCGGTTCGCCAACCCGGTCGACCGCGACGCGCTGTGCCTGCTGCTGCGGCACAACTACATCGGCGCACCGCACGCCATCTACCGGGGCATCCGCAAGCTGCTGCCGGGCACCTGGCTGAGCGTGGACCAGGGGATGGCCGCCTCGCGCGTCGACGCGTCGACGCTCGCCACGCGGGCGCAAGTCTACTGGTCGGCCCGCGAGGTCGCGCAGGCCGGCGTGGCCGATCGCCTGCACCTGTCCGACGCCGCGGCCGCCGACGAGCTGGAGAAACTCCTGCTCGACGCGGTCGGCCTGCGCATGGAGGCCGACGTGCCGCTGGGCGCGTTCCTCTCCGGCGGCGTGGATTCCTCGCTGGTGGTGGCGCTGATGCAGGCGCAGTCGATGCGGCCGGTGCAGACCTTCTCCATCGGCTTCCACGAGAAGGGCTACGACGAAGCGGGTTACGCCCGCGCCGTGGCCGAACACCTTGGCACCGAGCACCACGAGTTGTACGTGACCGCGCGCGACGCGCTGGACGTGGTGCCGAAGTTGCCGTCGATGTTCGACGAGCCGTTCTCCGATTCCTCGCAGATACCGACCTACCTGCTGTCGCGGCTGGCCCGGCGCCAGGTGACGGTGAGTCTCTCCGGTGACGGCGGCGATGAGTTGTTCGGCGGTTACGAGCGCTATTTCAAGGCGCGCGCGATCGAGCGCGGCCTGGACTGGATACCGGCGGGGTTGCAGCGGCGGCTCGCGCGCTCGCTGTCGCATCGCGCCGGTTTCTACGAGTCGCTGCTCGCCGGCGCCAATCGCTGCGTACCGGCGCGCATCCGCCTGAAGCGGCCGCGCTCCAAGATCGGCGTGCTCGCCAGCATGCTCGACGCCGGGCCACAGGAGCAGCGCTATCGCCTGCTGATGTCGCATTTGCGCGATCCCGCTCGCGTGGTGCTGCACGGCGAGGAGCCGCCGACCGGGCTGAGCCACCCCGAGCTGGGGCCGCAGGTGCGGGAGGTGTTCGAGCGGATGATGTACAGCGACCTGGTCAGCTACCTGCCGGGCGACGTGCTGACCAAGGTCGATCGCGCCAGCATGGCGGTGAGCCTGGAGGCGCGCGTGCCGCTGCTGGATCACCGCGTGGCCGAGTTCGCCTGGCGCGTGCCGATGCGGCAGAAAGTGCGCGGCGGCGAGGGCAAGTGGCTGTTGCGCCAGGTGCTGTACCGGCACGTGCCGCGCGCGCTGATTGACCGCCCCAAGAAGGGCTTCGGCGTGCCGATGGGCGAGTGGCTGCGCGGGCCGCTGCGCGAGTGGGCCGAAGCGCTGCTGGAACCGGCACGGTTGCGCGAGGAGGGTTACTTCGAACCCGAATACGTGCGCGCGATGTTCGTCGACCACCTGGCGGGGCGGGTGCAGGAGGGCGGCCGGCTGTGGGACGTGCTGATGTTCCAGGCCTGGCTGCGGGAAACCCGGCAGCCGGACGCGCACCCGCGCGATGCGGTCGCGAACGCGTGCGGCTCGCACGCGCCGGCGGGCTTTTGACGTGGCATGGCGAGCTGACGACATGAACGGACAGAACACAGCGTCCGAACGGGTGCCGCCGACCGGCTCCGCGGGGTGGCTCGCCGAGCTTGCCTTCACGCCACGCAAGGAATCCTGGGTGGCCTCGTCGGCGGACCGCTTCTACAAGATATTCCGCCGCAGCGACGACCCGCTGCGCGACTGGCTGGACCCGACGTGCATGGAAAAGGCCGGCCGCGAGTACGCCGACGCGCTGCTGCTGCGGGAGCTGAGCGAACACGTCTGCACGCCGTTGCGGCTCGACCATGCATGCGTGGTCTATCCGCGACTCTCCGGGCCAGACCTGCGCCCGATGCTGCAGCAGAAGCACGGTGCCTTCGGCGCGCGGCATCGAGCGCAAGCCTTGCGCAAGGCGATGGTGGTGCTGGCGCAATTGCATCGCGCGCGCTCGAATCCGGCCGGCTACCCGGCCAAGGACTACCTGCACGACGGCTACCTGGTGCCCGACGCGGAGGTCGCACGGCGCATTGGCGAACGCGAGCGCACGCTCTTCATCGGCGGTTTCGAAGTGCGCAATTTCCGCTACGACGAGGAGCGCGAGGACTGGTTGTTCTTCGACCCGCAGCACGTCTACCTCGGCATGCCGGAGGACGACGTGGCGCGGTTCGTGATCTCCCTGCTGATGATCAACTGGGGGCAGGGCGGCGGCGTCACGCTGTGGCAGGGATTCGACGTGGAGGACCTGCTCGCCGCCTACGAGGATGCCGCCGGCTTCCTGCTCGACGGCACCCTGCTCACTTATTTCCTGCGCGAGACGATCGCCATGCGTCGACATTTTGCGCAGAAGGCGCTGCGCAACATGGCGGGCGCCAGGCGGGTCATTGGCCGACCGTATCTGGCCGGCTATTTCATGCAACTCAACCACTGGGCCGCAAACCATGAATTTTGACTATGAGCGCGATACCCGCGGCTTCTATCAGAACGACGATACGGCGCGGCGTTACCACCAGATGTTCATGTCGCCGAAAGGGTGGCGCAATCTTCCCTCGCGGCTGGTCGCGCGACGCGAGCGGCGAGCCATCGAAACCCTGCTCGACCAGGTGCCGCACCGCACCGCGCTGGACCTGCCGGCCGGCACCGGCAAGCTCGCCGGCATCTTCGCCGCGCGGGGTACGCGCGTGGTGGCCTCGGACATCTCCGCCAGCATGCTGAAACTGGCCGAGGCCGAATACGCTCGCGCCGGCTGCACCGATGCGCGCTTCCAGGTGGAGGACGCGACCGACCTGGCGCGCTTCCGCGAAGGGTCGTTCGACGTGGTGGTGTGCCTGCGGCTGATGCACCGCGTGCCTTCGGGTCTGCGCCGGCGGATGCTGCGCGAGTTCGCCCGGATCGCGCCTTGCACCATCGTCTCGTACGGGATCGAAACCGGTTTCCACAAGAAACGGCGTGAACTGCGCGCGGCGGTGTTCGGCGGCGGGCGGGACCCGCTGTGCTTCTGCAGCGTCCGGCAGGCGCATGCCGAGCTGTCAGCGGATTTCGAGGTGCTCCGGCAAATATGGATCGCGCCTGCGCTGTCGCAGGAGATGGTGTTCCTGTTGCGCTCCCGGCGCGGCCGGGCCGGCGTGTTCGGCGCAGCCGACGCACCGGGTTCCACGCCATGAGGGGGGTGCATGCGTCGCCGCGCGCAACGCGGGCGTTGCTCGGCGCGGTCGCGCTGCTGCTGTTCGCAGCCAGGCCCGTCAGCGCAGGCTGCCCGAAACTGCTGATGTTCGACGGCACCAATTTCCACACCCAGGCGACCGACGGGCAGGCTGCCTATTGGGGCGACACGGTCGGCGTGCAGGGATTCTTCGTCAACCGCGTCATGGCCTCCTGGCAGGACGATGTCGGCACCCGCACGGACAGCAAGTTGTGGCGGCAACTGGGCCTGTTCCAGTCCGTCTATGCCCGCCACGGCGTGACCGACAACTTCATCAAGGTGGCGTTGTACAAGCCGATCGACTGGCATGACCCGGATGGGTTGAAACAGGTGGTGCGGAACTTCTCGCACGCCGCGGCGCTGGCGCGGCATGCAGGGCTCAAGGGCATCGCGATCGACCTGGAGCCGTACGAGCCGACCTGGGTCGACAGCGGCGAACTGTCCGCCACCGTGCAGGCCGAGGCAAGCGCGATCGCCGAGGCCATGCGGGCGGCCTATCCGCAGATGACCCTGGTCGTCATCAAGGACGCGCTTCACCAGAACTATCCGCGCACGCCGCTCGACGAACTGGTCTCGAAGTTCGGCACCGATCCGGGCCCCTCGCGTCATTTCTGGCATGGCGGCTATGCGCTGGCCATCCCGTTCCTGCACGGGTTGCTGTCGGCGAACTGGGCGCATGTGGTGATTGCGACCGAAGTCACCTACGACGGCTCGGACATGGCCACGCCGGTACGCCAGACGCAGCGCAACTACGACGTCTTCATGGGCGCCGAACAGGCCAGTCGCAGCGGCCTCAGCGTGGCTCCCGGACTGTGGCCGCTGGGGCATTCCTACACCGACAAGTCCGCCCGCGATACGCCGCAGGCATTCGCCGAGCACCTGCGGTCCGCCTACAGCGCGGCGGAAGACTACGTGTGGATCTACGGCTACGGCAGCGCGTGGCAGGCCGACGGCCCCTATGGCGGCGCGCCGGTCACCGCCGACTTTCCGCAGTACACCGCCGCCATCCATGCGATGCGCGCGTCCTGCACGGCGAGCGCTGCCGACCCGCTGGCGCAAAGGCAGGCACACTGAGGAGGCTCGATACCCACCGTGAAGATCGTCTTTTTCGCCAACACCGACTGGTACCTCTACAACTTCCGCCGCTCATTGGCGCTGGCCGCGCAGTCCAGCGGCTACGAGGTGCTGCTGGTGTCGCCGTCCGGCGCGTACGGCGAGCGGCTGCGCGGCCTTGGCCTGCGCTGGCAGCCGCTGGCAGGGATGGATCGGCGCAGCCTGAATCCCGCCCGCGAACTGCAACTGCTGGCGAGCCTGGTGCGGCTGTTCCGGCGCGAGCGCCCGGCGCTGATGCATGGCTTCACGATCAAGTGCGCGGTGTACGGCTCGCTTGCCGCGCAGCTCGCCGGCGTGCCGGCGCGGGTGAATGCGGTGGCCGGGCTGGGCTACGTGTTCGCCAGCAACGACCGCAAGGCGCGCTGCCTGCGGCCGATGGTGCGCGCGGCGCTGCGTCTGGCCATGCGCGGGCGGCGCACGCGGCTGATCCTGCAGAATCCGGACGACGAGATGATGTTTCGGCAATCGGGCCTGATCGGTGCCGATCGCATCGACCTGATCCCGGGCTCGGGTGTGGACTGCACGCGGTTCAGTCCGCGCGCGAACGCAGACGGTCCGCGCAGGCCGCAACCGTGCGTTTTGCTGGCCGCGCGACTGCTGTGGGACAAGGGGGTGGCCGAATACGTCGAGGCGGCGCGCCTGCTGCGTGGGGCCGGCCGCCGCATCCGCTTCCTGCTCGCCGGCATGCCCGATCGGGGCAATCCGGCGGCGGTGCCGGAAGCCACGCTGCAACAGTGGGTGGAGGAGGGCGTGATCGAGTGGCTGGGGCACGTGGACGACACCAGCGAGCTGTTCCGTTCGGTGGACATCGTGGCGCTGCCCACGTACTACCGCGAAGGCCTGCCGAAATCGCTGATCGAGGCCGCCGCCTGCGCGCGACCGCTGATCACCACCGACATGCCGGGCTGCCGCGAGGTAGTGACGAACGAGGTCGATGGCCTGCTGATTCCGCCGCATGACGCCGCCGCGTTGGCGCGCGCCATCGCCCGCCTGGTCGATGCGCCCGAACTGGCCGCCCGCCTGGGCGCCGCCGCGCGGGCCAAGGTACTGGCGAATTTCGACGAACGCCTCGTCATCGAACGCACACTGGCGGTATACCGCGAACTGCTGCAGCCCGACCGCATGGCGCACGCCGCCGCCGTCGACTGACGGCTCGCCTGATCCCTGCGCGGGGTATCGGCTGCGCGCAGATGACCCGCTGCGCGCGTCGGATTTCGCGGCGCGGTGCGCTTGCGCAACCGGCAGGGTGACCGTCATCAGGGGAGACGTGCACGCGCGCACGGTGGTCATGGCCTGGAATGTGCTTGAATCCCCTGCAGGCTCTGCCGAGCCGGCCATCCGTCGCGCCACCGGACGGGTGAGCGACCATTCCATGTCCACAAGCGACGCCACGCGTCCGCGATTGCTGCAACCGGGAACCATACCGATGACCCTCACCAGTCTTGGCATCCTGCTCATTGTCAACGGCGTGCTGCTGTGGGCCATCATGGCCGCGCTTCACCGTCACACGGTGGCGCTGAAAAACCTGCAACTGCAGATGGAAACCCTGCTTGGCCGACACGGCGCCGACGCGGGCGGCGAGATTCCGGCAGTCCGCCCCCGGGATGCCGGAAAGCCGCCGTCCCGGTCGCGGCCCGAGTCGGTGGACTCCTCGACACGCTGAATGGCTCGCGCCGACGTGCGACTCGCCGTCTTGGCGTGGTCGCGCGGAACGGGTAGAACGGTGCCGTTCGCGCGTGGCGACGACCACGCCCCATCCCCGGAGCCCCGTATGGATATGCCGTCCGTTCCCACCGATGCCGAACTGCTGGCGCTGGCCGGTGAGGTGGCCGTGGAAGTGCAGCGCTGCCGCTTGATGCTGGTCACGGCCGAATCCTGCAGCGGCGGCTGGATCGCCAAGACGCTGACCGACCTGCCGGGCAGTTCGGCCTGGTTCGACGCCGGCGTGGTCACCTACAGCTACGAGGCCAAGGAGGCCCTGCTCGGGGTCAACCCGCGCACGCTGGAGCATGCCGGCGCGGTCAGCGAAGAGACCGTGCTGGAGATGGTGGCCGGCGCGCTGGCGCGCTTCGGTGCCGGCGTGGCGGTAGCGGTGACCGGCATCGCCGGCCCGACCGGCGGCATGCCGGGCAAACCCGTCGGTACGGTCTGGATCGGCTGGAAACGCCGCGGCGGTTACGCCCATGCGCGGATGTTCCATTTTTCCGGCGATCGCGAGGCCGTGCGCCGGCAAACCGTGGCGGCGGCGCTCGAAGGCTTGCGGAAAACCCTGACGGAATGAGGCGCCGCGCGCTGCCGGACCGGCTTGACGAGTGTGGGATACTGCACGTTCCGATCATGGCCCGTTGCCGCGCGCGGCCGAGCCCGCATGATCGCAACCCGTGAGATTCGATCCGGGCATCATGCCTCCCACTCACCGCCCAACCGGAATACCAACGATGGATGACAACAAGCGCAAGGCGCTCACCTCCGCCCTCGGCCAGATCGAGAAGCAGTTCGGCAAGGGCGCCGTGATGCGGATGGGTGACCGCGTCAACGAGGCGATCGAGACGGTTTCCACCGGTTCGCTGGGCCTGGACATCGCGTTGGGCGTCGGCGGCCTGCCGCGCGGCCGCGTAGTCGAGATCTACGGCCCGGAGTCCTCCGGCAAGACCACCATGACCCTGCAGGCCATCGCCAGCTGCCAGCGCGCCGGCGGCACTGCCGCGTTCATCGATGCCGAGCACGCGCTCGATCCGACCTACGCGGAAAAGCTCGGCGTCAAGGTCGACGACCTGCTGGTGTCGCAGCCCGACACCGGCGAGCAGGCGCTGGAAATCGCCGACATGCTGGTGCGCTCGGGCGCGGTGGACATGGTGGTGGTCGACTCGGTCGCCGCGCTCACCCCGAAGGCGGAAATCGAGGGCGAAATGGGCGACTCCCACGTCGGCCTGCACGCGCGCCTGATGAGCCAGGCGCTGCGCAAGCTCACCGCCAACATCAAGAAGTCCGGCTGCCTGGTGATCTTCATCAACCAGATCCGCATGAAGATCGGCGTGATGTTCGGCAGCCCCGAGACCACCACCGGCGGCAACGCGCTGAAGTTCTACGCCTCGGTGCGCCTGGACATCCGCCGCATCGGCGCGGTGAAGAAGGGCGACGAGATCATCGGCTCGGAAACCCGCGTCAAGGTGGTCAAGAACAAGGTGGCGCCGCCGTTCCGCCAGTGCGAATTCGAAATCCTGTACGGCGAGGGCACCTCGCGCGAAGGCGAGATCATCGAGCTGGGCGTGGCGCAGAACCTGATCGACAAGTCCGGCGCCTGGTACAGCTACAACGGCGACCGCATCGGCCAGGGCAAGGAGAACGTGCGCCAGTTCCTGCGCGACAACCCGGCCATCGCCAACGAGATCGACAAGCAGCTGCGCGAACGCCTGCTGGTGCCGGTGGGCAAGGCGGCCGCGGCCGGTCCCGAAGAGGCGCTCGAGGAAGCGTGAGCCGTGATGGTTGACGTTCCGTTGCATGCGCATGGCCCGGCTCGCCCGGGCCATGCGCGTTTTGGCCAGGTGCCGTATCTCGGCGCGACGATGCATGTCTTCCCGGTCGGTCCGCCCGGGCGTGGATCCGCAGGATCGGCGTCGAAGGGTCGCCCTTCGGCTTCGCCACGCCACGCCCAGGCAGAACGGCGGGGGAAATTTGCCCGTACCCGGTATGCGTTCGCATGGCCATGACATGAACAAGCGTCCTGGCGCGGGCAACCCGACCAAACCCCAACGCAGCGCCTACGAGAAGGCGCTGGGCCTGCTCGCCCGCCGCGAGCATTCGCGCAAGGAACTGAAGACCAAGCTGCGCCAGGGCGGCTACGAGGGCGAGGAAACCGCTGCGGCGCTGGATCGTTTGGGCGAGCAGCACTACCAGGACGACGACCGCTTCGCCGAAGTGCTGCTGCGCAGCCGGATTGCCCAGGGCTACGGACCCATGCGCCTGCGCCAGGAGCTGAAAAGCCACGGCCTGGCCGACGCCCGCATCCGCGAGTTGCTGGACGCGGCGGAGGTCGACTGGGACGCGTCGGCCGCCGCCCAACTGCGCCGACGCTACGGCAAGACAGGCGCCAACGACCCCGCCGAACGCGCCCGCCGGGCACAGTTCCTCTTGCGCCGCGGCTTTGCCGCCGCCACAGTACGACGTGTTACCCACGCCGAAGTGGACGACGCCGACGATCTTCCCTGACATCCATCGCCACCCGGCGGTGGAGGAGCGATTGGCGCCAAGCCGGTGTGACCCCCTGCCGCCAGCCACCGCGATCCGCATGAAAACCTCCGAAATCCGTTCCGCCTTCCTCGACTTCTTCCGCGCCCGGGGCCACGCCATCGTGCCGTCCAGTTCACTGGTGCCGGCCAGCGACCCGACCTTGATGTTCACCAACTCCGGCATGGTGCAGTTCAAGAATGTGTTCCTCGGCAGCGAGAAACCCGGCTACGTGCGCGCGGCCGACGTGCAGCGCTGCCTGCGCGCCGGCGGCAAGCACAACGATCTGGACCAGGTCGGCTACACCGCGCGCCACCACACGTTCTTCGAGATGCTCGGCAACTGGTCGTTCGGCGATTACTTCAAGCATGAGGCGATCGGCTGGGCGTGGGAGCTGCTGACCCAGGTGTTCAAGCTGCCGCCGGAGCGGCTCACCGTCACCGTCTACCACACCGACGACGAGGCTTTCGCGATCTGGCGCGACGAGATCGGCGTGCCGGTCGAGCGCATCATCCGCATCGGTGACAACAAGGGCGCGCCGTTTGCCTCCGACAATTTCTGGCAGATGGCCGACACCGGCCCGTGCGGCCCGTGCACCGAGATCTTCTACGACCACGGCGCGCACATCGCCGGTGGTCCGCCCGGTTCGCCGGATGAGGACGGCGACCGCTACATCGAAATCTGGAACCTGGTGTTCATGCAGTTCGACCGCGCCCCCGACGGTACGCTGAGCCCGCTGCCGGCGCCGTGCGTGGATACCGGCATGGGCCTGGAGCGGCTTGCCGCGATCCTGCAGCACGTGCATTCCAATTACGAGATCGACCTGTTCGCGCACCTGATCCGCGTCGCCGGCGAACTCACCGGCACGCCCGACCTGGCCAACAAGTCGCTGCGCGTGATTGCCGACCACATCCGCGCCTGTTCCTTCCTGATCGTCGACGGCGTGCTGCCGTCCAACGAGGGGCGCGGCTACGTGCTGCGCCGGATCATCCGCCGCGCGCTGCGGCACGGCTGGATGCTCGGCGTGCGCGGCGACTTCTTCTGGAAGATGGTGGCGCCGCTGGTGGAGGAGATGGGCGAGGCCTATCCGGAGCTGAAAGAGAAACAGGCCATCGTCGAGGATGCGTTGCGCACCGAGGAGCAGCGTTTCGGCGAAACGCTGGAACACGGCATGCGGCTGTTCGACGAGGCCGCGGCGAAGTCCGGCAAGACCATCCCGGGCGCCGAGGCGTTCCGCCTCTACGACACGTACGGTTTCCCGGTCGACCTCACCGCCGACATCGCACGCGAGCGCGGCCTCGACGTCGACATGGCCGGCTTCGAGCAGGCCATGAACGAGCAGCGCGAACGCGCCCGCGCCGCCGGCAAGTTCGAGGCGAGGGGACAGATGCCGGCCGAGCTGGCCAGCCAACTGCCGCCTACCGTGTTCCTCGGCTACGAGGCCTTGGAAGACCGCGGCGGCAAGGTGCTTGGCATCGTGCGCGGCGGTCGCCATGTCGACCGGCTGGGCGAGGGCGAGGAAGGATTGCTGATCCTGGATCGCACGCCGTTCTACGCCGAATCCGGCGGCCAGGTCGGCGACACCGGCACGTTGTCCGGCACGTCCGGCTGTTTCGCGGTCGACGACACCTTGAAGATGGGCGGCGTGTTCTTCGGCCACGCCGGCCACTGGCACGGCACGCAACCGCTGCGCAGCGGCGACCTGCTCGACGCCCAGGTGGATCCCGCGCGCCGCCAGGCGATCGTGCTCAACCACTCGGCCACGCATCTGCTGCATGCGGCGCTGCGCGAGGTGCTCGGCACCCACGTCACCCAGAAGGGCTCGCTGGTGGCGCCGGAGCGCCTGCGTTTCGATTTCTCGCACCCCAAGCCAGTGAGCCACGGGGAATTGGCTCGCGTCGAGTCGATGGTCAACGCCGAGGTGCGCCGCAACGCGGCCGCCGAGGTGCACCGCATGGGTTACGACGAGGCGATCGCCACTGGTGCCATGGCACTCTTCGGCGAAAAGTACGGCGATGAAGTGCGCGTGCTGAAGATGGGCGACTTTTCCACCGAACTCTGCGGCGGCACGCACGTCAACCGCACCGGCGACATCGGCCTGTTCAAGATCGTCGGCGAATCCGGCGTCGCCTCCGGCGTGCGTCGCATCGAGGCGGTCACCGGCGACGGTGCGCTCGCGCATGTCGCCGAGGAGGAGCGCCGCCTCGCCGATCTCTCCCGTCTGCTCTCCAGCAGCGGCGACGACGCCGTGGAAAAACTGCGCCAGTTGTTCGATCGCCAGAAGAAACTCGAGCGCGAACTGGATTCGCTGCGCAGCAAGGCCGCCGGTTCCGTCACTGCCGACCTGACTGCCTCGGCTGCAGACGTCGACGGCATCAAGGTGGTCGCTGCGCGCCTGGAAGGGTTCGACGCAAAGTCGCTGCGCGACAGCGTCGACCAGCTCAAGCAGCAGCTCGGCGATTGCGTGGTGCTGCTGGCCGGGGCTGCCGACGGCAAGGTCGCGCTGATCGCCGGTGTACACGGCAAGGCGCTGGGCCGGATCAAGGCCGGTGACGTGGTCGCCCATGTCGCGGCGAAGATCGGTGGCAAGGGCGGCGGTCGACCCGACATGGCCCAGGGCGGCGGTTCCGACAGCGCCGACTTGCCGGCGATCCTGGCGGGTCTTGCCGACTGGGTTTCCTCGCGTTGATTCGGCTTAACGACTGCTGCAGCGCCGATTGCACCGGGGAATCGTGCTCAGTTAGTATCCGCGGAGGTCGGTTTTTCGCCAAAAGGCGCAAAGCCGCCAGTCAGGACGCTTAAGGAGTGTTTTGGCTGTGAGCCGGGAAGGCGGTAGGGCCTTCGACGGATCAAAAACGTCGAGCCGCGGATGGACTCACGCTCAGGGGTGAGGCAGGGTCAATCCGCAAGCCTGTGACCAGCAGCATTTTATGGAGTAGCAATCATGTTGATTCTGACCCGCCGGGTCGGTGAGACCCTGATGATCGGCGACGAGGTGACCGTCACCGTTCTTGGCGTGAAAGGCAATCAGGTACGCATCGGCATCAACGCGCCGAAAACCGTGGCCGTCCATCGCGAGGAAATCTACCAGCGAATCCGCGGTGAACACGACGCCGGCAGCGCTCCGGACGACAGCGGCGACCACTGACCACCGTTTCAAGACTTTACCTGGGCCGCGCCGATCAGTATCCTTGCCGGCTCCGCAGTCATGCGGCAAAACCCCGGAGAGATGCCCGAGTGGCCGAAGGGGCTCCCCTGCTAAGGGAGTATCGGGTCAAAAGCCTGATCGAGGGTTCGAATCCCTCTCTCTCCGCCAGATACGCAAAGCGCCCCGAACGGGGCGTTTTGCGTATCTGGCGGAGAGAGGTGGTGGACGGACCCTCCCGGTTCGACAATTTTGTCTGGAACAAAATTGGACAGCCGCAGGCTGGCCCCGTAGCGCGCAGCGCGAAGGGGTGAGGCCCATGGATGGGCCGAACAATCCCTCGTGCACGACCAAGTAACCACGTGCTCCGTCGAAGCGGGCGTTTTGCGTATCTGGCGGAGAGAGGCGGTGGACGGACTCTCCGGTGACTCGGCGCATCCTGCGCCTCACCCTTCGGGCCGGCGGCTTTGCCGCTGTTCGCTCCGGCATCCTGCCTCCGCGAGCGACAAATTCGTCTGGAACGAATTTGGACAGCCGAAGGCTGGCCCGGTAGCGCACAGCGCGGAGATTGTGAATCCCGTGGATGGGATTCACAATCTCCGCGCCCTCTACACCGCGACGCATTCCATCGAAGCGAGCTCTTGCTTGGCAGGTCGCGCCGAGGCTTCGACTGCGCGCCTCCAGCGCTACGCTCAGCCCGAACGGTTCGGGGAATCAATCCTTGATGTCGAGTTTCTGGCCCGTGGGGCCTCACCTCGTCGCCAATCCACGCAGCTCCACGCGCTCGCCGTCCACCACCAGCACCGACCCCTGTTCGTACCAGTCCCCCAGCACGATCCGCTCGGCAGGCTTTCCGTCCAGTTCGAGACGATGGATGGCTGGCCGATGCGTGTGTCCGTGGATCAACCGCGTCACGCCCGCTCCGCGCAGTGCCGCGGCGACCGCCTCGGCGTTGACGTCCATGATGCTTTCCATGGTGCTGCCGGTGTGTGCCTTGCTGTCGGCGCGGGCCTTGGCGGCAAACGCGCGGCGCGCCTCCAGCGGCATCGCCAGGATCTGCGCCTGCCATTCGGGCGTGCGAACCTGCTTGCGCACGGCCTGGTAGGCGAGGTCATCGGTGCACAGCGTGTCGCCGTGCATCAGCAAGGTGGGCCGGCCCTGGATGTCGCGCACGGTGCCGTCGTCGAGCAGGGTCATGCCGGCGCGGGTGGCGAATGTTTCGCCGAGCAGGAAGTCGCGGTTGCCGACCATGAAATGCACCGGCACACCGGCATCGTGCACGGCGCGGATGGCCTCGGCGATGCGCTGCGGCAACTCGGCATCATCGTCGTCGCCGATCCAGGCTTCCACCAGGTCGCCGAGGATGTACAGCGTGTCGGCGCTTCGCACTTCGTCGCTGGCGAGGTAATTCTCGAACAGGCGGGTGATTTGCGGGCGTGCGGGATCGAGGTGCAGGTCGGCGATGAACAACGTGGCCATGCCGATCAGTTCCCGCCGGACTGCTTCGCCGCCGGCTTGCTGGTCGGCTTGGTGACAGATGCTGCCCTGGCCGGCGCCTTGGCGCTGCTCGCCGGCGCCTGAACCTCTTCGCCGATCACGCTGGCCTTCTCGATCACCACCAGTGGCTCGGGTACGTCGCCGGCGAACGGGCCCAGCGGGCGGGTGGGCAGGGCGGCGATCTTGTCCAGCACGTCCATGCCCTTGGTCACCTTGCCGAACACCGCGAAGCCCCAGGTGAGGCCGCTCTGGTTGCCGACGAAATCCAGCCGGCGGTTGTCGACCAGGTTGAAGAAGAACTGCGCGGTGCCGGAATTGGGATCGGCGCCGCGGGCGACGGCGATCGTGCCGCGCAGGTTCGACAACCCGTTGTCCGCCTCGCTGGCGATGGCCGGGCGCGTGCGCTTGGGCTGCAGGTCGCGGGTGTAGAGGCCGCCCTGCACCAGATAGCCGGGGATGACCCGGTGCAGCAGGGTGCCGTCGTAGAAGCCGTCGCGCACATACTGCAGGAAGTTGGCCACGCTCTTGGGCGCCTTGTCCGGATACAGCTCCAGCGTGAGATCGCCCTGCGATGTGTGCAGCAGGACGTGCGGCGGTGCGGCGACGGGCGCGGCGCTCGATGTGGCCGGTGCAGGTTTGCCCGCCTGCGCGGCGGCGCCGAACGGAACGAGCAGGAGCAGGGCGATCAGCAGGGATTTGAGCATGGCAGCGAGCGATCCGGACCGGCATTCACGAGGCGGGCGTCCATGATACGCGGCATGGCATCGGCATGCCGCGAAAAAGGCGGATCACTTGTTCGCGAGATCCAGTTTCACCCCAAGTTCGGTCATCGGTGCCTTTTCCTGTTGCAGGTCGGCTTCGGTGAGCGGGTGCTGCTCGCCCCATCCCGGCGGGAGTTTCAGGCGCAGCGAGCGGGCGCTGGCTGCCAGTTGCATCTGCGGCAGCGACTCGGCGCGGCGGGCGCGGCGGAACAGCACGGCCAGACGCAACAGCGCGGTGATGTGCTTCGCCAGCGCGCGATAACGCAGCGGCAGGCTGGCGACGATGGACTTGTCCGGCTTGCGCCGGTGCAGTTCGATCACCGCGGCCAGCAATTCCTGCTCCTGCCGCGAGAAGCCAGCCAGGTCGGCATGACGCAGGATGTAGGCGCCGTGGCGATGATGTTGGCTGTGCGCGATGGCCAGGCCGATCTCGTGCACCCGCGCAGCCCAGGACAGCCACTCACGCGCGTCGGCGTCGAGCTTCCAGTTGCGCGCGACCTGGTCGAACAGCATCAGTGCCGTCGCTTCCACTCGCCGCGCCTGCGCGCGGTCGACGCCGTAGCGGGTCGCCAGCGCGTCGATGCTGGCGGTGCGCGGGTCGCTGCCGCCGGCGCGGCCGAGCAGGTCCCACAGCAGTCCTTCGCGCATCGAGCTTTCGCACACGCGCAGCCGCTCGATGCCCAGCGCGGTGAAGGCCGCTTCCATGATCATCACGCCGCCGGCGAACACCGGCGTGCGTTCAGGAACCAGGCCCGGCAGCTTGAGCGTGCCGACCTGGCCCTGCTCGATCAGCGCATCGCGCAGGGCGGCCAGCGCCGCGGGCGTGATGCCGTCGTCGGAAAGCTCCATGGCCAGTGCCACCGCGCCGATCGACTTGGTGGTGCCGGACGAGCCGAACGCATCCTGCCAGCCCGATTCGCGATAGTCCTCCGCGAACTGCTGCAGCAGCACGCCGATCTCGCTCAGGCCGCGCTGCCAGCGCGCGCGGGTGATCTTGCCGCCGGGGAAGAAACGCAGGGTCGAAGCGATGCAGCCGGCCTGCACGCTCTCGGTGTGCAACGGCGCGAGGCCGCGGCCGATGATGAATTCGGTGCTGCCGCCGCCGACGTCGATGACCAGCCGCGGTTCGCGCGAGGCGGGCAGGTCGTGCGCGGCGCCGAGGAAGATCAGGCGGCCCTCCTCGCGGCCGGAGACCACCTCGATCGGGTGGCCCAGCGCGGCTTCCGCCGCGGTCAGAAAGGTTTGCGGCGAGGCGAGCTGGCGCACGGTATTGGTCGCCACGGCACGCACGCGCGCGGTGGGCAAGCCGGCGATGCGCTGGCCGAAGCGGGCCAGGCAGGCCAGTGCGCGCGCGCGCCGTTCGGCATCCAGGCTGCCGTCGGCGCGCAGGCCGGCGGCCATGCGCACGGTGTCGCGCAGGCGGTCGATCACCCGCGGTTCGCCATGCTCCATGCGCGCCACCACCATGTGGAAGCTGTTCGAGCCCATGTCGATGGCGGCCATCAGTTCGCCATCGCGGATCGGCGTTTGTTCGACTGCGCTCAATCCGGCGCTCCGGCAATCGCGAAGTGCGGATTCTCGCACGCGTGCGCGCATTGCAGGCGGCTCACGGGCACAGTCGTTCCAGCAGCGTCTGCTGCGCGCTGTACGGCGGGTTGTCGCCGGGCTCGGCGCGGGTGTAGCGGCCGTCGCTGTCGAGCAGCCACGCCTGGGTGTTGTCGGCCAGGCCGTTGGCCAGCGTCTCGTCGTAGACACGCGCGGCCAGCTGCGGATCGAGGATGGGGAAGGCGATCTCGATCCGCCGCATCAGGTTGCGCTCCATCCAGTCGGCGCTGGCGCAGTAGATTTCCGCCTCGCCATCGTTGGCGAACCAGTACACCCGGCTGTGTTCGAGGAAGCGCCCGACGATCGAGCGCACCCGGATGCGCTCGGAGACACCGGGCAGGCCGGGTCGCAAGGTGCAGGCGCCGCGCACGATCAGGTCGATCTCCACGCCGGCCTGCGAGGCGGTGTACAGCGCGGTGATCACCTTCGCCTCGTTGAGCGCGTTGAGCTTGGCCACGATGCGCGCCGGTCGCCCCGCGCGGGCGTGTTCGGTCTCGCGCTCGATCCGGGCCAGCACGCCGCGATACAGCGTGAACGGCGAATGCAGCAGGCGCTTCAGCTCGATCACCGGGCCCAGTCCGGACAGCTGCTGGAACACCTTGTGCAAGTCCTCGCCGATTTCGGGGTTGGCTGTCATCAGGCCGATGTCGGTGTACACGCGGCTGTTGGCCTGGTGGTAGTTGCCGGTGGACAGGTGCGCGTAGCGGCGCAAGGTGTCGCCCTCGCGGCGAACGATCAGCATCATCTTGGCGTGGGTCTTGTAACCCACCACGCCGTACACCACCTGCACGCCGGCCTCCTGCAGCCGCGTGGCCAGGCGGATGTTGGCCTCCTCGTCGAAGCGCGCCCGCAGTTCGATCACCACGGTGACGTCCTTGCCGTGGCGCGCGGCCTCCACCAGCAGGTCGACCAGCGGGGTGTCCTCGCCGGCGCGGTACAGGGTCTGCTTGATCGCCAGCACCTGCGGGTCGGCGGCGGCCTGGCGCAGCAGGTCGATCACCGCGGCGAAGCTCTGGTAGGGATGGTGCAGCAGCACGTCGCCCTTGGCGATCACCTCGAATTTGTTCAGGCTGCTGTCCAGCGACGGCGGCAACTGCGGGGTGAAGCGCGGAAACTTCAGCTCCGCACGGTCCAGCCAGTCGTAGATCAGGCCGGCGCGGATGATGTTGACCGGGCCGTCGCAGCGGTAGACGTCGGCCTCGCCGAGCTGGAATTTCTCCACCAGAAGCGCGGTGATCGCCTGCGGGCAATCCTCGGCGATCTCCAGCCGCACCGGGCGCGCGTAGCCGCGGCCCAGGAGTTCCTCGCTGAGCGCCAGCGCGAGGTTTTCCACCTCCGCCTCCTCGACGATCAGCTCGCTGTTGCGGGTGACGCGGAACTGGTACGAGCCGAGCACCTTGAGGCCGGGGAACATCAGGTCGACGAAAGCCTGCAGCAACTCCGCCAGGAACACGAAGTGATGGCCACGGCCGCTGACCTCGGCCGGCACGCGGATGATCCGCGGCAGCGAGCGCGGTGCGCGCACCAGGGCCAGATGGCCTTCATGGCCGAAGGCGTCGCGGCCCTTCAGCACGACCGCGATGTTCAGCGTCTTGTTGAGGATGCGCGGGAACGGATGCGCCGGGTCCAGCCCCAGCGGCGACAGCACCGGCAGCACCTCGTGCTCGAAATAGCCCTGCAGCCAGCGTCGCTGGCGCGGCGTCCACTGCTTGCGGGTAAGGATGTGGATGTGTTCCTGCTCCAGCTGCGGGCGGATCTGTTCCCGCCACGCGGCGTAGACCTCGGCCACCAGGTCCAGCACCCGGCCGCGGATGCGCGCCAGCAATTCGCCGGAGGGGACGCCATCCGGGCCCGGCGCGGCCGAGCCGTAGGCGTGATGATGCTTGAGCATGGCCACGCGCACCTCGAAGAACTCGTCGAGGTTGTTCGCCACGATGCTCATGTAGCGCACGCGTTCGAGCAGGGGCACGCTGGCATCGCGGGCCATCGCCAGCACGCGGAAGTTGAACTCCAGGGCGGCCAGCTCGCGGCTGAAGTACAGCTGCGGGGCGGCAAGGTCGATGGCGGGTACGCGGGCGGAAGGTCTGGACATGGCCCATTCTGGCCCATGGCGGTGGACGATGCATGATGCGCCGGCGCGCAAAGGACCTTCAGCGGCGGATCAATCCTGCCGCCAGGCGGAGACTGGCGCGCTGCCGCGGCAGGCGGGCTCGATGCACGGGCCGAACGGTTGTGCATGCTGCTGGCTGTCCGGGTTGTCCTTGGTCTCGATCCGGCGCTTGCGCAGCTCCAGCAGCAGCGGCGTCAGTTCGGTGATGCGGCCCTGGATGCGTGCGCGGGCGTAGTAATCCAGGTCGTTGCGCTTGAGCAGACGCTGCAGTTGTTCCATCGCGTCGAACGGGCGGCCGGAGTAATAGCTGGCATCGGCGAACGCCTCGCCGGCACGCACGTTGTCGCCGGCTGCGTCGCTGGCGCGGGCGTAGGCGCTGTAGATCTCCGGTTCGCTGGCGTCGTCCAGCAGGGGGCGCAGCAAGCTGGCGGCGAGGCCGGCCTGCGCCTTGTCGCCGCCGGCGGTGAGCGCCTTGGCGTAGGCCAGCGCCACCGCGCGGTTGCGCGGCGATTGCTCGTTGAGGTCCTGGTAGATGGCGAGCGCCGCGGCACGCTGGCCGGCTTGCAACTTGGCATCGGCCAGCGCGAGCTTGAGGATCAGGTTGTCCGGCGCGTCGCGCAGCAACGGCTGCAACTGCGCCACCGCCTGTGCGCCGCGGCCGCTGCGGGTAAGTGCCAGCGCGTAGCCGTAATGGTTGGCCGGGGTGTCGAACGCAGGCCGGTCCTGCAGGTTGGAGCCGTAGTACGTCGCTTCGCGGGTGGCGTCGCCGGCCAGCACGCGCACGCGTTCGCGCATCAGCTGGTAGGTGTCGAGCGGGCCGGGCCTGGGCGTGTCCAGCAGCGAGGTCGGGTCCTTGACGAAGGCGATCGGCGCGGTGTGCTGCTGCCACTGCTGCACGTCCATGACGGTGCCCGAGGGCCGCAGCTTCTGCGCCGCCACCAGTGCGCCGGCACGCGCCTTGGCGTCGCTGATGCGCATGCTGGTCACCGGGTGGGTCTGCAGCAGGACGGGCACGTCGTCGCCACCGGCGCCGGTGCTGAGCACGTCCTGCATGCGCTGGAAAAAGGCCGCCATCGCTTCCGGGTCGAAACCGGCCTTGGCGAGGGTCTGGATGCCGACGCGGTCGGCCTCGATCTCGTCCTTGCGGGTGAAGTTGATCGAACGCTGCGCGATCAGGCCCTGGCCGCCGGCGAGCACCGCCATCGGCGCGTCGCCGCTGTGGCTGCCGGCGCCGGCCAGTACCGCACCCAGCAGCACCAGCGCCATCAGCGGTGCATCCTTGCGCGAGGCCTCGAATGCCCGCTGCAGGTGGTTCTGGGTGATGTGGCCGATCTCGTGCGCGATCACGCCGGCCAGTTCGCTCTCGTCGCGGGTGATGACGAACAGCCCGGAGTTGACCGCGATGTAGCCGCCCGGCGCGGCGAAGGCGTTGATCTCCGGGTCCTTCACGATGAAGAAGGCGAAGTGGTCCTTGGGCTTGTCGGAGTTGGATGCCAGGCGATGGCCGAGATCGTTGACGTAGTCGTCCAGCAGCGGGTCGTCCACCACCATGTCCAGCGCGCGCATCTGGCGCAGCATGGAGGCGCCGTAATCACGCGCCTCCTGCGGCGAGATCAGCGCGTCGGCCGAGCTGCCCAGGTCGGGCAGGCGTACGTCGTCCTGCGCGCTGGCCATGCAGGTCAGGCCGGCGCAGAGCAGCGCAGTCAGAACACGCCGGGCGGGTCGTCGTGGTGTCATGGCCATGGGTAAGCGACAATAGCATTGTGACCGCCCCGGGCGGCGTCGGTTCCCACCTTGCCTGTTGTCCCGGACGCCCCCATTTACAGGCCGTTCCCCCGTTTTGCGGAGTTGTCGTGATGTCGAAGATCGAGGTCTATTCCACCGCGGTGTGTCCTTACTGCGTGGCCGCCAAGAACCTGCTCAAGGCCCGTGGGCTGGAGTGGACCGAGGTGCGCGTGGACACCGACCCGTCCCAGCGCGAGGCGATGCTGACGCGCAGCGGTGGCGCGCGCACTGTGCCGCAGATCTTCATCAACGATCACCACGTCGGTGGCTTCGACGACCTGGCGGCGGCCGACCGCAGCGGCAAACTGGCGCAATTGCTGGAGGCGGGCGCATGAGCGACAAGCTGGCCGAATTCACCGCGTTCCGCCAACGCATGAACGAGCGCATCCTGGCCGAGGACAACCAGGTCGTGCGGCGCTTCTTCGCGCTGGACACGCAGACCTACAAGGCCGGCGCGCTGGACGTGAAGACCAAGGAGATGCTGGGCCTGGTCGCCTCGATGGTGCTGCGCTGCGACGACTGCATCAGCTACCACGTGGCCCAGTGCAAGGAAGCCGGCGTGCAGCGCGACGAGTTCTTCGAGGTGTTCAGCGTGGGCCTGGTGGTGGGCGGCTCGATCGTGATCCCGCATCTGCGCCGCGCGGTGGATTTCCTGGACCAGCTGGAGAACGGCGAGTCCGGTGCGCCGGAGTGCGCCGACCACGCTTGAGATGCCCGCGGGCATGCGGCTTTCCGCAACGCTCCATGCGAGGATTTGCAACGACTTGCGCGGCGGACGGGTGTCCGGCGTTGGGGCTCATGAGCGATAATGGGCGGTCTTGACGCGCGCCTTGCGCGCCGTGCATGCGATCAGCCCCCAAGGAGTCCCCCCATGAACAACACCATCGCCGTGATCCCGGGCGACGGCATCGGCCCGGAGATCATGACCGCCACGCTGCGCGTGCTCGACGCGCTGGACTGCGGCCTGAAATACGACTTCGTCGACGCCGGCATGGTCGCGCTGGAGAAGCACGGCGACCTGCTGCCCAAGGCCACGCTGGACAAGATCGCCGAGCACAAGGTCGCGCTGAAGGGCCCGCTGACCACGCCGATCGGCGGCGGCTTTACCTCGGTCAACGTGACCCTGCGCCGCCACTTCGACCTGTACGCGAACGTGCGCCCGGCGGTGAGCTTCCCCGGTACCAAGTCGCGCTACGAGAACATCGACATCATCACCGTGCGCGAGAACACCGAGGGCGCCTACCGCTCCGAGGGGCAAACCCTGTCCGCCGACGGCGAGATCGCCGAGTCGGTGGCGCGCAACACGCGCAAGGGCAGCAGCCGGATCGTGCGCTACGCCTTCGAGCTGGCGGTGAAGAAGGGCCGCAAGAAGGTCACCGCGGTGCACAAGGCGAACATCCTGAAGACCAGCTCGGGGTTGTTCCTCAATGTGGCGCGCGAGATTGCCAAGGAATACCCGCAGATCGAGTTCAACGAGATGATCGTGGACAACACCTGCATGCAACTGGTGATGAACCCGTACCAGTTCGACGTGATCGTCACCACCAACCTGTTTGGCGACATCCTCTCGGACCTGTGCGCCGGCCTGGTCGGTGGCCTCGGCCTGGCGCCGGGCGACAACATCGGCGAGCACGCGGCGATCTTCGAGGCGGTGCACGGCTCGGCACCGGACATCGCGGGCAAGGGCATCGCCAACCCCTGCGCGCTGCTGCTGGCCGCGGCCGACATGCTCGACTACCTGGACATGGTGGCCAAGGGCGACAAGCTGCGCGCCGCGATCCGCGACACCATGACGAACGATCGCGACAGCGTGACGCCGGACATCGGCGGCAAGGGCAGCACCGGCAGCTTCGCCGACGCCATCGTGAAGCGCCTCGCGGCCTGATCCGGGACGCCGCTGGGCGCAATGAAGGCCGCGGCATGCCGCGGCCTTTTCGTTGGATCGGCGCGGGATGGTCGTGCCCCAGCCGGTGTCATGCCGTTGACGGGATACGCCGTTGGCGCGCATCGCGAGGCAGGCTTGTCGTGCACGGTTTGCGCGAGGCGCCGCCGGTTCAGTGTTGCGCCGCCCGGTAGTGACCGGGTTCCGCGCGAGAGGGAATGGCGATGCGGTTCCAGCTGTTGATCGCGATCACTGCCATGTTGAGGTCGATCAGCTGTTCTTCGCTGAATTCGGCGCGGGCTTGTTCGTAGACCTCGTCCGGCACGCCGTGCACCGGGTCGAGCCGGGTCACCGCCTCGCACCACGCCAGCGCGGCACGCTCGCGCGGGCTGTAGAACGGCGCCTCGCGCCAGGCCTGCAGCACGTACAGGCGCTGCTCGGTCTCGCCGGCGGCGCGGGCATCCTTGCTGTGCATGTCCAGGCAGTAGGCGCAACCGTTGAGTTGGGAAACGCGCATCTGTACCAGTTCGATCAGACTTTGTTCGATGCCGGAGTTCTTGATGTATTCGCCCAGGGCGAACAAGGGCTTCACGGCGTCGAGGCGCTTGTTGATGTTGAAACGAGGCATGGGGTTCTCCTTGCGATGTGCGGCCGGGATCGGCCGTTCAGTGCAAGGACGTGGGCGCCGTCGATTTCGTGACCGCCGCCAGCCGGGCAAGCTTGCCGGGGTGGCGCAGGGCATGCACGGCGGTGATGCGTTCGCCGTCGTCGTCGATCCAACTGGCCGAGACCAGCGTGTCGCCCTGCCAGCCGAACAGGGCCGGCGTACCGTTGAGCTGACGGATTTCGTGGCGCACGCCACCATGGCGCTGCTGCTGCAGCGCGATCTGCATGTACAGCCGGGCCAGCCGCTCGGCGCCGTGCAGCGGGTGCAGGGTGGCCCGCGCCAGGCCGCCGCCGTCGGATACGCTCATGGCGTCTTCGGCAAACAAGGCACGCAACGTGGGCATGTCCGGCTGCTGCAGCGCCTGCATGAAGCGTTCGAGCAGGCGCCGCTGGATGTCGGCGTTCGGCATCGTCTGGCGCGGTCGATCCTCGCGCAGCCGCTGCTTCGCCCGGTGCACGCGCTGGCGGCAGGCGTCTTCGCTGATTTCCAGCATCGAGGCCGTTTCGGCGTGGCTGTAGTCGAATACTTCGCGCAGCAGGAAGGCGGCACGCTCCTCGGGGCTCAGCCGCTCCAGCAACAGCAGAAAGGTGAGGGTGAGGCTTTCGGCGCGTTCCAGTTGCGCCTCGGGCTGGTCGGCATCCACGGTCAGCGGCTCCGGCAGCCAGGGGCCGGAGTAGTGCGCGCGTTCGGTCTTGGCCCGGCGCAGGCGATCCAGCGCGATGCGCGTGGTCACGGTGACCAGCCAGGCTTCCGGGTCGTCCAGCGCGGCGACATTCTGTGCGTGCCAGCGCAGCCAGGCATCGTGCAGCACGTCCTCGGCGTCGGCGGGCGTGCCGAGCATGCGGTAGGCCAGGCCGAACAGGCGCTGGCGGTGTTGCTGGAACAGGGCGGTTTGCGAATCCATGAGGCACTCCGGGGAAAGGATGCTGCCAGGACGCATGGATGGAGCGAAACGTGACCGCTAGCGGAGCAATGGCCAGGGAGCCAGGAAAATCAGCCACAACAGCACAAGGATGCCGACGTATTTTCCGGCCTTGTACAGCTTCTTGTGACGCCGCTTGAACGCCGCCTTCCATTGATGCATGGCGCCCTTGCGCTGGCTCCACGCGTACAGGCGGTTGACGAAGCCGGTCTTCTCGGTACCGGTGTCGCTGTTGGGCGAAGCGGTGATCTTGCCCATGAACGCGCCCACGCGATGGTTGATCGCACTCATCCAGCGCGTGCGCAGCGGGCGCTCCACGTCGGCGAACAGGATCACCCGGGTCTGGTCGGTCTTGTTCTCCACCCAGTGCACGAAGGTCTCGTCGAACACCACGTCCTTGCCGTCGCCCCAGGCGTGCTCTTCGCCATCGACGAAGATGCGGCAGTCGCGCGAGTTCGGCGTGATCAGGCCCAAGTGATAGCGCAGCGAACCGGCAAACGGATCGCGATGCGGATTGAGCTTGCTGTTGGGTGCCAGCGTGGCGAACATCGCCGCCTTGATTCCGGGGATCGCATTGAGCAGTTCCACCGTCTTCGGGCACAGCGCCTGGGCCGAGGCCAGCGGCTCGCCGTACCACTTGAGGTAGAAGCGCTTCCAGCCCTGCTTGATGAAGCTGTTGAAACTGGCGTCGTCGTTCTTCGTGGTGCCGCGAATGTGTCCCCGGTCCGTCAGGTGCAGCGCCTCGGCCCGGATCGTCTCCCAGTTTGCCTGCAGCAAATCCAGCTCGGGAAATCCGCGGCGGTCGAGTATCGGCTTGGCCGGCACCGCCGAGAACGCGTACATCAGCAGGTTGTAAGGCGCGAACACTGCCGAGTGATCCACCAGCTGGCGGTCGAAACGCAACCGCACCCGCCCGCGCAAATGCACCAGCAGCACGCACAGTGCGAAGAAGGCGAACAAGAGCAACAGGATGAGGCGCGGCGTCACGAACATGGGCAGAGGAACCACGGAGCCAGCAATGTCGTGATTCTACTCGACCGATGGCAACATCAGTTGACGGCGGCCCGGCCGGACGCCATTTCGTGCGACTTGTCTTTACGGCAACAGGCGCGATTTGCGCTTGAGGAAACTGCCGGCAATCCACATCAACCGTATGGCGGAAACCGCCAACGCCGTGCCCAGGCCGAGAACCAGCATGATCTGGAACAGTTGCATCAAAAGTGCGGTTGACATGGCGGTCCTTGCTTGGTCGTGAGAGGCGAAAACTCGGTCTTGGCTTTGGCAACGGCAACACATTCTACTTGACGGGGCCGGTACCACGTGCGATCACGTTCTTCAGCCACCGGATGCGGATTCGCGCGTGCGCCGTTCCCGCGGCCAGGTTGGCCAGCCTCGACGGGTCACCGCGTTCAAGGCTTGCCCCCCAACTGTTTGGCACGATTTCCCATGGACGTGCCGGCAATGGATCGTTGGACACCGGCAAATCCAACCTGCGTTCCGCGTCGCGGCTGGTCAACCGCGCGCAGCGCATCGGGTGTTCACCATGATGGCAGGAGTGGTGTTGCCTGGCAGGTATTCCGCTACCGGGCTTCCGAACGCCGAAAACCGAAAGCCAGCTCCTACATCATCTCCGCCGCAAAGTCCGCCAACCGCGACCTCTCTCCCCGCCGCAACGTGATGTGCGCCGAATGCTCCCAGCTCTTGAAGCGATCCACCGCATAGGTAAGCCCGGAGGTGGTTTCGGTGAGGTAGGGAGTATCGATCTGTTCGACGTTGCCTAGGCAGACGATCTTGGTGCCGGGGCCTGCGCGGGTGATCAGGGTCTTCATCTGCTTCGGGGTGAGGTTCTGGGCCTCGTCGATGATCAGGTAGCGTGACAGGAAGGTGCGCCCACGCATGAAGTTGAGCGAGCGGATCTTGATGCGCGAGGCAAGCAGGTCGTTGGTGGCCTGGCGGCCCCAGCTGCCGCCGTCCTCGGGGTTGGCGAGCACTTCGAGGTTGTCGGTGAGCGCGCCCATCCACGGCGTCATCTTTTCTTCCTCGGTGCCGGGCAGGAAGCCGATGTCCTCGCCGACGGAAACAGTGGCGCGGGTCATGATGATCTCGCGGTAGCGCTGCTGGTCCATCACCTGGGCCAGGCCGGCGGCCAGCGCCAGCAGGGTCTTGCCGGTGCCGGCGTTGCCGAGCAGGGTGACGAAGTCGATCTCCGGGTCCATCAGCGCGTTGAGCGCGAAGTTCTGCTCGCGGTTGCGCGCACCGATGCCCCAGACGTGATGGTTGGCGTGCGAGTGGTCGTCCAGAAGCATGAGCGTCGCGTGCTCGTCGTCCAGTTTCTGCACGCGCAGTTCGATCTCGTTCTCGCCGGGCAGGTAGAGGCACTCGTTGGGATGCCACGCCTCGTCCTCGCGGCGATCGAGCTGGTAATAGGTACGGCCGTGATCGGTCCACGAGTGCACTTCCGGGTGCAGCTCCCAGAAGTTCGCCGGCAGTTCGGTCGAGCCGGTGTAGAGCAGGGAGAAATCGTCGAGCGCGCGGTCGTTCTCGTAATCCTCCGCAACCAGGCCGTTGATGCCGGCCTTGATGCGCAGGTTGATGTCCTTGGTGACCAGGATCACGTCGCGATCCTGGTTCTGGTCGCGCAGCTCGATCACCGCGGCGAGGATCTGGTTGTCGGCCTTGGTGTGGCCGTTGCTGCTGATGCGATGCTGGAAATAGAGCCGACCGGCCGAGCCGCCGCGCTTGAGCTTGACTCCTTGCGGATTGGCCAGTTCCAGCCCTTCCGCCAGGTCGTGCTGCTTGCCGGCCTCGATCAGTTCGTTGAGGAAGCGACTGACCTGGCGGCCGTTGCGCGAGACTTCCGAAGCACCTTTCTTCTTCTCGTCCAGCTCCTCCAGGACGGTCATGGGGATGAAGACGTCGTGTTCCTCGAAGCGGAACAGCGAGGTCGGGTCATGCAGCAGGACGTTGGTGTCGAGAGCGTAGATGCGCTTGCTTCCGGTCATGCGGAAGTGTCCTCGCTGGTGGGTGGGCAAAGCGGATGGCGACAACTCATCAAGGCGAATGGCTCAGGCGGCGGGGATCGCGTCAAGCACGGCCTGCGCGTGGCCGGGGACTTTCACCCCGCGCCATTCGGCGGCGAGCTTGCCGTCGGGGTCGATCAGGAAGGTGCTGCGCACGATGCCGAGGTGGCGCTTGCCGTAGAGCACCTTCTCGTGGATCACGTCGAAGGCCTGGCACCAGGTTTCGTCGGCGTCGGATATCAGCGGGAACGGCAGCTCCTGCTTCGCGGCAAAGTTGGCGTGTGATTTCGGTGAGTCGCGTGACACGCCGATGACCTGCGCGTGACGCTGGCGGAACTTCGCGTGCAAGTCGCGGAAGTCCCTGGCCTCGTTGGTGCAGCCGGGGGTCGAATCCTTCGGATAGAAGTACACGACCAGCCATTGGCCGCGGTAGTCGGAAAGCTTCAGCTCGGTGCCGTCGCCGGTGGTGCCTTTCAGTGCGGGAAGTTTCTTGCCGATGGCGGGCATGGGGCATCCTGCGCGGCCTGCGCGGCCGTGCTTGCGGTGGGATGGAAGGGAGACGTGGCGCGGATGACGACAGTGCGGCGGCGAGGCGACCGGGCAAGCCGGGGCCGGCTGGCGTGAATCGACTCGCGGTTCTGCAATGCTGACGTCCTCCGGCAGGGCCACGGCCACAGACTAGCGCGCCCGGGGTGGCGGATGACAGGTCTTGTCAGGGCAAGGCGTTCGCGCGATGCTCGGCGGACGGCAACACTTCAGAACTTCACCGGGTCCATGATCGCGTCGAGGTTCATGCCGTCGCACAGTTCCAGGAAATCGTCGCGCAAGGCGGCGATGTGGATGTCCGCCGGGATGCCGATGGTGAACTGGGCCTGGAACATCTCCGCGCCGGTCTGCATGGCGCGATAGCGGGTAGAGTTCAACTGCTCCACGCTGATTTCGTGCTGGGCGAAGAACTCCACGATCCGGGCGACGATGCCGGGGCGATCGGCGGCCACCACTTCCACCAGATAAGGCAGCTGCGCGCTGTTGCCTCGCTGGCCGGTGCGGTAGTGCACCAGGCGCAGGCTTTCGTCGCGGGCCAGCTTGGTCAGTGCGGTTTCCAGCTTGGCCAGCGCATCCCAGGCGCCGCTGGCGAGCAGCATCAGCGAGACCTCGGTGCCGATGGTGGAGACGCGCGATTCGGAAAGGTTGCAGCCGGCGTCGGCAATGCGGCGGGCCAGCGCCAGCAGCGGCGACTTGTCGGCCGGAGTGAGCGCCTGGATCAGCAACTGGCTGTCGCCAGTCGTGCGTCCGGCCGCGTGCGAGGCAGTGGAGGGAGATTTCAAGGAGGTCCACCTGTGGGCAGCATTCCGCCCGATGCGGAAGCATCAGGTTACTCCCATCGAGCTTACTTGCCCGTCTTGCGAAGCGGCAAGTAACATGCAGGGCTTGCCGTTGCAGCGGAATCGAGCACGTGGACATTCGTGGAAGCATCTGTGCGCTGGTCACGCCGTTCGCGGCCGACGACAGCCTCGACCTGGCGGCGTTCGGCCGCCTGATCGAACAGCAGATCGCCGGCGGCACCCAGGCGCTGGTGGTGGCCGGCTCGACCGGCGAGGCGCACATGCTGGAGGCGGGCGAGTTCGACCGCCTGCTGACGTTCGCGATCGAGCGCGTGGCAGGTCGCGTGCCGGTGATTGCCGGCACCGGCGAGGCCGGTACCGCGAAGACCATCGCTGCCACGCGTCGTGCGCAGGAGCTGGGCGCGGATGCGGCACTGGTGGTGGTGCCGTACTACGTGCGCCCCACGCAGGAGGGCCTGTGGCGACACTTCACCGCGGTCGCTGATGCAGGCGGCTTGCCGGTGCTGCTCTACAACGTGCCCGGTCGCACCGGTTGCGACCTGCTGCCGGAGACGGTGGCGCGCCTGAGCGAGCATCCGGCGATCATCGGCATCAAGGAAGCGCGGGGCGATGCGCCGCGGATCGCCGCGCTGGCGGAACTTGCGCGCGCGGATTTCGTCTATCTGTCCGGTGACGACGCCAGCGCCGGTGTGGCGATGCTTGCCGGTGCGGCCGGCACCGTCTCGGTGGTGGCCAACCTGGTGCCGCGGCCGTTCCGCGCCCTGTGCGACGCCGCCACGGCGGGCGACGAGGCGGCCACGGCACGGTGCCGGGATGCACTGGAACCCTTGCTGCACGCGCTGGACTGCGCGCCCAATCCGATCGCGGTCAAGGCCGGACTGCCGCCGCTGGGGCTGGGCTCGGCCCGGCCGCGGTTGCCGCTGGTGGAACTGCCCGACGGCCCGGATCGCGCCCGCTTGCACCAGGCGCTGTCCAGTCTGTCATCCTAGACACCTGTGCCCGCTGATCCGGGCCTGGCTCACTCACGGAATCCGATTCGATGAAGAAAACCTCGCTCCTCGTGGCCTTGCCGGCCGTCGCGCTCGCCGGCCTGCTGCTCTCCGGTTGCGGCATGTTCCGTTCGCACAGCGCCTGGCAGAAGGCCCGGCAGGAGGCGCCGCTGGAGATTCCGCCCAGCATGGATCGTCCCTCCACCAGCGACGCCCTGGTGATCCCGCCGCCGGGCGCGAACCAGCCGACGGCGGACGGCGCGACTGCCTCCGTGGCGGGCGTGCCGGGCCAGGCAGGGCAGATCTCCGACGGCTTCGTGCACGAGGGCACGGTCGACAGCGTGTACCAGCAGGTGGGCAAGGTGCTGGCCGACGGCAAGGCGGGCCAACTGGTCAGCCACGACGACGCCACGCACTCCTACGTGGTCAGCGTGATGGCGGCCGCCACCGGCAAGAAGCGCGGTTTCTTCTCGCGGCTGTTCGGCCGGCACCGGGATGATTCTGCCAGCACCGCCGGTGGCGGCATGCACCAGGTACAGGTCAACGTGGAGAGCCGCGGCGACGCCGGCAGCGAGATTCGCGCGCAGAGCGATTCGCTGGGCGCGGTGGCCAAGGTGATCGATCGGCTGAAGTCGAAGCTGGATTGATCGCAAGCGCGCCACGCATGCGAAAACGCCGCCCGGAGGGGCGGCGTTTTCGTTTCGACATCGTGACGGGAGGCCGGTTCAGCGCTCGAGCAGCGCCAGCTTGTCCGGCTTGCCTTCCCAGTCGCCGGCATCGGCGGGAGCGTCCTTGCGCTCGGTGATCACCGGCCAGCTCTTGGCCAGCTCGGCGTTGAGCGCCACCAGCGGCTCCTGCCCCACCGGCACGTCGTCCTCCGGGTAGATCGCGTTGATCGGGCACTCCGGCTCGCACAGGGTGCAGTCGATGCACTCGTCCGGGTCGATCACCAGGAAGTTCGGGCCTTCGTGAAAGGCATCCACCGGGCACACCTCGACGCAATCGGTGTACTTGCACTTGATGCAGTTGTCGATGACGACGAAAGTCATGAAGTCAACTCGGTTGTAGGAAGGGGCAGATGGAACGCTCTTCTGAAAAACGACGCAGATCCACGGCAAAGTACACCGAAGGGCTCTCGCGGGGTTCGGCAGAGGGCTCTTTTGAAAAGTGCGGCCATGGATGGCCGCTTTTGATCCGGCCGAAGGCCCGGAACTCCCTGCTGTCCGGATGTTCCCGGACAACCGCGATCGGGGATGATCGCACAGGTGACAGACAGTGCGGCCATGGATGGCTGCTTTTGATCCAGCCGATAGCCGGTAACCTTGGGCTACCGCACTCCTTCCAGACCATGGCAATCATGGAAGATTGCACAACCAAATGGCGCTCCCTACGAGACTCGAACTCGTGTTCCCGCCTTGAGAGGGCGGTGTCCTGGGCCACTAGACGAAGGGAGCGTTGTGCGGCGAAGCGCGCTAGTATAGCGGAATTGCTTCGCGCGGCAACGCCCGATCGACGCGCGTCGAAGCCTGCCGCGCAGGTGCACAGATCGTCGTCCTGCCGCGGCTATTTGTTGATGCTCGGCATCGTGAACATGGCAAGCACGGGGCGCCTGCGTCCCGCAAGGATTCCAACCGCTTGAACCCCACACCAGGCACCGATCCCACCCCCGCGCTGCGAATCATTCCGCGCGACCAGCACATCATTTCGCGGGCGAACATCAGCAAGGCCGCGCTGCGCGTGCTGTACCGGCTGCATGACGCCGGTTATGCCGCCTACCTCGTCGGTGGCGCGGTGCGCGACCTGTTGCTGGGGTTTCGTCCGAAGGATTTCGACGTCGCCACCGACGCCACGCCGGAGGAGGTCAAGAAGCTCTTCCGCAACTGCCGCCTGATCGGGCGACGGTTCCGCCTGGCGCACGTGGTGTTCGGCCCGGAGATCATCGAAGTCGCCACCTTCCGCGGCACCGGCGAGGAAGGCGAGGGCGACCGCCACATCGTCGACGGCCGCATCGTGCGCGACAACATCTGGGGCACCATCGAGGAGGACGCGCTGCGCCGCGATTTTCGCGTCAATGCCCTGTATTACGACATCAGCGATTTCTCCGTGCGCGATTACGTCGGCGGCATGCAGGACCTGCACGATCGCGTGCTGCGCCTGATCGGCGACCCCGAGGTGCGCTACCACGAAGATCCCGTGCGGATGCTGCGCGCCGCGCGGCTGGCGGGCAAGCTCGGCATGCGCATCGACGCGGCGGCGGCGGCGCCTTTCGAATCGCTGGGGCCGCTGCTGGGCGACGCCGCGCCGGCGCGGCTGTTCGACGAATCGCTGAAGATGTTCCTGTCCGGCAACGGCCTGAAGAGTTTCCGCATGCTGGAGCAGTGCGGCCTGCTGAAGTTCCTGTTCCCGGCCACCGCGCGCGCGCTCAAGCGTGGCGATGCGGCGTTGCGCTCGCTGGTGGAGCAGGGCCTGGCCAACACCGATGCGCGCATTGGCGAAGGCAAGTCGGTCACCCCCGCGTTCCTGTTCGCGGTGCTGCTGTGGGGCGAGGTGCGCGACGAGGCCCAACTCGGCATCGAGCGCGGCCTGGACAGCGCCGAGGCGTGGTCGCGCGCGGCTGCCAAGGTGGTCGGCGAACAGTGCCAGCGGGTGGCGATCCCGCGGCGCTTCACCTTCACCATGGAAGAGATCTGGTCGCTGCAGCCGCGTTTCGAGCAGGTGCAACGCAAGCGGGTGTTCCGCCTGATGGCACATCCGCGGTTCCGCGCGGCGTTCGATTTCCTGTTGTTGCGCGCCGACGAATCGCCGGCGATGCGTGAGCTGGGGCAGTGGTGGGCGCACGCCCAGCGCCTGCCGCAGGACGTGCTGGCCGCGGCCTTGCCGGTGCTCAGCGGCGCGGCTGCGGCAGAGGCTGCTCCCGCACCGGCGGTGCGCAAGCCGCCGCGCCCGCGCCGGCGCCGGCGCAAACGCAGCGACAACCCGGCCTCCGAATGACCCTGGCCTACGTGGCGCTGGGCAGCAACCTCGGTGAACCGCGCCAGCAGGTACTCGACGCGTTCAACGCGCTCGCCGAGCTGCCCGGCACCTGCTTGCTGCAGCGCTCGCCGCTTTACCGCACGCCGCCCTGGGGCGTGCTCGATCAACCATCCTTCATCAATGCCGTGGCCGAGCTGGAAACGACGCTGTCGCCCGAAGCGCTGCTGCAGCACCTGCTGGCGATCGAGCAGCGCGCCGGCCGCGTCCGCGCCGAACGCAACGGGCCACGCACGCTCGACCTGGATCTGCTGCATGTCGAGGGCGTGCGTCGCGACGACCCGGCATTGACCCTGCCGCACCCACGGTTGGCCGAGCGTGCCTTCGTGCTGTTGCCGCTGAACGATGTCGTACCGGATCTGCACCTGCCCGGCCAGGGGCGCGTGGCCGAGCTGCTGGCGCGGGTCGACCCGGCCGGTTGCGAGCGGCTGCTTGCGCCATAATCGGCAGTCACCCTCGCCGACCAGGAAACCCCCGTGTACGTGCAGAACGCCAATCTCCCCGACCGCAAGCCGGTGACCGTGCCGGGCCTGCGCGCGATGAAGGCGCAAGGCCAGCGCATCACCATGCTGACGGCCTACGACGCCAGCTTCGCCTGGCAACTGGAAGCGGCGGGCATCGACGTGGCGCTGGTCGGCGATTCGCTCGGCATGGTGGTGCAAGGACACGCCAGCACCTTGCCGGTGACACTCGACCAGATGGTCTACCACACCGCAGCCGTGGCGCGCGGCTTGTCCGCCACCTTGCTGGTGGCCGACCTGCCGTTCATGGCCGATCGCGACGTCGCCCACGTGCTCGCGGCCGGTGCGCGGCTGGTCGGTGAAGCGGGTGCGGCGATGGTGAAGCTCGAAGGCGCCGCCGCGCACGTGCTGGAGGGCATCGCCGCGCTGACCGCGCGGGCCATGCCGGTATGCGCGCATCTGGGACTGACCCCGCAATCCGTGCACCGCTTCGGCGGTTTCCGCGTCCAGGGCCGGGAGCAGGCCGCTGCGGATCAACTGGTGGCCGACGCGTTGGCGGTGCAGGCGGCGGGCGCGCAATTGCTGGTGATGGAGGGCGTGCCGGTCGAGCTGGGCCGGCGCGTGACCGCGGCGGTGGAGATCCCGGTGATCGGCATCGGCGCCGGCCCGCATTGCGATGGCCAGGTGCTGGTGATCCACGACATGCTCGGCGTCACGCCAGGCAAGCGCCCCAAGTTCAGCAAGGATTTTCTCGCCGGCCGCGATTCTGTGGCAGCGGCGATCCGCGCCTATGCGGACGACGTGCGCAGCGGTGCCTTTCCGGCGCCGGAACATTGTTTCAACTGAGCTGACGAGTTTCCACCATGCAAACGGTTCAGGATGCGCCGGCGTTGCGCGCCGCGGTTCGCGGCTGGCGCAGCAAGGGCCAGACGGTCGGCTTCGTGCCGACCATGGGCAATCTGCACGCCGGCCACCAGTCGCTGGTGCGGCTGGCGCGGGCGCGTGCCGATCGGGTGGTGGCGAGCGTGTTCGTCAATCCGACCCAGTTCGGCCCCGGCGAGGATTTCGAGCGCTACCCGCGCACCCTGGTGCACGACCAGGCGGCGCTGGCCGACGAAGGTTGCGACCTGCTGTTTGCACCCGAGGTCGCCACGATCTATCCCTACGGCGCCGCGCTCAGCGTGAACCTGCGCGTGCCGCAGGTCACCGCCACGCTGGAAGGTGCCCACCGGCCCGGGCACTTCGATGGCGTGGCCACCGTGGTGTGCAAGCTGTTCAACCTGGTCAATCCGGACCTGGCCGTGTTCGGGCAGAAGGATTTCCAGCAGCTCAAGGTGATCGAGCGCATGGTGCGCGACCTGTCGCTGCCAGTGAAGGTGATCGCCGCGCCCATCGTGCGCGACGACGACGGGTTGGCGCTGAGTTCGCGCAACCAGTACCTTTCGGCGCAGGAGCGTGCGCGGGCGCCGCTGATCCACGACACCTTGCTGAAAATGCGCGAATTGCTGGGCCAGGGCCACGCCTGGCGCGCCGTGGAGCAGGTGGCCGAAGCCCAGCTGACCCGCGCCGGCTTCGTGCCCGACTACGCGGCGATCCGCCGGGCCGGGGATCTCGCCGAGCCGGACGATGGCCAGCGTGACGGGCTGGTGGCGCTGATCGCCGCGCGGCTGGGCGGCACCCGGCTGATCGACAACTTGCTGTTGGACTGAGCCGCCCGCACATATCGTGGGCGGGCCGTTGATGTTGCAGCGCAGCGCCATCGGTTCGATAATCGCCGACTTTGCGGAGCACCGCGGGAACAACGTCATGCACCTGAACATGCTCAAGGCCAAGATCCACCGCGCCACGGTGACGCACGCCGAGCTGCACTACGAAGGCTCGATCGCGATCGACGGCTTGCTGCTGGATGCGTCGGGCATCCGCGAGTACGAGCAGATCCACGCGTGGAACGTCAACAACGGCAAGCGCTTCGTCACCTACGCGCTGCGCGCCGAGGAAGGCTCGGGGATCATCTCGGTGAACGGCAGTGCCGCGCATCGGGCCAATCCCGGCGACATCGTCATCATTGCCGCCTTCGCCCAGCTGAACGAGGCTGAGCTGGAGAAATTCCAGCCCACCTGCGTGTACATCGCCGCCGGTGAAGGGAACCACATCAGCCACACCAACCGCTCGATCCCCAAGCAGATGGCCGCTGCCTGACGGTCGGGCCCGGGCTTGCCGGCGGCGCCGTCGCCGGCTTGACCGCGGGATTCAGCCGGCGCGCCGTTTGGCCGCTTGCTGCGCCAGCGCCCAGGCGACGTGTTCGCGCACCAGCGGCGAGGCATCGTCGGCGCGGCTGGCGAGGGCGGCGTCGACCGAGTCACCGGGAGGCGCGTTGCCCAGCGCCACGGCGATATTGCGCAGCCAGCCTTCGTAGCCGGTGCGGCGGATCGCCATGCCTTCGGTACGTTTGAGAAACTCCTCCTCGCTCCAGCCGAACAGCTCGACCAGCTTCGCGCCGTCCAGGCTGTGCCGCGGCGCGAAATCCGCCTCGGTGGCGACCTGCGCGAACTTGTTCCAGGGGCATACCAGCTGGCAGTCGTCGCAACCGAAGATGCGGTTGCCCATCGGCGCGCGCAGATCTTCGGGAATGCTGCCCTTGAGCTCGATCGTGAGATACGAAATGCAGCGTTTGGCGTCGAGCTGGTACGGCCCGGTGATTGCCTGGGTCGGGCACACCTCGATGCAGCGCGTGCAGGTGCCGCAGTGCGCGCTGGCCGGTGCATCCACCGGTAGCGGCAGGTCGGTGTACAGCTCGCCGAGGAAGAAGTACGAGCCGGCATGACGGTTGATCAGCACGGTGTGCTTGCCGATCCAGCCCAGCCCCGAGTTGCGCGCCAGCGCTTTTTCCATCACCGGCGCGGAATCGACATAGGCGCGATGGCCGAACTCGCCCACCGCGGCGCGGATGCGCTCGGCCAGTTTCTGCAGGCGGTTGCGCATCAGCTTGTGATAGTCGCGGCCCAGCGCGTAACGCGAGACGTAGCCGGCCTCGCCGTCGCCGAGCACGTCCCAGGCGTTGGCGGTGCCGGGTGGGGCGTAATCCATGCGCACCGAGATGACGCGTTGCGTGCCCGGTTCCAGTTCAGCCGGGCGGGTGCGCTTGCTGCCGTGTCTGGCCATGTACTCCATCTCGCCGTGCCGGCCGGCATCGAGCCAGTGCTGCAGATGCCGCTCGTCCTCGGCGAGGTCGACACCGCTGATGCCGGTCTCGGCAAACCCCAGTTCGCGCGCCCAGCGCTTGATGTCGCGGGCGAGCGCGGCGTAATCGGGTGAGGCGGAAGCGGACGACACGGACATCCGCATAGTCTAGTCGCACCCCTATAATTCGCCGCATGTCCGAACCTTCGCCCCGCGACCTGTACACCGTCGACGACATGCGGCGGATCGATCGCGCCGCGCTGGATGCACTGGGCATCTCCGGCAGCGAGTTGATGCGCCGTGCCGCCAGCGACGCCCTGCGCAGCCTGCACCGGCGCTGGCCGCAGGCGCGCAGGCTTCGCGTGCATTGCGGCCCGGGCAACAACGGCGGCGATGGTTTCCTGCTTGGCGTGCTGGCGCGCGAAGCGGGCCTGCAGGTCGACATGGTGGCGCTGGCCGACACGTCGCGCGGCGATGCCGCATCGGCGCGTGCCGCGTGGGTGGACGCCGGCGGTGCAGTGCATGCCGTCGACGCACTGCACGAATTGCCGGAGCCCGACCTGCAGGTGGATGCGCTGTACGGCATCGGCTTGAACCGCGCGCCCGAGCCGGCTGCCGCGGCGCTGATCGAACGCATCAACGGCAGCGGCATCCCCGTCCTGGCGCTCGACGTGCCGTCCGGGCTGGACGCCGACAGCGGGCAGTGCCCCGGTGCCGCGATCCGCGCGGATCTCACGGTCACCTTCATCGCCGACAAGCGCGGCCTGCACACCGGTCGCGCGGCCGACTGCACGGGCGTGCTGGAGCTGGCGACGCTGGGCGTGCCGGCCAGTGCGTTTGCGCAGGTGGCGCCGGACGCGCATCTGCTTGTTGCCGCGAGCCTGCCGCCGCGCCGTCGCTATGCCAACAAGGGCAATTATGGCCATGTGCTGGTGATCGGTGGCGGGCAGGGCATGGCCGGCGCCGTGCACCTGGCCGGCGCGGCGGCACTGCGCGCCGGTGCCGGCCTGGTCAGCGTCGCCACGCATGCCGAACACGTGGGCGCGCTCAACGCGGCGCGACCGGAATTGATGGCCCACGGCGTGGACGGCCCGCAGGCGCTGCGGCCGCTGCTGGAGCGTGCCGACACGCTGGCGCTCGGCCCGGGGCTCGGCCAGTCCGCGTGGTCGCATGCGCTGTGGCTGACCGCGCTGGATGCCCGCAAGCCGCTGGTGCTCGACGCCGACGGCCTCAACCTGCTGGCGAAGGAGCCTCGGCGATTCACCGCGCCGACCGTGCTGACGCCGCATCCGGGCGAGGCGGCGCGATTGCTCGGCCGTTCCGTGGAGGCGGTCGAGCGTGACCGTTTCGCGGCCGCGCGCGAGCTGGCCGCGCGCTTCGATGCCGTCGTGGTGCTGAAGGGCGCCGGCAGCCTGGTGGCCGATCCGAATGGACGTCTGGACGTCTGTCCGTGGGGCAACCCCGGCATGGCGTCCGGCGGCATGGGCGATCTGCTCACCGGCATCGTCGCGGCCATGCTCGCGCAAGGCTGCGACGCCTGGCAGGCGGCACGCCTCGGCGTCGGCCTGCATGCGCGGGCCGGCGACCTCGCCGCATGCGAGGGCGAGCGCGGCTTGCTGGCCAGTGACCTGCTGCTGCCGCTGCGGCGGCTCGGCAATGCCGTTCCCTGTGAAACCGACGAATGAACGGGACCATGTCCAACGAGCTTTCCCGCAGCTTGCCGGACGAGGCCGCGACCGCCGCACTGGCGCAACGCGTGGCCGGCCTGCTGGATCACGGCCTGGTGGTCTACCTGCATGGCCCGCTCGGCGCCGGCAAGACCAGTTTCGCCCGGGCCCTGCTGCTGGCGCTGGGCGTGGGCGAGCGGGTCAAGAGCCCGACCTACAGCCTGGTCGAGGGCTATGCGACCGCGCAGCGACCGGCCTGGCATCTCGACCTGTACCGCATCGCCGACCCCGCCGAGCTGGAGTGGCTGGGTCTGGACACGCTGGCCGACCCGGCTGCGCTGGTGCTGGTGGAGTGGCCCGAACGCGGTGCCGGCGCCTTGCCGGCGGCGGATCTCCACGTTCATCTCGATTACGCCGGGCCCGGTCGCCAGGCCGTCCTGCGTGCCGATACCGTGCGTGGCGACAAGTTGCTCTCGCGCCTGTCCTGACACTCCAAGTGACTATTTCTGCTTGGGTTTTCCCCGGTCGCCGAATCGGGCAGGGAGCTGTTCGAAATGTGGCACTTGCGGCCGATAACTTGATATCCCCTGATGAATGCACTGCAGGTGGCGGATATTAAAAGGAAAACCCGCTTGCATTCAGATGGCGACTGCGTTTCAATGCGGCCCATGCGGGGTTATCTGAACAAGCTGGCCGGTTGGGGCGTCGCGGTGATGCTGGCGGCGTTTTTGCCGTGCGCGGCGCAAGCCGCCCAGGTCAAGGACGCCCGCGTCTGGGCAGGTCCGCAATACACCCGCGTGGTGCTCGATGCGGACGGTCCGCTGCACTACACGATCGCGCAGAAGGACGGCCGGATCGTGGTGGACCTGCGCGACAGTCAGGCTGCGGGCGGCTTCTCCGCGCCGGCGGCACAAGGCTTGTTTCGTGGCATCAGCCATGCGCGTCGCGGCGACGACCTGCAACTGATCGCCACGGTCGATCCCGCCAGCACGCTCAAGAGTTTCGTGCTCAAGCCCACCGCCGACGAAAATTACCGGCTGGTGCTGGATCTGTACCCGGGCAGCGCGCCGAGCGCCAAGGCGCCGGTCGCCGAGGCGCCCGCTGCCAGCGCGCCGGTCCCGACCGTCAACTACAGCAACCCCACGCGCAGCCGCCGGGTCGCCGCCGAGCAGGCTGCGGCGATGCTCAACGGACAGCGCGCCGTGGTGGTGGCGATCGACGCCGGCCATGGCGGCAAGGACCAGGGCGCCCACGGTCCGGCCGGCACGCTGGAGAAGAACGTCACCCTGGCGGTGGCGCGCGACCTCGCTGCCGAGATCAACCGGCAGCCCGGCATGAAGGCGGTGCTGACTCGCGATGGTGATACCTTCATCCCGCTCAAGCGCCGCTACGAAATCGCCCGCGAGCACAACGCCGACCTGTTCGTGTCGATCCATGCCGACTCCTTCACCAGCGACGACGCCCGCGGCTCGTCGGTGTGGGTGCTGTCGCCGCGCGGCAAGACCAGCATGGCTGCGCGCTGGCTCGCCGACGGGCAGAACCGCGCCGACCTGATCGGCGGCATCAGCCTGGACGACAAGGACGACGGCCTCGCCAAGGTGTTGCTGGACCTGCAGCAGGGCTGGGCGATCCAGGCCAGCGACGAGGTGGCCGGCAATGTGTTGCGCGCGCTGGCCAAGCTAGGCCCGACCCATCGTGGCCATGTCGAGCGCGCCAACTTCGTGGTGCTGCGTTCGCCCGACGTGCCTTCGATCTTGGTGGAGACGGCCTTCATCAGCAACCCGGCCGAAGAGCGCAAGCTGCGCGACCCGTCGCACCAGAAGCTGCTGGCCAACGCGGTGATGTCCGGCGTCAGGAATTATTTCGAATCGACGCCGCCGCCGGGCACCTGGTTCGCCGCGCAGGCGGCCAGGCGCCGCGGTGTGCGCGTGGCAACCGTCGACACGTCCGCCGGCAGCGCCGTCAAGGCGACGGGTGGCGCCGCGGATACGCACAAGGTCGCACGCGGCGAAAGCCTCAGCGGCATCGCGCAGCAATACGGAATCAGCGTGGGCGCGCTCAAGACCGCCAACCAGATCCGCAGCAACATCGTGCAGGCCGGCGCGGTGCTGACGATCCCGTCTGGCTGATCCGTCTTCCGACGGCAGGCTGCTAAAGTCCGCGGATGGCCAACATCCGCGCGCTTCCTCCCGAACTCATCAATCAGATCGCCGCCGGCGAGGTCATCGAGCGGCCGTCCTCGGTGGTCAAGGAACTGGTCGAGAACAGCCTCGACGCCGGCGCCACGCGCATCGAGGTGGACATCGAGGCTGGCGGCGCGCGGTTGATCCGCGTGCGCGACGACGGCGGCGGCATCGCGCTGGACGACCTGCCGCTGGCGGTGGCCTCGCATGCCACCAGCAAGATCCGCAGCTTCGACGATCTCGAACACGTCGCCAGCATGGGTTTTCGCGGCGAGGCGCTGGCCTCGGTGTCGTCGGTGTCGCGCTTCGCGCTGGTCTCGCGCAGCGCCGGCCAGGAGGCCGCCTTCCGTATCGAGGTCGATGGCGGCCGGTTGCAGGCCGCACGCCCGGCGCAGCACCCCCCGGGCACCAGCGTGGAGGTGCGCGACCTGTTCTACAACGTGCCGGCGCGCAAGAAATTCATGCGCGCCGAGCGCACCGAATTCGCGCACATCGACGATCTGCTGAAGTCGCTGTCGCTGGCGCGCAGTTCGGTGGAGTTTCGACTCAGCCACAACGGCAAGCCGGTGCGCGTGTGGAAGGCGGCGCGCGACGAACAGGCCGCGCTGCAGCGCGTGGCCGAAGTGCTCGGCGCGGAATTCCCGCAACGCAGCCTGCGCGTCGAGCACGCCGCCGCCGGCTTGCAGTTGTCCGGCTGGGTCGGCTTGCCCACCGCGTCGCGGGCGCAGGCCGATGCGCAGTATTTCTACGTCAACGGACGCCTGGTGCGTGATCGCATCGTCGCCCACGCCGTGCGCCAGGCGTATGCCGACGTGCTGTTCCACGGTCGCCACGCCGCCTTCGTGCTGTACCTCGAACTCGACCCGGCCGGGGTCGACGTGAACGTGCACCCGGCCAAGCACGAGGTGCGTTTCCGCGAGCAGCGGCTGGTGCACGATTTCCTGTTCCGCACCCTGCACGAGGCATTGGCGCAGACGCGCGCGGGGCAGGTGGGGTCGCCCGCGCACGAGGCCGAGGGCGGCCTGCGCATGGCCGCAGCCGCACCGATGCCGATGCCGGCGGCATGGCCGGCCAGCGCGAGCCAGAGCCGGCTGTCGCTGGGCGTGCGCGACGAGCCGCTGGCCGGTTACGCCGCGCTGCTTGGCACCGCCGCCAACGCGGTGCCGATGCCCGGGCCCGAACCCGGCGAGGCGCCGCCGCTGGGTTTCGCGATTGCCCAGCTGAAGAACATCTACATCCTCGCCGAGAACGCTGCCGGGCTGGTGTTGGTGGACATGCATGCGGCGCACGAGCGGATCACCTACGAGAAGCTCAAGGCCGGTCGCGTGTGCAGCAACCTGCGTTCGCAGTTGCTGCTGGTGCCGCTCGGCATCGCGGTGAGCGCAAGGGAGGCCGCCGCCGCCGAGGAACATGCCGACGCGCTGGCCGAGTGGGGCCTGGAGCTTTCGCGCAGCGGCCCGTCGGGCGTGGTGGTGCGGCGCATCCCCGCGCTGCTCGACGGGGCCGACGTGGCGCAACTGGCCCGCGACGTGCTGGCCGAACTGGCCCAGCACGGCAGCTCGCACCGCCTGCAGGAGCTGGAGAACGAACTGCTTTCCACCATGGCCTGCCACGGCTCGGTGCGCGCGGGGCGCCGCCTGACCCTGCCGGAAATGAACGCGCTGCTGCGCGAGATGGAAGAGACCGAGCGCTCCGGCCAGTGCAATCACGGGCGGCCAACGTGGGCGCAGTTGTCGTTGGGCGAGTTGGACAAGTTGTTCATGCGGGGGCGGTGAGAGCCGGGGTTGGGGATTCGCGGGAGCAAGGGCGCTGCGCGTCACGCCGGGGCTCGGGGCCGTTTCGGACGGCGGCTTGCCGACGGCGCGCGCTGCTGCGCATACTCGATGCTTTCACCGATGCGGGATCGTCCCCATGTTGCGTACCGCCGCCTTCGTCCTTGCCATGCTTTCCGGAGTTGCCACCGTGTCTGCCGCCGATGTCCCGTCACCCAGCGCCACCTACACGCAGCAGATCGAGCAATGGCGCGCCGCCCGCGTGGCGAGGCTCACCGCGCCGACGGGATGGCTCAGCCTGATCGGGCTGGAATGGTTGAACGAGGGCGCCAACCGCGTGGGCAGCGCCGCCGACAACGACATCGTGCTGAAGGCCGGTCCCGCGCACCTGGGTACGGTGACGCTGGCGCCGGATGGCGGCTTGCACCTGGCGCTCGACCCGGCCAGCGGCGCCACCGTCGACGGCAAGGCCGTGACCGAAGCCGCGCTGGTCGACGACATGCACGCCGCCGCTGATGCCGATCCCACCACCGTGCGTTTCGGCAAGGCCAGCTTCTACGTGATCGAGCGCGATGGCCGCAAGGCATTGCGGGTGAAGGACGAGGACGCCGAGTCGCGCCGGCATTTTCTCGGCATCGACTATTTCCCGATCGACGACGCCTGGCGCATCGAGGCCGACTGGGTCCCGTTCACGCCACCGCACGACCTGGCGATGGGCTCGGTGATCGGCACCATCGACACGGTCAAGGTGCCCGGCAAGGCGGTGTTCCGGCGCGACGGCCACACCTTCGAGCTGTTGCCGTACCAGGAGGAACCGGGCGGCGAGCTGTTCTTCGTGCTGGCCGATCGCACCTCCGGCAAGGAAACCTACGGCGCCGCGCGTTTCCTCTACGCCGCGCTGCCTGCCGGCGGTCTCGACCATCCGGGCAAGGTGGTGCTGGATTTCAACAAGGCCTACAACCCGCCCTGCGCGTTCACCTCGTTCGCGACTTGTCCGCTGGCGCCACCGGAGAACCGGCTGGACGTCGCCATCACCGCCGGCGAAAAGAAATACCGCGGCGGGCACTGACCCGTAACTTTGTCGGGGGGCTCATTGCCCCTTGAACGCGGCCTTGCGCTTCTCCAGGAACGCGCGCGTCCCCTCGCGCATGTCCTCGGTGGAGAACATCAGCGCGAAACCCTGCGTCTCGAATTCCAGCCCCTGGTCGAGCGACGTCTCGCCACCTTGCAGCACGGCATCGAGGATGCCGGCGGCGGCCAGCGGCGCGGCGGCGGCGAGCTGGTCGGCCAGCGCTTCCACGGTTTCGTCCAGCGCCTCGGGTGCCACCACGCGGTTGACGATGCCCAGTTCGTACGCGCGTTGCGCGTTGACCGGGGTGCCGGTGAGGCACAGTTCCAGCGCGGCGCTGCGCCCGGCCAGGCGCAGCAGGCGCTGGGTGCCGCCGAAGCCGGGGATCAGGCCGAGGTTGATTTCCGGCTGGCCGAACTTCGCCTTTTCGCTGGCCACGCGCAGGTGACAGGCCATCGCCAGCTCCATGCCGCCGCCCAGCGCGAAACCCTGCACGCGCGCGATCACCGGTTTGCCCAGCCGTTCGATGCTGCTCATCAGGCGCTGCCCGGCGCGCGAGAACGCCTGCGCCTGCACGCTGCTGCAGCCGCTCATCTCGCTGATGTCGGCGCCGGCCACGAACGCCTTTTCGCCGGCGCCGGCGAGCACCACCACGCGCACGGCGTCGTCCTGCGCGGCCTGGGCAAAGGCCAGCGTCAGCTCGTTGAGCGTCTGCCGATCCAGCGCATTGAGCTTGTCGGGGCGGTTCACTACGATCGTGCGCACCGCACCGCGGTTGCCGAGTTCCAGATTGCGATAGGCCATGGCCGGTTCCTGTGAGTGCAGGCCGCCGATGGTAGCAGCGGGAACCTTTGCCGATGGCGGGGTTCTCAACTCGCGTATGCATCAGCGGCACGCGTGCGGGGCCGCGATACCTCACCACGGCGGGCATGGATTCGATGGCGAAAGGCGTGACACATCTGGCGGCGTGGCTGCTGATCGGCGTGTTGCCGGGTGGCATGCTGCCGGCGCATGCGGCACAGGCTGGCGCGCCCGCGCAAGCCGCCAGCACGGCGAAACCCGACAAGGTCAAGTTGTCCTATGCGATCGGCTACCAGATCGGCAGCCGCTTCGCCGGCGGCTCGCCCGAGGTGGATCTGTCCACCCTGCAGCGCGCGATCGCGGACGCCTACGCGCGTCACCAGCCGCGCGTGCCGATTGGCGAGATGCAGGCGCAATTGCAACGCCTGCAGCAACAGATGCACAGCGACGCCCTGGCCGAGTTCAAGCGCATCGCTGCGGCGAACGCGAGCAAGAGCGCGGCGTTCATGGCGGAAAACCGCAAGAAGCCGGGCGTGGTGCAGCTGCCTTCCGGCATCCAGTACGCGGTGGTGCACCAGGGTAGCGGCACGGTGCACCCGAGCCTGACCAGCACGGTGGTGGTGAACTATCGCGGCATGCTGGTGGACGGTACGGAGTTCGACAGCACCTGGGCGCATGGCGCGCCAGCGACGATCGCGGTCGACCAGGTCATTCCCGGTTGGCGCGACGTGCTCCCGCGCATGCGCGTGGGCGATCGCTGGAAGGTGGTGATCCCCTCGCGGCTCGCATACGGCGAGGAGGGCGCGCTGCCGCGCATCGGGCCCAACGAGGCGCTGCAGTTCGTGATCGAACTGATCGAGATCAAGCCGCCGCGGGGCTGAGGGGCTGAATCCGGCCGGTGCTAACATGCGCCGACATGCCGAACGATCCCGCGCCGCAGCCAGTTCCGCCCCTGACTCCCTGTACCGGCGTGTGCCGACTGGACAGCCACGGCTACTGCATCGGCTGCCGCCGCAGCGGCGAGGAAATCGGCCGCTGGCGCGCGATGAGCGATCCCGAACGCCGCCACGTGATGGACGTGCTGCTGCCCGGTCGCCGGCCATGATGGATACCCTGGTGCAGGCGCTGCGGCCCTTGTCCGCACCGCCCGAAGGTCCGGCCTGGAACCACGCCGAGGTGAACGAATGGCTCGGCGACCAGGCACGCCTGCCGGCCGCCGTGCTGCTCGGCATCCGCGAAGGCGTGCAGCCGCGGCTGGTGTTTACCGTGCGCGACGCGCGCCTGCCGGCCCATGCCGGCCAGGTGGCGTTTCCGGGCGGGCGCAGCGAGCCGCGGGATGCCGATGCCGTGGATACCGCGCTGCGCGAGAGCGAGGAGGAGATCGGCCTGAATCGCGCGCTGGTGAAGCCGCTGGGTTTCCTCGATCGCTTCGAGACGATCAGCGGCTACAGCGTCACGCCGGTGGTGGCGAGCATCGCGGCCGAGGCCCGCCTGTATCCGTCGCCCGATGAAGTGGCCGAGGTGTTCGAGGTGCCGCTGACGTTCCTGTTCGACCCGGCCAACCTGCGTCGCTACACGATGGAGTTCCGTGGGCAGCAGCGGCCGATGGTGGAATTCGTCCACGCCGGACACCGCATCTGGGGCGCCACCGCCGCGATGCTTTGCAACCTGCTGGAGAGGATGGACCGCACATGAGCCTGAAAACTACCCTGATCGACGTCGACGCGTTGGCCGCGCTGACGCCACGCGACGTACTGATCGTGGATTGCCGCTTCGAGCTTTCCAACCCCGCCGGCGGCGCGCGTGATTACGCGCAGGGCCATGTGCCCGGCGCAATCTACGCCAGTCTCGATCGCGACCTGTCCGACCTGTCGCGCCAGGCCGAAGGTCTGGGCCGCCACCCGCTGCCGCTGGAGGCGGCGTTCAGCGCATTGCTGTCGCGCTGGGGCTGGCGCGACGGCATGCAGGTGGTGGCCTATGACGCCGCCGGCGGCGCGCTGGCGGCCGCGCGGCTTTGGTGGCTGCTGCGCCTGACGGGCATTCCCGCCGCGGTGCTGGATGGCGGCTGGGCCGCCTGGACGGCGGCGGGGAAGCCCGTCGAACGCGGCGAGCCCGCGCCGCGACCGTCCAGCGATGTTTCGCTGCGCTACGACGCCAGCCAGCTGCTGCTCGATCACCGGGCCGTCGCCGATGGCGCCTCGGGCCAACTACTGGACGCGCGCGGCGCGCCGCGCTACCGCGGGGATACCGAGCCGCTGGACCGCGCCGCCGGCCACGTCCCCGGCGCGCTGAACCGCCCGTTCGCCGACAACCTCGATGCCAATGGCCACTTCAAGCCGGCGGTGCAGTTGCGTGCCGAGTTCACCGCCGTGCTCGGCGCCACCGAACCCTCGCACGTGGTGCACATGTGCGGCTCCGGGGTCACCGCCTGCCACAACCTGCTGGCGATGGAACACGCCGGCCTGCACGGCTCGCGGCTGTACGCGCCATCGTGGAGCGGCTGGGTCAGCGACCCGTCGCGACCAGTGGCAACAGGCGAGGAGTGAGTGGAGAGGTGGGAGAAAAGAGAGTGGAAGCGAATGCTCGACCTCACTCCTCACTCCTCTTTACTCACTTCTCGCTCTTGCTCTTCAGCCGCGCCACCAGCGCCTGCAAGGTGGCCTGCGTCTCCGGGTGGAAGAACGCTTCGACGAAGTCGTCCAGCGGCAACGCGTCCAGGTCGGCGTAGGCGTTGGCGAGATCGGCGCGGGCCAGGCGGCGGGTGGTGAGCATGGCGTGCTTCGGCAGCGCCAGCAGTTCGTCCAGCCAGCGCAGCGCGCGGGTGGTGACCTGTTCGACGGCGGTGGTTTCGTCGACGAAGCCGCAAGCCAGCGCGTCGGCCGATTCGATCATGGCGCCTACCACCAGCAGGCGCTCGGCGCGGTAGGTGCCGACCACGCGACGCAGCGCCAGCTGGATCGCCTCGGGCACGATCAGGCCGACCTGCACCTCGTTGAGGCCGATCCGGTACGGGCCGTCGGCCATCACCCGGTAGTCGCAGAACAGCGCCAGCACCGCGCCGCCGGCCGGGCTGTGACCGGTGATCGCCGCGACCAGCGGGATCGGCGCGCGCGCCAGCGCGCCGCACAGGGCGAAAAATTCCCGCCAGTATTCGCGAACCCCGGCGCGGTCGCGCTGCAGCAGGGCGGGCACGTCGACGCCGGCGGAGAACAGGCCGGGCGCGCCGGACAGCACGATGCCGCGCACGTCGTCGCGCACGCTGTCGTCGATCGCCTTGCGCAGCGCCTGCAGCAGTTCCAGGTTCAGCGCGTTGACCGGCGGGCGGGCGAGCTGGATTTCACGGATGGCATGGTCGTGCGTGATGAGGTTGAGCATGATCGACTCCGTTCGGTTACTGCGGCTGTTGGTCGGCGGTCCAGCTGTAGCGCACGGCATAGCTCAGCGTGGCCTTGCCGTTGGCGGGCACTTCTACCCGGAACTCGAGCGTGTCGGCGTCCTGCTGCGCGGGCTTGCTGCTGGAGGAGACCAGCTTCCACTCGCGCCAGCGCGAGGGATGCTCGCGCACCGTCACGGTACGCGCGCTGTCGCCGGCATTGCTGAGCTCGATGCGGAAGGCCTCGTCGAGGGTGCGGCCGTCCTTGTCGACGTGGAAGCTGGTGCGCGTGCGTTCGGCACGCAGGTCGAACGGCGTGCCCAGGGTGATCGTGGCGTCGCTGCCCTTGGGCGTGTCGTTGATGCGGCCTTCACCGATGAACTGCGGCACGCCGTGGCGGTCGTGTTGGAGCACGCGCAGGTAACCGGCGGGCAGGCTGTCGAAGGCCTTCAGTTGCAGCGTGCTGACGATGGCGCCGGCGCCTTGCTGGAAGTCGCGCTGGATGACAGGCTGCTGCGGCTCGAAGGCATTGCCGTTCTCCAGCAAGGTGGTGCGCTCGCAATCCATCGTGCGCGTGGCATACAGCGGCACCTGGCTGACGCTGCCGTCGGGCAGGCTCACCTTGTCGGGCAGGGTGAAGCTGCGGTAATCGCCCAGGCTGTCCTGCTGCGGCATCGCCTCGGCCTTGGCGCTGTAGCCGCGCGCCATCGCCATCATCGGGCGCGGGCCGGAATCCCTGGCCATGTTCGGCTCGCCGGCGATCAGGGTGAGCTGGGCGTCTTGCCAGTCGCGCCCGCTGCGGTTGGCGATGCTGGCGCGCGATTCGAACTGCATGCGACAGGCATTGCCCGGCTGCAGCGTCGCCACATACGCAGCGCGCCAACCCAGGCCGGCGGTGGGATAGCTGAGCACGGCGCGCGCCCGGCCGGCGCGGGCGGCGTCCACGCGCAGGCTGAGGCTGGAGCCAAGCGGGAAGCTGCCGCCGTTGCTGCGCACCGCCGCGTAATCGCGCACCAGCGTGGTGCCGCTGACGCCGCTGACGCCGCGGACCAGCAGGCCGTTGCCGGCACGCAGCAACGTGCCGTTGGCCAGCGATTCGCCGTTGCTGCCCAGCACGTTGACCTCCTGTCCGACCAGACCGGACAACGCGCCGTCGTTGCCTTGCGCCAGCAACAGCCGCTGCGAGATCACCGTGGCATCGTTGTCGGGAAAGGCCAGCGCCAGCGCCTCGGCGTCCAGCGCATTCGGCAAGTTGCCGATGGTCACGTCGTGGGTGCCCGCGGCCAAGGTCAGCGCGCGCTGTTCGCGCACTACCGCGTAGCCCGCGTCGACGTCGCCGCCCTGGCTGGCATACAGGGAGGGGTTGTCGCTGCGGTACAAGCTCAGTGCCGTGCTGTCGGCCGTCTGCGCGTTGGCAGTGCCGGCCAGGGCGGTGAGACAGGCGAAGGCGAGGAGGTGGCGGGCTGTCGTCATGGTGCATTCCATGGTGGGGACCGAACGGCCATCATAACGATCACGCGTGCAGCGCGCGTCGGCGGGGTGCGCGTGCGATCAGAACCGTTCAAGAACCGGCGGTCCGGATTCACTATCGTGTCGGGAGCTTTCCCGCGAGTGACCGAGCATGCCCGCCTCCCCGACCGTCACCATCGCGCCCGCCCGCCTGCCGGAGGACATCGGGAGCGTGCGCCAACTGCTCACGGAATATGTCGACAGCCTCGGCGTCGATCTTTCCTTTCAGAATGTGGCCACGGAACTGGCGCAACTGCCCGGCAAGTACGCGCCACCAGGCGGCGTGATCCTGCTCGCGCGCGACAGTGCGGGAGCCACGCCGGGTTGCGTGGCCTTGCGCCCATGGCCGCAGCCTGGCGTGTGCGAGATCAAGCGCCTCTACGTGCGCCCGGCGGCGCGCGGGCAGGCGCTGGGGCGGCAACTGGCCGAAGCGGCGATCGCGTGGGCCGCGCGAGCCGGCTATGCGTGCATGCTGCTGGATACGCTGGCGTCGATGGCGGCGGCGCGGCAGCTCTATGTCGCGCTGGGTTTTCATCCGGTGGCGCCGTATTACGACAACCCGCTGCCCGGAACCTTGTACATGGCCCTGGACATCGATCCGCAAGTGGCCCAGGCCGCTCGGAATGCGGCGGGAGTCATGCCGAATGTCCGCGCGAATTCGCGGTTGAGATGAGCCTGGTCGCAGAAGCCTGCGTCGAGCGCCGCGTCGATGATCGGCACCTGGTTGCGCAAGAGGGCCTTGGCCTTGTGCAAGGCCAGCAGGACGTGGAAGTTGTGCAGGCTGGTGCCGGTCTGGCGGCGGAACGTGCGCGACAGGTGGCCGGCGGAAATCGCGCACGTGCGCGCGATCATCTCCACGTCGGTGTGCAGCGAAGGTCGTTCGGCCAGCAAGGCCGCGACCCGCGCGATGAGCGCTTCGCGGCCCTCGTCGCTGTTCGCGGCGGGCTGCTCGAAGCGCGAGACAAAGGACCAGCCACCGCCATCCACCGGTTCGAAGCGGTGGATCACACCCGCCGGCACCACGACGGTATCGCCGGCGACCACGTCTCTGCAGGTATCGGGGAAGCGCAGTCGTGCCCGTCCCGCCAACATCCGCACGACTTCGTCGCCGGCATGAAAATGCAGCCGGAAGCGCCAGGCATGGCGCGCGCCGGCGATCGTTTCGATCCGATGGGCGCCGGTTGCGCTGACCGTGAAGAAGGTGCGGGCGGCGGCATGCACGGGCCGTTTACTCCACCGCGCAGCGGATCGCCTCTGGCAGCGGCACCGGCTTGCCGGTGGCCGGGTCCATCCAGACCATCACCACGTTGCCGTCGCAGTAAAGGGTGTCGGCCCGTTCGGCGTCGATCACCCGGTGCGCGATCGTCATCGAGCTGTTGCCCATGCGCTCGCAGAACAGCTGCACCTGCAACTGCGCGGGCCACGCGATCGGGCGGCGGTAGTTGACCTGGCTGGCGGCCATCACCGGCATGGCGTGCTCGTCGAACCACGGGCCCGGCACGTGGCTTAGCCACTGCAGACGCGCCTCTTCCAGGTAGGTGAGGTAGTTGGAATTGTTGACGTGATTGAACGCGTCGAGATCGCGCCAGCGCACGCCGATGGCGGCGACGAACAGCGGCTTGCCCGCGCCGGTGTCCGTGTCGGCTGGCGGCGGGTTGGGGGTGCGAGTACTCATGTGGGCTTCTTCTTTCGTCCGCGCATCGGCTTGTACTTGTCGGCCGAGGCAATGTGTTTGGTGGCGGCCTTGACCCGCGTGGTGGTACCCGGCTTTTTCGGCTTGACCGGTTTCAGGTGCGGTGCGAGGAAGTGGCCGGTGTGCGACCCGGTTGTGGCCGCCACGGTCTCCGGCGTGCCGGCGACCAGGATGCGACCGCCGCCGGCGCCGCCTTCGGGGCCGAGGTCGACCACCCAGTCGGCGGTCTTGATCACATCCAGGTTGTGCTCGATCACCACCACGGTATTGCCCTGGTCGACCAGCTGGTGCAGCACGTCGAGCAGCTGCTCGATGTCGTGGAAGTGCAATCCGGTGGTGGGCTCGTCGAGGATGTACAGGGTGTTGCCGGTGTCGCGCTTGCTCAACTCCTTGGACAGCTTCACACGCTGCGCCTCGCCGCCGGACAGCGTGGTCGCGCTCTGGCCGAGCTTGATGTAGTCGAGGCCGACCGCACGCAGGGTGTCGAGCTTGCGCGCGATGGTTGGCACGTTCTCGAACAGCTTCAGCGCGTCCTCCACCGTCATGTCGAGCACGTCGGCGATGGTGTGGCCCTTGTACAGGATCTCCAGCGTCTCGCGGTTGTAGCGCTTGCCGTGGCAGACGTCGCAGGGCACGTAGACGTCGGGCAGGAAGTGCATCTCCACCTTGATCATGCCGTCGCCTTCGCACGCCTCGCAGCGGCCGCCGCGCACATTGAAGCTGAAGCGGCCTGGCGTGTAGCCGCGCGAGCGCGCCTCCGGTACCTGCGAAAACATGTCGCGCAGCGGGGTGAACAAGCCGGTGTAGGTGGCGGGGTTGGAACGTGGCGTGCGGCCGATCGGCGACTGGTCGATGTCGACCACCTTGTCGAACAGTTCCAGTCCGGTGACCGACTTGAACGGCGCCGGCTGCGCGCTGGCGCCATTGAGCTCGATCGCGGCGAGGCGGAACAGGGTGTCGTTGACCAGGGTCGACTTGCCCGAACCCGACACGCCGGTGACGCAGGTGAACAGGCCGGCCGGGATCGCCAAGTCGACCTGCTTGAGGTTGTTGCCGCTGGCGCCGTTCAGATGCAGCCACGCGTCGTCGACAGGCTGGCGGCGTTCCTTCGGCACCTCGATCGCGCGCACGCCGGAGAGGAACTGGCCGGTCACCGAGCGCGGCGAGTCGAGCATGTCCTGCACCGTGCCCTGCGCCACGATCTCGCCGCCGTGCACGCCGGCGCCGGGGCCGATGTCGAGCACGTGGTCGGCCATGCGGATGGCGTCCTCGTCGTGCTCGACCACGATCACCGTGTTGCCGAGGTCGCGCAGGCGCGTGAGCGTGCCGAGCAGGCGCTCGTTGTCGCGCTGGTGCAGGCCGATCGACGGTTCGTCCAGCACGTACATCACGCCGACCAGGCCGGCGCCGATCTGCGAGGCGAGGCGGATGCGTTGCGCCTCGCCGCCGGAGAGCGAATCGGCCTGGCGATCGAGCGTGAGGTAGTTCAGGCCCACGTCGTTGAGGAAGGTCAGCCGCTCGCGGATCTCCTTGACGATCTTCACCGCGATCTCGCCACGCCAGCCGCTGAGCTTCAACTCCTGGAAGAACGCCAGCGCATCATCGATCGAGCGCGCGGTGAGCGAGGGCAGCGCGTGGTCGGCGACGAACACGTTGCGCGCCGAGCGGTTCAGCCGCTGACCGGCGCACTCGGGGCAGGGCTGGTCGCTGATGTACTTGGCCAGCTCCTCGCGCACGGCGGCGGATTCGGTTTCCTTGTAGCGTCGTTCCAGGTTCGGCACGATGCCCTCGAACGCGTGCTCGCGGGTGACCTTGCCGCCGCGCTCGGTGATGTAGCGGAAGGCAATCTGTTCCTTGCCGCTGCCGTAGAGAATGGCCTTCTGGACGTCCGCGGGAAGCTTCTGCCACGGCGCGTCGACGTCGAAGCCGTAGTGCGCGGCCAGCGACATGAGCAGCTGGAAATAGTGTGCGTTGCGCCGGTCCCAGCCGCGCACCGCGCCGTTGGCCAGCGACAGCTCCGGGTGGCCGACCACGCGCGCGGCGTCGAACACCTGGGTCACGCCCAGGCCGTCGCAGGCCGGGCAGGCGCCGATCGGCGAGTTGAACGAGAACAGCCGCGGCTCCAGTTCCGGCAGCGAGTAGTCGCAGACCGGGCAGGAATAGCGCGAGGACAGCAACTGCTCGGGGGCGTCGGTTGCATCCATGTTGGCCAGGATCACCAGCCCGTCGCCGAGCCGCAGCGCGGTCTCGAACGATTCGGCCAGGCGCTGCTTGATGTCCTCGCGCGGGCGGAAGCGATCCACCACCACCTCGATGGTGTGCTTGATGCGCAGCCCCAGCGGCGGCACCGCATCGAGGTCGTACACCGCGCCGTCGACGCGGGCGCGCACGAAACCCTGTGCGCGCAGCTGCTCGAACACCTGCACATGCTCGCCCTTGCGCTCGCGCACCACCGGCGCCAGCAGCATGTAGCGCTGCCCGGGGTCGAGCGCGAGCGTGGCGTCGACCATCTGGCTTACCGTCTGCGCCTCCAGCGGGATGCCGTGGTCGGGGCAGCGCGGCGTGCCCACACGGGCGTACAGCAGGCGCAGGTAGTCGTACACCTCGGTGATCGTGCCCACGGTGGAGCGCGGGTTGTGCGAGGTGGATTTCTGCTCGATCGAGATCGCCGGCGACAGGCCTTCGATGTGGTCGACGTCGGGCTTTTCCATCATCGACAGGAACTGTCGTGCGTACGCGGAGAGCGACTCCACGTAGCGGCGCTGGCCTTCGGCATAGATGGTGTCGAACGCCAGCGAGGATTTGCCCGAGCCGGACAGGCCGGTAATCACGATCAACTGGTCGCGCGGCAGGTCGAGGTCGATGTTCTTGAGGTTGTGCGTGCGTGCGCCGCGGATGCGAATGGTGTCCATGGACGCCGTATATGGGGGGGACTCATTACTATACCAAGTAGTTTGGATAGTTCACTCGACAGGAGCCGCGCCTTGCTTTCCCCCGACGCGGCGGCTGTGGCTAAATGGCGGTTCCACTCGACCGGGAACCGGCATGCACCGATGGGCAGGAATGGCGGCTGCGGCCGTGTTGGCATGGGGCGCGAGCGGCGCGGCGATGGCGGCGCAACCCAGCGCCAGGCAGGTACGCCAGCTGTTCGAGGTGATGCACCTGAGCCAGATGTTCAGCCAGATGAACACGCAGATGGCCGGCGTGATGGGCCAGGCCGTGCCCTGCGTGCCGGCGTCCTACTGGCAGGGCTTCATCGACGCGGCCGGCACCGAGCAGCTGCTGGACAGGATGGTTCCGGTCTACCAGCAGCACTTCACCGCCGCCGATGTGGCCGGCCTGCTGAAGTTCTACAAGTCCGCGCTGGGCCAGAAGGTGATCACCCAGATGCCGCAGACGATGGCCGAGGGCATGAAGGTCGGCCAGCAATGGGGGCACGAGCGCGGCGAACAGATGATCCGGGAGTTGCAGCAGAAGGGTACGCTGGACGCCACCGGCCGCTGCCCGGCCAGCCCCGCCGCCAGCGGCACCGCGCCGTCGCCGGCCGTGGCCCACTGAGCGCCGGGCGGGCGTTCAGTGGGCCTGCTCACTATTTGACCAGGCCGTGTTGCCATCGCTATAATCCGCGGTTCGCCAGACCCGCAGGGCCTTGGCGATACCCAAGAGAATAACGACAGAAGGGCATTCCCATGAGTTATGCAGTCATCAAGACCGGTGGCAAGCAGTACCGTGTGCAGCAGGGTGACGTGCTGCGCGTGGAGCTGTTGACTGCCGATGAAGGCGCCAGCGTGAGCTTCGACCAGGTGTTGCTGGTCGGCACCGGCGAGTCGGTCACCATCGGTGCGCCGGTCGTCGAGGGCGCCACCGTCAGCGCCACCGTGCGCAAGCACGGCCGTGCCGACAAGATCCGCATCATCAAGTTCCGCCGCCGCAAGCACTACAAGCGTCAGCAGGGCCATCGGCAGCATTTCACCGAAATCGAGATCACGGGCATCAACGCCTGAGCACCTGGAGCATTGAGTCATGGCACATAAAAAAGGCGTAGGTTCCAGCCGCAACGGTCGCGATTCGAACCCGAAATACCTCGGCGTCAAGGTCTACGGTGGCCAGGCCATCGAAGCCGGCAACATCATCGTGCGCCAGCGCGGCACCCAGTTCCATCCGGGCAATGGCGTCGGCCTGGGTCGCGACCATACGCTGTTCGCGCTGGTCGACGGCAAGGTCCAGTTTGCTGTCCGCGGCGACAAGAACCGCCGTTTCGTCGACGTCGTGCAGGCGTAAGCTCTTCGCGACGCGGCAACGAAGGCCCCGCTTCGGCGGGGTTTTTGTTTTGTACCGCCGGGAATCGGGATGGCAAAGGCGGGCCTGCCGCCGGCCTCGTACCATGCCCTGGTTGCCTGCTCTTCCGATTCCCGACTCCCGATTCTCCATTCCCGGCCCTATTCCATGAAATTCGTCGACGAAGCGCAAATCAAGGTCCTGGCCGGTGACGGTGGCAATGGCTGCATCAGTTTCCGGCGGGAGAAGTTCATTCCGTTCGGCGGCCCCGACGGCGGCGACGGCGGCTCGGGCGGGTCGGTGTGGCTGGTGGCCGACGAGGGCCTGAACACGCTGGTCGATTTCCGCCACCAGCGCAGCTTCAAGGCGCATCGCGGCGAGAACGGCATGGGCAGCCAGATGTACGGCAAGGGCGGCGAGGACACCACGATCCGCGTGCCGGTAGGCACCATGGTCACCAACGTCGACACCGACGAGGTGATCGGCGACCTGACCGCCCACGGCCAGCGCATGCTGGTGGCGCAAGGCGGCAAGGGCGGGCTGGGCAACATCCATTTCAAGAGTTCGGTGAACCGCGCCCCGCGCAAGGCCACGCCAGGGACGCCGGGCGAGGTGCGCGAGCTGAAACTCGAACTGCGCCTGCTGGCCGACGTGGGCCTGCTGGGGTTCCCCAATGCGGGCAAATCCACCTTCATCCGCGCGGTGTCGGCAGCGACCCCGCGGGTGGCAGACTATCCGTTCACCACCTTGCATCCGAATCTTGGCGTGGTCAGCCTGGGTACCGACCAGAGCTTCGTGATCGCCGACATCCCCGGCCTGATCGAGGGCGCTTCCGAGGGGGCGGGGCTGGGCATCCAGTTCCTGCGCCACGTGGCGCGCACCAGCCTGCTGCTGCACATCGTCGACATCGCGCCGATCGACGGCACCGACGTGGCCGATCAGGTCCGCGCGATCGAGCAGGAGCTGCAGAAGTTCAATCCGGAGTTGCTCGAGCGCCCGCGCTGGCTGGTGCTCAACAAGGCCGACGTGCTGCCGGAGGGCGAACGCCAGGCCGTGGCGCAAGGCATCGTCGACAAACTGGGCTGGACCCAACCGTGGTTCCTGGTCTCGGCGATCGCGCGTGAAAACACCATGGCAGTGTGCCAGCAGGTGCAGCGCTTCTTCGAGTCGCAACGCGAAGCCGAAGCCGAACGCACCGAGATGCTTGCCGACGACGTGCGCCTGCGCGGCGAAAAAGCCGGCGATTGAGGGCGGTCCGCCTGGCTACATGCGGAACACGCCATAGCGCTGCGGCTCGATCGGTGCATTCATCGAGGCGGAGATCGCCAGTCCCAGCACCCGCCGGGTATCGGCCGGGTCGATGATGCCGTCGTCCCACAGCCGCGCGCTGGCGTAATACGGGTGGCCTTGGCGTTCGTACTGCTCGCGCAACGGTGCCTTGAACGCTTCCTCCTCCTCGGCCGACCACTCGCCGCCCTTGGCCTCGATGCCGTCGCGCTTGACCGTGGCCAGCACGCTCGCGGCCTGCTCGCCGCCCATCACCGAGATGCGCGCGTTCGGCCACATCCACAGGAAGCGGGCGCCATAGGCCCGACCGCACATCGCATAGTTGCCGGCGCCGAAGCTGCCGCCGATCACCACGGTGAATTTCGGCACGTGCGAGCAGGCGACCGCGGTGACCATCTTGGCGCCGTCCTTGGCGATGCCGGCTTGCTCGTATTTCTTGCCGACCATGAAGCCGGTGATGTTCTGCAAAAACACCAGCGGCACGTTGCGCTGGTTGCACAGCTCGATGAAGTGCGCGCCCTTCAGCGCGCTCTCGGCGAACAGGATGCCGTTGTTGGCGACGATGCCCACCGGGTAGCCGTGGATGTGCGCGAAGCCGCACACCAGGGTCTTGCCGTAGCGCGCCTTGAACTCGTGGAACTCCGAGCCGTCGACGATGCGCGCGATCACCTCGCGGATGTCGAACGGGCGGCGGGTGTCCTGCGGGATCACGCCGTACAGTTCCTCGGCCGGATACTTCGGCTCGACCGGTGTGCGCAGCGCCAGCGGCATGTCCTTCTTCCGGTTGAGGTGGGCCACGATGTCGCGTGCAATCGACAGCGCGTGCGCGTCGTTCTCGGCAAAGTGGTCGGCCACGCCGGAAATGGACGTATGGACGTCCGCGCCACCCAGCGTCTCGGCGTCCACCACCTCGCCGGTGGCCGCCTTCACCAGCGGCGGGCCGCCGAGGAAGATGGTGCCCTGCTCGCGCACGATGATCGTCTCGTCGCTCATTGCCGGCACGTAGGCGCCGCCGGCGGTGCACGAGCCCATCACCACCGCGATCTGCGGGATGTTGAGCGACGACATCCGCGCCTGGTTGTAGAAGATCCGCCCGAAGTGCTCCTTGTCCGGGAACACCTCGTCCTGCAGCGGCAGGAACGCACCGCCGGAGTCGACCAGGTAGATGCAGGGCAGGCGGTTTTCCAGAGCCACTTCCTGCGCGCGCAGGTGCTTCTTCACCGTCATCGGGAAATAGGTGCCGCCCTTGACGGTGGCGTCATTGGCGACCACCACCACCTCGGCGCCGTGCACGCGGCCGATGCCGGTGACGATGCCTGCGCCGGGCGCGGCGTCGTCGTACATGCCGTGTGCGGCCAGCGGCGACAGTTCGAGGAAGGGCGAACCGGGATCAAGCAGGGCGCGGATGCGCTCGCGTGGCAGCAGCTTGCCGCGGGCGACGTGCCTCTCGCGTGCCTTCGCGCCGCCGCCCTCGGCGTTGCGCGCCAGTTCGCGGTGCAGGTCGTCGACCATGGCGCGCAACTGGGTCGTGCTGCCCTGGAACTCGGGTGAGCGGGGGTCGATCTGGGTCGCGAAAACATTCATGGAGGGATTCACGGGAAGCGGGAAACGGCGGGTTGCCAAACTCTGGATCATAACCGGCGGCGGCGTGCCCCCCAAAACGGAAGGTGGCCGGCGCAGGGCAAGGCGGCTGGATATCAAGGGCAAAAAAAACGGCCGCACGAGGCGACCGTTTTTTCTGTTGCCGAGAGCCAGCTGGGGATCAGTGACCCTTCGCGGCGTCCTTGGCTTTCTCGGCGGCGTCCTTCGCGTTGCTGGCAGCGCTCTTGGCGGCGTCGGCAGCGTTGCTGGCCGCGTCGGCCGCGTTGCTGGCGGCATCCTTCGCCATCGACATCGCGTCATGCGAGGTGCCGGCAGCGGCCGGAGCCATCGCGGAAGCGGCGCTGGCGGCGCCGGCAGCCTGGGTGGCCGCCTCGCCCGCAGCGGAAGCGGCGGTGGCGGCCTGGCCGGCAGCCTGTTCGGTGGCCGTGTTCGGGGCCTCCGAAGCAGCCTGCTGCGCCTGGTCTGCCGCCTGCTGCGCCGTGTCCGCCGACTTCTGGGCGTCCTGCGCGGAATCCTGCGCGCCGTTGCTGCATGCCGCCAACAGCGCGACGAGCGCGGCGGCGAGTAGGGTACGCGTAAACTTCATGGGTGATCTCCTTTGCCGTGGAATGCCGTTTGGCCGTGTATTAATAGCGCTTTCGCCGGCATTGCGCCACATCTTTCATGGTGCTGCGGGCCTTGCCGGCAAAACGATTTACGCAAGCGTCAGGTGAAGGCGGCGGGATGGACGGCGCCTTGTCGTGTCAGTCGGTGCACTCCACCGCAATCGCCGTCGCCTCGCCGCCGCCGATGCACAGCGAGGCGACGCCGCGACGCAATCCCCGCGTTTTCAAGGCGTTGATCAACGTCACCACCAGTCGCGCACCGCTGGCGCCGATCGGGTGGCCGAGCGCGCAGGCGCCGCCGTTGACGTTGAGCTTGTCGTGCGCAATGCCCAGCTCCTTCATCGGCGTCATCGCCACTACCGCGAATGCCTCGTTGATCTCCCACAGGTCGACGTCCTCGACCTTCCAGCCGGCTTTTTCAAGCACCTTGCGGATCGCACCGACCGGCGCGGTGGTGAACCATTCCGGCTCCTGCGAATGGGTGGCATGGGCCACGATGCGGGCCAGCGGTTTCAACCCGCGGCTGGCCGCGTCGTCGGCGGACATCAGCACCACCGCGGCAGCGCCGTCGGAGATGCTGGACGAGCTGGCGGCGGTGACGGTGCCGTTCTCCTTGCGGAACGCGGGCTTGAGCGTGGGCACCTTGGCGATGTCGGAGCGGCCGGGCTGCTCGTCGGTGTCGACCAGCACGTCACCCTTGCGACCGCTGACCGTGACCGGGACGATTTCGTCGGCGAACGCACCGCTCGCCTGGGCTGCCTTGGCGCGATTGACCGATTCGATCGCGTAGGCGTCCTGTTCCTCGCGGGTGAAGTGGTACTTGTCGGCGCAGGATTCGGCGAACACCCCCATCGACTTGCCGTCGTAGGGGTTGGTCAGGCCGTCCCAGGCCATGTGGTCGACCAGTTGGCCATCGCCGTAGCGGATGCCGGTACGCGCCTGCACCATGTGCGGTGCGTTGGTCATCGACTCCATGCCGCCGGCCACCACCACGCTGGCCGAGCCGGCCTTGATCAGGTCGTGGCCGAGCATGATCGCCTTCATGCCCGAGCCGCACACCTTGTTGATCGTGGTGCAGCCGGTGCCGGCCGGCAGATCGGCGGCCAGCGCCGCCTGGCGCGCGGGGGCCTGGCCCAGGTTGGCCGGCAGCACGCAGCCCATGATCACCTCGCTGACCTCGGCCGGCGCCACGCCGGACTGCTTCAGCGCCGCGCGGATCGCGGTGGCGCCGAGCTTCGGGGTGGGCACGCCGGTGAACTGGCCGAGGAAGGAGCCGATGGCGGTGCGCCTGGAACCGGTGATGACGATGCTTACGTCCGACATGATGACACTCCGCTGGGGTACTGAAAGGTGGCAATCGACGGGCCAAATGCCCGGAATGAACCTCTGGATTATCGCAGTGCGCTCCCGGCGACGGCAAATGGCCCCGGCAGTAGACGAAGCGCACATATCGGCGCGTTTTTCATGACATTTGTTGTGCGAAGATACGCCGATCCGGGGGGATACTACTGCCGCGATCGAGCGTTGGCGGTCGGCGTGCTGAACGAGACGGGAGAAGGGACATGAGCAGGACTGTGGCGGGAATGCGTCGACGCAACGTCGCCTTGGTGACGGCCTTGGCGTTTGCACTGGGTGCTTGCGGCGGTGGCGGCGGCATGGTCAAGGCGCCGCCGGTCACTCCATCCGGGCCGCCACCCGCTCCGCCGCCGGCACCACCACCGGCACCGCCGCCGGCCGATCAGCCGCCGATCGACGCCCAGCTCGGTCTCACCAACACCTATGCCGCACACAGCAAGGGCTTCACCGGCGCCGGCATCACCTTGGGCATCGTCGACAGCGGCATCATGCGCAGCAATCCGACCGTGGCCGGTCGGGTCACGCAGGAGCTGATCTACGTCGACCCGACGCTCAACAACACCTCCATCGACGACGTGGTCGGGCACGGCACCTGGGTATCGGAGATTGCCGCCGGCGCGGCTTTCGACAAGTTCCCGGGCGGCATCGCCCCCGGGGCCAAACTGGTATCGGCGCGCATCATCAGCGACACCGAGCCGACCGACGACGGTTCGGGCCAGGGCAACAAGGTCACCGCCGCCGACGCGGACTTTTTCGCGCAGACCCTGAACCCGGCGCTGATCAATGCCGGCGTGCAGGTGATGAACAATTCATGGGGCGGCATCTACTGGGATACCACCGACGCCTCGATCAACCAGGCTTTCGCTGCCGCCTATCGACCCTTCGTGGTGCAGCACGGCGGCCTGGTGGTGTTCGCCGCGGGCAACGAATCCAGGACTGATCCCAGCGACATCGCCGCCTTGCCCACGCTGTCGCCCGATCTGGAGCAGGGCTGGCTGGTCGCGGTGGCGCTGGACAGCCTGCACCCGACTCAGCTGGCCAGTTATTCCAACGCCTGCGGCAAGGCGATGGACTACTGCCTGGCCGCGCCGGGCGACGTGATCGTGCTGGACAAGGATGCAACGGCCAGCACGACGAGCCCGGATTACTGGATCGTCAAGGGCACCTCGTTCGCTGCACCGGAAATCTCCGGCGCCGCAGCCGTGGTGTGGCAGGCGTTCCCGTACTTCACCAATGATCTGGTGCGGCAGACCCTGCTCGGCACCGCCGACGATCTCGGCGCTGCCGGCCCGGACCCGGTCTTCGGCTACGGCGCGTTGAACGTCGGGCGGGCGGTCGACGGCCCGGCGAAGTTCAACTGGGGCGACGTCACCGTCAGCTTTACCGGCAGCTCCAACTGGAACAACCCGATCTCCGGCGCGGGCGGCCTGATCAAGCAAGGCACCGGCACGCTAAACCTGACCCAGGCGGCCAGCTACACCGGCATGACCCAGGTGCTGGGCGGCACGCTCACGGCGAAGTCGCTGGGCGGCAGCGTCAACATCGGCACCGCCGGCACGCTGAGCCAGACCCACGATATCGGCGGCAACGTGGGCAATGCCGGCGTGCTGGCCGTGGCCGGCGGCGACGTCAACGTGGCTGGGAACTACACCCAGCAGAGCAGCGGGCGACTGGCGCTTTCGCTGGGTTCGGCATTGCGCGTGACCGGCACCGCCACGCTCAACGGCGGCGACCTGTACGTCACCGGCTACGACTCCGGCTACACGGTCAACACGCACACCGACGTGCTCACCGCGACCGGCGGCCTCACCGGGACGTTCAGTGCGCTGAACAAGGCATCCAACGTCACCTTGCTCACCGCCACGCTCAATTACGACGGCAACAACGCCTGGCTCAACGTGACCCAGGTGCAAGCCACGGCCGTGCAGGGGATGGGCTATACCGCCGCGTCCTACGGTGCGGCCCAGCGCGTGCAGACGGCATTCGACCAGATCAACACCCAACTGGGTCCGGCGGCGCCGTCGGGGATCGCGCCGGCATCGCTGGGCTTCATCGAGGGCGCCGGCAACCTGCAGCACACGCAGGGCATCCCGGCGCTGCAGAATTCGCTGGAGAGCCTGTCCGGCCAACTGCACGCGGCCAGTGCCGCGATGACGCTGGAGGCGATCAACGCCGGCACGCGCGCGTTGTCGGATCGTTTCGATACGCTGGTCGACAACCCGCAGCCCGGTGGCTGGACGCAGAACCTCGGCTATCACGGCGACCTGTCGCGCAGCGGCTACAGCAACGTCGGCGTCGATCTCAGTGGCTGGCTGGTCGGCCAGGATTACCGGTTCGGCGGCGGCAATGCGGTGGCTGGTTACGCGATCAGCCAGAGCGAGGGGCTGGGCCGGCTGGCCGGCAGTGCCGACCAGGGCCGCAGCCACGCGCTGGAAGGCATGCTGTACGGCGGCATCATCCACGGCTCGTGGTACACCATGGGCCGCTTCGGGCTTGGCAGCTATCGCGAGATGATGCGTCGCCAGGTGCAACTGGGCAACCAGGTCACCGGCGTGGCCAGCAACGTCAATGGCCGCTACGGCGTGGCTTATGGCGAGAGCGGTTACCGCCTTGCGCTGGGTCGCACCGAGCTGACGCCGTACGTCGACATGCAGTACGCCCAGCTGCAACGCGATGGCTTCAACGAAGTCGGCGCCTATGGCTTCGGACTGAAGTCGGGAGCGCAGACCACCGCCCTGTGGCAGGCCGGCCTGGGCGTGCGCGCCACGCGCACGTGGGCGCTGGCGCATGGCGGCAGCCTCAGCCTGCGCACGCGCCTGCTGTGGCAGCAGAGTTTCGGCCTGCGTGGCGAGTGGGTCGACGCCAGCTTCAGCGGCGTCAACCAGTTTGCCCCGGTCGGCGGCATCGGGCTGGCGCGCTACGGCAGCGTGCTTGGCACCACGCTGGACTGGCAAATGAGCCCGGCGGCCAGCCTGCAGTTGGGTTACGACCGCTACGCCGGCCAGCACCAGCAGGGTCAGACCGGCACCATCAGCTTCAACTGGACGTTCTGAAACGCGCGAGTCATGCGTGATGAAAAGGCCCGCGTCGTGCGGGCCTTTTCATGTCTGGCGCCTTCCCTCGGCGCCTTGCTTCATGCCTTGCCGTGGAACAGCTCGCGGCCGATCAGTATGCGGCGGGATTCGGTTCGATGTGCCGGCGCCGATGCCTTTGTCGGCGCATGTGGTTCATGCCTCGCCGTGGAACAGTTCGCGGCCGATCAGCATGCGGCGGAATTCGGTTCGATGTGCCGGCGCCGATGCCTTTGTCGGCGCATATGGTTCATGCCTTGCCGTGGAAGAGTTCGCGGCCGATCAGCATGCGGCGGGATTCGGTTCGATGTGCCGGCGCCGATGCCTTTGTCGGCGCATGTGGTTCATGCCTTGCCGTGGAAGAGTTCGCGGCCGATCAGCATGCGGCGGAATTCGGTTCGATGTGCCGGCGCCGATGCCTTTGTCGGCGCATATGGTTCATGCCTTGCCGTGGAACAGTTCGCGGCCGATCAGCATGCGGCGGATCTCGTTGGTGCCGGCGCCGATCTCGTACAGCTTGGCGTCGCGCAGCAGGCGCCCGGCGGGGAACTCGTTGATGTAGCCGTTGCCGCCGAGGGTCTGGATGGCCTCCAGCGCCACCTGCACCGCGTTGACCGAGGCGTTGAGCAGGCACGCGGCCGGGTCGATGCGCGACTTGACGCCGTTGTCGAACTGCTGCGCGACCATGTAGGCAAAGCCGCGCGAGGACTGCAGCCGCGTGTACATGTCGGCGATCTTCGCCTGCATCACGCCGAACGTGCCGATCGGCGCGTTGAACTGCTTGCGCTCGCGCACGTAGGGCAGGGCAAGGTCCAGCGATGCCTGCATCAATCCGATCGGGCCGCCGGAGAGCACCAACCGCTCGGTGTCCAGGCCGCTCATCAGCACGCGTACACCCTCGTTGACCTCGCCGACGATGTTCTCCTCGGGGATCGCGCAATCCTCGAACACCAGCTCGCAGGTGTTGGAGCCGCGCATGCCCAGCTTGTCCAGCTTCTGCGCGGTGTGGAAGCCCTTCATGCCTTTCTCGACGATGAAGGCGGTCATGCAGCGGCTGCCGGCGACGCGCGGCGCGGTGCGCATGTAGACCAGCAGCACGTCGGCGTCCGGGCCGTTGGTGATCCACATCTTGTTGCCGTTGGCGACCCAGGCGTCGCCCTTCTTCTCGGCCTTGCAGCTCATCGAACCGACCACGTCCGAACCGGCGCCCGGCTCGCTCATCGCCAGCGCGCCGACGTACTCGCCCGAACACAGCTTCGGGATGTACTTGCGCCGCTGCGCCTCGTTGCCGTTGTGGAAGATGTTCTGCACGGCGAGATTGGAGTGCGCGCCGTAGGACAGGCCCACCGAACCGGAAGCGCGCGAGATCTCCTCCATCGCCACCATGTGCGCGAGGAACCCCATGCCGCTGCCGCCGTATTCGGCAGGAATGGTCACGCCGAGCAGCCCCATCTCGCCGAACTTCTTCCACAGGTCGGCGGGGAACAGGTTGTCGCGGTCGATGCGGTCGGCGCGCGGGGCGATCTCCTTCTCCGCGAACGCATGCACGGATTCGCGCAACAGGTCGATGTCTTCTCCGAGCGGGAACGGGCGCATGGTGGTTCCTTGGGTGCGAGCTGCTGATTTTAGCGCACGCGGCACCGCCTGGCCCGTGCGTCCCTACAGCTGCGATTCGATCGGCAGCCAGCTGATCGCGCGGGTGGTCGTGCGCAGCCACCAGCTGGTGTCGGGCTCGTGCTCCAGCACCTGCGGCGGCTGCGTGCTGCGGTCCAGCCACTGTGTCGAGCCATCCGCGCCGCGGCGCACCGCGTAGCTGAGCACCGGCGCGGCCAGCCGCAGGTATTCCTGGCGCAGGTCGCGGGCCAGGCCGGGGTCGTCGAACAGCACGCCCATCTCGGTGTTGAGGTTGGCCGAGCGCGGGTCGAGGTTGAACGATCCGACGAAGCCGCGCGCGCCGTCGATCACGAATGCCTTGGTGTGCAGGCTGGCGCCGCTGCTGCCGAACAGGCCGTGGGTGGCGACCGGGCCGTGGCGACGGATCTCGAACAGGCTCACGCCGCCATCCAGCAACCGATCGCGATAGCGCTCGTAGCCGCTGTGTACGGCCGGCACGTCGTTGGCGGCCAGCGAGTTGGTGACCACGCCGACGCGGGTGCCGCCGCGTGCCAGCCCGAGCAGGGTCGCCGTGCCTTGCTTGCCGGGGACGAAGTAGGGCGAGATCAGCAGTACCTCGCGATGCATGCCGTCGAGATGCGCGGCCAGCCGCGGCTGCAGCCAGCCGCGGCGGTCGGCGCCTTTTGTCTTCTGCGGCGGATCGGATGCCACGGTGATGTTCGCGCTCCAGTGCGGCACCAGCTCGTGGTTGGTCAGGCGCTGCGCCGAAGGAGAGGCGGCGACACGGCCAAGGTAGACCTGCGCGGCCGCGTCGGCGGACTCGTTGGCGAGCGCGGCCACCAGCCTGTGCAGGTTTTCCGGTGTCTGCGGGTTCAGCGCCTCGATCGGCACCGCGGCGCTGGAGTTCCAGAAGTCGTCGAAGATCGCGCTGGCGTCGGCCACGGCCGGACCGAGCAGGAGCATGTCGAGGTCGCGGAAATTCACGCTGCGGTTGGCGTCGAAGTACTCGTCGCCGATGTTGCGCCCCCCGACCAGCGCGACGCGGCCGTCGGCGATCCACGCCTTGTTGTGCATGCGGTGGTTGACGCTGAAGAAACGCTGCACCATCTCCAGCAGGCGCCACACGCCGCTGCGGTTGCGGAACGGGTTGTACAGGCGCACCTCGATGTTCGGGTGCGCGTCCAGCGCCAGCAGCGCCGGGTCGAGCCCCTTGGTGTTGATGTCGTCGAGCAGCAGGCGCACGCGCACGCCGCGCTCGGCCGCGGCGTACACCTCGCGCGCCAGAAGGTGGCCGACCAGGTCGTCGTGCCACATGTAGTACTGCAGGTCCAGGCTGCGCCCGGCCAGGCGCGCGGAGGCGGCGCGCGCGGCGAACGCATCCAGGCCGTCGGGCAGCAGGGTCGCCGCGGTCTCGCCGGGGTGCGCGGCCAGGTACGGGGCCAGTTCGCGATCGATCGGGGTCTGTGCCGGCCGCATCGGCAACGCGCTGCTCGGGGCACCGGTGGCGCGCGGGGTCAGCCGGTCGGCGAGCAAAAGCCCGCTGACCATCAACAGCACCAGCGCGAACATGCCGCAACCCAGCCAGATCATCATCCTGCGCATCCGTGGCACCTCCCGTACCCGATTATTCGTTGACCGCCGCGCATACGCAAAGCCGGAAGGGGAATGGACAGTCTGGCGTGGCACGCAACGGCCGCGGGAGCGCCGCCAGGCGGCCTTCACCGAGTGCTGCGCGGGGACCGGCTAAAGTTTTCGCCGCCCCGGCCGTTGCCGTGTCGCAAGACGACGGCGGGCAACCGTCAGAGTTCGGGCCGCCTTGCAGGTTGTCCATGGGCACAGTTGCCCATGGTGCACCCCATGTCTGCCCCGGCGACAAGAGGTGGCAAGGCCCACGTGACAACGTTGATGCAGCGGTTGGACAAGATCATCCTGGGGTCGGAGCGACACCAGCGCATCCGGCTGCGCCAGTGGCTGATCGCCTGCGTGGCCACCGCGGGCTGCGCGCTGTTCTTTGCAGGCGGCGTTTTCCTGGGCTGGATGAGCTGGGAAAACCTGCTGATCCTGGGTGTGATCGAGGCGATCGGGCAGGGGCTCATCTACGCCGCGTTGCGCAGCGGCTTCAGCTTGCGCTTTGCCGATCCGGCGCTCACCGAATGGCAGACCGTGCTGGCGATCGTGGCCGTGGACTATGCCTACATGTCCGCCGGCAGCGCGCGCCACCTGGCATTGTGCCCGCTGCTGCTGGTCTTCACCTTCGGCGCGTTCTCGCTGCCGTGGCAGCGCATCGCCCGGCTCACCATCTTTGCGCTGGCAAGCTTTCTGGTCAGCATCGCGGTGATGGAGTGGCAGCGCGCCCCCGCCATCGGGTGGTCGCTGGACTCGCCGGAAATGCTCGACGACATTTCCGCCCTTGGCATGCTGCTGATCGTGCTGCCGGTGATTTCGTACGTGGCGTCGCGGCTCTCGCGCCTGCGTTCCAACCTGCGCGAACAGCGCGTGGCGCTGGCCAGCGCATTGGAGGAAGTGCAGCGGCTCGCCGCCTACGACGAACTCACCGGACTCGCCAACCGCCGCCACGCGCAGGATCGCCTGGCCCAGGAACAGGCACGCGCCGAGCGCAGCGGCACGATCTTTTCGGTGGCGCTGATCGATCTGGATCACTTCAAGGAAATCAACGACACGCTCGGCCACGCCGGCGGCGACCGCGTTCTGCGCGCATTCGCGGATACGGTGCGCGACCTGCTGCGCGGCTCGGACATGGTGGCCCGCTGGGGCGGCGAGGAGTTTCTCGTGCTGATGCCGGACAGCGCCGGGGTCGACGCGCTCGCCACGGTCGATCGTCTGCTCCGGGGCGTGCGCGGATTGCGGGCAGCGGAGGGCCAGCCCTTCAGCTTTTCCGCCGGCGTGACCCAATATCGCCGCGGCGAGGGTTTCATGGAAGCCGTCGCCCGCGCCGACCAGCAGATGTACGCGGCCAAGCACGCCGGCCGCAACGGCGTCTGCCTGGCGTGATTGCCATGAAAAAGGCCGCGCCTCGCGACGCGGCCCTTGTCTTGCGCAACCGTCGGGATCACTGACCGCGCATGCGGCCCTGGAAGCGGGTGCCGCCGTTGCCCATGTGCGGCAGCTTGATCTTGCCGATCGCGGCGATGCGCTCTTCGGCCATGCGGTCGGCGGCCAGGTAGGTCGGCACGCCCTGCGACTTGCTGATCTCGAAGATGCGGCCCAGGTTGTAGTAGATCGTGCGCATCATGCGCATCGCGCGCTCGCGGTTGTAGCCGTCGATCTCCAGCGACACGTTCATCACGCCGCCGGCGTTGACCGCGTAGTCCGGCGCGTACAGCACGCCGCGGCGGTTCAGCTCGTCGCCGATCTCGTCGGTGGCCAGCTGGTTGTTGGCCGGGCCGCAGATGATCTTCGCCTTGATGCGGTTGATGGTCTGTTCGTTCAGCGTGCCGCCCAGCGCGCACGGCGAATAGACGTCCGCGTCCACGTCGTAGATTTCGTCCAGGCCCACCGCCTCGCAACCGAGTTCGTCGACGCAGCGCTGCACCGCTTCCTTGTTGATGTCGGTGACGAACACCTTGGCGCCCTGTTCGCGCAGCAGCTTGATGTACTCGCCGCCGACGTGGCCGCAGCCCTGCACCGCGAAGCTGTACTTGCCCACGTCCTCGTTGCCGTGCTTGAACTGCAGCGTGGCCATCAGGCCCTGCAGCGTGCCGTAGGCGGTGAACGGCGAGGGATCGCCCGAGCCGCCGTGCACCTGGTGCACGCCGGTGACGTACTCGGTTTCGCGGAACACGTATTCCATGTCGTTGACGTCGATGCCGACGTCCTCGGCGGTGATGTAGCGGCCGTTCAACGAGTTGATGAAGCGGCCGAAGGAGCGGAACAGCGCCTCGGACTTGTCCTTGCTCGGATCGCCGATGATCACCGCCTTGCCGCCGCCCAGGTTCAGGCCGGCCACGGCGTTCTTGTAGGTCATGCCGCGCGACAGGCGCAGCACGTCGTTCACCGCTTCGGCCTCGGACTTGTACGGCCACATGCGCAGGCCGCCGAGCGCGGGGCCCAGCACCGTGTTGTGGATCGCGACGATGGCCTTCAGGCCGGCGTCGGCGTTGTGGCAGAACACGACTTCTTCGTGGCCGGTCTTGGCGATGGTTTCAAAAATCATTGCGACGGTGACTCCATGGATTGACGTTGCCCGCAGGCCTCGCCGACTAAGGTGCGGGCACGCGGCCCGCTCGATGGTGGTAAGGGACGAAATCGATCGCCCCGACCAGGGCCGGGGCGATCAGTCAAAACGCCAAGTTTAGTACGTCGTCCCCTGCGGCGATGGTGCGGCGCGTCAAGCCGGCTGCGGATGGAGCGCCGCGGGCCGCCGCCCTCAGCGGCCCCAGTAGCCTCGCCGGAAGCGCCAATCGTGGCCGTGACGGACCCAATGCGCCGGTCGGTAGTGGTAGCCCGGACGCATCCGCACCCAGTAGCCGCCGACCCAGACATGACGATGCGCGGGCGCGTTCCAGCGCCAGTAACCGGGCGCCCAGACGTAGCCGCGGCGTGGCGGCGGGACGCGTTCGAAGCGGGCCGGCGGCGGCGCCACGCCGATGCTCACGCCCACCGCGACCCGCGTGTGCGCGGTGGCGGGCGGCGCATACAGCGCGCCGGCAAGGCTCAGGCCGAAACCGGCCAGCAGGGCAAACTTGAGTGGGCTGCGCAACATCGCGTTCTCCGTCGGCGCCGCGTCAGGCGGCAGGCAGGATGGAAAACGGGATGCGCGGCGGGCAGTTGACCCGCCGCGCGTGGCTCGTTCAGGCGGCGATCAAGCGCCGTTCACAAGTGGCAGTCCGGTGCGTGGCCGCTGGCGCGTGCGTGTTGATAGACCGGCAGCAACTGCTGCGCCTGCCGACCCAGCGCCTCGGCGCGGTTGCCCGGCGCGGGATGCGTGGAAAGAAATGCCGGCGGCTTGCTGCCGCCCTGCGCGCCCATTTTCTGCCACAGCACCACCGCCGCGCGCGGATCGAAACCGGCCTGCGCCATGTAGCGCTGGCCCAAGGTATCGGCCTCGCTTTCCTGGGTGCGCGAGAACGGCAGCAGGATGCCCAGTTGCGCGCCGGCGCCCAGCAGGGCGGCGGCGTTGCCGGCGTCGCCGCCGCGCGAACCGGCGTAGATCGTGCCGGCGGCCACCGCCGCCTGCGCCGCCATGTTGTCGGACACGCGCTCCGCGCCGTGGCGTGCCACCACGTGCGACAGCTCGTGGCCGAGCACCACGGCCAGCTGGTCCTGGTTGTCGGCGAGCTTGAACATGCCCTTGTTCACGCCGATCCGGCCACCGGGCAGGGCGAACGCGTTGGCGGTGTCGTCACCAACGATCTGCACTTCCCACTGCTGGGTATTCCACGGCGGCGGCAGCACCGCGACCAGCGCGCGGGACACGCAGGTGGCATACGCGCGCTCGCGCGGCGCGTCGACGAACTTGCCCTGCTTGCGCATGTCGTTGAAAGCGGCCAGCCCCATCTGGCTCATCTGGCTGTCCGACACCACCATCAGCTGCGAGCGGCCGGTGGGCGAGGTGACACAGGCGGCCAGCAGCGCGGTGGCGAGCGGAATGCCCAGGTTGCGGATTTTCATGCGGAATCCTCCATGGCGTGCAGTGGTGAAGCATAGCCGCAAGGTCCGCCGAGACTGTGTGAGTGCCATTTGATATAGAACGAACGGTCGTGCTATTTTTCCGACATGACACTCGCAACCCGCCCCGGCAAGCGCACGGCCACCCGCGACACCATCCTCGATCATGCCTATGCGCTGGCCCGCCGCGACGGGCTGGAAGGCCTGTCGATCGGCGGCCTGGCCAGCGACGTGGGCATGTCCAAGAGCGGCGTGTTCGCCCACTTCGGCTCGCGCGAAGACCTGCAACTGGCCGTGCTCGACACCGGCCGCCAGCGCTTCGTGACCCAGGTGCTGCTTCCCGCGCTGAAGCAGCCACGCGGCCTGCCGCGGCTGCGCGCGATCGTGGCGCACTGGTTCGAGTGGAGCCGCGAGCACCAGAGCGGCTGCGTGCTGCTGTCGGCCGTGAGCGAGTACGACGGCCGCGACGGTGCGCTGCACGACGGCGTGGTGCGGCAGCAGGCCGGCTGGCGCGACGAACTGCAGAAGGCGATCGCGCAGGCGGTGGAACTGGGCCACCTGCGCAGCGACACCGACGTCGCCCAGCTCGCCTTCGAGATCTACGCCCTGATGCTCGGCCTGCACCACGACGCCGGGCTGTTCGGATTCGACGAAGCCGGCCAGCGCACCCGCGCGGCCTTCGAGCGCCTGTGGCGCAGCTGGCAAACCTGAGGCGAGACCCATGTCCACCGTCATCGAAAAAATCAGGCTCGGCACCGTGCGCACCGGCTTCGTGCTGGGCGGGCGGATCGCGCCCGGGCGCACCGTGAACCGCGCCGCGCGCCTGTTTGCCACCCCGTTCGCCAGCAGCCGCAGCCGCGCCGAAGCCGTGCAGGGCGATGCGGACATGCGCCGCGGCGAGTTGCACGTCAACGGCGAAACCATCGCCACCTATGTCTGGGGTGATCCCTCGATCCAGCCGTATGCGCTGCTGGCGCACGGCTGGTCCAGCTTCGGCCTGCGCTTCCTGCCGTGGGTGGCGCGCTTGCGCGCGCTGGGATTCGCCGTGGTCACGTTCGACCAGCCCGGCCACGGCCACAGCAGCGGCACGCTGTGCACGCTGCCGGAATTCACCGCGACCATCCACGCGATCGGCGAACATTACGGCAACGCCGCGCTGGCGGTCGGCCACTCGCTGGGTGGCGCCGCCGTCGTCTTCGCGCAGGACGAGAGTTGGCATGCGCGGCGGCTGATCCTGGTGGCGCCGGCGGCAGACATGAAGGCCGCGGCCAGCCGTTTTTTCCGCTTCGTGCGCTTGGGCGAACACCTGCAACAACCATTCTTCGACTGGCTGCTGCGCCGCACCGGCGTCAGCGTCGAACAACTGCAGGTGCATCGCCACCTGCCCGCGCTGGGCCAGCCCGTGCTGATCGTGCACGACCTCGATGACACCGAGGTGCCGTGGAGCGAGGGCGAGCGCTACGCCCAGTACTGCTCCGGCGCGCGGCTGTACACCACGCAAGGCCTGGGCCATAGCCGCGTGCTCGACGCGCCCGAGGTGATCAACGCGGCGTTTGCTTTCCTGCGCGGGGAAACGGTGGGCGCGCGCGTGGTGGGTTCGCCGAACCTCTTCTGCGACCAGGCCTGAGCCACGCCTGCGGCGGCGTGATCGCCACCATGGCGTGTCCCTGGGCAAGCACCGCTTCCGTGTCACCGGACGACGCGCTATTCGCCGCTTGTCAGCCCTGGTCCGGTTTGCTGAGCAGTACCGGGCCGGTGCCATCGGTCTGCAGCGCACCCTCGGCAATGGCATCGCTGGCGTCTTGCCCCTGGCGGTGAACCCATGGGGCGGGCGTGTACGGCCCGGGAACGTAGGTCTGCCAGACCGGCACGGCATCGCCATGGCGCGGTGATTCGATGTGGAAATTGATCGGGACGCGAGCCGTCCAGTCCGATCTGGCGGCCAGCTCGCCGGTGGTGGGGACCTTGAAAGTCCACTTGCGCGCCGCCTCCAGCGCCGCCTCGGCGAAGGCACGGCGGTATCTGCGCGCCAGAACTTCGGCCCCGGGGCTGCCAAGGTTCACCTGTTCGGCCACGGCATCGGCGACGCGGCCGCTGCGGTTCACGCGCAACACCACGTACACCGTGGCGTCCACGCCGGCCTTGGCCGGGGCGGCGGGGTAGATCGGCACGACCCGCTGGCTGTCCGCATATCGCAGCTCGTTGGTGGGCACGGGGTCGTCGTCGCCGAACGTCGCGCCCGTGATGCGCGCGGCATAGCGGCCCTTGGACAATTTCTTGACCACCACGCGGACATGCATGCTGGCTTTCGCCACCACCGGTTCGCCATGGCGCAGCACGGGCTGGAAGCGCCACTTCAGCGCGGCGTTGCGCACCATCTCGGCGATGGGACCGTACTTCTCGGGCTCATCGATCTGCGTGGCCCGCACCGAGCCATCCGTGGTCACCACGATGCTGCCGTCGATGACGGCAGAGGATTCGAGATCCTTGACCGAGCTGGCCTGCACGACCACCGCGACCAAGGCAAAGATGGCCGCGAATATCACCTTCTTCATGCGTGCATTCCTCCAGTGCGTTGAAGTTGCCTGGCGCCGCTCCCTGCCGCGGTCCGTTACCCGTTCGCCTTGGTCGGCGCGCGGATGGCGTCACCTGTCTGAGCCGAGTATGTCGGCAAAACGTGGTGGCAGCCACCACGTGGGGTGCCGCCGGATGCCGGCGAAAAACGCCGACGCACCTCGCACCAGGCTGGCCCCGTCCAAGCCCTTGCTGCCGATTCCCACTAGAATCGAGGAGTTCAAGCACACGATGTCCGGAGTTGCCATGAGTTCCCCCGCCAAGCACGTCCCCGCCAGCGCCCCGCAGACGGAAACCACCCCACTGCGGTTCGTCACCGCGGCCAGCCTGTTCGATGGCCACGACGCGGCGATCAACATCATGCGGCGGATCATCCAGGCCCAAGGCGCGGAGGTGATCCACCTCGGCCACAACCGCTCGGTCGAGGACGTGGTGCGCGCGGCATTGCAGGAGGACGCCGACGCGATCGCCATGTCGTCCTACCAGGGCGGCCACGTCGAGTACTTCAAGTACATGGTCGACATGCTCAAGGAGAAGGGCGCCAGCCATATCCGCGTGTTCGGCGGTGGCGGCGGCACCATCACCCCGGAAGAGATCAGGGAGCTGGAAGCCTACGGCGTGGAGCGCATCTACCACCCCAACGACGGCATGAAGCTGGGCCTGGTGGAGATGATCGAGGACGTGATCCGCCGCGCGCAGCAGGGCCGCGAGTCGCGCCTCACCCAGCGCGAGGTGGCCAGCCACGCCACGCCCGACGTCGACGACGAGATCAGCATCGGCCACGTGCTGACCAGCCTGGAAGGCGGCAGCTACACCGACGCCGAACTCGACCGCCTGCGCAAGCAGTGGAAGCTGGCCGGCAAGCACACGCCCGTGCTCGGCCTCACCGGCACCGGCGGCGCCGGCAAATCCAGCGTGGTCGACGAACTGCTGCTGCGCTTCCTGCACGCCTTCCCCGACATGCGCATCGCCGTGCTCGCCGTCGATCCCACCCGCCGCCGCTCCGGCGGTGCGCTGCTGGGCGACCGCATCCGCATGAACTCGCTGCGCAGCCATCGCGTCTACATGCGCTCGATGGCCACCCGCCGCCAGCACGCGGCCACCAACACCGTGCTGCACGACTGCATCGACTTCCTCAAGAGCCAGCCCTACGACCTGGTCATCGTCGAGACCGCCGGCATCGGCCAGAGCGATTCGGAGATCGTCGACCTGGTCGATTTCCCCGCCTACGTGATGACCAGCGACTACGGCGCCGCCAGCCAGCTGGAGAAGATCGACATGATCGACTTCGCCGAGCTCATCGTGCTCAACAAGTTCGACAAGCGCGGCGCCGAGGACGCGCTGCGCGACGTGCGCAAGCAGTGGAAGCGCAACCGCACCGCGTTCACCGTGAAAGACGAGGACGTGCCGGCGTACCCCACCATCGCCAGCCAGTTCAACGACCCCGGCATCACCTGGATGTTCGCCAACCTGTGCCGGCTCATGCGCGAAAAACTGTCGCTGCCCGCCGACAAGTGGACCCCCAACCTCGACACCACCCTGAAAGAACCCCGCGCCACCGTGCTGATCCCCGGCCCCCGCGTGCGCTACCTCGCCGAAATCGCCGAGCAGGGCCGCGCCATCAACAAGAGCATCGAGACCCAGGCCGAGTACGCCAGCAAGGCGCAGCACTACTACGAGTCGCTGAAGGAACTGGGCGACGACAAGCTGCCGCGCCCGCTGGAGTTGTATCGCAACGCCGATTTGCAGGCCGAGGCCGACCGCTCGCTGCTCACCCTGCGCCAGCGCTACAACGCCGCGCTGAAGGAACTCAGCCACGAGGCGATCCACCAACTGCGCGAATGGCCCGCGCTGTACGCCTCGGTCACCGCCGACGTCAACGAATACAAGGTGCGCGACAAGGTCATCCGCGTCGACAACTACCGCGAATCGCTGAGCCACCAGAAGATCCCCAAGGTCGCCCCGCCCAAATCGAAAGACTGGGGCGAACTCCTCACCTTCCTCGGCAAGGAAAACCTGCCCGGCCACTACCCGTACACCGGCGGCGTCTACCCGTACCGCCGCAGCGGCGAAGACCCCACCCGCATGTTCGCCGGCGAAGGCACGCCCGAGCGCACCAACCGCCGCTTCCATTACCTCAGCCAGGGCGGCGCCGCCACGCGCCTGTCCACCGCGTTCGACTCGGTCACCCTGTACGGCGAAGACCCGGCGCCGCGCCCGGACATCTACGGCAAGATCGGCAACTCCGGCGTCAACATCGCCACCCTGGACGACATGAAGAAGCTGTACTCCGGCTTCGACCTCAGCGCGCCCAGCACCTCGGTGTCGATGACCATCAACGGCCCCGCGCCGATGATCCTGGCGATGTTCATGAACACCGCCATCGACCAGAACGTCGAGAAGTACCTGAAGGAAGACGCCACGCGCTGGGCCGCCGCGCAGCAATACATCGACAAGCTGTACGCCAACACCTCGCGCCCGCAGTACCACGGCGAGCTGCCCAAGGGTAACGACGGTCTGGGGCTGGGCCTGCTCGGCGTCTGCGGCGACGAGCTGGTCGACGCGGAAACCTACGCCCGCATCAAGGCCGACACGCTGACCAAGGTGCGCGGCACCGTGCAGGCCGACATCCTGAAGGAAGACCAGGCGCAGAACACCTGCATCTTCAGTACCGAATTCGCGCTGCGCATGATGGGCGACATCCAGCAGTACTTCGTCGACCACAAGGTGCGCAACTTCTACTCGGTGTCGATCAGCGGTTACCACATCGCCGAAGCCGGCGCCAACCCGATCAGCCAGCTCGCCTTCACCCTCAGCAACGGCTTCACCATCGTCGAGTACTACCTCGCCCGCGGCATGAACGTGGACGACTTCGCGCCCAACCTCAGCTTCTTCTTCTCCAACGGCATGGACCCGGAATACACCGTCATCGGCCGCGTCGCCCGCCGCATCTGGGCCCGCGCCATGCGCGAACGCTACGGTGCCAGCGCGCGCAGCCAGATGATGAAGTACCACATCCAGACTTCAGGCCGCTCGCTGCACGCGCAGGAAATCCAGTTCAACGACATCCGCACCACGCTGCAGGCGATGTACGCGCTGTTCGACAACTGCAACTCGCTGCATACCAATGCCTACGACGAGGCGATCACCACGCCGACCGAGGAAAGCGTGCGTCGCGCGGTGGCGATCCAGATGATCATCAACAAGGAACTCGGCCTCAACTTCAACGAGAACCCGTGGCAGGGCAGCTACGTGGTCGACACGCTGACCGACTTGGTCGAGGAAGCGGTGTACAAGGAGTTCGAGGCGATCAGTGAGCGCGGCGGCGTGCTTGGGGCGATGGACACCATGTACCAGCGCGGCAAGATCCAGGAAGAGTCGATGTATTACGAGCACAAGAAGCATGATGGGTCGTTGCCGTTGATCGGCGTGAATACGTTCCTGCCGAAGGATCATGGGGGGGAGATTGCGACCGAGATCGAGTTGATTCGGTCGACGCCCGAGGAGAAGGGCGCGCAGATTGCCAATGTTCGGAGCTACGGGGAGGCGAGGAACTCGCTGGCTGCCGACAGTCTCAAGGTGTTGCAGGGGACGGCGCGGGAGCGTAGGAATGTGTTTGAGCAGTTGATTGAGGCGGTTAAGTACAACTCGTTGGGGCAGATTAGTCATGCGTTGTATGAGGTGGGGGGGGAGTATCGGAGGAATATGTGAGGTACGAGCGCATCGCCGGCACGAGGAATGAACGAGCATTCGATATCCGCCTATCGTTAGATGGCGCGAATTGAGGGGGCACAGTGAAGAAAAAGGATTGGTTCGCGACGCTCATCGATTCAAATGGGGCATTAAAATCAAGTGCGCCGGTATCGAACATATCAGAGCTCAATGAGACTCCCGCTGGTGGCGTGAAGATTTTGCCCTTCTTGAAGTGGGCGGGAGGCAAGCGTTGGTTAATGCCGACAGCAAGGCTCCTGGTACAGCAGCGATTTAACACATATTACGAGCCATTCCTAGGTAGTGGTGCAATGTATTTTGCGCTCCGACCCGCAATGGCAGTGCTGTCAGATTCGAATGAGGATCTGATGAACACCTACGCTGCTATCCGTGCAGACTGGCGTGCCGTATATATGGAGCTGAAACGCCATCATCGAAATCATTCTCCGGAATATTATTATCGAGTGCGCGCGAGTCTTCCCCGCACAGCGCATACGAGAGCAGCTCGCTTTATCTATCTGAATAGGACTTGTTGGAATGGCCTCTATCGCGTGAACCGCGATGGCGTGTTTAATACGCCCGTTGGCTCCAAGAAACATGTTGTCCTTGAAACCGATGATTTCGAGTTGGTGTCTTCAATTCTGGAGTCTGCTGTGTTAGCCAATGGCGATTTTGAGAAGATTATAAACATGGCTGGCGATGGCGATCTGGTTTTTGCAGACCCTCCTTATACGGTAAGGCACCAATTCAATGGCTTTATAAAATATAACGAAAAGCTATTTTCCTGGGCGGATCAGGAAAGATTGATGGAAGCGCTTCGTCGGGCAAAATCCCGCGGGGCGATCATCTTTTGCACGAATGCGGACCATCAAAGCGTCAGAGAGCTCTATGAAAAATTCTTTTCGCTGACGGCAGTTAGTAGATACAGCGCCATCTCGGGAACGAAGGCTTCTCGGGGAACTTTCGCCGAATTGATCATCACAGGGTAGGGGTCTCGGAATGACTCAGAAGATAGGCGGGGAATCTTTAAGGTCGCTATGGACTAAGGTGCCGTTACTTGGCTACTTGTCTTACTGTACTCGCAAGAATCACGCTGAGACCATCAAGGAGCTCTTCATTACCCTTGTGTTCTCGACAGCCACGTTCTGGATTTCTGCGCTTTTATTTGAGGCGTTCCTCGTTAATCGAGATGCGTCATTCATAGATTTGCTCTATAAGACCGCAAATGCGGGCCAACTTTTTATTTTTGCGGTAACGTTTTTGGGTCCTGTGTTCATTATTGCGGGCGATGATCCTGCGAAGGCAAAAACGTTTCCTAATCGTGGGCTACATCTCGTTCTTCTATTTCTTCTGGCCGTAGTTGGATCTAGTTTCTATGCTATTCAGCTCGCAGCGCGAGAGTTTCCCGGAGGCGTACACCTGAACTCTAGTTTCCTCTTCCGCGCTTCGGTAGTAATAGCCATCTTCTCCATTGCGTTACGTTATCTTGCTGTCGTCTATAGGAAAAATACACTGATATTTGATCCAGAGGCAGAGCTTGTGGAGCCGGCGCACGATTTTGCAGCTGAATTTGCGAAGAGGAACCGCGAATGAGCAATACAAACCATCGAAGCGTGCTCGACGAAGATTTCAGCATCGAATTACCCTGTGTGAGGGTTTCGCAGCCGATAGGCGACTTCTATGTGGCCTCTATAGACTCCGCGGTATTGGGGCAAATTACCTATTCTGATGTTCGTCGTCTGACAGAAGACCGCGAGATGGATAGGTATCTCGGTATACAACGCGAGGTCAATCCAAAGCGGGTGAAGGATATCGGTCAATACGTTAATACGGTCGATGCCTGCTTTCCGACAGCGGTTATCTTGGCGATTCCCGGTCGCTGTGCCGATTTTGATCCCGACAGAAGGATACTTACTCTGCATACATCGCTCGACGAGGACGACGAAGAGCGTAGAGTTAATAGATTAGAAATTGCGAGAGTCTTGGACGGTCAGCATAGAATTGAGGGGTTGAAGGCATTGGCAGATGGCCATCCGCCATTTGAGATAAACATTTCTGTTTTCGTTGAAATGGATATTGAAAGCCAAGCATATCTTTTTTCCGTAGTAAATCTTGCTCAAACCAAGGTCAACAAGAGTCTCGTGTATGACTTATTCGAATTTTCTAGAGCAAGAAGTCCGCAGAAGACCTGCCACCAAGTTGCGGTGGCGCTCGACACTACGGTTCCAAGCCCCCTCTATCAACGCATAAAGCGCCTTGGGGTGGCTACACATGGAAGGTTCACTGAAACTCTGACGCAAGCAACTCTCGTAGAATCTTTGCTTCCCTATCTTAGCGATGATCCGGTTAAGGATAGGGATATGTTTCTGAGAGGGCGTGTGCCGAGTAAGGTTGATATGCCAGAATTGCGGCGAACGATTTTCCGGAATATGTTTCTGGAAGAGCGTGATCTCGAAATTGCCGACGTGGTCTTCAATTTCTTTAAGGCGGTGGCAGAACGCTGGCCGGCTGCGTGGTCTTCGAGTGGTGATGGCATGATGTTGAATAAGACGAACGGATTCAAGGCATGTATGCGTCTTTTGAGACCTGCGTATTTGCATCTTACAAAGCCAGGATCGGTGGTTCCGTCCGGAGCATTCTTGACGCTCCTCAGAAAGTCGCATTTGAAGGATGAGGATTTTAATACGGACAATTTTAAGCCCGGTACGAGTGGCGAGCTCGCGCTTTTCAGGTCCTTGGTTAACGATTTGAACCTTGCGGCGAGCTAGTAACGCAAAAACGGGGTCAGGTTCTGAGGTTTTCCCACGAATTCACGGTGTCGCTCGCGTCTGTAGAAGGATATCGGAAGGCGGCGTGCGCAAGCGTTCGAGCCAGTGGCATGTTCGCTCCATGGGCCAGTCCCTGATCCAGTTAAAGGGCAGTCGATTAAAGGGGACGTGGCTAATTAAATGTCTTGCTGGCCGCTTGCCCGCGGTGGCCGCCCACGCGGGCGGCACACGGCAGGGTGTCCGAGGGTGGTTTCCACCATGCGCTGGAAGCGCTCGTCACCAAGCAAAAACGGGGTCAGGTTCACTTAAAGCAAAAACGGGGTCAGGTTCACTTACACCCGTTTGAACCGAAGCCTCGCGGTCTGTGCGCAGGCCTGATGCCGGCAAAGCGTTGAGTCTTCGCTTCGACCATGGCGCGGAAGTCGTCTCGACCCAAGGCACGTTGTTGTTGCAAAACGGGGTCAGGTTCACTTACAACCGTTTCAAAAGCAAAAAAGGTGTCAGGGACAATTTCCGACGATGGACGCTCAAATTGTCCCTGACACCCTTTTGCTCGTTGCATGAGGTAGGTGGGGAGTGTCGGGGAACCATGTAAGCCGGGTTCCAGGGATTTTTTGTACAGCAGCAGGGGGTAGTGTGGCGAACTGGTTTAAAGATGAGATGCAGGAAGGCAAACGCCACGCCGAGGAGTTGATCGATTACGCGGCTGAGCGTTTCGGCAAAACACTCGACGACAGGATCGATAAGCTGAAGGCCGAGACGGATGCCCTGATCACGGCGAAGCTGTCCGAGGTCAGAAGAGAAATGTCCGAGGCTGCCGATATCCAGAAGCGTTCGGCGATCAGTAATCTGGCGATCGCGTTATTCTCCGCCGTGTTGGTGGGGATCATCTCGGTGCTGTATCGGCGCTACGTGTCGGGTGACATGGACATCTACGGCATATTCCGCAGCTTCGTCTTGGCGTTGGCGATAGGGCATGGTATCTGGCTTGTGTCCAAAGGTATCTCCAACTACATCAACGCCAGCAAGTTGAAGAAAGATGCCGCCTTCTACGCCTCGCAGTACCTAGGTGTGTTTCGTATCCGCGGCGTGGCCGGGCATCTGGTCGTGTTGGCTGTTTTGATCGCAGTGGTCGTCTATCTCAACTTCTGGGTGCATTGAATGTCCGCGATTATCTGGAAAACCATCGCCGGGGCCGCCTTGCCAGCTCTCATCGAGCAGGCGGCCAAACTCTTTACCAAGGCCGATTCCACTGCGCAGGGAACCAGTGACTCACGACCGGCCGAGGATACGCCGCAGCAGAAGGTCGAAGCGTTGTCCAAACGGGTTGAGCAACTGGAGATTTCACAGGTTGCCCAAGCCAAACTGATCCAACAGACGCTGGAAGAACTGCAGAAGGTCACCATCTTGGCCGCGGCTCTGCAGGCTCGCGCCAACATGGCTGTGGTGATGTCCGCACTGGCGGTGATCGGCTGCGTACTTGCATTGATCTTCTGATGCGTCCCCTTCTTGCTAATTAAATTAAAGGGGACGAAATTAAAGGGGACGTGGCTAATTAACGTCTTCCCGGCTGCTTGCCCGCGGCGGCCGCCCACGCGGGCGGAAAAACAAAGGGGTCAGGTTCATTTAATCCAAAACAAAAACGGGGTCAGGTTCAATTACACCCGTTTGAACCGCAGCGTGGCGGTCTGTACGCAGGCCTAAAAACAAACTAAAGGGGACGAACTAAAGGGGACGTGGCTAATTAAATCTGTCATCCGCGCCGGTCAGCCTTGGTCGCCCGGAAAAAGCAGGAGCCACCTCAAGCGGAATAAAGCGGAATGGAATAGAATAAAGGGGACGTGGCTAATTAAGCCTCGTCCCACACGCCGGCCAGCCTTGGTCGCCCACGTGGGCGGCATGCGGCGGGGCGTCCCAGGGTGGTTTCCACACGATGGCAGCCTTCGCCAGGTGGATGGTCGGCATGGCTTGCGAAACCGCAGGGACGCAAAAAGGGGACGGAGGGAGTTAAATGCCATCGAGCTTTTCTTCCGTCCAGTTAAAGGAGACGTGGCTAATTAAATGTCTTCCTGGCTGCTTGCGCGCGGTGGCCGGCCGCCCGGGTGGGCGAAAAGGGGACGGATGAAGTTAAATGCCATCGAGCTTTTCTTCCGTCCGCGACCGTCTCCCGGGCCGCCGCACGCTCACTGGGTGGCCCAAGGCCTTTTCAATTAAATAGGACGCGGCGAATAAATCTCGCCGATCGTTTGCTAGCGCGGGCGGATTGCCCGGGGTTAATCAGCCATCTCCGCCCTTGTTCCCGATGGCTTATGGATCATGGCTTCCTCGGCGAGTACTCTGTCCTCGCTCACTCACCCAAAGCCAGCCGGAGAAAGACATGGGACTGTGCGGTTGCAAGCTCGCGACAAATGAGCAGGATCTCGACGCAGTTCCCGTGACCACCAGTTCGGCCCGGGTGGGAGCACTGCTGACGGAGATGCAGATCGTATCCACGGATGTGACCGTGACATTTCTCAGTGAGCCCCAGGCGCCTCCCTATTCGGTGGACGGCGTTGACTACAACTCCAGTCAGGACGTGGATGTTGTGGGAGGATATCGCGGTCGGTTCACCGGAATAAACCAGATCTCCGCCATCGGGAACAACAGTTTCCTGGTCTCCGATTCGTTCAGCCCATGTGTGCCGGTCATCATCTTTTCGCCGACAAACGTATGGCTCTTGCACGCCAACGGGACAGTCAAGGTCTCTGAAATCAAGAAAGTTGCCAGCGGGCACGATGTGGACATCTACATCATCAGGAAGGGGTCTTCTCGAAGCGCTCAAGTCGCCACGGCAATTTTCGACGAACTCCATGAGTATTCAGCTCAAATGGTGGATATCGATACCAACGAAATGATTGGTGTGGTTGTCAGCGCCGCCAGCAAAACCATTCTGGTCTATTGCCAAGGGTGAAAAGGCAAAAAGGGGACGGAGGGAATTAAGCCTCGTCCGGCGGGCGGTTTGCGCGTCGCGGCCTACCGCGGTGCCGTACGTGGGCCGGGCGGCCCATGGCCTTTTCGATCATCGTCTGGAACTTCGCGTCGGCCAGCGCACGGTCTTGTTCGAGATGCGCCCGGATGCTCGTCAGTTCGTCTTCGCCGACACCCTCACGCAACCAGGCCCGGTAGCACGCCGCGCGCGTCTGAGGATCACGATCCTGCGCCAGGAAGACCGGGTGAGGGTTCACCAACCGGTCCTCTGACAAGTCCAGGTTTGCGTCCACGCTTGACCAGCGGTACTGCTCGGGCAGCGCGACCGTGGCCGAAAGCTCAAATGACCGAGGTATGCGAATATTTCGCCCTGTTCGACCGCACGGAATGGCTCGATGAACTCCTCGCCCAAGCTGCCGACGAAGCATCCTGACCGGGTGGCCGAGCCGCTGGCCGGTGGCTGCGTTGTGTCGGCCTCGCTGCCGGGGAAGGGGGGTCTTTCCGACTGGGTGGAGTTGATGGAGGTGGTGGAGGCGTTGTGTCCGGTGTGGCCGGAGAGGGAGGGGTTGGGGGTGAAGGGGAAGTACAAGTACAAGCTTTGAGGGTGGTGGCTTGATTGGCCACGTCCCCTTTTTGCCAGGCACCCCGTTGCGTTCACGCTTTCCTGAAGCTCATGCCCGTGATGCCGGACTCGGCGATGCGCTTTTCAAGTTCCGATTTCGCGGCGTCGTTGACGTAGATGCTCGAGCGGTGGGTAGCATCCTTGAATATCGTCGCCTGGGTCGGGACCGCAGAGTCCTTGAACACCGGTTTTTTGATGAACCCGCCCGGCAGCACGTTCGACCTGTCGTGGTCGATGCAGTCGATGGCGTTGGTGATGTTGTAGTAGTACTCGACCTCGCCAAGCACGTCGATTTCGAGCAGTTGGCCGAACTGGCCGAGGAATTCGCCCAGCGCGTCGCGCGCCCTGGCGTTGAGCGCAAGGCTGCCGGGCCGGAACGGGCTTATGTCCACGCGTGGTTTTGGCTTCGATCGCTTCTTGTCGGTGAACGGTTGCAGCTTGGGTGGCTTCGACCAGTGGATCGGCGATCCGTCGCCGCCGAACTGGTCCCAGAAGTGCAGGTTGGCTCGATCGCTTTCGGTCGCCACGAGCATGGATGCCTTGTCGATCGAGTCGTTCGCAATTTCCCAGATTGTCATCGCATGGCCCGGTTAGTAGGGGAAGACGCCGTCGACCAGCTCTTGCTTGATCTGACGAAGCGCCAGTCTCCCGTTCTGAGGGTTGTTGGCTGGTACCGGCATGAGCCGCGCCAGGACATTCAAATGGTAAAGGTCGGTATGTATCACCGCATGCTTCGATGCGCCCGGAATGCTGGCCACCGTGGACTTCTTGTGGGCCGGCAGATACACGCCGTTGTCGACGTCGTTGATGCCTATGCACCATCGGAACAGCATCTTTCTCGCTTCGTCAGCGCGTAGATCCTTGGCCGCAACCACGTGGTGCGCGGACACCGTTCTGGGTGCGGCATCGACCGGCCGAATCTGACCCGCGGCCTTCATGTTGCGCGTCAGTTTCGTCGAGTGCCGTGTTGTTCGCTCGGCCTCGGCCATCAGTCGTTCTGCCGTCACCGGCAATGTGAAGCCATTCCTGTAAAGGGTTTCTCGCTTCTTCTTTCTGACGACGAGTTCGTTGCCAACCTCGTAGGCCACCGTTCCTTGGGCGATCCGATTTGCTCCCAGCCGCAAGCCGAGCAAGTCGAGATCGGGTTCACCCGAGCGGCTTTTCCCCTCATCGAACGCCATAAGTGCTCACTCCTGTGAAAGGGAACTCTACGTTCGCAGCGAATGGTAGCGGAAGCGAAAAAGTGGGGGCAAAAACGGTGGCAAGAACGGAGTGAGGTTGAGTTGGCCCGTTCGGCAGACCCCACTTGGCAGCGCGCGGGGGGGGTGGACGAGGGCTGGGGCGGTCCCTGCCCTTCGCTCGCGCCGTGACGTAACGGGCCCTGTTCGAGGATGCGCTGTCCATTGAATTGGCATCGGATATCCGCGACTACCCGCAGCAACAGAAGATACCGGGCTTGGATCGATTCCGCGCATGGGTCGAGGCAAGGGCTGGCCGTTTCGCCCGTTCGCGCGCCCGGCAGGCCGCCGCGGTGCCCAGTCCCCGGAAAAAGGGGTCGAAAAAAGGGGGCAGGTTCATTTAGTCCCGATTTTTCGCGGCTTGGGGGGTCTGCCGCGAGGCCTGACGCTGACTGAGCGTTGGGTCAGTGCTTCGATTTGCTGTCGAGAGCGTTCGCTGCCCCAGGCGCGCTGCTGCTGAGTGTGTTGGCGAAGGTCGTCGAGATGCTTTTCTTCCACGAGTTCATCGACCAGCGCGCGGTGGGCGGCTTGTCGTGTGGCAGGTGTGGTGGCCAGCAGCATGTATTGTTGGTGCGGCGTGATGAGCGGCGCTGGTTGTCCCATCGCGTTGTGGTGGTAGCTCGAAGGGTAGTCCGCGGGATCGTCGGTCATGTGGGCCCTGACGGGATTGAGCTCGATGTAGCGATAGCAGGTGAGCAGGTACCGGTCGGTATCGACCAGTGCTGCCTTGAAGCGTCTTTCCCACAAGGTGCCGTGCGCCGGTAGCGTGCATTGAAACTGCCGACGTAGCGGCGGCCTACCGCTTGCATCATGCGGGAGATGGCTCCGGTGGTGGCCGGTGTCACCAGCAGGTGGACGTGGTTTGTCATCAACACGTAGGCGGGGATCGCACAGTCGTGTCTGGATGATGCTCCACGCAACCCCTGCAGATAGCGCAAGTAGTCGGCTTCTCCCGCGAAGCAGGCTTGGCGGTCATTGCCTCGTTGAACCACGTGTTGCGGGATGGCGGGAAGATCGATACGGGGCTAGCGCGCCATGCCGTGCTTCCTGCGTTGGAGCGGATCAGGTTGCATGGCTGTTGAAACGAGTGCTGCCGGGAGCGCGCGCGTGGCGCACTTCCGTACGGCTCAATCTGGCGTAGGAAATGAACCTGACCCCTTTGGGCGCGAGTACCCCTGCCGCATCAATGACCGCGACCGTGGAAGTGGCTGGTGCCGCCGCCGACGGAGATGCTGATGCCGCCGCTCGGCTCGTCGCAGCTGCCGAAGGCCTTGGTGACGTTGACCGTGCCGGTCTGGTAGTTGCCGCTGAAGCGGCTGCCGCCGGCCACGCCCATGCCGACGCTGCCGTGGACTTGCGGCTGGTTGTAGGTGGAGTCGTCGCAGTCCGCCCGCGCGTCGCGGGCGACTTCGGTGTTGCCCAGGCGTCCGCTGGTGTCGCCGTAGTAGACGCCTGGCGGGTCGCGCGGTGGCGTGGCGGCGACGCTGTCTGCGGTGCGCGTGCGGGGCGTGGTGGCGGGAGCGGGTGTCGTGGCGTCGTTCGCAGGTGTGACCGTGGTGCTGCTGGCGGCTGGCAGTTCGCCGGGCGGGAGTTTGAGATTCAGCGGCTGGGTTGTGCTCTGCGCCCATGCCGGCGCGGCCAGCAAGGTGGCCAGCAGGGCGGGGAGAAGGCGGGGGACGTTCATGCGGACTCCGGGGTGATCACGTATCCAACGCGCGAGGCCGCGTCGGCGTGTACATCCCTGTTGGAAAGGCGGCGCGCCGACAAGTTCCGGGAGGCGTCACGACCTGTCTGTCGTAGGAGCCCGCTTGCGGGCGATGCTTCTGACGAGGTCGCCCAAGAGCATCGCCCGCGAGCGGGCTCCTACGGGTGTTCGGTTCAGCCGGTGGTTTCGATGCGTTCGACGCGACGCAGGCCGCGGGGGAGCAGGTTGCCGCGGGTGGCGCGGTTGCCGCCGTACTCGACCAGGTCGGCCCACTTCAGGGTGAGCTTGCGCGCGCCGGCGTACAGGGTGACCTCGCCCTTGCCTTCGGCGACGACCGCCACGCCGGCCACGCGCTCGCCCTCGGCCAGCTGCTTCTTGGGGATCTCGATCAGCTTGTTGCCCTTGCCCTTGTCCAGTTCCGGCAGTTCGGCCACCGAGAACATCAAGAGGTGCCCTTCGCTGGTGACCACCACGATGCGGTCGCGCGCCGGATCGGCGCTGACCTGCGGCGCCAGCACTTTCGCGCCGTCGCTGAGCGAGATGATCTGCTTGCCGGCCTTGTTGCGGCCGGTGAGCGATTCAAAACGGTTGACGAAGCCGTAGCCGAAGTCGGTGGCGAGGATCAGCCGCGTGTCGTTGTCGCCGGCGACCACCGCGTCGAAGCTCGCGCCCGCGGCCGGGCTGAAGCGGCCGGTCAGCGGCTCGCCATTGCCGCGCGCCGAGGGCAGGGTGTGCGCGGGCGTGGAGTAGGCGCGGCCGGTGGAGTCGATGAACGCGACCTGCTGCGTGGTGCGCGCCTTCACCGCGGCGAGCAGGCCGTCGCCGTCGCGGTAGTTCAGTGCCTCGGCGTCGATGTCGTGGCCCTTCGCGGCGCGCGCCCAGCCCTTCTGCGAGAGCACCACGGTGACCGGTTCGCTGGCTACCAGCGCGCTCTCGTCCAGCGCATGCGCCACCTCGCGCTCGACCAGCGGCGAGCGGCGTGCGTCGCCGAACTTCTCGGCATCGGCGCGCAGTTCGTCCTTGATCAGTCCCTTCAGCTTGGCCGGCGATTTCAGCAGCACGTTGATGCGCGCGCGCTCCTCCTCGAGCTGGTCGCGCTCGGCATTGATCTTCATTTCCTCCAGCCGTGCCAGCTGGCGCAGGCGGGTTTCGAGGATGTAGTCGGTCTGCTCCTCGCTGAGCCGGAAGCGTGCCATCAGCACCGGCCTGGGCTCGTCCTCGCTGCGCACGATGCGGATGACTTCGTCGAGGTTGAGGTAGGCGGTGTGCAGGCCTTCGAGCAGGTGCAGGCGACGGTCGACCTTGGCCAGGCGATGTTCCAGGCGCCGGGTGACGGTGCTGGTGCGGAAGCTCAGCCACTCGGTGAGGATGCGCTTGAGGTCCTTCACCTGCGGCCGGCCGTCCAGGCCGATCATGTTGAGGTTGACGCGGAAGCTCTTCTCCATGTCCGTCGTGGCGAACAGGTGCTGCATGGTCTCGTCCGCGTCGACGCGGTTCGAGCGCGGCACGATCACCAGCCGGATCGGATTCTCGTGGTCGGACTCGTCGCGCAGGTCCTCGATCATCGGCAGCTTCTTCGCGCGCATCTGCGCGGCGATCTGTTCGAGGATCTTCGACGGGCTGACCTGGTGCGGCAGCGCGGTGATCACGATGTTGCCTTCCTCGCGCTGGTACACCGCGCGGGCGCGCACCGAACCGCCGCCGGTCTGGTACATCGCCAGCAGGTCGGCGCGCGGGGTGATGATCTCCGCCTCGGTCGGGTAGTCCGGCCCGCGCACGTGCTCGCACAGGTCGGCGACGCTGGCGTCCGGATCGTCCAGCAGGCGGATGCACGCGGTGGCCAGTTCGCGCAGGTTGTGCGGCGGGATGTCGGTGGCCATGCCGACCGCGATGCCCATCGAGCCGTTCAGCAGCACGTGCGGCACGCGCGCCGGCAGCCAGCTCGGCTCGTCCATGGTGCCGTCGAAATTCGGCACCCAGTCCACCGTGCCCTGGGCCAGCTCGCCGAGCAATGCCTCGGCGATCGGGCTGAGCTTGGATTCGGTGTAGCGCATTGCGGCAAAACTTTTCGGGTCGTCCGGCGAGCCGAAGTTGCCCTGGCCGTCGACCAGCGGGTAGCGGTAAGAGAACGGCTGCGCCATCAGCACCATCGCCTCGTAGCACGACGAATCGCCGTGCGGATGGAACTTGCCGATCACGTCGCCGATGGTGCGCGCGGACTTCTTCGGCTTCGCGGTGGCGGCCAGGCCCAGCTCGCTCATCGCGTAGATGATGCGCCGCTGCACCGGCTTCAGGCCGTCGCCGACGAACGGCAGCGCGCGGTCCAGCACCACGTACATCGAGTAGTCGAGATAGGCCCGCTCGGCGTATTCCTTCAGCGGGATCTGTTCGTAATTGGCTTGCAGGTTCATGGAGTTGGATCAATCAGGTAGCGCGCAGGCTGCGCGGATAGCCGGACGATGGTGCCAGAAAGCCGGTGCCTGCGGGTACCTTTCAGTGATCGATGCCGTTGTCTTCGAGCGGGTGCCTGAACTTCACGCCGAGCTCTGCGGCGATGGCGTAATTCGCATCGCAATAGAGGTTCCTGCTTTGGAACTGGTCGATACGTTGGAAATAAACAGGCGGTGATCCTGGTGCACCATCCGCATTGTGCGCAACACGATAGATCGAGAATGTCATGCGCGCTTTGTCGGCATAGGACGTCCCCAGGGCGCGATCAGCCGTGATAACGGTGACGGAACCCTCCGAGTTGCGTAGCAAGACCATGTCGCGCAGCCAGCAATCCGCCCCCTCGATGGTGTCGAAGGCCACGTATTCGGGAATCTTCTCGTTGAAGAACGGCACGACATTCCACATCGACTTCTCCTGCACCGTCCCATCCGTTTCGCCGGCCTCAACATGATCTTGCATGTAGAACGTGATGTGCTCGAAATCATGTGCGTTGAAGTTGCTTCGGTGGGCATTGAAGACCAGATCTTTCCGGCCATCGCCATCGATGTCGATCGCGTTGGGTCCGTTGGCGATGTCGATGACCTGCAGGTGGCTGAAATTTCGGCCGTGCGATGGCTGCACCGGCGTTTGTGCCCACAAGGCAAGCGGACACACCAGTGCGAATGCAACGATCCCTGCGGACTTCATCACGGCGATGGCCTCAATTTCGTTGAGCGGAGATGCCGAGCTTTCGCAACTGCACCTGCACGCTGTCCGGCCCGGCCAAGTGTGCCGCGCCGACGGCGATGAAGACTGTACCGGGCTGCTGCAGCATGGCGGCGATCTTGGTCGCCCACACTTGGTTGCGCTGCACCAGCAGCCGTTGGTAGAGCTTCGGCTCGTGCAGGCGCATGTCGTCGTTGCCGATGCGCGCGATGGCGTCCACGTCGCCGGCCTTCCAGGCGTCGATCAGTTCGGTGAGCCGAAACGTGCCCTTGTCCGCGTCGCGCATGGTCGAGCGCAGCAGGGCCAGCTCGATCATGCGCGGCATGTCGGCGAGAAAGCGGATCTGCTGTTCCGCGGTTTCCAGGCCCAGCACCGGCTTGCCGGCGGCGCTCATCTGCGCCTTCAGCTGCTTGTCCACGCCATGCTTCGGGTCGAGCCCGGCCTTCAGCAGCGGCGTCACCGCCAGCGTCAGCGCGGCCAGCCACGGGCGCATCACGTTCAGCGTCTGCATGCCGCCGGGCACGCCGAGCTTGTTCGCCAGCAGGTCCAGTCGATGCGCCTCCGACTGGCTGAGCTGGCTGGACAACGGGTGCGTCGCATCCATCCCGTAGCGCAGCACCAGCGCCGTCATGTTCGCCGGGTCGTCGTCGGTCAGTTCGATGTACAACGTGCGGCTGTCTGCCATCGCCCGGTCCAGCGTCGGGTCGTGCCAACTGGCGTCGCTCGGCATCAGGTGCACCGTGCCGAACAGGTAGATCGTGGTATCGGCATCCTTCACTACCCACAGCGCGGGGTGGGCGATGACTGCCGCGGGCAGCAGCAGGAGCAGGCAGAGGGAGATGTGGGCGAGCAGGTGCTTCATGCCTGCGAGTGTTGCGGCAAGCGCGTGGCGGTTCAATCCGGTATCCCGGATTGTCTGCGATCGTCCATGCCGATCAGTCGCCCGAACGCCAGCGCGGCGGTTCGCCCTTCAGCCAGCACACGGCGATCAGGCCGAGGGTAAGCAATGCCAGGCTGAGCGCGAACATGACCGGATCGGCCGCTGGCGGCAGCAAACGAAAGACGAGCGCAACACAGCCCGCATAGACGGCGAGGCAAACCCAGCCCTGCCACCGAGCCGGCAGGCCCCAACCCCAGCCGTACCGTTTGGCGGGAAACCAATACTTGTTCCGGCTATTCATTTCGGCTCCCCTGGGAGAGTGCGTGGCGTTTGAATTTGAATGAAGCCGACCTCGTTTGACCTACAGGCCGAGCAGCCCACACGTCCAGTAAACACCAATGCCCATTTGCGCGGCAAAGGCGGTGAAGCGGGCGTTGACGGCGATGACGCTGGTCGAAGCCAGGTGGATGCCGGATTGGATGACCCTCGCGCCCAGCAGCCAGGGGGCCAGCGCATCCGTGACCTCGGTCCGATCCGTGACCAGCGCGACCAGCAACAGCCCGCCGAAGACGGGCAGGCTTTCGATGCAGTTCGCATGTGCCCGGGCGAGCCGCTGCATGAACGGCGAGAGGCCCGCGTTGTCGGGCGCGAACCCGTTCGAGCGGACGCGGCCGGTGACGACGAGGTAGCTGCGCAGCACCTCCATCACGACCAGCAGCAGTAATGTCCAGGCGAGGAACAGCGTGAGTACCAGAGCTGAGGTGGTCATGGTGCCGCCTGCGATTTGCGTGGAGTGGGTGGGATGGGTGGTAGCCGCCGGCTAGGTCGGGGCTCGTTTGGATTACAGCCAATTCATTTCTTCCGCCCCTTGTTCGCGTCCCTAATATGCTCTTGTTTTGGCAGCCGCCATTGCGTGGGCCGTCAATGCGATTCAGTGGGGCCCCGCGCTGGAGGTGGCAACGAATCCGGACGGAGCGAAGCTGTCTTCAATCCCGTCATGCCGTCGGGCGTGGATGCTTTCGCGGAGTTTCGGGTTCGATGGGTGCGCGCGCAAAGCCGCCTGAGCAGGGTCAGGATCACCAGTTCGACGAGCGCGAAACCGAACCCTGCCAGCGCCGCGATGCCCTTGATCTTCCCCTGCTGTTCCTGCGTGGGGAACAGCTCCAGCGACCCATGGATGAAATAGGCGACATCGAGTAGCAGCAGGAGCGCGAACACAAGCCCCAGAAGCGACAGCATGCCGGCCTGGAGACGGGTGCCCCCGGTTTTCCGCATGACCCTTCCATCCGTTCCCTGGTGCACATGAAAGCCCTCAGGCATCCCCTGGATATTCGGCACGGCGCGGCGGCAATGACTTGAGCCCGCGCGCGCGTCAGCGCGGCACGCGGTAGCCGCCGGGCACGCCGTGCGGGCTCAGGGTGATCTGCCACAGCTGGTCGCGGCGGCTGCGGAAGACCGCGGCGGAGACGGCGAGGTAGTAGCGCCACATGCGCCGGAAGCGTTCGTCGTAGGTTTCCGGCAGGGTGGGCCAGGCGGATTCGACGTTGGCGCGCCAGGCGGTGAGGGTGCGGTCGTAGTCGGCGCCGAAGTTGTGCCAGTCCTCGACCACGAACAGGTCTTCCAGCGCGGCCGCGACCTGGCTGGCGGCGGGGATCATCGAGTTGGGGAAGATGTATTTCTCGATCCACGGATCGGTCTGCGCCGGCGCGCCGTTGCTGCCGATGCAGTGGAGCAGCGACAGGCCACCCTCCTTCAGGCAGCGGCGCACGGTTTCGAAATAGCTGCGGTAGTTCTTGCCGCCGACGTGCTCGAACATGCCGATCGAATACACCGCGTCGAACGGCTCGTCGACCTCGCGGTAATCCTGCAGGCGGATCTCGATCGGCAGGCCGGCGCAGAGTTCGCGCGCGTAGTCGGCCTGCTGTTGCGAGACGGTGATGCCGACGCCTTCGACGCCGTAGTGCTCGGCGGCATACTTCAACGCCTCGCCCCAGCCGCAGCCGATGTCGAGTACGCGCTGGCCGGTCTTCAACTGCAGCTTGCGGCAGACCAGGTCGAGCTTGGCCTCCTGCGCGTCGTCGAGGTTGTCGGCCTTGGCCCAGTAGCCGCACGAGTACACCAGGCGCTTGCCAAGCATGGCCTGGAACAGGTCGTTGCCGAGGTCGTAGTGGGCCTTGCCGATCTCGAACGCGCGCTCGCCGCGCTGCAGGTTGATGAAGCGCGCCTTGAGGTGGGCGAGCACGGTGTCGAGGGTCTTCAGGCCCTGGTCGATGCCCGCACTGAGCAGGCGGGTGCACAGGCCGGGCAGGTCGGCGGCGTCCCACCAGCCGTCCATGTAGGCCTCGCCCAGGCCCAGCGAACCGTGGGCAAACACGCGGGCGTAGAGGCGTTCGTCGTGTACCTGCAGGTCGGTCGCGTCGTGGCCGTTGATGTGGATGCCGGCTTGCGCCAGCAGTTCCCCGGCGCGGTTCTTGAGGTCGTCCTGGCTCATGCGCTACCTCGTGCCTTGATGATGCCCGTGCGGCTGCGGCGAATCGCCGAGTACCGCGAAGCTTGCCGGCCAGCGTGCATACGTGGCGTCGACGCGGGCCTCACGCAGCCGTTGCAGCAGCGCCTCGGCCTGCTCGTCGAGCAGCACGAACTCGATCTTGACCGGCAGGTCGTCGGCCAGTTCGAAGAACTGCTCCTCGTGCAGCACGCCGTGGCGGCCGTAGCCGGCGATCGCGCGGAACACCGAGCCGCCGCCGATATGCAGCGCCTTGGCCTGCGCCAGCAGCCACTCGGAAAGCAGGATGCCTTCGTGACGCGCACGCGCATGGCAATAGAAGGTGAGGTGCGCGCCGTGTTGCAGGGCTTCGTGATTCATGGGGTCTCTCGTTCAGTGGCGCAGCAGGTTGCGGGTCAGGGCGAGGCCGAGCACGGTCATGCCGAGCGAGCCGGCCAGGTGGCTGAGCACGTGGCCGCCGAACCACAGGTACTGCTGGCGCAGCAGCAGGGTGACCGCTTCGCCGGAGAAGGTGGAGAACGTGGTCAGGCCGCCGAGGAAGCCGGTCATCACGAACAATTGCAGCTCCGGCGAGGCGGCCTGGAAATGGCGGAACAGGCCGATTGCCACGCCCATCAGCAGGCCGCCGGTGAGGTTGGCGGCCAGGGTGCCCAGCGGCAGGGTGGGGAACAGCGGGTTGAACAGCAGGCCCAGGCCCCAGCGGCACCAGCAACCGAGGGCACCGCCCAGCCCGATCGCGACAAATCCAGTCAGACCCACGTGCGCTACTCCGTTGCAGGAAAGGTTCCGGCGACCGCAGCGACAGGCAGGCCTGCGCCGCCGGGAACCGGCGTTGCAGGCATCATCAACCTCGTGGCGGAAGCACCCGGGGTGGTTGGTTGCGGACGCGTCGCGCGCCCGCAACGGGAGGCATGCCATCTCCCATCGGGCCATCGTAGTGGAAACCGCCGGCCGCCCGTCAAGCGTGGATCAACCGCCGCGCCTGCCGACCGGCGCGACCGGGTCGGTCACGCTTTCCACCGACATCAACACGGTCGCGGTGGCCAGGGCGCGAACCAGGCTGGGCGAACGGTAGCCCGGGTCGGCCAGCCAGCGACGCCACACCGATTCGTCCACCTTCTCGTTGACGCCGCTGCCCACGGTGCGGTCGAACGGCGGCTTGAACTCCTTGTAGAGGCCGTCCATGAACTCCTTGTAGGAGTCGCGCGGCACGCCCGTGCATGCATCACGCGGCGGCACCAGCAGTTCGCTGCAGGTGAGGCCGGCCTTGATCGCGCGGGTCTGCAGCCAGGCCAGGGCCAGGTCGGGCAGCGGGTCGGGCTTGCGGCCGGCGCCGTCGCGGCGATTGCCGCCGCCCACGTCGGAGTGCGAGCCGATGAACCAGCGTTGCTCGACGTCGATCTGTTCGCGCTTCTTCGAGGTCAGCGATTCGCCGGGCTTGACGGTGTACGGATTGCGCGTCCACACCGCGGGCTGGAAATCGCCGCGATGTTCGTCCAGCGCCAGCGCCTGGTAGGCGTGCTTGACGATCTTGCTCAGCTCGGTGTCGTGGAAGCGGTAGCGCGAGCGCGCAAACGGAAACCACGAGGCAGTGTCGGGGATGCCGAGCGAACCGACCGTGTCCCACACGCCGATGAAATGGATGTCCACCTCGATCGAGTGCTGCTGGCGAAATGCCCGCGCGGCCGGGTCGTCGGGCCTGGTCTCCACGTCGCGGTAGAAATCGTAGGCGTGACTTGCGTCGGCGCGGGACAGCTTGCCGCGGCCGTCGCGCTTGAGCAGGCCGCATTTTCGGATCAGGCCGCCCAGGCTGCGCGCGGTATAGGCGCCGCGGCTGAAACCGAACAGGTAGATCTCGTCGCCCGCCTGCCACGTGTCGCACAGCCAGCGGTAGCCATCCAGCACGTTGCCCGAGAGGCCATAGCCGAACGCGCCGCCGAGCAGGTGGGTGATCCCGCGCTTCACCCCCACGCCGGGGATGTAGTTGACCTGTTGCACGTTGCCCAGTGCGTCGCGCGGCGCGATCAGCCGACGCAGGCGCTCCACGTTGGTATTCGATTCCGGCTTGTTCCAGGTGCCGTCGAACAACAGCACCAGTCGGCGCGTGGTCATGGATTCCTCCGTCGCGACGGGCGCAGCCCGCGACAGCTTCGGGTCGATCGGCGCCGACTGTAGCAGGCGCCATGCGCCAGTGTGGCCGGCGGCGTATGCTGCAAGGTCAACTCCGCCAGACGAGGCGACGCGCGACGATGCAGTCACGGGCCCGGACAGACATGGCGCAGGCGTTCCGGCGCCTGCACGACCGCAGCCGCGTACTGCTGCTGCCCAACGCCTGGGATGCGCTCAGCGCGCGGCTGTTCGCGCGGCGGGGCTTCGCCGCGGTGGCCACCACCAGCGCCGGCGTGGCGTGGTCGCTGGGCTACGCCGATGGCGAGCAGGCGCCGCTGGACGAGGTGCTGGCGGCGGTCGCCCGCATCGTGCGCGCGGCGGAGGTGCCGGTGACGGTGGACATCGAGACCGGCTACGGCGAGACGCCGGCGGAGGTGGCCGCGACGGTGCAGTCGGTGATTGCCGCGGGCGCCGTCGGCATCAACATCGAGGACGGCATGCCGGGCCACGGCCCGCTGCGCGAGGCGTCCGCGGCGGCGGCGCGGGTGCGCGCGGCACGAACGGCCGCCGACGCGGCCGGGGTGCCGATCGTGATCAATGCGCGGGTCGATCACTGGATGCAGCATGACGGCGCCGAGCCGGCCGCACGCCTGGCCGACGCCATCGAGCGTGGCCGCGCCTACCTCGCCGCGGGCGCCGACTGTATCTATCCGATCGGACTGGCCGATCCGGCCACGCTGGCCGCGCTGGTGCGCGCGCTCGACGCGCCGGTCAACGTCGCGGCAGGCGCCGGCATGCCCGGCCTGGCCGAGCTTTTCCAGCTCGGCGTGGCCCGGGTCAGCACCGCCACGCGGCTGACCACGCTGGCGCTGGCGGCCGTCGATCACGCGCTGGCGCGCATGCGCGAGAGCGGAAATTTCGAGGGACTGGTTGCCGACTTCGGCTACGCCGACGCGCAGCAACTGTTCGAACCGGTTCGAACTGACGAGAGGTGACAGGAATGAGTGGACGCATCGACTACAGGACCGCCTCGCCGGCCGCCTTCAAGGCCATGCTGGCGATGGAAGCCCAGGTTCGCGGCAGCGGCCTGGAGCATTCGCTGATCGAGCTGGTGAAGATGCGCGTGTCGCAGATCAACGGCTGCGCGTACTGCCTGGACATGCACAGCAAGGACGCGCGCGCCGCCGGCGAGACCGAGCAGCGGCTGCACGTGCTGGCGGCGTGGCGCGAGGCGCCGTTCTACTCGGCGCGCGAGCGTGCCGCGCTGGCCTGGGCCGAGGCGGTCACCCTGGTATCGACGAACGATCTGCCTGACGCCCTGTATGACGAGGTACGCACCCAGTTCGACGACAAGGCCATGGTCGATCTCACCCTGGCGATCATCGCGATCAACGGCTGGAACCGGCTGGCCATCGGATTCCGCGCGGATGTCGGCAACTACCAGCCGCAGCCGGCGGGTTGATCGCGCCATGGTGCTGGAGCGCGCATTCTACCGGCGCGACCCGCGCACGGTGGCGCCGGAACTGCTGAACAAGGTGCTGCGGCACGCCGACGGCCGCAGCGGCCGCATCGTGGAAACCGAAGCCTACTGCGGGCCGACCGATCCGGCCGCGCACTCCTGGCGCGGCCGCACGGCGCGCAATGCGACGATGTTCGGTATGCCGGGGCTGCTCTATGTGTACTTCACCTACGGCATGCATTGGTGCTGCAACCCGGTCTGCGGCGAGGAGGGCGAGGGCGTGGCGGTGTTGTTGCGCGCGCTGGCGCCGCTGGACGGGCTGGCCGCGATGCGCGCCGCACGCCCGGCCTGCCGCAGCGATCGCGACCTGTGCCGCGGACCGGCGCGGCTGTGCCAGGCGATGGGCATCGACCGCGCGCAGGACGGCATCGACCTGGTCGACGGCGCCGGCGGCTTCAGCATCGTCGACGATGGCGTGCCGCCGCCCGCCGCGCCGGTGGTCACGCCGCGCGTCGGCATCACCCGCGCGGTCGACGAGCCGTGGCGCTGGTACGTGCCGAACGACCCGCACGTCTCGCGTCGCTGAGCGGCGGTGCTTTCCGCGCAGACCACATGGAATTGACGGCAGGTTGATCGCGCGCGGTACACGGTACCCAGCCTCACCATCCATTGCGGAGCCTGCGGCCATGCCTTATTCCTCCATCAGCAACCTGCCCGATTCCGTACGCGACCACCTGCCCAGGCACGCGCAGGAGATCTACAAGGAAGCATTCAACAGCGCCTGGGACGAATACGCCGACAAGGACGAGCGGCGCGGCGACGAGTCACGCGAGGAAGTGGCGCACAAGGTCGCCTGGTCGGCGGTCAAGCAGAAGTACGAGAAGGGCCGCGACGGCAACTGGCACGCCAGGTAGCCGGGATTCGGGGTTCGGAGTCGGGGATTTGCGTCAGGCGTGCGGCAGGCCGCGCGCCTTGAGAAATTCGCGGGCATTTTCGGCGTCGTGTTCGAACCACGCGCGGGTCGAGCCGAGCCGGAACGAATAGCCCCAGGCGTCCATGTCGCGCATCAGGCGTTCGCGGCCCACGCCGGGCAGCTCGTCGGCCAGCACGATCTGCAGGTAGCAGGTGGCGTCTTCTTCCTCGATCGAATCGGTGGCGTCGGTATGGACGTCCGGACGTCTATCCGCCGGCAGCACGATCAGGTGGCCGGCCTCGTGCAGCAGCGAGTGCGCCGGCGTGTCGTCGCGGGCGTAGACGGTGGTGCCGATGATGCCGGCCTCCTCCTCGCCCCAGAAGCTGCCGGGAATCGGTTCACCCGCCGCCACCCGCTGCAGGTGCAGGCCGAAGCGGCCGAGCAGCGCCGCGGGCGCGTCGAATCCGATGTCGGCCATGCGCAGCACGGTGCGGGCCGGATCGCCGGAAGGTCGCGTGATGTCGGGATGCATGGTCGTGCGCCGGGCGCGTGCGGTGGCGGCGGAGTGGAGCCGGACAGGGTGCCGGCGGGCTGTCGAATGATGAAAACCGGCTGGCCGCGGCTCAGCCGGTCCTGGCTTCGTCCTTGTTCTCGCCCTTGGCCGCCTGCTTGCCTTCCGGCAGGGTGACCGAGAGTTCGAGGATCTCGTGGCCGCTGTCGCGCTCGAAGTTGATGTTGATCGCATCGAGGTCGACGTGGACGTATTTCTTGATCACTTCGAGCAGTTCGTTGCGCATCATCGGCAGGTAGTCCGGTGCGCCGCGGGTGGAGCGCTCCTGCGCCACGATGATGCGCAGGCGTTCGCGCGCCACCGTGGCGGTGGCTTCGGGCTTGCGCTTCAGGAAATCGAGAATACCCATCGTGATCAACCTCCGAACACGCGCTGGAGAAAGCCCTTCCTGGGCACGTCGATGAAGCGCAACGGGCGCTCTTCGCCGAGAATGCGGGCCACCGTGTCGCCGTAGGCCTGGCCGGCCTGCGAGTTGGCGTCGACGATTACCGGGATGCCGTTGTTGGAGGCGGTCAGCACGTTCTCCGATTCGGGGATCACGCCGACCACCTCGATGCCGAGGATTTCCTCCACATCCTTCACGCTGAGCATCTCGCCGATCGCCACGCGCGCCGGGTTGTAGCGGGTCAGCAGCAGGTGCTGGGTGACCGGGGTCTCGCCCTTCTCGGCGCGCCGGGTCTTGCTGGCGAGCAGGCCGAGGATGCGATCCGAATCGCGCACCGAGGACACTTCCGGGTTGACCACCACCACGGCGTGGTCGGCGAAGTACATCGCCAGGTGGGCGCCCTTCTCGATGCCGGCGGGGGAGTCGCACACCACGTACTCGAAACCCTCCGCGGACAGGCCGTCGAGCACCTTCTCGACGCCTTCCATGGTCAGCGCGTCCTTGTCGCGGGTCTGGCTGGCAGCCAGCACGTACAGGTTGTCGTAGCGCTTGTCCTTGATCAGCGACTGCTTGAGCGTGGCCTCGCCGTGCACGACGTTGACGAAGTCGTACACCACGCGGCGTTCGCAGCCCATGATCAGGTCGAGGTTGCGCAGGCCGACGTCGAAGTCGATCACCGCGGTTTTCTTGCCGGCCATGGCCAGGCCGGTGGCGAGCGAGGCGCTGGTCGTCGTCTTGCCGACGCCGCCTTTGCCGGAGGTGACAACGATAATCTCAGCAGTCAAGGGCCCATCTCCGCGTGGTTGTTCTTGTTGTACAGGATGCGTGGTGAACGATCACAGCCTGGCGATCAGCAGCTTTTCGCCTTCCAGCCAGCATTGCACGGATTGACCTTCGAGTTCGGCCGGAATCTGCTCGAACACGCGGTATTGCCCGGCGATCGCGACCAGCTCGGCGCGGAAGCCGGAGACGAAGATGCGCGCCTTCTCGTCGCCTTGCGCGCCGGCCATGGCACGGCCGCGCAGGCCACCGTAAATGTGGATGTTGCCGTCGGCGATCACCTCCGCGCCGTTGGCGACGGTGCCGGTGACGATCAGGTCGCAGTCACGCGCGTAGACCTGCTGGCCGGAGCGCACCGTGCCGATGTGGTGCTCGGTGCTTTGCCGGTTGCCGGCGGCGGGGGTGGACAGGATCGGTTCGGGCGGCGGCGCGGGTTCGGTGCGCGCCGGCTGGGCTGCCGCCGGCGCGGCCGCGGCCGGTTCGTACGCCGCGCGGAACTTGGCGATCAGCGGCAGGCCCATGCGCTTGGCCAGCGCCTCGGTCTCGCTGGTGCCGTAGGCCAGGCCCACCGGCAGCATGCCGGCGCTGCGCACGGCCTCCAGCAGGGCGTCGACCGCGCCGTCGTCGGGCAGGCTCGACAGGTGGCTCAGGTCCAGCACTACCGCGGCGCGGGCGAACATCTGCGGCGCGGCGCGCACGCGGCGTTCGAGTTCGTCGCACAGCGCGGCGGCGTCGACCCGGCGCACGCGCACGCAGGCGATGCCGACCTGGCCGAAGCGCAGGTCGCAGGCGTCGTTGGTTTCGGCGCGGGCGTTCATGCGTGCCGCTCGCGGGCGATACGCCGCTGGCCGCTGTCGTCGTGCGGCAGCTCGCGCTCGGCCAGCCACGCCGTGTCGGGCAGCCCGCCGTGCTCCAGCCAGGTGTCGCGGACGTAGGCGTAGCTGGGCAGGTCCTTCGCCAGCAGGCTGACCTGCGGGCCGTCGGGCCCCATCTTCTGCTGGTCGACCTCCTGGAAGCCGTAGGTGCCGTGGAACAGCACCACCACGTCGTCGCGCGGCTCCAGGAACACCTCGCAGGTCAGCAGCGGCACGCGCACTTCGGCGTAGCTGTGCACATCGCTGTAGAAAATGCGGCCCAGCCCGTGGCGCCGATAGGCGTTGGCGATCACGATGCGGTCGATGTAGACGAACTGCGGGTAATGCGCCGCGAACCAGCGGTAGTTCGGGCTGTCGTAGTCGAGCCCTTCGCGCAGGGCGATCAGGAAACCGGCCATGTGGCCGTCGATCTCGGCGACACGGAAGTAGTTCGCGTGCTCGAAGAAGTAGCGCAACTGGCCGGCATCGAGGGTGAGGATGGAGCGACCGGCGGCGTTGTTGAGCGCCAGCACGGCATCCAGGTCGTGCTCGCGCACGTCGCGGATGGCAAGGGCCATTCGTTGCTCCGCAATGGTGGAATCGGGACAGGAGTCGACGGTGCGGCTCCCGGACGGCGCATTATGCCATGCGGCTGTCGCGCTGGCATCAAGCCGGGAACATGTAAAACCGGCGTAAAACGGTGCCGGCAAGGCCTGGCCGGGCGTGACTTCCCGCGCATTGCGCGCGTGGCGTGCTCCCCTATGATGCCGGGCATGCAATTGTCCAACTTCAACCACGTGCGGCTGCTGCGCTACGCCGGCCTGTTCACCTACCTGTGCGTGGGTACCCCGCTGATCACCAGCTGGGCGGCCGAACGGGTGAGCCTGCTGCATCGGCCCAACCTCGCGTTGCTGATGTGGACGCTGTGCTACCTGCTGTTCGGCCTCCTGTACTGGGTGGTCACCAGCAACCTCGGCCAGCGCCGTTACCAGGGGCTGCGCCTGATCGGGCTGGTGGCGATGAGCTTCTTCGCGATGGCGGTGGGCTGGTACAGCCACAGCGGCCTGTCGGCGATGCTGATGGCGATCAGCGCGGTGGCGTTGCCGTGGCTGCTGCCGGTGTGGCTGGGCGTGCTGTGCATCGTGCTGCAGAACCTCAGCCTGGTCGCGGTGTTCGTCAACTTCCCCGAGTACGACCACAGCGTCGGACTGGCCTTCCTGCAGACCAGCATCTACCTGGGCATCTCGGCGCTGACCTACATCGCCTCGCTGGCGACCAGCCAGCAGGCCGAGCAGAGCGACGTGCAGCGCCGCCTGAACTCCGAGCTGCGCACCACGCGGGCGTTGCTGGCCGAATCGAGCCGGATCGCCGAGCGCATGCGCATCGCACGCGACCTGCACGACCTGATCGGCCACCATCTCACCGCGCTCAGCCTGAACCTGGAAGTGGCCTGCCACCTCACCAACGAGGCGGCCGCGGCGCACGTGCGCAAGGCGCAGAGCACGGCCAAGCTGCTGCTGGCCGACGTGCGCGAGGTGGTCAGCGAGTTGCGCCAGGACGACTCGATCGACCTGACCCAGGCGCTGCGCGGCCTCACCGAGGGCGTGCCCGGCCTGAACGTGCACGTGGCGATGCCGCCGCGCTTCAGCGTGGAGGACCCGCAGCGCGCCCAGGTGCTGCTGCGCTGCGCGCAGGAAATCGTCACCAATACCGCGCGACACGCGGGCGCGCGCAACCTGTGGCTCAATTTTGCCTACGCCGAGGCCGGCCAGCTGGGGCTGCACGCGCGCGACGACGGTCGCGGCGCCGACCAGGTGGCCGAAGGCAACGGCCTGTCCGGCATGCGCGAGCGCCTGGCCGAGTTCGGCGGCAGCGTGTCGCTGGATGCCGGCCTGAGTCGAGGCTTTGCGCTGACCGTGCGGCTGCCACTGGGCGAGCAGGCGGCGCTGGCGCACACGCCCTCGCGGTTCGAGCCGCCGGCGCTGGATGTTTCGTAAGTGGTTTGGCGGCAGCCCTCGTGCAGGCGCGGTCGCCCGCGGCGGAAGCCGTGCAACAATACGGCGCTTCCCCAGGGGCACCACCCAGCCAGCCGCCAGTCACCCATGACCGAGGATCCCCGATGATTTCCGTCTGTCTCGTCGACGATCAGAACCTGGTGCGGCAGGGCGTCCGTTCGCTGCTGGACCTGGCCGAGGACATCCGCGTGGTGGCCGAGTGCGCCGACGGCGCGCAGGCCGTGCTGGAGGTGCCGCGGATCAAGCCCGACGTGATGCTGCTGGACCTGCGCATGCCGAACATGAGCGGGCTGGAAGTCCTGCAGGCGCTGTCGGCGCGCAACGAATTGCCGCCGACCATCATCCTGACCACCTTCGACGACGACCAGCTGGTGCTGCAGGGCCTCAAGGCCGGCGCGCGCGGCTACCTGCTGAAGGACGTCTCGCTGGAGCAGCTGGTCGAGGCCGTGCGCACCGTCGCCGCCGGCGGCTCGCTGGTGGCGCCGATGGTCACCCAGCGCCTGATGGCCGGCGTGGCGCGGATGCAGAACCAGTTCACCAGCCTCGAACAGCCCGACCCGCTGACCGAGCGCGAGACGGAGATCCTGCGCCTGCTGTCCGGCGGCTACAGCAACAAGGAGATCGCCAACTCGCTGAAGGTGGCCGAGGGCACGGTCAAGAACCACGTCTCCAACATCCTTTCCAAGCTCGGCGTGCGCGATCGCACCCGGGCCGTGCTGAAGGCGCTGGAACTGGGCATCGTATGAGCTCCGACGGGGTTGCGCGCCTTGGGTGGAGCTGCCTTCGCGGCCGCGGCGGGAGCCTCTGCGGGCGGATGGCGTTCAAGCCCGCGAGCAAGTAACATCGGCGGCTTCGGCGTTTGCCGACCCCCGCTGCTGCCCCCTGGGCCCGCGCAGCTGTTGGGGCACACTCAAGGTATGGCGTAAAGACGCTTCGGAGAACTCTGGAATGATGCGTGTCTTTGAATTTCTGGTTGCCCTGGTCATCGTCGCGGTGATTGGCGTGGTGGCGGCGGTGGTCATGCCCTCCAGCGGGCACGTCGAACGCTCACAGGTTGTCGGCAAGGACATGCGCCAGGTGTACGACCTGCTGAACAATTTCCGGCGCTTCCCGGATTACTCCGTGCTCCGTTCACAGGACAGCGGCGTGCAGTTCAAGTTCTCCGGCAAGGCGTATGGCCCGGGTTCCGAGATCAGCTGGACCAGCACCGACCCCAAGCTGGGTGACGGCGGTCTGACCATCGCCAGCGCCACGCCGCAGTTCGACCAGATCGACAACAACACGCAGGATGCGACCATCGTCTGGAACCTGGACAACAACTGGCGCGGTCTGGACAAGCATTTCACGCTGGATCTCGAGCGCCAGGGTCACGGCCGCCTGACCCAGATCACCTGGTCGTACGACGTGCAGTACGGCTGGAACCTGATCAACCGCTTCGCGAACCTGTACATCCACGGCGATCCGGACTCGTTCATCCAGTTCAGCCTGAACAACCTGCAGAACGTGCTGGCCGGCGTGGCCAACGTCGACTACAGCGGCCTGATGCCGAAGATCGCGCAGTCGCAGCCGACCCCGGTGCTGTTCGTCACGCGTCACATCGACCGCAGCAAGGGCGGCTCCGAAGTGCTCGACGACATCCTGGCGCAGTCGCAGACCGAGCTGAAGGCGCAGGCCAAGAAGCTGGGCGTGAACGTGACCGGCCCGGCGATCCTGTTCATCACCAACTACGGCGATCCGGATTTCGATTTCGACGTGGCCCTGCCGATCGACTCCAGCACGCTGACCATCAACGGCCAGAGCGAGCAGCTGACCGCTCCCGTCGCGCCCACGCTGGACGCGACCGCAGCCGCCGAGCCGGCGCCGTCCGCTTCCGCCGCCGCAGCCGCCGCGGCCGCCGCCACGGCCGGCACCCGCGACCGCTTCGGCAACCTGGTGGTGGAAGGCGATGTGCGCGGCATGATGGCCTTCGGCGGTTCCACGCTGCAGGGCATCTGGGAAGGCACCTTCAACGGCGTGCCGCAGACCGTGAAGATGCTCACCGCCTACGCGCAGACCCACGGTTACAAGTTCGACAGCACCGTGAACCCGCCCTACGACATCGTGGTCGCGGCAGAGGTGAGGGATTCCACCGGTGCGATCACCAGCTACGCACGCCACCAGGTGTCGCTGCCGCTGCTCGACGCGCCGGCGCAGACGCCGGAGCAGGAAGCAGGCCTGCTTCCGCCCGAGCAGAACGGTGCACCGGCGGCTGCAGGTTCGGCGCCCGCACCGGCTGCCTCCAGCGCACCGGCTGCGGCTGCCACTGCCGCCGAATAAACCTGGCGCACGGCAGCTGTTCGATGAAGGCCCTTTCGTGACGAAAGGGCCTTTTTCTTGGGCGCCCCTGCGACTGCACGCCGGACGTGCGCGCGGTCGCGGCGCTCTTGCGGTACATTGCCGGGACACTCCGGCGCCCCGACTGGCCGGCGGCCAGCGCGTCGCCAGCCCGGCCACAGCCCGCTCGCGGACATGATCGAAACCGACAAACTCACCCGATGCTACGGCAACCTCACGGCGGTGGATGCGTTGAGCATCCGCGTCGAGCCGGGCCAGGTGCTGGGGCTGCTCGGACCCAATGGCGCGGGCAAGTCCACGGCCATGCGCATGATCGCCGGCTTCCTGGTGCCGACCTCCGGCAGCGCGCGGGTGTGCGGTTACGACGCGATGCGCGAACCGCTGAAGGCCAAGCGCGCGCTGGGCTATCTGCCCGAGGGCGCACCCAGCTACGGCGAGATGACCGTGCGCGAGTTCCTGCAATTCATCGTGCGCATCCGCGGGCTGCGCGGCGAGGCGGGCTATCGGCGCATGGATGCGGTGGTGCAGCAACTGCAGCTGGACGAGGTGCTCGGCTTGGGCATCGACACGCTGTCCAAGGGTTTGCGCCGACGCGTGGGCCTGGCCCAGGCGATCCTGCATGACCCGCCGGTGCTGATGCTGGACGAACCCACCGACGGCCTCGACCCGAACCAGAAGCACGCGGTGCGCCAGCTGATCGACATGATGGCGCGCGACCGCACGATCCTGATCTCCACCCACCTGCTGGAAGAAGTGCACGCGCTGTGCAACCGGGTGGTGATCATCGCCCGCGGCAAGCTGCTGGCGGATGCCACGCCCGCCGAGCTGGAGGCGCGCTCGCGTTATCACGGCGCGGTATCGTTCAGTGCGCCGGGCAGCGGCATGTCGCAGGAAATGCTGGGCCGGCTGCCGCAGGTGGCCGGAGTGGAGATCGATCCTCTGGACGGTCGCGTCACGGTGTTCCCCAAGCCGGGCGAGCGCATCCTGGAACCGGTCGAGCGGCTGTTGCAAGAGCAGGGGCTTGAAGTCTCCGAGATCCAGCTCGAACGCGGCCGCCTCGACGAGGTGTTCCGCCAGATCACCAGCGGTGAGGAAGTCGGCCGCGGGGTGGCGGCATGAGTCCGGTCAACGCGGTGGTGCGGCGCGAGCTGGGCAGCTACTTCGCGACGCCGGTGGCCTATGTCTTCCTGGTGATCTTCCTGGTGCTCGCCGGCATCCTGACCTTCTACGTCGGCGATTTCTACGAGCGCGGACAGGCCGACCTGCAGCCGTTCTTCGTGATGCACCCGTGGCTGTACCTGATCCTGGTGCCGGCGATCACCATGCGCATGTGGGCCGAGGAGACCAAGGGCGGCACGCTGGAACTGCTGCTCACCCTGCCGCTGACGCTGTGGCAGGCGATGCTCGGCAAGTTCCTCGCCGCATGGCTGTTCATCGGGCTGGCGCTGGCACTGACCTTTCCGATCTGGATCACCGTCAACTACCTGGGCGCGCCGGACAACGGCGTGATCCTGGCCGGCTACCTGGGCAGCTGGCTGATGGCCGGCAACTTCATCGCCATCGGCGCCTGCCTGTCGGCGCTGACGCGCAGCCAGGTGGTGGCCTTCATCCTCACCGCGCTGGTCTGCGTGCTGCTGATCCTGGCCGGGCAGCCGCAGGTGCTGGATTTCTTCCAGGGCGCGCTGCCGCGGCGCCTCATCAACGCCGTGGCGCACCTTTCGATGCTGCGTCATTTCGAGGCGATCTCGCGCGGTGTGCTCGACCTGCGCGACCTGCTGTACTTCGTGCTCAGCACGCTGGGCTGGCTGGTCGCCGGCGTATTGCTGCTCGACCTCAAGCGGACGCGCTGAACGATGCCGCGCCTGCGCCTGCCCCGCCTGCTCACCACGCCGCTGCGCCTGACCCGCAGCAGCTGGCTGTACGCCGGCCTGGTGGCGCTGGTGCTGGTGCTGGTGCCGCTGGTGGTGGCCAGCAGCCGCTGGCTGCATGCCACGCGGATCGACCTGACCGCTGACCAGCTCTACACGCTGACGCCCGGCACGCGGCACATCGTGGACAGCCTGCAACGGCCACTGCAGCTGACCCTGTACTTCTCCGAGCACGCCACCCGCGACCTGCCCAAGCTGCGCAGCTACGAGCGGCGCGTCAACGAGATGTTGCAGGAGATGGTGGCGCGCTCGCACGGGCGTATCCGCCTGCGCGTGATCGACCCGGTGCCGTATTCGGACGACGAGGCGGGCGCCGAGGGCAGCGGGCTGATTGCCGCCAATGGCGGCAGCAACGGCGAGCGGGTGTTCTTCGGACTGGCCGGCAGCGCCATGGCGCCGGGCGAGGCGCGTGGTGCGGAGGACGCCGGCACGCCGGAAAAATCGCTCTCGATCGCGTTCTTCGATCCCTCGCGCGAGGCCTTCCTCGAATACGACATCGCCAAGCTGCTGTACGAGCTGAACCAGGTGCGCAAGCCGGAGATCGGCGTGCTCAGCTCGCTGCCGGTGCAGGGCGACCTGGCGCTGGGCGAGCAGCCCTGGGCGGTGATGCAGCAGCTGGGCCAGTTGTTCGAGCTGAAGACCCTCGACGCCGCCACCCTGCAGCACGTGGATGATCGCCTGAAGGTGCTGCTGCTGATCCACCCCAAGCAGCTGCCGCCGGCCGCGCAGTACGCGATCGACCAGTACGTGATGGGCGGCGGCCACCTGGTGGTGTTCGTCGATCCCGATGCCGAGCTCGACGCCGCACCGTTCACGCCCGACATCAGCGGCTTGCCTGCGCACGCCTCGGACCTGCCGCGCCTGTTCGCCGCGTGGGGCGTGGAATACCAGCCGCGCGAGGTGGTGCTGGACCGCAGCCGCGGCCTGCAGATCGAGCTGGCCGGCAGCAGCCTCAACCATCCGGCAATGCTCGGGCTGGGCGACCAGGAGCTCAACCGCAATGATCCGGTGACCGCCAGCCTGCAGCGCATCAACGTCTCCAGCATCGGCCATTTCGACCTCACCCGGACCGCGACCGCGCGGCTGGTCCCGCTGCTGCAGAGCAGTGCCGACGCCGAGTTGGCGCCGACCCAGCGGGTGATGGATGCCAGCAGCGATCCGACCAGCCTGCTCGAAGACTACAAGGCGGACAACGCGCACTACGTGCTGGCGGCGCGGTTGCGTGGCACCTTCGTCAGCGCGTTTCCCCAGGACGCCGGCAAGCCGGGCCACCGTGCGCATTCGGCGGCCAACGCACAGGTGGTGCTGGTGGCCGACACCGACGTGCTCAGCGATCGTCTGTGGGTGGAGCCGCAGACCGTGCTGGGCCAGACCATGGTGCGCATCTTCGCCAACAACGGCGATTTCGTCACCAACCTGGTCGACAACCTCAGCGGCTCGTCGGCGCTGCTGTCGATCCGCGCGCGCTCCACCTCGCAGCGGCCGTTCACCCGGGTGCAGGCGCTGCGCAACGTGGCCGACCAGAAGTTCCTGCAGAAGGAGCAGGAGCTGGAGAAGGAGCTGGCCGACACCCGCCGCCGGCTGGACGAGCTGCAGCCGGCCAAGGGTGCGCGGTCGAGCACGGTCACCCCCGAGCAGCGCCGCGAGATCGAGCAGTTCCGCCAGCGCCAGCTCGCCATCAACAAGGAGCTGCGCGACGTGCAGCACCAGCTCAATGCCGAGATCGACGCGCTGGGCCTGCGCGTGAAGGTGATCAACATCGTGCTGGTGCCGGCGCTGGTGGTGCTGATCGGCCTGCTGTACGGCTGGCGTCGCACCCGCCACAGCCGGCGTCGACGCTGATGGCGGCAATCTGCCGCAAGCGACCGTCCGCGGCAGGGCAGACGGCGCCGGCGCGGCGCACTATGCTGGGCGGTGGTCGCCGGTCGTGCCGGTGCTGACGGACGTGGAAGCAAGCCGATCGTGATTGCAACGCTGTTGAAATGGGTGGTGCCGTGGGAGTTCTCGTGGCTGTTCCTGGCCACGTTCGTGCTGGCCTGCGTGCTGTACTGGCGCGGCAGCCGCCGCCTGAGGGTGCCGTCCAGCCGGCGGCTGGCGTTCTGGATCGGCATGGCGATCATCTACCTGTCGCTGCACACCTATCTCGATTACTACGCCGAGCATGAGTTCTTCATGCATCGCCTGCAGCAGTTGCTGTTGCACCACCTGGCGCCGCTGCTGATCGTCATCGCCTATCCGGCCAGTGCGCTGCGCGCCGGCCTGCCGCTGGCGTGGCGGGCGCGGTGGCTGCGGCCGTTGCAGCGGTCGTGGCCGTGGCGGTCGGTGATGGGCGTGCTGATGAATCCCACGATCGTCACCGTGCTGTTCGTGGTGTTCGTGCTGATCTGGCTGATCCCGGGCCTGCAGACGCTGGCGATGCTGGACTGGCGCGTGTACCGCTTCATGAACTGGACGATGCTGCTCAGCGGCTTTGCCTACTGGGCGCTGGTGCTCGATCACCGCCCGCATCCGCCGGGTCGCATGGTGGCAGGCATGCGCGTGCTGTCGCCGGCGATCACCATGACGCCGCAGATCCTGGCTGGCGCGATCATCACGTTCTCGCGCACCGACCTCTATCCGATCTTCGAGATCTGCGGCCGCGCGTTTACCTTCAACGTGCTGACCGGGCAGATGGTCGGCGGGCTGATCACCTGGGTGCCGGCGGCGCTGATCGAGTCGGTCGGCGGCCTGATTGCGCTGCGCCACTGGATGCGGTTGTCACGCAACGGGCGCCTGCCGCGCAAGCCGCTGCCGCCGGCGGTGATCGCCGGCAGCGCGCACGACTGAGCGGATTGAATCAGTGCCCGGAATGGGCAGACGCGGGGGCCTCGTCGCCCAGCGCATTGGCGGGGCGGGCGGCGAAGTCGACCGGCAGGCTGCTGCCGTCGTCGAATTGCAGTTGCATTTGCACCCGATTGCCGGGTAACACCGCCGCGGCCGGTTTCATCAGCATCAGGTGATAGCCGCCGGGCCCCAGCACGACGCTGCCGTGCGCGGGGATCGGCAACGATTCGACCATGGCCATGCGGCTCATGCCGCCCTGGGTCGAGCTGTGGTGCAGCATCACTTCCGCGTATGCCGTGCTGCGCGCGCCGGTCAACGCAACCGGCTGGTCGCCGCGGTTTTCCAGCGTGACGTAACCGCCGGCCGGCAACGTGCCGGGCAACACGCGAATCCAGGCGTGGCTGGCGTGCACCTGGTCGGCGGCCGCGGCATGCACGCCGGCAGCGAGCGACAGTCCGGCGAGCAGGGCAAACAGGCGGGCGTGCTTCATGTCGGTTCTCCCTGGTCGAGCAGCAGTTGCAGGTCGTGTACCAGGTCGTCCTGCTTGTCGGCCGGGGTGTACAACACGCGCGGGTTGCCGTCGCGGTCGAACACGTAGATCGCCGAGCTGTGGCTCACTTCGTAGTTGCCGTCCTTGCCGGACGGCTCGCGGGTGAACGCGGAGCGGTAGCGCTTGACCAGCGCCTCGACCGCGCGCGGTGCGCCGGTGAGCCCGATCGCATGTTTGTCGAACGCGTTGACGTAGCCGTGCAGCACGGCCGGCGTGTCCCGCGTCGGGTCGACACTGACGAACAGGATGCGTGCGCCGTCGGCCTGCGCGCCGAGCTTCTTCATCACCACGTGCAGCTGGGCCATGGTCAGCGGGCAGACGTCCGGGCAATGCGTGTAGCCGAAGAACAGCAGCACCACCTTGCCGCGATAGTCGGTGGCGGACACCGGCTTGTTCTCGTCACTGGTCAGGTTGAACTCGAGCTGCGGCATGTGGCCGGTGAGGTCGGTCAGGCGGAACGGCAGCGGCGTCGCGCCGTGGCAACCGGCGAGCAGCGTGCCGGCAACCAGCAGCGCAAGCAGGGCGGCAAGGCGGGTGCGAAGTGACTTCATGCGAGAATCCTGCAGCTTCATCCATTCAAGCATACGACACCGGCCGCGCCGCGGCGCCGACGGTGCGGGAGATTCACCGCCCATGCGACAACCTGCCCACCTCGCCACTGCCTTGCTGGTCGGTCTCGCCGGTGCCAGCGCGGTGCTGCTGGGCGCGTTCGGCGCACATGCCTTGCGCGGCATGCTGGACGCCCGTGCCGTCGAGCTGTGGCATACCGCGGTGGAATATCACGCCTGGCACGCGCTGGCCCTGGCGCTCGCCGTGGCGCTCGGCCACGGCCGCGGCGCGCGCGTGGCGACGGTGGCGTTTGCCGCCGGCATCGTGCTGTTCAGCGGCAGCCTGTACGCGCTGGCGCTCGGTGCGCCGCGCTGGACGGGAATCATCACGCCGTTCGGCGGGCTGGCCTTCGTGATCGGCTGGCTGGCGCTGGGTTGGGCGCTGCGCCCGCGTCACGAATAGTTTCGGCAAGTGTCATGCGGCGGTCATCGTCGACGGCGATGGTGGCGGCATGGACATGCGCATCGCCCTTCGGCATTCATCCGACACGGCCGCGTGGCCCGGGCGCTTGCTGCAGCGTCTGCGCCGGCCCGGCATCGTGCTGCTCGTCGTGCTGTCGGCGATCCTGCTGTGGTCGTGGCTGCCGGCGTCCGATGAAACGACGGAACTTCCCGCGGCAAACCAGCTGGTGCACTGGCAGGGTGCCGGACACGACTGGCTGCTGGTGGTCGATCCGCAGACGCGCGAGCTGGTCGTCTATGACGCCCGCGACGGCCGGCCGCTGCAACGCCTCGGCGCCGAAGACGGCGTGCCGCCCGTGCAATCGATCGTGCTGCAGGGGCCGTGGCTGTTCGTGACGGGTGGGCAACATCCGAAGGTGCGCCTGCTGAAGCTGCCGCAATTGCAGGCGGTGAGCGCCGACACGCGTTGATCGTCAGGTGCCGATCAGCGGCAGGGTCACGTGCAGCACCACGTCGGCGCAGAAGTGCGCGAGCATCGCGTGCTCCAGTCCGTATTTCCAGAACAGGCCGCCGCTGACGATGCCGACTACGGCATTGAGCAGCACGATGCGCGCCACCAGCAGTGGGGTACCGAGCATGCCGGCGGTGTGCGCAGCGGGCAGGTGGCCGGCGCCGAACAGCAGCGCGGCCAGCACGATTGCCAGCATGAACATCCACGGCCGCGCCACGCGTCCGTTGCCGCGCGCCAGCATCCACACCATGGCGCCGATCGGGAACAGGCGGCACAACACTTCCTCCACGACGCCCCCGTAGAGCAATGCCAGCGCGCCGCGCCAGGCCGCGATGACCGTCCCGGTGTGAGCCGGCTGCGGGCCGAGCAGCGACACGCCGATCACCCCCAGCGCCGCGAGTACGCCGAGCAGCGCGGCCAGCAACCAGCGCGAACGCCGCGCCGGATCGCGCGGCTGCGCATATACCCAGGCGCGCAGCCACGGTGCGTCGAGTCCGTACGGTGCGCCCAGGCGCAGGCCCGCCCAGCCGAGCAACCAGCACAGCACGCCGGTCGCTCCCACCTGCGTCAGCACGATGGCCGGCAGCGGCCAGTGCAGTGCGGTGAGCTGCGTCGGCACCAGCGCCAGCAGATAAGGCATCAGTGCCAGCGTGGCCAACGCGCCGGCGACGCCGAACAATACGGCGAGCTTCAGGTGCGGGCCGCTGGCCGACAGGTTGGTCGGATGGGTGGGCATGGGCAGGCTTCGGGGATGGGTGGGGTCAGTCTGCGTCGTCGTCCGGCGTCGGCCGGATCGGGCCGGCCTTGAGCCGGCCGGCCTTGCGCAATGCCTCGCGCAGCACGTACTCGATCTGGGCGTTGACGCTGCGCAGTTCGTCGTCCGACCAGCGCTGCATGGCGTCGAGTACGGCTGCGCTGATGCGCAGCGGGTAGGCTTTTTTTTCGCCGGCCACGGGTCAGTACAAGGTGCCGGTGTTCAGCACCGGCTGGGTGCCGCGTTCGCCGCACAGCACCACCAGCAGGTTGCTGACCATGGTCGCCTTGCGCTCCTCGTCGAGTTCCACGACGCCCTGCGCACGCAATTGCACCAGCGCCATGCCGACCATGCTGACCGCGCCTTCCACGATGCGGGTGCGCGCGGCGATGATCGCGCCGGCCTGCTGGCGCTGCAGCATCGCCTGGGCGATTTCCTGGGCGTAGGCGAGGTGGCTGATGCGCGACTCGATCACCTGCACGCCGGCCTTCTCCAGCCGCGCCTGGATCTCGTCGCGCAGGTGGTTGTTGATCACCTCGCCGTGGCTGCGCAGCGAGGGCTTGCCGTCGTCGTGGGCGTCGTAGGGGTAGCTCTGCGCCATCTGCCGCAGCGCGGATTCGCTCTGGATGTGCACGAAGTCCTCGTAATCGTCGACGCAGAACACCGCCTCGGCGGTATCCAGCACCTGCCACACCACCACCGCGCCGATCTCGATCGGATTGCCGTCGTTGTCGTTGACCTTGAGCTTGCCGCTCTCGAAGTTGCGCACGCGCAGCGAGATGCGCTGGCGCGAGTAGAACGGGTTGGTCCAGCGCAGGCCCTCGACCCGCACGGTGCCGGCGTACTTGCCGAACAGCTGCAGCACCTGGCCCTCGTTCGGCGCGACCTGGAAGAAGCCCTTGAGCAGAAAGCCGTCGATCGCCAGCAGCAGCGCGCCGCCCAGCAACCGCGCCAGCGGCGGCGCGTCCGGCTGGCCGTGGATGGCGCCGAGCACCAGCCACACGCCGATGCCGGCCAGCACCAGGCAAAAGCCGACGAAAGGAATGCCGGCGACCGAAAAACCTTGATGTTCGTTCATGAGCAGTCTCCCTGAGGTGGGAAAATTAGATATCAAAATGATATCTGATGCAAGCGAACTTCCGGCATGCCGTGAACGCCGCCGCCGGACACCCCGCGTGGCCGCATACAATGCCGGTTTGCCCGCACCGGAGAACCCGATGAAGCCATTCGGCACGCCCCATACCGACCACGCGCTGCGCGTGCTGCTGCTGGGCGCCGGCGAGCTGGGCAAGGAGGTGGCGATCGAGTTGCAGCGCTACGCGGTGGAGGTGATCGCGGTGGATCGCTACGCCGACGCGCCGGCGATGCAGGTCGCCCATCGCAGCCACGTGATCGACATGCTCGACGGCGCCGCGCTGCGTGCGGTGATCGAGGCCGAGCGGCCCGACCTGGTGGTGCCGGAGATCGAGGCGATCCACACGCCGACCCTGCTCGCGCTGGAAGAGGAAGGGCAGCGGGTGATCCCGACTGCCCGCGCGGCATGGCTCACCATGGACCGCGAAGGCATCCGCAAGCTGGCGGCCGAGGAGCTGCAGCTGCCGACTTCGCCGTATCGCTTCTGCGACGACGAGGCCCGGTACCGCGAGGCCGCCGCCGCGATCGGCTACCCGTTCGTGATCAAGCCGGTGATGAGTTCGTCCGGCAAGGGCCAGAGCGTGGTGCGCAGTGCCGACGAGTTGCAGCACGCGTGGGAGTACGCGCAGTCCGGCGGGCGCGCCGGCAAGGGCCGGGTGATCGTCGAGGGCTTCGTCGATTTCGATTACGAGATCACCATGCTCACCGTGCGCCACGTTGATGGCGTCAGCTTCTGCGCACCGATCGGCCATCGCCAGGAGGACGGCGACTATCGCGAATCCTGGCAGCCGCAGCCGATGAGCGAAGCCGCGCTGGCCGAAGCGCAGCGGCAGGCTGCGGCGGTGACCGCCGCGCTGGGCGGCTGGGGCGTGTTCGGCGTGGAGTTTTTCGTCAAGGGCGATCGGGTGATCTTCTCGGAGGTCAGCCCGCGGCCGCACGACACCGGTCTGGTCACGCTGATCTCGCAGGAGCTTTCCGAGTTCGCGCTGCACGCGCGCGCGATCCTCGGCCTGCCGATCCCGGTGATCCACCAATACGGACCGTCGGCGTCGTGCGCAGTGCTGGTCGAAGGCGATGGCACGGGGCCGCGTTACCACGGCGTGGCCGCGGCGCTGGCCGAGCCGGACACGCAGTTGCGCATCTTCGGCAAGCCGGAGGTGAAGGGCCGCCGGCGCATGGCGGTGACGCTGGCGCGCGCCGGCACGCTGGAGGCGGCAGTGGCCAAGGCGGTGCGCGCGAAAGAGGCGTTGCGCATCGAGCTGTGAGCCAGGCGGTGCGCGCCGTTGGGTTACGCTTGCGGTATTGCACCGGATGACGACGGGGGAGAGGCGGCATGCAATCGACGGGTTTTTCGCATTGGCTGGTGGTACTGGTGGAGACCTTCGCGCTGCTGGCGCTGATGCTGCTGGCGGTTGCGGTGCTGGTGCTGATGGCCACGTGGGTGATCGACCGCAACCAGACCGCCAACGCGGTATTGCGCAACTTCCCGGTGATCGGCCACTTCCGCTACTGGTTCCTGCACCTGGGCGAGTTCTTTCGCCAGTACCTGTATTCGAGCGATCGCGAGGAACTGCCGTTCAACCGCGCGCAGCGCGTGTGGGTCTATCGCGCCGCGAAAAACGCCGAGAACACCAACGCGTTCGGCTCCACCCGCGACCTGCGCGCCGAAGGCGTGCCGTTCTTCGTCAACGCACCGTTCCCGGCGCTGGGCGATCACCACGTGGATGCCAAGCCGGTGCGCATCGGCCCGTACGCGCGCGAGCCGTACGATCACGCCGCGTTCTTCAACATCTCGGCGATGAGTTTCGGGGCGCTGTCGGCGCCGGCGGTGCGTGCGCTGTCGATCGGCGCGGCCAAGGCCGGCATCTGGATGGACACCGGCGAAGGCGGTCTGGCGCCGTACCACCTGGAGGGCGGCTGCGACCTCGTGTTCGAGATCGGCACCGCCAAGTACGGCGTGCGTACCAGCGACGGCAAGCTCGACGACGACAAGCTGCTCGCGATCTGCGCGCACAGGCAGGTGAAGATGGTCAGCATCAAGCTCGGCCAGGGCGCCAAGCCGGGCATGGGCGGCCTGCTGCCGGGCGCCAAGGTGACCGAGGAGATCGCGGCGATCCGCGGCATCCCGGTCGGCGAGGATTCGCAGAGCCCGAACCGCCACCTGGACATCGCCAACGTGGCGCAGCTGATGGATGCGATCGCGCACATCCGCGAGCTCACCGGCAAGCCGACCGGCTTCAAGGCGGTGTTCGGCGGCATGGACTGGATCGAGCAACTGTGCGACGAGGTCGAGCTGCGCGGCATCGAGAGCGCACCGGACTTCATCATCGTCGACGGCTCCGAGGGCGGCACCGGCGCGGCGCCGCAGACGCTGATGGAAGGCGTCGGCCTGCCATTGCACGAGGCGTTGCCGGAACTGGTGAACGTGCTGATCCGGCGCGGCCTGCGCCAGCGCATCAAGGTGATCTGCTCGGGCAAGTGCATCACCGCCTACGACGTGGCGCGGGCGATGTCTACCGGCGCGGATTTTGTCAACTCGGCGCGCGGCTTCATGCTGGCGCTGGGCTGCATCCAGTCGCTGCAATGCAACCGCAATACCTGTCCCACCGGCATCACCACGCAGAACCCGAAGCTGCAGCGCGGCCTGGTGGTCACCGACAAGTGCGAGAAGGTGGCGAACTACGCCCGCAACGTGATGCACGAGGTGGGCATCATCGCGCACAGCTGCGGTGTCGAGGACCCGCGCCAGCTCGACCGCAGCCATTGCCGCGTGGTCGGCGACGACGGCATCTCCATGCCGCTGGAAAAGCTCTACCCGTATCCGATGGAGCGAGAAGTGAGAGGTTGGAAGTGAGGAGTGAGAGAAAGCATCCAGTCTGCGTCATCCCGCTTTCTCTCACTTCTCGCTCCTCTTCACTCACTCCTCTGCCGCCAGCGAAGCGGCGGGCAGTGCCCGCCCTACGCCAGTTCGCGCCAGCCATCCGTGCCGCGAATCTGCAGCGGCTTGAAGCGGCGCTTGTAATCCATCTTCGGGTGGCCGTCGATCCAGAAACCCAGGTACAGCCAGGGCATGCCTCGGCGGCGGGCCAGTTCGATCTGTTGCAGGATCGCGCAGGTGCCCAGGCTGCGCGCGGTTTCGGCGGGGTCGTAGAAGGTGTAGACGGCGGAGATCCCGTTCGGGCACACGTCGGTCACCGCCAGCGCCAGCAGGCGCGTGCCCAGGCGCAGTTCGAGGAACAGCGTGGGGCTCCACGGCGCGGTGAGAAAGCGGCGGAAATCGCTGGCGTCGGCATCATCCATGCCGCCGCCGGGATGACGCGTGCGCAGGTAGTGCTCGTACAGCGCGTGGCGCTCGCGGTTGTAGCCGGGCATGCATTCGACCACCGTGAGATCCGCGTTGCGCTTCAGGCAGCGCTTCTGCGCGCGATCCGGCCGGAAGTTTTCCACGTCGATGCGGCAGGGCGTGCAGGCGTGGCACTGCGGGCAATGCGGGTAGTAGAGGTGGCCGCCGGCGCGGCGGAAGCCGCGTTCCAGCGCCGGCCCGTAAAGTTGATCCAGTTGCGGCGCGGCCGGGTCCAGCACCAGGTTCTGCGCCGTGCGCTCGGCGTAGTAGCCGCAGGCATGCGGCAGGGTCTGGAACAGGCGGACGGGATCGGAGCGGCGCATGGTCCGATTCTATGCCGGCGCGGCCCGGTTCAGAACACGCGCAGGTAGCGCAGCATCTGCACCGCGAACACCGCCAGCACGGCCAGCAGCAGCACGCGGCGCACGCGGGTGGCGATGCGGGCGCGGCGCTCCAGCGGCGAGGCGTTGCGCGTGGCGGCCAGTTCCTCGCCGTGGCGGATCACCGGCTCGATGCCGAGGCCCATCAGCAGCTTGCGCGCCTGGCTGTAGTCGTCGGCGTGGGTGATCCACACCTGCGGCCACTGGCTGCGATCCTGCCGGCGCGGCGAATAGCTGTGCCGCTGCCAGCCGCGCCGATGGTAGTTGGAGCGATTGGACACCGTCGCCTGGATGCCGTGCTCGGCCATCAGGGCGACCACCGAATCGATGTTTTCCGGGCGGGGGGAGGTATAGATCTGGCGCATGCGGGAAGTTTACGCGAACAGCCTTGAACCGGGCGTTCAGTCGTCCCCGGCCACGCCGTTGCGCACGCGGATCAGCCCTTCCTGCGCGCTGGAGGCGACCAGGGCGCCGTCGCGGCTGAAGATCTGCCCGCGCGCCAGGCCGCGCCCACCCTGCGCGGTGGGGCTGTCGAACGAGTACAGCAGCCATTCGTCGACGCGGAACGGGCGATGGAACCACAGCGCATGATCGAGGCTGGCCATCTGCACGTTCTGGGTCATGTACGAGATGCCGTGCGGCAAGGTGGCGGTGCCGATCAGGTGGAAATCCGACGCGTACGCCAGCAGCGCGCGGTGCAGGATCGGCGAATCGTCGATCGGCGCGGTGAGCCGGAACCAGATGTGCTGGATCGGCGGGCGCTTGACCGGGTGCATCTCGTCGCGCGGCCACACCTGGCGGAACTCGAACGGGCCGTCGATGCCGAGCCAGCGCTGCAGTTTCACCGGCAGCCGCGCCAGTTCGTCGGCCGGCAGCGGATGCATCGGCTCGATGTCTTCCGGCGCGGGCACTTCGGGCATCGAGGTCTGGTGCTCCACGCCGTGCTCGGCGAGCTGGAACGAGATCGAGCCGTTGAGGATCGGCTGGCCGTGCTGGATCGCCACCACCCGCCGCGAGGAGAACGAACCGCCATCGCGGGTGCGTTCCACGTTGTAGACGATCGGTGCGCGGATGTCGCCGGCGCGCAGGAAATAGGCGTGCAGCGAGTGCGCCTCGCGCGCCGGGTCCACTGTCTGCTGCGCCGCCGACAAGGCCTGCCCCAGCACCTGGCCGCCGAACACGAAACGCGTGCCGATGTCGCGGCTCTGGCCGCGGAACAGGTTGTCTTCCAGCCGTTCGAGCTGCAGCAGTTCGACGAGTTCGGCGACGTGGTCTTCGCTCATGGGGGATCCTTGCAGGGGGCGCCAGTATAGCGGCGGTGCCCCGCGATCCCCGTTCAGCGGTCGAAGGTGACGGCGATCTGCCGGGGATCGAGCGCGGCCAGGAAGTCGCGGGCGTCGAAAGCCTGGCCCGGGGCGAGTGCGCCGGTACCGCTGACGCGGCCGTCCAGAATGCGCTGCAACGCTTCCACCAGCAGCGGCGCGGTCACCGCATAAATGTCACGGCCGCTGGCGACGGCGCGCAGGCGGCGCTGGTCTCGGTGTACGCGTACGTCGACCACGAACCGCTGCGCGGAACGCCCGCTGCCGTCGGCGGCCACCGGTGCCGGCGTGGACGGATCGCGCAGGTCGCGCAGCGGAGCCAGGTTCATCCATGAATGCAGGTCGCCACAGGTGATGTGCCGTGGCAGCACGACGGCCTCGGACAAGGGCAGCAGCACGGTTTCCAGTCGTCCGAACGGGGCCGGGAAATCCGTCTCGCGCAGCGGCGCGGGGTCGGGCACGGTGCGGCTGCGGCCGTGCTCGATGCAGGTGCGCGGGTAATGATTGCGCTCGCCGGTGATGCGGGTGCCGCGGGTGGGATGCCAGCCGTCGAGCGCCACGGCGATGTCCACGGCATCCGCATCGGTGGCGCCACCGAGCGCGGCGCTGGCGAGCAGGTCGGCGAGGCCGCCGTAGAAGGCCATCGCCGGCAGCACGGTCACGCCAGCGGCTTTCGCCGCCGCATCGCGTGCGAACGTATCGAGCACGGCGCGTTGTTCCGCCGCCACGTCCAGATAGTGGATGCGTGCGCGCAACGCGGCATCCAGCACCGGCCCCGCCGTGTCGAGGAACGGCCCGGCGCAATGCAGCACGGCGGCGGCGTCGGCGAAGGCGGCGTCCAATGCCGCGGGATCGTCGACGGATGCTGCATGCACTTCCACGCCGGTGGTCGCAGCCAGTTGCTGCAGCCGGGACGCGTCGCGGCCACAGGCGACCGGCACGAAACCGCGCCGGCGAAGCTCGTCCAGGACGAAGCGGCCGGTATGGCCGTAGGCGCCGTACACGGCGACGCGACGATTGCTCATCAGGTAGTTCTCGGGAGTTTCCGGGTCATGTCGGCGATCCCGCCGGGGCGTTTCTCGGCGGCGGATCGGCGCCCCGAGGGGCGCCGATCCTGTGGCGAGGGGGACTTCGCCGCTCACGCTTGCGCTGCCGCCTCGCGCAGCTTCTGCGCGCATTCCTCGCAGCACACTTCGACGGTGCGTCCGCCGATGGTCACTTCGATCGCGTTGTGGTCCAGCGGGTAGTCGCAGGCGGCGCAGGTTTTCTCGTTCATGGGGGTTCTCCGTGGGCTGCCCGGGATCGGGCAAGCGCAGGAGACCATGCCGCGACAGGCGCGGCTGTCAGGATCTTTAGCGACTCACGATGCGCGCGTCAGCGCGGCCTGGCGGAACGCGCTGGGCGTGCGGCCGTAAGCCTGGCGGAACGCGGCGCTGAAGTGGCTGTGGCTGGAGAAGCCGAGGTCCAGCGCCAGGGCGGCGACGTCCTCGCAATCGGCGATCCGGTCCAGCGCATGCGCCAGCCGCAGGCGCAGGTGGTAGCGGTACAGCGGCATGCCTTCGACCTGCTGGAAGGCCTGGGTGAGGTAGACCGGCGAGCCGCCGATGTCCGCGGCGATCTCGGCCAGCGTCCAGCGCCGGGTGAGGTCGCTGGCCAGCAGCAGCTTGGCCCGGTCCACCAGCCGCTGGCGCGCGTGGCTGGCGCCGGGAGCATGGGTGGTGCGAGGGCCGAGGCTGCGGCAGACCAGGGTCAGCGCCAGGCTCTCGGCTTCCAGTGGCTCGATGTTGCCGTGGCGCAGGCTGTGGCGCAGCAGTGCCACCAGCACCTGGGCGCGTTCGTCGATGCGCAGCGACTGGCCGTGGAAGACCGGTTCGTCGCGACGCTGCAGCAGGTCGGTCGGCGCCAGCTCGCGCAGCAGCGGTTGCGCGATCGACAGCGACAGGCAGGCATCCCCACCAGTCGCCGGATGGCTGACCTGGTAGTCCTGGCCGGCATTGAACAGCAGCACGTGGTTCGCATCGGCCACCGACTGCGTGCTGCCGACGTGGCGCAGGAACAGGCCGCGATACGGAAACACCAGGTGCGTCGCGGCCGCGCATTCCTCCGCGCTGCGATGACGGCACTCGCCGCGGCAATGCACGTCGTGCGCCGCGACGAGCGGCGTTTGCAGCAGCGGCTGGACGGTGAATTCCGACATGGCCTGGGCCGGGGGAGGCTGGTTCGCAGTCTAACGCAGCCGTTGCAGGCCGCAGGCGGGCACGATGGCGTCCCACGGGAAGCGCACGCCGGGGTCGAGTTTGCGGCGGATCTGCTGCGCGGGATCGTCGCTGGCCGGGATCAGGTCGGTGTCCAGGTCTTCGTGGCCGGCGATCCGGCGCAGGTTCGGGAACGCCGCGCGCAACTGCGTCAGCAGGGCAAGCAGGGCGTCGATCTGCGCGGCGGGGTAGGGCTCGGTCATGGTCTGGCGGCGCGAGTCGAACCAGTCGGGGTAGCGGCCCGCGTTCACCAGCTCGATGCCGATCGAATTCGCGTTGTGCCCGCGTACGTGATGGGCGATGCGCGTGCCGGGCACGTAGCGGCAGATCGTGCCGTCGCGGTCGATGTAGTAGTGGCCGCTGTTGCCGGTGCCGCTCGGATGCAGCACGCGTTCGCCGTATTCGCGGGCCATGGCCAGGTCGGGTAGCTCGGTGCAGTGGATCACCACCAGTTCGATGGCCTCGGCCGGGCGCTCGGGCAGCCGGTCGACGTAGGGCAGCGGCTGGTCGTGGAGGGTCAGGGACATCGGCCAAGTCTCGCATGGCGCGGCCGGAGGCGGAAACGCCGCCTGCTACCATGCGCGTCTTGCTTTTGGCCTTTCCGGAGACCGCCATGCGCGGCCAGATCATTCTTTCGCACGGCTCGGATTCCGCGCCGGAGGCGACCAAGGTCAGCGCGCTGGCCGCACTGGCCGAGTCGCTGGGCTGGCGCACGCAGCGACCGGACTACCGCAGCGACGACGCGCGCGGCCATGCCGGGTCGGTGGCGCCGCGGATCGCGCGCCTGCGCGCCACGATCGAATCGCTGGACGCGCCGCCACTGCTGGTCGGGTCGAGCATGGGCGCGTTCGTCTCCGGCCTGGTCTCCCTGGAGGTGCCCGTGGCCGGGCTGTTGCTGCTCGCCACGCCCAGTCAAGTCCCGGGATACGCGCGGGCGTTCGATCTGCGTCCCGGCGTGCCCACGATGCTGATCCATGGCTGGCGCGACGAGGTGTGCCCGCTGGCCGGCGTGCAGGCGTTCGCCGCGAAGCGCCGGCTGCCGCTGCTCGTGCTGGACGATGACCACCGGCTGGGTTCCAGCATGGAGCTGATCGCGACGCAGTTCCGGGCCATGCTCGAACGCCTGGCGAGCGCCGCATGAACCATTACTTCGCCACCTGCCCGAAAGGCATGGAATACCTGCTGCGCGACGAACTGGTCGCGCTCGGCGCGCTCGACGTGCGCGAGGCACTGGCCGGCGCGCACTTCTCCGGCACGCTGGAAACCGCCTACCGCGCCAGCCTGTGGTCGCGCCTGGCCAGCCGCATCCTGCTGCCGCTGGCCGAGTTCGACGCGGCCGACGACGAGGCGCTGTATCGCGGCGTGCAGACGATCGACTGGAGCGCGCACCTGGCCGCGCACGGCACCTTCGCCGTGGACGCCGGCACCGCGCTGAGCAAGCTCACCCACAGCCAGTTCGTCGGCCTGCGCACCAAGGACGCGGTGGTCGACCAGTTCCGCCAGCGCGACGGCTCGCGCCCGGACATCGACACCGACGAGCCGGACATCCGCATCAACCTGCGCCTGCGGCGCGACCGCGCCACCGTATCGCTTGATCTCGCGGGTTCACCGCTGCATCGCCGCGGCTGGCGCGAGGAGCAGGGCGAGGCGCCGCTCAAGGAAAACCTCGCCGCGGCGATGCTGCTGCGCGCGCACTGGCCCGAGGTCTACGCCGGCGGCGGCGCGCTGCTCGACCCGATGTGCGGCTCGGGCACCCTGCTGATCGAAGGTGCGTTGATGGCCGCCGACGTGGCGCCCGGCCTGCGCCGCGAATACTTCGGCTTCCTCGGCTGGCAGCAGCACGACATCGCGCTGTGGCGCAGCCTGCTGGACGAGGCGAAGCAGCGTGCCGAGACCGGCTTGCGCGCGCTGCGCCCGTGCTTCTTCGGCAGTGACGCTGACCCGCGCATGGTGCAGACGGCCAAACGCAACGCGCAGGCCGCCGGCGTGGCCGGCTTTTTCACCCTGGACAAGCAGGACATGGCCCGCGCCGCGCCGCCGCCCGGCGTCGGCTACGGCCTGGTCATCACCAATCCGCCGTACGGCGAGCGCCTCGGCGACCGCGCCGAGATGCCGAAGCTTTACCGCGCGTTGGGCGACACGTTGCGCCAGCGCTTCACCGGTTGGCGCGCCGCGGTGCTGGCCGGCGACCTGGAGCTGGGGCGTGCCATGCAGTTGCATGCGGACAAGCGCTACGCGCTGTACAACGGCGCACTGGAAACCGTGCTGCTGACGTTCGACCTGAAGCCGCGCGACGAGACGCCGCGCGAACCCAGGCCGCTCTCGCCGGGCGCGCAGATGCTGAAGAACCGGCTGGAGAAGAACGTCAGGCATTTGCGCAAGCGGCTCACCCGCGAAGGCATCCACTGCTGGCGCGCCTACGACCAGGACCTGCCCGAGTACGCGGCGGCGATCGACGTCTACGGCGACACGGGTGGCGACGACCATTTGCACATCCAGGAGTACCGCGCGCCGGCGGATATCCCCGCCGACGTGGCGCGCCTGCGCCTGCGCGAGATCGCCCGCGTCGCCGGCGAGGTGCTGGGCGTGCCGCGCGAACGCATCGCGATCAAGACCCGCGAGCGCGGCAAGGGCGGTTCCAAGTACGGCCAGCTCGACCAGCGCGGCGAGTTCATCGAAGTGGAGGAGGGCGGCCTGAAGTTCCTGGTCAACCTCACCGATTATCTCGATACCGGCCTGTTCCTCGACCACCGGCTGGTGCGCGCGAAAGTGCGCGAGCTGGCCGACGGCAAGTGCTTCCTCAACCTGTTCGCCTACACCGCCACCGCCAGCGTGCACGCGGCGGCCGGCGGCGCGCTGGAAACCACCAGCGTGGATCTGTCGGCCACCTATCTGGAGTGGGCATCGCGCAACCTCGCGTTGAACGGTTTCACCGGCGCCGACCATCGGCTGATGCAGTTCGACGCGCTGGAGTTCCTGCAGCGTGATCGCGGCCATTACGGCCTGATCTTCGTCGATCCACCGACCTTCTCCAACTCCAAGCGCGCCGAGGATTTCGACGTGCAGCGCGACCACGTGAAGCTGCTCGAAGCCTGCAACGAACGGCTCACCCGTGACGGCGTGATCGTGTTCTCCAACAATTTCCGTCGCTTCAAGCTGGATCGCGAGGCGCTGGAGCCGCACTTCGAGATCGAGGACTGGAGCGCGCCCAGCATCCCGTTCGACTTCGCCCGCCGTGCCGACATCCACGGCTGCTGGCTGCTGCGCCGGCGCCGGGCCGTGACGGGAGTCAACCCGTGGGATACGGCGCGCATCAAGCCGTGAACCTTTCAGTGCGCATTAAGCCCGCGCGCTCGACTATCCCCGCGTACAACGGAGAACGATCATGAACACAGCGGGTTTGCGTGCTTCCGGCAAGAGTGCCGCGATCGGCCTGGCGCTGGTCGCCGCGTTGGCAATGCCTCTGGGCGCGTCCGCGCGCGGCTGGGGCGGGCATGGTCCCCATGGTGGCTACTACGGCGGTCACCATGGCGGTTATCACGGCGGCTACTACGGTCATGGCGGCCACTGGAGCGGCGGCCGCTGGATCGCCGGGGCCATCGTCACCGGTGCCGTGGTCGGCCTGGTCGCCGACGCGCTGCGGCCGGCTCCGGTTTATTACGACCAGCCGGTCTACCGCGCGCCGCGCACGGTGGTCTACGAGTACGGTGCGCCGGTGGTGACCCGCCGCGTGGTGGAAACGCGTACCGTGGTATACGACGACCCGTACCAGACGCGTTACATCCGCGACGACGGCTACGACCGCGACGACGGCTACGACGGCAACTGAGTCACGTCGTGATGCGAGTGTGCGAGCCCGGCCCCGGCCGGGCTCGCGCGTTTGTACCCGTCGCAAGACGGCGTGTCCGATCACAAGTTCTGAACAACTCTCGCGGCATCCTTGAGGGCATGCACTTTCGCACCATCATGCCGCTGTCCCCTAGCCGGTTCGTCCGGCCGTCGCGACCGCGGCGCAGCATGCATGACCGTTGATCCACCGTCGGCCCGCGCCGGCACCGCCGCGCGTTTCGAGCGGGTGCGCCGGCAGACGCCGGCGCTGTGCGCGAGCCTGACGGCCGAGGACATGCAGCTGCAGTCGATGCCCGACGCCAGCCCGGCGAAATGGCACCTGGCGCATACCACCTGGTTCTTCGAGACCTTCGTGCTTGCGCACGACCCGGCCTGGAAGCCGCGCGACCCGGCCTGGCATTACCTGTTCAACTCCTACTACCAGTCGGTCGGGCCGATGCACGTGCGCGCGCAGCGCGGGCTGCTGTCGCGGCCCTCGCTGGACGAGGTGCGCGATTACCGCCGGCGCGTGGACGAGGCGGTGCTTGCTTTGCTGGATCGCCGCGACGATCCGGAACTGGCGAGCCTGGTCGAGCTGGGTCTGCAGCACGAGCAGCAACACCAGGAGTTGTTGCTGACCGACATCAAGCATGCGTTCTGGTGCAATCCGCTGCAGCCGGCGCTGCATTCGTCGATCGCGGCACCCGCGGGTGCGCCCACGGTGCCGCTGCAATTCCTGCCCGGGCGCGAGGGCATCGTGGAGATCGGCCATCGTGGCGAAGGCTTCGCCTTCGACAACGAAACCCCGCGCCACCGCACCCTGTTGCAACCGCATGCGCTGGCCAACCGGCTGGCGACCAATGCCGAATACCTGGCGTTCGTGCGTGAAGGCGGCTATCGCGAGCCCGGTTTGTGGTTGTCCGACGGCTGGGCTACGGTGCAGCGCGAAGGCTGGCAACATCCGCTCTACTGGCAGGATGACCTGGCCAGCGAGTTCACCCTGGCCGGCGTGCGTGCGCTCGACCCCGCCGAACCGGTATGCCACCTGAGCTACTACGAGGCCGATGCGTTCGCGCGCTGGGCCGGCGCGCGGCTGCCGACCGAGGCGGAGTGGGAGTCCGCCGCGCAGGGCGTCGCGATCGAAGGCAACCTGCAGGAAAGCGGGCGCTGCCAGCCGCTGCCCGCGCACGCTGGCGAGGGCGCGCTGCAGTTGTTCGGCGACGCGTGGGAATGGACCGCCTCGCCGTACGTCGGCTACCCCGGTTACCGCCCGCTGCCCGGATCGCTGGGCGAATACAACGGCAAGTTCATGTGCGGCCAATGGGTGCTGCGCGGCGGCTCCTGCGCCACCCCGCGCGATCACATCCGCGCCAGCTACCGCAATTTCTTTCCACCCCATGCCCGCTGGCAGTTTGCCGGGCTGCGACTGGGACAGGACCGATGAACAGCATGCAAGCCTGCGGCCTTCGCGACGACGAACGCCGCCCGCCCGCCAGCGAACTGCTCGAAGTCGCCCGGCACGGGCTGGCGCTGAAACCCAAGCGGCTGCCGTCGTGGCTGTTCTACGACCAGCGCGGCTCGGCCTTGTTCGAGCAGATCTGCGAGCAGCCGGAGTACTACCTCACCCGCTGCGAGATCGCGTTGATGAGCGAGCACGCCGCCGACATCGCCGACAGCCTCGGCAGCGACGTGCGCCTGGTCGAGTACGGCAGCGGCAGCGGACGCAAGACGCGCATGCTGCTGCGCCACCTGCGCGAGCCGGTGAGTTACGTGCCGGTGGAAATCTCGCCCGAGCCGCTGCAGCACAGCGTGCAACGCCTGGCGCAGGAGTTTCCGCAACTGCCGCTGCAGCCGCTTTGTGCCGATTTCAGCAAGCCGTTGCGCCTGCCGATTCCGCCGCGCGCGCCGCGCCGCACGGTGCTCTATTTCCCCGGTTCCACCATCGGCAATTTCGAGGCGCATGACGCGGTGGCCTTGCTGCGCAAGATGCGCAGCGAGATGGGCGACGCCGGCGGCCTGCTGATCGGGGTGGATCTGAAAAAGGACCCGGCGCTGATCGAGGCCGCCTACAACGATGCGGCCGGCGTCACCGCCGAGTTCACGCTGAACATGCTGCTCCGGCTCAACCGCGAGATCGGCAGCGATTTCGACCTCGCCGCCTTCGCCCACCGCGCGCGCTACAACCCGATGGCCGGGCGCATCGAGACGCAACTGGTCAGTCGGCGCGAGCAGCAGGTGGCGATCGGGCGCGACAAGGTGCGCTTCGGCGCGGAGGAGGCTGTCCAGGTCGAATACAGCTGCAAGTATTCGCTGGAGGATTTCGCGGCGCTGGCAGACAAGGCGGGGTTGGCGGTGCAGCGGGTGTGGACCGATTCCCGACAGATGTTCAGCGTGCAATACCTGGTGCGTGCCGGCCTGCGGATGGATTGACGCCGCGGGCGGGAGGGCCGGCGTCAGCCGCTCAGCGGCGCGGAAAACAGGATGCAGGCGTCGCCCGCGATCGTCACCTCGACCGGCTCGTCGTCCACGATGCGCACCTCGACATGGACGATGCCGTCGCGGCGCAGCGCGCGGCCCTGGTGGCCGGCGAACCGCAGCGAGGCGCCGTCGTGCGGCAGCAGTCGGTGGTGCACCAGATAGGCTCCCAGCGGGCCGTTGGCATTGCCGGTGACGGGGTCCTCGTCGATGCCGATGGCGGGGGCGAACATGCGCCCGTCGGTGGCCGCCTCGCCCTCGCGCCGCTGGAACACGAAGTAGCCGTTGCAGCCGATCTCCGCGCTCAGGGCCGCCAGCGCGGACATCCTCGGCGCCAGGGCGTCGAGGTCGACCGTCGGTTCCAGCGGCACCATGACCTTGCCATGGCCGGTGGAAATCACCTGCAGCGGCAGCGTCGGGGTCAGCTGGTCGTCGGCCACGCCCAGTGCGGCGGCGATGCGACGGCGGACGGAATCGCCCAGCGGCGGGCCGATGCGCGGCCGCTCCTGCTGCATGAAGACGCGGCGGCCCCCGGCTTCGTTGCGGCCGATGCGGATGCGCTGGATGCCGGCGGCGGTCTTCTGTCGAAATTCGTTGCTGCCGAAGCCGGGCAAGCCGGCGCGCACGTAATGGGTGGCGATCGTGGCGTGGCCGCACAGCGGCACTTCGGTGGTGGGGGAGAAGTAGCGCAGCCGCACGTCGTGGTCCGCGCCGTCCGGCGCCAGCACGAAGGCGGTCTCGGAGTGCTTCAGTTCCCGCGCGAGATCCTGCATCTCCGCGTCGGACATGCCGTCGGCGTTCAGCACCACGCCGGCCGGGTTGCCGCGAAAACGCGTGGTGGTGAAGGCGTCGACGTGATACAGCGTGCGCTTGTTCATGGGTGGCCTGGCGGATGGCGACGACGCGGAAGTCGGCGGGGCGCTGCCGACTCCTGCCGTCGTCGCGCGGCACGCTTACCTGGCGCCGTACAACGCCTTCACGTCGCGGGTCAGCGCGGACTGGCTGTCGGCGCGCGAGTAGAACATGTGGCCACCGGGGTACTCCTTCACCTGCACGCGGGTCGGGTCGCCCATGGCCGGCATCTGGTCGACCGCCAGCACCGAGACCATGAACGGGCAGGAGAGGTCGTCCCAGCCGTGCGCGATCAGCACGCGCAGCTTCGGATCGTTGGCCACCGCCTCGCGCAGCTGGCTGACCGAGCCCTCGCGGGCGTCGTCGTCCTCATGCCACAGGCGGTTCACCTCGTAGCTGAGCGCGTTGTAGCGGCCGGCGACTTTCCAGCCCACCGTCTGCGTGACGAAGTTGACCATCGCGCTGGTGGTCGGCGCGATGATGCTGTTGAGCAGCGGGTCGCCGGTGCGCTGCGAGGGCGCATGCGGGAACGGGTCCCAGGCGGTGACGTTGGAATCGTAGCGGCTGCCCAGCTTGCCCTCGGCGCGGTACACCTCGCGCAGGTAGGCCTGGGTCTCGATGCGCCCGCCGGAGCGCTTGACGAACACCGGGTCCAGCCCGGTCAGCTCGGTCACTTTCCGGATCATCGCCTCGGTGGCGGCCGGATCGGAGCGGCCCTTCATCAGCGTGGTCGCGTACTCGCCGCGGGTGTAGGCGATGATCGGCGCCATCGCCTCGGCACTGAGCTTGCCCTCGCGCTCCAGGTGGGCGGCGGCGATCGAAGGCAGGGTGGTCATCCACGGCAGCGGCGAGACGGTGTCGTCGCTCCACGCCGACGGATCGAGGTAGGGCGAGATCAGCGTCACGCCGCTCATCGCCACGCCCAGCTGGGTCTGCATGTACTCGGTGATGCGCGGGCCGCGGAAGCCGCCGTAGCTTTCGCCCACGTAGTACTTGCGCGAATCCATGCGGCCGTTCTTCACCAGCCAGTCGTACATGATGCGCGAGAGGTACTTGATGTCGACGTCGGTGCTGTAGAAATCCTTGGTCGCCTGCTTGTCGTCGACCAGCGCGCGGCTGTAGCCGGTGCCCACCGGGTCGATGAAGACCAGGTCGGTGAAGCCCAGCCAGGTGCCGGGGTTGTCGTGCAGCACCGGCGGGTCGGAAGGCGAGTCGCCGGCGTCGCCGAAGCTCACCTTCTTCGGGCCGATCGCGCCCAGGTTGAGGTAGACCGACGAGGCGCCGGGGCCGCCGTTGAGCGCGAAGGTCACCGGCCGGTCCTTGCCGGCGATGGTGTAGGCGGTAAACACCACTTCGGCAGTGGTCTTGCCCTGCTCGTCCCGCACCGGCAGCGAGCCAACGGTGACGGTGTACTTGAGCGTCTTGCCGTCGACCGTGGTGGTCTGCGTCACGTGCGCGTCGGCAGGGAACGGCGGCAGCTGGAAGCCGTCCTTGCCGGTTGCCTCGGCGCTCGCCGCCGGCTTGTGGTTGTCGGCCGCCACGGCGGCGGTGGTGAACCCCGGCAACAGCAGGGCAGCCATCAGGGCAAACGGCAGGGACTTGCGCACAGGCCTCTCCTCGAGCGTAAAGACCGAAGCCTAAACGCGCGGCGCATGCACCGAGTGTGCTGAAAGGCATGGGTCGACGGCGCGCTGCAGCGCGGCACCCGCTACACGCCTCATCCCGACCTGGTCTTGCGTGCGGCGATGCAGGGCAGGGCGTGGCGCTGGCGCGCCATCGGCTGGCGGCGGACGACGTGGCGAGCGGCGGCCTGCTGCGCGCTGATCAGCCGTGCGCCAGCGCGCCTTCGATGAACTGCTGCAGCTGCGCCGCGTTCAGCGCACCGGATTGCCGCGCGATCTCGCGGCCCTGCCTGAACATGACCAGGGTGGGGATGCTGCGGATGTTGAAGCGCGCGGCGATCTGCGGTTGGGCTTCGGTGTCCAGCTTGGCCAGCCGCAGGCGCGGCTCGAACCTGCCGGCGGCCTGCACGAACACCGGCGCGAAACCGACGCACGGCCCGCACCACGGCGCCCAGAAATCCACCAGCACCGGCAGGTCGCCGCGGCCGGCTATCGCGTCGAAGTTCGCGGTCGTGAGTTCCGCCGGATGCCCCTCGAACAAGCCCTGCTTGCAGCGGCCGCAGTTCGGGTGCTCGGCGACACGCTCGGCGGGCACGCGGTTGAGCGCGCCGCAATGCGGGCAGGGGATGGTCAGTGCGGTGCTCATGGCGGACTCCGGCAACGGGCGGGCGACGCCCTGCAGTGCAGATGGCGGCGCGCGCGGCGAAATCCAAGCCGGCCGCGGCTGGCGGATCAGGCCGTCCGGCGCGGCACGAACCGCAACGCCACCGAGTTCATGCAGTAGCGCAGGCCGGTCGGGCGCGGGCCGTCGTTGAAGACGTGGCCGAGGTGGCTGTCGCAGCCCTTGCAGCTGATGGCCGTGCGCGTCATGCCGAACAGGTGGTCGGTCGCCTCGACCAGGTTGCGCCGCGCGATCGGCTGCCAGAAGCTCGGCCAGCCGGTGCCGGAGTCGAACTCGGTGGCGGCGTCGTAAAGCGCGGTGCCGCAGGCGATGCAGCGGAACAGGCCGGGCACGGCGGGGTGTTCGTGCTCGCCGCTGAATGCTCGCTCGGTGCCTGCGTGACGCATGATTTCGTACGACGCCGGCGACAGCCGCTGCCGCCACTGCGCGTCGCTCAGCACCAGCTTGGCTACCTCGCGCGCGCCGAGGTCGCGGCCCGCATCGTCGAAGATCTCCAGCAGCACGTTGCCGGCTTCGCCCACCGGCGTGTTGGCCGCCGCGTGCAGCCGCGGCACCAGCCAGCCGCCACCCACGGCCAGCAGGGCACCGCCGCCGAGCGCGGCGCGCAGGAAGCGGCGGCGATCCATCGCGAGGGTTTCATCGAGTCGAGACATGACGGCCTCCCGGGTTGCGGAATGGGTGGAATGGCGGATCGGATCAGCCGAAGGTGAAGGCGTAGGCCCGCACGCCGGGATCGAGGAAGGTGATCTTGAACAGGCGTTCGCCGCTGCCGTTGGCCTGGCGCACGAGTTGATACAGGCGCTGGCCGGTGACGGTACCGTTGCCATCGGCGTCGGTATCCATGCCGTGGTCGGCGCCGGGCGGCTTGCCGTCGATGGTGACGCGGTAGCGGATCGGCTTGCCGTCCGCCGCCGGGCCGAGCACCAGGTGCAGGTCGCGGCCGCGGAAGCGATAGACGATGGCGCCGCCGGCCTGCTCCAGTTGCGCGTTCTCGTCGTGCACGCTCCAGCGGCCGTCGAGCGACCACTGGTTGGTGGCCAGCGCGGCCGGTGCGTGATAGTCGTGCGCCTCGTCGCGCGTCACGCGGCCGCCGACGAAGTTCCTGGCGCGGGCATAGCCGACATAGGTCTCGGGCGAACGGGTGGGATCGTTCGATGCAGCGGCCTCCACGCCGCGATGGTCGTCGCGCACGTAGCCGCCGGGCAGGTTCTTCTGGCCTGCATCGGTCAGCAATTGGCGGATCACGTCCTCGCTTTGCCGGTATTCGCCTTCGCCGAAATGGTGGTGGCGGATCCGTCCCTGCGCGTCGATGAAGTAGTGCGCCGGCCAGTATTCGTTGTTGAAGCCTCTCCAGATCGCGTAGTCGTTGTCCAGCGCTACCGGGTAGTCGACGCCCAGATCCTTCACCGCCTTGGCGACGTTGGCCGGGTTCTTCTCGAAGGCGAACTCCGGCGCATGCACGCCGATCACCACCAGGCCGTGGTCCTTGTACTTGTCGGCCCAGCCGCGCACGTACGGCAGCGCGCGGATGCAGTTGATGCAGGAATAGGTCCAGAAATCGACCAGCACCACCTTGCCGCGCAGCGATTCGGCGCTCAGCGGCGGGCTGTTGAGCCACTGCGTGGCGCCGGCCAGCGACGGGAACGCGCCTTCCACCGGCAACGGCTCGCCGGCCTTCAGCTCGGGCTGCGGCGCCGGCGCCGGGCGCACGGCGTCGATCAGCTTCTGTTCGATGCCGCTGGTGCTGGCCAGCGAGACGCGGGTGAGCAGGCCGGTGTCCAGGCCCAGCGCGATGGCCGCCACGCCGCACAGCACCAGCACGCCGAGCGCACGACGCACCCATTCACCGGCGCCTAGCGAACGCTTCATCAGCGCGAACACCCTGCCGCCGATCAGCAGGGCGAGGCCCAGCGAGGTGGCCGCGCCGGCGGCGTAGGTGAGCAGCAGCAGGGTGGTCTGCACGCTGGCGCCGTTCAATGCCGCGCCGGTCAGCAGCAGGCCGAGGATCGGCCCCGCGCACGGCGCCCACAGCAGGCCGGTGGCGACGCCGAGGCCGGCTGCGCCCCAGACCGAGTCGCCGTCCGCGGCCGAGCGCTGCGACAGCCGGTTGCCCAGCGCCACGAACGGGCGCGTGATCCACTCGGCCAGATGGGTCGACAGCAGGGTCAGCCCGAGGAAGGCCAGCACCGCCATCGCCACCCAGCGGCCGTACTGGTTCGCGTGCACCGCCCAGCCGCCGCCGAGCGCGGCCAGCGTGGCGACCACGGCGAAGGTGATCGCCATGCCCAGCAGCATCGGCAAGCCGTTGCGCATGAACGGCCGGTCGGAGCGGGCGAACACGAACGGCAGCACCGGCAGGATGCACGGGCTGAGGATGGTCAGGACGCCGCCGAGATAGGCGAGGATCAACACGAGCATGGAGTTTCATCCGTGGGTGGTTGCCTGAGGATTCGCCGCCGCCGCCGCCCGGGTTACCTGCGGGCAGGAGGTAACGTCGGCGCACGATGCGGCGAAGACCCCGGTGAGCGTTCCGTCGTGGAGCGAACGGGTCGCAAGCCTTGACCGCCACCGCCTTCATGGGTCTAGATAGTGGACTTTCCCATGGGATCAGTCCCGTCCGGACCGTGCCAGCCGAATCCGCCGCCGCCAGCGCCAGCGAATCGCCCGACCGGCGCCGGTCGGCGTGGATGGCCGCCGCGCAGGCCGGCGACCGGCGTGCCTACGAAAAACTGCTGGCCGATTCGGTGGCGCTGATCCGCGCCGTGGCACGCCGCCAGGGTGTGGCGCCCGATCATCTGGATGACGTGGTGCAGGAAACCCTGATCACCGTGCATCGCGTGCGCCAGACCTACGACCCCAGCCGTTCCTACGACGCCTGGCTCGGCGCGATCGCCGCTCGCCGCGCGATCGACTCCCTGCGCAGCCGCGGTCGCCGCGACAGCCGCGAACTGCACGATGAATTCGCGCTCGACCGTCACCCGGATGCCGACGACGCCAGCGCCGCCACCGAAAGCGAGCAGCGCGCACAGCGCCTGCACGAGGCGATCGCCGAGTTGCCGCCCGGCCAGCGCGAGGCGGTGGAACAGCTTGGCCTGCGCGAGCGCTCGCTCAGCGAGGCGGCCGAGCTGACCGGGCGCAATACCGGCGCGCTGAAAGTGAACCTGCATCGCGCGCTGAAGGCACTGCGCGAACGTTTCCATGGAGAACCCTGACGTGACGGCCGATCCGCAATCCCACCAGGCGTTGATCGACCGCCTTGGCACCGACCTGGTGCCGGTGCGGCGGCTGCTGCCGCCAGGGCTGCGCACGGCCGGCTGGCTGCTGCTGGTGGCGGCGCTGGCGGCGGGCTTGCTGATGCACTACGGCGCAGGTCCGATGCTGCGGCGCTGGGCCGCCACGCCGGACCTGGCCTGGGCCGGCATCGGCGCGGTGATCACCGCGATCAGCGCGGCGTGGGCCGCGTTCGCGCTGGCCGTGCCCGGGCGGCGTGCGGCATGGGCGTGGCTGCCGCTGCCCGGTGCCTTGCTGTGGATCGGTGCCAGCGGCCTCGGCTGCCTGCGCACGTGGCTCGCGCCGGGCACCGAAGTCGCCGGCGTGCAGCAGAGCGCCGACTGCCTGCTCTTCATCATCGGCTTCTCGGTGCCGCTGTCCGCGCTGCTGGTCGTGCTGCTGCGCCGCGCCTGCCCGCTGCGGCCGGTGCTTGCCGCGGTGCTGATCGGCCTGGCCAGCGCGGCGGCTTCGGCCAGCCTGCTGGAGATCTGCCACGCGTTCGATTCCGCCGCCACCGACCTGCTGACCCACGCACTGGCGGTGGCCGTGGTGGTGGCCGTCAACGCGGCGATGGGCGGACGGCTGCTGTCCAAAGCGTAGGAGCCCGCTCGCGGGCGATGCTTTTCTTGGCGGGGTTTGGAATTCGCAAGAGCTTAAAGGCATCGCCCGCGAGCGGGCTCCTGCGGGGGAATGCCTTGATCCGCTGTGGCGGGGCGCGTGGGATGCCGGCCTCGATCCCGAATCCCGGCTCAGTCGCGGAAATTGTCGAACTGCAGCGGCAGTTCCACGTCGGCCTTGCGCAGCACCGCCATCGCCGCCTGCAGGTCGTCGCGCTTCTTGCCGCTGACGCGCAGCTTGTCGCCGTTGATCTGCGCCTCGACCTTGAGCTTGGCCGCCTTCAGCTCGGCCACCAGTTTCTTCGCCACCGGCTGCTCGATGCCCTGCTTGACGGTGATCTTCTGGCGCGAGCCGCCCAGGTTGGTTTCCGGGTCGCCGACGTCCAGCGCGCGCACGTCGATCTTCCGCGCGATCAGGCGGGCGCGCAGGATGTCCAGCATCTGCTGCAGCTGGAATTCGCTGGGGGCGCTCTGGGCGATCACGCCATCGTCCAGCACGTACTTCGCGTCCACGCCCTTGAAGTCGAAGCGCGTGCCGAGTTCGCGGTTGGCCTGGTCGACGGCATTGGTCAGTTCGTGCTTGTCGACTTCGGAGATCACGTCGAAGGAAGGCATGGCGGCGGCTCGCTGGGAACAGGAGGCAAAGTGTAAGCGATGGCGCTGGGCGATAATGGCGCAACCCTCACTTCCGTCATTCCGGCGCAAGCCGGAATCCGGCGCCTTTCAACGGACACAGTCACCGGGTCCCGGCTTGACCGACCCTTCGGTCGTTGAAAGGCGCCGCGCCGGGATGACGAACAACGAGCTTGATGGCGTGACCATGGTGAGTTCTTGAAAACCGACGTGTTGATCATCGGCGCCGGCGCCGCCGGCCTGATGTGCGCGATCACCGCCGGCCAGCGCGGCCGGCGCGTGCTGGTGGTCGATCACGCCAACAAGGTCGGCAAGAAAATCCTGATGTCCGGCGGCGGCCGCTGCAACTTCACCAACCTGGGCACGACGCCGGCGAATTACCTCTCGGCCAACCCGCATTTCGCCAAGTCCGCGCTGGCGCGCTGCACGCCGTGGGATTTCGTCGCGCTGGTGGAGAAGCATCGCATCGCCTACCACGAGAAGGAGCTGGGCCAGTTGTTCTGCGACGACTCCTCGAAGCAGATCGTGCGCATGCTGCTGGACGAGTGCGCCGCGGCCGGCGTCACGGTGGAGGCGAACTGCGCCGTGCAACGCGTGCGCAGGACGCCGGAGGGCTTCAGCGTGCACACCGCGCGCGGCGAGGTGCATGCCGAGTCGCTGGTGGTCGCCTCGGGCGGCCTGTCGATTCCCAGCATGGGCGCCAGCGGTTTCGGTTACGAACTGGCGCGCCAGTTCGGCCACGCCGTGCTGCCCACGCGCGCCGGCCTGGTGCCGCTGACGCTGAGCGGCAAGCACCAGGAGCATTACGCGGATCTGGCCGGTGTGGCGTTGCCGAGGGTGGAGGCCCGCGTGGGCAGGCAGGGTTTTCGCGCCGGATTGCTGTTCACCCATCGCGGCATCAGCGGCCCGGCGATCCTGCAGATCTCCTCGCACTGGCAGCCCGGCGACGACTTGCGCCTCGACTTGCTGCCGGACCTCGACGTCGGCGCCTGGCTGGTCGACCAACGCACGGCGCGGCCGCTGGCCGAACTGAAGACCGTGCTCGGCGAGGTGTTGCCGAAGCGCCTCGCGCAGCGGTTGTGCGAGCAATGGCTCGGCAACCGCCCGATGCGCCAGTACCGCGAGACCGAACTGACGCAGATCGGCGCGCAGCTCGCCGCGTGGCCGATCACCGCCAGCGGCACGGAAGGCTACCGCACCGCCGAGGTCACTCTCGGCGGCGTCGACACCGATGGCCTCTCCTCCAGCACGATGCAATCGAAACTCGTGCCCGGCCTCTACTTCATCGGCGAGGTGGTCGACGTCACCGGCTGGCTCGGCGGCTACAACTTCCAGTGGGCGTGGGCGTCGGGGCAGGCGGCGGGCGCGGCGGCCTGATGCCGGTTGCTTGACGCCTCCGGCCGGGGGCTGCAGCATCGTGCGACGGAATTTCCAACGCGCCGCGCCCGCCATCGGGCGGCGGCGCATCTCCAGAGGAGGGCGGCCGATGGCAACGCTGGACAAGGGCAAGCTGGTCGACCCGGCGATCGAGGTCAAGCTGTATGCGTCGATCGAGCATGGCAGCCTGGATGCCGTCCACGCGATCGTGCTGCATCGTACCGATTCCTCCACCGCCACCAGCACGCTCGAAGCGTACGCGGGCGGCAAGCAGACCGGCGCGCACTTCTTGATCGACAAGGCCGGCAAGATCTGCCAGACCGCACGCGTCGATCAGGTGTGCTGGCACGTCGGTGTGCTGCAGGCGCGCTGCCAGGTCGAACACGGCTGCGATCCGCAGGAACTGAAGACGATTGCCTCGCTCATGCACGCGAAAGGCGTGGGCTTCGGTACCCGCGCGAAGAACCTTTCGCGACATGAACTGGGCAAGCCGTATCCCTCGCGCTATCCCTCCAACCAGGACTCGCTGGGGATCGAGGTGGTGGGCACGTTCCAGCCCGCGCAGAAGGCGTTCGAGGCGCCGACGCCGGAACAACTGAAGTCGCTCAAGCACCTGGTGGATATTCTGGTCGGCCTGTTCGGCCTGAACCTGCTGGGCGACGTCTACGCGCACGGCGCGATCGCCCGCAAGGAGGTCACCGAGGGCGCCCAGTTGCTGCAGGCGCTGACCGCTGGAGGCAAGCCGTGAAGGCGTTGGGCCTGGTGCTGCTGGGCGCAGCGCTGGCTGCGTGTGTGCCGGTGCGCGGCAATGGCGGCATCGAGGTTGTTTCGTTGCAGCGGCAGGTCGATGCCACGCGCGCCGACGCCGACATCTGCAGCGCGTTGACGCTCAGTCGCGCGGACGTGGCGCGGTATTTCACGCTGGCCGAGGTGGTCGATCCGGCCACGTTCGACGCCGAGGCGATCATCATGCCGTGCAGCTACCGCGGCACCCTGCGCCGTGCGGGCCAGCTCTACCACTGGGAGATTTTCGCCGGCGGGGCAGCCTATCTGTACGACGGCGGGGCAACCAACCAGCGCTACCTTTGCCGCGAGTCGTGCCTCGCGGCGCTGCCGAACCTGCGCTGAGCGGCGCGCCGATTCATCGCGGGGCCTGCAGCGATCCCACCGACGGTTGCAGGTCGCCGGGCGCCAGGGTCGCCCAGTGGAGGTGGTGCGGATCGAAACCGCTCTCGATCATCGGCTTGATGATGCGGAAGTAGGGCGAGATGTCGAAGTCGCGCGGCGTGAACAGGCTGGAGCTGCGGATGTGCAGGATCTCCTGGCGCGCGCGCTGGGTGCCGCGCAACTGGCGGTAGTCGCGGTCCAGCATCGGCAGGATCGGATAACGCACGCTGTGGAAGGCCGCCGCGATCAGCGACGAGCAGATCGCCCGGGTCGGCTCGCCGCTGCCCAGCGCCAGCAGGCGCCGGCGCCAGCGTCCGGGCACCGGCGGCGTCGGCAGCAGGTAGCGCATGAGGTCGATCACGTTGCGCATGTCGTAGCGCTGGCCGAGGCGACGCGCGGCGTGTTCGATCACCTGCTCGATCTCGCCGGCGTGCAACCCGACCGGGCGGCAGATGCGCGTGTGCGCCCCGCGATACGCCTGCAGCGGCAGCGCACGCACGCCTTCCACCACGTCGGCTTCGATCAGCACGTGCGCACCGAGCGCGGGGTAGCGGTCGCGCAGGGCGTCGCCCACGTACAACGCCGCGTGCGACCAGCTCGACTGGGTGACGTACTTGATCGCGGTGCCGATGCGGCTGTTGCCGTCGACCAGCAGCACGTCGGCCGGCCGCAGCGATGCCTCCAGCATGTCGTGGCGCGAGGTGCCGAAATGCATGCCGCCGACGCGCGGCTTCGAGAGGTAACGGGCCAGGGCACGGCCCAGCCTGTGCAAGGGATGGAACACGATCGTGCGCTCCCGGCGGTCGCAGGTGCGACGAGCTTAAGCCGTGGGCGCGTGCGTGTCAGCGCCCGAGCAGAAAGCCGCTTTCACCGGCACCGAGAGACTGGAAGCTCACGCCGACCAGGCCAGGCTGCCGTCGACGATGGTGTGGCTGCGCCCGCCGACCCAGATCGCGTCGTTGTCGATGTGCACCATCAGCTGCGCGTCGTGGCCGATCTCGCGGCCCTGGCTGACCTGGTAGCCGCGGGCCAGCGGGCCGTGCGGTTCGGCGTGTGCGATCCAGGCGGCGATCAACCCGTTGGCGGCGCCGGAGGCGGGGTCTTCGACGATGCCCACGCCGGCGGGGAATGCGCGCACCACCAGTCGCGGCTGATCCGATGCCACGCGTGCGAAGGCGCACAGCCCCATGCTGCTGCTGGCGCGGGCCAGCGCAAGGATGGCCGCGTGGTCGGGTTGCCAGGCGCGCAGGCTGGCCTCGTCGGCGACCTCGGCCAGCCACCAGCGTCGGCCGCCATCGACCAGCGCCGGCGGCAGTGCGCCATCGGTCACGCCGTGCAGCGCTGCGGCCAGCAGCGGGTTTGCGTCGCGGCCGGTCGCCAGCACGCGTTCGCCCGGCGAGCGCAGCAGCAGTTCGCGCATGGCGCCGCTGCCTTCGACCCGGATCGGCAACACGCCGGCGCCGCACTCCTGCCACAGCAGTCCGTCGCGCGGCGTGGCCAGACCTGCTTCCAGCGCCGCATGGGCGCTGCCGATGCTGGGGTGGCCGGCAAACGGGATCTCCTCGTGCGGCGTGAAGATGCGCACCCGATAGCTCGCCCGGGGATCGGTCGGCGGCAGCAGGAAGGTGGTTTCCACCAGCGCCGTCCAGCGCGCGAAACGCTGCATCGCCGCGCTGTCCCAGCCGTCCGCGCCGATCACCACGCCCAGGTGGTTGCCGCCGCCGAGGGTGGCCGCAAAGACGTCCAGATGCAGGTAACGGAGCAGGCTCATGCATTTCGTCCGACCGCGGGGCGCGGTGCAAAACGGCAGATGATAGAGGGGCGGCCACGGCGGCGACACTGCCGCTTTCGCATAAGCCGCGCCGTGCCGGGCATAAGTGCGCCGGGGCGCCGGGCGAGTCGACAAGCCCGGGGCAAGGCGCCAAGATGCCGACTTTTGCGTCGCGGAACCGTCCATGCCGATCACCTTGGCCATCATTGCCATCACCTGCATCGTCTCGTTCATGGCGTTCAAGAACGCGCGGCTGATGAACGACCTGATCCTGTGGCCGCCGGCGATCACCCGCCAGCGCGAGTACCACCGGCTGGTGACCTACGGCGTGGTGCACGCGGATTTCGGCCACCTGCTGTTCAACATGTTCACGCTGTTCTTCTTCGGGCGTGCGATGGAGCCGTTCTACACCGGCGTGCTCGGCACGCTGGGGTTCGCGCTGTTCTACATCGGCGGGCTGGTGGTCTCGATCCTGCCCACCTGGCTGAAGAACCGGAACAACCCGGACTATCGCAGCCTGGGTGCGTCGGGCGCCGTGTCGGCGGTGCTGTTCGCCTACATCCTGATCGCGCCATGGCAGCAGATCATCGTGCTGGTGATCCCGATGCCGGCAATCGTCTACGCGGTGCTGTACACCGCCTATTCGATCTACATGGACCGGCGCGGGCAGGGCAACGTCAACCACAGCGCGCACCTGTGGGGCGCAGCCTATGGCGTGCTGTTCACCATCGCGATCAATCATCGCGTGCTGCCGCACTTTCTCGACGCGCTGATGCACCCGGGCTGAGCGCGCGTTCGGTCGGCCCGCAGATGAACGCTTCTTGCGCTGCGTAATGCCGTCGCGCGCCGATACGCGCATACTGGCTGCGTTGCTCACCGCTCACCGCAGGAGAACGAACGCATGGCAATGACCCGCAAGTCGGCAGCGAAGACGTCCGCGGCAGGGAAAGCATCGGCGAAAAAGTCCGCAGCGAAAAAGCCAGTCGCGAAGAAAGCCGCCGCGAAGAAGTCCGTCGCGAAGAAGCCCGCCGCGAAGAAATCAGTTGCGAAGAAATCAGTTGCGAAGAAATCAGTTGCGAAGAAATCAGTTGCGAAGAAATCAGTTGCGAAGAAATCAGTTGCGAAGAAATCAGTTGCGAAGAAAGCTCCGGCGAAAAAGGTCGCCGTGAAGAAGGCAGCCGCCAGGAAGTCCCCGGCGAAGAAAACCGCCGCGAAGAAGGCCGTCGCCAAGCGCACGACCGGCCCGCGCAGCGCGAAGAAGGCGACGCCCCGGCGGCCGGAGACAAAAAAAGTCGCTACCGGCAAGGCCGCGCCGAAGCCGGCAGCGAAGAAGTCTCGCCCCAGCGTCAGCGCAGCGTCGCGCGAGTCGGCACCGCGCAAGTCCGCCGCACGCAAGGCCGTGCCCGTGAAATCCGCGGCGAGGGCCGCGCCCGCGAAGAAGCCTGCCGCGAAGAAAGCCATGGCGAAGAAGCCGTTGGCCACGCGGCCAGCCGCACCTCGGGTCGCAACCCGGCCTGCGCCCAAGTCGTCGCCCGCGGGCCCTCGTCCGGCCGACCGGCCGGTGGCGCACATCAGCCCGGAAGAAGCCGTGGCGCATATCCAGGCCTTGCTTGACGCCAAGCATGAGCGGGACCAGCGCGAGCCGTCGTGGCCTGGCGCCAACCCGTCGCATCCGACCCCCAACGTGACGGAGATGCACGCGCCGGTGACCGGCACGGGCGATGCGTCCGTGACGGCATCGCCGCGCGACGACCTGGGCAAGCGCAAGGGTTGAATCTCCGCGGGCGGGCCGGTGCCGCGGCGCCGGGTCCGCTCAGGCAGAGTTCAAGCGGCATGGTCCAGCGTGGAGCTTGATAAGCACCGCGGAGGTGAACCATGAAACGACTGCTCGCTTGCGTTGGATTGATGGTGGCAGCGGCGGCGCTGTCCGGTTGCTATTACGACCCCGGCTATACCTACGTGCGTGGCGGCGGGTCGTCCGGCGACGCGTATTACGGCAGCGGCACGACGTACTACGCCTCGCCTTACGACAGCTACTACGGGCCGGCCTATTACGGCGGCTACTACGGTTGCTGCTACGCACCCGGGGTGAGCGTCGGCATCAGCTCGCACTGGTACGGCGGTTCGCGCTATCCGCGCTATCACGGGCGCGACTACGGACGCGACTACCGCCATCGCGACAACGACCGCGGCCATTACCGCGACGATGGCCACTCGGGACATCGTGACTCGCAGCACGGCGGACGCCATTCGCGCGACCGCGACGACCGTCGCCATTGACCCCCGCCGCGCCCGGTAGCGCCGGGCGTTCAGGCACAATCGGCGGATGCCTTCGCGACCGTCAAGCGCATCCGCCGCGATATTCCGGTTTGCCCTCCTGATGGTGGCGGGACTTGCCCTGTCCGCCTGCACCAGCGTGCGCTACTACGCGCAGGCCGCCCACGGGCAAGCCGAACTCATCGTGCATCGACGCCCGATCGAGCGCGTGCTCGCCGACCAGCACACCGACCCGCAGCTGGCCGCGCGCCTGCGCCTGGCGCTGCAGGCGCGCCGGTTCGCCTCGCGCGAGCTGGGCCTGCCTGACAATCGCAGCTACACCGGCTACGTGCCGCTGGATCGCGACTACGTGGTGTGGAACGTGTTCGCTGCGCCGCGCCATTCGGTGCAGGCGGTGCCGCAGTGCTTTCCGATCGCCGGTTGCGTGGCTTACCGGGGCTGGTTCAGCGAACAGGCGGCGCAGGCCGATGCGGCGCGCTGGAAGGCCCGCGGCGACGATGTGTGGATCGGCGGCGTGCCGGCGTATTCGACGCTGGGCTGGTTTGCCGATCCGGTGCTGTCCAGCATGCTGCGCTGGGACGACGACGAGCTGGCCGGCACGATCTTCCACGAGTTGGCGCACCAGCTGATCTACGTGAAAAGCGACAGCGCGTTCAACGAATCCTTCGCCAGCTTCGTGCAGCGCCAGGGCCTGCGCGAATGGCGCGCCTCGCGCGGCCTGCCGCCGGCGCAAGGCCACGATGACGCGATCGCCGACGGCTTCACCCGGCTCGTGCTGGATCTGCGCGAGCGCCTGAAGCTGTTGTACGCCAGCGGCGTCGATGCCGAGGCAATGGAAGCCGGCAAGCAGGCCGCGATCGCCGCGTTCCGCGAACGCTACGCGCAGTGGCGCGAACGCCGATGGCCCGGCGACCATCGCTACGACGCGTGGGTGGCGCAGCCGATCAACAACGCCCGGCTGCTGCCGTTCGGCTTGTACGACCACTGGGTGCCGGCGTTCGACGTGCTGTTCCAGCGCTCGGGGCAGGACTGGACGGCGTTCTACGCCGACGTCCGCGCTTTGGCTCGCGACCCGAAGCCGCGCCGCGATCGCGCGCTGGAAGCGCTGATGACGCCGCCACACGGTGCGGAGGCTCAGGACGCGCCGCGCTGAAAACTCAGTGCCCGCCGCCCGGCAATGTTTTTCTCCCCGCCATGTGGCGCAGGTAGCTCAGCAGATCATCGAGGTCGGCGTCGGAAAGCGCCCGCGTGTCGAAGCCCGGCATCTTCGCCTGCGGCCAGCGGCGCAGCGATTGCGGATCGCGGATGTACCCGCGCAGCAGGTCGGCGCGCAGGTACTCGGTGGGGTTGTGCGGAATGTTGAGGTCCGGCCCGAGTCGGGCATCGCCGGCGCCGTTGAGTGTGTGGCAGGCGAAGCAGGTGCGCTGGAACACCGCCAGCCCTCGCCGCACGGCACTGTCCGCCGGCGTTCGCGGGTCCGGCAGCATGGCCGGAAAACGCGCGGCCATGCTGTCGGCGCGGCGGATCGTGGCCAGTTGATATGGCCATTGCTCCGGTCCCACGCCCGCCGCGCGCGGCTGCGTCCACACGACATAGAACGGGCCGGCGCGGCCGTGTCCGCCAGGCAACGCCGGCCACGGCCGGGCCGGCTCCTCGATCGCCAGCCAGGCGACGCTGCCGCGCCGGCTCAGGATCAGCGCGGCGGGTATTTCGGCGACAAAGCCGTCCTTCGCGACAAATTGCAGGTGATCGCCGGCCACGATGCCGGGCAGCAGGGCAGTCAGCGGCACGGCGCGGTAGTGTCGGGTGCGCTTGAACGCCACGTCGCCGAGCACGGTGACGGTGCGCGCGTCCGGGCGCGCCAGCAGGGTGGCGGTGCTCCAGCGGGTGGCACCATGGCCCAGGTCGATGCGGAGTTCGGCGGCGCGCACGAATCGACTGCTGCCGAGAAGCATCAGCGCGATCGCAAGCAGGGCGGTGATCCGCGTCATCCGGGGGGCGTCGATCGAGGTTCCGCGCATGGGATTCTCCGTGCAATGGGCCCAGTGTAGGGCCAGCTTTGGCGCCGGGCGGGCCGGCGCACCTGTCGCGGCGCTGAACGGCGGCGGGCGTGCACGTTGAACTCACGTCGTCGCGCACACACTAAGCCCGTGTATCGCCGTGACGGCGACAGGAAGCGGGGCAATCCATCGCCTTGCTGAGGGGCCGGCCTTACCTCCCCTGGAGGCCGCCTGACAAGCCCCATCGGTCCTCCCCTGGCCGATGGGGTTTTATTTTGCCCGGCGCCGATGGCCGACCATGGATAATGGCCGGTGCTGCCGCTTCTTCCTCCCCTGGGCGCCCGATGGTCATCGAATCGCTGCTCGACACCGACCTGTACAAGTTCTCGATGATGCAGGTGGTGCTGCACCAGTATCCCGCGGCCGAGGTGGAATACCGCTTCAAGTGCCGCACGCCGGGTATTGACCTGGCCGCGTGCATCGACGACATCCGCGCCGAACTGGCCGCGCTGTGCCGCCTGCGTTTTCGCGCGGACGAGCTGGATTACCTGCGCAGCTGGCGTTTCATCAAGAGCGATTTCGTCGATTTCCTGGGCCTGTTCCAGCTCAACGAGAAGTACGTGGAGATCGCGCCCTCGGCCGCCGTGCCCGGCGAGATCGAGATCCGCATCCGCGGGCCGTGGCTGCACACGATCATGTTCGAGGTGCCGCTGCTGGCGATCGTCAACGAGGTATATTTCCGCCGCACCAGCGCCGGGCTGGATCTGGCCCAAGGGCGCCGGCGCCTGCACGACAAGATCGCCATGCTGCGCGATGCGCCGGATTACACGCTGTGCCGCATCGCCGATTACGGCACCCGCCGGCGGTATTCGCGGCGCTGGCAGCAGGAGGTGGTCACCACCTTGCGCGACGAACTGGGCGCGCAGCTGGCCGGCACCAGCAACGTGTGGCTGGCACGCGAACTGGGCCTGACCCCGCTGGGCACGCTGGCGCACGAGTATCTGCAGGCACACCAGGCGCTGGGGCCGCGGCTGCGCGATTCGCAGGTCGCGGCGCTGGAGGCGTGGGCGCGCGAATACCGTGGCGATCTGGGCATCGCGCTGTCCGACGTGTACGGGCTGGATGCCTTCCTGCGCGATTTCGACATGTACTTCTGCAAGCTGTTCGACGGCACCCGCCACGATTCCGGCGATCCGTTCGCCTGGGGCGAGAAGGTGCTGGCGCACTACCGCGACAACCGCGTCGACCCGCGCAACAAGGTGCTGGTGTTCAGCGACGGCCTGGACATCCCGCGCGTGATGCAGCTCTACGCGCATTTCCGCGGCCGCTGCCAACTCGCCTTCGGCGTTGGCACCAACCTCACCAACGACGTGGGGCCGGCGCCGATCAACATCGTGATCAAGATGATCCGCTGCAACGGCCAGCCGGTGGCCAAACTCAGCGATTCCCCCGGCAAGAACATGTGCGATGACCCGGCCTACGTGGCCTACCTGCGCCAGGTGTTCGAGATCCCCGCCACCCAGGGGTGAGTGGCGCCGATCACGGATCGTCCGGCGCGCGGCTGAACACGCCGGCCAGCAGCAACAGGGACAGCAGCACGAGGGCAAGGTGGAGCACGGCGAATCCGGCGTGGCGGCAACGCCTTGACGGTAGCCGCGCGCACCGCCGGCGCCAAAGGAGCATGCCGCATATGGATATGCCCGAGCCATCTCGATGGCGTACGCTGGCCGGACACCCGCCACAGTTCCGGAGCAAGCCATGACCAGCATCCACGATTTCACCGTGACCGACATCGACGGCAAGCCGCGATCGCTGGGTGAGTGGCGCGGCAAGACCTTGCTGGTGGTCAACGTCGCCTCGCAGTGCGGATTCACTCCGCAATACGAGGGCCTGGAAGCCTTGTGGCGCGAACAGCGCGAGCTGGGCCTGGTGGTGCTGGGCTTTCCCTGCGACCAGTTCGGCCACCAGGAGCCGGGCAGCGAAGCCGAGATCAAGGATTTCTGCAGCACCCGCTTCGACGTGACCTTTCCGATGTTCGCCAAGGTCGAGGTGAACGGCGAGCACGCCGCGCCGCTGTACCAATGGCTGAAAAGCCAGGCCAAGGGCATCCTCGGCAGCGAGGCGATCAAGTGGAACTTCACCAAGTTCCTGGTCGATGGCGACGGCCAGGTGGTCAAGCGCTACGCGCCCACCGACACGCCGCAGAAGATCGGTCGCGACACGCGGGCCCGCTTGCAGGGGTGAACCATCCCGTCACCGCGGTCCACGGCGATCGCCACGGCCTGCATTGAGCTGGTCGGCGGCGCTCGGGACGCCCCTGCGCAGGCCATGCGCGCGCGGTCTGATAGGCTTTGTCCCTTTGCCGACCGTGGTCGGCCCACATGACCCCCGAGCGAGGCCAGATGATGCAGATTGCCCGAGATTCCGTTGCCGCCTTCCACTACACCCTCACCGACGACCAGAACCAGGTCATCGACAGCTCCGCCGGTCGCGATCCGCTGACCTACCTGCACGGCGGCGGCCAGATCGTACCGGGCCTGGAAAAGCAGCTGGAAGGCCGCTCGGCGGGCGACAAGTTCACCGCCGACGTGGTTCCCGAGGAGGGTTACGGCGTGCACCATCCCGAGCTGATGCAGGAAGTGCCGCGCTCGGCCTTCCAGGGCGTGGAGGACATCCAGCCCGGCATGCAGTTCCAGGGCCGCGGTCCGCAGGGCGAGATCAACGTCACCGTCACCCGCGTCGAGGACGACAAGGTCTTCATCGACGGCAACCATCCGCTGGCGGGCAAGACCCTGCATTTCGCCATCGAGGTGACCGACGTGCGCGCGGCCAGCGAGGAAGAGCTGGCACATGGCCACGTGCACGGTGCGGGTGGCCATCACCACTGAGCAACCAGGGCAATCGTGCCCCGATGCGCCAGTGCATTGGTGAACGCAACGGCATCGCCGGCGAGCCTTGAAGCCCGCCGGCAACGCGTCGCGCGTCAGTACCAGTCCAGCAACGACACGCCCACGCCGAGGTAGGTGGCGTTGTGGTTGTAGTCGATCAGGCTCTCGCCGTAGCCCTTGAACAGTTCGGCGTAGCCGCGCAGGTTGCCGGCGATCGGAAAGCTCCAGCCGAAGCGCAACGATCCGTGCTGGCGGCTGCCGCCGCGGAACGAGTCGCGCAAGGTCAGGCCGAATTCCTGGCCGTTCCACTCGTGCACGATCTCCACCTCGCCGCGCCCCACGTAATCGCTGATGTCGGGGTTGTCGTCGATGCTTCGCGATTCGGGAATGCGCCACCACGGGCGGATCATCACCGTCCAGCCCTCGCGTTCGAAGCCGACGTTGGCGATCAGTCGGTTCCAGCTGCGCGACAAGGGCAGCCCGCGGCCGTTGGACTGGTGGTTGAAGCCGATGCCGAGCAGGCGTCCCTCCCAGCCAAGCACGTGGTAGCTGGTGTCGAACATCAGCATCGCCTCGGGCTCGTAGTCCGTCTCGCGAAACGGGCGCGACAGGGTGGAGTTGTAGACCTGCCACCGCGACGACTGGGTATAGCCCACCCACAGGTCGCCGGCGTCGCCGAACACGCCTTGCCACACCTTGGCCTTGAGGCTCAGCTGGAATTTCGCCTCGATGTTGTCCAGCCGCTCGCTGCCGGTGGCGTCGTTGTCGGGGTTGGGGCTGTGCGGCTGGTTGTTCTGGTTGCTGCTGGCGAAGATGGGCAGCACGTAGACCGGCTTGTAGCCGCGAACGTTGAAGGTGCCCAGTTTGCTTTCCGGCGCCAGCTCCCAGCGGCTGTCAAGCAGCGACAGCGGCACGGCCACCTCGCTGTTGCCGGGGCCGGCCGCGGGTGTGCCGGGATGGTCGTGACCGAACACTTCGCCGCCGGCCGCCTGCACCGTGCGCTTCTGCGCCACCGGCAGGTTGACCCGGCCGGTGGCCTGGTCGTAGCAGGCCAGCCGCTGCGCATCGCTCTCGATCGCGGTGCAGCCGCGGATGTCCATCGGGTCGGGATTCTGTGCATGCGCCGTGGCAGCAGCCACGCAGGCCCATGCCGCGCAGGCTGCGACGAGCGGGAGTTTCATGATGTCTTTCCGATGCGCGGCGAGCGCCATGCCGGCCGTCGATTCAGGCCGGCAAGTTTATCCGATGCCCGTGAATGCACGATTCACGGGCATCGCGTCCGCGTGTTCAATGCAGCTGCTTCACCCAGCGTGCGTATTCCGCTTCGCTGACCTTGCCATTCTTGTTGCTGTCCGCGTTGAGGAAGTCGTTGGCCAACGGAGGATAGGCCGAGGCCTGTTCCTCGGTGATGCCCTTGCCGCCCGCCGCCAACTGCTGGAACGAGGGCGCCGGGGCGATCGTCGGCGCCGGAGCCGGTGCGCTTTTGACCACGACCTGACCCTGCGGCGTGTTGAACGTGGCGGTATCGGTGGCGGTGGCGGAAGCGGCCGGGGCAGGGGTGTCCTGCGCCAGGCTCGCGCCGGCGAACAACAACCCGCCGGCCAACAGGCAGCCGTACAGGGGAGTGCGGAAGTTCATGATGGAATCCTCCATGCCAGAATGAGTGTCCGAAAAAACACGGGGGTCCGGTCGCGCATGCCGCCGCACCCGAACTCCTCTCGACCCTAGCAAGGGATGTGTATATGTCCGCTCAAGATCGCCCGCCGATGCGGGCAACGGCGACACGCCATTGAGCCGGGCTTCAGCTTCGCCCACCCTCAGCCTTGCCCAGGCGCGCCTGTTGCAACTGGCGGCCCAGGGCTTGCTGCAGGCCAGCCGGCGACGCGCCCGGCGCGCCGACGTGGTGGCCGCCATCGAGCGCATGGGCTTGCTGCAGATCGACACCATCCACGTCGTGGCGCGCAGCCCGTACCTGGTACTGCACGCGCGGTTGGGTGATTACCCGATGGCCTGGCTGGACGAGGCGCTGGCCGAAGGCAAGCTGGCCGAAACCTGGGCGCACGAGGCCTGCTTCGTCAGCGCCGCCGATCTGCCGTGGCACCGTGCGTGGAGCGACCAGCGCGGTGGACACTGGGCGCACCGACACGCCGCACGCATGCATCGCGAACAGCGCAGCGGGATGGACGGCCTGCTCGAGCGGATTCGCGCCGAGGGCCCGGTGCGCGCGGCGGATTTTGCCCGCGAGCAGGGCGCGGCCAGCTCGGGCTGGTGGGAGTGGAAGCCGGAGAAGCGCTGGCTGGAGGCGTGGTTCGCCCTGGGTGAACTGATGGTGCTGCGGCGCGAGCGCTTCCAGCGCGTGTACGACTTGAGCGAACGGGTGCTGGCGCAACTCGACCCGCCGCCCGATCCGCGGGTGGCCACGCTCCCGGCCGCCGCGCTGCGTCGCCGCTTCGTCCTCGACGGCGTGCGCGCACTGGGCGTGGCGCCGGCCGCGTGGATCGCCGACTACCACCGGCTCAAGCCGCGCGTTGGCGCTGCCGAACTGGCGCCGCTGCTGGCCAGCGGTGAACTGCTGGCCGTGGCGGTACAGGGCTGGGCGACTCCCGGCTACGTGCATCGCGATCACGCCGATCTGCTGGAACGGGCGCTGGGCGGGCGGCTGCGCGCCACGCGCACGGCACTGCTGTCGCCGTTCGATCCGCTGGTGTGGGACCGCACGCGGCTGCGCGCGATGTTCGATTTCGACTACAGCCTGGAGTGCTACGTCCCGGCCGCGCGACGGCGCTACGGCTACTTCGTGCTGCCGATCCTGCATCGCGGCCGGCTGGTCGGGCGGCTCGACGCCAAGGCGCATCGCGGCGATGGCCTGTTCGAGGTCAAGTCGATCGAACTCGAACCCGGTGTGGCGATCGCGCCGCGCCTGCTGGCGGAACTGGCACAAGCCATCCTCGATACCGCGCGCTGGCATGGCACGCCGCAGGTGCGGGTGGTCCGCTCGCGACCGGCCGCCTTCGCCCGGTCGCTGCGCGCCGAGCTGCGTCGACTGGCTTAGGCGCCCAGCCTACGGCGTGCTGCCCGCCGGAGCCGGGTTGGGGCTGCAGGACTTGCCATGCAGTGCCTCGCGCAGGCTGCGCGCCAGCGAGTTACAGCGCTCGCCCAGTTGCGGACGGACATCCGGGTTCTGCGAATCGCGCAGCAAGTTGGTGCGCATCGCCTCGTAACGCAGCGGCAGCTGTTCGGCCGAGAAGATGCCGGCCGCACGGTGGCAGGCGAGGTAGCTGGACAGGTAGTCGTCGCAGGCGGGGATGCCGGTCTGTTCCGGCAGGTTCGCGTCGCCAGGCGCGGCGGCGTGGTGGCTGGAGCGCTGGCCGGGTGTCGGCGGAGCGGTCGAGCGGGTGGTGGCGTGGGACGAGGTGGCCGGTGTCGGCCGGGTCCCGGTGTCGCTGGCGCAGCCGGCGAGAAGCAAGGTGGCGGCCGTGGCGGCCAGGGCCAGGCGGAACGGGGTGGTCATGATGCTCTCCTGTGCATTGGGCAGGCCGCAGGCACCCGGTCTGGCGGAAGGTCGAACGAATCAACTAAACCGCAAGTGAAGTAAAGAAAACCTGAAACCCGCGCGCCGGGGTCGGCAGGGGTCGGTTGTCGGCGAGCCCGCCCCGGCCCGCCAGGGGCGCGGATCGGCAACGGATTTCGGCTGTCGGGACGGCTGTCACGACGAGCCGCTTGACAAATCACTTTTCTTCCAAAAATCCGTTATGCTTGAATCGCTGCGTCTGCTTGGCGGCGTGAGTGCCCACTGGGGATTTCCTGAATCCGTCCGTTGCACCCGACCTTGGCATGCTCAGTAAACCGTCGGCCCCCCTGTGGCCGGTTAGTCGATAGAGTCTGGATTGGATCGGAGTGTGAGTCATGTCGGATCGTGAAACGGGTACAGTCAAGTGGTTCAACGACGCCAAGGGCTTCGGCTTCATCAGCCGTGAAAGCGGCCCCGACGTGTTCGTGCATTTCCGCGCCATCACTGGTTCGGGATTCAAGAGCCTGCAGGAAGGACAGAAGGTGACCTTCAAGGTGGTCGACGGCCAGAAAGGCCTGCAGGCCGAAGACGTCACCCCCGTCTGATGACGGTGGCGAGGTCTGCTTGAGGAGGCCGGCGCAAGCCGGCCTCTTTTTGTGGTCCTTCCGGGATTCCCGTGGGTAGCTGGGGATAGGAGGATGGGCGGGAGCGGTGAGCGGAGCCCGTCCAATGCGCGATGTAGAGCTATACCGGCAGATCCTTGGTCTATCAGCACCCTGGCGAGTAGCGGATGTTCATCTGGATCTACCAGGGAATCGGGTTGAGGTAGAGGTGGATCATCCGGAGGGATGTCGCTGGCGTTGCCCCAAGTGCGACCAGGAACTGCCGGTCCATGACCATGCGCCGGCGCGCGCTTGGCGCCACTTGGATACCTGCCAGCTGCAGACGATCCTCAAGGCACGGGTGCCTCGTGTTCGCTGCCCGGATCACGGCGTGGTGCAGGTCGCGGTGCCTTGGGCCGAGCCACGCTCTCGCTTCACGTTGCTGATGGAGCGCTGGATCATCGACGTGCTGCAGCAGTGCGCCACGGTCAGTGGCACCTGCCGGCTGCTGCATCTGTCCTGGGACGAGGTGTTCGGCGTCATGGAGCGAGCGGTGCGCCGTGGTCAGTCGCGCAAGGGGCCGCTGTCGCTGCGTCGGATCGGCGTGGATGAAAAGGCGTTCCGCAAAGGCCATTCGTACACGACCATTGTCAGTGACGTGGATCGTTCCACCATCGAGTACATGGCAGATGAGCGCACGCGTGGATCGCTGGCAGAGTTCTACGAGACCCTGACGCCGGAGCAGTGTGAGCACATCCAGGCGGTGGCCATGGACATGTGGGATCCCTATTTCCAGGCCACCGTGTCGCATGTCCCCGCGGCCACCGACAAGATCGTCTTCGATCGCTTCCACATCATGCAGCACATGGGGCAAGCCGTGGATGCGGTACGCAAGGCAGAGCATCGGGCCCTGCGCGCGACCGGGGACAACACCTTGGCGCGAACCAAATACCTGTGGCTCTACAGCCGGGAAAACCTGCCCCAGCAGCGACGGCATCAACTGCGTGACCTGATGGGGCAGAACCTCAAGGTGGCTCGTGCCTGGGCGATCAAGGAGGCCTTGCGCCACCTGTGGTCCTACCGGCGTGAGGCATGGGCACGCCGTTACTTCAAACACTGGTTCCACTGGGCCACGCACAGCCGCCTGGAGCCCATCCGGCAAGTTGCCCACATGCTCAAGCGGCGTCTGGACAACATAGTCACCTACTGTCGCCTACGCATCACCAACGCCGTCGCCGAAGGCATCAACAGCAAGCTCATGGCCATCAAGCGCCGGGCCTGCGGTTACCGCAACCCCGAACACTTCAAGACCGCCGCCTACTTCTTCTGCGGCGGCCTCGATGTTTACCCACGCTAAAGCCGGAAGGACCCTTTTTGTAGTGGCGCGGGCAATTCGCTAGCCTGTCGGGATGCCCGACCATTTCATCCAGAACGCCCCTGTCGCGGCCGAGTCGCTGGTCATCCCGGTCACCGCCGCCGACGGCGCGCGCTGCGAGCTGCTGGCCACGCTTCCGGCCGGTCGCTGGCAGCAGTTGTTGTACTGGATGCCGGCGATGGGCATGCCGGCGCGGCATTACCTGCCGCTGGCCCAAGCGCTGGCGGTGGCCGGCGTCGCCGTGGTGTTGCATGAATGGCGCGGCATCGGCTCCAGCGATCGGCGCGCCGGCCGCGATTGCAACTGGGGTTACCGTCAATTGCTGGAGGACGACTTGCCCGCCGGCATGGCGGCGGTGCGCCAGCGCTGGCCGCAGGCGCGCTGCTGGCTGGGCGGCCACAGCCTCGGCGGCCAGCTCGGACTGCTTTACGCCAGCCTGCATCCGCACGATTTCGCCGGCGTGGTGCTGGTCGCCAGTGGCGCGCCGTACTGGCGGCGGTTCCGGCACGGCTGGCTGATTGGTGCCGCTTATGCGCTGGCGCCCTGGCTGGCTGCGCTGGTCGGCCATCTGCCCGGGCGGCGGATCGGTTTCGGCGGCAACGAGGCGCGCGGCGTGATCGCCGACTGGGCACGCAGCGGCCGCAGCGGCCGCTATGCGGTGGCCGGCATGACGCAGGATTTCGAGCGCTTGCTGGCCGCGCTGCAACTGCCGGTGCTGGCGTTGCGACTGCAGCAGGACTGGCTCGGTCCGCCGGCCTCGCTGGCATGGCTGCTGGGCAAGCTCGGTCCGGCCGCGCGTCGCGTGGAGACGATCTTGCGCGACGACCTGGATGGCACGCCGGCCGACCATTTCGGCTGGATGAAGGCGCCGGCGCCGGTCGCCGCGCGCATCGCCGGCTGGTTGGCCGAGGCGGATGCGACTTTCGTCGCGCGCGGCGACACGGCGGCTTGATTCCCGGCGTCGCCGTCTGCATCTCGACCGTTCCGTGACGCTGGATTTTCCATGAACCTGTTCGATCCGCTTGCCCAACGCAGCCTGACCTTGCGCAACCGCCTCGCGGTGTCGCCGATGTGCGAATACTCGGCCACCGACGGCGTGCCCAATGACTGGCACATGGTGCACCTGGGCAGCCGCGCGGTCGGCGGCGCGGCGCTGGTGATCGCCGAGGCTTCGGCGGTGTCCGCGCAGGGGCGCATCTCGCCGCAGGACACCGGCCTGTGGAACGACGCCCAGTTGCAGGCATGGCAGCCGATCACCCGTTTCATCAAGGCGCAGGGCGCGATTGCCGGCATGCAGTTGGCTCACGCCGGGCGCAAGGCCAGCACGCTGCGGCCGTGGGACGGGCACGGCCCCGTGCCGGCGGGGCAGGGCGACTGGGTTACCGTCGCGCCCTCGGCGCTGCCGTTCGCTGCCGGCTGGCCGGCGCCGCAGGCGCTGGACGAGGCCGGTATCCAGGCGGTGATCGCGGACTTTCGCGCCGCCGCGCAACGCGCGCTGGCAGCGGGTTTCGAGTTGATCGAGGTGCATGCGGCGCACGGCTACCTGCTGCATCAGTTCCTGTCGCCGCTGAGCAACAGGCGCGACGATGCTTACGGCGGCAGCTTCGAGAATCGCATCCGTCTGGTGCGCGAGGTGGTCGTCGCCGTGCGCGAGGTGTGGCCGGCCGCACTGCCGTTGTGGCTGCGCGTCTCGGCTACCGACTGGGCGGATGCCGGCGGCTGGGACATCGGGCAGAGCGTGGAACTGGCGCGCCAGATGAAGCCCCTGGGCGTGGACCTGATCGACGTCTCCAGCGGCGGCTTGCTGCCGCACGTGAAGATTCCGCTGGCGCCGGGTTACCAGGTGCCGTTCGCGGCGCAAATCCGCCGCGAGGCCGGGATCGCCACCGGTGCGGTGGGCCTGATCACCGGCGCGGAGCAGGCCGCGCAGATCATCGCCAACGGCGCCGCCGACGTGGTGCTGATCGCCCGCGAGAGCCTGCGCGATCCCTATTTTCCCCGCCGCGCGGCAGCGCAGCTGGGTGCGTCGATCGACGCACCGGTGCAATATCAACGCGCCTGGTAAATGTGGCGGGGCGGAATCAGGGCGCCCGCTCGCGGAGCAGCAGCATGTCGACCTTTCGCAGTTTTGCCGAGTTCTATCCGTTCTATCTCGGCGAGCACGCCAATCGCAGCTGCCGCCGAATGCATTTCATCGGCAGCACGCTGGTGCTCGCGGTGCTGGTGCTGGCCGTGGCGAGCGGCCAGTGGCGCTGGCTGTGGCTGGTGCCGGTGGCCGGCTACGGCTTCGCCTGGCTGGGCCACTACGCGTTCGAGAAAAACCGCCCGGCCACGTTCAAGCACCCGCTGTACAGCCTTGCCGGCGACTGGGTGATGTACGCGCAGATGCTGCGCGGCAAGATCCGCTTCTGAGCGGCGCCCGCGATCAGCGATATTTGTCGTGGCAGCTCTTGCAGCTCTCGCCCACCGGCTTGAGCACGGCGGCCAGCGCGGTGCAGGTCGCCGGCGCCGCTGCCACGGCCTGGTGCAGGCGGTCCTGCAACTGGCTGGCGTGGTCGGCGAAATCCTTGTCGTTCATGCCGAACACCGGCGTGATGTCGCTGGCGGTGGATTCGAGCCGGGCCAGGTGATGCTGGACCTTCGCCGCCTCGCACTGGTTGGCCTTGATCGCGCCTTTCAATTCGCCCACGTGATAGCCGAGCGTATGCATCACCGCTGCGGGCATCGGATTGCGCTCGCTCAGCACGTTCATCACGTTGACGGTACCGATGATGCCAATCACCAGGCCGAGCAGGATCATCAGGGCAACACGCATGGAGCCGCTCCATTTCGAGGGATAAGCGCAAGCATAGCCTGCGCGACTGCCGCGAGGCCAAGCCGGCGCGATAAAATGACCGTTTTCGCCAGGGTGCTCGCCGTGACCGTTTTCCTGCCGCCGCCGCTTCGCGCGGGTATGCCATGAACGAGGTAGCCGTGCCGGTCGAGCGCTTCGCCGGCGTCGAGCGGTTGTTCGGGCAGGGCAGCGTGGGCATGCTGGCGCAGAAGCATGTCTGCGTGATCGGCGTGGGCGGCGTCGGCTCGTGGGCGGTCGAGGCGCTGGCGCGCAGCGGCGTGGGCCGGCTCACCCTGATCGACGCCGACGAGGTCTGCGTGTCCAACACCAATCGCCAGCTGCACGCGCTGGACGGCGAATACGGCAAGTCGAAAGTGGGCGTGATGGCGGCGCGCGCGCATGCGATCAACCCGGCGATCCGGCTGGAGGCGATCGAGCGCTTCCTCACCCCGGCCACGCTGGACGAGCTGCTCGACCGCGGCTACGACGTGGTGCTCGATGCCTGCGACGCGTTCCGGGTGAAGCTGGAAACGATCGCCTGGTGCCGCCGGCGCAAGCTGCCGATCGTCAGCGTGGGCTCGGCGGGTGGTCGCACCGACCCCACCCAGATCCGCGTGCGCGACCTGTCGCGCACGGAGCACGACGCAATGTTCAGCCTGATCCGCAAGAAGCTCCGTGCGGATTTCAATTTCCCGCGCAACCCGGATCGCTACTTCGGCGTTTCAGCCGTCTATTCGCTGCAGAACGTGCAGTACCCGCAACCCGACGGCACTGTCTGCGGCACCCGGCCGCCGGGCGGCGATTCCATGAACCTCGCCTGCGGCGGGGGCCTGGGCGCGGCCACCCACGTCACCGGCGCGTTCGCCTTTGCAGCGGTGGGCAAGGTGATCGAGAAGCTCCTGGGGAAAGGTGAGAAGTGAGTGCAGAGGAGTGGGGAAAGAGAGAAAGCAGGGGCTCCTCTCTCACTTCTCACTCCTCTTCTATCACCACCCCATGTACTGGCCGCCATTGATCGCCAGGTTGGCGCCGGTCATCCAGCCGGTTTCCTCGCCGGTGAGGAAGGCCACGGCGTGGGCGATCTCCTCCGGCCGGCCGAGCCGGCCGAGCGGGATCTGCGCCTCGATCTTGGCGCGCACTTCCGCCGGCACGGCCATCACCATGTCGGTGGCGACGTAGCCGGGCGAGACGGTGTTGACGGTGATGCCGAACTTGGCGTTTTCCTGCGCCAGCGAGATGGTGAAACCGTGCATGCCGGCCTTGGCCGCGGCGTAGTTGGCCTGGCCGTACTGGCCCTTCTGGCCGTTGATCGAGCTGATCTGCACGATGCGGCCCCACTTGCGCGCGCGCATGCCCTCGATCACCGCGCGGGTGACGTTGAAGCAGGAGTTGAGGTTGGTGTTGATCACGTCCGTCCACTGCTGATAGTTCATCTTGTGGAAGGTGGTGTCGCGGGTAATGCCGGCGTTGTTGACCAGGATGTCCACCGGACCGCATTTTTCCTCGATCGCCCGCACCATCGCCGCGCAGGATTCGGGATCGGACACATCACCGCGCACCGTGCACACCTCGATGCCCTCCTGCGCCATCGCTTCGCGCCAGGCGGCGGTCTTGGCCTCGTCGCGATAATTGGTGGCGACCTTGTGACCCTGTTTCGCCAGATGGCGCACGATGGCGCTGCCGATGCCCCCGGTTCCCCCGGTAACCAAAGCCGTACGCTGGGTCATGCCGTCGATCTCCTGTTTGCCCAAGTCAAGCACGCGAATGTTGCCGTTGTCGCGCGCCTGCACTGCTCGTGCAAAACGGCGTGAACGGCCGTCCAGTTATAGCCGATCAGTCGGGGGAACTACCGCTGCAATGCGGCAATCGGGCGGGGTCGAAGCTGGTCAGCGCGTGGGCCAGCAGGGCGTCTGCGTCCACCGGCCGGTCCGGCAATGCCTGCCCGAGGAAAGCGAGTGCGCGGCGCAGCGCCGGCGTGGGCTCGCCGGGGTCGAGCGGCCAGGCGTGGGAGGATTTCGACAGCTTGTTGCCGGCCTTGTCATGCACCAGGGGCAGGTGTCGATACGTCGGCGTGGTCAGGCCCAGGCAGCGCTGCAGCCAGATCTGCCGCGCGGTGGAGTCGAGCAGGTCCTGGCCCCGCACCACCTCGGTGATGCCCTGGAAGGCGTCGTCCACCACGCAGGCCAGCTGGTAGGAATAGAAACCGTCGGCGCGGCGGATCACGAAATCGCCCACGGTTTCGCGCAACCGCTCGCGTTGCGGCCCCAGCAGGGCGTCGTCGAACCCGATCTCCACATCGCTCACGCGCAGCCGCCACGCCGGTTCGCGATCGGCGTGACTGCCGTCGATGCAGTGGCCGTCGCGATGGATGCCGCCGCTGGCGGCGAGCTGGCTTCGGCTGCAGGTGCAGGGAAATACCAGGTCGGCCGCGCGCAACGCCGCGAACGCCTCGTCGTAGGCGGCGGTGCGCTGCGACTGGAACAGCACCGGCGCATCCGCCACCAGGCCGAACGCGGGCAGCGCGGCGAGGATGTCGGCGGCGGCGCCGGGCACCTCGCGCGGGGGGTCGATATCCTCCATCCGCACCAGCCATTCGCCGCCGGCGTGGCGGGCGCACAGCCAGCTGCCCACCGCGGCCACCAGCGAGCCGAAGTGCAGTTGCCCGGTGGGCGAAGGGGCGAAGCGTCCGCGGTACGTCATCGGGCCATTTTATCGGCCGCCCGGCCTTGAAACCGCGGCCGGCTGCCCGAATCTCGGGGCCAGTTGTCGCGTTTCCATGACCGGTTCCACCGGTGCGGGGATCGTGCGGGGTCGGTCCGCCGGTCATGCCCGAGGAGGCGACGACCCACCATTTTCATTTGCCATGGAGTTGAATCCGCCCATGAATGCGCCTGTCGCCGAAACTCGCCAGTTCGAAGCCGAAGTTGCCCAGGTCCTGCGCCTGGTCACCCACTCGCTGTACTCGCACAAGGAGATCTTCCTGCGCGAGCTGATCTCCAACGCCTCCGACGCCTGCGACAAGCTGCGCTTCGAGTCGATCGCCAAGCCCGGACTCCTGGCCGGCGACAGCGAGCTGCACATCGACATCAACTGGGACCCGGAGGCGCGTACCGTCACCGTGCGCGACAACGGCATCGGCATGAGCCGCGACGAGGTGGTGGCCAACATCGGCACCATCGCCAGCTCGGGCACGCGCCGTTTCCTGGAGGCGATGAGCGGCGAGCAGAAGGCCGACGCCCGCCTGATCGGCCAGTTCGGCGTGGGTTTCTATTCCGCCTTCGTGGTGGCCGACAAGGTCACCGTGGTGACCCGGCGCGCGGACGCACCCGCGGCCGAGGGCGTGAAGTGGGAGAGCGACGGCAAGGGCGAGTACTCGCTGGAAGCGGTCGAGCAGGCCGAACGCGGCACCGCGGTGACCCTGCACCTGAAGGCCGACGAGGACGACTTCCTCAAGGGCTGGCGGCTGAAATCGCTGATCCGCAAGTACTCCGACCACGTGGCGTTCCCGATCCGCATGCCGGTGGCCGATTCTGATAAGAGCGGGGACGGCAAGCCCACCGACGAGTTCGAGAGCATCAACGCGGCCTCCGCGCTTTGGACCAAGCCGAAATCGGACATTTCCGACGAGGACTACCAGAGCTTCTACAAGTCGCTCGGCCACGATTTCAACGACCCGCTGGCGTGGACGCACAACCGCGTCGAGGGCAGCCAGAGTTTCACCACGCTGCTCTACATTCCCGCGCAGCCGCCGTTCGACCTGATGATGGGCGGCCGCGACGAGCGCAAGGGCCTGAAGCTCTACATCAAGCGCGTCTTCATCATGGACGCCGCCGAAGAGCTGCTGCCGAACTACCTGCGCTTCGTGCGCGGCGTGGTCGATGCCGACGACCTGCCGCTCAACGTCAGCCGCGAAATCCTGCAGCACAACCGTCAGGTCGACCGCATCAAGGCGGCTTGCGTCAAGCGCGTGCTCGACCTGATCGAGAAGCTCGCCCGCGACGAACCGGAGAAGTTCGCGACCTTCTACAAGGCCTTCGGCAATACGCTCAAGGAAGGCATCAGCGAAGACGCCAACAACCGCGAGCGCATCGCCAAGCTGCTGCGCTTCGCCTCGACCAGGGGCGAGGGCACCGCACAGAACGTCTCGCTGGACGACTACATCAGCCGCATGGCCGTCGGCCAGGACGCGATCTGGTATATCACCGCCGACAGCTACAAGGCCGCCGCCGGCAGCCCGCAGCTGGAAGCGTTCAAGGCCAAGGACATCGAGGTGCTGCTGATGTCCGACCGCATCGACGAATGGATGATCGGCTCCCTGGGCGAGTACGAAGGCAAGAAGCTCAAGAGCGTGGCCAAGGGCGAGGTACCGCTGGACGAGGCCGACAAGAAAAAGCAGGAAGAGGCCACGAAAGAGGCCGAGCCGCTGCTGAAGAAGCTCAAGGACCTGCTCGGCGATCGCGTGGGCGAGGTGAAGGTGTCCGCCCGCCTGACCGATTCGCCGTCGTGCCTGGCGCTCTCCGATTACGAAATGGCCCCGCACCTGGCGCGTCTGCTGCGCGAAGCCGGGCAGGACATGCCCGAGAGCAAGCCGACGCTGGAGATCAACCCGGCGCACGCGCTGGTCAAGCGTGTGGAGAACGAGGCCGATGAGGACAAGGCGCGCGATCTCGCTACGCTGCTGCTGGAGCAGGCGGAGATTTCCGCCGGTGCGCAGCTGCCGGACCCCGCCGCATTCGTGCAGCGGATGAACCGGGTGTTGCTGGGGTAGGGCACGGGATACCTCGTTGGCCTGAAGAAGCCCGCCGATGGCGGGCTTCTTTTTTGACTGATGCGAGGACTCCACGGGCAGATGAAAACCATATCACCAAGTGCTATGGTTGTAGCCATGAAACGGATTTTCAGAACACGGACGTTCAGCCGTTGGATGGGCAAGACGGGTCTGGCCGGTCCTGATCTGTTCCAGTCGGTGATCGAGATGGAGGCACGACTGATCGATGCCGACCTCGGCGGACAGTTGGTCAAGAAACGGATTGCCTTGCCCGGCCGTGGAAAGCGCGGAGGCGCACGAACCATCGTCGCCACCAATCGAGGCGACCGCTGGTACTTCATCTTTGGTTTCGGCAAGAACGAACGAGCCAATATCGACAAGCATGAGCTTCGCGCGCTGCAGGAGCTGGCGTCAGATCTTCTTGGTCAGGACGACAAAGCTCTTGCCGCCGCGCTGGAAGCCGACGAACTTGTGGAGGTAGACCATGACTAACAAAGTCCGCAAGAGCCGCATTCTTGCCGAAGTCCACGAGACGGCCACAGGCCTGCATCGGGCTGGTGTGATCAGCAAGCGCCGCATGCACGAGTACGAAGCGCTGAGCCATCTCGCCGTGCCGGACATTGGCGCAAGCAAGATCAAGCTGATCCGCGAGAATTCGAAGGTCAGCCAGGCCGTCTTCGCTGCCGTGCTCAACACCAGCGTTTCCACCGTGCAGAAGTGGGAAATCGGCGAGAAGAAGCCCAGCGGTCCTTCGCTGAAGCTGCTGAACCTGATTGATCGCAAGGGGCTGGAGGCTGTTTTGTAGGAAGCGAACGGGCTCGACGCAGCCGAGTATCACCGCGAGCGGGCTCATGCGCTGAAATCGCGGGCAACAAATTCCGTGCGAGCGTCACCGCGAATTTTAGGTGAGCTAAAGGGATGTCGCCTTGCGCGCGAAGAGCATCCTTGGCGGTGTCCCGAATGGGCGGCAATGATGCCGCGCGATGGGGTCGGTTCCGATCGGGCTGGTGGTCGCGGCGCAATGGCCCGCACTCTGGCCGTCGAAGAAGCGTTGGCTCGCGAGCGCCAGTCGATGGCCATCGATGTGGGTCCAGTACCAGGCCCGGCGGGTACGGGCGATGCCGACACGTACGCGAACCGCGCGGCATCGCTCAGGTGGTGGGCTGGAGCAAAGGTTCCAGCAAGCGGCTCAGTCGTGTCGGTGGCCACTTTCGCCGGGCTGGCCGAGGTCGATCAGGGCGGCGAGCGTCCTGCGGGTGGTGCTGACCGCGCGGGCACCGACACGTGCAAGCAGTTCGGCGTCGACCTGCTCGCGCGCTTTCGCCTGCACCTCCGCGGCGGCGCGGCCTCGTCGAGTCAGGGTCACGACCAGCTTGCGGCGATCGTTTTCGTCGGCGGCACGCTGCAGGTAGCCACCCGCCACCAGTGCGTCGACGAGCTGGCTGGCGGCCTGCTTGGACACGCGCAACTCCCGGACCAGTTCCCCCAGCGGCACGCCGCGCTCGTGGAGTGCCATGCCGCCAATCAGGTACAGGCCGTTCTTCGGAATGTCGTGATAGCCGGCGTTGCCCAGCGCCCGGCGCATGGCCGTGCCGTAAATGGTTCGCGCGTGGCGGAGCAGGGCCGGCGTCACGACTTGCTCGTGCCAGTGAGGTGTGCGGGACATGGCAACTCATTAGTCCGTGTACTTGATAGTCAACATACATGACAAATTGGTCGCGGCAAGCCATTCCCCGGCGGCGGCGCTGGGCGTACATTCCGCCCGGCGCGGTCGAGTGGAACCGTGCATCACGCAAACCGGGGGCAGTCATGCATCGTTCGTCGAATCTTCGTGGCATGGGTACAGTGCGGGCGTTCGCCCTGGTTGTGGTCTGCGCCGCGTTCGGGGCCGCGTCGCCGGCCCGGGCCGCCATGCCGGTGTTGTCGTCTCCGGCGCAGGTTTATGTCGTGCACGCCCAGCCACTGCTGGCGATCATCCACGTGCGGGTGATCGACGGCCACGGCACGCCCGCCCGGGAGAACCAGACGGTGTTGCTGCGCGACGGGCGCATCGCGGCGGTCGGGCGCCACGTGACCTTGCCCGAGGGCGCGACGGTCATCGACGGCGGCGGGCAGACGCTGATTCCCGGCCTGGTCGGCATGCACGACCACATGTTCTATCCCGCGCCCAAGGTGAATCCCGCGGCGAAGGAGGCGATCTATCCGGAGCAGGCGTCGAGTTTTCCCAAGCTGTACCTCGCCGGCGGCGTCACCACCATCCGCACCACCGGCAGCACCGAGCCCTACACCGACCTGGCGCTGAAGAAGGCGGTCGACGCGGGCCGTATTCCGGGGCCGAAGATGCACACCACCGGGCCGTATCTGGAAGGCAAGGGCAGCTTCACGCCGCAGATGCACGAGCTGGCAGATGCCGCCGACGCGCGCGATACGGTGAACTACTGGATGGACGAGGGTGCGACGTCGTTCAAGGCTTACATGCACATCACCCGCGCCGAGTTGTCGGCGGCGATCGCGGCGGCGCATGCGCGCGGCATCAAGGTGACCGGCCACCTGTGTTCGATCGGCTTCACCGAAGCGGCGGATCTCGGCATCGACGATCTCGAGCACGGCTTGTTCGTGGACACCGAGTTCAGCCCCGGCAAGCAGCCGGATGTGTGTCCGGACACCAAGGCCGCGGTGGCGCGCCTGGCGACGCTGAAGGTCGACGACCCGGAAATCCGGGCGCTGATCAAGCATCTGGTGGCGAAGCGCGTTGCGGTGACCTCTACGCTGCCGGTGTTCGAGACCTTCGTGCCCGGCCGCGCGCCGCAGGATGCGCGGGTGCTGGACGCGATGTTGCCGCAGGCCCGCGTCGAATACCTGAAGGCGCGCGAGCGCGTCGCGGCGATGAAGGATTCCCCGTGGCCGCAGGCGTTCAAGTTGGAGATGGCTTTCGAACGCGCCTTCGTCGAGGCCGGTGGCACCCTGCTCGCCGGCCTCGATCCCACCGGCTACGGTGGCGTGATCGCGGGCTATGGCGACCAGCGTGAGGTGGAGCTGCTGGTGGAGGCGGGCTTCACGCCGGTGCAGGCCATCCGGATCGCCACTTTGAACGGCGCGCGTTTCATGGGCGTGGAAAAGGAGATCGGCTCGATCGACGTGGGCAAGGCGGCTGACCTGGTGCTGGTCAGGGGCAACCCGGCGGAGCGCATCAAGGACATCGAGAACGTCACCCTCGTGTTCAAGGATGGCGTGGGTTACGACCCGGTGAAGCTGGTCAAGGCTGCCGAGGGCACGGTGGGACTGCGTTGAAGGAATGGCCCCATGCATGGCCATGGATGCCGGTGCACGGGAATGACGACGTGCAGCGGGTACCATTCGACACCACACCCGCTGCAGGATGGCTCGTGATGAAAAGGCTGCTCCCCTGGTTGTGCCTGGTGTTGCTGATCGCCCCGTTGCACGCGGCCGATGTGGCGGCGCCGGCTGCCCGCACCATCGTGCTGGTCCGCCATGGCTATTACCTGCCCGATGCGAAAGCCGATCCGAAGCTGGGGCCGCAGCTGGCGCCGCTCGGGGTGGCGCAGGCGCATCTGGCGGGTGCGCGGCTGGCCGGGTTGCCGACGCGTTTCGATGCGATGTATGTCAGCCCGGTGCAGCGGGCGCGCGATACGGCAGCGTTGATCGGCGAGGACTTCCCGGCGCGTCGCTTCGAGGTGGTCGACGATCTGGCCGAGTGCACGCCGCCGACGCGCCGGGCCGCGATCATGGCGAAGGAAAAGCCGGCCGATCTGGCCGCCTGCAAGGCGCAGTTCGATCGCCTGTTCGCGCGCTATTTCAAGCCCGCATCCGGTCATGAGCAGACCGACCTGATGGTCTGCCACGGCAACGTGATCCGCAACATGGTGGTGCGCGCGATGGGCGTCGATCCGCAGGCGTGGCTGGAGATGTCGGTGGGCAACGCCAGCATCACCCGCATCCGGGTGGAGGCCGACGGCAGCTTCAAGGTGATCTCGGTGGGCGACGTCGGGCACATCCCGCCGGGCCTGCGCACGGGCGCCAGCGGCGACCCCGAGCGCAGCCTCGCGATTCCGTCGTTGCCGCAGTGATGCGCGGGCAGGGACTGAACTCGCCGGTGCCGCGCACCGGCAATGACCACAGAGGGTGACGGGCGTGGCGGCACAGACTTCATTTCCCGGCTTTGCACCCGCGGCGGCGACCGACCGGCTGTTCCTGGCGGTGTTCCCCGATCAGGCAACCGTGGCGCGGTTGAGCGCGCTTGCCGCCGAACAATGCACCCGCCACGGGTTGCGCGGCAGGCCGCTGCTGCCGGAGCGTTTCCACATCACCCTGCTGCATCTGGGCGACTGGGCCGGGCTGCCACCGGATGTGGCGCAGGCCACGATGAAGGCGGCAGCGCGGGTGCGGGAAGCGCCTTTCGAAGTGGTGTTCGACCGCGTGGCCAGTTTCGACGGCCGGCGCGACAAGCTGCCGTTCGTGCTGCGCGCCGATGGCGGCAATGCGCCGTTGCGCGCCTTCCAGGCGCAACTTGCCGCGCTGTTGCGCGAGGCGGGCGTGGTGCCGGTCGGGGCCGGTTTCGAGCCGCATGTCACCCTGGCATATGACGCGCGCAAGGTGGCCGCCGAGCCGGTGGCGCCGATCGGCTGGCGCGTCGACGAATTCGTGCTGGTGCACAGCCTGCTGGGCAGGACGCGGCATATCCGGCTCGGCTGCTGGCCGCTGGACTGCGCGCGGGCGGTGCCTGCGGGCGCGTAGCGCGGGAGTGCACGCGGGACCCGGTTTTCTGTATGTTGTCGCTTTCCTCATTGCAAAGGCTCGACGCATGACCGCATTGCCGGGACAACCCGACCACCTGCGCCGCAGCCTTTCCAACCGACATCTGCAACTGATCGCCATCGGCGGCGCGATCGGTACCGGCCTGTTCATGGGTTCGGGCAAGACGATCAGCCTGGCCGGGCCGTCGATCCTGCTGGTCTACCTGATCATCGGCGTGATGCTGTTCTTCGTGATGCGGGCGATGGGCGAGCTGCTGCTGTCCAACCTCGAGTACAAGTCGTTCATCGATTTCTCCACCGACCTGCTCGGGCCGTGGGCCGGCTTCTTCTGCGGCTGGACCTACTGGTTCTGCTGGATCATCACCGCGATCGCCGACGTCATCGCCATCGCGGCGTACACGCAGTTCTGGTTCCCGGGGCTGGCGCCGTGGATTCCCGCCGTGCTGTGCGTGCTGCTGCTGCTCAGCCTCAACCTGGTCACGGTGAAACTGTTCGGCGAGATGGAGTTCTGGTTCGCGCTGATCAAGATCGTGGCGATCTGCGCGCTGATCGTCACCGGCTTTGCGCTGGTCGCCTGGGGCTTCACCTCGCCCACCGGGCACCAGGCCTCGGTGGCCAACCTGTGGAACGACGACGGCTTCTTTCCGAAGGGGATGAGCGGCTTCTTCGCCGGCTTCCAGATCGCGGTGTTCGCCTTCGTCGGCATCGAGCTGGTCGGCACCACCGCCGCGGAAACCGCCAACCCGCAGCGCAACCTGCCCAAGGCGATCAACTCGATCCCGATCCGCATCATCATCTTCTACGTGCTGGCGCTGGTCGCGATCATGATGGTCACGCCGTGGCGCCTGGTGGAGCCGAGCAAGAGCCCGTTCGTGGAGTTGTTCGTGCTGGCCGGCATCCCGGCCGCGGCCAGCCTGATCAATTTCGTGGTGCTGACCTCGGCCACCTCGTCGGCCAACAGCGGCATCTTCTCCACCAGCCGCATGCTGTACGGCCTGGCCGAAGAAAAACATGCGCCGAAGACGTTCGGTCGGCTGTCGCGCGCTGCGGTGCCGTCGCTGGGCCTGTTGTTCTCCTGCTTCTGCCTGCTGCTGGGCGCGGCGCTGATCTACCTGATTCCGGACCTCGTCACCGCCTTCACCCTGGTCACCACGGTATCGGCGGTGCTGTTCATGTTCGTGTGGTCGCTGATCCTGTTTGCCTACATGGCCTATCGGCGCAAGCGCCCGCAATTGCACGAGGCGTCGATCTACAAGATGCCCGGCGGCGTGTTCATGTGCTGGGTGTGCCTGGCGTTCTTCGTGTTCGTGCTGGTACTGCTGAGCCTGCAGCCGGATACGCGCGAGGCGCTGATTGCGAGTCCGGTGTGGTTCGTGCTGCTGGGGATCGGTTACGCGTGGAAGGGGCGCCGGGCGCGCCGCGCATGAGCCGAATGTCTGTTGTCCCGCTGCGGGCAATCCGGCGGGATGCGGCTCTCAGTCGCGGTCGGGTGCGCCGAGCGGAAAGTACGAGCGGTAGGGCCGCGCCTCGTCCACCGCCCGGGCGAACGAAGGGCGCGCGAGCAGGCGTTGCCGATAGGCCAGCACGTTGGCGAAGTCCGCCGGAATGGGATGGGTCCAGTCGGCGTAGAACAGCGCGGGCGCGGCAGAACAGTCGGCGAGGCTGAAATCGCCGCCGGTGGCCCAGTGGCGGCCGGCGAGTTTCCGGTCCAGCCAGGCGTAGGCGGTATCCAGCCTCGCGCGTGCCTCGTTCACGCCGCTGGGGTCGCGGTCGGCGGCGGGGCGCAGGCTGTCGAACACGATCTTCTGCACGGGGGTTTGCACGTAGAGGTCGAAGCAGCTGTCCATCGCGCGCGCCTCCAGTGCGGTGTCGACGTCGAAGGGAATCAGCGGTGCGGCGCCGGGGTAATGCCGGTCGAGGTACTCGATGATGATGCTCGATTCGATCACCGTGCGTTCGCCGTCGCGCAGCAGGGGCATGCGCCGGATCGGCCACAGCGCGGTGAACTCGGCGTCGGTGGCCGCGTCATCCGGCGTGAGTACGCGCCATTCGAACGCGATGTCGTTCTCGTACAGCGCGATCAGCACCTTCTGGCAGTAGGAGGAGAAGGGGTGGGCGTAGAGCTTGAGGGTCATCGTGGGACACCTGATAGGGGAGGGTACGCGAAGGCGACGAACGAAGGCGCGCGGAATCGACAGGTGAAGCTCGACGCTCCTAGTATCGGCACACGACAGAATTGCGCGAGGTGACGGTCATGAAACGCCTGCTGCTCGGTTTGCTCGGCCTGGTGCTGCTGGCGTTGATCGTGGCGGGCGGCGCCTTGCTGCTGGTCGACGCCAACCACTTCCGTCCGCAGATCCAGGCCAGCCTGGGCCAGGCGCTCGGCCGCGAGGTGACGCTGAGCCAGTTGCACGTTTCGATCTGGTCCGGCTCGCTGGATGCCGACGAGATCCGCATCGGCGATGATCCGGCGTTCGGCGACAAGCCGTTCGTCAGCGCGAAATCGTTGCAGCTTGGCGTGAAGCTGTGGCCGTTGCTGCTGCACAGGCAGGTGCAGATCACCTCGCTGACGCTGGACCAGCCGGTGGTGCGCCTGCTGCAGAATCGTGCCGGCCAGTGGAACTTCTCCCACTTCGGCGCCGGCACGGCGGCGACACCCGCCGCCAGTGCCTCGTCGGCTCCACCGCCCGCGTTCAGTGTCGACCGGTTGCGGATCGCGGATGGTCGCATCGACCTGCAGCGCGCGGCCGGCGATACGCGCAGCTATCGGAAAGTGGATTTGCGCGCCGACCATGTGGGCCTCGGTGCGGCGTTTCCGTTTTCGATGGGCGCCGACATCGCCGGCGGCGGCAGCCTGAAACTGGATGGCACGCTCGGCCCATGGGACGCGAAGGACGCACTGCTGACGCCGGTCGAGGCGCATCTGGTGATGCAGGGGCTGGACCTGGTCGGCGCCGGCCTGATGAGCAGCGCCGACGGCGTCGGCGGCGTGCTTGATATCGACTCGCGGATCAGTTCGGCGAAGGGCGTACTGACGTCGAAGGGCGGCATCGACGCGCGCCGGCTCAAGCTGGTGGCGTCCGGTTCGCCGTCGCCGCAGCCGCTGCGCATCGACTACCAGGCCAGCTACCGGCTGCTCGACGGCACCGGCCGCATCGAACAAGGCACGCTGGGCAGCGGCGGCGCGAAGCTCGCCGTCGATGGCAGCTTCGACAACCGCGGCAAGGTGATCCAGCTGGACCTGCGCCTGCGCGGCAAGTCGTTGCCGGTCGACGACCTGCAGCCGTTGCTGCCGGTGTTCGGCGTGGTGTTGCCGAAGGATTCGCGGCTCAGCGGCGGCAGCGTGGGCGTGGATCTGCGCGCGCGCGGGCCGCTCGATGCGCTGGTGATCAGCGGCCCGGTGACCCTCGACGACTCGCGCCTGGCCGGCTACAGCCTGGGCTCGAAACTCGGCGGGGTGCTGTCGCTGGCCGGCATCAAGGCGCCGAAGGACACGGTGATCCGGCATGCTGCCGCGACGCTGAAAATCGCGCCGTCCGGCATCCACGCCGAGCCGGCCAGTGCGGAGATCGTCGACCTGGGCAGCCTCACTGGCAAGGGTGGCATGGCCGCCGACGGCGGGCTCGACTTCAACATGCTGGTCAAGCTCGACCAGGCGGTGGTCGGTGGTGGTCAGGCGGCCGGTGGCCTGCTCGGCAACTCCAAGGCCGGGCGCCTGCTCGGTGGCGTGCTCGGCGGCGCCTCCGAACATGGCGTCGGCGTGCACGTCGGCGGCACCGCGAGCGCGCCCAGCTTCAAGCTCGATCCCTCGGCCGTCGCCGGCTTGCTTGGCAGTGGGGCAGGCCGCAACAACCCGGCACCCGGGACCCAGCCTGCGAACAAGTCCAGCAAGCAGGATGCCCTGAACAGCCTGCTGCAAGGCGTGCTGGATTCGCGCAAGAAGCAATAGGGGAAGGTTGATCCCGCGACCGTCGTCAAGCGCCTTGCGGGCAAGTCGGCTGCGTCGACGCAAGCGGAAGCGACGAAAGTCCATGGAATGATTTGGGTGAACCCAAACCCCCGGTTATGGATTTTGTGGTGGCATCGGCACGCGTGATGCGACAGGCGGGCGTGGCACGTTGCGGTGCCTGTCGTCGGCCGCCTCGGCAACTCGTGGATTCGCAAGATATTTTGGTTAAGGACGCGGCGTCGTCGGTAGCAGGTTGTGCGAATTTCCTCGTCCCGGGTGCCGTTGCAGACCACCCGAAACACCCTCGCGGCGCCTCGTTGACGCTTCCGAAATGACCGTGCTACACAGCGACGGCAGGCCCCGGTACGGCGCCATGCCATGCGATTGATGGCATCAGACCGGGGAGTCCGGGACCAGGGCCGGAGCGGGGGCAGGCGCGTACGGAGATCTTGATCTGGTCAGGCGGCATGGATGCTGTTCATCCATCCACGTTGATCGGTCTTGGGGAGATGCCGTGCGTATCCGGGAATGTCTGCGCGTCGTGTCGCAATATGTTGCGCCGGGTTTTCCCTTCGACAGTCCTTCCTGGCGCGAGCGGAAGCGACACCAGGTTGTCATGCGCTCCGCCCTGTTGCTTGCGCTGTGCCTGGCATCGGCGCCGGCACCGGCGCAGGTCGACACCGCGCCCCACGTCTCGGCGGCGGCCACGATGGAGCAGGCCGGGATGGTCGACATCCGTAGCCTGGTGCCGGACATCTCGCAGTCGATCGCCTATGCCGGCAGCGACAACTTCGTCGGCGCGCCGGTCAACGGCTACCAGGCACCGCGTTGCTGGCTGAAGCGCGAAGCCGCCGAGGCATTGGCGCGGGTGGATGCCGCGCTGCGCGAGCGCCACATGCGCCTGCGCGTGTTCGACTGCTACCGGCCGGCGCGCGCCGTGGCGAATTTCGTGCGCTGGGCCAACGACCCCGCCGACCAGCGCACCAAGGCTGCACATTACCCCGACCTCGACAAGTCGAAGCTGCTCGGCGATTACATTGCGCCGGTCTCCGGCCACAGCCGCGGCGCCACCGTCGACCTGACCGCCTTGCGCTGCGATGCAAACAACGAGAGTTGCGAACCGCTGGACATGGGCACGGCTTTCGACTTCTTCGGAACCCGCGCACACACCGATACGAGCGAGGTCGACGCCGCGCAGCGTGCCAACCGCCACCTGCTGCGCGATGCGATGGAAGCGCAGGGTTTTCGCAACTACGCGATGGAGTGGTGGCACTACACGCTGCACCCCGAACCCACGCCCGACACCCTCTACGACGTTCCGGTGACGGCCCCCGACGGCACCGATCGGGAGTCGGAGATCCAGCGTCTGGTGCAGCCCTATGACGGCGATGTGCCGGGCGTGTCGCTGCTGGTGCTCAAGGACGGCAAGGCGGTGCTCAGTCGCGGCTACGGGCGATCCGATCTGACGCGCGGCACCGAGGCGGGCCCGGCGACCGACTATCGACTCGCCTCGGTGACCAAGCAGTTCACCGCCGCGGCGATCCTGCTGCTCGCGCAGGATGGCAAGCTTTCCATCGACGATCCGGTTAGGCGCTGGCTGCCCTCGCTGCCGCAGGTGGCCGACGGCATCACCTTGCACAACCTGCTCGACCACACCTCCGGCGTGCTGAACTACGAAGACCTGATGCCCGAGCCCTACGCCGGGCAGATCAGCGATGCCGGCGTGCTGGCCCTGCTGGAGAAGGAAAACCGGCTGTATTTCCCGCCGGGCAGCAAGTATCGCTACAGCAACAGCGGTTACGCGTTGCTGGCGCTGGTGGCGGAGCGCGCTTCCGGAATGAGCTTCGCGGACTATGTGCGCACGCGCATTTTCCAGCCGCTGGGCATGCGCAACACGCTGGCCTACGTGGCCGGCGGGCCGCAGGTGCCGCACCGGGCATGGGGTTACAGCAAGTCCTGCGATGGCTGGACACGCACCGACCAGAACGCCTACAGCGCGGTGCTTGGCGATGGCGGCATCTATTCCAACATTGCCGACATGGCGCGCTGGGACGCCGCGCTGTACGACGACCGGCTGCTCGGCGACGCCTCGCGTGCGCTGGCCTTTGGCCACCAGGCGCAGGTTTCCGACACGCCCGAAGCCACGTACTACGGCTTCGGCTGGCGTGTCGCCGGCGACCGGCTGTGGCACTCCGGCGAAAGCATCGGCTTCCGCAACACGATCGTGCGCTGGCCGAAGCAGCACCTGACCGTGGTCGTGCTGAGCAACCGCAACGATCCCACGCCGTATGACCTGGCCGTCTCGATTGGCCGGCTGTTCATGGAGGGCACCCAGTAACAGACCGGGTTTCGTCGACCCGATTCGCGCAGCAGAAAGTTGGTCCAACCGATCCGCCGTTCATCACCCTGAGGGGCACACCATGCACATCCGGCACGACCTCCGATTGAATCTCCTCTGCGCGGCGCTGCTGGTCGCGATTGCCGTCCCGGCCGCGGCGCAGGAGACTGCTCAGCCCTCGCAACCCGGCCAGCCCGCGCAGGTCACCACGCTCAAGGAAGTCACCGTCACCGGTTCGCGCATCAAGCGCACCGATCTGGAGCAGGCGCTGCCGATCACCATCATCGAAAAGCAGAAGATCGACGCGCAGGGCATCACCTCGGCGGAACAACTGCTGCAGTTCCTCAACATCGCCGGCAACGGCGCCGACGGGCTCACCTCGGCTGCCGTGGACATGGATCTCGGCGAACTGCGTGGCACTGCCGGCGTGTCGGGTGCCAACCTGCGCGGACAGGGTTCCGACGCGACGCTGGTGCTGCTGAACGGCCGCCGCGTCGCGACCCACGGCCTGCGCGGCCAGGCGGTGGACCTGAACTCGATTCCGTTCGCGGCGATCGAGCGCGTGGAGGTACTGCGCGACGGCGCGTCGGCGATGTACGGCACCGACGCGATCGGCGGCGTGATCAACTTCATCACCCGCACCGACTATCGTGGCGTCACGCTCAACGCCGGTGTCGACGTGACCGCCGACGGCGGCGGTGGCATCACCACCTACAGCGTGCTGGGCGGCATCGGTGATCTGGATCGCGATGGCTGGAACGCATGGGGCACGATCAACTACCGACGCGCGCAGATCCTGCGCAGCGGCCAGCGCGACTTCGCCAACAGCTTCCAGCCCGACCGCGGCGTCTCGCCCGACACGCGCGGCACGCCGTTCGCCACGGTGACCAACGCCGCCGGCGGCATCATCAACGGCTCGCTGACCGATCCGGATGGCGGCAACGCCATGCGCTACATCAACATCCTCAACCTGCCTGGCGGTGCCGGCTGCGAGAACGGCGGCGCCAACATGGGGCCGTACGATTACCGGCTGTGGGACGGCGGCAGTTCCAAGTACGCCTGCGCCTGGGATTATCCGGCCGCGCAGGCGCTGCAGCAGCCGCAGGACAGCGTGCAGTTTCTCGGCCACGCCACCCGCAAGCTCGGCGGGGATCACGAGTTCTACGTGGAGGCGATGAGCTCGCGCGTGAAGGTTCGGCGCGAGTACGAGCCGTTGCAGCTCACCTCCAGCGCGTCGTCCACCGCCGTGCTCGATCCGAGTACCTGGTATCCGCTGAACGCGGACACGCAGCCGACCTACGACATGATCTACAACGCCATCGCCGACTATTTCGGCACCGGCGACCTGGTGTATGGCAACAAGATTCCGTACCGCTGGCGCTGCATCCCCTGCGGTCGGCGCGAGATCGAGACCACCACCAAGGCCTATCGCCTGCTGGCCGGGGTGAAGGGCAGCATCGGCAGGTGGGACTACGACGTGGGTCTGTCGCGCGCGTCGAGCAAGGCCGAATCGGTGCTCGCCGGGGGCTACTACTTCTCCAGCGGACTCAAGCAGGCGCTTGGCAGCGGCTTGCTGAATCCGTTCCTGATGCCGAACGAGGCACAGAACCCGGCCGGCATTTCCGCGCTGCAGGCGGCGTCGGCCACGGGAATCCATCTCTACGGCGGCGAGTCCACGGTCACCTCGCTGGACGCCAGTTTCAGCGGTGGCCTGGGCTTCAACCTGTGGGGCGGCGAAGCGCAGCTGGCGACGGGCTTCGAAGCGCGGCGCGAGGAGTTCGAGTTTGGCGGCGTGCAGGAGTTGAACGGCTTGCCGCTCAACTACGACACCATCTACCAGGCGCCGTTCGACGAAACGAGCGAGCTGCCCAAGGTGCACCGCAACGTGAAGGCGGTCTACGCGGAGGTCTACCTGCCGATCGTCAAGACGCTGGACGTGACCCTGGCCGTGCGTCGCGACCAGTACGACACCTTCGGCGGCACCACCAATCCGAAGTACTCGTTCAAGTGGCAGCCGATCGAGTCGCTGGCGTTTCGCGGTGCGTACAGCACCGGTTTCAAGGTGCCGGAGTTCACCAAGCTGTTTGCCGGCGTGAACGAGGTCGAGTACTTCGGCCTCGACCTGGCCGACCCGGCCAGTTGTCCCGGTGGCGTGGCCAATTCGACGGTGCCGGGCTGCGAGCTGATCCAGCCGACCATCATCACCGGCGGCAAGACCGACCTGCAGCCGGAGACGGCTCGACAGAAGAGCCTGGGCTTCGTCTACGCACCCACGCCGCGTTTCAACCTCAGCCTCGACTGGTGGGAGATCGAACGCAGCAACACGATCCGCTCGCCCAACCTGCCGACGCTGATCGAGAACTACGACCTGTTCTCCGCCAACTGGATCCGCGACAGCAGCGGCAAGGTGACCGCGATCGACCGTCGCTTCATCAACTCCGGCGGCACGCTGATGAGCGGCGTGGAACTGGATGCCAACCTCACCGGCGAACTGGCCGGCGGCCGCTGGCACGTCAACCTCAACGGCAGCTACATCAACACCTTCAAGGAGAAGCCGCTCGCCAACCAGCCCTACAGCAGCAATGAGGTTGGCGAGTACGTGCAGTTCTACAACCTGCCGCTGAAGTGGAAGCACACACTGAGCCTCGACTGGTCCAAGGGTGATTGGACACACACGCTGAGCCAGATCTATCGCGCCGGCTACAAGGACGAGGAGCCGATCAGCGTTGCCAACGGCAGCTACATCCCGCCGAACTGGAACCCCGACGTCGACGATTACATCCTCTACAACTACAGCCTGAACTGGACCGGCCTGCCGAACACCAAGCTCAGCTTCGCGGTGCGCAACCTGCTGAATACCGATCCGCCGTTCACCGCGCACCAGGTCGACTTCGCCTCGGGCGCGGCGTGGGAGCCGCGCGTGGCCGATCCGCGTGGCCGCTCGTTCTACCTGATGGCCGAATACAGGTTCGATTGACCGCTGCATCCAGCCGCCGCCGGTGGACCGGCGGCGGCCACCGGAGAACTCCATGTCCGAGCGCCAGCCCACGCCTCCTTCTCCCGGCCGCCGCCGATTCCTGCTGGCCACCGCGGGGACGGCCGTGGCGCTGGCCGTCGATGCTCACGCCGCACCGCTGCTCGGCCTGCCGGGGCAGCGCAGGGCGACGGGCGCGTTCAACGCCTGGATCGAAATCGATCCGGCGATTTTCGAGGACAACCTGCGACGGGTCGAGGCCGCCCTGATCGGCCACCCGAAGATCTGCGCCATCATGAAGGCCGACGCCTACGGTGTCGGCATCGACCTGGTGATGCCCAGCGTCATCAAGGCGCGCATCCCCTACGTCGGCATCGCGAGCAACGAGGAGGCGCGCATGGTGCGCGCCTGCGGCTACCGGGGTCGCGTGATGCGCGTGCGCGCCGCCACGCTGGACGAGATCCACGACGGTCTGCGTTACGACCTGGAGGAGCTGATGGGCAACCTCGCCCAGGCGCAGGCGATCGGTGCCTGGGCGCACCAGCGCGGGCGGACATTGCGCGTGCACCTGGCGCTGAACTCGGCGGGCATGAGCCGCAACGGCATCGAGATGCAGACCGCGCGCGGCCGCAGCGACGCCGAGGCGCTGGCGAAGATCGAAGGCCTGCGCATCGTCGGCCTGATGACCCACTTCCCGACCGAGGAACGCGCCGACGCGCTGCAGGGCGTCGAGGCCTTCAAGACGCAGGCCGCATGGATGTTCGCCCATACCGCCTTGCGGCGTGAGCACGTGCTGCTGCATGCGGCCAACTCCTACGCCGTCCAGCACGTTCCCGAATCGCACTTGGACATGGTGCGCCCAGGCGGCGCGCTGTACGGCTACGGTGGCACACCCAAACCGCCGTTCGCGCACGTTGCGGCGTTCAAGTCGCGGGTGACCGAGGTGCAGGCCTATCCCGCCGGCGACACGGTGAGCTACGACCGCACCTGCGTGCTCAAGCGCGATTCGCTGCTGGCCAACATCCCCGTCGGCTATTCGGACGGCTACCGCCGCGCGTATTCCAACAAGGGCGCCATGCTGATCCGCGGCCAGCGTGCACCGGTGATGGGCAACGTCACCATGAACACCACCATGGTCGACGTGACCCACATCCCCGGTGTGCAGGCGGGCGACGAAGTGGTGATGTTCGGCAAGCAGGGCGATGCCGAAATCACCCAGGCGGAAGTCGAGCAGGTCACCGGCGTGATCCTGGCCGACCAGTACACGGTGTGGGGCGCGTCGAACCCGAAGCTCCTGCGTCGCCGCTGAGCGCGCCGCGCCGGGGCCTGCGGCAATTTGCTGCAGGCCCGGAGCGTGACGCAGATCGCTCGCCATGGCGTGACTTGACTGGAGTCAAGGCATCAGCGCGCGGTGGGGGCCAGCATCGCTCCTGACGACACTGCGCAGGTGCCGGTAAAGCGAGGTGCCCCATGGAATTTCATATTGCGCTGACCAGCGCGTCGCCGGAACCGGCGGTGGTGCAGGATGCCTTGTTCGACGTCGACCCGACTGCCGTGGTTGACCTGGACATGAGCGGCCTGGTGATGCGTGTGTCCGCGGCCGCCTCCGCGACGGATCTGGTCGAGGTGTTGCGTCAGGTCGGCTGGTCGGTGACGCCGGCGCAGGTAGTGCAGTTGCCGTCGATCTGCTGCGGCGGTTGCGGCGGCTGACGCCCACTGCGCGTGGCGAGTCAGTCCCGTTCGTCCGGCGCATCGTCGTGAGTCGCGCGCCCGCTGTCGACGTGCCCCCACATCAGCTTCCAGGCGAGCATCAGCAGCACGGCAAAGCCGGCCACGAGGAGAATCCTGCCGAGTCGTTGCTGGTCGTCCAGCAGGTAATTGCTGCACAGGCGCACCGGTGAAATCAGGTAGAGCCAGCCGAGGCGCAGCATCGTGGCGATCAGTTCGAGCAGGACCACACCGCGCACCACGAACCCCGCCCGCGGCCAGCTCAAGGCGATCGGCGCGCCGATCAGCAGCGGCACGCTGAGGAATTTCGCCAGTTCGATGCGCGGGTCGTCGAGTGCCGCGTCCATCGCCAGTGGCAGCATCCAGACCGCGCCCGCCAGCGAGGCCAACAGCAGTCCGCTGATGCCGCGATGGTTCCACGCCGACAGCGATCGCTCAAACCACTCGGGCGTTCCCTGCGCCAGCCAGCCACCGGCCAGCGCCAGCAACGGGATCTGCACCAGCATCTGCAGGGTCATGGTGGATTCGAGCACATGCCGCGCCGGGGGCAGGGCGAGTGCCGCCCAGAGCAATGCACCGACCAGGCACAGGCGGCCCCGGAACCGCTTCATGGTGCTGATGACCGGCTGACGTAACCGACGGCGGCATGCCAGTCGTTCCAGTCCAGTATCGCGACGATCCTGCCGCCCGGGTCGACCACCGCGATCGCTGCGTTGTGCACGAATCCGCCCATTCCATCCGCCACGGCGACCACGCCGAACCGTTGCATCAGCACGGCGAGGCCAGACTGGTCGACCGGGCGCGCCGCGATCCAGCCCGTGCCGTGGTCGCCGTGCCGACGCTGGTAATCGGCCAGTGCGGCGGGATCGTCGCGGGCCGGATCGAAACTGATGCTCAGCAGCGCCACCTTGCCGGCGCTGATCGGTCCGGCCAGCTCGCCTTGCAGGCGCGCGAACTCGCTGCCCTGCACCGAGCAGTAGGTCAGGCAGCGCGTGTAGATGAAATCGACCAGCAGCCAGCGCCCGCGCAGTTCCCCGAAACTGGTGTGCCGGCCATCGGCGGTCTGCAACGGCGTGGGCGGAAGCGGGCGGGGATGCTCGCGGACATCGATGCGGCGGGCAGTCTCGCTGGTGTAGGCGCGAAACCCGTGGGTGGCGGCGGCGAGCACTCCGAGGCCCGCCGCCAACAGGACGAGGCTAGCCAGCAGGGTTCGCAGTACCGTCATCGGGCTTTCCGCGCGCCGGCGCCTTCAGCAGGCCCACCGTGATGCGCACCGCGAAATAGAGCATGCCCAGCACCACCAGCATCGCGCCGATCGAACCGACCTTGTCGGTGCCGGTCCACTCCGGCAGATGCGTTGCCATGCGCCGCGCCACGCTGAGATGCCCGGCGTCGAGGAAGGCCAGCACGAAGATCAGCCCGCCGATCAGGTAGACGGGAAATCCCAGCCGGTCGGCGGCGTTGTTCGGCGGCGCGTCCGCACGCTGGCCGATCACATGGAACATCAGGGCCAGCGCCATCGGCAGCACGCCGAGCAGCAGGTAGAAATGGAAATGCCCGGGTACCCACTGCGTGTTGTGCATCACCAGGTTGATGCGGATGGTGCCGTCGAGGATCGCCGGCACGATCCCCGCCGCCCAGCCGAACAGCGACAGGATCATCAGCCGCGAGGGCATCGTCCAGCGCATGTTTGCGCGATAGATGTTGGTGAGCGCGCCGTACATGGTGACCAGGAATACCGGGAACCCCGCGCCGTACGACACCAGCTGGCCCATGACCGCGAACCAGCGTGGCAGGGCATAGTCCATCAGCAGATGGTGCGGAAACACGATGGTCACGAACACCGTGCTGAGCGCCCACGACCACAGGAACGCCCGCGAGATCGGGTAGGGCCGGCCCGAATAGCGGGGCAGCAGTTCGTACACCACGATCACGCCCATGTAGATGGTGGCGTTGATGTACATGTGGCCAAACCAGAAGATCAGGGTCTTGGCCAGCAGCGCGTTCAGCGCCATCTCGGGATAGAAGACGTTGACCAGGCTCATCACCAGCACCACTGCGCCGGCCAGGATGCCCAGCACGTTGGAGATGATCACCATGGTGCTGGCCACCACGGTCTTCGGATGGTTCGGGTCGATGGTGCCGCGGAACAACCACTGCAGGCCCAGCGCGCGCCCGAGGTTGCCGTGCACCTTGATGATGGCCGCGGCAGCGTCGAGATAGAACACCAGCATGCCCACGCCGATCAGCAGATAGCCGAGCATGAATACGGCCGCGGCGTCGGGGCTCCACAGCCCCATGCCGTGCACGGGCAACGGATAGAGGAAGGTCCACAGCGCGGCGTAGCCGTCGACGAAGATGGAAAAGATGATGCACAACGCACCGAGCAGGAACATCACGTAGTTGGTGACGAACGCCCACAGATGCAGTTGGACATGCTGGCGCAGGAAGAACCACATCACCGCCGTGGTTGCCAGGCCGGCGGTGCCGACCATCCCGGCGCCGTGCATCGAGAGGATGCGGTAGAAAAGATCGGGCGGCACCGACAGCCAGGTGGCCTGGCCCATGCGCATGGTCAGGCCGAGCAGCATCATCAGCACGAACAGCGCCACGGCCGAGATGACGTAGAGATTGAAGACGACCCGGTTCCCGCCGGCGAGACGCTCGTTTTCGGGGTACATCGTGAGAGCAGCCATGATCAGTCTCCGCTCGCAGCGACCACCGTGAACTCGGAGGTCATGGGCGCATGCCCGAGGCCACAGTACTCAAGGCACATCACCCGGTAGGTGCCGGGCTGGGTGAAGGTGTGCACGAGCTTGTTGGTGAAACCCGGCATCGCCTGGGTTTGCGCGGCGATCCGGCCGTCCGGCGCGTAGATGGCAAAGCCGTGGTTCACGTCGCGGCTGGTCACCCGGAATTCCACCGGGCTGCCGGCGTGCACCGTGTTCGGCGTTATCTGCCACGACCATTGCTGCCCGGTCACGTCCACCACCTGCTGGATATCCAGCGCAGCGTGCTGTGGCGCGATCGGGAAACGGTGGAGCGTGGCGTAGGTGGCGCCCACGAAGATGATCAGCAGGGCGCCGAACAGCCATCGTCGCAGTACGTTGGAGGTGTTCGCGGCCTTGCGTGTCGCCGCGTCGTCGGCCGGTTTGCCGGCCTGATGGATCACGTGGATGAAACCCAGCGCAATCAGACCCATGCCGACCAGCGCAATGGTCCAGATGAGATCCTGAAGAATCATGACGGTCCCCACCGGTCAAGACGGGGGCACTATGGTCCAGCTGGTCCCGGGTGTCAAAACGCGATCGGGCCGCATGGCGAAGGAGCCCTCGCCGAATCCGGCGCAGGCCACGTGGCCGCGTCGATCTGAAAACCGCGCGCGGCGGCCGCATCCTCCGGATGTCGACGCGGCTGGAGCGTCTACGCAGTGCCCGCGAGGCGCGAGGCGATGTGCACTTCGCCGGTCAGCACCTTGTGGATCGGGCACTTGTTGGCGATCTGCAGCAGGCGTTCGCGCTGCTCGTCGTCCAGCGCGCCCTGCAGGGTGATGACGCGAGTGATGTCGTTGCCCGACTCGGGCGTGCCGTCGGGATTGAACGCGAGTTCGACGTCGACATGTTGCAGCGGCCATTGCTTGCGTGCCGCGTACATCTGCAGGGTGATCGCGGTGCAGGCGCCCAGCGCGGACAGCAGCAGCCGGTGCGGCGCCGGGCCGGTGTTGGCGCCGCCTTCCTCGAGCGGCTCGTCGGCGTGCCAGTGGTTGCCCTGGTCGTCGGTGAAATCGACCGCGTACGGCGCGCCGCCGGTGCTGGTGCGGACGGTGGGGATGCTCATGGCGGGTTCTCCTTGGTCGGGTTTCAGATCACGTCCCACAGGTAGCCGTCATGCGCGAGCACCGCGCCGGCCAGCTGCTCGATCGCCTCGTCCTCGTTGCGCTCCAACCCGCGCACGTTGCGCGCCATGCGGCGGCGCGCCTGGCGCGCGAACACCTCGGCGATGCTCATGGCTTCCTCGGCGGCCGGATGCGACTGCTGCGCCAGGCTGTCGGCGCGCGACAGCACGCACAGGCCGACGAACAGGTCGATCGCGATGTCGGCCAGGCGCTTCTGCGCGTGCTGCATGTCGGCCGCCTTCTTGCCATGGCGGCGCAGCAGCGCGTCGGAGGATTTGGACAGCTCCACCGTGTATTTCTCGTAGGTGGCGGCGACCTTGCGCAGCCGCGGCGACAGCTCGTGCGCGATGCGGTCGATGCCGTAGCCGGTGGCCTCGCGCATGCGCCGGCCGGTGTAGCTGCCGAGCACGCCGAAGCCCTTGATCGGGTCGTTGAAGATGTCGCCCACCGCCGCCTTCAGCTCGCTCAGGCCCGCGCCCACGCCCTTCAGGCCGGACAGCGCGATGTACAGGCGCAGGATCTCGTTGGTGCCTTCGAAGATCGACAGGATGCGCGTGTCGCGGGTGATCTGCTCGTACGGGAACTCGCGCATGAAGCCGTTGCCGGCGGCGATCTGCAGCGCCTCGTACGACGCGCGCTGCACCGCCTCGCTGGCGAACACCTTGCTCATCGCGGCCTCGACCGAGTAGTCGCTGCCGCCGCCGTCGATCAGGTGCGCCACCATCCACACCGCGCTCTCGGCGGCGAAGCAGTCCACCGTCATCTGCGCGATCTTCTCGCGGACCAGGCCGAACTCGGCGATCGGCTGGCCGAACTGCTTGCGCTCCTTCGCCTGCGCGCAGGCGAGGCGGATCAGCGAGCGCATGCCGCCGACCGCGCCGCCGCCCAGGCCGGTGCGGCCGCTGTTCAAGATGCTCATGGCCACCTTGAAGCCCTTGCCGACCGGGCCCAGCACGTTTTCCGGCGGCACCCGCACGTCCGCGAACGCGACCGTGGTGGTGCTCGACGCGCGGATGCCCATCTTGTCCTCGTGCGGGCCGTGGCTGACGCCGGGCCACTTCGCCTCGACGATGAACGCGGTGATCTTGCCCTCGGGCGTGTCGGTGCGCGCGAACACGGTGTAGAAGTCGGCGATGCCGCCGTTGGTGATCCAGATCTTCTCGCCGGAAAGCGTCCAGCTGCCGTCGTCGTTGCGCACGGCCCTGGTGCGGATGGAGGCGGCGTCGGAACCCGCGCCGGATTCGGTGAGGCAGAACGCGGCGATCATCTCGCCGCTGGCCAGCTTCGGCAGGTAGCGCTGCTTCTGCTCGTCGCTGCCGAACAAGAGCAGCCCCTTCATGCCGATCGAGCTGTGCGCGCCGATGGTCAGCGAGACCGAGCTGTCGTGGCTGCTGGTCTGGCCGAGCACCCGCGCGTAGGCGCCGTTGGACAGCTCCAGGCCGCCGAATTGTTCGGGAATGATCAGGCCGAACAGGCCCATCTCGCGCAGCGCCTGGATGAACTCGGCCGGCTGCTCGGCATCGCGGTCGTACTGCTTCAGCTCGGCGCCCTTGTCGGCGAGAAACTGGTCGATTGCGTCGGTCATCGCGCCCAGCATTTCCCTGTCGCGGGCGCGGATCGCCGGATACGGGAACAGGTTCTCCTCCAGGATGTTGCCCAGGAACAGCTGCTTGGCGACGCTCTCGTCGCTGCGCAGCGCGGGCTGCTCGGTGGGGGCGGGCGGCATGCTCACGGCAGGTTCTCCTGGGACGTGGAAACCTCATTCTGACACTTCCTCCGCCGCGGGCACCGGTGCGAATCGACGCAGGCCCCAGGCACCGCCTGCCTCGACCACGGGAAGCCGCGGCTGCTTGAAACTCGACCGGGTGCACCCAAGTCATGGGTTGAATCGGGCCGTCAAGGGTCCGCGCGCCAGGGAGCATGGATCGCCCGCGGCGCATCCACGCTTTTCGGAGGTAGACCATGGCAACCGGCTGGGCCGGCGACGGCGCCGTGCAGGATCAGATCGATGCCACCGTCAACGACGGTGTGCAGCGGGCGCGCCGGCAATTGCGCGAGGGCCCGGGTCTGACCCATTGCGAGGAATGCGAGGCTCCGATCCCCGAAGCGCGGCGCCTCGCAGTGCCTGGCGTGCGATTGTGCGTGGCCTGTCAGCAGGTACGCGACACCGAGCAGTCGGCCAGCCTGTACAACCGGCGTGGCAGCAAGGACAGCCAACTGCGCTGAGAGGTTGTGAATATTTCAACCTCTCAGGCCGGCCACGGACGCCGGACGCGGATCGGTCCCGCAAGTGACTGATTCGCGTGCGCGCGTCCGGGCGTGTACCGGACTCGCGACAGAAGAAAGCCCCAGGACGGAATGGCACTTGCTTGAGCGGCGTCATCCCCGCGAAAGCGGGGATCCAGTGCCCCTCACGCCGCCCAAAGCCTTGAAGGCGCTGGATTCCTGTTTGACCGGCCCTTCGGCCGTTGAAAAGCGCCGTGCCATTCCCCCAAGACGTGGCTTTCTTCACAGGCACTGGGCCGACGTCAGATGCCCGGCAACACCTGCGCCGCCGTCTCCTGCTCAAGCCACTGGCGGAACGCCGCAGCCGGCAGCGGCCGGCAAATCAGGTAGCCCTGCAGCGCATCGCAACCCAGCTCGGCCAGTGCGTCGCGCTGCTGGCTGGTCTCCACGCCTTCGCCGACCACGAACAGTTGCTGCTCGTGCGCGATCGTGATGATCGCCTCGATGAACGGGTCCGGCACGCCGGCCTGCAGCGTCTCGACGAACACCCGGTCGATCTTGAGCTCGTGCAGCGGCAGCTGCTTGAGGTTGCCCAGCGAGGCGTAGCCCGAACCGAAGTCGTCCAGCGAAAACTGGAAGCCCAGGCTGGCCAGTTCACGCAGCTTGTAGGCCACGTCGTCGAGATCGTGCAGCAGCACGCTTTCGGTAATCTCGATGGTAACCAGCTCCGGTCGCGTGCGGGTGGCGCGGACGGTGTCGTGCACGGTGCGCACGAAATCCTTGGCCAACAGCTGCCACGCGCTGGCGTTGATCGACACGCGGGCTGCGGCGTGCGCGGCCGGCCAGCGCTGGCGTTCCAGACATGCCTGTTCCAGCACATGGCGGCCGATCGCGTGGATCAGGCCGGTTTCCTCGGCGATGGGGATGAATTCGTCCGGCGCGATCAGGCCTTCCTGCGGATGGCGCCAGCGCAACAACGCCTCCGCCGCGACGAAGCGGCCGCGGGCGTCCACCTGGGGCTGGTAGTGCAATTCGAATTCGTCGCGTTCCAGCGCCAGCCGCAGGCCCTTCTCCAGCAGCAGGCGACGGTCGGCACCGGCCTGCATCAGCTGTTCGAACACCATCGTGGTGTTGCGCCCGGCGGCCTTGGCCTGGTGCAGCGCCACCGCGACCTGGCGCAGGGCTGCATCGACGTCGGCGGCCATGCCGGGCAGCAGGGCGATGCCGCCGCTGACGCCGATGGCCAGGTCGTGGGCGTCGATCTGGAACGGTGCGGTGAGCCGTGCGGTGAGTTCACGTACGAGGTCGCGCGCGGTGGCTGCCGGTGGCTGGCCGAAGGGCAGCTCGACATGCAGGGCGAACTCGTCGCCACCCGGGTGCGCCACCAGCGCGCCAGCCGGTGCCGCGGCGACCAGCCGTTCGGCGATCGCCTTGAGCAGCAGGTCGCCCACGTCGTGGCCGAGCGCTTCGTTGATGGTACGGAAGTGGTCCAGGTCCAGCATGATCAGCGCGCTGTCGCCGCGGTGTTCGCCCGCCAGCACGGTCCGCACGTGCTCGCGCAGCGCCACCCGGTTGGGCAGGCCGGTGACCGGGTCATGGTAGGCAAAGGTGGCGCAGCTCCGATTCCACCCGCTGCCGACGCACGGTTTCCGCGCGCAGCTCCTCCAGTCGGTGCTCCAGCAGCGTGCCGCGGTGCTGCAGCTCGCGCCGCAACTGGTCGCCCATCACCAGCACCAGGGCGAGGAAGGCCAGCGATTCGTAAGTCACGGTCTGGATGCCCGCGCGGTTGACCACGTCGGCGTGCAGCGCGGCGGTGGCCTCGATCAGCAGGAACAGCGTCAGTGGCCACGCACGCTCGCTGCGTGCACGCCACAGCGCCACGCAGCAGCCGATCGCCCACACATAGATTGCATCCTTGGCCAGGAAGTAGGGCCCGAACAGGGCGGACCTGGTGCCGGCGAAATTGCTGACCTGCTCGCCCCAGGGCAAGCGGATTGGCTCGCGCTGGACGATCTCGGAATAGATCACGCTGTCGGGCGAGAAAGCGTTGGCCAGCAGCAGTGCGCCGAACACCACGGCGGCCACCAGCAGCCAGCGCCGCCGATGGCGCAGCCCGGCGTACAGGCCCAGGAACCACACGGCAGCGGGGTAGATCAGGCAGGCAAGGCCCATCTGCCAGCGGATCAGCGAACGCGCCATCTCCAGCGAGTCGTTCCGGAAGATGCAGGCAGTCAGCAACAGGTAGCCGGCCAGCAACAGGCTGAGCCAGCCGAACGACTGGTTCACCGGCTCGCGTTCGCCGGCCGACCCCACGAGCAAGGCGTGCACGCCCGCGAACAGGCAGATGCCGCAGGCGATCAGCAAGCTGGACGCATACAAAGTCATGAATCGGCCAAGTGCCTGTCGGCAACTCCCCCGTGGCCCCTTGGCGGACATGTTACCCACCTTGTTGCCCCGGACCCAAGCGAATCCGGTGCCGCCGGGGGGGGGGGGGAAGGTTCGCACCCGGCCGGCGACGCGGATCACATCCGGTTGCCACGGCGGGGGAGTATGGTGGCGGCGTCAGCATTTGCCCGCGCGATTGTCGCTGAGGTACAGGCCATTTCGACCCCGACGCCCCCCGCCGAGATTGCCTCCGGCATCGACTATTTCTTCGCGCTGCGCCCCGACGGCCGGGCCCGCGCGGAGATCGCCGACGCTGCCGCGCGTTTCCGCCGTGCCCAGCGGGTCAGCGGGGTGCCGATGCCGATCGACAACCTGCATCTTTTGTTGTGCCCGATGGGCCGTCCCGAACGGCTGCGTCAGTCGCTGGAACACACCCTGCTGGCCGCGGGTGCCGCGGTGCGAACCCATGCGTTCGTGGTCACCCTCGACACTGCCATGCGCTGCATTCCCGTCGGCGGGCAGTTCCCGTTCGTGCTGTGCGCGGACCAGGCGGCCGCCGAGGCGACGCTGCGCCTGCGCAAGGCGATCGCCGAGGCGCAGCGTGCGCAGGGACTGCGGGTCAACGGCGTGTCCAGCTTCCACCCGCACGTGGCGCTGCAGCATGGCCCGGCGATCGATGCGATCGAGGAGTCGATCACCCCGATCCAGTGGCGTGCGGAGGAGTTCGTGCTGATCCGCAGCTTTTTCGGTCAATCCAGCCACGAGATCGTCGGGCGCTGGGCATTGCCGGGTGCGCCGGCGCCGGCGCCGGTGGACCTGCTGGCCGAGCTGGCCAACCTGCCGGAGTTGCCCTCGTTGCCCGACGAATGAAGTGTCGGTCGGGGATGCCTAGATCGGCGGCTCCGCGCGGACCTGCGGCGTGCTTGTGCGCTGTTGTCGCGTCAGCGCGTGCTCGCGCTGGGCGATGTAGAGGCTGGCGCCGATGATGATGGCCGCGCCCAGCGCGGTGTAGTGATCCACCGCCTCGCCGAAGATCCACCACGCCAGCACCGCCACGATCAGCAACTGCAGATAGCTGAAGGGCGCCAGCATCGACGCCTCGGCCAGGCGCAGCGCGCGCGTCCAGCAATAGTGGCCGCCGGTGCCCAGCGCGCCTGACAGCACCAGCCACGGCCAGATGCCGGCGTGCGGCCATTGCCACACCGACAGCGCCGCAGGCAGCGACAGCGGCACCCACAGCAAGGTGGTCAGCAGCACGATGCGGTCGGCCGGCTCGCTGCCGGTCAGCGACTTGATGCTGATCGTCACCGCGCCCGTGAGCCCGGCCGCCAGCAGCGCGACCATGCTGCCCGGTGCGAACGCGGCACTACCGGGGCGCACGATCACCAGCACGCCGATGAAGCCGGCGATCACCGCAGTCCAGCGGCGCCGGCGCACCACCTCGCCGAGAAAGATCACTGCGCCGATGGTGACGAACAGCGGCGACGAATACGACAGCGCCACCGCCTCGGCCAGCGGCAGGTTCACGATTGCCCAGAAGCCCGCCAGCATGCCGCCCATGCCGAGCACGCAGCGCATCACGTAGAAACCGAAGCGCGGCGTGCGCAGCAGCGACCAGCCCGGCCCGATCAGCAGCGGCAGCGCGAACAGCGTGCCGAACGCGCTGCGGAAGAACGTGATCTGGAACGGGTGCAGTTGCGCCGAGGCCAGCCGGATCACCACCGCCATCAGGGCAAACAGGCTGGCGCTGGCCAGCATCAGCAACACCGCGCGCAAGGGCAGTGCGGTTACGGGCGACGAGGGGGGGATCGGAGCCAGGGCGGTGCCGCGCAAGGACGTGGGAGGCGCGCATGGTAGCCCATTCCGCCTCGGCGCCGTGCGGGCAATGCCCGCCGCTTCACACTGTGACAAGAGCCGGCGGGCGGTGCCGCCCTACGGCGTTGTGCCGCCGGATGCGGGCAGACTCTGCTCCGGCCTTCCGTGTTGCGGATTGCCCGACCACGCCTGCAGGCGTTCGCGCACGACCGGCTCCAGGCTCTTCATGCCCCAGCGGCGGCCTTCTGCCAGCGCGGCTTCGGTCGATTTGCCGTCGATCAAGGCAGCGCGCAGCGCGATCATCGCGCCGACCCGGTTGCTGCTCGCGCAATGCACCAGGGTTTCCTGCGTGCCGGCCTGGTGCAGCAGGCGGTCGAACTGCACCACGTTGTTGCGGGTCAGGTCGGCGGCGCCGTGGATCGGCAGGTTGTGATAGTCGATGCCCGCCGCGCGCATGGCGGCGGCCTCGTCAAAGCGCGGCGTCTCGCTGTCCACGCTGAGGTCGATCACCTGCTTGATGCCGGCTCGCTGCAGGGCGGCCACGTCATCGGCCTGCAACCTGCCCGATGCGACCCGATGCGGCGCCGGGAACGACACGTTCGGCAGGTCGGCCAGCGCGGTCTCGGCCGGTGCGGCGGCATGCACGGCGAGCGGAGTGACCGTCAGAATCAATGACAACAACAGGGATCGAAACATGTCGACAATCTCGCAGTGAACCCGCCACAGGATAGCCGACGCCGCCTTGCGGCCGTTTATTGCCGCGCCTGCAGGCGCAGCCCGCGCGGCGTCAGCCAGCGCTCGACCAGTTCGAACAGGCCCTGCACCAGCAGCGCCAGCACCGCCGCGGGGATCGCGCCTTCCAGGATCAGCGGGATGCTGTCCAGCCGGATGCCGGTGAGGATCGGCTGGCCGTAGCCACCGGCGCCGATCAGCGCGGCCAGGGTGGCCGTGCCCACATTGATGACTGCGGCGGTCTTGATGCCGGCCAGGATCGAGCGCATCGCCAGCGGCAATTCGATGCGGCGCAGCCGCACCCGCCGTGGCAGGCCCAGTGCCGCGGCCGATTCCATCAGTTCCGGCGCAATGCCGACCAGGCCGGCATGCGTGTTGCGCACGATCGGCAGCAGGCTGTACAGGAACAGCGCGGCCACCGCCGGCCAGGTGCCGATGCCCAGCAACGGGATCATGAACACGAACATCGCCAGCGACGGCACCGTCTGCAGCACGCCGGTGGCCGCGATCACCAGTTGCCCCAGCCGGCGCCGACGCGCGGCGACGATGCCGAGCGGGATCGCCAGCGCCAGCGCCAGGCCCAGCGAGCTCGCCACCAACTCGATGTGCTCCACGCTGCGCTGGCGCAGCCGCTGCCACAGGCCGCGCCGCCCCGCCTCGACGCGGGTGCCGAGGAAGTCGGCGGCCACCGCGCTGTCGCGGCGGCCGTCGAGCTTCACCGCGGCATTCATCGTGCGCATCGCCTGCTCGTCGATGCGGCCGGCGAGGCGGCGCAGGGCGGCGACGAAGGCGGGCTCGTCCCGCTCCAGCGCCAGCCGATAGAGGAACACCGCCTGGTAGCGCGGGAAGTAGTGGCGGTCGTCGAGCAGAGTGCGCAGGTGGTAGTAGGGGATCTCCGCGTCGGTGCTGTACAGGTCGATCGCATCCACCGCGCCGCTGGCCACCGCGCGGTAGGACAGCACGTGATCCAGCCCGCTGACCTTCGTTTGCGGCAGGGCATAGGCGCGACGCAAACCCGGCCAGCCATCGCCGCGGTCCATGAACTCGTTGGAGAAGCCCAAGCGCAGCGACGGGTGTGCGCGCAGGTCGGAGATGCGGCGGATGTCCAGTCGCGCCGCCTCGTCCTGACGCATGCCGATCGCGTAGGTATTGTCGAAACCGAGTGGGTCGGTGATGCCGATGCCCAGCGGTTTCAGCCGGGCGCGCAAGGTGGCGATGTCGGCGTCGGCCGGCACGTCTTGCAGCAGCTCGTGGGTCAGTGTGCCGGTGTACTCGGGGTAGGCGTCGATGTCGCCCTGCTGCAGGGCCTTCCACAGGATGCGGGTGCCGCCCAGCTCGCGCTGGTGCACGGCCTGGACGCCGGCATCGCGTGCGGCCAGTCGCGCGATCTCGCCCAGGATCACCGACTCGGTGAATTGCTTGGAGCCGATCCGCACCGGTTGCGCGATCGCCAGCACCGGCAGCAGGCCGGCGAGCAGCACGATGGCGATGCGGGCAGGCATGCCGGTCATGGCGTGGCCGGCAGCGTGCGTTGCGCCTGCACGAACTGGCGCGCGAAGTCGTCGGCCGGGCGGTCGCGCAGATCCGCGTAGCTGCCGTCCTGCACCACCGCGCCGCGCCGCAGCAGCACCAGTCGGGGGGCGAACCAGGCCGCCTCGGCCAGGTCGTGGGTGACGACGATCACCGTCTTGCCCAGTTCGCCGAAGATGCGCTGCAACTGCTCCTGCAATTCGTGGCGCACGATCGGGTCCAGTGCACCCAGCGGTTCGTCCAGCAGCAAGGCGTCGGGATCGACCATCAGCGCGCGCATCAGCGCCACGCGCTGGCGCTGGCCGCCGGAGAGTTCGGCCGGGTAGCGCGCCAGCGCGTCCGACGGCAGCCGGGTGAGCTGCGCCAGCGCCTGCGCTCGCTCGCGGATGCGTTGCGGCGCCCAGCCCAGGTGTTGCGGCAGCAGGCCGAGGTTGCCCATGGCGGTGAGGTGCGGAAACAGCCCGCCGTCCTGGATCACGTAGCCCACGCGACGGCGCAAGGCGAGGATGTCGGCCGGCTGCAGGGCGCGGCCGTCCACGCGCACGCAGCCGCTGTCGCTGCGCTCGAGCCCCAGCAGCAGGCGCAGCACGGTGGACTTGCCCGAACCGCTGCTGCCGATCAGCGCGGTGGTGCTGCCGGCGGCGAAGGCCAGGTCGATCCGCTGCAGCGCCACGACTTTGCCGTACCGCTTGCTGGCGCCGTCGAGCGCGAAGCGGATGCCGCCGCCGACCTCAGCGGCGCCCATGGTTCCGGGCGCGACGGGAACCACCCTGTGGCGTGGTCCGGTGCGCGCTCACGCGGGCGGCACCGTGGTGGCGAAGCGCGCGATGAAGTCGGCGGCCGGTTGCGGGCGGCCGAGATGGAAACCCTGGCCGAAGTCGCAGCCCATGTCGATCAGCAACGCCTGGGTGGCGGCATCCTCGATGCCTTCGGCGGTAGTGGCCAGGTCCATGTGATGGGCCATGTTGATGATGGCGCGTACCAGCTTGGCGGTATGCGGTTCGCTGCGGATGGCGCCGATCAGCGACTGGTCGATCTTCAATTCGGTGGCCGGGAACTGGCGCAGGTAGGCGATCGAGGCGTAGCCGGTGCCGAAATCGTCGATCGCGATGCCGATGCCGCGGTCGCGCAACCGGCGCAACACCTGCACGCTCAGCTCGAGGTCGTTGACCAGGGTGGTCTCGGTGATCTCCACGATCACCGCCGTCGGTGGCACGCCCCAGATTTCCAGCGCGCCGGTCAATTGCTCCACCATGCCCGGGCGCGACAGCACGCGCGGCGAGAAGTTGATCGCAAAGCGCAGGCCCTGGAACGAGGGCAGGCTGGCCACGTGCCGCAGGGTCGTGTTCATGCTCCAGCGGGTGAGTACCGAGATCAGGTCGCTCTGCTCGGAGAACGGCACGAAGTTGGCGGGCGAGACCTCGCCGTGGTTGGGGCTGCTCCAGCGCGCCAGCGATTCGGCGCCGGCCAGGCGGTCGCTCTGCAGGTTCCAGATCGGCTGGAAGAACACCTGCAGCCGGTTGGCGTCCAGCGCCTCGCGCAGTTCGTCGTAGAAGATCTCGACCTGGGTGTCGTGCGGCGCGTAGACCACGTACAGCTCGCCGCGCCGCTGCGCCTCGTCCAGCGCCATGCTGGCGCGGCGACACAGGCGGTCGGCGCCGGGGCCGTGGTCGGGATACAGCGCGATGCCCATCACCGGCCGCACCAGCCAGGGCGAGGCGGTTCCGTCCAGCGGCTGCTCGAAGGCCTGGGTCAGGCGCGTGCCGGCGAGCAGGGCGTGGTTGGCGCTGAGCATATCCGGCAGCAGCACGACGAAGCTGTCGTCGCCGGCGCGGAACACGCGGTCGATCGGACGCAGCGAACGCTGGATCAGCGCATGCGCCATGTCCTCGGCCTGTTCGCCCTGGGCGTAGCCGAAGCGCAGGCTGATCTCGCGCAGGCCGGGCACGCGCAGCATCAGCACGGCGAAACGCTCGCCTGCGCTGGCGCGGATGTGCGCGTCGATCTGCTCGAAGATGTGTTCGCGATTCAGCATGCGGCGGCGGGCCAGGGGGAAGGCGGGCGGACAGGCGTCGGGGTGGTCATCATTACAGGAAGAAGCGGCTGGCATCGATGCCGTAGTCGCCGACCGCCAGGCTGCGCACGATGTCCACGCCCTCGTCGTCGTCCAGCTGCATCAGGTCCACCGCCCGGAAATCGTCCAGCGGCTGCTTGTTCGGCTCGCTCAGGATCGCCACCCGCGGGCGCAGCCGGCGCACCTGGTTCTGCGCCATCACGATCGCCACCTCGCCGGTGCTCAGTTCCACCAGCGAACCGGTGGGGTAGACGCCGAGGCAGACCTGGAACTGCTCGATCATCTCGGCCTGATGCAGGCGGTTGCGTGCGGCGTAGATCTGCTGCAGCGCCTGGTGGCGTGAAATGGGCGCGCGGTAGGGACGCGCGCTGGACATCGCGTCGTAGCTGTCGATGATGCCGAGCATGCGCCCGCTGATCGGGATGGCGTGGCCGGCCAGGCCGTCCGGGTAGCCGCTGCCGTCGTGGCGCTCGTGGTGGGTGCGCACGATGTCGAGCACGTCGAGGTTGGCGATGCCTGCCTCGTCCAGCAGGGCCAGCCCGTGGCCGATGTGCGAGCGGATGATGTCGACCTCGCTGGGAGCCAGCGAACCCGGATATTGCAGCAGTTGCTCCGGCAGGCGGGTCTTGCCCACGTCCATCAGCAGGCCGCCGGCGGCGAGGCTGAAGATGGTCTCCTCGTCGAAACCCATGTGTCGGCCGAACGCGGCGGCCAGCGCGCTGCAGCTCACCGCGTGGCTGTAGGAATAGCTGTCGCTGCGGCGCAGGCCCTCCACCAGGAAGAACGCATCCGCGCTGCGCAGCACGGTGGCCACCAGCGGGCGCACCGCCTGCTCGACGCGCTCGACCGACAGCTCGCGGCCGCTGGTCACGTCCTCGAACAGGCCATCGACGATCTGCGAGGCGTTCTCCAGCGCGGCGCGGGCACGTGGCGCCTCGTCCTCGACCGCGGCGAGATCGGCGTAATGGGTGCGGCTGCTGAAGCGGTGGCGCGGGGCGTCGGCGCGCATCAGCGCCTGCGGCGCGTCCGGCGGCACCAGGCGGCGCGCATCGACCCAGACCTCGCGGCACAACTGCTGCAGGGTCTCGATGTCCTCCAGCCGGGTCAGCGCGACACCTTGCAGTGCGAATGGCGTCTCCTCCCATGGCCGATCCAGCCGGCACACGAACATGCCCAGCTGCAGATCGGCCACGTCGATCCGACGCTCTTCGATTTCGAAAGCCACGCACTGCTCCGACCGATGGTGGACGCCGAGCCACGGCAACGCGATCGCGGCGGTCCAGCGGCGAGGTTAGCAGCAGTGCGGATTGCCGTGCCAACGGCTGGCCGGTGCGCCATGCGGCGGCGTACCCTGTGCGCCCGTTTCGTGGATATCGCCGCCCATGCCGTCGTCGCATCGCCTGATCCGCTTCGTTCGCAGCTGCCATCTCTACCTCGGCGTGTTCACCGCGCCGATGCTCCTGTTCCTGGCGGTGAGCGGCGGCCTGCAGACCTTCGGCCTGCATGAGGCCAGCCGCGGCAGCAGCTACGCGCCACCGGCGTGGCTGGCCGGCATGGCGCAGCTGCACAAGAAGCAGACCCTGGAGGTACCGGTGCGGCGTCCGCGTCCGGCGACAGCGGCGGCCGAGGCCGCGCCGGTCGCGCGGGCAGCGGTGCAGGGCGCGCCCGCGGCACCCGGTGCGCGCCGCAACCTGCTGCCGATGAAGATCTTCTTCGCCGCGATCGCGCTGGGCCTGTTCATGTCGGTGTGCAGCGGGCTGTACATGGCCTGGCGCTTCACTCGCCGGCCGCGGCTGTTCGGCGCCGTGCTGCTGGGCGGGATTGCCGCGCCCCTGCTGCTCTTGCTGGCCTGAGCCGGTCGCGGCATGGCGAACCGGCAGCTCGACCATTTGCAGCATCGCCCGGCGCGTTCCGCGTTCGCGCTGCGCTACCTGGTGCACGACTTCGAGGTGCCGATGAACGTGGGCAGCGTGTTCCGCATTGCCGACGCGCTGGGGGTGGAGATGATCCACCTCACCGGCGCTTCGGCGGTGCCGCCCAACCGCAAGTTGCGCAAGACCTCGCGTGCGACCGAGCAGCACGTGCCGTTCCGCCACGACGACGATCCGCTGCCGGTAGTGCACGAACTGAAGGCCGCCGGCTACCGCATCGTCAGCCTGGAGCTCACCAGCGCCAGCATCGACATCCGCGAGTTGCCGGTGGCCGCGGGCGAGCGCATCTGCCTGGTGCTCGGTTCGGAGAACCGCGGCGTAAGCCAGGCCCTGCTGGACGGCTCCGACCAGACCGTGCACATCCCCATGCTGGGCGCGCATTCGTCGATGAACGTGGCCACCGCCTGCGCGATCGCGACGTTCGAAATCATCCGCGCGTTTCCGGTGCCGCCGGCCTGAGGCCACGGTCGTGGAGGGGTGGGGTTCCGTTCGGCGACGGCGCGCTTTCCGCGGGCTGGTCCGGCGCACCGGCGGGTGCGGTCATCATCAATCGGTCGACCGGATAGCCACGCTGGCGCGAGTGCTCCACGAGGGTCTGCAAAAGTGCGGGATCCATCGTGGGCTGGCGCGAGAGTATCCACAGGTGGTTGCGGCCGGGGCCGCCGATCACCGCCCACTGGTAGTCGGCGTCCACCTCGATCACCCAGTAGTCGGCCCACGCCATCGGCAGCCAGGTCAGCCAGGCAGGCGCGAAGCGCACTTCCAGCGCGGCCGGCTGGTGTTTCTTCATCCGCGCCACGCCGTCGACCGACGACCGGCCCTTGCGGGTGCGGCAGGTGTTGTGCACGTGGATGGTGCCGTCGGGATTCGGCGTGTACGTGGCGACGACGGCATCGAGGCACTCGCGTTCGAAGTACATCGGCAGGCGCGCGATTTCGTACCACTGGCCGGCATACCGATGCAGGTCCAGCGACGGCACCGGCCGGTTCGGCAGGCTGGCGGCGGCAGCGGGTCCTGCGATGGCGAGGGTTGCCACGATGAGCAACTGGCGGAACATGCGCATGGTCTGGTTCCCTGGGGAATGCGTGGAGCGATCGGCCGGAAGGATCGCGGAACCGGGGCGTGCGGTCTGGCGGTAGTGTGCTTCCTGCAGGTCGATCTCGCGCACCCGCCGGTGCGAGACCTCGTCCGAGACGACGGCGGCGATGGCTGCGGCCCGGCGGGCCATGTTCTCCTCACGAAGGACCGCCGGTTCCGGCGGCAGTTCCTGGCCTTCGAGCAACGGCAGCAGGCCGATGCTGGCGACCACCAGCGAGAGCGGGATCAGCGCGGTGGCGAGGAAGATGGGCGGCCCGCCTGCGGGGAAGGGCGTGCCGTCGGGCGGCATCGGGAATGGGGAGCGGGAAACGACATCGCCGTTCGCCCTGAGCGCAGGCGCGGCGCCGCACGCGGGGAGCGGCCATGGATGGCCGCAGCTTTGAGGAGCGAGGAAGTCCAGGGGTGCGGCAGCGGCTGGCCGTGGCGCGGCGAAGGGCATACCATCGCCCGTTCCCGTCGCCCGTCCCCAGGCCCAGGAGATCGCGTGCAGCCGATCATCGACGTCAGACAGCTCAGCAAGACCTACGCCTCCGGTTTCCAGGCGCTCAAGCCGATCGACCTGCAGATCCGCCAGGGCGAGATTTTCGCGTTGCTCGGCCCCAATGGCGCCGGCAAGACCACCCTGATCAGCATCATCTGCGGCATCGTCAATCCCAGCGAAGGCTCCGTGCTGGCCGATGGCCACGACGTGGTGCGCGAATACCGCGCCGCGCGCTCGCAGATCGGCCTGGTGCCGCAGGAGCTGACCACCGACTCGTTCGAGACGGTGTGGAACACGGTCAGCTTCAGCCGCGGCCTGTTCGGCAGGGCGCCAGACCCGGCGTACATCGAGAAGGTGCTGAAGGACCTCTCGCTGTGGAGCAAGAAGGACAACAAGATGATCACCCTGTCCGGCGGCATGAAGCGCCGGGTGATGATCGCCAAGGCGCTGTCGCACGAGCCGCGCATCCTGTTCCTGGACGAACCCACCGCCGGCGTCGACGTGGAGCTGCGCCGGGACATGTGGACCATGGTGCGCGGCCTGCGCGCCAGTGGCGTCACCATCATCCTCACCACGCATTACATCGACGAGGCCGAGGAGATGGCCGACCGCATCGGCGTGATCAACAAGGGCGAGCTGATCCTGGTGCAGGACAAGGCCGAGCTGATGAACAGGCTCGGCCGGCGGCAACTCACCTTGCAGTTGCAGTCGCCACTGGCGGCGATCCCCACCGAACTTTCCGGCCACGCGCTGGAGTTGTCCGCTGACGGCCAGCAACTGGTCTACACCTTCGACGCGCAGGACGAGCGCAGCGGCATCGACGTGCTGCTGCGCCGGCTGGGCGAACTGGGCATCGACTTCAAGGATCTCAGGACCAGCCAGAGCTCGCTGGAGGACATCTTCGTGGACCTGGTCAGGGAGCGCGCATGAACATCCACGGCATCCGCGCGATCTACCGCTTCGAGATGGCGCGCACGCGGCGCACGCTGCTGCAGAGCATCGTCTCGCCGGTGATCTCCACATCGCTGTACTTCGTGGTGTTCGGCGCGGCGATCGGCTCGCACATGAACGGCATCGACGGGGTCAGCTACGGCGCCTTCATCGTGCCGGGCCTGGTGATGCTGTCGCTGCTCACGCAGAGCATCTCCAACGCCTCGTTCGGGATCTATTTCCCCAAGTTCGTCGGCACCATCTACGAGATCCTGTCGGCGCCGGTGTCGCCGTTCGAGATCGTCGCCGGCTACGTCGGCGCGGCGGCGAGCAAGTCGATCATCCTGGGCGCGATCATCCTGGCCACTGCGCGGCTGTTCGTCACCTTCGAGATCGCGCACCCGCTGTGGATGGTCGCGTTCCTGGTGCTCACCGCGGTGACCTTCAGCCTGTTCGGCTTCATCATCGGCATCTGGGCGGACAACTTCGAGAAGCTGCAACTGGTGCCGCTGCTGATCGTCACGCCGCTGACCTTCCTTGGCGGCAGTTTCTACTCGATCCACATGCTGTCGCCGCTGTGGCAGAAGGTGACCCTGTTCAACCCGGTGGTGTACCTGATCAGCGGGTTCCGCTGGAGTTTCTACGGCGTGTCGGACGTCGGCGTGGGGATCAGCCTGGGCATGACCCTGGTGTTCCTCGGCATCTGCCTGGGACTGGTGTGGTGGATCTTCCGCAGCGGCTACCGATTGAAGGCCTGAACCACGCCGGTTGAACGAATCGCGCGGGCTCCAGTCCCAGCACTATTTGAAGGCAACCACGGGGAAGTTCATGCGCAGGCAGACATCAACCGGAAGCTGGGTCGCCGCGGCGATCGTGGTGATCGTCCTGGTCGGGGCGGGGGGCTGGCTGGTGCGACGCGCCATGCAGCCCGAGGCGGCGAGCCCGCCGACGGCGGAAACGGCGCAACCGGCGACGAGCCGCAGCGCGGTGGCGCCGACCCAGCATCCGATCGCGCAGGCGCAGGCGCAAGCCGTCCCGGCCAGCGCCTCCACCGCGCCGCTGCCGGCGCTGGACCAGAGCGACGACGACGTGCTGGCCGCCCTGCAGCGGCTGGCCGGCGACAGCGAGCTGTCGCTGCTGCTGGTGCGCCCGCAGATCATCAACCGCATCGTGGCCAGCATCGACGCCATGCCCGGGCGCAGCCTCGGCGGCATCATGATGCCCGCGAGGCCGCCCAAGGGTGCCTTCGTCACCGGCGAGATGGACGGCCAAACCGTGATCGGCGAAGCCAACGCCGCCCGCTATGCGCCGTACATGGCGATCGTCGAGCAGGTCGATCCGCAGGCGCTGGTGGCCTGGTACGTGCACGCCTATCCGCTGTTCCAGCAGGCCTACGAACACCTGGGCTACCCGCACGGTTACTTCAACGACCGCCTGATCGTGGTGATCGACAACCTGCTCGCCGCGCCCGAGCCTGCCACGCCGCCGGCACTGCTGCCGTCCAGGGGCCAGTACGTGTTCGCCGATCCGGCGCTGGAAGCGCGCTCCGCCGGCCAGCGCCTGCTGCTGCGCACCGGAGCGGCCAACGAAGCGAAGATCAAGGCCCGGCTGCGCACGATCCGCGGCCTGCTGGTCGGCCAGCACCTGCAGCCTGCCGCGGCGGGTTCGGCCACTGGAGCCGCCACGCTGAAATAGCCAGGCTGCCGACTCATCAACGGGTAGGAGCCCGCCTGCGGGCGATGCTCTCGCGAATCCCGAATCCCGAATCCCAGCTACTAAAGCATCGCCCGCAAGCGTGCTCCTACGGATACGGCGAGCCGTCCTTGTGCGTGTAGACGCCGGCCGCGCCGTCCCAGTGCAGGTCGATGTCGGGGTAGTGGCAGCGGTCGTCCGCGTGGCGACTGCCGATCTCCAGATAGACGGCTGTCTGTGCGCTCCGGTTGACCAGGTGATGACCGTCGGGACAGTTCTTCGGGAACGCCGCGAACTCGCCCGTGCGCAGCGGCTGCTCGCCGTCGTCGGTGATCAGCACCAGCTCGCCCGACAGCACGCAGACGAACTCGTCCTCGTCGGTATGCCAGTGCCGCTGGCTCGACCACGCGCCCGGCGGAAGCTGCGTGAGATTGACGCCGAAATCGGCGAGGCCGCCGGCATCGCCCAGCGCCTGCCCGGTGCGCGCGCCGGCGAAGGCGGCAAACGGCGGCGGATAGCCCGAGCCCTTGCGCTCGGGCACCTGGCTGACATCGATCTTCGGCATGGGGATTCTCCGGCGTGGATGGCGATTGTCCACCGAAAGCGCGCCGTTGCCGTGAATGAGCGCTTTCTGTACACCCGACCGGCTACAGTGGGCCGACGTCGCGAGACCGTGCGCGGAGGACGGAATCATGATGCGTGGCTGCTGGCTGATCGTTCTGATGCTGGCGTGGCTGGTGCCGTCGGCCCCGTCGCGCGCCGAACCGCCGGTGGCTGCGCCTTCGGCGATGGTGGCGCGGATCACCCTGGACGGACCGATCGGGCCGGCTGCAGCGGAGTACTTCGACGACGCGGCGCAACGCGCGGTAGCCGACGGCGCGGTGGCGATCGTGCTGCAACTGGACACACCGGGCGGGCTGTCCGAGTCGATGCGCCAGATCATCGGCCGCATGCTGGCGCTGCCGGTGCCGGTACTGGTCTACGTGGCGCCGGGTGGTGCGCGTGCTGCTTCGGCCGGCACCTACATCCTTTATGCGGGGCAGGTTGCCGCAATGGCGCCGGCCACCCACCTGGGTGCGGCGACACCGGTATCGCTGGGTGGCGCCACGCCGATGCCGTTGCCGGTGCCGCAGGCGAGCGAGCCGGCCAGGGCCGGTTCCGGCGCGCCGCCCGCGCAGGATGAGGCCGGCGACAACGCCGAATCGAACAAGGTGCTGAACGACGCGATCGCCTACCTCCGCTCGCTGGCCCAGTTGCGCCATCGCAACGCGGTCTGGGCCGAGCAGGCGGTGCGCGGCGCGGCGACGCTGACCGCCAGCGAGGCAGCGCAACAACACGTGATCGACTTCGTCGCCGGCGACGTGGCCGACCTGCTGGCGAAGGCCGACGGACGCGCGGTACGCGTCGGCGAGCGCCAGCTGACCCTGCAACTGGCGGGCGCGAGCGTGCGCGACTACGTGCCGGGCGCGCGCACCCGTTTCCTGGGCATCATCACCAATCCGACCATCGCCTACCTGCTGCTGCTCGGCGGTATCTTCGGTCTGGCGGTGGAGGCGATGCACCCCGGCGCGATGCTCCCCGGCATCGTGGGCGCGATCAGCCTGCTGGTGGGCCTGTACGCCTTGCAGCTGCTGCCGGTGAATTACGCCGGGTTGGCGCTGATGGCGCTGGGCATCGGCCTGCTGGTGGCCGAGGCGGTCAATCCCACGGTGGGGGCCTTCGGCGTGGGCGGGCTGGCGGCCTTCGTGATCGGCTCGGTGATGCTGATGAAGACCGGCGTGCCCGGCTACGCGGTCAACCTGGGCGTGATCGGCGGCATCGCGGTGGGCTTCGCGGCGCTGCTGGGCACGGTGGTGTGGCTGGTTTTTCGCGCGCGCCGCGCACCGCCGTTCGGCGGCGAGGCCGCGATGGTCGAGGAAACCGGCCGCCTGCTGGAAAGCGTGGCTGCCGGCGGCGAGAGCTGGGCGATGCTGCACGGCGAGCGCTGGCGCGTGCGCTGCGCGGTCGACCTGCCGGCGGGCGCCGCGGTGCGGGTGGTGTCGCGGCAAGGTTTGTTGTTGTGGGTCGAGCCGGCCCCTGCCGTCGCGACCGTTTGAGGTTTTTGACAGGAGAAGACCATGTTCGGATTCGTCGGTGTGTTGATCATCCTCGGCATCTTGCTGCTGTTCGCCGCGATCAAGATCCTGCCGGAGTACCAGCGCGGCGTGGTGCTGACCCTGGGCCGCTATACCGGCACCAAGGGCCCCGGCCTGGTGCTGCTGATCCCGGTGGTGCAGCAGATGATCCGGGTGGACTTGCGGGTCACCGTGCTGGATGTGCCGCCGCAGGACGTGATCTCGCGCGACAACGTCTCGGTGCGGGTCAATGCCGTGGTGTACTTCCGCGTGGTCGACTCGGACAAGTCGGTGCTGGAGGTGGAGAACTTCCTGCAGGCCACCAGCCAGCTGGCACAGACGCGGCTGCGCTCGGTGCTGGGCCAGCACGAGCTGGACGAGATCCTGTCCCAGCGCGAGTCGATCAACCACACCTTGCAGGTCACCCTGGACGAGGCCACCGACCCGTGGGGCATCAAGGTGATGAACGTGGAGATCAAGGACGTCGATCTCAACGAGACCATGGTGCGGGCGATCGCGCGCCAGGCCGAGGCCGAACGCGAACGCCGCGCCAAGGTGATCCACGCCGAAGGCGAGATGCAGGCCGCCGAGAAGCTGCGCGATGCTGCGGCGATGCTGTCGCAACAGCCGCAGGCGCTGCAGTTGCGTTATCTGCAGACGCTGGCCGACATGTCCAACAACGGCAAATCCTCGACCATCGTGTTCCCGCTGCCGCTGGACCTGATCCGGCCGCTGATGGAGGCATTTCCGCCGAAGCCGGATTCAGGTACAAGGATTTGATTCGAATGATACTTGCTCAGGCCCGTCATCTCCGCCAAGGCGGGGATGACGGGCCTCCTGCTGCCAAAGCCGCCGGATTCGCGCTTTTGCGGGAATGACGGAAATCGGAGTCTTTTGCGGGAGCAGGCTCGATTCGGGGACGATTTTTTTTTTGCGAGCAAGCGACAAGATGGAAGCAGGATATTCAACGGGAAGCCTGGTCTGCGTGGGTCTGGGCATGACCCTGGGCTCGCACCTCGGCCCGCTGGCGCGCAGCCACATCGAGCAGGCCGACGTGGTTTTCGCCGGCCTCTCCGACGGCATCGTCGAGCTGTGGCTGCAGCGCATGCACCGCGACGTGCGCAGCCTGCAGGTGTACTACCGCGAGGGCAAGTCGCGCATGCAGACCTACCGCGAGATGGTCGAGGCCATCCTCACCGAGGTGCGTGCGGGCAAGAAGGTGTGCGGCGTGTTCTACGGCCATCCCGGCGTATTCGCCTGGGCGCCGCACAAGGCGATCGAGGTGGCCCGCGGCGAAGGCTACGCCGCGCACATGGAGCCGGGCATTTCCGCCGAGGATTGTCTCTATGCGGATCTCGGCATCGACCCCGGCCGCGTCGGCTGCCAGCACTACGAGGCCAGCCAGCTGCTGTTCTACCGACGCCGGATCGACCCCACGGCCTACCTGATGCTGTGGCAGGTGGGCCTGGTCGGCGACCTGTCGCTGGCGCGCTTCTCCACCGGCCCGGCCTACCGCCAACTGCTGGTCGAGGTGCTCTCGCGCGACTACCCGCCGGAGCATGAGGTCATCATCTACCGCGCACCGACCCTGCCGATTCAGCAGGCGCGGATCGAGCGGTTGCCGCTGGGGGAGCTGCCTCAAGCGGAGGTGGGCATGGCCGATACGGTGGTGGTGCCGCCGGCGCGGGCGCTGTCGGTGGACCACGAGATGAGGGCGAGGCTGGATGTGCTTGACAAGGCGGCGTCCGAAGCCGCCGGCGATGCTGCCGCATCGAGTCTGCAAGGCGTCAAAAACCAAGCGTAAGATGGCCTCGGCGCAGCCGTGCCTGACAAGAGCGCCGTTGCGAGCAGGGAGTCGCAGTAAGACTGGAGCTGGCGGCCAGTTGTCAATCAGCGAGGTAGGGGGAATCATCAGGTGTTCGACGTTATCGATTTTCTTGAGACCCTGGGGCAAGACGCGCAGCTGCGTTACGCGTCGCAGGATGAAGTGGAGTTTGCGCTGTCCGGGGCGGTGGTGGAGCCGGCGATGCGGGTGGCGATCCTCGCCAGAAATGGCCCGGGCTTGCAGGCGTTGCTTGGGCAGGATCCGTTCTGCTGCTTGATCAACCCGGCCAAGCCCGATGAGGAGCAGGAGGAATGTGACGGCAACTGCAAGGAAAGCGAGGAAAAGAAGCGTGACGAGGAAAGGAAGGAGAAAAGGGATGGGGACTGAGGATCATTCGCCCTTTGTCTTGTCTGCGCTGGCGACCACCGACTAGCCCATGGACAAGGCTGGCGGCTACAGGCTGGCTTTCGCATGTTCTGCGCTTCTGCTCTGGTCAGTGGCGGGTCTCGCCACCGTACCCGCGTCCGTATCGGACGACCCCGGGCAACTGCTGAAACAGGCGGAAAGCATTCCGTCCTCCAATCGTGTCGAGTTCGACGAATTGATGCGCCGGCTCGCCAAGCCTGTGCGGGAGCTTTCTCCGCAGCAGCAAGTGCATCGCCGCTATCTTCTGGCCCGGCAGGCCGCTTTTGCCGGCAATTTCGACGCCGCCTTGCCGCCGTTGACGGCGATCGCGGGTCAGACCGCATATCCCGTGCTGGCGTTTCGCGCCAAAGCCACGGTGATTGACCTTCTGGTGGCGCAATCCCGCTACGAGGAAGCCTTCGCCAGGCTGAATTCGCTGCTGGAGCAGCTGCCGAAGATGGAGGAAAACGATGTCCGTGTGCAGGGACTTGGTGTCGCGGCGCAGTTGTACAACGAGGCAGGTCAGTATGAAGCCTCCTCGCGTTACGCAGATCAGATCATCAATGAGAGCACTGATACGCGCAGCGCCTGCAGGGGGTGGTTCTACAAGTCCGAGGCCTTGTTTGAAAGTGGCACCACGAAGCTGGCTGCCGATCAGCTTCGCGATGGCACGGAAGCATGCAGCAAGGCAGGCAATACGCTTTTCGCACTCAGCTTCCAGTATTTGCTGGCGAGTTTCGACATGCGGCAAGGCCGCCTCGACTCCGCCATCCGCTTGTTGCAGACCAGCTATCCCAAGGTGCTGCGAGCAGGCTTTCCGCCCCAGGTCGCGGAGTTCGAGTCCACTCTGGCCAAGGCGCACCTGGAGCGTGGCGACCTTGTCTCGGCTGCCAAGTTTGCCAATCAGGCCCTGGTGACGAACGCCAGCAGGCCGTATTCCGAGTCGACCGCCCGGGCGTACCACGTGCTTTATCGGGTCGACAAGAAGACCGGCGACGACCGTGCGGCGCTGGAGAATCTCGAGAAGTTCGTCGTCACCAACGACGGCTACATGGATCGCCTCAGTGCAAAGGCGCTTGCCTACCAGATCGTCGAGCAAAAGGTGCTGGCGAAGAAACTGCAGGTCGAAGAGCTGGACAAGAAAAACAAGCTGCTCGGGATGCAGGGCGAGCTGGATCGCAAGGAGGTCGAAACCAGCCGCCTGTACATCCTGTTGCTGCTGCTGGTACTCGCGTCCATCGGTTTGTGGGCGTATCGCATCAAGCGCTCGCAGCTCAAGTTCATGAAACTGGCGCGGCGCGACGGACTCACCGGCATCTTCAACCGGCAGCACTTCGTCAACGAGGCGGAACGGCTGCTGCGCTATTGCCAGAAGTCCGGCCGCGACGCTTGCCTGGTGCTGCTCGACCTGGATCATTTCAAGCAGGTCAACGACAACCATGGCCACGCGGTGGGCGACCGCGTGCTTCGGCGTGCGGTGGGGGCCTGCCAGAAGCACTTGCGGACCACCGACCTGTTCGGGCGGCTGGGCGGCGAGGAGTTCGGCATGCTGCTGCCCGAGTGCGGGCGGGAGCAGGTGTTGGAGCGCGTGGAGCAGATGCGCCTGGCCGTTGCCCAGGTTCCTGCCGGCGAGGCGGGCTCCGGCGTGGTTGTCTCGGCCAGCTTCGGCGTCGCGTCCGCCGCCAGCTCGGGATATGAACTGCGCCAGTTGATGACGGACGCGGACGACGCGCTTTACCGGGCCAAGCGCGAGGGGCGCAACCGGGTCAGCCTGGCCAACTGTCGATCTGTACAGCCGGGCCATGCGTGAGTCATCGGAGGCGTATGCGGCAAGGGATTGCCTGCTGACTTCCTGCTGCAACGGAAAGGGTTCCGACCAGGATTTGCCGTCGGCCTGGCTGGACGGCAAAACCTGCATCGTCGCTTGCTGCTGATGTCCGCAATTACTCCGGAAACGTTTTCATGCGAGACCGCGCGACTGAGCTTGCGCCCTCTAGCCGCGGGCGATGAAGCGTTGTTCATTGGGCTCTACACCGATCAGGAAACCATGCACCATATTGGGCGTCCGCTTTCCCTGGAACAGGCAGCGAGGGTATTTCCCGCGATCATGGCCGGGATGCGACGGCATCCTCCGTCGTGCATTTATCTGGCCATGCTCGACAAGGGGTCTCGGCAGCCACTTGGCATCTGCGGTTTGCCGCGTTTCGATGCCGCTGCCATCCGGTTGGAAGTTGGCTTAGTATTGATCAGGTCGGCGCGGTCGAGGGGACTGGCGCGGGAAGGACTTGCAGCACTGGTGGATCGTGTATTCACCGTCGCAGCTGCAGATGAGGTAGGGGCACAGTTTTCGCGGGACAACCCGGCAGCGCGGCGGCTAGTTGCAGCCGTTGGTTTCAAGGTGAGTGATGAGCTGCCGGCAGGGCGGCCATCTTCTCCTGAGTGTCGCTGGTCGGTTCAGCGTTCGTGTTGGCCGGGCATCAAACCATTTCAACCATTGAGGTAACTATGTCGAATGTGATCGATTTTCTGGAAAGGGTGGGGCACGACGCTCGATTGAGGTACGCGTCGGCGACCGAGTTGGAGTCGGCCCTGGATGGCGAGCGGCTGGACCCCGAGATGCGCGAGGCGATTCTGGCGAGGGATTTTTCGGCGTTCGATCGGTTGCGGGGAGGCGGACAGATCTGCTGCCTGCTGCTTCCTGCGGAGGAAGAGGAAGGCGAGAACGAGCGCGAGGATGAAAACACTCCATCGCCTGAGGAAGAGGAAAGCCGGGCAAGAGCTATCCGCCCCATCGCGGCTTTGCGAACCTGATTGAAACTTGCATGAGCAGGTGGCATTCCCTCTGGGTCGCGGCAGGTGTGATGCTACTGATCGTGGCAGGAGGTACGGCGCGCGCCGCCGTGCCTCCTGCCGATGACCCGGCGCAGTTGCTCAGGCAAGCTGACAACTACCGCACTTCCAATCATGCGAAGTTCGCCGAAGTGCTGCGGCGCCTCGACGATACGGAACTGAAGCTGTCGGCCCAGCAGCGTATGTATCTGCTCTACCTGCAGGGTTTCGAGTACAGCTATGCGGGCAAGTACGATGCGGCGGTTCCGCTGTTGAGCCGGGTCATGGACGAATCCACCGACCCGGTGCTGCGCTTTCGGGCCGGGTTGACCGTGGTCAACGTCCTTGGAATTGGCGCGCACTACGAGCAAGCGTATGCGCGCATGAACCAGTTGCTCGATGACTTGCCACATATCACCGACAAGGATGCCCGTTTGCAAGCGCTGGGTACGGCTGTGCAACTCTATTCGCAGGCAGGGCAATACGAGCTTGCGACGCAGTATTCGGATCGGTTGCTGAAAGAGAATCCGAGTGGTCCGGGTGCCTGCAAAGCCATTGCCCTGAAACTTCTGGCGCTGTACAAGAACCAGCGGTTCGATCTGTTCGATCAGCAGGCATCGAGCGGTATCAATACCTGCGTGAAGGTGGGCGAGCCAATCTACTCAAGCTTCGTTCGCGTCTACGTGGCAGAACGAAACCTGGATCAAGGGCGCGCGCAGGAAGCGCTGCGGCTGCTCGAAGGCAGCCTCGCTGCTACCAAGGCTACTCGTTATCCTCCGATCATCTTGTTTTTTGATGCCATGCTGGCGCGGGCGTATCTGGAGACCAATGATCCTGTGGCCGCCAGGCAATCGGCTCTGGAAGCCATTGATCATGTGGCGCCTAATCAGTTTTCCGAAGGACTTGTCGCTGCTTATCGCGTGTTGTACCTGGTCGAGGAAGGGCAGGGCGATTTGCAATCGGCGCTGGAATATCACAAGAAGTACATGGCAGCCGACAAGGGCTATTTGAACGAAATCAGTGCCCGTGCGCTCGCCTACCAGACCGTCAAGCAACAGGTACTTGCGAAAAAACTCCAGGTCGACACGCTGGCCAAGCAGAACAAGATCCTGCAGCTGCAGCAGGCGCTCAGCAAGAAGGCCGTGGAGGCGGGGCGGCTGTGGATCATCCTGCTGGTGTTGCTGCTGTGTTCCATCGGCTTCATCACCTATCGCATCAAGCGCTCGCAGCTCAAGTTCATGAAACTGGCGCGGCGCGACGGGCTTACCGGCATCTTCAACCGGCAGCATTTCGTCGGCGAGGCGGAGCGGCTGCTGCAGTACTGCCGCAAGTCCGACCGGGTGGCCTGCCTGGTGCTGCTGGACCTGGATCATTTCAAGCAGGTCAACGACACCCATGGCCATGCGGTGGGTGACCGTGTGCTCCGACGCGCGGTGGCAGCCTGTCAGGCGCATCTGCGCTCCACCGACCTGTTCGGCCGCCTCGGCGGCGAGGAGTTCGGCGTGCTGCTGCCCGAGTGCGAGCTGGACCAGGCGGTTGCACGCGTCGAGCAGATCCGCCTGGCGATTGCCTCGGTCTCCCTTGGCGAGGACGTGCCGAACGTGGCAGTCTCGGCCAGCTTCGGCGTGGCGACGGTCGCCAACTCGGGCTATGAATTGCGCCAGTTGATGACCGATGCCGATGACGCGTTGTACGCGGCCAAGCGCGAAGGCCGCAACCGGGTCAACCTGTCCAGCAGCCGCCATGTGCAATTGAGCCTGGTCTAGCTCAGCCTCGCGGCAGGACATCCGCGCCGGCCGGCGTGGACAGCGGGACGAGTGCGGGTTACAACAGGCATTCGTTCCGGCCGGGGATTTTCCGATGCGCGCGATGAGTTCGTTCCTGCTGTTTGCCGTGGCACTGGCGGTGCTGCCGTCATCGGCCATGGCCGATGACCCTGCCACCGAGCCTGCAACGCTGGCGCCGTCGATCAACGCGACCGATTTTGCCCGCTACGAGAAGACGCTCAGTTCCGACGACTTCGGCGGGCGCAAGCCCGGCACGGTGGGTGCGCAACGCACGCTGGATTTCCTGGTCGGCGAGTTCAAGCGCATGGGCTTGCAGCCCGGCAACCACGGTTCATGGTTCCAGACCGTGCCGGCGGAGAGCACCCTGCTGCTCAATGACAAGGTGAAGCTGCAGATCGCCGCCGGCGCGCAGCACGCCAGTTTCGCCAACCAGCAGGACATGGTGGTGCAGACCCTGCAAGGAAAAGCGCAGGTCGACCTGAAGGATTCGCCGGTGGTGTTCCTCGGCTACGGCGCGGATGCGCCGAACTGGCACTGGAACGATTACGCCGGCGTGGACGTGAAGGGCAAGACGGTGATCGTGCTGGTCAACGATCCGGGCTTTGCCAGTGGCGATCCGAAATTGTTCAACGGCCGCGCCATGACCTATTACGGCCGCTGGACCTACAAGTATGCCGAGGCTGCGCTGCAGGGTGCGGCGGCGTGTTTCATCGTGCACACCAGCGACGCGGCGGCGGGTTACCCCTTCAGCGTGTTGCAGAACGGCAACCGCGGCCCGCAGTTGAGCCTGCCATCGAGTGTCGATCCCGCGCCGCGCCTGCCGGTAGCCGGGTGGCTCACCCATGCCGCCGCCACGCGCCTGTTCGCCGCCGCCGGCAAGGATTTCGACGCGCTCGCCGCGGCAGCCGCGAAACCGGGCTTCAAGCCGGTGCCGCTCGGCGCGACCGCCTCGATCAGCCTCAGGAACAAGATCGACCACTTCGAGTCGAAGAACGTGCTGGCCATGATCCCCGGCGACTACAAGCCCGACGAGGTGGTGGTCTATACCGCGCACTGGGATCACCTGGGCACCGACCCTTCGCGGCCCGGCCACAAGGTGTACGGCGGCGCGATCGACAACGGCACCGGCCTGAGCATGCTGCTGGAAATCGCCGGCGCCTTCGCGCAGCAGCGCACGCCGCCCGAGCGCAGCATCTTGTTCTTCATGCCCACGCTGGAGGAATCGGGCCTGCTCGGCTCGCAGTACTACGCGGCGCAACCGGTGTTTGCGCTCAACCGCACCGTGGCCGACATCGCCGTGGACGCGTTGCCGATCATCGGCCGCGCCCACGACATGACCGTGATCGGCAAGGGCCAGTCGCAGTTGGAGGACATGCTGGCCGACGTGCTGAAGGCCCAGGGCAGGGTGATCTCGCCCGAGACCACGCCGGAGAACGGTTTCTACTTCCGCTCCGACCATTTCAACTTCGCCCGCGCCGGGGTGCCGGCCATGCTGGCCAGCTCCGGCCTCGACCTGCTGGACGGCGGCGAGGCGGCCGGTCGCAAGGCCGCCGAGGATTACACCGCGCATCGTTACCACACGCCGAATGATGTATTCGATCCGGCCTGGGATTACTCGGGCATCCTCGAAGACACCCAGGCGCTGTACGAATTGGGCCAATACCTGAGCCACGCCGGCGTGTGGCCGGCGTGGTACGCCGACAGCCCGTTCAAGGCCAGGCGCGACAGGATGATGGCGCCGCCGGCCAAGCAACCCTAGGCGCGTTTCGCGGGCAATAAAGAGCCGGCGGGCAGTGTCCGCCGGCTCTTGTTCTTGCCGAATCCCCAAGGATGCTTTGATCAAGTCTTTGCCCGTCATTCCAGCGAACGCTGGAATCCAGTGCCTTCAAATAATTGCCGAGGCGCTGGATCCCGGCGTTCGCCGGGATGACGGATTGTTCGGACCTTCCCTGATCCCTGCTCAAGAGCATCGCCCACGAGCGGGCTCCTCCGCGTGTGCTCGGCTCAGGGTTTCGCGGGCCCGTCCAGCTTGTCGAAATGGACGATGGCGTTGAGCACCAGCGGGTAGCTGCCGATGGTTTCGCCGCGCCACATCGGATTGCTGGCGAACAGCAGCACGTGGCCCTTGCCGTAGCGCGCATCGACCACGGCGGCGCGCTCGGCCATTTCGCTGCCGTGGTCGAGCAGGCCGGCGATCAGCAGCTTGTCGGCGGCGGCGAAGCGCAGGATCACCTGCGGCTGCTGGTCGGCCGGGATCACCCAGGGGTTGTTGCGCAGCTGCTCCGCGTTGAGCGGCGTGGCCTGCCATGGCTTGACGTCGGGCAGCGCCTCGGGTTCGACGGCGGCGCGTCCCTCGGGTGTGTCGGTGTCGTGCGGGCCACCGCGGCCGGTTGCGCGCTGGAAATCCTTCGCCGTCGGCAGGCCGTGGTCGCCGGTGACCAGGTTGGAGATCTTGAACGATTGCCCTTCGGCGCTATAGATCGCCAGGTCGTCGCGCGTGTAGCTGGCGGCGATCGGGCTCTTGCGGTTGACGAACTGCGCCTGCAGCACGCTGCCGACCACCTTGAGCTTGTCGGTCGGGGTGACCGAGACGCCCGGCGCCAGGCCCACGTCGATCGCGAAGCGCGCGGTGTCCTCGGCGGTGATCAGCAGGCCGCCCTCGTGCACGAAGCGCTTCAGATTGGCGACGCCGGATTCGCCCAGGCCGGGGCGGATGTCGTCGGTGCTGTCGATGCGGCCGATGTTCGGCGTCAGTTCGGTGGTCTTCCATGGCATCGGCTCGCCCCACATCGGCAGGCCGTCGATGATGCGGCGGCTGCTGGCACCGCCGATCGGACCGAACAGGATCACGTCGTACTTCGCGCGCAGGTCGCCGAGCTTCGCCACGTCCTGGGTGCTGATGTAGTCGTACTTCACCTGCAACTGGTCCAGCGCCATGCGCCACCAGCCTTCGGTCTGCGTGCTGAGCCAGGTGTGCATCACCGCGATGCGCGGAAGTTTCGCGTGCGGCAGGTCGATCGCGGCCAGCCCCGCCGGCACGTCCACCGCCGCGTCGAGCTTGCGCATCGGCGCTTTCAGGATGGAGCTGTCGGTGACGCGCACCACTTCCACGTCGAACAGGTCGCCCATCGACCAGGCGGTGTCGTCATAGGGGTGCTGCTGCGGGTCCTTCGGCGACCAGTACTGGCGGTCGAGCAGGGTGTCGGCGATGCGCGAGTAGGGCTGATCCATGCGCACGACGATGCTGCCGGCGGGGAAACGGCGCGTGCGCGCCGGCTGCTCCTTGCCCTCATCGTCCTTCGCCGCCGGCAGGCTGACCTTGATCGGCGCCGTGCTGCGGCTCAGTTCCACGTGCTGGCGCTGCAGGATGCGCAGCAACTGCGCCTGCGAGCCGGGGCGCGCGTCGTCGGCGGGAAACACGTAGGCGGCCGGGCCGGCGTTCTGCGGTTTCTCGATCGAGCGCTTGCTCTTCAGGTAGTAGTTCTTCAGGAACAGCTGACCGTTGTCGGAAAAATACTTCAGCGCGGTGAGCAGGCCGGTCTGCTGGTAATTGTTGTTGTTGCGCTGCGACCAGGTCACCACCGGCAGCGGCGGGTTCGGCTTGTACCAGGTGCGCTGGTACTCCTCCGGTTCCAGGATGCGCTTGACGGTGTCGGCACCGTCGTTGCCGAAGGTCTCGTAGAGCCGGCTGATGCCGTTGTGCATGGCGGCGATGAACATCAGGTAGCCCGGGCTCCAGGTGTCGAAGCTGCCGTGGGTGAACACGCCGGGCATGCCGAGCTTGGTCATCTGTTGCACGTTGTCCCAGCCCAACTGCTGCCACTCGCCGGTGAGGATGGGATCGATCCAGGCGTTGTACGGGCCGTCGCCGACGGTGTTGTCGTAGAGGAAAGGCACCGACTCGTGCAGGTCGTGCAACACCTGCGCGTGCCAGCCGATGAAGGTGTCGGCGACGTTGCGGGTGAGGTTCAACGTCATCGCCATCGCGTCGCGGTTGTTGTCGTGCGCCACGTAATGGCCCCAGTACAGCAGGCGCGGATAGTTCCGGCCGGGATGGGCGCGATGCCAGTTGTAGCGGTCCACCTGGCGGTCGCGGCCGTCCACCTCGACGATCGGCGTGATCAGGGTGATCACGTGCGAGCGGATGTGCTTGATGTAGGGCGCGTCGTCCACCGCCAGCCGGTAGGCCAGTTCCATCAGCGCGGTGGGCGAGCCGGTTTCGGTGGAGTGGATGGCGCCGGTGATGTAGTAGACCGGGGTGGACTGGGCGATCAGCGTGTCGGCGGCAGCATCGTCCATGCCGATCGTGCGCGGGTCGGCCAGCTTGGCCAGGCGTGCGTTGTTGGCATCCAGGCCGGCCAGCAGATCTTCATCGGCCACGGCGACCGCGATCATCGGGCGGCCCTCCTCGCTTTGGCCGATGGTGAACACCTTCACCCGCGGGCTGGCCGCCGCCAGCGCCCGGAAGTAGCGGTAGACGTCGGTGGAGTAGGGCAGGTAATTCGGCGCGCCGGCGATGTGGCCGAGCACCTTCAGCGGCGTCGGCACGGTAGCCGAGGCGGGCAGGTAGTCGGTCAGCGGCGAGTTGAACGAGGGATCGGTGGTGTCCTTCAGGATCTGCGCCGTGTACGCCTGGTCGACCGGTTGCGCCGGGTCACGCGCGTAGGTGATCGAGCCGTTCGGCTCGGTGGCGGCGGTGGCTGCACAACTGGCCAACGCCAGCAGGGCAAGCAACGGGATTCGACAACAAGCGGGCATGGCCATGGCTCCCCTTCGCAACGTGGCAACGGATCGTTGCACTGTGCCAGAACGCGGGCGCGCTTGCCCGGGCCGTGTCGGGGTGGTTATCAGCTGGCCGAGCCGGCCGCGGTCGGCCGCCGCCCATGGCGGCGGGCGGCCGGGCCGGCTTGGGTCACTTGGCGGATGCGGCAACCGCCGTCGGGGCGCCCGGGCCGATGCTGGAGCCGACGAACTGCACGATCTGCTGGTACAGCTCGGCCACGTTCTTCTCGTCGTAGAAGCCGTGGCCCTCGTCGGGCTGGTCGATCCAGGCGTGCGCCACGTGGCGGTCGAGCAGGGCCGTGTGCAGGCTGCGGCCCTGGATCGACGGCACGCGCTTGTCCTTGCCGCCAACCACCAGCATGACCCTGGCCTTGAGTCGGTCCAGCTGGTTGATCGGCGAGCGCCGCGCCAGCGTGTCCATGTCCGTGCCCAGCACGCGCTGCAGGTAGTTCTCGCCGGAGGTGGACTGCGGTATGTCGCCGCGCCGGTACATCAGGGCGAGGTCATACACGCCCACGTAGCCGATGGTGCACTTGTACAGGTCGGGCTCCTTCACTGCGCCCTCCAGCGCCGCGTAGCCGCCGTAGCTGCCGCCGAAGATGCAGATGCGGTTCGGATCGGCGAGGCCCTGCGCGATCGCCCAGCGGGTGGCGTCGGTGACGTCGTCCTGCATCTTGCCGCCCCATTCGAGCCAGCCGGCCTTCTCGAAGGCGTAGCCGTAACCGCCGGAGCCGCGATAGTTCACCTGCAACACCAGGTAGCCGCGGGTGGCCAGCATCTGCACGTAGGGGTCGAAGTCCCAATCGTCGCGCACGCCGTAGGGGCCACCGTGGACCAGCACCACCATCGGCAGGTGCCGGGCGGTTTCGAGCCCCGGCGGGAAGCTGGCGTAACCCTGCAACTTCAACCCGTCGCGGGCGGAGAACGCGAACGGCTGCTTGGTCGCCATTCGGACGGGGTCGATCCAGCGTTCCGTGGCCAGCAAGGAGGTGAGCTTGCCGGCCTTGCGGTCGAACAGGTAGAAGTGGCCCGGGTCGCTGTCCGCGGACACGTACAGGATGCAGAGGGCGCCGTCGCGGGTGCCGGAAACGATGCGCGCGTATTCGCCAGGGAAGTGCTGCATCAACCCCACCGCCGTCTTCGCTGCCGGCGCGTTGCCATCGAACAGCGCCACGCCTGGCCGCCCATCCTCGAAACCGACGCCGATGATCTGGTCGTCGGCGGGACCGAAGATCAGCGCGTTCGCCTCGACCGTCGGGTTGCTCCACAGCTCGGTCAGCTTGCCGGTGGCCGGGTCCCAGCGACACACCCCGAAGCCGCCCGCCTTCGGCGAGCAGCTGAAATAGGCATGGCTGTCGTCCGCGTCGAACGCCCACGGAAAGGAGCGGCTGGCCTCGAACTCCGGCAGCTCCTTCCAGCCGTCCGCATCCACCGGGTGGGTGTACACCTTCGGGTTGCCGTTGGCGTCGAGTCCGGCGGCAAAGCGGATGCGGCCCTGGTGGTCGGCCACGAACGTCATGTCGCGACCGGGGGCGTTGATGATGGGCGCGATGTCGCCGCTGCGCAGGTCCATCCGCACCGCCCGGGACAGCTCGCCCTCGTTGCCCGAGCCGGACCAGGAGCTGATCGAGACCAGCGCGTGGTTGGGATCGCCGGGAATCGGCGCGATGAACGTCGCCGTGCCGTACTTGCCGTCGTTGCGCTGCGTCAGCCACCTCACCGAACTGCCGCCCTTGCGGTAGCCGTACAGCAGCAGCGGATTGCCGCCATCGGCCTCGACGCCGAACAGTTCGCCGGTGGACAGCGGCACGTCGTACCCACCCACGTGCTCGCCGACGCTGTAGACCACGTGGGTGGGCGAAGCCCACCAGAAGTCGATGACGTCGTCTCCCTCGCGCGGGCGCACCACGTGCCCCTTCATGTCGGACAGGTGGATCAGTGCCAGCGAGCGCTGCCCCTTGACCAGGCCCATTGCCGCCAGGTACTGCCCGTCCGGAGAAATCTTCACCTCCGTGTATTCGGGATGTCTCGCCAGATCGGCAAACGACACTGGCGCGGCGTGGACCACGCCCGCACAGACCAGCAACAGGGCCGCAACCTTGCACCGAATATCCATCTCTGATTCCCCCCCCTGGACGCGACCGTCCGGATGGCGGCCACGCGATCGCTTATTTATAGCAGTCGGAGATCGCATTTTGGAAACGCAGGAACTTGCGCCCGCACCGGTGTCGACTCCGGCCACATTGACATGACAGCCGCTTCCGCGGGCATGAGAATGCCCATCCGCCGTGCGCGATCAGCGTGCCTTGGGCTTGAGGCGAACGTAGAGCTGCTTGCGCACGATGGCGATGACCTTGCCGGAGGCGGTGGTCACTTCGGTCTCGAACCAGCGCAGCACTTTTTCGCCGCCGGCCGCGGCGACGCGCAGTTCATCGACCACGGCGGGGTCGAGTTTGAAGTGTGCGTAGACGTCCTCGTAGCCCGGCGCCACGAAGTCGATCGTGCCGGCCTTGTCCCACACGAAGTAGTCGCTGCCGAGCTGGTGCATCGCCAGCAGCATCCAGAACGGGTCGACCATGGCGAACAGGTTGCCGCCGAACTGGCTCTTGACGTAGTTGCGGTTCCACGGCCGCAGCCGCAACACCACCGTCGCTTCGGTGTAGTCCTCGCTGAGTGATTGCACGCGAATCGCGTTGACGAGGGCCGGCGGCCACAGGTTGAACAGCCGGCGAAAAGTGGAGGCGCGCATGAGGGCGATGGAACGAGAAAAGAAACATCCTACCCGAACATACGTAACGGTATGGAACGGGTGCGCACCCCGATGAACACGCAGGAGCACGCTCGCGGGCGATGCGCTTGCGCCGGGATTCGGGATTCGGGATTTGCAAAAGCTTAAGGGCATCGCCCGCAAGCGGGCTCCTGCGAGGGGGATGATCGGCCTCAGAACAGCATCGAGGCCATTCGTCGCCGGTAACGCCCGACCAGCTCGGCGTCGTCCAGCGTGGCGAAGGCAGCGAGCAGGCGCTTCTTCGCCTGGCCGTCGTTCCAGTCGCGGGCCTTTTGCAGGATGGCGAGAAACTGGTCGAGGCCGGCTTCGGCGTCGCCTTCCTGCAGCAGGCGCAGGCCGAGCAGGTCGCGTGCTTCCCAATCTTCCGGGTTGGCCTCGATGCGCTGTTGCAATGTGTCTGCTGCAGGGGCGGCCGCGGCGGCGCGGGCCAGTTCCAGTTCGCTGCGCAGGCGCTGGGCGCGCGCGTCGGTGGCGAGGTTGGCGGGCAGGGCGTCGAGTTCGGCGCTGGCGGCATCGGCCTGGCCTGCACGCATCAGCGCCAGCGCCAGGTCGAGCTTGAGCTCGGCCTTGGCCGGCTCGGCGGCGATCGCCTGCTGGATGCGGTTGATCGCCGCCTCGGGCGTTTCGGCGGGAGCGTCGTCGTCGGCGATGTCGCCCTCGTCGCCTTCGAGGGCCTGCACGTGGCGGCTGAGGAACTCGCGCAGCTGGCGCTCGGGCAGTGCGCCGGCGAAGCCGTCGACGACCTGGCCCTGGCTGACCAGCATCACCGTGGGGATGCTCTTGATGCCGAACATCCCCGCCAGCTCCTGCTGCGCGTCGACATCGACCTTGCCGAGCCGGAACGCGCCGTTGAACTCGGCGGCCAGCTTTTCCAGGATCGGCCCCAGCGATTTGCACGGTTCGCACCATGCGGCCCAGAAGTCGACCAGGATCGGCGTGTCCATCGACGCCTGCAGCACCTCGGTCTCGAAGGTCTGCTGGTCGATGTCGAAGACGTGGCTGGCGCGGGTGGTATCGGTCACGGAAAGCTCCGGCGGCGGGTTGTGGATGCCCAGATCAGGGCGATGCCCAGCATATCAAGCAGCGGACGCGCGGCCTGCGCTCGCGCGCGCATTCACGAAAGATTTGCGAGAATCCCCCGATGGCCACCGCCGTACGAAACACCGATTGCCTGCATGCGCGTTCGTCCGATGCGCTGCTGATCTGCGAACACTGCGACACCGTCTATCGGCGGCGTCCGCTCGCGCGGGGCGAGGTCGCCCGCTGCGTGCGTTGCGGCGCGGAGCTGGATCGCCATCGCGCGCTGTCGGTCAATGCGCTGCTGGCGCTGATCCTCACCGCCATGATCGTGTTCGTGCAGGCCAACATCTGGCCGATCTTCACGCTCGGCCTGAACGGCCAGTTCAGCGCCACCACGCTGTGGGGCATGATCGTCACGATGTGGGAGCAGGGCGCCCAGGTGGTCGCCGTATTGGCGGCGGGCACGCTGTTCTTTTTCCCGATGACGAAGATGATGGTGATGGGCTGGCTGCTGTGGTTCGCCCGCATGGGCCGGCGTGCGCCCGGCTTTGCCCCGCTGATGGTGGCCCTGCACCGGATCGGCCCGTGGACGATGAGCGAAGTGTTCGTGCTGGGTGCGCTGGTGGCGATCGTCAAGGCGCACACCTACTTCGAGGTGGTGGCCGACCCGGGCATCTACGCCTATGGCGCGTTGACGTTGCTGATCACCATTTTCGCCGGCGTGGACATGCGCCAGCTGTGGGAGCAGACGCCGGAGCCGAAGCCGTGAGCGCGCTGCCTCGTGCCGTCGACCTGGGCCTGATCGGCTGCCGCATGTGCGGGCTGGTGTGCCGCAACGTGGCCGGCAACGCGAAGCTCGACGGCGACGGCGTGGGCGACGCGATGGCCTGCCCGCGCTGCGGTTCCACGTTGCGCCGGCGCAAGACCAACAGCTACGCGCGCACCTGGGCGCTGCTGATCGCCGGTTTCATCCTGTACATTCCGGCCAACGTGCTGCCGATCATGCGCACGGCCAGCCTCAACGACGTCGACGACAACACCATCATCAGCGGCGTGGTCGAATTGTGGACGAATGGCTCGGTGGACCTGGCGATCATCGTTTTCCTGGCCAGCATCGTGGTGCCGATGTTGAAGTTTCTCTCGCTGGGCATGCTGTTGGTGAGCAGCCAGCGTGGCAGCGACTGGGCGCGACCGCAGCGGGCCAGGCTGTATCGGCTGGTGGAGTTCATCGGCTACTGGTCGATGCTGGACGTGTTCGTGGTAGCGCTGCTGACGGCGCTGGTGCGCTTCAACGTGCTGAGTCGGGTCGAGCCGCTGCCCGGCGTCATTTTCTTCGGGCTGACCGTGGTGCTCACCATGCTCGCCTCGATGAGTTTCGATCCGCGCTTGATCTGGGATGGCAGGAACACCGATGACTGAAGACACCCGCGTCGAACCCGGTCCGCCCGCGCCCGACGCCCTGCCGCGGCCGGTGGTGGAGCAGCGCCGCTTCAAGGAGTCGCTGATCTGGCTGGTGCCCGCGCTGGCGGCGCTGGTGGGGCTTTCGCTGGTGATCCACAACTGGCTGCAGACCGGCCCGCAGGTCGTGATCAGCCTGCAGAGCGCCGAGGGGCTGGACGCCGGCAAGACGCCGGTCAAATACAAGAACGTGGTGATCGGGCGGGTCAAGAAGATCCGGCTCAGCCCCGACCGCAGCCACGTGCTGGTGTCGGTGGCGCTGGAGAAGAGCGCCGAGGGTTTCGCCACCAAGGGCACGCGCTACTGGGTGGTGCGCCCGCGCATCGGGCTGGGCGGCGTGTCCGGCATCGACACGCTGTTTTCCGGCGCCTTCATCGGCGCCGACGTGGGCGAGTCGGACGAGCAGCAGGAGCACTTCGATGGCCTGGAAGCGCCGCCGGCGGTGCGCCACGGCGAGCTGGGCCGCAGCTTCGTCCTGCACAGCGAGGACCTCGGCTCGCTGGATGTCGGCTCGCCGGTCTATTACCGGCGCATCCAGGTCGGGCGGGTGGCCTCGTACACGCTGGACAAGGACGGCAAGGGCGTGTCGCTGCACGTCTTCATCGACGGCCCGAACGACCGTTTCGTCAGCCGCTCCAGCCGCTTCTGGAATGCCAGCGGGGTGGATCTCTCGCTCGGCGCGAACGGGCTGAAGCTCAATACCCAGTCGATGGCCGCGGTGCTGGCCGGCGGCGTGGCCTTCCAGGACCCGCCCGGTCCCCACGACAGCACGCCGGCACCGGAGGACACCAGCTTCAAACTGTTCGGCGACCGCACCACCGCGATGGCGCCGCCCGACGGCGAGCCGCACTACCTGCGCATGCGCTTCGAACAGTCGGTGCGCGGGCTCGCGGTGGATGCGCCGGTGGAGTTCCTCGGCATCAACATCGGCAAGGTCGTCTCGGTGCGCCTGGACTACGACGAGAAGACGCAGAAATTCCCGGTGCTGGTGGGCGCGGTGGTCTACCCTGAGCGCCTCGGTGCCGCCTACGACAAGCTGGAAGCGATGGCCAGGGCCAACGGCCATGCTCCGGACCTGGCGCGCATGATGGGCGGGTTGATCGCGCACGGGCTACGCGCACAGGCGCGCACCGGCAACCTGCTCACCGGGCAGCTTTACGTGGCGCTGGATTTCGTGCCGCACGCCACCAAGGTCGACTTCGACCCGGCCGCCAAGCCGCTCACCATCCCCACCGCGCCGGGCAGTTTCGACAAACTGCAGGAGCAACTGGCGGAGATCGTCGACAAGCTCGACAAGGTGCCGTTCGACAGCATCGGCAAACATGTCGACCAGGTGCTGGCCGGGCTCGACACCACCTTGAAGCAGGTCAACGGCAAGACCTTGCCGGCCTTCACCGAGACCTTGCACGGCGTGCAGAAAACCATGGGCACCGCCGATGCGGCGCTGTCGGACGATTCGCCGCTGCAACGCAATCTCGGCGCCACGCTGGAGCAGGTACAGCGCATGTCGCGTTCGCTGCGCGTGCTGTCGGATTACCTCAGCGGTCATCCCGAAGCCCTGCTGCGCGGGCGCCGCCCCGACGACCGACCTGCCACGCCGCCCGCACCGGAACCGGCCCCGGCACAGGAGCACAAGCCATGATGCGTAATGCCATCGCGTTGCTGGCGGTCACCGCCGCAGCCTTGCTCGCGGCCTGTGCCTCGGCACCGCTGCACTACTACACCTTGCTGCCCGGATCGGCGGCACCGGTGGCCGAGTCGGCGACCGCGATTGCGTTCGAGGTGCTCACCGTCAACGTGCCGGCGCAGGTCGACCGGCCGCAACTGGTCGTGCGCCAGGGCGGCCAGAGCGTGGCCCTGCTGGAGGGCGAGCGCTGGATCGCGCCGTTGGCCGACGAGGTGCGCGGCGCGCTGGCCGCCGACCTGACTCGCGCCTTGCCGGGCCGTGACGTGGGCGGCATGGCGGCCAGCGGCAAGCCGCTGTTGCAGGTGAGTCTGGACGTGCGCCGCTTCGATTCGCAGCCGGGCGATCACGCGTTGATCGAGGCAGCCTGGCAACTGCGCTGGCGCCACGACGGCAAGCTGGCCACGCAGGCATGCAGCAGCCGCATCCGCGAAGCCGTGGGGCCGGGCTACGACGCCCTGGTGCAGGGCCACCAGCAGGCGCTGGATCAGCTGGCGGAACAGATGGCGGGAGTGGCGCGCGCGCTGGCATCCGGCCAGCCGGCCGCCTGCCCGGAAGGCTGAGTCGGCCGCTCCTGCGTGAATGCCGGAACGGTGCCGGCCTTGGCGGAAACCCCGCGCTGGGCTAGTCTGACCCGTTCACCGCCGCCGGTTCGATCCGGTGCGCACCCACCGCATCATGGCCTTCCGAAATCATGCAGGACAATCAAGCCCCGACCGCTGCCGACACCGACGAAACCGCCTACCGCCCGCAAGCGGTGGAGGCTGCCGCGCAGCAGTACTGGAATGCGCAGCGCGCCTACGAGGTGAAGGAACAGTCCGGCCGGGCCAAGTTCTACTGCCTGTCGATGCTGCCGTACCCGTCCGGCGCGCTGCACATGGGGCATGTGCGCAACTACACCATCGGTGACGTGATCAGCCGCTTCCAGCGCATGCAGGGCAAGAACGTGCTGCAGCCGATGGGCTGGGACGCATTCGGCCTGCCGGCGGAGAACGCCGCGATCAAGCACAAGACCGCGCCGGCCAAGTGGACCTACGCCAACATCGAGCACATGCGCGCGCAGATGCAGGCGATGGGCTACGCGTTCGACTGGTCGCGCGAGTTCGCCACCTGCCGGCCGGACTACTACGTGCACGAGCAGCGCATGTTCACCCGGCTGATGAAGAAGGGCCTGGCCTACCGCAAGAACGCGGTGGTGAACTGGGACCCGGTGGACCAGACCGTGCTGGCCAACGAACAGGTGATCGACGGTTGCGGCTGGCGCACCGGCGCGCTGGTGGAGAAGCGCGAGATCCCGCAGTGGTTCCTGAAGATCACCGACTACGCGCAGGAACTGCTTGACGGCCTGGACGCGCTGCCGGGCTGGCCCGATGCGGTCAAGACCATGCAGCGCAACTGGCTGGGCCGCAGCGAGGGGCTGGAGATCCGCTTCGCGCTGGACGGCGAGGGCGAACCGCTGAGCGTGTTCACCACCCGCCCCGACACGTTGATGGGGGTGACCTTCCTCTCGATCGCCGCCGAGCACCCGCTGGCGCAGCGCGCGGCGCAGGACAATCCGAAGCTGGCCGCCTTCATCGCCGAGCTGAAGCACGGCGGCGTGTCCGAGGCCGAACTGGAGACCCAGGACAAGCGCGGCATGGACACCGGCCTGTGCGCGATCCACCCGATCAGCGGCGAGCGCGTGCCGATCTGGGTGGCCAATTTCGTGCTGATGGGCTACGGCACCGGCGCGGTGATGGCAGTGCCGGGACACGACCAGCGCGACTGGGAATTCGCGCAGAAGTACAGCCTGCCGATCAGGATGGTGATCGTCGACGAGTCGGTGCTCGATGCGCTGAAACAGATCCGCCACGAGCTGGCGCTGGGCGTGGGCAGCGACGCGATGCTGGCCGCGCTGGAAGGCCGCGACATCCATGCGCAGGATGTCTCCGCGCCGCTGCGCGTGGTGCAGGAGTTCGAGCGCCGCATCATGGAGGAGGCGGCCTGGACCGCGCGCGGCACCCTGGTCAATTCCGGCGAGTACGACGGCATGGATTTCGCCCATGCGTTCGACGCGCTGGCCACGCGCTTCGAGCGCGCCGGCTGCGGCGCGCGCCGGGTCAACTGGCGCCTGCGCGACTGGGGCGTGAGCCGCCAGCGCTACTGGGGCTGCCCGATCCCGGTGATCCGCTGCGCGGCGTGCGGCGACGTGCCGGTGCCGGAAGACCAACTGCCGGTGCTGCTGCCCGAGGACGTCGCCTTCTCCGGCGTGCAGTCGCCGATCAAGGCCGACCCGGCCTGGCGCCAGACCACCTGCCCGAATTGCGGCGGCGCCGCCGAGCGCGAGACCGACACCTTCGACACCTTCATGGAGTCGAGCTGGTACTACGCGCGCTACACCTCGCCCGGCGCGGCCACCCAGGTCGACGACCGCGCCAACTACTGGCTGCCCGTGGACCAGTACATCGGCGGCATCGAGCACGCCATCCTGCACCTGCTGTATTTCCGCTTCTATCACAAGCTGCTGCGCGACGAAGGCCTGGTGGCCACCGACGAACCGGCCACCAACCTGCTGTGCCAGGGCATGGTGATCGCCGAGACGTTCTACCGCGAGAACGCCGACGGCTCCAGGGAATGGTTCAACCCGGCCGACGTGGAGGTGCAGCGCGACGACCACGGCCGCGTCACCGGCGCGCGGCTCAAGTCCGACGGACGGCCGGTGCGGATCGGCGGCATCGAGAAGATGTCCAAGTCGAAGAACAACGGCGTCGATCCGCAGTCGATGGTGGCCAAGTACGGTGCCGACACGGTGCGTCTGTTCTCCATGTTCGCCGCGCCGCCGGAGCAGTCGCTGGAGTGGAACGAGGCCGGCGTCGAGGGCATGGCGCGTTTCCTCAAGCGCTTCTGGCGCGAGGTGACCGCCCACGCCGGCGGCCCCGACCATGCGCTGGTGGACCCGGCGGCACTGGATGCCGCGCAGAAGGCCATGCGCCGCCAGTTGCACGAGACCATCCAGAAAGTCAGCGACGACATCGGCCGGCGCCACGCGTTCAACACCGCGATCGCCGCACTGATGGAGCTGCTCAACGCGCTGGGCAAGTTCAACGACGCCAGCGAGCAGGGCCGCGCCGTGCGCCACGAGGCACTGGAGACGATGGTGCTGCTGCTCAATCCGGTGGTGCCGCATGTCTGCCACGCGCTGTGGCAGGTGCTCGGCCACCCGGTCGCGGTGCTGGAGGACCAGCCGTGGCCGCGAGTCGATCCCGTCGCGCTGGTGCGCGACACCGCGACGCTGGCGGTGCAGGTCAACGGCAAGCTGCGCGGTACCATCGAGCTGCCGGTCAACGCCGGCAAGGACGAGGCCGAGGCATTGGCCCGGGCGCAGCCGCAGGTCAGGCAGTTCCTCGAGGGCATGACGGTGCGCAAGGTCATCGTGGTGCCCGGCAAGATCGTCAACATCGTCGCAGGATGACAACCATGGGCTTCATCAACGCGCGTCGGATTCGCCTGCTGTCGCTGCTGCTCGCCGCGCTGGCGCTGACTGCCTGCGGCTTCCATCTGCGTCAGAACGCCAACCTGCCCGCGGCCATGCAGCGGGTGCATCTGGACGCCCACGGCGGCAGCAATTTCCAGCGCCAGCTGACCCTCGCGCTGGAACGCGCCGGCGTTGCCGTCGAAGACGCGCCCGGCCCCGGCATCGCCGAGCTTGCCGTACCCACCGCCGCCTTCAACACCGACACGCTCACCTCCGGTGGCTACGCGCGCATCAGCGAGTTCGCGATCCACTACACGGTCAGGTTCGGCGTCACCGACGCAAGCGGGCAGATCCTGGTGCCGCTGCAGACCATCAACATGTCGCGCGAGTTCAGCTACGACGCCGGCAACACGGTGGGCAGCGCCTCGCAGGTCGAGCAGATCCAGAAGAGCCTCGATGACGACATGGTGCAGGCGATCATGTTCCGCCTGCAGGCCGCCGCCCATTCTCCCGCCGCGGCGTCCAGCGTGCGCTGATGCCGCTCAACCCGAACCAGTGGTCGAAGGCGCTGGCGGCGGATCGACTCGACGCCGTCTACCTGCTGGCCGGCGAGGAACTGCTGGTGCTGGAGGCCGCCGACGCCTTGCGCGCGCAGGCACGGCGACTGGGTTACGGCGAGCGCGAGGTGCTCGAGGTCGGCCAGCATTTCGACTGGGATGACGTCGCCCGCGCCGGCGCCAGCATGTCGCTGTTCGCCAGCCGCCGGCTGATCGACCTGCGCCTGCCGACCGGTCGCCCCGGCATCGAAGGCGCCAAGGCGATCACCGCGTTCTGCGCCGACCCGCCGCCGGACGTCACCTTGCTGATCACCGCGATGGAGTGGAGCAGCAAGCACGACGGCGCCTGGAGCAAGAAGCTCGACGCCAGCCACAGCATGGTGGTGTTCAATGCGCCGCGGCCGCACGAGTGGAACGCCTGGGTCGGTGCGCGGCTGGCTTCCCGCGGACTCAGCGCCAGTGCCGACGCGGTGGCGTTGCTGGCCGAGCGGGTCGAGGGCAACCTGCTGGCGGCGGCGCAGGAGGTCGACAAGCTGGCGGTATTGCATGGTGAAGGCCGCATCGACGCGACCGAGATGGAGAGCCTCGTCGCCGACAGCGCCCGTTACGACGTATTCAAGCTCACCGACGCCGCCTTGTCCGGCGACGGTGCGCGCGCGCTGCGCGTGCTGGCCGGGTTGCGCTCCGAAGGAGACGAGCTGATCGCGCTGATGGGCTGGCTGGTCAACCAGCTGCAGCTGGCGCTGCGTCTGGCCAATGCGCAGAACTTCGCCGCGCAGGCCAAGGCCGAGCGCCTGTGGCAATCGCGCGAGCAGATGTTCCGCCAGGCATTGCGCCGTGCGCCGCGCGAACACTGGCTGCAATGCCTGGCGCGTGCCGCGCGCATCGACCGCATGGCCAAGGGCCGCGAGCAGGGCGATCCGTGGCTGGAAGCCGAACGGCTGATCGCGGCCATTGCCGAGCCGCGCGCCGCGAAGGCGCTCGCGTGAAACCGCTGGCGATTTTTGGCGGCACCTTCGATCCGATCCACCTCGGCCATCTGTGCGTGGCGTGGGAAGCCGCCGAACTGCTCGATGCCGAGGTGCTGATGATGCCGGCGGGGCTGCCGCCGCATCGCCCGCCGCCGATCGCCAGCGCGGCGCAGCGGCTGGCGATGCTGCAGGTGGCGCTGCGCGGCCAATCGCGGCTGATCCCGGATGGGCGCGAGCTGGCCCGCGAGGGCGCGTCCTACACGGTCGACACGTTGGCCGGCTTGCGCGCCGAGCAGGGTGATCGTCCGCTGGTTTTGCTGCTCGGCGCCGACGCGTTCGCCGGCTTGCCCGGCTGGCACGAGTGGCAGCGGCTGTTCGAGCTGGCGCACATTGGCGTGCTCAGCCGTCCGGGTGAACAGGCCCCGCTGCCGGAAGCGTTGCACCGGGAACTCGCCGGCCGCCGGGCGGACGACGCCGCGGCGTTGCGGCTGGCGCCAGCCGGTTGCGTGATCGAGCTGGCGGTCACCCCGCTGGAGATTTCCGCCACCCGCATCCGCCAGTTGCTGGCCGCCGGCCGCGATCCGCGCTACCTGCTGCCGGCGGGGCTGTTCGATTCGGCCGGGCTGCTTGCGCCCTATCGCCGCTGATCCGGCCCCGGATCACATGAATGCATAGTGCACGATGTGGAAGAAGATCGGCGCGGCGAAGGTGACCGAGTCGAGCCGGTCGAGGATGCCGCCGTGGCCCTCGATCATGCTGCCCCAGTCCTTCGCGCCGATGCTGCGCTTGACCGCCGACAGCGCCAGTCCGCCGAGGAAGCCGGCCAGCACGATCACCAGCGACATGCCGGCTGAACCCCAGAACGTGAACGGCGTGATCCACCACAGGCAGGCGCCGATGGCGATGGCCGAAAGGCCGCCGCCGACCAGGCCCTCGACGGTCTTGGACGGACTCACCCGAGGGGCCAGCTTGTGTCGGCCGAACAGCTTGCCGAACACGTACTGCAGCACGTCGCTGATCTGCACCACCAGCAGCAGGTACAGCATCAGCAGCAGGCTCTGCCCCTGATAGCCGGGAATGTGCAGCAGCAGTACCGCTGGCGCGTAGCTCACGCAGTACACCGTGAGCATCAGTCCCCACTGGATCTTGGTGGTGCGCTCCAGGAAATTCTCGGTATCGCCGCTGAGCGCGGTGATCGCCGGCAACAGCAGGAAGCCGTACACCGGAATGCAGATCGCGAACAGCCCGTACCAGTCGATGCCGATCAGCCAGTACTGCAGCGGTATCGCCACATAGAAACACAGCACCAGCGGCAGGTGATCGCCGCGGCGGGTCGGCGTGAGCGTGGCGAACTCGCGCAGCGCGAAGAACGAGGCCAGCGCAAAGAACACCAGGGTGGCGACGCGGCCCAGCACGAAGCAGGCGCACAGCAGCGCGACCATCCACCACCAGGCGCGGATGCGGGCGTTGAGGTTGTCGATCACCTCGCGCTTGTCCGGCGCCGCCCGCCGTCCCAGCCAGCCACCGATCGCGCTGGCCAGCAGCAACAGCGCCAGGATGCCGCCCATCACCCACCAGAACTTCTGCTGTGCCGTCATGCCAGTGCCACCACCGCCGCGTGGGCGCGCCTGAGGAAATCGTCCTTGTCTTCGTTCGCCCGCAATCGCATGGTTTCGCCGAAGCGCACCACGCAGGTCAGCGGCACCGGCAGCAGGCTGCCCTTGGGCATGCTCCGGTGCAGCGAATCCAGGTAGACCGGCACCAGCTCTGCCTGCGGGTAATCGCGCGCCAGATGGAACAGCCCGGCCTTGAACGGTTGCGGCAGCGGCTGCTGGCTGCGCGTGCCCTCCGGGAAAATGATCAGCGACTCGCCAGTATCCAGCGCGTCGCGCAGCGGCTGCAGCGGATCGCCCTCGCAGCGACTGCGGTCGCGCTCGATGTAGACGGCGCGAAAACCGTGGTCGGCGATGAAACCGCGGATGCCGCCCCGGCCCCAGTAATCACGCGCCGCCACCGGACGCGTGAGGGCGCGCAAGCTCGGCGGCAGGGCTGACCACAGGGCCAGTGCATCGAGGTGGCTGGCGTGGTTGGCGAAGTAGATCCGCTGCGCAGGCGAAGGTTCGCAGCCGATCCAGCGCGCGTGCGCGCCCACCAGCAGCCGCACCAGGCCGACGAGGACGTGCGAGGTAATCATGCGCCGTCTTCAGTGCGTAGCCGCAGGGCAATCGCGCGACTGCGCGTGATGCAGGTCAGCGCCGCGCCTGCGGCGATCACCAGCGCGCCGCCCAGCAGCAGTTCGCGACTCCATGCGGGCAGCAGCGCGGCAAGCAGCAACGTCGCCACCAGCAGCCACATGCGGTGCGGCTTGGCCATCGGCCCGCGAAAGTCCTGCACCAGCCCCAGCGAACCGCCCAGCACCCGCACATAGGCGGTGAGCGCGGCCAGCAGGGCGCACAGCCAGCCCAGCCACGGCAGCCCGGCGGCGTAGCCGAGAGCGACCAGGAACAGCGAATCGGCCAGCCGGTCCGGTATCTCGTTGAACAGCGCGCCGGCCGGCGAACCCTTGCCACCCTCGACCGCGACCATGCCGTCGAACATGTTGCAAAGCAGCCGCAGCACGATGGCTGCCGCGCACAGCAATTTGCCGAACGGGTCGGCCAGCACCAGCAGGGCGGCAGCACCCGACAATGCGAACACCACGCTGACGCAGGAGATCTGGTTGGGCGTGATCGAGGTGCGTACCAGCGCGCGGGTGACGGCTTTCGCCCAGGCACTGCTGCGCGCGGCGATGGGTCGTCGATCGGTTTCCTTCATGCCGGCCTCGTGTTCATCCATGGTCGCGCCCCGCGCGCGAATCGAGCTTGCAGTGTATCAATCGCCGATGCCGTGGGCGCAAGCCCCGCCGCGTTGTGGGCCTCCGCTGCAAAGTCCGATCGATTCGGCATTTCCCCGGCCTGCGCGTTGCGCATCGCGCCGAAGGCACCGTACATTCCATGACGTTTGCAGACCGAGGCAGGAGAGCCCGATGCATCGACGGAAGCCCATGCGCCACGGCGCACTTCCCTTGCTGGCGATTGCCGCCGCCCTGATGACAGGATGCCACCCCGCCATGACCACCCAGTCCACGAAGATCCAGCCGCCGCCGGAGACGCTTGCGGTGCCGTTGCGGTTTGCAAAGCACAGTTTCGGGGCTTATTGCTACAACGCGACAGGCTGCCACGTTATCTACGACAACTTCGATCACACCGGGTCTGGATCCGAGCGGGATCCCGAGGTGGTTTCCGGGCCGCCGCCCGCGGGGGACTACCAAGCCAATCTGGATGCGTCGTACCTGGGCATCGACAACTTTCCGGCACCTGCAGAAGTGCGTTGGAAGTCATTGGATGGCATTCCGCATGAGGCCAAGGTGGACATGGCTGCAATCTTCAAGAATCAGTTGATCTGGCACAAAGTGCCCAAGGCGGACATGGCTGATTTCTTCCGTGGCCCCGTGGCTGGCGAACCCGGAATTATTCTGGTGGTAAACGACCGCACCATCGACGTCTACATGAAGATGCTTGTTCCCACCAGGACGGAGCAGATACCGGGGAACAAGTACAGCAGCGCGCGCGACGATCTGTTTCTGGTCTGGACGCGCACCTATTGATCGAGGGGCAAGGGAATGAGCCAGGAGGACAGGCTGGACAAGGACGGTATTCTCGATGATGGCGTGCCGTACTATGCGGCGGACGCACAGCGGCTGCAAAGTTACGTCGACGCTGCCGCTGCGTTGTCGAGGTTCCAGGCTCCGGTGTTGGTGCACGAATGCAACCCTCACGAGCATTTGTTCCTGGCGGCGTTCGACGGTACCGGTAACGATGTTTTCAAGGACCCACAGCATGCGACCAATGTGGCCAGGATCAACGCGCAAGTCGATATGTTGGCCAAACAGGGAAACAAGCAAATTGCGGCTGGTTATGTTCCGGGCCCAGGCACGCAGGATCATTATCTTGGGCGCACGCTGGATGGCATCAACGGCAATACCTACGACGAACGCATCGAGCAGGTGTACAAGCAGCTCATCGACAAGGCTTGGCAGTGGAAGCAGAAGGATCCCGAGGCTGAAATCCGCGTGGCCGATATTGGTTTCAGCCGCGGCTCGGAACAAGCTGCCGGGTTCGCGCGATTGGTTCATGAGCGGGGCATTCAAGACCCTTCAGGTGCGATCTATATCCGCGACCGGCACGGCCAGATAACCCACGTCGAATACGGCAGGCCTCCCCTGGTCGCCCCCGGCCAGGTGGCACAGGTGGTGGGCCTGTTCGATCCGGTAGGTACCGGCGAGCCGGTGCGCGAACACGACCGGCGCCTGCCGCCGTCGGTGATTTTCGGATTCCAGATCATTTCCGCGGACGAGCGGCGCGGGTTGTTCAAGTCCGATCGCATCATCGATCCGGGCATGACGCCGGATGGTCGCTTCCTGGGCGTGATCGTGGCCGGGGTGCATTCGGACGTCGGGGGCAGCTATCACCGGGATGGCCTGGCCATCCGCAGCGAGAACCTGATGAGCGATTACCTCAACGCCCTCAGCGATCAGCCGTTCCTCACGCTGCAGGCGGTACCCGGCGACCCGCGCCTGAACGTGGTGCATCGATCGGAGGACGGCATGCTGATCTATCGACTCGGCCGCGAGGTCGACCGACTCCGTCCCGAGGGCTACAACGAGCTGCTGGTGCCAAAGCACGAAGCTGGCAAGGTGAGCGATCCGTACAACGCCGAGCCCCGCGACGAAGTGCTGAGCCGGCAGTTTGAACGGCAGCCGGTGCAGGCAGGGGCCCGGACGGTAACGCCCGAGTCGGCATGGAAGACGCCAGCCGACGATTTGTCGGCACGGCTCGACCGCCTGCTGGCGGCCGGACAGGCAAACGACTGGGCGACGTTCAGCCGCGAAAACCGCACGCTGGCCGATGGTGACGCTGGCCGCCGGCTGCTCGAGCGCGCCGCGATGCAGGCGGGCTGGCTGGAGCAGCACGCGGCGCAGCAGCAGGCGATGCCCGCGCCACCGCGGCTGCAACCCGTTCCGGAACCCGTGCTGCAGCGCTGAACACGATCGATTGGCATCAAGGAGCGACACCATGCAAGAGGACGAATTGACCGCCTTGATCGACAAGACCGCGACGCTGATGGTGCATTACGAGCGCCGCGGCGCCGCCATCGACTCGCGCCTGCAAGCTCTGGCCGATGCGCTGCAGGGACTGGCGCTGCAACTGCCGGCGGTAGTCAAGACCTCTGCCGATGGTGCGTTGCAGACTTTGCCGGCCGAGATGAGTTCGCTGATGCGCGAGGGCCTTGGCTCGTCGATCGGCGATTATCGCCAGCGTCTGGATTCGGCGAGCGGCGATGTGGAAAAGACTGCACAGGCGCTGGCCGGACAGATCGGTCACCTGCAACGGCTGCATCGCCAGTTGATATGGAAAACCCTCGGCGCCGTCGTGCTGGCGTTCGCCTTGTTGCTGGCCGGCAGCGTGTGGTTGTCGACGCATTACACCCGCGTGATTCGCGAGAACCAGCTTTCCGCCGAGTTGCTGAAAGCCTACAACGGCGCCGACGTGACCTTGTGCGACAGCGGCACGCTGTGCGCGAACGTGGACACCCGCGGCGCGCGCCATGGCGAGCGGCGGCAATATCTGCCGGTCAAGCCACGCTGAGAGCTTGTGAGTTTTTCAACTTCTCGGGCCGGCCACCGATGGCTGCGACGCCCCTTGTGAGCTCGCTCGTGGGCGATGCTCTCGCTCTTGCAGATACCGAATCCGGACCCCGAAAGCATCGCTCGCGGGCGGGTTCACGCGAAAGAGGGGCGCTGGCTTACGGCGTGTCTTTCAGCTGACCCTGCACTTCGTTGATCGAGTCGCGGATGCGCTTGGAGAACACCGAGTCGTCGTGGTGGATCAGCAGCAGGTGTTCGGTGGCGCGGGTCATCGCGACGTAGAGCAGGCGCGCCTCGTCGGCTTCGGCCTGGCCTTCCTTGGGCAGGCCGCCGATGCCGGGGATGATGACGAAGGGAAACTCCAGGCCTTTGCTGGAGTGCATGGTCACCAGCTTCACGCTGTCCTCGACCACGAACAGGGCCTGCTTGCCGGCGTTGTCGGCGAGGCGGCTGGGGATGCCGAGCTGCCTGAGTGCTTCGTGCAGCCTTTCGCCTTCCCACTGGTTGCGGTAGATCACCGCCATGTCGGAATACGGGCGGCCATGTGCATGCTCGTCGCGCAGCCGGGCGATCAGCACATCCATCTGCGCGCGGGCGGTCTCGGTGCGCACCAGCTCGGGCACGGCGCCGCGGCGGCCGGCGCTTTCCGGCGCGATCAGCGGTACGCCGTCATCGTCGTCGCTGCGCGAGGCAAGCAGGTCCTGGGCGAACGCGCGGGCGACCGAGAGGATTTCCAGCGTGTTGCGATAGTTGAGCTTGAGGATGGTGGTGCGGCCCTGCGCCTGCACGCCAAGGCTCTTCCAGCTGATCTTGCGGCGGTCGGCATGGCCGTAGATGTTCTGCGCGTCGTCGTACAGCACCAGCAGCGAGTTGGTGGCCGGGTCGATCATCTGCACGATCAGCTTGTACCAGTCCGGCTCGAAGTCGTGACCCTCGTCGACCAGCACGGCGCCGTATTGGGCGCGCGGGATCTGCCCGCGATCGACGCCCGAGATCACCGCCGGCGGCAACGCCTCGACGAAGGCTTTGCCGCTGCCTGGCGGCAGCGGCTCGTTGTAGGCCACAAGCATCTTCCGGCACCACTTGTGGAAGTTGTAGACCTGCACTTTTTCGCCGAGACCGCGCTCGCCGATCAGTTGTTCCAGCCGCGCGGCCAGCGTCTTGTTGTAGCAGAGCACCAGGATCGGCTTGGACATCTCGCGCGCCAGCTGCATCGCGCGGAAGCCGAGGATCATCGTCTTGCCGGAACCGGCCACGCCGTGGATGATCCGGTGCTCGCCGCCGATCGAGCGTGCCAGTTGCTCCTGCTGGGCGTCCATCACCTTGACCAGGTCGGGGATTTCCAGCGGCCGCACCGCGGCATCGGTGGGCCCGAACAGGCCGAACTGGCCGCTGCCGGCTTCCACGCGCAATTCGGGGAACAGGTGCCAGCGCACGCGGTCGATCTGCGGCAGGGTCAGCGCCACCGGATACACCTGCGGGAACATCGCCCACAGCTGCTGCTGGAACGCCTCGGCGTCGACCGTCTCGTACAACTCGTCGCGACAGATCACCAGGTGCTCGGGCAGTACCTCGCCCAGGCCGCCCTCGTCGAACTGCTTGCGGGTGATGTTGGCCAGCACCACGCCCCAGCCCCACGGCATGATCAGCTTGCCGGCGTGGCGTGAGCCTTGCGGGTGGCGCAGCGCCGGGTCGCGCTCCAGCACCACGCCGATCTCCAGCGCATATGCGCGCGCCTGCAGCAGCGGGTTGTTCTCCTTCACCAGGCCGCGCTCGGTGACCAGGGTGAACTGGGTGCTGTCGGCGTGGCGGATGGTGTCGGCCTTCCAGTCCTTCACCTCCAGCACCAGCAGGCCGCGGCGCGGGTGGAACACCACGAAGTCCGGATGGCGCTGCTTGAGCCCGACCGGCACGTCGTACCAGAGCAGGTAGTCGTCCTCCAGCTTCTGTTCCAGCCGTTCGGAGACACGCTTCTCGCCGCCGGTCATGCGCGGCAGGCAGCTGTTGCGGGTTGGGATGAGTGTTGCCACAGGCGCCCCTGGCTGACGTCACCGGGTGACGTTAGCCGATAGGGTGGCGCTGTCAATGCTGATTGACGGCGTGGAGCTGCGTCCAGTGCGACAACTGCTCCGGCGCCACGTCCACCCGCCGACACGCGCGGCTGGCGATGCCGTCCTGCAGGGCGGCGCGGAACACCGGCGCGATCGACCACAGCGCACGCGCGGCCAGTCGCGCCTGGCGCTGTTGCCGAGGCGTGTGGCCGAGCGCCGCGAGCGCCCAATCCGGCAGCAGGGCATGACCGGCACGCAGGAACAGGTCGCGCGACAGCGCGGCCGCCGGCACCGGCAGCCGCACCCGCGCGAGCAGGCCGAGCACGATGCGGGAGCGTTCGGTAAAGGCCAGTTCGGGCTGGATGCGGCGGAAATAATCCATGGTCTCGCGTTCGGACGCCGGCACGTCGCGCGCGCCAAGCGCCTCGGCGATCCGCCGCACCTCGTCGTAGTAGCGGTCGGCAGCACCGGGCGGCATCGCGATGTGGCTGTAGCGGCGGTAGCCCTGCAAAAAGCAGTACGCCTCGCTGACGTGGACCCAGGTCAGCAGGTCGGGATCGTCGGCGCTGTATGGCCGTCCGCCTTCGCCGTGCCCGGTGACGTGGCCGTGGATCATCCGCACGTGCGCGATCGTCGCCTCGGCCTGCGCACGCGGCGCATAGGTGGTGCCCCCGACGAAGGCCGTGGTGCGACGCAGCCGTCCGATCAGGTCGCCGCGGAAATTGGAATGGTCCCAGACTCCGGCCAGCGCCAGCGGGTGCAGCGTCTGCAGGGTCAGCGCGGCGAGGCCGCCGGCCAGCATGCCGGGGAAATCCGAGTGCACGCGCCAGGTGGCGCTGTGCGGCCCGAACAGGCCCGGATCGCCGTGCGGATGGTCGTAGTCGGGGCCGTCGGAGCCGGCGCGCGGGAAGGCGCGCAGCACCCAGTGGCGGATCGGTTGGCGCAGCACGTCGATGGGCGAGGGCATGCCTGCAGTCTATCGCCTGGACGCGAAGGTTTGATTTGGACGTCCATTGTGTTATCAATGGCGCCATGTCCTCCATCACCGCCCGCCTGTATTTCTGGTTTTACGGCTACCCGAAGCCAACGGCGGCGGCGCGGACGCGATCGTTTTGAACTGATCGAAAAACCACACCGAACCGCCAATCCATGGCGGTTTTTTTTTGGCCGCCACCTGAATATCCCCAGGAGAGCCGCCATGCACGCCACCGACGACCTGCGCATCCGCGCCATCACCCCCCTCGGCACGCCGGCCGAGATCATGCGCGACTGCGCCGCCGGCGACGCCGCGATGGCCACCGTGGATGCCGCGCGCCGCGCCATGCACGGCATGCTTTGCGGCAGCGACGACCGCCTCGCCGTGGTGATCGGCCCGTGCTCGATCCACGACCCCCGCGCGGCGCTGGAGTACGCCGCACGGTTGGCGCCGCTGCGCCGCGAACTGGGCGACGCGCTGGAGATCGTGATGCGGGTGTATTTCGAGAAGCCGCGCACCACCGTCGGCTGGAAGGGGCTGATCAACGACCCCGACCTCGACGGCAGCTTTCGCATCGACAAGGGGCTGCGCCTTGCCCGCGGCCTGCTGCGTGACATCAACACGCTGGGTGTGCCGGCCGGCACCGAGTTCCTCGACATGATCACGCCGCAATACATCGCTGACCTGGTGGCGTGGGGCGCGATCGGCGCGCGCACCACCGAGAGCCAGGTGCACCGCGAGCTGGCTTCGGGGCTGTCCTGCCCGGTCGGCTTCAAGAACGGCACCGACGGCAACGTGAAGATCGCGGTGGACGCGGTGCAGGCCGCGTCGCAGCCGCACCATTTCATGGCGGTGACCAAGGACGGCCGGGCCGCCGTGGCCAGCACCAGCGGCAACGGCGACTGCCACGTGATCCTGCGCGGCGGCAAGGCGCCCAACTTCGACGCAGCCAGCGTCGAGGCCGCCTGTGCGGCGATCGACAAGGCCGGCCTGCGCCCGCAGGTGATGATCGATGCCAGCCACGCCAACAGCGGCAAGAACCCGGAGAACCAGCCGCGGGTGATCGAAGACCTCGCCGTGCGCATCGCCGCCGGCGAAACGCGCATCCTCGGCGTGATGGTGGAAAGCCACCTGCTCGGCGGTCGGCAGGAGCTGCAGCCCGGCCAGCCGCTGCGCTACGGCCAGAGCATCACCGACGGCTGCCTCGGCTGGGAGGATTCCGTGCAGGTGCTGCAGCGGCTGGCGCGGGCAGTGCGGCAGCGCCGCCGCACTGTTGCCGCGCTTCCGGCGGAAGCCGCCGCCTGAGTCAGCCGAGCAGGCGCGCGTCCAGCGTGATCTCGGCCTTCAGCACCTTGGATACCGGGCAGCCCAGCTTGGTCGCCTCGGCGATCCGGGCGAACGTGTCCGCGTCGGCGCCGGGCACCTTCGCCTCGCAGCTGAGGTGCACCGCCGTGATCGTGAAACCGTCGCCGTCCTTCTCCAGCGTCACCACCGCCTTGGTGTCGATGCCGGTGGCGGTGAGCCCGGCGTTGCCCAGGCCCAGCGACAGCGCCATCGAGTAGCAGCCGGCATGTGCTGCGCCGATGAGTTCCTCCGGGTTCGTGCCGGGGCCATCCTCGAACCGCGACTTGAAGCCGTAGGGCGCCTCGCGCAGCACGCCGGTCTCGGTCGAGATCGTGCCCTGGCCGTCCTTGATGCCGCCGGACCAGTGGGCGAATGCGGATTTCTTCATCGGGGTTCTCCTGTGCGGACAAGCACCCATGCTGCACGAAGCTTCATGCAGCCGGCGCGAATGAAGCGGGCATTTCGGTTCACATGCGGTTGCCCCTCGCGCGCCGTATGCTCGCGGTTTGCCCGACCGTCAGGAGCACCCATGCCACTGTCCATCCAGCACGATCGCAAGGCGCACCGCTTCCACACCGAGGTGGATGGCGCGCACTGCGTGCTCGACTACAGCCTGGCCGGCACCGTGATGACGATCACCCACACTGGCGTGCCGCCCGAGGTGGGCGGTCGCGGCATCGCCTCGGCGCTGGTGCAGGCGGCGATGGAGGCTGCGCGTGCGGAAGGCTGGCAGGTGGTGCCGGCATGCTCCTATGCTGCCGCGTGGGTGCAGCGGCATCCCGAATATCACGACCTGCTCGGCTAACTCCTGACGCGGAGGCATGCATGGGAAAACCCTCGGCACTGCCGGAGCCGACTCCAGTCCGGCCGCGTGGCTGGCGGCCGTGGCGTTTCGTGGCGGGGCGCCCGTGGCTGATCCTGTCGCTGGTCCTTTTCGTGGCGTCGGTCGCGGTGCTGTCGTGGGGATTCGGTCTGCGCCTGGCCAGCGCGGTGCTGCTCGGTTTCGACCTGGCCGCGGTGGTCTACCTCGGCATCCTGGCCAGGCTGTTCAACCACGCCACGCCCAGCCACATGCGGCGCCAGGCGCAGGCGCTGGATACCGGGCGCTGGGGCGTGCTGTGGGGCGGCGTGCTGCTGTCGGCGGTGGTGCTGGCGGCGCTGGGTGACGAACTGCACGCGGCCAGGAGCGGCGGGGTGCCGGAGCTGGCCGTCGGCGTGCTCAGCGTGGTGCTGAGCTGGCTGTTCCTCAGCGTGATGTTCGCGGTGCATTACGCCCACGGCTACTACGGCAACTTCGGCGACAAGCATGCCGGCCTGGAGTTTCCCGACACGCCGAAACCCGACTACTGGGATTTCGCCTATTTCTCGATCGTCATCGGCATGACCTTCCAGGTCTCCGACGTGCAGATCACCAGCCCCTACCTGCGCCGCGTGGTGCTGCTGCACAGCGTGATCGCGTTTTTCTTCAACGTGTTCATCATCGCGATCACGGTGAATATCGTGGCCGGGCAGGGGAGCTGATCGGGCCGGGCAACCCGGCCTCGGTTCGCGGCAAAGGGAGCGTGGAGCGGCATGACCGCTTCATCCCTTCTTGCCTTTTCCCCGGGGAATGACCGATGAACGCGCGCCTTTGCCTTTGCCCTTGTCGCCAGCAAGGCGTTTGCCCTGGACGCGATGGCTGCCAGCTCCGGCAGCGCGATGCCGCACGATGCCATGAAGCGCGGATCGATGAAGCACGACGCGATGAAGCAGAACGCCATGAAGGGGGATGCGATGAGGAAGGAGGCGATCGGCTTCGGCGGCTGACCGGCTTCAGTTGCCTGCGGCGGCGGTGGATACTGGGATCATTTCCGCCGCAGGCCATCATGCATGAGCGCGTCGTTCGCCAGCCGGCTCGGCATCGAGCATCCGTTGATCCAGGCACCGATGGCCGGGTCGACGTCGCCCGCGCTGGTGGCCGCGGTATCGAACGCCGGGGCGCTGGGTTCGCTCGGTGCCGGCTACCTGGAGCCGCAGGCGATCCTGGACCAGGCGGCGCAGATCCGCGCGCTGGGCGATCGGCCGTATGCGATCGGCCTGTTCGTGCTGCCGGACGAGTTCGAGGCCGACATGGCAGCGGTGGCCAGGGCGCGCGAACAGCTCGACGCGCTGATGGCGCGCGAAGGGCTCGACGTGCGCACCCGCGTGCCGGCGCGCTGGGCGCCACGTTTCTCCGAACAGTTCGCCGCGCTGTGCGAGGCGCGTCCCGCGGTGGCGAGTTTCGCGTTCGGGGTGATCGATCCGGCCCAGCGGCGCGAATTGCGCCGACGCGACATCGTCGTGATCGGTACGGCCACCACGGTCGCCGAGGCGCGTGCCTGGGCCGATGCCGGTGCCGACGCCGTGTCGCTGCAGGGCGCCGAGGCAGGCGGTCACCGCGGCACCTTCCTGCATGAGCCCGAGGACGCCATGATCGGCCTGTTCGCCCTGCTGCCGCTGGCCGCGCGCGCGGTGAACATCCCGGTGATCGCCGCCGGCGGCATCATGGACGGCCGCGGCATGCTGGCGGCGGAAGTGCTCGGCGCGGCGGCCAGCCAGCTCGGCACCGCCTTCCTCGCCTGTCCGGAATGTCCGGCGGCGGAGGCCTGGAAGCAGGACTTGCCACGGGTCGAGGAGCATCAGGTCGCCACCATCCGCAGCTTCTCCGGCCGCGCCGCCCGTGGCCTGCGCAACCGTTTCGTCGAGGCGATGCCGCAGGCGGCGCAGGGCCTGCCGTATCCGGTGCTGAACGCGCTCACCGCGCCGCTGCGTCGCGCCGCGGCGGCGGCCGGGCGTGGCGACCTGCTGTCCGAGTGGTGCGGCCAGGCCGCCGCCATGGTGCGCCCGCAACCGGCCGCCGAACTGGTGGCGCGGCTGATGCACGAGTACCGGATGGCGAAAAGGTCGCTCGCACATTGATGGCCGCGGCCTGGGCGGCCGGCTTGACTTGCCGTCACGGCTGGGCGGTTATACTGCGCCCGCGCCATTTTGCGCGGCGATCCTGCATCGAGGCCCACCCTTTTGAGCACAGCTCGTAGCACCCCGGCCGTCACCACGGCCACCCTGCGCAAGTGCGTCATCGACGCGCTCGAAGAACTGAAAGCCAAGGACATCCGCGAGATCGACGTCCGCGGCAAGACCTCCATCGCCGACCTGCTGGTGATCGCCTCCGGCACCTCCGCCCGCCACGTCAAATCCATTGCCGACGAAGTCGGCAAATTCGCCAAGAAGGCCGGCGTGATGCCGCTGGGCGTGGAAGGCGAGACCGAGGGCGAATGGGTACTGGTCGACCTGGGCGACGTGATCGTCCACGTGATGCTGCCCCGCATCCGCGAGTTCTACGGCCTGGAGCGGCTGTGGACGGTGGGTGACCACGGGCACGAAGCCGACGCCGCGCAAGCCGGCTGAATTTCGTGTGGGGTGCGTCGCAGGAGTGGCCCCTCACCTCAGTCCTCTCCCCGCAGGGGAGAGGAAGCGAACGCGGCGCTGCGCGCGTGTCATTTCATGAGAGCGGACCATGCGCGCGCGCCTGATCGCGGTCGGTGAACGCATGCCCGGGTGGGTGGCGGAAGGCTTCGCCGAATACCGCAAGCGGCTCTCGCACGAACTGCCGCTGGAGCTGGTCGAACTGAAGCCCGGCCTGCGCGGCAAGGGCCGCGACGATGCGCGGGCGATCCAGGACGAGGGCGCCGCGCTACTCGCCGCCTTGCCGCACGACGCCCACGCGATCGCACTTGATGGCCGCGGCAAGGCCTGGTCGAGCGAGGACCTGGCCGAACAGCTGGCGGCATGGCGCACGGGCGGGCGCGATCTCGCCTTCCTGATCGGCGGTCCCGACGGTCATGCGCCCGAAGTCCTGGCGCGCGCCGACCAGCGCTGGTCGCTGGGCCCGCTGACCCTGCCGCACATGCTGGTGCGGCTGGTGCTGGCCGAGCAACTGTATCGCGCGTGCAAGATCGCGGCGGGGCATCCGTATCACCGGGGGTGAAGGTGGGGCCTCCTGCCCGGTCGTTTCGCCCGACCCTTTCGTCGTTCTCCCTGGGCATGGCGTGGTGAGCCCTTCGACTCCGCTGGGCTGCGCTCAGGGCGAACGGAGTTTGCGGCTGGGCGAAGTACCCGTCACGGATTGATGGATGCATGCAACATCGCGTTGCGGGCCCGGGCGAGCTATGGTTTTCCGAATCCCGAATCCCGAATCCCGAATCCCGAATCCCCGCCATGCCAACCCACATCCAGCTCGCCACGATGGCAGACCTCGACACCCTGGTGCCGTTGTTCGATGGCTATCGCCAGTTTTACCGCCAGTCGCCCGACCTCCCGCGGGCGCGGGCGTTTCTCGCCGAGCGCATCGAGCGCGGCGAATCGCTGATCCTGCTGGCGCGCGACGATGACGGCACGGGGTTGGGTTTCACCCAGCTGTACCCGCTGTTCTCGTCGGTGCGCGCGGTGCGCACATGGCTGCTCAACGACTTGTTCGTGGCCCGGTCGGCGCGCCGACGCGGGGTGGCGGGTGCGTTGTTGCGGGTGGCGGCCGAGCAGGCGCGCGAACGGGGTGCGGCGAGCCTGTCGCTGTCCACGGCGCTGGACAATGCGCCGGCGCAGGCCTTGTACGAATCACTGGGCTGGCGGCGCGAATCGGGCTTCTGCGAGTACAGCCTGGGGCTGTGAGACGGCTATGCTGCCGGGATCGTCACGCCGGAACTGTCCATGCTTCATCTCGCTTCCCAGTCGCCGCGTCGGCGGCAGTTGCTGCAGCAGCTCGGCGTCGAGTTCGCCGTCATTGATGTCGAGGTGGTGGAGTGTCGCGACGCGGCGGAGTCGCCGCTGGCCTACGTGCAGCGGGTGGCGCACGACAAGGCGCGTGCGGGGCTGGCATCGCTCGGCGCTGATGCCGCCGACGCGGTGGTGCTGGGTGCCGACACCGAGGTGGTGCTCGACGGCGAGGTGTTCGGCAAGCCGCGCGATGCGCGGGATGCGGCGGCGATGCTGGGCCGGCTGGCCGGACGCACGCATGAGGTCATCTCGGCGCTGTGGCTGGTGGCGAACCGGCGCGAGCTGGCGGCGGTCAGCGTGTCGCAGGTGCGCTTTGCGGCGCTGGATGCGGCGGCCATCGCCGCCTACGTCGACACCGGCGAGCCATTCGGCAAGGCGGGTGGCTACGCGATCCAGGGCCGTGGCGCGGCCCTGGTCGAACACCTCGCCGGCAGCTATTCCGGCGTGATGGGGCTGCCCTTGTTCGAGACCGCACAGGCGCTGCGCAAGTTTGCGGATTGATCGCGGGTCAGCCTGCGTGAGCCGCCAGGAACCACGCCGCCGTGGCCAGTGCGTTGTTCGCCGCGTGTGCCATCACGCCGGGCCAGATCGAGCCCGAACGCAGGCGCAGCCAGGCCAGCGCCATCGCCAGCAGCCACAGGGCGGGCAGCGCGAACACCTGCCAGTTGAGCCCGGGCAGGTGGGCAGTCGCAAATATCACTGAACTCAGCACCGCGGCGCCGAACCGACCCCAACGCGGCTGCAGCGAAGACAGAAGCACGCCGCGGAACAGCAGCTCTTCCACCAGCGGCCCCAGGCTCGCCACCATCAGCATCAGAGGAATGCGCCAGCCCAGCGGCGTGTTCTCGCCCAGTTGCTGGATGTTCTGGGTGACCGGGTGGCCTTGCGCCAGCCAGTGCGTCAGCCAGCCGCCGAGCACGGGTGCGAGCAGGCCGATGACCACCGCCAGCGCGAGAAAGCCCAGCCGCGACGGGCGCACGAAGCCGAAACCCGGCGGCTGCGCCAGCGACCACAGCCGCGGCGAGCGCCGCCACACCAGCCACAGGATCGTGGCTGCCGCCAGGCCCAGCGTCAGCATCACCAGCAGCGCCTGCATGCCGGGCGGCTGCAGGGTTTCGCGGATGCGCACGGTGAAATCGGCCACGCCGTGCCAGTCGTGCAGGTGGCCGGTGGCGATGGCCAGCAGGACCACCAGCACGCTGCTGCCGGCTGCCTGCAGGGCGAAATAAAGCACGATCCAGCCCAGTGCCATCCACGGTCCGGGGGCCGTCGGCGCAGCGGTGGTGGCGGGGCGGATGTCGATGATCGAGGTTCCTTCAGCTGCGGCGAGTGACGAGCCGCGCCGCAGCGGCACGGCGTTCCTGGCAGCACGCTAGTCCGTGGCCGCGCTCCCGCGCAATCGGCCATCCGACACGGTCGCTACCGGCCGCATGGCGTAACATCGTGGCAGGAACCGATGCATCAGGGGGCGCGCGATGGCTATCGACTTTGGCAGGACGGCCGACGATTACGTACGCCATCGGGCGGGTTTTCCCGAAGCGTTCTTTGAACGCATCTTCCAGGATGGCACGGCGCGCGCCGGCCAGCAGGCGCTCGACCTGGGCAGCGGCACCGGCACGGTCGCCCGGGGCCTGGCGTTGCGCGGTTGCACGGTCACCGCGCTGGATCATTCGGCGCCGCTGCTGGCGCAGGCGGCCGAGCTCGACCGGGCTGCCGGCGTGCAGGTGAAGCAGGTGCGGGCGCGGGTCGAGAACGCGGATTTCCCGCCGGCCTCGTTCGACCTGGTCACCGCCGGGCAGTGCTGGCACTGGTTCGAGCGCGCACGCACCGCGGCCCTGGTGCGTCGCTGGTTGCGCCCGGGCGGACGCTTGCTGATTGCCCACTTCGACTGGCTGCCGTTGAACGGCAACATCGTGCAGGACACCGAGCGGCTGATCCTGGCCTGCAATCCCGGCTGGACCTTGCACAGCGGCAGCGGCCTGTATCCTGCCTGGTTGAAGGATGTGGCCGAGGCCGGTTTCACCGATTTGCGCACCTGGTCGTTCGACCTGGACATCCCCTACAGCCACGAGGCCTGGCGCGGCCGGATCCGTGCCAGCGCCGGTATCGGCGCCGTACTGGATGCGGCCAAGGTGAAGCATTTCGATGGGGAACTGGCCGCGATGCTGGCCAGCCGTCATCCGCACGAGCCGCTGGCGGTGCCACATCGCGTATGGGCCTTGAGCGCCGTGGCGCCGGGGTTGCCGGATTGACGGCAAGCGCGTCAGCCCACCGCCATCGCGCGCACCACGCCGATGGCGGCCATCACCAGCAAGGCGATCCAGCCGACTGAGGCCAGTCCGAAGCCGGGGCCGCGTTTCGCCGGCTCGGCCATGTACGCCACCGCGTACCACACCCGTCCCGCCACCCAGACCAGTCCGGCGATGCCGGCCCAGCCGGTGAAGCCGTAGGTCGCCGCCAGCCACAGCGTGGGCAGGAACATCACGGTCTGTTCCAGCGTATTCATCTGCACGCGATAGGCTCGCTCGAACATCGGGTGCCCACTGGTGGCCGGTGCCTTGATCGCGTACTTGCCGCGGGCGCGGCCCACCAGCCAGCTGGTGCCGAACAGCAGCAGGATGGTGAGCAGGGTAACCAGGGCGGGCAACTGGGTCATGGTGGTCCTCGGCAGATGGGGTATCGGTGGCGTGCCGCTTGGCGCGATCGCGGGCGTGGCGCTATCGTCGCACGATGGCGCCACCTCACGGCGCCCGGCGAGGACATCATGGATTGGCGAAAAGGTGGCAGCAGCAGCAACGTCGAGATCGGCGGCAACGGCGGCGGTCGGCGCTTCGGCGGCGGTGGCGGCCGGATGGGCATCGGCGGCCTGATCGTGCTCGCGATCCTGGGCTGGGTCTTCTTCAAGAATCCCATGGCCCTGCTCGATCAGGGCGGCAGCGCGTCCTACGCGCCCTCGTCCGACACGCCGGCCCAGGTCGATCCGGAGCAACAGGCCTTCGTCAGCGCGATCCTGCATTCGACCGAGCAGACCTGGGGGGAGATCTTCCAGGCCAGTGGCATGACCTATGTCGAGCCGAAGCTGCACCTGTTCAGCGGCGGCGTCAGCACCGGCTGCGGCGGCGCGACCAGCGCGGTGGGGCCGTTCTATTGCCCGGCCGACCAGAAGGTCTACCTCGACCTGGCCTTCTTCCAGCAATTGCAGGACGAGCTGCATTCGTCCGGCGACTTCGCCCGCGCCTACGTGATCGCCCACGAGGTGGGCCATCACGTGCAGAAGCTCACCGGCGTGTTCGACAAGGTCGACGAGGCACGCCGCCGCGGCGCGCCGATGGATGGCGCCGACGGCCTGTCGGTGCGCCAGGAGCTGCAGGCGGACTGCTACGCCGGCGTGTGGGCAAACCACAGCCAGCGCGAGTTGAACTGGCTGCAGCCGGGCGACATCGAGGAGGCCCTGAACGCCGCCAGCCACATCGGCGACGACGCCCTGCAGCAGCAGTCGCAGGGCCGGGTGCGGCCGGACACCTTCACCCACGGCACCTCGGCGCAGCGGGTGAAATGGTTCAAGACCGGCTTCGGCAGCGGCGACGTGAGTCAGTGCAACACGTTTGCGGGTGAACCCTGAGCGCGTGTTGAACGTATCGTTTGGTCCGCCGTGCGGCGGGTTGCGGACGCTCTAGAATCGTCCGCTGCGCGCCGCGGGGTGCGCCATGAGCTGCGCCCGGGTTCGATTCGATGCTGCATCCCTGTTTGCGTTGCGGTGCCTGCTGCGCGTATTTCCGCGTGGCCTTCCATTGGTCGGAGACGGAGGCGTTCCTGGGCGGCAAGGTGCCGCCGGAGCTGACCGAGAAACTCGATCCGCACCGCGTCGTGATGCGCGGCACGCAGGCCGCACGGCCGCGTTGCACCGCCTTGCAGGGCGTGGTGGGCGAGGCCGCGCAATGCGGTATCTATCCGCTGCGGCCATCGGTGTGCCGCGAGGTGCAGCCCTCGTGGGAGTTCGGTGCGGCCAGCCCGCAGTGCGACAAGGCGCGCCTGGCGCACGGTTTGCCGGTGCTGCAGCCGGAGGATTGGCTCGACCCCTTCGATGCCGGCGAGCCGCCGTTGCCGCAGAGTGCCTGAGCGGCCTCGACTGTCGGGCGCGCGCCTTATTTGCGCGGTGGTGGCTTGCTGCCTGTGCGCGGCTTGGCGCCGCCTGGCCTGAATCCGCCGGGTTTGTGGCCGCCCGGCTTGTGGCTGGGGGCGTGGTGTGCGGGCGGTGCCGCTGAGCCGGTGTCGTTGCCGTCCCACTCGTGGATGCGCAACTGCTGCTGCACCACCCACACCTTCTTCAGGTGCTCGAAGATTTCCTTCGGCATGCCGTCGGGCAGGTCGATCAGGCTGTAGTGGTCGCGGATGCTGAGGCGGCCGATGTACTGGCTGTCCAGTCCTGCCTCGTTGGCGATCGCGCCGATGATGTTGCCCGGCTTGACGCCATGCTCGTGGCCGACTTCGATGCGGTAGGTGCGCTTGCCTTGTTCGGTGGCATGCGCGCGCAGCGGGCGCGCCGCGAACTCGCGCGTTGGCGCGCCCTCGTGACTGCGCGGCTTGTGCTCGCGGGCCGTGCGGCTGGCACCGTCGCGCTCGCGCGGCTTGTGTTCGCGCGTGGCCGGCTCGTACTTCTCGCGCTTGGGCGGCGGCGCCAGCAGCAGCGGTTGGTCGCCCTGGGCGATGCGCGCCAGCGCGGCGGCGATCTCGACCGCCGGCACGTTGTGTTCCTGCTCGTACTGCTCGATCAGCTGCTGGAACTGGCCGAGGTCGCCCTGCGCCAGCATGTCGCTGATGCGCTGCTTGAACTTGCCGATGCGTACATCATTGACCACCTCGACCGACGGCAGCTGCATCTGCTCGATCGGCTGGCGGGTGGCGCGCTCGATCGCGTGCAGCATGCCGCGCTCGCGCGGGCTGACGAACAGGATCGCCTCGCCGCTGCGCCCGGCGCGGCCGGTGCGGCCGATGCGGTGCACGTAGCTTTCGGTGTCGTACGGGATGTCGTAGTTCAGCACGTGGCTGATCCGCTCCACGTCCAGCCCGCGCGCGGCCACGTCGGTGGCGACCAGGATGTCGAGCTTGCCGTCCTTCAGCTGCTGGATCACCCGCTCGCGCTGCGCCTGGGCGATGTCGCCGTTGATCGCGGCAGCGGCCAGGCCGCGCGCCTGCAGCTTCTCGGCCAGCTCCTCGGTGGCCTGCTTGGTGCGCGCGAAGATGATCATCGCGTCGAACGGCTCGGCCTCGAGGATGCGGGTCAAGGCATCGAGCTTGTGCATGCCGCTGACGAACCAGTAGCGCTGGTGGATGTTCGCCGCGGTCGTGGTGGAGGACTTGATGGTGACTTCGACCGGGTCCTTCAGATGCCGCTGCGCGATCTTGCGGATCGGCACCGGCATGGTCGCCGAGAACAGCGCGACCTGGCGCCCGGGCGGGGTGGCCTGCAGCACCTTCTCGACGTCGTCGATGAAGCCCATGCGCAGCATCTCGTCGGCCTCGTCGAGCACCAGGAATTTCAGCTCCGACAGGTCCAGCGTGCCCTTGTCCAGATGGTCGATCACGCGGCCGGGCGTGCCGACCACGACGTGCACGCCGCGCTTGAGCGAATGCAGCTGCGGGCCGTAGCTCTGGCCGCCGTAGATCGGCAGCACCTGGAAGCCGGGGACGTGCGCGGCATAGGTCTGGAACGCCTCGGCTACCTGGATCGCCAGCTCGCGCGTGGGCGCCAGCACCAGCGCCTGCGGCTTGCCGGCGCGGCGCTCGATGCGCGAGAGGATCGGCAAGGCGAACGCGGCGGTCTTGCCGGTGCCGGTCTGCGCCTGGCCCAGCACGTCGCGGCCTTCCAGCAGCGGCGGAATGGTGGCGGCCTGGATCGGCGAGGGCGACTCGTAGCCGACGTCGGCCAGCACGCGCTGAACGTCGGGGTGCAGTGCCAGCGCGCCAAAGCCGGACGGGACCGGGGCGTGGTCGGGAGTGGGGGATGACATGGGGAAACCTCGGAATGGAACGCAGCGCCGTGAATGAGACGCGCAAGGGGCGGATTCTACCAGTCTCTGCCGACGCGCGTGGCCGGCAAGCCTGAACGGGCTGCCATCGTGGCGGCCAAGTATGCTGGCGGTTCGCGCGACCAGGACAGTACAAAGCCATGGCCATCGAAACGATTTCCGAACAGCGCCTGCATGCGGGCGTGCAGGGTTTCTATCGGCATGAATCGCATGCCTGTGCCGGCCCCATGCGCTTTGCCGTCTACCAGCCGCCGCAGGCGGCGCGGCAGCAGTGTCCGGTGCTGTATTTCCTGGCCGGCCTCACCTGCACCGAGGAAACCGCCACGATCAAGGCCGGCGCGCAAAGGCTGGCGGCCGAACTGGGCCTGATCCTGGTGATGCCCGATACCAGCCCGCGGGATACCGGCTTCGACGGCGCCACCGGCGACTGGGAGTTCGGCGAAGGCGCCGGCTTCTACCTCGACGCCACCGAGGCACCGTGGTCGACGCGCTTCCGCATGGCCAGCTACGTCGTCGACGAACTGCCCGCGTTGGTCGGCACCCATTTCCCGGCCGACCTCGTGCGCAGCGGCATCTGCGGCCATTCGATGGGTGGCCACGGCGCGCTGACCCTGGCCTTGAACAATCCTGCACGCTATCGCTCGGTGTCGGCCTTCGCCCCGATCGTGGCCCCCAGCCAGGTGCCGTGGGGGCGCAAGGCGCTGCCGCGTTACCTGGGCGACGACCCGGCGGCCTGGGCCGCGCACGATGCCTGCGAACTGGTGCGGCGGCAGACCTTTCCCGGCACCATCCTGATCGACCAGGGCGAGGCCGACGGCTTCCTTGAGGCGCAGCTGAAACCGGAACTGTTCGACCAGGCCTGCGCCGAATCCGGACAGGCCCTGCTGCTGCGCCGGCACGCCGGCTACGACCACAGCTACTGGTTCATCACCAGCTTCATCGACGACCACCTGCGGCACCACGCCGGGGCGCTGGGCTTGCTGTAGACACTTAGATCGAAGTCAAGCCTTTTCGAGGTCTGCATAGAGGAGAGCGGAGTCGTAGAGGGCGGGGTTTTTCATGACGGCCCAAGCGGCGGTGAGCATCTTGCGCATGACGGCGGTGGTGGCCTGCAAGGGCTTCTTGCCGCGGGCGACAAGGCGTTCCTTGAAGGCCTTGGCGCGTGGGTCGTGCACGGTCGCGCTCATGGCGGGCAGGAAGAGCGCGCGGCGCAGGTACTTGTTGCCGTGGCGGGAGATGCGCGGCGCCTTGTGCACGCTGGTGCCGGATTCGAACACGCGCGGGTCGAGGCCGGCGTGGCTGACGCAGGCGCGGCTGCTGAGCGTGGGTGGCAGGGTGATCAGTTCACTGAGCAGGGCGACAGCGGAGACGTCGGCGATGCCCGTGAAGCTGCACAGTGCCTTGAAGCAGGCGTTCAAGTGAGGCTCCTCGCGGATCAGGGCGATGGCGTGGGTGCGGATGCGCGCGATGCGCTTGTCGGTGCTGGCGATCATGCGCTTGAGCTCGTCGCGCAACAGGCGCGGGCTGCCTTTGACGCTTTGCAAGGCGTGCAGGCGGTTCTTGTTGGCGGTGTTCGCCTCGGTCAGCTGGACAAGGAAACGTCCGTAGCTCCGCAGCTGCAGGTGCGCCTCGCTCGGCGCCACCCAGGCCAGGAACGGCATGCGCTGAAGGCATTCCAGCAGCATCTTGGCGTCCAGCCGGTCGGTCTTGTTACGCTGGTTCAGCGCTTGCGCGAAGTGGTGCGCCACGCGCGGGTTGATCACCATCACCTCGGCGCCCAGCTGCTGCGCCTGCAGCGCCACGTCCAGGTAATACACGCCCGTGGCCTCGACCAGTACGCGCAGCGTCATGCCGTGGCGCAAGCGCCCTTTCAGGAACGTCAGCAAGGCTGGCGCCGTGTTATCCACCGTGCCTTGCTCACGCTCGCCGGCGATCTCGCTGGCCCAGGCATGGGACTTCGCGCCGATGTCCAATGCCAGCCAAGCCGTATCCGAAGAAGAAGTCATGCGCGTGCCTCGTGCGGTATCGTGGGGTAGGATGTTTTCAGGTTCCCCGACCCCGCACTCTCGCGGCACACCCTTGTCACGCTGGCTCAACGGCCCGGGACACTTATCGTGCTCAGCGAATGGGGCGGGGAGCCGCTCTACGTGCGAGGTCAGCCAGGCTGCCTCAAGGAGCCCGCGGCTTCCCCGAAAACGTGGACGACCTTACGCCTGCCGCCCTCGATGACCAACGTACAAGGAGCCCGCTCGCGGGCGATACCGTTGCCCCGGAGTCGCGAGGAAAAGAGCATCGCCCGCAAGCGTGCTCCTGCCGTGGGAGACTCGGCGCGTGTCGGCTTGCTCAGGCCTTGGCCGCCGGGCGCCGGTTGTTGCGGCGGCGCTGGTTGCCGGCGGCGTGATCGCCGCGGCCCTGCGGCGCGTAGCCGTTCGGCCGTGCCGCGCCGGCGGGCTTGCCCTGGCGCGGTGCACGCGACTGCTGGCGCTGACCGCCGCCACCCTGCTTCGGACGCGGCGCGCCGGCATCCAGTCGCAGCGGGGCGGACGGCTCGTAACCGGCCACGGCGGTGATCGCGATGTCCTGCTTGAGCAATTTGCGGATGTCGAACAACAAGCCGGATTCGTCATGGCTGACCAGCGACAGCGCCAGGCCTTCCATGCCGGCGCGGCCGGTACGGCCGATCCGGTGCACGTAGTCTTCGGCGACCGACGGCAGGTCGAAGTTGATCACGATCGGCAACTGCTCGATGTCGATGCCGCGCGCGGCGATGTCGGTGGCGACCAGCACGGTGACGCGGCCGCTCTTGAAATCGCTGAGGGCGCGCGTGCGCGCGTTCTGGCTCTTGTTGCCGTGGATCGCGGCGCTGCGCAGGCCCGAGGCGTTGAGGTAGGTGACCAGTTTGTCGGCGCCGTGCTTGGTGCGGCTGAACACCAGGCTCTGGCGGCGGCTGTCCTGCGACAGCACGTGCAGCAGCAGGTCGCGCTTGCGCGAGGCGTCCACCGGGTGCACCTGGTGGCTGACCAGGGCGGTCACGGTGTTCGGCGCCGAGACCGAGATCTCGCGCGGGTTGTGCATGAACTCCATCGCCAGCGTCTTGATCGCCGGTGCGAAGGTGGCCGAGAACAGCAGGGTCTGGCGCTTCTTCGGCACCACCTGCAGGATGCGCTTCAGCGCCGGCAGGAAGCCCATGTCGAGCATGCGGTCGGCTTCGTCCAGCACCAGCGTTTCCACCGCGGAGAGGTCGAGCGTGCGCTGCTGCAGGTGGTCGATCAGCCGGCCCGGGGTGGCAATGACGATGTCCACGCCGCGGCGCAGCGCATTGATCTGCGGACCCATGCCGACGCCGCCGAAGATGGTGGTGGCGCTGACGTGGATGTGCTTGCCGTAGTCGCGCATGTTCTCGTGGATCTGCGCGGCCAGCTCGCGGGTGGGGGTGAGGATCAGCGCGCGCGGGCGGCGGGTCATGGTCTGCCCGCTGGTCGAGAGCTTCTGCAGCAGGGGCAGCGCGAACGCGGCGGTCTTGCCGGTGCCGGTCTGGGCGGCGGCGAGCAGGTCGTGACCTTCCAGCGCCGGCGGGATCGCCGCGGCCTGGATCGGGGTGGGATTGGCGTAGCCGTAATCGGCGAGCGCACGCAACAACGCGGGCGCAAGGCCCAGCGAATCGAAGGACATGAAACACTCCTGGGCAACCCGGAGTGTTCATACCGTGTTGCGAAGCAAAGGGAAGGGGGGCGGCAGGTGCCGCTGCCATCGTGAAGACGACGGCCCGGCAAGTATAGCGGATTCGACGCGCCGGCGTCTGCCCCTTCGGGCAGGAGTCAGCGCGGGTGGTGCGCCACCACCAGGTAGCTGTTGAACGGGGTGCGCCCACGCAACGGCTCGATGCGCACCTCCAGCCCCGCCTGCTCGAGTGGCTCGCGCAATTCGCCGGCACTCGGATAATGCTGCGCACCGCCGGAAATCCAGCCGGAGGCATGCAGAAAGAACTCCTCCACGCGGGTGGCGTGGAAGCGCCAGTTGGCCTCGCGCAGTACGTTGCGGATGATCAGGCAGCCCTGCGGCGACAGGTGCCGGGCGGCGTCCCGCAGCAGGGCCGGCTGGCGCACGGCGGGCAGATAGTGCAGTACGTCGAGCAGGGCGACATGGCCCTGCTGCGCGGGCAGTTCGGCGGCGTCGGCCTGTTGCAGCCGCATCATGGCATCGAGTCCCGCGCGTTGCACCGCACGTTGGCCCGCCAAGATCTTGCGCCGGTCATGGTCCAGCCCGAGGTAGGGCTGGTGGTGGCCTTGCGCGTGCAGGTACTGGCCCAGCAGGCCGATGCCGCAACCGATGTCCAGCAGCGGCAATGCGGTGCCGTCGATCCGCGCCGCCACGGCCGCGTAGACCGGGTCGCTGGCCAGCTTGCCGCGCACGTAGCCACGCTGCAGGCTGCCCTGATAGAGCCGGGCGATGCGTTGCCGGGTGTGACGGTCCATGCGTGTCCCGCGTGCCGAAGATGCGGCCAGCCTAGCAAGCTTGCCGGGGCGGTGCGGGGTTGCGTGGCGGGCCGGCCTCGTGCATACCGTGCGCAGCGCTGGCCGACGGCCGCTCCCTGGAGTTCCGCGATGTCATGGTTTGCACCCCTGCGCCAACTCGATGTCACCCAGCGGCATACGGTGGCGGCGAGCTTCCTGGGCTGGACGCTGGATGCGTTCGACTTCTTTCTGCTGGTGTTCGTGCTGGGCGACATCGCCGACGATTTCCACGTGCACAAGACCGAGGTGACGCTGGGCATTTTGCTGACCCTGGCGGCCCGCCCGCTCGGCGCTCTGCTGTTCGGCAGGCTGGCCGATCGCTACGGGCGCCGGCCGGTGCTGATGTTCGACGTGCTGCTGTTCTCGTTGCTGGAACTCGCCTGCGCCTTCGCGCCGACGCTGACCGTGTTGCTGGTGCTGCGCTTCGCCTTCGGCATCGCGATGGGCGGCGAGTGGGGCATCGGCGCTTCGCTGGCGCTGGAGAGCATCCCGGCGCGTTCCCGCGGCATGGTTTCCGGGCTGCTGCAGAGCGGCTACCCGTGCGGCTACTTTCTCGGCGCGATCGCCTACTGGGTGGTATTCGACGTGCTGGGCCTGGGCTGGCGCGCGATGTTCGTCGTCGGCGTGCTGCCGGCGTTGCTGGTGCTGTATCTGCGCAGCAAGGTGCCCGAGTCGCCGGTGTGGCAGGCGGGACAGGTGGGCAGGCAGCGGCGGAGCCTGCGCGATTCGATGCGCGGGCAATGGAAGCGACTGCTGTACATGATGCTGCTGATGATGGCGTTCAACATGTTCAGCCATGGCTCGCAGGACATGTATCCGACCTTCCTCAAATCGCAGTTGCACCTGCAGGTCGGCGCGGTGACCGTGCTGACGATGCTGCTCAACGCAGGCGCCATCCTCGGTGGTCTGAGCTTCGGTGCCTGGTCCGAACGCATCGGCCGGCGGCGGGCGATGATCGTGGCGGCGCTGCTGGCCTTGCCGTGCATTCCGCTTTGGACGCATGGCGGCTCGCTGGTGCTGCTCGGGTTGGGCGCGTTCCTCATCCAGGTGATGGTGCAGGGGGCCTGGGGCATCGTGCCGGCCTACCTCAACGAGTTGTCGCCCGACGACGTGCGCGGCACCTTGCCCGGCTTCGCCTACCAGCTGGGCAATCTTCTGGCCGCGAGCACGGCCACCGCACAATCGTGGCTGGCCGACCGCAGCGGCGGCAACTATGCGCTGGTGATGGCGGGGTGGATGGCCGTGGTCGCCGTCGCGCTGGCGCTGCTGGCCTGGCTGGGGCCGGAGGTGCGCGGTACGCGCTTTGGCAGGTCGCACTCCTGATAGAATCGCCGGTTTGCGCCCTCTTGCGAGACACATGATGAAAGCTGGAAAGGACAAGGTGGTTTCCCTGCACTACACGCTGACGGTGGCCGGCGACAAGGTCGAAAGCTCGCACGATCGCGACGAGCCGTTGTGGGTGCTGCTTGGCCACGGCCAGTTGATTCCCGGTCTGGAAGCCGCCCTGGAAGGCCACGAAGCCGGCGAGAATCTCGCGGTGGACGTGGCCGCCGTGGACGCCTACGGCGAGCGCCAGGAAGGCCAGATCCAGCGCATGTCCAAGAAGTACTTCCCGCAGGCCAGCCGACTCAAGCCCGGCATGGTCACCGTGCTGCAGCTGAAGCAGGGTGGCCAGCGCGCCGTCACCGTGCACAAGGTCGGCATGAGCACGATCGACGTGGATCTCAACCATCCGATGGCCGGCAAGGACCTGCATTTCGATGTCGCCATCGGCGAGGTGCGCGAGGCCACCGAGGAAGAACTCCAGCACGGCCATGCCCATCCGCCGGGCAGTGCGGAGCACTGAGCAGGGGATATCGAATCAAGGCAATGACGGCGCCCTCGGGCGCCGTCATTCGTTGGCCCTCTCCCTTCCACGGGAGCGTTGGAGAGGGGTAGCCCGGGCGACCCGCGGAAGTCCCACTGCGGGTGAAAGGTCCGGATGAGGGCCGGCAATTCGTGCAGGGGCGCACCCTGTGCGCGACGATCTTCGCCGCGTAACGAAAGGCATCGTGCACAAGGTGCGCTCCTGCAGGGTTCCGGCCCGTGTGGCCCCTCAATCCAGCACCCGCTTCCCGTACGCGAAATGATCGCCCCAGTACGGCCCGTCGATGTCGTCCAGCCGCACCGTGCCACCGCTGTTCGGCGCATGCACGAAACGCCCCTTGCCGACGTACACGCCGACGTGGCTGATGCTGCCGCCGATGTCGAAGAACACCAGGTCGCCGCTGGCCAACTGGGTCATGCGCTTCACCTTGTGCGCGCGCATCGAGGCCATGGCGTGCGAGGTGCGTGGCAGGGCGATGCCGGCCGCCGTGCGGTAGATGTAATCGACCAGCCCGCTGCAGTCGAAGCCGCCGGCCGGCGTGTTGCCGCCCCAGCGATAAGGCGTGCCCACCAGGCCGATCGCGCGGAACAGGATGTCGTTGGCTTCGCCCGCGCTGGCGGCTGACGGTGCGCGTGGCGGCAGGTCGGCCAGCGCGGAATGCGAAGTCCTGTAGGTCGGCTCGCGATGGTGCGGCGCGCTGGCGCAAGCGGCCAGCAACGCGAGCATGGCGCCGAGCAGCAAGGCGTGCGTCATGCGCCGGGCGGCGGCGATCGACGTGACGCGGCGTGTTCGGTCCATGCGCATGGCGGGGTCCCGGCTTGAGTCGGGCTGAGGTTATCAAATCAATGGGTTGGAAGAAAGTTCTCACAAGTTGGTGCAGTTGTGGCCATGCCGCGGTATCGGCGCAGCTGGTTACAATCCGTCGATGGATTCGGATCGCGACGATGTGTTGATCCTTGGCGGCGGCGTCATCGGGCTGGCCTGTGCGCTGCAACTGCGCAAGGCCGGTGCCAGCGTGCGCGTGCTGGAGCAGGGCACGCCCGGTTGCGGCAGTTCGCACGGCAACTGCGGCACCATCACGCCCAGCCATGCGGCGTCGCTGGCCATGCCGGGAATGATCGGCGTCGCGTTGCGGTCGATCGCCCACGCAGACGCGCCGCTGTATCTCGACCCGCGCCTGGACGGGCCGCGGCTGCGCTGGCTGCTGGGTTTCGCGCGCCATTGCAACTGGCGCGACTTTCATGCGGCGACCCATGCGCGGCTGGCGATCCTGCAGCGCTCGCGCCGGTTGCTCGGCGAGCTGGTGCGTGACGAAGGGCTCGACTGCGAGTTCAGCGAGCAGGGCACCTTGCATGTCTACCGCACGGACCGGCTGCGCCAGGCGGACGAGAAGGGGCATGCGGCGCTGCTGGAAAAACTCGGCGTGACGGTGCAGCGCCTGGACGGCGCCGAGGTCGAGGCGATGGAGCCGGCCTTGAAACCGGGCGTGGCCGGCGGCGTGCTGCATCCGCAGGATGCCTCGCTGCGGCCGGACCGCTACGCGGCCGAGCTGGCGCGCCGCGTGCTCGAATGCGGCGGCACGATCGAGAGCGGTGCGTGCATCGAGGGCTTCATCACCGACGGTACGCGAATCACCGGCGTGCGCACTTCTCGCGGCGCGTTCCGCGGCGAGCGCATCGTGATGGCGCTGGGCGCGTGGTCGCCGCTGCTGGCACGACAACTGGAGCTGCGCCTGCCGATGCAGCCGGGCAAGGGTTATTCGATCACCTGGGATCGTCCCGCGCTGGCGCCGCGCCGTGCGCTGAGCCTGCGCGAACCTTCCGTCTGCGTCACCTGCTGGAGCGACGGTTTCCGGTTGGGCAGCACGATGGAGTTCTCCGGCTACCGCGCCGGGCTCAATCGCACCCGTCTGGAGGCGTTGCGCCGCGGCGCCGCCGCGAACCTGCGCGAACCGGCCGGTGGCCGGCTGTTGGAGGAATGGTGGGGTTGGCGACCGATGAGCGTCGACGAAGTGCCGATCATCGGCCCCAGCACGCGCTGGACCAATCTGTGCCTGGCCACCGGCCATGGCATGCTGGGGGTGAGCATGTCGGCGGCCACCGGTGAACTGGTGGCGTCGCTGCTGGCCGGCACGCCGGCGCTGCTCGACGCCACCCCCTACGCACCCGCGCGTTTCGGGCTGTAGCGATCGCGGCGCCATCCGTCGGCGCCTCCCACGAACGCCGAGGAGCATGCGATGACGGCAAGCCATGACCTGATCGTGCTGGGCGCCGGTTCCGGCGGCCTGGCCACGGCCTTTCGCGCAGCCAGGCATGGTGCCCGCGTGGCCCTGGTCGAGCCGCGAGAACTGGGCGGCACCTGCGTCCATCGCGGTTGCGTGCCGAAGAAGGCCATGTGGATCGCCGCGCAATGGGCGCAGGAGCAGCGCTGGGCGACAGCGCTGGGGTTCGATGCACAGCCCGGGCCGCTGGATTGGCGGCACTTTCGCGAGGTGCGCGTGGCCTACATCGGAGGCATCGACCGTCGTTATGCCGAACGGCTGGAGCAGGCCGGTGTCGAGCTTGTGCGGCAGGCCGCGCGATTCGTCGCGACGGACACGGTGGAGCTGGCCGATGGCCGCCGCACGCAGGCGCCGCACGTGGTGATCGCCACCGGCGCACGGCCGCGTCGGCTGGATCTCCCCGGCTTCGATCTGGGTCTGGTGTCGGACGACATCTTCGCGCTCGACGCCGCGCCCGCGCGCGTGGCGATCGTCGGCGGCGGTTACGTGGCGTCGGAGTTCGCCGGCTTGCTGCGGGCGCTCGGCTGCAGCGTCGAGATGCTGGCGCGCGAGCGCCTGCTCGGCGGGTTCGACGCGGAACTGGTGCGCGCCCTGCGCGAACACATGCATGGCCAGGGCATCGCCGTGCAGCTGGACACCGACGTGCGCGGCGCACGTCGCACCGACGATGGCATCGTGCTGGACGACGCTGCCGTTGCCGGCACGCGAGGTCCCTACGACGCGGTGCTGTGGGCGGTGGGGCGCGTGCCGAACACCGAATCGCTGGGCCTGGATACTGTCCGCGTGAAGCGGGACGACAAGGGCCACGTCACGACCGATGCCTGGCAGGACACCAACGTCGCGGGCATCCACGCGGTGGGCGACGTCACCGGCCGGCATGCGCTGACCCCGGTGGCGGTGGCCGCCGGGCGCGCGCTTGCCGACCGCCTGTTCGGCGGGCAGGACGAGTCGTGGCTGGATTACCGCAACATCCCCAGCGTGGTGTTCTCCAAGCCACCGCTGGGTCGCGTCGGCCTTACCGAGGAAGAGGCCCGCGAGCGCCACGGCGACGCGGTGCGCATCCACTGCAGCCGCTTCACGCCCATGGCCTGGGCGCTGGTGGGCAAGCGTGAGCAGAGCCTGATGAAACTGGTGTGCGTTGGCGAGGACGAACGCGTCGTCGGCATTCATCTGCTGGGCGCGAGTGCCGACGAGATGCTGCAAGGGTTCGCGGTAGCCCTGAAGCGCGGCATCCGCAAGCGCGATCTCGATGCCACGGTGGCGATCCACCCGACCTCGGCGGAAGAGCTGGTGTTGATGGATTAGTGGCCGCGATCGAAGACTCGGGATTCGGGGGAGCGGCCGCATGCGGGCTTTGGCTTTCGACTCCCCAACCCTGATCCCGGCCCTTAGACTACCCCCATGGACACGTTCACCTTGCACCGGGGCCGCGTACCCCTGCTGATCAGCCTGCCGCACGATGGCAGCTTCATTCCCGCCGACATCGCCGCGCGCATGCCCCCGGCCGCGCGGCGCTCGCCCGATACGGATTGGCACGTGGCGCGGTTGTACGAGCCGCTGGCCGAGGCGCTGGGCGCCAGCGTGCTGAAACCTGCCGCCTCGCGTTACGTGGTCGACCTCAATCGGCCTGCCGATGGCCATGCGCTGTATCCGGGCCAGCGCGAGACCGGCCTGGTGCCGTTGATCGGCTTCGATGGCGAGCCCTTGTACCGCGACGGCGATGCGCCCGACGCGGCCGAAGTTCAACGGCGGATAAACGAGTACTGGCAGCCTTACCACGATGCATTGGCGCAGGAACTTGCGCGGTTGCGGGCCGAACACGGCCGCGTGGTGCTGTGGGAAGGCCATTCGATCCGCAGTCGCGTGCCGATGCTGTTCGAGGGCAGGCTGCCGGATTTCAACCTCGGCACGGCAAACGGGGCGAGCTGCGATGCCGCCCTGCAGATGCGCCTGGCCGATGGCCTGCAGGCGCAGTCGCGCTTCAGCGTTGCGATCAACGGGCGTTTCAAGGGCGGTTACATCACCCGTCATTACGGTCGCCCGGACGCCGGCGTGCAGGCGGTGCAACTGGAGCTGGTGCAGCTCAACTACATGGACGAGGCGAGCTTTGCCTATGACGCGTCGAAGGCGTCGCAGGTGCAGGCGTTGATCGAATCCTTGTTGCGCACCTGTCTGGACTGAACGCAAGAAATTGCCGGCGGCCGGAGCGTTTTTCGACTGTCAAGATCCGGCGCGATCCGGCGCACCGAAATGGCCTGCTGCATTCAGCAGCCGTATGTCCTGTGCGCCGCATTGTCTTGCCGTCGCGCCACCCGAGGCGCCGGGTTCCGGCCGGGCTCGCGGCATTTCTTCTCCGAGGTTTGTCACCATGATGCGTAATGTTCTGATTGCCTCCCTGCTGGTTGCGGGCGTGGCGCTTTCCGGCTCCGTGCTGGCCCAGGCTGCTGCCCCGCAGGCCGCCGCCCCCGCGGCGCAGGCTGCCGTGGCAGCCAAGGCCGCCCCGGCGACCGAAGCTGCGCCGAAAGCCGCTGCGCACACGACGACGCACCACAAGACCCACAAGCATCACAAGAGCCACAAGAAGGCCGCCGCCACGCCGACCGCGGGCTGATCCCGCGCCGGCCTGGAAAGGTTCTGGCTGAGTGCCCCGCCGACTCAGGTCGGCGGGTTTTTTTGTGCCGGCAGCGCGGCAATGCACTTGAGCTCGATCGCGATCGGCGTGGGCAGGCTGTGGATGCCCAGCGTGGTGCGGCAGGCGTCGACGCCGGCGAAATATTCCGCGTAGAGGCGGTTGTAGGTCGCAAAGTCGCGCGCCATGTCGGTCAGGAACACGGTGACGTCGATGAGATCGGTCCACTGCGCACCGCTGGCTTCCAGCACGGCGCGTACGTTGGCGAACACCTGTCGGCATTGCGCCTCGATGTCGTAGTCGAGCAGACGGCCATCCGCGTCGTGGACGTTGCCGGGAATGGCATTGCTGCCCGGTTGACGCGGGCCGACGCCGGACAGGAACAGCAAATCTCCGACCCGCCGCGCGTGCGGATAGGCGCCCACCGGTTGCGGCGCGGCGTCGGTGCGGATACCCGCGCCGCTCATGCGCCGCCGGTCCAGCGGCGGGTCAGCTGGGCCACCGCCTGCTCATAGGCTTCGGGCAACTGTTCGCGGCCGCGCACGTCCAGCCCCAGGTCGTGCATGTGACCGTTGTCCAGGCCGTAGATCCACGCGTGCACGGCCAGTTGCTGACCACGCTCCCAGGCTTCACGCACCACCGTGGTGTGGCAGACGTTGAGCGCCTGTTCCAGCGCGTTCAACTCGCACAGGTGGGCGTGGCGCAGGGCGAACGACTGGTTCGGGTCGAGCTTGTCCGAGTGCTTCAGGGCAATGTCGGTGATGTGCCGCAGCCAGTTGTCGATCAGGCCGAGGCGGCTCTCCTTCAACACCGCGCCGACGCCGCCGCAGCCGTAGTGGCCGACGACCAGGATGTGCTTGACCTTGAGCACGTCGACCGCGAACTGGATCGTGCTGAGCGCGTTGAGGTCGGTGTGCACCACCACGTTGGCGACGTTGCGATGCACGAAGATCTCGCCCGGCGGCAGGTCGACGATCTGGGTGGCCGGAACGCGCGAATCCGAGCAGCCGATCCACAGATACTGCGGCGCCTGCTGCTGCGACAACTTCTCGAAAAAGGTCGGGTCCTGCGTGGTGACCTGATCGGCCCAGCGGCGGTTGTTGGCAAGCAGATCGTTCAGTGAGTTCATCAAGGTTCCAGGCGTTTCGGACGGGTGGCGCGGCGTATCAGGGGCTGGCACCGTACGCGATGCAGACGTTTTTCGGTTCGGTGAAGAAATGCAGCGCCTCGGCACCACCCTCGCGGCCGACGCCCGATTGCTTGGCGCCGCCGAACGGCGTGCGCAGGTCGCGCAGCAACCAGCAGTTGATCCACACGATGCCGAATTCGAGTTGCCCGGCCAGCCGGTGCGCGCGGGAAAGATCCTGCGTCCACAGCGACGCGGCCAGTCCGTAGTGGCTGTCGTTGGCGATCGCCAGCGCCTCGGCTTCGTCCTCGAACGGGATCAGCGCGACTACCGGGCCGAAGATTTCCTGCTGGTTGGTCTGCGCCGAAGAGGGCAGCCCTTCGATCACGGTCGGCGCGATGAACCAGCCGCCGGCGCAGCGGCCCGGCACGGCAACCGCCGCGCCGCCACACAGCACGCGTCCGCCCTCGGCGCGGGCCTGTGCGATGCAGCCGAGCACCTTGTCGTAGTGCGCCCGCGACACCATGGCGCCGAGGTCGCTGCGTGCGTCGTCCGGATCGCCCACGCGCAGCGCCTGCACGCGCGCAAGGTAGCGTTCGCGGAACGCGTCGTAGATGGAGCGCTGCACCAGCAAGCGCGAGCCGCACAGGCAGATCTCGCCCTGGTTGGCGAAGCCCGAGCGCACGATGGTGTCGAGGTTGGCGTCGGAAAGATCCGCATCGGCGAACACGATCGCCGGATTCTTTCCGCCCATCTCCAGCGAGACTTTCTTGAACGCCGGTGCCGCGACGGCAGCGATGGCCGCGCCAGTGCGCGTGGAGCCGGTGAACGACACCGCCTTGACCGCCGGATGCGCCACGATGGCCTCGCCGACCTGTGGCCCCAGCCCGTGCACGATGTTCAGCACGCCCGGCGGAAAGCCGGCCTCGATGCTCAGCTCGCCCAGCAGGGCTGCAGTGCACGGCGTGATCTCCGAGGGCTTTGCCACCACCGTGTTGCCGGCCGCCAGTGCCGGCGCGATCTTCCAGGCGAACAGGTACAGCGGCAGGTTCCACGGACTTATGCAACCGACCACGCCGAGCGGCTGGCGCAAGGTGTAGTTGATGGCGCCGGCGCCCGGCGTGCCCGTTTCCATCGCATGCGACTCGCTGCCCCAGCCGATGATCGCGGCGGCGAAGTAGCGCAGGTTGCTCACCGCGCGCGGGATGTCGAGGCGGCGCGCGAGGGCGAGCGGCTTGCCGCTGTCGCGCGATTCCAGCGCAGCGAACTCCTCCAGCCGCGCCTCGATCAGGTCGGCCAGGCGGTGCAGCAAGTGCGCCCGTTGCTCGATCGGCGTGGCCGCCCAGGCGGTTGCTGCGCGACTGGCGGCGGCGACGGCGGCCCCGACATCGGCGGCATCGGAATCCGGGCATTGGGTCAGCACGCCCGCCGTGGCGGGTTCGTGCACGTCGAGCCAGCTGTCGCGAATGGGCGCCCGCAGGCGGCCGTCGATCAGGTTGGCTAGGCGCGGAGTGGACATCCGCGTCATCTTAAGTCCAGCACGCGACAATTGCACCGAACGCGACCGTACGCAGGGCGCGCGACGCGCTGGATGGGCCGGGCTTCAGTCGGGCTGCTGGCGGGTCTGGTCGCTCAAAGCGAGCGCATGCGCCCACCGTCGACCGGCAGGCTCGTGCCGGTGATGTAGCTGGCCGCCGGGGAGGCGAGGAAGGCGACGGCGGCGGCGGTTTCCGCGGGATCGGCGAAGCGGCCCATCGGAATCTCCGCGGCCATCTCGCGCGCGACTTCTGTTTCGCTGCGCCCCGACTTCTGCGCCCGTACCCGCACGATCTGCTCGATCCGCGGCGTGTGGGTGGAGCCCGGCAGCACGTTGTTGACGGTGATGCCCAGCGGCGCCAGTTCGCCAGCCAGGGTCTTGGCCCAGCTCGCCACCGCGCCGCGGGTGGTGTTGGAGACGCCGATGCCGGAGAGCGGCTCCTTCACCGAGGTGGAGATGATGTTGACGATGCGGCCCCAGCCGGCGTCGCGCATGCCGGGGATCACGACCTGCGCCAGCGTGTGATTGGCCAGCAGGTGCTGGCCGAAGGCATCGAGGAATTGCGGCGGCGTGGCGTCGAGGATGCTGCCCGGCGGCGGTCCGCCGCTGTTGTTGACCAGGATGTGCACCGGCGCCGCCGCGACCAGGGCTTCGACCCGCTCGCGCAGGCTGCCGGTGTCGCTCGCATCGGCGACCAGCAGGTCGTGGTGCTGCGCGCCGTCGGTGCGCGGCAGGCTGCCGACCACCTCGGCCAGCACTTCGGCGCGACGCGCAAGCACGGTGACGTTGGCGCCGAGCAGGGCCAGCTCGATCGCGCAGGCACGGCCGATGCCCTGGGAAGCGCCGCAGACCAGCGCATGACGTCCACTCAGATCCAGTTGCATGGAGTTCTTCCTCGGTGAGGGGTCAGGAGGAGAGACGCGTGGCCAGCGCGCCCAGCCAGCACAGCCAGCCTAGCCATGGACCCAGTCGCCACAGGTGGCGCCAGCGGTCGATCGAGCGGTCGCCCAGCGCCGGCAGTGCCGGCGAGCGCAGCACCTGCTGCATCCGCGCCCAGCGGCGCCAGGCGGAGGGCCGCGCGTGGTCGGCTGCCGCGATGATTTGCCAGTGTTGCGGATAACGCCGTCGCAACAGCGTGGCCAATCGGTATTGCGCCACGAACGACAGCACAAACAGGCCCACCCCGGCGACCAGCAACGCCAGGTACAGCACGATCACGACGAACTGCCGCGTTTCCCGCTCCAGGGCAGCGGCAAGTCGTTCAGCAGGCCGTCGCCGTGGGGTGCTTCGCCGCACACCGCGTTGTCGATGGCTTTCTGGTAGACGGAGTTCATCATGCCGATCCACAGCGACCCGTCCGGCCCGTGCGGGATGCTGAAGCTGCCGCTGGAGTTCATCTTCAGGGTGGCCGCGGTGGTCGCGTTGGAGAGCGAGGCCGGCGACTGCTCCCAGTAGGTCTTGCCCGACTGCTGGTCAGCCGAGCTGTAGACCAGCAGGTAATGGGCCTTGTCGCTGTCGATCTTGAAACTGCCGAAGGCACCGCTGGTTTCGTCGCTCCAGCCCATGTGTTCGCACAGGCGGATGTCGTCGAAGCGGATCGGCTGGAAGCCGTCGTCGAGCAGCACGATGGTGGGCGCGAACAGGTAGCTGGCATGCAGCCAGCGTCCGTTCAATTCCGATTTCAGCGCCACCCGGTACGGCAGCTTCATGCCGGTGGGCAGGCGGAAGGCGAGGAAATAGCTCTTGGTGCCGTTGAGGTTGGCGACCATGCTGCCGCTGCCCAGGGTGAACTTCTGCGGCTGCCACGGCAGCAGGCTGCGGTAGGAGAAATCGGCAAAGCTGCTGCAGCAGGGCGTGGCCTGCTGCAGATGCAGTTGGGCGATCTTCAGCGGATCGCCGGGGTCCTCCGCGGGCGGCCGCAGGTTGGGCGGCAGCAACGCCTTGGCGGCATGGCAGCCGGTCAGCGCGAGGGCGGCGGTGAACACGGCGGCAAGGGCGGCGAAGCGGTACGACATGGGCGTCAGAACTCGGCGGTGCCGGCGGCACGCGGGTAGGGGATGGCGTCGCGGATGTTGGACAGGCCGCAGATGTAGACCAGCAGGCGCTCGAAGCCGAGGCCGAACCCGGCGTGCGGCACCGTGCCGTAGCGACGCAGGTCACGGTACCAGCCATAGCTGGCCGGATCGAGGCCGAACTGGATCATGCGGCGGTCCAGATGATCCAGCCGTTCCTCGCGCTGGCTGCCGCCGATGATCTCGCCGATGCCGGGCGCGAGTACGTCCATCGCGGCCACGGTCTTCTCGTCATCGTTCAAGCGCATGTAGAACGCCTTGATCGCCTCGGGGTAGTTCATCACGACCACGGGGCGGCCGACATGTTTCTCGGCGAGGTAGCGTTCGTGCTCGGTCTGCAGGTCGATGCCCCAAGCCACCGGGTATTCGAACTTCTCGCCGGACTTCTTCAGGATCTCGATCGCGTCGGTGTAGTCGATGCGCTCGAACGGCTTGGCGATGAATGCCTCCATCCGGCTGATCGCATCCGGTTGCACGCGTTCGGCGAAGAACGCCATGTCGTCGGGGCGTTCGTCCAGCACGGCCTTGAAGATCGCCTTGAGGAAGCCCTCGGCGCAGTCGGCATTGGCGGCCAGGTCGGCGAAGGCGATCTCCGGCTCGCACATCCAGAACTCGGCCAGGTGGCGCGCCGTGTTGGAATTCTCGGCGCGGAAAGTGGGACCGAAGGTGTACACCTTGCTCATCGCCAGGCAATAGGCCTCGACGTTGAGCTGGCCGGACACGGTGAGGAACGCCTCGCGGCCGAAAAAGTCCTTGCGGAAGTCGATCTTGCCGTCGGGCAGGCGCGGCAGGTTGGCCAGGTCCAGCGTGGACAGCCGGAACATGTCGCCGGCGCCTTCCGCATCCGACGTGGTGATGATCGGCGTGTTGATCCAGAAGAAGCCCTGCTCGGTGAGGTGGCGATGGATCGCCGTCATCATCGTGTGCCGCACGCGCGTCACCGCGCCGAACAGATTGGTGCGCGGGCGCAGGTGGGCGACCTCGCGCAGGAACTCCATCGAGTGCTGCTTGGGCTGGATAGGGTAGGTTTCCGGGTCGTCGACCAGGCCGGTGACGATCACCTCGCCGGCCTGGATCTCGAAACGCTGACCCTTGCCCTGCGAGGGCACCAGGGTGCCCGTGACGATCACGCCCGCGCCGGCGGTGAGGTGCTTCACCTCGCTCTCGTAATTGGCCAGGGTGGCCGGCACTACCGCCTGGATCGGGTCGAAGCAGGAGCCGTCGGTGACGTTGACGAAGGACAGGCCGGCCTTGGAATCGCGGCGCGTGCGCACCCAGCCGCGCACGGTCACCTGGCTGCCGGCATCGATGCTGCCCGACAACGCCTGCTTCACACTGACCACGGCCATGGATTGGAACTCCTGCTGCTTGCGCACCGGTCGGTGCGCTGGATGGTGGGCGCCCGCGCGGCGCGCGGAGCCAAACCCGCATGATAATGTAGGGCTTGCCCGGGTCGCGACACCTGCCGCCCATTTCACGAGATCGAATTCGCCTGCCATGAGCATCAGCATCACCCCCGCTGCCAACGAACGCATGCGCCACTTCCTCGCCTCGACGCCCGCGGCGGCAGGCGTGCGCTTCGGGGTCAAGCGCACCGGCTGTTCGGGGTTTGCCTACGTGGTCGACCTGGCCGAGTCGATGGACGAGGGTGACCGGCTGCTGGAGGTGGACGGCGTGCCGCTGATCGTCAGCGACAAGAGCCTGGCCCTGGTCGACGGCACCGTCATCGACTTCCAGCGCCACGGGCTCAACGCCAGCTTCGTGTTCCACAACCCGAACTCCACCGGCGAGTGCGGCTGCGGCGAGAGCTTCACCGTCAGCTGAGCGCCTCCGCCCGGCGCGCAGGCTTTTCAATGACTTGCGTGGCCGTTGTGCGTCATCGTACAATTCCGCTTCTGTCTGCACCCGAAAGGGCACGGGCGGGACACTTGCCTCACCGCACTGACGGGAGGCTGCCAGGCCGCTTTGGCCGCATCCACAAGGAGTCAACCCACGATGACCCTGCGTCATTACGAAGTCGTATTCATGGTCCATCCGGACCAGAGCGAGCAGGTTTCCGCCATGCTCGAGCGCTACAAGTCGCTGATCGAGGCCGACGGCGGCAAGATCCACCGCCTGGAAGACTGGGGCCGGCGCCAGCTGGCTTACCCGATCGTCAACCTGGCCAAGGCACACTACGTGCTGCTCAACATCGAAGTGAGCCAGAACGCGCTGAACGAGCTGGAGTCCGGCTTCCGTTTCAACGACGCCGTGCTGCGCCACCTGGTGATCCGTCGTGACGAGGCCGACATCGAGCCGTCCTTCATCCTGAAGTCGAAGGAAAAGGACGATGCCAAGTCCAGCCGTCGCCGCGACGACGACAACGATGGCGAGAGCCGTGGCCATGGCCACGCCGACAACGATCGCGACAGCGACGACTGATCAGGGAGCACCCACATGTCCAAGTTTTTCCGCCGCCGCAAGTTCTGCCGCTTCACTGCCGAAGACGTGAAGGAGATCGACTACAAGGATCTCAACACCCTGCGCCAGTACGTCACCGAGAACGGCAAGATCGTGCCCAGCCGCATCACCGGCACCAAGGCGCGCTACCAGCGCCAGCTGGCCACCGCGATCAAGCGCGCGCGCTTCCTCTCGCTGCTGCCGTATACCGACAACCACGACGTCTGATCTGCCATTTCTTCTCCCCTCCGGGGAGAAGATGCCCGCAGGGCAGATGAGGGGCGGGTACTCGCGACAAGCTTCATCGAAGTCTCTTCGACAGGCACCTTCGCAAGTCCGGCCCCTTACCCCAGCCCTCTCCCCCGATGGGGAGAGGGTGCAAGACTTCGGACAACCGTCCTCTGGCTGCGTCGGGCCACACCGGCGCTAACGAACAGGAAAGCATCATGGAACTCATTCTTCTGCAGAAAGTCCGCAATCTCGGCAACCTGGGTGACAAGGTCACCGTGAAGCCGGGTTACGGCCGCAACTACCTGCTGCCGCAGGGCAAGGCCGCGCGCGCCAATGCCGCCAACCTGGCCGCATTCGAGCAGCGTCGCGCCGAGTACGAGGCCAAGGCCAACTCCGTGCTGGCCGACGCCGAAGCGCGCAAGGCCAAGCTCGCCGACGTGGCGGTGACGATCCCGGCACATGCCAGTGCCGAGGGCAAGCTGTTCGGTTCGGTCGGCCCGCGCGACATCGCCGAGGCCCTGGCCGCCGAAGGTCACGCCGTCCACAAGGGCGAAGTGATCCTGGGCGAAGGCCCGCTGCGCACCACCGGCGAGTTCGAGGTTGCCGTGCACCTGCACGCCGACGTCCACACCACCGTCAAGGTGATCGTGGTCAGCGACAAGTAAGTTCCGGTCCATCGGAAACGTCCGGGCGCCGCGAGGCGCCCGTTTGTTTTTCGAGGGCCGGGAATGGGGAACAGGGCATCGGAAACGGCCTGGCCGCTGCCTTCGATTTACCACTCCCGATTCCCCATTCCCGGCTTTATCCCCAGCCATCCCCAACATATCCACAGAGTTGTTGTCTCGACGCGTGAGACGCGGCCGCGCATGATGTGTCGACATGTCCGCTCACCTGCGGTCGGCGCCTGCGGCGCCGGTGGCGGGGTCGTTCCCGAGGTAATCCGATGTCCTTCGTCCCAGAGCGCAAATCCTCCTCCGCGGCGATCGAGGCGTTGCGGGTGCCGCCGCATTCCATCGACGCGGAGCAGGCGGTGCTGGGCGGGTTGATGCTGGCCCCCGGCGCGCTGGACAACGTCGCCGACCGGCTGGCCGAGGACGATTTCTACCGCAAGGATCACCGGCTGATCTGGCGCGCGATCAACGAGCTGGCCAACAAGGGCATGCCGTGCGACGCGGTGACCCTGGGCGACTGGTTCGAGAGCAATGGCCTGGCCGAGATGGTCGGCGGGGCCAGCTACCTGATCGAGCTGGCCAACAGCACGCCCAGCGCGGCGAACATTGCCGCCTATGCCGAGATCGTGCGCGAGAAGTCGGTACTGCGCCAGCTGATCGACGCCGGCACCTCGATCACCGAGGACGGCTACCGGCCCGAAGGCAAGAGCGTGCACGAGGTGCTGGAAAGCGCCGAGCAGCGCGTGTTCCACATCGCCGAATCCGGCGCCCGCGGCAAGAAGGATTCCGTCTCGATGCGCGAGGCGGTGAAGGATGCCTTCAAGCTGCTCACCGAGCGCTACCAGAACCGCGGCCAGCTTACCGGCGTCAGCACCGGCTTCACCGACCTGGACGAGCTCACCTCCGGCCTGCAGCCGTCGGACCTGATCATCGTGGCCGCGCGCCCCTCGATGGGCAAGACGGCCTTCGCATTGAACATCGCCGAGACTGCGGCGCTGGGCAGCAAGAAGGCGGTGGTGGTGTTCTCGATGGAGATGTCCTCCTCGCAGCTTGCATTCCGCCTGATCTCCTCGGTGGGCCGCATCCACCAGCAGCATCTGCGCAACGGCACGCTGGAGGAGGAGGACTGGCCACGCGTCTCCAATGCCATCGCGCTGCTGTCCGACGCCAAGATCTTCATCGACGACACGCCCAGCCTGTCGCCGGTGGAGTTGCGTTCGCGCGCGCGAAGGCTGCATCGCGAGCACGGCGGTCTCGGCCTGATCGTGATCGACTACCTGCAGCTGATGCAGGTGCCCGGCAACACGGAGAATCGCGCCACCGAAATTTCAGAAATCTCGCGTTCACTGAAGGGGCTTGCCAAGGAGCTGAACGTGCCGGTGATCGCCCTGTCGCAGTTGAACCGCTCGCTGGAACAGCGCGCCGACAAGCGCCCGATGATGTCCGACCTGCGCGAGTCCGGCGCCATCGAACAGGACGCCGACGTGATCATGTTCATCTACCGCGACGAGTACTACAACAAGGAATCGCAGGACAAGGGCATCGCCGAAATCATCATCGGCAAGCAGCGCAACGGCCCCACCGACACCTGCAAACTGACCTTCCTCGGCCACTACACCAAGTTCGTGAACTACGCACCGGACTCGTTCGTGGGCGGGTTTGATTGAGGCGGGGAATGGGGAATCGGGAATCGGAAAGAACCGGCAGTCTTCGAAGCGCTTCTGAGGGTTTGCCGAATCTGGAACGCCAAGTCGTATCTCAAGGTCGCATGCTTTTCCCATTCCTTGTCTCCGATGTCCCATTGCCGGGCAGAGCCCCATGAGCCGCACCACCGTCGCCACCATCCATCTCGGTGCGCTGCGCCACAATCTGGCGCGGCTCAAGGCCATGGCGGCGCCGGCGAAGGTGATGGCGGTGGTCAAGGCCGATGCCTACGGGCATGGGCTGGAGCGGGTGGCGCGTGCGCTGGATGGCGAGGCCGAGTGCTTTGCGGTGGCGGCGTTGGGCGATGGCCTGCGCCTGCGCGCGGCGGGGCATCGGCAGCGCATCGTGGTGTTGTCCGGGCCGGACAAGCCGGGCGACCTCGCCGAGATGCAGCGGCTGCAGCTGGAAGCGACCATCCACCACGAGGCGCAGTTGCCATGGCTGGCCGCGATGGCGCCGGTGCGCGGGCGGCTGCGGGTGTGGCTGAAGGTCGACAGCGGCATGCACCGGCTGGGCTTCGCGCCCGGGCGTGTCGCGGCGGTGCATGCGCAGCTGGCCGCGATGGCCGGCGTCGATCCCGAGATAGGCCTGCTTACGCATTTTTCCGATTCGGAGGTGTTCGACGGCCCGCAGACGCCGGCGCAGATCGCCCGTTTCGCGGCGGTGACGGACTCGTTCGCCGGCCCGCGCTCGCTGTCCAATTCCGCCGCGGTGCTCGGCTGGCCCGACGCGCGCGGCGACTGGGTGCGCACCGGCGGATTGCTGTACGGCTTGTCGGTCGTCGAGGGCAGGCATGGTGGCGATTTCGGCTTCCGCCCGGCGATGACGCTGTCCACCCGGCTGATCGCGATCAACCGCATCGGCCGAGGCGAGCGCATCGGCTACAACGGCACCTGGACCTGTCCCGAGGACATGCCGGTCGGTGTGGCCGCGGTCGGCTACGGTGACGGCTACCCGCGCAGTGCCGCCGCCGGCACGCCGGTGCTCGTCGGCGATCGCCGCGTGGCATTGATCGGCCGGGTCTCGATGGACCTGATCACGCTCGACCTGCGCGGCGCACCCGACGCGACGATCGGCGACCGGGTGACGCTGTGGGGACCGCAGCTTCCGGTCGAAACGATCGCCGCCGCGGCCGGCACGATCTCCTACGACCTCACTTGCGGCATGACCCGCCGTGTGCTGTTCGTCGAGGACGAAGGCTGACATCGTTGCGCGCCGCGCGCGTCTCGCCGCCTGCGATGGTCGCGCACTAAACTCGTTGTCCTCTGTCGCTTCACTCGGGAAATCCGCATGGCCAAAGCCAGGACCGCCTACGTCTGCACCGAATGCGGCGCCGAGCACAGCAAGTGGCAGGGACAGTGCGTCGAGTGCGGGGTGTGGAACACGCTCAGCGCGATCGTGCTGGAGCCGGCCACGGCGGGCAAGGCGTCGGCAGGTGCACAGCGTTCCAGCTATGCCGGCGCCGCTGCGGGCGCGCCGAAGATCACGCCGCTTACCGAAGTGATGCTGACCGCCGACGCGCGCACGCTGACCGGCATCGGCGAGCTGGACCGCGTGCTGGGCGGCGGTCTGGTGCAGGGTTCGGTGGTGCTGATCGGCGGCGATCCGGGCATCGGCAAGTCGACCCTGCTGTTGCAGGTGCTTGGCACGCTGGGTCTGCAGCTGCCCAGCGTCTACGTCACCGGCGAGGAGTCGCTTTCGCAGGTGGCCGCGCGTGCGCAGCGCCTGGGCCTGGCGCTGGAGCCGCTGCAGGCGCTGGCCGAGACCTGCATCGAACGGATTCTCGAACAGGCCATGGCCACGCGGCCGAAGGTGCTGGTGATCGACTCGATCCAGACCATCTGGACGGAATTGCTGGCCGCCGCGCCCGGCTCGGTGTCGCAGGTGCGCGAATCGGCCGCCAAGCTCACTCGCTTCGCCAAGGAGACCGGCACGGCAGTGTTCCTGGTCGGCCACGTGACCAAGGAGGGCGGCATCGCCGGGCCGCGCGTGCTCGAGCACATGGTCGATGCGGTGCTGTATTTCGAGGGCGAATCGGGCAGCCGTTTTCGCGTGTTGCGCGCGTTCAAGAACCGCTTCGGCGCGGTCAACGAGCTGGGCGTGTTCGCGATGAGCGACAAGGGCCTGCGCGAGGTGCCGAATCCGTCGGCGATCTTCCTTTCCTCGCACAGCACTCCGACATCAGGCAGCGCGGTGATGGTGACCCGCGAGGGCACCCGCCCGTTGCTGGTCGAGGTGCAGGCGCTGGTGGACCAGTCCTCGCTGGGCAACCCGCGCCGGGTCACCCTGGGCCTGGAGCAGAACCGGCTCGCCATGCTGCTTGCCGTGCTGCACCGGCATGGCGGCGTGGCAGCGTACGACCAGGACGTGTTCGTCAACGTGGTCGGCGGTATCCGCGTGCAGGAAACCGCGGCCGATCTGCCGGTGCTGCTGGCGGTGCTGTCCAGCCTGCGCGATCGCCCGCTGCCGGAGCACATGGTCACCTTCGGCGAAGTGGGCCTGTCCGGCGAGATCCGTCCGGTGCCCAATGGCGAGGAGCGGCTCAAGGAAGCGGCCCATCACGGCTTCCGCCGCGCGATCGTGCCCAAGGCGAATGCGCCGAAGAAGGGCAGGGTCGGCGAGATGGAAGTGATCGGTGTGGAGCGGCTGGGAGAGGCGATCGACGCCTGCCGCTAGAACCGGTCGCGGGCGGATTCAGCCCATCGTGCGCTGCAGGATCACTTCCAGCACGAATTTCGAGCCGAAGAACGCCAGCCCCAGCACCGCCATGCCGATCAGGGTGAGGTTGACGGCGCTGCGCCCGCGCCAGCCATGGCGCCAGCGACCCCACAACAAGGCCCCGAAGATCAGCCATGCCACGACGCTGAGCACCGTGGTGTGCACGAGGTGTTGCGCACGGATATTGGCGATGAACAGGAAGCCGCTCAGCAAGGTCAGGGTGAGCAGCGCGAATCCGGCGCCGATCAGGCGAAACAGCAAGGCTTCGGTCTGAGTCAGCGGCGGCAGGGCGCGAACCAGCATGCCTGGCCGGCGCGCGCGCAGTGCGCGCTCCTGCACCGCCAGCAGCAGGGCGAGTACCGCCGCGATCGACAGCACGCTGTAGGCAAGCAGCGCGATCACCACGTGCAACTGGATCTGCCAGTCCATGGGCCTGGGCACGGTCGGCGGCGCCAGGAACACGTCCAGCGCCAGCAACAGTGCAGCCAGCGGAAACACGATCACGCCCAGCCCGGCGACCGGTCGCGACAGGTTCACCAGCAGGGTCAGCGCAGCCACCACGCAGGCCACCAGCGACAGCGCGGCGAAGAAGTGCAGGTCGAGCCGGCCGCCATGCGCTCCCAGCAGGACCGCTGCGTGCAGCAGGACCGCCACCGTTGCCGTCGCCAGGCCGAGCCGCCGCGGCGAGCGCGGACAACCCGTCAGCGGAGCAGCCAGCAAGGCGGCGCCGCCGGCGTAGAGGGCGATGGCGAGAATGGAAGGAAGAGTCAGCGGCATGACGGTGAAGTGTCGCACAGGGCCCGGCCGGGTTGCATGCGGGAGCCGATCGATCCGTCCGCTATAATCATCCTTTTCCTGTTCGCCGGTTTCGCCATGTTCGAGTCGCTCAGCCAACGCCTTGCCACCACCGTCAACCGACTGCGCGGTCGCGGCCGGCTGACCGACGAGAACATCCGCGAAGCGCTGCGCGAAGTGCGCATCGCGCTGCTGGAGGCGGATGTGGCCTTGCCGGTCGTGCAGGCGCTGATCCAGCGCATCAAGGTGCGCGCGGTCGGCCAGGAAGTGGCGCGCAGCCTGTCGCCCGGTCAGGCGCTGGTGAAGGTGGTCAGCGATGAGCTGACCATGGTGATGGGCATCGCCAACACCGAATTGAACCTGGCCCAGCAGCCGCCCGCGGTGGTGCTGATGGCTGGCCTGCAAGGCGCGGGCAAGACCACCACGGTCGCCAAGCTGGCGCGGCTGCTGACCGAGCGCAAGAAGAAGAAAGTGATGGTGGTCAGCTGCGATGTCTATCGTCCGGCCGCCATCGAGCAACTGCGCACGCTGGCCGGGCAGGTCGGGGTGAAGTTCTTCCCCTCCGAGGTGGGCCAGGACCCGGTGCGCATCGCCAGGGACGCCATCGCCGCCGCGCGGCGCGAGCTGGTCGACGTGCTGATCGTCGACACCGCCGGCCGCCTGCATGTGGACGAGGCGATGATGGCCGAGATCAAGGCCTTGCACGCCGCGATCACGCCGATCGAAACCCTGTTCGTGGTCGATTCGATGACCGGCCAGGATGCGGCCAACACGGCCAAGGCGTTCGACGAGGCGCTGCCGCTGACCGGCGTGATCCTGACCAAGAGCGACGGCGACGCCCGTGGTGGCGCGGCGCTGTCGGTGCGCTACGTTACCGGCAAGCCGATCAAGTTCCTCGGTGCCGGCGAGAAAACCGACGCGCTTGAACCATTCCATCCCGACCGCCTGGCCCAGCGCATCCTCGGCATGGGTGACGTGCTGAGCCTGGTCGAGGAGGTCGAGCGCAAGGTCGACCAGGACAAGGCGCAGAAGCTGGCCCAGAAGGTGATGAAGGGCAAGCGCTTCGACCTCAACGACATGAAGGATCAGCTGGAGCAGATGGGCAACATGGGCGGCCTGGCCGGCCTGCTGGACAAGCTGCCCGGCGTCTCCAGCCTGCCTGACAGCGTGAAGTCGAAGGTCAACGACGGCGAAATGAAGAAGATGATCGCGATCATCAACTCGATGACCGGCAAGGAGCGCCGCCACCCGGACCTGCTCAACGGCTCGCGCCGTGCCCGCGTGGCGCGGGGCTCCGGCACCCAGCCGGCCGACGTCAACCGGGTGCTCAAGCAGTACATGCAGATGGAAAAGATGATGTCCAAGCTGGGCAAGGGCGGCAGCAAGGGCCTGATGCGGCAGATGCGCGGCGCGATGAAGGGCATGGGTGGCATGGGCGGGCTGCCGCCGATGCGCTGAAAGCGAGAAATGAGCGGAGAGGAGCGAGAAACGAGAGTGGAGCGCCGAGCTGGCTTTCTCTCGTTTCCCACTCCTCTCCACTCACTCCTGCCTTCCCAAGCCTTCCCTTTTCCCGAAAATCCGCTAAAATGCCCCGTTTCCCGCGCACGACTCTCGTGCGCCTGCCGCTGATTCGGCAATTTCCGGAGTTTTACCATGGTCAAGATTCGTCTTTCGCGCGGTGGCGCAAAGGGCCGTCCGTTCTACCACGTCGTGGTGACCGATCAGCGCAGCAAGCGCGACGGCCGCAACATCGAGAACGTCGGCTTCTACAATCCGGTCGCCTCCGGCAAGGACAAGCGTCTGGAGCTGAACGTGGCGCGCGTGCAGGAGTGGGTCGGCAAGGGTGCGCAGATGAGCGACAAGGTCGCCGCCCTCGTCAAGGAAGCCGGCAAGCAGCAGCCGGCCGCCTGAGCATGACGACAGCCGGTCGGCGCGTCCTGATCGGGCGCATCGTCGGGCTGTATGGCGTGCAGGGCTGGCTGAAGATCGAATCCTTCGCCGAGCCGCGCATGCGGATCTTCGATTACCAGCCGTGGCTGCTCGGTGCAGCGCCAGGCACGGAAAGAGAGGTCTCCGGCGTGAAAGGTCGACCGCAGGGCAAGGGCATGGTGGCCCAGTTGCCCGGGGTGGACGATCGGGACCAGGCGGCAGCGTTGATCGGTACCGACATCCATGTCGCCCGCGAACAGCTGCCTCCCCCGGCGAAGGGCGAGTATTACTGGGTCGACCTCGAAGGACTCGATGTCGTCACCACGGACAACGTGGAGCTGGGGCGGGTCAGCCACCTGTTCGCCACCGGCGCCAACGATGTCGTGGTGGTCAGGGACGGTACGCGCGAGCGGCTGATCCCCTTTGTCCAAGGGTCGTATGTGCGTTCGGTGGACTTGTCCGCAGGGCGCATGGTGGTGGACTGGGATCCCGAATTCTGACGTCGCCGGCTTGTGGGCAGAGGATCAAGGGTCATGCGCATCGATGTCGTCAGCCTGTTTCCCGACTTCGTGCGCCAGTGCGCCGCCGTCGGTGTGGTGGGACGCGCGCAGCAACGCGAGCTGCTGCAGGTGGAAGCCTGGAACCCGCGCGACTACGCCACCGACAAGCATCGCAGCGTGGACAGCAGCTCGTATGGCGGCGGTCCGGGCATGGTGATGATGATCGAGCCCTTGCGCACCACCTTGAAGGCGATGCGCGAGGCGGCACCGGAACCGGTGCATCTGGTATATCTCAGTCCGCAGGGAGCGCGGCTGACGCAGGGCAGGGTGGAGGCGCTGGCGAAGCTGCCGCGCATCGGCCTGCTCTGCGGACGTTACGAAGGTGTGGACGAGCGCCTGCTGGCGCACGAGGTCGACGAGGAGCTCTCCATCGGCGATTATGTGCTGTCCGGCGGTGAGCTTGCCGCGGCGGTGGTCATCGACGCGGTGGGGCGCTTGCAGGATGGCGCGTTGAACGACGCGCAGTCGGCCGAGCAGGATTCATTCTCCGATGGCCTGCTGGATTGTCCGCATTACGGAAAACCGGTGCAGGATGCGCTGGGTGAGGTACCGGCGGTGTTGCTGTCCGGCGACCATGCGGCAATTGCCCGCTGGCGCCTCAAGCAATCGTTGGGTCGCACCTGGCTGCGCCGCCCGGACTTGTTGTCGCAGCGTGGCCTGGATGCGGCATCCCGGGCCTTGCTGGATGAATTTCGCCGTGAACATGCCTCCGGGCAGTCGACACGGCAAGACGATGCGGTCGAGTGACGGCCGCAGCCTTGATATCGCAAAAGTGAACCGACAGGTGCGCCATGAACAAGATCATTGAACAGTTCGAATCCGAGCAGATCACCCGCCAGCTGCCGGACTTCGGCCCCGGCGACACCGTGGTGGTCAACGTGAAGGTGAAGGAAGGCAACCGCGAGCGCGTGCAGGCGTTCGAGGGCATCGTCATCGCCAAGCGCAACCGCGGCCTGCATTCGGCCTTCACCGTGCGCAAGATCTCGCACGGCACCGGCGTGGAGCGCGTGTTCCAGGCGCACAGCCCGACCATCGACTCGGTCTCGGTGAAGCGCAAGGGCAAGGTGCGCGGCGCCAAGCTGTATTACCTGCGTGGCCTGGAAGGCAAGGCCGCCCGCATCAAGGAAGACATCGCCGCCGCTGCCGCCGCCAAGGCGAACGCCAAGGCGGCTGCCGCTGCCGAGTAATCCTCGCTGCGAAGGCTGCATGAAAAGACCCCCGCGGATCGCTCCCCGGGGGTTTTTGCTGTTTGATTCCGGCCATTCTGCGAATACCGCCTGATGTTCCTGCGATCGGATCCCGAACCCCGGGTCCCGAGGCAGCATTCATTCCAGCCGCTGCGGCACCTGCAGGAAGTTGCCCTGCACGAAGTCGACGCCGCAGGCGAACAGCAGCGACGTGCTGGTGGCGTCCTCGACCCACTCGGCGATGGTCAGGCGCTTCAGTTCGTGTGCCTGCTGGCAGATCTCGGCGACCTTCTTCTGGCTGTCGGCATGCTGCGGCAGGTCGGCCATGTGGCTGCGGTCGATCTTGAGGTAGTCGGCGTCGATGTGGTTCAGCAGCTGGAACGAGTTCAGGCCCGAGCCGAACTGCTCCAGCGCAAAGCCGCCACCCATCTTCTTCCACGCGTTGACGAACTCCTGCGCGGGTCGCAGCAGGGTCATCACCTTGCTTTCGGTCATCTCCAGCACCAGGCGACCGTGTTTCAGCCCGGCCTTGCCCAGGCGCTCCTTCAGCCATGGCAACAGGCTGTCGTCCTGCAGCGAGGCGGCGGTAAGCTTGATGAAGAACGTGGTCGGCTGTCCCTGCGGCTCGCGCGCCTGCAGGATGCGGATGGCCTGGTCGAGCACCCAGCGGTCGACCGCCCCGGTGAGGTTGTGCTTCTCGGCGATCGGCATGAAGAAGCCCGGCAGCACCTCGCCCTGCGGTCCGTTCATGCGCAGCAGGATCTCGGAGAACTCGCCCTCGGCGTCCTGCAGGCTGATCGTCTGCTGGTGATACAGCACCAGGCCGTTGTTGGCCAGCGCCTGCTGCAGCAGGTCCAGCCAGTAGCGCTCGCGCTCCTCGTCGGCCTTCTCCCGCGCCGCCGGGTCGTGCAGTTCGACCTGGCTGCCGCCCAGGTTCTGCGCGGTGCGCAAGGCGTGGCTGGCCTGGTTGAGGAGCAGCTCGCTGTTGGCGTTCTTCTCGCCGAGCAGACTGCCGCCGACGCTGGCGGTGACCGTCAGCGAACGTGTGCCGGCATCGAAGATCTCGCTGCCGACGCTGTGCTGCAGCTTGGCGATCCATTCGCGGATCGCCTCGTCCGAACGCGAGTCGAGGGCCACGCCGAAAGTGTGCTCGGCGAGCATGCCGGCGATGTCGGTGGCGCCCAGCAGCATGCGGATGCGCCCGGCGAAGCCGGCCAGCAGTTCATCGGTCTTGCCCAGGCCGATGCCGCTGACCAGCGAGGCCCAGTTGTCCGGTTCGATCAGCAGCAGCGACTGGCCCTTCTTGCCCTTGGCTGCCTCGGTCACCGCATCGTCGATGCATGCCAGCATGTGCTGGCGGTTGTACAGGCCGGTGACCGGGTCGCGTTGCAGCTGTTCCAGCACGGCCGGGTCGACGACCTGGCGGCGGAACACGATCTGCAGGCAGCGCTCGCCCTCGAAGGTCGCCGGGGCGAACTCCACGGTGGCATCAAAGCGGCTGTCGTCGGCGCGACGCGCGCGCAACGGCAACTGGGCCGGGAACTTGCCCTGGTGGGCCTGGCCGCGCAGCAGCGCCTTCATCTCATCGGCATTGGCCGAGTCGATCATGTCCAGCAGCGGCATGCCCAACAGGTCGTCGAAACTCTCGTAGCCGAAGGTGTCCAGGTAGGCCTGGTTGGCGCGCACGTGCATGCCCTCGTGCACGTAGGCGATCGCGTCCGTGGAGGAGTCGAGCAGGGCGTCGCAGCGGCGCTCGGTTTCGCGCAGCGCGGTGTGCAGCCAGCGCACCTGGCGGCGCGTGTGCAGGGATTCGAATTCGCGCTTCAGCACCGCGATGAGCTGCTTGGGGTGGGTGCGCGAGGCCACGCCGCGGGCGCCATGCACGAACAGGTCGGCGACCAGTTCGTTGTCCATGTTGCTGACCAGGCCGACCAGCGCGAAATCGCGGCCGGAGGCCTCCATCACGCCCATGGTTTCGTCCAGGCTGACGTCGGTGACCGAGGGGTCGAACATCACCACGTCAGGCTCAAGCTCGCCCACCGCCGAGCGGATCTGCTCGATGTTGGTGGCCCGCGCCGGTCGCACCGCGATGCCGCTGTTGCGCATCAGGCTGATGATCTGTTCGGCCTCCTCCAGGGAGTTCTCGACGAACAGGATCTTGATGACGAAGTCTTTTTTCATGGGGCGGGGCGTGGGTTCCGGGCAGGGCGGGCGCCCTTGACGGGTCCGCATGGTCGATGGCAATGAGTGTTTGTAGCGGATTCCGCTGTCGCTCGCCACCGGTGCGGCAGCCCCGGACCTGGCCGGTGGCGGCTCACAGCGGCCGCTTGGCCGGGTCGCCCGCCACCTCGCGTACCAGTCGCGGCACCAGGTAGCCGGGCAGGCGCGCGCGCAGGGTGTCCAGCAGCGCGAGCGCGGTGTCGTCGGCCACCTCGAAATGGGCGGTGCCGTGGACCCGATCCAGCTGGTGCAGGTAATAGGGCAGCACGCCGGCGGCGAACAGGCGTTCGGAAAGGTTGGCAAGCGCGTCGGCATCATCGTTGACGCCGCGCAGCAGCACCGACTGGTTCAGCAGCGTCGCACCGGTCTCGCGCAAGGCGGCGCAGGCCGCGTCGACGCCGGCGTCGAGTTCGTTGGCATGGTTGGCATGCAGCACCACCACCTTCTGCAGCGGGAGGCCGGCCAGCCAGGCCAGCAGGGAGTCATCGACCCGCTCGGGCAGTACGACCGGCAGGCGCGTGTGGATGCGCAGGCGGATCACCTGCGGCAGCTCGGCCAGGCCGCGGGTCAGCTCCTCCAGCTTGGACGTGGCCAGCGACAGCGGATCGCCGCCGGAGAGGATCAGTTCGCGGATCGACGGGTCGGCGCGCAGCCGCTCCAGCGCCTCGCGCCAGTGCGAGGCGGCGGCGATTTCCTCGCCGTACGGGAAGTGCCGGCGGAAGCAGTAGCGGCAGTTCACCGCACAGCTGCCGCTGGCGATCAGCAGCGCGCGCCCGTCGTACTTGTGCAGCATGCCGTGGCCGGCCTTGGCCGAGAGGTCGCCCACGGCGTCGAGGGTGAAGCCGGCGACCCGGTCATGTTCGGTGCGCTGGGGCAGCACCTGCAGCAGCAGCGGATCGCGCGGATCGCCGCGCCGCATCCGCGCGACGAAACCGCGCGGCACGCGCAGGGCGAAGCCGGCGTCGTCCGGCGGCAGCAGGTCGGTGCGGTCGCCCAGGCCCACCGCCTGCAGCAGTTCGGCAGGGTCGGTGATGGCGTTGCGCCAGAGCTCGCGCCAGTCGGTTGCAGGCGACGATAGGCGGGCACTGGGGCTTGCGGTTATCATGGAGAGCCTTCGGCGGGCCTCTTGGCCCGTGAAAAGATACCCATTTTAGCCGTCCTGCGGGGCGGTTTTACCTTTGGAGCAGACAGCGCATGGCGACCCTCGGCCTCAACGACGTCAAGACGGGCAAGAAGATCCTCCACAACGGCGATCCCTGGATCATCACCGAGGCCGACTTCATCAAGCCGGGCAAGGGCCAGGCGTTCACCCGCATCCGCATCCGCAACCTGAAGGACGGCCGCACCACCGAGCAGACGCTGAAGTCCAGCGACTCGTTCGAGGAGGCCGACGTCACCGACACCGACATGCAGCTGTCCTTCATCGACGGCATCGGCAAGGACCGCCTGTGGCACTTTATGAACATGGAGACGTTCGAGATGGTGCCGGCCACGCAGGCCGCGATGGGCGATGCGTGGAAGTGGCTCAAGGGCGAAGAGGAGTGCGTGGTCACCCTGTTCAACGGCAACATCGTGGCGGTGCAGGCGCCGAAGTTCGTCGAGCTGAAGATCGTCGAGACTGACCCGGGCGTGCGCGGCGACACCTCCGGCGGCGGTGGCAAGCCGGCCACGCTGGAGACCGGTGCGGTGGTGCGCGTGCCGCTGTTCGTCGGCCAGGATGAAGTCATCAAGGTCGACACCCGCACCGGCGAATACGACAGCCGCGTCAAGTGACGAAGCGGCGCGCGGGCCATGCCCGCGCCTTTGCCGGTTCGTCATCCCTGCGCAGGCAGGGTCCAGTGAAACACTCGTGCGCAGCACGCCTCATCCTGCGCACAAGCAACCGCAGCAACATGGGATCCGGGCTTTGGCCGGGATGACGAACACGGGGCGGGCACCATCGAGGGGTGTGCCGCCCCTTCTCGCATCCACCCCTTGCAAGTGAGTGAACGATGACCCAGACCACCCCGCAATCCATCGACCTGCTGATCGAGGCGCGCTGGGTGGTGCCCGTCGAGCCGCATGCGGTGGTGCTGGAAAACCACGCCGTGGCCATCGACGGCGAGCGCATCGTGGCGCTGTTGCCGATCGACGAGGCCCGCGCCGCCTATGCGCCGCGCGAGCGCGTCGAACTGGGCGAGCACGCGCTGATCCCCGGCCTGGTCAACAGCCACACGCACAACCCGATGACCCTGCTGCGCGGCCTCGCCGACGACCTGCCACTGATGGTCTGGCTGCAGCAGCACATCTGGCCGGCCGAGGCCAGGGTGATCGGCCCGGAGTTCGTGCGCGACGGCGTGGAACTGGCCGTGGCCGAGATGCTGCGCGGTGGCACCACCTGCGCCAACGAGAACTATTTCTTCCCCGACGTGATCGGCGCGACCTATCGCAAGCTGGGCTTCCGCGCGGTGGTCGGCCTGCCGGTAATCCAGTTCCCCACCGCCTGGGCGAACAGCCAGGACGAGTATTTCGCGCGCGCCGGCGAGGTGCATGACAGCTTCCGCGGCGATCCGCTGGTCAGCACCGCGTTCGCGCCGCATGCGCCGTACACCGTCTCCGACGAGAGCTTCGAGCGCATCCGGCTGCAGTCCGATCAGCTCGACATCCCGGTGCACCTGCACCTGCATGAGACCGCGCACGAGATCGAGGAAGAGAAGAAAAAGAGCGGCCTGCGCCCGTTCCAGCGCCTGCAGCGCCTGGGCCTGGTCAACGACCGCCTGATCGCGGTGCACATGACCCAGGTCACCGAGGGCGAGATCGCCGCCTGCGCGAGCGCCGGTGTCTCGGTGGTGCATTGCCCGGAATCCAACCTCAAGCTCGCCTCCGGCTTCTGCCCGGCGGAGCAGTTCCGGCGCGCCGGCGCGAACCTGGCGATCGGCACCGACGGTTGCGCCTCCAACAACGACCTGGACATGTTCGGCGAGATGCGCACGGCGGCGCAGCTGGCCAAGGCGGTGGCGCAGGACGCCGCCGCCTTCGACGCCGCCTTTGCGCTGCGTGCGGCGACGCTCAACGGCGCGCGGGCGATCGGGCTGGAAGCGCGCATCGGCTCGATCGAACCCGGCAAGCAGGCCGACCTGGCTGCCGTGCGCCTGAGCGACCTGGAGACCCAGCCGCTGTTCCACGTCGCCTCGCAACTGGTGTATGCGTGCAGCCGCCAGCAGGTTACCGACGTGTGGATCGCCGGGCACCGCAAGCTGGCCGCGCGCGAGCTGATCGACATGGATACCGCGGCGATCCTGGCGCGAGCGCGCGCCTGGCGCGAGCGGATCGCCGCAACTTGAGTGGGAGTTTTCCGATGAATCGTTACCTGGTTTTGCTGATCCGCCGGCCGCAGTTCGACGCGGCCGTGGTGCCGCAGCATCTGGCCTATCTGGACCAGTTGCGCGGCGAGGGCAAGGTGGAGCTGTCCGGCGGCTTCGGCGACAAGTCCGGCGGTGCCTACCTGCTGCACGCGGCCGACCTCGCCGAGGCAACGGCGCTGGTGCAGCGCGACCCCGCGCATGTAAGTGGCGGCTGGGACATCACGGTGCACGAATGGCAGGCGTCTTGACTTTTGCGCTCATCCATAAGCGTGAAAATCAAGAGGCGGCCATCCATGGCCGCACTTTTCAATAAATTCGTGGATTCAACGTGGACTCGAACATGACCGCCGCCAATGTCAGCCCCGCCGAAATCGCCCGCTTCGACCAGCTGGCGTCCCGCTGGTGGGACCCCGACGGCGAATCGCGACCGCTGCACGACCTCAATCCGGTGCGCACGGCCTACATCGCGGCACGCGCGGAACTGCGCGGTGCCCGCGTGGCCGATGTCGGGTGCGGCGGCGGCCTGCTCAGCGAATCGCTGGCCCGTGCCGGTGCGCACGTCACCGGCATCGATCTGGGCGAGAAGGTGATCGACATCGCCCGCTTGCACCTGCACGAGTCGAACCTGCAGGTCGATTACCGGGTGCAATCCTCCGCCGAGCTGGCGGCTGCCGAAGCGGCGTCGTTCGACGTGGTGTGTTGCATGGAGCTGATCGAGCACGTGCCCGATCCGGCGGCGCTGGTCACCGACCTGGCCGCGATGCTCAAGCCCGGCGGACGGTTGTTCATGTCCACCATCAATCGCACGCCAGCGGCGTTCGGTGCGGCGATCCTGGGCGCCGAATACCTGCTGCGCATGCTGCCGCGCGGGACACACCACTACGCGCAATTCCTCAAGCCCTCCGAATTGTCGCGATTGCTGCGCGGCGCGGGGCTGGAGCTGGAAGACGTCAGCGGCCTGGCCTACAACCCGTTCCGCCGCGAGGCACGCCTGAGCTCTCTCACGGCAGTCAATTACGTGCTTTGCGCGCAGAAGCCGGCATGAGCAAGCCGCTGCCTTCATCCGTCGCCGGCGTCCTGTTCGATCTCGATGGCACCTTGCTGGACAGCGCACCCGATCTGTACGCCGCGCTGCAGGCGCAGTGCGCCGAGGAGGGCGTGGCATCGCCCGCCTACGCGCCCGTGCGCGAGGTGGTCTCGCGCGGTGCCCGCGCGGTGCTGCGTTGCGCGTTCGCCTCGCGCGGCGAGGCGGTGATCGAGGCGCTGGTGCCGCGCTACCTGCAGTTGTACGAGCAGGTGATGGCCCGCGACACGCGCGCCTTCGACGGGGTCGACGACCTGCTGGCGCGGCTGGAAGCGCGAGGCCTGCGTTGGGGCATCGTCACCAACAAGGCGGCATTCCTGACCGACGAACTGTTGCGCCGGATCGGCTGGTCGACGCGCGCCGCCGCCGTGGTGTGCGGCGACACCTTGCCGGTGAAAAAGCCCGATCCGGCACCCGTGCTGCTGGCCTGCGAACGCGCAGGACTGGTGCCGGGCCAGTGCCTGTTCGTCGGTGACGATCGCCGCGACGTGCAGGCCGGCGCAGCGGCGGGCGTGTTCACCGTGGCCGCGAGCTGGGGCTACCTCGACGGCGGCGATCCGCACGCCTGGGGCGCCGATGTCGTGCTGGATCGGCCCGCCGCCCTGGCCGAGTTGCTGCGACTGGAGTCGGCGACGGCATGAGCGAACCAACTGGGCAGAACGCGGTGTTGCAGGGCTTCATCGACAAATGGCTGGCCGCGCAGCCGCAGCAGCGCGTGGCGCTGGCCTTCGTCGACGGCCGCCGCCATCCGGGCCACGTGGCGCTGGCCGCGCTGGAGCAGGAGCTGCTGAGCGCGGCTTACGGCATCCGCGAGCCGCAGGTGGCCGCCGCCAAGCTCGGCTGGTGGGCGGAGGAACTGGCCGGTGCGGCGGCCAGCGGCGGACGGCATCCGCTCACCCAGGTGCTGTTCGATGACGAACGCGCTCACGCGATCACCACGGAGCTGTGGCTGGCACCGGTATTGGCGGCGATGGCGCAGCTGGAGCAGGGCACGGCGGCCGATTACGCCGACCAACTGCAGGCGGCGATGCCGCTGCACGGTGCGCTGGCCGCACTGGAGACGGCATGGTGGTATGGCGCTGCGGCCTCGCCCGAGCGCGCGACCCGGGTGGCCGTGCTCAATCACTTGTTGCATGCCTTGTTGCACCTGGACGCAGACGCCGAACGCGACCGCCTGCCACTGCCGATGGCCCGGCTGGCACGCCACGGGCTGGATCGCGCGCAACTGCGCAAGCCTTGCGCACCGCGGCAGCAGGCGATCCGGGCGCAGTTGCAGGATTTGCTCGGCGACTGGCGCGCTGCCGATGCGCTGGGCGGGCCACTCAGCGTGTTCCGTGCACTCGAGTCGCGTCAGGCCTGCGCGCTGGCGCGCCGCGCGCTGCATGCCGACGAGGCACTGGCCGTGTTGCAGGCCGACTGGTCGCGCACGCCGTGGTCGACGCCGTGGCGGGCGTGGCAGGCCGCCCGTGCATGGCGGCGCCAGACACAGTAGTTTTGCGCGAGCGGACGCAGCGTTTCCGCGGCGACACCATTGTGAGGTGGCCGCCTTGCCCCAAGATTGGCGGTTTCGCGGCGGCTCGTCGCGCCGATGCCAGGATCTCCTCCATGCCCAGCCAGGAAAACACCGCCCGCTTGCTCCCCGACGTGGCCGTCCACGCACAGCCGCATCTTGCCGGTGCGCTGGATTGGGTCGGCATGGCCGAGATCCAGGTGCCGGTATTGTTCGACGCGGGCGATGGACAAACGCAGCGCTCCAGCGCCCGCGTCGGTGCCTTCGTCAATCTCAAGCGACCGGACAAGCGCGGCATCCACATGTCGCGGCTGTACCTGCAGGTGGAGCAGGCATTGAGCACGCAGACCCTGAGCGCCGACATGCTGCGCTCGCTGCTGCGCGGCTTCCTCGACTCGCACCAGGATCTGTCCGACCGCGCCTGCCTCAGCATCCGCTTCGAACACCTCGTGCGCCGGCCGGCACTGAAAAGCGCGAACAGCGGCTGGCGCGCCTATCCGGTGTGCATCGAGGCCAGCCTGGTTGGCGACCAGTTCCTGCTGGAGTTCGGCACCGAGGTGGTCTATTCGTCGACTTGCCCGGCCTCGGCGGCGCTGTCGCGGCAGCTGATCCAGGACCAGTTCATTCACGATTTTGCGCCCGGCGAGGCGCTCGATCACGCCGCCGTGCTGGCGTGGCTGGGCAGCGAGAAGGGCATCGTGGCCGCCGCCCATGCGCAGCGCAGCGTGGCGCGCCTGCGCGTGCGCCCGGCGGCCGACGCCGGCTTCCATCTGGTCGGGCTGATCGATCGGGTCGAAAGCGCGCTCGGCACGCCGGTGCAGACCGCGGTAAAGCGCGAGGACGAACAAGCCTTCGCCTTGGCCAACGGCGGCAACCTGATGTTCTGCGAGGACGCCGCCCGGCGCATCCAGAAGGCACTCGATGCCGACGACCGCCTCGGCGATTTCCACATCCGGGTGGAACACCAGGAGAGCCTGCATCCGCACGACGCCGTTGCCTATGCCAGCAAGGGCGTGGAAGGCGGCTACGGTTCCATCGGTTAGGCCGCGCGATCGTCAGCGGGAGTGCGGCACATCCGGATCACGCGGCGCGTCGTGGTCGCGGCAACTCGCAAAATGAAAATGTTCCGGCACCGGATCTTCTCCGCCGGGACACAGCGGCTGGCAGCGCAGCAGTCGCCATGCGGCCAGCAGGCTGCCCCGCCACGGACCGAAGCGGATGACCGCAATCCGTGCATAATCGGAACAACTGGGGTGGAAGCGGCAGCGAGGGCCAAGCAGGGGGCTGAGCCAGCGCTTGTACAAACCAAGCAACCACAGTATGAATCGGGAGAGGATGTTCACGGATACCGAAGCGGCGTGCGCCATGTAGTGGTACAAGTATTCCAGAAGCAGGCTTGCCGGTGTTGAATGCATCGGCTATAACACGCGGCCCCCAAGGCCAATCAGGGTGAAGGGATATGGCGAAGACCAAAGCGAGTTTGACCGCCGCCAAGGCGCACAAGGGCAAGACGCCCAACAAGGCTGGCACCAAGGCCGTCAAGTCGAAGCCGGTGGCAGGCAAGGGGCAGGCTGCCAAGGTCGCCGCGAAGTCCCCCGCACGGGCCGCCGCGAAACCCGCCAGCAAGGCCACCCCGAAGAAGGCTGCGCCGCACACCAAGGCCTCCAGGCCGACTGCCCACGCACCGGCCAAGAAGGCCGCGGCGGGCAGCAAGGCCGCCAAGGGCAGGGCGCCGGCGAGCAAGGCCGCGGTGAAGAAAGCGCCGGCGAAGAAGGTCGTTGCCAAAAAGGCCGTGACGAAACATCCCGTCGTGAAGCATCCCGCAGTGAAGAAGGCTCCCGCGAAGAAGGTATCGCCCGGGAAGGCTGCAGCGGGCAAGGCACCGGCCAGCAAGGTCGCGGCGAAGCCCGCGGCGAAGAAGCCGGCGCCCCGGCCGGTGCACGGCAAGGCCGCCAAACCGGCGGCACCGGCAGCCAAGGCGCCGGCAACCCACGCGGCACGACCGGAGCCGGTCGCGGCGACCATCCACCATTCTCCTTCACCCGCGAGCAGGCTCTTCAAGGGCAAGGTGGCAAGCGCCACGGCCATGGTCAGCGCTCCCGGGAATCATGCTTCCTCCCACAAGAAATCGAAGAATTCGTCGTCCCCAATGAATAAACTGGCAACAAAAACTCTAGACAGCGGCGTCACCCGTGAAGACGGGCGATACGCCTTGCCCTCCACCAGCACGATCTCCTTGCCCAAGGGTTATCGCCCGAGCAGCGACGAGGAGTACATGAACCCGCGACACCTGGCCTACTTCCGCAACAAGTTGCGTGAATGGCGCGACCAGCTGGTGGAAGAGTCGCGCCAGACCATGGACAACCTGCGGGAGGAGGTGCGCGACGTCGGCGACGAAGCCGAACGCGCCACCCGCGAAACCGAGAACTCGCTGGAGCTGCGTACCCGCGACCGCTATCGCAAGCTGATCTCCAAGATCGACAAGGCGCTGCGCCGGATCGAGGAAGGCAGCTACGGCTTCTGCGAGGAGACCGACGAGGAGATCGGCGTCGACCGCCTCGACGCGCGCCCGATCGCCACGCTCTCGCTCGACGCCCAGGAACGCCGCGAACATCTGCAGAAGCAGATGGGGGACTGAGCAAGGCGCGCCGCTTCGCGATGCAGCAAAAAGCCCCGCTTCGAGCGGGGCTTTTTGCGAGGAGCGAGTGAAGATGAGTGGGAGAGGAGCCGGAGCGCGAGACGCCGTTGCCTTCTCTCATTCCTCACTTCTCTTTGCTCGCTTCCCTTCCTTGCTCACTTTTGTCCCGCCGCTGCCGCGGCGTATCCCTTCAACTTCGCCAGCATCGCCGTCAGGCCGTTCGAGCGGGTGGGTGAAAGGTGCTTGGCCAGGCCGATCGTGCCGATGAAGCCGGGTTCGGTGGCCACGATCTCCGCGGCCGGGCGGTCGGAGTAGACGCGCAGCACCAGCGCGATCAGGCCCGAGACGATGGCGGAGTCGCTGGTGGCTTCGAAGTGCATGCACGACGCATCGCCACTGGGCACCAGCCACACCATCGACTGGCAGCCGTGCACGCGCCAAGCTTCGGTCTTGCACTCCTCGGGAAACGGCGGCAATTGCCGCCCGAGGTCGATCAGGTACTGATAGCGCTCGCTCCAGTCGCCGAGAAAGGCGAACTCTTCGGCGATTTCCTGCTGGGCCTGGTCGGTGCTGCTGGCGGCGATATTCATGCGGCCATTATCGCGCGTAGCAGGGTGGGAAATGAAACCCGCTCCGGCATGGCCGTCAGGCCTTGGCGATGCTCCACCGCGTGCCCTGTGCACCATCCTCGATCACCACGCCCATCGCGGCCAGCTCGTCGCGGATCGCGTCGGCGCGGGCGAAATCGCGGGCGCTGCGGGCGACGCGACGCGCTTCCAGCAAGGCCTCGACTTGCGCGGCATCCACGTGCACGCCGCCGGAGTGCTTGAACCATGCTTCCGGGTCCTGCTGCAGCAGGCCGAGCAGGGCGCCGCCGCCGAGCAGATCGGCCTTGGCCGCGGGCGTGCCGTGTTGACGCGCGGCGTCTGCAAGCACGGCCAGTTCGGCCAGCGCCAGGGGCGTGTTGAGGTCGTCGCAAAGCGCCGCTTCGACGGCGGCCGGCACGGGCAGCCGCGATGCGTCGATCGCCACGTCGGCAAGGTCGCGCAGCACCCGGTACCAGCCGTCCAGCGTGCTGACCGACTGCTGGATGGCGCCGTCGGACCAGTCCAGCGGCTGCCGGTAGTGGCCGCTGAGCAGGCGCAGGCGCAGCGCCTCGGGCGGGTGGAGTTTCATCAGCTCGTGCACCAGCAGCACGTTGCCCAGCGACTTGGACATCTTGCGGCCGTCGAAGGTGAGCATGCCGTTGTGCATCCACCAGCGCGCGAAGGTCTTGCCGCCGTGCGCGCAGGTGGATTGCGCGATCTCGTTCTCGTGATGCGGGAACAGCAGGTCGACGCCGCCGGCGTGGATGTCGATGGTCTCGCCCAGCTGCGCGGCGCACATCGCCGAGCACTCGATGTGCCAGCCGGGGCGCCCGCGCCCCCACGGGCTGTCCCAGCCGGCCAGTTCGGGCGTGGAGGGCTTCCACAGCACGAAATCGGTGGGGTTCTTCTTGTATGGCGCGATTTCCACGCGTGCGCCGGCGATCAACTCTTCGGTGTCGCGGCCGGAGAGCGCGCCGTAGTCGGGGTACGAGCCGACGTCGAACAGTACATGGCCTTCGGCCGCGTACGCGTGGCCGCCGGCGATCAGCGCCTCGTTCATGGCGATGATCGCGCCGATGTGCGCGGTGGCGTGCGGCTCCAGGTCCGGCGGCGCAATGCCCAGCCCGGCCATGTCCTCGCGATAGGCGCGCGCGTAGCGCTCGGTGATGATCGAGATCGGCACGCCTTCGGCCAATGCCGCGGCATTGATCTTGTCCTCGACGTCGGTGATGTTGCGGGCATACACCACCTGCGGGTAGTGCCGCCGCAGCAGCCGCGCCAGCACGTCGAACACCACCGGCCCGCGCGCGTTGCCGATGTGAACGTAGTTATAGACCGTCGGTCCGCACAGGTACATCGTGACGCGCGCGGGATCCAGCGGAACAAACGGTTCGGTGCGGCGCGTCAGGCTGTTGTAGAGCGAAATCGGCATCGGTCACATCCGCGAGGGAGTCGGCGGTCGGGCGGGGCAGGTTGCGCATCTTAACAAGCGACGATGCCGCTCGTGCCCCGCGGATCGCCCGCTCCTGGCCGGACCCGGCGATCCGTGATGCCGTCGGCCTTGCGGCAAACGGTCGCCACGGCTGAACAGGCCGGTCCGGCCTAAGCGTGTATTCATAGTGAATTTGCTGCAATGCTGCCAGTCCGCGCGTGGCGTGGAACGTGCATCACGGGAGCAGGTCATGGTCAAGCTATGGGTTTCCGCGTTGGTGCTGGCCATGATGGCGGCCGGCGCGCACGCGCAGAATGCGCCGTACCCCAACGATGACGGCAATGCCCACTACGGCTGGGCCGACGTGCTGCGCGCCGACCCGGTGCATGGCGTGACGCGCACCAACGTGCCGCGGCAGGAGTGCTACGACCAGCAGGTGGTGCGCCACGAGGGCGGCAACAGCACCGCCGGCACGGTGCTGGGCGCGGTGATCGGTGGCGTGCTGGGCAACACCGTGGGCAAGGGCGACGGGCGCAAGGCGGCGACGGTCGCCGGTGCCGTGGCCGGTGGCGCGATCGGCAACCGCAGCACGCGCGGTCGCGATTACGAGAGCACGCAGACCCAGTGCCGCGAGGTGAACACGGTCAGCGAGCAGCGCCGGATCATCGGCTACGACGTGGAATATCGCTATCGCGGCGAGGTCTACATGTCGCGGCTGGACTACGATCCGGGCGAGCGCCTGCGCGTGCGGGTTTCCGTCACCCCGGTGGATTGATCCCGACTTCCGCTCATCCATCCCGCCGCCCCTCTCGGGCGGCGATTTTTTTTCAGACGCCGATACTTGCCGGACAGGCACTGACCTGGCGCAGATTTTTGTTGCATGGCAGCGAAATTCTCGCCATGATAGCCGCCGACCACCCGGAACATCGCATGTCTTCAGCCGTCTATACCGCCACCGTACTTACCAGCGCCCGCGCGGCCGCTGGCATGACGTCGCGTGCGCGCCGACCGATGACTCGACATCCGGCCGGGTAGGCAGTCGCACGCGTTTCTTGTGCATCGACGACAAACCCGGCCCTTGTGCCGGGTTTTTTGTTGGTTTATTTCACGCGGATCCATCCGCAACACCCCGGCCATCCATGGCCGGACTCTTCAATAAGGCATCGACTTCATGATCATTCGGCATTTCTTGACTACCCAGGATTACAGCCGCGCCGAGATCGACGCGCTGCTGGAGCAGGCCGCCGTGTTCAAGCGTTCGCCGCGCGGCCAGCAGCTCGCCGGCAAGTCGATCGCGCTGCTGTTCTTCAATCCCTCCATGCGCACCCGTACCAGCTTCGAGCTGGGTGCGTTCCAGCTGGGTGGCCACGCGATCGTGCTGGCGCCGGGCAAGGACGCGTGGCCGATCGAGTTCGAGGTGGGCAGCGTGATGGACGGCGATACCGAGGAACACATCGCCGAGGTGGCGCGGGTCCTGTCGCGTTACGTCGACCTGATCGCGGTGCGCGCGTTCCCGAAATTCCAGGACTGGGCGGTGGATCGCCAGGACAAGGTGATCAAGGCGTTCGCGCACTACGCCACGGTGCCGGTGATCAACATGGAAACGATCACCCACCCTTGCCAGGAGCTGGCCCACGCGCTGGCGCTGAAGGAGCACCTGGGCGACCTCACGAAGAAGAAGTACGTGCTGACCTGGACCTATCACCCGAAGCCGCTGAACACCGCGGTGGCGAATTCGGCGCTGCTGATCGCGACGAAGATGGGCATGGACGTGACCCTGCTTTGCCCGACAGCCGACTACGTGCTGGACGAGCGCTACATGGCGTTTGGCCGCCTGAACGCCGAGCAGAACGGCGGCTCGCTGAAGGTCAGCCACGACATCGAGGAAGCCTACGCCGGGGCCGACGTGGTCTACGCCAAGAGCTGGGGCGCGCTGCCGTTCTTCGGTCGCTGGGAAGAGGAGAAGCCTGTGCGCGAGGCCAGCAGGCACTTCATCGTCGACGAGGCGAAGATGGCGCTCACCAACTACGGCCTGTTCAGCCACTGCCTGCCGCTGCGCCGCAACGTCAAGGCCACCGACGCGGTGATGGATTCGCCCGCCTGCATCGCCATCGACGAGGCCGAGAACCGCCTGCACGTGCAGAAGGCGGTGATGGCTTCGCTGATCGGGCAGGGCTGAACCGTCATGTACACGCCGAAGCATTTCGTGGAAAGCCGCATCGAGGCCCTGCACGGGCTGATCCGCGCATACCCGTTCGCCACGCTGGTGACCCGCGCGGCCGACGGATTGACGGCCAATCACCTGCCGTTCGAACTCGTCGGCGAGGTGCTGCACGGCCATGTCGCGCGCGGCAACGAACTGGCGCGACTGGACGGCGCCGAGGTGCTGCTGGTGTTCCAGGGCCCGGACGGCTACATCAGCCCGAACTGGTATCCCAGCAAGCACGAGACCGGGCGCGAGGTGCCGACCTGGAACTACGCGGTGGTGCACGTGCACGGCCGGCTGCGCGTGATCGACGACGCGGCGTGGCTGCGTCGTCTGCTGGAAACCCTGACCGACCACCATGAGGCGGGCCAGCCGCAGCCATGGAAGATCAGCGACGCGCCGGATGACCACATCGAGAAGTCGCTGCGCGCGATCGTCGGCCTTGGAGTCTCGATCGACCGCATCGAAGGCAAGTTCAAGCTGAGCCAGAATCATCCCGCGCGCAACCGCGCGGGCGTGATCGCCGGGCTGCGCGAGCGCGACGGCGATGGCGACGCGGAACTGGCCGCATGGATGTCCCGACAAGAGGAGTCGAAACCGTGAACCATCAGCATCACTATCGCGTCGCCGTGGAATGGACCGGCAACCTCGGCAGCGGCACGGACGGCTACCGCAACTACAGCCGCGACCACGTGATCCGCATCGACGGCAAGCCGGCGATCGCCGGTTCCTCCGATCCCGCATTCCGCGGCGATGCCGCGAGGCACAATCCCGAGGACATGCTGGTCACGGCATTGTCGACCTGCCACATGCTGTCGTATCTGCACATGGCCACCATGGCCGGCGTGGTGGTGACGGCGTACAGCGATGCCGCCGAAGGCACGATGGCCACCGAAGGCGACGGCGGCCGCTTCGTCGAAGTGGTGCTGCGCCCCACGGTGACCATCACTGCCGCCAGCGACCCGGCCAAGGCCGAAGCGGCGCACGAGGCGGCGCATCACGCCTGCTTCATCGCCAATTCCGTGAATTTCCCGGTGCGCTGCGAGCCGCGTGTCGTCGTCGAATCCGCCTGACCCTACTTATTTCCAGGATCTGCAAGCCATGAGCAAAGACATCGTCCTCGCCTTTTCCGGCGGCCTCGACACCAGCTTCTGCGTGCCTTACCTGCAGGAGCGTGGCTGGGCCGTGCACACCGTGTTCGCCGATACCGGTGGTGTCGACGCCGAAGAGCGCGCCTTCATCGAGAACCGCGCGAAGGAGCTGGGCGTGGCCAGCCACGTCACGGTCGATGGCGGCCCGGCGATCTGGGCGGGCTTCGTCAAGCCGTTCGTGTGGGCCGGCGAGGGCTACCAGGGGCAGTACCCGCTGCTGGTGTCCGACCGCTACCTGATCGTCGAAGCCGCGCTGAAGCGCGCCGCCGAACTGGGCACGAAGGCGATCGCGCATGGCTGCACCGGCATGGGCAACGACCAGGTGCGTTTCGACCTGGCGGTGAAGGCGCTGGGCGACTACCAGATCGTGGCGCCGATCCGCGAGATCCAGAAGGAACACACGCAGACGCGCGCCTACGAGCAGAAGTACCTGGAAGACCGCGGCTTCGGCGTGCGCGCCAAGCAGCAGGCCTACACCATCAACGAGAACCTGCTCGGCCTGACCATGTCCGGCGGCGAGATCGATCAGTGGCAGGCGCCCGGCGCCGGCGCGGTGGGCTGGTGCAAGCAGCGCGCCGAATGGCCGTCCAAACCGCTGCAGGTGAAGATCGGCTTCGTCAACGGCGAGGCGGTGACGCTGGACGGTGAGGCGATCGCCGGGCACGCCATGCTGGCGAAGCTCAACGGCTTGTTCGCGCAGTACGGCGTGGGTCGCGGCCTCTACACCGGTGACACCACGATCGGCCTCAAGGGCCGCATCATCTTCGAGGCACCGGGCCTGACCGCGCTGCTCGCCGCGCATCGCGCGCTGGAAGAAGCGGTGCTCAGCAAGCAGCAGAACCGCTTCAAGCCGGAGGTGGCGCGCAAGTGGGTGGAGCTGGTCTACGAGGGCTTCTTCCACGACCCGCTGAAGACCGACCTGGAGGCGTTCCTGGCGTCCAGCCAGTCCACCGTCAACGGCACGGTGACGCTGGAAACGAATGGCGGCAGCGTCGGCGCGGTGGCGGTGGAGTCGAAGCACATCCTCAACGCCAAGGGCGCCACCTATGCGCAGTCGGCCGACTGGGGCGTGGAGGAGGCCGAGGGTTTCATCAAGCTGTTCGGCATGAGCAGCACGCTGTGGGCCGAGGTCAATCGCGGATGAGCGCACTGCTCGATGCCACGTTGAAACACCTGGCGGCGCTGGTCGGTTTCGACACGCGCAATCCGCCGCGCACGATCGATACCGGCGGCATCTTCGACTACCTGCGCGCGCAGCTGCCCGGCTTCGACGTGACGGTGACCGACTTCGGTGCCGGCGCGGTGGCCCTGCACGCGGTGCGCGGCGAGCCGAAGGTCCTGTTCAACGTGCACCTGGACACCGTGCCGGACTCGCCGGCGTGGACGGCCGATCCGCACACGCTGCGGGTCACTGCCGATCGCGCGATCGGCCTGGGCGCGTGCGACATCAAGGGGGCGGCGGCGGCGCTGCTGGCGGTGGCGAAGGCCAGCGACGGCGACCTGGCGCTGCTGTTCACCACCGACGAGGAGGCGAACGACGCGCGCTGCATCGCCGGCTTCCTGCGCGAACCGCACGCTTACGACGCAGTGATCGTGGCCGAGCCCACCAAGGGCGAGGCGGTGCTGGCGCATCGCGGCATCCAGTCGGTGCTGATGCGCTTCGCCGGCCAGGCCGGGCATGCCTCGGGCGAGCAGAAGCCGGGCGACAGCGCACTGCACCAGGCCGTGCGCTGGGGCAACGCGGCGCTGGATTTCGTGGCGGCGCAGTCGCACGAACGCTTCGGCGGACTGACCGGCCTGCGCTTCAACATCGGCCGCATCGAGGGCGGCATCAAGGCGAACATGATCGCGCCGAGTGCCGAGGTCCGCTTCGGCATGCGGCCGCTGCCGACGATGGACCCGGACCGCTTGCTGACCCAGTTCCGCTCGCTGGTCGAGCCGGCGCCGGTCGAGTTCGCGGAAACCTTCCGCGGCGCCTCGCTGCCGGCCGGCGACACGGCGAACGCCGAGGCGAACCGGCTGGTCGCGCGCGACGTGGCCGACGAGCTGGGCATCCCGGTCGGCAACGCGGTGGACTTCTGGACCGAGGCGGCGCTGTTCTCCGCCGCCGGCTACACCGCCTTCGTCTACGGCCCCGGCGATATCGCGCAGGCGCACAGCGCCGACGAGTGGGTCGCGCTGGAGCAGCTCGAGCGCTATGCACAAACGGTTTATCGAATCATCGAGAGGTCCGGCCAGGGAAGGCCGGTTTTCGACTCTGGCGTTCACGGATGAACGCAAGGAATAAACATGGAAACGCATAAGCACACCCGCAAGACCATCGTGCGCCTGCTTTCGAGCATGGGCAGCGCGAAGGAGATCCAGCAGTACCTCAAGCGCTTCTCCGAGCTGGATGCCAAGCGCTTTGCCGTGGTCAAGGTCGGCGGCGCGGTGCTGCGCGACGAGTTGGCCGATCTCGCCTCGTCGCTGACCTTCCTGCAGCAGGTCGGCCTGACCCCGATCGTGCTGCACGGCGCCGGTCCGCAGCTGGACGAGGAGCTGGCTGCCGCCGGCATCGAGAAGCACACCATCGACGGCCTGCGCGTGACCTCGCCGAAGGCGCTCGGCATCGTGCGCCGCGTGTTCCAGCAGCAGAACCTGAAACTGGTCGAGGCACTGCAGTCGATGGACACGCGCGCCACCTCGGTGGCGACGGGCGTGTTCATGGCCGACTACCTGGACCGCGATACCTACGGTCTGGTCGGGAAGGTCCGCAGCATCAACCTGGCGCCGATCGAGGCCAGCCTGCGCGCGAACTCCATCCCGGTGATCGCCAGCCTGGGCGAAACCGACGAAGGGCAGATCCTCAACGTCAACGCCGACTTCGCCGCGAACGAACTGGTGCGCGTGCTGCAGCCGTACAAGATCGTGTTCCTCACCGGCACGGGAGGCCTGCTCGACGAGCACGGCAAAGTGATCGATTCGATCAATCTGAGCACCGAGTTCGATCACTTGATGGCGCAGCCTTGGATCAACGGTGGCATGCGCCTGAAGATCGAGCAGATCGCCGACCTGCTGGCCGACCTGCCGCTGACCTCGTCGGTGTCGATCACCCGCCCGTCCGAACTGGCCAAGGAGCTGTTCACCCACAAGGGTTCCGGCACCCTCGTGCGACGCGGCGAGAAGGTGCTGCGCTTCGACTCCTGGGACGGCGTGGACCGCGCGCGCATGCGCAGGCTGATCGAGTCCAGCTTCGGCCGCACCCTGGTGCCGGACTATTTCGAGCGCACCAGGCCGATGCGCATCTACGTCAGCGAGAACTACCGCGCGGCGATGATCCTTGTCGAGGAGGACGGCTTGCCGTATCTCGACAAGTTCGCCGTGCTGGACGACGCGCAGGGCGAAGGCCTGGGCCGCGCGGTGTGGCAGGTGATGCGCGAGGAGAATCCGCGGCTGTTCTGGCGCTCGCGTCACGGCAACCCGGTCAACCCTTTCTACTACGCCGAATCGGACGGCTGCATCAAGCAGCCGCGCTGGAAGGTGTTCTGGTACGGCATCGACGGGTTCGACACGATCTCCCGTTGCGTGGCGCATTGCGCGCAACGTCAGCCGACACTGGTGGATTGAGCCATGCACACGAACAGGAAAACGGTAGGCATCGTCGGCGCGCGCGGCCATACCGGCATGGAACTGATCCGCCTGATCGCGGCGCACCCGCTGCTGCAACTGGCCTTCGTCTCCTCGCGCGAACTGGACGGCCAGCGAGTGGCCGATCACGTCGACGGTTTCGCCGGCGAACTGCGCTACGCCAGCCTGGACCCGGCCGCGGTGGTGGCGCAGGGCGCCGACGTGGTGATCCTGGCGCTGCCGAACGGCAAGGCGGCGCCGTTCGTCGAGGCGATCGACGCGGCGAAGCCGGATACGTTGATCCTCGACCTTTCCGCCGACTACCGCTTCGACCTGTCGTGGTACTACGGCCTGCCGGAACTCACCCGCGACAAGTGGCGGGGCGAGAAGCGCATCAGCAACCCCGGCTGCTACGCCACCGCGATGCAGCTGTCGATCGCACCGCTGAAGGACCTGCTGGCCGCGCCACCGGTGTGCTTCGGTGTCTCCGGCTATTCCGGCGCCGGCACCACGCCGTCGGACAAGAACGATCCGGAAAAACTGCGCGACAACCTGATGCCGTACGCGCTCACCGGCCACATGCACGAGAAGGAGGCCTCGTTCCGGCTCGGCGTGCCGGTGGAGTTCATGCCGCACGTGGCGCCGCACTTCCGCGGGCTCACCGTCACCACCAACCTGTATCTCACCCGCCCGCTGAAACGCGAGGACGTGCTGCAGCGTTTCCATGCCGCCTACGACGGCGAGAAGCTGGCCGTCGTGACCGACGAGGCGCCGTGGGTCAGCCGCATCGCGCACCGCCACCATGCCGAGGTCGGCGGCTTCGCCGTATCGGCCGACGGCAAGCGCGTGGTGATCGTGGCCACGCTGGACAACCTGCTCAAGGGCGCCGCCACCCAGGCGATGCAGAACATCAACCGTGCGATCGGCGTGGACGAATACACCGCGATTCCAGTGGGGCAGGAGTGAGGGAAGAGGAGTGAGAAGTGAGAGAAGCTCACACTCACAGCACTCCCGCCCCTCCGCTCTTGATCTCTCTCACTTCTCACTCCTCTCAACTCACTTCTGGCTACCATGACCCAACCCCTCTGGCAAAAAGCCGGCATCCGGATCGACGCGAAGATCATGCAGTTCCTCGCCGGCGACGACGTGCTGCTGGATCGCGAGTTCTTCCTGCACGACATCACCGCCAGCAAGGCGCACGTGGAAGGGCTGGCCAACATCGGCGTGGTCAACGCCGACGAAGCCGCCGCGCTGAAGCGCGAGCTGGATGCGCTGGCCGACGATTTCACGAGCGGCGCGTTCGTGCTGGACGAGCGCTACGAGGATGGTCACTCGGCGATCGAGGCGCGGCTCACCGAGCGCCTCGGCGACGCCGGCCGCCGCGTGCATACCGGACGCAGCCGCAACGACCAGATCCTGGTTGCCACGCGGCTGTGGCTGAAGGACAAGCTGGCCGCGCTGGAAACGCATTGCCGTGCGATCGCCGAAGTGTGCCTCGGCCGCGCCGCGCAGCCGTCCGTGCCGATGCCGGGCTATACCCACCTGCAGCGTGCGGTGGTGTCGTCCACCGCGATGTGGTTCGCCGGCTTCGCCGAGGGCTTCATCGACAATGCGCTGCGCGCGCGGCAGACGATGACGCTGATCGACGCGAACCCGCTCGGCACCGCCGCCGGCTACGGCGTGAACATGAAACTCGATCGCGAGCACACCACCCAGGCGCTCGGTTTCGCGCGCATGCAGATTTCGCCGATCTACGCGCAGCTGTCGCGCGGCAAGTTCGAGATGGCGGTGCTGGAGGCGATCGGCGGCGCGCTGCTCGACTTGCGCCGGCTGGCGTGGGACCTGTCGCTGTTCACCACCGCCGAATTCGACTTCGTCAAATTGCCGCCCGAGTACACCACCGGCAGCTCGATCATGCCGAACAAGCGCAACCCCGACGTGATCGAACTGCTGCGCGCCAGCTACGCCAGCGTGGCCGCCGCGCGCACCGAGATCGAGCAGCTGCTGTCGCTGCCGTCCGGTTACCAGCGCGACCTGCAGTTCTCCAAGGGCTCGATCTTCCATGGCGTGCGTCATGGCCTGATGGCGCTGGAACTGGTACCCGACCTGCTGGCGCGGTTTGCGTGGAACGAAGCCGCGATGCGCGCTGCGATCGAGCCGGCGATGTACGCCACCGACGTGGCGATCGAGCAGGCCGCCGCCGGCGTGCCGTTCCGCGATGCGTATCGCGCGGCGGCGGAAACCGCGGCATCCGCAGGGCAGGGGCGCACGCCCGAAGGCAGCCTCGCCGCCCGCGTGTCGCCGGGCGCCGGCAACGACCTGCGACTGGATGAACTGCACGCGCGATTGCGTGCGCTCGACGACTGAAGCGGAGGCACGGGCATGGCGGCGATCGACACGGGGAACACGCACACCGACCTGCCCGCACAGGCATTGCCCTCCTGGCGCCGCGCCGTGCTGAAAGTGGGCAGCAACCTGCTTGCCGCCGACGGCGGCGGCCTCACCCCGCGTCATGCCGAAGCGCTGGCCGGTTTCGTTGCCGCCAGCCATGCCGAAGGCCGCGAGGTGGTACTGGTGTCCTCCGGCGCGGTGGCGGCCGGGCGCGCGCTGCTGCGCCAGCATGCGCGCGACGGCGGCGGCCTCGCCGCGCGGCAGGCGCTGGCCGCGCTGGGGCAGGCGCCGATGGTCGCGCTGTGGCAATCGCTGTCCGCGCGGCCGGTGGCGCAGGTGCTGCTGACCCACGACGACCTGCGCAACCGCCGCCGCTACCTCAACGCGCGCGCCACCCTGCGCGAGCTGCTGCAGCTCGGCGTGCTGCCGGTGATCAACGAGAACGACACCGTGTCGGTGGATGAATTGAAGCTCGGCGACAACGACAATCTCGCCGCCATCGTGGCCGCGCTGGTCGACGCCGACCTGCTGCTGATCGCCTCCGACGTCGATGCGCTGTACAGCGCCGACCCGCGGCGCGATCCCGCGGCCGTGCCGATCGCGCAGGTGGCCGCGCTGACCCCCGAGATCGTCGCGATGGCCGGCGACAGCGGCAGCGCGGCCGGCACCGGCGGCATGCGCACCAAGCTGCAGGCGGCGGCGAAAGCTGCGGCGGCCGGAATTCCCACGGCCTTGTTCAGCGGGCGCGAGACGGCCACCGTGCAGGCGCTGCACCGCGGGCAACTGCGCGGCACGCTGATCGCCGCGGCTTCCACGCGATTGCAGGCGCGCAAGTACTGGCTGCGCCACGCACCCGCGGCGCCGGGCCGCATCCGCATCGACGCCGGTGCGGTGAAGGCGCTGGCCGGCGGGCGCGTCTCGCTGCTGCCGGGCGGCGTGCTTGGCGCCGACGGCGAGTTCCACCGCGGCGACCTGGTGGAGATCGTCGACGCGGACGGTGCCGCCGTCGCGCGCGGACTCAGCCAGTACGGCGCCGCCGAAGTGCGCCGTCTCGCCGGCCGGCACAGCCGCGAGATCGACGGCGTGCTCGGCTACAGCTACGGCGACGAGGTGGTGCATCGCGACGACCTCGTCGGCATGAGTCGCCCGGTTGTGTCCGGACAGGAGATCAGCACATGAGCACGATCCGCGAACAGGCACTCGCCTGCCGCGGCGCGGCGCAGGTAGTCGCGGCGCTCGACACGGGGACGAAGCGCGCGTTGCTTCGCGACATGGCTGCGGCGCTGGAAGCGCAGTCCGCCGCGGTGCTGGCAGCGAACGCCGAAGACGTGCAACAGGCCGCGGCGAAAGGCGTGCAGGGCGCCATGCTCGACCGCCTGCGGCTGGACCAGGCACGCGTGGCCGGCATCGCCGGCGCGCTCCGCGAAGTGGCCGAGCTGCCCGACCCGGTCGGCGTAACGACCCGCCGCGAGACACGACCGAACGGACTGTCGGTCGAGCGCGTGCGCATCCCGCTCGGCGTGATCGCGATGATCTACGAGGCGCGCCCCAACGTCACCGCCGACGCCGCCGCGCTGTGCCTGATGGCCGGCAACGCGGTGATCCTGCGCGGTGGCTCCGAGGCGATCCATTCCAACACCGCGATCGCCGCGGCGCTGAAGTCGGCACTGGAGGCGCACGGCGTGCCGACCGCCGCCGTGACCCTGGTCGACGACCTGCGCCGCGAGACGATGGTCGAACTGCTGCAGCTGGTCGACATCGTCGACCTTGCGATTCCGCGCGGCGGCGAGGGCCTGATCCGTTTCGTTGCCGAACACGCGCGCGTGCCGGTGATCAAGCACTACAAGGGCGTCTGTCACCTGTACGTGGATTGCGCCGCCGACCTCGACCTGGCGTTGGACCTGCTGCTCGACGGCAAGACCTCGCGCCCCGGCGTGTGCAACGCGCTGGAGACGTTGCTGGTGCATCGCGACGTCGCCGAAGCGTTCTTGCCACGCGCCACGCAGGCACTGCGCGAGCGCGGCGTCGAGCTGCGCGGCGACGAGCGCAGCCGCGCCCTGGTGCCCGACATGCGCGCGGCGACCGACGACGACTACGCCGCCGAGTTCCTCGACCTGATCCTCGCCGTGCGCGTGGTCGACGACCTCGACACCGCCATCGCGCACATCCGTCGCCACGGCTCCGACCACACCGAAGTCATCGCCACCACCGACGAAACCGCCGCGCAACGCTTCGTGCAGGCGATCCGTTCCGCCGTGGTGATGGTCAACGCCTCCTCCCGTTTCAGCGACGGCGGCGAGCTGGGCCTCGGCGCCGAGATCGGCATCTCCACCACGCGGCTACACGCCTACGGGCCGATGGGTGCCGAGGCGCTGACCATCGAACGCTTCGTGCTGCGCGGCGACGGCCAGGTGCGGCACGCCGAAAGCCGCCGGTGAAGGCGCGCATCGTGCGCCTCAGCCCCGCACGAAGGCGCGCCGCCAGTGCCGCAGTGCACCGGCCGCCACCAGCAACCAGGCCAGCAGGCTGATGTAGACGCCGAGGTCGGACACCGGCTGCAGCAGATCCAGGTCGAGTGCCTGTGCCAGCGCATTCGTGCCGACCGTGTACATGCCCAGCGGAAACACGATGTCCCAGTCGTCCACCGCGTAGCGCAGGCGCACGTGGCGCATGCCGTGGCGCCACAGCTCGAGGATCGCCAGCAGCGGAATCCACCAGGTGGCGCTGGCCCAGAAGAACAGGGTGAAGCCCTTGACGAAGGGCACCAGCGCACCGAGCGACGGTTGCGCCGGCGCATGCAGCACCAGCAGGCTGCCGGCCAGCGTGGTGATCGCCAGCGCGCCCATGTTGATCCAGTACGGCGGCGTGAAGCCGCTGGCCGGCAGCGGCAGGAACAGCAGGCGGTAGAAGATCAGCGTGATCAGGATCAGGTACAGCGCCGCACCGACCAGGTACAGGCACAGCGCGGCGAACAGCCAGCCGAGCGCGGGCGTCGCATGGTCGTGCGCCACCAGCAAGGTGATCGCCACCGCCAGCGCCTGCGTCGACACCACCGCCACCAGCCAGCCGCCATTGATGCTGCGCCGGAAGCCGGGCTTGCGCTGGCCGGTGATCACGGCGAGCAGCAGCAGGTACGACAGGCAGCCCCAGCCGACCGCGCCGAGCACGGTCAACGCGACGGCCCAATGCGGCAGCGGAACCACCAGCACACACTGGCTGGCCAGCACACCGATGGCCGCGACGAAGGTGAGAAAGCCCGCGCCCCGCGCCGGGTTGGTGAAGTCGTCCAGCACCTCGCACCTGGCATGCACGAGGCGCAGCGCGTTCAGCGCCAGCAGCAGCACGAAGGCCACCGCGTTCAGCACGAACAGCGCACGCGCCAGCACGGGCATGCCGTGCTGGCCGGCATCGATGGAGACGATGCCGGTGGCCATCACCAGCGCGAACGCGCCGGGGTCCAGCTTGCGGATGCTCGATGGAAGGGTGCGGCTCAGCATCATCGTCCTGGCTCCGGCGAGCGGCCGTACGGGTGACGGCCGGCGGGCGATCCATCCGTGGATTCGCCGTGGTTTGCGCCGGTCAGCTCGACGGGGTCAGCAAACGGGTCAGCTGGTCGAGTTGGGCGCGGTAGTGGTCAAGCACCTGCGCAGTGATCGTTGCATAGCGGTTCGCCTCGTCCCAGCGCCGTGCCTCGATCGCCTCACGCACGCCGGGAACCGTCTTGACGCCGTAGCCGGTGAGCATGCCTGGCGCGTAGATGAAGTGCCGGAACCACGGCCGGCCGGGCAGGCCGTCGGCATCGGTCAGCGCCTGTTCCATCCGGCCCATCTGCCGGTTGATCTGGCGCAGCCGCGCGGCGGGCAGGGCAAAGCCGTCGGCGGCCTGCCGCGCGTAGGCGGCCTGGAAAGCCTTTGCGCTCTGCTCCAGCTGGCTGGCGGCGCGGTCCAGCGGGGCCAGCTCGATCGCCGGCACATCGGAGTCGCGCGCCGGCGGCAGCAGCGGCCGGGTTGGGTCGCTGTCCAGCGCGTAGGCATGCGCGTCGAGCAACTGGTGCTGTTGCGCCGTTGCCTTGCGCGTATTCTCGATCAGCTTGTGCAGTTCGCCGACGTAGCGGCCCAGGGTCTGGCTGAAATCGCCGAAGCGCAGCGGCAGCACATCGGCATCGGCGCTGCGCAACACGATGTGGCCGGCCACCTTGGCCAGCGCCACGCCGTACTCGAAGCTGGGATCGCCAAAGCGGGCGTAGTGGTCGAACGAGTCGTAGCGCGAGTGATAGATGCCGGCATTGTCGTCCTCGCCGCCGAAGCCCAGGTCGAGCGAGGCGATGCCGAGATGTTCCAGGAACGGGCTGTAATCTGAGCCGGAGCCCAGTGCCTCGATCGGCAAATCGCCGCCGCTGGCTGCCGCCTTGGCATTGGCCTTGGCTTCGGGTTTCGCCTTGGGATCGCTGCCTTCGATCATCAGGTGCGCCCGCCAGCGTTTGCCCACGCTGACGCGGGTTTCCGGATCGGTCACGCCGTCGGCGACCTGGTTGACCAGGTGCTGCAGCGAATGGCTGCCGCCGGCGCCGAGGAAGCCGCGGCCGTTGGTATCCGAGTTGATGTAGAGCACGGCCTTGGCCTGCAGCTCCTTCGCGTGCGCCTCGGCCCATTCGGTGGAACCGAGCAGGCCCGGTTCCTCGCCGTCCCAGCTGGCGTAGACCAGGGTGCGCTGCGGCCGCCAACCCTGCTTGAGCAGGCCGCCGATGGCCTTGGCCTCGGCCATCAGGGCCACGTTGCCGGCCAGCGGGTCCCATGCGCCGAACACCCAGCCGTCGTGGTGGTTGCCGCGGATGATCCACTGGTCCGGCGCGCGGGCGCCCTCGATCTTGGCGATCACGTCATAGATCGGCTTGCGGTTCCAGTCCGACAGCACGGTCAGGTGCGCCTTGGCCGTGCTCGGGCCCACGTGGTAGGTCAGCGGCAGTGCGCCGCGCCAGGCTGCGGGTGCCACCGGGCCGCCCAGCGACTTCAGCAGCGGCGTGGCGTCGGCGTAGGAGATCGGCAGCACCGGAATCTTCAGCAGGGTCTTCGCGTCCTTGATCGCCAGCCGCTTGGCGCCGGGCGTGGAGCCGATGCCGGGGGTCAGCGGATCGCCGGGATATTGCTGCATGTCGGCGACCGAGCCGCGCTGCACGCCTTCGGGCGGGCGCCAGCCGCCTTCGGGCCAGGTGTCGCCCTGGGCGTAGCCGTCATCGTGCGGGTCGGAGTAGATCAGGCAGCCGACCGCGCCATGCTCCTGCGCCAGCTTCGGCTTGAGCCCGCGCCAGCCGCCGCCGTAGCGGGTAATCACGATCTTGCCGCGCACGTCGATGCCGCGGCGGGCCAGCTCCTTGTAGTCGTCCGGCATGCCGTAGTTGGCGTAGACCAGTGGTGCGGTGACATCGCCGTCGCCGCCGTAGACGTTGTATGGCGGCAGCGCGCCGGGCAGCGCCGAAGTGGCATCGCCGGCGACCGGCGGCTCGTGCAGGGTGGCGGTGAACGGCTGCGGCCCGAGCAGTTCCAGTGCGACTTTCTTCGGCGTCGGATACAACACCTCGAACGTCTCGATGTGCGCATCCCAGCCCCAGGCGCGGAACTGCTCCAGCATGAACTCGGCATTCGCCTTGTCGTGCGGCGAGCCGACCTGGTTCGGCGCCGATGCCATCTGCTTCAACCAGTCGCGCAGCTCGGCCGGGTCGAGCTGGGCGTCGAAACGTCGTTCCAGGTCGAGTTGGGTGGTGGCATGCGCGGGCGTGAAGCCGAGCAGGCCGGCTTGCGATGGGGCGGCGGGTTCCGCTCCGATGGCGGCGAAGGTCGCAAGCGCACACGCCGTGGCAAGCAGTACGCGCATTCTGTGGTGGGTCATGGAATCAGTTCCCCTGGTCGACGGAGGGTTGCGCCACATCGCCGCGAACCGGCGTGGACACGGGCCCGGCAGTGGCTGCCGGGGGCTGGGAGGGCGGTGGCCGCGGGTTGCGGTCCCTGATCGTGACGTTCTGTGAAAACAACGTGGCGTTGTTCTCGCCGCTGTAGACCACGCGGTACTTGCCGGGCCGCAGGTAGAGCTCGCTGGCGGGCGCCGCGCCGCCGCTGCGCACGCGGTCGCTGGGCACGGCGTTGAGCGGCACCGGATCGAGCACCACGCGATCGGCCGGGATGGCGTCGTTGCCTTCGCTGGCGTAACGCGCCTCCACCATGCAGGGAAAATGCTGGTTGCAGCGTTCGCCATCCACGTAATACGGCTTGCGTTCGCCGCCCAGGCTGAGCCAGGTCGGGCGGCCGCGGCGCATGGATATCGGCGCAAACCACACGCTGACGTCGTAGCCCGGCCGCAACGACCACGGTTTGCCGGCGTCGTCCACGAACACGATGGGGCCGGTCGGTTGCAACTTCTTCATGACCGGCTCGTAGTACGGATGATTGCCGCCGACATCGGGGTGGTCGTACAGCATGGTCTGCTCGACGGTGAGCGGGTCGATGTCGATCAGCCGCCGCAGGTGCTGGGCCATCGAGGCACCGCCCAGGTAGGCGCCGGATTCCTGGATGTGCGCGTAGCCGGCGTTGACCACCACGCGCGCGTCGGGATGGTCCTTGAACACCTGTCGGTACAGGTTGCGCGCCTGCTCTGCTTCGCGGGCGTCGCCGGAGGCATCGGACAGCGCCTCGTAGCCGACCACCTTGTAGCCGAGCCGCAACGCGGTGCGCACCATTTCCGCGCAGACCGGTTCCTGCGTGTAGAAGCCGCTGTCCTTGGTCGGGTATCCGCGCGCCTGCAGCCCCTTGTCGGTCTGGTAGACCGTCTCGGCCGCGAAATAGTCGTAACCCTCGGCGCGCAGTCGCGCCAGCATCTGCACCGTCAGGCTGCGGGTGAGCGGGATGTTGTGCGCCTCGTTGAAGAACACTGCCCGGCGCCCTTTCGCCAGCCGTGCGATCGCCGTCAGGGCAGACTCGGCGTGGTGGACCCCGTCGTCCAGCGGCAAGGGGCGGTCGTCGGGCAACGCTCCCTGCCTGATCGAGAAGCTGGTCGCCGCGTCCGGGTAATCGCCGATGAAGGTCTGATACCAGCTCAGGTACTGGCTGAAAATGACCTGGAAAGCAGGGTCGTTGTTGCCGACGGAGGCGTAGCGCATCACCTGGAACTGGGCCAGCAGGCCGTTGCGCTTGTCGGCGTCGCGCATGATCGCCTCGGATTCCTGCGACGCCTTGAGTTGCCTGGCCTGCCAGTGCGCCGGCGATTGCGCATGGCCGGAGCCGGGCATGCCGGCGATCGCGGCGCAGGCGGCGGCGAACAGAATGCTGGTACAGCGCATGGAACCTCCCGTGAGTCGGTGGGTTTGCGTGGCCATCCCGCGGCGGTGGAACCGCAACCCGTGCACGTTACCGCAAGCACCATCGCATGCCTGTGCCTGTCGACACAGTGTCATCACGATCAAAGCGGAGCACAATCGGGAGCCCCGCCTGCCGATGGAGTACGCCATGCGCCACGCCATGCTTGCCCTCCTGCTGACCCTCCCGCTCCCCGCCGTGGCGACCGCCCAGGTTGCCGACCTGCACAGCGGCGCGATCACCGCTGCCGTGCAGAAAGGCGTCGACGATCCGGCGCGCGCGGCGGACCGCCACGAGGATGCGCGCCGCAAGCTGGCGCTTGTCATGACCTTCGCCGAGGTCAAGCCCGGCCAGAACGTGCTCGAACTGGTGCCCGGCAGTGGCTACTGGACGCGGGCGTTCAGCGCCATCGTCGGGCCCACGGGCCACGTCTACACCGTCTGGCCGGACGAGATGGGCAAGTACTCCGCCAAGAGCCTGGCCAACTGGCAGAAGCTGGCGGCCACGCCGCACTACGCCAACGTGAGCGTGCTGCAGCAGCCGGCGGCCAAGCTGAGCGTGCCGATGCCGGTGGACCTGGTATTCACCTCGCAGAACTACCACGACTACCACGACCCGTTCATGGGCCCGGTCGACATGGCCAGCTTCGACAAGCAGGTCTACGACGCGCTCAAGCCCGGCGGCCTGTTCGTGGTGATCGACCACGTGGCCCCCGCCGGCTCCGGCCTGGCCGACACCGACACCTTGCATCGCATCGACCCGGACGTGGTCAAGCGCGAGGTCGAGGCCGCCGGTTTCGTCTTCGACGGCGAAAGCAACGTGCTGCGCAATCCGGCCGACACGCACACCACCAAGGTGTTCGACAAGTCGATACGCGGCCACACCGACCAGTTCGTCTACCGCTTCCGCAAGCCGGCGAAGTAACCACGGCAGCGCGGGGTTGCGCGTAGCGCGTTGACGGGGGCAGGCTTGGGCTTCACCGCAGTAGTCGGCACCCTCGGACGGTGTCGACACCGCGCCGCCACGCCCGAAGCGATTCCATGAGCCCCAGCGAACCCGACCCGCCCGACGACGACCCAGCCGACCCCATGCCGCGGCGCCCGCCCGAACCGGACGCCGCCGACTGCTGCGGCGAGGGCTGCGTGCGCTGCGTGTACGACGTGCATGACGAGGCGCTCGAACGCTACGAACAAGCCCTCGCGGTGTGGCGCGAGCGCCGACGGCTACGAGGGTGAGCACGTGCCCGGCCGTAGTGGGGCGGCTGGCAGGTGGCCTGCTGCACCGCGGCGTCACCGATGGGGCTCATCGCGCTTGCACCACTTTGTGGCAGAGCTGGCGCGCGCCAGGGTTGAATTCGCCGATCGAACTTCACGGCCACCTCTTGACAAGATTTAACACTTACGACTATTTTTGAAGAGAGTTTTCGAAAGGAAAGGCCGTAGTTTGTATTGACTATTACGGTGAACTTCACGTTCGAAGTTTCGCCAGGGAAGGGGAATGAAAAACCATTTTTTCAAGCTGTGCCGAATTGCCTTCATTGCGTTGGTTCTTATATCGGTCTCGACGCAAGTTTTCTCTGAGACTGACTCAGGAACGACTAAAAAATATAAGGATGGCAAGCCGGTTAGAGATATTGCCAAAGTTATTGTTCATGGTGTGCCTGGACCGAAAGAACCGGCAGGCCCTAACGTTCACGAAGTTATTGGGCAACTGAAGCATCCGTCGCCTGGCTTTCGCGCACCTGTCGGGAAATTTTTAAGCAATAAACACGATTCGTCGGAGAGTTCATCCGACTGTGGGAGTTTAGTGGGTCCGCCGATCGACGTCAGTACGGGCGCAAAAATCGAGACATACCCCATCTTCAGCACGCCTGGTGAGATGGGTCTGAGTTACGCGCTTTATTATAATACCGCAGTACCCGGATCTCACTGGTCAAATAGTTTTGACTATTGGCTCGACGCGACGTGCAGTGAACAGGATACGGGTCTATGTAGGTACGTGAAGGTTTACGGCCCTGACGGCTCGGCACTCGTGTTCGACGGGAATCCAACCGCGGACACGACTTTTACGGAGCGAGGCGGCGGGGGGCTAGCGACCCTGCAGCGGGATGCTGTCACCGGCGAATTCACGCTGCACGACGAGGATGCTACGACCCAGACCTATGCGTCGGATGGCCATATCAAGTCGATCACCGACGCCTCGGGCATCGGCTGGACCATGACTTACGGGCCTGTGAACGGAGTCGGTAGTTACCTCCTGAAGGTAACTCACACAAACGGTAAATCAGTCACTTTCGGTTACACAACAGCCGGATCGGTCAACGTGACGACCGTAACGGACCCTGCCGGCAATGCCTACATCATAAAAGGTCTGGTCGATTCGATAACTTTTCCCGGCTCGCCGCAAACGATCATTTCTTTCAAGTACGCCGACGCAAGGCTGACAGAGGTCGATTACAACGGTGTTCCTTATTCGTACACCACCTATGTTACCGATCCGAGCAGTTACTGGTATCGGTGGGGTACGAGCACCTACCTTGCCGATGGCAGTGAGTTGATATCAACTCAATACAGTCGCGACGCCAGTGATAACCTCACAAGTACCATCACCAACCCGCTTGGTCATGTCACCACAAACAAGTACACATGGATAAATGGATATCGTCGCCTGACGGCGGTCAGCGATTCTGCAGTGTCGACATGCGGAGCGACCGCGAGCTCTCGTACTTACGACAGCAACGGTAATTTCTCAAAAACCGTCGACAACAACGGCAATGCCCACACCTATACCTACGCCGCCAACGGTCAGTTGCTGAAGGAGACCGAGGCTTACGGCACCCCGCTTGCGCGCACCACGGATTACACGTGGGATCCGAACCCGCAACTCAATCGACTATCGACCGTCACGGTCGAAGGCTGGTCGAAGACGGCGTACACCTACAACGCCCAGAACCGCCTGGCGTCGGTGGCGGTCACCAATCTGTCCGGCAATGGCGTGACGGGCCAGACGCTGACGACGAACTATGCCGACACGCTCTATCCCAACGGGATGGTTCACACCCGGGTCGTGACGCAACCGTCGCCGAACGGGAGCGACAGCACTACCTACACATACGATGCGTTGGGCAACTTGGCGACGGTCACGAATGGCTTGGGCCAGACCACCTCCTACAGCAGCTACAACGGGTTGGGCGAACCGGGGCATGTAGTGGGTGCGAACGGTGATGCCACCGATTTTGTCTACGATGCGCGCGGTCGGGTTGCATCCCGGACTACGCACCCGAATGGCGTCGCGACGACCTGGACATACGCTTACGACGGCTTCGGCTTGCTGTCCCAATTGACTGCACCCGACGGAGAAATCACGGCGTGGAATCGCGATCCCGAGATGCGCGTCACCAGCATCACGCACAACGACAAGGATGCAACGGCGCTCGAAACCTTTGGCTACGATGCCAACAACGATGTCACCAGCGACGTCGTGAGTCGTGGCGGCGTGACGAGTTCCTCGCGGCATGTCGTCTACGATGCGCTGGCGCGACCGTATCAGGTGCAAGGCAATCACGGCCAAGTGACGACCTACAGCTATGACGGCAACGGCAACGTATTGTCGATGACCGATGCGGCGGGCCATGTCACTTCGTACCAGTACGATGCGCTCGACCGCGTCATGCAGAAGACCGAAGCCGGCGGTGCAAGCCCGGCGATGCCGGCCACCGCGCCCTCGTTGAGCCTGCCCTCAAGCAGCACCAACGGCAACTACTCGGTGAGCTGGACGACGGTCAGCGGCGCGGCCGACTATGAACTGCAGGAGCAAGTCAACGGCGGCGCATGGGCCACTGTGCAACGTTCTGCAGCAAATGGATGGAGCGCCAGCGGGAAGACGAATGGAACCTACGGCTACCGGGTCCAAGCCTGCAATGCCACTGGTTGCGGGCCGTGGAGCGCCACGCGGACCATCACCGTGTCCATCCCCGCCGCCCCCGGTTCGGCCCCCGTCCTGACAGTGCCCGGCAACAATGCTACCGGAACCTATGCGCTCAGCTGGACCACGGTCAGTAGCGCCAGCAGTTACCAGCTGCGGCAGCAGTTCAACGGAGGGATCTGGTCGACTGTGCAAAGTTCGGCCGCGACCAACTGGAGCACCAGCGGGAAAGGTAGCGGAAGCTACGGTTATGCGGTGCAGGCTTGCAATGCCGTCGGTTGCGGCCCGTGGAGTGCGACCGGCACGGTGGTGGTGACGCTGCCGCCACAGCCTGCCACGCCGTCGCTCAGCGTGCCGGCCACCAGCAGCACAGGGAACTACGCCGTGAGCTGGGGCGCCGTGAGCGGGGCAGCCAGCTACAGTCTGCGGAAGCAGGTCAACGGCGGTAGCTGGGCGGTCGTGCAGAACTCCGCCGCCACCAGTTGGAGCGCCAGTGGGCAGGGAAGCGGCAGTTACGGTTACGAGGTCCAGGCCTGCAATGCCGGCGGCTGCAGCGCATGGAGCGCGCCGCGGACCACCACGGTCACCATCCCCGTGCCCATTGCGATCAATGGGCAGTCCTACTCGGTGAGCTACGTTATCCCGATGCAAACGTCGGCATCGGTTTCGATCGGTTTTCAGATCACGGGCGGCAACACCTGGAAGGTGTTCACCACCAAGCCCGGCGTAGGCAATGGAGGCGTGGCGGTGGCCTCGGGCGCCGTGCCCGCCACAGCAAGCACGGTGCAGTTGACCTGGGTCCAGCAGGGCCCGCCCAGTGGCGACGCCACGTCAGGCGGTAGCGTGAGCAATCCAGCCAGCTCGCCGGTGGCACTGGGCACCAACCCAGTGAGCCAGTACACCAGTGGCACCTACAGTTACCGCATTGATGTGGTGGGGATGCAGTATCAGCTGCGCGTGGACTTCTTCAACGCGGCAGGCGCCAACGTGTCCAGCTCCACCTGCACGTTGACGGCAACCATGGCGGGGTCAAACTGATGCTGCCCCGTCACCTTGTTCGACCATCGGCGGGTATGCCGCGCGATGGTACCGAAGCTCGTTTCGCCGCGCAGAGGATGTCTCGCATGGAAGCTTTCCACGGTTATCGGCTGTCGTATGCCATCTTGGCGATGGTGGGCGGGTTGCTGATGAGCCAGCCGGTCGCCGCCAATCCGCTGGTGACGACGTTCGCCTACGACGCGGGGGACCACGTCGTCGCGGTGACCGACCCGCGCGGCCTGGTCACCGCCTACAACTACGACGGCCTGGGCCAACTGTGGGGCTTGTCCAGCCCCGACACCGGCACGACCACCTACGGCTACGATGCCTATGGCCGGCGCACCAGCCTGACCCGCGCCAACAATGTCCAGACCACCTACGGCTACGACAGCCTCAACCGGCTCGTCAGCGTCAGCGCCGGTGGGCAGACGCAGAGCTTCGCCTACGACAGCTGCACGAACGGTATCGGTCGGCTGTGCTCGGACAGCGATGGCACCGGTAGCACGAGCTATGGCTACACGCCGGAGGGGTGGATCGCCAGCCGGTCGTTCACCATCGCGGGTACTTCCTACGCGCTGGGTTACGGCTATGACGGCATGGGTCATCCCGTCGCGGTGACCTATCCCGATGGACGCCAGGCGCTCTACAGCTACACCCGTGGCGTGGTGTCGGGGGTTTCGTTCGTGACGGGTGGCACCACGGTCACTGCGGCCAGTGCCGTGACCTATCGGCCGATGGATGCAGGCATGGTCGGCTGGACAGCCAGCAACGGGCTGGCCACCACGCTGGCCTACGACACCGATGGTCGGCTCACCGGCATCAACGTGCCCGGGGTAGAGGCGCTGGGTTTTAGCTACGACGCGACCAATCGGTTGACCGGCATCGATAACGCGCTCGATGGCACCCTCAGTCAGGATTTCGGCTACGACGAACAGTCGCGGCTGGTGTCGATGTACTCGGCCAATGCGGTGGCTGGCTATGGTTACGATGCCAACGGCAACCGGATCAATACGGCCGGCACCAGCGGCAGTCGTGCGACCAGCTACAGCGCCACCAGCAATCGCCTGGTCAGCAGCACGGGCGTTGACCCGCAGAGTTATGGCTACGACGCGCTGGGCAACCTCACCACGCTGGGCGGTGCCACGGCCTATCAGTACGACGCTTTCAACCGCATGCGCGCGGCCGGTGGCATGACCTACTACGTGAACCCGGAAGGGCAGCGGCTGCGCAAGACCGGTGCGGCGGGAACGACCTACTTCGCCCCGGATCGGGGCGGCGCGCTGTTGGCCGAGTACAGTGGCGGCCAATGGATCAACTATTTGTGGCTCAACGGCCGGCTGATCGGGCGCGAGGTCAACGGGCAGTTGGAGGCGATCCACGGCGACCAGTTGGGACGTCCGCAGGTGGTGACCAACGCCTCGCAATCCGTGGTGTGGCGCGCGCAGAACTGGCCGTTCACGCGCGTCGTGGCGGTGGCGAATACCGTGCCGCTGAACCTGGGGTTCCCGGGGCAGTACCACGATGCGGAGACGGGGCTGTGGCATAACGGGTTTCGGGATTACGACGATACGTTGGGGCGGTATGTGGAGAGTGATCCGATTGGGTTGGCGGGTGGAATAAATACGTATGTCTATGTCGGTGGTAATCCGCTGAATTATGTTGATCAGCTTGGCTTGGTTAAGGAATGCAAAACTATAGTTAGAATCCCTATACCATTAATAGGGCTTAACCTTGAGGGTCAGCAGTGTGCGGAGAATGGCCAGGCACCTAGCGTGCAGGACGCAAAGGACGCAAAAAGGATGTCAAAGGACCGGTTGGATAAAGCGTGTAAAGCAAATGGTTATAAGGACGCGCATGAGCTTAAAAGGGATTTAGGACTCGGTTCTGATCGGGATATTTTCTCTGATAGAAATGGCAACATGTACTCTGGTCCACGTAGTGGATCAGGGGCTATGGAGTGGCTAAAGATGAACACAGGCGGGCCTAACTAAAACTCATGAAAAATAATGTAGAAATAGATTTTCAGCTTTGGGCTACATCAATTCCTCCGCGAAGGATATCTGAGCTAACGAAAATTCAACCGGATGTTCAATTTTTGAAGGGGGAACGAAACAACAAACTTGTTCTTCCTCGAGAGAATCTTTGGGCAATAAGGTCTAAGGTCAATTCGAACAGCATTGAAGATCATTGGAATGAGCTCGAAGGCATCTTGCTGAATAAGAAAGAAGCTTTGAGGGAAGTCGCTGGAACAGGGAGTGCGAAATTAACTATAGTCGTTAATAGTGAATTGAGAATTCCATCGATTGTTATTCCCCCGAGAATGTCGGCTTTTGCTGCTTTTCTTGAGGCTTTTATTGAGATAGATCACATTCAAACATAATTAGGCGCCTGCGAGACACTTCATTCACACCAGCTCGCGCTAACCTCACCACGCCACGGCCTACCAGTACGACGCCTTCAACCGCCTGAACGCGGCCGGCGGCATGATCCATTACGTGAACCAGGAAGGGCAGCGGCCGCACAAGACCGGTGCGGAACGACCTATTTGATTTGAAATAAAGGGAATAAAGAATAAAGGGGACGTGAAGAATAAAGGAATAAGGGGGACGTGGCCAATTAAATTGCGAGAGCAACGCCCTGCGCAGCCCGGCCGACACGCACACCACCAAGGTGTTCGACATGACCCCTCGAATCGCTACATCGCTCGCATGGAAGCTGATTGACTACCGTTGGCTCCTTCTTTCGGCTGCCGTCGGTGCGCTGGCAATTTTGCTCGCAACAATCGTCGCGGTGCACAAGCCGGGGCTTGATATCTTTTGTTTTGCCGCGATGGGACCTCTGGTGTTTCTTCCTTGGGGATTGTTTTGTGCGTGTCTGTGGTTCGGGCCTCACGGCAAGTACCGACAGCCAAACCCGGCTGCGCCGGGCTTCGTCCGCGTGATTGGCTGGATTGCCGCGGTGTTCCTGGGCATCTACGTCGTTGGCAGTGCACTCTTGTGGCCGCTCGCTGTCGCAATCTGATGGCATGCCTCGACCTTGCCGACACTCCAACCCGGCGTAGATGTCCCTGGGATCGCGTAGGGACCTAGAACCTTCGTCCACCCGCCGCCCCGTTTCGTCGCCTCCTGGCCGGTTTCGTCGCAGGCCGCGCGATTTTCCGCGGCGGGGCCGCTAGTCTCGTTGGCGGTCTCCCCAGCGTGGATGGTTGCCGTGTTTCGAAGCCTGTTTTTCTACCTCCGATTGATCGTGGCCTGGTACCTGCTGGTGCTGCTGGCGACGTTGTCCGTGAGCTGGATCTGGTCGGGGTTGGGCAGCCTGGTGCAGTTGCTGGGGCTGGTGGTGATCGTGTTCGTGGTGATCCGCGCGCATTCGCACCTGGTGCGGGTGCGCATGATCGCGGGCAAGCTGACTTCGGCGACGCTGGCGACCCGACAACGGCGGCAGATCGAGGCGCCGTTCGAGGCGGAGGAGGCGTTCGAGCTGCTGGACGCCGCGATTCGCGAACTGCCGGGCGTGGAGCAGGTGGACCGCACGCGCAACCATCTGCAGATTCGCGCGACCGCGGTCTACGCCGACCCCTATGACCTGGCGCAGCTGGGGCGCTGGAATCCGATGCGCTGGATCGTCAGCCAGCGCAACCGAATCCTGGCGACGGTCAACCGCGGCGAAGGCAGCAGCAGCTTCAGCCTGGTCTGCGAGCCGTGCAGCGCGCCGTGGAGCGACTGGCTGCAGGTGGACGACGGCGTCAACCTGGAGAACCTCGAGGCGATCGCCCGCGCGGTGACGCTCGGCGTGGCCAGCCGCCGCCGCGGCGAGCAGGCGGCGGCGGCACAGACGGCGACCGAGAAGGAGCTGGCGATCGCCAAGCTCAGCCTGCTGCAGGCGCAGGTGGAGCCGCACTTCCTGTACAACACGCTGGCCAGCGCGCAGGTGCTGGTGCGCAGCGACCCGGCCGGGGCGGATGCGATGCTGGGCCACCTGATCCAGTACCTGCGTCACTCGCTGCCGCGCGCCGACCGCGCGCTCGCCAGCCTGGGCGAGGAACTGGAGCGCTCGCGCGCCTACCTGGCGATCATGAAGATCCGCATGGGCGCACGCCTGAACGTGCAGATCGACGTGCCGGACGAACTGCTGGCCACGCCGCTGCCGCCGATGCTGCTGCAGACCCTGGTGGAAAACGCGATCAAGCACGGCCTGGAGCCGCGGCCCGGCGACGGCACGGTGTGGATCTTCGCGCGCCGGCAGGATGGCCGCGTGGCGGTGACCGTGGCCGACGACGGCAAGGGCTTCGGCGCGCAGGAAAGCGGCGCGGGCATCGGCCTGAAGAACGCGCGCGAACGGCTGAAACTGATCTATGCCGGCCAGGCCAGCCTGGCCATCGCGGCGAACTTCCCGCAGGGCGTCGCCGCCACCATCAACGTGCCGGAGCACTACAACGAGGAGCAGGCCCATGGCTAAGGGTGTGATCGCCGAAGACGAGGTCTTGCTGCGCCAGTCGCTGCGTGCCGCGCTGGAGACGGCATGGCCGCGGCTGGACATCGTCGCCGAGTGCGAGGACGGCGCCAGCGCGCTGGAGGCGATCGTCGAGCATCGGCCCGAAGTGGCCTTCCTCGACATCCGCATGCCCGGCCTCACCGGCCTCGAAGTCGCCACCGCCGCGGCCGAAGCGTGCCCGGCGACCCAGGTGGTGTTCGTCACCGCGTATGACCAGTACGCCATCGACGCCTTCGAGCGCGGCGCGATCGACTATCTGCTCAAGCCGGTCGTCCCGGAACGGTTGCGCGCCACCGTGGAGCGCGTGCAGTCGCGCGTGGGCGCGGATCGGTCCGACACTGCCTCGCTGGCCGACCTGGTCCGGCAGATCGGCAGCCGGCTGGGGCCGGCGCGCCAGCAACCGCCGCTGAGCTGGGTCACCGCCAGCACGGGGCGGGAGACGCGGCTGATCCTGCTCGACGACGTCGCCTATTTCCGCGCGGACAACAAGTACACCACCGTGGTCACCGCCGAGGGCGAGGCGCTGCTGCGCACGCCGATCCGCGAACTGCTGGAGGTGCTCGACCCGACCGTGTTCAAGCAGATCCACCGCGGCACCGTGATCAACATGAAGGCGGTCGCCGCCGTCACCCGCGACGACACCGGCAAGGGCATCGTGCGCCTGCGCGAGCGGCCGGAAACGCTCAGCGTGAGCGCGCCGTTCATGACCCTGTTTCGCAACATGTAACTGCCGCGTTCGCAACGGTTTGTCGGGAGGACGGCCATGCACTATCTCATCGCGCTGATCTGGCTGGTGCTCTCGCTGGCCGGGGTGGAGGGCTACGGCAGCCAGTCGCACGCCACGCGCGCCAGCGTCAACGGTGTCGACGTGCTTTACAGCCGTACGCGGATTGTCGCCGACATCGCCGACATCACCTGCGTGCGCAGCGCCAGCGGGCGTTGCCATTACCGTTTGCTGGCGTGCCCGACGCCGGCCGCGCACGCGACCAAGGCGCCGGCCTGCGAGCAGTCCGGCGCACGGCAGTTCGTGCTGGCGAGCGGAGCAAGCCGGGACGTCGCGGGCCTGCCCGCACGTTTCATGCTTTGCGTGGGTGCCGGTGGCGACGGTGCAGGAGCGGAATGCAACATGCTTTCCGCATCGCGTTCGCCGCTTGCCGGCTGGTGAGCGGCGGAGCTACTTGTCCTTCTTTTTTTCTTGCTTGGCGGCGCGCTTTTCCTTCAGCGTTTTCTCCGGCTTCTTCTTTTCGCTCTTCTTCGAATCCATGCCCTTGCTCATGCGCGGCTCCTCGATGTGGACGATGGTGGTGGCGGCAAGTCTAGGCGTTTCCTCGACCAAACGGGAGTCGTTGCCGTCGCCGATCAGGCCGTGGCCAGGCCGGCGGCGAAGTGCTGGCCGAGGTCGCGCTGGCAGCGTGCGAGCACGGCCGGCGGCATGACGCCCGGCCAGCTGTGCGCCAGGTCCGCATCGGCGGGGAACTCGCCGTTTTCCACCAGCAGGCTCAGGCTGGCCAGACTGTCGGCCACCGCCAGCGCGCGGCCCAGCGGCGAGGTGGCTGCGCTGACCTCGCCCTGGCACTCGGCCAGGGCGCCGAGCACGCGCGCCGGCAGCCCCCATTGGCGGGCAGCCTGCAGCGAGAGTTGCGCGGCCAGCATCGCGCAGTGCCGCACGAAGCCCGCCGACAACGGCGGAGGCGGCGTGCCGGGCAGCAGTTGATCCAGCAGGCGCACCACCGCGCCCGTACCGGCATGGCGCACGATCCCGGCCAGATAGGCCTCGAACGCATCGCAGCCGGTGGTGCGCCCCAGCCACGCGCAGGCATGCGCGCAGCGTTCCGCGTGGCCCCACAGGCGCCCGCCTGCCGCGTGGCCCATGCTGCCGGTGTTGCCCTGCAGGATCGGCTTCATCACGTGCAGGGTGATCACCCGGCGCAGGCCGTCCTGGCCGAGCAGCACCACCGCCTGTTGCAGGCTGCTGATCGGTTGTGCCGAACGGTAGAACACGGTGCTGGTGGCGCGCATGACCTCGCCCACCATCAGCGGGTCGCGGCCGACCAGCTTGGCCAGTTCGGCGCCTGCAGCCTCGTCGCTCTTGAGGGTGCGCAGCAGTTGCGGCAGCACGGTCGGCAGCCGCGGCAGGCTGCGCAGGTCGAAGCGAGCGCCGAGCAGCTCCAGTCGTCGCAGCAGGGCCGCTTCGGCCGGCAGCGGGTCATCCTGGCGGGGCGGCGGCAGGCCGAGCACGAGCCGGTGGAAGCGCTCGTCGATCAAGGCCAGCGACGGCGTTTCCGTCGCGGCGTGGGCGACGGCGGGCGACGGGACGGCGGCAGGGGCCGGCGACCGCGCCTTGCTGGCGCGCTGCGGACTGGCCTTTGCCTTGCGTCGCGAAAACACGCGCCGCCACATGTTTCCCACCATGGGGACTGCCCCTCTGTCGCGCCGTGTCGTCGATGGTTCGCTCCCGTTAGCGGCCGCGCGGCCGGAAAGTTGAGCCGACGGCCGCCGCGCGTGGCTGTGGCTGGCAATGAACCGGTTCGCCCCCAGATAGGGTGCTTCCGTCATCCGGGATTGCGCCATGATTCCATTTTCCATCCTCGACCTGGCCCCGATCACCGAAGGCAGCGACGCGGGCCAGGCCTTCCGCAACACGCTGGACCTGGCGCAGCTGGGAGAACGGCTCGGCTACCGGCGCTACTGGCTGGCCGAGCACCACAACATGCCCGGCATCGCCAGCGCGGCCACCGCCGTGCTGATCGGTCATGTCGCCGCCGGCACCTCGACGATCCGCGTGGGCGCCGGCGGCATCATGCTGCCCAACCACGCGCCGTTGCAGGTGGCCGAGGCGTTCGGCACGCTGGCCTCGCTGCATCCGGGCCGCATCGACCTGGGCCTGGGGCGTGCGCCGGGCACCGACCAGCCCACGGCGCGGGCGCTGCGCCGCTACTTCGACAGCGCCGACGCGTTCCCGCAGGACGTGCTGGAGCTGCTTGGCTATTTCGAGCCGGCGCAGCCCGGCCAGCCGGTGCGCGCGGTGCCCGGCGCCGGCATCGAGGTGCCGGTGTGGCTGCTGGGGTCGAGCCTGTTCAGTGCGCGGCTGGCGGCGCAGTTGGGGCTGCCGTTCGCGTTCGCCTCGCACTTCGCGCCGGATGCGATGGACGAGGCGCTGGCGCTATACCGGCGCAACTTCGTGCCCTCGGCGCGGTTGCAGCAGCCGTATGCGATGCTCGGCATCAACGTGGTCGCCGCCGACAGCGACGCCGAGGCGCGGCGATTGTTCACCACCCAGCAGCAGAGCTTCATCAACCTGCGTCGCGGCAAGCCCGGCCTGATCCCGCCGCCGATCGACGACATCGAGGCGTACTGGACGCCGCCGGAGAAGCTGATGGTCGAGCGCGCGCTGGCCTGCGCGGTGGTCGGCGATGCGGTCACGGTGAAGGAGGGCATCGCGGCCTTCGTGGCCCGCCACCGGCCGGACGAGTTGATGCTGACCGCCAACATCTTCGAGCACGCGGCGCGACGACATTCGTTCGAGATCGCCGCGGCGGCACGCGAGGCATGAGCTTCGCCACGGATGCGGTCGGCGTCGGCCATAATGGGCGTTCCCCCGTCGACGCATTGAAGCCACGCCACCGATGAAAACCCCCAAGGGCCTGCAGGAGCTGATCGACGACGGCATGATCGACCAGGTGCTCAGGCCGCTCAAGAGCGGCAAGGAAGCCTCGGTGTATGTCGTGCGCTGCGGCGACGAGGTGCGCTGCGCCAAGGTCTACAAGGACATGGCCCAGCGCAGCTTCCAGGCGCGCGTGCAATACCAGGAAGGGCGCAAGGTACGCGGCAGCCGACAGGCGCGGGCGATGGGCAAGGCGACGAAGTTCGGCCGCCGCGAGGCCGAGGAGGCATGGAAGAATGCCGAGGTCGACGCCCTGTACCAGCTGGCCGCCGCCGGCGTGCGCGTGCCGCGGCCGTACGGCTACTTCAACGGCGTGCTGGTGATGGAACTGGTCACCGATGCGGACGGCCATTCCGCGCCGCGGCTCGGCGAGGTCGAACTGTCCGCCGACGAGGCGCGCGCGTATCACCGCTTCCTGATGCAGCAGGTGGCCCGCATGCTGTGCGTGGGGCTGATCCATGGCGACCTGTCCGAGTACAACGTGCTGGTCGGCCCGCACGGCCCGGTCATCATCGACCTGCCGCAGGCGGTCAGCGCGGCGGGCAACAACAGCGCGCGCACGATGCTGCGGCGTGACGTGGGCAATATCACCATCAGCCTGTCGCGCTTCGCGCCCGAGCTGCTGGACACCCACTACGGCGAGGAGATGTGGGCGCTGTACGAACTGGGCGAGCTGCATCCCGATACCGAACTGACCGGCCGGTTCGAGTTCGACGAGCACATCGCCGACGTCGACAGCGTGATGCAGTCGATCATCGACGCCCGCGAGGAAGCGATCATCCGCCAGCAGGGCAGGGAAGCGGCGGAGCGGGAATTGTAGGAGCGCCCGGTGGGTCGCCAATCACGATGGCGGGCGCTGCCCGCCGGTGGCCGAGCCGCCTCAGGGCTTCTGGACGTCCAAAAGCTCAACGTCGAACACCAGCGAGGCGTTCGGCGGGATGTCGTCGCCGGCGCCGCGCGCGCCGTAGCCCAGCGCGGCGGGGATCAGCAGGGTGCGCTTGCCGCCCACGCGCATGCCGGCCACGCCCTGGTCCCAGCCGGCGATGACGTTGCCGGCGCCGAGCACGAAGGAGAACGGCTCGCCATGATCGCGCGAGCTGTCGAACTGGCTGCCGTGCTTGTTGCCGGCGGTTTCGTCATACAGCCAGCCGGTGTAGTGCACGGTGACCTTCATGCCCGCCACAGCCTCGGTGCCGGTGCCGACCTTGCTGTCGACGACGGTGAGCTGGTCCACGCTGCCGCGGGTTTGTTGCGGCGCCGGCGCCGAGCAGGCGACGAGCGAAATCAGGGCGAACAGGGAAAGCAACCAGCGCATGGAAAGACTCCTGGGCAAGGGGGCAGCGGATGTCCCGATCAAGTCTCGGGTTTGTCATTCCGACTTTCGTCGGGGCGAGAACCTGGTCGGGTTTTTCTTGAGGGAGCCGCGATTATCCGGCAATCGACCGGCGCGTGCCTGCCGCGGTGAGCTCGCACGGGTCAGGCTGCCGCCGTGCCGGCGATAGCGGACCAGCAGCCGACATGCCGGTCAGCTCACCGCTTCGGCGCTCGCCATGCGGATCTGCGGATCGACCGCCACGGCGTCGGCATCGTTCATCAGTTGCAGCTGGCCGTCCTGGATCAGCACCTGCAGGCGCATGCCCCGCTGCAGCAGGGCGGCCAGTGCGGCGACGGTGTCGGCGCTGATGTCCAGCACACTGAGATTGCGGTGGCGAGCCAGCGTGGCGGCGTGGCGGTTCCACCAGAGCTCCGCCGCGTTGCCGCCGTAATTGATCACCACCACCTGGCGCGCACGGCCGCAGGCCTTGCGGACGCGCGTCTCGTCGGGCTGACCCACGTCGATCCACAACTCGATCTCGTCGGTATACGCCTTGCGCCACAGCGCCGGCTCGTCCTCGTCGCTGAGGCCCTTGCCGAACTCCAGCCGCTCGTCCGCATGCATGGCGAACGCGAGCAGCCGCACCATCAGGCGCTCCTCGGTTTCCGACGGGTGGCGCGCCAGGGTCAGCGCATGGGTGGCGTAGTAATGCCGGTCCATGTCGCTGATCTGCAGTTCGACCTTGTAGATGGTGGAGTTGAGTGCCATGCGCATGCCGGAGGACAACAGCCGACCATTGTACGCGGCGTGGCGCCGACCTGCCGCCGACCTGCGGCTAGACTGGCCCGATCATGCCGAACGTTCCTTTCCGTCCTGACCGCGGCGCCAGCACGGTGCACCTGCCGCCAGGACCCTGGCGAAGGGCGCTCGACGCGCTGTGCGCGCACTTTCCCGCGATCAGTCGTGCGCAATGGCTGGACCGGATCGCGCGCGGCCGCGTGCTGGACGGGGATGGCGTGGCGATCGACGCGCAGGTGCCGTACCGCGCGGGAATGCGCCTCCACTACTACCGCGAGGTGGCGGACGAGGCGGAGATACCGTTCGTCGAGACGGTATTGCACGCGGATGAACACCTGGTGGTGGCGGACAAGCCGCACTTCCTGCCGGTGACTCCGGCCGGAGGTTTTGTCGAGCAGACCCTGCTGCGGCGATTGATCCGCCGGCTCGACAATCCGCAGCTCGTGCCGCTGCACCGGATCGACCGCGCCACCGCCGGACTGGTGCTGTTTTCGGCGAATCCCGCCAGCCGCGCGGCTTATCAGGCCCTGTTTCGCGAGCGGCGCATCGACAAGTGCTACGAGGCGTTCGCCCCGGCCTTGCCGGCAGGGGTTTTTCCGCTCTACCGGCGTACGCGCATCGTGCAGGGAGAGCCGTTCTTCCGCATGGCCGAGGTCGAGGGTGAGCCCAACAGCGAGACGCGCATCGAGGTGATCGAGCGCGGCGACACCGACTGGCGCTATGCGCTGCATCCGGTGACCGGGCGCAAGCATCAGTTGCGGGTCCACATGGCGGCGCTCGGTGCGCCGATCCGCAACGACGCGTTCTATCCCGAGCTGACGGAGGCGGCGCCGGACGATTATCGGCGGCCGCTGAAGTTGCTGGCGCGGGAGTTGGCGTTCGTCGATCCGTTGTCGGGCGAACCGCGTCGGTTCCGCAGCAAGTTGACGCTCGACGATGGCGCGTGATCGGGATGAAAGGCCGCGGGCAGTGCCGCGCGCCTTCGACCGGGAACTACTCCGCCGGCGTCTTGTGCTTGTAACGACACAGATCGCGGATCACGCAGTGCGGGCAATCCGGCTTGCGCGCCTTGCACACGTAGCGCCCATGCAGGATCAGCCAGTGGTGGGCGTCCTGCCTGAACTCGGCCGGGATCACCTTGACCAGCTTGTCCTCCACCGTGCGCACGTCCTTGCCGGGCGCCAGCCCGGTGCGGTTGGCGACGCGGAAGATGTGCGTGTCGACCGCGATGGTCGGCTCGCCGAAGGCCGTATTGAGCACCACGTTGGCGGTCTTGCGGCCCACGCCGGGCAGCGCTTCCAGCGCCTCGCGGGTACGCGGCACCTCGCCGCCGTGCTGCTCGATCAGCAGCCGGCACAGCGCGATCACGTTCTTGGCCTTGGCGTTGAACAGGCCGATCGTGCTGATGTAGCGCTTCAGCCCATCCTCGCCGAGGTCGAGGATGGCCTGCGGCGTGTTCGCCACCGGATAGAGCTTGCGGGTTGCCTTGTTCACGCCAACGTCGGTGGCCTGCGCCGACAGCACCACCGCCACCAGCAACTCGAACGGGGTGCCGTACAGCAGCTCGGTGGTCGGATGCGGGTCGAGTTCGCGCAGACGCGTGAACAGTTCCACCACGTCGGCGCGCTTCATGAGGATTTCTTCGCCTTCGCGCGTGCCAGCGCCGCCAGCACCGGATTGGTCGACGCGGCGGTATCCACCGCGGCCTTGCGTGCGGCCAGCTCGGCGTCACGCTCGGCGCGTTCGCGCGCCAGCCGGGCGCCGCGGCGCTGGAAGTGAGCGCGTGCGGCATCCGCGTGCGCCTGATCGATCTGCCCCATCGGCATCGGTACCAGTTCGATGCAATCCACCGGGCACGCCGGCACGCACAGCTCGCAACCGGTGCAATCGTCGGCGAGCACGGTGTGCATCAGTTTCGGCGCGCCGATGATGGCGTCGACCGGGCAGGCCTGGATGCATTTGGTGCAGCCGATGCAATCGGCTTCCACGATGCGCGCAAGCATGCGTGGCTTCTCGATGCCGCAGGCGGGGTCCAGCGGCAGCGGTGGCCGGCCCAGCAAGTTCGCCAGTTTCGCGATGCCGGCCGCGCCGCCGGGCGGGCAGCGGTTGATCGCCGCCTCGCCACGCGCGATCGCCTCGGCATACGGCCGGCAGCCGTGGTAGCCGCATTGCTCGCACTGCGTCTGCGGCAGCAGCGCGTCGATGCGGTCGGCCAGGACGGCGATGGGATCACTCATGCGCGGTGCGGGGTGGGCGATAATCGACGCCCATTGTCCCGCAATTGCCGATCACTTGTTGGAGTGTCGCCATGAAACCGTCGTTCCTCGCTTCCCTGTTGCTGGCTGCCGTGCTTGGTGCCGGCGGCTCGATCCTCCTGACCCATGCCGGCACGGCGCAGGCGCAATCGAGCGCCACCGCCGACACGGTGACCGTCTTCGTCGACGCCACGCTGGGTTTCCGCAAGAAGCACATGGCGAACCAGCTCACGAAATCCCACGCCGACTACGCCGCGCGCGGCTACCGCTACGTGGACATGGCGCCGTACAACGAGAACGGCGACCTGGTCGGCTTCTTCGTGACCTACACGAGGCAGTGAACGGTCCGCTGGATCGAGGGCAGGAGCGCACCGCGTGCGCTCCTGCGGGTCGCTCGCCGTAAGGCGGGCAGTGCCCGCCCTGCGTGTCAGCGCACGCTGGCGCCGGGCCTGGCGCCCTGGTCGGCATCGAGCAGAAACAGGTCGCTGCCGCCGTCGCCGGCGGACAGGATCATGCCTTCGGACAGGCCGAAGCGCATCTTGCGCGGGGCCAGGTTGGCGATGAACACCACGTCGCGGCCGACCAGTTTTTCCGGTTCGGCGTAGGCGGCGCGGATGCCGGAGAAGATCTGCCGCTTGCCGAGTTCGCCGGCGTCCAGTTCGAAGCGCAGCAGCTTGTCCGAGCCTTCCACGAATTCGCAGGTGGTGACCTTGCCGATGCGCAGGTCGAGCTTGGCGAAGTCGTCGATGGAGATGAGGCCGGGATTCGCCCCTTCGACAGGCTCGGGACGGTGGATCCCGGATTCGGGGTTCGTCGCGGCAGATTTCGACTTGTCGTTCATGGATTTCTTCGCCGGGGCAGCCGGCGCGGCGGGAACGGATGCGCCAAGCGATTCCCTGGAGGCCTCGACCATCGCCTCGATGCGCTTGGCATCGAGGCGGGCCAGCAGCGGCTCGAAGGTGTTGACGCGGTGGCCGTGCAGTTCGCGGCGGGCGTCGTCGAAGCTGGCGATGGGTGCGGCGAGGAATTGTTCGGCGGCTGCCACGGTGGCCGGCAGTACCGGCTTGAGCAAGCCGGACAGCAGGCGGAAGCCGTGCAGGGCCAGCGTGCAGACCTGCTGCAGTTCGGCGCGGCGGGCGTCGTCCTTGGCGATCAGCCACGGCGCCCTGGTGGCGATGTAGCCGTTGACCAGGTCGGCGATGGCGACGAAACGACGAGTCACCTCGGCGAACTCGCCGGCGTCGTACAACGCGTCGACGCCGTCGTAGTGCGACAGCAGGGTCTGCCACAGCGCCGCTTCCTCCGCCTCGAAACGGTCGGCCAGCCTGCCGTCGAAAAACTTCTGCACGAAGCCGGCGGTGCGGCTGGCGATGTTCACCCACTTGCCGATCAGGTGCGAGTTGACCCGTTCCTCGAATGCCTTCAGATCGAGGTCCACGTCGACCGGCGCCGCGCTGAGCATGGTGGCGAAGTTGTAGCGCAGGAATTCCGGGTGGATGCCGGCGTCGAGATAGGTGCGCGCCTGGATGAAGGTGCCGCGCGACTTGGACATCTTGGCGCCGTTCACCGTCAGGTAGCCGTTGACGTGCAACGCGGTGGGCGTGCGGAAACCCGCGCCATGCAGCATCGCCGGCCAGAACAGGCCGTGGAAGTTGATGATGTCCTTGCCGATGAAGTGATGCATCTCGGCGGTGCTGTCGGGGCCGAGGAAGTCGTCGAACTTCAGGCCGGTCCTGTCGCACAGCGCCTTGAAGCTGGCCAGGTAGCCGACCGGCGCATCCAGCCACACGTAGAAGAACTTGCCCGGCGCGTCGGGGATCGGGAAGCCGAAGTAGGGCGCGTCACGCGAGATGTCCCAGTCCTTCAGGCCGCCATCCAGCCATTCGCGCAGCTTGGCGGCGACGCCGCTGTCGGCCACCGGCTTGCCTTGGGTGAACTTGCCGGCGAACCAGTCGCGCAGCAGCGATTCGAACTTGCCCAGCTCGAAGAAGTAGTGCTCCGAATCGCGCAGCACCGGGGTGGCGCCGGACATCACCGAATACGGGTTGATCAGGTCGGTGGGCGCATAGGTGGCGCCGCAGTTTTCGCAGTTGTCGCCGTACTGGTCCGGCGTGCCGCATTTCGGGCAGGTGCCCTTGATGTAGCGGTCCGGCAGGAACATCTGCTTCTCGGGATCGAACAGCTGCTGGATGTTGCGCCTGGCGATGCAGCCGCTGTCGCGCAGGCGCGTGTAGATCAGCGAGGCCAGCTCGCGATTCTCGTCCGAGTGGGTCGTGTGGTAGTGGTCGAAGCTGAAGTGGAAATCGCCGAAATCGGCTTCATGACCTGCCCGGATGCCAGCGATGAAGGCCTCCGGCGTCATCCCGGCCTTCTCGGCGGCCAGCATGATCGGCGTGCCGTGCGCGTCGTCCGCCGCCACGAAATGCACCTCGTTGCCCATCATCCGCTGCGCACGCACCCAGATGTCGGCCTGGATGTAGCCCAGCATGTGGCCCAGGTGCAGCGGACCGTTCGCGTAGGGCAGGGCGTGGGTGACGAGCAGGCGACGACTCATGGGTTGCGTGGCTTCCTTGGGGGACTGCGCATTATGGCATGCGTCCCCGCCGGTATTGGCCGTCCGGATGGCCATGCCGCAGCGCGCGCGGACTTTGCTCGCCGGGGATTCCGGTGCGGTGGTGCAGAGCGCCTGGCTGCTGTCGCTGGTTGCTGGAGCGCATGTGGGCAGAGTCCTTTCGGCCACGGATCACGGCAGCCTTGCGCCAGGGCCGCGCGCCACGCGGCTGGTTTTCCTCGCCTTGGGCATCGGCATGGCGGCCATCGTGCCGGTGATGTTCGGCGCGGTCGGGCGTTTGCCCGGGGCGTCGCCCGGGGTCTCGCTGACCACGGTGACCATGCCGGGTTACGCCGGCTCAGCGGTGCGGACGCCGGCCGCGCACACAAGAACGCCCCGCACCGGTCGGCGGTGCGGGGCGTGGTCGAAGGTCAATCGACGCAGCGGATGGTCAGGGCTGGCGTTCCCACTGCTGCGAGCGGCCGACCCAGGAAAAGCCGATGTAGCCGCGCACGTTGAGCTTCTGGCCGCCGTCGAGCATCGACAGCTTCACCTTGTAGACCTTGCCGGTCTTCGGGTCGAGGATGTGACCGCCGCTCCAGACGTCGCCATCCTGGTGCACGCCCCACATGATGTTCATGCCTTCGATCGGCTTGTCCTTGCGCTCGCCGTCGCACTTCTTGCACAGCGCCACCTCGCCGTCGCGGGCGATATCCGACGGGCTGCGGTTGAGCAGCTTGACGATGGTGGCCTTCAGCTCGCCATTCTCGTCGGTGATCTGCACGATCGACTTGGCCTGGCCGCTTTCGTCGTCGATGGTTTTCCAGTTGCCCACGGGGGTGTCGTTGGCAGCCAGTGCCGAACCGGCGGCGAGCAGCAGGCAGGTGGCGAAGGCAAAGCGTCGTGCTGACTTCATGGCGTCTCTCCCGTACGAAAGCGTATGGAATCGAGACTGGCGAGGTTCGGCGAGGTCGTCAAGCTGCATTGCGCCATGGCTGCCGGTGCGCCGGTGAGGCGCTGATCTGTGTCAGCCGGCCGTCTGCGGCGCGCTGGCATAATGGGCGTCTCTCTCGACGACCGAACCGACATGACGCAGGTGAATGAAGCCCTGGTCCGCCAGATCCTGGGCGGGCTGATCGACACCCACACCGGTGCCCCGCTGGGCGAGGCCGTGCGCGCCGTGGGCGTCGACGGCGGCCGGGTTTCGGTGGACCTGCAGCTTGGTTATCCCGCCGCCAGCGCGATCGGGGCGATCACCGCGCGGGTGCGCGAGGCGTTGCAGGCCGATCCGGGCATCGAGTCGGCGACGGTGTCGATCACCAGCCGCATCCACGTGCACAAGGTGCAGGGCACGCTGGGGCCGCTGCCGAACGTGAAGAACATCATCGTGGTCGCCTCGGGCAAGGGCGGCGTGGGCAAGTCCACCGTGTCGGCCAACCTGGCGCTGGCGCTGCAGGCCGAGGGCGCGAAGGTGGGCGTGATGGACGCGGACATCTACGGCCCCAGCCAGCCCACCATGCTCGGCGTGCACGGCAAGCCCGCCTCGCCCGATGGCAAGAGCATCCTGCCGATGCAGGCGCACGGCATGCCGGTGATGTCGATCGGCTTCCTCGTCGAAGAGGACACGCCGATGATCTGGCGCGGCCCGATGGTGACCCAGGCGATGATGCAGCTGATCACCAACACCCGCTGGGAACAGCTCGACTACCTGGTCATCGACCTGCCTCCGGGCACCGGCGACATCCAGCTCACGCTGTCGCAGAAAGTGCCGGTGGCCGGCGCGGTGATCGTCACCACGCCGCAGGACATCGCCCTGCTGGACGCGCGCAAGGCGCTCAAGATGTTCGAGAAGGTCGAGGTGCCGGTGCTTGGCGTGGTGGAGAACATGGCCACCCACGTCTGCTCCAACTGCGGCCACGAGGAGAACATCTTCGGTGAAGGCGGCGGCGAGCGCATGGCCACGCAGTACGGCGCGGCCTACCTCGGCTCGCTGCCGCTGGACATCCGCATCCGCGAGCAGACCGATGGCGGCAACCCCACGGTGGCGGCGATCCCCGATTCCGACCTTGCTGCCCGCTACCGCGAGATCGCCCGCAATACCGCCGGCCGGCTGTCGCGCCAGCCGCGCAACAAGTCGCTGGGCCTGGGCAAGATCGTGGTGCAGGGCGTGCCCTCTGCATGACGGCGCCGCGGCGCGTGCTGTGCCTGTGCGGCAGCTTGCGCCGGGTATCGTCGAATCGCGCCGCGCTGGAAGCCGCGTGCCAATTGGCCGCGGCACCGCTCGAACTGGTGTTGCACGACACGCCGGGCACGCTGCCGCTGTTCAATCCGGATGACGAGGTCGATCCGTTGCCGCCATCGGTGCTGGCGTTGCGCGAAGCAGTCGGCGCCGCGGATGCGTTGCTGATCGCCTGTCCCGAATACGCCCACGGCGTGCCCGGCGCGTTCAAGAACCTGCTCGACTGGCTGGTCGGCAGCCTGGAGTTTCCCGGCAAGCCGGTGTTGCTGTTGAACACGGCCGCGCGCGGTTCGCACCATGCGCAGGAGGCACTGGCCGATATCCTGTTCACCATGTCGGCCCGGTTGCTGACGGCACGGCCCGTGCCGGTGGCATTGCCGGGCGCCGGCTGCACCGCGGCGCAGGTGCTGGCCAGCGCGGAACGCTGCGCGGAATTGCAGGAAGCGCTGGACCTCCTGGCCGAGCTTCCACCCCGCCCGTAGGAGCCCGCTGGCGGGCGATGCTCCTGGCCGGGATTCGGGGTTCGCAAGAGTATCGCTCGCGAGCGGGCTCCTTGTACGTTGGTCATCGAGGGCGGCAGGCGTAAGGTCGTCCACGTTTTCGGGGAAGCCGCGGGCTCCTTGAGGCAGCCTGGCTGACCTCGCACGTAGAGCGGCTCCCCGCCCCATTCGCTGAGCACGATAAGTGTCCCGGGCCGTTGAGCCAGCGTGACAAGGGTGTGCCGCGAGAGTGCGGGGTCGGGGAACCTGAAAACATCCTACCCCACGATACCGCACGAGGCACGCGCATGACTTCTTCTTCGGATACGGCTTGGCTGGCATTGGACATCGGCGCGAAGTCCCATGCCTGGGCCAGCGAGATCGCCGGCGAGCGTGAGCAAGGCACGGTGGATAACACGGCGCCAGCCTTGCTGACGTTCCTGAAAGGGCGCTTGCGCCACGGCATGACGCTGCGCGTACTGGTCGAGGCCACGGGCGTGTATTACCTGGACGTGGCGCTGCAGGCGCAGCAGCTGGGCGCCGAGGTGATGGTGATCAACCCGCGCGTGGCGCACCACTTCGCGCAAGCGCTGAACCAGCGTAACAAGACCGACCGGCTGGACGCCAAGATGCTGCTGGAATGCCTTCAGCGCATGCCGTTCCTGGCCTGGGTGGCGCCGAGCGAGGCGCACCTGCAGCTGCGGAGCTACGGACGTTTCCTTGTCCAGCTGACCGAGGCGAACACCGCCAACAAGAACCGCCTGCACGCCTTGCAAAGCGTCAAAGGCAGCCCGCGCCTGTTGCGCGACGAGCTCAAGCGCATGATCGCCAGCACCGACAAGCGCATCGCGCGCATCCGCACCCACGCCATCGCCCTGATCCGCGAGGAGCCTCACTTGAACGCCTGCTTCAAGGCACTGTGCAGCTTCACGGGCATCGCCGACGTCTCCGCTGTCGCCCTGCTCAGTGAACTGATCACCCTGCCACCCACGCTCAGCAGCCGCGCCTGCGTCAGCCACGCCGGCCTCGACCCGCGCGTGTTCGAATCCGGCACCAGCGTGCACAAGGCGCCGCGCATCTCCCGCCACGGCAACAAGTACCTGCGCCGCGCGCTCTTCCTGCCCGCCATGAGCGCGACCGTGCACGACCCACGCGCCAAGGCCTTCAAGGAACGCCTTGTCGCCCGCGGCAAGAAGCCCTTGCAGGCCACCACCGCCGTCATGCGCAAGATGCTCACCGCCGCTTGGGCCGTCATGAAAAACCCCGCCCTCTACGACTCCGCTCTCCTCTATGCAGACCTCGAAAAGGCTTGACTTCGATCTAAGTGTCTACGGGTGACGAAGGCCAGCCGGCTGGCGTGGCGGTACCCCGACCATGTATTTTTGCCGCTTTGCGCCCGGTTGGTTCGGGCTGCCCGCAATCGACCGGAGAGCGCGTGAGCATCAAATCCGACAAGTGGATCCGCCGCATGGCCCAGGGCCACGGCATGATCGAGCCGTTCGAGCCGGGCCAGGTCAAGCAGAACGACAGCGGGCGCATCGTTTCCTACGGCACCTCCAGCTACGGCTACGACGTGCGCTGTGCGCGCGAGTTCAAGATCTTCACCAACATCAACTCGACCATCGTCGATCCCAAGGCATTCGACCCGAACAGCTTTGTCGACGTGGCCTCGGACGTGTGCATCATCCCGCCCAACTCGTTCGCGCTGGCGCGCACGGTGGAGTACTTCCGCATCCCGCGCAACGTGCTGGTGGTGTGCCTGGGCAAGAGCACCTACGCGCGCTGCGGCATCATCGTCAACGTGACGCCGCTGGAACCGGAGTGGGAGGGGCACGTGACGCTCGAGTTCTCCAACACCACGCCGCTGCCGGCGAAGATCTACGCAAACGAGGGCGTGGCGCAGATGCTGTTCTTCGAGTCCGACGAGGAGTGCGAGACCAGCTACAAGGACCGTGGCGGCAAGTACCAGGGCCAGCAGGGCGTGACCCTGCCGCGTACCTGACCCCGCCTGCCTGAACGGCGGCGCGCGGCAACCGCCGTCGGCGCCACGGACTGCTAGACTTCACCGTTGCCACGACGCCTTCCGGGAGAGCTGCATGAGCCGAATGTCCACCCTGCTTGTCCGCATGTCCGCCGCGATCGTGCTGGGCAGCGTGTTGCTGCTGGCCGGTTGCCACCGCAACCAGGTCAAGAACGAGCAGCACCTGGCGGCGTCGATGAAGGGCGAATTCAGCCTGACCATGCAGGCGTACAAGGACGGGCAATTCCTGATCGATGGCGCGGTGCTCTCGGCGCTCGACGCCGGCAGTCACTTCGCCTACCTGCGCGACCAGGGCAAGCTGCCCGCGAAAGTGCTGTTGATCGACAGTGACGAGGCCAAGGTCGGCAAGAAGCATCTGCAGTATCTGGCCCGCATGTCGATCGACTACGGCTTTGCCGCGTATTTCTTCGACCACAAGGGCCGCCTCACCCAGATCAGCCCGGTCGACGTCAAGGCGCGCAAGCTGGAGGACCACCAGCAGCGCGCGCAGCCGTCCAGCGACGGCGGCGGCTACGAGCCTTCGCAGCAGCACTGAACCGCCGCGACCGCGGCACCGCGAAAAGCCCGTGGCGCGAGCCGCGGGCTTTTTGTCGAACGGCGATCAGGCGATCGTGCCGCCGCCGAGGCGCAGGTCGGCGTGCGTGACGGCCGCCACCCGCAGCGCGATCTCCAGGCCGCGCACCATGTCGTCCAGTGCCATGCTGGGCGCGCCGGGCCGCGATGCGGCCTGCAGCGGCAGCTACGGGATGTGGATGAAGCCGGCGCGCACGCGGCGCTTGGGCGCGCTCCAGTGCAGCGCCGCGTAGGCGAGGTGGTTGCACACGTAGGTGCCGGCCGTGTGCGAGATCGCGGCGGGCAGTCCGGCCTCGTGCAGTGCCGCCAGCATCGCCTTCAGCGGCAGGGTGCTGAAGTAGGCCGCGGGCGCGCCGGGGATCACCGGTTCGTCGATCGGTTGGGCGCCGGCGTTGTCGGGAATCCGCGCATCCTGCAGGTTGATCGCCACGCGTTCCAGCGACAACTGCGCGCGCCCGCCAGCCTGGCCCACGCCCAGCACGATCGCCGGCGTCGTTTCCCGCAGGGCGGCCTTGAGCAGGCGCAGCGAGGCGGCGAACTCGGTCGGGATTTGCCGCGCCACCACCCGGTGCCCGCCGATGCGCCGCCCGTGCAGGGCGCGCGCGGCTTCCCACGAGGGGTTGATCGTCTCGCCGCCGAACGGGTCGAAGCCGGTCAGCAGGATGCGTGGCAGGGTCTTGCTCATCGGGCCTCGCACGTTCAACGAAAGACCAGCAGCCACATCATGGTGAACGTGCTGGCGAAGATCCACACGGCGCTCCAGGCTTGCGCCTTGATCACGCCGTACGGATTGCGCAATTCCAGCAGCGCCGCCGGCACCAGGTTGAAGTCGGCCGCCATCGGCGTCAGCAGGGTACCGCAGTAGCCGCACAGCATGCCCATCGCACCGAGGATGGCGGGGTGCGCGCCGTGCTGGTGGATCAGCAGCGGCAGGCCGATGCCGGCCATCATCACCGGAAACGCGGCAAACGCGTTGCCCATGATGACGGTGAACAGCACCATGCCCAGCGCGAACACCGCCAGCGCCGCGGTGGCGTTGCCGGTGGGCAGGAAATCGGTGGCGATCTCGGCGATCGCCGCGCCCACGCCGCTGCGCGTGAACACCTGGCCCAACGCCGCCAGCAGCAACGGCAGCAGCGCGGCCCAGCCGATCGCGTCGAGCAACCGCCGGCCTTCGGCCACGCCTTCTAGCACCGGCGTTCGCGCCACCCGCGCAGCGGCCAGCAGGGCAATCACGCAGGCCAGCGCCAGCCCGGTCAGCGTCATCTGCGACTTGGCGAACAGCGCGAAGTGGCCGATCACCAGGTAGCCGCCGAACAAGGCCACCAGCAGGGTCACCAGCGGAATCAGCAGGGCAGGCCCGAACAGCCGGTGGCCGAGCGCGATCGCCGACTGCAGGCGTTGCTCCGCCGTGCGGTTTTCCGGATGCGCCTGGCGGCGCAGCCGCGGCGCCAGGCAGGCCAGCGCGATCACGCCGATGCCGGCGATCTGCGCGGGCAGGGCGTGGCCGGCCGCGGACTGTGCCAGGATGAAATCGCCGGCGCCGAACAGCAGCCCCAGCACGATCCAGAACGCGGCATGCCAGCGGTGGCCGTCGCGCAGGTTGCGCCAGCCGCTGTAGAGCAGGAAGGCGGCGATCAGCCAGTACGCGTGTTCGATCCGCAGCATGCTCAGGCGTCCCGCTCGATGCTGGCAGCGCGTCGTTGCAGCCGGCGCTGGTACAGCCAGATGCGCACCGACTGGATGATGAAGGCGGCCACCGCGGTGGGCAGCGCCCACAAGGCGATCGCCAGCGGACTCAGTTCGATGCCGTGCTGGGTGTAGAAACCCTGGATCAGCAACACCGCGCCCAGCGCGATGAACACGTCCTCGCCGAAGAAGCGGCCGATGTTGTCGGTGGCCGCGGCGACCGCGCGCAGCTCCTCGCGATCGCCCTGGTCCAGCCGGGGCAGGATCTTCTGCGCCGCGGCCTCGCCCATCGGAGCCAGCAGCGGGCGCACCGTCTGCGCTGCGCCGGCCACGCCGGTCAGGCCCATCGTGGCCAGCAGCTGGCGCAGCAGCAGGTAGCCGACCAGCAGCCGCGCCAGGGTCAGGTTCTGCAATCGCGCCATCCAGCGCTGGGCGTGTTCACGCAGGCCGGCGCGTTCGAGCAGGCCGATCGCCGGCAAGGTCAGCACGAACAGCAGCAGCATGCGCTGCGACACGAAGCTGTTGCCCAGCAGGGCGAGCAGGTCGGGCACCGACAGGCCGGACAGAAGGCCGCTGACCAAAGCCGCCACCACTACCACCGGCACCGCGTTGAAGCGCAGCGCGAAGCCGATCACGATCACCGCCACGCCGAGCAGGGGCCAGTAGTTCATGCCTCACCTGTTGCCGTGATGGTCACCCCGGCCGCTTCCAGCCCGGCGCGCAGGCTGCGCGCCAGGCGTGCGGCATGTACGCCGTCGCCGTGCAGGCACAGCGTGTCGGCGCGCATGGCGATGGTGCTGCCGTCGATGGCGGTGACGGTGCCGTCGAGCGCGATCTGCAAGGCCTGCGCAGTGGCCAGTCCGGCATCGTCGATCACCGCACCGGCTTCGCTGCGCGGTTGCAGCGTGCCATCCGGCCGGTAGCGACGGTCGGCGAATGCCTCGGCGGCCACCGCCAGGCCCTGCGCCGCGCCGGCGTCGACCAGTGCCGATCCGCTCAGGCCGAACAGCCGCAGGCGCGGGTCGAACTGGCACACCGCCGCGGCGATCGCATCGGCCAGCGCGCGATCGCGTGCCGCCATGTTGTACAGCGCGCCATGCGGCTTGACGTGGCTCAGCCGGGTGCCGGCGGCGTGAGCGAAGCCGTGGAGCGCGCCGAGCTGGTACAGCGTCATCGCGTGCACCTCGGCGGGTGTCACGCGCATCTCGCGGCGGCCGAAGCCCTGCAGGTCGGGCAGCGAGACGTGGGCGCCGATCGCCACGCCGCGCTCCATCGCGGCGGCCACGGTCTGCTGCATGGTCATGAAGTCGCCGGCGTGGAAGCCGCAGGCGAGGTTGGCCGAGCTGACCACATCGAGCAGCGCAGCGTCCTCGCCCATTCGCCAGGCGCCGAACGATTCGCCGAGGTCGCCATTGAGGTCGATGCGCGTCATGCAAGGCCAGTCATGCGGGGAGGAGTCCGTCGTGTTGCAGTCGTCGCGCGATCTGCCGGCACAGAGCGTCGAGCGCCTGCTCGCGGCGCCGCAGGCGATCGGCAGCCTGTTCCAGTGTGCCACGGCGAAAGCATACGGGATCGCCCGGCCGGCGTTGCGCCAGGCGCGGAAGATCCGCCGCGGCAAGCTGGCCGATGCGCGGATAGCCGCCGGTCACCGGCGCCTCGGCCATCAGCACGATCGGCTGGCCGGACGGCGGCAGTTGCATCGTGCCGGGCAGGGTTGCCTCGGAGATCAGTTCCAGCGGTGCGCGCAACTGCAGGCGTGCGCCGTCCAGACGGCTGGCGGTGCGGTTGCTGTCGCTGGCGACGCGGAAAGTGCCGATGTGCAGTGCTTGCCGCGACACCTCGTCGAGTTGCGCGTGGTGGCTGCCGGGCAGCAGCATGAGCGGCGTTTGCGCGAAGTCGAACCATGGCCGCGGGTCGAGTCGCCATGGCAGGGCGTGGGGATGGTTCGCCGGCGCCGCGCTGCTGGCGGTGGCGCCGACCGGCAGCGTGTCGCCGGTTTGCAGCGCGCGGCCGAGCCCGGCGTGCAGGTCGCTGCTGCGGCTGCCCAGCACGGCGGCCACGTCGAAACCCCCGCGCACGGCCAGGTAGCTGCGGCAGCCGGCGGCCATGCGGCCCAGTTGCAGCACGCTGCCGGCGGGCAGCCAGCAGGCTGTCCAGGTCGGCAAGTCGGTGTCGCCGGCCCGGGCGGCGATCGGCGCACCGGTGATCGCGATCCACGCCGCGTGTTCGAAGCGCAGGGTCGGGCCGAGCAGGGTGCATTCGAGCGCCGCCTCGTCGCCGGGGTTGCCGACCAGCGCGTTGGCCAGGCGCCAGGCCGGCAGGTCCATCGCGCCGGCGCGGCCCACGCCGATCGCTGCATGACCGGGGCGGCCGCGATCCTGCAGCGTGCCGAGCAGGCCGGGCTTGAGCACGCGCACGCTCATCGGCGCCGCACCGCATCGAGGTCGGCGAATTCCTCCGCGTCGATCGCGCGGAAGCGCACGCGGTCGCCGGCGGCCAGCAGCGAAGGTTCGCTTGCGTCGGCGTCGAACAGGCGCAGCGGCGTGCGCCCGATCAGATGCCAGCCGCCGGGCAGTTCGGCCGGATAGATGCCGGTCTGCGCGCCGCCGATCGCCACGCTGCCGGCAGGCACGCGGGTGCGCGGGTCGCTTCGGCGCGGCATCGCCAGCGTGGGATCGAGCCCCAGCAGGTAGGGGAAGCCGGGCGCGAAGCCGAGCATCGCCACGCGGTAGTCGACGCCGACGTGGCGAGCCACCACCACCGTCCCGGACAGGCCCAGGTGCTGCGCCAGTTCATGCAGATCCGGGCCGTGCGGGCCGCCATAGCACACGGGGATTTCGTGGATGCGGCCAGCGCCGGCCGGCGCGTGGCGGGTTTCCAGCGCGATGCGCGCGGCCCGTTCCACGCGCTGGTGCGCACTCGCCGCCTCGTCGCCTTGCCACGCCGCCAGCGCGAATCGCAACAGCACGCTGGCATAGGCTGGCACGCATTCCAGCGAGGGCAGATCCCGCAGCGCGGCGACGGCAGCGTGCACGCGGTCGTTGAGCACCGGCTCGATGCGGTCGCCGAAGCGCAGCAGCAGCGCATCCTCGGCCAGCGGCTCGAACTGGATCGCGTCGGCCGGCACGCTAGCCGCGCGCCGCGAGTGCTTGCCGCAGCGTGGTCATCCGCTCGTGCAGCACGGCTTCGGCGCAGGGCTCGCGCTGGCCGTGGCCCCACACCGGGCCGGGCCAGCCGGCATCGCCCTCGCGACGCGCCACCACGTGCACGTGCAACTGCCGCACGATATTGCCCAGCGCGCCCAGGTTGAGCTTGTCGCACGGCATCGCCGCACGCAGGGCGGCGGCGGCGCGGTTGACTTCGTGCCACAGCGTGGCCTGTTCGCCCTCGTCCAGGTCGGCGATCTCGACCAGGCCGTCGCGGCGCGGCACCAGCACCAGCCAGCCGTAGCGCGCGTCATCCATCAGGCGCACGTCGCACAGCGGCAGCGAGGCGAGCAGGCGGGTGTCGGCGGCCAGCCGCGGGTCGAGGGTGAACGCCTCGCTCATGCGTTGGCCAGGTGCTTGTCGAAGAAGGCCAGCGTGCGCTGCAGCGCCAGTTTGGCGCTGGCTTCGTGATACGCCTTGCTGCCATCGCGGTTGAACGCGTGGTCCGCCGGGTAGGTGAACAGTTCCATCTGCGGCAGCGCCACGCGATGTTTCTCCACCATCTCCGGCGTGATGTTCTGATCCTTCTCGCCGAAATGGAACATCACCGGCGCCCTGGGCACCTCGTGCAGGAACGGCAGGTTGCGCGCGCCGTAGTAGCTCACCGACGGCAGCCCCAGGCGCAGCGCGGCGAGCAGGGCGACGGTGCCGCCCCAGCAGTAGCCGACCGTGCCGATTTTCCCCGCCGAGGAAATGGCCTCGGCGGCGCTGGCGACGTCCTCGACGGCACGCTCCAGCCCCAGCTCGTTGACCAGGTTGCGGCCCTTGTTGGTGCCGACCTGGTCGTAGGCCAGTTCCACGCCGCTTTCCAGGTGGTCGAAGAACGCGGGCGCGATCGCGGTATAGCCGAGCGCGGCGAAGTGGTCGACCACCCGGCGGATGTGCGCGGTGACGCCGTAGATTTCCTGGATCACCACCAGGCCGCCCTTGGGCTTGCCCTCGGCGGTGGCCATGTAGGCGCCGATGCAATGGGTGCCGCCGGTGGGGATGGTGATGTCCTGGCCCATGGCTCTGCCTCGATCAGTTGCCGATGCGGCGATGGTAACCGCAGCGGCGAGGGCGTGGCCGTCACGTATAATCAACCGTTTTCGCGCCCTGCCACGGTAGCCGTCCGCCATGCCCCAGCCCACCCAGAAGATCGGCTTCGTCAGTCTCGGTTGCCCCAAGGCGCTGGTGGATTCCGAGCGCATCCTCACCCAGCTCAAGGTGGAGGGCTACCAGATCGTGCCCAGCTACGGCGAGGCCGACGCGGTGGTGGTGAACACCTGCGGTTTCATCGACGCGGCGGTGCAGGAGTCGCTGGACTCGATCGGCACCGCGCTCAACGAGAACGGCAAGGTGATCGTCACCGGCTGCCTGGGCAAGCGCGCCGAGCTGATCCGCGAGGCATATCCGGACGTGCTCTCGATCAGCGGCCCGCAGGATTACGCCAGCGTGATGAGCGCGGTGCACGAGGTGTTGCCGCCCACGCGCAACAAGTTCCTCGACATCGTGCCGGACACCGGCGTGAAGCTGACGCCGAAGCACTACGCGTACCTCAAGATTTCCGAGGGCTGCAACCACCGCTGCAGCTTCTGCATCATCCCCTCGATGCGCGGCAACCTGGTCTCGCGGCCGGTCGACGAGGTGCTGGTGGAGGCCGAGAAACTGGTCAGGGGCGGCGTGAAGGAACTGCTGGTGATCTCGCAGGACACCAGCGCCTATGGCGTCGACGTGAAGTACGCCGAGCGCCCGTGGCGCGGGAAGAACTACCGCACCCGCATGACCGAGCTGTGCGAAGGCCTGTCCGAACTCGGCGCGTGGACGCGCCTGCACTACGTCTACCCGTACCCGCACGTGGACGAGCTGATGCCGCTGATGGCGGAGGGGAAAATCCTGCCCTACCTCGACATCCCGTTCCAGCACGCCAGCCCGCGCATCCTGAAATTGATGAAGCGCCCCGGCAACATCGACAAGACGCTGGAGCGCATCCGGAACTGGCGCGAGCTGGTGCCGGAGCTGACCATCCGCAGCACCTTCATCGTCGGTTTCCCCGGCGAGACCGATGCCGAGTTCGAGGAGCTGCTGGACTTCCTGCGCGAGGCCGAACTGGACCGCGTGGGCGCGTTCGCCTATTCGCCGGTGGACGGCGCCAAGGCCAACGAGCTGCCCGGCGCGGTGTCCGAGGAGCTGAAGGAGGATCGCCTCGAACAGTTCATGGCGGTGCAGGCGGAAATCTCCGCCGCCAAACTGCAGCGCAAGATCGGCCGCACGCTCAAGGTGCTGGTGGACGAGGCCGGCGTCGACGGCGCGGTGGCTCGCTCGGCCGCCGATGCGCCGGAGATCGACGGCTGCGTGCTGATCGCCGACGGCCAGCAGCTGAAGCCGGGCCAGTTCGTGGACGTGGTGGTCGAGGCGGCCAGCGAACACGACCTGCACGCGCGCCTGGCGCATCCCGCGCTCAAGATCGTGTAACGCGCCATGCGCTATGTGGCGCCGGCGCGCGGTGCGGTCGATCCGCAAGTGTTCGGTCGGATGCCGCTGGCCGCGTGGCGCGAGCACGCCCGGTTGGTCGAGGGCCGCGACTGGCCATCCATCGGTGCGCTCAATGCCGCCCGCCCCGCCGGCATGCACGAACGCTTCGTGGCGCAGACCCGTGAACTGCTGGCCGACGGCCTGCACTACGAACAGCGCATTGCCGAACACGGCGCGATCGCTACCCGCGAACGCAACTGGCACGACCTGTTCAACGCACTCGCCTGGCTGCGCCACTGTGCGCTCAAGCGCGCGCTCAACGCGCGGCAGGTGGCCGAAATCGCCCGCATGGGCACCAGGCAGCGCTCGCGTGCGCAATGCGCACTGACCCATTTCGACGAGGCCGGCGTCGTGGTCGCGCTGCGCAATCCGGCGCTGCTGGCGCTGTGGAATGCGCATGACTGGCATGGCCTGTTCTGGCGCGAGCGGGAGGCGTGGTTCGACGGGCGCATCCATGTCGAGGTGTTCGGCCACGCCTTGCTCGAACACGCGCTGACACCGGCGCAACTGCTGGTGGGCAAGGCGCTGGTGGTCGCCGGGCCGCGGTTGTCACCGGGCGAGGTCCTCGAAGCCTGCGCGCAGGCCATCGGCAACGGCGATGTGCTCGGCGATCCGCTGGAACTGCGCCCCTTGCCGCTGGCCGGCGTGCCCGGCTGGCATCCGGACAACGAGCAGGAGGCTTTCGTGCGCGAGGCGGCGTGCTTTCGGCCGGTGCGGGCCGGGCGGAGTTACCCGCCGCCGCTGGCCGGAGGTTGACCGATCGCCCGGAAACCCTGCATCCGCATCCGGGCCGGCATCTTCCGCGACGCCGAAGCCCTCCCCGTGCTTGCCGGATCGACCGATCGCGACTATATACGAGCAATCGGGGAGCACGGGGTTCGAGGGAGCAGGGCATTGAATATCGCGGGTTTGCGACGACGCCAGGGGCGTCTCGGGCGTGGCGTGACGTGGATGCTTGCAGCCTTGCTCACCCAGGGTGTGCTGCTCGCGTGCGCCGGAGCAGGGACGGCGCAGGCAGCGACACCGATGGAGCCGATCCGCTTCGGCATCCTGCCGATCGGCAGCGCGGCCGAGTCGCTGGAGCAATGGCGGCCGCTGCTGGACGACTTGCACAAGCAGTTGGACCACCCCGTGACCACCGTGTCGGTGAGCAGCTACGCCGGCCTGTCCGACGCCATCGGCGCGCAGCGGGTGGACGTGGCCTTTCTCTCCGGCAAGCTCGCGGTGGAGGCGGTGACGCAGCAGCACATGCAGGTGTTCGCCCAGTTCGTGCGCAACGATGGCGTCAACGGCAACGTCGCCATGCTGGTGGTGCGCAGCGACAGCCCGATCCGCGATCTGAACGACCTGCTCGCCACGACCAGCCACGGCTGGCGTTATGCGCGCAGCGAACAGCTTTCGGTCACCGGCTATACCGCGCCGGAAGCCTACGTGTTCGCGCCGCGCGGGCTCAATTCGGACACTTTCTTCGCCAACGTGCGGGTGGGCGATCATCAGAGCAACCTGCTCGCCGTGGTCAACCGCGAAGTGGACGTGGCCAGCAGCAACAACCCGGACATGGACCTGTTCCGGCGCAACTTTCCGCGCGAGGCAGCGCAACTGCGGGTGATCTGGCGCTCGCGGCTGATTCCCTCCGGCGTGCTGGTGATCCGCGACGGCATGCCCGAATCGCTGCGCCAGAAGCTCACGGCATTCCTGCTGGCCTACGGCAAGGCGCCCGGCGAGGTCGGCGAGCGCCAGCGCGAGCGGCTGGCGCGGATTCCGGACCTGGGCGGTTTCGCGGCGGAGACCAACCACGTGCTGCAGCCCTTCGTCGACATGCAGTACACCCTGCTGCGGCAGCAGGCCGAGCAGGGCCGGTGGATCAGCCCGCAGGCACGGCAGGCGCGGCTGGCGCAGATCGAACGCGACCACCAGCATGCATTGAAACTGCTGCGGCCGCATTGAGCGGTCGACTGGCCCGCGTCAGGCTTCCTGCTCGTAATCCACCGACAGCACCACGAACTCCGCCCGCCCGCCCGGCAGCTCGGCGGAGAACTCGTCGTCGACGCGTTTTTTCAGCACGGCGCGTGCGAGCGGCGAGTCGATGCTGATCCAGCCGCGCCTGGCGTCAGTCTCGTCCGGGCCCACGATGCGGTAGCGGTGGACTTCGCCGCTGTCCACGTTTTCCAGCCCGATGCAGGCGCCGAAAAACACGGCGCGGCGATCGCCCGGCACGCCCTCGGCAACTTTCAGTGCGGGAATGCGTTTGCTGAGGTAACGCGCGCGGCGGTCGATTTCGCCGAGCTGTTTCTTGCGATAGGTGTATTCGGCGTTCTCCGAGCGATCGCCTTCGGCGGCTGCCGCGGCGAGGGCCTTCACCACTTCCGGGCGCAACACGTGCCACAGGTGGTCGAGTTCGGCCTTGAGCCGTTCGAAGCCGTCGCGGGTGATGATCGCGGTGGAGCCGGGCGAGGGCGGGCGCCAGCGGCTCATGCCGGGCTGGCCAGTTGTCGTCGCTGCGCGTCGATCTCGCCGCGCAGCGGGTGCTCGGGCCAGGCCGCGACGAGCCGGTCGAGCAGCGCTGCCGCGTCGGCGTGCTGGTCGGCATGGGCGGCCAGTGCGCGTGCGGCCAGCAGGCCGTAGTGTGGCGCCTGCGGGTCGCGTGGCCAGTGCGCGACATAACCCTGGCCGAGATGGATCGCGAGGCGGCTCATGCCCATCCGCACGGCCAGGTCGGCCAGGGCGCCGCAGGTCTGCGGGTCGTCCGGGATGAAGCTGGCGTCGATGCCGCAGCATTCCTGCAGCACGCCGAGGGCGCGCCGCGATTCGCCCTGGGCGATCAGCGCGGCAATCCAGATCTGGCCGTGCACCAGCAGGTCGTCGCGCAGGCCCTGCCGGTGCAGCAGCTCGCGGTAGAACTGGTGCACGGCGGGTGGCGCCGCGCGCTCGCGCAGTCGCGCGGCAAGTTGGCGCAACGCGGCCTGCGGATCGTCGGTTGCCTGCTGGCGCGCGGCATCCACCAGTCGGTCGTCGGCGTCCTGCCCGGAAGCCTTGGCCAGCTCCGGCGCTTCCGGCACCATGCCGAAACGCTCGTGGCGCTGGTGGATCATCGCGCCCATGAGATGAAAGGCGAGCACGATCAGGTAGGTGTAGGCGAACGCGAACAGCGGCAAGGCGAGCAGTCGCGGCAGCCGCGCAGTGGTGACCGAAGCGACCACGATCAGCACGCCGAGCAGCAGGTTGATCGCCACGGGGACCAGATACGCGCCGCCGAAACCGCCGATGATGCGCAACCAGTTGAGCGGATTGATGGCCAGCGCGAGGTTGCCGTCGAACGCCAGCGACATGTCGATCGCCGGCAGCACCAGCGCCGCCAGGAGCAGCACCGGCCACAGCAGGCGCGGGAAGAACACGATGGAGACCACGCACAAGGCGACCACCAGCAGGTGAATCGCGGTCAGTCCCCAGCCGCTGGCGCTGTTGCCGTCACTGCCCACGTCCGGTGGGTCGGCGTAGCCGTTGGCGGTGTGCTGCATGCAGTCCGCGGCATAACGCCAGGTGGCGGCCCAGACCAGCGCGCTGGCCAGCGCACCGACATAGCCAGGCAGCAGGCCGACGTAGTGGGCCAGCGCCAGCGCCACGCAGGTGGCCAGTGCGGCGCCGCGCAGCGGATAGCCGAAACCGTCCCGCAGGCGCTGCGCGAACGGCGTATCGGCGGCGACGATTTCGACGCGCGGCATCAGAGCCTGCTCCATGTCTCCGCATGGCCCGCGCCGGGAGCTGTTTGCGCGCAGGCCAAGGAAGAACGAAGGAGTGGACGTCCGTCCACGACCGAGTGATGACGCAGGGATGCGGGCAAACAGACCCGGCCCTTCGGGTTGCCTTGCCGTGGCCGCCATGCGGCAGCGCGCGGCTTGACCTGCCAGCCAGGCAGGCGCTGCGCCACGCGCCACCACCTGACGGCCACGGCAAGGCAACGCGGGCTATGCGGAGACATGGAGCAGGCTCTCACTCAGCGCTTGCCGCCAAAGATGCCGCCCAGCACGCCGCGCAGGATCTGTCGGCCGAGCTGGCTGCCCGCGGTGCGCACCATCTGCTTGCCCATCGTCTCGATCATGCCCTGGCGGCGCTTGGTGCCGAACAGGGCGTCATGCACGGCGCCGCCCCAGCCGCCGTCCGCTTCCTTCGCCGAGCCATTGGCCGGCGCGTCGGCCGCCACGGTGGCGGCATTGGCGGCCTTGTCCTCGGCGCGCTTGGCCAGCATCTCGGCGGCCGATTCGCGATTGACCGTGGTGTCGTATTTCGCGCCCACCGGCGAGCGCTGGCGGATGGTGCCGCGCTCGGCCTCGGTGATCGCGCCGATGCGGCAGCACGGCGTGGTCACCAGCACCTGTTCCACCGGCGTGGGCACGCCGCCGTGGGCCAGCGTCGAGGCCAGCGCCTCGCCCACGGCCAGCTTGGTGATCGCCTCGGTGACGTCGAGTTTCGGGTTGGCGACGAAAGTTTCCGCCGCCGCCTTGACCGCCTTCTGGTCGCGCGGGGTGAACGCGCGCAGCGCATGCTGGATGCGGTTGCCGAGCTGGCCGAGGATCACGCCGGGCACGTCGTCGGGGTTCTGCGAGCAGAAGTACACGCCGACGCCCTTGGAGCGGATCAGCCGCACCACCTGTTCCACCCGCTGCAGCAACGCCGGCGAGGCGTCGTCGAACAGCAGGTGCGCCTCGTCGAAGAAGAACACCATCTTCGGCTGGTCGAGATCGCCCACTTCGGGCAATTGCTCGAACAGTTCGGACAGCAGCCACAACAGGAAGGTGGAGTACAGCCGCGGCTTCATGATCAGCTGGTCGGCGGCCAGCACGTTGATGATGCCGCGCCCGCTCATGTCCTGGCGCATCAGGTCGGCCAGTTCCAGTGCCGGCTCGCCGAAGAACTGGTCGGCGCCGTCGCCCTCGAGTTTCAGCAGGGCGCGCTGGATCGCCGCGATGCTGGTCGTGCTGATCAGCCCGTACTGGGTGGACAGCGCCTTGGCGTTCTCGGCGGCGTAGGTGAGCAGGGCGCGCAGGTCGGCCAGGTCCAGCAGCAGCCAGCCCTGGTCGTCGGCGGCCTTGAACACCACTTCGAGCACGCCTTCCTGGGTGTCGTTCAATTCCAGCACGCGGCCGAGCAGGGTCGGACCCATCTCGCTGACGGTGGCGCGCACCGGGTGGCCGAGCTTGCCGTAGATGTCCCAGAACACTACCGGGTTCGCCTGCGCCTTCCAGTCCGCGAGCTTGAGCTTTTCCAGGCGCGCCTTGAGCTTGTCGCCCGGCTCGCCCGCGGCCATCGCCAGGCCGGCCAGGTCGCCCTTGGCATCGGCCAGGAAGCACGGCACGCCCAGCCGCGAGAAGCCTTCGGCCAGCACCATCAGCGACACGGATTTGCCGGTGCCGGTGGCGCCGGCGATCATGCCGTGGCGATTGCCGTAGTGCGGGTCCAGGCTGACGCTGGTGCTGTCGTTGCGGCCGATCAGGATGTCAGTCATGGCGGTCCTTCCATTGGTGGTGACGCGATTGTAGCCAACCCGACGCGTGGCTCGCGGTTGTGACGCCGTGCGTTGAGTCCGGCTTCGCGGCCGGCTATGGTGAATGCTTTTTGCAGGTGAAGTTCTTCATGTCGTTGCCCCACGTCTTTCGCCCGCGGCACCTCGCGTCGCTTGTGCTGGCCTGCACCTTGCTGGGCGGCTGCGCCAGCAGCGGCGGCGACAGGACCCCGACGCCGGCCGATGCGCTGTACGGCCAGTTGAACCAGGCCAGCAAGGGCTACGAGACCGCCTTGCAGCAGGCGCGCGAAGGCGACAGCGATGCGTCGGCACTGAGCCTGCGCCAGTCGCTCGACTTGCTGAAGCAGTCGTCGGCGAAATGTGCGGTCACCGCCGGCTGCGATCCGCAGCGCTTCTTTTCCGTATTCGACCGCCTGCTGCGCCTGAAAGATGGCGATTTCGACGACCTCCCGGATCTGTCCGGGGATGTCGAGTCGTCGCAGGCGGCGCTGGCCACCGGTCATGCCGGTGCGGCCAGCCTGCCGCAGGCGCAGCGCAGCGTGACGCTGCTGCACGGACAGAAGCTGTCGCAGCTGATCGCGATGAACGGGCCGGTGAAGGCAGCGCTGGAGATGTGGCTGACCCAGCGCCGGCCTTACCTGATGGACGCCTGGGTCAATTACCAGTACCTGCGCCACGATATGTGGCCGGCCTACCAGAAGGCCGACCTGCCCGAGGCGCTGCTGTTCGGCATGGTGGCCCAGGAATCCGGCGGCAAGGTGCACGCGGTGTCGCGCTCCGGCGCCTCCGGCCCGCTGCAGTTCATGTATTCCACCGGCATGCGTTTCGGGCTGGGCGTGGACAACGGCTTCGACATGCGCTTCGACCCGGCCGCCTCGGCGCGGGCCAATGCCGAATACCTCAACGAGCAGTTGCGCATCTTCAACAACAACCTGGAGCTCGTCATCGGCGCCTACAACGGCGGCGAAGGCCGCATGCGCCGGGCGGTGGGCGACGACCCGTCGGTGAGTTTCTACGACCCGCGCATCTACGACCAGATGTCGCCCGAGACGCGCGACTACGTGCCGGCGGTGCTGGCGGCGGCGTGGCTGTTCCTGCATCCAGACAGCTACAACCTGCGCTTCCCGAAGATCGACGGCGACCCCGGCAGCATCACGCTCAAGCGCGCCGCGTCGCTTGATGAGCTCACCGTCTGCCTGGGTTCGGCCGATGGCATGGAGGAGGGCTGGTTCCGCACCCTGCGCAACCTCAATCCGCGGCTCGACCCCGATACCAGCCAGCCGGTCGGCGCCACGCTGCGGGTGCCCAAGCGACTGGAGCGTGCCTATGCCGCCCGTTGCGTCGATGGTCCGTGGCCGATCCTCGCGGCGGACCTGCACCGTGCGACGGTGCCGGTGGTACCCGATCCGGCGCAGGCGCTGGCGAAGGCGGGTGCGCAGAGAACGACCACGTATCGCGTGCGCCGCGGCGACACCTTGATCAGCATCGTGCGCAAACTGCATTGTTCCAGCGTGCAGGAGATTTCCGAGATCAACGATCTCCAGCACCACCGCATCCGGGTGGGCCAGCATCTGAAGGTGCCGGTCTGCCGTTGAGGCGCGGGGTGGGGCGCCGCCGCGCGGTCAGGCGACGGCGCTCTCCTGCATCCAGCTGTCCGAGGTATCGCTGCGGCTGCCGCCGCCGTGGAGCTCCTTGAGCTCGCGCAGCAACTGCAGCAACTGCCGGTGCTGGGCCTGCAGGTTGGGCTGGGTGGCGGTCTTGGTCTCGTGATAGGCGACCGCCAGCCACAGCGCGATGCCGCGCAGCGCGACCTCGGCGTTGTTCGAACGTGCACGCTCGTAGCCCAGGTCGGTGCCTTGTCCCCACGGCAGGTAGCGCGATTCCGGCGTGGTGCCGTACAGGTGCGGGAAATCGCAGCGCGAGGCTTGGCCGATCTCGCGCAGGGTGAGCATGCTCAGCCGATCGCGGCTGCGCTTGGGCAGGGTCCGGATGCTGCGTTCGACATCGCGGAACTGGCGGCCAAGCTGGCGCGAACGCACCACCGCGAAGAATGGAGTGAGTATCTGCATGGTTCCCCTCGGCACAGGTTCGGCACGGCATGTTGGCCGGTCCGTCGCGAGGAGGTTAACCGGCCACCCCCGGAATTTGCGCGCATAGCGTCACAAAATGACGCGCAACGTCAGTTTTCGGGAAAGTGGCCGCCTGCCACCCTGATCTGGCCGATCCGCTGGCCCACGCGAACGTGCTGTTGCGGCGGCAGCGGATCGACCGTCGCGCTGCCCGGCGGCAACAACACGATCACGGTCGAACCCATGTTGAAGCGCGCCATCTCGGCGAAGCGTTCCAGCGTGATGTCCTGCCCGGCAAACGATTTGCGGCGGATCGACGAGGCGTACGGCGGGATCACCAGGCCGTCCCAGACCGTGGCCACCGACGAGACCAGGATCGCGCCGACCATCACCACCACGAAGGGGCCGCGTTCGCCGTCGAAATGGCAGACCAGCCGCTCGTTGCGCGCGAACAGCCGCGGGATCGCCTCCACCGCGAATGGCGCCACGCTGAAGATGCGCCCCGGCACATGCACGGTTTCGCGCAGCGTTCCCTTCATCGGCATGTGCACCCGATGGTAGTCGCGCGGCGACAGGTAGACCGTCACGAAGCTGCCGTTGCGGTACGGCGCGGCGGCGGCCTGGTCGCCGCCGAGCAGTTCGGCGGCGGTGTAATCCTGCCCCTTCGCCTGGAAAATCCGCCCGTCGACGATGCGCCCGGCCTGGCTGATGCGCCCGTCGGCGGGTGAGAGCAGGGTGGCCGGATCGGCATCCGCCTGGCGCGCGCCGGGTTTCAGCTTGCGCGTGAAGAACGCATTGAAATGCTGGTAGGCCAGCGGGTCGGACTGCGCGGCCTCGGCCATGTCCACGTCGTAGTTGCGCACGATGGTGGCGATCAGCCAGTTCTTCCACGGCGCAAACGTCCAGCGCGTGGCCCAGTAGACCAGGCGGGACAGGAAGCGGTGCGGAAGGACGTATTGGAGGAATACCTTGAAAGTCATCCGGGCAGTATAGGGGCGAGGAGTGAGTGGAGAGGCGAGGAGTGAGTGGAGAGGAGTGAGAAAAGAGAGGAACGCATGGGATCGCCGGCAACTGCCTTGGCTTTCTCTCACTTCTCACTCCTCTCCACTCACTCCTCGCCCCTATACTTGCGGGCCATTCCGCTCCGGGCACCACCGTGACTGCCGATCTCGCCACCATCATCGACTTCATCCGTTACGGCGCCAGCCGCTTCTCGGCCGCCGGGCTGACTTTCGGGCACAGCCACGACAACCCGATCGACGAGGCCACGCATCTCGTGCTGGCCAGCCTGCATCTGCCGCCGGACATTCCGCCGGCCTACGGCGCCGGCCGGCTCACCGCGGAAGAGCGCGCGAACGTGCTGGCGCTGATCGAGCGGCGCGTCAACGAGCGCCTGCCGGTGGCCTACCTGGTCGGCGAGACCTGGTTCGCCGGGCTGAAGTTCAAGAGCGACCGCCGCGCGCTGGTGCCGCGCTCGCCGATCGCCGAGCTGATCGAGACGGGCTTCACGCCGTGGCTGGACGAGCGCCACGTCGAGCGCGCGCTGGACCTGTGCACCGGCTCGGGTTGCATCGGCATCGCGATGGCCGAGTACAACCCCGAATGGCAGGTCGACATCGTCGACATCAGCGACGAGGCGCTGTCGCTGGCGCGCGAGAACATCGCGTTCCAGCACGTCGAGGGCCGCGTCGAGGCGATCCAGTCGGATCTGTTCGCCGGCGTGGCCGGGCGCAAGTACGACCTGATCGTCTCCAACCCGCCCTACGTCACCGAGGACGAGTACGCGGCGCTGCCGGGCGAATACGCGCACGAGCCCAAGCTGGGCCTGACCTCCGGCGCGGACGGCCTGGACCTGTGCCTGCGCATGCTGGACGAGGCGGCTGGTCATTTGACCGAGGACGGCCTGCTGATCGTGGAGGTGGGCGAGAGCGAGCACGCGCTGTCCGCGCTGCTGCCGGAGGTCCCGTTCGTGTGGATCGAGTTCAAGGTCGGCCCGATGGGCGTGTTCGCGCTGGAGCGGCGCGACCTGGTCGAGCATGCGGCGGCGATTCACGCCGCGGCTGTCGCACGCCGCCCGGGCTGACATGGAACTGGTCACGGCGCGACTGCGGATCGACCCGTTGCGCGCTGAAGACGCCGCGGCGCTGTTCGCCCTGCGCAGCGACCCCGTGGTGGCGCGCTACCAGGGTTGGCGGCCAGCCGATCTCGCCGCCGCGCGTGCCTTCATCGAGCGACAATCGCCCGCAGCCACTCCCGCCGGCTGGTTCCAGCGCGCGATCCGCCTGCGCGAGGACGGCCGGCTGATCGGCGATCTTGGCGTGAACCTGCCCGAGGATGCGATGGAATCGGTCGAGTTCGGCATCAGCCTCGCGCCGGCCGGGCAGGGCCGTGGCTACGCCGGCGAGGCCGTGCGCGCCCTGTTCGGGCAGGTATTCGGCCCGTGGCGTCGGCACCGCATCCACGCCTCGGTCGACCCGCGCAACCAGGCCTGCCTCGCCCTGCTGCGTTCGCTGGGCATGCGCCAGGAAGCCCATCACTGCGAAAGCCTGTGGCTGCACGGCGAATGGGTGGACGACATGATCTTCGCCATGCTCTCCCGCGAGTGGCCAGCGGCGCCACGGCAGGAGCCCGCTCGCGGGCGATGTTCTTGAACCGGGATGACCAGACATTCGTCTGTCGAGAGCCGGGATTGGGGATTCGGGATTCGCAAGATTAAAAAGGCATCGCCCACGAGCGGGCTCCTACAAGAGGGGTGGTGCCGGTATGCTCTGGGCTTTGATCCCGGACGCGCGATGTCAAGCAATTCCTTCGGCAAGCTGTTCACCGTCACCACCTTCGGCGAAAGCCACGGGCCGGCGATCGGCTGCGTGATCGACGGCTGCCCTCCGGGGCTGGCCATCGCCTCGGAAGAGTTCCGCACCGACCTCGAGCGCCGCGCCACCGGCCGCAGCCGCTACACCTCGCAGCGGCACGAGGCGGACGAGGTGGAGATTCTTTCCGGCGTGTACCAGGGCAAGACCACCGGCACGCCGGTCGCGCTGCTGATCCGCAACACCGACCAGCGCAGCAAGGACTACGGCGAGATCGAGCAGACCTTCCGCCCCGGCCACGCCGACTACACCTACTGGCAGAAGTACGGCATCCGCGACCCGCGCGGCGGCGGGCGCTCCTCGGCGCGCGAGACCACCATGCGCGTGGCCGCCGCCGTCGTGGCGAAGAAATGGCTGGCCGAACGCCACGGCGTGCACGTGCGCGGCTACCTGGCGCAGATCGGCGAGGTCGTGCCCGGTGCGTTCGACTGGAGCGCGGTGGAGCAGAACCCGTTCTTCTGGCCCGATGCATCGCAGGTGCCGGCGCTGGAGGACTACATCAACAAGCTGCGCAAGTCCGGCGATTCGGTCGGCGCGCGCGTCAACGTGGTCGCCGAGGGCGTGCCTCCTGGCTGGGGCGAGCCGGTCTACGGCAAGCTGGACGGCGACCTGGCCAGTGCGCTGATGTCGATCAACGCAGTCAAGGGCGTGGAGGTCGGCGATGGTTTCGCCGCCGTCGCCCAACGCGGGAGCGTACATCGCGATGAAATGCGTTTGGACGGCTTTACGTCCAATCACGCCGGTGGCATTCTCGGTGGCATCAGCACGGGACAGGCGGTGACCGCCTCGATCGCGTTGAAGCCCACCTCCAGCATCCTGATCCCCGGCCGCAGCGTGAACCTGGCCGGCGAGCCGGTGGACGTGGTCACCAAGGGGCGTCACGACCCCTGCGTCGGCATCCGTGCCACGCCCATCGCCGAGGCGATGATGGCGCTGGTGCTGATGGATCACGCCTTGCGCCATCGGGCGCAATGCGGCGACGTGGGGCCGGTCGCGCCACGCATCGCCTGAGGCCGAGCCACCGCCACCGGAACCCGTTCGATGACCGACAAGCCGCGCGTCTGGGTGTCCCGCCCCACTTTCCCCGGTGTCATCGCCCGGCTGGAGCCGCATTTCCAGGTGACCGTGGAGGAGACCGAACGCAAGTTCAGTCCTGCCGAACTGGCCGCCCGGCTGGCAGGGCAGGATGCGGTGATCGTCGGCCTCAAGGACCGCATCGGCGCGGCCGAAATCGGTGCGGCCGAGCGCCTGCGTATCGTGGCCAACCTTGCAGTGGGCTACGACAACATCGACGTCGACGCGATGAGCGCTGCCGGCATCGCGGTGTCCAACACCGCCGACGTGCTCAACGAGAGCGTGGCCGACTTCGCCTGGGCGCTGCTGCTGGGCGCGGCCCGGCGCATGACTGCGGCCGAGCGCTGGCTGCGTGCCGGCCACTGGCATGCCACCGAGTTCAAGGCGTGGCTGGGCAGCGACGTGCGCGGTCGCACCCTGGGCATCCTCGGCATGGGCCGCATCGGCCAGGCCATCGCCCATCGCGCGGTCGGCTTCGGCATGCCGGTGATCTACCACAACCGCTCGCCGCTGCCCGAGGCGGTCGAGCGCGCCTGCAACGCACGCCACGTGGACAAGGCGCAGTTGCTGGGCGAGTCCGATTTCCTGGTGTTGGCCTTGCCGCTGACGCCGCGCACCCGACACGCCATCGGCGCGGCCGAGCTGGCCCTGATGAAGCCGACCGCGATGCTGGTCAACATCGCCCGCGGCGGCATTGTCGACGACGCCGCGCTGGCCGCGGCGTTGCGCGACCGGCGCCTGGCCGGCGCGGCGCTGGACGTGTTCGAGGGCGAACCGAAGCTGCATCCGGCGCTGCTCACGCTCGACAACGTGGTGCTCAGCCCCCATATCGCCAGCGCCACGACCGATACCCGCCGCGCGATGACATCGGTGGCGGTGGACAATGTGCTCGCGTTGTTCGGCCATGGTCCGCACGCAGGACGACCACCCAACCTCCTCAACCCGAACGTGCTGTGACCGGCACGCCTCCACTTCCAGAGCAACCCATTCCATGAGTCACAAGAGCAGTTACAAGGTCGCCATGGTCGGCGCCACCGGTGCCGTCGGCGAAGCCCTGCTGGCCATCCTCGCCGAGCGCGAGTTTCCGGTCAGCGAGCTGGTGCCGCTGGCCAGCGAGCGATCAGCCGGTGGCAAGGTCAGCTTCGGCGGGAAGCAGGTCACCGTGCAGTTGCTGGATACCTACGACTTCGCCGGCGTCGACATCGCGTTCTTCTCCGCCGGCGGCTCGGTCAGCCGCGAACACGCGCCGCGCGCGGCAGCGGCCGGCGCGGTGGTGATCGACAACACTTCCGAGTTCCGCTATCAGGACGACATCCCGCTGGTGATCAGCGAGGTCAACCCGCACGCGATCGCCCAGTACACCAACCGCGGCATCATCGCCAACCCGAATTGCTCGACCATGCAGATGCTGGTCGCGCTGGCGCCGATCCACCGCGCGGCGCAGATCGAGCGGATCAACGTGGCCACCTACCAGTCCGTCTCCGGTGCCGGCCGCAGCGGCATGGAGGAGCTGGGCCGACAGACCGCGGCCCTGCTGAATTTCCAAAGCGTGGAACCGGGCAAGAAATTCCCGGTCCAGATCGCGTTCAATGTGATCCCGCAGATCGACGACTTCCAGCCCAACGGCTACACCAAGGAGGAGATGAAGCTGGTGTGGGAGACCCGCAAGATCCTGGAGGACGAGTCGATCCAGGTGAACCCGACCGCGGTGCGCGTGCCGGTGTTCTATGGCCATTCCGAGGCGGTGCACATCGAGACCAGCGACAAGATCACCGCCGAGGAGGCGCGCGAACTGCTGCGCCAGGCGCCGGGCGTGGTGCTGATTGACGAGCGCAAGCCGGCCGGCTACCCGACCCCGGTGGCGCAGGCGGCCGGGACCGATGGCGTGTTCGTCGGGCGCATCCGCGAGGACATCTCGCATGAGCGCGGGCTGGACCTGTGGGTCGTCTCGGACAACATCCGCAAGGGTGCGGCCTTGAATGCGGTGCAGATTGCCGAGTTGCTGATCGAGGATTATCTCTGACCATGCGTGTCCTGCCGTCTCTTGCCGCCATCGGCATCCTGCTCACCGCGTCGGCCTGGGCCGCGCCGCCGGCCGGACCGGCCCGCGCCGGCTCGACGGCCGTCCCGGCACTGCCGGCCGTACGGCAGCGGATGCAACGCAATCAGGTCGAGGTGAAGCGCCTGCAGCAGGAGGTGGCGCGTCAGGAATCGGCCAGCCAGCGCGCCAGCCGGCGCCTGGAGCAGCAGGACGCGCAGATCGCCGAGTTGCGCCGCCAGTTGTTGCAGGTGCGGGCCGCGGTGCCTGATGACCACCCATGACGGTGTGTCCGGGGCAAGAACCGGCAGCAGCAATGTGTCGCAAGTATTCGCCGCGGCTATTGTTGATTGCGCTTCTTGTAACTAAAGTGGCGGCACGGTGACGCGGCCGCCGCCCTGGTGGCGGCATCTTTTCAACAAGAAAGCGTCAGGGATCGCTCGGGGGAACATGCATGAATCGTTCGTTGAAATTGTCGATGCTGGTGGCGCTGGCGCTGGGGAGCAGCCAGCTCCTGGCCGTGGACATGGGCCAGGTCCAGGTCAAATCGGCATTGGGACAGCCGCTGCTGGCCGAGATTCCGCTGCACCCGGCCAGTCCGGCCGAGTTGCAGGGTCTCAAGGTGAAACTGGCCTCCAGCGAGCAGTTTGCCCGGGCCGGCATCGTCGGCGGGCGCACCGACATTCCGCTGCACTTCAGCGTTGCCACCGGCGCGCACCCGGTGATCCGCATCACCAGCAGCGAACCGGTGAACGATCCCTATCTCGACCTCCTCATTGAAGTGGACGGCAAGGACGGCCCCAGCGTGCGCGAGTACGCGATCCTGCTCGATCCACCCGGCTCGCACCCGGTCGCGGCAACCCCCGCGCCGGCGCCAGTGGCGGCGCCGCGCCCGGCCAGCCCGGCGCCGCGCCCTGCGCAGCGCGCTCCCGCCCCGGCGCCGCAAGCGGCAGCGGCTACCCGCACACCGGCTCCCGCTGCCGTCGAGAACGGCCGTCTCGGTCCGGTGCAGAGCGGCCAGACGCTGTCGGGCATCGCCCGCAGCGTGACGCCGACCGGCGTCGACGTGCGCCAGATGATGCTGGCCCTGCAGCAGGCCAATCCGGACGCCTTCTATCGCGACAACATCAACGCGCTCAAGAGCGGCGCGGTGTTGCGCGTGCCCAGCGCCTCCGAGGCGCAGGCCATGAGCCTGGCCGCGGCGGCCGCCGAGGTGAGCCGGCAGAACAGCGACTGGCGCGCCGGCACGCCGGGCAAGCCCGCGGTGGTGGCCGATGCGGCAACGCGCGCTTCCTCCTCCGGCTCGCCCACCACCGGCGCGGCCGACAACGAGGACCGGCTGGCGCTGGTGCCTCCGCAGGCCGGCACCGTCGGCGGCGGGCAGTCATCCGGCAAGACCGACCAGTCGGCTGCCAGCCTGCGCGAGGAATTGCTGCGCTCCCGCGAAAGCGTGGCCAGCCTGAAGCAGCAGAGCGGCGACCTGAAGGCGCGGCTGAAAGACCTCACCGACATCAACGCCAAGAACGAACACCTGCTGTCGCTGAAGGACAGCGAGATCGCCGAGTTGCAGGCCAAGCTGGCCGCTGCACGCAAGGGCACCGGCGCGCCGGCAACCGCTCCCGTGGCTGCGAGCACGGTAGCGGAACCCGCAGCGCTCGCGCCGGCGGTGGCCAGCGCCGGCAGCAGCGCCGAGGCCAGCGAGAGCCCGGTGGCCTCGGCCTCCTCCGGCGCGGCGACCTCGGCATCGGTGGCAGCGGCAGGCACCGCGTTCGCGCCGGCCGGTTCGGCCTCGCTGGCTACTGCCAGTGCGACACCGGCTGCTGCGGCCACGGTTGCGGCCGAACCTGCGTCCGCACCCGCGCCCGCGCCCGCCCCGGCACGCGTGGTCGAGCAACCCTGGTACATGCAGACTTGGGCCTGGGCCGCAGCGGCCGGCGCGGTCATCGTGTTGATTCTGCTTGCCGTTCTCGGTCGCCGCCGCAAGCCTGCGGCCGCCGCCAAGACGGGGGGAGCCTCGCTGGCCGATCGTTTCGGCGCCACGCCGCCGGCAGGCGAGGGCGACGACGATCTGCTGGCCGATGGCGATACCGACCAGGAGCAACTGCTCGACCAGCTGGCCGAGCATCCGGACGACATCTACCTGCATCTGGAACTGGTCACGCTGTACTACTCGCGCCGCGACGTGGAGCGTTTCGAGGCCGCGGCCGAAGCGATGCACGCCCACATCACCGACCCGGAACAGGACGAGTGGCAGGACGTGGTGCACATGGGCGAGGATCTCGCGCCGGGGCATCCGTTGTTCGACCATCATGCGGAGCCTGCTGACGTCGAGTCCGAGGCGACGCAGGCGTTCGACATCGACGACTACGCCGACGACAGCGACGCACCCACCGTGGTTTCCCCGCTGCCGCCGGCGCTGCCGACCGGCACGAAGAAAGTCACCGAGTACAGCTTCGATTTCGACCTGACCCAGCCCGCAGCCGGTGGTTCGCGCACGGCGCCGCCGGCGGCCGCGGACGACATTACCGTGGTCAAGCCGCACGCCGAGCCGAAGGCTTCCTGGGATGCGCCGGAAACCGGCGCGTCCGCCGCGGAGTCGGCTGAGTTCAGCGACGATCCGGTCGATACCAAACTCGACCTGGCGCGCGCCTATCTCGACATGGGCGATGCCGATGGCGCCCGCGCGATGCTGGGCGAAGTGCTCAAGGAAGGCAGCCAGATGCAGCGCGACGTGGCGCGCAAGCTGCTCGACGGTCTGGGCTGAGATCGCATCGCGAACGGGACGGAACCGGGCCGGCCTTGCCGGCCCGATTTCTTTTCGGCGGGCATGACGTCGGTGCCTGCCTGCTAATCTTCGACGCTTCCTTCCGGATCTGCGGCATCCATGCGCATCGCCCTCGGCATCGAGTATGACGGCACCGATTTCTTCGGCTGGCAACGCCTGACCGAAGGGCCGAGCGTGCAGGGCGCAGTGGAGGAGGCCTTGTCGAAAGTGGCGGCCCATCCGGTGCTGGTCAGTTGCGCAGGACGCACCGACGCCGGCGTCCACGGCCGCTGCCAGGTGGTGCATTTCGATACCGATGCACGCCGCGAATTGCGCGGCTGGGTGCTGGGCGCGTGCTCGAACCTGCCGGCCAGCGTGGCCGTGTTGTGGGCGCAACCGGTGCCGGACAGCTTCCACGCGCGCTTCTCCGCGCGCAGCCGCCGTTATCGCTACCACATCCTCAACCGGCCGGTGCGCGCCGCACTGGACGCGCGCTACGTCACCTGGGAGCGCCTCCCGCTGGACGCGCAGCGCATGCACGAAGCCGCGCAATCCTTGCTGGGCGAGCACGACTTCAGCGCGTTCCGGGCGCTGTCGTGCCAGGCGCCGCACCCGCGGCGCTCGGTGCTCGAGATCAGCGTTCGCCGCGAGGGCGAGCACGTCATGCTGGAGATCGAGGCCAATGCCTTCCTGCACCACATGGTGCGCAACATCGCGGGTTCGCTGCTGCTGGTCGGTCGCGGCGAGCAGCCGGTGGAATGGATGGCCGAACTGCTCGCCGGCCGCGACCGCCAGGTGGCCGGACCGACTGCGCCGGCCTCGGGGCTGACCTTCATCGGCCCGCGCTACGAGGCGCACTGGGGCCTGCCCACCGAAGTCTGCCTGACGGGAGCCGGCCCGTGACCCGCATCAAATGCTGTGGCATGACCCGCGTCGAGGATGCGCTGCTCGCCGCGCGGCTCGGCGCCGATGCGATCGGCCTGGTGTTCACCGCGCGCAGCAAGCGGCAGGTGACGCTGGCGCGTGCGCGCGAGATCGTCGCGGCGCTGCCGCCGTTCATCGCCACGGTGGCCCTGTTCATGGACGACGCGGCGGCGCTGGTGCGGCAGGTGGTCGATGAAGTCGATCCCGCGCTGCTGCAGTTCCATGGCGATGAGGGCGACGACTGGTGCGCACGGTTCGACCGCCCCTTCGTCAAGGCGATCGCGATGGGCGATGGCGCTGCCGCGCTGCCGCGCCTGCTCGATTACCCGCGCGCCGCCGGCCTGTTGCTGGACGGCCATGCACCCGGCGAGGCGGGCGGCAGCGGCAAGGCGTTCGACTGGTCGTTGCTGCCCGGCAATCTGGCGCAGCCGCTGATCCTGGCCGGTGGCCTGCACGCCGGCAACGTGGGCGATGCGGTGCGCGCGGCACGTCCGTGGGCGGTGGATGTGGCCAGCGGAGTGGAATCGGCACCGGGGATCAAGGACGTGGCGCGGCTCGAAGCCTTCATCCGCGCGGTGCGCGCGGCCGACGCGGAGCAGGCGGCATGCCGGGAGTGATCGAGGAATATCGCGGCGCCGGGCAAGCACTCGAACTCGCGGGCCTGGTGGATCGTGCCCGCCCGCTGGTGATCCGCGGCCTCTGCTGCGACTGGCCGATGGTGGCGTGGTCGCGGCAGTCGGACACCGCCTTTGCGCAAGGCCTGGCGAAGCTGGACAACGGCCGCGAGGTCGACGCGCTGCTGATGCCGGCAGGCGAGGGCGGCGTGATCGGCTACAACGCGAATGTCGACGGTTTCAACTACGCGCATCACCGCGTCTCGATCACCCGGGGCCTGCAGCGGCTGGCGGCCTACAGTCGCCAGGACAATCCGCCGGGGCTGGCGATGCAGAGCGCGCTGATCGCCGACTGCCTGCCCGGACTGCTGGAGGATCATGCGGTTCCCTTCATCGACAAGGCGATCCAGCCGCGCATCTGGATCGGCAACAAGGTCACCACGCCGGCGCATTTCGACGAGTACCACAACGTCGCCTGTGTGGCGTGCGGGGTGCGGCGCTTCACCCTGTTCGCCCCGGAGCAGGTGAGCAATCTCTATGTCGGCCCGCTGGATTTCGCGCCGACCGGCGCGGCGATCGGCATGGCGCGGCTGGATCGTCCCGACGATCCGCGTTATCCGCGCTTGAAAGATGCGCTGGCCGCGGCGCAGGTGGCCGAACTGCATCCCGGCGACGCGATCTACATCCCGCCGATGTGGTGGCACCACGTCGAGTCGCTGGAGCAGATCAATGCGCTGGTGAACTACTGGTGGAAACCGGTGCCGGCCGGGGGCGACGCACCGGCCACGGCGCTGGGCTGCCTGATGCACTGCATCCTCGTGTTCCGCGCGTTGCCGCCGGCAGAGCGGGCGGCGTGGAAAGGCCTGCTGGATCACTACGTCTTCGGCGACGACGACCCCGCCGCGCACATCCCCGCCGAGCGGCGCGGGATACTCGGCGCGCTCACGCCGGGGCAACTGGCCGAGTTCCGGGAAACCATCCGGCGTTATCTGTGAACTATCCGCTAAGATGGTCGCTTGCCGCAGTGCGGCATGCCCATCCCCGAGTGACCCCATGAGCAAGATTGCGGACTTCAACCTCTACCCCGACGCCCATGGCCGCTTCGGCGAGTATGGCGGCAGCTATGTCGCCGAGACGCTGATGGCGCCGTTGGCCGAGTTGAGCGAGGCTTACGAACGGCTGAGCACCGATCCGGCTTTCCTCGCGGAACTGGATCGCGACCTGCAGCACTACGTCGGCCGGCCCAGCCCGATCTACCACGCCGAACGGCTGTCGCGGCAGGTTGGCGGCGCGCGCATTCTGTTCAAGCGCGAGGACCTCAACCACACCGGCGCGCACAAGATCAACAACACCATCGGCCAGGCGCTGGTGGCGCGGCACATGGGCAAGCAGCGCGTCATCGCGGAAACCGGCGCCGGCCAGCATGGCGTGGCCACGGCCACGGTGGCGGCGCGCTTCGGCATGCGCTGCGTGGTGTACATGGGTGCGGTCGACATCGAGCGGCAGAAGATCAACGTCTACCGCATGAAGCTGCTCGGCGCCGAGGTGGTGCCGGTGACTTCCGGTTCGAAGACGTTGAAGGATGCGTTGAACGAGGCGATGCGCGACTGGGTCACCAACGTGGCCGACACCTTCTACATCATCGGCACCGTGGCCGGTCCGCATCCGTATCCGAAGATGGTGCGCGACTTCAATGCCGTCGTGGGGCGCGAGGCACGCGCGCAGATGCTGGCGCAATACGGCCGCCTGCCCGACGTGCTGACCGCCTGCGTCGGCGGCGGCTCCAACGCCATCGGCCTGTTCCATGCCTTCCTCAACGACGCCGACGTGCGCATCGTCGGCGCCGAGGCGGCAGGCGAGGGGATCGCTACCGGCCATCATGCCGCCTCGCTGGCGGCCGGCCGTCCCGGCGTGCTGCACGGCAACCGCACCTACGTGCTGTGCGACGACAACGGCCAGATCACCGAGACGCATTCGGTCTCCGCCGGCCTCGACTATCCCGGTGTGGGGCCGGAGCATGCCTTCCTGAAGGATGCCGGTCGCGCCGAGTACGTCGGCATCACCGACGACGAGGCGCTGGAGGCGTTCCACCTGCTGGCGCGCACCGAAGGCATCCTGGCCGCCCTGGAATCCAGCCACGCGGTGGCGCAGGCGATCAAGCTGGCGCGCGAGTTGCCCAAAGACGGCATCGTGCTGTGCAACCTGTCCGGCCGCGGCGACAAGGACGTGCACACGATCGCGGCGCGCGAGGGAGTGAGCGTGTAGCGAGGAGTGAGTGGAGAGGAGTGAGAAGTGAGAGGAAGTCTCGCACTCCAGAACCGCTCAGACCCGCCCGAGCTCTCTTTCACTTCTCACTTCTCATTACTCACTCCTGTCTTATGAGCCGCATCGACACCCGCTTCGCCCAACTCAAGGCCACCGGCCGCACCGGCCTGATCCCGTTCGTCACCGCGGGCGATCCCTCGCCGCAGCACATGGTGGCGATGATGCATGCGCTGGTGGAATCGGGGGCAGACCTGATCGAGCTGGGCGTGCCGTTTTCCGATCCGATGGCAGACGGCCCGGTGATCCAGCACGCCAGTGAGCGGGCGATCGCCAAGGGCGTCGGTCTCGCGCAGGTGCTGGGCTGGGTGCATGCATTTCGCGAACGCGATGCGGAAACCCCGGTCGTGCTGATGGGCTATCTGAACCCGCTGGAGATCCACGGCTACGCGCGCTTCGCACAGGAGGCCGTGGCGGCCGGCGTCGATGGCGTGCTGCTGGTCGATTGTCCGCTGGAGGAGTCGACCGTGCTGCAGTCGCTGCGCGAGGCGGGGTTGCAGCAGATCCTGCTCGCCGCGCCCACCACCGCACCTGCGCGTATGGCGCAGTTGTGCAGCTCGGCGGAAGGCTTCCTGTATTATGTATCGTTCGCTGGCGTCACCGGAGCGGCGCAGTTGAGCGTCAGCGAGATTGCCGAGCGCGTTGCCGAAGTCAGGAGCCTCGCCGGTACGCCGGTGGCGGTGGGGTTCGGCATTCGCGATGCGGCCAGCGCCGCAGCGATCGGCGGCTTCGCTGACGCGGTCGTCATCGGCAGCGCGCTGGTCGAAAACCTGGCGGCGGCCACGGACGCGGCGGATATCCCGGATCGTGCGCGCAGTTTCCTGCAGCCGATCCGCGCGGCGCTGGATGCACGCTGAGGGAAATGATTGCGGTTATTGCTGTTGGTTCGAGGTAGCGTGGACCCTCACCCTTTGCCCTCTCTCAAAGGGGTGCCGTGCGGGATTGGCCTCGTGAGAGGTTGCCGCATACGAACGCTCTTGTGCCCGGATGGAATTCGATTGACATGAATTGGCTGCAGAAGATCATGAACCCGCGTACCCGCACGCTCCCTTCGGGTGGCGGCAAGGGCTCGGTGCCCGAGGGCGTGTGGGAGAAATGCGCGGGCTGCGGCACCGTGCTGTACCGGCCTGAACTGGAACGCAACCTGATGGTGTGTCCCAAGTGCGGCCACCATCACTACATCAGCGCACGGGCGCGCCTGGGCGCGCTGCTGGACGAAGGTTCCGGCCAGGAACTGTGGGCCAGCATGGAACCGGCCGATCCGCTGAAGTTCCGCGATTCGAAAAAGTATCGCGACCGCATCATCGCCACCCAGAAGAAACTGGGCGAGAAGGACGCCATGGTCGCGATGAGCGGCCGCTTGAAGGGACGTCCGTTGATGGCGGTGGCGTTCGAGTTTGCCTACATGGGCGGTTCGATGGGATCGGTGGTGGGCGAGAAGTTCGCCCGCGCCGCCGAACGTGCGCTGGCCGACAAGAGCGCGCTGGTGTGTTTCTCCGCCACTGGCGGTGCGCGCATGCAGGAGGCGCTGTTCTCGCTGATGCAGATGGCCAAGACCTCGGCCGCGCTGGCGCGTCTGCGCGATGCCGGCGTGCCGTACATCAGCGTGCTGACCAACCCGACCACCGGTGGTGTCTCGGCCAGCCTGGCGATGCTGGGTGACATCAACATCGGCGAGCCCAAGGCGCTGATCGGCTTTGCCGGTCCGCGCGTGATCGAGCAGACCGTGCGCGAGACGCTGCCGGAAGGGTTCCAGCGTTCGGAGTTCCTGCTTGACCACGGTGCGATCGACCTGATCGTCGACCGCCGCGAGATGCGCGACAAGCTTGCCGACCTGTTCGGCATCCTGACCCGGGCCGATCGCGCGGCCTGAGCGTGCGTCGCGTGTCGCGGAGCGATGCCGCCCACGGGCGGCATCGTCGTATCGCGGGCCGGGTTTTCCACAGCTTCTGTGCGCCGTCGCTGTACAAGCCTGTGGACAACCGCGCTTCGTCCTTTGCCGGCAATGACTTGCCACGCCTTGATGATTTTCTGAGCAACCGCGCGAGAGTTTTCCACAGCGACTGTGGAGCACGTTCGGCAAAGCCTGTGGACAAATTCGCTATCTGCTTGAGCGCAAAGGCAGCCACGACGGCGTGAGCATATTGCGCACAGTGGGCGGCGGCGCGGTGCAGCGCTTACACTGGGAGTTCCCCTTTGCTGGAGGTTCCCTCGATGAATCGCATCCTGCTCATTCTCGCCCTCACCGGTCTGGCCACTGTCGCGATGGCAGCCGAAGCACCTGCGCTGCCGGGCACGTCGGCGCCGGCCGCCGCCAGGGTCTACATCATCTCGCCCGCGGACGGCGCCACCGTCGGCCAGGAATTCACCGTGCGCTTCGGCCTCGAGGGCATGGGCGTGGCGCCAGCGGGCGTGACCAGGGAGCACACCGGCCATCATCACCTGCTGGTCGACGTGAAGACCTTGCCCGCCGCCGGCCAGCCGATTCCGGCCGACACCAACCACATCCATTTCGGCGGCGGCCAGACCCAGACCACGCTGAAGCTGGCCCCGGGTACGCATACTCTGCAACTGGAGCTGGGTGACGCGAATCATGTGCCGTTCGTGCCGGCGGTGGTGTCGAAGAAGATCACCGTCCACGTGAAGTAATCGCGGGGGCGTGCGACCCAATCAGCCGCCGAAGTAGATCGACACGCCCAGATTGCCCTGCCACTGGTTTGCCGAGCCGTGCAGGCGATGGTCGAAGCCCGCGTCCAGTTGCACGCGGGGCGTGACCATCCACTGCACGCCGGCACCGGCGAGGCTGCCGTTGCCCTCGCCGGGCAGGTGCTGCCAGGCGAGTTCGGTGTACAGGGTCAGCGCCGACGACAGCGCATGGCTGTCGTCCAGCGCCACGGTGGGGCTGTCGGCGCCGCCGCGGCGCACGTTCTCCAGGTAAAGGCCCAGCGAGTGGCGCTCGCTGACATCCAGGTTGAACTGCGCGCCGAGCAGGTACTGGCGATGGTCTCCGCGGAACTCCCGCTCGCCGTCGGTGAAGGTGACGCTGCCCAGCAGGCCCCAGCTGAAGCCCGCATGGCTCGACGGCAGCGCCAGCTTCAGCCCCAGCTGGCTGTCGCCGCGGCCTTCCCTGTGCACGCTGCCGCCCGGGCTGGCTTGCCGCAGCACGTTCCAGGAGTCGCTGCCCAATTGCATTTCCAACGGCCCGCCGAGCCCGATGCGCAGCAAGCTGTCGGCGGTGTACTGCGACACGGTGACGCCATCCTGCCGGTCGCGGCTCCAGTCCGGCAGGCCTTGTTCGAGGATTGCCTCGCCAGCGGCCAGCACGCCCGGCGTGAAGCCGTAGCCGGGGCGGTCGAAACCGGGGTTCTCCGCCCTTGCGGGTGCGGCGGCGACAAGCAGCGCCAACGCGAGCATGGAGGTGGGCAGGGCGCGCATGCGAGGCCGGCGCTGCCCGCGGTATCGGTTAAAATCCATCGTTTCTCCTTGTTGTCCGGAACATCATGGCCGTCCGTACCCGTTTCGCTCCCAGCCCCACCGGCTTCCTGCACATCGGCGGCGCGCGCACCGCGCTGTATTGCTGGCTGGAGGCGCGTCGTCGCGGCGGACAGTTCATTCTGCGCATCGAGGATACCGATCGCGAACGTTCCACAGACGCGGCGGTGCAGGCGATCCTCGACGCCATGCACTGGCTCGGCCTCGATGCCGATGAGGGCCCGTTCTACCAGACCCGGCGACTCGATCGATACAGGCAGGTTGCCGACGAACTGGTCGCCGCCGGCAAGGCCTACTACGCCTACGAGAGCAAGGACGAGATCGAGACGATGCGCGAGGCGGCCATGAAGGCCGGCGAGAAACCGCGCTACAACGGTTACTACCGCGATCGCAACGAGGCGTGCCGCGACGACCCCAACCGGGTGATCCGCTTCCGCAACCCGATCGAAGGCTCGGTGGTATTCGAGGACAAGGTCAAGGGCCGCATCGAGATCGCCAACAGCGAGCTGGACGACCTGGTGATCTTTCGCTCCGATGGCTGGCCGACCTACAACTTCGCCGTGGTGGTCGACGACATCGACATGGGCGTCACCGAGGTGATCCGCGGCGACGATCACGTCAACAACACGCCGCGGCAGATCAACATCTATCACGCGCTCGGCGCGCCGGTGCCGGAGTTCGCGCACCTGCCGATGATCCTGGACAAGGAAGGCAAGAAGCTGTCCAAGCGCACCAACGCGGTCAGCGTGATGGATTATCGCGAGCAGGGTTTCCTGCCCCACGCGATCCTCAACTACCTGGTGCGGCTGGGCTGGTCGCATGGCGATCAGGAGATCTTCTCGCGCGAGGAGATGATCGCGCTGTTCGACATCGCCGACGTCAACAAGGCGGCCTCGCGCTTCGACACCGAGAAGCTGGCGTGGCTGAACCAGCATTACCTGAAGACCGACGAGCCGCAGTCGTTCCTGGCCGAGTTCGAATGGCACCTGCAGCGCGCCGGCGTGGACGTCGCGCAAGGCCCCGCGCCGATCGAGGTCATCGTGGCGCTGCGCGAGCGCGTGCACACGCTGAAGGAAATGGCCGAGCGGGCGAAGATCTGGTACGGCCCGATCACTGCCTGGGACGACAAGGCGGTGGCGAAGCATCTCGGCAATGCCGGTGCCCCGGGCGTGCTGGCGGCGGCGAAGACGCTGCTGAGCGCGTGCGAGTGGAAGCCGGCGGCGATCCACCTGGTCATCGAGCAGGTGGCGGCGCAGCTGGAGTTGGGCATGGGCAAGGTGGCGCAGCCGCTGCGGGTGGCAATGACCGGTACCCAGGTCTCGCCCTCGATCGAGGACACGATCTATCTCACCGGGCGCGAGGAGGCGATCCGCCGCCTCGACGCCGCGATGGCCATGACCCATGCCTGAGTTGGCGGCGCGGCGCAGCTGGCGCCAGTCTCCCCGTGGATGAGCTGTTGGCCCGCGCCACCCAGGGCGTCGATCTCGACGCTCCCGGCGCGTTCCGGCACGTCTTCTTCAATCTGTTGAATATGGTGCCCTGGGCAGCCATGTTCTGGTGGAATCTGCTGTTCGTCGCCGTGGGCCTGCTGCTCGGCTGGTGGCGCGGCCGGGTGCTGGAAGCGGTCTTGTGGTCCTGGGTGCTCGGCCCGATCGGCTGGATCGTGATCCTGCGCAGGCCGCGCGGCCAGCCGGCCGTGAAACCGCCGCCGGTGCCGCGCTGAGGCGGGCGGTGGCGGATGTATGATCGAGGCGAGGTGAATGCTTTGAACCACGATGTTGCCGACAACGCGCACGCGCACCACCCGCACCACCATCATGACGCGAAGGGTTTCGTGCGTGCGGTGGAACACGCCAGCGAGGAGCGGGGCCTGCGTCTGACCCCCCTGCGCAAGGAGGTGCTGGAACTGATCGCGGCATCTCGCATACCGGTCAAGGCGTACGAACTGCTCGACCAGCTGCGCGAACAGCACGGCAATGCCGCTCCGCCCACGGTTTATCGCGCGCTGGATTTCCTGCTCGAGAACGGCTTCATCCACAAGCTGGAGTCGATCAACGCCTTCGTCTCCTGCCACCATCCGACCGAGGCGCATCAGGTCCCATTTCTGATCTGCGACAACTGTTCCAGCGCGCAGGAGGTCTGCGACGAACGGGTCGCCGAATTGATCGAGGCGCAGGCCCGCGCGCTGGGTTTCCGGCCGCAGGCGCAGACGCTGGAAGTCCACGGTCTGTGCCGGGCCTGCCGCAAAGCCTGAACGGCGACCATCGCCCGGTAGCGCGGCCTATTGTTATAATGTAACATGCCGGCCAGATTCCCCGGCCGCCTCGCGCGGCGACGGCAGGCAGGCAGATGCATTCCGGGCAGGCAGGCACATCGCGTGGATGGCAGAGCGCCGATCGCATCGGTGCGATCGCCTCGTTCCTGTGCGCGATCCACTGTGCCTTGCTGCCCTTCGTCCTGGCCGCGCTGCCACTGGTCGGGCTGGAGTTCCTGGCCGACCATCGCTTCGAGCGGGGTTTCGTGGCGTTTGCCTGCGTGCTGGCGGTGATCGCCCTGGTGCGGGGCTTTCGGCGCCACCAGCAGCCCTTGCCGTTGCTGCTGGCCATCCCGGGGTTGCTCCTGCTGATTTCCGGCGTCACCTGGGCCGAGGGTGGACTGACCCTGGTGCATAGTGCACTGGTCACGTCGGGCGGCCTGCTGTTGGCCGCCGCGCACTTCGTCAACCTGCGTCGCGACCGCCGTGTCCAGGTCCATGTGCACGGCCCGCAATGCGCGCATTGAGGCTGGTTGGGGCTGGACGCGAGTGGCCTATGGCGTTGCCCGCCGCACTGCTATGATGGACGGCCGTACATCCATCGAATCAAGGAGTTCCCCATGGGCAAGGGCGATCGCAAGACCCGCCGCGGCAAGATCTACCGCAGCAGCTACGGCAATACGCGCGCGCACGCGCTGGCCCCGGCCGTGGCCGGCACCAAGCCGACGGTGACCAAGGCGCCGGCGACCCGCAAGGCGGCCCCGCGCAAGAAGTCCGCCTGAGTCGACACGGCTTTCCCGTGTTGCCATGAACCCCCGCCTCGGCGGGGGTTCATGTTTTTGGGGCCGGGATGACCGGGCATTCGTCTGTCGAGAGCCGGGATGCGGGTTCCGGGATGCGAGGCGAGCGGCGAGGAACGAGGGGGTTGCGGCAGCGCCGCATGGGTGTATGATGCGCACCACTGTGTTAATGCGTTAGTACATTATGAAGCGTCGATCGCTTGATCCCGAAACACCCGTCGAGTCCGCCGAGCTGAGCCTGTACGAGGCGTTGCTGTCGCTGAAGAACGTCGAGGAAGTCGGCGCGTTCCTCAGCGACCTGTGCACGCCGGCGGAACTCGAAGTGCTGGTGGACCGCTGGCGGGTGGTGCCGTTCCTGCTCGAAGGCGTGTCGTACCGGGAGATCCACGAGCGCACTGCGGTCAGCATCACCACGATCGGGCGGGTCGCGCGCTATCTCAACCAGGGCAGCGGCGGCTATCTCGCGGCCGCGGCCCGCGCGGCGCGGCGGCAGGCGCAGGCGGCAAGGAAGAGGGCATGAAGCCGCGCGACCGCCTGCGCATCGCGATGCAGAAATCCGGACGGCTGACCGAGCCGGCGCTGGACCTGCTCAAGCGATGCGGCCTGACCTTCCGGCAAAGCCGCGACAAGCTGTTCTGCTTCGGCGAAGGCGAGCCGGTCGACCTGCTGCTGGTGCGCGACGACGACATCCCCGGCCTGATCGCGCAAGGCGTATGCGACGTCGGCATCGTCGGCCGCAACGTGCTGGGCGAGTTCCAGCTCACTGCCGGGCGCGATGGCGAGCCGCTGGCCGAACTGCGGCCACTCGGCTTCGGACGGTGCCGGTTGTCGATCGCCGTGCCGCAGGAGCTCGACTATTCCGCGCCCGGCGATCTCGCGGGACGGCGCATCGCCACGTCATACCCCGGCCTGCTTGGTGAATGGCTGCGCGCGCAACAGATCGACGCCGGCGTGGTGACCCTGGCCGGCTCGGTCGAGATTGCGCCGAAGCTGGGCACGGCCGACGCGATCTGCGACCTGGTGCAGAGCGGCGGCACCCTGGTGGCCAACCAGTTGCGCGAGACCGAGGTGCTGCTGGAGAGCGAGGCGGTGCTGGCCGGGCCGGTGACCCTGCCGGCGGACGAGCGCGGCGACATGCTGGAGTTGTTGCTGAAGCGGCTCGATGGCGTGATCCAGGTGCGCGAATCGCGGCTGCTGCTGTTGCAGACCTCGCGTCACTCGCTGGAGGCGGTCACCCGGTTGCTCCCCGGCGGTCCGCAGCCGACGCTGCTGGCGGTGGCTGGCCAGGCCGACCAGTTGATGCTGCAGGCGTTGTGCGCCGGTGAGGTGAGCTGGCGGCAACTGGAGGAAATCAAGAAGGCCGGTGCACGCGAGATGTTCGTGCTGCCGGTGGAGAAGATGCTGGCATGAAGCAGGGCAGCACGAGGAGTTCGCTTGCATGAAACGTCTGGACTGGAACGCCCTGGACGAAACGGCCCGGCGCGAGGCGCTGGCGCGACCGGCGCAGTCGCGCGCAGACGACGTGCGTCATGGTGTCGAACGGATCGTCGCGGCCGTGCGCAAGGACGGCGACACGGCGTTGCGCGCGCTCAGCGCCCGGTACGATCGCTGCACACTGAATGCACTTGAGGTCGACGAGGCCGAGTTCGTCGCGGCCGAGGCGGCGCTCGATCCCGAATTGAAAGCGGCGATCCGCGAAGCCGCCGCACGCATCGAGTTGTTCCATCGTGCCGCGGCGCTGCGGCCGGTGGCGGTCGACACCGCGCCCGGCGTGCGGGTCGAGCGCATGCTGCGGCCGGTCAGCCGGGTGGGCCTGTATGTGCCGGCTGGCAGTGCGCCGCTGCCTTCCACCGCGCTGATGCTGGGCGTCCCGGCGCACATCGCCGGCTGTCGCGAGGTGGTGCTGTGCTCGCCCGCGCGCGCTGACGGGTGCTGCGACGAGGCGGTGCTGTACGCCGCGCGCCTCACCGGCGTGCACAAGGTGTTCAAGCTCGGTGGCGCTCAGGCGATCGCCGCGATGGCCTACGGTACGGAGTCGGTGCCGAAGTGCGACAAGCTGTTCGGCCCCGGCAATGCCTGGGTGACCGAGGCGAAGCTGCAGGTGTCGTCCGATCCGGACGGTGCGGCGATCGACATGCCGGCCGGGCCGTCGGAAGTACTGGTGATCGCCGATGCCGCCGCGAATCCGGTGTTCGTCGCCGCCGACCTGCTGTCGCAGGCCGAGCACGGACCGGATTCGCAGGTGATCCTGCTCAGCGATTCGGTGGAGCTGATCGAGCGCGCGGAGCGTGAGGTCGAACGTCAGTGTGACGGCCTGCCGCGCGCTGACATCGCGCGCCAGGCGCTCGCGCAGAGCCGGTTGATCGCAGTCGACTCGCTGGCGCAGGCGGTCGAGGTGAGCAACCGCTACGCGCCCGAGCACCTGATCCTGCAGGTGGCTGAGCCGCGTGCGTTGCTCGACGGCGTCGACAGTGCCGGCTCGATCTTCCTCGGTCCGTGGACGCCCGAATCGGTGGGCGATTACTGCAGCGGCAGCAATCACGTGCTGCCGACCTACGGCTACGCGCGCAGCTACAGCGGCGTGTCGGTGGCCAGCTACCAGAAGCAGATCAGCGTGCAGGAAGTCAGCGCCGACGGCCTGCGCCGCATCGGCCCGTGCACCGCGACGCTGGCGGCGGCCGAGCAGCTGGAAGCGCACCGCCGCGCAGTGACCCTGCGGCTGGAGGCGCTGGCATGAGCGTGCTCGACCTGGCGCGGCCGGAACTTCGGGCGATGCAGCCGTATTCCTCGGCGCGGATGGAGGCCAGCGGCGGCGAGGTTTTCCTCAACGCGAACGAGTCGGCGTGGGCACCGGTGGGTGACGACGGACTGGGCTGCAACCGCTATCCCGAACCGCAGCCCGTCGCATTGGTCGCTGCGTTGGCAGCACTGTATGGCGTGCGGCCCGAACAGTTGCTGGTCGGCCGCGGCAGCGACGAGGCGATCGACCTGCTGCTGCGCGCGTTCTGTCGCGCCGGCCGCGACGCGATCCTGATCCAGCCGCCGACGTTCGGCATGTACGCGGTGTGCGCGCGGGTGCAGGGCGCCGGCATCGTCGAGGTGCCACTGGCGGCGGATTTCACCTTGGACGTGGACGCGGTGCTCGCGGCACTGACCCCGGCGGTGACGCTCGTCTTCGTGTGCACTCCGAACAATCCCGCCGGTCAGGCGGTGCCGCGTGCGGCACTCGAACGGCTGGCGCGGGCGCTGTCTGACCGCGCCTTGCTGGTGGTGGACGAGGCGTACGTGGAGTTTGCCGACGACGGCAGCATCGCCGACTTGATCGACCGCTACGACAACCTCGCCGTGCTGCGCACTCTGTCCAAGGCCTGGGCGCTGGCCGGCGCACGCATCGGCAGCCTGCTGGCGAACGCCGGCGTGGTCGCCTTGCTGCGGAAGATCATGGCGCCGTACCCGTTGCCGTTGCCGTGCGTGGACGCGGCGCTGCTGGCGCTGTCCGGCTGGGGCCAGGCGAATGCGCGCGAACACCTCGCCGTCGTGCGTGCGGAGCGCACGCGCATGCGCGAGGCGTTGCGCCGGTTGCCCGGCGTGCGCGAGGTGTTGCCTTCGCAGGCGAACTTCCTTGCCGTCCGCTTCGACGATGCCGCCGACGTCTACCGGCGCCTGCTCGCCGCCGGCATCGTGGTGCGCGACGTGCGCCGCTACCCGAACCTCGCCGACGCGCTGCGCATCACCATCGGCACGCCGGCGGAGAACGAGCGGGTACTGGCCGTGCTGGCTTCGGATCGAGGCATCGCATGACCGTCCGCAAGATTCTTTTCGTCGATCGGGACGGCTGCCTGATCGAGGAGCCGGCCGACGAGCAGGTCGACAGCTGGGAGAAGCTGGCCCTGCTGCCCGGAGTGATCGCCGCGTTGCAGCGCTTCGTCGCCGCCGGCTACGCGCTGGTGATGGTGAGCAACCAGGATGGGCTGGGCACCGACAGTTTTCCCGAATCCGATTTCCGTGGCCCGCATGACCTGCTGCTGCGCATCCTCGCTTCGCAAGGCATCCGTTTCCACGAAGTGTTGATCGACCGCAGCTTTCCGCACGAGGGCCTCGACACGCGCAAGCCTGGCATCGGCATGCTGCGTCATTACCTGGCCGACGACGGCTGGAGCCGCGCTGCGTCGGCGATGGTCGGCGATCGCGAAACTGACCTGCAGTTTGCCGCCAACCTCGGCGTGCGCGGCTTCCGCGTGGGCCCGCAGGGCGTGGGCTGGGGCGAGATCGCGCACCAGCTGCTCGATGCACCACGCACCGCCACCGTGGTGCGCAACACGAAAGAGACCCGCATCACCATCAGGGTCGATCTGGATCGCGTGGCCGAGCCGCGGGTGCGCACCGGGCTGGGTTTCTTCGATCACATGCTGGAGCAGATCGGCAAGCACGGCGGCTTTGCGCTGGAACTCGACTGCGACGGCGACACGCATATCGACGAGCACCACACCATCGAGGACTGCGCGTTGGCGCTGGGCCAGGCCCTGAAACAGGCACTCGGCGACAAGCGTGGCATCGGCCGCTATGGTTTTGCGCTGCCGATGGACGAAAGCGCGGCGGACGCGCGGCTGGACCTGTCCGGTCGTCCGTACTTCGTGTTCGACGGCAATTTTCCGCGCGAGCGCGTGGGTGAGGTGCCGACCGAACTGGTGCCGCACTTCTTTCGCTCGCTGTGCGAGACGCTGGGTGCAAACCTGCACCTCGCCGTGCGTGGCGACAACGCGCACCACATGGTCGAAGCCTGTTTCAAGGTGGTGGCGCGCACGCTGCGCCAGGCGATCCGCCGCGAAGGCAGCGAGCTGCCAAGTACCAAGGGTGCGCTGTGATGCTGTCTCCCCCGGTCCCCCCGAACGAGCTCCTAAACAGGGGGTTCGCATGAGCGTGGTGCTGGTCGATGCCGGCGGCACCAACATCGGCTCGGTGCGTTACGCGTTGCAGCGACTCGGCGTGGATGCTGCCCTGACTTGCGACGCGGCCGGAATCCGCGCCGCCGACAAGGTGATCCTGCCCGGCGTGGGTGCGGCAGGCCCGGGCATGGCGCGGCTGCGCGAGCTGGGCCTGGTCGAGGTCCTGCGGTCCTTGCGTCAGCCGGTGCTGGGCGTGTGCCTGGGCATGCAGCTTCTGTGCGCGCACTCGGAAGAGGGCGATACCGAATGCCTTGGGCTGATTCCCGCGCCGGTGCGCCGCTTCACCGAGGCCCCCGGCCTGCGCGTGCCGCACATGGGCTGGAACGGCGTGTCGATCCTGCGGGAGCATCCGCTGCTGGCCGGTCTCGGCGAAGGCGAGCAGGCTTACTTCGTGCACAGCTACGCGGTGCCGACGGGCGACTGGACGCTGGCTGCCAGCGTCCACGGCGAGGCGTTCTCCGCAGCGATCGCCCGGAACAATTTCCACGGCCTCCAGTTTCATCCCGAGCGCTCTGCTGCCGTCGGCGCGAAGCTCCTCAGGAATTTTCTCGAGCTATGAACTTCGATGTCATTCCCGCCATCGACCTGCGCGACGGCCAAGTGGTGCGCCTGAGGCAGGGCGACTACGCGCAGCAGACGACTTATGCGGCCGACCCGCGCGAACTGGCCAGGCGCTACGCGGATGCCGGCGCACGCTGGTTGCATCTGGTCGACCTCGATGGCGCGCGCTCGGGACAACCGGGCAACCTTGCGGTGATCGCCGCGATCGCCGCCGATGGCGTGGCGATCCAGGCTGGTGGCGGCGTGCGCGAAGAGGCCGACGTGCAGCGATTGTTCGATGCCGGCGTGCAACGCGTGGTGCTGGGCAGCGTGGCGATCCGCGATTCCGCGCGCGTGGCCGACTGGCTGGCGAAGTTCGGCGCGGAACGGCTGACCCTCGCGCTGGACACGCGCCACACGAACGGGCGCTGGATCCTGCCGAGCGCGGGCTGGACCGAGGTGGAGGCACGCACACTGGATGAACTGGCGCCGTGGTACGCGACGCACGGCGCGCGCCACCTGTTGTGCACCGACATCGATCGCGACGGCATGCTCGCCGGTTTCAATCTCGATCTGTATCGCCACCTCGCCGCCAGCGTGCCGCAGCTGGCATTGCAGGCGTCCGGCGGCGTGCGCTCGCTGGACGACATCCGTGCCGCACGCGACGCCGGCGCGAAGGCGGTGATCCTCGGCCGCGCCCTGCTGGACGGGCGATTCACCGTGGCGGAGGCGCTGGCATGCTGAGCCGCCGCATCATTCCCTGTCTCGACGTGCGCGATGGCCAGGTGGTCAAGGGCGTGCGTTTCCGCGACCACGTGGTGATGGGGGAGATCGTGGACCTCGCGCTGCGCTATCGCGACGAGGGCGCCGACGAACTGGTGTTCTACGACATCACCGCCAGCCCCGAGGGGCGCAGCGTGGACCGCGCCTGGGTGGAGAAAGTCGCCCGCGTGATCGACATCCCGTTCTGCGTGGCCGGTGGCATCCGTTCCGTCGAGGAAGCGCGGACCGTGTTGCACGCCGGAGCGGACAAGATCTCGGTGAATACTCCGGCGCTGGAGCGTCCTGGCCTGATCGACGAACTGGCCGCCGCGTTCGGCGTGCAATGCGTGGTGGTCGGCATCGACTCGTTGCGCGACGGCGACGGCGAGTGGCGCGTGCGCCAGTACACCGGTGACCCTTCGAAAACCCGAGCATTGCCGCGCCGCACGCTGGACTGGATGGAGGAGGCACAGCAGCGCGGTGCCGGCGAGGTCGTGCTCAACTGCATGGACAGCGATGGCGTGCGCCGTGGTTACGACCTGGATCAGTTGTCGGTCGCCCGGGCGATCTGCCACGTGCCATTGGTCGCCTCCGGCGGGGCGGGCGCTCCCGGACACTTCCGCGATGCCTTCGTCGAGGCCGACGTGGATGGCGCGCTGGCGGCCAGCGTGTTCCACTCCGGGGCCATCGCGATCCCCGCACTCAAGTGCTACCTGCACGAACACGGCGTGCCGGTACGCCGGTAAGCCACGAGGAATGACGATGAGCGACAACTCCGATACCGGGCGCCTCGACTGGTCCAAGGGCGATGGCCTGCTGCCTGCGATCGTGCAGCACTGCTCCAGCGGCGAAGTGCTGATGCTCGGCTACATGAACGCCGACGCGCTGGCACAGACACGAGCCAGCGGCCATGTCACGTTCTACAGCCGCAGCAGGCAGCGTCTCTGGACCAAGGGCGAAAGCTCCGGCCACGTGCTGGTGCTGAAGTCCATCCGCATCGACTGCGACGGCGACACCTTGCTGATACAAGCGGACCCGCACGGGCCTACCTGCCATACCGGCAGCTTCAGCTGCTTCGGTGAGCGTGCCGACGTCCGTGCGCCGCTGGGTTTCCTGGCCGAACTCGATGCCCTGGTGGCCCGGCGCGACGCGGAACGCCCCGCGGGCAGCTACACCACGAAGTTGTTCGACAGCGGCATCCGCCGCATCGCGCAGAAAGTCGGGGAGGAGGGCGTGGAGACGGCGTTGGCGGCGGTGGCGCAGGACGACGAGGCCCTGCTGGGCGAGGGGGCTGACCTGGTTTTCCATCTCGTCGTGGCGCTGCGGGCGCGCGGCTTGTCGCTGGCCGACGTGGTGGCGGTGCTTGCCGACCGACATCGCCCCCGCTAGCGCAGGGCAGCGCACAACTGCTGCGGATCAGGGGGCGCGGCAGGCCACGCCGGCGGCGGACGCGATCTTTTCGCCCGGCTTGAGTTCGGCGAGCCAAGCGTCGTGCATGCCCTTGCTCCACCATTGCCATCGCCCGCCCACGTAGCGCGCGCCATCCGCCGAGACGGCGGCGTGCAGTCGATGGGTCTGCGCATCGAAGTTCAGTACGGCGGTCTGCGTGTCGGGGTAGGCCACCTGCACCGTGCGGCCGTCGTCGCAGGCGTAGGTGAGGCGGATGGCTGCGCCTGCCGCCGTCACGCGGAACGGCGTGATCGAGTATGTGGATGGCTTGCCGCCGGCACCGCAAAGCTGCCCGTGGAACGGTGTCGTCACGGTTCCCGTGCCGAGGGGCAGGGTGATGAAGGCAGGCGATTCGCAGTGGCCGTCATCGTAGACGTTGCCCGACACCCAGCGCATGTCGCTTCCCACGCCTGCCCCGGGCGCCAGCATGAGCCGCGGCGGCTGGCTTGCCGGTGAGGGCGGGACCTGCGCGGTGATGACCAGGGTTTGGTGCCGGGCATCCTGCAACCTCGGCGAGGGCATGGCGACGATCGAGCAAGCGACTTTGCCTGCGTTGCGCACGACCAGCATGGTGCCGGAATGTGACATCCCGTTGAAGCGGCCATTGCCGTCGTCGAGTTGCAGGCTCAGCTGCGCGGGCATGCAGGCCGCCGGTCCGGAAGCCTGCGCCGGGCGCGTCGCCGGCGGCTGCGGGGAGCAGGCCGACAGTACCAGCAGTGGTGCCATGGCGAGCCACCACGGCTGCAGGAATATCCTGCGCAAGCGACTCGGCGTGGCGAGTCCGAGCCGGCGGCCGCAGCGGACGTTCATTCGGGTCTCCTGCGGGGAAAAAAGCGCTGACGCTAACAGGCGCCGTGCGTGAAATCCGTGAAGCCGCCTAGCGACATGCGTGCCGCGTTACTTCCGGCACTCATGGCAGCGCGGCCCCGCAGGGACACTGCCCCGCACGCTCCACGGGGGAGCCGATGGGTCCGGGGTTGTCCATGACGAATGAAAGCGGGCTCGCGCGCTGCGCGGGGTTGGTCTATCTGGTGGTGGTCGTGACCGGCTTTTTCAGCCTCGGCTATGTCCCGGGGCAGCTCGCCGTGGCGGGCAGTCACGAAGCCATGCTCGCCAACATCGTGTCGCAGCAGGGCCTGTTCCGCGCGGGTGTTGCCGCGTTCCTGGTCGAGCAGGTGGCGTTCCTGGTGTTGCCGCTGCTGCTGTTCCGGTTGCTCGGCGGGATCCATCGCCCTTCGGCGGTGGCGATGGTGGCGTTGGCGTTCACGGGCGTGCCGATGGCGGTACTCGGCGTCGCGCACCGGCTGGACGCGCTGCAGCTGCTGACGGACGCGGGTGGTCTGCCGGTGGACATCGCGCATGCGATGGCATGGCTGTCGCTGAAGTCGTACGGCCATGCCATTTTCGTGGCCAGCTTGTTTTGGGGCCTGTGGCTGTTTCCGTTCGGCTGGCTGGTGATGCGCTGCGGGAGGCTTCCGCGCGTGCTCGGCGCGTTGTTGATGCTGGGTGGGGCAGGTTATGTGATCGATGTTTTCGGCACGCTGTTGCTGGAAGGGTATGCACAGACGGCGTTCTCCGACATCGTGCACCTGCCGGCGGCGGTGGGCGAAGTGGGCACCTGCCTGTGGCTGCTGGTTATGGGCGTGCACACTGGCGGCAGGCGGGCGGGGATGACCGAAGGAGGCCAGGCATGACGACGTCCAGGTTGAGCGATATCCGGATCCACGTCCGCTTCAAGCTGTCGGCGTTGTGGGCGGCACTGATGTTCTGCTACGTCTACGGCGACTATTTCGGCCTGTACGTGCCGGGCAAGCTCAAGGGCATGCTGGGCGGCGAGGGCCCTGTCGGCCCGGTGAGCGAGGCATCGCTGGTGATGACGGCGCTGCTGCTGGCGATGCCGGGGCTGATGGTCTTCCTGTCGCTGGCCTTGTCGCCGCGGCTGTGCCGCTGGGCGAACATCGTGCTCGGCCTGTTCTATACCGCCATCATGTTGCTGACCATGCCCGGCGCGTGGTGGTTCTACATCACGTTGGGCGTGATCGAAGTGGTGCTGTCGCTGCTGATCGTGGTTTGCGCGTGGCGCTGGCCGAGGGATTGAGCCGCGATCAGGGTGTCGTGGGCACGCGAACCGTGTCGGGCCCCGCCGGCTTGAACGGTACCGCCGGGCCAGGTACGACATGGTTGCGCCACGCCGCCAGCTGCGTGGCGATGCCGCTGCCGATGTCGATCTGCGGTTCGGACGGGGTGAGTTCGTCCCGCTTTTCCCACGTGGCGATGTCGCTGCGTGCCCGCTTGAACGCCTCGACGAAGTTGTCGGTGTGGTTCAGCGCATCGACCAGCCAGGCCTTGCCGAAGTAGGTGATGTCCGAATCGCTGCCGCAGCCGAACGAGCTGCGGTCGCTGCGCGCGGCGGTGAGCACCAGGGTGCCGGGGCCGCGCAGCGGCGGCACGAAGCCGCCGGAGTAGCACGCGTTGATCACTACCACCTTCCATTTGAAGTGGCGTGCCGCCAGGATGTCGGCGAGATACTGTGCACCGATCTGGTCCAGCGGCAGCGGGTCCATGTCGACCAGCAGGGTATGGTCCTCGCCGCCGTGGCTGGTGACGTAGAGCAGCAGGATGTCCTGGTCCGGCCGCATCATCTGCTGGATACCGTCGAGCGCCACTTCGAGATTGCTCCAGCTGGCCAGCGGGTGGGTGGTCAGCGAGGCCGGGTTGTTCTCCAGCACCAGGCTGTGGACGGTGGGGCCGAAGCGCGAACCGAACAGTTGCGCGGCGTATTCGGCCTCATTGCGGAACACGTCCTCGCTGCCGTCGCCGGCGAAAGCGAGCAGGTAGAGATTGGGCTTGCCCGCCACCCGCGGCGTCAGTCGGGCGAGGGCGTCGCGTACCATCTGCGGCTGGGCGTAGAGCACCTGCTCGGGGCTGGGCGCGGATGCCGGCCAGGCATCGGGCGCCGCTGTCGATTCGGCCGGTGTTTCGGCTTGAAGCGGCATGGTGGGCGGCGTGTTGGCCGAGTCGGGGAGAGCGCTGACCGGCAACCACGCGGCCAGCGCCACGCCGGCGCTGAATGCCGCCGCGATGGTCAGCAGAGTACGCACGCCCCGACGCATCTCAGCTGGCCGGGTCGATCGCGTCGAAGTCGCGATAGACCCGATGGCTTGCCGCCTCCGGCAGCGGTTGCGGCTCACGCACCAGCCAGGCGGTTTGGAAACCGGCGGCGCGCGCGGCGTCCAGCTCCTCGACGATATCGGACAGGAACAGCAGGTGGCGGGGCTCCTCGCCCACGGCTTCGGCGATGCGGCGATAGGACTGCGCCTCGCGCTTGGGGCCGGTTTCCGTATCGAAATAGCCGGCGAACAAAGGCGTCAGGTCGCCGGCTTCCGAGTAGCGGAAGAACAGCTGCTGCGCCGGTACCGAACCGGAGGAGTACACATACAGGCGAAGCCCGTCGGCGCGCCAGGCGCGCAGGCGGGCAGCCACTTCGGGGTAGACATGGGCGCGGTAGGCGCCGCTTTCGTAGCCTTCCTTCCAGATCATGCCCTGCAACGCCTTGAGCGCGGTGGACTTGCGATCCTGCGCGATCCATTGCAGCAGCAATTCCACCACCTCCTGTCGTTCGGCCTCGATCATGCCGGCTTCGCGCGCGGCCTCGTGCAGCCAGTGCTGCACGTCGGGACGATTGCCATGGGTTTCCACGAACGCGGGCAGGCGCTTGCGGGCAAACGGAAACAGGACGTCGCGGACGAAGTCGATCGAGCTGGTGGTGCCCTCGATGTCGGTGACGATGGCGCGGATTTCGGTCATGGGGACGGGACTCGGGCCTTCGACAGATTCAGGACGATGGATGCGGGGGTTGGAAAAGGCATCGCCCGCGAGCGGGCTCCTACGGGTTCGGCTGCATGCGGGGGAAGCGGGTGGCGATGTCGTCGCCGGTGAAGTTGGCCACCCAGCCTTCCTTGTTGGTGAACAGGCGGATGGCCACGAAGTACGGCGCCTCGCTCATGTCGAACCAGTGCCGCGTGCCGTCGGGCACGCCGATCAGGTCGCCTTGCTCGCACAGCACGTCGTAGACCTTGCCATCCAGGTGCAGGGTGAACTGGCCGGAGCCGGCGACGAAGAATCGCACCTCGTCCTCGCTGTGGGTGTGTTCGCTGAGGAACTTCTGGCGCAGGGCGGCGCGGTCGGGATGGTCGGGAGCGAGGCTGATCACGTCGACGGCCTGGTAGCCGGCTTCGTCCATCAGGCGGTCGATGTCGCTGCGGTAGGCCGCGATCACTTCCTCCTGGCTGGCGCCCGGGGCGATCGGCTGGTTCGCTTCCCATCGTTCGAAGCGCACGCCGACCTTGGCCAGTTCCTCCGCGATGGCTTCGTGGCGGTCGAGCGTGGCGCGGGCGGTGTGCGGTTCGTTCTCGTCGAAAATGCGCAGGCGGCTCATGATGACCTCAGTGTTCGCAGATCCAGTTCGCAGCCGAGCAGGAACTCCAGCGCTTCCAGGTGGCGCTCGCTCTCGGCCATGTCGCGGCCCCAGGTATAGATGCCGTGGCCGTCGATCAGGTAGGCGTGCAGCGGTTTGCCGGCGTCGAGCCAGGCATCCACATGGGCGACCAGTTCGGGCATGTGCTGGGTGTTGGGAAACACCGGGATCTCCAGCACGCTGTCATGGCTGTGGTAGCCGCTGATCGCCTTCTGCAACTCCCAGCCCTGCAGCCGGACCACGCCCTCGCGGGCAAACAGTCGCGACGCCACGCTTTGCGTGCGCGAGTGGGTGTGCAACACCGCATTCATGTCGGGCCAGCGCCGGTAGACCTGGGTGTGCAGCGCAGTCTCGGCGCTGGGGCGCGCCCCGGTGCCCACCGGTCGACCCTCGAGGTCGATCAGCATGATGTCGTCGCGGCCCAGCTTGCCCTTGTCGCGCCCGGAGATCGTGATGGCGGCGTGGCCCGCATCGACGCGCATCGAGAAATTGCTGCTGGTCGCAGGAGTCCAGCCCTTGCCTGCGAGCGCGCGCGCGGTCTCGGCCACGCGGTCGGCGCAGGCGTCGAAGTGGCTGGCTGCGATCGCGTCGGGCAGGGGCTGGCTCATGTGATTTGGACGTCCAAATGAGTGATCGATGATAACACGCCGCGCCAGCGGCTCTTGCCGGAATGAGAGCCATTCTCGCGAGTCAGGAAAGATTGCGTGACCGGGCGTACCATCGCCGAGGGGCCGGGGCAGGGTGCGTCGGCTGCAACCCAATGGAGACATGTGCCATGTCGAACGACAAAGATATCGAATCGCGTCGCCGGTTCCTCAAGGTGGCCGCAGGGACCACGGCGGCAGCCGTGGTGATGGGGGGCCTGCCGCGGTTCGCGCGTGCCGCCGACCTGCCGGCGTTGGGCCCTGACGATCCGACCGCCAAGGCCCTGGACTACGTGGAGGACACCACCAAGTCCACCAACCCCAAGCACAAGGCCGGCGACGATTGCGCCAACTGTCAGTTCTACTCCGGTGGCCCCACTGGCCGCGGCCCGTGCCAGCTGTTCCCGGGCAAGTCGGTGAACGCGAAAGGTTGGTGCGTGTCGCACACCCCCAAGAAAGCCTGACCGCCACGCGGCAAGCTCTGCAAGGCCGGCGATCTCGCCGGCCTTTTCATTTCATGGGGCGGATTCCGCGGACGAGCCGGTGATGGATGCGCGGATGCTGGACAAAGTGCGGCCCGGCGACGTCAGGCTGAGGAGCTGCTTTGCCTGACGGGCCGGGCCGCGATCCGGGGCCCACTGCCAAGTGATTTACCCTCGGACTGGGGATCATACTCCCGCGTTCGGCGAATGGGCGACCCCGGATGCAACTCGCCGCGATGGCGCACCGACAAGCTATTTAAAATCAATCATATAACACGCATTTTACATTCAAGTTCGCATGTTCTGACGAGAATGGTGGAATCGCGACGTTTGCGTGACTTGTGTGCTTATGAAGTATTTTCAGCGATCTTAAGCGAATATCACTGAAATTTCGTCACGGACGGTTGATTGGCCGCCTGATGCAGCACGCTGTGCTTGCGGCTGTAGAGGAAGTAGATGGCGAAACCCAGCAGGGTCCAGCCGCCCAGGATCGCCCAGTTGAACCAGTCGAGACTGAACAGCAGGGCGAAGCAGCACGCCACGCCGGCAAGGCAGGTAAACCAGACCCACGGCACGCGGAAGGTGCGCGGCAGGTCGGGCAAGGTGTAGCGCAGGATAAGGACGCCGGCGCACACCGCCGAGAACGCTATCAGCGTGCCCATCGAGGTGAGGTTGGCCAGCAGGTCGAGCGGGAACACGGCCGCCAGCAAGGCGATCATGCTGCCGGTGATCAACGTGTTGATGTGCGGCGTGCGGTGACGCGGATGCACCTTGGCGAACACTTTCGGCAGCATGCCGTCACGCGCCATGATCATGAAGATGCGCGGCTGCGCGATGATCATTACCAGGATCACCGACGACAGGCCGATCATGGCGCCGATCTCGACGATCAGGCGCAGCCAGTCCAGCTCCGGATGCGCGGCCACCGCGGTGACCACCGGCTCGGCGGTGTCCAGCAGGGTGTACGGCACCAGCCCGGTGAGCACCGCGGCCATCGCCAGATAGAGCACGGTGCAGATCACCAGCGACACCAGGATGCCGAAGGGCAGGTCGCGTTGCGGTGTCTTGCATTCCTGCGCCGCCGTGGAGGTGGCCTCGAAGCCGATGTAGGCGAAGAACACCATGGCCGCGCCGCGCATGATGCCGGACCAGCCGTACTTGCCGTCGCCCTGCGGCTCGGGGATGAACGGGTGCCAGTTCTCGGGGTTCACGTAGCGGTAGCCGGCCACCACCACGATGATGATCAGACCGACCTTGACCAGCACCATCAGCGCGTTGAGGCTGGACGATTCGCGGATGCCGATGTAGCACAGCCAGGTCAGCGCCATCACGATTGCCACCGCGGGCAGGTTGAACAGGTGGCCCGTGACCACGAGTTCGCCCTTGGTGAAGGCCAGCGGTGCTTCGGTCAGCGCCACCGGCAGGTGCAGTCCCATATGATCGAGCAGGCTGGTGAAGTAGCCGGTCCAGCTCGCCGCCACGGCGGAGGCGGAGATGCCGTATTCCGCCACCATGTTCCAGCCGATGAACCAGGCCGCCAGTTCGCCCAGCGACGCATAGGCGTACGAATAGGAGCTGCCGGAGATCGGGATCAAGGTGGCGAACTCGGCGTAGCACAAGGCCGCAAAGCCGCTGCAGATCGCCGCGATGATGAAGGAGATCAGCACCGCCGGGCCGGCATGTTCGGCCGCGGCCGTGCCGGTGACCACGAAGATGCCGGTGCCGATCACCGCGCCGATGCCCAGCGCCGTGATGCCCCACGGCCCCAGCGTGCGGCGCAGGCCCGGACCGTGGGCGTGGTCGTCGTTGCTGAAATCGGTCTTGCGGGCGAGCAACTGGCTGAGCATGGGAAAGTCTTCGTGGCCGGGGCGGAGAGCAGCAAAAGCGTCGCGGCCGGCGTTGGAGGCGCCGGCCGCGGGTTGGTCAGTGGGCGTTCTGGCGCAACTTGCTGTTGCGGTAACCGTAGAAGCCGTAGATCAGGAAGCCGATCGCGGTCCAGCCGAGGATCAGCCACCAGCGCACCACGAACGCCTGCCAGAACAGGAACAGGCAGGCCGCCGCGCCGAGCGGGCAGACGACCCACACGAATGGCACGCGGAATGCGCGCGGCAGATCCGGGCGCGTGTGGCGAAGCACCAGCACGCCGATGCATACGGTGGTGAACGCCAGCAGCGTGCCCATCGAAACCAGGTCGCCGAGCACGTCGACCGGGAACAGGCCGGCCAGCACCGAGGCGATCACGCCCACGATGACCGTGCCCACGTACGGGGTGCGGTGCTTCTTGTGCACCTTGCCCAGCAGCGGCGGCAGCAGGCCGTCGCGCGACATCGAATAGAAGATGCGCGGCTGGCCCATCAGCATCACCAGCACCACCGAGCTGAGACCCGCCAGCGCGGCAAACACCACCAGGATCTTCAGCGTGCCGAGGATATGGCTGGCGCTGCTGCCGGCCGGCACGTTGCCCAGCACGTAGTTGAGCGCGGTGGCCACCGGCTCGGGCGTGTTGAGTTCGGTGTAGGGGGCCAGGCCGGTCAGCGCCGCGGACATCGCGATGTAGAGCAGGGTGCAGATCGCCAGCGAGCCGAGGATGCCGATCGGCATGTCGCGCTGCGGATTCTTCGCCTCGCCCGCGGCGGTGGATACGGCGTCGAAGCCGATATAGGCGAAGAACACCAGCGTCGCCGCGCGGATCACGCCGCTCCAGCCGTACTTGGCGCCGCCCTCGTTCTCCGGGATGAACGGGTGCCAGAGATCCGGGTTGAGGTAATGGAACGTCACGGCCAGGAACAGCAGGATCACGATGACCTTGATCGCCACGATGATCGCGTTGACCGTGGCCGATTGGGTGATGCCGCGGTAGCAGAGCCAGCTGATCGCCGCCACGATGGCCACCGCCGGCAGGTTGATCAGGGTGCCGGTGGCGATGATGTGGTGGCCGCTGGCGTCGAAGGTCAGTGGTGCCGAGGCCAGTGCGGCGGGCAGCGAGACATCCACGCCGATCCAGGCGCTGATCATGCGCAGCATTTCATTGAAGTAGCCCGACCAGCCCACCGCCACGGTCGAGGCGGCGAACAGGTATTCCAGCACCAGGTTCCAGCCGACGAACCAGGCGACCACCTCGCCCAGCGTGGCGTAGGAATAGGAGTAGGCGCTGCCCGATACCGGCAGCATCGCGGCGAACTCCGCGTAGCAGAGACCGGCCAGTGCGCAGGCGAAACCGGCCATCAGGAAGCTGATCACCAGCGCCGGACCGGCGAACTGCGCCGCCGCCGTGCCGGTGAGCACGAAGATGCCGGCGCCGATGACCGCGCCGATACCGAGCATCACCAGGTGACGCGCGGTCAGTGCGCGTTTCAGTGTCACCTCGCCGGTACCGCTGCCCTCGACAGGCTCGCCGGCGTCGACATGAGGCATCGCCTCGATGCCGTGGGTGGCAAAAAGACCTTTTGTCATCGGGTTCCCCTCGGATGGATTTCCTGTCCTTTCCGCGCGATGGCGGCGTGCGTGGACAGGCTGGACAATGGCGGGCCAACATATCCCATGCGACGAAGGTTGTACAAGCTTCGTCCATGTTGCGGCGAAACATGCCGCGCCCACTTTCTTTCACGCGTGCAGGTGCCCATGGGCGAGTCCGCAAGCAGTCTCATCGAGGCCCTTCGTCGCTACCGTGACCAATGGCAGGGTGACGCCGACGTCGTCGCGCAGTTCGAGGATTTCGCGCAGACACACGCGGATGCTTTCGAGCGCAGCAACCCGGTGGCCCATTTCACCGGCTCGGCCTGGCTGGTCAGCGCCGATGGCGGCCGTGTCTTGCTGATGCATCACCGCAAGCTGGATCGCTGGCTGCAGCCGGGCGGCCATGCCGATGGCGACACGGACCTCGGGCGTGTGGCCCTGCGCGAAGCGGAAGAGGAAACCGGCCTGACCGGCCTTCGTATCGATGGCGACATTTTCGACATCGACCGGCATCGCATCGCGGCGCGCGGGAACGAACCGGAGCATTGGCATTACGACGTGCGTTACGTGGTGCATGCCGGCGCCGACGAATCGTTCGTGGTGAATGCCGAATCGCACGCGTTGGCATGGCGACCGGTGAACGAAGTTGCCGCCGACGAGACGCTCGACGCGTCGTTGCGGCGGATGGCGCGCAAGTGGCTGATGAAAATGTAGGAGCGCAACTTGTGCGGATGCCTTTCGGCCAAGGCCCAAGAGCATCGCGCACAAGGTGCGCTCCCACAGCCATCGCTGGGGAACTACGCGATACCGAACGCCGCACCGATTCGTGCGTGGCAACGGCGGGCCGTGCTCGCCCTACGTGTATTTCTCCGGTGCGGGATGGACGTGGCCGCATTCGCTGCAGGTGCGTGCGTCGGTCGAGCGGTAGAAGCGCTCGAATACCGGCGGGAAGTCCTGCTCGATGCTGGCGAGGGAGAAATACTCCTCGTAGAGCTTGTGGTTGCATTGCTCGCAGAACCACATCAGGCCGTCTTTTTCGCCGGGCAGGCGGCGGCGCTCGATCACCAGTCCGATCGAGCCGGCGGCGCGGTTGGGCGAATGCGGCACGCGTGCGGGCAGGTAGAAGATCTCGCCGGCGCGCAGCGGGATGTCGCGGGCCACGCCGTCGTCCTGCACCTTCAGCGTGATCTCGCCCTCGAGCTGGTAGAAGAACTCGGGGCCTTCGTCGTAGTGATAATCGGTGCGCGCGTTCGGGCCGCCGACGATCATGATGATGAAGTCGCCGTCGACGATGCACTTGTTGCCCACCGGTGGCTTCAGCAGGTGGCGGTGCTCGTCGATCCAGCGCTGCAAGTTGAGGGGCGGGGTCAGGGACATGGCGTCGCTCGCGTTCGATGGCCGCATCTTAGCGCTGTCGCCGCGCTCAAACTTCCAGCGTGGCCAGGTCGCCCTTTTCCTCCAGCCACGCCTTGCGGTCGCCGGCGCGCTTCTTGGCCAGCAGCATGTCCATCAGCTTCGCCGTGCCGGCATCGTCGTCGACGGTCAGCTGCACCAGGCGGCGGGTGTCCGGGTGGATGGTGGATTCGCGCAACTGCGGCGGATTCATCTCGCCCAGGCCCTTGAAGCGGGTGGTGCTGACTGCGCCCTTGATCTTCTCGCGCTCGATCCGCTGCAGCATCGCTTCCTTCTCGCCCTCGTCGAGGCAATAGAACACCTGCTTGCCCACGTCGACGCGGAACAGCGGCGGCATCGCCACGAACACGTGGCCTTCGCTGACCAGTCGCGGGAAATGCCGCAGGAACAGGGCAGAGAGCAGGGTGGCGATGTGCAGGCCGTCGGAGTCGGCGTCGGCGAGGATGATTACCTTGCCGTAGCGCAGGCCGCTCAAGTCGTCCTTGCCCGGATCGCAGCCGATCGCCACGGCGAGGTTGTGCACTTCTTCGGAGGCCAGCACCGAGGTGGATTCGACCTCCCACGTGTTGAGGATCTTGCCGCGCAGCGGCAGGATTGCCTGGAACTCCTTGTCGCGTGCCTGCTTGGCGCTGCCGCCGGCCGAATCGCCCTCGACCAGGAACAGCTCGGTGCGGGTGAGGTCGGTGGCGGTGCAGTCGGCCAGCTTGCCGGGCAGTTGCGGGCCCTGGGTGATCTTCTTGCGCACGATCTGCTTGGCCGCCTTCAGCCGTGCGCTGGCGCGCTCGATCGCCAACTGGGCGATGCGCTCGCCCATGTCCACGTGCTGGTTCAGCCACAGGCTGAAGGCGTCGTGGATGACGTTCTCGATCAACCCGGCGGCATGACGCGAGGACAGCCGCTCCTTGGTCTGGCCCGCAAACTGCGGGTCCTGCAGGCGCGCGGACAGCACGAACGCGATGCGCTCCCACACATCCTCCGGCGCCAGCTTCACGCCGCGCGGCAGCAGGTTGCGGATGTCGCAGAACTCGCGGATCGCGGTGGTCAGGCCACTGCGCAGGCCGTTGACGTGGGTGCCGCCCTGCATGGTGGGGATCAGGTTGACGTAGCTTTCCTGGACCAGTTCGCCCTCGGGCAGCCAGGCCAGCGCGACCTCCATGCCTTCGGCGTCGCGCGCCATCTGGTGCACGAACAGCTCGGTCGGCAGCAGCTCGTTGCCGTTCAGTTCTCCGCGCAGGTAGTCGCGCAGGCCGTCCTCGTAACGCCATTCGACGACTTCGCCGCTGGCCTCGTCGGTGAGTTTCACGTCGAGCCCCGCGCACAATACGGCCTTGGCGCGCAGCAGATGCTTGAGCTTGCCCAGCGAGATCTTCGGCGAGTCGAAGTATTTCGCCTCGGGCCAGAAACGCAGCGTGGTGCCGCTGCGCTTCTTCGGCACCGTCCCTGTCATCTCCAGCGAGCTGACCTTGTCGCCGTGCTCGAACGCCATCGCGTATTCCGAACCGTCGCGACGGATGGTCACCTCGACCCGATCGGACAGGGCGTTGACCACCGACACGCCGACGCCATGCAGGCCGCCGGAGAAGCTGTAGTTCTTGCCGCTGAACTTGCCGCCGGCGTGCAGCCGGGTCATGATCAGCTCGACGCCCGACACGCCTTCCTCGGGATGGATGTCCACCGGCATGCCGCGGCCGTTGTCGCTGACCGAAACCGAACCGTCGGCATGCAGCATCACCTCGATCGCATTGGCGTACCCGGCCAGCGCCTCGTCCACCGAGTTGTCCACCACCTCCTGCACCAGATGGTTGGGCCGGGTGGTGTCGGTGTACATGCCCGGCCGGCGCTTGACCGGGTCCAGGCCGGAGAGGACTTCGATGTCGACGGCGTTGTAGCGACTGCTCATGCGGGTGTTTTCTGCGAGACAAGACACAAAGCATGCGGGGCTCGGGCGGGCAGGGTCAAGCCGACGCACAACAGGCACGCCGCCTGGCGCTTGGCGCCTGCTGGTCACGTCCCCGACGTCATGACCAAAAAAGGGCGCTTGGGGAAAGCGGCAATTGGCTTCGCGCTGGATGGCCTCGGGGTCGAGCTGACCCCGCTGACGCCCGCGTGGCTCGGTGACGCCGAGGCGCAATTTATTGCGACCAGGCATCGCTTGTCGTCACGCGCAACGCGGGACTAGAGTTGCGCGTCGACTCGCCATGTCGTTGCGGACACGGCGCAGCCCGACCGTCAAATCATCAGGGGAACAGCATGAACCGAGGGGTCAATTGGGCCGTTGCCATGGCAGCGGTGATGGGGCTGGCCGGCTGCGCACAGCAAGCACAGGTGATACGGCCGAGCGCGGCGCAACTGCACGAGCTCGAACCAGTGTCCGTGGTCGAGGTGATCGATCAGGACAGTCTGGCTGCGCAAGACACGTTTACTGCCGCCAGTGCCAACGTGATCGCGGGGCCAGGCGTGCCGATCATGGCCGCCGCGGCCGGTGGCGCGCTTGGCATGGCGATAGTCAATGCGGAGATCAAGGCGGAGGCGAAGCGATTTGCCGAGGAGCACGTGCAGCCGCTGCGCGCAGCCTTGCAGGGGTTTGACGCAAGATCGGCATTGAGCGACTCGTTGCGGCAGGCGTTGATCCTGCAACCGGCGCGCTTCGGTGATTTCAAGATGGTGGCAACCGCGCCGGCCTCCGTTCCCCGTCGCCTGCTGGTGAAAACCACGTACTCGATGACGCCGGATTTCTCCGCCTTGCAGGTGATCTCGCTCGTGTCGATCGAAGGCACTGGCGCAGACTCCGGCAAACCGATCTACCGGAACATGCTCGTCTATCAGTCGAAGCGGCAGGTAGCGCCGCGGAAAACCGCCGAAGACAGCAAACGCATGACAGCGCAGGAAAATCAGCGTTATTTCGCATTGCATGTGGATGACGACATCGCAAAAGCCAATGCCGACCTGAATCGGCGCGACCCGGAGGCGGCGCGCTTGCGCACGAAGATCAACCAGGAGCAGGTCGAGCACCGCAGGCGGCTGGCGCAGGCGGCTTCGCCCATATGGGATGCCGATACCCGCGCCCAGTATCTGGCCGGTGCCTGGGCAGCCGATCATGGAGAGGCGCTGAAGGCCGCGATGCAGGCCAGCGGCGCCGAAATTGCACATATGTTGCAGCTGGACCTGGCTGCACAGGCCACCATCGGCCAGGTCGGAAAGCCGCGTACGGTGTTCACCAGCGACACGCGGGAGATCGAGTATGTCGACGGTGGCCGCATGGTATCGGTGGCAATGGGCGACGGTGATGCTTCGTTGAAAAAGCCTTCGCCGACGGTGACCGTGCCGATCAGCGCTGCAGGCCTGCGTTGAACACGGCGATGCGGGTTTCCTGTCGCGGCGCACTCGACGCGGCTGACGAACATCTTCGGTGACTTTTTGGGCGGGAGTTCAGTACGCGTGCGGACTCGCTTGCGCAAACTGCTGTTCAAGTGATCAGGCGTTGCAGGAGGCAAGGGGCCGATGGAGCGCGTGATCACTTCGCAGAAGGGTGTGGGTCGTCTTGTCTTCGGGATGTCCGCGGCGCAAGTCAGGGCGCTGCTGCATGCGAGGTTCAACTCGTTCAAGCGAACCCCGGACGCCGCCTGTCCGAGTGACCACTTCGCCGACCTGGGGCTGTTCGCGATTTACGACAAGGCTGGACACCTTGAGGCGATCGAACTCGCCCCGCCTGCAGCGCCGGAACTCTACGGCATGAACTTGTTGGGCATGGGTTTCGACGAGGCCGTGAAGTACCTGAAATCCAAGGACCCACAGCTGGAGCGCGAGGTCGACGGGGCGATTTCCCTGGCGCTGGGGATAAGCCTTTACGCCCCGCATGCGGCGAAGGATCCGAAACTGCCGTCGGAAAGCGTGCTCGTGTTCGCACCCGGCTACTACGACTGAGTTGGTGCCGCGGTCGTCAGGGGCTCACCGATACCCCTGCGCCTGCAACGAAAACAGATGCGCGTAGTGCCCGTTCTCGGCCATCAGTTGTTCGTGGTTGCCGCGTTCGATGATGCGGCCGTCCTGGATCACGATGATCTGGTCGGCCATGCGCACGGTGGAGAAGCGGTGCGAGATCAGGATCGCGATGCGGTTGCCTGCGAGTTCGCGGAAGTGTTCGAAGATGGTGGCTTCGGCCTGGGCGTCCATCGCGGCGGTGGGTTCGTCCAGCACCAGGATGTCGGCGCGCGAGCGCATGAAGGCGCGGGCCAAGGCGATCTTCTGCCATTGGCCGCCAGAGAGTTCGCGGCCGTCGTTGAACCACTTGCCGAGCTGGGTTTCGAAGCCGGCCGGCAGGCTGTCGATGAAATCGCTGGCCATGCCCTTGTCGCTGGCCTCGCGCCAGCGCGCTTCATCGTCGAAATGGGTGACGTCGCCGGCGCCGACGTTCTCGCCCACGCGCATCTGGTAGCGGGCGAAGTCCTGGAAGATCACGCCGATGCGTTGCAGCAGCACGGCTTCGTCCCACTCGCGCAGGTCGGTGCCGTCGAGCAGGATGCGGCCGCTGTCGGGCGTGTAAAGGCGCGTGAGCAACTTGATCAGCGTGGTCTTGCCCGAGCCATTCTGGCCGACCAGGGCCAGCGATTCGCCGGGGCGGATGTGCAGGTCGATGTCGCGCAGCGCCGGCTCGCTGGCGCCGGGGTAGGTGAAGCTGACCTGCTCGAAGCGGATGCCGTCCTCGGGCTTCGCGCCGCGCTGCGCCATGCCGGTCGCCGGCGGCACCGGCGTTTCCAGGTACTCGTACAGCGTGGAGAGGTAGAGGTTGTCCTCGTACATCCCGCCGATCGCCGACAGCATCGCCGACACCGCCGACTGGCCCTGGCGGAACAGCGCCAGGTACATCGTCATCTGGCCCAGGGTGATGCGCGCCATCACCGTGCTGGCGGCGATCCACGCATAGGCGCCGTACAGCGCCAGCGTGCCCAGCAAGCCCAGCACGAAACCCCAGCTGTCGCGGCGCACGGCGAGGTCGCGATCGGCGCGGTACAGGGTGTGGAAGATGTCGCGATAGCGTTGCAGCAGCAGCGGGCCGAGGCCGAACAGCTTCACTTCCTTGGCGTGGTCCTCGCGCGCCAGCACGGTTTCCAGGTACAGCTGCATCCGCGTTTCGGGCGACCGCCAGCGGAACAGGCGGAATGCGTCGCCGGAGAACTTCGTCTCGGCAAAGAACGACGGCAAGCCGGCCAGCAGCAGCACGGCCACCGCCCACGGCGAGAACTGGAACAGCAGGCTGCCGTAGCTGAGCAGCGATATCGCGTTCTGGCCCAGCCCGAACGTGCGCGTGACCAGCGACAACGGCCGGCTCGATGCCTCGCGCCGGGCGCGGGTGAGCTTGTCGTAGAACTCCGAATCCTCGAAGTGCGCCAGCTCCAGGGTCAGCGCCTTTTCCAGGATCATCACGTTGACGCGCTGGCCGAGCTGCGCGCGCAGCAGCGACTGGCACAGCGACAGGCCGCGTTGCGCGCCGGCCAGCGCCGCCACCAGCACGCCTTCCAGCGCCACCCATTCGAAGACCGATCGCAGCGGCGCGTGGCCGTCTGTGGCCCAGAGGCGGCTGGCGGCCACCACCGCATCCACGATGTGCGCACCGACCCAGGCGATGCCGGCCGGCAGCAGGCCGGCGACCAGGGTGAGCGCGGCCAGCGCGACGGTCAGCGCGTGGCTGGTGCTCCAGACCAGTTCCAGCGCACGACCGCTGTAGCGGAACACACCCAGGAAGCTGCGGGCGAGTTCCTTCGGTGGCTCGGGAGAAGTGGCGTGGGGTGGCACGTGGGAGGTCGCCGGAAGGCGCGGACGGTGCGCGGAGCTTCCGACATGGGGGTCGTGCCGTCACACGCAAGGCGACCCCTGTCGCAGGAGCGCCCTTGGGCGCGATGCCTTTTCGTTGCGTCACGAAGAGCATCGCGCACGAGCGCGCCCCTACAAAGCGGCCTGGTAGAGCTCGGGGAACAGCCGCTGCAGGTGGGCCACCTTGGGCGCATCGTTGATCACGATGTACGGGTTGCGCGGGTGCAGGTCGTAATAGTGCTGGTGATAGGCCTCGGCCGGGTAGAACGCCGTGAGCGGAACCACCTGGGTGACGATCGGCGCGGCGAACGCATGGGCCGCCGTCAGCTGGGCGATGTAGTCGGTGGCGATCTTCTTCTGCTCGTCGTTGCCGTAGAAAATCACCGAGCGGTACTGGGTGCCGCGATCCGGTCCTTGCCGGTTGAGTTCGGTGGGGTTCAGCGCGACCGAGAAGAACACCTGCAGCAGCGTGCCGTAGCTGACCCGGGACGGGTCGAACTCGACCTGCACCGACTCGGCGTGGCCGGTGTCGCCGCCGCTGACCTCATCATAGTGGGCGGTGCTGGCGGCGCCGCCGGAATAGCCGGCGGTGACCTTGCGCACGCCCTTCACGTGCTCGAATACCGCCTCGATGCCCCAGAAGCAGCCGCCGGCGAGCACGGCCACCTCGTCGTGCGCGGTGGAAGGCGCCGCATCGACGACGGGCGAGGGCAGGCGCACGCCTTCACGAGCAGCCGCGGCGGGCTGGCAGGCCGCGAGGCCGGCGAGCAGGAGCGCGGCGACAAACGGAAACAGGCGGCGTGGACGGATCATGGGCAACCTCGCTGACGATGGCATGCGGACGCACTCAACCCATCATTCGTCGACGGGAGGGCGGCGGTTACCTCGCGACGGTGCGGCGCTACCATGGGCGGCGAATTCGCTGGAGGGTTGCATGCCTGACGCCGTCAATCTGGACGCCTACCTGCGCCGCGTGGGCTGGTCCGGCCCGGTCGGGGTGGATCTGCCGACCCTGCGCGGGCTGGCCATCGCGCACGTGGCCACGATCCCGTTCGCCAACCTCGATCCGCTGATGGGCCGGCCGGTGGATCTCGGTCTGGCGGCGTTGCAGCGCAAGCTGGTCGACGAGGGCCGTGGCGGCTACTGCTTCGAGCAGAACTTGCTGTTCGAAGCGATGCTGCGCGAGATCGGCTTCGAGGTGAGCGGCCTGATCGCCCGCGTGCTGTGGGGTCATCCGGAGGATACGCAAACCCCGCAGAGCCACATGCTGTTGCGCGTCGAGCTGGAGGGCGAGAGCTGGCTGGCGGATGTCGGCTTCGGCGGCCACGTGCTCACCGGCGCGCTGCGGCTGCTGCCGGATATCCGGCAGGCCACCGCGCACGAACCCTTCCGGTTGCTCGAACGCGATGGCGAGTGGCGCATGCAGTCGCTGGCGCATGGCCAGTGGCGCACGCTGTACCGGTTTGATCTGCGCGCGGTGCCGATGGTCGATTACGTGGTGGCCAATCATTACGTGTCGAGCCACCCGGCCTCGCGCTTCGTCAGCCATCTCTTGCTCGGCCGCACCACCGCGGATCGACGGTTGGGCCTGCTCGATTACGAGTTCATCATCCGTCGCGATGGCCAGGAGCCGGAGCGCCGGCAACTGCGCGACGTGGCCGAGCTGCGCGAGGTGATGGAAGGTGAATTCCTGCTGCCAGCTTCCGCGGTCGAGGCGCTTGGCGATCGCCTGCAAGGCTTGCCGCGCGCCTGATTCAGCGGTGTCCGCCGGCCGACGGGCGGCCGTCTTCGTCGCCCAGCGGGTCGGCCAGCACGTGGATTTCCACGTCGTCGAGGGTGACGAACTGGCCTGCGCGGATCTTGCAGGTCTTGCGCAGTTCCACGGTGCCGTCGACCTTCACCGCGCCGCTCGCCACGATCGCCTTGCCGGCGCCGCCGCTGTCGCACAGTCCGACCAGCTTCAGCAGCATGTTGAGTTCGACGTAGCCGCCTTCCAGTTCAAATTCGATGGTCTGCATGGTCTTGCCGTGGGGATGGATGGTCCGCACTCAGGCGGAAGGATGGGCGTGCTCGAACGCGCTGTCGGGCAGCGCCAGGAAGGCGAACCAGGGATGGTCGCGCTCTGCGCCGAAGGTGGCGGCGTCGTCCAGCACGCCGAGCAGGATCTCGTAGTCGCGGCTGGCCGTCGCGCGCAAGTCGTCGACGTGCTCGAACAACAGCACGTGGCCCCACGCCGGCAGCCAGCCGAGATCGCGCAAGCAGTCGGCCAGCGCGTCCCAGTTGTGACCGAAGCTGGCCGGCAGCTGCAACGACACCGCCAGGCGGTGCAGCAGTTCATCCTTGTCGTGGCAGCCGGCAAGGTCGGTGCGACACACGTGCAAATCGTCACGCGCCGCGATGCGGGCCAGCCGATCGAGATCGTCGACGCCGACGAAATACACGCCGCTCAGCGCGGGCCGGGTCAGGTCCAGGTCGAAACGGTCCGCGCTCATCGCGCCACCTCGAAGCGGCGGAAGCTGCGGTAGTGATCGTCGGTGTAGTACCAGACTTCCGGCGGCGTGCCGCCGGTGACGATGCGCCGCGCGCCGCGGTTGCGCGCGCCCGGAGTCTCGACCGTGTACTCGTGGTAGTAGCCGCGTGGCTCCTTGGGCAGCGAGCCTTCGTAGTTGCCGAACACGGCGCCGTCCTGGCGGTGCTCGAACGGACCGCCGGCGGCGATCCGCTGCACCATCGCGCGCGCCTGCGGCGGCAGCGATGCCATCGCGTCGTCCGCCGGTGCCACGCGCGTGGCGACAGGGTTGCCGGGGGAGCCGGCAGGCGCGCCCGGCGCTTCGCCGTGGCGCTGCCACAGCAGCACGGCGACGATGGCGATCAGCAGCAACAGCAGCGGTCGAATACGGCGCATGGTTCTCGCGGCAGGCGGTGGCGAGGCGAGCTTAGCAGGGCCGAACGGGGCTGCAGGCTTCCTTCATCGAAGGAAATTACGCACACTCCGCCTTCCACTGGGAGCCTGTCGGACTTTGCTGGCCGGTCTGCGAATCCGCCTGTGTGGTCCATATTTCCGCCGATCCTTGGTCCATAGAACCACTATGGACCGGCGAATCGTCGAAAATCTGTCCTCACACAGCCGAATTCTCGCCTCGACCACCAAAGTCCGACAGGCTCCCGGATACAGCGCGTGCGCTGCCCACCCGACTTCCGGAGCCCGGATGAGCACCACCTCCGACCATGATCGCGGCCGCTTGCCGCGCCAGATCGCCTACATCATCGGCAACGAGGGTTGCGAGCGTTTCTCGTTCTACGGGATGCGCAACATCCTCACTCCGTTCCTGATCACGAGCTTGCTGCTGTACCTGCCCGAGGGCCAGCGCATGCTGGCGGCGAAGGACGTGTTCCACACCTTCGTGATCGGCGTGTATTTCTTCCCGCTGTTGGGCGGCTGGATCAGCGACCGTTTCTTCGGCAAGTACAACACCGTGTTGTGGATGAGCCTCGTCTATTGCGCCGGTCACGCCTGCCTGGCGATCTTCGAGGACAACCGGCTGGGCTTTTTCGCGGGACTGGGCCTGATCGCGCTGGGCGCGGGCGGCATCAAGCCGCTGGTGGCGTCGTTCGTGGGCGACCAGTTCGACCAGTCGAACAAGCACCTGGCGAAGATGGTGTTCGACGCGTTCTACTGGATCATCAACTTCGGCTCGTTCTTCGCCTCGCTGCTGATGCCGCTGTTCCTGCACCACTTCGGCGCGGCGGTGGCGTTCGGCATTCCCGGGGGCCTGATGTTCGTCGCCACCGTGGTGTTCTGGCTGGGCCGCAAGCAGTACGTGATGGTGCCGCCGGGGCCGCCGGACCAGCACGCGTTTTCGCGGGTGGTCCGTACCGCGCTGCTGACGCAGCGGCCGGGTCAGACGCGGCCGGGCTTGTGGCTGGCGGTGGTCGCGGTGGTGGTGGCGCTGGCGTCGTTCGCGCTGGTGCCGTCGCTCGGCTTCGTGATCGCCGCATGCATCGCGCTGGTGGTGCTGATCGGCGGCGTGGGCGGCGGCGCCTGGCTGCAGATGGATCGCGCACGGGGCGCGCATCCGGACGCTGCGGTCGATGGCGCACGCAACGTGCTGCGCGTGCTGGTGATCTTCGCGCTGACCACGCCGTTCTTCTCGCTGTTCGACCAGAAGGCCTCGACCTGGGTGATCCAGGGTGGCGAGATGACGATGCCGTCCTGGTTCCGGCCGGCGCAGATGCAGGCGCTGAATCCGTTGCTGGTGATGCTGCTGATCCCGTTCAACAACCTGGTGCTGTACCCGCTGTTGCGCCGACTCGGCTACGAGCCCACCGCGCTGCGCCGGATGACCGCCGGCATCGCGTTCAGCGGCCTGGCCTGGATCGTGGTGGGCGGCCTGCAGGTGGTGATCGACGGCGGCGATCCGCTGTCCATCGTGTGGCAGGTATTGCCGTACGCGCTGCTCACCTTCGGCGAGGTGCTGGTCTCCGCGACTGGTCTGGAGTTCGCCTACAGCCAGGCGCCGGCCTCGATGAAGGGCGTGGTGATGAGTTTCTGGAACCTCACCACCACGGTCGGCAACCTGTGGGTGCTGCTGGCCAACGCGGCGGTGCGCAACGAAAGCGTGATCGGTTCGATCGCCCACAGCGGGCTCAGCGTCACGGCGTTCCAGATGTTCTTCTTCGCCGCTTTCGCCTTGCTCGCTGCGCTGGCGTTCGGCCTTTACGCCAGGCGTTATCGCGAAGTCGACCACTACCGCCCTGCCTGATGCAGGGGGCACTCCTGCAGATCACGTGGCGGCGCCCGGGCGATCGCGCCCGCCCTGCGGCGCCGAATCCACGCGTGATTGCAGCGCCATCGCGGCGGCCGGGTTGCGGTGCTTGGCGGCGCTGATGAAGAGCACGAACACGTCGCGCGGCTTGCCTCGTGGCTGCAAGGCGGCCGCGTGCGGAAGGTCGGCGATGTCCTCGCCGGCAGCCCAGGCTCGTGCACGCGTGGCCCAGAGGTCGAGCGCGTCGGGGGCGTAGCCGGTCGGGATGCCGTCGACGCTGCGCATCAAGCGCGCGTAAGCGAAGTCGCCGGTGAGATCGGCCAGCGACGGGTACTCGGTCGAGTCGGTGAACACGGTGGGTACGCCTCGTGCGCGGGCCAGTTCCACGTACGGCGCGCAGGCGAAGCTGGGGTGGCGCACTTCCAGCACGTGGCGCAGAGGGCGCCCGTTCAACTCGCGCGGCAGGGCGTCCAGGAAGGCTGCCAGGTCGTCGGCATCGAACCGTCGCGACGGCGGCAGCTGCCACAGGATCGGCCCCAGCCGGTCGCCCATCTCGACGAGGCCGCCGTGGATGAATCCGCCGATGCCCTTGCCGGTGTCGGCCAGCCGCTTGCCTTCGGTGATGTAGCGCGGCGCCTTCAGCGAGAAGACGAAACCGTCCGGCGTTTCCGCCGCCCACTTCGCGTACGTGGCCGGTTTCTGCGCGCCGTAGAAGGTGCCGTTGATCTCGATCGCGCGCAGCTGGCGGCTGGCGTATTCCAGCTCGCGCCGTTGCACGAGTTTCGTCGGGTAGAAGTTGTTGCGCCACGGTGCGTAGGTCCAGCCGCCGATGCCGACGCGGATCGTGCCGTGCTTGTTCATGGCGTGGCCCCGCCGGGCTGGTGGCGCAGCCATTCGGAGGTGCCCATGCACAGCACCAGCCACGCCGCGCCGATGGCATAACCGGCCATCACGTCACTGAGGTAATGCACCTGCAGCAGGATCCGGCTGACGCCGATCACCCCGACCATCAGCACGGCGCCGGCGATGACCGCGCGATGGAAGCGCGGCGTCAACCGCAGCAGCACGTAGGCCAGCATGCCGTAGAACACCATCGCGCCGAACGCGTGCCCGCTGGGGAAACTCCAGCCCGGCTCGACGATGAAACCGTGGTCGTGCATCGGGCGGGCACGGCGGAACAGCGCCTTCAGCCCGCCGTTGATCGGCAGGATGCCGAGCAGGGCCACGCTCCAGCTCGCCGCCAGCGTCCACTGGCGTCGCAGCAGCAGGATGAGCAGCACCACGGCCGCCGCGCTGGCGACCCACAAGGTGTCGCCCAGATGCGTGATGGCGGCGATCACGCGCAGCGCCGGCACCGGCAGATGGGCACGGAGGCTGGCGGCGAGGCTGGCGTCGAAGCCGTCCAGGCCGGTCGTCGGCTGGCCGGAAATCGCCAGCGCGAGGCCGCCGAAGAACAACCCCAGCACCATGCACAGCAGCAGGCCCGTGCGCCAGCGCAGCATCGTCGGCGCCTGGCCCAGCAGCGCAGCGCGCCGCTGCCAGCGCGCGTTGCGCCGCCAGGCCAGGTCGCCGGCCAGCAAGGCCAGCAACAACAGCAGCGCCCACAGCAGCAGGGAGTGCAGCGCAATCCATTCCGCCAGCGTGTTCATTGCGATCCTTGTTTCGCTTGCCGATCCGCGCATGATCGCGGCTTGCGCGGCCGGCGTCGAGTTGGATGCCGGGCTGGCCTTGCGGGCGATTTCTCGCGATAGTGCGCGGGTCGTCGCCCTGGGGGAGAACTTCGATGGTCCAGCGATTCGGGTCCGTGCGTGCGCTGTCGTTCCGGCTGTTGGCCGGCCATGCCTTGCTGGTACTCGGCGCGTCGGCGCTGGCGCAGGCCCCGGCCACGCAGCAGCTGCCGCCGCCGGTATCGACCGGCGACATCGTGCAGCCGCTGCTGCCGGCGCAGCTGCAGGATTTCGACGCCTACATGGCGGATACGCTGAAGACCTTCGAGGTGCCCGGCATCGCGGTGGCCATCGTCAAGAACGGCAAGGTGGTGATGGAGCGCGGCTTCGGCGTGAAGGAGCTGGGCAAGCCGGACCCGGTCGACGCGCACACGCTGTTCGCGATCGCCTCCAACACCAAGGCCTTCACTGCCGCGGCGCTGCAGCAGCTGGCCGACGCGGGCAAGCTGGACATGGACGACCGCGTGATCGACCACCTGCCCTGGTTCCGCATGTCCGATCCGTACGTGACGCACGAGATGCGCATTCGCGACCTGCTGGCGCACCGCAGTGGCCTGAGTCTGGGCGCGGGTGATCTGCTGTACTGGCCGCCGTCCTCGTACACCACCAGGGAAGTGGTCGAGCGGTTGGCCAAGGTGCCGCTGAAGAACGGGTTCCGCAGCCACTACGCCTACGACAACATTCTGTTCGCGGTGGCCACCCTGGTGATCGAACAGGCTTCCGGCCAGAGCTATGCCGATTACGTGCGCGAGCACCTGTTCAAGCCGGTGGGCATGGAGGAGTCGCTGATCGACATGACTTACCTGAAGCCCGGCATGGACGTGGCTGCCGGTCATGCCCCGTACGAGTTCAAGGACATCAAGCCGGTGCCGCCGATGGCCTGGCTCAATGATCCGGGCGCTGGCGGTATCTACTCCAGCGTGCATGACCTGGCCAAGTGGATGAACGTGCAACTGGCCGGCGGCGCCTTGCCGACCGTGGGCGCCGACGGCAAGCCGCGCCGGGTGTTCTCCGAGAAGAGCCACCACGAGATGTGGTCGATGCTGACGCCGATACCGATCAGGAAGGCGTCGATCCCCGAGCTGGAGCCGCTGACACCGGACTACTACGGCTATGGCGAAGGCTGGTTCCTCGGCCAATACCAGGGCCGCAAGCTGGTCTGGCATACCGGCGGCTGGCCCGGTTTCGTCTCGCGCGTGACGATGGTGCCCTCGTTGAAGCTCGGCGTGGTGGTGCTGACCAACCAGCAGTCCGGCGCCGCGTTCAACGCGGTGACGTACCGAGTGCTGGATGCGTACCTCAACCCGTCGCACAAGACCGACTGGGTGGCGGTGTACGAGAAGGCCGTGCAGCACGCCCAGGCCAAGGCCGACGACAGCGTGGCGAAGCACGAGCAGGCGCGCGACAAGCGCAGCAAACCTTCGTTGCCGCTGGCCGATTACGCCGGCACCTATCGCGACCCGTGGTACGGCGACGTCATCATCAGCCAGGAGCGCGGCAAGCTGCGCATGCGCTTCGGCAAGACCGAACAGCTGGTCGGCACGCTGACGCCGTGGCAACACGACAGCTTCACCGTGCGCTGGGATGACCGCTCGCTGGACGCCGATGCCTTCGTCGATTTCGCGCTGGACATGGACGGCAAGATCCGTGAAGTGCGCATGCAGCCGATCTCGCCGCTGACCGATTTCAGTTTCGATTTCCAGGACCTGCGACTGGTGCCGGTGGAGGCCGCCACCGGGGCGTCAGCAGGCAAGTGATCCATCACGGCGCCGTTCGCGGCGTCCACGCCGAAGGGGAAGGGACATGAATCATCGTCGTCACGCCGGGGCGATTTTGCTGGCTTTCGGCTTGCTCGTCGGCGTTGCCCAGGCACGCAGCGACAAGGCGCTGGAACATCGCTACATCCGCGTCGAACTGGGCGCGGCCAGCACGCAAGCGACTTCGGGCCGGCTGCTGCTGTTCGCGGTCGATGCCAAGGCGGCGCAGGCGGCGGCCGAAGCGGAGTCCAAGGGCAAGAGCAGCGTGGTCGAGTCGGTCGACGCCGATCCGTTCAGCGGCACGGTGACCAGCGTGGCCGCGCGCGAGGTGGACCACTGGGCGCCGGGACAGGCCATCGACATCGACACCAACCGCATGGCGTACCCGGCTCCGTGGTCGCAGCTGCCGCCGGGCGATTACCTGGTGCAGGCCGTGCTCGACGTGAACCACGACTACAACTACACCGGGCGTGGTGCCGGCGATCTGGTCAGCGACGTGGTCAGGCTGCATCTGCCGGCGACCGGCGTGCCGGAACTGGTCCTGGCGAAAGCGTTGCCGACGGACGGCGATCCCTGGGCCGTGCCGGATTCGGCCCCGCCGGACCTGCGCGAACGTGTGGCGGCGGTACGCGCGCACGCGCACCTGGTCGATTTCACCAGCCCGTCGCTGAGTGCGTTCTGGGGCCGGCCGATCCACATGCGCGGTTGGGTGCTGACCCCGCCCGGCTACGACGCCGCGGCTGCCGCGCGTTACCCGACCGTCTATTACACGCAGGGTTTCGGCGGCAACAACGAGCGCGTGATCGGCCCGGTCGTCACCGTCTACACCGCGATGGCGAAGCAGCAGATGCCGCCGATGATCTGGGTGTTCCTCGACGAGTCCAGCCCCACCGGCACCCACGAGTTTGCCGACTCGGTCAACAACGGCCCGTGGGGACTGGCGCTGACCACCGAGCTGATCCCGCATCTCGAAGCGCACTACCGCATGGATGGCGATGCCAACGGCCGCTTCCTCAACGGCCACTCCTCCGGCGGCTGGGCCACGCTGTGGCTGCAGACGCGCTACCCGAAGCTGTTCGGAGGCACCTGGTCGACCTCGCCCGACCCGAGTGACTTTCACGATTTCACCGGCGTGGATCTTTACGCGCCGCACGCCAACGTCTACCGCCGGCCCGACGGCTCGGCCTACCCGCTGGTGCGCAACCACGACAAGGTGCTGGGCACCTTCGAGCAGTTCGCGAAACTCGAACGCGTGCTGGGCAGCTACGGCGGCCAGCTGGCGTCGTTCGAGTGGGTATTCTCGCCGCGCGGTGAGGATGGCCGGCCCGTGCCGATGTTCGATCGCGACACCGGCGCCGTCGACCCGGCGGTGGTGGCGTACTGGCGTGATCACTACGACATCGCGCACCGCCTGCAGCAGCAATGGCCGCAGCTGAAGCCCGACCTGGACGGCAAGATCCATCTCTACGTGGGCACGGCCGACACGTTCTATCTCGACGGTTCCGCGCACAAGCTGAAGGCCGTGCTCGATGGCCTGGGAGCGAAGACGGAGTTCCGCTTCCTGCCTGATCGCACCCACGGCAACCTGTACTGGATCGGCGAGGACCACCACGGCCTGCTCAAGCAGATCAGCTGGGCGATGTATGCGATCGCGCGGCCGGATTCCAGGCTGAAGCCCGTCGTCACGCCCTGATCCTCATCGCGCCGTGGGGCGGGCACCGCCCGCCGCCCGCGCGTTTTCGGTTCATTCCGGCTGCCACGGGTCGTAGCTGCCGATGTACCAGAGGTGGCCCTCCGGGTCGTGGCAGCTGTAGCCGGCGCCGCCGTAGTCCTTTTCGGCGTAGTCGTCGACGATCACCGCGCCGGCTGCCTTTGCCCGCTCGTAGTGGGCCTTGCAGTCGGTCACGGTCACGCAGGCGCACTGCGTCTCGCGACCGCCGATCTCGTCGGGTTGGGCAATGTGCCGGCCGAAATCGTCATGACGCACGCCGCCGAGCATGATCATGCCGCGGCCGTAGGCCAGTTGTGCGTGCTCGACCTGGCCGGCGTCGTTTTCGTAGACCGCGTGCCGTTCGAAACCGAATGCCTGGCAGAGCCAGGCGATGGCCGCGTGGGGGTCGCGATAGCGCAGGCAAGGGATGATGGTGCTGCCGCCGGACTGTTCCATGGGGTACCTCCGTGGTGGAATTTCGCAGAGCCGGTGAGGCGGTCATTCCGCTTGCACGAAACGACGTCGCGGCCCAGCAGGGACGCGACCAGACTATCCCCGCGAGGCGTGGCGGTCTTGTAGATTTCCGTCGCTCAATCGAGCGGCAGGTGGTTCGAGTAGGGACCGCGCGCAGCCATGAATGCGGTCGGCGTGACGCCGGCGAACTGGCGGAACTCGTGGGTCAAATGGGCCTGGTCGAAATAGCCGCCATCGGCCGCCACCTGGCTCCAGTTCACCGCCGACTGCGCTGCCGCATGATCCACCACCGCGCGAAAGCGCAGCAGCCGCGTGTAGTGCTTGGGACGCATGCCCACCTGGCGCTGGAACAGCATGCCGAAGCGGCGCTCGGACAAGCCTGCCTCGCGCACCAGCGGCGCGATGCGCTGCACCTGCGGCGGGTCGGCCAACCGATCCAGCGCGTAGGCGATGGCGGGATGCAAGGCGGTGCTGTGCAGGCGTCGCACCAGCCACCGGGTCAGCAGGCGCAGGCGGCCCCGTGGTGCGGGGGTCTCCAGCAGTTGCTCGCGCAGCAGCGCGGCGGCCGGCCCGAACAAGTCACCAGGTCGACGTCCCGTCCGATCAGCGTGGTGGCGTCCTCGCCGGTCAGCGCGTGGGCGCCTCCCGGGCGGAACACCACCCCCATCACGCGGATCTGTTCGGCGGTGTCGATGATCTCGCTGCGCAGGGTGGGGCCGCCAAGCACGCAGGCGGACGAGCGGATACACCGCCGCGCCGCGTCATCGGTGTAGACACGGGTTTCGTCCTCGTGCAGGTTGATGATGAGCTGCGCCCCGGGTTGCGGCAGCACGCGCTCGTGGCGATGCGCCGCGGGCGGCATGTCCCAGTCCCACACTTTCGCGATCAGCTTGTCCAGCGGTGGCCCGGGCAGGTAGTACTGGAATCCCATCGGCTCGTCTCCGTGGATACGCGGCAGTCTGGCGTGCCGGCTCAGCCCGTCTGTTCGTCTTCCTCGGCCAGCGGTGGCAGGGTGCGCACCAGTTGCGCGCGCACCAGCGGCAGTCGCGCGCGGCGCAGGCGCTGCAGCAGTTCGAACAGCAGGTCGCTCTTGACGCCGCCGGTGTCACGCGGGCTGCCGACGTAGGCCACGCAGTTGAAGGTCATCGAGCCGGCATCGAGGCCCTCCAGTTGCACGTAGGGCGCCGGCGCGGCCAGTGTGCCCGGGTGTGCGCCGAGCACCTCCAGCGCCAGTGCCCGTACCTTGTCGGCGTCGGTGTCCAGCGGCATCGGCAGCTTGATCTGCACGCGGCCCAGCGCGTTTGCCTGGGTCACGTTGCGCACGTTCTCGGTGATCAGCTGCGAGTTCGGCACGATCACGGTGGATCGGTCCCACAACTGGATCTCCGTGGCGCGCACGTTGATCCGGCGGATGTCGCCCTCGACCTCGTTGAGGCTGACCCAGTCGCCCACCTTCACCGGCCGTTCCACCAGCAGGATCAGGCCGGAGATGAAGTTCTGCACGATCGCCTGCAGGCCGAAGCCGATGCCCACCGACAGCGCGCTGACGATCCAGGTGATGCTGGTCAGGTTGACGTGCAGCGCGGCCAGGGTCAGCACCAGCACCAGCAGGCCGCCGAGGTAGCCGAGCAGGGTGACGATGGAATCCTGCATGCCCGGTTCCATCGTCGACTTGGGCAGCAACTGCTCGCGCAGCCAGCGCTTGAGCATGTGCAGCAGCACGCCGCCGCCCACCAGCACCAGCACCGCCCGGAAAATGTTGCCGGGATTGATCGGCAGATCGCCCAGTTTCAGGTTGCCGAAGGTGCGTAGGGCGCTGGCCAGCAGGTCGCCCGGGCCGGCGCCGAACGGGGTCAGCACGATGGCGATGGCCAGCAGGGTCAGCAGCACCTTGGCGATGCCGGCGAGCAGGGTGGCGGCCTGGTCCAGCGCATGCGGCGCCAGCTGGAAGGATGCCTGCAGCCGCTGGCCGCCGCGTTCGTGCGGCGACAGCGCCACGTGGATCAGGTCGTTCAACAGGTGGCCGAGCAGCCACGCGCTGGCCACCACCACGCCGACCCACAGCATCTGCACCGCGGCGAAGAACGCGAGCGCGATGTAACCGGTGGCCACGCCCAGCCAGCTCACCAGCACGCCCAGCACTGCGCCGGCACCGAGCGCGCCGACCCACAACGGCTGATGTTCGACCACGCCCTCGGCCGCGGCCTGCCGCCGCGCCCCACGCAAACGCCACCAGCCCGCCGCGATGAGACCGCTGACCACCAGCGCCACCGCGCCGCGCGTGGCCACCGTGGTCGGCAAGCTGGAGCCGATCGTGCGGCTGATGCGCTCGACCAGGCCGAACAGCAACGCGGCGGCGCCGAGCAGCCAGGGAAGCATGCGCAGGCGCTGCGCAGCCAGGTCGGACAGCGGCGGCAGGCGCCAGCTCGGCCGGCGCACGGAGAGCAGCGCGCGGCCCAGCCCGGTGACAAACGCCGCAAACAGCACCAGCCGTACCGCCGAGCGCGCCAGCGCGTCGAGGTCCGGTGCGAGGATGTCGTTCCAGTTCAGGCCCAGGTACGCCAGCTGGGCGGCGATGCCGGTGGTGAGCAGCGCGGTGAGCGCGACCGCCACCGCCATCGCGCTGCGGCGCAGATGGCCGTCCGGCACGTGGCGCGTGGCCAGGCGCAACAGCAGCCGATCGAGCAGCCAGCGGCCCACGCCAAGCCACAGCAATGCGCCAATCAGGCACAGCAGCAGTGGCGTGCGGTTCGGCGCTTCCCACGCCTCGCTCCAGGCATCGGCCACGCGACCGCCGAGGCGGTCCAGCCGTGCCAGGTCATCGGGAAAACTGCGCGCCGGCTCGCTCCAGAATGCGCGGCCGAACGGCGATGCCGTGCGCGAGGCCAGCCGCGCCTGGAACGCGTCGTTGCGCATGCCGGTGATCTGCGCGGCCAGTTGCAGCGCGTTCTGGCCCAGCAGCTGCGCCTGCTTGATCCGTGCATCCAGCGCGGCGCCGGCCTTGTCCAGTTGCCGCCGCTGGGCCGCGACCTGCGGCGCTTCCGGCGCCGCGCCCTTGGCCGGCGGCGGGCCCAGCACGTCGAGCTGCGCCTGCAGCGCGGCCAGCTGGGGCGCCAGGTCGCTGGCCAGTTGCCGCGCCTGGTCCTGCACCGCCAGCGCGTCGTTGCGCAGGTCGCCGAGCGAGCTGGCGGCTTGCTTGTCCTTCAGTGCTGCCTTGAGTGCATCGAGGCGATCGTCCAACTGCTCCAGCGACTGCGCCGGCGTGGCGGCGCTCGCCGCCGATGCCGGCGCGGCGTCGCCTTGCTGGGCGTGCACGGCGAGGCTGCCGCAGGCGAGCAGGGCGAGCAGGAGGAAGCGGCATGGTGTGGGCATCCGCGCATGATCGGAGCGGTGCGACAGGCGGTCAATCGTGTTGGCGTCCTGCGCGGCGAAAGGCACGGCGACGGTTCAGCTTGGTTGCGCGGTGGCAAGCGCGGGCAAGCGCGCCTGGCCTGCCGCAGTCGCCGCCGCTGGTCACGCTTGGGTCCTTGCATGCAGCCAGCCGCGCACCCACGCTAGAGAACCTGCCTGCTGCGTGCCGCCCATGATCTTTCGCTGGTTCGAATCCCTCATCGACGCGTTCAAGGAACCGGCCGACGGCATGCCGCCGCGGCCGGTGTGCGTTTCTACGTGTTCTATCTGCGCCAGGTGTGGCCGGTGTTCGCCGCCACGCTGGTGGTCGGCTTTGGCGTGGCGGTGGTGGAGGTGTCGCTGTTCGGCTTCATCGGGCGCATCGTGGACATGGCCAGCGGCACGCCGGCGGACCTGTTCCGCCTGCACGGCCAGGCGCTGATCTGGATGGCGCTGGTCGCACTGGTGGCGCGGCCGCTGCTCGGCGGCCTGCACGACTTGCTGGTGAACCAGGCGATCCTGCCCAGCCTCACCAACCGCATCCGCTGGCAGCACCATCGCTACGTGATCCGCCAGAGCCTGGGCTTCTTCCAGAACGATTTCGCCGGGCGCATCGCCAACCGCATCATCCAGACCGGCGCCTCGCTGCGCGATTCGGCCGTGCAGATCGTGGACGCGATCTGGTACATCGTGATCTACACCGGCAGCGCCATCGCGCTGTTCGCGCAGGCCGACGGCTGGCTGGCGGTACCGCTGACGGCGTGGATCTTCTGCTACATCGGCTTGCTGGCCTTCTTCATTCCGCGGGTGAAACAGCGCTCGTGGAAATCCTCGGAGGCGAAATCGAAGCTGATGGGCCGCGTCGTCGACGGCTACAGCAACGTGATGACGCTGAAGCTGTTCGCCCACACGCGCCGCGAGGAGGCATACGTGGCCGAGGCGATGGGCGAGTTGATCGACAAGCATCGCCTGACGACCCGCCTGACGACGGCCATGGACGTCAGCATCACCGCGCTCAACGGCTTCCTCATCACCGGCACCTCGGCGCTGGCGATCTGGCTATGGAGCGAGGGGCGGGTGACCACCGGGGCGATTGCGTTGTCGATCGGGCTGGTGATCCGCATCAACAACATGTCCGGTTGGATCATGTGGGTGGTCAACGGCATCTTCGAGAACGTCGGCACCGTGCAGGACGGCATCACCACCATCTCGCAGCCGCGCGCGGTGCAGGACCGCGAAGGCGCGATGCCGCTGGAGGTGACCAACGGCGCGGTGCGCTTCGAGCACATCCACTTCCACTACGGCAAGCGTGGCGGCGTCATCGCCGGGCTGGATCTGGACGTGCGCGCGGGCGAGAAGATCGGCCTGGTCGGCCCGTCCGGCGCCGGCAAGTCCACCCTGGTCAACGTGCTGCTGCGGCTGTACGACCTCGAGGCCGGGCGCATCCTGATCGACGGCCAGGACATCGCACACGTCACCCAGGAAAGCCTGCGCTCGCAGATTGGCGTGGTCACCCAGGACACTTCGCTGCTGCACCGTTCGATCCGCGACAACCTGCTCTATGGCCGCCCCGATGCCAGCGAAGCGCAGGTGGCCGAGGCCGTGCGCAAGGCGCGCGCCGACGAATTCATCCCGCAGCTCAGCGATGGCGAGGGCCGTCGCGGCTACGACGCCCTGGTCGGCGAGCGCGGCGTGAAACTCAGCGGCGGCCAGCGCCAGCGCATCGCGATCGCCCGCGTGCTGCTGAAGGACGCGCCGATCCTGGTGCTGGACGAAGCAACCTCGGCGCTCGACTCCGAAGCGGAGGCGGCGATCCAGGACAGCCTGGACATCCTGATGCAGGGCAAGACGGTGATCGCGATCGCCCATCGCCTCTCCACCATCGCGCGGATGGACCGGCTGGTGGTGCTGGACAAGGGGCAGATCGTCGAGACCGGCACGCACGCCGAGCTGATCGCGCACGAGGGCTTGTACGCGCGACTGTGGAAGCGGCAAACCGGTGGCTTCGTGGCGGCGGAGGATGCACTCCCGTAGGAGCCCGCTGGCGGGTTCCTACGAGAGCTGCGGGCTCAACATGCCGCGCCGCTGCAGCAGGCGGGTTTGCCCGCCGTCGCCGCGCTTTCCAGCACCTCGGCCGCCGCCGTCAGCGCCTTCGCCGCGGCGGCGCCCTTGCGCTCGCTGTAGCGGCTGACCAGGTAGTCGCTGCGCCCGCGCACCAGCAGGGTGAACTTGAACAGCTCCTCCATCACGTCCACCACGCGGTCATAGAACGACGAGGGCTTCATCCGGCCGTCGTCGTCGAACTCCTGCCAGGCCTTGGCCACCGAGGACTGGTTCGGGATGGTCAGCATGCGCATCCAGCGGCCCAGCACGCGCAGGGTGTTGACCACGTTGAACGACTGCGAGCCGCCGCAGACCTGCATCACCGCGAGCGTGCGCCCCTGCGTGGGCCGCACGCTGCCGTCTTCCAGCGGCAACCAGTCGATCTGGTTCTTGAACACGCCGGTGATCGTGCCGTGCCGCTCGGGGCTGACCCACACCTGGCCCTCGGACCACAGCGACAGCGCGCGCAGTTCCTGCACCTTGGGGTGGCTGGCCGGCACGCTGTCCAGGAGGGGCAGTTCGTGCGGGTCGAACACCCGCGTCTCGGCGCCGAAGTGGCGCAGGATGCGCTCGGCTTCCAGCGCCAGCTTGCGGCTGAACGACTGCGGGCGCAGCGAGCCGTACAGGATCAGGATGCGCGGCGGGTGGCCGGCGTCGGCCGGCAAGGCCAGCTTGGCCAGGCTGGGGGTATCCAGCACGTCGGCGGCGACATGGGGCAGGTCCGGGATCACGGCAGTTCCTGTTGCATTGGTTTGTCAATTCTATAACTATGGAAATATGGAAACCAACCCGGAACCGCCGCCCATGCACCCGTGTCGCGTCCTGTTCATCTGTACCGGCAATTCGGCCCGCAGCATCCTGTCCGAGGCCACCCTCAATCATTTAGGCGCGGGACGCTTCGCGGCGTTCAGCGCCGGCAGCCAGCCCACCGGGCGCGTCAATTCCTACGCGATCGAGGAACTCCAGGCCCACGGCATCGCCACCGAGGGACTCGCCAGCAAGTCGTGGGACCGCTTCACCGAAGCGGGCGCGCCGCCGCTGGACATCGTGATCACGGTTTGCGACAACGCCGCCAGCGAGACCTGCCCGGTGCTGTTCGGCGATTTCGTGAAGAGTCACTGGGGCCTGCCTGATCCGGCTGCCGCCCGGGACGCGGACGCCGCCGCGGCGTTCCGGCGTGCGCACGCGCTGATCGTGCGGCGGATCACCGCACTGCTGCAGCTGCCGGTGGAAACGATGGGCCGCGACGAACTGAAACAGGCGCTCGACCGCATCGGCAGCCTCACCGGCGAGGAAGCCGACGCATGAACCAGCCATCCGCCGCACTCGCCGCCGACGCGGTTGCTCCGGACGGCGCCAGCATCGGTTTCTTCGAGCGCTGGCTCACGCTCTGGGTGCTGCTGTGCATCGTCGCCGGCACGCTGCTGGGCCACCTGCTGCCCGGCAGCTTCGCATCGCTGGGCGGCATGCAGGTAGCCCAGGTGAACCTGCCGGTCGCCGTGCTGATCTGGTTGATGATCATCCCGATGCTGCTGAAGATCGACTTCGGTGCGCTCGGCGGCGTGCGCCGCCAGTGGAAGGGCATCGGCGTCACGCTGTTCGTCAACTGGGCGGTGAAGCCGTTCTCGATGGCGTTGCTGGGCTGGATCTTCATCCGTCACCTGTTCGCCGGCCAGCTGCCGGCCGCACAGCTCGACTCCTACATCGCCGGCCTGATCCTGCTGGCCGCCGCGCCGTGCACGGCGATGGTGTTCGTGTGGAGCAACCTGTGCCGCGGCGAGCCGGCGTTCACGCTGAGCCAGGTCGCGCTGAACGACGCCATCATGGTGGTGGCGTTCGCGCCGATCGTGGCGCTGCTGCTGGGCATCTCCTCGATCACGGTGCCGTGGAACACGCTGTTGCTGTCGGTGCTGCTGTACATCGTGGTACCGGTGGCGCTCAGCATGCTGCTGCGGCGCCAGCTGCTGGCGCACGGCGGCGAGGCGCGCTTGCAGAAACTGCTGCAGCGGCTGGGGCCGGTGTCGCTGGGCGCACTGCTGGCCACCCTGGTGCTGCTGTTCGGTTTCCAGGGCCGGCAGATCCTCGCGCAGCCGGCGATCATCGCGCTGCTGGCGGTGCCGATCCTGATCCAGGTGTATTTCAACGCCGGCCTGGCCTACTGGCTCAATCGTCGCTTCGGCGTGCCGCACTGCGTGGCCGGCCCGTCGGCGCTGATCGGCGCCAGCAACTTCTTCGAGCTGGCGGTGGCCACCGCGGTGGGCCTGTTCGGCGTGCATTCCGGCGCGGCGCTGGCGACCGTGGTGGGCGTACTGATCGAGGTGCCGGTGATGCTGTCGGTGGTGCGCATCGTCAACCGCAGCAAGCGCTGGTATGAATCGGCCCGGGAGTAGCGCCATGCAGAACAGGCAAGCCATCACCATCCTCGCCGCGCTCGCCCAGGAATCACGCCTGGCGGTCTACCGGCTGCTGATCGAACATGCGCCGGAAGGACTGGCGGTCAGCGCGATCGCGGAGAAGCTCGGCCTGCCCAACGCCACGCTGTCCTTCCACCTGAAGGAGCTGTCGCACGCGGGCCTGGTGAGCAGCCGGCAGAGCGGTCGCTTCATCTACTACGCGCCGGTGATCGAGACGATGGACGCGCTGGTCGGCTACCTCACCGACCACTGCTGCAGCCAGTCCGGCGGCACCTGCGCGCCGGCCACGCGCAAGAGCGCGCCGGCCAAGCGCGTGGCCGCGGCCGGCAGGCGGCGGTCGGGTTCGGCCTGAGCTTTTGCACGCGGCGGCGCAGACGGCGAAGTGAGGGCAGGGCGCGGAACCGGATATCCTCGGCGGCGGGGCTATCGAAAGGAATGATCGTGGAACACCTACTCGCCGTCGCGGTGAAGCACTCATGACGACCACCCGCATGGAAGCCGCCGACGCCTTCATCGCCAAATGGCGCGGCGTCACCGCCTCGGAGCTGTCCACCGCGCAGAGCTTCGCGCTGGACCTGTGCCGGCTGCTCGACGTGGAAGCGCCGCACCCGGATGCCGAGCAGCAATACATGTTCGAGCGGCCGGTCACCTTCAGTCACGGCGACGGCAGCAGCTCGGCCGGACGCATCGACTTGTACAAGCGCGGCTGCTTCGTGCTCGAAGCGAAGAAGCTCAAGGCGCCCACCCATACCAAGGGCTTCGACGACGCGATGCTGCGCGCACGCAGCCAGGCCGAGCAGTACGCCCGCGCGCTGCCGGCCAGCGAGGGCCGCCCGCCGTTCCTGCTGGTGGTGGATGTGGGCAACCGCATCGAGCTGTATGCGGAGTTCAGCCGCTCCGGCGCCACCTACACGCCGTTCCCCGACCCGCGCAGCCACCGCATCGCGCTCGACGAGCTGCGCGAGGAAAAGATCCGCGCGCGCCTGCGCACGATCTGGACCGACCCGCTCGCGCTCGACCCCAGTCGCGAATCCGCCCGCGTCACCCGCGAGATTGCCGCGCGGCTCGCCACCCTGGCGCGTAGCCTGGAAGCGGCCGGCCACCGCGCCGAGGCGGTCGCGCAGTTCCTGATGCGCTGCCTGTTCACCATGTTCGCCGAAGACGTGAAGCTGCTGCCGAGCGACAGCTTCCGCGACCTGCTGCTGAAATACGCCGACCAGCCCGACACCGCCATGCGCATGCTCGGCCTGCTCTGGCACGACATGGACAAGGGCGGCTTCAGCGGCGCCATCGCCAGCGAGGTGCTGCACTTCAACGGCAAGCTGTTCAAGCAGCCCGACACGCTGCCGCTCACCCGCGAGCAGGTCGCGCTGCTGATCGAGGCGGCCAAGGCCAAGTGGGAACACGTCGAGCCGGCCATCTTCGGCACCCTGCTCGAACGCGCGCTCGACCCCGGCGAGCGGCACAAGCTCGGCGCGCACTACACCCCGCGCGCCTACGTCGAGCGGCTGGTGCTGCCCACCGTGATCGAGCCGCTGCGCGGCGAATGGAGCGACGCCCATGCCGCCGCGCTCACCCTCGCCGCCGAAGGCAAGGCCGACGAGGCGGTGAAGACCCTGCGCGCATTCCACCATCGCCTGTGCACGGTCAAGGTGCTCGACCCTGCCTGCGGCAGCGGCAACTTCCTCTACGTCACGCTGGAACACCTGAAGCGCCTCGAAGGCGAAGTGTTCAACGCGCTGGACGAACTCGGCTACCGCCAGACCGGCCTGGCGCTGGATGGCGAGCGCGCGGACGCGCTCGGCGGCGAAACCGTCGACCCGCACCAGCTGCTCGGCATCGAGCTGAACCCGCGCGCCGCCGCCATCGCCGAAGTGGTGCTGTGGATCGGCTACCTGCAATGGCACTACCGCACCCGCGGCGACATCAACCCGCCGCAGCCGGTGATCCGCGACTTCCGCAACATCGAGAACCGCGATGCGGTGCTGGCCTACGACCGCATGGAGTACGTGCTCGACGAACGCGGCGTGCCGGTCAGTCGCTGGGACGGCGTGAGCATGAAGCCCTCGCCCGTCACCGGCGAGGACGTGCCGGACGACAGCAAGCGCGTGCCGCTGGAGCGGTATGTGAATCCGCGCAAGGCGGCGTGGCCTGAGGCGGATTTCGTGGTGGGGAATCCGCCGTTTATTGGCACGAAGCGCATGAAAGCGGCGCTCGGCGAGGGTTATGTGGAAGCGCTGCGCGACACATGGCCTGAGGTGCCCGAATCGGCTGACCTCGTCATGTATTGGTGGCATCACGCCGCCGTGCTGACCAGCCGTGGCGCATTGCAGCGCTTCGGCTTCATCACCACCAATTCCATCAGTCAGACCTTCAACCGCCGCGTCATCGAAGCCGCGATGGCTTCTTCCCTTCTCCCTCCGGGAGAAGGTGCCCGAAGGGCGGATGAGGGTGCGGTCAGGGCGAGCCGTCGCGCTTCGCCCGAACCCTCATCCGTCGCTGCGCGCCACCTTCTCCCGAAGGGAGAAGGGAAAAGCATGCCGCTCTCGCTGGTGTTCGCGGTGCCGGACCACCCGTGGGTGGATAGCACTGACGGTGCGGCCGTCCGTATCGCGATGACCGTTGGCACGACGCAAGCAAAAATCGGACGGATGGCGCGCGTCACTCGGGAACTCGATCAAGTTGAGGGTGAAACTCAAGTTGAGCTTGAACATGGCAGCGGCATCATCCACGCCAACCTTCGCATTGGCGCGAATATCGGTTCGGCGCGGGCGCTTCGGGCAAACGACGGAATCGCCGGCATGGGCGTCGCGCTGCACGGCGCAGGCTTCATCGTCGAGCCTGAGGAAGCCGCACATCTCCGCTTGCACGGAGAATCCGTCATCAAGCGTTACGTCGGCGGTCGCGATCTGCTGCAGGTTCCGCGCGAGCGCTACCTGATCGACTTCTTCGGAATGAGCCAGGAACAAGCGCGCGCTGCGAATCCCGCCGCATTCCAGCACGTGATCGACTACGTAAAGCCCGAGCGCGACCAAAACAACCGCGCAGCTCTCAAGACGCTGTGGTGGCGCTTTGGCTGGGAGAGACCGCAGTTGCGGAAGGCGCTGCACGGTCTGTCCAGATACATCGGAACAACAGAAACATCCAAGCACCGCCCATTTCAATTTATCGCTGGCGATGTGATGGCTGACCACTCAATTGTCTGCATCGCCGATAGCGACGCAGCCGCCCTCTCAATCCTCTCCAGCACGACTCACGTTGCCTGGAGCTTGAGTGCAGGTGGCCGTCTCGGCGTTGGCAACGACCCTCGCTACAACAAAACTCGTTGCTTCGACCCCTTCCCTTTCCCCCTCACTACTGACGAGCAGCAAACCAAGCTCCGCGATCTCGCCGAACAACTCGACGCCCACCGCAAACACCAGCAAGCCGCGCACCCCGACCTCACCCTCACCGGCATGTACAACGTGCTGGACAAGCTGCGCAGCGGCGAGCCGCTGACGGCGAAGGAGCGGGTGATCCACGAGCAGGGCCTGGTCTCGGTGCTGCGCCAGCTGCACGACGAGATCGACGCGGCGGTGCTCGATGCCTACGGCTGGGGCGACCTGTTGCCGCTGCTGCGCGTGGCGCACGGTAATGACGCGCCCGCCGATGGCGCCAGCCGCGACGAGGCGAAGCGCGCCTTCGACGAGGCGATCCTCGAACGGCTGGTGGCGCTCAATGCGGAACGCGCGGCGGAGGAAGCGCGCGGCCTGGTCCGCTGGCTGCGCCCCGCATTCCAGCACCCGACCGCGCAGGCGGCACCGGAGCAGGCCGAGCTTGCCGCCGGGCAGGGCGGGGACGAAGCCGCTGCACCGGCCGCCGCGGCCAAGCCGCTGCCGTGGCCGAAGGACGCGGTGGCCCAGGTGCGTGCCGTAGCCGACGCGCTCGCCGCCAGTCCGGTCGCGCTCGACGCGGACGCGCTGGCGACCCGCTTCACCGCCCGCGGCCCGTGGAAGAAACGCCTGCCGCAACTGCTCGACATGCTGGTGGCGCTGGGCCGCGCCCGCGAACAGGACGGCCGCTACAGCAGCCGATGACGGTACCGGGCGCTGCGTCAGCGGCCACCACGGCAGCGGACATCATCAACCCGGCGGGATGGCCGCCGGGTCCATCCAGAATGCTTCCCACACGTGGCCATCGGGATCGGCCAGGCTGCGGCTGTACATGAAGCCGTGATCCTGCGCGGGGTTGATGTCGGCCGTGCCGCCGTTCGCCGCGGCCGTGCCGTTCATGGCATCGACCGCGGCGCGGTCGTCGAGCGAGATCGCCAGCATCACTTCGCTGGCGCCTGCGCTCGGCAGCGGCCGCTCGGTGAAGCCGCGCCACCTGGCGTGGGTGAGCAGCATGACGTGGACGGCCTCGCTCCACACCATGCACGCGGCGGTGTCGTCGCTGAAGTGGGGGTTGTTCGCAAAGCCGAGGGATGCGTAGAAGGCCATCGACTTCTTGAGGTCGGCGACCGGCAGGTTGACGAAGATCATCTTGGGCATGGCGGGGTTTTCCGGTGGTGGGGGATACGGAGAGCGGCGCTGCTCGTCTCCCGTAAGACGATTGGCGCGCGGCGATTTCGACACGGCCGGCGAAGGTTGCCGCCGCCGCCCGGGCTGCGTCGTCGCCGAGCCACGTTCAGCGGTCCCGCACATCCGGCATCGCCACGCCCAGCTCGCGGCAATGGCGTTCGTACTCCGCCAGTTGCGTGCTGGCCGAGGCGCGGGCGGTCACCGCACCGCCCGGGCCGAGGAACTCGACCGTGCCCATCACGATCACCAGCGCCAGCATCGGCTCGTCGCCGACGATCTTCCACCAGTCGGTGTTGCCCGGCGGCTCGTAGACGTAGTCGCCCGGGCCGATCAGCTCGCCGGTGCACAGCTTGCGCGTGCCGCTGAGGTTGTACGCGTGGATCTCGCCGGTATGCCGATGCAGCGGCATCACCGTGCCCGGTTCCATGCGCAGCAGCTCGACGAAACCGCGGTCGTCGGCGAAGAAGCGCAACGGGCTGGACGACTTGCCGGGCGTGGAGGAGGGCACCCAGTGCCGCGCGGCGGCGGTGCTGAAGCGGGCGGGCAGATAGTCGTGCAGGCGGGAGGAACGATTCATGGCGTGTCCTCAGGCGGCGATGGCGGCGAGATAGCGTGCGAACGAGGCATCGACCGCCGCGCGGCCGCCGCCGATGATGTTGCGGCCCCAGGTGAAGCCGTAGACGTCCCCGAAGTCGCAGCCGGCCAGGCGCGAGCGCATGCGGTGCACGTCGGCCGCCGGCATTGGCATGAAGTTGGGGTAGCTGTGCATGAACGAGACGTGGCGGCGGTCGCTGGCGACGTGCGGCGCGTCGCCGGAGAACAGCGCGCCGCCGGGTCGCGGCCCGTTCTTCCAGTGCAGCACGGTGCTGCCGGGGAAGTGGCCGCCGCTGTTGATCAGGGTCACCGCGTCGGACAGGCGGTAGACCTCGCCGCGCCAGAACTGCACGTTCGGCGACGGCCGGCGCACCCAGTCGCGGTCCGCCTCGTGCAGCAGGATCGGCACGTTGCCGAACGCCTCGCTCCACTCCAGCATCGCGGCGTAGAAATGCGGGTGCGAGATCGCGATCAGGTCCACGCCGCCGCGCGCCTTCAGGGCGGCGACCGCCTCGTCGGTCACCAGGCTCAAGGCTTCCCACAGGATGTTGCCCGCGTCGGTGGGCAGGTACAGCGCGCGCTGGTTGATGGCGAAATCCGGCGCCAGGCCGATGCCGAGCACGCCGGCTTCGTCCTGCAGGCGCAGCGTGTGGGTGGCTTTCAGGGCGTCGTGCGTCGTCCAGGTCTGGCCGCGCGCGCCGACGTATTGGCGCTCATCCTCGCAGACGGCGCAGTGCGTGGGGACGTTCGGGTATTGCGTGCCGCAGGTTTCGCAGATGGCGTTTGTCATGGTCTGGCCTCGCTTGGGGCGGGGTGGTGCCCGCCGGCTTTTCGACTCGGGAACGGCGGGCGGTGCCCGCCGTACGGTGCCGACTCTAGGCATAATCTGGACCTGTGATTGACCCATTCCCGAGAGATTCCATGGAACCAGTTTTTCCGTTCCCCGTGCTGCTGCCGCGTGGCTCAGGCACGCTCACGCAGGCGCTGCACCAGCAATTGCGCGCGGCGATCCTGGACGGCCGCCTGCCACCACACGCCGCGTTGCCCGCCACGCGGAAAGTGGCCGAGGCCCTGGGCGTGGCGCGAAATACCGTGGTCGCCGCCTACGACCTGCTGATCGCAGAGGGCTACCTGGCCCCACGTCAGGGCGCCCGGCCGCGGGTCGCCGAGTTCGTTCGGCGGCGATCCAGGCCGGTGCACACGGGCGCGGACGAATCGCGTTTCGCGCCGGCATGGCGCACGCCGTTCCTGCAGCCGTCGCCGGCGCGCAGCCTGCCCGAGCGAAATTTCCGTCTGGGCATTCCCGACCACCGCCATTTTCCGCACGAGGTCTGGCGCCGGCTGATGGCGCAGACGCTGCGCCAGAGCGCGCGCGAACCGTTCGCCTATGCACCGTCGCAAGGCATCCCTGCCTTGCGCGAGGCGATCGCTCAGCACGTCGCGTTCACCCGCGCGGTGGCCTGCGGCGCCGACGATGTGATCGTCACCTCCGGCGCGCAGCAGGCGGTCGACCTGATCGCCCGCCTGCTGGTCACGCCGGGGCAGACGAAGGTGGCGGTGGAGGAACCGGGCTACCCGCCGGTGCGCGCCGCGTTCGCCGCCGCCGGCGCGCAACTGGTGCCGCTGCCGGTGGACGACGAGGGCCTGTGCGTCGAGCGCCTGCCCGACGACGTGCGCATCATCAGCGTCACCCCGTCGCACCAGTCGCCCACCGGCGTGGCGATGTCGCTGCGTCGGCGTGCCGACTTGCTCGACTTCGCGCGTCGTCGCCATGCGGTGATCGTGGAGGACGACTACGACGGCGAGTTCCGCTTCGGCGACCGTCCGCTCGATGCGCTGCAGACGCTGGATGGCGACGCGCTGGTGTTCTACGTCGGCACTTTCTCCAAGAGCATGTTTCCCTCGCTGCGCAAGGGCTTCGTGGTGGCGCCGGCGTGGGCGCGCAGCGGGCTGGTCACCGTCAAGCACTGCGTCGACTCGCATTGCGACGGCATAACCCAGGCCGCGCTTGCCGCCTTCATCCGCGACGGCCACCTCGCGCGGCACGTGCGCCACATGCGGCCGATCTACGCCGAGCGTCGCGCGGCCCTGCTCGACGCGCTGCAGGGTGAGCTCGGCCGCTGGTTGCAACCGATTCCCTCCGAAGCCGGCCTGCACCTGGCCGCGCGATTCCGCGACCCCGCGCGGGCGGCCCGGCTCATGCCGATCATCCTGCGCCACGCCGTCGGCGCCGAATCCACCGCCAGCTACGCGATGACGCGCACGATCGAGCCGGCGGTGACGTTCGGCTACGGCGTGATCGATCCGCACGCCATCACCAGGGCGTTCGCCCAGTTGCGCCGCGCCCTGGCCTGAAGCGCTTGCGGCCACCGGGGTGGCCGTGCATCATCGCGCGGCACGCGTCGGCGGATACGCATCGAGGCGGCTTTTCGCCGCGACAGGCTGGCGAGGGAATGGGGGAAGGGGATGGGAAGAAGGATGTGGGCGATGGTGGCCGCCGTGCTGCTTGGCGGCTGCGCCACGGGCTATCACTCCGACAAGGGGGTGATCCGCGGTTACACCGGCGGTTACTGGGAGCAGCCCGGCCCGGGTGAACTGCTCAAGGTGGGTTTCTCCGGCAACGGCTACATCGACCGCGACACCACCCACGCCTATCTGATGTACCGCTGCGCCGAGCTGGCGCTGCAGCGGCACAAACGGTATTTCCGCCTGTACGAATCGCTGCCGGATGCCATCCGCGACCGCCCCACCATGGACCTCACCGTAGGCCGGGTGGCGGGCGACATGGGCGACTGGGTGTTCGTGCTGTTCGACCAGGACTACTCCGCCGGCGACCTCGACGCGGGCGAGATCGAGAAGCGCTACGTCTCTTATGTCCATGCACAGGCAGGCCACCGATGAGCGCCGATCACGTCATCCGCCGGCTGCTGACCGCCGTGGCCGCTGCCGTTCTTGGCGGCTGCGCGGGGCTGCCGATGTACCAGCCGGCGGCCGGCCAGCCGCTGGCCACGATCAAGCTGTCGCCGAACCTGGCCAGCCAAGCGATGCCGCTGAGTTTCTGCGATGGTCGCCGGTGCTACGACCTCAAGAGCAGCCACGGCGAGCTGCAGGTGCCGACGGGCGAGCGCCTGATGCTGTTCAAGGTGCTGGTGGCAAGCGGCTACCAGCGGATGTATTCGTGTTCGCCCGACCTGACCTTCGTGCCCTATCCGGGCGTGGTCTATTACGCGGACTTTGCGTTGCGCGCGGAGCACTGCGTGTTGGGCCTGTATCGCGATGCGCCGGCCAGCCGCGTGGGCATCCTGTTCGAGCCGACCGTACGCGCGGTGCCGCACAAGCACGCCGGTTGAACTGCCGGCGGCGCCGACCGTGTGCGCGCCGCCCGGGCAGGCGATACTGGCCGCCCTTGGCGACCGGAACCGTACCATGACCTCACGCGTGATCCTTGCCGCGCTGCTCGCCGCGTTGGCCTTGCCGGCACTGGCCCGGGCCGATGCCGTGTCCGACTTGCGTGCCACCTTGGGCAAACTGCAGCCGGCGCAGCCGCTGCTGGCCACGGCGCGCGTCAGCAGCACGGTGAAGAAGGAAGACGGCAAGATCGAGCGCGCGCAGCTGCAGCTGGGCGTGCGCAGCGGCACCGATGGCCTGGAGCTGCATTTTTCGCCGGAGCTGCTGCAGCGTGCCGCGGCCGAGGCGGCGGTGAACGCGAAGAACAAGGATGCGCCGACGCCGGTGCAGGACCTGCTCGGCCAATTGAGCCCGGTCAACGTGCAGCCGATGGTGAATTACGCGCCGGTGCTGCTGCGCCAGCTCGACGGCGCGACCCTGGCCAGCCAGCGCGACGACACCCGCAACGGCAAGCCGGCGCGCCTGCTGGTGTTCGACGTGCCGATGCCGCCGTCAGCGAACAAGGAGATGTCGGTCAAGAAGTACGCCGGCCAGCTCAGCGTGTGGCTGGGCGCCGATGGCGTGCCGGTGGCGGTGCGCAACATGCTGGCGATCAAGGGGCGCAAGCTGCTCATCAGCATCGAGTTCGGCACCACCACCGACTACGCGTTGCAGCAGGTCGGCACGCGCCTGCTGGCGGTGTCGCGGCGCACCGAGGAAAACCACTCCGTGTTCGGCCACGACGGCAGCAGCGTGACCGAGGCGGTGCTGGCGCCGATGGCGCCGAGCCACTGAGCGGAGCCGGCCGCATCCCGGCAGCCGCGCCAAGTCCGTCGGGGCCCGTCCGCGGGCTCCGACGGCGGCGTTGCGCTCACCGCGACCCTAGTGGTGCTTCTTTTTCGACAGTGCGTCGAGCAGCAGCCCCATGCCCGCGGCGGCCTGCTCGCCGCGGTTGCCGTTGCCGTTGCCATCGCCGAGCAGGCCCAGCGAACCGCCACGCAGTTGCTGGAAGTCCAGCGAATACTGGTTGCCCACGCGCACCTTCTGCTGGCCGGGGATGGGCTGCAGATCCTCCACCGGCAGGTCGGCGGCGAACACGTTGCCGACCGGCGTCGACGCGACGCTGCGGCTGAAGATCCAGCTGGCCGTGCGGCTTGATCCCGGCGCGATGGTGAAGTTGCCCTTGACCCCGCTGCGGCTGATCACGGCGATGCCGACGATGCGCTCGGGATAACGCCAGTCGATGGAATAGGTGTTGCCGTAGTTGTCGGTCATGGTCGCCGCCCCGCGCCACGGAAAGGCCAGCGAGACGGGCTCGCTGCCGGTGTTGCGGAAGCGCACGTTGAGGCGCAGGAAGTGGGTGCGATGCGTACGGTCCCACGACGGGCTGACCGAGGTCACCTCGGCCACGAACGGACCGGCATCGAAGCAGGACACGCCGGCACAGTCGGCCGCGTGGGCGGGAACGCCTGGCATGGCCACGGCAAACAGCGTGGCCAGCGCGAGTGCGGGCAGGCGGGTGGCGAAGGCACGGACTCGGATCATGATGGTGGCTCCTGGGCTGGTGGAGGGTTGGGGCGGACGGTCAGTCCCTGGTCGTGACACGCGCCACGGTGCTGCCGCTGCGGCTGTCGCGAAGGCTCCACGAGTCGACGTGCGCCACCACGGTTCCGCCGCCGGGGCCCGGCAACACCTTGCGGATGTGCACGGTGGCATCGAGCAGCAGCGAGTCGTTGCCGATCCTGTCGACGATCGCCTGCGCCTGGTCTTTCGGCACGCTCCAGCTCTGTGCGGCCAGCGCGTTGTCGAACTTGAGATTCACGGTCTGCTCCTGCGCCTTGAAGGTGTAGACCGCGCCGGGCGACAGCGCGCCCACGGTGAACTCGCCGTAGGTGGGGTCGTAGCTGCTCAGGTTCGCCTGGAGGGTGAGTTGCAGCATGCCCACGCCGCGCACTGCGGCCAGGCCGGCCTCGAACTCGGCGCGCACGGCAGCGCGGCGTGCCGCCTTGTCGGCACCGGGTGCGTAGCGCACGCGTTGATCGGCCTCCACCCACTGGTCGACCGGCGGCGCGATGCCGGCCAGGTCGTAATAGAGGAACACCATGGTGGCGTTGTCCGGGTTGTTCAGCGTGCCGCTGCGGCCGGCCAGGCTGCCGGCATCGGCGCCGGGCGCCGCGGCTCCGGCCGGTCGCGTCGGCGTTGCCGCGGCCGGCTCGCCCACTGCCGTGGCGGCGGTCGGTGCGGCTGGCGATTTGCCGCAGCCGGCCAGCAACAGCGCTGCCAGCACAAGGCAGAGCGGAACCGTGCCGGTGCGGGGGATCGGATTCATGCGCATGCCTGCGTACCTCACAGTTGGGGCGCCTGGGCGTTCTTGCCCGCGTCGCGCACCTGTTGCGCGCGGCGTTCGGCATCCATCGCCTGCAGCCCCTGCTGGGTGTCGGTCAATGCCTGGTAGCCGCCGGCCTGGTCGACCACGCCGACCTGCAGGTACTGCGCCAGCGCCGGATTGCCGCGCAGCGGAACCACGTTGGCAGCCACCACCAGGCCGCAATCCGCCGACAGGCTCACGCCGCTGTCCGGGTCGGCGGCGCCGCGACACCGGTTGAACAGCGGCGAGGTCTCGGTGATCAGGCGTCCGCGCGGGTCGTAGGCCCAGCGCAGCTGGTGGGTGTCGCCTTGGTCGTTGCGCTCGGTGGAGGCGCCGTATTTCTCCAGCAGGGCCTGCTCGACGCTGTCCACGGTCGGGTTGCGATCCTGCTCGAACCACTGCTCGCGGGCCACGCTGATGGCTTTCTCCTGGCCCGGCATGCCCATCGTGGCGACGAACCACTTCGACTGGCCCGGCTGCATGTCCTGGCGGACCGCGTTCATGCCCCGCGCCATCGCATCGCGCTCCATCTCCTGCATGATCTGGCGGCCGCTCTTGTTCACCCGCGGCTCGGCGAAGCGCGCACTGAAGCCCTGGCGGACGGTCTGCCCGAAGGTGTTGATCTCGAAGCCGCGACTGTTCTCGGGCTTGATCACCAGCAAGGGGCCGCTGCACATCACCGCGTTGGCGGCCTGCTCGTAGCTCATGCCGGGACGCACGCCGACGATGTCGTCCACCGGCGTGCCCGGAGCGTTCGGCGCGGCATCGACCGGGCAGTCGACATCGCCTCGCGCGGCGGCGGCGACGTCCTCGGCCGACGCGTCGCCGGACGGCGCCGCCGCCGGTGCCGCGGCTCGGCCATCGCTTCCGGCGGTGGCCGCGCCGGGCTTGTCCGCGCCGCAGGCGCAGAGCAGGCCGGCGATCAGCAGGAGACCTGCAAGCTGTGTGGTGTGCATGGTGCTGGTCCTCATCGAAGGGATAGGGAAGTGCCCGGGTCGTGCGGGCCGGCGCGTTCACGCATCCGGCGGTGGCGTGTCGTTGCCCGCGCTGCTGCCGTGCTCGCGGGCCATCTGGGCGGCGCGGGCCTGTGCCGCGCGCGCTTTCTGCTGCACGCGCTCCGCCTGGGTGCGCATCTGCGCTTCGAGGGCCGCCGGATCGAGGTCGCGCGCGGTGTCGTTGAAGATCACCACCCAGCCGCTGGCGTAGACCACCAGGCCCAGGCTGAAGGCGAGGAAATACAGCACCAGCGAGGAGGCGCCCGCTGCCCGCAAGCCGGGCAGTGCGCCGAGCAGGCCGCCGCCCATCCCGCCCAAGGCGAGCATGGCGTTGCCGTAGCCGCCCGGCTGGCCGTAGCCGGCGTGGCCGATGTGGACCATCTGCTGCAGCGCGCCGGAGGTGGCCACGCCGAGCGAGACGATCAGCACGCCAAGCACGATCACGAACGCCGCCATCAGGTTGAGCAACACGCCGCGCAGCGCGGTGTCGAACAACCGCGAGCGGATCACCAGCACCGTGGTGGCGACGATGCCGAACACCGAGCGCCCGTTGCAGGCAGCCACCGCCGCCAGCGGCACGGCGATGAACAGCAGTGCGTACAGCGTCACGCCCACCACCAGGGCCACGACCGGAAACACCACGTAGTTGAGCGGCGGCCCGATGCCGGGGATCTGGGTGACCAGGAACAGCGCGCCGGCTGCCAGCAGCAGCAACAGCATCGCGATGCACAGCAGCAGCATCGCCAGCAGCACCTTGATCGCGGCGAAGAAGCCGCTGATCGCCGCGACCGCGATGCCGGCCGGCCGCTGCCCACGACCCGTCTGCAACTGCCGCAGCGTCACGGCGCAGTAGCCGGCTTCGCCCACCAGCCAGGCGAGCACCATCAGCAGCAGGCCGAAGGTCGAGCCAATGCTGCCGGCGGCGAAGCCGGCCGTGGCCAGCGCCGTGAGCGCCAGCGCCAGGATCGCCGCCAGCGCGACCAGGGCGAGGTTGGCCGGGCTGCGCAAGGCTTCCAGTGCGGACAGGAAACTGCCGGGTCCGGCAGCGCTTGCAGTGGTTGGCGTGGACATCGGGATCACCTCGTGGCGGATGGACGTTCAACGGGTACGACAGCGGTCATTCGCGGCAGGCCACCTGCAGGGTGTTGCCGTGGCAACGCAGCCGGTCGGCGGTGGCCGCCTTGCCGTTGACCGCGCACACGGCACCCATCTGGTGCACCAGCTCGCGGTCGCGGTTCATCGCGCTGATCCGCGCGTCGTTGCAGCCGCTGGCGTCGACATCGACCCAACTGGTCCGGTGGTCGCATCCCGCGGCGCAGGCCAGGATCAGCAACAGCGACGCGGCGGACGGATGCGGCAGGGATCGCATGGCGGGCTTCGCGGCAGTGGCAGTGGACGGAGCGATTGGCGCACGCCGGCGGCCGCCAAGTCGTCACGGCGGCCTAACCGATCACTAACGGCGGTGGCGATCGTTGCGGGGCGCGGCTCGCGCCGCACTGCCATCTGCGGCATAGTTCCCGTGGGGGGCCTATGCAGCCGGTCGAACAGGGCGACGAACAACCGCTTTATCGGTACACCTTCGGCAACGTCGAATTCGACGAGGCGCGCGGCGAGTTGCGCGTCGACGGCCAGCCGGTGGAACTGGAGCAACGCCCGCAGCAGGTGCTCGCTTGCCTGCTGCGTCGCGCCGACGAGGTGGTGCCGCGCGAGGAGTTGTTCGCGACGGTATGGGGCGCGCGGCCTACCGTGGACAACGTGCTGGCCAACGCGGTCGCCAAGCTGCGCAAGGCGTTCGGCGCCGGTGGGCATGGGCGCATCGTCAACCTGCCGCGGGTCGGTTATCGCCTGCACGGGCCGGTGGAGCGGACCGTTTCCGGCCGGCGTCTGCACAGTCTGCTGTCGTTGGCCGCAGGGCAGAGCGTGCCCGGACGCGAACACTTCCGTCTGCGCAAGCAGCTCGGGCCGGCGCACGGCAACGAGGTCTGGCTGGCCCGCCACGACAAGACCGGCGAATTGCGCGTGTACAAGTTCAGTGCCGACGGTGAGCGCCTGGCGGCGCTCAAGCGCGAGGCCACGATCCACCGGCTGTTGCGCGAGAGCCTGGGCGAGCGCGTCGACTTCGTGCGCGTGATCGACTGGAACTTCGCCACCGCGCCGTTCTATCTGGAATGCGAGTACGGCGGCGAGGACCTGGCGCAATGGGCCGCCGGCTCGCCCGGCCTGGCCGCGCTGGACTTGCCGCAGCGGTTGCAGCTGTTCCTGCAGATCGCCGATGCCATCGTCGCCGCTCACGAAGTCGGCGTGCTGCACAAGGACATCAAGCCGGCCAACGTGCTGATGCGGCCGGCCGGCGACGGCTGGCAGCCGCGGTTGGCGGATTTCGGCGCCAGTCGGCTGCTCGAGCCCGAACGCCTGCAGGAACTGGGCATCACCGCGCTGGGCCTGACCCTGACTCAGGCGGCCGGCGACTCGAGCGCCACCCCGCTGTACCTGGCGCCGGAGCTGCTGGCGGGCCAGCCGCCGACGGTGCAGAGCGACGTCTATGCGCTTGGCCTGATGCTGTACCAACTGGTAGTGGGCGACCTGCGCCGGCCGCTGGCACCCGGATGGGAGGCCGACGTCGACGACGAGTTGCTGTGCGAGGACATCGCCGCGGCGACCGCCGGCGCGCCCGCGCGCCGGCTGCGCAGCGTGGCCGAGCTGTGCGCGCGATTGCGCCGGCGCGAGGCGCGCCAGGTCGAACGCAGCCGGCTGCGCGAGGCCGAGGCGCGTGCGCATCGCGCCGAGCAGCGCCTGCAGCGCAGCCGTGCACGACGGCCGTGGATCGTCGCCGCCGTGCTGCTGCTGCTGGTCGGCCTGGCTACCAGCTTGTGGCAGTTCCAGCGTGCCCGCGTGGCCCGCGACGAAGCGCAGCGGCAGGCCGCATTGGCTACCGCGACCAATCAATTCCTCAACCAGGACCTGCTGGGTGCAGGCATCGGCGGTGACTCGCCGGCGTGGTACGAGAAGAACCCCCGCCTCGGCGACATCCTCGATGCCGCGGCCACGCGCGTGGACCAGCGCTTCGGCAAGGCACCGCTGTTGGCGGCCGGCCTGCACCAGACCCTGGGCCGCGCGTATCGCAGCACCGGTGATTACCGCAAGGCGCTGGCCCACCTGCTGGCCGCAGCCGGTTTGCTGCGCCAGAAGCTCGGCCGCGCGGACGAACGCAGCCTGCTGGCCGAGTACGAACTGGTGGTGATGCAGGCGCACATGTCGCAGTTCAAGCAGGCCACGGCGCGCCTTGACGAGGCCGATGCGGCCGCCGGCGTGACCCGCCAGGCAGTGTCAGAGGTGAGCCTGCGCTCGCACATGGCGCGCGGCGACCTGGCCTACCAGCAGTTGCAAGTGCAGGTGGCGCTGGACAACTACCGTGCCGCGCTGACCACGCAGAAGATCCTGCATCCGGATGATGCGCTGATGTCCGCCCACCTGCTGCTGGGCATCGCCGGCTGCCAGCTGCGCCTGGACCGGGCCGGCGAGGCCGAACGGATCGCCCGCGAAGTGCTGGGCGGGCCGGCCTACACCGAGCAGCGCGTGGGCCGGGCGGTGCTGGCGCTGGCGCACTCGCGGCTGGGCGACGCGCTGCGCGCGCAGGGTCACCATGCCGCGGCCATCGTGGCCACGCAGCAGGCGCTGGCGGACTACGAGGCGACGCAAGGGCCCAGCGGGCAGGGCACGATCACGGCGCTGAGTTCGCTGGGCTACCTGTATTCGCTGAGCGGCGACGAGGCCAGGGCGCTGGTGGTGCAGCGCGACGTCTACCGGCGCGCGCTGGCACGCTGGGGTCCTCGCCACCAGTACACCCTGGTCGAGCAGCTCAACCTTGGCTCGCAGGAGCAGGAGGCCGGTGACCTGCCCGCCGCGCTGGCCGATCTGCGCGCGGCCGAGGATGGCCTGGTGGCGGTGTCCGGCGAACGTAGTCCCGCGGTGCAGGCGGCGCGCGTCGCGCGCGCCGACGTGCTCAGCCAGTTGGGTCGCCAGGCCGAAGCGCTGGCCCTGATCGAGCATGTCGATCCGGCGGCCTACCAGGCCAGCACTGCCGATCCGGGCCGCGCCTCCGTGCTTGGCGCGCTGCACGCGCAGATCCTGCTGCGCATGGGAAGGCGCGCCGAAGGGACAGCACGGATGCAGCAGGCATTGCGCAACATGAGCGCCGCTGGCGTACCGGAGGATGAAATCGCCCGCTATCGCAAGGACCTGCCCGAGAGCGCGGTGGCCGCGCAGTGATTGCCGAGCGCCCCCTCGCGAACCCGCGAAAACCAACCAGGCATCCGGATGTCCGGACCGCCGGCTGGCGTGAATGGGCGGAGTGCGACATGGTATCCAGACAGCAACCCCTGCACTGCGGCACGCTGCTCGTGCGTCGCCATTGCAGCCGATGCGGCATTTTTCCGTGGCGCCGCCTCCGGCGGCGTCCGATCAGGACCGGCAGCAGTCCAGCGCGCGGTCAGGCAAGGCGAACCACCGCAACATCCACCTGTAAGGAGATGGAAGATGAACACCCGTTTTGAACGTACCGGCCCGCTCACCGAACTGACCAGCTACCCCCAATGGGCGCAGGACATGGTGGCCGATTGCGAAGCCGCCAAGCAAGGCGTCGTGCGGCACGAGATGTGGGACCTGATGAGGGAGGCTTCGCTCAGCCACACGGCGACGCGTCACTTCATGGTCGGGATCTGGCCGGTGATCGAGCGTTTCCCGGCGTACATGGCGCTGAGCCTGCTCAAGACCCGCTTCGGCCGCAGCCCCGGCGACAACCTGGCCCGGCGCTGGCTGGTGCGCAACATCCGCGTGGAGCAGAACCATGCCGAATACTGGCTCAACTGGGCCGAAGGCGCGGGCGTTGAGCGCGAGGACGTGCTGAACGGCCGGGCGCCGCACGGCACCGGTACCCTGGCGGACTGGTGCGAGGAGATTTGCGCCAGCGGTTCGCTGGCGGCGAGCATCGCAGCCACCAACTACGCCGTCGAGGGGGCCACTGGCGAGTGGTCGCAGCGCGTATACGAAAGCAAGGCCTATGCCGAGAGCTTCGCGCCGAAGGAACGTGCCGGCAGTTTGCGCTGGCTTCAACTTCATGCCGCTTATGACGATACCCATCCGTGGGAGGCGCTGGAGATCGTCTGCACGTTGATGGGGACGACCCCGGCCGCGCACGACGTGGAACATATTGCCAGTTGCATCAAGCGCAGCTATGTAAGCATGCGCATCAGCATGGATCATTGCATCGGCACGCGTTACGAGTTGGAGGCCCTGAGGGAAGCCGCCGCCTGACGTACAGAACTGCAGCAACCAAGGAGCACGCAGTGGGTCACAAGGCACCAGTCATGGTAGAAGGGGCATGATGCGCACTTCCCGAGCCACCTTGCAAAAGCCATTGTCGCGGCGACTGATGCCGCTGGCGTATGCGCTGATCGCGATGGTGGGGCTGATGCTGGCCTTGACCTGGGGCGCGTTGCAGATCCAGATCACTCTCGCCGGTTTCCTCAACGGCGAGAGTCTGTGGTCCAAGGCGCAGAAGCAGTCGGTGATCGACCTGGAAGCCTATGCGATCAGCGGCGACGCCGCGGACCTGGCCGGCTTCAGGCGCCACTACGCGGTAGTGCTCTCCGATCGCTGGGCCCGCGACGCGATCGCCTCGGGCCAGTTCGACCACGACAAGGTCGCCCAGGCGTTCGCCCGGGGCAGCGTGATCCCCGATGCCATCCCCGGGATGATCTTCATCCTCCAGCATTTTTCGTCGGCGCCGCACATCAGCGAGGCGCTTCGCGCCTGGTACTCGGTCGACGACGCCATTACCGAGCTGGACGAGATTGCCGGCGAGTTGCAACGCGCCTACGCGGCCGGTGGCCTGCCGCCGGCCGAGCAGCTTCGCCAACGCAGTCGCATCCACGAATTGAACCGCTTCATCGAGCCGCGCACAAACGTCTTCTCGGTCGAGGTGGCGCGCGGCGCCTCGTGGGTCGGCAAGCTGCTCTTCGGTGGCGTGGTCGCGGTCACCCTGGTCGCCGTGCTGCTGTGGCTGGGCATGGCCCGGCGCATCCTGGAGAGCATCCGCGGCAGCGAAGAGCGCTACCGGCTGCTGTTCGACAGCGCCGCCGACGCGATCGTGATGATCGACGAAGGCAGCGGACGCATTCTCGACGTGAACCGCACGGCGGCGGCCTGGACCGGGCGCAGCGCGAAGGAGCTGATCGGCGACCGCTACGTGCACCTGTTCCTGCAGCCGCTGGCCGGCCAGCAGGCGGGGCGCGCCGCCACCAACGCGCTGCTGGCCGCCGACGGCAGCTCCCGCCCGGTGGAGACCCAGACCAGCGTTGCCCGCTGGGGCGAGTTGCCGGTGTGCCAGGCGATCATCCGCGACATCTCCGAGCGGGTGGCGATGGAACAGGAGCGCCGGGTGGCGGCCGAGGCGCTGGCCAGCATCGCCGAGGGCGTGGTCATCGCCGACGCGCAGCAGCGGATCACCTCCACCAACGCGGCGCACACCGAGCTGACCGGCTTCAGCAGCCTGGCGCTGCAGGGCCGGCGGCTGGGCGACACGCGCCGCCTGCCGGACGGACGTGCGCTGCCGAAAGCCATCTGGGACGACGTGGCCGCCGGCGGCAACTGGATCGGCGAGGTGCTGAGCACCCGCGCCGACGGCACGACCTATCCGGAACACTTGAGCCTCAGCGCGATCCGCAATGGCGACGGCCACGTGACGTATTACGTGGCGGTGTGCACCGACATCCACGAGGCCAAGGCCAACCAGCGCCGGCTGGAACACCTGGCCCGGCACGATCCGCTCACCGGCCTGGTCAATCGCGCCGAGTTCGAACGCTACTGCAGCGAGGCGATCGCCCAGGCCGAGCGCGAGCGGCTGGCGGCGGTGGTGCTGTTCATCGACCTGGATGCATTCAAGATCGTCAATGACAGTTACAGTCACGCGATCGGCGACCGCTTGCTGGTGAAAGTGGGCGAGCGCATCAGCCGGCAGCTCTCCGACGGCGACGTGGCCGGACGCATCGGCGGCGACGAGTTCACCGTGCTGCTGCCGCGACTGAGCCTGCGCGAGGATGCGCGGGCGATCGTCAACCGGTTGCTGGCGACGCTGTCCGAGCCGCTGGTGCTGGACGATTACGAGGTCGTGCTCACCGCCAGCATCGGCGTGGCCGGCTACCCGCTGGACGGCAACGACGCGGCAGTCCTCATCGCCAACGCCGACGCGGCGATGTATGCGGCCAAGACCGAGGAGCGCAACGCGTTCCGCTTCTACACGCCGATGATGCACGCCGACAACCGGCGCCGCCTGCAGTTGGCGACCGAACTGCGCCAGGCACTGAGTCGCGGCGAGTTCGACCTGGTGTTCCAGCCCAGCATCGAGCTGCGCACGGGACGCATCGTCGCGGTGGAGGCGCTGCTGCGCTGGCAGCATCCGGAGCGCGGCGAGGTACTGCCCGGCGAGTTCATCCCGGTGGCGGAGAGTCTGGGCCTGATCCGGCGCATCGACGAATGGGTGCTGCAGGCCACCTGCGCCCAGATCCAGGCCTGGGACCTGGCCGGCGTGCCGCCGATCCGCGTGGCGGTGAACATCTCCGCGCGCTGGTTCGGCCATCCGTCCTTCGTCGACGGGGTCAGCCGTACCTTGCAGTCGCGTCGCGTGTCGCCGCACCGCCTGCTGCTGGAGATCACCGAGAGCGCGATGCTGCGGCTGGGTGACGACACCCAGCGCACCATGCAGACGCTGGACATGCTGAACATCGACGTGGCCATCGACGATTTCGGCACCGGCTACTCCTCGATGGCGTACCTCAAGCTGCCGGCCGTCACTTACCTGAAGATCGACCGCTCTTTCGTCACCGGCCTGCCCGGCGACGCCAACGACGCGGCGATTACCGAGGCGATGCTGGCGATGTCGCGCAGCCTGGGCCTGGTCACCATCGCCGAAGGCATCGAGACCGAGGCGCAGCACGAGTTCCTGCTGCGCGCCGGTTGCGTCGAGGGGCAGGGCTACCTCTACTCGTATCCGTTGCAGGCCGAGGAAATCCAGGCGTTGCTCAGCCCCAACCAGCAGAGCGGCTCCCCCCGTCTGCGATTGGTGCCGCCACGGCGCGGTTGATCGGCATGCGGCGCGTGGCATCGACCCGGCTGCTTTGACGTGCATCAGGGCAGGCGCAGGCGTGGCGCGCGACACTGGCGGCAGTCCAGCCAGCCCGCATCTCCATGTCCAGCAACCCTTCCATCCCGGACGGCAGCAAGTTCACCAGTCCGCAGGGCACGCGTGCGGTAAAGGGCGGCCAGAAGCCCAACGCGCACAGCCATGAGCCCGACGTCAGCCGCAAGCCGCCGTGGCTGCGCGTGAAGCTGCCCAGCGGCGCGCATTACGAGGAAGTGGCCGATATCGTGCGCACGCACCAGCTCAACACCGTGTGCGCCGAATCCAAGTGCCCCAACATCGCCGAGTGCTGGGGCCGCGGCACCGCCACGCTGATGCTGATGGGATCGGTGTGCACGCGCGCGTGCAAGTTCTGCTCGGTCTCCACCGGCAACCCGAACGGCTGGCTCGACCCGCTGGAGCCGGCCAAGGTGGCCGACGCGGTGGCGCTGATGGGGCTGAAGTACGTGGTGCTCACCTCGGTGGATCGCGACGACCTGGCGGACGGCGGGGCCGCCCACTACGCCGCCTGCGTGAAGGCCATCCACCTGCGCTCGCCCGACACCGCGGTGGAGGCGCTCACGCCCGATTTCGCCGGCAACCATGCCAGCGTCGCCACCGTGCTCGACGCCGGCCTGGCCACCTACGCGCAGAACCTGGAAACCGTGCGCCGCCTCACCCATCCGGTGCGCGATCCGCGTGCCGGCTACGAGCAGACCCTGGACGTGCTGGCGTTCGCCAAGCGCCACGCGCCCAGGACGCTCACCAAGACCAGCCTGATGCTGGGCCTGGGCGAAACCGACGCCGAGATCGAGCAGGCGCTGGACGACATGCGCGCCGCCTGCGTGGACGTGGTCACCCTGGGCCAGTACATGCGGCCCAGCCCGCACCACCTGCCGGTGGAGCGCTTCGTCACGCCGGACGAATTCCGTGCCTATCGCGAACTGGCGCTGGGCAAGGGTTTCGTGGAGGCGGTCGCCGGACCGCTGGTTCGTTCGAGTTATCGCGCCGAACGCGTGCTGGAGCACAACAACCTGGGGCTGTGACCCGCGGCGCGACGGCAGGTCCATGGAGCCTGCCGCAGGGCGCGGCCTACAGCGGCGCGCAGTGGCGGTTCAGCCACTCCAGATCGGCGTCGGCCAGCAGCGGGCTGAGCGCGGCGCGCACGTTGGCGTGGTAGTCGTCCAGCCACGCGCGCTCTTCCGGGTTGAGCAGGTTCGGTTCGAGCGCGCGGCGATCGAACGGGCACATCGTGAGTGTCTCGAAGGCGAGGAATTCGCCGAACTCGGTGTGGTCGGCCTCGACCACCACGGCCAGGTTTTCGTGGCGGATGCCGTGCCGGCCGGGCTTGTACAGGCCCGGCTCGATCGAGCTGATCATGCCCGGCTCCAGCGGCACCAGCGCGCCGCCGGGCACCGGTGCACGGATGCCGTGCGGGCCTTCGTGCACGTTGAGGAAATAACCCACGCCATGGCCGGTGCCGTGGCCGTAATCCATGCCCGCCGCCCACAGCGGCGCACGCGCCAGCGCATCCAGTTGCGGGCCGCTGGCGCCCTTGGGAAAACGCGCGCGCGACAGCCCGATCATGCCCTTCAGCACCAGCGTGGCATCGCGGCGTTGCTCGGCGGTGGTCTCGCCCAGGGCGAGCACGCGGGTGATGTCGGTGGTTCCGCCGAGGTACTGTCCGCCCGAGTCGATCAGCAGCAGGCCTTTTGCCTGCAGTGTGCTGTGCGACTGCGGCGTGGCGCGGTAGTGCGGCAATGCGCCGTTGGCCTGGTAGCCGGCGATGGTGGCGAAGCTCTCGCCGACCCAGCCGGGTTGGGCCGAGCGTTCCTCGTGCAGCAGCGTGTCCACGTCCAGCTCGGTCAGCGTCATGCCGGCGGCGAGCCGCTGTTCCAGCCGGCGGAAACCGCGCACCAGCGCCGCGCCGTCGCGGCGCATCACGTCGCGGACATGGTCGAGTTCGGCGGCGCTCTTGATCGCCTTGAACGCCGTGCTGGGGTTGGGCGCCTCGATGCGTGTGACCTCCGGCGCGATTGCCGCGGCGATCGAGCTGACCACGCGGCCGCTGTCCAGCAGCAGGCGGTCGTCCGCGCCCAGCTCCGGCAACGCCGAGGTGATCGAAGCGTAATCGGCGATGCCGATGCCGTCGGCGGCCAGTGCCGCGACCAGCGCATCATCGAGTTTGGCGCGGCCGACGAACAAGGTGGCGCCGGCGTTGGCCTGTACCAGCAGGTGGGCGAGGAACACCGGGTTGCACTCGACATCGCTGCCGCGCAGGTTGGTCAGCCAGGCGATGTCGTCGAGGCTTGACACCAGGTGATGGCTGGCGCCGAGCTTGCGCATCGCCTTGCGCAGGCGCGCGAACTTTTCCGCGCGGGGGATGCAGGCCCAGGCCAGCGCGTGCTCGACCACCGGCGACGCCGGCAGGGCGGGGCGATCCGTCCAGATCTCGCCCGGCAGGTCGAGGTCGGTGCGCACGGTGGCGCCGGTCTCCGCCAGCCGGTGTTCGATCTGGTGCCGGGTGGCGACCGCCACGCTGTCCCCGGCCACTGCCAGCACGTCGCCGTCATGCAGTTGCTGCTGCAGCCATTCCAGATGCTCGGGCGTGTGCGGCACGCGCAGCTTCATCAGCGCGACGCCGCTACCGGCCAGCTGCTGCTCGGCCTGCGCGAAATAGCGCGAGTCGGTCCACAGCCCGGCCTGCTCGCGACCGACAATGAGCGTGCCGGCCGATCCGTCGAACCCGGACAGCCATGTCCGCGCCGACCAGTGCGCCGGCAGGTACTCGGACAGATGCGGATCGGCACTGGGAACGAGCACGGCAGCGACGCCGTGCTGCTTCATGGCCGCGCGCAAGGCGGCGAGACGGGCGGGGACGGGATTGTTCATCCTGTCATGCTAGCAGGCGCCATCTGCCGTTTTCATGCACGCGCTGCTCCGGAAATGAACCGATGGGGTCGATTTTTCGCACGCCATCTCGCCGTCGGACGGTTCTGCAGCTAAAATGCCAATTTCCCGCACGGCTGCTTTCCATGACCCCCCTGATTTTCGTCACCGGCGGTGTGGTGTCCTCGCTTGGCAAGGGCATCGCGGCGGCGTCGCTCGCCTCCATCCTCGAAGCGCGCGGCCTCTCGGTCACCATGATGAAGCTCGATCCCTACATCAATGTGGACCCGGGCACGATGAGTCCGTTCCAGCACGGCGAGGTCTACGTGACCGACGACGGCGCCGAGACCGATCTCGATCTTGGCCACTACGAGCGCTTCGTGCGCACCCGCCTGTCCGGCAAGAACTCGATCACCACCGGCAAGATCTACGAGGCGGTGATCCGCAAGGAGCGTCGCGGCGATTACCTCGGCGCCACCGTGCAGGTGATCCCGCACATCACCGACGAGATCAAGCACTGCATCCACGAGGCCACCCGCGGCTTCGACGTGGCGCTGGTGGAGATCGGCGGTACCGTGGGCGACATCGAGTCGCTGCCGTTCCTGGAGGCGATCCGGCAGTTGCGCATCGAGCACGGTCCGGAGAAGGTGGTGTTCATGCACCTGACCCTGGTGCCGTACATCAAGGCCGCCGGCGAGATCAAGACCAAGCCGACCCAGCACTCGGTGAAGGAGCTGCGCTCGATCGGCATCCAGCCGGACATCCTGCTGTGCCGCTGCGAGGAGCCGCTGCCCGAGGCCGAACGGCGCAAGATCGCGCTGTTCACCAACGTGCCCGAATCCGCCGTGATCAGCGCGGCCGACGTCGACGTGATCTACAAGCAGCCGCTGTGGCTGCACCAGCAGGGCCTGGACGACATCGTGGTGAAGAAACTCGGCCTGGCCGCCAAGCCGGCCGACCTGTCCGAGTGGCAGCGCACGGTGGATGCGGTGGAGCACCCGAAGGACGAGGTCACCGTCGCCATCGTGGGCAAGTACGTCGAGCACAAGGACGCCTACAAGTCGCTCGGCGAGGCGCTGCGCCACGGCGGGATCAAGCAGCAGACACGGGTCAACCTGGACTGGATCGACTCCGAGCAGGTCGAGGCCGAAGGCGCCGCCAAAGTGCTGGGCAAGGCCGACGCCATCCTGGTGCCCGGCGGCTTCGGCAAGCGCGGCTTCGAGGGCAAGGTGCTGGCGGCGAAGTACGCCCGAGAGCACGGCGTGCCCTATTTCGGCATCTGCTACGGCATGCATGCGGCGGTGGTGGATTTCGCCCGCCACGTGGCTGGCCTGACCGACGCCGATTCCAGCGAGAACGACCGCAACACGCCGAACCCGGTGATCGCGTTGATCACCGAGTGGACCACCGCGACCGGTGAAGTCGAGCAGCGCAACGACCGCTCCGACCTGGGCGGCACCATGCGCCTGGGTTCGCAGGAATGCCGGCTCAAGGCCGGCACGCTGGCGCGCGCGATGTACGGGCAGGACGTCATGCGCGAGCGCCATCGCCATCGCTACGAGTTCAACAACCGCTATCGGCAGACGTTCGAGGACCTGGGCCTGGTGATCTCCGGCAAGTCGATGGACGACCTGCTGGTGGAGATCGTCGAACTCCCGCAACAGCAGCATCCGTGGTTCCTCGGCTGCCAGGCGCACCCGGAGTTCACCTCGACCCCGCGCGACGGCCACCCGTTGTTCAGCGGCTTCGTGCGCGCGGCACGCGAGTACAAGGCCGTGCGCGCCGGCGAGAAGCTGGCGCCGGTGCAGGCGACGGCATGACGCGGCAACGCGACACCCTCGTGGCTGTCATTCCCGCGAATGCGGGCATGATGGAATCAAGAACGCTTTGAACGGGAAAGAGTCATGAAGCTTTGCGGATTCGAGGTCGGCCTCGACCAACCCCTGTTCATGATCGCCGGCCCCTGCGTGGTGGAATCCGAGCAGCTGCAGCTGGACACCGCCGGCATGCTGAAGGAAATCACCGCGCGGCTGAGCATCCCCTTCATCTTCAAATCCAGCTTCGACAAGGCCAACCGCTCCTCCGGCGAGAGCTTCCGTGGGCCCGGCCTGGAAGAGGGCCTGCGCATCCTGGGCGAAGTGAAGCGCCAGATCGGCGTGCCGGTGCTCACCGACGTGCACGAGTACACGCCGATGGACGAGGTGGCATCGGTGGTCGACGTGCTGCAGACGCCGGCCTTCCTGTGCCGGCAGACCGACTTCATCCAGAAAGTGGCGCGTGCCGGCAAGCCGGTAAACATCAAGAAGGGCCAGTTCCTGGCGCCGTGGGACATGAAGCACGTGGTGGCCAAGGCCAGGGCCGTCGGCAACGACCACATCATGGTCTGCGAACGCGGTGCCAGCTTCGGCTACAACAACCTCGTCTCGGACATGCGCTCGCTCAGCGTGATGCGCGAGACCGGTTGCCCGGTGGTGTTCGACGCGACGCATTCGGTGCAGTTGCCGGGCGGGCAGGGCGCCAGCTCCGGCGGCCAGCGCGAATTCGTGCCGGTGCTGGCGCGCGCGGCGGTGGCGGTCGGCGTGGCCGGCCTGTTCGCCGAGACCCATCCCGATCCGAGCAAGGCGCTGTCCGACGGCCCGAATGCGTGGCCGCTGGGCAAGATGGAGGCGCTGCTGGAAACCCTGCTGGAACTGGACGCCGTGACCAAGCGCCACCGCTTCCTCGAACAGGACGTGTGACCACGCCTGCAGGAGCCCGCTCGCGGGCGATGCTGTTGGGTCGGGATGACCGGACGTTCGTCTGCTGAGAGCGGGGATTCGGGATCTGTAAAAGCATCGCCCGCGAGCGGGCCCCTACGACAACACTTCACTGACGGATAACCATGACCACTCTGATCACCCGCATCCAAGCCCGTGAAATCCTCGACTCGCGCGGCAACCCCACGCTGGAAGCCGAAGTCACCCTGGCCGGCGGCGGCTTCGGCCGCGCCGCGGTGCCGAGCGGCGCCTCCACCGGTTCGCGCGAGGCGGTCGAGCTGCGCGACGGCGACAAGTCGCGCTACGGCGGCAAGGGCGTGAAGAACGCGGTAGCCAACGTCAATGGCACCATCGCCGATGCGCTGAAGGGTTTCGATGCGGCCGATCAGAAGGGCCTCGATGCCAAGCTCATTGCGCTGGACGGCACGCCGAACAAGGGCCGGCTGGGTGCGAATGCGCTGCTCGGCGTGTCGATGGCGGCCGCGCACGCGGTGGCAGCTTCGCGCGGCGAGCCGCTGTGGCAGTACCTGTCGCACGGCAAGCCCGGCGCGCTGCCGGTGCCGATGATGAACATCATCAACGGCGGCGCGCACGCCGACAACAACGTCGACGTGCAGGAGTTCATGATCCTGCCGGTCGGCATGCCGAGCTTCGCCGAGGCGCTGCGCGCCGGCGCGGAGATCTTCCATGCGTTGAAGAGCGTGCTGCACGGCCGTGGCCTCGCCACCGCGGTGGGCGACGAGGGCGGCTTTGCGCCGAACCTGCGCTCCAACGTCGAGGCGATCGACACCATCCTCGAAGCGATCAACAAGACCGGCTACAAGGTCGGCAGCGAGATCCTGCTCGGCCTCGACGCGGCCAGCTCGGAGTTCTACAAGAACGGCAAGTACGACCTCGCCGGCGAAGGCAAGCAGTACAGCTCGGCCGAGTTCGTCGACCTGCTCGCCGGCTGGGCGAAGCAGTATCCGATCGTCACCATCGAGGACGGCATGGCCGAAGGCGACTGGGACGGCTGGAAGCTGCTCACCGACGCGATCGGCGAGCGCGTGCAGGTGGTCGGCGACGACCTGTTCGTGACCAACCCGGCGATCTTCCGCGAGGGCATCGAGAAGAACATCGCCAACGCGATCCTCATCAAGGTGAACCAGATCGGCACGCTGTCCGAGACGCTGGAGGCGATTGCCATGGCCGACGCGGCGAAGTACGCGGCGGTGATCTCGCACCGCTCCGGCGAGACCGAGGACACCACCATCGCCGACATCGCGGTGGCCACCACGGCGACCCAGATCAAGACCGGCTCGCTGTGCCGCAGCGATCGCGTGGCGAAGTACAACCAGTTGCTGCGCATCGAGGAGGCGCTGGGCTCGGCTGCGCGCTACGCCGGTCGCGAGGCGTTCCCCAACCTCGGCCGTTTGCCGGGCTGAGCGGGACACGCCGCCATGCTGCGTTGGATCGCCCTGCTGTTGTTGCTGCTGTTGGTCGGCTTGCAGCTGAAGCTGTGGTTCGGCAGCGGCAGCATGCAGGAGGTGGACAGTTTGCGCATCGCGGTGAACAAGCAGACCGGCGACAACGCGCGCCTGCAGAAGCGCAACCAGGCGCTGGCCGCCGACGTGCACGACCTCAAGCATGGCGACCAGGCGGTCGAGGCGCGCGCGCGTACCGAGTTGGGGCTGATCAAGCCCGGCGAGGTGTTCTACCAGGTGGTCGAGCCCGCGCGCGCGGGCAGCTCGCCGGCCACGGCCGCATCCGCTGCGCGCGGCTCGCCATGACCGGCACCACGTTGTGGTGCGTGGTGCCGGCGGCCGGGCGGGGCGTGCGGGCCGGCGGCGACTTGCCCAAGCAATACCAGTTGCTGGCCGGCCGGACCCTGATCGAACACACGCTGGCGCGCCTCGCCGCGCATCCGCGGATCGGCGGCCTGCTGGTGACGCTCGCGGCCGATGACCGGCACTGGCCGGGCCTGCGCGACGTGTGCGGCAAGCCGGTGCTGACCGCTGTCGGCGGCGCGCAGCGCAGTGAATCGGTGCTGGCGGGGCTCGACGCGCTGCCTGCGGGTGTCGGCGATGAGGAGTTCGTGCTGGTACACGACGCGGCGCGTCCCTGCGTGCGGCTGGATGACATCGGCCACCTGATCGAGCGGGGCGGGCGAGGCGACGGCGGCCTGCTCGGCGCGCCGCTGCGCGATACGCTCAAGCACGCCGACGTGAACGGATGCGTCGCGCGCACCGAACCGCGCGAGTCGCGCTGGCGCGCGTTCACGCCGCAGATGTTCCGGCGTGGCCCGTTGACGGCGGCGCTGCGCGATGCGCATCAGCGTGGCGTGGACGTCAGCGACGAGGCGATGGCGATGGAGCTGGCCGGGTTCTCGCCGTTGCTGGTCGAAGGCGCCGAGGACAACATCAAGGTGACCACGGCAGCGGATTTCGCGCTGGCGCAGTTCCTGCTCGCAAGGACAAGTTCATGAGGATAGGCAGCGGTTTCGACGTGCACGCGTTCGGCGAGGGTGACCACCTCGTGCTCGGTGGCGTGCGCGTGCCGCACGATCGCGGCGTGGTGGCGCACTCCGACGGCGACGTGGTGATCCACGCGCTGTGCGACGCCATCTTCGGCGCGCTGGCACTGGGCGACATCGGCCGTCATTTCCCGCCCACCGACGCACGCTGGCGCGGCGCCGACAGCCGCCAGTTCCTGCGCCATGCGGCAATGCTGATGGCGCAGCATGGCTACGCCTTGGGCAACGCCGATGTCACCGTGATCGGGGAGGCACCGAAGGTCGGTCCGCATGCGCAGGCGATGCGCGAAATTCTCGCTGCCGACCTGGCCTGCGACATCGGTTGCGTCAGCATCAAGGCCACCACCACCGAAAGGCTCGGTTTCTGCGGCCGCGGCGAGGGCATCGCCGCACAGGCGTGCGTGCTGCTGGAGCGCGCATGACCGAGATCGAGGCCCGCAGCGTCGCCAACCGGCTGCACGATCGGCTCGACACCATCGTCGAGCTGCTGCATCGTCACGAAGGCGACGGCCGCCTGCCCGCGGACGTGCTGGCGGACCTGCGCCAGCAACTGGACGAGCTGCACCCGGCCGACATCGCCTTCGTCCTCGAATCGCTGCCGCTGGACGAGCGCCTTGCGGTCTGGCAACTGGTCAAGGCCGACCGCGACGGCGAGATCCTGCTGGAAGTGTCCGACGCGGTGCGCGAATCGCTGATCGCGGACATGGATCGCCACGAGATCCTCGCCGCCGCCGAAACGCTGGACGCCGACGAACTGGCCGACCTGGTCGAAGACCTGCCCACGGCGGTGCTGCCGGAGCTGATGGCCAGCCTCGACTCGCAGCAACGCGAGCAGGTGCAGTCGGCGCTGTCCTACGAGGAGGACCAGCTCGGCGCGCTGATGGACTTCGAGATGGTCACGATCCGCGAGGACGTGAGTCTCGAAGTGGTGCTGCGTTACCTGCGCCGCTGGGAAGAGCTGCCGCCACAGACCGACAAGCTGTTCGTCATCAACCAGGACAACCTGCTGACTGGCGTCCTGCCGCTGCACTGGCTGCTGGTCAATTCCCCCGAGCGCATGGTCAGCGAGGTGATGGCGCCGGACGTCAACACCTTCCACCCCACCGACGACGCCTACGACGTGGCGCAAGCGTTCGAGCGCTACGACCTGGTGACCGCGCCGGTAGTGGACGAGCGCGGCCACCTGATCGGCCGCATCACCATCGACGCCATGGTGGACGTGATCCGGGAGGAGAGCGAAAGCGAGGCGCTGGGCCGGGTCGGCCTGCGTGAGGAGGAGGACATCTTCGCCTCGGTCTGGGCCAGCCTGCGCAACCGCTGGCTGTGGCTGGCGATCAACCTGATGACGGCCTTCATCGCCTCGCGCGTGATCAGCTTGTTCGAGGGTTCGATCGAGCGCCTGGTGGCGCTGGCCGCATTGATGCCGATCGTGGCCGGCATCGGCGGCAACTCCGGCAACCAGACCATCACCATGATCGTGCGCGCGCTGGCGCTGAACCAGATCAGCGCCGACAGCGCGCGGCGCCTGTGGCGCAAGGAGATGGCCGTGGCGCTGCTGAACGGACTGGTGTGGGGTGGCGTCATCGGCATCGTGGCGTGGCTGCTTTACGACAGTGCCTCGCTGGGCCTGGTGATGACCGCGGCGATGACGCTGAACCTGTTGCTGGCGGCCTTCGCCGGCGTCGGCATCCCGATCTGCATGACCCGCTTCGGCCGCGACCCGGCGCTGGGCTCCAGCGTGCTGATCACCGCCATGACCGACAGCGGCGGCTTTTTCATTTTTCTCGGACTGGCGACGGTGTTCCTGATGTAATCGTCCCCCTTCCGGCCCGGTTTCAGGTTGTCGAACCCGAGCGTGGCAGGACGTCATTCCCGCGAGGCGCCATGCAACGGCCGAAGGGCCGGTCAAGCGGGAATCCAGCCTGCTCTTCAGTCACCCGTCAGATCGAATTCCCTCCTTCGCGGGAATGACGCCCAAAGAAGCCGTTTCTCCATGCAAGAACTGCCCCATGCTTTCGGCGAACCGCCACTGACTGCCCGGCTGCGCGCCAGTCCCGAGGACTTCCTGGTCGAGGAGATCCTCGGCTACGACGCCGAGGGTGCCGGCGAGCACCTGCTGCTGTGGGTGGAGAAGCGCGGCGCCAACACCGACTGGGTCGCGCGCGAGCTGGCGAAGTTCGCCGGCGTGCCGCAGGTCGCGGTCGGTTATGCGGGCCTCAAGGATCGCCATGCCGTGACCCGGCAGACCTTCTCGGTGCAACTGGCCGGCCGGCCCGATCCGGACTGGTCCACGTTCCCGCACCCGGAGGTGAAAGTGCTGGCGGCGACGCGGCATTCGCGCAAGCTCAAGCGTGGCGCCCTGCGCGGCAACCGCTTCGTGCTGGTGTTGCGCGAGGTGAGCGGCGATCGCGCGCGGGCGGAGTCGGTGCTGCGGCAGATCGCTGCGCGCGGCGTGCCGAACTATTACGGCGAGCAGCGCTTCGGCCGCGAAGGCGGCAACGTGGCACAGGCGCGCGCGATGTTCGGTGGGCGCCGGGTGGATCGCGACAAGCGTTCGATTTTGCTGTCCGCGGCGCGTTCGCACATCTTCAATGCCGTACTGGCGGCGCGGGTCGAGCACGATGCGTGGGACCGGCCGCTGGAAGGGGAAATCTGGTCGTTGGCCGGTTCGCGCTCGTGGTTCGGGCCGGAACCGTTCAACGACGAATTGGCCGCGCGATTGGCGCGCGCCGACATCCATCCGTCAGGCCCGCTGTGGGGGCAGGGCGAGCCGCCGAGCCAGGGCGAAGCAGGCGCGCTGGAGCGCGAAGTCGCTGCGGCGAATGACGACCTGGCCAGCGGCCTGGCCGCCGCGCGCATGGATCAGGAGCGCCGCCCGCTGCGGCTGATTCCGCACAATCTCCACTGGCGCTGGCTCGGCGAGGACGCGCTGGAACTGTCGTTCGAGCTGCCCGCTGGCGCGTACGCCACGGTGGTGGTGCGCGAGCTTAAAGGCGAGGAGTGAGTGGAGATGAGTGAAGAGTGAGAGAAAGAGAAAGCACGAGCGCACCCGTTCCCTCTCTCAGTTCTCACTCCTCTCCACTCACTTCTGCTCTTTCAGCAAGACGATCACCGCCCCGGTGCCACCCTGCGCCGGGCGCGCCGAGGCAAACGCGATCACGTCGTCGCGCCGGCGCAGCATGCGATCGGTGAGCGCCTTCAGCACCGGACCGGCAGCCTTCGAACGCAGCCCCTTGCCGTGGATGATGCGCACGCAACGCACGCCGGCTTGCCGCGCTTCGGCCAGGAACGCGACGATGCTGGCCTGGGCCGCGGCGGCGTTCATCTGATGCAGGTCCAGGTCGTCGCCCACGCTGAACTGGCCGCGCTTGAGTTGCCGCAGCAACCTGGGCGGATAACCGTCGCGCAGGTAGCCGAGTTCCTCGCCGACTTCGAGCGCGGCCGGGTCGAAATCCATGTCCAGCAACTCGCTGGCCACGGCAGCTTCGTCGGCCTCGAACATGCGCGGGTGTGGCGCGGGTTTCGCCGTCGCCGGCGGCGGGGAAACCGGCGCGAGTCGCTGCACCTCGCCGATCGCCTCGCGGAACAGGCGGCGATCGTCGTCGGTGATCCGGGGCGGGTTGGGTCGCTTCATCTGCGCATCCTAGCCAGAAGCGGCGGCACGATGCGTTGAATCCCGGTGAAACTTGGGGGCGCGCTACGGTAGACTTGCAACCATCACGAAACCGCCGCGCTTGATCTTCCTGCGCCGGCAGGCAGTTTTCGACGGAGCATCATGCGAGTTCTGGTCAGCAACGACGATGGCGTGGATGCGCCTGGCATCCGCGTGTTGGCAGAGCGCCTGCAGGCGGTCGGCGAGGTCACCGTGGTGGCGCCGGATCGCGATCGCTCCGGGGCGAGCAATTCGCTGACGCTGGACGCGCCGATCCGCGTACTGTCGATGGGCCAGGGCTACTACCGTGTGGCGGGCACGCCCACCGACTGCGTGCACCTGGCGCTGTCCGGCCTGCTCGACGAAGAACCCGACATGGTGGTATCCGGCATCAACAACTCGGCCAACCTGGGCGACGACGTGATCTATTCCGGCACGGTCTCGGCGGCGATGGAAGGGCGCTTTCTCGGTCTGCCGGCGATCGCCGTCTCGCTGGTCAGCGAGGACCACCAGGGCGTGCACTACGACGCCGCGGCGCAGGCGGTGCTGCTGCTGATGCAACGTCTGCTGGTCGATCCGCTGCCCGCAGACACCATCCTCAACGTCAACGTGCCGGACCGGCCCTGGGCGGAGATCGCCGGCTTCGAGGTCACCCGGCTGGGTCGGCGCCACCGTGCCGCGCCGTGCATCGCGCAGACTGATCCGCGCGGGCGACCGATGTGGTGGATCGGACCGGCCGGCGAGGTGGACGACGCCGGCCCCGGCACCGATTTCAACGCGGTGCGTCGCGGCTTCGTCTCGGTCACGCCGATCCACGTCGACCTGACCCGTTTCCAGGCGCTGGACAAGGTCAGCAGCTGGATGAAGACGCTGAGCGACGGCATGGCCGGCCGCCGCAGCAAGGGCGAGGCGGCCTGACCGATGATCACCTATCCGTTGCCTGCAGCCCAGCTCAAGGGCGAGGGAGTGACCTCGCAGCGCGCCCGCAACCGGCTGGCCGCCTCCCTGCAGGATGCAGGCATCCGCGACCCGCGCGTGATCGAGGTGATCCGCACGGTGCCGCGCCATCATTTCATCGACCAGGCACTGCAACTGCACGCCTACGAGAACGATGCGCTGCCGATCGGCCACGGCCAGACCATCTCCCAGCCGTGGGTGGTGGCGCGCATGACGGAAGCGTTGCTGGAGCACTTCGAGGGGCAGAAGGAGATGCCGCGCAGGGTGCTGGAGATCGGCACCGGGTCGGGTTACCAGGCAGCGGTGCTGTCGTCCCTGGTCGGCGAGGTGTACACGGTCGAGCGCATCGAGGCGCTGCTGCGCCAGGCGCGGCGCCGCTTCCGCCAGCTCGGTCTGACCAACCTGCGCTCGCGCTACGACGACGGCAAGCTGGGCTGGCCGGACGAGGCACCGTTCGACGCGATCATCCTCACCGCCGCAGGCGACACCATCCCGACCCGCATCCTCGAACAGCTCAATCCCGCCGGCGTGCTGGTGGCGCCGGTGGGATCGCCGAGCCGGCAGAACCTGATCCGCATGCGCGGCGACGGCAAGGGCGATTTCGCGTTGGAGGAACTCGGCCCGGTGAGTTTCGTGCCGCTGCTGGGCGGCATCGGCTGATGCGCCTGTTCGAGCCGCTCTACGCCCGCGCACTGGTCTGGGCTCGCGCACCGCGCGCGCTGCACTACCTGTGTGCGTTGAGCTTCTTCGAGGCGTTCATCTTCCCGATCATGCCGGAGGTGATGCTTGCGCCGATGATGCTGGCCAAGCGACTCAAGGCGTTCTTCTACGCCAACATGTCGCTGCTGTTTTCCCTGCTCGGCTCGGTGGTCGGCTATGCGCTGGGCCACTGGGCCTACGAGTCGGTGAAGCCGCTGCTCAGCATGCACATGCAGGAGGTCATCACCGCCTGGGTGAACAATCTGCGCGTGGACATGAACGAGCATTGGTTGACCATGCTGGGCGCATTGATGCTGGCGGCGCTGCAGCCGGTGATCCCCATGAAGTTCGTCACCTGGGCGGCCGGCATCGTGGGCGTGCCGGTCCTGCCGTTCCTGGCCTGCATGGCGGTCGGCCGCGGCAAACGCGTGTGGCTGCTGGCGCTGTTGATCCGCCTGTTCGGCGAGCGCGCCGAGCGCATGTTGCACAAGAACATCGAGTGGATCGGCCGGGGCGCGCTGGTATTGCTCGTCGTGCTGCTGGCGTGGTGGCTGTGGCCGCGCTGACTGGCGGCGCGGTGCGCATGAAAATGGCGGCGCGCCTCGGTATGCTGGACCGCATGGATCATTCAGTTCGCTTTCCCTGCCTGGTTGTCGCGGCGGCGTTGCTGGCCGGCTGCGGCACCATGCGCAGTTCGGTGGTGATCGAGCCCGCCGCGGGCAGCTACCCGTCGCCTGCCGCCGCGCCGTCCTCCCGCGTGGCGCGCACGCCGATTCCGGGTGGCAGCTACGTGGTGGCAAAAGGGGACACGCTCTATTCCATCGCCTTCCGCAACGGCGTGGATTTTCGCGACCTCGCCCAGTGGAATGCCATCGCGGCGCCCTACACGATCTGGCCGGGGCAGCGCTTGACGCTGTCGCCATCGGCGGTGACGAAACCGGCCGTGGCGCGCACACCGGGTACGGCCGCCGGTTCCCCTCGGGCGCCGGGCACGTCGGCCGCGGCTCCGGTGTTCGAACCGGTCACCGAGGCCGTGTCAGCCACGGCGGCGACGGCCGCAGCGCGGCCCGCCATTCCTTCCGCTACACCGGTGGCGCATGCGCCGGCGGCGGTGGATGCCGTGCCGGTGGCCGGCGTTTCCGTCACGCCGCCGGCGAAAGTACCACCCGTGGCCAAGCCCGTGGTCGCCGGCCCGGCGCGTGATGTCGGTGGGGTGAGCTGGCGCTGGCCCGTCGAAGGCGGGTCGGTGGTCGGGCGCTTCAACGGCAGCGATGCCATTCCCGGCATCGAGATCGCGGGCAATTCGGGTGACCCGGTGCGGGCTGCCGCCGATGGCGTGGTGGTCTACAGCGGCAACGGCCTGGTCGGCTATGGCGAATTGGTCATCATCAAGCACAACGACAGTTTCCTGTCGGCCTACGGGCACAATCGCAGGCGCCTGGTGAAGGAAGGCCAGCGGGTGACGGCCGGGCAGCAGATCGCCGAGATGGGTTCCACCGGCGCGACCCGCAACGAGCTCGAGTTCCAGATCCGCAAGAATGGCAATCCGGTGGACCCGCTCAGCTACCTGCCGCCACGCTGATCGCGGCGGCGCGGAACGTTCCCGATCAGGCGGGAGGCAGGATGAAGCCGGCCACGACCTGGCGATCCTCGCCGGCCAGCAGGTTGTAGGTACGGGCGGCGGCCGCGTTGTCCATCACCTCGATGCCGATGCCCTTGCGCAGGAAGCCGGCCATGAACGCCGCGGCCGGGAACACCTGACGCTCGCCGGTGCCCAGGATCACCACCTCGGGCTTCAATGCCAGCAGCACGGGGACGTCGTCGACGCCGAGGCTGCCTGCGGCCGTGACCGGCCATGCTTCGGTGATGCCGGCGGGGGTGAGCAGGAAGCTGTGTTCGACGACCCGGTCGAGCAGGGTGACACTGCGTGCGTCAACCCGACGCACCAGCAGATAGCCATCGGCTTGTTCCAGTGACAGGTCCATCAGCGCGGCAGGGCGATGCCCGGTTCGTCGGCGTTGCGGCGGAACAGCACCACGACATGGCCGATCTGGTGGATCGTCTCCGCGCCGGTGCCGCTGGCGAGCACGTCGATCTGCGCCTGCCGCTCCTGCTTGTCGCCGCCGGAGAGCTTCACCTTCACCAGTTCGTGGATGTCCAGCGCCTGTCCCAGCTCCTTCACGACAGCTTCGGTGGCGCCCTTGTTGCCCAGCAACACGACGGGTTTCACGTCGTGGGCGAGGCCGCGCAGGTAGCGGATCTGCGAGGGTGTAAGCGGCATGGGGCAGGCCAGGTTCACGATCAAGGGACTGCACAGGGTATCATGCAACGGCCTCCTCCCGATCAGATATTCCCTCAAGACATGGCCCGCAGCAAAAGCAGCGCAGTCTGGCTGCGTGAACATTTCAACGACGAATACGTCAAAAAGGCACAGGCCGAAGGGCTGCGTTCGCGTGCCGTCTACAAGCTGGAGGAGCTGATCGAGCGCGACAAGCTGCTCAAGCCCGGCATCAACGTGGTGGATCTGGGCGCGGCGCCGGGCAGCTGGTCGCAATTGGTGCGCAACCGGCTGGGCGACAGCGGCAAGGTGTTCGCGCTGGACATCCTGCCGATGCAGAGCATCGCCGGGGTGGATTTCCTGCAGGGCGACTTCCGTGAGGAGTCGGTGCTGCGCCAGCTGGAGGCCCGCCTGGAGGGGCACCGGCTGGATCTTGTACTGTGCGATATAGCCCCCAACATGAGTGGAGTGGCGCTTGCCGACCAGATTCGCGCGATGGCACTGGCGGAGTTGGCGCTGGATTTCAGCAGGCAGTGGCTCAAGCCGGGCGGCTCGTTCCTGATCAAGTTGTTCCAGGGAGTCGGTTTTGACGATTATCTGCGTTGCTTGCGCGCAGACTTCAGTCGCGTGACGATGCGTAAACCCAAGGCCTCGCGCGCGCGTTCGCGTGAGGTGTATGCACTGGCGACCGGGCGCAAACCTGCCGCGGTGCCACTGGCGAGTACTGTTCATGAATGAAACGGCGAAAAACGTGTTGCTCTGGGTGATCATCGCGGTGGTCTTGTTCACCGTGTTTGAAAGCTTCAACCCCCGCAGCAGCCGTTCATCCGACCTGGCCTACAGCGCGTTCGTGCAGAACGTGAGCAGCGGCAACGTCTCCAGCGCCACGATCAGCGCCGACCAGCCCGCCACGATCAGCGGCAAGCTGAAGGATGGCAGTGCCTTCCGCACTGTCGCGCCGATGCTGGGCTTCTCCACCAATGCAGTGGTCAAGCAGATGCAGGACCAGGGCGTGGAAGTGCGCCAGGACCCCTCCGAGGGCTTCTCGCTGATCGGCCTGCTGATCAGCTGGCTGCCGGTGCTGCTGATCGTCGGTGTGTTCATCTGGTTCATGCGCCAGATGCAGTCCGGCGGCGGTGGGCGCGGCGCGATGAGCTTCGGCCGTTCGCGTGCGAAGCTGCAGGGCGAGGACCAGGTCAAGGTCAACTTCGGCGACGTCGCCGGCTGTGACGAGGCGAAGGAGGAGGTCGGCGAGCTGGTCGAGTTCCTGCGCGACCCCGGCCGGTTCCAGAAACTCGGCGGCAAGATCCCCCGCGGCGTGCTGATGGTGGGCCCGCCCGGCACCGGCAAGACCTTGCTGGCCAAGGCGATCGCCGGCGAGGCCAAGGTGCCGTTCTTCTCGATCTCCGGTTCCGACTTCGTGGAGATGTTCGTCGGCGTGGGCGCCAGTCGCGTGCGCGACATGTTCGAGCAGGCCAAGAAGCACGCGCCGTGCATCATCTTCATCGACGAGATCGACGCGGTCGGCCGGCATCGTGGTGCCGGCCTGGGCGGCGGTCATGACGAGCGCGAGCAGACCCTGAACCAGTTGCTGGTCGAGATGGACGGCTTCGAGGGCACCGAGGGCGTCATCGTGATCGCCGCCACCAACCGCCCCGACGTGCTCGATCCGGCCTTGCTGCGGCCGGGCCGCTTCGATCGCCAGGTGGTGGTCGGACTGCCGGACGTGCGTGGGCGCGAGCAGATCCTCAAGGTACACATGCGCAAGGTGCCGATCGCCAGCGACGTCAACGCGATGACGATCGCCCGCGGCACGCCGGGCTTCTCCGGCGCGGACCTGGCCAACCTGGTGAACGAGGCGGCGTTGTTCGCCGCGCGCGAGAATGCGCGCGAAGTGCGCATGAGCCATCTCGACAAGGCACGCGACAAGATCCTGATGGGCAGCGAGCGGCGCTCGATGGCGATGAGCGAAGACGAGAAGAAGCTCACCGCCTACCACGAGGCAGGCCATGCCATCGTGGGTCGCCTGGTGCCGGAACATGACCCGGTCTACAAGGTCACCATCATCCCGCGCGGGCGCGCGCTGGGTGTGACCATGTACCTGCCCGAGGGCGACAAGTACAGCATCAACCGGGTGGCGATCGAATCGCAGTTGTGCTCGTTGTATGGCGGGCGCGTGGCTGAAGAGTTGATTTTCGGCAATGACAAGGTCACCACCGGCGCTTCCAACGACATCGAGCGCGCCACCAAGATGGCCCGCAACATGGCGACCAAGTGGGGCCTGTCCGACGAACTCGGCCCGATCACCTACGGAGAGGACGAGGACGAGGTCTTCCTGGGCCGCTCGGTGACCCAGCACAAGAGCATCTCCAACGAGACGGCAAGCAAGATCGACGAAGTCGTGCGTGGCATCCTCGATCGCGCATATGCGCGCAGCAAGGAGCTGCTCACGGCGAACCTCGACAAGCTGCACACCATGGCTGAGCTGCTGTTGCAGTACGAGACCATCGACGCCCACCAGATCGACGACATCATGGCCGGGCGCCAGCCCGGCCCGCCGGCGGACTGGAGCAAGAACGCCCCGGGTGGCTCGACGCCGCCGCCACCGCCGCCGAAAAGCGACGCGGGAGCGCCGGTGGGCAAGGTTGGTGATCCGGCCGCGCAGAATCGCGCGTCGCTGGGCGAGTGATGCGATCCCGCGGGCACGGTGCGAACGCCTGCCTGCGGTCTCCTGCAATCACAGCCTTGACTGGCGGTGTCCCCGAGTCGGAGATGAAGAAATTTTGCGAAAAGGGTTGACGCATGCGCGCGGAGTCTGAATAATTCCGCCTCTTGCTTCGGCGCTTCGATGCACCGGCATCGAAGCACGGCATGACAAGTTTTTCAGTGCGCCCGTAGCTCAGTTGGATAGAGTACCTGGCTACGAACTAGGTGGTCGGGAGTTCGAATCTCTCCGGGCGCACCATTTTTATTCGGTGGAGCGGGGTGCTTGCACCCCGTTTCGTTTTCATCGCGACGAGAGCTTCGCGGCGACGGAAACGACAGTTTCATGTGGATGGTGCGGCTTGTACGGATTGACTGGGCCAAGCGTCACCCGTAACATTTCAAGGCTTCGATGGTGCTTGTGTCGAGGGCTCGAAACCGGGGTATAGCTCAGTCTGGTAGAGCGTTGCGTTTGGGACGCAAAAGTCGGGGGTTCGAATCCCTCTACCCCGACCAGCAACATGTTCTACTGGTGATGACTGCGCTTGTAGCTCAACCGGATAGAGCATCGGCCTTCTAAGCCGAGGGTTGCAGGTTCGAATCCTGTCGGGCGCACCAGTATCAAACGATGGTGGATGTAGCTCAGCTGGTTAGAGTCCCGGATTGTGATTCCGGTTGTCGTGGGTTCGAATCCCATCATCCACCCCAGTTCCACCCCGGTTTTCCGGGTTGACCCAGTCTCTGGGCCGTTAGCTCAGTTGGTAGAGCAGTTGACTCTTAATCAATTGGTCGAAGGTTCGAATCCTTCACGGCCCACCACTAACGACAGGCGCTCGGCAAAACCGGGCGCCTGTCTGCTTTTGGGCGGTTGCGGTCGTCAACGGGGCTGCTTGTGCTGCAAGGCCGCGCAACCGTAAAATGATCCGCTTTCGTACCAGGGAATCCGCGACTCGGGCAAGCCTGCCGCAGGGTTCCCGTGGCGGTGTTCGGCAACGACTGGTGGTCGTCCGGGCCGTCCGGCACGCACGGTCCATGGCGGCAGCATCGCGAAAGTGGCGGAATTGGTAGACGCACTGGATTTAGGTTCCAGCGGGTAACCCCCGTGGGGGTTCGAGTCCCCCCTTTCGCACCATGGTCGGTCGTTTTTGCAGGCGGGGAATCCCGCCATGGCGCCTGTGACAGGGTCACAACACTTAAGAGTAGTACCAGGAGACGTCATGCAGGTTTCGGTTGAGAATGTCGGTTCGCTGGAGCGCAAGCTCACGGTGAAGTTTCCCGCGGAGCGGTTCGAGACGCAGGTCAGCGCGCGGATCGCGGAGATGGGGCGCACCGTTCGCCTGAAGGGATTCCGGCCGGGCAAGGTACCGGTGACGGTGATCAAGCAGCGCTTCGGGGAGCAGGTGCGGGGCGAAGTGCTTTCCGACCTGATCGGCAGCACGCTGCGCGAGGCGGTGGAGCAGGAGAAGCTGCAGCCGATCGCGAATCCGGCGATCAACACCACCGGCCGTCCCGAGAACGGGGAGATCGCGTACACGGCGACCTTCGAGATCATGCCCGAGTTTCCCGAAGTCGACGTCTCCGCGCTGGAAGTGCATCGCGCCGCGGCCGAGGTCACAGACGCCGATATCGACCGCATGCTGGAAACCCTGCGCCTGCAGCGGCGCAGTTTCGAGGAGGTCGAGCGTGCCTCGGCCGCCGGCGATTTCATGATGTTCGAGTATGCCGCCACGGCCGACGACTACCGTTTCCCGGCCGAAGGCCAGGAGCGGGCCGGCAGCGTGCTGGGTTCGGGCACCCTGTTCGCGGCGCTGGACGAGGCCCTGACCGGGCACGTGGCCGGCGACCAGTTCGAGGCGGCGATCGAGTTCCCGGCGGATTTTCGCAACGAGCAACTGGCCGGCAAGAGCGCCAAGGTGAGTTTCCACGTCATCAAGGTGCAGGAGCCGAAGCTGCCGGAGGTCGACGGGGAGTTCGCCAAGCTGTTCGGCATCGAGGATGGCAGCCTGGAGACCTTCCGCAAGGAGGTTCGCGCCAACCTGGAACGCGAACTCAAGGCCGCGCTGATGGCGCGCCTGAAGTCGGAAGTGGCCAGCAAGCTGGCCGATGCGCACGGCGATCTGGACGTGCCCAAGATGATGGTGCAGACGGAGGCACGCACCCTGGCGGCGGGCAACATGCCCGAAGGCCAGCAGCCGCCGCAGCAGCTGATCGACGCCGCCTTGCCGATTGCCCGCAAGCGGGTGATCGCCGGCCTGCTGATGGGCGAGATCGCGCGCAAGCAGGCGCTCAAGATCGACCGCAAGCGGGTCGCCGAGCAGCTGGCCGCGATTGCCTCGACCTACGAAGAGCCTGAGAAGGTCATTGAACTCTACAACGGCGACCCCCAGTTGATGTCGGGGCTGCAGAATCGCGTGATGGAAGATCAGGTGGCAGAGTGGGTTGCCGAGCACGCCAGGACCACTGTGCAGGAAATGAGCTTCGATGACGTGATGCGCCCAGCCAACGCCTGACGACTGCCAGGCCCGTCCACTCCCAAGCCGCGAGCATGACCATGGATCCCATCAAGAATCTCAACCTGGTACCGATGGTCGTCGAGCAGACGGCTCGCGGCGAGCGCTCCTACGACATCTACTCGCGTCTGTTGAAGGAGCGGGTGATTTTCCTGGTGGGCGAGGTCAACGACCAGGTGGCCAACCTGATCGTGGCGCAGATGCTGTTCCTGGAGTCGGAGAACCCGGACAAGGACATCAACTTCTACATCAACAGCCCCGGCGGAGCGGTTACTGCCGGGCTGGCGATCTACGACACGATGCAGTTCATCAAGCCGGCGGTGAGCACCATGTGCATCGGCCAAGCCTGCAGCATGGGCTCGTTCCTGCTGATGGCGGGCGCCAAGGGCAAGCGTTTCGCCTTGCCGAACTCCCGCATCATGATCCACCAGCCATCCGGCGGCGCCCAGGGTCAGGCTACCGACATCGAGATCCAGGCGCGCGAGATCCTGTATATCCGCGAGCGGTTGAACAACCTCTACGTGGAGCATACCGGCCAGCCGCTGCAGAAGATCGAGGCGGACATGGAACGCGACCGCTTCATGAACGCGCAGGATGCCAAGACCTACGGCCTGATCGACGAAGTGCTCGACAAGCGCGCCGTGGATTCCGTGAAATCCGCCTGATTCGACGACTTTACCCGGTGTCCCGTCATGGGCTCTGCGTCTGCAGGCAGACGCGGAGGCCTGTGGTATTCTCGCGGCGCACACGGATTTACCAGCAGGATCGAGAGTTATGAGTGACGACCGGCAGGGGCGTTCCAGCGACAGCGGCAAGATTCTCTATTGCTCGTTCTGTGGCAAGAGCCAGCATGAAGTACGCAAGCTGATCGCGGGCCCGTCCGTGTTCATCTGCGACGAGTGCGTGGAGCTGTGCAACGACATCATCCGTGAGGAGCTGGAAGAGAAGGCCGCCGCCGGTCATACCCAGCTGCCCAAGCCGCGCGAGATCCGCGAATCGCTGGATCAGTACGTGGTGGGGCAGGCGCGCGCCAAGAAGGCGCTGGCGGTCGCCGTGTACAACCACTACAAGCGGATGGAGTCGCGCCAGAAGAGCGACGACATCGAGCTGGGCAAATCCAACATCCTGCTGATCGGCCCGACCGGCTCGGGCAAGACGCTGCTGGCCGAAACGCTGGCGCGCCTGCTCAACGTGCCGTTCACGATCGCCGACGCAACCACGCTGACCGAAGCGGGCTACGTGGGCGAGGATGTCGAGAACATCATCCAGAAGCTGCTGCAGAAGTGCGACTACGACGTCGAGAAGGCGCAGTCGGGCATCGTCTACATCGACGAGATCGACAAGATCTCGCGCAAGAGCGAGAACCCGTCGATCACCCGCGACGTCTCCGGCGAAGGCGTGCAGCAGGCGCTGCTGAAGCTGATCGAGGGCACCCTGGCCTCGGTGCCGCCGCAGGGCGGGCGCAAGCATCCGCAGCAGGAGTTCCTGCAGGTCGACACCAAGAACATCCTGTTCATCTGCGGCGGCGCGTTCGCCGGCCTGGAAAAGGTCATCCAGCAGCGCTCCGAGAGCACCGGTATCGGCTTCGGTGCCGAGGTGCGCAGCAAGGAGCGCACGCAGAACCTGGGCAAGGTGCTGGCCGACGTGGAGCCGGCCGACCTGGTGCGCTTCGGCCTGATCCCCGAGTTCGTCGGGCGCCTGCCGGTCGTCGCCACCCTGGACGAGCTGGACCAGGCTGCGCTGGTGAAGATCCTCACCGAACCGAAGAACGCCGTCACCAAGCAGTTCAAGAAGCTGTTCGAGATGGAGGACGTCGAGCTGGAGTTCCGTCCCGAGGCGCTCGAGGCGATCGCGCAGAAGGCGCTCAAGCGCAAGACCGGCGCCCGCGGCCTGCGCACGATCCTGGAGCAGGTGCTGCTGGACACGATGTACGAGCTGCCGTCGCTGGAGCACGTCAGCAAGGTCGTTGTCGACGATGCGGTGATCGAGGGGCAGGCCGAGCCCTACCTGATCTACCGTGGCAACCTGCAGCAACGCGTGGCGGGCGACGGCGGCGACGCCGCGGCCTGATCGACTCCGCTGTGCCCGTTGCGCGGCCCCGGTGGTTTCACCGGGGCCGCGTCGTTTTGCGGCCATCGCAAGCCTTGCGCTGGCACGGGATCGCCTCCACTTGACGTGCTGAAGGGCCCGGTGCAGTGTCGGGACGAAACCCCATTTGAATTCGAGGAATCGCTTTTCCATGGCCAAGCAAGCCCCCGCCCCCGTCGCGCTGGACACCCTGCCGGTACTGCCCCTGCGCGACGTGGTGGTCTATCCGCACATGGTGATCCCGCTGTTCGTCGGCCGCGACAAGTCGATGCGGGCGCTGGAGCGCGCGATGGAAGGCGAACGGCAGATCCTGCTGGTGGCGCAGACCAGCCCGGACATCGACGACCCCGAGGTGGCCGACCTGCATCAGGTCGGCACGCTGGCCGGCGTGCTGCAGCTGCTGAAACTTCCGGACGGCACGGTCAAGGTTCTGGTGGAAGGGCAGTCGCGCGTCGCGATCGAGGATTTCAAGGAAGTCGACGGCATGCTGACCGCGCGTTCGCGCGTCATCGAGCCGGCGTACAACGCGAAGGAGCGCGAGCTCGACGTCGTTTCTCGCACGCTGATCTCGCTGTTCGAGCAACTGGTCAAGCAGAGCCGCAAGCTGCCGCCGGAAGTGCTGGCCAGCCTGTCCGGCATCGACGACCCCTCGCGCGTGGCCGATTCCATCGCCGCGCATCTTTCCGTGCGCATGGCCGACAAGCAGAAGGTGCTGGAGACGGCCGACGTGGGCAAGCGGCTGGAACTGCTGATCGGGCTGGTCGATGGCGAGATGGACCTGCAGCAGGTCGAGAAGCGCATCCGCGGCCGGGTCAAGTCGCAGATGGAAAAGAGTCAGCGCGAGTACTACCTCAACGAACAGATGAAGGCGATCCAGAAGGAGCTGGGCGACGGCGAGGACGGTCCCAACGAGGTCGAGGAACTGCAGAAGAAGATCGAAGCTGCCGGCATGCCCAAGCCGGTGCTTGCCAAGGCACGGCAGGAATTCGGCAAGCTGCGCCAGATGTCGCCGATGTCGGCCGAGGCCACCGTCGTGCGTAACTACCTGGACTGGCTGGTCGGCGTGCCGTGGAAGAAGCGCAGCAAGGTGCGCAAGGACCTGCAGATGGCGCAGGAAGTGCTCGACGCTGATCATTTCGGCCTGGAGAAGGTGAAGGAGCGCATCCTCGAATATCTCGCCGTGCAGCAGCGCGTGTCGGTGATGAAGGGGCCGATCCTGTGCCTGGTCGGCCCGCCCGGCGTGGGCAAGACCTCGCTGGGCCAGTCGATTGCCAAGGCGACCAACCGCAAGTTCGTTCGCATGAGCCTGGGTGGCGTGCGCGACGAGGCCGAGATTCGCGGCCACCGACGCACCTACATCGGCTCCATGCCCGGGCGCATCGTGCAGAACATCAACAAGGCCGGCGCACGGAATCCGCTGTTCGTGCTGGACGAGATCGACAAGATGTCGATGGACTTCCGCGGCGATCCCTCGTCGGCGCTGCTGGAGGTGCTCGATCCGGAGCAGAACCACGCATTCAACGACCACTATCTGGAGGTCGACCTGGATCTGTCCGAGGTGATGTGGATTGCCACCGCCAATTCGCTGAACATCCCCGGCCCGCTGCTCGACCGCATGGAGGTCATCCGCATCCCGGGTTACACCGAAGACGAGAAGCTCGGCATTGCGCGCAAGTATCTGTTGCCGAAACAGCTCAAGGCGAACGGCCTCAAGCCGGAGGAACTCGACGTCGCCGAAGAGGCGTTGCGCGACATCGTGCGCTACTACACGCGCGAATCCGGGGTGCGCAATCTGGAGCGCGAGATTTCCAAGATCTGCCGCAAGGTGGTCAAGGAGTTGACTCTCGGCCAGGTGAAGAAGGCCAAGGCCAAGACCGGGACGCCGCGGGCGAAAGCGGCTGCAGGCAAGTCGAAGGTCGCGGCAGGCCGCGTCAAGGTGGACGCGGCGAACCTGGGCGACTACCTCGGCGTGCGTCGTTTCGACTTCGGCCGCAAGGAGCAGCAGAACGAAGTGGGCCTGGTCACTGGCTTGGCGTGGACCCAGGTCGGCGGCGAGTTGCTCAGCATCGAGGGCTCGGTGGTGCCGGGCAAGGGTCGTCTTGTGCACACCGGCCAGTTGGGCGACGTGATGAAGGAGTCGATCCAGGCTGCACTTTCGGTGGTGCGCGCGCGCGCCGACCGGCTTGGCATCGATCCGGAGTTCCACCAGAAGCTCGACGTGCACATCCACGTTCCCGAGGGTGCCACCCCCAAGGACGGTCCCAGCGCCGGCATCGCCATGTGCACCGCGCTGGTGTCGGTGCTGACCAAGGTGCCGGTGCGTTCGGAAGTGGCCATGACCGGCGAGATCACCCTGCGTGGTCGCGTGCTGCCCATCGGCGGTCTCAAGGAAAAGCTGCTGGCGGCGCATCGCGGCGGCATCACCACGGTAATCATTCCCGAGGGCAACAAGAAGGATCTGGTGGACATGCCGGCGAACATCACCGAATCGCTGGAGATCCACCCGGTGCGCTGGATCGATGAGGTGCTCGACATCGCACTGGAGCATCCGGTGCAGCCCAAGCCGGCGAGCGAGACGCCGCCGGCAGCCGTCGCCGGGGAGTCGGCGGAAGGACACTCGCTGACGCATTGATCGCGCGATGGCGGGCGCGCGGGCCGGAGGCGCCCGCGCGATAGGCTCGTGATGCAGCCGTGTCGACGTTGATCGGCGAAGTTCGGGGCTGTGTCGGGAGCCGGCTTGCGCATGCGCTTTTTGACCATGCCGAACCGGCGGAAACGTTGCTGTGCCTTGTGTTGCGGATAGCGGCGGGGCACTGGTATAAAGGCGATGCCGCAGCCCCCGCGCTTGCTGACGACGAGGCGATGCGGAGTTGCGCCACGGCTCTGGCACCAGCCAACCATCCATGCCCGCGTCATCCGTCCCGCGACGGATCGCGCGGGCGAAATCCGAACGAGGGAGTTTTCAATGAACAAAACCGATCTGATCAATGCCATTGCCGAGAAGGCCGAGCTGACCAAGGCAGACGCTGGTCGTGCGCTGGAGGCCTACCTGGAAGCCATCCAGAAGTCGTTGAAGAAGGGTGAGGATGTCTCGGTGGTGGGCTTTGGCACGTTCACCGTGCGCAAGCGTGCCGCGCGCACCGGGCGCAACCCGCGGACCAACGAAACGATCAAGATCAAGGCGTCGAAAGTGCCCGCGTTCAAGGCTGGCAAGACCCTGAAGGATGCCCTAAACTAAGCGGCTTGCGCTTGGTTTCGGGGTGCTTAGCTCAGCGGTAGAGCGTCGCCCTTACAAGGCGGTGGTCGTAGGTTCGATCCCTACAGCACCCACCAGATTGTGCGGAGTGGTAGTTCAGTTGGTTAGAATGCTGGCCTGTCACGCCGGAGGTCGCGGGTTCGAGTCCCGTCCACTCCGCCACGTTTAGCAAGGGCGCCCGTGGGGCGCCTTTGTCGTTTGAGACCTGCGTGTTCCGGCGATGCCATGGCGCCCCGGCATGCAGCGATGAGGCATCCGGTGCCTCGTGTGGATCATGCGCTTCGCGCGCTTCCAAATCACGTTGCGGGAAGATTTCTATGCTGCAGGCAATGCGTAACAAGATGCACGGATGGCCGTCCATCATCGTTCTCGGCCTCGCCGTGCTGGCGATGTCGCTGTTTGGCATGGAGAGCTATTTCACCTCGCAGAACGACACATTCGTGGCCAAGGTGGGCAAGCAGGAAATCAGCCAGAACGCATTCCAGAACCGCATGAACCAGTTGCGGCAGCAAGTCAGCGAGCAGCAGGGCGAGCAGTTCGACCCGACCGTGTTCGAGAAGACGGAAACCAAGCTGCGTGTGCTGGACGCGATGATCGACGAGCAGCTCTTGCTGCAGGCCAATGCCGACTGGGGCATGCGCGTCTCCGATCAGGCGCTGCGCGACGCCATCGCGGGTATCCCGGCGTTCCAGGTCAACGGCAAGTTCGACCCGACCAGCTACCGGGCTTACCTCACCAGCAGCGGCAAGACTTCGGCCATGTTCGAGGACGAGATCCGCTCCTCGCTGGCCACGCAACTGCTGCCGCAGGCAATCAGCGACAGCGCCATCATCAGCCACGAGCGCGTCGACAACTATCTCGGCCTGGCCACTCAGCGGCGCGACTTGCGTTACTTCGTGCTGCAGAAGCCGGAGCCCGCCGAGAAAGAGGTGACCGACGCGCAAATCGAATCCTGGTACAAGGCGCACCAGGCCGATTACATGAATCCCGAGCGGGTTTCGGTGAAGTACGTCGAGGTGGACAGCGCCAAGCTCAAGCCGAAAGCGGCCCCCAGCGACGAGGAACTCAAGGCGCGCTACGAAGAGGAAAAGCAGCGCTTCGTGCAGCCCGAGCAGCGGCTGGTTTCGCACATCCTCGTCAACGTGCCCCCCAACGCCACGCCCGAACAGCAGAAGGCTGCGCTGGCCACCGCGGACAAGATCGCGGCCGAAGCCACGCCGGCGAATTTTGCCCAGCTGGCCGAAAAGGATTCACAGGATCTGGGTTCGCGGCGCCAGGGCGGCGACCTCGGCTGGCTCGAGAAGGGCGTGACCAACGCCGCCTTCGATTCGGCGATGTTTGCGCTGCAGAAGGGGCAGATCTCCAAGCCGGTGCTGTCCTCCGACGGCTACCACATCATCTGGCTGCGCGACGTGCGCAGTGGCGAGTCCAAGCCGTTTGCCGAAGTGCGCGACCAGTTGCTGCAGGAGGCGACCACCGCCGAGCGCGATCGCGAGTACAACGAACTGGCCGGCAAGATGGCGGACCAGACCTACTCGAACCCGGGCTCGCTCGAGCCCGCGGCCGCCGCGCTTGATCTGCCGATCCAGACCCTGCCGCTGTTCTCGCGCACCGACGGCAAGGGCCTGGCGGCCAACCCAAAGGTGGTCGCCGCCGCATTCAGCGACGACGTGCTGGTCCAGGGCAACAATTCGAGTCTGATCGATCTGGGCAACAACCACTCCATCGTGATCCACGTCGACAAGCACGTGCCGGCTGCGGTCAAGCCGTTGGCCGAGGTTCGCGCCAAGGTGCAGCAGAGCATCCTGGAGGAGCGCATCACGGCGGCGGCCCGCAAGCAGGCCGATGACGTGCTGGCGCGCCTGCGCAAGGGCGAGGACATGGAAGCGGTGGCCAAGTCGCTCGGCGCCAAGATCGTCAGCGTGGCCGAAGCCGTGCGCGGCCAGTCGCTGCAGGTGCCGGCGCCGGTGCTGAAGGAGGCCTACCTGTTGCCACATCCGTCGGCGCCCGACAAGCCCAGCTTCGCCGAAGTGAACATGGGTGATGGTGGCTTCGCGCTGGTGGCGGTGGACAAGGTGCAGCCCGGCGATCTCTCCAGGATCACGCCGGAAGAGCGCGACATGCTGCATCGCCAGATGGCCCAGGCTTATGCCGGCGAGGCGACGCGCGAGCTGCTCCAGACGCTGCGCGCCAAGACCAAGATCAAGATCAACAAGAACCTGCTGTAGCCGGGTTCGCTCGGCTGGCGCCGGTGCGCATGGCTCGTGCCGTGCGCATCGGTAAAGGCGGATCTCGAGAGCACGATGTCGCCATGGATCAGGTCAGTGGCGTGGCGGCGCAAACCTTCAGTCGATGTCGCCCAGCTTCAGCACCTGGCCGGGCTGGATCGCCTGGCCTTGGGCCAGGTTGTTCAGTTGCTGCAGGTGCGCGACGCTGGTTGAATACTGGCGCGCAATCTGCCACAGGCTTTCACCGGGGCTGACCACGTGCGTGTCAGGACCGCGGGACGATTCGTCGTCTGCTGCGGTGGTGGTGGAGGCTGCGGCGGCATCGAGCATGGCGAGCTCGAACCGACCGGCGTGACCGGCCGGCAGCATGAGATGCGAAACCGTTCGCCCATCCAGCTTGTCGCCGCGGAATGCCGCATTGAGATGACGCAGGGCCGATTCCGGCATGCCGGCCATTTCGGCGGCGCGCGCCACCGTGACGGGATGCGTCACCGGTGCCTGCACCAGGTGCTCGGACTCCGGCAGGCTGGGCAGGCTGACCTGGAAGCGCGACGGCTCGCGTATCACGCATGCGATCGCCAGCAACTGGGTCAGGTGCTCGCGAGTGACGCGGCGTACCGGCAGGTCGGGGATCGCCGGCTTGTCCGCCGGAATGCCGTGGCGGCTGATCAACCCGCGTATCTTGAACTCGCCGGCGTTGTACGCATAGTCGGCCACGCGCCAATCGTGGAAGCGGTCGTGGTATTGCCGCAGCAACTTCATCACGGCGTGCGCTGCGGCCGGTATGTCCAGCCGGCCATCGTAATGGCGATCCACGCGCAGGCCCATCGAGCGGGCGGTCACCGGCATGATCTGCCACATGCCGGCAGCATGGTGCCTGCGTCCCTGCACCGGGCGGTAACGGCTCTCCACCCACGGCAGCAGTGCGAACTCGCCGGGCACGTCGTATTGCTGGGCGACCTGCTGGACATAGGCCAGGCGCGGCATCGCCTCGCGCAAGGTGTCCTCGAACCGCGCCGGGCTGCGCGTGTAGCGCCCGGCCCACGCCAGCACCGCGGGGTCGGCATTGCAATCCGGCATGACAAAACTGCTGCGCAGTCGATCCCACAGGTCGGCCGCCGGTACAGGTGCCGCAGTCGCGACACTGGCGGCAACCGCCGGTGGCGTGCTGGCGGGGGCGACGACGGCGACAGGTGCGCGTGCCGGTTGCGAAGGCATGTTGCTGCAGGCGGCCAGCGCTGTCGACAGCGCCAGCGGCAGCAGCAGGTGTCGGGGCGTCCGGTTCATGCGCGAAAGACGTCCTTGGCCGCCCTCAGTGCTGCGAAGCGGGACACGCGGTTGCCGTCGACGCCGCGTGCAGCGCACCAGTCGATCACGGCGTCGGCGTCGACCCGGAGGAATGGATTGGTTGCCAGCTCCGTGGCCAGCGTGACGGGCAGGCTGGCCTGGCCGTCGGCACGCAATTGCGCCACTTCGCGCCGCCGTTCCCGCAGCGCGGAGTTGCCCGGCTCAACCGTATCGGCGAAGAGGCCGTTGCCATGGGTGTACTCGTGCCCGGCGCAAACCTGGGTCGAACCGGGCAGCGCCGCCAGACGGTCCAGCGAGGCGAGCATCTGGGCCGGCGTGCCCTCGAACAGGCGCCCGCAGCCGAGACTGAACAAGGTGTCGCCACACAGCAGCAGGCCGGCGCCGACGTAGCCGACGTGGGTGAGGGTGTGTCCCGGAATCGACAGCACCTCGAAAACCAGGTCGGGCGCAGAGAACTCCACGGTGTCGCCATCGCCGACGGCGTGCGTCAGGCCTTCGATGCGCGAATCACGCGGTCCGTATACCGGCACGTCATGGCGTTGCCGCAGTGCAGCCGCCCCGCCGATGTGGTCGTTGTGATGATGCGTCAGCAACACGCCACGCAGGCGCCACCGGTGCTGCGCCAAGGCCTGCTCGACGACCGCCGCATCGCCCGGATCGACGACCACGGCCTGGCCTTCATCGTCATGAAGCAGCCAGATGTAGTTGTCGGTGAGGGCCGGTAGAGGGAGAAGGTGCAAGGCGGTTCCGGATGGTCGGGCGACACCGACGGCGCGTCGATGCCGATGCGTCACCGGCAGACGCGGCCGCCCGGCCGCATGGGAGCGCCCGACTATAAAGGGGCATCGGCAGCTTCTCGTTAGCATGGTGTTAAGAGGTGGGTCGGTCATTCAGATCCGTGCGCCAGGTCAGGCGACTGCGATCGGTTGCCGCTGCAGCTAAACTGGAGGTTCGCGCCAGCCCCTGGACCCCCGCTGCATGCACCCACAGGACGACATCTACGCCAGTGCACCGCTGCGCCGGTTGCGCGATGCCCAGGCGCGGGTGTTGGCGCCGGAGTTGCAGCGTTGTTTCGGCACGCACGCGTTGTTGCTCGGCGTCGCCGCGGACGAGGCGCCGCCGGCGCTGCCGATGCTGGGGAGTTGGGTTCGTCTTTATCTCGACGGCGGTCGCTATGGCGGCGATCTGCGTGCCGCCGTGGATCAGCCGCTGCCGTTCGTGGCCGACGCGTTCGATCTGGTCCTGCTGCGTCACGCCCTGGAGGTATCGCCGGTGTCATCGGCGCTGCTGGAAGACGTGCTGCGCGTGCTGGCGCCGGGCGGGGTGCTGGCGTTGACCGGTGTGCATCCGGTCAGCGGGTGGTCGCCGTGGTTGCGCTGGCATGCGCGGGGCCGGACGCTCAAGCTGCAGCTTCCGCTGCAGCTGGAACGCGTGCTGCGCCATGCAGGCATGGAGATCGAACTGGCCCGCCGCGTCGGACGCGGTTGGCCGGGGCTGCCGGCGACTTCGACGACAATGGACAGCGTGCTGGGTGGCGGCTATGTGTTGCTCGCGCGCAAGCAGCGGCGACTGGCCACACCGCTGCGCATCAAGCCCGTGAAACTGCCGGTGCCGGCAGCGGGCAGGCTGTCGCCGGGGACACGGCCCAACCCGGCCCTGCAGGCAACAAGGGATACCTGAACACCCATGAGTGAAGTGGAAGCATTTACCGACGGCGCCTGCCTCGGCAATCCCGGACCGGGCGGCTGGGCCGCCTTGCTGCGGGCCCCTGGCGGCGAGCGGATGCTGGCCGGCCGGGAGCCCGCCACCACCAACAACCGCATGGAGCTGATGGCGGCGATCGGCGCGCTGGAGGCGCTCAAGCGCCCCTGCGTGGTCACGCTCACTACCGATTCGCGCTACGTCATGCAGGGCATCGAGCAGTGGTTGCCGAAGTGGCGCGCCAACGGCTGGCGCACGGCCGACCGCAAGCCGGTCAAGAACCAGGATCTGTGGCAGCGCCTGTCCGATGCGGTGGGTACGCACCAGGTTCGCTGGCAGTGGGTGCGCGGCCACAACGGCCACGCGGAAAACGAGCGTGTCGACCGCGCCGCGCGCGAGCAGGCCGAGTCGATCAGGAGCGGGGCATGAGGCAGATCGTCCTGGATACCGAAACGACCGGCCTGGAAGTACGCCAGGGCCATCGCCTGGTGGAAATCGCCTGCGTCGAGATGGTCGAACGCAGGCTCACCGGTCGCTACTACCAGACGTATCTGAACCCCGATCGTGCGATCGACGAAGGCGCCCGCCAGGTCACCGGTATCGAGGACGAGTTCCTGCTCGACAAGCCGCGCTTTGCCGATGTCGCCGACGAGTTCCTCGCCTTCATCGCCGGCGCCGAACTGATCATCCACAACGCGGCGTTCGATGTGGGCTTTCTCGACGCCGAACTGGCGCGCCTCGGTGCCGCCAGCGGCTGCATCGCCGATCGGTGCAGCGTGCTGGACACGCTGGCGATGGCGCGCGAGCGCTATCCCGGCCAGCGCAACAGCCTGGATGCCTTGTGCAAGCGGCTGGGCGTGGACAACTCGCGTCGCGACCTGCACGGCGGCCTGATCGACGCGCAGCTGCTGGCCGACGTCTATCTGGCCATGACCTCGGGTCAGGTCGGGCTGGATCTGGAGTTCGATGCAGCGACCCCGCAACACGCGGTGGTACTGCCGCCGGCAACCCTGCAGGTGCGTCCACGTGTACTGTGCGCCTCGGCAAGCGAGTTGCTTGAGCATGAGCGACGGCTCGATGCGCTGGACAAGAGCGCGGGCGGACAGAGCGTGTGGCGCCGGTTGGGTTGAGCCGCGCGGCGCGATGTTTCAGCTGCAGCGCACGAGGACGACGGTGATGTTGTCGTCGCCACCGCCGTCGAGCGCGTCCAACAGCAATTGGTCGGCGCATTCCTGCGCGGCGAGGTCGTTGCGCGCGACAGTACGGGCGATCGCTGCATCGTCGACGCACTCGGTCAAGCCGTCGCTGCACAGCAGGAAGCTCATGCCGGGTTCCAGCGTGCCGCGGGCCATGCCGATGCGCAGTTGCTCGGTGGCGGTGACGCCGAGTGCCTGGGTGAGCAGGTTGCGCTGCGGGTGCTGCGCCGCCTGGGCCGGGTCGAGCTGGCCGGCTTCCACCAGTGCCTGGACCAGCGAATGGTCGTGGCTGACGCGGCGCAGGGTGTGTTGCCACAGGTAGATGCGGCTGTCTCCGACCCAGGCCACTTCATACGCGTCGCCGACGATCCGCAGTGCTGCGATCGTGGTGCCCATCGGCAACAGGTCGAAGCTGGGCCGGGCGTGCGCCAGCAATCGCTCGCCCGCACCATTGACGGCCTCGATCAGGCCCGACCCGGCGCTGACCAGCTCGACCATCGCATCGCGCACCAGTGCCGACGCCACCTCGCCATGCTGGTGGCCGCCCATGCCGTCGGCGACCAGGAACAGGCCGAGCGAGACATCGGCGTGGTAGGTGTCCTCGTTGCGCGTGCGGCGCAGGCCGACATGGGTTCCGTGTCCGAGCTCGATCATGGGGCTAGTGTCAGGGCAAGCTGTGCAGCATGCCGCAAGCCACGGTTGTTGTCACGGTTCCCTTGCTCGCGTATGATTCGCGGCTCGCATGCGCCCATGCACCCGACCGGAGAGGTGGCAGAGTGGTCGAATGTACCTGACTCGAAATCAGGCGTACGTGCAAGCGTACCGTGGGTTCGAATCCCACCCTCTCCGCCAGATACGCAAAACGCCCCGAAAGGGGCGTTTTGCGTATTGCACGATCCGCCCGGTTCGACGGATTCGTCCGGAACGAATACGGACAGCCGCAGGCTGGCCCCGGAGCGCGTGGCGCGGAAGGGTCTGGCCCGGACGGGACGAATAATCCCCTTGCCGAAAGGGCGTTTTGCAAGTCACGCACGTGAAAAAGGGGGCCGGTCGAGACCGGCCCCCTTGCAAACAACGCGGCATGTTTGCCGCACCGGACGCGCTGGCCTCAGCCAGCCTTCTTCTTTGCCAACCGCAACCAGGTATCGACCACGGTGTCCGGGTTCAGCGAAACCGATTCGATGCCTTGTTCCATCAGCCACTCCGCGAGGTCGGGGTGGTCGCTGGGGCCCTGGCCGCAGATGCCGATGTACTTGCCCTTGGCGCGGGCGGTCTTGATCGCCATGGCCAGCAGCTTCTTCACCGCCGGGTCGCGCTCGTCGAACAGGCCGGCGACGATGCTGGAGTCGCGGTCCAGGCCCAGGGTGAGCTGGGTGAGGTCGTTCGAGCCGATCGAGAAGCCGTCGAAGATGTCGAGGAACTCGTCGGCGAGCAGGGCGTTCGACGGGACCTCGCACATCATGATGACCTTGAGCTCGTGCTCGCCCTGCTTGAGGCCGTTCTTCGCCAGCACCTCGATCACCTTGCGGCCTTCGCCGAGCGTGCGCACGAACGGGATCATCACCCACACGTTGGAGAGACCCATCACCTCGCGCACGCGCTTCACTGCCTTGCATTCCAGCGCGAACGCCTCGGCGAAGCTGGGGTCGACGTAGCGGCTGGCGCCGCGGAAACCGATCATCGGGTTCTCTTCGTGCGGCTCGTAGCGCGAGCCGCCCAGCAGGCCGGCGTACTCGTTCGACTTGAAGTCGGACAGGCGCACGATCACCGGCTTCGGGTAGACCGAGGCGGCGATGGTGGCGATGCCTTCGGCGAGGCGATCGACGTAGAACTCGACCGGGCCGGCATAGCCGGCGATGCGCTCGTCTATCTTTGCCTTGGTTTCGGCGTCCTGCTTGGCGTATTCCAGCAGCGCCTTGGGATGCACGCCGATGTGGCTGGCGATGATCATCTCCAGCCGGGCCAGGCCGATGCCGGCGTTCGGCAGCTGGCCGAAGTCGAAGGCACGCTCCGGGTTGGCCACGTTCATCATGATCTTCAACGGCGCCTCGGGCATGTCGCCGAGATCCGCGGTGATCCGCTCGAACTTCAGGATGCCTTCGTAGATCGTGCCGGTGTCGCCTTCGGCGCAGGACACGGTGACGTCAGCGCCATCCGGAATCAGCTCCAGCGCATTGCCGGTGCCGACCACCGCCGGCACGCCCAGCTCGCGCGCGATGATCGCCGCGTGGCAGGTGCGGCCACCGCGGTTGGTGACGATCGCCGAGGCGCGCTTCATCACCGGCTCCCAGTCGGGGTCGGTCATGTCGGCGATCAGCACGTCGCCGACCTGCACCTTGTTCATGTCGCTCAGGGAACGGATCACGCGGGCCTTGCCGGCGCCGATCTTCTGGCCGATCGAGCGGCCTTCGGCCAGCACCTTGCCTTTCTCGCTGAGGCTGAAGCGCTCCAGCTGGGTCGCATGCGAGCGCGACTTCACCGTCTCCGGGCGGGCCTGCACGATGTACAGCTTGCCGGTGTGGCCGTCTTTCGCCCACTCGATGTCCATCGGGCGGTCGTAATGTTTCTCGATGATCAGCGCCTGGCGGGCGAGTTCCTGCACGTCGTCGTCGCTGATGCAGAACTTGTGGCGCAGTTCGGCCGGAGTGTCCTCGGTCCTCACGCGCTCGCCCGGCGCGCTGGAATAGACCATGCGCAACTGCTTGGCGCCCAGGTTGCGACGAAGCACGGCCGGCTTGCCTGCGCGCAGGGTCGGCTTGAACACGTAGAACTCATCGGGATTCACCGCGCCCTGCACGACCATCTCGCCCAGACCATAGGAGCCGGTGACGAACACCACGTCGCGGAAGCCCGACTCGGTGTCCAGCGTGAACAGCACGCCGGAGGCGCCCACGTCCGAACGCACCATCAGCTGCACGCCGGCGGAGAGGAACACGTCCTCGTGCTTGTAGCCCTGATGCACGCGGTAGGCGATGGCCCGGTCGTTGTACAGCGAGGCGAAGACCTCCTTCACCTTGTGCAGCACGTCGTCGATGCCGACCACGTTGAGGAAGGTTTCCTGCTGGCCGGCGAACGAGGCGTCGGGCAGGTCCTCGGCGGTAGCAGAGGAACGAACCGCAACCGCGATGTCGTCGGCACCGGCGTCCCTGCACAGCTTGATGTAGGCCGCGCGGATCGCCTGCTCGAGTTCGGCGGGCAGGGCGGTGTCGACGATCCAGCCGCGGATTTCCTTGCCGGCCGCGACCAGGGCATCGACGTTGTCGACGTCGAGCGTGGCCAGTCGATCCTGGATGCGCCGGGCCAGCCCGCTCTTTTCCAGATACTGCTGGAACGCACTGGCGGTGGTGGCAAAGCCGCCGGGCACCGAGACACCCAGTTTGGCGAGGTTGCCGATCATTTCGCCCAGCGAAGCATTCTTGCCGCCGACCTTGCCAAGGTCAGTCATGCGCAGTTGATCGAGCCAAAGCACCAGGTCGTTCAAGGGTGTCTCCTCGGGATGGCGGAACGGGGGGGCAGGGAACCAGCGGTCGCGGGCGCGCTGCGGGAAACTGGTATTGTCCGCCGCGGATGGTGCGAAGCACAAGAAGACCAGTGCCACGCGATGTCATTCCAACCCGATACCAGTCAACGCGCGTTCAACACGGGACAGCGTTTTGCCCTTGCGCTAAGGTGCGAGCCTGCGCACTCGGCCCGGCGGAAGCTTCACATGCAGCGAACCGTGTTTTTCATTTCCGATTCCACTGGTATTACCGCCGAGACGATCGGCAACAGCATCCTGGCGCAGTTCGAGGGTGTCCGGTTCGACAAGCACCGGTTGCCGTTCACCGACAACCCGCACAAGGCCGAGTTGGCTGCACTGCGGATCAAGACCAACTACGCACAGACCGGGCAGCGTCCGGTGGTGGTCAACACCATGGCCGACCGCAACCTGTGCGACATCGTGGCTTCGAGCGGTGCGCTGATGCTGGACGTGTTCGCGCCGTTCATCGGTCCGCTGGAGGAAGAGCTGCAGACGCGCCGGTCCGGTGCGGTGAATCGCTCGCACGGCATGGTCGATTTCGACAAGTACGAGGCGCGCATCAACGCCACCAACTACGCGTTGTCGCATGACGACGGGATCGACGTGAATTACGCCGATGCCGACCTGATCCTCGTCGGCGTGTCGCGTTCGGGCAAGACGCCCACCTGCCTGTACATGGCCTTGCATTACGGCGTCAGCGCCGCCAACTATCCGTTGACCGACGAGGACCTGGAGAAACTGGAGTTGCCCGCGCGGCTGCGGCCCTACAAGGACCGCCTCTACGGGCTGACCATCGACGCGGTACGCCTGGCGCAGATTCGCGAGCAGCGCCGCTCCGGCAGCCGTTACGCCACGATCGCGCAATGCCGCTGGGAGCTGGAACAGGCCGAACGGCTGATGCGCCAGGCCGGGATACCCAGCCTCAACACCACTCACGTGTCGATCGAGGAGATCGCCAGCAAGATCTTCGACCGCTTCGGCATCGAGCGGACCATGTTCTGATTTTCATCCGGAGTTTGTGCGTTGCCCACGAGTGCCGTACTGGACCATCGAAACAGCCTGCTGCCGGGACGGTTCGAGACCCTGATGGGTCTGTATGCGGAGAACTATCACCGCCTCGCGCGGCTGTTCGCGCCGCACGAGCTTCCCGCCGGCCGCTACGTGTCGAGCGTGGACGACGGCCTGGACGTGCACCTGCAGGTGCAGGAGCACCACCCGTACACCGTCGAGCTGGAGCTCACCTACGGATTCGTCGATGCGCACACCGGCCAGCGCGCGCCCTCGGCGCAGTTGCGCATGTACACCGACGCGCATGTCGCCGAGGCGCTGCACTGCCACCCGGGCCGGCACCTGTGGCAGGTGCTGGGCCCGTTTTCCCCGGTGCACTCGGTGTTCCAGTACCGCCTGCGCATGAACCGATTCCTGGCCCGATGGCTGGAATACCTCGCCGAGCAGGGGCATTCCACCGGCACCCTGGAGCCGCAACCGGAGTCGCACGAAGGCGGTGGGGGATAGCGGTTCTATTCAAAGCCATCCATGGCTGCGTCCTGATCTTTGCGCCCATGGATGGATGCACAAATCACCACAACAAAAAACCCGCGCCAGGCGGGTTTTCGTTTTGAATGGTGGCGGAGTGGACGGGACTCGAACCCGCGACCTCCGGCGTGACAGGCCAGCATTCTAACCAACTGAACTACCACTCCGCAGTTGCAACAGCTTCCAGCTTGCGCGGTCCAACTTGGCGTCCCCACGGGGATTCGAACCCCGGTCGCCACCGTGAAAGGGTGATGTCCTAGGCCTCTAGACGATGGGGACGTTGATTTTTCGAAAAGTCCGCACATGGATGCGCGGGTTCTCGCAAAGGACTTGCACTGAATCAAAACCTGGTGGAGCCAGGCGGGATCGAACCGCCGACCTCCTGCATGCCATGCAGGCGCTCTCCCAGCTGAGCTATGGCCCCGCCGCTGGAAGCCGAGAAGAATAGGGTGGGGTTGCTTGCCCGTCAAGCTTTTTTTCGACGCCGTTGCGCGTGCGCATCATCACATCGCGCCACGGCTGCGGCGATGCGGACGCGATCTTCGCCGACGCTCCTTTATGCTGCAGCGACGAGGGCAACGGCGAAGGAAGGCGATGCACGAAATCGGGTTCATCCGTGATCTTGCCGTGGTGATGCTGGTGGCCGGCGCCACCACGATCCTGTTTCAGCGCCTGCGTCAGCCGGTGCTGCTGGGCTACATCCTGGCTGGCGTGCTGATCGGTCCGCACACGCCCGGCGTGCTGGTCGGCGACGCGCGCGCCATCGACGACATCTCCAACCTGGGCGTGGTGCTGCTGATGTTCACGCTGGGCCTGGAATTCAGCGTGCGCAAGCTGCGCGACGTGGGTGTCGGCATGTTGCTGGTGGCGGTGGGCGAGGTCGGCCTGATGCTGTGGATCGGCTACGGCATCGGCAGCCTGTTCGGCTGGAAGGGCATGGATGCGCTGTTTCTCGGCGCGATCATTTCGCTGTCCTCGACCATGGTGGCGACGCGCACCCTGTCCGAGCTGGGCCAGCGTCAGCAGCCGTTCGCCCAACTGGTGGTGGGCCTGCTGGTGGCCGAAGACATGCTCGCCATCATCATGCTGACCCTGCTCACCGCGGTGGCCATCGGCGGCTCGGTGCAGGCGGAGGCGGCGTTCACCCTGATCGGACACCTGGGCCTGTTCGTGGTGGTCGGCATGATCCTGGGCCTGCTGCTGCTGCCGCGGCTGGTGGACTACGTGGCCGGCTTCGGTCGCGACGAAACCCTGCTGGTCAGCGTGCTGGGGATCTGTTTCGGCGCCAGCCTGGTCGCGGTGTGGATGGGCTTCAGCGTGGCGTTGGGTGCCTTCCTGGCCGGAGCGGTGGTGGCCGAGTCGCGCAGCGCCGGCCGGGTGGTCCAGCTGGTCGAGCCTTTGCGCGACATGTTCGCCGCGCTGTTCTTCGTGGCGATCGGCCTGAAGATCGACCCGGCGATGCTGTGGCAGTACGCGGTGCCGGCGCTGTTGATCGCGGGGGTGGTCGTCGTCGGCAAGACGCTGGCCTGCAGCCTCGGCGTGCTGGTGGTCGGGCACGAACCGCGCACCGCGCTGCGGGCGGGCCTCGGCATGGCGCAGATCGGCGAGTTCTCGTTCGTGATCGCCACGCTCGGCCTTTCACTGGGCGTGATCAGCGACTTCATCTATCCGGTGGCCGTCGCGGTCTCGGTGGTGTGCATGGCGTTGTCGCCGTACCTGTCGCGCTCGGGCGACCGCGTGGCCAGCGGGTTGCGGCGGGTCACGCCACGTTCCGTGCAATTGCTGGCCACCAGCTACAGCGGCTGGCTGGAACATCTCAAGCCGGTGAACGAGAACGCCACGCTGGCGGCGATCCTGCGGCGCCTGCTGTGGCACATCGCGGTGAACATTCTGCTGGTGGTGACCCTGTTCATGGTCGGAGCCTATGTCAATGCGCATGGCTGGACCTGGTTCTCCACGGTGGGCATCGGGCGCGAGATGCGGCACACGGTGATCTGGGCCTGCGCGTTGTTCCTGTCGCTGCCGATGCTGATCGCGGTGTATCGCAAGGCCGGCGCGCTGGGCATGTTGCTGGCCGAGATCGGCATACGCGAGAGCTTTGCGCGCTCCTACACCCACGCCATCCGCAGTGTGCTGGCGCGGGTGATTCCGCTGGCCACGCTGCTGCTGCTGGGCATCCTGCTGAGCGCGCTGGGTTCGGCGATCCTGCCGCCGCGCGGCATCGCCATCTTCCTGCTGGTGGTGGGGGCGGTGCTGTCGGTGGTGCTGTGGCGGGGCCTGGTGCACATGCATGCGCGGTTGCAGGCGGCGTTGAAGGAAACCCTTGACAAGCCGGAGCCGCCGGCGGACGGGGCCGATTGACAACGACGCCCGAGGCGGGGGTGGGTGCGAGGCGGCGGCCGGCATCCGTGCAACGCTGAACCTTTATGCCGTCTGACGGTCACAAGGCGCGATCGTTGCCAAGAACAGGCCGGCACCGCACAATGCGTGGCCTGCCTCCAACGCGGGGTCCGGCCGGCGATGCCGGCATTTCCATTTTCATGAGGGAGTTACAAATGAAGCACTTTCTGCGTCCCACGCTGACGGCAGTGGCAATGGCCGTTGCGCTGGGCATGACGGCGGGCGCATTTGCCCAGGCCGCCAAGACTGGCGCCGCCGCCCCCGTCGACAAGGCCAAGGCCAGCTACGTATTCGGTTATTACAAGATGGGCGAGAGCGTGCCGCCGATCCTGCGCGACGAGATGGACCCCGCCGCCGTGGCGCGTGGCGTGCAGGCCGCGCTGTCGGGCCAGAAGTCGACCGTCAGCGAGGCCGAGGCCAAGCAGGTCTACGAGGCCTTCATGACCAAGGTGCAGGCCAAGTTCGAGGCCGAGCGCGCCCAGGAGGCAGCCAAGAACAAGGCGGAAGGCGACGCCTTCTTCGCCAAGAACAAGACCGCCCCTGGCGTGAAGACCACGGCTTCCGGCCTGCAGTACAAGGTGATCACCGCCGGCACCGGCGCCCGCCCGGGCCCGAACGACACCGTGGAGATCAACTACACCGGCTCGTTCCTGGACGGCCAGGTGTTCGACGCCTCCGCCAAGCATGGTCCGAAGCCGGCCTCGATCCCGGTCGCCAACGTGATCCCGGGCTTCCGCGAAGGCCTGCAGCTGATGCAGGTAGGTGGACACTACAAGTTGTTCATTCCCGCCTCGCTGGCCTATGGTGCCGAGCCGCAGCCGCCGATGCCGCCCAATGCCACGCTGATCTTCGACGTGACTCTGGTCAAGACGGGCCCGACGCCGGCAGCTCCCAGCGGTTCCGACGGGCAGTAACCGACGGTTCGCCGGCAGGTTCGCCGAAGGGGCGCGAAGCGATTCGCGCCCCTTCTTTTTGCGCCGTGTGTCGCTGTCGGACGGCGCGGTTAGAATAGGCGGTTCACTTTCCAGGAAAACCCTCAACGATGATGAAGGTAACGATCTTTGGTACCGGCTACGTCGGACTGGTTACCGGTGCCTGTCTGGCCGAGATGGGCAATCACGTGGTCTGCGTCGATATCGACGCAGGCAAGGTCGAGCGGCTGAAGCGCGGCGAGATCCCGATCTACGAGCCGGGCCTGGAATCGATCGTGCAGAGCAACCATGCCAGTGGCCGGCTCGACTTCACCACCGAGGCGGCGCCGGCGATCGCCCACGGTGAATTGATCTTCATCGCCGTCGGCACGCCGCCGGACGAGGACGGCAGCGCCGACCTGCAGTACGTGCAGAAGGTGGCCAGCACGATCGGCCATCACCTGCAGCGTTACGCCGTGGTGGTGAACAAGTCGACCGTGCCGGTGGGTACCGCCGATCGCGTGCGCGAAGCCGTCGCGGCCGAGCTGGCGGCGCGCCAGGCCACGGTGGAATTCGACGTGGTGTCGAACCCGGAGTTCCTAAAGGAGGGCGCGGCGGTGGAAGACTGCCTGCGCCCCGACCGCATCGTCGTGGGTGCTTCCAGCACGCGCGCGGTTGCCCTGCTGCGCAAGCTGTACGCGCCGTTCAACCGGAATCACGACCGCATGGTGGTGATGGACGAGCGCTCGGCCGAGCTGACCAAGTACGCCGCCAACGCGATGCTGGCGACCAAGATCAGTTTCATGAACGAGATCGCGAACATCGCCGAGCGGGTGGGCGCCGACGTGGAACTGGTGCGCCAGGGCATCGGCTCGGACCCGCGCATCGGCTACAGCTTCATCTACCCGGGCGCCGGTTACGGCGGCTCGTGCTTTCCCAAGGACGTGCAGGCGCTGGAGCGCACCGCGCACGCGCATGGCTACGAGGCGCGCCTGCTCGGTGCGGTCGAGGCGGTCAACCGGCAGCAGAAGGGCAAGTTGTTCGAGCTGATCTCGCGGCATTTCGACGGCCAGCTGGGCGGTCGCACGATCGCTCTGTGGGGCTTGGCGTTCAAACCGAATACCGACGACATGCGCGAGGCTTCCAGCCGACGCCTGATGGAACAACTGTGGGGCGCCGGCGCGAAGGTGCGCGCGTTCGACCCGGAAGCGCGCGAGGAAGCCCGGCGGCTGTACGGCGAACGTGCCGATCTGGTGCTTTGCGAGCACGCCGCGGCTGCCCTGCAGGGCGCCGACGTGCTGGCGGTGGTCACCGAGTGGAAGGCCTTCCGCAGCCCCGATTTTGCGGCGATCCGTGCCGCGCTGGCGGTCCCGGCGATCTTCGACGGCCGCAACCTGTACGACCCGGCCGTGGTGGAGGAGGCGGGTCTGGCCTATTACGGCATCGGCCGTGGTCGCAGCCTGCAGTTGTCGTGATGAACAGTTCGAACGACGTGCTCGCCCGCCGGCTCGACGAGATGGAGATCAAGCTGACCTTCATCGACGAGGCGGTGCAGGCGCTGACCACGGCGGACGCCGACCAGTCGCAGCGGATCGCTGCGCTGGAACGCGCCCTGCGCGACCTGCGCGGCGAGGTGGCGTCGATGCGCATCGCGCAGGGTGACGATCCGCACGATGAACCGCCGCCGCCGCATTACTGACCCGGACCCCTCCCACCTGCCGATCACGGAATGCCCGCATGGCCGATTCCCTGCGCGATCAGCTGCTCAAGAGCGGCATCGTCAAACAAGTGCAGCAGGACCGCGCGCACGAACCGAAGCGCCCGACGCCTGCGTCGCCCGGCAAGCCCGCACGCAAGGGCGGCAAGCCGCATGCGGCGCGGCCGTCGGGACAGAGCCAGCAGGACATCGACCTGGCCAAGGCATACGCGCTGCGTGCCCGGACTGAAGCCCGCGAGCGCCAGCGGATCGAGCGCGAGGCGGCCGAGCAAGCCCGGCTGCGGCGTGAGCGCAAGCTGCGCATCCAGCAACTGCTGGATGGCCAGGCGTTGAACAAGGCCGATGCCGACCAGGTGCGCAACTTCGAATACGCCGGCAAGATCCGCCGCATCCATGTCGACGCAACCCAGCTAGCGGCACTCAACGCCGGCGAACTGGGCGTGGTGCAGCATGCCGGTCGCTACCTGCTGGTCAGCCGCGACACGGCCGAGCAACTGCGCGAACTGGACGCCAACCACGTCGCCTTGCTGGTGGCGCCGGGCACCGCCGGCACGGATGACGACGGCGTACCCGACGATCTCATGTGGTGAGGTCGAAGTAGGGGGGCACCGCCGCCTCACGAAGCAAGCGCGGCGGGCACCGCCCGCCGCGCGATTCAGCGGTCCGGCGCTTGCGTCAACGCCGGATGGTCCCAGCCATGCTTGGGCTTGAAGCGGTCGCCATGGCGGCGGGCCAGCTGCTCCAGCTTCGCCTTCAGCGTGTCGGCGCCTTCGCTGCGCACGTACTGGATCGGGCCGCCACGGAAGGGTGCGAAACCGGTGCCGAAGATCACGCCTGCATCCAGCAGATCGGCGTCGTCGACCACGCCGTCGGCCAAGCAGGCCACCGCCTCGTTGACCATCGACAGGATCATTCGATCCTGCAGGTCCGGCGGTGTCACGTAGTCGTTGTCCACTTCGGGCTTCTGCGGCTTGCCGTCCTGCCACACGTACAGTCCCTGGCCGTCCTTCTTGCCGCGCTTGCCGGCGGCGAGCCGTTCGTCCATGCCGGGCGGCAGCTCCAGGCCGAGGAAAGGCGCCAACTCCTTGCCCACCGAGGCGCAGACGTCCAGACCGACCGTGTCGGCCAGTTCGATCGGCCCCATCGGCATGCCGAACTTCTTCGCCTCGCGATCGAGCACCGCGCCGGGCACGCCCTCGCTGTACAGCCGCATGGCTTCGAGCAGGTACGGGACCAGGATGCGGTTGACCAGGAAGCCCGGCGTGCCCTTGACCGCGACCGGCAGCTTGCCGATCGCCTTGCAGAACGCCAGCGCGCGTTTCTCGATGGCCGGGTCGAGCTGGTCGTGGCGCACGACCTCCACCAGCGGCATCTGCGCCACCGGGTTGAAGAAATGCAGGCCGAGGAAGTCTGCCGGACGAGCGAGCTTGCCGCGCAGTTCGTCCAGCGGAATGCTGGAGGTGTTGCTGGCCAGGATTGCCCCGTCCTTGAGCTGCGGCTCGATGGTGGCGTACAGCGCCTCTTTCGCCTCGGCATTCTCGTAGATCGCCTCGATCGCCAGATCCGCCTGGGCGACGCCCTTGCCGTCGACGTCGGCGCGCAGCCGCTGCACTGCCGCGTCGATCTTCTCCGGGGTCTTGAGCTTTTTCTCGTACAGCGCGCGTGCGCGATCCAGCGCCGGCTGGATGTACTTCATCTCGCGGTCCTGCAGGGTCACGTCCATGCCTTTCAGTGCCACCCAGGCGGCGATGTCGCCGCCCATCACGCCGGCACCCACGACGTGCACGCGGTTGATGGCCGCATCGACGCCGCCGCCCTGGCCCTTCAGCCGCTCCTGCAGGAAGAAGATGCGGATCAGGTTCTGCGCGGTGGGTGTCTGCGCCAGCCGCGCCACCGAGTCGGCTTCGATCTTCAAGCGCTGGCCGATGTCGCTGCCGCCGCGCTTCCACACGTCGATCAGGGCGAACGGCGCCGGATAGTGCTCGCGACGTACCTTGGCCGCCGTCTGCTTGACCATGATCGGCGCCAGGATCTGTCGCCCCAGCCAGCTGTTGCTGGCCCACGCCTTGGCGCGACGCGCGAACGGTCGCGACGGCGCGCGTCGCAGCAGCAGGCGCGCCTCGGCCAGCAGCTCCTGCGGGCGTGCGAGGTGATCGACCACGCCCAGCGCGAGTGCGCGCCGCGCCGAGAGCGGCTTGCCGGTGAGCATCACCGGCATCGCCTCGGCCGCACCGATCAGGCGTGGCAGGCGGGCCGTGCCGCCCCAGCCGGGGTGGATGCCAAGCATCACCTCGGGCAGGGCGATGCGGGTACTGTCCTCGTCGGCCGCCACGCGCAGACGGCACGCCAGGATCAATTCGGTGCCGCCGCCCATGCAGGGACCGTGCACCGCGGCCACGGTGGGGCAGGCGAGCCGGGCCAGTGCTTCGTACACGCGCTGGCCGTGCTCGATGTTCTCGCGCACGGTGTCCTGGCGCGCGTATTCCACGAACTCGCGGATGTCCGCGCCCACCGCAAAGCCCGCGGACTTGCCCGAATGGATGATGACGCCGGCGGGCATGTCGATCGCCAGCCGCTCGACGATCTGATCCAGCTCGTCCAGCACGGCACGATTGATCGCATTGACGCTGCTGCCGGCGCGGTCGAGCGTCAGCGTCACCAGGCCATCGTCCTCGTGGGTCCGCCAGTGGTTGAATCGCAATCCTTCGAACATGGGGGTCGGCACATGGTGGAGGAGGCCTGAACCATACCGTTCCGTGGTCGCGATTGCGAGATGTGACGCGTGCGCTTGACCCGCTGGTGACAGCGGTGTGAAATCGGACCGTTGCGGACGGTATCCGCCGAAACCAGTCGCACGCGCGGGTGCTCCCGAGCGATTCCCGCAGGTGCGATTGGCTAACTGAACCGGGTCGACGAGGGTCGATCGGTTCCCGGCCATTCGAAGGCATCCGCGCTCGCCGCGGGTCCGGATTCAGCACCTGCCGCAGGACGAAACCTGATGACCATCGCCATGGCCTCCGCCGTACCCCAGGCTGGCGCCGAGATATTCGAACGCATCCTGACCGCGCCCAGTGGCCTGGTCGTGTTGCAAAGCAAGGACGCCGAAGCGCTGATCGAACAGGTGCGCGTGCTGGCCAGGCACAGCGGCCAGGCGGTATACCTGTGGCAGCCGGACACCGGGCTGGGCAGCCTGCGCGAGGCCCATGCCCGGGTGCCGGACTGCGAGCGGCTCGGCAATGCGTTGCGTTACATGCAGCAGAGCATGCATTTCGGCGTCTATTTCCTGCGCGGGGTGGAGCTGCCCTTGTCGGCGGTGGATGCAGCCATGCTGCGCCAGTTGGCGCGGGCGCCCAAGGGCCACCTGCGCCGCGTGGTGCTGGTCGATGCGCCGCAGGCGCTGGTGGCCCACCTGGGCGATCTCGCCGCCCAGGTCAGTACCGAAGACGGCAAGCCGCGCCAGCTGCGCCTGCGCGATGGTCGCTGGCTGACATGAGGCCGCGCACATGAATGCCGGCATCCTGCTGGTAGCCGCCCAGCGCGACCTGCGCCGGGCGCTGTTCGACGCGCTCGATCGTGCCGGCTACGCGCGGCTGCATTCGGCGCGCGACATTTCCCACGCGGCGATCCTGCTGGAGGGCAATGCCGCGCAGGAACCGCTGCAGTTGATGGTGCTGGTGCTGGATGGCGACGAAACCCAGGCCTGCGCCGCTTGCGAGCAATTGCGCCGGCTGCCGGGCGCCGCCGATGCGCCGCTGATCGTGGTGCTGGCCGATGGCGCGCCGTGCAGCCCGGCCGACCTGCCGCCGGGGATCGCCGACTGGCTTTGCGCCGGACAGATTGCCACCGAACTGGTCGCGCGCTGGCAGCGCCTGCCGGTCAGCGCAGCCGGTGGCCCGGTCCCGACGGTTTGGGGTGCGGCCGGCGATTGGCGATGGGCCTTCGAGGAAAGCGGCAGCGAATGGTTGATGGTCGACCTGCAGAGCCAGTGCCTGCTCGAAGTCAGTCCCGGCGTGATCCGGCACAGTCGCCTGCCTGCCAGCGAGTGGGCCGGGCTGGCGCTGGCCGAGGCGGTACAGCTCGAGGGCGACACGTCGGCCACCATTTTCAACGACGCGGATCGTCGCTGGCATCCGGCCCGGCGCAAGTCGTCGCTGGGTTACGACACCGGTCAGGTGAACGTGCGGCGGGTCGAGCAGGGCGGCAGCGCGGCTCTGGCGCTGCAGTTTCGCAGCGATCGCGCCGACCTGCGGCCGGAGGCGGCGTTGTCGCTGTTGTCGCGCCTGTTCGCCTCAAGCAGCGGCGTCGACGCGCAGTCCGCCTGCGCGCAACTGCTGTTCGACGAGCTGGCGCTGGACTATCTGGCCGTGTGGTCGGTCCGTCCGGAAACGGCCGACGCCCCCGCCCAGGTCCTGCAACTGAGCCGCGAGGAACACGCGCAGTGGCCGCCGGGCTACCTGCAGAGTTCGCTGCAGCTGGTGCTGGGCGGGCAGGCGATGCGTTACCAGAGCGACGCCGGCAAGCTGGCGGCGGTCGACCCGCTGCTGCAGCAGCTGGATCTGGCCGGCTTCGTCGGCTTGCCGATGTACGACGAGCGGCACAGCGTGCTCGGCGCCGTGCTCGCCGGCAGCCGCCGCGGTTTCGCCGAGATGGCGGTGGTCGAGCCGGTGCTGCGTTGCGCGGCGGCGCGTTTCGCCCGCACGCTGGAGCTGCAGCGCACCCGCGAACAGGGTCGCGCCGAGGGCCTGGTCGATGCCTTGACCGGGTTGCCCAACCGGTTGCTGTTCAACGACCGGCTGGAGGCGATCCTGCGCGAGGCGATCCGCAACGGCGAGTGCTTTGCCCTGCTGTTCGTCGACCTGGACCGGTTCAAGGCCATCAACGATACCTACGGCCACGCCACCGGCGACCGGGTGTTGCGCACTGTCACCCAGCGGTTGCGCGGCAGCATCCGCGCCTCCGACACCGTGGCGCGTTATGCCGGCGACGAGTTCACCATCGTGCTGCGCCACATCGTCAAGAACGACGACGTGCTGCGCGTGGCCGAGAAGATCGTGCAGATGATGGAGTCGCCGATCTTCCTGGAAGACGGCGTCGAGCTGCAGGTCACCGTGTCGATGGGCGTGAGCTTTTTCCCCGACGACGCCAACGACGCCGATACCCTGCTCAAGCATGCGGACGAGGCGATGTATTCGGCCAAGCACAAGGGCCGCAACAACTTCCAGATCTACGAGGTCAGCCCGGAGTACGCACGTCAGCACGGCATGGCGCTGAAGACGCGCCTGCGCCACGCCGAAGGCAACGGCGAGTTGCGCGTGGTCTATCAGCCCCAGGTCAATGCCGAGACCGAGGACATCGTGGGCATGGAGGCGCTGGTGCGCTGGGAGCACCCCGAGCTGGGCATGATCAGCCCCGCCGTGTTCATTCCGCTGGCCGAGGAGACCGGGCTGATCGTGTCGATCGGCGAATGGGTGATGCACACCGCTTGCCGCCAGGCGCGCGAGTGGGAGCAGCGCTACGGCTTGCGCCTGCGCCTGGGCGTCAACCTGTCGGCCGTGCAGTTGATGGAGCCGCAGTTGCTGGAGATGGTGGCGCGCGCGCTGCGCGAGACCGGGCTCGATCCCACCCTGCTGGAAATGGAGATCACCGAGAGCATCAGCATCAAGGCGGCGCCGAACCTGGTGGAGAACCTCAATGCGCTGCACCGGCTCGGCTGTCACATCGCGATCGACGATTTCGGCACCGGCGCCGCCTCGCTGGACTACCTGCGCCGGCTGCCCGCCGACCGCATCAAGGTGGACCAGAGCTTCGTGCGCAATATCGGCGTGGACCCGGACGACGAGGCGATCGTGCGGGCCACCATCGAGATGGCCCACCGGCTGAACCGTGCGGTGGTGGCCGAGGGCGTGGAGACCGAGCAGCACCTGCAATTCCTGCGCGACCACCATTGCGACGAGCTGCAGGGTTACCTGTTCTGCCGGCCGTTGCAGCCGATCAGCTTCGAGAAGATGCTGGCCGAGCGCCAGCGCCTGCTGGGCGTGCGGCAGGCCGAACCGGCTTGAGCGGTCCGCAGGCGGCCCCATAACGGGAGCTGGCGCGACGATTGGCTAAACTGAACTCGGTGGGCCGCTCGTGGTCTGAGCGCCGGGTTCAGCTCACCCCAGGCACCCTCAGCGGATGACGGCATTGACGATGGACACGGCCCGCATGGGCGAAAACGAACTGGACCGCGCGCTGGTCGAGCGGGTCCAGCAGGGGGACAAGCGCGCCTTCGACCTGCTGGTGCGCAAGTACCAGCACAAGCTGATCGGGCTGATTTCGCGTTACGTGCGCAGCCATGCCGAGTGCGAGGACATCGCGCAGGAGTCCTTCATCCGCGCCTGGCGCGCGATCGGATCGTTCCGTGGCGACAGCGCGTTCTACACCTGGCTGTACAAGATCGCGGTCAACACCGCCAAGAACCACCTGGTGGCGATGGGGCGACGGCCGCCCTCCGGCGACGTCGACGCGGACGAAGCCGAGTTCATGGCCGGGGCCGAGCGCATGCACGACAGCGCCACCCCCGAGCACGAATTGATGCGCCAGGAAATTGAACAATCGGTGTTTTCCACTGTCCAAGCCCTGCCCGAGGAACTGCGGACCGCCATCACCCTGCGTGAAGTGGATGGCCTCAGTTACGATGAAATCGCCGAAGCGATGGGCTGTCCGATCGGTACGGTGCGTTCGCGCATCTTCCGGGCGCGTGAGGCGATCGACGAAAAGCTGCGGCCGCTGCTGTCTGGCCGCGAGGATCCGACATGAACCAGGCACAGACCCACCAGGACGCCCTCGAGAATCTCTCGGCCAGCATGGACGGCGAATTGCCTGTCGAGCAGTTGCGTTTCCTGTTGCGCCGACTCGATCACGATGAAGCCTTGCGCCAGGCATGGTCGGGCTACCACTTTGCCCGCGACGGCCTGCGCCGCGAGATCACCCTGCGCGCCTCCGGCGGCTTCGCCGCGCGGGTGATGCTGGCGATCGAGCAGGAGACGGTGGCCGCCGCGGCGCCGTCGCGACGGCACGCCTGGTTGCGCTGGTCCGGCGGTGGCGTGATCGCCGCCAGCGTGGCCGCCGCGGCGTTGATGATCAGCCAGCCGGCGGGCGATGCCGGTCGCGTGGACTCCGCTGTGGTGGCGGGGACCAGCCAGGTGACCTTGTCGACGCCGGCGAGCACGCCGGCAGCACCGCCTTCGGTGCCGCCATGGCTCAGCGGCAACGCCGCCGGCCTGCTCAGCCAGCAGGCTTCGGCTACCCTGGGCGCGCCGCTGGACGACGGCCAGTCGCGTGATGCGCGGCGGATGTCGACCTACCCGGCGATGCATCGTTATCGCACCCTGGACAACAACGACGGCAGCTATCTGCTGCTGCTCGACCCGGCACCGGATGCCTCGCACCAGGCCGCTGCCGGCCGGCGCTGAGATTGTCGGGCGAGTGATGGTTCGCGGCAAATCCTGTTGATGCGGATGTCCCCTCGGCGCCTGCGCCGAAGGTGTTGTGCGGCCGCTCGACTGTGCCGCGGCCCGCTTGCCGCGTCGTCATTGATCGCCGGTTCGCGCCGGCTGCAGTTCAAACCCAAGGAGGAGTCATGAGTCATTCCATCTTGCGTACGCTGGCCTGTTGCGCCCTGCTGGGCCTGGCCGGGGTCGGCGGCGTGCAGGCCCAGCCGGCGGCCGCCGCGGCGCTGCCGGATTTCACCGGCATCGTGCAGCAGAACGCCCCTGCGGTAGTGCACGTGGAGGCCCGGTACACCGGCGAACCGAATCGCTCGATGCGCGTGCAGGGCCAGATGGGACCGGGGCAGGGCATGCCCAACGACCCGGGCGCCGAGATCCTGCGGCGCTTCTTCGGCATGCCGATGATGCCCTCGCCCGAGGAGCAGCGGCATACCTCGCTGGGTTCGGGTTTCATCATCTCCAGCGACGGTTACATTCTCACCAACAACCACGTGGTCGACCATGCGGACAAAGTCACCGTGCGCCTGCAGGATCGCCGCACGCTGACCGCCAAGGTGGTCGGCACCGACCCGACCTATGACATCGCCCTGCTCAAGGTCGACGCCGGCGGTGCGCTGCCGGCGGTGACCATCGGCAATTCGCGCAGCCTGAAACCGGGCCAGTGGGTGCTCGCGATCGGCTCGCCGTTCGGCTTCGACTACACCGTGACCCAGGGCATCGTCAGCGCGGTGGGCCGCAACCTGGGCCAGCGCGACCAGCCATATACCTCCTTCATCCAGACCGACGTGCCGATCAACCGCGGCAACTCCGGCGGCCCGCTGTTCAACCTGCAGGGCCAGGTGGTCGGCATCAATTCGCAGATCTATTCCAACACCGGCGACTATCTCGGCGTGTCGTTCTCGATCCCGATCGACGTGGCAATGAACGCGGTGCAGCAGCTCAAGACCAAGGGCTACGTCTCGCGCGGCCTGCTCGGCGTGACTGTGCAGCCGGTCAGCGACGACATCGTCAAGGCGTTCAAGCTCGACAACGGCGTCGGCGCGGCCGTGGTCGACGTGGACCCGGACAGCGGTGCCGGCAAGGCCGGCCTCCAGGCCGGCGACATCATCCTGGCCTACGACAACCACGACCTGCAGCAGGCCGCCGACCTGCCGCCGCTGGTGGGCATGACCAAGCCGGGCAGCAAGGTGCCGGTGGAGATCCTGCGCAACGGCAAGAAGCAGACCGTGCAGGTGACCATCGGCGAGGCCAAGCGCGACGGCAATGCCGTGGACAACCGCAGCGCCGGCTCGCCCTCCGCGCGCAGCGGTTCGGCCGCGCTGGGGTTGAGCGTGCAGTCGCTCGACAACGATACCCGCAAGCAGCTCGGGCTGAAGGACGGGCAGGGCGTGGTGATCGACGCCATCACCGGTCCGGTGGCGGCGCAGTCGGGGCTGCGCGCCGGCGACGTGATCCTGATGGTCAACCAGCGCAAGATCGGCAGCGTGGCGGAGTTCGAGGCGGCCACGAAGGACGTCAAGGCGGGCAGCACGGTCCTGTTGCTGGTGCGCCGCGGCGACCAGAGCCAGTTCATCGGCCTGACCGTGCCGGACGGGAAGTAGCCGGACCTCGCCCGGCAAGGGTGCCGCCCGTCGCGGGGCGGCACCGATCCCCTCGCGGATGCCTGCCGGACGGGTGTTCCATGCGATAATGCGGGGTTGGCGTCGCCTCGGGGCGGCGCGTCGTCATGCATGGTGCGTGGCGGCGGACCCCACGACCGAAAGGCCGCTCGCGCTCCATGGAATTGATCCGCAACTTCTCCATCATTGCCCACATCGATCACGGCAAGTCCACGCTGGCCGACCGCATCATCCAGATCTGCGGCGGTCTGGCTGACCGCGAGATGGAAGCACAGGTGCTGGACAACAATCCGATCGAGCGCGAGCGCGGCATCACCATCAAGGCACAGTCGGTGTCGCTGCCCTACACCGCGCGCGACGGCAAGACCTACCAGCTCAACTTCATCGACACCCCCGGCCACGTGGATTTCTCCTACGAGGTGAGCCGTTCGCTGGCCGCGTGCGAGGGTGCGCTGCTGGTGGTCGACGCGGCACAGGGCGTCGAGGCCCAATCCGTGGCCAACTGCTACACCGCGGTGGAGATGGGCCTGGAAGTGGTGCCGGTGCTCAACAAGATCGACCTGCCCACCGCCGACGTCGAGAAGGTCAAGGGCGAGATCGAGGCGGTGATCGGCATCGACGCCACCGACGCGGTGGCGATCAGCGCCAAGACCGGGCTCAACGTGGTCGAGGTGCTGGAGGCAATCGTGGCGCGCATCCCGCCGCCCAAGCCGCGCGACACCGATCGCCTGCAGGCGCTGATCATCGACTCGTGGTTCGACAACTACCTCGGCGTGATCTCGCTGGTGCGCGTCATGCAGGGCGAGATCAAGCCCGGCGACAAGTTGCTGGTGATGTCCACCGGGCGCAGCCACGAGGTCGACGACGTCGGCGTGTTCACGCCCAAGCGCAAGAAGCTGGACAAGCTGTCGGCGGGCGAAGTGGGCTGGATCAACGCCTCGATCAAGGACGTGCACGGCGCGCCGGTGGGCGACACGCTGACCCACGCCGGCAAGCCGGCCGCGGCGCCGCTGCCGGGCTTCCAGACCATGCAGCCGCGCGTGTTCGCCGGCCTGTTCCCGGTGTCGTCGGACGACTTCCCGGCGATGCGCGAGGCGCTGGACAAGCTGCGCTTGAACGACGCCGCGCTGTTCTTCGAGCCGGAGTCCTCCGAGGCGATGGGCTTCGGCTTCCGCTGCGGCTTCCTCGGCATGCTGCACATGGAAATCGTGCAGGAGCGGCTGGAGCGCGAATACGACCTCAACCTGATCACCACCGCACCCACGGTGGTTTACGAGGTGCTGCTCAGCGACGGCTCGATCCTGCAACTGGACAACCCGGCCAAGCTGCCGACCAACTCCAGCCTGATCCAGGAAATCCGCGAGCCGATCATCGTGGCCAACATCCTCACCCCGCCGGACTACATCGGCAGCGTGATCAAGCTGTGCGAGGAAAAGCGCGGCGTGCAGCGTTCGATCCAGTATCTGGCCACCCAGGTGCAGATCAGCTACGAGATGCCGCTGGCCGAGGTGGTGATGGATTTCTTCGACCGGCTGAAGTCCGTTTCGCGCGGCTACGCCTCGATGGATTACCACTTCGACCGCTTCGAGGCCGGCCCGTTCGTGCGCACCGACGTGTTGATCAACGGCGAGCGCGTCGACGCGCTGAGCCTGATCGTGCACCGCAGCCACGCCGACCGCCGCGGCCGCGAACTGGTCGAGCGCATGAAGGAGCTGATTCCGCGCCAGCAATTCGACGTGGCGATCCAGGCCGCGATCGGCGCGCAGATCATCGCCCGCTCGACGGTGAAGGCATTGCGCAAGAACGTGCTGGCCAAGTGTTACGGCGGCGACGTCAGCCGCAAGAAGAAGCTGCTGGAGAAACAGAAGGAAGGCAAAAAACGGATGAAGCAGGTCGGGCGGGTCGAGATCCCCCAGGAAGCCTTCCTCGCCGTGTTGAAAGTGGATAAATAGCCAAAGGCCGGGAATAGGGAATGGGGAATCGGGAATAGGAAGAGCGGCCAGCTTCACTATTCCCCATTCCCCATTCCCCATTCCCGGCTCCAAAGGGAGCCCCTCATGGAATTTGATTTTGCGGCGATTCTGCTTGGCCTCACCGTGCTGTTCGGCGTGGTGTGGGGGCTGGATCGGCTGTTCCTGTACAAGAAGCGCAAGGCGCGGCTGGACGCGGCGGGCGAGGAGTATCGCGACCCGATGCCGGTGGACTGGGCGCGCTCGCTGTTCCCGGTGGTGCTGGTGGTGCTGCTGCTGCGGTCGTTCGTGGCCGAGCCGTTCCGCATCCCGTCCGGCTCGATGATGCCGACGCTGGACGTGGGCGATTTCATCCTGGTCAACAAGTTCGCCTATGGCCTGCGCCTGCCGGCGTTCAACAACAAGATCCTCGACCTGGGCGAACCCGAGCGCGGCGACGTGGTGGTGTTCCGCTGGCCCGGCTTCACCTGCCATCGCGACGACGGCACGGTAGTGCACGGCGGCAATGCGGACTGCAGCGTTCCGGTGCCGAACCAGAACTGGATCAAGCGCGTGATCGGCCTGCCCGGCGACACCATCCAGATCCGCGACAGCGAGATCGTGATCAACGGCAAGCCGGTGCCGGCCGAGAAGATCGGCCCGTTCAAGGGCAACCACGCGCGCCCGGCGGACGAGGAACTGCTCGCCTACGGCGCCACCATCTGGAAAGAGCACCTGGGCAAGGTGACCCACCTGATCGCGCGCATGCCCGACCGCATGCCCACGCCGCCGGTGCCCAACGCGAACATGCCTGCGGTGGTGCCCGACAACTGCTATCTGGTGATGGGCGACGACCGTGAAAACAGTGAAGACAGCCGCTGGTGGGGCTGCATGCCGGAGCAGAACCTGGCCGGCAAGGCATTCCTGATCTGGATGAGCTGGAAGGGCTGGGGCACCGGCGGCGTGGATTTCTCGCGCATCGGCACGGTCATCCACTGACGCATCCTCCGGCCAGGCGCGCGACCGCGAAAACGTGATGCGATCGTGCCGCCCGCTCCCCGCCTGCGGCCAACAAGTGCGAGAATCCGCAGGCGCCATCGGCCCCGGCCGGGCCGGTGCGGCGGGTGCGGGCGACACCGGGACATCCACAGATCGGACGGCCGCCCAGGCGGCATAGCGAGGGGACTATGAAATCGAAACAGTCGGGCATCACCCTGATCGGCTTCCTGCTCATCATCGTGGTAGTGGGCTTCTTTGCCTACATGGCGATGAAACTGGCGCCGTCGTATTCCGAGTACATGGGCGTGACCAAGGCGATGAACCAGATCGCCACGGAAGGCACCAATGGCAAGTCGCTGGACTCGATCCGCCGCGATTTGATGTTCAAGCTCGGCTTCCAGTACGTCGACGATGCCACCGTCAAGCCGGCCAACATCACCATCAAGCGCGACGCCGGCGGCACCAGCGTGCTGACCGTGGCCTACGACAAGCAGATCCCGTTCATGTACAACATCGACTTCCTGCTGCACTTCAACAAGAGCGTGCCGCTGCAGGGCAATGTCGGCGAGTAGACGTTGAAGCTCCGTCACCGATTCAGTGATCCGGCCTGGGCGCAGTTGGCGCTGACCCACCGCAGCGCCGGCAAGCCCAACAACGAACGGCTGGAGTTCCTCGGTGATGCGCTGCTGGGCGCGATCATCGCCGAGCTGCTTTACGAGGTGCATCCCAAGGCCAGCGAAGGCGAGCTGTCGCGGCTGCGTGCGCAACTGGTCAACGGCAACGCGCTGGCCGTGGTGGCGCGCGAGCTGGAGTTGGGCGACGAGCTGAAGCTCGGCCCCGGCGAGCTCAAGAGCGGCGGCTTCCGTCGCGACTCGATCCTTGCCGATGCGTTCGAGGCGCTGGTGGCGGCGGTGTACGAGGATGCCGGTTTCGACACCTGCCGCAGCCTGGTGCGCGACCTGTTCGGCGAGCGCGTCGCCGCGCTGCGACGCTCGTCCAAGGACGCCAAGACCCGGCTGCAGGAACACCTGCAATCCGGGGGCTGGCCGCTGCCGCAGTACGAGCTGGTCGACAGCCACGGCGAGGACCACGCCAAGACCTTCGACGTGACCTGCCGCATCAGCGAACCGCTGCAGATCGTCGCCGCTGCCACGGCCGGCAGCCGCCGCGCCGCCGAACAGGATGCCGCCGAGAGCGTGCTCGGCCAGTTGCTGGAACTGGCGCGCGACTCCTGAGCCGCCGGCGCCGCGGGTTCACCGTGCGCGCGCCTTCCACGCACTACACTTGCCCACCGACTCGCTGAGCCTGCCACCATGAACGACCCCCTCGACATCGCCGACGGCAGCCTGCCGCATGAGGATTTCCGCTGCGGCACCGTGGCCCTGGCCGGACGCCCGAACGTGGGCAAGTCGACCCTGCTCAACGCGCTGATCGGCTTTCGCCTGTCCATCATCAGCCCGCGACCGCAGACCACGCGCCATCGCATTCTCGGCATCCACACCAACGAGGCCGGGCAGATCCTCTACGTGGACACCCCGGGGCTGCACCGGGGCGCCAAGCGGGCGATGAACCGCAGTCTCAACCGCGCCGCCCGCTCGGCGATCGGCGACGTGGACCTGGTGGTGCAGGTGATCGAGGCCGGTCGCTTCACCGACGAGGACGAGGCGCTGTACACCGCCCTGGTCGAGCAGTCCGCGCCGCGCCTGCTGGTGATCAACAAGGTCGATCTGAACAAGGACAAGACCGTGATGCTGCCGTTCGTGGCCGAACTGGCGCAGCACCATCAGTACGACGAGATCCATTACGTCAGCGCGTTGAAGGAGCAGGGCCTGCAGGCGCTGGAGCAGGCCATCATCAAGCGCCTGCCGGTACGCGCGCCGATCTACGGCGTCGACGAGGTCACCGACCGCAGCGAACGTTTCCTCGCCGCCGAGATGGTGCGCGAACAGTTGATGCTGCGGCTGGACCAGGAGCTGCCGTACGCCACCACGGTGGAGATCGAGCAGTTCGAGGATCGGCCGGACGGCGTCGCTGAAATCCACGCCGTGATCTGGGTCGAGCGCGCCGGCCAGAAAGCCATCGTGATCGGCCAGGGCGGCGCCCAGCTCAAGGCGATCGGCTCCGGCGCCCGCCGCCACATGGAGCGCATGTTCGAGCGCAAGGTGTTCCTGCGCCTGTGGGTCAAGGTCCGCGAAGGCTGGGCCGACGACGAAAACATGCTGAAGAAATTCGGGTATACCGACTAGAGCGAGGAGTGAGAGGAGAGAAGTGAGAGAAGGCGGAAAGCGAGCGGCAGCTGCTACCTCTCTCACTGCTCGTTTCTCACTCCTGATTTTCCCCATGCGCATCGACCAGCAACCCGCCTATGTCCTGCACGCGCGGCCGTATCGCGAGACGTCGCTGTTGCTGGAGTGCCTGACCCGCGAGCATGGGCGGTTGGGTGTGGTGGCGCGGGGCGTGCGCGGTGAGCGTGCACGGTTGCGGCGTGCGCAGCTCGAACCGTTCCAGCCGCTGGCGCTGGGTCTGCTGCTGCGCGGCGAGATGGCCACGCTCACCGCCGTCGAGGCGGTCGGCACGCCGCAGCGGCTGGAAGGCGACGCGGCGCTGGCCGGGCTGTATCTCAACGAGTTGGTGGTGCGCCTGACCGGGCGGCAGGACCCGCTGGGGCCGCTGTTCGATGCCTATGCCGCAGCGCTGACGCGGCTGGCCACGGGCGAATCGATCAGCTGGAGCCTGCGCCGCTTCGAACGCGACCTGCTGCAGGCCACCGGTTACGGCCTGCCGTTGCTGCACGAGACAGACACCGGCGAGGTGATCGAGCCGGACGCGTGGTATCGCTACCAGGTCGAGGAAGGCGCGCGGCGTTGCGCCGCCGACGCGCCCCGCGCGATGCGCGGCGCCGACCTGCTGGCACTGGCGCACGACCGCATGCCCGACCCGCACGGCCTGAAAGCATTGCGCGACCTGATGCGCGAAATCATCCGCTTCCACCTCGGCGGTGGCGAGTTGCGCGCGTGGCGGGTGCTGTCGATGGCGGTCTCGCGCCGCGCTCCCGCCGCGGGCAGCGACCGCGCCAAGCCGCCGGCGTGAGTCCGCGCCAGGAGCGTGGGCGGTAGAAATCTCCCGGGCTGCAAAAGCGTCTGCGCGGTCCATATTTCCGCCGCTTCCCGGCCCGTAGAACCACTATGGGCCGGCGAATCGTCGAAAATCTGTCCTCACGCAGCCACTTTTTCGCCTCGAAAGTTTCTACCGCCCACGCTCCTAGCTGTCCAGCGCCTGCAGCGTCGCGGCCAGCACGCGGCGGAAGCTGGCCAAGGCGGCGGGCGCGGAGCCGTCGGGCAGGAGTTGCCGCTGCAGTCGCACCGCCTGTTCGGCCAGCGCCGTGGCACCGCAAAATCCGCATGAGGAACGCAGCCGGTGCAGCCGTTCGGCGAATGCGACGCGGTCGGCGCTGAGCTGGTCCAGTTCGCCTTGCAGCAGCGCGAGTTCCTCGCGCAGCAACAGGCGCAACGCACGCATCGTGGTGGCGTCGCCGCTGCTGCAGAGCGCCGCGCCATCGTCCAGCACGGACGACGACTCGGCTTGGATCAGCGCCAGCACGCGGCGCAGGTCGGTCAGGGTGCAGGGTTTGAGCAGGATGTCGCTGAAGCCTGCCGCCAGCAGGTCGTCGCGGTCGGCCGGCGCGATGTCCGCGCTGGTGGCCACGGCGGTGCTGTCGACGGAGGCGGAGCGGACATCGGCGCGCAGTTGCTCCAGCACGTGCAGGGCGCCGCCGCCGGGCATGCGGCAGTCGAGCAGCAACAGGTCGAACTTGCCCGCACCGGCGCGCTCCAGCGCTTCCCGGCCGCTGCCGGCGGTCTCCACCGTGGCGCCCAGCGAGCGCAGCCCGTCGCCGAGGAAGCGGCAACTGCCGGGGTCGTCATCGGCGACCAGAACGTAGGGCCGGGGTGCCTGGTGGAGGGACGAACTGCAAGATTCCGGGCGCTCGCTCAAGACGAAATCCTTGTCGTTCATCTGGATTTGGCAGAATGGCCCGAGATGCGCCCGACTTCAAGCCACATTTCGAGCCGCTTCGCGCTGTGTTGCGGCCTCCTGCTGGGTCTGCTCTGGTTCGCGCCGGCGCGGGCCGACGTGCTGCTGTCGGCCAGGTCGATCAGCATGCCGGGACTTCAACTGCAGGCGGTGACGCTGCGCCTGGGCGAGGACGGCGCCGGCGCGCTCACCGTGTCGCTGCATGCGGACAAGGCCGACCTGCCGGCCATGGGCTGGCGCCGCCTGCCGCTGGATCTTGCCGGCAGCCTGCGCCGCAACGAGCACATGGGCTGGGTGCTGGACGGCAACCTCAAGCTGGCCCGCGCGCCCGGCGGCGCGCTCGCCGATGCGCAGGTGCAGGTGCAGGTGAGCCCGGCGGCCAACACCTTGCAGATCGACGTGTTGCAGGGCCAGGCCACGCTCAGCGGCGCCTTGCCGCTGGATCAGCCCACGCATGCGCAGATCCGTGTGACAAACCTGCCGGCAGGCTGGCTGCAAGGCCTGCTCGGCACCGTCTGGTCCGGCCGCACCACCGCCGGCCGGGTGGATGCCGAGCTGGCACTGGACCTGCGTGACCCGGGCCTGCGCTCCTCCGGCCAGTTCAGTCTGCACGAGGTGGGTTTCGACACGCCCAGCGGCACGCTTGCCGGGCGGGGCGTCAGCGGCAATGGCCGCTTCAACCTCGACTACGGCGATGGCCCGGCACAGATCGACCTCGATGCAGGCCTGCGCGGCGGCGAGCTGCTGCTGGGTCCGCTCTACGCCAAGCTGCCCGATCATCCCGTGCAGTTGAATCTGCATGCCAACGCTGCGGACGGGGCGGTGGAGCTGAGCCGCCTGCGTTTCACCGATGCCGATGCGCTGCAGCTCTCCGGCGCGCTGGCGTTCGATGCCAAAGGCGCGCCGAGCGTCCTGCGGCTGGACCGCCTGCACGCCAGCTTCCCGGCGGCGTACGAACGTTACGGGCGCTCCTGGCTCGACACGATGGGCCTGCAGGATCTCACGGTGGCCGGCGACATCGACGCCAGTGTCGACTGGCGTGAGGATTCCCTGCGCAGCTTCGCGTTCAAGACCGATGGGTTCGACCTGACCGACGCTGCCGGGCGCCTGGCGATCGACGGCCTGCACGGCGCGCTGGACTGGTCGGCCAAGGGCGACCGGCCCGTCACCACGCTGGGCTGGCGCGGGCTGGGTTTCTACCGGATCGAGAACGGCGCGGCCCAATCGACCTGGCGCAGCCACGACGGCATGCTGAGCCTGCAGCAGCCGCTGACGATGCCGGTGCTGGGTGGCCAGCTGCAGATCGGCCAGTTCGATTGGTCCCCCGCCGCGGCTGCCGGCCAGCGGCTGGCGACCTCGCTGGTGCTGACCGGCGTGGACATGAAGGCGTTCAGCCAGGCGATGGGCTGGCCCGCGTTCCCCGGCACGCTGGCCGGCGCGGTGCCCTCGCTGCGCTGGGTCGACGACCGGCTGGAACTCGGCGGCGGGCTCAGCGCGCACGTGTTCGACGGTTTCGTCGACATCACCCGGCTGTCCCTGCAGCAACCGTTCGGGACCAGTCCGGTGCTCAGCGCGGATATCGACCTGAAGCAGCTCGATCTCGGTGCGATCACCAGCGTGTTCGACTTCGGCAGCATCACGGGGCGGCTGGACGGGAGCATCCAGGGCCTGCGCCTGGTCGACTGGAGCCCGGTGGCGTTCAAGGCCAGCCTGCTCGCCGGCGACGGCGGACGGATCAGCCAGCGCGCGGTGAACAACCTCACCTCGGTCGGTGGCGGCGGCGTGGCTGCCGGCCTGCAGGGCGCGATGCTGAAGCTGTTCAAGACATTCGGCTACCAGCGCATCGGCCTCAATTGCACCTTGCAGGGCACCGTGTGCAAGATGAGCGGTCTGGAGCCGACCGACGGTGGCTACACTATCGTCGAAGGCAGCGGCCTGCCGCGCCTGCAGGTGATCGGCCACCAGACCGAGGTCGACTGGCCCACCTTGGTCAAGCGGCTGCAGGACGCCATCAGCGGCAGCGGGCCCGAGATTCACTGAGCGGTTGCCGATTCGACCTCCAAGCCCGGACTGGCGATCGAAAGTCACGAGAACGGGTTTTCTGCACATACTTACTTTTCAGCACCGGAGTCACGTCATGCGCAAGCTCGTCTACGTCATCCTGACCACCATGGCCGTGGCGCTGGTCGGCTGTGTCACGATCAACGTGTACTTCCCCGAAGCCGCGGCGCAGAAGGCCGCCGACCAGTTCATCGGCAGCGTGCTGGACAAGGCCGACGCCGCCGGCAAGCCGGCCGCGAAGGAGCCGCCGCCGGCGCCGAAGAGCGACGCCGGGCACCCCTCGGCCATGCTGCTCGACCTGCTGATCCCCGCCGCGCAGGCGGCCGAGACGCCGGACTTCCGCGTCCACACCAGCGCCACCGACGCCATTCATGCGCGCATGAACCAGCGCATCGGCGGCATCCTCGGCCAGCTGCTGGACAGCGGCGCGGTCGGCTTCACCCACGACGGCATGGTGGCCATGCGCGACGCGGCGAAGGTGCCGCTGAGCCAGCGCGCCCAGGCCAATGCCGCCGTGGCCGAGGAGAACCGCGACCGCGCCGCGCTGTACCGCGAGATCGCCGTCGCCAACAACCATCCGGAATGGGAGGCGCAGATCCGCACCGCCTTCGCCAAGACATGGATCGAGAAGGCGCACGCCGGCTGGTACTACCAGAACGCCGCCGGCGCCTGGCAGAAGAAATGATCGCGGGAGCGCACCCTGTGCGCCGTGCTTTCTCGCCACGTGACGAAGAGCATCGCGCGCAGGGTGCGCTCCTGCGGGGCGCGGTCCGGCCCGATCTGTGATAATTGGCGGCCAGCCCTTCTGTCTGCGCCCCATGTCACGTTCCAACTCGGTCTCGCCCACACCCTTTGAAGCACACATCACCGACCTCGGCCACGATGGCCGCGGCGTGGCGCGGATCGACGGCAAGACGGTGTTCGTCAGCGGCGCCTTGCTCGGCGAGCGGGTGATGGCGAAGCTGCGCAAGCGGCACCGGCATTTCGACGAGGCGGAAACGGTCGAGGTGATCACCGCCTCGCCGCATCGGGTCGAACCGAAATGCCGCCATTTCGCGCAGTGCAGCGGCTGCTCGCTGCAGCATCTCGATGCGCCCTCGCAGATCGCCGCCAAGCAACGCGTGCTGGCCGAAAACTTCGAGCGCATCGGCAAGGTCACGCCACAAGCCTGGTTGCCGCCGCTCACCGCCGAACCATGGGGCTATCGGCGCAAGGGTCGGCTGTCGGTACGCAACGTGGCGAAGAAGGGCCGCGTGCTGGTCGGCTTCCGCGAGGAGCAGAACCCGCGCTTCGTCACCGAGATCCGGCAATGCGAAGTGATGCATCCGGCGCTCGGCCCCAAGGTCGGGTTGCTGGCCGAGCTGCTGGGCACCATGGATGCGGCCGAGGACATCCCGCAGATCGAATTCGCCGCCGGCGACGAGCTGATGGCGCTGGTGTTCCGCCACATGCAGCCGCTCAGCGAGCACGACCAGGCCGCGCTGGTCGCGTTCGGCCGGCAGCACGGTTTCGCGATCTACCTGCAGCCGGGCGGAATCAGCAGCGTGCATCCGTTATGGCCGGAAAACCCGCGGCTGGCCTTCACGATCGCCAGTGGGGACGCGCGCTTCGCCGACGTCGAGCTGGAGTTCCAGCCGCTCGATTTCGTGCAGGTCAACGCCGGCATGAATCAGTTGATGATGGCGCGCGCGATGGAGCTGCTCGATCCGCAGCCGGCCGATCGCGTGCTCGACCTGTTCTGCGGCCTCGGCAACTTCACCCTGCCGATCGCGCGGCGGGTGGCCGAGGTCGTCGGCGTGGAAGGCGAGCACGGCCTGGTCGAGCGCGCCGCGCAGAACGCCGCGCGCAACGGCATCGCCAACGCGCGCTTCCACGTCGCCAACCTGTTCGAGGACCAGCGCGCCACCGAGTGGGCGCGCCAGCCGTGGGACAAGCTGCTGCTCGATCCGCCGCGTGCGGGCGCCGACAAGGTGCTCGACTACCTGCCGCACAAGGCGACCCGACGCATCGTCTACGTCTCCTGCCATCCCGCCTCGCTGACGCGCGACGCCGGCATCCTGGTCAACCGGCACGGTTTCCGGCTGGCCTCGGCCGGCGTGATGGACATGTTCCCGCATACCTCCCATGTCGAATCGATTGCGCTGTTCGAGCGCTGAGGAGCGAGGAGTGAATGAAGAGGAGTGAGAAGTGAGAGAAATCCAGTGCATGCTTGACGCTCTTGTTCTTGCTCTCTCTCACTTCTCACTTCTCTCCGTTCACTCCTGACTTTTATGCCCATCGAGATCGAACGCAAATTCCTGTTGGCCACCGACGAGTGGCGCGCCGCGATCGAGCGCAGCGAGCCGATCGCGCAGGGCTACCTGGTCGGTGCGCAGGCCTTGCGCGAGGGCCACGCGCGCGCCTCGGTGCGCGCGCGGCTGGCCGGTGAGCAGGCGTGGCTCAACATCAAGGCCGCCACTTCCGGCATCGCGCGGGCCGAATTCGATTACCCGATACCGCTGGCCGATGCGCGCGTCATGCTGGCCAGCCTCTGCGACGGCGTGCTGGAGAAGGTCCGCCATCATGTCCGCGTCGACGGCGTACTGTTCGAGGTCGACGAATTCGGCGGCGACAACGCCGGCCTGGTCGTCGCCGAGGTCGAATTGCCTGCAGTCGATGCCTCATTTCCGCGGCCGGCGTGGCTGGGCCGCGAGGTGAGCGCGCTGACGCGCTACTACAACGTCAACCTGATCGCGCACCCGTACCGGCAATGGTCGCCGGCCGAGCGCGCCGCCGAGGATGCCGCATGCTGATGATCGGCGTGGCCGCGCCGGAACTGGCCGAATCCGAGAAACGCTGGCTGCGCGCGCCCGGCGTCGCCGGCGTGCTGCTGTTTGCGCGCAACTACCGTTCGCGCGAGCAGTTGATGGCCTTGTGCGAGGCGATCCGCGATGCCGGCGGCGAGCACCTGCTGATCGCGGTGGACCAGGAGGGTGGCCCGGTGCAACGCTTCCGCGACGGCTTCACCCGGCTGCCGCCGCTGGCGGCGATCGGTGCCGTTTACGACCGCGACCCCGACGAGGCGATCCGCCTGGCCGAGGAGCACGCCTGGGTGATGGCCAGCGAACTGCGCGCCAGCGGCGTCGATTTCAGTTTCGCGCCGGTGGTCGATCTCGCCCGTGGCAACGCGGCTATCGGCCTGCGTGCTTTCCACGCCGATCCCGCGGTGGCCGGCGAACTGGGCCAGGCCTACGTGCGCGGCATGCACCTGGGCGGCATGGCCGCAGTGCTCAAGCACTTCCCGGGGCATGGCTCGGTCACCGGCGACACCCACAAGGTGGCGGCGATCGACTCGCGCGGCCTGGACGAGATCCGCCGCGACGATCTGCGCCCGTTCGCCGAATGCATCGAGGCACGCGTCGAAGCGGTGATGATGGCGCACGTCATTTACCCGGCCGTGGACAGCCGTCCAGCCGGCTATTCGAAGGTCTGGATCGAGCAGGTCCTGCGCGGCGAACTGGGCTTCACCGGCGCGGTGATCAGCGACGACATCAGCATGGCCGCCGCCGGCGCGGCCGGCAGCGTGGGCGGGCGGGTGAGGGCGCACCTCGACGCCGGCTGCGACCTGGTGCTTGCCTGCTTCCCCGAGGTGGTCGAGGAGGCACTGGCCGCGCTGCCCGCCGATACCGGCGCCATGCCCGCGTCGATCGCCACGCTGCGCGGCGCCATTGGCGCCACCTGGGCCGGCCTCGCGGACAATCCACAGCGCGACCGTTTCGTCGCCCGCATCACGGCGTTGCACGCCGAAGGAAACGCATGAACACTGCACATCCCTCCCTGGCCGATGCCCTGGCGCAGGCCGACCTGCTGTATGCCCGCGAGGCGCTGGAGCCGGTGATCGCCGACATGGGCGCACGCATCGATGCCGTGCTCGGCGGCGAGCGCGCGGTGTTCCTCACCGTGATGAACGGCGCGTTGATCTTCGCCGGCCAGCTGGCCCTGGCGATCCGCACCGACCTGGAGTTCGACTACGTGCACGCCACCCGCTACCGCGGCGAAACCACCGGCAGCACGCTGCACTGGCTGCGTGCACCCGCCGTGTCGCTGGCCGGTCGCGTGGTGCTGCTGGTCGACGACATCCTCGACGAAGGCCACACGCTGAAGGAAGTGCGCGAAGACTGCTACAAGCGCGGTGCGAAAAAAGTGCTGATCGCCAGCCTGTGCACCAAGCGCCACGACCGCCTGGTCGAAGGCATCGCCTCGGATTTCAACGGCGTGGAACTACCCGACCGCTTCGTGTTCGGCTACGGCATGGACTACTACGAGCAGGGGCGCAACCTGCCGGGCATCTACGCGTTGAAGGCCGGGAATGGGGAATAGGGATTCGGGACCAGGGCGCACAAGTGTGGCGCTTCGAATTTGCGCTTGCGCTACCCCAGCCGATCACCCTTCGACTTCGCTGCGCTGCGCTCAAGGTGAACGGTGGTGAATTTCTGGCTGCAACCTGAAAACGGATCATTACGATGCCCCATCACGAAACTACCCCCCTCGACCTCGCCGTCATCGGCGGCAGCGGCCTGTACAACTTCCCGGGCCTGGAAAATGCCGAGCGGCACACGGTGGACACGCCCTACGGCCCGGCCTCCGGCGACATCGTGGTCGGCGACTTCGCCGGCAAGCGCATCGCCTTCCTCGCCCGCCACGGCGAGAGCCACACGCTGCCGCCGCACCGGGTCAACTACCGCGCCAACGTGTGGGCGTTGCACAGCCTGGGCGCGCGGCGGGTGGTCGGCGTCAATGCAGTCGGCGGCATCCGCAGTGACATGGGCCCGCGCGTGATCGTGGTGCCCGACCAGCTGATCGACTACACCCATGGCCGCCTGACCAGTTACTGCGATGTCGAAGGCGCCGAGGTGAAACACATCGACTTCAGCGAGCCGTATGCCGGATCGTTGCGACGGCAATTGCTTGATGCGGCGCGTGCGGCCGGCGTGGCGGCCATCGACGGCGGCTGCTACGGGGCCACCCAGGGGCCGCGGCTGGAAACCCGTGCCGAGATCGCCCGCATGAAGCGCGACGGTTGCGACCTGGTCGGCATGACCGGCATGCCCGAGGCCGTGCTGGCGCGCGAACTGGAGCTGGACTATGCCTGCCTGGCACTGGTGGCGAACTTTGCCGCCGGCTGCGGCGACGAGGCGGAAATCAGCATCGAGGAGATCTTCGCCCACCTCGCCGCCGCCACCGCCGACGTGCCGCGCATCCTGGCCGAGTTGCTGCGGGTCTGAGGGCATCCGGTGAATTTGTGCACGGACCGGACTTCTTCGTATTGCAATGCGGCTTCACCTCTTGCTACTTTTCCCCGGCCAGCGCGGCGAGCCGGGGGGAACAGCCGCACCAGTTCTGGCGCACCATTCCATGGATCCAGAGGTTCACGCAATGACTTTCGGTACGGTCAAATGGTTCAACGACGCCAAGGGTTTCGGTTTCATCGCACCTGAGGACGGGGGAGCGGACGTGTTCGTCCATTTTTCGGCGATCGCCAGCAAGGGCTTTCGCAGCCTGCAGGAAGGTCAGCGGGTGAAGTTCGAAGTCACCCAAGGTCCCAAGGGCGCCCAGGCCTCGGCGGTCGAAGCCGCCTGATCGGCCGACCCCGCGTCGCATGATGCAAAGGAAACCCCGCACTCGCTGCGGGGTTTCCTTTTTTGCGCGAGCCCCCAACCGGAAGCCCCATCCGTTCACCCTGAGCGTAGCCGCGCAGCGGCGAAGTCGAAGGGCCACACCACGAGTCGAGACCCCTACGGCAGCGCATGGCCGCGTCGCTTGGTTAATATGGGGAATTGCCGAACACCCCAGGAGCTCGCCGTGATCATCAAGCCCAAAGTCCGCGGTTTCATCTGCGTCACCGCCCACCCGGTCGGCTGCGAGCGCAACGTGCTCGACCAGATCGCGATCACCCAGGCCGCCGGCCACGACAAGAGCAAAGGCCCCAAGCGCGTGCTGGTGATCGGCGCCTCCACCGGCTACGGTCTGGCCTCGCGCATCACCGCCGCGTTCGGCTACGGCGCCGCCACGCTCGGCGTGTTCTTCGAGAAGCCCAGCAGCCACGACAAGACCGGCACCGCCGGCTGGTACAACGCCGCCGCGTTCGACAAGGCGGCCAAGGCCGCCGGCCTGTACAGCAAGTCGATCAACGGCGACGCGTTCGCCCACGAGACGCGCGCCAAGGCCATCGAGATCATCAAGAACGAGATGGGCGGCCCGATCGACCTGGTGGTCTATTCGCTGGCCTCGCCCGTGCGCAAGCTGCCGGACACCGGCGAAGTGGTGCGCTCGGCGCTCAAGACCATCGGCGCGCCGTTCCACAACACCTCGGTCGACACCAACAAGGACACCGTGATCGAGGCCACCGTCGAGCCGGCCACCGAGCAGGAAATCAAGGACACCGTCACCGTGATGGGCGGCGAGGACTGGGCGCTGTGGATCGACGCGCTGAGCGCCGCCGGCGTGCTGGCCGAACACGCCAAGACCGTCGCCTACAGCTACATCGGCACCGAGATCACCTGGCCGATGTACTGGCACGGCACCCTGGGCCAGGCCAAGCAGCACCTGGACAACACCGCCAGGCAACTGCGCAACCGCCACCCCGGCCTCGACGCCTACGTCGGCGTGATGAAGTCCGTCGTCACCCAGGCCAGCGCCGCCATCCCGGTGATCCCGCTGTACGTCTCCATTGCCTTCAAGATCATGAAGGAGAAGGGCATCCACGAAAACCCGATCGAGCAGGCCAACCGGTTGTTCCGTGATCGTCTCTACCGTGCTGATGGTGCGGCCGCGCCTACCGACGATGAAGGCCGGTTGCGCCTGGATGACTGGGAACTGCGCGACGACGTGCAGGAACCCTGCAAGACGATCTGGCCCACCGTCACCACCGAGAACCTCAAGCAGATCACCGACTACGCCGGCTACAAGCACGAGTTCCTGCAGCTGTTCGGCTTCGACCGCGACGACGTGGACTACGACGCCGAGGTGGAGGCGGATCGGCGGTTTGATTGTGTGGAGATGTGAGGACAGGAGATATCCACTTTCACAACGTTGAACTCAGTGTCAAGGAACGGACCATATGAGTGATATGAAAACCTGCTTCAAACGGGTGGACTATGACCTGTCCAACTTGTTGCATTATCTGGATATCGGCGATATTGGTCTTCCGGACATCCAACGGCCGTTCGTATGGTCCAACGCCAAGGTGCGCGACCTGTTCGATTCGATGTATCGCGGTTTCCCGGTGGGCTATTTCCTGTTCTGGGAGAACGGGCAGGCCAACGGCGCCAAGCAAATCGGTGTGGGTGACAAGGTGCATACGGCGCCTTCGCGGCTGATCGTCGATGGGCAGCAGCGGCTGACTTCGTTATATGCGGTGTTTCGCGGCAAACACGTACTTGACGACGACTATCGCGAGCGCCGGATCGAGATTGCCTTCCGTCCGCGCGACGGTCGCTTTGACGTGGCGGATGCGGCGATCAAGCGTGACCCGGAATGGATTGCCAATATTTCCGAGCTTTGGGCCTCGGGCAACTCCAGCTTCAGGATGGTGAAGGATTTCCTCAACGGTTTGAGTGCCAAAACGGAACTGAGCGATGAGGAAGAAGAGCAGATCAGCCACAATCTCGACCGCTTGTTCGATCTGCAGAAGTACCCGTTCACTGCGTTGGAGATCGCCTCGACAGTGGACGAGGAGCAGGTCGCCGACATTTTTGTTCGTATCAATAGCGAGGGCGTGAAGCTCAACCAGGCAGACTTCCTGCTGACTCTGCTGTCGGTGTTTTGGGATTCGGGCAGGGCGGCATTGGAGCATTTTTGCCGTGCTTCGCGTCAGCCACCGGCGGCAGGCAGTGCGGCTTCGCCATTCAATCACTTCATTGAGCCTGATCCCGACCAGTTACTGCGTGTGTCGGTAGCGCTTGGCTTTTCGCGTGGCCGCCTGAAAAGCGTATATCAGGTGCTGCGTGGCAAGGATTTGGAGACAGGACAGTTTTCCGCCACTCGTCGGGATGCGCAGTTTCAGATTCTGCAGCAGGCACAGGCCAAGGTGCTGGATCTGACTTGTTGGCATCAGTTCCTGAGCGCATTGATTGGCGCAGGATTCCGCAGCCGCGAGATGATCTCATCGCAGATGGCATTGGTGTATGCCTATGCGTTCTATCTGATCGGCCGTACCCAGTGCAAAGTTCCCGAGCACCAGTTGCAGAAGGTGATCGGGCGTTGGTTTTATTTCGCCAGTTTGACTGGCCGTTACAGCAATTCGCCCGAAACAATCATGGACAGCGACCTCAACCGCTTGCGTGGCGTGAGTGAGGCTGAGCGATTCATTGCGATTCTCGACGATCTGATGACCAGTCAGCTTACAGGCGATTTCTGGGCGATCACTTTGCCCGCTGCGTTGAACAGCTCGTCGGCACGCAACCCGGAGCTGTTCGCCTACGTGGCTGCGCAGAATCGTTTGAACGCGCCGGTACTGTTTTCGCACAAAAAGGTTAGCGATCTGCTCGACCCGGCGCTGAAGACAAAAAAGAAGTCCCTTGAGCGGCATCATCTATTTCCTGTCGCCTGGTTGCAAAATCAGGGCGAGGAAGACCGCAAGGTCATCAATCAGATGGCGAACTACGCACTTCTGGAATGGCCGGACAACATTGATATCAGTGACAGTCCGCCGACCGATTACGTGCCACAGATCAAGGCACGTTTCAGCGGCGAGGAATGGCAGCGGATGCATGAGCTACATGCCTTGCCGATTGATTGGCCGCAGATGAATTATGCTGATTTTCTGCTGGAGCGGCGCAAGCTGATGGCCGATATTGTTCGTCGGGGCTTCGAGACATTGAGGTGACGGCCTGGGTCGCGGCAGGGGACGCGTCTGCATGAGTAACCGTTACGAAGCCGGTGAGGCCCAAGGCAGCTACGAGCCTGGCTCGGACGACCGGGTCTTGCGGAACAAGCTGGGCGTGACCGATCCAGACGAGATGGACGAAGTCGAACTGCAGTTATTGGGGCAGATCTACCGGGCGGTGCTGTTGGAGGCATTGCCTGATCGGCGCCTGTACGTGGCGGACTTGAAAACCTGGCATCGTCGGCGGCTCGGCAATGTATATGACTGGGCTGGCATGGAGCGCTCGGTCAACATGGGCAAGGGCGATTTCCATTTTGCCGCGGCAACGCAGGTTCCCCGTCTGTTGACGGTGTTTGAACACGATTGTCTTGCACGTTTCACGCCTTGCCATGACATTGATGATGCTTCATTGATCGAAGCGATCGCCATGGCCCACGTAGAACTCATCCTGATTCACCCATTTCGCGAGGGGAATGGGCGGCTGTCGCGCCTATTGGCCGACGTCATGGTGGTACAGGCGGGGCGCGGGCCACTCGACTACAGCGCGTGGGAGGCAGACAAGGCAGCGTATTTCGGCGCCATTCGAGCCGGCATGGCGAACGACTACCGGCCGATGCAGCGATTGGTTGAAGCGGCCCTGGTGAACTGAGAGGAGTCAGCTTGCCAGTGCGATTCCGCGAAGCTTGGGGTTCTTGCCGAGCAAGGACTCTTCGACCTGGCGGATGCTCTTGCCGGTTTCGATAGCGGTGGAACTGGTCGCCAGCCGGCCAGGACTGGCCGGGCGCCGACTCATGGGGAGTCCGATGGAAGCAGTGCCGGTGAAATGGCTGCGTGAACGTGATGAATGCTGGTTCAGCAGACAGTGCCACCGGGAAGCCGTCGCCCGTAGGAGCCCGCTCGCGGGCGATGCTGTTTTGGTTTGCGGCTGTCGAACCCCGACACCCGACAAGAGCATCGCCCGCGAGCGGGCTCCTACGGGTGTGACGGGAGTCGACAGGGTGTGAGGGCGATCAGGCTTCGCCCATGCCCTCGGCCGGTTCCGATGCGCTGCCGGCGCGGACCTTGTCCTCGATCTGCTGGCCGATTTTCGCGTCCACGCTTTTCCAGTAAGCAAAGGCGCGTTCCAGCACCGGGCTGCGCACGCCGCCGAGCAGGCTGCCGGCGACCTGATCGACGAACTGCGCGCGCTGGGCGTCGTTCCACACCTCGCGCACCAGGGTGCCGGCCTGGCCGAAGTCGTCGTCCTCCGCGTGCAGCGTGTATGCGCTGCGTACCATCTCGCCGTCGGCTTCCCAGCCGTTTTCGACCGGGCCGGTGTCGTCCGACCACGGGCGCCCGCCGCTGTTGGGTGCATGCACCGGGGCGTTGCCGCTGTGGTGGTAGGCCATCTGGCCGTCGAACATGTACGTGTTCACCGGCACCTTGGGCTGGTTCACCGGCAGCTGGTGGAAGTTGGTGCCGATGCGGTTGCGCTGGGCATCGGCGTAGGCGAACGCGCGGCCGAGCAGCATCTTGTCCGGCGACAGGCCGATGCCCGGCACGGTGTTGCCCGGCGAGAACGCGGCCTGCTCGATCTGCGCGAAGAAGTTTTCCGGATTGCGATTCAAGGTCATCGTGCCGACCTTGATCAGCGGGTAGTCCTTGTGCGGCCACACCTTGGTCAGGTCGAACGGATTGAAGCGGTAGTTCTTCGCCTCCGCATACGGCATCACCTGCACCGACAGGTCCCACACGGGAAATTCGCCGCGCTTGATCGCGTTGAACAGGTCGGCGCGGTGGAAGTCGGCGTTCTCGCCGGCCATCGCGGCCGCTGCGGCGTTGTTGAAGAACGCCATGCCCTGGCGGGTGTGGAAATGGTATTTCACCCAGAACTTCTCGCCGGCGGCATTGATCCACATATAGGTGTGCGAGCCGTAGCCGTTCATGTGCCGCCAGGTGCGCGGCAGGCCGCGCTCACCCATCACGTAAGTCACCTGGTGGGCGGTTTCCGGATTGGACGTCCAGAAGTCCCATTGCATGTGGTTGTCGCGCAGGCCCGAATCCGGCAGGCGCTTCTGGCTGCGGATGAAGTGCGGGAACTTCATCGGATCGCGCAGGAAGAACACCGGCGTGTTGTTGCCGACCAGGTCGTAGTTGCCTTCGTCGGTGTAGAACTTCAGCGAGAAGCCGCGCACGTCGCGCCAGGTATCCGGGCTGCCCGATTCGCCGGCGACGGTGGAGAAGCGCGCCAGCATGTCGGTCTTCGCGCCCTTCCGGAACAGCGCCGCGCGCGTGTAACGGGACACATCCTCGGTAACCTGCAGCACGCCGAACGCGCCGGCACCCTTGGCGTGCGGCTGGCGCTCGGGCACCTTCTCGCGGTTGAAGTGCGCCATCTGTTCGAGGAAGTGCACGTCGTGCAGCAGCAGCGGGCCGTTCGGGCCGATGCTCAGCGAGTTGCGATCGCTGACGGCAGGGGCGCCGGCGCCGGTAGTGGAACCGCTGGCGGACTTGTTCTTGTCGTGGGACATGGGGACTTGCCTCCTTCGATGCAGGTTGGTCGAGGTGACCGGACCCAGTCTGCCTCCAACCGCGCGGGCACGCCATTCGGTATTTCCAATCGGGACGATAGGCCGCGCTGCAGCGCGTGCGAAACCGGCCACGGGATGGAGAATCGGCGCGATCAGGAATATCGTGCGAGGTCGAACCCTGCATTTTTTCCCCATCCCCGAGCCAAGGAACCGCCATGACCACCAAAGCCTACGGCGCACATGCCGCCGACAAGCCCCTGCAAGCCCTCGACATCGAGCGCCGCGCGCCCGGTCCGCAGGACGTGCAGATCGAGATCGCCTATTGCGGCGTGTGCCACTCCGACCTGCATACCGTGCGCTCCGAATGGGGCGGCACCTTGTATCCCTGTGTGCCGGGTCACGAGATCGTCGGCCATGTGAGCGCAGTAGGCGGCGAGGTGACCGGCTTCAAGGTCGGCGATACGGTGGGCGTGGGTTGCCTTGTAGGCAGTTGCCAGCATTGCGCAGCCTGCGACGAAGGGCTGGAGCAGTATTGCGAGAACGGCTTCGTCGGCACCTACAACGGCCCGACCGCGGACGCGCCCGGGCACACGCTGGGCGGCTACTCGCAGCGCATCGTGGTCGACAAGAAGTTCGTGCTGAAGGTCCGCCACCCCGAATCGCAACTGGCTGCCGTCGCGCCGCTGCTGTGCGCCGGCATCACCACCTACTCGCCGCTGCGGCACTGGAAGGTCGGCCCCGGCAGCAAGGTCGGCGTGGTCGGCATCGGCGGGCTGGGCCACATGGGCGTGAAGCTTGCCCACGCGATGGGCGCACACGTGGTGGCCTTCACCACGTCGGACGGCAAGCGCCAGGCGGCGCTGGACCTTGGCGCGAACGAGGTGGTGGTATCGCGCAACGCCGGCGAGATGAAGGCGCACGCGGGCAGCTTCGATTTCATCCTCAACACCGTCGCCGCCAGCCACTCGCTGGATGCCTACACCAGCCTGCTCAAGCGCGACGGCACCATGGTGCTGGTCGGGGTGCCGGAGCACCCGCATCCGACGCCGAACATCGGCAACCTGATCTTCAAGCGTCGTGCGATTGCCGGCTCGCTGATCGGTGGCATCGCCGAGACGCAGGAGATGCTGGACTTCTGCGCCGACAAGGGCATCGTCTCCGACATCGAGATGATCCGCGCGCAGCAGATCGACGAGGCCTACGATCGCATGGTCAAGGGCGACGTGAAGTACCGCTTCGTGATCGACAACAGCTCGCTGGCCAGTTGATCTGGATGTGCTCCCTCCCCTGCGATGGCAGGGGAGGGCCGGGGCGAAGTCGCTCTTCGCGGCTTGCCCTGCTCAGCGCCAGTTCGCGTGCCGTTCCCAGAACGCCACGGCACGCCGATAGGCCGTGCGATCCAGTGGCACGCCCGAGCCGCCTTCTTCCACGCCCAGCGCATTGCGCAGCATGGTGATCGGCACCATCGGGATCTCTTCGGGCTCGGCCGTGTAGAGGCAGCCGACCACGCCCCAGTCGGCGTCGATCGGCGAACCTTCCTTCGCCAGCTGTTCGCGGCTGTAGAGGATCGGCAGCAGATAGTTGGCGACCGGCGGGTCGATGCCTTCGAACCAGCGCACCAGCACCGGCAGCTCATCAGTGCTGCGCGCCTCGTAGGCCGAACGCAGCAGGTGGCGGTTCGCCTCGGTGATCGGCGTGGCAGTGCAGCGCGTGGACGTCCAGTTGCGGTGCACGTGCAGCTTGCAGAACGGCGCGTAGCCATCCAGCACCTTCAACGGCGCCTCGGCATTGAGGCGCTGCTCGAACTCCTCGGCGGTGCAATCCTGGATCGCGCTGCGGCGGCGATCGCGAGGGAACAGTCGGGTGCGGGCGAAGGGAGTGAGGACGATAGGCATGGAAGGCCGGGATTCGGGATTGGAGGATACGGATCAGGCCACGAACTGCAACCGTGCCAATTCGGCATACAGGCCACCTTCGGCCAGCAAACTGTCGTGCGTGCCTTGCGCCACGATGCGGCCGCCGTCGAGCACCACGATGCGGTCGGCACGTTGCACGGTGGCGAGGCGGTGGGCGATCACCAGGGTGGTGCGGCCTTTTTCGAGGCGCTCCAGTGCCTGCTGGATCGCCGCCTCGGATTGCGCATCCAGCGCCGAGGTGGCTTCGTCGAGCAGCAACAGCGGGGCGTCACGCAGGATGGCGCGCGCGATCGCGATGCGCTGGCGCTGGCCGCCGGAGAGGCGCACGCCGCGTTCGCCCATCTCGGCCTGGTAGCCGTCGTGCAGGGCGCTGATGAAGTCGTGCGCCTCGGCGGCGCGGGCCGCCTCGTGCACTTCCTCGTCGCTGGCGCCGTCGCGGCCGAAGCGGATGTTGTCGGCGGCGCTGCCGCTGAAGATCACGGTCTCCTGCGGCACCAGCGCGATCGCGCCGCGCAGGTCGTCCAGCGTCACCGCGCGCAGGTCGACGCCGTCGATGCAGATGCGGCCGGACTGCGGATCGTAGAAGCGCAGCAGCAGCGAGAACACGGTGCTCTTGCCGGCGCCGGACGGGCCGACCAGGGCGACGGTTTCGCCCGGGCGCACGTCCAGCGTGAAGTCGTGCAGCGCGGGGGCGTCGGGGCGGCTCGGGTAGTGGAAGCTGACGCCGTCGAAGCGCAGCGCGCCGCGGAGCGGCTTGGGCAGGGCGAGCGGCTGCGCCGGTGCGACGATTTCGGGACGCTCGTCGAGCAGTTCGCCCAGGCGCTCCATCGCGCCGGCCGCGCGCAGCACGTCGCCCCACACCTCGGAGAGCCCGGCGACCGAGCCGGCGGCGAACACCGCGTAGAGCACGAACTGGCCGAGCACGCCGGGGTCCAGCGTGCCGGTCAGCACGTGGCGCGCGCCGGCCCACAGCACCAGGGTGATTGCGCCGAACACCAGCACGATCACCGCCATGGTCAGCAGCGCGCGCATGCCGATGCGCCGGCGCGCGGTGGCCAGCGCACGCAGGATCGCGTGGCTGTAGCGGGTGCTTTCGATGTTCTCGCGCGCGTACGCTTTCACCGCGGTGGAGGCGTTGAGGGTTTCGTTGGCGATCGCCGCGGCGTCGGCGAGGCGATCCTGGCTGGCGCGCGAGAGTTTCTGCACGCGGCGGCCGAAGACGAGAATCGGCAGCATCACCGCGGGGATCACCAGCGCGGTGAGTCCGGCCAGCGAGGGCGCGGTCCATACCATCATGGCGCTGGCGCCGACCAGCATCACCACGCTGCGCAACGCCACCGACACGCCCGAGCCGATCAGCGTCTGCACCACTTCGGTATCGGCGCTGAGGCGCGACAGCAGTTCGCCGACACGGCTGCGTTCGAAGAACGCCACGTCCAGCCGGATCACCTGCGCGTACAGGGTCTGCCGCAAGGAAGCCAGCGCGCGTTCGCCCAGCAGGGTGATGCAGAAATAGCGCGCCGCCGTGGCCACGGCGAGGACCAGCGCCACGCCGAACAGGGCGATGAAGGTCTCGTTGATCGCCGTCTGGCTGGCGTGGCCGAAGCCCTTGTCGATGATGTGGCGGAACGCCAGCGGCAAGGTCAGCGACGCGCCCGAGGACAACCCCAGGAACACCAGCCAGCCGACGGCGAGCGCGCGGTGCGGTTTCAGGAACGGCCACAGTCCGCGCAGCGCGCCGAGGCGGCGGGACGGGCGGGGCGTGTCGGTGGCGGCGTCGCTCATGGATACTCGCAGGATGTCCGTAGGAATGCGCACGGCGGCACGCAGCCTTTGAAGTGGGGCGCACGGCCGCCGATTCAATCCGCAAACAACATCCACGTAGACACTTAGATCGAAGTCAAGCCTTTTCGAGGTCTGCATAGAGGAGAGCGGAGTCGTAGAGGGCGGGGTTTTTCATGACGGCCCAAGCGGCGGTGAGCATCTTGCGCATGACGGCGGTGGTGGCCTGCAAGGGCTTCTTGCCGCGGGCGACAAGGCGTTCCTTGAAGGCCTTGGCGCGTGGGTCGTGCACGGTCGCGCTCATGGCGGGCAGGAAGAGCGCGCGGCGCAGGTACTTGTTGCCGTGGCGGGAGATGCGCGGCGCCTTGTGCACGCTGGTGCCGGATTCGAACACGCGCGGGTCGAGGCCGGCGTGGCTGACGCAGGCGCGGCTGCTGAGCGTGGGTGGCAGGGTGATCAGTTCACTGAGCAGGGCGACAGCGGAGACGTCGGCGATGCCCGTGAAGCTGCACAGTGCCTTGAAGCAGGCGTTCAAGTGAGGCTCCTCGCGGATCAGGGCGATGGCGTGGGTGCGGATGCGCGCGATGCGCTTGTCGGTGCTGGCGATCATGCGCTTGAGCTCGTCGCGCAACAGGCGCGGGCTGCCTTTGACGCTTTGCAAGGCGTGCAGGCGGTTCTTGTTGGCGGTGTTCGCCTCGGTCAGCTGGACAAGGAAACGTCCGTAGCTCCGCAGCTGCAGGTGCGCCTCGCTCGGCGCCACCCAGGCCAGGAACGGCATGCGCTGAAGGCATTCCAGCAGCATCTTGGCGTCCAGCCGGTCGGTCTTGTTACGCTGGTTCAGCGCTTGCGCGAAGTGGTGCGCCACGCGCGGGTTGATCACCATCACCTCGGCGCCCAGCTGCTGCGCCTGCAGCGCCACGTCCAGGTAATACACGCCCGTGGCCTCGACCAGTACGCGCAGCGTCATGCCGTGGCGCAAGCGCCCTTTCAGGAACGTCAGCAAGGCTGGCGCCGTGTTATCCACCGTGCCTTGCTCACGCTCGCCGGCGATCTCGCTGGCCCAGGCATGGGACTTCGCGCCGATGTCCAATGCCAGCCAAGCCGTATCCGAAGAAGAAGTCATGCGCGTGCCTCGTGCGGTATCGTGGGGTAGGATGTTTTCAGGTTCCCCGACCCCGCACTCTCGCGGCACACCCTTGTCACGCTGGCTCAACGGCCCGGGACACTTATCGTGCTCAGCGAATGGGGCGGGGAGCCGCTCTACGTGCGAGGTCAGCCAGGCTGCCTCAAGGAGCCCGCGGCTTCCCCGAAAACGTGGACGACCTTACGCCTGCCGCCCTCGATGACCAACGTACAAGGAGCCCGCTTGCGGGCGATGCTTTCGAGCCGGGAACAGGGAATAGGGAATCGCAAGAGCAAGAGCATCGCCCGCCAGCGGGCTCCTGTGGGTGGGGCGCGGTCAGTCGAGTAGGGTGGGCACTGCCCGCCATCGCTTCTGGCTGCGGTGCATACGAAGAGCCGGAGGTAAGGAGTCCCCCCTACCCGAGGCGCGGTCAATCCAGGCGCTTCGCGCTGCTGCGGCCGCGAGTGAGGTCGCGTACCAGCAGTGTCAGTTCGTCCGCGCGGTTTTGCGGCAGTTGCAGTTGCAGGGTGACGCCGTCGGCGTCGAACTGCTCCGCTTCGACCTCGGCCTGCAGATCCTTGAGGCGGGCCTTGAGCAGCGCGAGTGCGGCGAACTCCACGCGCAGGCCGCACCGCGCCATCGCCACGATCGGCACCCGTTCGGCCAGGCGCAGGCATTCGGCGGCGGTGCCACCATAGGCGCGGGCGAGGCCGCCGGCGCCGAGCTTGATGCCGCCGTACCAGCGCGTGACCACCACCATCACGCCATCCATCTGCTGGCCCTCGATCGCCTGCAGGATCGGTCGGCCCGCGGTGCCGCCGGGTTCGCCGTCGTCGTTGAAGCGGTAGTCCTGGCCCATGCGCCAGGCCCAGCAATTGTGCGTGGCGGCCGGGTCGGCGACCTCGCGCAGGAAGGCCAGCGCCTGGGCGGGCGAGGTCACCGGCTCGGCGATGGCGAGGAAGCGGCTCTTGCGGATGTCCTGCTGGTGGCGGCAACGCGCGGCGACGGTGGACAGCGGCTCGCTCACGGTTTGGGCAGTTTCGCCTGCAGCTCCGGCGGCAGCGGCCATTGCGGGTGGGCGTGGTGGAAATCGAGCAGGCGCTGGCGTGCCTCGTGCTGCTCGCCTTGCGCGAACAGCTGCTCGATCCGCGCCAGCTCCTCGGCCGGAGTGATGACGCCAGCCGTCGCTGGTGCGGCTTCCTTCGCGACGGTGCCCGCTGGCGGCGCGGGCGGTGCTGCCGGCGCGGGCGCCTGGAGCATTGCCGGCAGCGGCGGTGGCGGCGGTGCCGGTGGGGCTGCGGCCATCTGCGGTTGCAATGACGCCTTGGCCATCGGCGTCACCGGCGGCGGTGGGGCCATCCTTTCCGCGACGACGGCAGGGGCGACGGCTTGTTTCCCTGCAGCCATCGACCGGCGCCTGGCCGCTTGTGCTGCCTGCGTGCGCGGTGACGGCGCCGCAGCGGCAGCGGCGCGATCGGCAGCTTGCCCGGCAGTGGGCAGCGTGACGGCCTGCGCCGGCGCGGCCATTTCGGTCGGCAGCGGCGAAGCCGGCGACGTCGAGCGCATGTGCCAGGCCAGGCCGGCAACCAGCACCAGGCTGGCCGCGCTGCCCAGCGCCACCAGCCAGTGCGGCATGGGGCGACGGCGTGCGCGCGCGGCCGGGTCGACCGACGGGATCGCGCGAGCCTTGATCGCCGACAACGGCTTGGGGTGTACCCAGTCGCCGGACTCGCGCGGGTTCTTGCGGCGTTCGACGTGCAACGGCGCCCGGTCGACGCCGAGCGCATGCGCCGCGGCATGCAGCACGGCCGCGTCCAGCTCCGGACCGGGCTCGCGCCGCGGCAGATGCCGGTACAGCGCGGCCACTTCGGCTTCGCCGGGCAGCTTCTCGTCCGGGGTGGCGGGATCGTTCGGTGGCAGGGGCGTGCTCATTCGGACAGCGCTTCACGTAGGCGGGTCATGGCATAGCGCAGGCGCGACTTCACGGTCTCGCGGCCGCTGCCGGTCACTTCGGCGATCTCCTCCAGGCTCAGCTCCTGCTCCAGCCGCAACAGGATGGCGGTGCGTTGCTCGTCGGGCAACTGCTCGATCGCGCGCTGCAGGTGGCGGCGGCGCTCGAAATCGGACCAGGCGTGCTCGGGTTGCTCGTGTTCGGGGATGGCGACGCGGGACAGCGCCAGTTCGGCTTCCTCGCCGTCGGCGGTGGGGCGCTGGCGGCGCAGCGCATCGACCAGCAGGTTGTGCGCGATCTGCAGCAGCCAGGTGCTGAACTTCGCTTGCGGCTGGTAGCGCGCGCGGGCGGCGATCACCCGGCTCCAGGTTTCCTGGAACAGCTCGTCGGTGCGCTGGGGATCGCGCAGGCTGCGCAGCAGGAACCGATACAGCACGCCGCGATGCTTCGCGTACAGCGCCTCGAACGCGGCAAGATCGCCGCGCGCGTAGGCCAGCATCAGCATCGCATCGGGGTCGACCGGGGCATCCATGGAGTGCGAGGGTAAGACAAATCGGCGGTGTCCGGGCGACCCGTGCAGGGGCGCCGGCGCGACGGGTATCGGCCCCGCCGCGCGCTCGTCGTGGGGGAAGGCGGCAGCGGGGGAGCAAGCTGCGGTCGTCACGGCGGTCGACGCGGCGGGGCCGAATGGCTCAGCGCAGGAAAGTTTCAGGGTTGGCCGGGGCGGGCGTGGCCAGGCCCTCGGCCAGCTTCACCAACTGCACGAAGCCGGCGCGGTAGCCGTCGGCATCCTGGCCGCGGGCACCGTTGGCGAGCTGCGCGATCTGGCGGTAGCCGTAGCCGTCCAGGTACTTGCCGCCGCGCAGGGCATCGGCGAACGCGGCCACCGCGGCGGCCCAGCGCAGCCGCTCGCTGGCTTCAGCCTCGGCCTGCGCGGCGATCGGCTGTTCGATCAGGCGGCTCGCCGACTGACCCGGCAACTTGTAGCGCAGGCGCAGGAAGCCGAGTTCATTGCCGTGGCCTTGCGGCTCGGCGCGGCCGCCGTAGCGCAGCGGATCGATCCGCGCGCCGGCAGAGCCGGCCGGGGTGATCTCGTAGATCGCGGTGACGTTGGCACCGGCGCCGATCTCGCCGGCGTCGACCTGGTCGTTGTTGAAATCCTCGCGCTTGAGCAGGCGCTTCTCGTAGCCGATCAGGCGGTACTCCTGCACCTGGGCGGGGTTGAACTCCAGCTGGATCTTCACGTCCCTGGCGATGGTCAGCAGCGTCGCGGACATCTCGTCCACCAGCACGCGACGGCCTTCGGCGAGGTTGTCGATGTAGTGGTGGCTGCCATTGCCCACGTCGGCCAGCATCACCGCCATCGCATCGTTGTAGTTGCCTTCGCCGAAGCCCAGCGTGGTCAGCGCCACGCCGCTCTTGCGATGGTCCTCGATGGTGGTTTTCAGGGCTTCCTCGTCGACCGTGCCCACGTTGAAATCACCGTCGGTGCACAGGATTACCCGGTTTACACCGTCCTTGATGAAGCCTTGTCCGGCCTGCGCATAGGCCAACTCGATGCCGGCCCCGCCATTGGTGGAACCGCCGGCGCCGAGGCTGTCGATGGCGGCATCGATGGTGGCGTGCTGGTCGCCGGCAGTGGAAGGCAGGGCGACGCCGGCGGAACCGGCATAGGTGACGATCGCCACCCGGTCCTGCTTGCGCAGTTCGCGCACCAGCTGTTTCAGCGAAGCCTTGAGCAGCGGCAGCTTGTCCGGCTCGTTCATCGAGCCGGAGGTATCGATCAGGAACACCAGGTTGGCGGCGGGGATCTGCGCCTTCGGCACGCGATAACCCTGGATGCCGACCAGCAACAGTTGCCGCTGTGCATTCCACGGCGCCGGCGCCAGTTCGGTGATGACGCTGAACGGCTGCGCGCGATTCGCCGGCGGCGCGTAGTGGTAATCGAAATAGTTGATGAACTCCTCCGCGCGCACCGCGTCGGCTGGCGGCAGGCGGCCGGCATTCAACATGCGCCGCACGTTGGTGTACGCGCCGGTGTCGACGTCGATGCTGAAGGTGGACACCGGGTGTTCGCTCACCAGCCGCACCGGATTGGCGTCGCGGTGGGTGTAGTTTTCGGTGTTGATGTCGCCGGGCAATGGTTGGTTCGGGGGCATGATGATCGACGCCATCGTCGGCATGGCGGGGGCCATGCGTTTGCCTGCTGCCAATGGCGCCGCGACCATCGGTGGCGGTGCGGGAGGCGAAGGCGGGGTTGCCCGGCGTTGCACATACGGCGGCGGTGGCAGTCGTGGCGGCGAGGGCAGTGTGGTGTCGTTCGCCGCCCTGGGTGCGGTTTCCTGCAACGGGCGGGTGGAAGGTGCCGGCGTGGTCCGGGCCGACTGGTCATTCTGCGTTGCCGCGGCGCTGGCGGCATGGCCGGTCTTGACCGGCTCGGCGGTTGGCCGGTGGCCGCAGCCGGCAAGCATCACCAGCAAGGCCATCAACACGCTGCGCCACGGGGTATTCGTTTTCATCGCGTCGGTTCTCCTCCGGGTGTGGAAGATGAAACGCAGCGCGAACGGAAAGGGGGTTGAGCCTGTGCCGACTGAAACTCGCCGGACCGTCGCGGTAGCATGGCGGCCTTACGCACGCCCCTTCGGAACGACATGATCAACAACGACGTACTGCGCTCCATCCGCTACATGCTCGACTTGAGCGACGGCAAGGTGGTGGAGCTGATCCACCTGGCCGACGCCGCGGCGCCGGTGACGAAGGAAGAAGTGCAGGCGATGCTGAAGAAGGACGACGAGCCCGGCTACGTCGAATGCAGCACCAAGCTGCTGGCGCTGTTTCTCGACGGACTGGTGTTCCACCGCCGCGGCAAGGACGAAAGCCGCCCGCCGCGCCCGCCGGAGAAGCGCGTCACCAACAACGTGGTACTGAAGAAGCTGCGCGTGGCGTTCGAACTCAAGGACGTGGACATGCACCAGATCCTCGAGTCCGCCGGTTTCCCCGTCTCCAAGCCGGAACTCAGCGCACTGTTTCGCCAGAGCGACCACAAGAACTTCAAGCTGTGCGGCGATCAGCTGCTGCGCAATTTCCTGAAAGGGTTGACAGTGCGGGTGCGCGGCAACGGCTGAGCACCGTTGCCAGCCGGCGCCGGGCTGGCTCCCAGGCCCGAGGCACCGCAGCCCTCTGGAGTGCGGATGAGCGAGCGTATCCTCTACCACCGTTTCCCTCTGGCCGGCATCGACGCGATGACGGCATCCACGGCGCGCAGCTATCCGCGCCACACGCACGACCAGTACGGCATTGGTGTCCTCGACACCGGCGGACATGCATCGTCGAGCGGCCGGGGTCAGGTCGAAGCCGGGCCGGGCAGCCTGATTTTCGTGAACCCGGGCGAAGTCCATGACGGCCGCGCAATCCATGGACAGCCGCGGTCGTGGCGGATGTTGTATGTCGATCCCGAGCTGCTGGGCAACGTCCTGGACGATATCCACGATGGCGCCCACATATCGCTGGCATTCGCCGCACCGGTATTCAAGGACGAGCGATTGCGCCGGCTTTTCGACGACATCTTCACCCATGTGCCTGCGGGCGGATCGAGCAATGCGATGGCCTGCGAGACGGCGCTCCTGCGCCTGGCTGCGGGCATGCAGGCCAATGCGGCGGGCGGCCGAATGGCGTCGCCGGGGCCGGTGGCTTCCATCCGCCAGGTCCGCGACAGGATCGATGACGACCCGGCCGCGCCGCTGATGCTGGCAAGCCTGGCCGACGAGGCCGGGCTCAGTCGCTACCAGTTGCTTCGCGGCTTTGCGCGCGAGCTGGGGCTGCCGCCGCATGCTTACATCTTGCAGCGGCGGGTCGCTCTGGCGCGCCGGCTCATTCGCAACGGCCATGCGCTGGCCGAGGCGGCGGCGATTGCCGGCTTTTTCGACCAGAGCCACCTGACCCGCTGTTTCACCCGGCAGTTCGGCGTTACGCCGAGCCGCTACGCCGCCGCCGGTTGATTCCGCGCCCGCACTTTTGTCCAAGACCGCCCGCGTCGGTGTCGTCAGGCTTGCACCCGTCCAACCGACAGGAGTGCGGCACATGCAGAACGCCATCATCGACCCCAACCAAGGCGAAGTTTCCCCGACAACCACCGAAGGCGTCGCGCCGGCGATCATCCGGCGCTGTCGCGACGACGAGCGCGCGACGATACTTGCGATCATCCAGGCCGCTGCCGAGGCGTACCGGGGCGTGATTCCCGACGATTGCTGGCACGAGCCATACATGACGTTGCGGGAGTTCGACGGCGAGATCGCCGCCGGGGTCGAATTCCGGGGTTATGAAATGGATGGCGCGCTGGTCGGCGTGATGGGTGTCCAGGCGGTGCGAGACGTCGACCTGATCCGCCACGCCTACGTCCTGCCTGGCCAGCAGGGCCGCGGCATCGGCGGGGAGCTGATCACGCACCTGCGCCGCAAGAGTGCGCGGCGCATGCTGGTGGGCACATGGTCCGCGGCCGACTGGGCGATCCGCTTCTATCAGCGGCACGGTTTCGAACCGGTGCCGACGGCGCAGGCGCCGAAGCTGCTGCGGGCCTACTGGAACATATCGGAACGACAGATCGAGGCATCGGTGGTACTCGCCGACGTTCGGCCTATTCCGGCTGGTACGCCCACACGGTTTCTTCGCTGCTGACGCTGCGGATGCGGCCCAGGCGGCGGATGAGGTGTTCCACCGAACGGGAGCGGGCGAGGGTCATGTCGCCGATGCGCATGGCGCTGGTGATCTCCACGGTGGCGGTCTTGCGGTCGTCGGAGAGTTGGATCGACTTGGTCTCGAAGTCGTAATCCGGTGCGTTCGCTCGGTGTCTTCGTGCGGCGCAGGGGGCGATGCTCTTGTGACGTGACGAAATCCAGGTCTTGGCCGGTTAAGGAGCATCGCCCGCGAGCGGGCTCCTACGGTGATCGGCGCGCTGGAGCTCCGGCGCGCATCGTAACGTCCCGCGCGCGATCGGGTCAGCGGCGCTGGCCGATCACCGGGCCGGGCGACGGCTGGCGGAAGTCCTGCGGCTCCAGGTCGCGGATGAGGCGGAACACGCCAGCGTGGATTTTGCGCGAGAGCACCACGTCCAGCACGGTGGTCTGGTGCGGGCCGAGGATGGCGAACAGGTCATCGACGGCAATGCTGCGCGCCAGCGCGTGATGCACCAGGCCGCCGAGATCCTGCGGCGTGACGCTGGCACCGTAGGGCCGGTGGCTGGGCATGGCGGGGCGCAGTGTCTTGCGCGAGTTGTCCGGATGACTCACGCGATCGGCGCCCGCGAGCAGCGTGTGGTCGAGATACAGCGTGGTGGTGGCGCGATGGCGCGGGTTGACCTGGCGATCGAGCATGAAGCCCGGCGGCATCCGGTCGGGGCTGGCCTGCGGCCCGGCGGTGAGCAGGAAGCCGGCGCCGGCCAGCGCCTCGCCGCTGTCGTCGCTGATGCGCACGATCAGCTGGCTGCGCGGGTCGTGGATGTGCACGCGGGCGGGGAACGGGTCGGCCGGTTCCAGTTCCACCCGGTGCGCGTCGCGTGCGGCGTTCTCGGCGTCAAAGGCGTCGGCCAGGGTGGCGTAGTCGCCGCTGCTGCGCACCTGCAGGCAACGCAGGATGTCGGCCACGGTGGTCGGCGCCGCCTCGCGCAGGATGCCGTGTTCGCTGCCCGAGTGGGCGGCGTCGGCCACGATCTTGAAGGCGAAGCGCGGGCCGCGGGTCACCCTCAACGCCAGTTCGTCGATGCCGCCGACATCACTTTTGCCATCCCGGCTCAGCACCGCGTGGCGCGCATTGAGATTGGCCGCGGCAAGGCGCACCACGCCGTCGGAGCCGTCCTCGCCGGTATAGGGCACCAGGTAGTCGTACAGCGCGCGGTCGGGGCGATCGCCGGTCAGCACGAACTGATACAGGCCGGTGGTCGCGGGGTCCACGCCGTGGATGGTGTCCAGGTTGAGGGCGAGCGAGGCCGGGCTGCCCAGCGTCAGCCAGTCGAGCAGGCGCTGGCCCGGTTCCACGCCGTGCCACCACGCCTTCAGCTTGCCGAGCACGCCCTTGCCCAACTGTGCCAATGCGGAACCGAAGTTCGCCGGCGCCAGCATCACCAAGTGGGTCAGGCGGATGGTGCTGTGGCGTCCGGGTTGCATGCGCTGCGCGCGCAACCACTCGCGCACCACCGGGCCGCCAAAGGAGTGCGTCACGCAGGCGAAGCTTGCGTCCTGCAGGTGCAGGTCGCGCAGGGCGTGGTCGAATGCGCGCACCAGGTCGGCCATGGTTACCGCGTCGTCGAAGCTCACGTATTCGGACAGCCAGATGTCGGCCAGGGTCATCGCCAGGCCGCTGGCGGCCGCACGTTGCTGGAGGCGTTGCGGCATCTGTCCGTAGGTGGCGGTGCTGGTGACGCTCCAGCCGTGGACGAAGACGAGGGTGGTCATGGCGACGCCTGCGCGGCACGCGCCGATCGCGCGCGTCGATCATCCTCGCGCAGTTGTCGCCGTCACGAAAGCGCGCCTTGCGTGCGGCCTCGCATCGGTTAACCTGCGAGCCTTCGTGCTGTCGGCCCGACCATGCTGCTTTCGCTCATCGCTGCGTTGATCCTGCTCGCCTGGCTGGCGCTCTGGCGTCGCTGGCGTCGGCTGGGCGGCGGCGCCGCGCTACTGGCGGTGCTGCTGTTGCTGCTGGCCGGATGTGGCGTGTTGCCCCGGCTGTTGCTGCAACGCCTGCAGGCGCCGTATGCGCTGCGTCCGACGCTGGCATGGGCACCGCACAACGCGATCGTGTTGCTGACCGGCGGTTCGATCCATGTGCCGCAGGACAAGGTCGAACCGAGCATCAGCGCGTACGGACGGATCACCGAAGCGGCCGTGCTGTACCACGCCTGCCACGCGGCCGGGACCGATTGCAAATTGCTGGTCAGCGGCGGCGACCCGGAACGCATGGAAACGCCGCTGGCCGTCTCCTACGCCCGCGTGCTGCGCGGGCTCGGTGTGCCGGACGAGGATCTGATCCTGGAATCCCGCAGCAACAACACCTGGCAGAACGCGCAGTTCTCGCGCCCGCTGCTGGCCAGGCTCGACGCGCCGAAGGTGTGGCTGGTCAGCTCCGCCTGGCACCTGCGTCGCAGCGTGCTGTACTTCGACCATTTCGGTATAGCAGCCACCCCGGTGCGCGCGGATTACCTGCACGCCAACCTGGGCCTGTGGCCCTCGGCGCAGAACCTGGTGCTGACCGACGTGGCCCTGCATGAGTACCTGGGCGTGCTGCGGTACCGCGTCTACAACGCGATGGGCTGGAACGCACCGGTCATGAAACCCTTGCGGTAGGGCGGGCAATGCCCGCCGGCCTCCGTCGCGGCCGTGCAGCGGGCGGCGACCTTCGTGTGGCGCAGGGTCCGGCATGGATCAGCCTTCGCGCATCACCATCAGGCGGATCTCGGTCATGTCCTCGATCGCGTAGCGCAGGCCTTCGCGACCCAGGCCGGACAGCTTGACGCCGCCGTAGGGCATGTTGTCGACGCGGAAGCTGGGGATGTCGTTGATGATGACGCCGCCTTGCTCAAGCTCGTTCCAGGCACGCATGGCGTGGTCCAGATCGTTGGTGAAGACCCCGGCCTGCAGGCCGTAGTCCGAGTCGTTGACCATGCCGATCGCCTGGTCGAACTTGTCGAACGGAGCGAGCAGCGCGAACGGGCCGAACGCTTCCATGCGGTTCGCCTTGGCATCGGCGGGCACGTTCTCCATCAGCGTGGCGTCGAGCATGTTGCCCTCGCGTTTGCCGCCGCAGAGAATCCTGCCGCCGGCCTGTTTCGCTTCCAGAATCCAGCCGTGCAGGCGTTCGGCGGCCGCCTCGTCGATCATCGGGCCGAGGAATACCTCCTTGTCGCGCGGGTCGCCGGCCTTGAGCTTCTTCGTGGCGGCGACCAGCTTGCGCTTCAGCGCGTCGTAGACATCCGCGTGGGAGTAGATGCGCTGCACGCCGATGCAGCTCTGCCCGGACTGGTAGAACGCGCCAAACACCAGCCGCTCCACCACGCGATCGAGCTGCGCGCCCTGGTCGGCGTCGACGATGCAGGCGGCATTGCCGCCCAGTTCCAGCACTACCTTCTTGCGCCCGGCGCGTGCCTTCAGTGCCCAGCCGATCTGGCCGCCGGTGAACGAGAGCAGCTTGAAGCGCTCGTCCTCGACCAGCGGTGCGGCATGGTCGCCGTCCAGCGGCAGGATCGAGAACGCGCCCTTCGGCAGATCGGTCTCGGCCAGCACCTCGCCGATGATCAGCGCGCCGATCGGGGTCTTCTCCGACGGTTTCAGCACGAACGGGCAGCCGGCGGCGATCGCCGGCGCCACCTTGTGCGCGACCAGGTTCAGCGGAAAGTTGAACGGCGTGATGAACGACACCGGCCCCAGCGGCACGCGTTTGGTGTAGCCGTGATAGCCGTCCAGACGGCTGGCCAGTTCCAGGTTGATCGTCTCGCCGTTGATGCGCACGGCTTCTTCGGCAGCGATGCGGAAGGTCTCGATCAGCCGGGTCACCTCGCCGGCCGCATCCTTGATCGGCTTGCCGGCCTCGATGCACAGCGCCTCGGCCAGTTCGTCGCGGCGCTCGGCGAAGCGCTGCGCGCAATGCTGCAGCACGGCCTGGCGCGCCCACGGCTTGAACTCGCGCATGGGCCTGGCCGCCTTCACCGCGGCGGCGATCGCCTGCTCGGTGGCCTTCGCGTCCGGTACCGCGACGCGGGTGGCGAGCTTGCCGTTGTACTTGTCGCGCACGTCGAGCATGGCCTTCGACGTCTGCGGCCGGTTGGCAAGGTAGTACGGGTAGGTCTTGTTCAACATGGCGCTTGCCTGCGGTTGCGATCCGGCAAGGATAGGGCGTGGTGTTGTTCAGGGGTCGTGAGCTGCTGTCGTCTGCCAGTGGGTGAACCTGGTTTCGCGCTGGCCGCGACGGCCACACGGGCATGATGTCGAGGCTCTCCCCGCGGCGACACAAGGCTGCATGGCCATGCGCCAGCTTGCCGAACATCAATTCGCGCCGGCCGCCGCCCCGTCCATGAACAGCCCGATCACCATGTCGAACTCTTGCCGCAGGTCGAGGCCCGGCTCGCTGAGCCAGCGCATCAGGGCACCCAGGTAGAGGTAGTGGAAATAGATGCCCAGTTGTTCGGAGCGATGCTGCGGCGCCAGTTCGCCGCGATCCTGGGCGGCTTCGATCAGCATCACCCAGAGTGGAAGCAGGCCGCGATCTTCCTTCGGCCTGGCGCCCGGGTCGAAATTGGCGAACTTGTAGCGGATGTAGGGCAACAGGATATCGGCGTGCTGTTCGCACCAGTGCGCCGATTCGTGCAGCAGTGCCGTGGCGCCGGCGCGGAAGCCGGCACGTTCGTGCAGGCTGAAGTCGCGTGTTGCGAGGTCTTTCGAGAGGGAAGCTTCCAGCGTGTGTTCCAGCAGGGCTTCTTTGGCCGGAAAGTATTTGTACAGGGTGCGCTTGGATACGCCGGCCTGGGCGGCGACCTGCTCCATGGTCACCTGGGCATAGCCGTGCGATGCGAACAATTGGCGCGCAACGAGGCCCATGTGTTCGGGCAAATCGGCCCGGCTCGATGGCCGGGGACGCGGACGGGAAGAGGGCATGGCTCAGACACTCGGTGGCATGTAAAGTATACGACGTTTACTTTACATGGGAGCGTGACATGAAGCTCGTGCTTCTGACCTGCGGCACCGAGGGCGATACGCGCCCGCTGGCCGCCCTGGGTCATGCCCTGCGCAAAGCGGGCCATGAGGTGGTTCTGCTGGGTGACGCGCGAACCCTGGGCACGGCGAATGCGCTCGGGATTCCAGCCACGCCGCTTTCCGGCGACATCCGCGAGCTGTTTGCCGACTGGGGACAACAAGGGCCGCGCGGCACGGCCAAGGCCATGGTGGCATTGACCAACAAGCACACGGCTGCGTGGATGCGGGAGACGCTGGCCGCGGCGGAAGGTTGCGATGCCATCGTGACGTCGGGCCTGGCCGGCTTCGTCGGGCTTTCGGTGGCCGAGCGCCTCGAGGTTCCCGCCGTCATCGCGGGGATGATCCCCCTTACGCCGTCGCGCGAGTTTGCTTCGCCCTTCTTGCCGCCGGCCTGGGTCCCCGCCTGGTTGAACCGGGCCAGCCTCGCGTTCACCAACAAGCTGTTCTGGCTGGCTTTCAAGCAGGCGCTCAACCGTGCACGGGCGGAGGTGCTGGCCCTGCCGCCGCGGAAAACCGTGTGGAAGGATCTGCCCATGCTCTACGGCATCTCGCCGACGCTGCTGCCATCGCCCAAGGACTGGCCGGCGAATGCCACGCTGTGTGGCCAGTGGCTGCCGCCCATGGGTGAAAGCTACACGCCACCTCCGGCTCTGGCGACGTTCCTTGCCGCCGGCACCGCGCCGGTCTATGTGGGCTTTGGCAGCATGACCGGCATCGACATGGCTGCCATGCTCGGTGCGGTGGTCGCGGCGCTGGACGGGCGACGTGCCGTGTTCTGGCCGGGGTGGAACGGGATGGGCGACGTGCGTCTGCCGGACAATGTCCTGTGCATCGACGCCACCCCGCACGATTGGCTGTTTCCACGGATGGCTGCGGTGATCCACCACGGCGGATCGGGAACCACCCACTCGGCCCTGCGGGCAGGCAAACCCTCCATCGTCATGCCGTTCGCCGGGGATCAGGCGTTCTGGGCGGATCGCCTTCGTCGGCTGGGCGTGGCGCCGGCGGCACTCCCGGCGGCAACTCCGGACGCCAGGGCTCTTGCCGCGGCCCTCGATTTTGTCGCGGGGGAAACCATCGCCGCGCGTGCAGCCGAGCTTGGTCGGCGTATCGCCCGCGAAGACGGCCTGGCTACGGCGGTCGCCGCCATCGAGAGAATGTTTTCAGGCTAGGAGCCTGGGCGGCACGGGTGTCGGTTGCTGCGCGATTACCCGCGAGGCTTCGCGGCCTCACGTTCCTCTACCCGCAGCCCCAGCTCTCCATCGGCCAAGCGCGCGCGCAGCGCGGTGCCCGTCTCGACACCTTGCGTCGAGCGCAGCACCTTGCCGGCCTCGTCGAACAGAATGGCGTAGCCGCGTTCCAGCGTGGCCAATGGGCTGACCGTATGCAGAGCGCGCGCGGCTTGCTGCAGGGTGAGGCGGTCGCGTTCCAGACGACGCTCGATGGCGTGGCGCAGGCGCTGGGTGAGTTCGCCGAGGCGATGGCGCAGCAGGGGTAACCGCTGCTGCGGGTGTTGCCCGAGCAAGCGGGACCGGGCGCGGTCGAGCTGCGACTGGCGGCGTTGCTGCTGTTCGCGCATTGCCCCGAGGAGGCGACGGTGGAGATGGACCAGCCGCTCGCGATCGCGTTGCAGCCGCGCCTGCGGCCGCTGCGCCTGCAATCGCGCCAGCAGATGGTCGACGCGTTGCGCGTTCCCCTGCATGCGTCGTTGCTGCAGGGTAGCCAGGCGCTGCTGCAGCTGCCGCAGGTGGCGATCGACCGCCACCGCGTCGGGCACCAGCAGTTCGGCGGCGGCCGAGGGCGTGGGCGCGCGCAGGTCGGCGACGAAGTCGGCGATGCTGAAATCGATCTCGTGGCCCACCGCGGAAACCACCGGCACCGCGCTGGCGTGGATCGCCCGTGCCACCGCTTCGTCGTTGAACGCCCACAGGTCTTCCAGCGAACCGCCGCCGCGGGTCAGCAGCAGCACGTCGTAGCGTGCGCTGGCCGATGCCTTGCGCAGCATCGCCACGATCGCCGGCGGCGCCTCGCGGCCCTGTACCGGCACCGGCAAGATCTCGACATCAGCCAATGGCCAGCGCCGTGACAGCACGCTCAGCACGTCGCGGATCGCCGCGCCGGTGGCCGAGGTGATCACGCCGATCCGGCGCGCGTAGCGGGGCAGGGCACGCTTGCGCGCCGGGTCGAACAGGCCTTCGGCGTCGAGCCGGGCCTTGAGCTGCTCGAACTCGCGCTGCAGCGCGCCTTCGCCGGCCGGCTCCATGTATTCGGCGACCAGTTGGAACTCGCCGCGCGGTTCGTACAGGCCGACCTTGGCGCGCAGCAGCACCTGCATGCCGTCGACCGGGCGAAAGCGCAGCACGGAGGCTTTCATCTTGAACATCGCGCAGCGCACCTGCGCGCCGCTGTCCTTCAAGGTGAAGTACAGGTGGCCCGAGGCCGGCTTCGCCACGTTGGACAGCTCGCCTTCGATCCACACCTGCGGCAGCGCGTCGCCCAGCAGGTCGCGAACCAGCCGGTTGAGCGAGCTGGGGGTCAGCACGTGGCGGGGGGCGGGGGTGTCGGGGACGGACATGGGGCGAAGAGCCTAGCATGCCGCTACGGTGAAGTCGTGAAAAAACATCCGCTTGGGAGGTGAATCAGAACAAATGTCTCATGTGTCGTGGCCGGCCTCGCGGGCGTCGGCTTCGCACGCCGTGCGCTGGCGGCGGCGCAGGCGCCAGCCGCGGATGCCCAGGTTCAGCGCGAACCAGGCGCACAGCACGGCGACCGGCCAGCCGATCCAGGCCGGCCACAGTGCCGCGATCACGCCCAGCACCAGGAGCGCCGCGGTGGCCAGGAACAACGGCCTGGCCGAGGTCGCACCGAGCACGCGGCGATGGCCAAGCGCGGCACCGACGCTGTTGGCCAGGCGCAACGCACCCGCCGCGGCACGCCCGGAGCTGCCGCCGCCATGGCGCACGCGCGGTCGCGCCTGGCTGGTGCGTACTTTCTCGGCATGGCCGCGGCGATGGTGCGGCGCCAGCACGATTTCGGTGGCGTTTTCCAGGTCGTGCTCGTACTGGGCGGCGAGCTTGCCGGCGAACGTGGCGTCCTCGATCGCCACGTCCAGCTCCTGGTTGCCCAGCCAGCTGGCTAGGTTGAGGTTGGACGAGCCCACCCGCGCCCATTGCCCGTCGGCCACCGCGGTCTTGGCGTGCAGCATCGAGCCGTTCCATTCGAACACGCGGATGCCGGCTTTCAGCAGTGGCCGGTAGCCCGCGCGGGACATGTTGGCCACGGCCGGGATGTCACTGCTGCCGGGTACCAGCAGGCGCACGTCGACGCCATCGCGGGCGGCCGCCACCAGTGCCTGCACATAGGGTGCGATGCCCACGAAATAGGCGTCGGTGAGCCACAGCGTGCGGGTGGCCAGCGAGGCGATCAGCTGGTCGAGCCGATACATGCCGGCGGTGGAGGGCTGGGTGGCGATCAGGCGCAGTGCGACGTCACCGGCGGGTGTGGTCGGCTCGACCGCGCTCGGGAATTCGCGCAGCGGCGTGCCGGTGGCGCTCCAGCTTTGAGCGAATGCCGCTTCCAGCTCGGTCACCACCGGGCCGCGCAAGGCGACGCCGGTATCGCGCCACGGCGGCACGTCGCGCGCGGGGTTGCCCAGCCATCTGGCGCTGATGCACACGCCGGAAAGGAAGCCGGTCACGCCATCGACCACCAGCGACTTGCGGTGGTCGCGGCTCAGCCAGCCGAAGGTCTGCCCCAGCTGCAGCGGGTTGTACACGCGCACTTCGCCACCGGCCGCGCGCAGCGGTGCCCAGAAGCCGCTGCGCGACTGGCCCAGGCAGCCGACCCAGTCGACCACTACGGCCACGAACACGCCGGCCTGCGCGCGCTCGACCAGCGCATCGCGGAATTCGCGGCCCACCACGTCGTCGCGCACCATGTAGTTTTCCAGCAGCACCCGCTGGCGCGCGCCGCGGATCGCTTCCAGCCACGCGGCATAGTTGGCTGCCGCATCGATCAGCAGGTCCACCGCGTTGCCGCTGAGCAACGGTGCCCCGGCAGCGCGGCTCAGCGCTTGCTGCGCCAGCAGGCGACTGGACGAGGACGACGACGGCGACAAGGGGTCGGGCATGCATCGAGTGTAGGCGATGGGGATGTCGATGCGCCGTGGCGGCGGCTTCTGGCATGATCGGAGGATGCCCGCCAAGCCGCGCTACAGCGACACCGACGCTTGCGCCCACGACCTCGCCGATGCGCTGGGGCCGGATCTGCGCATCGCCGCGCCGCTGGGCCTGGGCAAGCCGCACGGCCTGCTCAACGCGTTGTACCGACTCACCGCCGGCGACCCGACGCGTTCGATGCGCCTGTACACCGCGCTGTCGCTGACCCGGCCGCAGCCGAAGGCGGGGCTGCAGCGGCGCTTCCTGCAGCCGTTCCTCGATCGCCATTTCGGCGCCGACGCGGTCGACCCGCAGTACGCCCTGGACGAGGCGCGCGATGCCTTGCCGCCAAACGTCGTGGTGCACGAGTTCTACCTGCAGAGTGGCGCGCTGCTGCATTCGGGCAGTGCGCAGCGCAACTACATCAGCCAGAACTACACCCATGTGGCGCGCGACCTGGCGTTGCAGGACATCAACCTGCTGGTGCAGCTGGTCGCACGCCGCGAAACCGCCGAGGGTGTGCGCTACAGCCTCTCGTGCAACCCCGACCTGACCCTGGATTTCCTGCGCCAGTTGCAGCTGGCAGGCGCACGCCGGCCGCTGTGCGTGGCGGTGGTGCATCCCGACCTGCCGTGGCTGGGCGGTGATGCCGAGGTGCCGGCGGATTACTTCGACGTGGAGCTGCAGCCGGAATCCTCGCCGCGCCTGTTCGCGCTGCCGCGGTTGCCGATCGACCTGGCCGAATATGCGATCGGCCTGCACGCCAGCAGCCTGGTGCGCGACGGTGGCTGCCTGCAGATCGGCATCGGCGCGTTGTCCGACGCCCTGGTCAAGGCCTTGCTGCTGCGCCAGCAGCAGAACACCGCCTGGCGCTGCATGCTGGTGGCGCTGGACCCGGCCGGCAGCACCCATGCGCAGGCAGGCGCGCTCGGTGGCCTTGCACCATTGGGGACCGGCTTGTACGGTGCCAGCGAGATGGTGATGGACGGCTTCATGCACCTGCAGCGCGGCGGCATCCTGAAGCGGCGCAGCTGGGACAACCTTGCGCTGGAGCGCGCCTCGCTGTCCGGCCGGCTGAATCCGGGCACGCCCGGCGGCCATTACCTGCGCGGCGCATTCTTCCTCGGTTCGCGCGACCTGTACGAATGGCTGGCCGCCACCGAGGCGAGCGACCCGGACGCGATCGACATGTGCGCGGTGTCCAACGTCAACCAGCTGTACGGCGACCAACAGGCATTGGCCACGCTGCAGCGACGCGACGCGCGTTTCTTCAACACCTGCATGATGGCGACCCTGCTCGGTGCGGCGGTGTCCGATACGCTGGAGGACGGCGCGGTGGTCAGCGGCGTCGGCGGCCAGTACAACTTCGTGGCGATGGCGCACGAGCTGCCGGGCGCGCGCTCGGTGCTGCTGCTGCGCGCCACCCGCCGCCATCGCGGCGGCATCGAGAGCACGATCCGCTGGAGCTACGGCCAGACCACGATCCCGCGCCACCTGCGCGACATCGTGGTCACCGAATACGGGGTCGCCGACTTGCGCGGCAAGAGCGACAGCGAATGCATCGAGGCGATGCTGTCGATCTGCGATGCGCGCTTTCTGGACGCGCTGTGCGCGGAGGCGAAATCGCGCGGCAAGCTGGCGGCGGATTTCGCCATACCCGATGCCTGGCGCCGGCACCAGCCCGATGCACTGCACGAATCGCTGATGCCATTCCGGCGCAAGGGCCAACTGCCGGTGTTCCCCTTCGGCAGCGATTTCGACGAGGTCGAACAGCGCCTGTTGCCGGCGCTGGAATGGCTGCAATCGCGCAGCAGTCGCTGGCGCGGCCGCTGGCAAGTGCTGCGCGCGGCAATCCATCCCGGCGATGCCGTCGAAGGTGAAGACGCCGCCTTGGCCCGGATGGGTCTCGATGCGCCGAAGGGCTTGCCCGATCGCCTGCAGCGACGCCTGCTGCAAGCCGCGCTGCGCCGGCGATCGTAGGGCGGCACCGCCCCCCCCGGCTCTTGTCGTCGCTGTCGCGCAGGGATGGCGGGCACTGCCGGCCCTGCGCCCGGACGCCCCGCCACTGGTAGGAGCCCGCTCGCGGGCGATGCTCTCGTGCCGGGATTCGGGATATGCAAAAGCCAGGAGCATCGCCCGCGAGCGGGCTCCTACGGCAGCGTGGACGGGTCCTCGGGCTCTTCGGCCGGCGCGGGCTGATCGTCCATCAGCGGCAGCACGCCGGGGCTGTCGAGGTCGTCGAATTGCTGGTGGTTCACGGCCCAGAAAAAAAGCGCCACGGCCACGCCGATCACCACCAGGGTGACAGGGATCAGCACCAGCAGGACGTTCATGCCGCCGCCTCGGCGGTGCGGTCGGCGCGGCCGGGGTTGGCGTCGTGCGCGTGTTCGCGGCCGACGCGCATGGCGTTGAGCACCACCATCAGCGAGCTCAGCGACATGCCGATGGCGGCCAGCCACGGCGACACCAGGCCGAACGCCGCGAACGGCACGGCGAACAGGTTGTAGCCCAGCGCCCAGCGGCGGCTTTGCGCGATCACCTGCCGCATCTGCACGGCGATCGCGTGCGCGTGCAGCAGGCCTTGCAGGCGGCCGTCGAGCAGCAGCAGGTCGGCCTGGGCCTGGGCCAGGTCGGTGCCGCTGGACAGCGCAGCGGAGACGTCGGCGGCCGCCAGCAGCGGGGCGTCGTTGCTGCCGTCGCCCACGGCGAGCACGCGGTGGCCGTCGGCCTGCAGGGATTGCAGCAGGGCCAGCTTGTCGGCCGGCAGCTGCCGCGCATGCCAGTCGTCGATGCCGAGCCGGGTGGCCAGCGCGGCGACGCGATCGGCGCTGTCGCCGCTGGCCATGCACACGTCGATGCCGTCCTCGCGCAGCCGTGCCAGCGTGGCGGCGGCATCCTCGCGCGGGCGTTCCTGGAAGCCGAAGCGGGCCAGCGCGCCGTGCTGGTCGGCCAGCACCATGGCCGCGCTGGCCAGCCGCGGATCGTAATGCGCGTCGCCCAGCGCGTAGCGGGCGCGGCCCAATCGAAGCGCGCGGTCGCCGACGTGGCCTTCGATACCTGCGGCCAGGTGCACGCGCACGTCCTGTGCCGCCGGTGTGACGCCGCGCGGGCGCGCCGCGGCGCTCAGCGCGCGGGCCAGCGGATGCGAGCTGGCGCGGGCCAGCGCCAGGGCCCAGGCCAACACCTGCTCGCGGCTGTCGCCGCGCAGCGGTTCGACCGCCTCGTCATCCAGGTGCGGCGTGGAGAGTGTGCCGGTCTTGTCGAACAGGGCACGGTCGACGCCGGCAAGTGCGAGCAGGGCGCTGCCGTCGGTGACCAGCACGTGGCGGCGGGCAAGCCGGCCCAGCGCCCGGGTCAGCGTCACCGGCACGGTCAGCGCGAAGGCGCAGGGGCAAGCCACCACCAGCACGGCGATGGCCGCGTCGAACGCGCGTGAGGGGTCGACCAGCAGCCAGCCCAGCGCGGTCACCACGGTAAGCACCAGCACCCGGCGCACGAAGCGGGTGACTTCGCGATCGCTGCCGGCGATTCGCGTGCGGGCCTGGCGCGCGCGCGCGGCCAGCGCGCCGAGCCGCGCCACGCTGGTCTGCGCGCCGCCATGTTCCACGCGCAGCTGCGCCGGCCCGGTCAGCAGCACGCTGCCGGCCACCAGACGCTCGCCGCGCTGGCGCCGTTGCGGGCGCGATTCGCCGGAGAGCAGCGCTTCGTCCACCTCGACCACGGCGCTTTCCAGCACGCCATCGGCCGGCACGGTGCCCCCGTCGTCGATGTGCACGCAGTCGCCGCTGGCGAGGGTCATCGCGGGCACGGTTTCCAGTTCGCCATCGGCACGGCGGCGCTGCGCCAGCAGCGGCGTGGCATCCAGCAAGGCATCGCCGCCGGCGTCGCCGCGATGGCGCGAGCGCAGTTCGATGTAGCGCCCGACCAGGAGCAGGAACACGAACATGCTGACCGAATCGAAATACACCTCGCCGCTGCCGCGCAGCGTGTTGATCACGCTGGCCGCAAACACCAGCGCGATCGCCAGCGCCACCGGCAGGTTGATGCCGAGGCGGCGGCCGCGCAGTTCCTCTGCGGCGCCGCGGAAGAACGACTGCGCCGAATAGGCCACCAGCGGGATGGTGGTCAGCAGGCCAAGCCAGCGGAACAGGTTGCGCGTGCTGAAATCGACGAAGTCGACCACGCCGAGGTAGATCACCAAGGCGTAGCTCATCACCTGCATCGCGCACATGCCGGCCACCAGCATGCGCTTCAGCGCATCGTGCATCTCGGCGGCGCGGACGTCTTCCACTTCGTCCAGGCGCAGCGGGCGCGCCTGACAGCCGGCGGCGGCGAAGTTCTCCAGCAGGGTAGGCAGGGTGGTGCGCCGGGTGTCCCAGACCACCCGCATGCGCCGCGCGGCGCGGTCGACGCTGACCCGGCGCACGCCGGCAAGCGCGTTGATGCGCTGCTCCAGCCAGAGCAGCCGGCGGGGATCGTCCAGCGCCTCGACGCGCAGGGCGATCTCGCTCAAGCCGTCGCGTCGCTCGCGCAGCACCTGGGCGGCGAGCCGGGGATCGGCCCATGTCGCCGCGCTGTTCATGGTTTGCGCGGGGGAGGGGCGGTGGATGGCGGTGGCGCGCTGTGCGAGGCGACCGGCACCCCGAATACCGCGTGCGAGCTGGTGGTCAGCGGCGTGTCGGCGTAGCGGACGCTGACCACGATGAGCCATGCGCAGCCGGCCAGCGAGGCGGCGAAGATGAATGCTCCGAGCCACAGCACCGGCTGGCGATACCAGGCCGATGCCGTGCGGACGCCGATGTCATGGCTGGTCTTCATCGACCGGGTGCGACAGGTGGTAGACGTAGGCGGCGATGACGTGGATCTGGTCTTCGCTCAGCCGCGTGCTCCACGACGGCATGTGGCCCTGGCGACCGTTGCCGATGGTCTGCTCGATATCGGCCGGGGTGCCGCCGTACAGCCAGACGTGGTCGGTGAGGTTCGGCGCACCCAGCGCCGGGTTGCCCTTGCCCTCGGCGCCGTGGCAGGCGGCGCAGGTGGAGAACAACGGCTTGGCGGCTGCCGCCTTGGCCGCGTCGTGCGGGGCGCCGGACAGGCTCAGCACGTACTGGGCGAGGTTTTTCACGTTGTCCGCGCCCAGGCTCGCCCATGGCGGCATCACGCCGCTGCGACCGTCGTGGATCGAGGTGGTGATGTCCTTGCCGGTGCCGCCGTACAGCCAGTCGCCGTCGGTGAGGTTGGGTGCGCCGACCAGGATGTTGCCCTTGCCGCTGCGCTGGTGGCAGGCGGCGCAGTTGTCCTCGAACAGCACCTTGCCCATCTGCTGCGCCTGCGGGTCGCCGGCCAGCTGCTCCACCGTGTACAGGCGGAAGCGGTCCAGCAGCGGGTCCAGCCTGGCCTCGTTGGCAGCCACTTCACGCGCCAGCTGGCCGTGCGAGGTCCAACCCAGCGCACCCTTGTGGTTGCCGAAGCCGGGGAACAGGAACAGGTAGATGAACGCCGCGGCGAACATCGAGCCGGAGAACACGATCCACCACGTGGGCAGGTTCTTGAGGCCTTCCAGGATGGTGCCGTGCGCCCACACGTGTCCGGTGGTGCCATCGGGGCGGGTCGGGATCTTGGCCCGCGGCGCCCACAGGAACAGCCCGAAGGTGATGCCCAGGTTGAGCACCACCAGGAACATGACCCACAACGACCAGCCGGTGCTCATGGGCGATCCTCCTTGGCATCGACATCGCTGTCGGATTGTTCGTCTTGTTCGAGCGGCAGGCGTGCCATGCGGTCGAACGTGGCCTGGTGGCGCTTGCGCCAGGCCCAGATCCAGATACCGATGAAGGTCACCAGCATCAGGATGATGAATACCCCTGCAACGTGGCCCCAGACCGGGCTCATCGGCGTCATGGCGTGGCTCCCGCGACGCCGTCGGTGGTCGCCGGCTTGGCTGCCGACGGGGCCGGCTCATTGGCGATGCCCAGGCCCTGCAGGTAGGCGATCAGCGCGTCCATCTCGGTCTTGCCCTTGACGGCCTCGGGCGCGGCGGCGATCTGCGCGTCGGTATACGGGTCGCCCAGCTTGCGCAGCGTGCGCATGCGTGCCTGCACGTCCTCGGCACTGATCGTGTTGTGCGCCAGCCACGGATAGCCGGGCATGTTCGACTGCGGCACCACCTGGCGCGGGTCCATCAGGTGCAGGCGCTGCCATGCATCGGAATACTTGCCGCCCACCCGCGCCAGGTCCGGGCCGGTGCGCTTGGAGCCCCACTGGAACGGACGGTCGTAGACCGACTCGGCCGCGGTGGAGAAGTGGCCGTAGCGCTCGGTCTCGAAACGCAGCGCGCGGATCATCTGCGAGTGGCACAGGTAGCAGCCTTCGCGCACGTAGACGTCCTTGCCGATCAGGCGCAGCGGCTCGTACGGATGCACGCCCGGCGGCGCCTTCACCGAGTGCGCCTCCATGAACAGCGGGGTGATCTCCGCCAGTCCGCCCAGCGAGACCATGATCGCGATGCCGATGCCGAGCAGGCCGGCGTGCTTCTCGATCGCTTCGAAATGTTTGTAGGCCATGTTGATCTCTTCCTCAGCCGGCACTTGCCGGCAGGGGAGCGGGCACCTGGTGGGGCGCCGGCTCGGGAATCGGCACCGGGATCGGCTTGATCAGGCGCGCGCGGGCATCGGCGGCGGTGTGCCACAGATTCCACGCCATCACCCACATGCCGGACAGGATGAACACGCCGCCGGCCCAGCGGATCAGGTACATCGGCTTGATCGCGAGCAGGCTGTCGAGGAAGCCGTAGGTCAGCGCGCCGTCCGGGTTGGTGGCGCGCCACATCAGGCCCTCGGTGACGCCGGCGGTCCACATCGAGCCCACGTACAGCAGGGTGCCGATGATGTGCAGCCAGAAGTGCAGCTCCATGCCCTGGCGCGAGTGCATCTCCGGCCGGCCCAGCGCACGCGGCGCCATCGCGTAGAGCGAACCGATGGTGATCATCGCCACCCAGCCCAGCGAGCCGGAGTGCACGTGGGCGATGGTCCAGTCGGTGTAGTGCGACAGCGAGTTCACCGTCTTGATCGCCATCATCGAGCCTTCGAAGGTGGAGGCGCCGTAGAACACCAGCGACAGCACCATGAACTTGGCCGCCGGATCGGTGCGCAGGCGATGCCACACGCCGTTGAAGGTGAGCAGGCCGTTCGCCGCCGAGCCCAGGCTCGGCATCAGCAGCACCAGCGAGAACGCCATGCCCACCGACTGCACCCAGTCGGGCAGGGCGGTATACATCAGGTGGTGCGCGCCGGCCCACATGTAGACCGAGATCAGCGCCCAGAAATTGACGATCGAGAAGCGGTAGCTCCACAGCGGCTGCTTGGCCTGCCGCGGCACGAAGTAATACATCATGCCGAGGAAGCCGGCGGTGAGGAAGAACGCCACCGCGTTGTGGCCGTACCACCACTGCACCATCGCATCGACCACGCCGGAGTAGATCGAGTACGACTTGGTCAGCGAGACCGGGATGGCCAGGTTGTTGACGATGTGCAGCAGGCCCACCGCGATGATGAAGGCGCCGTAGTACCAGTTCGCCACGTAGATGTGCTTGATCCGCCGGCGCGCCAGCGAGCCGAAGAACACCACGCCGAAGCTCACCCAGACCACCGCGATCAGGATGTCGATGAACCATTCAGGCTCGGCGTATTCCTTGCTCTGGGTCAGCCCCAGCGGCATCGTGGTCATCGCCAGCACGCAGACCAGTTGCCAGCCCCAGAAGGTGAATGCGGCGAGCTTCCTGAAAGCCAGCCGCGCGTGGCCGGTGCGCTGCACCACGTAATAGCAGGTGCCCATCAGCGCCGAGCCGCCGAACGCGAAGATCACGCCGAAGGTGTGGTCGGGCCGGATGCGGCTGAAGGTCAGCCACGGCACGTTGAAATTGAGCACCGGCCACATCAGTTCGGCGGCGGCATAGACGCCGACGGACATGCCGATGATGCCCCATACGGCGGCCGCGAGCAGGAACTGGCGGACGACCTTGTCGTTGTAGTATTCGGTGTTCGGCATCGGCTTTTCCGGCTGGACAGCGGGGCATTTTGGCGGCAAGCATGCGGCGAAGTGCTGACCTCGATCAAGCAACTGCGGCATTCCGTCCACGTCATCGCGGCGGAGGCCGGCGCTACCGGTCGGGCGAGTATCCTTGGCATCTTCAGTCGCGGCCTGCCGCGACCAGACATTCCGGTTGAATCCATGAGTGAGATCGTTTCGCAACAACCCCGTCCGGCGGCGCCCGCGCCGCGCCGCGCCAGCGTGGGCGTGCAGGTCGGCAAGGTCAAGGTAGGCGGCGGCGCCCCGATCGTGGTGCAGTCGATGACCAATACCGACACCGAGGACCCGGCCAGCACCGCGAAACAGATCGCCGAGCTGGCCCGTGCCGGCTCCGAGCTGGTGCGCATCACGGTGAACACGCCGGCCGCCGCGGCCGCGGTACCGCGCATCGCCGAGCGGCTGGCGATGATGGGCGTGGACGTGCCCATCATCGGCGACTTCCACTACAACGGCCACCAGTTGCTGGAGCGCGAACCGGCCTGCGCCGAGGTGCTGGCGAAGTACCGCATCAACCCCGGCAACGTCGGTTTCGGCAAGAAGCACGAAAGCCAGTTCGCCTCGATCATCGAGAAGGCGCTGCGCTACGGCAAGCCGGTGCGCATCGGCGCCAACTGGGGTTCGCTGGACCAGTCCATGGTGGCCGCGCTGATGGACGAGAACGCGCGGCGCGCCGAGCCGTGGGATGCCGCGCACGTGGCGCGCGAAGCCTTGATCCGTTCCGCCCTGGATTCGGCTGCGCGTGCCGAGGAGCTCGGCCTGCCGCGCGAGCGCATCATCCTTTCATGCAAGGTTTCCGGCGTGCAGGAGCTGATCGCCGTGTACCGCGACATCGCCGCGCGCGGCGACTACGCGCTGCACCTGGGCCTGACCGAGGCCGGCATGGGTTCGAAGGGCATCACCGCCTCGGCCGCTGCGCTGGCGGTGCTGCTGCAGGAGGGCATCGGCGACACCATCCGCATCTCGCTCACGCCCGAACCCGGTGCCTCGCGCACCGGCGAGGTGATCGTGGCGCAGGAGCTGCTGCAGACGATGGGTCTGCGCTCGTTCACGCCGCTGGTCACCGCCTGCCCGGGTTGCGGGCGCACCACCAGCGAGTTCTTCCAGGAACTGGCCAAGACCGTGCAGGAACACGTGCGCGAGCAGATGCCGCTGTGGCGGGTGAAATACGACGGCGTGGAGAACCTCACCCTGGCGGTGATGGGCTGCATCGTCAACGGGCCGGGCGAATCCAAGCACGCCAACATCGGCATCTCGTTGCCGGGCAACGGCGAGGCGCCGGCCGCGCCGGTGTTCATCGACGGCGAGAAGGCGATGACGCTGCGCGGCGACAACATCGCCAACGAGTTCGTCGACATCCTCGACGACTACGTGGCGCGCAAGTACGCCACGCGCGCTAGCTGAAAGTCGTGCCGGGCTGCCACAGCCGCGGGCCGAGATCGGTCCAGCTGCCGACCCGCCCAGGTTGCGCGGCCAGCGTGCCGGCCTGCGCCAGGTAGTCCGCGCGCGCCATCTCGAACGCACCCAGGCTCAGCGTGTGGGCGTTGGCTACCTGCGCATCGAGCAGCGGGCAGCCCTGTTCGTGCAGCAGCCGCGCCAGCGCGATCAGTGCCACCCGCGAACCACCGCTCTCGGCGCTGAACATCGACTCGCCGCAAAACAGCTTGCCGACAGACAGGCCGTAGACGCCGCCGACCAGGCGCTCGCCGTCCCAGGTCTCCACGCTGTGCGCGTAACCGAGCTGGTGCAGGTGGAGGTAGGCGTCGATCATGGCCGGTACGATCCAACTGCCCGAGCTGTTGTCGCGCGGCGCCGCGCAACCGCGGATCACCGCCTCGAACGCCCGGTCGATCGTCACCCGCCAGCGCTTGCCGGCGAGCTGGCGACGCAGGCTGCGGTTCGGCCGCAACGCGTCGGTGCGAAACACGCAGCGCGGGTCCGGCGACCACCACAGGATCGGTTCGCCTTCGCCGAACCAGGGGAAGATGCCTTGCCGGTAGGCGGCCAGCAGCCGGCCTGGCGACAGGTCGCCGCCGAAGGCAAGCAGGCCGTTCGGTTCGGCCAGTGCGCGGGAGGGATCGGGAAAGCGCTCCGGCGCGTCGGCATCGAGCAGGGGCAGGCGGATCATGGCGCAGCCTCGTCGTGCTGCGCGTACGGGCTGTGTTGCCGCAATTCTTCCGCGTAGGCATCCACCGCCGGTGCCTCGCGCGCCAGCGCGCTGGCCACCGCCGCGCGGAAGCCCGGGTGGGCGAGCCAGTGGCGCGACTGCGTGCGCGCGGGCAGGAAGCCGCGTGCCAGCTTGTGCTCGCCCTGCGCCCCGGGCTCGAAGCGGTGCAGCCGCTGCGCAATGGCGTACTCGATGCCGCGGTAATAGCAGAGTTCGAAATGCAGCCCGGGCACGTCGACCATGCTGCCCCAGTAACGACCGTAGAGCACGCCGCCGCCCTGCACGAACAACGCCATCGCCACGATCTCGCCGCCCGCGCGGGCCAGCGCGAGCTGTGCCAGCGGACCGAGTTCGCCGAGCTGCCGGAAGAAGGCGACGGTCAGCACCGCGTGGTTGCCCTTGTCGTCGAAGGTGGCTTCGTACAGCGCGTGCACGCGATTCCACTCGTGCTCGTCGAGCGTGTCGCCGCTGCGCCATTCGACCGCCAACCCGCTGGCGGCGACCTGGGTGCGTTCGCGCAGGATGTTCTTGCGCTTCTTGTGCGTCAGCGCGGCGAGGAAATCCGGGAAGTGGCGGTAGCCGCGGTTGTGCCAGTGGAACTGCACGTCCGAGCGGGCCAGCCAGTCGTCGCCGAAGGCCGGCGCCTCCGTGGCCAGCAGGAAGTTCGCGTGCACCGAGGACAGCCCCAGCCGCTTCGCCTCGGCGCGCATCGCCTCGACCAGCGCCTGCCGCAGCGCGGGCGTGTCAGCCAGCAGGCGCGGGCCGGGCACCGGCGAGTAGGGCACGCCGCAGAGCAGCTTCGGGTAGTACTCGCCGCCGGCGCGCTCCCACGCGCTGGCCCAGCTCCAGTCGAACACGAACTCGCCGTGCGAGTTGCCTTTCAGGTACAGCGGCGCGGCGGCCACCAGGCGATCGTGGTCGTACAGGCCCAGGTGGTATGCCTGCCAGCCCCAGTCGGGACGGATGCAGCCGGTGTCTTCCAGCGCATGCAGGAACGCGTGCGACACGAACGGATTCGCCCCGCCGCGCAAATCGTCCCACGCCGCGGCAGGCAGTTCGGCGATCGCGTCGTGGAAGCGGATGTGCATGACTCGGCACGTGCCATAGGAGCCCGCTTGCGGGCGATGCTTCTGTTTTTTTCAATCCCGGCCAGAAGCATCGCCCGCGAGCGGGCTCCTGCGGGCAGGTCAGCCCGCCGGCGTCTGCTGGTCGAGCCAGCGTTCGGCGTCCAGCGCGGCCATGCAGCCGAAGCCGGCGGAGGTGATCGCCTGGCGATAGACGTGGTCGGCGACGTCGCCGGCGGCAAACACGCCGGGGATCGAGGTCATCGTGGCCATGCCGTTCTGGCCGCTGTGGATGCGGATGTAGCCGTCGTGCATGTCCAGCTGGCCGGCAAAGATGCCGGTGTTCGGGGTGTGGCCGATCGCCACGAAGAAGCCGGTGGCCGCGATGTCGCGGGTGGCGCCGGAGTTGACGTCCTTCACGCGCACGCCGGTGACGCCGGTGTCGTCGCCGAGCACCTCGTCGATGGTGTGGTTCCAGACCAGCTCGATCTTGCCCGCGGCCTCCTTCTCGAACAGCTTGTCCTGCATGATCTTCTCCGCGCGCAGCTTGTCGCGGCGGTGCACCAGGTAGACCTTGCGGCCGATGTTGGCCAGGTACAGCGCTTCCTCCACCGCGGTGTTGCCGCCGCCGATCACCACCACGTCCTGGTCGCGGAAGAAGAAGCCGTCGCAGGTCGCGCAGGCCGACACGCCCTTGCCCTTGAACTTCTCCTCGCTGGCGATGCCCAGATACTTCGCGGTGGCGCCGGTGCTGATGATCAGCGCATCGGCGGTGTACTCGCCGGAGTCGCCGACCAGCCGGAACGGGCGCTGCTTGAGGTCGGCGGTGTGGATGTGGTCGAAGATCATCTCGGTGTGGAAGCGCTCGGCGTGCTCGGCCATGCGCTGCATCAGCGCCGGACCCTGCAGCCCCTCGACGTCGCCCGGCCAGTTGTCCACGTCGGTGGTGGTCATCAGCTGGCCGCCCTGCTGCAGGCCGGTGATCATGGTCGGCTTGAGATTGGCGCGGGCGGCGTACACCGCGGCGGTGTAGCCGGCAGGACCGGAGCCGAGGATCAGCAGGCGGCTGTGCTTGGGGGTGGGCATGGCAGGTATAATCCTTGGGTTTGCTGGTGGCTTGAGCGGCTATTCGCTCCAGCTGCAGCCGGGGTTTCACCGAAACCGGGCCTGCAGGTGGCAACAACGAATGCGACCCCCGGAGAATGGGGAATCCGCGTGGCTGATTCAAGTCGCCGGCAGATCAACGACACCACCGCGGCAGTTGCGCGATGGACTTTCCACGTGTTCCCACAGGATTCTTTTGCCATGCGTATCGGTATCCCCTCCGAAACCAAGACCCTCGAAGGTCGTGTCGCCCTTGTTCCCGCCGCTGCTGCCGACCTGGTGCGTCGCGGCCATGAGGTGTTCATCCAGGCCGGGGCCGGCCTGAAGAGCGGTTTTTCGGACGAGGCGTACGTCAACGCCGGCATCAAGATCGTGGCCGATGCCGCCGCGCTGTACGAGGCGGGCGAACTGATCGTCAAGGTGAAGGAGCCGATCGCCGGCGACCTGGCCCTGCTGAAGAAGCACCACCTGCTGTTTTGCTATCTGCACCTGGCGGCGGAGCCGGCGCTGACCCGCAGCCTGCTCGACATCGGCCTGACCGGCGTGGCGTTCGAGTCGGTGGAAGATCACGGCGGCCTGCCGCTGCTGCACCCGATGTCGGTGATCGCCGGGCGCATCGCCACCCAGTGCGGCACCACGCTGCTGCATCGTCCGCAGGGCGGCAAGGGCAAGCTGCTCGGCGGCATGGCCTCGACCCCGCGCGGCAAGGTGGTGGTGCTCGGTGCCGGCGCGGCCGGCGGCAATGCCGCGGCGCTGGCGGCGCAGGCCGGCGCCAACGTGGTGGTGTTCGACAAGCGCCAGGATCGCCTGGCCGAGATGATGGCGCTGGGCCCGAACGTCACCGCGCTGTACGCCTATGAATCCTCGGTGGCCGAGGAGGTGCGCGACGCCGACCTGGTCGTCGGCGCCGTGCTGATCCCCAGCGCCAAGGCGCCGCACGTGGTGACCGAGGCGATGGTCAAGTCGATGGAGCCGGGCAGCGTGCTGGTGGACATCGCGATCGACCAGGGCGGCTGCTTCGAGACCTCCCGGCCGACCACCTGGGAGCACCCCACCTACGACGTGCACGGCGTTACCCACTTCTGCGTCACCAACATGCCCGGCGCGGTGCCGCAGACCTCGTCGGTGGCGATCTCCGCGGCGATCCTGCCGTACGTGCAGCGCCTGGCCGGCGGCAACGCGTGGCGCGAGTTCGAGCCGCTCAAGGTCGGCATCAACATCGACGGCGGCAAGCTGGTACATCCGGCGCTGCAAGGTATGCTCTGACCCTGGTCACGAAGAAAGGGGCACCCCGGGTGGCGCGCGGCGCGAACGCAAGGCAACAACCCAAGGCAGGCCTCAGCGATGAGTTGAAACGCCGGCTGCGCGAAGCCGGCGCCCTGCTGCTGCTGCCGCTGGCGGTGTACCTCCTGGTATGCCTGTTCAGCTACGACCCGCATGACCCCAGCTGGACCAATGCCGGCCAGCTGGAGCATGCGCGCAACTTCGGCGGCACCGTCGGTGCCTACGTGGCCGATCTGCTGCGCTGGATCTTCGGCCTGGTGGCGTACTGCTTCCCGTTGCTGCTGTTGCTGCTCGGCGTGCAGGTGTTGCGCCAGCGCGGACAGCAACCGCAGCATCCGTGGGAACCGGCATTGCGGCTGGTCGGCTTCGTGTTCTTCTTCATCACCGGGCCGGCGCTGCTGTATCTGAACTTCGCGCAGGAGCCGGTGCAGCCGCAGGGCGTGGGCGGCATCATCGGCGTGTGGGTGGGCCATGCGGTGCTGTCGGCGTTCGGGTCCACCGGCGCGCCGTTGCTGCTGCTGGCGCTGTTCCTGATTGCGGTGACGCTGGCCACCGGGCTGTCCTGGTTCGGCGTGATGGACTGGACCGGCCAGGCCGTGCTGCAGCTGGCCGGCTGGCTGCGCGGCAAGCTGCGCGAGGCACCGCAACTGCTGGCCGCGCGCCAGGCGCGCAGCGAGCGCGAGGTGATCAAGAAGGCCGACGCGGTGAAGCAGGCCCGGCGCGAACCGGTGCGCATCGAGGCGGCGCCCGCGCCGGTGACCAAGAGCGAGCGCGCGCGGCTGGAGACGCAGATCCCGCTGTTCGCCGGCGCCGCCGCGCCGGGTGAACTGCCGCCGCTGTCGCTGCTCGACGAGGCGCCGGAGCAGGGGCCTGGCTATACCGAGGAAACGCTGGAAGTCCTCTCGCGCCAGGTCGAATTCAAGCTGAAGGATTTCAAGATCGACGTGAAGGTGGTCGGCGCCTATCCGGGGCCGGTGATCACCCGTTTCGAGATGGAGCCGGCGCCCGGCGTGCGCGGTTCGCAGGTGTCGAGCCTGGACAAGGACATCGCCCGCGGCCTGTCGGTGGTGAGCGTGCGCGTGGTCGACGTGATCCCCGGCAAGAACGTGATCGGGCTGGAGATCCCCAATACGCGCAAGCAGATCGTCTACCTGTCCGAGATCCTGCGTTCGGACAAGTACGACCAGGCGCGCTCGCCGCTGGCGCTGGCGCTGGGCAAGGACATCGGCGGCAAGCCGGTGGTGGTGGACCTGGCCAAGATGCCGCACCTGCTGGTGGCCGGCACCACCGGTTCGGGCAAGTCGGTGGCGGTCAACGCGATGGTGCTGAGCCTGCTGTACAAGGCCAGCCCGAAAGACGTGCGCATGATCATGATCGACCCGAAGATGCTGGAACTCTCGGTGTACGAGGGCATCCCGCACCTGCTGGCGCCGGTGGTCACCGACATGAAGGAGGCCGCCAACGCGCTGCGCTGGTGCGTGGCCGAGATGGAGCGCCGCTACAAGCTGATGGCCGCCGTGGGCGTGCGCAACCTGTCCGGTTTCAACAAGAAGGTGCGCGACGCCGAGAACGCCGGCCAGCCTTTGCTCGATCCGCTGTTCCGGCCCAACCCGGACATGCCGGGCCTGGCGGCCGACCCGCTGGAGCCGCTGCCGAACATCGTGGTGTTCATCGACGAATTCGCCGACATGATGATGATCGTCGGCAAGAAGGTCGAGGAGCTGATCGCGCGCCTGGCGCAGAAGGCGCGTGCCGCCGGCGTGCACCTGATCCTGGCCACCCAGCGCCCGTCGGTGGACGTGATCACCGGCCTCATCAAGGCCAACATTCCCACCCGCATCGCGTTCCAGGTATCGAGCAAGATTGACTCGCGCACGATTCTCGACCAGTCCGGCGCGGAAGCGCTGCTGGGCCACGGCGACATGCTCTACCTGCCGCCGGGCACCGCCACGCCCGAGCGCGTGCACGGCGCCTTCGTCGACGACCACGAGGTGCACGGCGTGGTCGCCTGGCTGAAGTCGCAGGGCGGGCCCGACTACATCGAAGGCGTGCTGGAGGAAGTGCAGGCCACCGGCGACGGCAAGTTCATCAACGACTCCGGCCTGCCGCAGGACGGCGAGGAAGGCGGCGACGCCGACACCCAGCTCTACGACAAGGCCGTGGCGGTGGTCACGCAGACGCGCCGCGCCTCGATCTCGGGCGTGCAAAGGCATCTGCGCATCGGCTACAACCGCGCCGCGCGACTGGTCGAGCAGATGGAGGCCGACGGCGTGGTCAGCGCGCCGCAGCACAACGGCAACCGCGAGGTGCTGGCGCCGCCGCCGCCCAAGGATTGATCCGGTATCCCGCTGCCGGCGCAAAACCGGCATGATGCGCTCCTGCCGCGCGCGCCGGGTCCGTGGATCGGACGCGCGACGGCCTTCATGATTGCTCTTGGACGCGTACGTCGGTCATGGTGTCGAACTTGCCGCAACACGATGGGAACGATGCCGCGTGGGCGTCGCTGGCCGGCGACGTCCATCGCCTGGTTCAGCAAAACCGCGCGCAGGACGCGCTGGCGATCGTCGAGCGATTCCTCGGCTCGACGCCGGATTGCCGGGTCGTCGAGCCGCTGCGGTTGCGCGCGCAGCTGTTGCTGTCGCTGGGGCGTCCGCGGCAGGCCGTGCCGGCGTTCGAAGTCGCGATGGCCGCCGCGCCCGGGGATGGGCGCATGCTGCTGGGGCTTGCCGTGGCGCACGGCGAAAGCGGCCAGCCCGAGGCAGCCGAGGCGGTGGCGCGCGGCGCACTCGCGCAGTCGCTCGACCATCCGCACGTGCATTACGTGCTGGCTCGCGCCCTGTTCGAACAGGATCGGTTCGTCGAGGCCGAAGCGGAGCTTCGTCAGGTCGTGGCGACAGCGCCGCAGCACCTTGCGGCGCATACCACGCTGGCCGAACTGGTGTGGATGCGCAGCGGCGACATGGATGCGGTGGCCATCGCGCTCGATGCGGGCAGCGACGCCCGCTCGCGCGTCGAGCTGCGCATGATCAAGGCCCGGCTGTGGCGTCAGACCGGCGCGGCCGAACGAGCGTACGCCGAGCTTGCGCCGCTGCTCGAAGCGCACCCGCAGCACGCCGCGCTGCACGTACTGGCGGCGGAATGCGCGCTGCAACTGGACCCGCCCCGGGCGCTGGCGCTCATCACCCACGCGCTGCAACTGGAGCCGCGCAGCCGGGAGGCGCACCGCTTGCACGGCGACATCCTGCTCGCGGCCGGGCTGCCGGAAGCGGCGGCCAGCCTGGCCGGGCGACTGCTGGCGCTGGACCGCAACGACGTGTCCGCCTTCGCGCTGCAGGCCGCGGCGTGGCATGCGCTGGGCGATCCGCGCTATCCGGCGTTGTACGACTACCCGCGGCTGGTGCACTCCTGTCGCATCGACGTGCCACCGGGCTGGGCCAGTCTCGACCATTATCTGCACGACCTCGCGGCCAGCCTGCACGCACGGCACGACCCGTTGCAGGCGCACCCGCCCACGCAGTCGGCGCGCACCGGCACGCAGGTCGAGTTGCGGCCCGGCAGCCCCTCGGCGGATCGGGCGGTGCGGGCGTTTCCGACGGCGGTCGATGGCGCCATCCGCCGCTACATGGAGACGGTGATGGCCACGGGTGCCGACGCCTTTTCGCGGCGTGGCACCGGCCGCTATCGTTTCAGCGGCATGTGGTCGGTGCGGCTGAAGTCACAGGGGCACCATGCGAGCCATTTCCACGGCAAGGGCTGGATATCCTCGGCCTGTCACATCGAGGTGCCGGCGTCGCTGTCCGATGACGACCGCGGCGGATGGTTGAAGTTCGGCCACGAACTGCCGTCCGGATCGCCCCCCGGGCACTGCGTCAAGCCGGTGTCGGGCGTGCTTACCCTGTTCCCTTCGTGGATGTGGCATGGCACGGTGCCATTCGTGGCCGCTCCCGGCGACTACCGCCTGTCGGTCGCCTTCGACGTGGTTCCCGATTGACGCGGAAGCCTTTGATTAAGCCAGTGGATGACACACTTGTCTTTACCCATTCGGAAATGGCCATGACCCGCAATCGCATCATTCTCTGCATCGTCGCCCTGTCTGCCCTGGGCGTGGCTGGCCTCGCGCAGGCGGCCACCGGCCCGGCGCGGGCGCGGCTGGATGCATTCGCCACCGGCCTGCATTCGCTGACCGGGCATTTCAGCCAGACGCTGACCAACGTCAACGGCCAGGGCAGCAAGACCAGTGCCGGCACGCTGGCCCTGGAGGCGCCGCGGGAGTTCCGCTGGGACACCACCACGCCGTACAAGCAGACCATCGTCGCCGACGGCGGCCGGGTCTGGATGTACGACCCGGAGCTGGAGCAGGTCACCGTGCGCAGGCAGAGCACCGAGGAGGCGCACAGTCCCTTGACCGTGCTGACGGACCTCAAGCAGCTGGACAAGGAGTTCAACGCCAGCGAACGCGGCGAAAAGGACGGGCTCGCCTGGTTGCGGCTGACCTCCACCAGCAAGGACGCGCAGTTCGCCTGGGTCGACCTCGGCTTCGACGCGAACGGCCTGGCCCGGATGACCTTCCGCGACCAGCTCGGCGCGACCACCGAGATCCGCTTCTCGCAGTGGCAGCGCAACCCGGTGCTGCCGCCGGGCACGTTCAACTTCGTGCCGCCGGAGGGAGCCGACGTGATCGGCGACGTGCCGCAGATCAGCATCCAGCCGATCCGGGACTGAGCCGGCGATGGCCGTACTGCGGCAGTTGCCGCGCTGGGCGTGGATCGGTGGCGGCGTGCTGGCGTTCATCGCCGGCATCGTCAACGCGGCCGGTTACCTGGGCTTTCGCCACCAGGCAATCACCAACCTGACCGGATCGACCACCTTGCTCGGTGCATCGCTGGGCCTGGCGGACGGGCCCGAAGCGGTGCATTGGGGCCTGTCGGTGGCGGCGTTCGTGTTCGGTGCGCTGCTCAGCGGATTGATCGTGCAGCAGCAGACGCTGAAACTCGGCCGCCGCTACGGCGTGGCGCTGGTGCTGGAGTCGCTGCTGCTGTTTGCGGCAGTGCCGCTGCTGCATGCCAATGATTTGGGCGGCATCTACCTGGCCTCGATCGGCATCGGTTTGCAGAACGGCATGGCCAGCACGTACAGCGGCATGGTGTTCCGCACCACCCACGTCTCCGGCATGTTTACCGACCTGGGAATCTACATCGGCCAGCGGATGCGCGGCCTGCCGGTGGATGCGCTGCGCGTGGGCGTGTGCCTGCTGGTGGTGACCTGTTTCACCCTGGGCGGCACGGCCGGCGCACTGTTGTTCCGCTCCATGGGCGAACGCGCGCTGCTGGTGCCGGCCGCGCTGACCGGCCTGTGCGGCATGGGCTACGGCATCTACCGGCAATACACCTTGAGTCGGGGCACCGCGGGCGCCGATTGAGCGGGGATGTCAGCTGGCTACCGCGTAGCGGTTGCGGCCGTTGCGCTTGGCCTCGTACAGCGCCTTGTCCGCGCGCGACAGCCACTGCTCGATGGATTCACCCTGACGCAGCGCGGTGACGCCGATGCTCACCGTGACCTGGATCGGCCGATCCTGATAGCTGACGGCCGTGCCGGCCATGGCCGCGCAGATGCGCTCGGCGATCTCGCTGGCCTGCGCCACGCTGGTGTCGGGCAGGCACAGCACGAACTCCTCGCCGCCGTAGCGTCCGAGCAGGTCACCCTGCCGGCAATGGCGCTGGATCACCGCCACCGCGCCGCGGATCACGGCGTCGCCGGCGAGGTGGCCGTGGATGTCGTTGACCTGCTTGAAGCGGTCCAGGTCGAACAGCGCGATGCAGATGGATTGCTCGCGCGACCGTTCGCATTCCGCCTGGGCCAGCTCCAGGAAGCGGCGCCGGTTGTAGATACCGGTGAGCCCGTCGGTGCTGGCCAGCTCGTCCAGGCGCCGGTTGGCGGCGCGCAGGTCGCGCGTGTGCTCGTTGATCTGTCGCTGCAGCTGCAGCGCCTGTCGGCGCAGGTAGAGCGTGCGCAGATGCACCAGCAGCACCACCAGGCCGATCAGCAGCGCGACCGCTGCCAGCTTGCTGTACCAGGTCTCGTACCAGCGGGGGGCGACCTTCACCAGCAGGCGGCTTTCGACCGTGCGCGGGTACATGCCCTGCGTGCTGGCGCGCAGATACAGCACGTAGTCGCCGTGCGCGAGGTTGGTGTAGTTCGCGCCGGGTTTGGCGCCGGCCGGGATGTCGACCCAGCCGTCGTCCAGGCCGGTCATGCGATAGCTGTACGAGGTTTCGCCGGGGGAGCGGTAATCCAGCAGGGAAAAGTCCACGCGCAGGTTGCGGTTGCGCTGGTCCAGCGTGATCGTGTCGCCGTCATGCGGCAGCTTGCCGAACGGCAGTGCCACCGCGCCGAGCACCGCGTGGGTGATCGCCAGCGGGGCGTCGTCGTTGTCGTCGATCTGGATGGCCGGGCGGATCACCGTCAGGCCACCCAGGCCACCGAACAGCAGCGAGCCGTCGGGTGCGTGGGCGGCGGCGTCGGCATAGTGGTAGCTGCGGATGTGCAGGCCGTCGCGCGAGCTCAGGTTGCGCACCGCGTGGCTGCCGGCATCGACGCGCGCGACGCCGCTGGAGGTGCTGGCCCAGATGTGGCCCAGGCCATCGCTGAGCGCGCTGGTGACCTTGTCGCTGAGCAGGCCTTCGGCGACGCCGATGCTGGAAAAGCGCCACGGGTTCTTGCCGATGCTTTCGGCCAGCCCGCCGGAGGTGCTCACCCACAGGTGCCCTCGCGGGCCGGGCGTTGCCGCGCTCACCGAATCGCCGGGCAGGCTGGTCGGATCGCCCTCGCGATGGGTGAGCGTGCGGAAGCCGCGGCTGGCGCCGCTGTCGGGGGCGATGCTGATGCCGCGCGAGGTACTGTACCACCATTCGTCGCCGACCTTGAGGATCTGCCGCACCGTGTTGCTGACCAGGCTGGTCGGGTCGTCCGGGTCGTGCCGGATGTGGTCCAGCACGCCGGTGCCGGTGTCGTAGCGGAACAGTCCGTCGTAGGTGCCGATCAGCAGGCGGTTGCCATCCATGCGCAGGCACAGCACCGGCGTATTCTCCAGTGCGGGCAGCACCGACGAGCTGATCTCGAACGTGTGCGGGTCCACCTTCGCCAGGCCCTGGGTGCCGACCCAGATCGAGCCGTCTGCCGCCTCGGCGAAGGACTGCACGTCGCGCAGCGTCTGCGTGCCGCCGAGCCGCAGGTGGCGCATCTGCCCGGCGCGCAGATCGATCACGTCGATGCGGCCGGCGCTCAGGCCGATCCAGACCAGCCCGCGACTGTCCACGTAGACGCCGCGCACGCTGGTGTCGCTGAGCATGTTCGATTCCAGCGGCGATGGCAGCACCGAGAACGCGCCGCGGTCGCCCAGATAGGCGCGGGCCAGGCCCAGGTCGGTGGCCGCCCAAAGGTTGCCGGCGCGGTCGTGCAGCAATGCGCGCACGGCGTCGCCGGGCAGCGAGGAGGGCACCGCCGGATCGTGCTCGATCCGCTGCAGCGAGGCGTCGCCGGGGCGGTAGGCCAGCACGCCGCTGCCGTCGGTGGCGATCCACATGGTGCCCGGCGCGGCCTCCTGGAAGTCGCGCACGGTGGCGCGCTGGGCGCCCTTGCGATAGCCGCTGAACTGCGGCACCGGATGCCAGTTTCCGTGCGGGCCGCGGTACACCGCGCCGGCCTGGCCGCTGCCGATCCACAGGCGCCCGGCGCTGTCCTCGTCGATGGCCCAGATCTGGTTCTCCAGCACGGTGGCCACCACGGCGTCGGCGGGCGGCGCGGGACGCTCGAAGCGATCGCTGCCTGCGTGCCGCACGAACAGGCCCTCGTTGTTGCCCAGCCACAGGTTGCCCGCACGGTCCTGCATCACGCTGAAGTTGCGCGGCGCGGTGTCGCTGCCGGTGTCGACGTGGCGGATCGCGTTGCTGCGCAGGTCGAGATGGTCCAGGCCCTGTTCGGTGGCCACCCACACGCCGCCGGCGTGGTCGTCGGCGAGGGCGAAAATCTTGCGGTCGGAGATGCCGTCCGGGCCGCCGGGATAGACGTGGAAGGTGTTGGTCGCCGGATCGAAGCGCACCAGGCCGCCGGCGTTGGTGCCGATCAGCATGCCGCCGTCGGGCAGGGCCAGCAGGCAGCGCACGTAGGCGTCGGGCAGGCCCTTGACAGGTTCGCCGCGGACGTCGAACAACTGGGTGCGGTAGCCGTCATAGCGGGCCAGCCCGACCATCGTGCCCACCCACAGCAGGCCTTCGCGATCCTGCGCCAGCGCGGTGACGATGGCCGGCGGGAATCCTTCCGCACTGGATACCTTGTCGAACCACGGCGACTCGAACGGCGCCCACGGATCGGCCGGAGCAGCCATGCCCGCGCCAGCCCGGAGCAACAGCAGCAGCGCTCCCAGCAGGCCCAGCAACGGGCAGCGCAAGGGCTGCCGCTTCACCCCGGCCATCCATGCCGGCACGGCAAGGCGCCGGGCCGCTGCGCGCGTCCGGTTTTCGTGGTGTGGTCAATGATTCCGTGCACGATCACGTTCTGGTTGTCCCCCGCCACGCCCGGTCGAATCGGCTAGACAACGCGGGCGACGCCATGATACCGGCATGCACTGCGTTTCGGCAGGCGGGCGCCGCGAGTGCATGCTTTATCATCGGCGCATGAATCCTCCCGTTGCCCCGGCCGGCTCCAGCCTGTTCGCCGAGCCCGACGCGCTCAAGCCCCTGGCCGAACGCATGCGCCCGCGCAGCCTCGACGAAATCGTCGGGCAGCAGCGGCTGGTCGGCCCGGACCAGGCGCTGCGCCGCGCGCTGGAGGCCGGCAAGATCCATTCGATGGTGCTGTGGGGCCCGCCCGGCTGCGGCAAGACCACGCTGGCGCTGCTGGTGGCGCGTTACGCCGAGGCGGATTTCCGTGCGATCTCCGCCGTGCTGTCCGGCCTGCCGGACGTGCGCAAGGCGCTGGCCGAGGCCGAGGTGAACTTCGCGCAGGGCCGCCGCACCGTGTTGTTCGTGGACGAGGTGCACCGCTTCAACAAGACCCAGCAGGATGCGTTCCTGCCGCACATCGAGCGCGGCGTGATCATCTTCATCGGTGCCACCACCGAGAACCCCTCGTTCGAGCTGAACTCCGCGCTGCTGTCGCGCTGCCGTGTGCATGTGCTGGAGTCGGTTTCCACCGCCGACATCATCGCCGCGCTGAAACGCGCGCTGGCCGACAGCGAGCGCGGCCTCGGCGAACTGCAATTGCAGGTGTCCGACGAATCGCTCGATTCGATCGCCCAGGCCGCCGATGGCGACGTGCGCCGCGCGCTGACCCTGCTGGAAATCGCCGCCGAACTCGCGCACGAGCGCACCATCGACGAGGCCACGCTGAGCCAGGTGCTGGCCGACCGCACCCGTCGCTTCGACAAGCAGGGCGAGCAGTTCTACGACCAGATCTCGGCGCTGCACAAATCCGTGCGCTCGTCCGACCCCGACGCCGCCGTGTACTGGCTGTGCCGCATGCTCGATGGCGGCGTCGATCCGCTGTATCTCGCCCGCCGCATGACCCGCATGGCGGTGGAGGATGTCGGCCTGGCCGAGCCGCGCGCCTGGCGCATGGCGCTGGACGCGTGGGACACCTACGAGCGCCTGGGCAGCCCTGAAGGCGAACTGGGCCTGGCCCAGCTGGCGATCTGGCTGGCCATCTCGCCCAAGAGCAACGCAGCCTACATGGCCTACAACAAGGCCCGCGACGCGGTACGCAAGGGCGGCACGCTGGAAGTGCCGATGCACTTGCGCAACGCGCCCACCAAACTGATGAAGGGCCTCGGCTACGGCAAGGGCTACCAGTACGACCACGACGCCGAAGGCGGCATCGCGCTGGACCAGCAGTGCCTGCCCGACGCGCTCGTCGGCACGGTGTTCTACGAACCGGTCGAACGCGGCCTGGAACTGCAACTGCGCGAAAAGCTGCTGGCCCTGCGTGCCGCCCGCGAAAAAGCCCGCAATCCGTAGGAGCCCGCTCGCGGGCGATGCTTTTCTTTCGGGTTCGGGATTCGGGATACGGGATTCGCAAGAGCATCGCCCGCGAGCGGGCTCCTACCGCGTACGCCCTTGCCGCACGCGCTTTCCCGACCTAGATTGGCTCAACCAACCGGGGAGGGATGAACCATGCGCGTACTGGTGGCGGGTCTGATCGGCGGCATCGTGATGTTCCTCTGGGGCGTGGCCGCGCACATGGCGCTGGGGCTGGGCAGTGTCGGCATCCACCAGCCGCTCAACGAGAACGCGGCGCTGAGCGGACTGCAGGAAGGGCTGGGCGATCAACCAGGGGTGTACCTGCTGCCCTCGCTCGATCCCAAGCAGATGGGCGACGCGGCCGTGGTGCGCGCCTATTCGATCAAGGCTGTGCGCTCGCCGTACGCCTGGGTGGTGTACCAGCCGCGCGGCACCGACATGATGCAGATGGGCCCGCAGATCGGGCGGCAGTGGGCGTCCGACACGCTGGCGTCGCTGGCGCTGGCCTTCGTCATGGGGCTGGCCGTGGTGGGCTTCCGTCGCCGCGTGGCGATTGCCGCGGCGGCGGCCGTGTTTGCCTGGCTCAGCAGCATGCTCCCGTACTGGAACTGGTACCGCTTCCCGCTCGATTTCACGCTCGCCGCCCTGGCCGAGCAACTGATCGGCTGGCTGCTCGCCGGTGCCGCGATGGCGTGGTGGCTGGGTCGCGGCGAGCGCTCGTCGAACCGTTCCCCCTGAGCGTAGGCGCGTAGCGCCGCACGCGGGGAGCGGCCAAGGATGGCCGCGGCTTTGAGGAGCGAGGAAGTCGAAGGCCGCCAAAAGCAGGGACGTGGCCGCATTCATTGCGGCCACCGGCCACGCGCAGCGATAATTCGGGGTTCAAGCCGTTACCTGGACCTCGCTCATGCTCGATCCCGCCCTGCTGCGTTCGCATCTCGCCGAAACCGCCGCACGCCTCGCCGAAACACGCGGCTACATGCTGGACGTGGCCGCCGTCGAGGCGCTGGAGAGTTCGCGCAAGCAGTTGGCGATGGAGACGCAGGAGCTGCAGAACCTGCGCAACACCCGCTCCAGGGCGATCGGCCAGGCCAAGGCGAAAGGCGAGGACGTGGCGCCGCTGATGGCCGAAGTCGCCGGCATCGGCGACAAGCTCAAGGCCAACGAGCAGGCCCTCGGCGACGTGCAGGCGAAACTTGCCGAGATCGCGCTGGGCATCCCCAACATTCCGGATGCCTCAGTACCGCTGGGCAAGGACGAAAAGGACAACGTCGAAGTCAGCCGCTGGGGCACGCCACGTGAGTTCGCGTTCGCGGTGAAGGACCACGTCGAACTGGGCGAGCGCCACGGCTGGCTCGACGGTGACGCCGGCGCCAAGCTCTCCGGCGCGCGCTTCACCGTGCTGCGCGGCCAGCTCGCGCATCTGCACCGCGCGCTCGGCCAGTTCATGCTCGACCTGCACACCGGCGAGCACGGCTATCTGGAATGCAACGTGCCGGTGATCGTCAACGCCGACACCATGCAGGGCACCGGCCAGCTGCCGAAGTTCGAGGAAGACCTGTTCGCCACCGAAGTCGGCGAGACGAAGCGGTACCTGATCCCCACCGCCGAAGTCTCGCTGACCAACCTGGTGCGCGACACCATCCAGGACGCCGACGCGCTGCCGCTGCGCATGACCGCGCATACGCTGTGCTTCCGCGCCGAAGCCGGCAGCTACGGTCGCGACACCCGCGGCATGATCCGCCAGCACCAGTTCGAGAAAGTGGAAATGGTGCACATCGCCCGCGCCGACCAGTCCCGCGCGCAGCTGGAGGAGATGGTCGGCCACGCCGAAACCGTGCTGCAGAAGCTTGGCCTGCCATACCGCAAGATGCTGTTGTGCACCGGCGACATGGGCTTCGGCGCGGCCAAGACCTACGACCTGGAAGTGTGGCTGCCCAGCCAGCAGACCTACCGCGAAATCTCCAGCTGCTCCAACTGCGTGGACTTCCAGGCCCGCCGCCTGCAGGCCCGCGTGCGCAACCCGGAAACCGGCAAGCCCGAACTGGTGCACACGCTCAACGGTTCCGGCCTCGCCATCGGCCGCACCCTGATCGCCGTGATGGAAAACAACCAGAACGACGACGGCTCGATCACCATCCCCGAAGCACTGCGCCCGTACATGGCCGGGCTCGACCGCATCGCATGAACACGCCGACGCCGGTACGCGGCCACTGGGGCAGGGTGGAGTTCTACACCAGCTTCTTCCTGCTGCTGGTGCTGGCCGGCGTGATCGCCACCCGCCTCGGCTTCGACGGCGTCTGGCACCTGCCCACCGTCGACCTCGATCTCTCGATGGTCGCGCTGGCGCTCGTCCTCGCCAGCTTCTGGTTCGCCCGCCACAGCCGCCGCTGGCGCCTCGCCATCATCGCCTTCGCCAGCGCCACCCAACTGGTGCCGATGGTCGTGCGCGAACCAGTGTTGCTGCTGCCGTTGCTCGGCGCGCTGATCCCGGTGGCGATCCTGGTCGGCTGTCTGGTCGCGCTTTCGAAGAAGGGCGGCAACGGTCGCCCGCCGCAGGGTTCCTGATAGACTCGCCGCGTCGTGGGCAGCGCAAGGCTGCCATGCAAGGTTCTACGGAGAGATGGCCGAGCGGTTTAAGGCACCGGTCTTGAAAACCGGCGAAGGGTCAAACCTTCCGTGGGTTCGAATCCCACTCTCTCCGCCATCCTTATGGGGAAGTGAATCTGATCCCGTTCTTGGGCTGGCTGCCAAAGTTCGACGCTTAATGGAAGCGACGCTACTTAAACGGTGGTTGGTCCAAATGTTTTTTTAGCTGAACCAAGATGAGGCATTCCGATTTCGCACGCGTGATCGCGTTGTAGAGCAGGCGGCGTTTGTGTTCGTCGTCACCGGCCACCGCAGCTGGCCATAGAACCACTACGTTCTCGAACTCCCTGTTCTTCGCTCCGTGCACTGACATGGCGCGAAGGCCCCAATCAAGGGGGCTTTGGAAACGTCGGCGGTTAGCGCAGATCATCTGGACTCTCTCGGCCAGAGCTTCTCTGGTGATGATTGACGTGTTGTGTGTGCGGCTTAACCGGTCGAGCCACGAGGCGACCTCGCGAACCAACGCGTGATCGTCGATGGCTTGCATTGCCGCGAGCGCTTGTGCCGGGGTTGCGTCTCTGGGAAGGGCGATACCTTCCATGGCAGCTTCGGCGGCTTTGGTTTCGCTCTTTTCCCACTCAATCGGGTAGGGACCTTTACCCTTACTATTCGAGTTGCGGCTGGACCATGCAATGACGCCGTTAGCAAAGTCCTTAACTGATGGCGTTATGACGACGAGTCCGCCACCTTTGAGACCAGCAATACGAGTGTTCAGGAAGCCGCCGGCCATTGGGGCAGTCGGAGTGAAACAAATCGATAGTCCTTTGCGCGCCTGCACGGGCCTGCCCTCCCTTAACGCGGCAGCCGCATCCAGCAAGGAAATGACATTGGTGCGCATCGGCTTTTTGAGCGCTGTATGGTCTTCCTGGGGTTCTACCCCGATTCTGCGGACACTTTCACTAAGCCCCATACTGGGCCAGAGGAGTGTCCATGTCCAAGCGCAAGCGTTACAGCCCTGAATACAAACGGGAGATCGTCGAACTGGTTCGGCGGTCGAAGTCGAGCTGCCGCCAGGTCGCCCTGGAGGTCGGCGTCAATCCGAACATGCTGACCCGGTGGGTGCGGGAGGCCGAGGCGGGAGGTGGCAAAGCTTTCCCCGGAGGCGGCACCCCGCGTGACGAGGAGCTCGCTCGGCTCAAGCGCGAACTGACGCGCGTGACCAAGGAACGGGATTTTTTAAAAGACGCGGCAGCGTACTTCGCGAAGCAATCACCGAACGGTACGCGGTGATTGAGCGCTGCCGCAGCGACTATCCCGTCGGGATGATGTGCCGCTGCCTTGAAGTTTCAACGAGTGGTTTCTACGCTTGGGTCGGGCGCAAGCCGGGCCCGCGTGCGCGGGCCAACGCGGGCCTGCTGGAGCGCATCCGGGAGATCCACGAGGACAGCAAGGGCGTCATCGGCGCCCCACGCATGCAAGAGGACCTGGTCGATGAGGGCATGCATGCCAGCGTCAATCGGGTGGCTCGACTGATGGCCCGCGCTGGCCTGCAGGGCTGGCCACGGCGAACCCGGCGCCGTTTTGGCGGCAAGCCGGGCGCCCGGCCCGTGGGGATCGAGAACCGGCTGGAACGTGACTTCCAAGCCTCCGAACCGGAGACGAAATGGGTAACCGACATCACCGAAGTCGCGACGCAGGAAGGCAAGTTGTACCTGTGCGTCGTGGTCGATCTGTACAGCAAGCTGGTGGTGGGCTGGTCGATGCATCACCGCCAGGATCGCCACATGGTGGTGCGGGCGGTGCAAATGGCGGTGTGGCAGCGGCAAGGCAGCTCGGAGGTCATCCTGCACTCCGATCGCGGTGGCCAGTTCATCAGCGGCACGTATCAGAAGTTCCTGGGCGGGAATGCCCTGGTGAGCAGCATGAGTGCGGTTGGCCACTGCGCCGACAACGCGGCGTGCGAGGGCTTCTTCGGGATGCTCAAACGAGAGCGGGTGCACCATCGCTGCTACCGGACTCGCGACGAGGCGCGGGCCGATCTGTTCGATTACCTTGAGCGGTTCCACAACCCGCGCATGCGTCGTAGAGTTGCCCGGCGCGACCGGGAGTTTTCAGCCTTAATCAAACCGTCCGTGGAAACGGGGTAGAACCCAAAAACCAAACTGCTGCACAAGTTTTGGTGGAACTCCCACTGGCGAGTCATCGTCGAACGGGTCGATTACGCCGTCGTGATCATGGAAGTAGCGAACAATTTCAACCGTTAGTGATGGGCGGTCAAAGTAGGCTTGGACACCGATCTGACAGCATAGCTTCCAGCCAGTATCTGTCCGAGCAGGATTCACAGTGCCTTCGACATCGTCCCACCACTTAGGGACTGCACGGCCATCTCGAAACCAGGCTGGATAGTCACTGGGATCATCGCCCTCAAAACCAATGATCGTGGCCACGAGCTGTATCCGGTCAGCGGGCTGTGGATCGGAGCCAAAGAAGTCGTGTTCTGTTAGGTCGCGGATCAAACGATCACGACCCAGCAGAAGAGTCAGAGCTTCGATCACGGTGGTTTTGCCGGTGTTGTTGCCACCTACTAGGACCACATGGGGCTTGAACCGTAAGTATCCCTCGCGGACACCCCGGTAGTTCTTTATCGAAAGATCGGCAATTCTCATGTTTACCCATGCCCTCTATGGCTGGCCCCGCTGAACTATATCGGACTGGGAAAAAGTGTCAGGGGCAGTTGGGTTCCGAAGTGCCACGCCTGACTCCTCACAGTGCCAACCACCGCACTTTTCGCGCCGAGCGCGGAGCGGGGAGAGCCACGCTGGACACGCCACAGTGCCTCGCTTGGCTCTTTCCCCTCGCAGCCCGGCTCTTTTTCTTCGGAGCGCGACTCTTTTCCAGCGGAACGCGGCACTCGACAGTGTCTCGCTTGGCTCTTTTTCCTCGGCGCGCGGCTCTTTTCCGGCCGTGCCTGGCTCTTCGGGGCCGATCGCGCTGACGCCCGACCAGCGCCACGGGCTGACCAAGATGGGCGACAAGTCCGAGGCGTTCTGCCGGCAGGCGGGCCATGTGTTCGGCGACAACCACGGCGTGCTGCCGCGCAATTTCGACCTGGAGGGTTACCAGCGCGACATCGCCACGCTGGATGCGTTGCGCCCGCGCCTGGTGCGGCTGGGCAAGCTGCACCAGCGCGGCGTCGATACCGAGATGGCGGTGGGCAGCGACCTGATGACCAATGCGCTGGAGGGTTACGCGGTGCTGAAGGTGGCCGGCAAGGGGCAGGGGCTGGACGAGGCGCGCAAGGCGCTGGCCGCCCGCTTTGCCCGCGGTCCGCGCAATCCCGCACCGGCCAGTGAGCCGGCGCCGAGCGAGCCGCTGCCGGCCTGATTCGTCATTTCCTGGAATGGAAGAGGCCCCGCAGGCGGGGCCTCTTTTTTTTGCTGGCGCTCAGTGGCGCTGGCGATGGATCGCGCGGCTGTTGCGATTTTCCGCGCGGTTGAGGCGGCGGGTTTCGCCCTTGGTCAGGTGGCCGTTGTGCTTCGCTTCGGCGGCGCTTTCGCGCTGGGCGATGTTGGCGGCGCGGCGCTGGTCGTTGGCCGCCTGCTTCGGCGTGATGGTGCCGTTGGCGACGCCTTTTGCGGTGCGCGCCTGCTGGTTGTCGATGCGCTGGTTGACCTCGTTGACGCGGGGGTGACCGGGGACGGTGGTGTCGGCGGCCATCGCGCTGGCGCTGGCGAACGCGGTGCAGGCGATCAGGCTGAGCAGACCGAGACGGATCATCGAAGCGTGGTTCATGACGGTGTCCTTCAGTGTGGGAGGCCGGCGGTTGGGTACTGCCATGTGGCGCCGGACGAACGGCGGCATGCCGGAAGGAGAACGCCGCTCGGGGCCACGCGTTGACGCAGTCGCGGGTTGCCAGAAACGGTATCCGGACAACTTATGTTCTTGAGTGCCACGCGCGCCCCCTCCGGCGCCGGCCACCATGCTTGTCGTGCCGAGCGGTGCGCATCGGAAGCGGTACGGAGGGGGTTGAGCCGCGCCGACTTGAGTTCCAAATCCTGACAGGGCGTACACCTTCTGCCACCCAAACAACGCTCGAAGCCGGCTCATCGGCCCTCGTCCCAGCAAGCAAGACTTTTCCGCCCCGTCCATGTACGGTTCGCCGTTGGCGGCAACGGACGCGCCGCGCATCGCAGCCAGGGCTGGCGTGGCATTGGGGCCGACTTGGGAGCGAAGATGAAATCGTCATGTATGCGCGCGGCGATGCTTGCCGCATGGCTGGGGGTATCCGTCGGGGCGGTCGCGCAGGCCGCGACACCGCAACCCACCGAATTCCCGCCGGACGCCTTCCCGTCCACCTACCAGCCGCTGCCGGCGCAGACCACGCTGATCCAGCACGCGACGATCTACACCGGCACCGGCGAGCGCATCGACGACGGCGCGGTACTGCTGCGTGACGGCAAGGTCGCGGCGATCGGCAAGCAGGTCGAGGCGCCAGCCGACGCCGTGGTGATCGACGCCAAGGGCAAGTTCGTCACGCCCGGGCTGATCGACGTGCATTCGCATCTCGGCGTGTATCCGTCGCCCGCGGTGGAGGCCACCGCCAACGGCAACGAGATGACCAATCCGACCACGCCGCAGGTGATGGCCGAGCATTCGGTGTGGCCGCAGGACCCGGGCTTCAACACCGCGCGTGCGGGCGGCGTGACCACGCTGGAGATCCTGCCCGGTTCCGGCAACCTGATCGGCGGGCGCAGCGTGGTGTTGAAGAACGTGCCGGCCACCACCGTGCAGGGAATGAAATTTCCGGGTGCGCCGTACGGCCTGAAGATGGCCTGCGGCGAGAATCCGATGCGGGTCTACGGCAGCCGCCACCAGTTTCCGTCGACGTTGATGGGCGACGTCGCCGGTTACCGGCAGGCGTTCGCCGACGCGCAGGCCTACGACCGCGAGTGGAAGGCGTGGGAGGCCAAGGTCAAGGCCAAGGGCGCCACGGAGGCCGGCCCGCCGCCCAAGCGCGATCTGGGCAAGGAGACTCTGGCCGAAGTGCTCGGCGGCAAGATCCGCGTACAGATGCATTGCTACCGCGCCGACGAGATGGCCGCCTTGCTCGACGTGGCGCAGGAGTTCGATTTCAAGATCGCCGCATTCCACCATGCCGTCGAGGCGTACAAGATCCCGCACCTGCTGGCCAAGGCCGACACCTGTGCCGCGATGTGGGCCGACTGGTGGGGCTTCAAGATGGAAGCGTGGGACGGCATCCGCGCCAACATCGCGATGGTCGATGCCGGCGGTGCCTGCGCGATGATCCACTCGGACGACGAGAACGGCATCCAGCGCCTCAACCAGGAAGTGGCCAAGGCGCTGGCAGCAGGGCGGCGTGCCGGGCTCGACATCAGCAAGGAGCACGCGGTGATGTGGATGACGCTCAACCCGGCCAAGGCGCTGGGCCTGGCCGACCGCATCGGCTCGCTGGAACCGGGCAAGGATGCCGACGTGGTGATCTGGAGCGCCGACCCGTTCAGCGTCTACGCGCGCACCGAGAAGGTGTTCCTCGACGGCGCCGTGGTCTACGAGCGCGACGAACCGCAGCGGCAATCGACCTCCGATTTCATGCTGGGCAGCTTCATCGACCCGCATGCCACCGATGCCGCCGCAGGGGAGGGCGCACGATGAAATATCTGGCCATGATCCTGGCGATGCTCTGCGTCGCCTGCAGCCCGGCCGACCGTTCGGACGGCCATGCCGATACCGCGGCGGCCAGTTCCGCGGCGCCTGCGAATGGCAACGCTGCCGGCGATGGCAAGACCTACGCCATCACCGGCGGCACCGTGTACACGCTGGGCGCCGCCGGCAAGATCGAGCATGGCACGGTGCTGGTCAAGAACGGCAGGATCGCCGCGGTGGGCGCCAACGTCGAGATTCCCGCCGATGCCGAGCGCATCGACGCCACCGGCAAGATCGTCACGCCCGGCATCTTCGACCCGCAAAGCCAGTTCGGCATCGTCGAGGTGGGCGCGGTGAAGGAAACCCGCGACGCCTCGGCCGGCGACTCGCGTTTCAGCGCCGCGTTCGACGTGGCCGACGCGATCAACCCGCGCTCGATGCTGATCCCGGTCAACCGGATCGCCGGCGTCACCCGCGCGATGGTGTCGCCCACCAACGGCGACAAGCACATCATCGCCGGCCGTGGCGCCATCATCGACCTGGGTTCCACCGAAGGCTTCATCCATCGCGATGCGGCAGCGATGTTCGCCGCGCTGGGCGAGACCGGCGCCGCCCAGGCCGGCGGCTCGCGCGCGGCCGCCATGCTGGCCCTGCGCGAGGCGCTGCAGGATGCGAAGGACTACGCCGACAACACCAGCGCCTATGCCAGCAACCAGCGCCGCACGTACGCGCTGACACGGCTGGACCTGGAGGCGCTGGGCCCGGTGCTGGCGGGCAAGGAGCCGCTGGTGCTCCACGTCGAGCGTGCCAGCGACATCGAGGCGGCGTTGCGGCTGGCCGGCGACTTCAAGCTGAAGCTGATCGTCTCCGGCGGCGCCGAAGCCTGGATGGTCGCCGACGAACTCGCCGCCGCCCACGTGCCGGTGCTGCTCAATCCGCTGGAAGACCTGCCGGCACATTTCGAGACGCTGGGCTCGACCCTGGAAAACGCCGCGCGTCTGCAGAAAGCCGGCGTGATGATCGCCTTCGCCACCGGCGACACCCACAACGCGCGCAATGTCACCCAGGCTGCCGGCAATGCGGTGGCCAACGGCCTGCCGTGGCTCGACGCGCTGAAGGCGCTGATGTTGAACCCGGCGCGGATCTACGGCATGGACCAGGACGTGGGCACGCTGGAGCAGGGCAAGCTGGCCGACGTGGTGATCTGGAGCGGCGACCCGCTGGAACTGTCCAGCTTTGCCGACCAGGTATTCATCGCCGGCCGCAAGATTCCCATGGTCAGCCGCCAGACGATGCTGCGCGACCGCTACATGCAGGCGATGCGGGAGAAGCACGCCTTGCCGCCGGGTTACATCATGCCGACGGCGCCGTAGGCATGTGCCGCGGGCTCCGTCGCCTGCAGGCGACGGAGCCGGTCGTCGCAGGCCAGGCACTGTCCGCCGGCTCTTCCCCATATCGCCATGCGCGTGGCGAGTGCATCTGCCGCTGCTCCGGCAGCCTGGATGGCGGTGCTGTTCCAGTAGCCGGTGGCACGGGTCGACTCCTTCGACATGCCGTGTTCCAGGCTACTCGGCCGCCGCAGTCGCCTTGGCGTCCGTCACCTCATCCACCGTCCACAGCTTCGCCTCCACCTTGCCGCCCAGCATCTGCTGGCGCACCAGCGGAATCGGCGGGCCGCCGTAGCTGAGGAACTGGTCGTGGAAGGCCTTCAGCGCATTCGGGCCGGGGTGCGCCGCGATCCAGTCCTTGCGCAGCTGCATGATCATCAGCTTGCCCATGGTGTAGTTGAGATAGGCCGGGTCGTAGGTGCCGCGGGCGGCCTGCTGGCGGGCGTTGCCGGGGTCCTGGAAGGCCTTGTCGCGGAACATCTGCTCGGACTGGGCCATGCTCATGCCGCCGGTGTGCAGGCCGATTGCCGAGAGATAGCGCACGTCGCGCAGCAGGGCGTTGGTGAGCTGGCCGATGTGGACTTCCGGCGTGGCGCCGTCGAGGCCGGCGTCGAACATCATTTCCTCGGCGTAGTGCGCCCAGCCTTCGGCGAAGGCGTAGCCGACGAACAGCTGGCCGAATTTCCAGTGCGCACGGTTGGCGTGCAGGAACTGCAGGAAGTGGCCGGGCCAGACTTCATGCGCGGAGACGAACAGCAGCGCCGCCTTGCCCGGTACGTAGGCGGCCTGGTCGGCCTTGCTCCAGGTCGGGTCGGGCGGGGCGATGTAGTACACCGACGGCAGGTTTTTCTCGTACGGGCCGGGAATCTCGATATAGGCGAAGTTCCAGCGGTTGAACGGCGGTGCCTCTTCGGCCTTGGCCTGCTCGGTGCCGGGAATGCTCACCAGATCCTTGTCGACGATGAACTGGCGCAGGCTGGCGAGCTGCGCGCGGGCGCCTTCGACTGCTCCGCCGACGGGTTTGTCGGCGCTCTCCTTCGCCACGCAATCCTTCAGCGATTGGCCCGGGGCAAACTTGTCGCAGGCGCTCTTGAGCGAGGCAAGGTTGCGCGCAAGATCGGATTCGCCGATCGCCTTGAGCTGGTCCAGCGGAATGTCGACCCGTTCGGTGGCATGCAGCATCTTCGCGAACTTGTCCGCGCCCAGCGCGAAGTCCTGGGTGGCGTGCGGTTTCTGCGCCTTGAGCCAGTCGGCCAGCTCTTGCGAGGCCTTGATGGCGGCGGCGTTGCTGGCCTTGAAGCGCGCCTGCAGAGCATCGTCCTTCACCTGGGCGAAGATGCCGGGCACGTCGGTCTTGAAGAAGCTGGCGAAGCCGGCGAACGAATTGACGCCCACGTCGATGTACGAGGCGGGCAGTGGCAGCTTGAGGTTGGCCTTGATCTGCGCCAGCGCCTTGGGCAGCGCCTCCTGGTAAGTCACGAAGGCCGCCATGCGCTGCGCCAGCGGCGCGTATGGCCGGGTCAGGTACATGCTCGGCGACAGGTCGCCAGTGTAGAAGGTGGGGTTCTTGTACGGAGCGCCCGAATCCTCCAGCCAGAACAATTGGCCGTCGATCACCGCCAGTACGTAGTCGCGCTGGAATCGGCCGCGGGCATCCAGCTCGTCATCGGTGAATGCGGCAAAGCTCTTCCTTTGCGCATGCAGCCAGTCCGCGTTGGCCTTCAGGCCTTCGGCGCTGAAATCGGGCAGACGGCCGTCGAACTCGTGCTTGCCGGCGTTGGCCGCGAACACCGGGTAGTGCTGGAAGTAGCCGGCAAGGAACGCGTCGACGTCCGTTGCCAGTGCCGCGTTGCGGCCGGCGTCCGCCGCGTGGACGCTGGATGCGGCGGCCGGCGTGGACTGGCCCGACAGCGAGGCGTCGGCGGAGCAGCCGGCAAGAAAGGTGGCGGCAACGACGGCAGAGAGTGTGAGCGCGCGCAATGGATGCATGTCGACTTCCCCGGGATGATCGCAAGCGCCGAGCCTAAGGCGTACTGCCGGTTCGACGCAATCGCGCGCGGGATGGTGCCGGTTGTCGTGCCGCGCGGAGCGATCAGATTTCCTTCGCCAGGCGCTTTGCCAGCCCGATGTAGCCGGCCGGCGTCAGCTCCAGCAGGTGCTGTTTCGCATCCGCCGGAAGTTCAAGCCCGGCGATGAACTCGCGCATGGAATCCCTGGTGATGCCGTGGCCGCGGGTCAGTGCCTTGAGCTGCTCGTAGGGTTGCGGCAGGCCGTAGCGACGCATCACGGTCTGTACGGCTTCGGCCAGCACTTCCCAGCTGGTGTCGAGGTCGGCGGCGATGCGTTCGGCGTTGACGTTGAGTTTGCCCAGGCCCTTCTTCAGCGATTCCAGCGCCACCAGCGTGTGGCCGAAGGCGGTGCCGAGCGCGCGCAGCACGGTGGAATCGGTGAGGTCGCGCTGCCAGCGGCTGATCGGCAGCTTCTCGGCGAAGTGACCCAGCAGCGCGTTGGCGAGGCCGAAGTTGCCTTCGGCGTTCTCGAAGTCGATCGGGTTGACCTTGTGCGGCATGGTCGAGGAGCCGACTTCACCGGCCTTCAAGGTCTGCTTGAAGTAGCCCAGCGAGATGTAGCCCCAGATGTCGCGGGCCAGGTCGATCAGGATGATGTTGGCGCGGCGCACCGCGTCGCAGTATTCGGCAACGTTGTCGTGCGGCTCGATCTGGGTGGTGTAGGCGTTGTAGTCGAGGCCGAGGCTTTCGACGAAGCGCTGCGAGAAACCCCGCCAGTCCATTTCAGGGTAGGTGATCACGTGGGCGTTGTAGTTGCCCACCGCGCCGTTGATCTTGCCGGAGACTTCGACCGCCGCCAGCTGCTTGCGCTGACGTTCCAGGCGCGCCACCACGTTGGCGATCTCCTTGCCCAGCGTGCTGGGCGAGGCGGTCTGGCCGTGCGTGCGCGAGAGCAGCGGCAGGCCGGCGTTGTCGTGCGCCATCTGGCGCAGCGTGTCGATCAGTGCATCGAGCTGCGGCAGCAGCACGCCGCGGCGCGCGTCGCGCAGCATCAGCGCGTAGGAGAGGTTGTTGATGTCCTCGCTGGTGCAGGCGAAGTGCACGAACTCCTTCGCCTGCGCGAGGCTGGCGTCGGCGCCGATCTTCTCCTTGATGAAGTACTCGACCGCCTTGACGTCGTGGTTGGTGGTCGCCTCGATCGCCTTGATCCGCTCGCCGTCGGCTTCGCTGAAGTCCTCCGCGATGGCTTTCAGGGTGGCGACCTGGGTCGCGTCGAAGGCGGGGAGTTCGACGATCTTCGGCTCGGCGGCAAGGGCCAGCAGCCATTCGATCTCCACCTGCACGCGGCGATGCATCAGCCCGAACTCGCTGAAGATCGGACGCAGCGCTTCGACCTTGCTGGCGTAGCGGCCGTCCAGCGGCGACAGGGCGGTCAGGGCGTGGTTGGACATCGGGGCGTTCCGGCGAGGGGAAACGGGCATTTTACATTGCCGGCGGCGCGCTGCCTTGCGGCTTATAGTGGCGAGCCATCAAACGGCTTTTTGCCCGTCATTCCTGCGTGAGCAGGAATCCAGTGCCTTTGGTCTTCAAGGGCACGAGTCACTGGGCCCCAGCTTGCGCTGGGGCGACGGGAATTCTCCAGGATCTGGCTTCTCCCATCCACCGAAGGAACAAACCATGAGCGGCTTCCGCATCGAACACGACAGCATGGGCGAACTGCAGGTACCCGCCGACGCGCTGTATGGCGCGCAGACCCAGCGCGCGATCGACAACTTCCCAATTTCCGGCCTGCACCTGCCGCGGCCGTTCATCCGTGCGCTGGGGCTGATCAAGGCCGCCGCGGCCGACGTGAACCTTTCGCTGGGCCATCTGAAGAAGGGTCAGGCGGCGGCGATCCGCAAGGCGGCGCTGGCGGTGGCGGACGGCCAGTACGACGCGCAATTCCCGATCGACATCTTCCAGACCGGTTCGGGCACCAGCACCAACATGAATGCAAACGAGGTGATCGCGCACCTGGCGGTTGCCGCGGGTGCGAAGGTGCATCCGAACGACCACGTCAATTACGGGCAGAGCTCGAACGACGTGATCCCCACCGCCATCCACGTCAGCGCCACGCTGACCGCCAGCGAGCAATTGCTGCCGGCGCTGAAGCACCTGCAGAAGGCGATCGACAAGCGCGCGCGCGAACTGAAGAACACGCCCAAGACCGGCCGCACCCACCTGATGGACGCGATGCCGATCACCTTCGGGCAGGAACTGTCGGGCTGGGCGGCGCAGGTCGGCGCGGCCATCGAGCGGATCGAGGATGCGCTGAAGCGCATGCGCCGACTGCCGCAGGGCGGCACGGCGGTGGGCACCGGCATCAACGCCGACCCGAAGTTCGGCCCGGCGATGGCCGCGCAGTTGAAGAAGCTGACCGGCGTGAAGTTCGAGTCGGCGGAGAACTATTTCGAGGGCATGGCCGCGCAGGATGCGGCGGTGGAGCTGTCCGGCGCGCTGAAGACGCTGGCCGTCGCGTTGATGAAGATCGCCAACGACCTGCGCTGGATGAACTCCGGCCCGCTGGCCGGCCTGGGCGAGATCGAGCTGCCGGCGCTGCAGCCGGGGTCGTCGATCATGCCGGGCAAGGTCAATCCGGTGATCCCCGAGGCGGTGGCGATGGTGGCCGCGCAGGTGATCGGCAACGATGCCTCGATCACCATCGCCGGCCAGTCCGGCAATTTCCAGCTCAACGTGATGTTGCCGCTGATCGCGCACAACCTGCTGCAGTCGATCGGCATTCTGGCCAACGTCAGCGTGCTGCTGGCGGACAAATCCATCGCCGGGTTCAAGGTCAACAAGGCACGGGTGAATCAGGCGCTGGCGATGAACCCGATCCTGGTCACCGCGCTGAACCCGGTGATCGGCTACGAGAAGGGCGCGGCCACCGCCAAGCAGGCGTACAAACAGCACCGGCCGATCATGGACGTGGCGCTGGAAACCACCGGGCTGAAAAAGGACGAGTTGAAGAAGCTGCTCGACCCGATGGCGCTGACCCGCGGCGGCATCCACGAAAAATAGACAACCAGGGATTCGGGATACGGGATTGGTGATTTGCAAAGGCATCGCCCTCGAGCGGGCTCCTGCAGCCTCCGTCATCTTGTAGAAGCCCGCTCGCGGGCGACGCCTTTGCTTTTGCTCTCGCGAATCCCGAATCCCGAATCCCGAATCCCGAATCCCGTCCTCAGAACGACAGCACGGTCACGCCTTTCTTGTGGCCCGAGTTGGCAATGTTCTTGTCGCAGTCCTGCACGTCTTCCTCCGTCATCGTCGCGTAGGGCTTGAATGCGGGCATCGTGGTTGCCAGCTGCTGCTGGGCGGCGCGCAGGTCGGGCAGGCGTTTGCACAGTTCGAGGGCGGCGGCCTGGATGCGGTCGGTCTGCGGCTTGATCGCCGCCTCGATTTCCGCGTCGCTCTTGCCGCTGAACGCGCCGCTCAGCGCTGCGCTGGCGGCATGCATGCCGAGGTCCGCGCCTTGCGTGCCGATCGCCATGCCGGCCTCGGCGATGTCGATGACGCGGTGGCGGTAGTCCAGCAGCAGCTGCCGTTGTTCCGGTGTGGCGGCGACCGGCTTGCCGTCGATCAGCAGCTCGCCTTGCGGCGTGATCTGGGCGTTGGATGTCGAGCGGCCCATGCGCAGGGTGCTGCCGATGTGGACGGTGTCCACGTCGATGTTTTTGGTCGCCAGTTCCTGCCGGGCCTTCTGCATGGCGTCGTCGACGCGACGGGCCACCCACGAGGTGGGCGCCTTGTCACCGGCAGTTTGTGCGGTGGTTGCCGAGGAGGCCGGCTGGGAGTCCGTGTGGTCCGACTGGCCGCAGGCGGCCAGCGGCAACAGCAAGGCCAGGGCGAGGGCGTTGAGGGTGAGGGATTTCATGGGTGCTTCTCCAAGTCGTGTGTTGGAACGCAACTCAGCTGTCGTCGCGCCAGCGGCGGAACCAGATCGCACCGGCCAGCATGGCGGCGGCCGCGGCCACGCCGATCCAGAGGTTCATCGAGCCCATCGCGCTGTAGCTGTGCATCACGCTCAGGGTGGAGAGCACCTGCGCCGGGTTGTCGCCGCCGATGCCGCTGACCTCGCTGAACCAGCCACCCGGGAACACGCTGCCCAGGATGCGGGCCACCACGCCACGCCAGTACCAGTCGTTGGAGATATTCAGCGTGCCCAGCAGGTTGAACCAGCCGATCACGATGCCGACGCCCACCGGCAATGCCACCGCCCACAGGAAGGGCTTGCTGCGCGCCCAGGCCGAGCAGAGCATCAGCCAGCCCACCGTCGGCAGCGCCCACAGCACATAGAGCGGGATCGAGCCGACCAAGTTGGCGATCACCTGCAGCGGGTGCGACAGGCCCAGCAGGTGCCACACGCTGACGCCATGCAGGGACAGGGTGATGGCGAACATCAGCAGCATCACGATCCCGGTGAGGGCGCCCACGACCACCGCGATCAACGGCGCGACCACGGTGGCGGAGAAGACCTTGGACAGCACGGTTGCGGTGTCCGACACCGGCAGCGATTTCCAGAACAGGATGCTGCGGTCGCGGCGATCGTCGTAGAGCGCGCCGAGGCAGTAGAAGAACACCACGAAGCCGAGCACGATACCGATGATCATGGTGGAGGAGTACATCACCAGGTCCAGCCCGGCACCGACCGCCTCCATCGACCGCTGGTCCAGGTCCTGGGTGAGCAGGTGCAGGTTGTTGCTGCCCATACCCAGGTGGAAGCCCATCTGCCGGCCCATCACCTCGCCGGTCACGATGCCCATCAGGTTGAGCACCAGGAAAATCGCGGCCGTGATCACCGGCGCACGCAGGAAGCCGCCGCGGTGCTCCCAGAATTCGCGTTTGACCAACCACAGGAAGGTGTTCATGCGTAGGTTCCCTTCATGGTGGCGACGAACAGGTCGCTGATGGATGGCCGCCGGGTTTCGCCCAGGGCTTCCAGTTGCGCGCGTCCGACACCGTCGAACAGAAAGATGCTCTTGCCGAAGACCTGGCGCTCGTCCAGCGGCTTCAGCGCACGGGCGGCCTCGGACCGGTCGGCGTTGACCATCACCTCGATGTAGCGCTCGCCCACGGCGTCCATGTCCGCGTCGAGCACGATCCTGCCGTCGCGGATGAACATCAGGTCGGTGAGGATGTGCTCGACTTCCTCCACCTGGTGGGTGGTGACGATGATGGTCTTGTTCTCGTCGAAGTAGTCCTCCAGCAGGTTCTGGTAGAACTGCTTGCGGTAGAGGATGTCCAGGCCCAGGGTCGGCTCGTCCAGGATCAGCAGCTTGGCGTCGATCGCCATCACCAGCGCCAGGTGCAACTGCACGATCATGCCCTTGGACATCTGCCGCACGCGCTGTTCGGGCTGCAGCTTGGTGCGGGCAAGGAAGGCCTCGCACTTGGCGCGGTCGAAACGCGGATGCACGTGGGCGACGAAGTCGACCACTTCACGCACGCGAATCCAGCGCGGCAGCACCGCCACGTCGGCGATGAAGCACACCTCGCCCATCAGCCGGTCGCGCTGCTTGCGCGGGTCGAAACCCAGCACGTTCAGCTCGCCGGTGAAGTCGGTCAGGCCCAGGATGGCCTTCAGTGCGGTGGTCTTGCCGGCACCGTTGGGGCCGATCAGGCCGACGATGCGACCGGGTTCGACCTGGAAACTGACGTTGTCCAGCGCGACCGTCGACTTGTAACGCTTGCCGAGGCCGCTGGCCGTGATGACCGCGCTCATGCTGATGGCTCCTGGTGGTTGCCGGCTTCCCGCATCAGGGTCTTGAGATCCAGTCCGAGGCGCTGCAGGCGGGCATGCAACGCCGGCCATTCCTCGCGCAGGAAGCGTTCCCGTTCGGACTTGAGCAGCGCATCGCGCGCGCCTTCGATGACAAACATGCCCAGACCCCTCCTTTTTTCCACGAGTTGTTCGTCGACCAGTTCCTGGTACGCCTTCGATACGGTCAGCGGGTTGATCTGATAATCCGCCGCTACCTGGCGTACCGACGGCAGCGGGTCGCCTTCATTCAAGGCGCCGTCCAGGATCATCGCCACCACACGCTGGTGCAGTTGGCGATAGATCGGGACGCTGTCGTTCCAGGCGATGGTCATGGTTATTCCTTGGTGATGCGATCGAACTTCTTGCCAAACGAATAGTAGGGCATGACCCACTGCGCCCCGAGCAGGCCCAGCGGCTCGATCGTGTCGCCCAGGCGCAGCTGCGCGTCGGCGGGCACGACGGCGAGGTTGGCGGCGCTGCCGTCGTCGATCAGCGCCGCGGCGCGCCATTCGGCGGCGCTCGGATGCACGGTGACCGGGGCCAGGTTGGTGACGTGGGCCGGCGTGCTGGTGTGGCTGTTGCCGATCGGCTGCCAGGCGTCGACGTTGTACAAGACGGCGCGCAGGCTCGCGAAGGTGAGCAGGATGGCCGCGGCGCCGGCGATCAGTTTGTACGCTTTCATGTCGAACCTCCTTTGGTGCTCTGGGTGAGTGGTGTTGTAGTGAACTATAACACCGACTTTTGAGCCGTCAAGGGGAAATTCGGATTTGACTACATGACTGATGGCCTATGGGGCGGGGGAGTAGGGAATAGGGAATAGGGAATAGCCGAAGCCAAGAGCATCAGGGCGGCGCTTTTCCGCTCTTTCTATTCCCTATTCCCCATTCCCTATTCCCTGCTCCAAACAAAAAGCCGGCTTCGCAGCCGGCCTTCTCGGGTCGTCAGGGGAGGTGATCAATCCTTCTTCGCGTACACCTGCCTGCCGCCGACCCAGGTCTGCAGCACCTTGGTGTTCCAGAGCTTGCTGGCCGGGTCCTTGAATACGTCGTGGTCGACCAGGATGAAGTCGGCCCACTTGCCGGGCTCCAGCGTGCCGATGCGGTTCTCCGCATGCTCGGCGTACGCCGCATCGAGGGTGAAGGCGCGCAGGGCCTGGGTCAGACTCAGATCCTGCTGCGGATACCAGCCGCCGGGCGGCTGCCCCTGGTGGTCTTCGCGGGTGACGGCCGAGTACAGCCCGAAGAACGGGTTGGGCGACTCGACCGGGAAATCCGAACCCGCGGCGATCACCGTGCCCTGTTTCAGGAAGCGCTGCCACGCGTAAGCCCCCTTGATGCGTTCGTGGCCCACGCGATCCTCGGCCATGTTCATGTCGGAGGTGGCGTGGGTGGGCTGCATCGAGGCGATCAGCTGCAGCGGCACGAAGCGCGGGATGTCCTCCAGCGAGACGATCTGCGCGTGCTCGACGCGGTTGCGCAACGCCTTGGCGTCGGGGTGGCTGCGATAGGCCGCGGCGAAGCTGTCCAGCACTTCGCGGTTGGCGCGGTCGCCGATGGCGTGGATGCCGACCTGGTAGCCCTTGGCGAATGCCTTGTCGATCTTGGCCGTCATGGTGGCAGGCGACATGAAGAGCAGGCCGCTGTTGTGCGGGTCGTCGGAGTAGGGCTTGAGCATCGCGGCGCCGCGGCTGCCCAGTGCGCCGTCGGCGAACAGCTTGACCGCGCGCACGGTGAGGAAATCATTGCCGTAGCCGATCAGCGGACCGTCCTTGCTGATGACGTCGAAGGACTCGCCGGTATCGCGGATCATCGCGTAGATGCGCGCGGTCAGCTTGTGCGCGTCGGCGTACTGCCGGTAGAGCCGGTAGTTGTCCAGATCGATGCCGGCATCGCTGACGCCGGTGAGGCCGACGCGGGCCATCTCGGCCAGCGCCGTGTCCAGCGCAGCGGCCTTTTCGGCCGCGGTGAGCGCCGGCACGTGGGTGTCGACCAGCTCGGTGGCGCCGTCGACGAACACGCCGGCCGGATTGCCTTGCGCGTCGCGCTCGATGCGTCCGCCAGCCGGGTCGGCAGTGGCGCGGGTGACGCCGGCGAGCTTGATCGCTGCATTGTTGGCCCACGCGGCGTGGCCGTCCACGCGGCTCAACCACACCGGCCGGTCGGCGACCGCGGTATCGAGCTCGCTGGCGGTGGGGAAGCGGCCAAGTTTCCAGATCACCTGGTTCCAGCCGCCGCCGCGGATCCATTTCGCCTGTGGATGCGCCTGGGCGTAGGCCTTCACCTTGGCCAGCGCCTCGTCGAGGGAGCGGGTCTCGCTGAGGTCGACGCTGTTGCGCGCGTAGCCCAGTTCCAGCACGTGGCCGTGCGCATCGATCAGGCCGGGCAGCAGGGTGCGGCCGCGGCCGTCGAACACGCGGGCGCCATCGGCACGCTGTTGCAGTTCGGCCGTGCTGCCGGTGGCCACCACCTTGCCGTCATCGACCAGCAGCGCCTGGAATTGCTGCAACTGGCCGTGGCTGTCCAGCGTGTAGCCGTTGACGTTGCTGACCAGCAGCTTGGCGGCATGGCCCAGCGGGGCGCTCGCCAGCAGCACGGCGAACAGGAGCACGCGCGGGAACGGAGTCATGTGGAGATTCCGGCAGTCGGGTGCGCCAGTGTGTCAATGCCGGCCGGCAATTTCCAGCGGCGGCTGGCGCAGTCGAACCGCGGTGCTACGCTGGCGCGATGGCCGTGGTTCGTAGATGGATACGAAGATGACGCAACTGAGCGGTGCCTTGCAGGATCTGAACGATCTGTACTTCTTTGCGGCGGTGGTCGAGCACGGCGGCTTCTCCGCCGCCGGCCGCGCGCTGGGCGTGCCCAAGTCGCGCCTGAGCAAGCGGGTGGCCCAGCTGGAGGAGCGGCTCGGCGTGCGCCTGCTGCAGCGAACCACCCGCCGGTTCGTGGTTACCGAGGTCGGCGAGCGCTTCTACACCCATTGCCGTGCGGTGCTGGAAGAGGCCCAGGCGGCGCAGGACGCGGTGGACGAGTTGCGCGCCGAGCCGCGCGGTGTCGTGCGCCTGAGCTGCCCGGTTTCGCTGGCGCAGACCGTGCTGGCGTACCTGCTGCCGGATTTCCTGGCGATGTACCCGAAGATGCAGGTGCGTCTGCTGGCGAACGATCGCCGTATCGACGTGATCGGCGAGGGCTTCGACCTGGCCATTCGCGTGCGCAGCAAGCTGGACACCGACGCCAACCTGGTGATCCGCAGTTTCGGCCATTCCAGCACCACCCTGGTGGCCAGCCCCGCGCTGCTGAAGGTCACCGGGCGCCCGGCGACGCCGGAGGAGCTGGCCAGGTTGCCCGCTCTGTCGATGCGCGAGCACGAAGGCGCGCAGACGTGGGAGTTGATCGACGCCGGCGGGGAGCAAGTCAACGTGGAGGTGCAGGCGCGCCTGATCACCGGCGATTTCGCCGTGCTGCTGGAGGCGGCCCGCCGCGGCCTGGGCGTGGCCCTGCTGCCGGAGTTCGTGTGCGCGCCGGCGATTGCCGCCGGCGAACTGGAAGTGGTGTTGCCGGACTGGACCATGCCCGAGGGCATCATGCATTTCGTCTACCCCAGCCGGCGCGGCATGCTGCCGGGCGTGCGCGCGCTGGTCGATTTCCTGGCCGAGCGCCTGCCGGAAACCACGTTGCTGAAACACCAGCAGTGCAGCAAACGCCCGCAGGCCGAGCTGCCGCCTGCCTGATGCAGGCGACCCGGCCCATGCGCTACGCTGGTTCCCTTATGGACATCCAAACGGCCAGATGACGATGATTGAAACCAAGCTGCCCAAGGTCGGTACGACGATTTTCAGCGTGATGAGCCAGTGGGCGCTGCAGCACCAGGCAGTCAACCTCGGCCAGGGCTTCCCCGATTTCGAACCGCCGCAGGAGCTGCGCGATGCTTTGACGCGGGCGATGAACACCGGCAGGAACCAGTACGCCCCGATGCACGGCACCGCCGGCCTGCGCGAGCAGATTGCGCTGAAGACCGCGCGTCTGTACGGGCGCAAGCTCGACGTCGATACCGACATCACGGTCACCTCCGGCGCCACCGAGGCGATCTTCGCGGCAATCGCCGCGACGGTGCGCGCAGGCGAGGAGGTGATCGTGTTCGACCCGGCGTACGACTGCTACGAGCCGGCGATCGAGCTGCAGGGGGCGCGCGCGGTGCACATCCCGCTGACCGTGCCGGCGTTCGCGATCGACTGGCAGCGCGTGCGCGACGCGGTGACGCCGAAGACGCGCATGATCCTCATCAACACCCCGCACAATCCTTCCGGCGCGGTGCTCTCGGCGGCCGACCTGGACGAGCTGGCGGCGATCGTGCGCGATACCGGCATCGTGGTGCTGTCCGACGAGGTGTACGAGCACATCGTCTACGAAGGTGCCCATGAGAGCGTGCTGCGCCACCCGGAACTGGCCGAACGCAGCATCGTGGTCTCCTCGTTCGGCAAGACCTATCACTGCACCGGCTGGAAGGTCGGTTATGCGGTGGCGCCGGCCGCGTTGTCGGCCGAATTTCGCAAGGTGCACCAGTACCTGACCTTCTGCACGTTTCATCCGGCGCAGGTGGCATTTGCCGAATTCATGGCCAGCACGCCGCAACACTACCTGGAATTGCCGGCGTTCTACCGGGCCAAGCGCGACCGCTTCCGCGCGCTGCTGGCGCCTTCGCGTTTCAAACTGCTCGACGTGCCGGGCGGCTATTTCCAGCTGGTCGATTACTCGGCGATCCGCGACGAGGACGATCTCGCCTTCAGTCGCTGGCTGGTGGAGCACGGCGGCGTGGCGACGATTCCGCTGACGCCGTTCTGCGAACGCCCGCCGGGCACGCGCCTGCTGCGGCTGTGCTTTGCCAAGAGCGACGCCACCATGGAGGCGGCCGCCGAGCGGCTGTGCCGGCTGTGACGATGCTGCCGCTGACCGTGTCGCTGGTGCAGGGCGCCACGCGCTGGCACGACGCGCCGGCCAACCGCGACTATTACGGCGAGCTGGTGCGTCGTGCGCGCGGCAGCGATCTGGTGGTGCTGCCGGAAACCTTCCTCTCCGGCTTCAGCAACGATACCCGCGCCAGCGCCGACACGATGGAGGGCGAGGGCATCGCCTGGCTGCGCGCGCTGGCCGTCGAGGTGGGGGCGGTGATCTGCGGCAGCGTGGCGATCCGCGAGGACGAGGTGGTCTACAACCGCCTGCTGTGGATGCGCCCGGACGGCAGCTTCGAGCAGTACGACAAGCGCCACCTGTTCCGCATGGCCGGCGAGCACACCCGCTACGGCAGCGGCAGCCGGCGGCCAATCGTCGAGCTGAAGGGTTGGCGCATCCTGCCGCAGGTCTGCTACGACCTGCGCTTTCCGGTGTGGTTGCGCAATCGCCGGCTCGCATCGGCCAGTGGTGGCATGGATTACGACCTGGCGGTATTCGTGGCGAACTGGCCGGCTGCGCGTCGGCATCCCTGGCGTACCCTGCTGCGCGCGCGGGCGATCGAGAACCTCGCCTGCGTGGTCGGCGTGAACCGGATCGGCGTGGACGGCAACGAGATCGCCTATGCCGGCGACAGCGCGGTGATCGATCCGGTGGGCGAGGCACTGGTGGAACTGGGCGCGCAGGAGCAGGTGGTCACCGTCACTCTCGACCCGGCCCCGCTGCTGGCGCATCGCGAACGCTTCCCGGCATGGATGGATGCGGACTCATTCACGCTTGACGCGGATTGACGAGCGCTGACCGGCACCGGGCGCGAGCGGGCTCCTACAAGATGGCCAGCACCGATTCGGGCGGCCGGCCGATCACGGCCTTGCCGTTGGCCACCACGATCGGTCGTTCGATCAGGCGCGGGTGCGCCACCATGGCGGCGATCAGCGACTGGTCATCGAGCGAGGGCGAATCCAGGCCGAGCTCGGTGTACTCCGCTTCGCCGGTGCGCAGCAATTGCCGGGCGGTCATGCCCAGTTGCTTGAGCAGGTCGACCAGTTCCGTCGCGGTGGGTGGCGTGTCGAGGTAGTTGATTACCTCGACGTCGTCGGCGCGTTCCTGCAGCAGGGCCAGCGTGGCGCGCGACTTGGAGCAGCGGTTGTTGTGGTAGATGCGGATCATCGCTCGCCCTCAACGGTTGCCGGAGCGGTTGCCGCCGCGACCCGGCGGGCGTCCGCCGCCATGGCCCTTGGGCCGCGGGCTGCCCGGGGCGCGGTTGCCGCCCTGGCCACGACCGGCGTGGCCGGGTCGGTTGGCAGGCGCGCGGTTGCCGCTGCCGCCCGTGCCGGCGTAGGGGCTGCCGGCAGCGGGGGCGCCGCGTGAGCGGCCACCCGCCGCGCCACGGTTGCCGGTGGTGGCACCGGCCAAGCCGCGCCGACCGCCGGGACGGGGGCTGCCATCGCGAGACTCGCCGGCAAACCAGGTGCGTACCGAAGGCAGCTCCTGGCCCGGTGCCACACGACGGCCCTTGCCGTGCCGCTTCGCATTCCCCGGCGCCCGCTCCGGTGCCGCCACGTTGCCGTTGACCTCGCGGCCGTTGCGCGGCGCGGATTTGCGTCCGCGTGCGGGTTCTTCGCGAATGCGGTCGTAGGCACGCAGCTCGCGCGCCTCGTCCTGGCCGCTGGTCCAGGCGCTGCCGGTGCCGTGTTCCGGGCGATATTCGGTGACACCGCGGGTGGCACGGCGCTGGTGCAGGATCGGGCTCAGCGTCAGCACCGGCTGGGGGAGTCCGAGCCCGCTGGTCTGGCGCAACTGCTTGACGCTGTCGGCGTCGAGCGCCTCGCATTCGCCGCGACGCAAGTTGCGCGGCAGCTCGATCCGGCCGTAGCGGATGCGCTTGAGCCGGCTGACCAGGAAGCCCTGCGAATCCCACAAGCGGCGCACTTCGCGGTTGCGGCCTTCGCGGATCACCACGCGGAACCAGCTGTGGCTGCCGCCGCGGCTGATCACGGCGATCTCGTCGAAGCGGGCCGGGCCGTCCTCCAGCTCCACGCCGGCTTTCAGGCGTTCGATGACCTCGTCCGGCACCTCGCCGTGCACGCGGCACAGGTACTCGCGCTCCATGCCGCTCTTGGGATGCATCAAGCCGTTGGCCAGCTCGCCGTCGGTGGTCAGCAGCAGCAGGCCGGTGGTGTTGATGTCCAGCCGGCCCACGGCAACCCAGCGCGCGCCTTTGAGTTGCGGCAGTTGCTCGAACACGGTCGGGCGGCCATCGGGATCGTCGCGGGTGGTCAGCACGCCTTCGGGCTTGTGGTAGATCAGCACTTCGGCGTCATCGCGGTTGTCGGTGGCCACCACGAACTGCTTGCCGTCCATGACCACGCGATCGCCAGCCTTGACGCTCATGCCGATCTCGGCGGGGCTGCCGTTGAGCTCTATCTCTCCGGCCTGGATGCGTTGTTCCAGCATGCGGCGCGAGCCGAGGCCGGCGTTGGCGAGCACCTTGTGCAGGCGTTCCTCCAGGGCCGGTCCGTCAGTGGCTGCGCGGGTGTCGCGCTTCAGGGTAAGAACGGATTTTTGCGGCGCAGTCATGCGCTTTGCTCCTTGGTATCTTGATCGTCGGCGTCGGTTTCGACGGCCGTGGTCGACGGGCTGACGGAAGGCGAACCGGGATGGTCGGCAGCTTCGTCAGGCCCGGATGAGCCGCTGGACGCCTGGGCGTCGGCGGCGAGGGTGGGGTGGTGGGCGTCGATCGGTGATCCGGTGCCTGACTCGGCGTCGGACAGCGGTTCGCGCGGGGGGTCGGTTTCGCCCGGATCGGTCGTTTCCGCAACCTGGTCGTCCGCGTCGTCGTCCGGGTCGATGGGCAGGTCGCGGCCGACGTGCGCCGGCAGCGGGTCGGGCTCGAAGCGCATCTGCGGATCTTCCATGTCGCGGATCTCCGACAGCGGCGGCAGCTGATCGAGCGATTTGAGGTTGAAGTAGTCGAGGAACGCGCGCGTGGTGCCGAACAACGCCGGCTTGCCGGGCACGTCGCGATGGCCGACCACGCGAATCCACTCGCGCTCCTCCATCGTCTTGATGATGTTGGAGGACACCACCACGCCGCGGATCTGCTCGATCTCGGGACGGGTGATCGGCTGCCGGTAGGCGATCAGCGCCAGTGTTTCCAGCAGGGCGCGCGAGTAGCGGCTGGGTCGCTCGGTCCACATCCGCGAGATCCACGGATGCACGTCCTGGCGCACCTGGTAGCGGAAGCCGGAGGCGACCTCCTTCAGTTCGATGCCGCGCCCTTCACAGTCGCCGGCCAGTGATTCCAGCGCCTGGGCGATCTGCTGCGAGCCGACGTCCTCGTCTTCGTTGAACAGGTCGCCGAGCTGGGGCAGGGTCATCGGTTGGGTCGACGCCAGCAAGGCGGCCTCGATGATGGGTTTGAGTTGGTCGATCTGCATGGGTTCGAGTCGGTGCCGGGTCGGCGTGGGTCGGTCCAGGGATGGATCGGTCGATGGGTGGATCAGTCGCCGGACGGTTCGGCCAGCGCCGATTCGCCCGTTCGTGTGTCTTCCGCCGGCAGTTCGGCGGGCTCCTCATGGCTGGCCTTGGCCTTGACGTAGATCGGCGCCAGCGGCACTTCCTGCACGATCTCGATCAGCATTTCCTTGGCCAGCTCCAGCATCGCCAGGAAGGTCACCACGATGCCCGGGCGGCCTTCGGCCAGGTCGAACAGGTCCTCGAACCGGTGGAAGGTGTCGTCCTCCAGCCGGCTCAGCAGCTCGCCCATGCGCTGGCGCACGCTGAGCGCCTCGCGCTTGATCGCGTGATGCCCGAACAGTTCGGCCCGGTGCATCACGTCCTTGAGTGCCAGCAGCAGCTCGGTCAGTTCCAGCGGGGGCGGCAGCCGGATCACGTTGCGCTCGCCGGTGTCGGCATGCACCACCACGCTGTCGCGCTCCATGCGCGGCAGGGCCTCGATGTCCTCGGCCGCCCGCTTGAACCGCTCGTACTCCTGCAAACGGCGTACCAGTTCGGCGCGCGGGTCGTCTTCCAACCCTTCTTCCAGCGGCGGACGCGGCAGCAGCAGGCGCGATTTGATCTCGCCCAGGATCGCCGCCATCAGCAGGTACTCGGCGGCCAGCTCCAGCCGCATCACGTCCCGCATCAGTTCGATGTAGGTCATGTACTGCCGGGTGATCTCGGCAACCGGGATGTCCAGGATGTCCAGGTTCTGTCGGCGGATCAGGTACAGCAGCAGGTCCAGCGGACCTTCGAACGACTCCAGGATGACCTCGAGCGCGTCCGGCGGGATGTACAGATCCTGCGGCATCTGCAGCATCGGTTCGCCGCGCACGATGGCCAGCGGCATCTCCTGTTGTTGCGGTACCGCGGCAAATGCGTCGGGCGTGGCGGCGCCCGGATCGGACTGCTCGACGACGGATTCAGTGCTCATCAAGGCCTGTCTGGAGAGCCGTGTTCCACGGCTGGCAGTGGGTAGCGCATGTTCATGGTTGTTCGTGGGCAGGCGCGACGTGGTGCTCGCGCCCGGCATGTGCCCGCGCTCAAACGCGTCGTTGGGCGGCGTCCCGGTATCCCGTTTCCGTGCAACATCAAAACCGAGGCGCGGTCGGCGCCATCGTTTCGCCCGGCATGATGAATCCACGCGTCGTGGTTCGGTCAGGCGGGTCGTCAGCGACCAAGGCGCTGCTGTTGCGGGTCGTCGGCCACGACAACAGAGCAAGCCAACTGGCGAACAACTTCGGCGCCGCTGGCTCTTTGCCGGTCAGTCTGGGTACTTCGGTGGACAACCCTGGAGCGCCGAAGGGCCGGCAGCAAGCAGGTTCCATGGGTCCACGCGTGGCCACAGGGTAATGGCAAGCCGGACACAAGTCCAGTCGGTCGCGGGTGGACGAAAAGCGCGTGCGGGGTTCATGTCCGCGTCGGCAACAGGCAGAATAGGGGGTTCCGCCACTACCGCGGGGATGCCGGTGGCCCCACGTGACCCAATGTGACGCTGCGGGGCAAGCGCGAAAGCGCTCGAAGCGCCCTTCCGGAGGGGGCTGTCCACAGCTGAAAGGAAGGTGTCCTTTCGGCGGCCGGCAAATGCGGCGTCTGCCCACGGCAAGAGGCCTGGCGAGGGGTTTGGCGGTGTACGTACGCCGTGGCACGGCAATTGCTACGAGCGGAGGGAGGCCGGACGCACGACAGCCGGTTTCGATGGGGCCGGTGCGGTCGCCGGACATGAGGGTGGTGCGTTCCTGCCCCGGGCAGGCGCAAACGCAGACAGGCGGTAAAACTGATGGCGATCGACAAACAGGGACATGATCGAGGCGAGCCGGAGAAGTTGCGTCCGGCACGCATGCAGATCGAGACGACGGTGCTGATCAGCCGTCATGGCGAGTCGCACCCCACCGAACTGGTGGATATCTCGGCGACCGGAGCATTGCTGCGCCGCCCGCTGGGCTGGACCGGCGAAACCGGGCAGAGCTGGGTGCTGGACATGATTTTCGGGCACAACCTGCATATCCATCTGGAGGCGACTGTCGCGCGCATCTCCGATCATCACATCGGTTTTTCCTACAGCCGCATTCCGGAGGACAAGCAGGTGCCGCTGTGGAACCTGCTGGGCGGTTACGCCGATATCCTGGAGTACTGGAAGGACGGTTGAGCCGGTTCCGTCGCGCCTGCACGGAAACGCCCGCGATTGCGGGCGTTTTTGCAGGTGGATGTGCGAAGGTTCAGCCCGCGGGTTTCTTCTCGTCGCGCAATTCGCGGCGCAGGATCTTGCCCACGTTGCTCTTGGGCAGGCTGTCGCGGAATTCGATCAGCTTGGGCCGCTTGTAGCCGGTCAGGTTCTCGCGGCAGAACTGCCTGAGCGCTTCCTCGGTGAGGTTCGGGTCCTTGCGCACCACGAACAGTTTCACCACTTCGCCGGAATGCTCGTCGGGCACGCCGACCGCGGCCACTTCCAGCACGCCGGGGTGCGCCATCACCGCGTCCTCGACTTCGTTCGGATACACGTTGAAGCCGGAGACCAGGATCATGTCCTTCTTGCGGTCGACGATGTAGAAGTAGCCGTTCTCGTCCATCTTCGCGATGTCGCCAGTGTGCAGCCAGCCATCGGCGCCGAGCACCTTGGCGGTTTCATCCTCGCGCTTCCAGTAGCCCTTCATCACCTGCGGCCCGCGCACCATCAGCTCGCCGACTTCGCCGACCGGCAGCGGCTGGCCGGCCTCCGACCAGATTGCCACGTCGGTGGACGGTACCGGCAGCCCGATCGAGCCGTTGTACTCCCTCAGGTTCAGCGGATTGATGCACACCGCCGGGGAGGTTTCGGTGAGACCGTAGGCTTCGGCGAGCGTGCAGCCGGTAGTCTGTTTCCAGCGCTCGGCCACCTTGCGTTGCACCGCCATGCCGCCGCCGAGGGTCAGGTGCAGGCGGGAGAAATCCAGTTCGGCAAAGCCCGGCGTGTTGAGCAGGCCATTGAACAGGGTGTTGACGCCGGTCAGCGCAGTGAAACCGGACTTGCCCAGCTCCTTGACGAAGCCGGGCATGTCGCGCGGGTTGGTGATCAGCCAGTTGAGGCCGCCCAGGCGGGTGAAGACCAGGCCGTTCGCCGTCAGCGAAAAGATGTGATACAGCGGCAGCGCGGTAATGATCACTTCCTTGCCGGGCTTGACCAGCTCGGTGCCGATCCAGGCGGCTGCCTGCAGCATGTTGGCGATCATGTTGCCGTGGGTCAGCATCGCACCCTTGGCCACGCCGGTGGTGCCGCCGGTGTACTGCAGGAAAGCGATGTCGTCGTGGTCCATCGTGACCGGCTGCAGCGGGTGCGTTGCGCCCTGGGCCAGCGCGTCGCGGAAACGCACGGCTTCGGGCAAGTGGAACGCCGGCACCATCTTCTTGACGTGCTTGAGCACGAAGTTGACCAGCGCGCCCTTGGGGAAGCCGAGCAGGTCGCCGATGCCCGTGGTGACGATGTGCTTGACCTGGGTCTGCGCTGCCACCTGCTGCAGCGTGGCAGCGAAATTGTCCAGCACCACGATCGCCTTGGCGCCGGAATCCTCCAGCTGATGCTTCAACTCGCGCGCGGTGTACATCGGGTTGGTATTGACCACCACCAGCCCGGCGCGCAACGCCCCGAACAGCGCGATCGGATACTGCAGCACGTTGGGCAGCATGATCGCGATGCGATCGCCCTTGCCGAGCTTGAGCACGCCGGTGAGGTAGCCGGCGAACTGGCGGCTCATCTCGTCGATCTGTCCATAGCTGAGCTGGCGGCCGAAATTGGCGAAGGCGGGACGATCGCGGAAACGGGTGAACGCTTCCTCGAGCACCGCCGGGACCGAAGCATACTGGTTGACGTCGATCTGACCGGGCACGCCGGCCGGATAGTGTTCCAGCCAGGGACGTTCGTTGCTCATGCTCTGGGGTTCCCCGTGTTTTCCGTGATGGCGCCGCCGATGGTGGAATCAGGATGCCGAACGCATCCATGATGGCCCATGCGCCGGTTCATTGGAGCATACGCCCGCGCACGGCGGCAAGCCGCGTTGCCATGGAGTCCACCGATGATCGGATCGCGAAAAATCTTCCTGCTGTCGGCGGCACTGCTGTGGTGCGTGGTGATGCTTGCTGCCTGCCACCGTGCGCCGGACGAGGAGCGCATACGTGCCGCAATCACTGCGACGGCGCAGGCGGCGGAAGCCGGTTCGGCCAGCGGCGTGGGCGAGTCATTGAGCGAGGACTTCGACGGCAACGCCGGCGAACTGGACCGGCGCCGGTTGATGGCGATGGTGGGCCTGTTGAAGCTGCGCGGCGAACACGTCGGCGTCTTGCTCGGGCCGGTCTCCGTCGAGCCACGCGGCGAACGCATGGTGGCGACTTTCACGGTCACCCTGAGCAGCGGCGGACGCCTGCTGCCCGATCGGCTGGGGGTCTACAGGGTGACCTCGGGATGGCGCGAGGAAGGCGGCGACTGGCACTGCTATACCGCCAGCTGGGAGCGTTCGATTTAGCAGCCGGCGCGCAGGCGACGCTGCGGTGCCCCACAAAGAAAACGCCCCGGCCAGCGGGGCGTTTTCTTGTCAGGGTGTCGCCGGATCAGGCGGCCTTGCGGCCGGCCAGCTGGCGCAGCACGTACTGCAGGATGCCGCCATGGCGGAAGAACTCGCGCTCCTTCGGCGTGAGCAGCATCACGTGCACGCTGAACTGCTTCTTGCTGCCGTCCTCGGCGGTGGCGGTCACCGTGGCTTCCTTCGCGTTGCCGTTGTCCAGGCCGGTGATGTCGAAGCTCTCGCGACCGGTCAGGCCCAGCGACTTGGCATTCTCGCCGGCCTTGAACTGCAGCGGCAGCACGCCCATGCCGACCAGGTTGGAGCGGTGGATGCGCTCGAAACTCTCGGTGATCACCGCCTTGACGCCCAGCAGCAGGGTGCCCTTGGCTGCCCAGTCGCGCGAGGAGCCGGTGCCGTATTCCTTGCCGGCGATGACTACCAGCGGCGTGCCGGTTTCCTTGTACTTCATCGCCGCGTCATAGATCGCCAGCTGTTCGCCGCTGGGAATGTGGCGGGTGAAGCCGCCTTCCACGCCATCCAGCATCTGGTTCTTGATGCGGATGTTGGCGAAGGTGCCGCGCACCATCACGTCGTCGTTGCCGCGGCGCGAGCCGTATGAGTTGAAGTCGATCGGCTGCACGCCGCGCGAGATCAGGAAGCGGCCGGCGGGCGAATCCTTCTTGATCGAACCGGCCGGGGAGATGTGGTCGGTGGTGATGGAGTCGCCGAACAGGCCCAGGCAGCGCGCGGCGTGGATGTCCTCGACCGTGCCCAGCTCCATCGTCATGCCTTCGAAGTAGGGCGGGTTCTTGATGTAGGTGGAAGCTTCGTCCCAGGCGTACAGCGCGCCGTCCGGCGAGGCGATCGCGTTCCAGCGCTCGTCGCCCTTGAACACGTCGGCGTAGTTCTTCTTGAACATGGCCGAGGTGACCGCGCTGGCCATCAGGTCGCTGATTTCCTTGTTGCTCGGCCAGATGTCCTTGAGGAACACGTCCTTGCCCTGCGCATCCTGGCCCAGCGGATCGGTGGAAAGGTTCACGTCGAGCGAGCCGGCCAGCGCATAGGCGACCACCAGCGGCGGCGAGGCCAGGTAGTTCATCTTCACCTCGGCATGCACGCGGCCTTCGAAGTTGCGGTTGCCCGAGAGCACGGCGGCCACCGCCAGGTCGCCGTCGGCGATGCCCTTGCTGACCTCGACCGGCAGCGGGCCAGAGTTGCCGATGCAGGTCGTGCAGCCGTAGCCGACCAGGTAGAAGCCGGTCTTCTCCAGCTCGCTCAGCAGGCCGGTCTGCTCCAGGTAATCGGTCACCACCTTGGAGCCGGGGGCCAGCGAGGTCTTCACCCACGGCTTGGCCTTCAGGCCCCTGGCAGCGGCCTTCTTGGCGACCAGGCCTGCCGCCAGCATCACTGCCGGGTTGGAGGTGTTGGTGCACGAGGTGATCGCGGCGATCACCACCGAACCGTCAGCGACGCGGAAGCTCTGGCCGTTGCGTTCCACCAGCACGCCGGTATCGCCGATCGCGTTGGACGGGTTGCCGATCGCGCTGGCGCCGCCCTCGTTGGAGAAACGGTCGACGTCGCCATTGCCGCGGCGACGATTGGCAGTGAGCGGGCCCACCACTTCGTGGAAGTTCTTCTGCACGTCGGTCAGCAACACGCGATCCTGCGGGCGCTTGGGGCCGGCCATCGAGGGCTTCACGTCGGCGAGGTCGAGTTCGAGCACGGCGGAGAACGCCGGCTCCGGGCTGTTGGCGTCATGCCACAGGCCCTGGGCCTTGGCGTACGCCTCCACCAGCTGGATCTGCTCGTCGCTGCGGCCGGACAGGCGCAGGTAGTTCAGCGACTCCTGGTCGACCGGGAAGATGCCGCAGGTGGCGCCGTATTCCGGCGCCATGTTGCCGATGGTGGCGCGGTCGGCCAGAGCGAGGTGCTGCAGGCCCGGACCGAAGAACTCCACGAACTTGCCGACCACGCCCTGCTTGCGCAGCATCTGCGTCACGGTCAGCACCAGGTCGGTGGCGGTGGCGCCCTCGGGCAGGCGGCCGGACAGCTTGAAGCCGACCACCTGCGGAATCAGCATGGAAGAAGGCTGGCCGAGCATGGCCGCCTCCGCCTCGATGCCGCCCACGCCCCAGCCCAGCACGCCCAGGCCATTGACCATCGTGGTGTGCGAGTCGGTGCCGAACAGGGTGTCGGGGTAGGCCCAGGCCTGGCCGTCGATCTCGGTGTGCATCACCACCCGCGCCAGGTATTCCAGGTTCACCTGGTGGACGATGCCGGTGCGCGGCGGCACCACCTTGAAGTTGCTCAGCGCCTTCTGGCCCCAGCGCAGGAAGCTGTAGCGCGCCTGGTTGCGGTCGAACTCGATCGCGACGTTCCTCTCCAGCGCGTCCTCGCTGCCGAAGACGTCCACCTGCACCGAGTGGTCGATCACCAGCTCGGCCGGCGACAGCGGGTTGATCAGGGTGGGATCGCCGCCCAGCGCCTTCATCGCGTCGCGCATGGCAGCCAGGTCGACCACGCACGGCACGCCGGTGAAATCCTGCAGCAGCACGCGCGCCGGCATGAAGGCGATTTCGGTATCCGGCTCCTTGCTGGCGTCCCAGGTGGCCACCGCCTCGATCTCGCGGGAAGTCACGTCTACGCCATCCTCGTGGCGCAGCAGGTTCTCCAGCAGGATCTTCATCGAGTAGGGCAGCCGCTTCAGGTCGAAGCGCTCGCCAAGCTTGGCGAGGCTGGCATAGGCGTATTTCCTGCCGTTGACTTCGAGAGTGTCACGGGTGGCGAACGTGTCTTTCATGGTGCTGCTCCTGGCTGAATCCTGCGGCTGGGACGACTGGCAAGCATGCGGAAACGGCGCGGCCGGCCCCGCCAAAAGGGGAATTATCGCTCAAACGCTGCATGTCGGCGTCGAGGAACCCGGGCGTGTCGGCGCGTGACGGGCTGCTGCGCCGGTTAGACTGCACCCGGCGCCCGGGCGGGGAATCACGCGGCGCCTGCAGGATGCCCGCCTTGACCATCACAGACAAACGCCTTTGACGACATGCAGCGTTCGATGATTTCGACCCACCTCGCCGCCGTCTCGCTGCGCGACCTTGCGCTGGTGCAGGCGGTGCATCGGAACGGCAGTTTCAACAGTGCCGCGCGCGCGATGCACATCAGTCCGTCCGGCTTGTCCCACCAGGTGCAGAAGGTGGAGCAGGCGCTCGGTGCACCGCTGTTCGAACGTGGCGGGCGGCGGGTGGTGGTGACCGCCGGCGGCCAACGCCTGTTGCAGCAGATCGATGCGGTGCTGGTGGCGGCCGAGCACCTGCAGCAGGTCGCCCGTGCCGGCGAGGTGGCTTTCGGCGGCGCGCTGCGGCTGGGCTTGCCGGCGTCGCTGGGGCCATATCTGTTGCCGCATTTGATTGCGCCGTTTCCGCAGCATTTTCCCGGCGCCCGACTGGGCATCTCCGAGGGCAAGCCACGCGGCTTGTTGCGCAGGCTGCACGAGGGTGAACTGGACGCGGTGCTCGCCCCATCGGCATCGACTGTCAGCGGGATTGCCTCACGGGCGCTGTTCTTCGAACCGTGGGAGCTGATGCTGCGCGCCGATCATCCACTGGCCGGCCGACCGTCCATTGCGCTGGAACAACTGGACCAGGCCGAGGCGATCCTGATGGCGGAAAGCCATGCCGACGGGTTCGACGGCAGTGAGCGTGGCAACGTGCAGGACGTCAGCCTGGAAAGCCTCGCCGCGCTGGTCAGCTTGCGCGGTGGCTACGCACTGGTACCGGCGCTGGCGCACGAGCGGCTCGCCTCGATGCCGGGGATCGTGCTGGCGCGGCTCAAGGGTTCGGCCGGCGGTCGCGAAATCGCGCTGTACTGGCGCGATGCCTCGCCCTGGCACGACGACCTGCACGCCTTTGCCGAGCTGTTGCGCAAGCTGGCGCGGCAGCGACCGGGCTTGCGCGTGCGCAGCGGCAAGGGCTGACGCGTCGACGCGCGAAGGTCAGGCCAGGCCGAGGTCGCGTGCGGCTGCCTCGTAACGGTCGATCACCGCATCCACGTCGATCAAGTCCATCACGCCGGTGCGTTCGATCTTGCTGCCCCACGGAATCTCCGCTGCCGGTCGGCCCAGGTACTTGCGCGCGGCCTCGTCGTACTTGTTCACGCACCAGCGTCGATCGGAGTAGGGGCCGGAGCGCTCCGGGTTGCTGGCGGCATGCAGGCCGAGCACGCGGGTGCCGACGCTGTTGGCCATGTGCATCGGACCGGAATCCGGGCCCAGCAGCAGCTGCGCGCGGGCGAGCAGGGCCAGCAGTTTCTTCAGGGTGTCCTTGCCGGTGAGATCGAGCGGCGCGCGCCGGCAGGCGGCCAGCACCGCGTCGGCCATGGCGCGCTCCGATGCGGATGGTCCGCCAATCAGGGCCACCCGCCAGCCGCGGGAGGCGACATGGTCCATCACCGCCGCGTAGCGCTCGGGCCGCCAGTTGCGCAAGGCATGGCTGGAGGCGGGGCTGACCAGCAAGGTGGGTGTGTCGCCGGGCAGTTGCGTGGCGGCCCAGGCGTGCGCATCGCCGGGGATCGGGATGTCCCAGCGCACCTGCGTCTGTTGCAGGCCCAGCGGTTCGCAGAAGCTGCCGATCGCGTCGAGCACGTGTTCGCCGCCGCGCGCAGGGATGCGCTCGTTGATGACCAGGCCGTGCAGGTCTTTCGCACGGGCGCGGTCGTAACCGATGCGCCGATCCGCCTTGACGGCCAGGCTCAGCAGGTTCGAGCGCATCGCCACCTGCATCTGCAGCAGCGCGTCGAAGCGACGTCCCTGCAGGGCGGCACGCACTGCACTCAGGCCGGCCCAGCCGGCGGCCTTGTCGAAGGTGACGAACTCCACGCCGGGCAGGTCGCCCACCAGTTTGCGTTCGAGCTTGCCGACGATCCACGTCAGCGCGGTCTGTGGCCACGCCTGTTGCAGCGTGCGCACCAGTGGCACGACGTGGGTGACGTCGCCGATGGCGGAGGTGCGCAGCAGGCAGATCGAGGAAGGTGCATTCATCGCGATGGTCGTTGGCCCGCGCCAGCGGAAGGCAGGGCAGGCCTGTGGGTTAGAATCGGTGTCCGGTCACAAGGCATCATGATGCCCGAACGCATCCAGCAAGACGCCCACGGCGCGATTCTGTGTGACGCCGCCGTATCGTCACAAGTCGACGACGACTGGTTTGCGCCGGATTACTGGCGCGAACGCGGCGCCTTGCGCATGCAGGCCGGCGGCCGCGGCGGCGTGGCGATCATCGCGAGCCCGCTCGGCGAGTGCGTGCTGCGCCACTATCGTCGTGGCGGACTGGTACGGGCACTGCTGGGCGATCGCTACCTGTGGCTGGGGGCGCGGCGCAGCCGGCCTTTCAGGGAGTTCCGGCTGCTTGCCGAGATCGCGCGGCTGGGCTTGCCCGGGCCATGCGCGGTCGCCGCGCGTTACCGTCGCCAGGGTCTGCTGTATCGCGCCGACCTCATCACGCATCGCATCGCCGGCGCGCGGACGCTCGCCGAGTGCCTGGCCGGCGGTGACCTCGGCAGCGAGCTTGCGGTCGAGGTCGGCGCGGTGGTCGGGCGTTTCCATCGGGCCGGCATCTGGCATGCCGACCTGAACGCGCACAACGTCCTGGTCTCGGCCGCCGGCCTGCATCTGATCGACTTCGACCGCGGTCGCCAGCGTGCGCCCGCACCCGGTTGGCGCCGGGCGAACCTGCAGCGGCTGCGCCGGTCGTTGCTCAAGCTCGGCGCCGCCGCGGCAGGCGAGCAGGCGTTCGAGCGCGAAATCTGGCAGCCTCTGCTGCATGGCCACGAGCGCGCACTGACGGCATGAACTGGCAACTGCATTTTCTCGGCGTGGGCGCCGCGCATGCGACGGCGCTGGGTGCCTCTGCCGCCGTCCTCGTGCGCGCGGGCAAGCCGGTGCTGCTGATCGACTGCGGACCGGGCACGCTCGACCGCTACACGGCAAGCTACGGCACCCTGCCGGACGCGGTGTTCATCACCCACACCCACATGGATCATGTCGCGGAGCTGGAGCAGTTGTTCATCCGGCTCTGGTTCGATCCCGCGCGGCGTGGGCGGATGCGCCTGTTCACCCACGCCGCGCTGGTGCCATGGCTGCAGACGCGGGTGGCCGATTACCCCGGTGCGCTGGCCGAAGGCGGAGTCAATTTCTGGGAGGCGTTCCAACTGGTGCCGTGCAGTCGCGGCTTCTGGCTGGATGGCTGCTGGTTCGACGTGTTCGCCACCCGCCATCACGTGCCGGGCACCTCGTACGGCCTGGCGCTGGAGGGCAGTTTCGTCTACACCGGCGACACCCGGCCGATCCCGGAAGTGCTGGCGCGGCATGCCGGCGGCGCGGCGCTGGTCGCCCACGACTGCAGCCTGCTCGGCAATCCGTCGCACACCGGCATCGACGACATCGCGCGGGAATACCCGCAGGCGCTGCAGCGACAGTTGCTTCTTTACCACTACGGCAGCGCGGCCGATGGCGATGCGCTGGCGGCACGCGGTTTCCGTATCGCCACGCCGGGGCAACGCGTCGCGTTGCAGGCGCCGGCCGCGCCGCGCGCCGACGCCGGTTGACTCCCGTTCGATTTGCTTGCCTGCATCCGGGCCTGCGGCTATCCTTCCGCTTCTTTGTCGGGCGGGATGCCCCGCAAGGAAGATCCGGGCGTCCTTGCCGGGTTGCTTCGAAAAGTGGAGAGGTGTCCGAGTGGTTGAAGGAGCACGCCTGGAAAGTGTGTATACGGCTTATCCCCGTATCGCGGGTTCGAATCCCGCCCTCTCCGCCAATTGAGTGAAGTGAGTCACGGCGAGCGCCGTGCAACGTCCATGGTGGCCCCGTCGGTCCCCCCGCGACGATAGTTCGCAAACTCCGCCAGGTCCGGAAGGAAGCAACGGTAGCGAATGACTCGGGTGCCGGGGTGTGGCTGGCGGGGCCGCCACCATTTCGGGCCGGACGTTTGCTGACTTGCGTGCGCCGACTTGGCACAATCGACCTTTGTCCCCACGTTGGCAGTCATGTCCTATCAGGTACTCGCCCGCAAGTGGCGCCCGCGCAAGTTCTCCGAGCTGGTGGGGCAGGAACACGTGGTGCGCGCGCTCACCAACGCGCTCGACACCGGCCGCATGCATCACGCCTACCTGTTCACCGGCACCCGCGGCGTCGGCAAGACCACCATTGCACGCATCTTCGCCAAGTCGCTGAACTGCGAGCGCGGACAGTCGGCCGATCCGTGCGGCGAGTGTTCGGTGTGCACGGCGGTGGACGAAGGCCGCTTCGTCGACCTGCTGGAGATCGACGCGGCCAGCAACACCGGCGTGGACGACGTGCGCGAGGTGATCGAGAACGCGCAGTACGCGCCGTCGCGCGGCCGCTTCAAGGTGTACCTGGTCGACGAGGTGCACATGCTGTCGAAGAACGCGTTCAACGCGTTGCTGAAGACGCTGGAAGAGCCGCCACCGCACGTGAAGTTCCTGCTCGCCACCACCGACCCGCAGAAGCTGCCGGTGACGGTGCTGTCGCGCTGCCTGAAGTTCAACCTGAAGCGGCTGCTGCCGGAGCAGATCTCCGGCCAGATGCGGCACATCCTGGGTGCCGAGAACATCGCCTATGAAGACAGCGCGATCGGCGAGCTGGCCCGCGCCGCGGACGGCTCGCTGCGCGATGGCCTGTCGCTGCTTGACCAGGCCATCGCCTATGGCGGCGGCGCGCTGCACGCCGACGACGTGCGCACCATGCTGGGCAGCGTGGCGCGCGGGCAGGTGCTCGGCGTACTGGAGGCGCTGGCTTCGGGCGACGGCGAGCAGCTGCTGGTCGAGTGCACGCAGATCGCCTCCTATTCGCCCGACTTCGGCGGCGTGCTCGACGACATCGCCGGCCTGCTGCATCGCCTGCAGCTGATCCAGCTGATTCCCGGCTACCGGCCGGAAGCGGATGACGCCGACGGCGCGCTGGCCGACCTCGCCGGGCGCATCACGCCGGAGGACGTGCAGCTGTACTACCAGATTGCAGTGACGGGCCGGCGCGACCTCACGCTGGCGCCCGACGCCCGCACCGGTTTCGAGATGGCCTTGCTGCGCATGCTCGCTTTCCGTCCGGGCGACGAACCCGCGGCGGCGCGCGTGGCGCCGCGTGCGCCGACGAGCCAGGCGCACGCGCGTGCACCCGCACCGCCGTCCGCAGATACTCGCGCTGCCACGCCGACACCCGCGCCAGCACCGCGCGAGCCAGCCGCGCAGGCTCCGGCGCCCGCGCCGATCGCACGCGATGCGAGCGGCCGGCCGGATTGGGAGGCGCTGATCGAACGGGCCCAGCTGCGCGGGCCGTTCAGCGTGGTGGCGCAGAACGCGGTGCTGCGCGAGCGTGACGGCCAGACCCTGGTGCTGGCGTTGCAGCCGGCGCACATGGGCATGGCGGTGGAGCCCATGGTCAGCCAGATGGAGGATCGCATCAGCCAGGCGCTGGGCGAGACCATCCGCCTGCGCTTCGTCAGCGAGAGCCAGGCCGACGCCATGCAGACCCCGGCGGCGCGCGCGGCCAAGGCACGCGACAGCGCGCAGAGCGCGGCCGAGCAGGCGATCGAGGACGATCCGCTGGTGCAGAGCCTGAAGCGCGACTTCGGCGCCCGCGTCGTGCCGCAATCCGTCAAACCCTTGGGCAACGAACCCGGAGCCAGATGATGAGAGGACAAATCGGTCAGTTGATGCAGCAGGCGCAGCGCATGCAGGAAGACATGAAGCGCGCGCAGGAGGAGATCGCGAAACTCGAAGTCACCGGCAGCGCCGGCGGCGGCCTGATCAGCGTGGTGATGACCGGCGCGCATGAAGTGCGCCGCGTGCAGATCGACCGGCAGACCTTTGCCGACGACCCCGAGATGGCGGAAGACCTCGTCGCCGCCGCCGTGAACGACGCCGTCAACAAAGTTGCCCAGGCCAGCAAAGACAAGCTCGGCGGCGTCACCGCCGGGATGAACCTGCCGGCCGGGTTCAAGATGCCGTTTTGAGCCGGAAATCGGAAATGGGGAATCGCGAGACCAGGCGCGGGAGCCAGCGATCCGTGCTTTCCCGACTCTCCATTCCCGATTCTCCATTCGCGGCCAAGGGCCCATGAACAGCTCCCCACTTCTTGCCGAACTGATCGAGGCGCTGCGCTGCCTGCCCGGCGTGGGTGGCAAGAGTGCGCAGCGGATGGCGTTTCATCTGCTTGAGCGCGAGCGCGAGCGCGGGTCGCGGCTTGCGCGGGTGATGGCGCAGGCGATGGAGAAGATCGGCCACTGCGAGCGTTGCCGCAATTTCAGCGAGGAGCCGCTGTGCGCGTTGTGCGCCAGTGCCAGTCGTGATCGACAGGTGTTGTGCGTGGTCGAGTCGCCGACCGAACTGGCGGCGATCGAGCAGGCCACCGGTTATCGTGGCCAGTACTTCGTGCTGATGGGCCGGCTGTCGCCGCTGGACGGGCTCGGGCCGGAAGAACTGGGGCTGGCGAAACTGACCCGGCGCCTGGGCGAGGGCGAGATCGAGGAGATGATCATCGCCACCAATCCCACCGTGGAAGGTGACGCGACCGCGCACTACCTCGCGCAGCTGGCGCGTGCCGGTGGCGTGCGCCCGACCCGGCTGGCCTACGGCGTGCCGCTGGGCGGCGAACTGGAATACGTCGACCGCAGCACGCTGGCGCATGCGTTCGGCGGTCGCCAGATACTGGACTGATGACGGCCACCGCGCCGCCGGATCGAGGGAGTCAAGCATGAGCGATACCATTTTCAGCAAGATCGTCCGCCGCGAGATTCCCGCCGACATCGTCTACGAGGACGACGAGGTGCTGGGCTTCCGCGATCTGAATCCGCAGGCACCGGTGCACGTGCTGTTCATTCCCAGGCAGTCGCTGGCGACGCTCAACGACGCGACTCCGGAACAGGCGGCCCTGCTCGGAAAACTGCTGCTGGCCGCCGCGGCCTACGCCAAGCAGGAAGGCTTCGCCGAGCAGGGTTATCGCACCGTGATCAATTGCAACGAGGATGGCGGCCAGACCGTCTTCCACATCCATGTCCATCTGCTGGCCGGACGCCGCATGCATTGGCCGCCGGGCTGACCGGCGCGGACCTGACGAAAAACGGAAAACGCCGGCTGCGAGCCGGCGTTTTCGTAGGCAGATGGTTACTTCTTCGGCGGCGGTGGCGGTGCCGGCGGACGCACCACGATCACCCGCGGGCCGCCCCAGTACGGATAGCCCCACGGGCTGCCCCAGTACGGGCCGAAGCCCGAGCCCCAGAACGGGTCGTAGAAGCCGGGCGGGTAGGCTGCGCGGGGCTGTCGCTTGGGCCACAGGTAGACCACGTTCGCCTCGATGCGCGGGTAGGCGTAGTCGTATTCGCCGACCTTCTTGGTCACGGTGCCGTGCAGGGTGCCGGTCACGGTCAGCTCGCGTCCGCGGGTGAACACCTCAGGGTCGTAGAAACCGTCACGGCAGGCGACGAAGCGGCCGTCGTTCTCGCCCGAATTGCCCAGGCGCGGTCGTGCCTGCTTGTCCAGCGGGCGCGACAGCACGAAGAAGCAGGTCTGCTGCGGGCCGGGTTCGGTCTTGATGATCTCGCCACCCCAGCGAACCGGGGTGTCGCCGGCGCCGCCCTGTCGCGCACTGGCGGTGGAGACGGTGGCGTAGTTTCCCTGCAGCGGTTGCGGGATCGTCGCACAACCACCCAGCACGGCAACCGCGGCGGCGAGGGTGAGAGGACGGTAAAGAGACATGAGGTTTTCTCCGTCAGGAACGATGGTGTCCACCATCGCATCGATGTCATTTGACCACGTTCGTTACCCGAAAATCCCGCACCGTGCGCCGGAACGCGTGGACTGATTCAGGCGCGGGTTCGTCGCTGGCATAGCAAAGCTCCAGGTACTGCTGCATCAACTCCGTCAGCTGGCCGCGCTGCGCCGGCAGGGCACGTGCCGCGCGGCTCAGGTAGTGCTGCGGGCCTTCGCCGGTCCGCCGGACGATCCGTTGCCGTGCGAGCTTGCGTTCCAGCGCGCGCAAGGCCTCCCGCAACGGGTCGCGCGGCTGCCGCCGCCGCAATGCCCACGCCAGCCCGATGGCGATGAACAGGCTGCTGCCGATGGCCAGCAGCACACCCAGCGTCCTCGTGTCGGTGTCGCGGATGCCGAACGGGGTCAGCAAGCCGCGCTGACGTAGCGCATCAAACGCCACAACGCCCTGGTCCCACCACCGGTTGACAATGTCCCAGCGATTGCGGAACTGCTGCAGCCAGTCGCGTCGGTACCAGTCCAACTGATCACCCGCGGCGGCGGCAGCGCCCAGGCTGACCCGTTCGGGGCGCACGGCGGCCGTGGGGTCGACGCGCACCCAGCCGCGACCGGCCAGCCACACTTCGCTCCAGGCATGGGCATCGGAGTTGCGCACCAGCAGATAGTTGCCCAGCTTGTTCCAGTAGCCACCCTGGTAGCCGGTGACCACGCGTGCCGGAATGCCGGCTGCGCGCATCAGCACGGTGAATGCGGACGAGTAGTGCTCGCAATAGCCTTCGCGCGTGGCGAACAGGAAATCGTCCATGGCGTCGCGGCCCAACGGCGCCGGCGCGAGCGTGTAGCGAAACCCGCCATCGTGAAACAGCGCCAGCGCCTCGCGGACGATGGCGTTGTCGTCGCTGCCGTGGCGCTCGCGCCAGGATTGGCCGAGCGCCAGCGTGCGCGGGTTGAAGCGGGCGGGGAGCTGCAGCCAGCGCTGGGGTCGCGCGTCCAACTGCGGTTCGAGCCGATATCGCGTGGCCGAACCGAGCGCATAGCTGAGCGCATCGTCGACCGGTCGGCTGGCTACCACCACGCGGTCCCTGCGCATGACCGCCCCCGGGGGCGCCTCGATCGGCACGTCCAGGGTCGGCAGCACGCGGCGATGCGTGGGCAGCAGGTTGATCCGGTAGCCGATCGACTGCTCGACCTCGAGCGGCACCGGTGCTGCGTGGGCCACGTCGTCATAGCTCCAGCTCACGCCGTCGTACCTGGCCATGACGAAGGCGCGAAAGTAGCGCTGGTCCGGCGGCGGCGGTGGGCCGTCGAAGGTGACCCGCATGGCCGGGTGATCGTCGGTCAACAGCTCGGTGAAGGCACCCGGACTCATGCGGTCGCTGAGGCCGGTGCGCGCCTGGTCGCGGCCGGGTGCGCCCCACAACGGCGAACCCAGCCGGGGCACCAGCACGAAGGCGAGCAAGGCCAGCGGGAGTGCCGCCGCCAGCAGCGCCAGCGCGGGCATGAAGCTGCGCGTCATGCCGGTCGCCGGTTGCGCGGGTTCCAGCGCCCGCAGGGTGGCCAGCGCGGGCACCAGTCCCAGCGCCACCACCAGCGTGCTGACCATGCCCTGGTCGAACAGCAGGGCGGTCATCAGGGTGAAACAGGCGAAGCCCACCCCGACGCGCACGTCGCGCAGCGTTTCGGTTTCCAGCAGCTTGAGCACCAGCAGGCCGATGCCCAGCGCGGTGCCCGGCGCACGCCCGAACAGGTTGCCGTAGTAGGCGATGATCGCCAGGGTCAGCAGGGTCAGCAGCGGCAGCTTGATCGCCTGCGGCACGCGACCGGGGTGGCGGTGACGCTGCCACCAGCGGCTGCCCAGGATCACGGCAAGCGCGGCACTGAGCCACCACGGCAGGTGGCTGGCGTTGACCGCCAGCACGAAGGCTGCGCTGAGGCAGAGCAGGTCGAACGCGCGTTGTGGCAGCGCGATCGCCGGCTTGCCCGGTTTCCTGCGCCCGCTCACGGCAGGCCCGCCAGCGCGTCCATGCAGCGGACGTAGTGCTGCAGTCCGCTGCCGCTGCCGATCTCGGTGCCCGGCAGCCACAGGCTGTAGCTGCAGCGCTGCGCCTGCGCCTCGTTGAGCCAGCGTGCCAGTCGCGCGATGCGGGCTTCATCGTCCAGACCATGCAGTTGCCGCCAGTCCAGGCGCCACTGCGGCCGGCTGCGCGGCTGTTCGAAGTCCTTCACCAGCAGGTCGTCGTGGCGGGCGCTGGGTTTCCAGGCGATGTGCCGTTGCGGATCGCCGGCGCGATAGTCGCGCAACGCGGCCAGTTCCTCGCCGTGGTGAAGTTGCATGTGGCGGGCGTCGTCGGCCATCGCCCGTGGCGCCGGACCGGTCGCCTCCGGACGCGGCCAGACCAGCACGGATTGCTCCGGGTGCAGCCAGCTCCAGGCGCGGAACATGCCCAGCGGCCAACTGGTCCACAGGCGCAGTCGCGGCAGCGGTTGCCAGCCGCGCCGGTGGGTCGGCAGGCGCAGGCGGACCTGGGCGGCGTCGGCGCTGTCCACGGCGAAGGCAGTCGATTCGTCGTCCAGGTCCAGCTGGAGGGCGCCGCGCGGGCGATCCGAATGGAACGAGCACACCAGCTCGATCGCCTCGCCGGCGATCGCATGGCCGGCGCGCAGGTGATCCAGGCGCAGCCCGTCGAGGTTGCGGAATGCCACCAGCATGCTCGCCGCACTCGCTGCGCCGAGCAGACAGGTCAGCAGCAGGGCGGCGTTGTTGTTGTAGTTCAGCGCGCCGACCAGCATCACCAGCAACAGCACGGTGAAGCCGAGGCCGAAGCCGCTGGGCACGATATAGATGCGTCGGCGATGCAGGGTGATCGGCAATCGCTCCGGGCGGCGGTAGCGGGTCAACGCCGGCAGGCGCTTTTCCGCCCGGCGTTGCAGGCGTTGCATCAGGCCTCGCATCAATCCACCGCCACCTCGGTCAGCAACTGCCGCGCCAGCTGCGCTCCGTCGGCCCCCCGCGTGGCCGGCAGTCGGTGAGCTGCCAGCGGCACGAACAGGGCCTGGATGTCTTCGGGCAGTACATGACTGCGGCCGCTGAGCATGGCCCAGGCGCGGGCAGCGCCCAGCAACGCCAGGCCCGCGCGTGGCGACAGGCCCGCGCGGATCTCCGGATGGCGCCGGCTCGCGGCCAGCAGCGCCTGCAGATAGTCGAGCAGGGCGCTGCTGGCAGTGATGGCCTGCGCCCGCTGGTGCAGGGCCAGCAGCGATTCGGCGTCCAGCTGCGGGGTGAGTCGGGCCAGCATGTCGCGGCGATCGCTGCCGGTGAGCAGCGCGCGCTCGGCGCCGGGGTCGGGGTAATCCAGCGACAGCCGCAGCATGAACCGGTCCAGTTGCGAATCCGGCAGCGGGAAGGTGCCGTTGAGATCGAGCGGATTCTGCGTGGCGACGACGAAAAAGGGTGGGGCCAGCGCGTGGGTCTGGCCGTCCACGGTGACCTGGTTCTCCGCCATCGCCTCGAGCAGGGCGCTTTGCGTCTTGGGGCTGGCCCGATTGATCTCGTCGGCGAGCAGAAGGCCGGTGAAGATCGGCCCGGGATGGAAGCGGAAGCTGCCGCTGTCGCGCTCGTAGACGCTGACCCCGATGATGTCCGACGGCAGCAGGTCGCTGGTGAACTGCACGCGCTGGAACTCCAGCCCGAAGGTGGCGGCCAGCGCATGCGCCAGGGTGGTCTTGCCCACGCCGGGCACATCCTCCAGCAGCAGGTGGCCGCCGGCGATCAGGCAGGTGAAGGCGAGTTTGACCTGATGCGGCTTGCCCAGCAGGACGCGATTGACCTGGTCGATCGCGGCTTGCAGGCGTTGTTGCAGGGCTTCGGCGCGGGGCTCGATGGTGGCGGACATGGTTTCTCGACGGTCTGGAGCCAAGGCGGGCGCGGTCCGCGCCGTGTCCGGCAGTGTAGCGGCACGCCCGTCGCCGCTCAGGGCACGGCGACGCCGGCCTGGCGCAGCATGCGCGCGAGTGCGATCAGCGGCAGGCCGATCAGGGCGCTGGGATCGCGATTGTCGATTTCCTCGAACAGGCTGATGCCCAATCCTTCGCACTTGAAGCTGCCGGCGCAATCCAGCGGCAGCTCGCGTGTGACGTAGCGCTCGATTTCCGCGCTGCCCAACTCGCGAAAGCGGACCCGGGTGTCATCCACGTGGGTTTGCGAGCGGCCGTGACGGGTGTCGAGCAGGCACAACGCGGTGTGGAAATGCACGACGCAGCCGGAGCTGGCGCTGAGCTGCTCGCGGGCCGCCTGCACGCTGCCGGGCTTGCGCAGGATGGCGCCGTCGAGCGCGGCCACCTGGTCGGAGCCGATCACCAGCGCGTCGTCGAAATCCGCGGCCACGGCGGTTGCCTTGGCGATCGCCAGGCGCAGGGCACGCGACGCGGGAGCTTCCCCGGCCTGCGGTGTCTCGTCGGTATCGGGCGCGGCCTGCTCGAAATCCGCCAGCAGGCGGCGCAGCAGGTCGGCGCGGTAGCGGGAGGTCGAGGCCAGCACGATGCGGCGTCGCGTGTGCAGTTTGTCCATCAGTGGTCCGAGTCGCGGCGGATCTGCTCGCGCATCGCGCTGTTCAGCTCGGTTTGCGCCTGGGCCAGTGCCTTCAGCAGCGGCTGCAGGCGGTCGCGCGCCTCGCGCATCGAGCTGGCGGTTTCGTCCAGTTCGTGCTGGCTCGCGGCGGGGGACCGGTCGCGAATCCACAAGCGTTGCTGCAGCAGCGCGCGCAGCCCCGCATCGACCGCGTGACGGGCGTCCTTTTCACTGGCGGCGGGCAGGTCCGGGTTCAGCGACATCACCGCATGCGCCTGCTGCAGGCCGGAGCGGCAGGTTTTCAGGTCGATCTCCAGCCGGTCGGCGAGGTCCAGCAGGTCGCGGATGCTGCCGGCGCGCCGGTTCTGGTGCTTGCGCAGCAGCATGGCCGTGCCGGCCAGCAGGATCAGGATGGCGAGGCAGGCCGCCACGCTGAGCGTGAGGTACGGATTCAAGGGCGCGGCTTCGTCGTGCGGGAGTGGCCCAGTCTGCCGCATCGGGGCGGGATCAGGCAAAATGCACCTGACAGACGTCGGCGTCGGCGGTCCGGCGCAGCCGCGGGTTGACTTGGCGACCCGGCAAACCTACCATTCCGCGATTATGTCCGTGACACTGCCAGAGTCCGTGGACGCTTGGCGCATGGTCTCGGCGCGGCGTTCATTCGAGGGAACGCTGCCCATCGCGAGCCTGCGGCGCCTCGGCGAGGCACTTGCCGGCACCGGTGGCGAGGTCAGTTTCACGCTTGATTTCGGGCGCGACGATCTCGGCACCAGCTACGTGGATGTTCGCGCCAGCGCGCCGCTGACGTTGATCTGTCAGCGTTCGCTGGAACCGTTCGTGCTGCCGGTTGCGGTGCACACGCGGCTGGGGCTGATCGGCCAGGAACGCGACGAGGCGGGGTTGCCGCCCGATTGCGAACCGCTGCTGGTGGCCGAGGATGGCCGCCTGCGACCGGCGGATGTGATAGAGGACGAATTGCTGTTGGCGCTGCCGCTGGTCCCGGTCAACCCGGACAGCCGGTTGCCCGACGAAGTGACAGGCCGCGACCCGGCGCAGGATCATGCCGAATCGGGGCGCTCGGAGAATCCGTTCGCGGTATTGCGCGAGCTGAAGAAATAACGTCGGCCCGGCTCGCCTGATCCGGGCCGTTCGATCAACGATCATCCCGCTTCATTTCACCACGTTTCAGTTGGAGAACTACCATGGCTGTTGCCAAGAGCCGCCGTACCCCGTCCACCCGCGGCATGCGTCGTGCCCACGACAAGCTGAGCACCGTGCAGCTTTCCACCGACCCGACCAGCGGCGAGGTGCACCTGCGCCACCACGTCACCAAGGACGGCTACTACCGTGGCAAGAAGGTGATCCAGGCCAAGGCCGCGGTGTCGGTCGAGGATTGACCGGGTTGCCGGGGCCCTGCGGGGTCCCGCCGGGCGATCAACCGGAACGGCGCGGCGACGCGCCGTTTTTGCGTTCCGCCACCCGGGCACGTAACGTACGGCGTCGGCCCAGCGGCCGATCCCGCAGTCCCTGCCGATGGAAAGTTGAATGACCCAGATTTATTCCCGCCTCGTCGCCACCGGCAGCGCCTTGCCCGAGCGTATCGTCACCAATGCCGATCTGGAAAAGATCGTCGACACCAGTGACGAGTGGATCCGCACCCGCACCGGCATCCGCCAGCGGCACATCGCCGCCGACGGCGAAACCACGGGCGACTTGTCCTTCCGGGCCGCGCAGAACGCGCTGGAGGCGGCGGGCGTCAAGGCGTCCGAGCTCGACCTGATCGTGCTCGGCACGACCACGCCGGACCTCATCTTTCCTTCCACCGCCTGCCTGCTGCAGCATCGCCTGGGCGCCAACGGTTGCGCGGCGTTCGACGTGAATGCGGCGTGCTCGGGCTTCGTCTACGCGTTGGGCGTTGCCGACAAGTTCATCCGCAGCGGGCAGTCGAAGAAGGTGCTGGTGGTGGGCGCCGAGACGCTCACCCGGATGGTCGACTGGACGGAGCGCGAAACCTGCGTGCTGTTCGGCGACGGCGCCGGCGCGGTGGTGCTGGAGGCGTCCAGCGAACCGGGCGTCTACGCCACCTGCCTGCACGCCGACGGCGGCTACAAGCACCTGCTGTACAACCCGGTGGGCGTGTCGGCCGGTTTCAGCGACGAGCCCAATCACGGCGTGCGCATCCGCATGTCCGGGCGCGAGGTGTTCAAGGTCGCGGTGAAGACGCTGGACGCCCTGGTCGGCGAGACGCTGGAGGCGGCCGGCATGCAGGAGTCGGACATCGACTGGCTGATCCCGCACCAGGCCAACCTGCGCATCATCGAGGCGACCGCCAAGCGGCTGAACATGTCGATGGAGCGGGTCATCGTGACGGTCGACAAGCATGCGAACACGTCCTCGGGTTCGGTGCCGCTCGCGCTCGATTACGCGGTGCGTTCGGGCAAGGTGCAGCGTGGCCAGAACCTGTTGCTGGAAGCATTCGGCGGCGGTTTCACCTGGGCCTCGGCGTTGCTGCGTTACTGAGCCACCGCGGTTCCGGCGAGTTCTTCGTGATGCCGCCCAGCCGGGCGGCATCGTGTTTTGTGTCCCGGAAAATGCGGAATACAGCTGCGTATGGCCGTCGATGCTGGCACCATGGCGGTTTTCGTCGACGGGATTTGCGCCTCCATGAGTTCCACTTCCGCTTCGCTGGCTTTCGTTTTCCCCGGTCAGGGCTCGCAATCGGTCGGCATGCTGACCGAGCTGGCTGCTGCGCACGCCGAGGTGCAGTCGGCGTTCGGGGAAGCTTCGCAGGGCGCCGGCGTCGATCTGTGGAGCCTCGCCATGCAGGGGCCGGAGGAACTGCTCAACCGCACCGAGCACACCCAGCCGGCGCTGCTGGCTGCCAGCGTGGCGGTGTGGCGCGTGTGGCAGAAGCTGGGTGGCGTGGATCCGGCACAACTGGCGGGCCACAGCCTGGGCGAGTACAGCGCGCTGGTCTGCGCCGGTTCGCTGTCCTTGCACGACGCGGCCGCCCTGGTGGCCGAGCGCGGGCGCCTGATGCAGGCTGCAGTGCCGGCCGGCGTGGGCGCGATGGCGGCCATCCTCGGTGGCGATGATGCGCAGATCGCGGCTGTCTGCGAAGAGGTGGCGCAAGGGCAGGTCGTGTCACCGGCCAATTTCAATTCACCGGGACAACTGGTGATCGCCGGCAACACCGAGGCGGTCGATCGTGCGCTGGTCCGGCTCGCCGAGCTGGGCGTGAAGAAGGCGATCAAGCTGGCCGTGTCGGTGCCGTCGCACTGCGCACTGATGCGCGAGGCGGCCGATCGGTTGGGCGAGCGGATGGCCACGATCGACTGGCAGCTTCCGCGCGTGCCGGTGATCCAGAACGCCGAGGCGCGCAGCTACGGCACGGTCGAGGAGATCCGCGGCGCCTTGCAGCGCCAGTTGTACCTGCCGGTGCGCTGGACCGAGTGCGTGCAGGCACTGGCCGCTGGCGGTGCCACGCACATCGCCGAATGCGGGCCGGGCAAGGTGCTGGCCGGACTGATCAAGCGCATCGACAAGAGCATCGAGGCGCGCCCGCTTGGCGATCCGGCCCAGCTCGATGCCGCCCGCGCCGAGTGGGCGTGAGTTTTCAGTTTTCCGATTCCCCGAAGGAACACCCGACAATGAGCAACCCACTGCAAGGTGAAATCGCGCTGGTCACCGGCGCCAGCCGCGGCATCGGCGCGGCGATCGCGGACGAGCTGGCGGCCATGGGCGCCATCGTGATCGGCACCGCCACCAGCGAAGGCGGCGCCGCCGCGATCGGTGAGCGGATGGCTGCGCACGGCGGTCACGGCCGCGTGCTGGACGTCACCGACGGCGCCGCCATCGAGGCGCTGGTCGACGCCATCGCGAAGGAATTCGGCCCGGTCTCGATCCTGGTCAACAACGCCGGCATCACCCGCGACCAGTTGCTGATGCGGATGAAGGAGGAGGACTGGCAGGCGATCATCGACACCAACCTCACCTCCGTGTACCGCACGTCGAAGGCGGTGATGCGCGGCATGATGAAGGCGAAGAAGGGCCGCATCATTTCGATCGCCTCCGTGATCGGGCTCACCGGCAACCCCGGCCAGGCGAACTACGCGGCGGCGAAGGCCGGCATCATCGCGTTCTCCAAATCGCTGGCGCGCGAGATCGGCACGCGCGGCATCACGGTCAACGTGGTGGCGCCCGGCTTCATCGACACCGACATGACCCGCGCACTGCCGGAAGAGACCCGCCACGGGTTGCTCGGCCAGATCGCGCTCGGCCGTCTGGGCGATGCCGGCGACATCGCCAAGGCCGTGGGATTCCTGGCTTCGCCTGCGGCGTCCTACATCACCGGCGAGACCTTGCACGTCAACGGCGGGATGTACATGCCGTGAGGCATGCGCACGCAGCTGTCGCCAGCGGCCTCGTTTTGGGCGACAATCGCCCTTTCGCGTCGGTCAGCGGCAGGCAGGTCCAGCCATCGCCGGCGAATCGTGGCAGCGCTGGCGCTTAGCCACTACAATGCCGCCGGTCTTGAGCCATGCAGTCGGACCGGTACCGACAAACAATCACCCCTTGAGAGGTATGGGCAACATGAGCACCATCGAAGAACGCGTCAAGAAAATCGTCGTCGAGCAGTTGGGCGTGAAGGAAGATGAAGTCACGGCGAACGCTTCGTTCGTGGATGATCTGGGCGCGGACTCGCTGGACACGGTGGAGCTGGTGATGGCGCTCGAGGAAGAGTTCGAGACCGAGATCCCGGACGAGGATGCCGAGAAGATCACCACCGTGCAGCAGGCCGTCGACTACATCAAGGCCCACTCCAAGGACTGATCGGTTCCGGAGGCATGTCCATCCCGCCTGGCACGCCCCGTGCGAGCCGGCAAGGATGGGCAGCGGTATCGAATGCTGCGCCTGAATGGCGCAGTTTTCGTTTCTGAATTTCGCAACGTCCGAACCCGTATGGTGCATCGCGCATCGTCGGGCGCCACGGACGACGCACCCGAAGCGCGCCGCGCCGGCCATCGGTCGTGGCAGCTTCCCGGGAATAACGAAGGAACAAGCATGAGCAAGCGTCGAGTAGTAGTGACCGGCATGGGCATCATCTCGCCCGTCGGCAACGACATCGCCAGCGCGTGGGATCGGGTGGTCAAGGGCGAGAGCGGCATCGGGCCGGTCGTCCATTTCGACACCTCGGCCTACTCGACGCGCATCGCCGGCCAGGTCAGCGGCTTCGACCCCGCCGAATGGATGCCGCTCAAGGACGTCAAGAAGATGGACCCGTTCATCCACTACGGCGTGGCGGCGGGCACCCAGGCGCTGCGCGATTCGGGCCTGGAGATCACCGATGCCAATGCGCCGCGCGTCGGCGTGGCAGTGGGCGCCGGTATCGGCGGCCTGTACACGATCGAATCGACCACGCTGGAACTGGCCGCGAAGGGCCCGCGCCGCGTGTCGCCGTTCTACGTGCCCAGCTCGATCATCAACATGGTCTCGGGCCAGCTGTCCATCATGTTCGGCCTGAAGGGCCCCAACATCGCCTGCGTCACTGCCTGTACCACCGGCGCGCACAACATCGGCCTGGCCGCACGCATGATCCAGTACGGCGATGCCGACGCGATGATCGCCGGCGGCGCCGAGTTCGCCACCACCGGCACCGCGATGGCCGGCTTCTGCTCGGCCAAGGCGATGTCCACCCGCAACGACGAGCCGACCAAGGCGAGTCGCCCGTGGGACAAGGATCGCGACGGGTTCGTGCTGTCCGACGGCGCCGGCGTGGTGATGCTGGAGGAGTACGAGCATGCCAAGGCGCGCGGCGCGCGCATCTACGCCGAGCTGGTCGGCTTCGGCATGAGCGGCGACGCATTCCACATGACCGCGCCCAGCGAAGGCGGCGAAGGCGCGGCGCGCTGCATCCAGACCGCGTTGAACGACGCCGGCCTCAATCCGTCCGACGTGCAGTATGTCAACGCCCACGGCACCTCCACGCCGCTGGGCGACCTCGGCGAGGTGATGGCGGCGAAGAAGGTGTTCGGCGACCACGCGTACAAGCTGGCGATGAGCTCCACCAAATCCACCACCGGCCATCTGCTGGGCGCGGCCGGTGGCGTCGAGGCGATCTTCAGCGTGCTGGCGCTGCGCGACCAGGTGCTGCCGCCCACGATCAACCTGGACGAGCCGGGCGAAGGCTGCGACCTCGACTTCGTGCCCAACGTCGCGCGCGAGGCGAAGCTCGACGTGGTGCTGTCCAACTCGTTCGGCTTCGGCGGCACCAACGGCACGCTGGCGTTCCGTCGCGTTTGACCGACGCGGGCATGGCTTGCCATCGGCGCCGGCTGGACGGCCGGCGCGATCTTCTCGCGCCGGCGGCGGCGCTCCCCGAGCGCTATCCCTGCCTGTTGCAGAGCGTCGTGCACGGCAGCGCGCAATCGCGCTACGACATCCTGTTCGCGTTTCCCGGCGAGCGCCTGGAACTGGTCGCCGATGGCGTGTTGCGCGACGGGGACGGTCGCGTGCAGCCGGGTCGCTTTCTCGATGCGCTGGACCGGGCGTGGCTTGCCGGGCGGTGCCCGGCTGGCGCCGACGAGTTGCCGTTCCACGGCGGTTGGGTTTTGCTGCTGAGCTATGAACTGGCCGCCGAGATCGAGCCCCGATTGAAGTTGCCGCCCAGCTCGACGCTGCCGTTGGCGCTGGCCGTGCGCTGCCCGGCGGCGATCATCGTCGACCATTGGCACGAATGCACCTGGCTGGTCGCCGAGGCCGGCTTCGAGCCGTTGCTCGACCGGCTCGAAGCCGATCTTGCATCGCCGGCGGCATGGCCGCCGTTGCCCGCACTCGAGACCATCGAGGAAGACCCGCCCGGCGACTTCCTCGATGGCGTGCAGCGCATTCACGAACATCTCCGGGCCGGCGACACGTTCCAGGTGAACCTGTCGCGCGGCTGGAACGCCCGCTACGCGCTGCCTCCCCAGCCGGCGGCGCTTTACGACGCCTTGCGCCGCGCCAACCCGGCGCCGTTCGCCGGTTTGCTGCAACAGCCGGGCTGGGCCGTGCTGAGTTCCTCGCCCGAACGCCTGGTGGAAGTGCGCGGCGGCGTGGCGCAGACGCGTCCGATCGCCGGTACGCGCCCGCGGCTGAGCGGCGACGACGAGCATGCGCGCATCCGCGAACTGAGCGCCCACCCGAAGGAGCGTGCCGAACACGTGATGCTGCTCGACCTGGAGCGCAACGACCTGGGTCGTGTCTGCGCGCCGGGCACGGTCGAGGTCGACGAGCTGATGGTGGTGGAGAGTTACGCCCATGTTCACCACATCGTCTCCAATGTACGCGGACGGCTGCGCGCCGGCGTGACGCCGGGCGAGGTGATCGCCGCCACCTTTCCCGGCGGCACCATCACCGGCTGCCCCAAGGTACGCTGCATGGAGATCATCGCCGCGCTGGAGCGCACGCCGCGCGGCGCCTATACCGGCGCGCTGGGCTACCTGGACTGCAATGGCGATCTCGACTTGAACATCCTGATCCGCACCCTGACGCTGAGCGGCGAGCACGTGAGCCTGCGCGCCGGCGCGGGCATCGTCGCCGACTCGGAAGCCGCCGCCGAGCTGGACGAGACGCGCGCCAAGGCACGCGGCCTGCTGCGCGCGCTCGGGAAGCCGGGCTGATGGCGGCGCGGCTGCTGGTCGACGGCGTGGCCGCGGATCGGGTCAGCGTGCTCGACCGCGGTTTCGGTTACGGCGACGGCCTGTTCGAGAGCATCCGCCTGGTCGGCACGCGCGCGCCGCTGTGGGCGCGGCACATGCAGCGGCTGACGGCCGGTTGCGAGCGCCTGCTGATTCCCGCGCCCGACCCGGACCAGCTCTGGCACGAAACGCAGCAGGTCCGGGCGGACATGGCGCATGCGGTGGTGCGTATCACCGTGACGCGCGGCATCGGCGAGCGCGGTTATGCGCCGCCGGCAACGCCGCGACCCACCCGCGTGGTGGCCGCGTTCCCGCCGCCGCCGGTGGGAGAGGCGGCCATCCACGGCGTGCGCATGCGGGTGTGCCGGCTGCGGCTGGCCGAGCAGCCGCGACTGGCCGGCGTCAAGCATCTGAACCGGTTGGAGCAGGTGCTGGCGCGCGCCGAGTGGAACGATCCGGCGATCGCCGAAGGCGTGCTGTGCGATGGCCACCGCCATGTGATTTCGGCGACCATGGCCAACCTGTTCGCGGTGATCGATGGCGAGTTGCTGACCCCGGCCGTGGACCGCTGCGGTATCGCCGGGGTCGCGCGGGCCGAGGTGCTGGAGGCGATGTCGGCGCGCGTGGCCGAGATCGGGTTGGAGGCCCTGGCCGGGGCCAGCGAACTGTTCCTGAGTTCGAGCGTGCGCGGCATCGTGCCGGTACAGTCGCTGGAGCGTTGGACCTGGGCACCCGGCGCAGTGGCGCGCCGGTTGCAGCAGCATTGGCGCGATCTGGGATTTTCAATGGAGCAGGGCGGATGAGTGTTCGAGCGATGCGCGGGGCTGCGCGGCTGCACGGGTTGCTGCTGGTGGTGCTGGCGCTGGCGCTCGCTGCGGCGCTGGCGGTGGGCTGGAACGACTACCATCGTTTCAGCGTGACCGCGTTGAACGTATCGCCGCAACAGCAAAGCATCGACGTCAGCCGCGGCACCAGTTTCCGGGGCATCGTCGCCGAGCTGCGGCGACAGGGTCTGACCACGGCCAGCCCGTGGTACTGGCGATTGCTGGCCGAGCAGATGCACGTGGCCGGCAAACTGCACGCGGGGGAATATGCGCTCGCGCCCGGCATCACGCCGCGCCAGTTGCTGTCGGACATGGCGGCGGGCAAGGTCCTGCAGCGCAACTTCACTATCGTCGACGGCTGGACGTTCGCCGAGCTGCGCCGCGCGCTGGCCCAGGCCGACGTGCTGCAGCACGACACCAGCGGCCTCGACGACGCGACGATCATGCAGCGCATCGGCGCCGGCGGCGAGGCGCCGGAAGGACGCTTCCTGCCAGAGACCTACGCCTACGTGAAGGGCGACGGCGAGCTGGACATCCTGCGCCGCGCCCATGCGGCGATGGAGCGTACGCTGGCGGCGCTTTGGCCGGGGCGTGCGCCGGACTTGCCGCTGGCCAATCCGTACCAGGCGCTGATCCTGGCCTCGATCGTGGAAAAGGAAACCGGCCGCGCCGACGAGCGTGCGAAGATCGCCGGGGTGTTCGTCCGGCGCCTGGAGCATCACATGCTGCTGCAGACCGACCCCAGCGTGATCTACGGCATGGGCGCGCGTTACGACGGCAACATCCGCAAGAGCGATCTCGCCGCCGACACGCCCTACAACACCTACACCCGGCCCGGCCTCCCGCCCACACCGATCGCCCTGCCGGGCCGGCCGGCGATCGCGGCCGCGCTGCATCCCGCCGCCGGCGATGCGTTGTATTTCGTGGCGCGCGGCGATGGCAGCCACGTGTTCTCCAGCACCCTGGCCGAGCACAACCGCAACGTCGACTGCTACCAGCGGAAGCGCTGCCGATGAGTCCCGCGCGCGGCAGGTTCATCAGCCTCGAGGGCGGCGAGGGCGCCGGCAAGAGCACCTTGCTGGCCGGCGTGCTGGCCTGCCTTCGCCAGCGCGGGCTGTCGGTGGTGCAGGCGCGCGAGCCGGGCGGCACGCCGGTGGGCGAGGCGGTGCGCGCGATCGTGCTGGACCCGGCGCTGGCCCCGCTGGCGGCGGAGACCGAACTGCTGTTGATGTTCGCCTCGCGCGCACAGCTGGTGCGCGAGGTGATCGAGCCCGCGCTGGCTGCGGGGCAGTGGGTGGTGTGCGACCGCTTTGCCGACGCGAGTTACGCCTACCAGGGCGGTGGACGCGGCCAGCCCGCCGCGCGCATCGAGGAACTGGAGCGCTGGGCCTGCGACGGCGTGAAGCCTGATCTCACTTTGCTGCTCGACCTGCCGGTCGCGGCCGGGCGCGCCCGTGCCGCCGGTCGCGGCGAGGCCGACCGCATCGAGTCCGAGGCGGACGCGTTCTTCGAGCGGGTGCGTGCCAGCTACCGCGACCGCGCGGCACAGGAGCCGAACCGCTTCCGCGTCATCGACGCCAGCCAGGCTCCCGGGCAGGTGCTGCAGACGGCCACGCATGCCTTGATCGAGTGGCTGGAAGGGTCGGCCCGATGAACGCACTGCCATGGCACGAGGATCATTGGTCGCGGCTGCAGGCCCGTCGCGAGCGCGGCGCGCTGCCGCACGCCCTGCTGCTGTGTGGTGCCGCCGGCCTGGGCAAGCGTGCGTTCGCGCAGCGTTTCGTGCGCGGCCTGCTGTGCACCGAGCCGGTGCACGGCGAAGCCTGCGGGCATTGCCGGGGTTGCCGGTTGACCGCGGCCGGCTCGCATCCGGACCGGGTGGAACTGACCTTCGGCTTGCGCAAGGACGGCACGCCACGCACCGAGATCGTGGTCGACCAGATTCGCGAGTTGTCCGCCCGGCTGGCCATGCGCAGCCAGCTCGGCGGCTGGCAGGTGGTCACCATCGACCCGGCCGACGCGATGAACGCCGCGGCGGCCAATGCCTTGCTGAAGACGCTGGAGGAACCGGCTGCGCAAACCATGCTGATCCTGCTGGCCGATGCGCCGTGGCGGTTGCCGCCGACGATCCGCAGCCGTTGCCAGCGGATCGAGTTCCATCTGCCCGAACCGGCGCTGGCGCTGGCCTGGCTGCAGCGCGAAGGCGTGGCCGACGGCAGGGCGGCGCTGGCGGCAGCCGGTGGCAACCCGGGACTCGCCATGCAATGGAGCCGGCATGGCGCGCTGGAGCAGCGCACCGAAGTCCGCCGCGACCTGGCGGCGCTGGCCGGCGGGCGCGGCCAGGCGGCCGAGGTGGTCAAGCGCTGGCTGGACGACGAGCCGGCGCAACGGCTGTGGTTTGCCGCGCAGGCCGCGGCCGACGAACTGCGCGCCCGTTCGCTGGGCGATCGCCCGCCACTGGGCAGCGCGCTGGACGCGGCGGCGCTGGGCGATTGGCACGACGCCAGCAACCGTGCACGCGAGGGCCTGCGCGGCCCCTTGCGCCCGGATCTGCTGCTGCTGGAGCTGCTGTCCCGGTGGCGCTGATGGACAGTGCCCGGGGCGACGGCGGGCCAGAGTTCTCCGCGAGCACCCGTCTGCTGGTGATCGCGCCGCATCCCGATGACGAAACCCTGGCCACCGGCGTGCTGCTGCAGCAAGTGCTGGCGGCCGGTGGCGAGGTGCGCATCCTGCTGCTGACCGCCGGCGACAACAATCCCTGGCCGCAGCGCGCGCTGGAACGCCGCTGGCGCCTCGGCGCGGCGGATCGGCGCCGCTGGGCGCAGCGGCGCGCGGCCGAATTGCAGCATGCGCTCGCCGCGCTGGGGGTACCGGCGACTGCGTTGCAATCCCTGGACTGGCCCGACCTCGGCGTCACCGGCCTCTTGCTGCGATCGACCGACCTGGCCGTGGCCGCCATCCGCGATGCGATCGACCGCTTCGCCCCCGACCTGATCGCCGTGCCGTCATTGCAGGATCGGCATCCCGACCACAGCGCGGCGCACGTGCTGGTGCGGCTGGCATTGGCCGGCCACGCCACGCCGCCGGCGCTGCTCGCCTACCTCGTGCATGGCGACAAGGGGGATCGGCGCGCCTTGAAGATGCCTGCCACGGCCGCCCAGCTCGCCGGCAAGCGCGCCGCCCTGCAGGCGCATCGCAGCCAACTCGCGTTGAGCGGCAAGCGCCTGCGCCGAATGGCGGAGCGCGACGAAACCTATTTCGAGCCGGACGCTCCGATGCCGGCAGCCCTGCCGTGGCACCCGCCCCGCGTGTGGTGGCGCTGGCTGCGGCTGGACCTGGTGAACCCGGCAACATCGCAGCGCTGGGCCTGGCAGAGCGCGCCGCTGCGACATGACGCGGACGGCACATTGCGCCTGCAGCTGCCCGCGGCTGCGCGTGCGGCGCCGTGTTTCGTGCGGCTGTCGCTGGACTTGTGCTCGCCGTGGATATTCGACCATTGGGGCTGGTGCCAGATCCAAGCCGACGAGCCGACCCCCGCCGCCGGTGTTGCGCCCTTGGACCGACCCAGCTAGGTTGCTGCGCAAGCAGGGGAAGACGGCATGCACCTCGAAGAGCCGGACGCGATGCGGGTCAATACGGGCGCCACGGCTGCGACCAGCGAGAGCTATTACGCGGCGCTGTCCGAGATCGGCCAGTTGCTGGTTCGCGCGGTGGAACCTCCGGAACTCTACGACGCCATCATCGAGGTGCTGCAGCGGCGCCTGGGCGCGATGCTGGTGATGATCGGCGAGGCCGACCACGCGGCCGGATGGTTCCAGCGGGTGGCGCCGGTGGCGGTGGCCGCGGACATGCAGGACATCTACCCCGAACAGACCCCGCTGTCGCTGGTGCGGCCCTCGTTCTGGCGCGGCGTGCCGCAGATCGAGCCGGATCTGCGCCGCGTGCCGGGCCTGCAGCGATTGCGCACCGCCTACGAGCGCCATGACGTGGTCGCCGCGATGGCGATACCGGTGATGGTGTTCGGCGAGGTGCGCGCCGGACTGGTGATCCGCGCATCCGACCCCGCGTACTTCTCGACACGGTTGACCGAGCTGCTGCAGCAGGCCGCCGCGAGCATCGGGCTGGGGCTGGAGGCGCAGTCGCAACGCCATCAGTTGCAGCGCTCGGTGCAGCAGGAGGCTCGCCAGCGCCGCGCCTTGCGTCTGCTCAGCGAGATGATCAAGGTGGTCACGCACAGCGCTGACGAAACCCTGCTGCTGGCCGAGAGCAGCGACGTGGCCTGTCGCGTGGGCGGCTACCGCTTCGCGTGGATCGGCCTGTTTGCCGACGACGCGGCCACAAGCTTGCGCCTGCATGCCCACGCCGGCATGGATGGCGTGGTGACGCCGGGGGAGGGCCTCGCCCTGGACGAGCAGAAGCATGCCGGCGATGCCGCGGTCGTCGCCTTGCGCCGCGGCGAGCCGTGCGTTCGCCAGTACGCCGCGGGCGCGCCGCGCGAATGGCCGCTGCCGGGCACGACGCTGGGGGACGGCGCGGTGCTGGCGTTGCCGCTGCGCGTGGGCGAGGCGGTGGTGGGCGTGTTCGTGGTCGGTGCCGACCAGGCCGACGCATTCACTCCGGTCGAGGTCCAGGTGTTCGCGGAGATGGCGGTCGAGCTTGGCCTGGGCATGCAGATGCAGCGGGCGCACGCGGCGCGGCTGCTGGCCGAGCGCGATCTGCGTTTCAACCTGCAGCACGTGCGCACGGTGCTGTCCAACCAGCATTCCGGGGTGCTGGTGACGACGGCGAACGGGCTGGTGAAGTTCGCCAACGAGGCATTCTGTGCCTTGTTCGGGCTGGCCGAATCGCCGGGCGAACTGGAGGGCCTGCCGTCGGCCGCGCTGCACGCGCGCATCAGTCATCTCTATTGCGAGCCCGAACGCGAGCTCGAACGCATGGCCGGCATCGTGGCGCGCAACGAGGAGTCGCGCGACGAGGAAGTGCTGCTGGCCGACGGGCGCGTACTGCTGCGCGACTTCATGCCGATCTGCATTGACGGCGTGGCGCAGGGCTGCATCTGGCAGCAGCGCGACATCACCGAGCGGAAACTGCACGAGGCGCGCGTCGAGCGGCTGGCGTTCTACGACGTGGTCACCGGTTTGCCCAACCGGCGGCTGCTGTTCGAGCTGCTGGAACAGGCGCGGACCCGAGCCACCGCCGACGATTCCCTGCTGGCAGTGGGCATCCTGGACCTGGACCGGTTCAAGAGCGTCAACGATACCGCCGGCCACAGCGGCGGCGACCGCGTGCTGGCGGAGGCGTCTTCGCGCATCCGCGGCATGCTGCGTGACGCCGACGTGCTGGCCCGCCTCGGCGGCGACGAATTCGCGTTGCTGATCCCTGGCCTGGACAGCCGCGAGCAGCTGGACGTGATCAGCCGCTGCATCCTGCAGGCGCTGCGGGTGCCGTTCAACCTGGACGAGGAGCAGTTGTTCCTGTCGGCAAGCATCGGCTGGACCCTGTTTCCGCTCGACGGCTCCAGCGCCGAGGGGCTGGTCCGCCACGCCGACATGGCGATGTACGAGGCGAAGGAGGCAGGCAAGGATCGCGGCTCGCTGTACGAGCCGGCCATGGAGCTGGAGCAGGTGCGTCTGCAGGCGATGCGCGAGCGGATCGCCCAGGCCCTGCAGCAGTCGCGCTTGCAGCTCCTGTTCCAGCCGATCGTCTACATCGACGGCCTGCCCGGGATCAACGGCGTGGCCGGGATGGAGGCACTCCTGCGCCTCAACGATCGCGAGCAGGAGCTGATCGGCCCGGCCAACTTCATGCACGTGCTGGACGACCCGCAACTTGCCCGGCCGATCGGACGCTACGTGCTGGACGAGGCGCTGCGCTGCTGCCAGGGCTGGTTGCATGCCGGCGTGCCCGTTCCGGTGTCGGTCAACATCAGCACCCGCCACCTGTTGCACCCGGCGTTCTTCGCGGACATCGACGCCGCGCTGGACACCTATCCTGACGTGATGGACGTCGGCTTCGGTATCGAGATCACCGAGACCGGGCCAAGCATGGACCATGCGCGGGCCAAGGTGGTCATCGAGGAATGCCGGCGGCGCGGCATCCGCGTGGGGCTGGACGATTTCGGCACGGGCTCGGCGTCGCTGAGCCACATCCAGCAGCTCGACATCGAGCACATCAAGCTCGACCAGAGTTTCGTGCGCGACATCCTGCATGACGACCGCAACATGGCGATCGCCGCGGGCGTGATCACCACCGCGCGCATGCTGGCCAAGGCGGTGATCGCCGAAGGGGTGGAGACGCCGGTGCAGGGGGATCTGCTGGCGTCGCTGGGCTGCCACCAGTTGCAGGGCTTCTCGATATCGCGGCCGATGGCCGCCGCTTCCGTGCCGGCATGGGTTGCCGGCTGGGCGCCGCCGGCCACCTGGGGCAACCTGGTCAACGAACGGCAGTCGCTGCTGGCCGGCGAAACGACCGGGCAGTGACGCGCGGCAGTGCCTGACGCGCTGCGCCGACCTGCTAAGATCGACGCCGTTGACCGGGACGCAGGCCCGGCGGGGAGCGTGGCATGAAACCGATGGCTGGCCGGCAAGGCATCATCTCGCTGAAGATCAAGGACGCGGCGTCGCTGTACAACGCGTACATGCCGTTCCTCAAGCATGGCGGCCTGTTTGCGCCGACGGCGCAGTCCTATGCCTTGGGCGACGAGGTGGTGCTGCTGGTGACCCTGGCCGACGAGACCGAGCGGCTGTCGGTGGTGGGCAAGGTGGTGTGGATCAGCCCGGTCGGCGCGCAGGGCAATCGTACCGCCGGCATCGGCATCCATTTCAACGAATCCAGCGACGCGGAGGCCGCGCGCAGCCGCATCGAGAACATCCTCGCCGGCACGCTCAATTCCGAGCGACCCACGCAGACCATGTGACGCGCCCGGCGCAAGCCGTGCGTTAGTTCGCAACGCAGCAGCCGTCAAGGCTTGTTGTACCCCATCGCACTGATACAATGCGCGGATTCGCAAACGCGTTTTGCGAGACATCGGGCGCCGGTGGCTTCGATCCGCCGGCGTAGTCGGAGGCCCAGGCCACGCCGATGCACCGAACTGAAGTCGTCGGACCGTGAGCACTTGATCCAAGTTCCCACCGGTCACTGATGCGCCCAAGCGGCGCGGAGGTAGGTTGCATCGTGCTCGCCGAATACTGGCCTGTCCTGTTGTTCATCGCCGTTGCCGCCGGCCTTGGCGTGGTGTTGCTGGTGGTCGGCCTGCTCGCCGGCCCGCGTCGCCCCGAGGCGGAGAAGCTCGCCCCCTACGAATGCGGCTTCGAGGCATTCGAGGACGCACGCATGCGCTTCGACGTGCGCTATTACCTGCTCGCCATCCTGTTCATCATCTTCGACCTGGAAATCGCCTTCCTGTTTCCGTGGGCGGTGGTGTTCAAGCAGATCGGCCTGATCGCGCTGATCGAGATGGGGCTGTTCCTGCTGCTGCTGGTGATCGGCTTTGCTTACGTGTGGAAGAAGGGAGCGCTCGAATGGGAGTGATCGATTCCATCAGCCGGGTGATGCACAACCCCGAGCCGCTGAACCTGGTCGACGACATCCTGCGCCCGGCCGGCGACAACCCCGTCGTGCAACGCGGCTTCGCCACCACCAGCGTCGACGCGCTGATGAACTGGGCGCGCACCGGCTCCATGTGGCCGGTGACCTTCGGCCTGGCCTGCTGCGCGGTGGAGATGATGCACGCCGGCGTGGCGCGGCTCGACCTCGACCGCTACGGCGTGATCTTCCGCCCCAGCCCGCGCCAGTCCGACGTGATGATCGTGGCCGGCACCCTGGTCAACAAGATGGCGCCGGCACTGCGCAAGGTCTACGACCAGATGCCCGAGCCGAAGTGGGTCATCTCGATGGGCAGCTGCGCCAACGGCGGCGGCTACTACCACTATTCCTACTCCGTGGTGCGCGGCTGCGACCGCATCGTGCCGGTGGACATCTACGTGCCGGGCTGCCCGCCGACGGCCGAAGCATTGATCCACGGCATCCTGCAGTTGCAGAAGAAGATCCGTCGCACCAGCACCATCGCGCGTTCGTGAGGCCCGACATGTCCGATACCTCCGCGAAGTCGCTTGCCGACCAGCTTGTCGCGCGCTTCGGCGACACGCTGGAAGTCAGCACCGAGCGCAACGAGATCATTGCCGACCTGGCCGCCGCCGACCTGGTTGCGGTGGCCATCGCGCTGCGCGACGAGCCGGCGTTCCGCTTCGGCGAGCTGATCGACCTGTGCGGCATCGATTACCTCGGCTACGGTCAGGTCGAGTGGGACACCACCACGGTCAGCGGCTCGGGTTTCTCGCGCGGTGTCGAAGGGCAGGCGCTGGGCCGCTTCAGCTGGGCCGAGCGCCCCAGCGGCGACAGCCAGCCGCGCCGCTTCGCCGCGGTGGTCCAGCTGCTTTCGATCGAGCACAACCGTCGCTTGCGCCTGCGCGTGTTCTGCACGGACGACAGCCTGCCGGTGGTGCCGTCGCTGACTCCGGTGTGGCCTGGCGTGAACTGGTTCGAGCGCGAGGCGTTCGACCTGTTCGGCATCATCTTCGAAGGGCACCCGGACCTGCGCCGCATCCTCACCGACTATGGTTTCGTCGGCCATCCGTTCCGCAAGGATTTCCCGCTGATCGGCAATGTCGAGGTGCGCTACGACCCCGAGCAGAAGCGGGTGATCTACGAACCCGTGTCGATCGAGCCGCGCGTGCTGGTGCCGCGCACGATCCGTGACGACGCCGACCTGCTGCAGGCCCGGGCTGAAGCCGCCGACAAGTGGCGGGAGAACTGAAGATGGCCCAGGAAATCCGCAACTACACGATGAACTTCGGCCCGCAGCACCCGGCTGCGCACGGCGTGCTGCGCCTGATCATGGAGATGGACGGCGAGACCATCGTGCGCGTCGATCCGCACGTGGGCCTGCTCCATCGCGGCACCGAAAAGCTGGCCGAGTCCAAGCCGTTCAACCAGTCGATCGGCTACATGGACCGGCTCGACTACGTGTCGATGATGTGCAACGAGCACGCCTACGTGCGCGCGATCGAGACTCTGCTGGGGATCGAGGCGCCGGAGCGCGCGCAGTACATCCGCACCATGTTCGACGAGATCACCCGCATCCTGAATCACCTGATGTGGATCGGCTCGAACGCACTCGACCTGGGTGCGATGGCGGTGATGCTCTATGCGTTCCGCGAGCGCGAGGAGCTGATGGACGTCTACGAGGCGGTGTCGGGTGCGCGCATGCACGCCACGTACTACCGCCCGGGAGGCGTCTACCGCGACCTGCCGGCGCAGATGTCGCAGTACCGCGAGTCGCCGTGGCACAAGGGTGCCGACCTCAAGCGCATCAACAGCTGGCGCGAAGGTTCGATGCTCGACTTCCTCGACGCGTTCACCGCCGACTTCCCCTCGAAGGTGGACGAATACGAGGCACTGCTCACCACCAACCGCATCTGGAAGCAGCGCACCGTCGGCATCGGTGTGGTCAGCCCGGAACTGGCCCAGCAGTGGGGCATGACCGGCGTGATGCTGCGCGGCTCCGGCGTGGAATGGGACCTGCGCAAGAAGCAGCCGTACGCGAAATATGCCGAGGTGGACTTCGACATCCCCGTCGGCGTCAACGGCGACTGCTACGACCGCTACCTGTGCCGCGTGGAGGAGATGCGCCAGTCCAACCGCATCATCCGCCAGTGCGTGGAATGGCTGCGCGCCAATCCCGGCCCGGTGATCCTCAACGACTACAAGGTCGTGCCGCCCCATCGCGAGGTGATGAAGGAGAGCATGGAAGCGCTCATCCATCACTTCAAGCTGTTCACCGAAGGCTATTGCGTGCCGGCCGGCGAAACCTATTGCGCGGTCGAGGCGCCCAAGGGCGAGTTCGGCTGCTACCTGGTTTCCGACGGTGCCAACAAGCCGTTCCGCGTGCACCTGCGTGCTCCCGGTTTCGCCCACCTCTCCTCCATGGACACCGTCGTGCGCGGCCACATGCTCGCCGACGTGGTGGCCATGATCGGCACCTATGACCTGGTGTTCGGCGAGGTGGATCGATGATCCGGGAAATCGGGAATCGGGAATCGGGAATGGGCAGAGCGCATCTCGGTCGCGCGTGCCTTCATGTTTCTACCAGCCACGACTGCTGTCACGGAGTCGGGATCGTCGCGATGCGGGATGGCTTTTGCCGATTCCCGAGCCCCGATTCCCGATTCCCGGAGTTCCATCCATGAAAGCCACCGGCAACTACAACCAGGTGAAGCACGTCGATCCACTCCTCGTGCTTTCCGAGCACACGCGCAAGCACATCGACGCGTGGGTGGCCAAGTTTCCGCCGGATCGCAAGCGCTCGGCGCTGATCCAGGCGCTGTTCGGCGCGCAGGAGCAGAACCGCGGCTTTCTCACCGACGAGCTGATCACCGCGGTGGCGAAATATCTGGACCTGCCGCCCATCTGGGCCTATGAGGTGGCGAGCTTCTACTCGATGCTCGAAACCCGGCCGGTAGGCCGCAACAACGTGGCTATCTGCACCAACATCTCGTGCTGGCTCAACGGTGCCGAGGAGCTGGTCCGCCACTGCGAGCAGAAGCTCGGCATCAAGCTGGGCCAGAGCACGCCCGACGGGCGCGTCTACCTGAAGGCCGAGGAAGAGTGCATCGCCGCCTGCGTGTACGCCCCGGCCGCCACGGTCAACGGGCATTACCACGAACGTCTCACCACCGAAAAGCTCGACGCGATCCTGGATGGCCTGACCCTCGACGGTCCGGCCGCCCACGGCGCGGAGGGGAGTCACTGATGGCCGTCGGACCCGCACCCCAGGAACACCAGGTCGTCTACACGACGTTGCACTTCGACACGCCGTGGGCGATGGAAAGCTACGAGCAGGTCGACGGCTACAAGGCCTGGCGCAAGATCCTCGCCGAGAAGCCCGATCCGGCGTCGCTGGTCGAGGAGATCAAGAAGAGCAGCCTGCGCGGCCGCGGCGGCGCCGGTTTCCCGACCGGACTGAAGTGGTCCTTCATGCCCAAGGGCACGATGCAGAAATACATCCTGTGCAATTCGGACGAGTCCGAGCCGGGTACCTGCAAGGACCGCGACATCCTCCGCTACAACCCGCACGCGGTGATCGAGGGGCTGGCCATTGCCTGCTACTGCACGGGCTCGACGGTGGCCTACAACTACCTGCGCGGCGAATTCCACCACGAGCCGTTCGAACACTTCGAGGCGGCGCTGAAGGAAGCCTATGCCGCCGGCCTGCTCGGCAAGAACGTGCAGGGCAGCGGCATCGACGTGGACATCCATGCCGCCCTGGGCGCCGGCGCCTACATCTGCGGCGAAGAGACCGCGATGATGGAGTCGCTGGAAGGCAAGAAGGGCATGCCGCGCTTCAAGCCCCCGTTCCCGGCCAATTTCGGCCTGTACGGCAAGCCGACGACGATCAACAACACCGAGACCTACGCTTCGGTGCCGGCGATCCTGCGCCGCGGCGCGGACTGGTTCCTCAACCTCGGCAAGCCGAACAACGGTGGCCCGAAGATCTTTTCGGTGTCCGGCCACGTCAATCGCCCCGGCAATTACGAAGTCCGCCTCGGTACCTCGTTCAAGGATCTGCTGGCGCTGGCCGGCGGCGTGCGCAACGGCCACAAGCTCAAGGCAGTGATCCCGGGCGGCTCCTCGATGAAGGTGCTGCCGGCCGAGATCATGCTCGAAAGCACCATGGACTACGACTGCCTGCAGAAGGCCGGCTCCGGCCTGGGCTCGGGCGCGGTGATCGTGATGGACGAGACCACCTGCATGGTCAGGGTCTGCCAGCGCATCTCGCGCTTCTACAAGGCCGAGTCCTGCGGCCAGTGCACGCCGTGCCGCGAAGGCACCGGCTGGATGTATCGCGTGCTGACCCGCATCGTCGAAGGCAACGGCACACAGGAGGACCTGCACCGCCTGAAGGCCATCGCCGGGCAGATCGAGGGCCACACCATCTGCGCTTTCGGCGAGGCGGCGGCATGGCCGGTGCAGGGATTCCTGAACCGGTTCTGGAACGAATTCGAGTACTACGTGGAGCACGGACACTCGATCGTCGATTCGCGCGATGAGGTCAAGGCATGACCATGCTCTCCATCCGCGCGAATCGGGAATCGGGAATCGGGAACAGGGAATCGCGCCGCGACATCCGGCGGCCCTTTCCATCTCCCATTCTCCATTCTCCATTCCCTGCTCCCCAAGGAGTTGCTGCATGAGTACGCAGCCAACCAGCACCGCTCCCGACCTGGTCAGCATCGAGATCGACGGCAAGCCGGTGCAGATCCGCAAGAATGCGATGATCATCGAGGCAGCCGATGCCGTCGGCGTCGTGATCCCGCGTTTCTGCTATCACCGCAAGCTGCCGATCGCCGCGAACTGCCGCATGTGCATGGTCGAGGTGGAGATGGGCGGGCGCCCGGTGCCCAAGGGGCTGCCCGCGTGCGCCACCCCGGTCACCGAGGGCATGAAGGTGCAGACCCGCTCCAAGCTCGCGCTGCAATACCAGCGCGACGTGATGGAGTTCCTGCTGATCAACCACCCGCTGGATTGCCCGATCTGCGATCAGGGCGGCGAGTGCGAACTGCAGGACGTGGCGCTGGGCTTCGGTCGCAGCGTGTCGCGCTTCACCGAGCGCAAGCGCACGGTGGCCGACGAGAACATCGGGCCGCTGGTGGCCACCGAGATGACGCGCTGCATCCACTGCACGCGCTGCGTGCGCTTCACCAGCGAGATCGCCGGCACCTACGAGCTGGGTGGCATGAGCCGCGGTGAGGACCAGGTCATCGGCACCTACATCGGCAAGACGGTGGAAACCGAGCTGTCCGGCAACATCATCGACGTCTGTCCGGTCGGCGCATTGACCGACAAGGTGTTCCAGTTCAAGGCGCGCGCTTGGGAATTGATCGCCAAGCCGTCGATCGGCGCGCATGACGCGCTGGGTTCCAACCTGTGGCTGCACACGCGCCGCGGCGAGGTGCTGCGGGTGGTGCCGCGCGACAACGAGGCGATCAACGAGTGCTGGCTGTCAGACCGCGACCGCTACAGCCACCAGGGCATGTACGCCCCCGATCGCCTGCATGCTCCGCAGGTGAAGCGCGACGGCCAGTGGCACGACACCACCTGGGAGGACGCGCTGGCGTTCGCCGGCGAGGCACTGAAGAAGGCGCCGGGCAGCGAGCTGGGCATCCTGGCGCACCCGTCGATCTCGAACGAGGAAGGCGACCTGCTGGTGCGCCTGGCGCGTGGCCTGGGCAGTGCCCACCTCGACCACCGTTTGCGCCAGCTCGATTTTGCCGATCACGCCGTGGCGGTACCGTTCGGCATGCCGGTCGCCGAACTGGAAAGGGTACAGGCCGCCTTGCTGGTCGGCTCGGACCTGCGCCAGGAACTGCCGCTGGTCAATCACCGGCTGCACCAGGCGACCAAGAAGGGCGCGCGCGTCTTCGTGGTGAATCCGGCTCGTTTCGATTTCAACTACAAGCTGGCGGGCGAGACGATCGTCGCTCCGCAAGCGCTGGTCGACGCCATGCTGGGGCTGGCCAAGGCTGCAGTGGAAGCCGGTGCCACGGCGCCGGCATCGCTGGCCGGTGCGCTGGACAGCGCCCGCAGCGGGCAGGGCGATGGTGGGGTGATTGCCGCGCTGAAGGCGGGTACCTCGGCGGTGATCCTCGGCGAAGCCGCCGCGACACACCCGCAGGCCTCGTGGCTGCGCGCGATCGCGCACTTCATCGGCGAAGCCACCGGTGCCGGCGTCAATGAGGTGCCGGTGGGCGCCAACGCCATCGGCCTGGGTCGCATCGGCGTGGTGCCGGGCAATGGCGGGCTCGATGCCCAGGCCATGCTGGCGCAGCCGCGCAAGGCGTACCTGCTGTACGGCGTCGAGCCGCCGCACGACTTCGCCGATGGCGCCGCGGCGCTGAAGGCGCTGCGCGGCGCTGACAAGGTCGTGGCGTTCAGCGCCTTCGGCGGTGCCGCGCTGCGCGAGGTGGCGGACGTCATCCTGCCGATTGCACTGCTGGCCGAAATCGACGCGACCCTGGTCAACGTCGACGGATTGGCGCAGGGCGTGATCGCGGGTGCCAAGGCGCCGGGCGAGGCGCGGCCGGGCTGGAAGGTCCTGCGTGCGCTCGGCGGGGCGATGCAGCTGGCCGGTTTCGAGTTCGACGACATCGCCGGTCTGCGCGACGGCATCGGCGCGCGCGCGCAGGCAGCGCGCCAGGGCCTGTCGACGCGTGCGGCGCCTGCCGCGCTGACCCGGTTGGCCACCTGGCCGATCTACCGCGTCGATGCGGTGTTGCGCCGGGCCACCGCGCTCAATGCGCACCCGCTCAATCGTGCGCCGGCGATCCGCCTCAATGAAGCCGAGGCGGGGCGGCAAGGCCTGACCGCCGGCGCGCAGGCGCGCATCGGCGAGGTGCAGTTGCCGGTGCTGGTCGATGCGGCCGTGCCCGACGGCGCCGTGTGGATCGAGGCAGCCCAAGACCTTACCGCCACGCTGCCGCCGCACGGCGCAGCCATCACCTTGAGCAAGGCATAGGCATCATGGCTGATCAACTCATCAACCAGGTCATGTGGCCGCTGATCTACATCCTGTGCATCGTGCTGCCGCTGGTGATCGCGGTGGCGATGTTCGTGTACTGGGAGCGCAAGGTCATCGGCTGGATGCACGTGCGCATGGGACCGAACAAGGTCGGCCCCGGCGGCGTGCTGCAGGCGTTCGCCGACGTGGTGAAGCTCTTGATCAAGGAAGTGATCCTGCCGACCAAGGCCAACCGCTTCCTGTACTTCCTGGCGCCGCTGATCGGGCTGGTCCCCGCGCTGGCGGCCTGGGCGGTGATCCCGTTCAGCGGCAAGATGGTGCTCTCCAACGCCAACGCAGGCATCCTCTACCTGCTGGCGATGACCTCGATGGGCGTCTACGGCATCATCATCGCAGGCTGGGCGTCCAACTCGCGCTACGCGCTGTTGGGCGCCATGCGTTCGGCGGCCCAGGTGATCTCGTACGAGCTGGCCATGGGCCTGTGCCTGGTCTGCGTGATGGTGCTGGCCGGCAGCCTCAACCTCAGCGAAATCGTCAACGCGCAGGCCGGCGGCAAGGGCTTGTTCGACTGGTTCTGGCTGCCGTTGCTGCCGGTCTTCGTGATCTATTTCGTCTCCGGCGTGGCCGAGACCAACCGCCTGCCGTTCGACATGGCCGAAGGCGAGTCGGAAATCGTCGCCGGCTTCCACGTGGAGTATTCCGGGTCGGCCTTCGCGCTGTTCTTCCTGGCCGAATACGCCAACATGATCCTGGTCAGCTTCCTGTCGGCGATCTTCTTCCTCGGCGGCTGGCTCAGCCCGCTGCAGGGCTGGATCTCCGCCGACGCGCCCGGCTGGATCAGCTGGCTGGGGGCAGGCGGCTTCATCTGGCTGTTCATCAAGGCGTTCGTGATGTCGTTCTTCTTCCTGTGGTTCCGCGCCACGTTCCCGCGCTACCGCTACGACCAGATCATGCGCCTGGGCTGGAAGGTATTCATCCCCATTGCCATTGCCTGGGTGTTCGTCGCCGGTCTGCTGAAGTACTACGACCTGGTCAGCATCGGGGTGGGAGCGTAAGCCATGAACGCGGTAACCCGTTATTTGAAGAGTTTGATGCTGGCGGAGCTGGTTGCCGGCATGGGCGTGACGATGCGCTACATGTTCAAGCCCAAGTACACCATGCGCTACCCGATGGAGCACATCCCGAAGTCGAATCGTTTCCGCGGTCTGCATGCGTTGCGCCGCTATGCGAACGGCGAGGAGCGCTGCATCGCCTGCAAGCTGTGCGAGGCGGTCTGCCCGGCGCTGGCGATCACCATCGATTCGGCTCCGCGAGAGAGCGACGGCCAGCGCCGCACCACGCGCTACGAGATCGACCTGTTCAAGTGCATCTACTGCGGTTTCTGCGAGGAGAGCTGCCCGGTCGACTCGATCGTCGAGACCTCGATCCACGAATACCACTTCGAGAATCGCGGCGAGAACGTGGTGGACAAGCAGAAGCTGCTTGCCATCGGCGATCGCTTCGAACAGCAGATCGCTGCGGATCGTGCCCAAGATGCGCCGTACCGCTGAGGCCCTTCGATGAATCCCCAAACGCTGCAAATCATCTGCTTCTACGCCTTCAGCCTCGTCACGGTGGCGGCGGCGCTCTCGGTGATCACGCTGAAGAACACCGTGCACGCCGTGCTCGCGCTGGTGCTCACCTTCTTCAGCGCTGCCTGCCTGTGGATGCTGCTGGACGCCGAGTTCCTCGCGCTGGCACTGGTGGTGGTCTACGTCGGCGCGGTGATGGTGCTGTTCCTGTTCGTGGTGATGATGCTCGACATCGACCTGGAGAAAATGCACGAGGGTTTCGTGAAGTTCCTGCCGGTCGGGGTGATCGTGGCCATCGTGATGCTGGTCGAGATGCTCGGCCTGATCGGCGTGCGGGCGATGCATGCGCGCGACCTGGGCGCTGACCCGGCTGCGGTGGCCGGCATGTCCAACACCGCGTGGCTGGGCCAGGCGCTGTACACCAAATTCCTGTTGCCGTTCGAAGTGGCTGCGCTGGTGCTCACCGTGGGCCTGGTGGCTGCGGTAGCGCTGACCCTGCGCGAACGTCGCGGTGCGCGTTACGAATCCGCCAGCCGGCAGGTCAGGGTCGATCCGCGCGATCGCGTGCGCATCGTCAAGATGGACGCCGTACGCCCGACGCCGGCCGCCGCCGACGAGGGCACCGCAGGAGAATCCAAGCCATGATTTCGCTCGCACACTACATCGTGCTCGGCGCCGTGCTGTTCTGCATCGCCGTGGCCGGGCTGTTCATCAACCGCAAGAACGTGATCGTGCTGCTGATGTCGATCGAGCTGATGCTGCTTGCGGTCAACATGAATTTTGTCGCGTTCTCGCGCTTCCTGGGCGACGTGTCGGGGCAGGTGTTCGTGTTTTTCATCCTCACCGTGGCTGCGGCGGAAGCTGCCGTCGGCCTGGCGATCCTGGTCCTGCTGTTCCGTACGCGCAGCACGATCAATATCGCCGACATCGACAGCATGAAGGGCTGAACCCATGGGTCTTTCCACGAGCGTCCTGTTGACCATCGCACTGGCGCCGCTGCTCGGTTCGCTGGTGGCCGGTTTCGTCAGCCCGTTCCTCGGCCGCGCGGGTCGCGCGGTCGCCCACACCGTCACCATCGCGTGCATGATCGTGTCGGTCGCGCTGTCGTTCCATGTGCTGTACCAGCTCACCGTGGGCGGCGCGGACAACTACAACCAGAACCTCTACACCTGGTTCCAGATCGGGCAAGTCAACGCCAGCGTCGGTTTCATGGTGGACAGGCTCACCGCGATGATGCTGGTGGTGGTGGGCTTCGTCTCGCTGGTGGTGCACCTGTACACCATCGGCTACATGCGCGACGACCCGGGCTATACGCGCTTCTTCAGCTACATTTCGCTGTTCACCTTCTCGATGTTCATGCTGGTCATGAGCAACAACTTCATGCAGCTGTTCTTTGGCTGGGAAGCGGTGGGCCTGGTGTCCTACCTGCTGATCGGCTTCTGGTACAAGCGGCCGACCGCGATCTTCGCCAACCTGAAGGCGTTCCTGGTCAACCGTGTGGGTGACTTCGGCTTCCTGCTGGGCATTGCCGCGGTGTTGACCTTCCTGCACACGCTGGACTACGCCAGTGCGTTCAGCGCGGCGCCGGGGCTGGCTGGCCAGACGCTGCAGATCACCGCGAACACGCAGTGGGATGCGGCGACCGTGATCTGCATCTTGCTGTTCGTCGGCGCCATGGGCAAGTCGGCACAGGTGCCGCTGCACGTGTGGCTGCCCGATTCGATGGAAGGCCCGACCCCGATCTCGGCGCTGATCCATGCCGCGACCATGGTCACCGCCGGCATCTTCATGGTGGCGCGCATGTCGCCGCTGTTCGAGATGTCCTCGACTGCGCTGAGCTTCGTGCTGGTGATCGGCGCCACGACTGCGCTGTTCACCGGGTTGATTGGCATAGTCCAAAATGACATCAAGCGCGTGGTGGCGTACTCGACGCTGTCGCAGCTGGGCTACATGACGGTGGCGCTGGGCGTGTCGATGTACTCCGGCGCGGTATTCCACCTGATGACCCACGCCTTCTTCAAGGCGCTGCTGTTCCTCGGTGCCGGCTCGGTGATCATCGCCATGCACCACGAGCAGGACATGCGCTACATGGGCGGCCTGCGCAAGTACATGCCGATCACCTGGATCACCATGTGGATCGGCTCGCTGGCGCTGGTGGCGGTGCCGTTCACCTCGGGTTTCTACTCCAAGGATGCGATCATCGAGGCGGTCGGCCTGTCGCATCGCTGGGGCGCCAACTATGCGTACTTCTGCGTGATGGCCGGTGCGCTGGTCACGGGCCTGTACACGTTCCGCCAGATGTACCTGACCTTCCACGGCAAGGAACGCTTCACTGTCGTCGCCTCGCATGGTCACGGTCATGACGATCACGATCACCATGAACCGGGCGTGCTGGCGCATGCGCCGAAGGAGTCGCCGTGGGTGGTGACCGTGCCGCTGGTGCTGCTGGCGATCCCGTCATTGCTGATCGGCTACGTCACCGTGGCGCCGATGCTGTTCGGCAACTGGTTCGGCAGCGCGATCCACGTGGGCGAGGCCAACAACGTGCTGGCCGAGCTGGGCCAGGAGTTCCATGGCGCGGCGGTGATGGCGTTGCACGGCTTCACCCAGCTGCCGTTCCTGCTGGTGGTGGCGGCCTTCGTGATCTGTACCTACATCTACGTGTTCAATCCCGCGCTGGCCGGTCGGATCAAGCAGGCGCTCAAGCCATTGTGGACGGTGCTCGACCGCAAGTACTGGGCGGATGAAGTGGAGTACGCGCTGTTTGCCAGCGGCGGGCAGAAGATGGGGCGCCTGTTCTGGAAGTTCAGCGACGCCGGCGTGATCGACGGCGTGGCGGTGAACGGGTCGGTGCGGCTGGTCCATCGCGGCGCGGCATTGCTGCGGAGACTCCAGACCGGTTACCTCTACCACTACGCGTTCGCCATGATCATCGGCGTGATCGTGCTGTTTGGCGGCTATCGACTGTTCGGCAACTAGGGGAAGCAGGCTCCATGTTCAATCATCTTCTCAGTCTGCTGATCTGGCTGCCCATCGTCGGCGCGGTGCCGGTGCTGCTGGCCGGTTCCGCCCGGCCGATGCTGGCGCGCTGGCTGGCGCTGCTTATTACCATCGCGACCTTCGTGATCAGCCTGTGGCTGCTGCGCTACGACCCGGAAGGGTCGGTGATGCAGCTGCAGGAAACCCATGTGTGGATCGCGACCTGGGGCGTGCATTTCACCCTGGCGGTGGACGGCATCTCCGTCGCGCTGATCCTGATGACGACCTTCGTCGGCATCCTGGTCATCGCCGGCGCGTGGAAGGTCATCCAGAACCGTCCGCACCAGTACATGGCCTGCATGCTGTTGCTGGAGGGCCTGCTGATCGGCGTGTTCTGCGCCACCGACGCGCTGGTGTTCTACGCCTTCTTCGAGGCGGTGCTGATCCCGATGTACATCCTGATCGGCATGTGGGGCGGTCCGCGGCGCGTGTACGCGACGTTGAAGCTGTTCATCTACACGTTCACCGGTTCGGTGTTCATGCTGATCGCGCTGCTGTACCTGTACCAGAAGGCGCACACGTTCGATCTGGCGACGCTGGCGGCGCTGCCGCTGACGATGAAGGAGCAGGCCTGGCTGTTCTTCGGCTTCCTGATCGCCTTCGCGATCAAGGTGCCGATGGTGCCGGTGCACACCTGGTTGCCCGACGCGCACGTCGAGGCGCCCACCGGCGGTTCGGTGTGGCTGGCGGCGGTGATGCTGAAGATCGGCACCTACGGCATGGTGCGCTTCATCCTGCCGATCACCCCGGACGCCGGTGCGCACTTCGCGTGGATCGTGATCGTGCTCAGCCTGGTCGCGATCGTCTACATCGGCTATGTCGCGCTGGTGCAGGAGGACATGAAGAAGCTGGTGGCCTATTCGTCCGTGGCGCACATGGGCTTTGTCACCCTGGGCATCTTCATGGCCTTCATGCTGGTGCGCGAAGGCGGCAATACCGACATGGCCAGCCTGGGCATGCAGGGCGCGATGGTGCAGATGATTTCGCACGGTTTCGTCTCCGGCGCCATGTTCACCTGCATCGGCGTGATGTACGACCGCACCCACACGCGCCAGATCAAGGACTACGGCGGCGTCATCAACATGATGCCGTGGTTCGGCCTCTTCTACGTCTTGTTCGCGATGGCGAACTGCGGCCTGCCGGGCACCAGCGGTTTCGTCGGCGAGTTCATGGTGATCCTGGCCAGCTTCAGCGCCAGCCCGTGGATCGCGTTGTTTGCCACGTTCACCCTGATCATTGGTGCCGGCTACACCTTGTGGTTGGTCAAGCGCGTGCTGTGGGGCCCGGTGACCACCGAACACGTCAAGCACATGACGCCGATGACCCCGCGTGAAACCTGGGTGCTGATCGGCTTCGCCGTTGCGGTCCTTGCCATCGGCGTGTGGCCGCAGCCGCTGATCCACCTGATGGACAGCTCGGTGGCGCACCTGGTGCAGCAACTTGCCGTCCACAAGATCTGAGCAGAAGCGAACATGCCCACTCTCTATGACATCCTGACCCTGCTGCCGGAGCTTTACCTGGTGGCGGCGGTGTGCCTGATCCTGCTGCTGGACGCGTTCATGAAACCGGCGCAGCGCCCGCAGCTGCACTGGATCTCCATCGCCGTGCTGCTGGTGGCGATCTACCTGGTGGTCGCCGGCCAGCCCGAACAGACCGCAACCGCGTTCAACGGCATGTTCGTGCGCGACCACGTGGCGGAGATCCTCAAGGTCTTCGCGCTGGGCATCACCGCGGTGGTGTTCGTGTACGCGCGGCCCTACATGATCGACCGCAAGCTGTTCGGCGGCGAGTTCTACGCGTTGATGATTTTCGCCGCGCTCGGCGTGATGGTGATGGTGTCGGCCGGCAACCTGGTAACGATCTACCTCGGCCTGGCGCTGCTGTCGCTGTCGTCCTATGCGCTGGTCGCGCTCAACCGCGATGCCCGCCTGCCGCCGGAGGCGGCGATCAAGTACTTCGTGCTGAGTGCCCTTGCTTCCGGCATGCTGCTCTACGGCATGTCGATGGTCTACGGCGCGTCGGGCATGGGCGGCACGCCGACACTGGATCTGGCGCAGCTGCATGGCGTGATGGCCTACACCACGGCACCCAAGCTGTTGCTGCTGGGCCTGATATTCATGCTGGTGGGCATCGGTTTCGAGCTGGGCGTCGCGCCGTTCCACATGTGGCTGCCGGACGTCTATCACGGAGCGCCGACGCCGGTGACGACGTTCATCGGCGCGGTGTCGAAACTGGCGGCATTCGGCCTGGCCTGGCGCCTGCTCGAGGTCGGGATGGGCGATCTCAGCCATTACTGGCAGCCGATGCTGGCCGCGCTGGCCACCGCATCGCTGGTGATCGGCAACCTGGTCGCCATCGTGCAGACCAACTTCAAGCGCATGATGGCGTACTCGACCATTTCGCACATGGGCTACGTGTTGCTGGGCCTCTCGGCGGCAAGCCCTGAAGGCTACTCGGCTGCGCTGTTCTACGTGATCTGCTATGCGCTGATGAGCGCGGCGGCGTTCGGCGTGATGCTGGTGCTCGCCCGGGCCGGGTTCGAGTGCGAGGAGATCAGCGATTTCAAGGGTCTGAACCAGAAGGCGCCGTGGATGGCGTTCCTGATGCTGTTGGCGATGTTCTCGCTGGCCGGCGTGCCGCCGCTGTTCGGCTTCTGGGCCAAAGTGCTGGTGCTGGAGGCGGCGATCCACGCCGACATGTTGTGGCTGGCCATCGTGGGCGTCGTCACCGCGTTCATCGGGCTTTACTACTACCTTTACGTCATCAAGGTCATGTACTTCGATGCGCCGGAGGAAGGCGCGGTGGTGGAGGTCAAGACCGACACCTCGCTGCGCGTGGTGCTGTCGGTGAATGCCTTGGCGCTGCTTGCGCTCGGCCTGTACTGGGGGCCGCTGCTGGCATGGTGCCAGCGCGCGTTCGGCGTCTGACGCCCATGTCGGCGGATGGTTTTCCGGCCAGCGCGACGATCTTCGTGCTTGCAAGAAACCCGCCATCCCGGTAGACTTTGCGGACTCTGATGCGGGGTGGAGCAGTCTGGCAGCTCGTCGGGCTCATAACCCGAAGGTCGCAGGTTCGAATCCTGCCCCCGCTACCAGATCTTTCTTGATGCAAGAAAGCCTCCTCGTGAGGCTTTTTTGTTGGCTGCAAGGATGTACCGCACGGCGCGAAACGCGAGCGCCGGACATGGAACGCGACACGAGGACGATCATCGGCGAGTTAGGGAAATGGGCCGTTGGAGCCCATTTTTTGTTTCCGCGACCGAGTTCAGGTGAGTGATGGATACCCAGGCTCTGGCACGACGATTCAGCGAAGTACTGGCCGATCTGGGCCTGGAATGCCTTGGCGTGGAGTTCACTCCATCGCAGGGGCAGAGTACCCTGCGCGTTTACCTTGATTTGCCCGAGGCGGATGGCGCGGAGCGTCGTGAAGTCGGCATCGAGGATTGCGAGAAGGCGAGTCGCGAGCTGTCGGCGCTGCTCGACGTGGACGACCCGATTCCCGGCCATTACGTGCTGGAAGTCTCCTCGCCGGGCATCGACAGGCCGTTGTTCACCGCGGCGCAGTTCCGCAAGGCCGCGGGACAGGAAGTGAAGGTGCTGCTGAAGGCGCCGCTGGATGGCCGCCGTCGCCTGCGCGGCAAGCTGGCCGTGGTGGAGGGCGACCGCATTTCGCTCGAAGCGGAAGGCCGCACCTTCGATTTCGATCACAACCAGGTCGAGAGTGCGCGCGTGGTGCCGGACTGGGTCGCGCTCGGTTATGCGCCCCAGCCCAAGCCCGGCGGCAAGCGCCCTGCGAAGAGTTAGCAGAACCCATTGAAAAGCCTGCCACGGATGGCGGACCTTTGATCCACGTGTTCATGGACGAGCGCAGAAAAATCAACAATTGGACGCCGCCTGGCGCCTGTGGAGTTGCAGCAATGAGCAAAGAACTTTTGCTGGTCGTCGATGCGGTCGCCAACGAAAAGGGCGTATCGGAAGACGTGATCTTCGACGCGATGGAGGCCGCACTGGCTTCGGCCGCCAAGAAGCGGTACCCGGACGAAGAGCCGGATATCCGCGTGTCGATCGATCACGCTACCGGCGAGTACGAGACGTTCCGCCGCTGGGAGATCATCGCCGACGACGGCGAGATGGAATCCCCGGCGTACCAGCTGCGCCTGATGGATGCGCTGGACGAGCGTGCCGACGCCCAGGTCGGCGAGTACATCGAGGAGCAGGTCGAGAACGCCGAATTCGGTCGCATCGCCGCGCAGGCCGCCAAGCAGGTGATCGTGCAGCGCGTGCGCGAGGCCGAGCGCCAGCAGGTGGTGGACGCCTTCGCCGATCGCGTCGGCGAACTGGTCACCGGCATCGTCAAGCGCGTCGAGCGCGGCAACATCTATCTCGACCTCGGCAGCAACGCCGAGGCGTTCATCCCGCGCGACAAGACCATTCCGCGCGAGTCGGCGCGCGTGGGCGACCGCGTGCGCGGCTATCTCTACGAGGTCAAATCCGAGGTTCGTGGCCCGCAGCTGTTCGTGTCGCGCGCCGCGCCGGAGTTCATGATCGAGCTGTTCAAGCTGGAAGTGCCGGAAGTCGGCCAGGGCCTGGTCGAGATCAAGGGCTGCGCGCGCGACCCGGGCGACCGCGCCAAGATCGCCGTGCTGGCGCACGACAGCCGCACCGACCCGATCGGCGCGTGCATCGGCATGCGCGGTTCGCGCGTGCAGGCGGTCTCCAACGACCTCAACGGCGAGCGCGTCGACATCATCCTGTGGCACGAGAATCCGGCCCAGTTCGTCATCAACGCGATGGCGCCGGCCGAGGTGCAGTCGATCATCATGGACGAAGAAAAGCACTCGATGGACATCGCGGTGGCCGAGGACAAGCTGTCCCAGGCGATCGGCCGCGGTGGCCAGAACGTGCGCCTGGCCAGCAAGCTGACCGGCTGGCAGCTCAACGTGATGACGCAGGACCAGGTCACCGCCAAGAGCGAGGCCGAGCAGGAAGCGGCACGCGTCCTGTTCATGGACAAGCTCGAGGTCGACCAGGAGATCGCGGTCATCCTGGTGCAGGAGGGTTTCTCCAGCATCGAGGAAATCGCCTACGTGCCCAGCGCCGAGCTGCTGGCCGTGGAGGGCTTCGACGAGGACATCGTCGAGGAGCTGCGTGCCCGCGCCCGCGATGCGCTGCTGACCGAGGCGCTGGCGGTGGAGGAGGGCGTCGACGATCACCAGCCCAGCGCCGAGCTGCTTGCCCTGGAAGGCATGGACGAGGAAACCGCCTATGCGCTGGCCGCGCGTGAGGTCTGCACGGTCGACGACCTGGCCGACCTGGCAGTGGACGATCTCATCGATATCGAGGGCATGGATGAGGAGCGCGCTGCGGCGCTGATCATGGCGGCCCGCGCGCCGATGATCGCGCGGCTGGAGCAGGGTGGCTGAGCGCGGGTACGGCGGCACCCCGGACGGGTGCGCCGGGAAGAACCCCGGGGTTCTTCACCAGGGATGGAAAGGGCGGCGATCATGATGCCGCACGAAATGACAAGCGCGGGAACGGCGGAGCAGAGAACAGAATGTCGGACGTCACGATCAAACAACTCGCCCAGGTACTGGGCATGCCGGTCGACAAGTTGCTGACGCAGCTTGGCGAAGCGGGCATGAAATTCTCCGACCAGGAGCAGGTCATCAGCAGCACCGAGAAGGTGAAACTGCTCGGATTCCTGCGCCGAACCCACGGCAAGGCCGAAGCCGCCGCCGAGGTTGCGGATGCGGCACCGCGCCAGATCACCCTGCGACGACGCACGGTGGGCGAATTGAAGGTGGCCGGCTCCGGTGGTCGTGGCGCCGCCGGCCCCGCCAAGACGGTCAACGTGGAAGTGCGCGCCAGGCGCACCTACGTCAAGCGCAGCGTGATTGCCGAGGAGGCCAGCGCCGAACCCGAGCGCGAGGAGGCCGTGCGCAAGCTGCAGGAATCGCAGCAGCAGCGCGAGCGCGAGGAGCGCGAACGGCTGGATTCCGAGCAGCGCCGCGAGAAGGACGCGCGCCAGCGCGAGCTCGACGAACAACAGCGCCAGGAAGAAGCCCGGCGTGCCGAAACGGCCGCCGAAGCGCAGAGCGCGGCGGATCTCGCCGAACCCGCGCCGGAAGCGCCTGCCGAGGAGCCGGTGGTCGCCAGCGAACCCGTCGACGAGGAGCCGGGCGTGCAGCGCATGGACCAGCGCGAGCTGGGCATGATCCTTCCGCGCATCCACGAGCCGCGCAAGCGCGAAAAACTGGTCAAGCCGCCCGCCCCGGCACCGGCTCCCGCACCGGCGCCCGCGCCGGCAGCGAGCGATGCGGCTCGCGGCGGCAAGGCACGGCATGGCCGCGAGCGCAGCGAGGACGTCGGCAGCAAGCACGAGCGCGACGGCAGCAAGCGCTTCGCCGGCGGCCAGATGCACCTCAGCGAGGCCGATCGCGCACGCCGCTCATCCTCCAGCACCAAACGCGGCAAGGGCGGGCGCAGTGGCGGTCGCGACCTGCTGGCGCGCGGCAGCGGCGTGTCCGGCGGAACGCACGGGTTCTCCCGCCCCACCGCACCGGTGGTGCGCGAGGTGGTGGTGAGCGACACCAACGTGGTGGCCGATCTCGCCCAGAAGATGGCGGTGAAGGGCTCCGAGGTGGTGAAAGCCCTGTTCAAGATGGGCGTGATGGCGACGATCAACCAGACCGTCGACCACGACACCGCCGTGCTGGTGGTCGAGGAACTCGGCCATACGCCGGTGGCGGACAACCAGAACAACGCCGAGGAGACGCTCGCGGCGCATACCCAGAACATCGAGCTGGAAGGCGAGAAGGTTCCGCGGCCGCCGGTAGTGACGATCATGGGCCACGTCGACCACGGCAAGACCTCGCTGCTCGACTACATCCGGCGCACCAAGGTGGCATCCGGCGAAGCCGGCGGCATCACCCAGCACATCGGCGCGTACCACGTGAAGACCTCGCGCGGCGTGATCACCTTCCTCGACACCCCGGGCCACGCGGCGTTCACCTCGATGCGCGCCCGCGGTGCGCAGTCGACCGACATCGTGATCCTGGTGGTGGCTGCCGACGACGGCGTCAAGCCGCAGACGATCGAGGCGGTCAAGCATGCCCGCGCGGCCAACGTGCCGATCATCGTGGCGGTCAACAAGATGGACAAGGACGGCGCCAACCCCGACAACGTCAAGCAGGGCCTGGTTGCACAGGAAGTGGTGCCGGAAGACTGGGGCGGCGACGTGCAGTTCGTGCCGGTGTCGGCCAAGACCGGCATGGGCATCGAGGAACTGCTCGAAGCGATCTCGATCCAGGCCGAGGTGATGGAGCTCAAGGCGGTGGCCGACGGCCGCGCCTCCGGCGTGGTGATCGAATCCAGCCTGGATCGCGGCCGCGGTCCGGTGGCCACCGTGCTGGTTCAGCAGGGCACGTTGCGCAAGGGCGACTTCGTAGTCTGCGGCATCGAGTACGGGCGCATGCGCGCGTTGATCAACCAGTCCGGCAAGCAGGTGGACGAAGCCGGTCCGTCGATTCCGGTGCAGGTGCTCGGTCTGTCCGGCGTGCCCGAGACCGGCGACGATTTCGTCTGTGTCGAGGACGAGCGTCTGGCCCGCGAAGTGGCGCAGGAGCGTGAGCTCAAGCGGCGCGAGACGCGGATGGTCAGCAAGAGCAACCGTCTGGAAGACATCATCGCCAAGATGGGCCAGGGCGACGAGCAGCAGACGCTCAACATCCTGGTCAAGGGCGACGTGCAGGGGTCGGTGGAGGCCTTGCGCGAGTCGCTGACCCAGATCGGCAACGAGCGCGTGCGGGTCAACGTGGTGTCCTCCGGCGTGGGCGGCATCAACGAATCCGACGCCACGCTCGCCGCTGCGTCCAAGGCGCTGGTGATCGGCTTCAACGTCCGTGCCGACGCATCGGCGCGCAAGGTGATCGAAACCAACGGCCTGGACGTGCGTTACTTCTCGATCATCTACGACGTGATCGATCAGGTCACCCAGGCGGCCACCGGCCTGCTCGGCATGGAAGTGCGCGAGGACATCATCGGCATCGCCGAGGTGCGCGACGTGTTCCGCAGTTCCAAGTTCGGTGCCGTGGCCGGTTGCATGGTCACCGAGGGCCACGTCAAGCGCAGCAAGCCGATCCGCGTGCTGCGCGATAACGTGGTGGTGTTCGAGGGCGAGCTGGAATCGCTGCGCCGCTTCAAGGACCTCGTGGAAGAAGTCCGCAGCGGCATGGAGTGCGGCATCGCCGTCAAGCAGTACAACGACGTCAAGGTCGGCGACCAGATCGAATGCTTCGAGCGCACGGAAGTGGCTCGCACGCTTTGACTTTGAGCCCCTCTCCCGGCGGGAGAGGGGTCGGCGTGAGGGTTCATGTCTCCGTTGAAGTCTCAGGCGGACCCGGACCCCCATCTGCCCCTTCGGGGCACCTTCTCCCGGAGGGAGAGGGGAATTTGCCCATCGGAGCTTTCTTATGCCTTCCCGCGACTTCAAACGTACTGACCGGATCGGAGCCGAGCTGCGCCGCGAGCTTGGGCTGCTGGTGCATGCCGCGGTGCGCGACCACGGCCTGCCGTCGGTGAGTGTTTCCGATGTCGAGATCACCCGGGACCTGGACTGGGCGACGGTGTGGGTCACCGCGCTGGTACCGGAGCAGGGTTTGCCGGCGGTGAAGGCGCTCAACCAGATGGGGCACGAGATTCGCCACGCGCTGGCGCACAGCGGCATGCGCATGCGGCGCGTGCCCGAACTGAAGTTCAAGTACGACGATTCGGTCGACAAGGGCGAGCGCATCGAACGCCTGCTGCGCGAACAGGCGGATGCACCCAAGCCGGACGATGACGCCAACGCGGTCTGAGTCTGGCGGCACGAATGCGCAAACCACCCCGCATCCAGTACCGCGACCTGCACGGGATCGTGCTGCTCGACAAGCCGATCGGCTTGAGCTCGAACCAGGCCCTGCAAGGCGTCCGCCGGCTGTTGCGCGCGGCCAAGGGCGGCCACGCCGGTGCGCTCGACCCGCTGGCCAGCGGTCTGCTGCCCTTGTGTTTCGGCGAGGCCACCAAGCTGGCCGGCACCTTGCTCGGCGCCAGCAAGGGTTATCTGGCTGAATGCCGGCTCGGCATCAGCACCGACACCGGTGACCGCGAGGGCGAGGTGATCGCACGCCAGCCGGTGCCCCGACTCGACCCCGAGCTGATCGAAGCCGCGCTGGCACCGCTGCGTGGAGCGATCCGTCAGGTGCCGCCGATGTATTCGGCGCTCAAGCAGGATGGCGAAAGACTGTACGTGAAGGCGCGCCGCGGCGAGTCGGTGGAACGGCCGGCGCGCGAGGTGGTCGTGCATCGACTGGAGCTGCTCTCCCGCGACAGCGACACCTTGCAGTTGCTGGTGGAATGCGGCTCGGGAACCTATGTGCGCTCGCTGGCGACGGATCTGGGTGCCACCCTGGGTTGCGGCGCGCACCTGACTTCGCTGCGGCGCACCTGGGTGGATCCCTTCCGCGATCCGCGCATGGTCACCATGGCCGAACTCGAGCAGGCAGCGGAGCAGGGCGACGAGGCCTTGCTGTGCCATCTGCTGCCGGTGGCTGAGGGTCTGCGCGACCTGCCGTCGGTTCACCTGGACGAGGCGCAGGCGATGGCCGTTTCGCGTGGCCAGCCGATCCAGCTTGACCCCTCGGTACCCGCCGGTCGCTGCGCGGCATTCGCGCCCGATGGTGCCTTGCTCGCCGTGCTCGAACTGGACGACATGCGCCGCAGCCGCATCCTGCGCGGCTTCAACCTGCCGCCAGCGGGCGGATTTGCCTGAAAAGCGGGCTGCGCACTTGTTGTAACACCACTGGCATCAGTAGAATAGACAAGTTATTTCAACGCTTTCACTCCAACCAGGGCGAAGCTTGCGCTTGCGTCATCTCGCGATGATGCAAGCGCAAGCTTCGCATCGCCTTTCAAGGAAACGTACAACCATGTCCCTTACCGCAGAACAGACCAGCAAGATCATTGCTGATTTCGGCCGCGTGCCGAACGATACGGGCTCGACTGAAGTCCAGGTGGCCCTGCTGTCCGCCCGCATCGACCATCTCACCGGTCACTTCAAGGATCACATCCAGGACCACCACTCGCGTCGTGGCCTGCTCAAGCTCGTCAACCAGCGCAAGCGCCTGCTCAGCTACCTGAAGGATCGCGATCTTGCGCGCTACCAGACCCTGATCGAACGCCTCGGCCTGCGCCGGTAACGCTGGGCGCCGTTCGCGGACGCGAGGATCATGCAGCGCCCGTGCGCGGGCGCCTTTCCCAATTCAGATCAGGAAACAGTCACGTGGCAAAAGTAACCAAGTCATTCCAGTACGGTAATCACGAAGTCACGCTGGAGACGGGCGAAATTGCCCGCCAGGCATCCGGTGCGGTCATGGCCAGCATGGGCGGCACCGTGGTGCTGGTCACCGCCGTGGCCGCGACGAAGCAGAAGGAAGGCCAGGATTTCTTCCCGCTCACCGTCGACTACGTCGAGAAGTTCTATTCCGCCGGCCGCATTCCCGGCGGCTTCTTCAAGCGCGAAGGCCGTCCGACCGAGAAGGAGACGCTGACCTCGCGCCTGATCGATCGCCCGGTGCGCCCGCTGTTCCCGGATGACTTCAAGAACGAAGTGCAGGTCATCGCCCAGGTCGTCTCGCTGAACCCGGAAGTGGACGGCGACATCGTGGCCCTGCTCGGCGCCTCCGCCGCGCTCAGCCTGGCCGGCATCCCGTTCAAGGGCCCGATCGGCGCCGCCCGCGTCGGTTACGCCAACGGCAAGTACCTGCTGAACCCGTCGACCACCGAGCTGAAGACCTCCCAGCTGGACCTGGTCGTCGCCGGTACCGCCGGCGCCGTGCTGATGGTGGAATCCGAAGCGCAGCTGTTGTCCGAGGACGTGATGCTCGGCGCGGTGATGTTCGGCCACCAGCAGATGCAGACCGCCATCCGCGCGATCGCCGAACTGGCCACCGAGGCCGGCAAGCCGTCATGGGACTGGCAGGCACCGGCGCGCAACGAGTCGCTGGCCGCTGCCGTCAAGGGCGCGGTCGGCGACCAGCTGGCCGCAGCGTTCCAGGTGCGCGACAAGCTCGAGCGTCGCGACGCGATCTCCGCGATCAAGGCCGATGTGCTGGCCGGGCTCAAGGCACAGGCCGAAGAAAACGGCTGGTCCACCGCCGCGATGGCCAAGGAATTCGAGGAACTCGAATACCACACCATGCGCGACAGCGTGCTGAAGACCAAGGTGCGCATCGACGGCCGCCAGCTCGACGACGTGCGTGCGATCACCGCCCGTGTCGGCGTGCTGCCGCGGACGCATGGTTCGGCGCTGTTCACCCGCGGCGAGACCCAGGCGCTGGTCGTCATCACCCTGGGCACCACGCGTGACGCGCAGATCATCGACGCTCCCGGCGGCGAGTCGAAGGACCCGTTCCTGTTCCACTACAACTTCCCGCCGTTCTCGGTGGGCGAAGCCGGTCGCTTCGGCGCGCCGAAGCGTCGCGAGATCGGTCACGGCCGTCTTGCCAAGCGTGGCGTGCAGGCGGTCAAGCCGAGCATCGAGGAGTTCCCGTACGTGGTGCGCGTGGTCTCGGAAATCACCGAGTCCAACGGTTCCTCGTCGATGGCCTCGGTGTGCGGTTCCTCGCTGGCGATGATGGATGCCGGCGTGCCGCTGAAGGCGCCGGTGGCGGGTATCGCCATGGGCCTGGTCAAGGAGGGCAACGACTTCGTCGTGCTGTCCGACATCCTGGGCGACGAGGATCACCTAGGCGACATGGACTTCAAGGTGGCCGGCAGTGCCGAAGGCATCTCCGCGCTGCAGATGGACATCAAGATCGACGGCATCACCGAGGAGATCATGAAGGTGGCGCTGGAGCAGGCCAAGCGCGGCCGCCTGCACATCCTCGGCGAAATGGGCAAGGCGCTCAGCACCGCCCGCACCGAGATGAGCGAGTTCGCCCCGCGCCTGATCACCATCAAGATCCACCCGGACAAGATCCGCGAAGTGATCGGCAAGGGCGGCGCCACCATCCGCTCGATCACCGAAGAGACCGGCACCACGATCGACATCAGCGATGACGGCACCATCATCATCGGCTCGGTCAATCGCGAGGCGGGCGAAGCGGCCAAGAAGCGCATCGAGCAGATCACTTCCGACGTCGAGCCGGGCCGCATCTACGAGGGCAAGGTCGCCAAGCTGATGGACTTCGGCGCGTTCGTGACGATCATGCCGGGCAAGGACGGTCTGGTGCACGTATCGCAGATTTCCGACGAGCGCGTCGAAAAGGTCTCCGACAAGCTCAAGGAAGGCGACATCGTCAAGGTCAAGGTGCTGGAAGTCGACAAGCAGGGCCGCATCCGCCTGTCGATGAAGGCCGTGACCGAGGAAGAGCGCGCCAGCGTCTGAACTCCGCCACGAGGCAATTCCGCAAGGCCCGGCCCATGCCGGGCCTTGCGCGTTTCAGGGCCGGTGATTTTGTGCAACCTGCTTTTGCTAGGATGGATGGACCTTGCGCGAGGATGCACCGATGGCCGATCCGGCGAATGATTTCATCAGGGATTACCAGGCGCTGGCACAGCAGTCGTGGGACGCCTGGACGCGCCAGTTCCAGCAGCCTCCCGCGGCCAATCCGTTCGCGCCGCCCCCGGCGCCTGCCGCGGGCAATGACATGCTCGAACGCACCCTGGCCGGGCTGAAGGGGTACTTCGACTGGATGCAGGCAGCGGCCAGCGGCGGCGCGGCCCAGCCGGCCACCGACTGGCGTCAGCAATTGCAGCAGATGTTCGGTGGAGCCAGTCAGCCGTTCGCGCAGGCTTTCGGCGGCATCGACACTGCCGGCGCGGAGGGCTTCGCGCGGCAATGGCAGTCCTGGCTGCAGGCGGCCCAGCGCGGTGGTTTCGGTGAGCTGTCGGGCTTGCAGGGGCCGACCCCGGCATTCGGCCTGAACCGCGAGCAGCAGATGCAGCAGCAAGCCCTGGCCACGGCCTTGCTGGAGTCGATGCGGGCATCCGCCCGCTATCAGGAACTGATCCAGCGCGCCAACGCGCAAGGCATGCAACGCCTGCAGGCGCGGTTGGCCGAACCGGGGCGCCAGGTCGATTCGCTCAAGGGGCTGTACGACTTGTGGGTGGACGCCTCCGAAGAGGCTTATGCGGGAATCGCGCTGTCCGACGAGTTCCGCGATGCCTATGGCGAGATGGTCAACACGCAGATGCGTGTGCGCCAGCTCCAGCAACAGCAGACCGAGCAGATGTGCCAGCAGCTCGGCGTGCCCACGCGCAGCGAAGTGTCCAGCCTCGGTGAACGCCTGCAGGCGCTGCGCCGCGAATTCCGTGCCAATCTGGCCGATGGGTCCGCCGACCATGCCGGGGAGATCATGGCCTTGCGCCGGGAACTCGCGGCGTTGAAGCGCCGGCTCGCCGATCGCCCGGCGGTACCCGCAGTGAAGAAGCGCGCCGCTGCCAAGCCTGCGGTCGCCGTGAAGAAGGCGCCGGCGAAAGCGGCGCGCAAGCCCACCAGCCCGTCCAAATCGGGCTCCGGCCAGCGCAAGCGCAAATAAGGAGAGCAGCCATGCAGACACCATTGCGCATCGACCCGACCCAGGCCCTGGCCGACATCGCCACCTTCCAGCGCAAACTGGCCGCCGGCATGGCCAACCTGCGCAACATGCGCGAGCCGGAATACGCCAATACCCCGCGCGAGCTGGTCTACAGCGAGGACAAGCTGAAGGTCTGGCACTTCACCGGCCACGGCAAGGCGACCTCGAAGACCCCGCTGCTGATCGTCTACGCCCTGGTCAACACGGTGTGGATGACCGACCTGCAGGCCGACCGCTCGATGGTGCGCAACCTGCTGGAGCAGGGCGAGGATGTCTACCTGATCGACTGGGGCTATCCCGACGGCGCCGACCGCTGGCTGACCCTGGACGACTACATCAACGGCTACCTCGACCGCTGCGTCGACGTGGTACGCGAACGCCATGGTCTCGATGCGATCAACCTGCTCGGCATCTGCCAGGGTGGCGCGTTCTCGCTGTGCTACACCGCGCTGCACGCGGACAAGGTGAAGAACCTGATCACCATGGTCACCCCGGTGGATTTCCACACGCCGGACAACATGCTGTCGCACTGGTGCCGCAGCATGGACGTGGACCTGTTCGTCGACACCATGGGCAACATCCCGGCCGGGCTGATGAACTACGTCTACCTCACGCTGAAGCCACTGCGGCTGAACCAGCAGAAGTACATCGGCATGGTCGACATCCTCGACAACCCGACGGAGCTGGAAAATTTCCTGCGCATGGAGCGCTGGATCTTCGACTCGCCCGACCAGGCCGGCGAGGCGTTCCGCCAGTTCATCAAGGATTTCTACCAGGGCAACAAGCTGGTCAAGGGCACGCTGGACATCGGCGGTCAGAGCGTGGATCTGGGCATGATCACCCAGCCGGTGCTGAACATCTTCGCCGAGCAGGATCACCTGGTGCCGCCGGATGCCTCGCGCGCGCTGGGCAAGCACGTGGGCACCACCGACTATACCCAGCTCGCGTTCAAGGGCGGCCACATCGGCATCTACGTGTCCGGCCGCGCCCAGCGCGAGGTGCCGCCGGCGATCCACCAGTGGTTGCGCCAGCGCGACTGAATCGCGCGCCCGCACGTGATCGCCTGTCGTGCGGAATCCACGCACGACAGGCGATAATCACCGGATGACCACATCCGCCGATACCCACGATTCCATCCGCGCCGTGCAGTGGCAAGGCGATCACCTGCGCCTGCTCGACCAGCGCCTGCTGCCGGGCGAGGAACGCTGGATCGACTGCCGCGATGCGGCCCAGGTCACCCAGGCCATCCGCGACCTGGCCGTGCGTGGCGCGCCGGCCATCGGCATTGCCGCCGCCTGGGGCGTGGCGATGGCGGCACAGCAGGGCGGTCCGCTGGAACCGGTACTGGCGCAGTTGCGCGCGGCCCGGCCCACGGCAGTGAACCTGATGTGGGCATTGGACCGGATGAAAAAACGCATCGCTGCCGGTGCCGATGCCGATGCGCTGTTGCACGAGGCGCAGCTGATCCAGGACGAGGATCTGGCTGCCAATCGCCGCATGGGCGAGCTCGGTGCAGCACTGATCGCGCCGGGCTCGGGCGTGCTGACCCATTGCAACACCGGTTCGCTGGCCACCGCCGGTTACGGTACCGCGCTCGGGGTGATCCGCGCCGGCGTCGCCGCAAACCGGATCGCGCGCGTCTATGCCGGCGAGACGCGTCCGTGGCAGCAAGGCGCGCGGCTGACCATGTGGGAACTCGTACGCGAGGGCATCCCCGCCCGGCTGATCGCCGACTCCGCCGCTGCGCACCTGATGAAGTCCGGTGCCGTGCAGTGGGTGATCGTCGGCGCCGACCGCATCGCGGCCAACGGCGATACCGCGAACAAGATCGGCACCTACCAACTGGCGATCAGCGCGAAGTACCACGGCGTCAAGTTCATGGTAGTAGCACCCTCGTCCACGGTGGACATGGCGACTGCCAACGGCGAGGAGATCGAGATCGAGCTGCGCGATCCGGCCGAACTTCTTTCCAGCGGAGGCAAGCGCGTCGTGGTGGAGGGGGCCCAGGCGTGGAATCCGGTGTTTGACGTCGCGCCTGCCGAACTGATCGATGCGATCGTCACCGAGCGAGGCGTGATCGAACGACCTGACACCCTGTCGATGCAGGCCTTGTTCGGCCATTGATTCCCCGGGTTCCGATGCGGCATTCGGCCGTCCTTGCGGCGCTCGCCGTGTTCGTCCGCTGGTTGCCGAGACGACCTCGCTGGGGGCCTGCGCGTCCGGCGCGTTGCTCAATTCTTGAGCACATTTCCGATGGCCTCGTACCGGTCTCGCGATGGCAATACAAGTCATTGATTTCAAAAGCTTAAAACCTGTCATTTTGCAGCCATCCATGCTACAATCCAGCGGTTCATTTCGGGTCGCTCGCGCACGCGCTTGAGACGCGGCGCCAGCGTCCTTTTTTTGTCTCCAGGGAAGCCAATCCATGGCAGAAACCGCCAAAGAAATCATTCGCGTCAACATCGAAGACGAGATGCGGCAGAGCTACCTCGATTACGCGATGAGCGTGATCATTGGCCGCGCGCTTCCCGATGTGCGCGATGGACTCAAGCCGGTGCATCGTCGCGTATTGTTCGCGATGAACGAACTCGGCAATGTGTGGAACAAGCCGTACAAGAAGTCGGCCCGCGTGGTCGGCGACGTCATCGGCAAATACCATCCGCACGGCGACCAGTCGGTGTATGACGCGATCGTGCGCCTGGCGCAGCCGTTCTCGCTGCGCTACATGCTGGTCGACGGCCAGGGCAACTTCGGCTCGGTCGACGGCGACAGCGCCGCCGCCATGCGTTACACCGAGGTGCGCATGTCGCGGCTCAGCCACGAGCTGCTGGCCGACATCGACAAGGAAACCGTCGACTTCGGCCCGAACTACGACGAGAGCGAGCACGAGCCGCTGGTGCTGCCCACGCGCGTGCCGAACCTGCTGGTGAACGGTTCGGCCGGCATCGCGGTCGGCATGGCCACCAACATCCCGCCGCACAACCTCAACGAGGTAATCGCGGCGACCATCGCGCTGATCGACGAGCCCGCGCTGTCGATCGACGAATTGATGCATTACATCCCGGGCCCGGACTTCCCGACCCACGGCATCATCAATGGCTCCTCCGGCATCATCGAGGCCTACCGCACCGGTCGCGGCCGCATCCTGGTGCGCGCGAAGGCGGAGATCGAAACCGAGTCGAACGGCCGCGAGACGATCATCGTCCACGAGCTGCCGTACCAGGTGAACAAGGCGCGGCTGATCGAAAAGATCGCCGAGCTGGTCAAGGAAAAGAAGCTCGAAGGCATCAGCGAGCTGCGTGACGAGTCCGACAAGGACGGCATGCGCGTCGTCATCGAGATCCGCAAGGACGCGATGGGCGACGTGGTGCTGAACAACCTGTTCCAGCAGACCCAGTTGCAGGTCACCTTCGGCATCAACATGGTGGCGCTGCTGGACGGCCAGCCGAAGCTGCTGAACCTCAAGGACATCCTCGAAGCGTTCATCCGCCACCGGCGCGAGGTGGTCACCCGCCGCACCATCTTCGAGCTGCGCAAGGCCCGCGCCCGCGCGCACATCCTCGAAGGCCTCACTGTCGCACTGGCCAACATCGACGAGATGATCGAGCTGATCAAGACTTCGGCGTCGCCGGCCGAGGCGCGCGAGCGCATGCTGGCCAGGAAATGGCAGCCGGGCGTGGTCGGCGCGCTGTTGTCGGCGGCCGGCGCCGGTGCCTCGCGACCGGAGGACATGGACCCGCGCGATGGCCTGAAGGCCGATGGCTACCAGTTGTCCGACGTGCAGGCGCAGGAAATCCTGGCGATGCGGCTGCACCGCCTTACCGGCCTGGAACAGGAAAAGCTTTCCGACGAGTACCGCCAGATCCTGGAAACCATCCGCGGCCTGATCGAGATCCTGGAGAACCCGGAGCGCCTGCTGCAGGTGATCCGCGAGGAGCTGGAAGCGATCAAGGCCGAGTTCGGCGACGCGCGTCGCACCGAGATCCAGCATTCGCAGGAGGACCTCAACGTCCTCGACCTGATCGCCCCGGAAGACATGGTGGTCACGCTGTCGCACACCGGCTATGTCAAGCGCCAGCCGGCCAGCACCTACCGCTCGCAGCGGCGCGGCGGCAAGGGTCGCTCGGCCTCGGCGCTGAAGGACGAGGACGTGGTCGAGCAGCTGTGGGTGGTCAACACGCACGACACCCTGCTCACCTTCACCAGCACCGGCCGCGTCTACTGGCTCAAGGTCTACCAGATTCCCGAGGCCGGTCCCGGCGCGCGCGGCAAGCCGATCATCAACCTGCTGCCGCTGGGCGAGGGCGAAAAGGTGCAGGCGGTGCTGCCGATCCGCGAGTATGCGGAAGATCGCTTCGTGTTCTTTGCCACCAAGCACGGCACGGTGAAGAAAACCCCGCTGACCGAATTCGCGTTCCAGCTGCAGAAGGGCAAGCTGGCGATCAAGCTGCACGACGACGACGCACTGGTCAACGTCGAGCTGACCGACGGCGACAGCGACATCCTGCTGTTCGCCTCCAACGGCAAGGTCAATCGTTTCGACGAGAACACCGTGCGCTCGATGGGCCGCACCGCCGCGGGCGTACGCGGCATGAAACTGGTCGGCGGCGCCGAGGTGGTATCGCTGATCGTGGCGGCGGAAGGCGACATCCTCACCGCCACCGCGCGGGGCTACGGCAAGCGCACCGAACTGGCCGAGTTCACCAAGAAGGGCCGTGGCACGCAGGGCGTCATCGGCATCCAGTGCTCCGAGCGCAATGGCGCGCTGGTCGGCGCGGTGCAGGTCACCGAGGCGCACGAGCTGATGCTGATCTCCGACCAGGGCACCCTGGTGCGCACGCGCGTGGCGGAAGTCTCGCAACTGGGCCGCAATACCCAGGGCGTCACCCTGATCAAGCTGCCCGCCGACGAAACGCTGGTCAGCGTGATGCGGCTGGACGCGGAAGAGGACAACGGCGACGAGGCCGTCGTCGAGTCCGGGGATGCGCCGGTCGGCGAAGCGGGTGAGGGCGCCACGGGAGACGCTTCCGCGGGCGAGTGATCCCGCTGTGGTGAAACGAACAGGCCCCGGCATGGCCGGGGCCTGTTAGCGTTCATGGCATGCCGCGCGTCGGTCAGCGGTGGTCCAGCGTGACACCGGTCAGCAGGCCGCGGGCCAGCATGCTGCATTGACGCCGGTACACCAGAAGCTGCCACTGGCGTCCGCCGACCTGGCGCCACAGCACCGCCGAACGCACCGCGGCGAGCAGGTTGGCGCGCACTTTCTCGACCACGGCCGGTTGCTGCAGCTGCTGCGGATTGCCGCTGACCATCACCCGCGGCCGCAAGGTGGACAGCGTGGAGGCATACAGCTCGGCGAGACGGCCGCTGACCTGGCTCGAATCCTGTCCGAAATGCTCGACCTGGCGCTGCGCCGCCTGGATGCCCTGCTGCAGCTTCTCCAGCAGCTCCGGGCGGCCGGCAAGGCTGCGTTCCAGCCGCATCACGGTGACCACCATGCGGGTAACCGACATGTCGCGATCGCTCTCGTCGAGCTGGGCGACCAGGTTGCGCAGGCCGAGTCGCACGCCCGAGACGCCACCGTACACGGCCACCACCGAGGGCGCGTCGATGCGGAAGATGCTGGCCACGCCCGCCTGCATGGCGATCTCGTCGCAGCGTCCGTCGTTGGCCAGTTGCTGGGCCAGCGAGCAGGCCTGAAACAATCCGGCCAGGGCGAGTACGCGTTCCTCGTTCATGCCTAGGGTTTCAAACACGGATTTGCGATTCCTTGAGTTGCGCTGTGGTGGTGAGTGTGAAGGCTGGCAGCAAGCCGCCGTAGGCGGCATCGGTTGCCATGATCACCGCGCCGCCGAGACAGACCTCGCCAGCGTAGAAAACGACCGATTGACCCGGCGTGACGGCACGCTGCGGCACATCGAACGTGACGGCAAGACCGGTCTCGCCGACGCTGACCGAGCACGCCTGGTCGGTCTGACGGTAGCGCGTGCGCGCCGTGCAGCGAAACTCGGTGCCCGGTGGCTCGCCGGCGATCCAGTGTGGTGCCTCGGTATGCAATCGCCGCGACAGCAGCCAGTGGTTCTCGCCGCCCTGGGCGACGACCAGCACGTTGGCCGCCACGTCCTTGCCCACCACGAACCAGGGCTCGCCGCTGGCGCCATGCCGGCCGCCGATACCGAGTCCGTTGCGCTGGCCCAGGGTGTAATACATCACGCCCTGGTGTTCGCCGACCCGCCGGCCGTCGGGCGTGCGCATCTCGCCCGGGCGTGCGGGAATGTACTGCGCCAGGAAGCTGCGGAAGTCGCGCTCGCCGATGAAGCAGATGCCGGTGGAATCCTTCTTCGCATGGGTCGGCAGCGCCGCCTCGCGGGCCAGTTCGCGCACGCGCGGCTTCTCGATCCCGCCCAGCGGAAACAGCGTGGCGGCCAGTTGCTGCTGGCCCAGCGCATGCAGGAAATAACTCTGGTCCTTGGCCGCGTCCGTCGCCCGCAGCAGCCGGTGGCGTCCGTCCACGCAATCGACGCGGGCGTAATGGCCGGTGGCGATCTTTTCCGCGCCGAGCATGCGAGCCTCGTCGAGGAAGGTCTTGAACTTGATCTCGCGATTGCACAGCACGTCCGGGTTGGGGGTGCGGCCGGCGCGGTATTCGGCAAGAAAGTGCTCGAACACGCCATCCCAGTACTCCGCCGCGAAATTGCGCGCGTGGAACGGGATGCCCAGGCGGCCACAGACCGCCACCGCGTCCTTGCGATCCGCGTCGCTGGTGCACGGACCGTCGCGGTCGTCCTCTTCCCAGTTCTGCATGAACAGGCCTTCGACCTCGTGGCCCTGCCGTTGCAGCAACAAGGCAGCCACCGACGAATCGACACCGCCGGAGACGCCCAGCATCACCTTCATCCGCGCGACCCTCCCGGCACCCAGCTCAGGCTGGCCAACGGCAGTCGCTGGCCGGCCAGCCAGGCGTCGATGCTGGCCAGCACCAGCGGGCTGCGCAGGCGCTCGCCGAGGCCGGCGATTTCGTCGCGAGTCATCCACAAGGCGCGGCGGATACCGGTGTCCAGCGGCCGATCGGCGTCGTGCCCGAGTGCCCGGGCGGCGAAACTGAAGCGGATCACTGCCTCGCCGTGCTCGCTGCTGCGCCATTGCTGCACGCCGATCAGGTGCTGCGGCTCGACCGTCCAGCCGGTTTCTTCCAGGGTCTCGCGCACGGCCGCGGCGGCCAGCGTTTCGCCGTCCTCCAAGTGCCCGGCCGGCTGGTTGCAGACCAGTCGGCCGGCAACCTCCTCCTCCACCATCAGGTAGCGCCCGGCCTCAGCCACCACGCACGCAACGGTGACGTGCGGGCGCCAGATCTCGGGGCGGGGCGTGGGGTCGGCCATGAAAATTCAGGGGTGGAAAAGTGTCCATTGTGCCACTACCTGCAGTAAACGCCGACGCGCCGGGCACGATTGGCGGCGGCGTATACTTCAACCGAAAGCGAATGCCTCCCACGACACCATGGCCAACGAAAACGAACACGAGCAAGACAGCGGCCGCGGCCTGGCGCTGGAAACCGCCAAGCCGGAAGTGGCACGACCGCCGCTGTTCCAGGTGCTGCTGCTGAACGACGATTTCACACCGATGGATTTCGTGGTGGAGGTGCTGCGCAATTTCTTTACCCTGGACCAGGAGCAGGCGGTGCAAATCATGTTGCACGTGCATACCCGCGGACGCGGCGTGTGCGGCGTGTTCACGCGGGAAGTGGCAGAAACCAAGGTCACCCACGTCAACGAGTATTCCCGCTCGCACCAGCATCCGTTGTTGTGCACTATGGAAAAGCTCTGAACGCCCCCATTTCGTGCCCATCGCGGCGCTGAAGGCCGCCCAACAAGCTAGCGGAGACGATCCGAATGTTCAGCAAGGATCTGGAAGTCACCATCGGCCACTGCTACAAGCAGGCCCGCGAACAGCGTCATGAGTTCATGACGGTGGAACACCTGCTGCTGGCGCTGACGGAGAACCAGTCGGCGCTCGGCGCACTGCGCGCCTGCGGCGTCGACCTGCCGCGCATGGCCGGCGAGCTGACCCGCATCATCGGCGAGACGGTGCCGGTGCTGCCGCCGGGCGACGAGCGCGACACGCAGCCCACGCTGGGCTTCCAGCGGGTGCTGCAGCGCGCCGTCTACCACGTGCAGTCGTCCGGTCGAAAGGAGGTCACCGGCGCCAACGTGCTGGTGGCCATCTTCGGCGAGAAAGACTCGCACGCGGTGTTCTTCATGCACCAGCAGGAGATCACCCGGCTCGACGTGGTCAACTACATCTCCCACGGCATCGCCAAGATCGGCGACGAGCCGGCGGCCGGCGTGTCCGGCGGCGAGCGCGAAGGCGAGGAGGGCGGCGAGCCCAAGGGCAACCCGCTGCACGAGTTCGCCAGCAACCTCAACGAACTGGCGCTGGAAGGCAAGATCGACCCGCTGATCGGGCGCGCCGACGAGATCGAGCGCACCATCCAGGTGCTCTGCCGCCGGCGCAAGAACAATCCGCTGTATGTCGGCGAGGCCGGCGTGGGCAAGACCGCGCTGGCCGAGGGCCTGGCCAAGCGCATCGTCGACGGCGAAGTGCCCGAGGTGCTGGAGAGCGCCACGATCTGGGCGCTGGATCTCGGTGCCCTGGTGGCCGGTACCAAGTACCGTGGCGATTTCGAGAAGCGCCTGAAGAGCGTGATCGCGCAGCTCAAGAAGCAGCCCGGTGCGATTCTGTTCATCGACGAGATCCACACGATCATCGGCGCCGGCTCCGCCTCGGGCGGCACCATGGATGCCTCGAACCTGATCAAGCCGATGCTGGCCTCGGGCGAACTGCGCTGCATCGGTTCGACCACGTTCCAGGAATACCGCGGCGTGTTCGAGAAGGACCGTGCGCTGGCCCGCCGCTTCCAGAAGATCGACGTGGTCGAACCGACCGTGGCCGACAGCGTGGAGATCCTCAAGGGCCTGCGTTCGCGCTTCGAGGAACACCACCATGTCGCCTACACCAACGACGCGCTGAAGGCGGCCGTCGACCTGTCGGTGAAGCACATCCCCGACCGGCTGCTGCCGGACAAGGCGATCGACGTGATCGACGAGGCCGGCGCACGCCAGCGACTGCTGCCGGAAGACAAGCGCACCGGTACCGTGGACGTCAGCGAAGTGGAGTACATCGTGGCCAAGATGGCGCGGATTCCGGAGAAGCAGGTCTCCGCCTCCGATCGCGACGTGCTGCGCAACCTCGAGCGCAACCTCAAGATGGTGGTGTTCGGCCAGGACCCGGCGATCGAGGCGCTGGCCGCGTCGATCAAGATGGCCCGCTCGGGCCTGGCCGACCCGTCCAAGCCGATCGGCTGCTTCCTGCTGGCCGGCCCCACCGGCGTGGGCAAGACCGAGGTGACCAAGCAGCTGGCGATGCAGCTCGGCATCGAGATGATCCGTTTCGACATGTCCGAGTACATGGAAGGGCATTCGGTGTCGCGGCTGGTCGGTGCGCCTCCGGGCTACGTCGGTTTCGACCAGGGCGGCCTGCTGACCGAGGCGGTGACCAAGCACCCGCACGCGGTGCTGCTGCTGGACGAGATCGAGAAGGCGCATCCGGACGTGTTCAACATCCTGCTGCAGGTGATGGACCGCGGCGTGCTGACCGACACCAACGGCCGCGAGGCGAACTTCAAGAACGTGGTGGTGGTGATGACCACCAACGCGGGCGCGGCGATCGCGGCGCGGCGCAGCATGGGCTTCGTCGAGCAGAAGCACGAATCGGACGCGATGGAAGTGATCCGCCGCATCTTCACGCCGGAGTTCCGCAACCGGCTGGACGCGATCATCCAGTTCGCCGCGCTCGACTTCGAGCACATCCTGCGCGTGGTCGACAAGTTCCTGATCGAGCTGGAAAGCCAGCTGACCGAGAAGCGGGTGAGCCTGGACGTGGATGCCGACGCCCGCCGCTGGCTGGCCGAGCACGGCTTCGACCCGCAGATGGGCGCACGGCCGATGGCGCGGGTGATCCAGGAGAAGGTGAAGCGCGCGCTGGCCGACGAGCTGCTGTTCGGCAAGCTGGTCGACGGCGGCGTGGTCAAGCTGAGCGTGGCCGACGGCGAACTGAAGGTGGAGTGCAAGGCCGTCACCAAGCTCCCGGCCATCGTTGAGTAACGGCCCGCTGAGGGCTGGCTCCACAACGCAAAAGCGGCGCCATGCGCCGCTTTTGTCATATCGGTACGTCGATCCCGTCGGGGCCGCCTACTTCATGCGGTAGGTGATGCGTCCTTTGCTCAGGTCGTACGGGGTCATCTCGATCTTGACCTTGTCGCCCGTGAGGATACGGATGTAGTGCTTGCGCATGCGCCCGGAGATGTGCGCGATCACCACGTGACCGTTCTCCAGCTGCACGCGGAACATGGTGTTGGGCAGGGTCTCCTGGACCGTGCCTTCCATTTCGATGACGTCGTCTTTGGCCATATGTCCCGGGCTTCACGCGCAGCCGAGATGGCTGCGTAAGCCGTCGATTATGCCACGAATGGCGGCGTGGTTAAAGAATCATCAAGGCCGTCGCAAGTTCAGGCAAACAGCTCCTCCAGCTTGCGCCGGATCTCCTGTTCGATCATGCCGGTCAGCGGCGTCAGCATCATGCCCAGCCTCGCCTGCACGTCGATTGCCTCGCGCTCCACGGCAATGGAACCGGTGACACCGGGGCGCGAGAAACCCAGGGTGTCGCCTTGCCAGTCGCCGGCCAGGCCGAACTTCTCGTGCATGCGCGCGGCCACCTGTTCGACGCGGGCGCGGGCCTCGGCGATCGACAACTGGTGGGCGCGGCGAATATGGATGCTCGGCATGGCATGCTTCCGGCAAAGCGGCCATCTTACTGCGATGCAGGCGCATGGTAGAGTCTCGCGATTGATCGACCTGGCACGCCATGCGCATCGAATTTCCCAATGCCGCTCGCGAGGATTTCCGCTGGACGCAGGCGCGACTATGCATCGGCAGCGACGCCGCCAATGACCTGGTGCTGGCCGCCGGCCAGGCGGCCGCGCGGCACGTTCGCATCGAGCAGGATCGTCGCGGCTGGGTGCTCCAGGTGCTGCCCTCGGCCGACCGCATCTACGTCAACGCCAGGCCCGTGCGCGAGCGTGCGCTGGTGCGTCCGGGCGACGTCGTCAGCATCGGCGATTGCCGCATGTTGCTGCGCGACGACGACGATCCCGCGCTGCGTGAGCCGCGTCAGGTCCCGGCGCACGAACGCTGCATCGTGGCGCTGCGCGCGGTCGCCGGACCGCTGTCCGGGCGGCTGCTGCCAGTGCAGGATGGGCTCGAGTTCGGTCCCGCCGGCCGTTGCCTGCCGGGCCTGTCGGCGGGCGAGGCGGTGGGCTTGCGCATCGGCTGGCAGGAGGGCCGGCTGATGCTGGAGTCGACCCTGCCCTCGGCGCGGCATCCGTTGCGGGTGAACGGCGTCGCGACGCAATGCGTGGCGCTGCAGGACGGCGACCAGATTGGCGTGGCGATGCACCGCTTCGTACTCGAGGCTCCCGGCATGGAACCCGAACCGGAACCGGTCGAATCCGCGCCGCGGGCGGCGCCCTTGCCCGAGGCAGCGGCCGGGCCTTCCGGCGAGGTGTGGTGGCTGATCGCCACGGCTGCCGCGCTGGCGCTGGCCATCGCCTTGGTGCTGCTGGTGCGCTTCTGAGCACTGGTTGACGAAAGCATGTTGCGCCGCGGCATAATGCGGAACAACCTCGACGCCGCAGGAAACCCCGTGAGCAGAGTCTGGAATTTCAGTGCCGGTCCCGCCGCGCTGCCGCTGGCCGTGCTCGAACGCGCCCGCGACGAGCTGACCGACTGGCAGGGCAGCGGCGCTTCGGTGATGGAGCAGTCCCATCGCGGCAAGCGCTTCATCGCCATGGCCGCGCAGGCCGAAGCGGACTTGCGCGCGCTGGTGGGTATCCCTGCTGACCATGCCGTGCTGTTTCTGCAGGGCGGCGCGACGCAGCAGTTCGCCCAGATCCCCATGAACCTGGCGGGCGAGGGCGAAAGCGCCGACTACATCGACAGCGGCCACTGGAGTACCAAGGCGATCAGCGAGGCAGCGCCGTACGTGCGGGTCAACGTGGCCGCCAGCGCGAAGGCCGCCGGCTATCGGCAGCTGCCGCCGCGCGAAAGCTGGCAGCTCGATCCGCGCGCCGCCTATGTGCACTACACGCCGAACGAAACCATCCACGGCGTGGAGTTCCCCGACGTGCCCGAGACAGGCGAGGTGCCATTGGTCGCGGACATGTCCTCCAACATCCTGTCCGCGCCACTGGACGTGCGCCGATTCGGCCTGGTCTATGCCGGCGCGCAGAAGAACATCGGCCCGTCCGGACTGGTGCTGATGATCATCCGTCGCGACCTGCTCCAACGAGCGGGCCGGCCGATGGCGCGGATCTTCCGCTATGCCGACCATGCCGCGGCCGACTCGATGTTGAACACCCCGAACACCTGGGGCTGGTATCTTGCCGGGCTCACTTTCCAGTGGCTGCTGGCGCAGGGTGGGCTGGCCGCGATGGGTGCAGCCAACCGCGCCAAGGCCGACTTGCTGTACACGAGCATCGACGGCTCCGGCGGCTACTACCGCAACCCGGTGGAGCCGGCCGCGCGTTCGCGCATGAACGTGCCATTCACCCTGCATGACAGTGCGCTGGATGCGCCATTCCTGCAGGAGTCCGAGGCCGCCGGGCTGCTTGCGCTGAAGGGGCACAAGGCAGTGGGCGGGATGCGCGCATCGCTGTACAACGCCGTGCCGCTGGAGGCGGTCGAGGCGCTGGTCGCTTTCATGCGCGACTTCGCCACGCGCCATGGTTGAACATCATTCGCGGAGCATGGGATGCTCGCGTGCAAATGGACTTCTTTCCATCCAGACGGCCAAGGCATGAACGACCCCAAGACTCCGCTTAGCGAGATGCGCGAGCGCATCGACAGCATCGACCGGCAGATCCAGCAGCTCATCTCCGAGCGCGCCAACCATGCCCGCACGGTGGCGAAGGTGAAGGGCGAGGGGCTTTCGGCGATCGACTACTACCGCCCCGAGCGCGAGGCGCACGTGCTGCGCATGGTGGTGGACCGCAACCAGGGGCCGCTGTCCGATGCCGAGATGGTGCGCCTGTTCCGCGAGATCATGTCCTCCTGCCTGGCGCAGGAAGACCCGTTGAAGATCGGCTTCCTCGGCCCGGAGGGCACCTTCAGCGAACAGGCCGTGCGCAAGCATTTCGGCCATGCCGCCTACGGCCTGCCGCTGGGCAGCATCGAGGAAGTGTTCCAGGAGGTCGCCGCCGGGCACGCCGATTTCGGCGTAGTGCCGGTGGAGAACTCGGGGCAGGGCATGATCCAGGTGACGCTGGACATGTTCCTCACTTCCGAGGCCACCATCTGCGGCGAGATCGAGCTGCGCGTGCACCAGTGCCTGCACTCGCGCAGCGGCAGGCTGGAAGACGTGCATCGCATCTACGCACATGCTCAGTCGCTGCAGCAGTGCAAAACCTGGTTGCGGATCAACCTGCCCGACGTCGAGTGCATCGCGGTGTCGAGCAATGCCGAGGCGGCTCGGCTGGCGTTGCATGCCGATGACGTCGCGGCGATCGCCGGCGAAAGCGCAGGCAAGGTCTATCGGCTGAAGACGGTGGCGCAGGGCATTGAGGACCGCGCCGACAACACCACGCGCTTCCTGGTGATCGGCCGCACGCTGTTCCCGCCTTCGGGCAACGACCGCACCTCGCTGCTGGTCACGGTCAACGACAAGCCGGGCGCACTGTACGACGTGCTCAGCCCGTTCGCGAAGCATGGCATCAGCCTGAACCGGATCGAGTCGCGCCCGGCGCACACTGGCAAGTGGCAGTACGCATTCTTCATCGATGTGTCCGGCCACATTGACGACGATGCGCTGCAGGCCGCCGTGCGCGACATCGGCGAGTCGGCCGCGTCGATCCGCGTGCTCGGCTCCTACCCGGTGGCCTTGCCTTGAGCGCACGGCTGGACTGGCTCAGCGGCGCAGGTGGCCCCTTGCACGGCAGCGTCGCCGTGCCGGGCGACAAGTCGATCTCGCATCGGGCGCTGATGCTGGCGGCCATCGCCGAGGGGCGTTCGCATATTCGCGGCTTTCTCGAGGGTGAGGACACGCGCGCCACGGCCGCGGTACTGGCCCAGCTCGGCGTGCGCATCGAAATCCCGACGGAGGGTGAACGCGTCATTCACGGCGTCGGCCTGCACGGCCTGCATGCCGCCACGCAGCCGCTGGACTGCGGCAATGCCGGTACCGGCATGCGTCTGCTCGCTGGCTTGCTCGCGGGGCAGGCGTTCGACAGCGTGCTGGTGGGCGATGCTTCGCTGTCGAAGCGACCGATGCGCCGGGTGACCGACCCGCTGACACGGATGGGTGCGCGCATCGACAGCCAGGACGGCCTGCCGCCCCTGCGGCTTCACGGCGGCAACACCCTGCGCGGCATCCGCTACGAGTTGCCGGTGGCCAGCGCCCAGGTGAAGTCCGCCCTGCTGCTGGCCGGCCTGTATGCGCAAGGCACGAGCGAGATTCTCGAACCGCACCCGACCCGCGACTACACCGAACGCATGCTGGCCGCGTTCGGGTGGCCGATCGAGTTCACGCCGGGTCGTGTCCGGCTCGACGGTGGCCACGCCTTGCGTGCGGTCGACGTCGAGGTGCCGGCGGACTTCTCGTCGGCGGCATTCTTCCTGGTTGCCGCCAGCATCGTGCCGGGTTCGCAGCTGCGCCTGCCGGGGATAGGCCTCAATCCACGCCGCACCGGCTTGCTGCAGGCACTGCGCCTGATGGGCGCAGACATCGTGGTGGAGCAGGAACGCGAGGCCGGCGGAGAGCCGGTGGGCGATCTGGTGGTCCGCCATGCGCCGTTGCATGGCATCGAGTTGCCCGTCGCGCTGGTGCCGGACATGATCGACGAACTCCCCATCCTGTTCATCGCTGCTGCCGCGGCGTCGGGACGCACGGTGGTCCGCGGCGCGGCCGAGTTGCGGGTGAAGGAATCCGACCGCATCGCCACCATGGCGACGGGCATGCGCGCGCTGGATGTGGCGATCGAGGAGACCCCGGATGGCGCGGTCATCGACGGCGGCCCGATCGGCGCCGGCACGGTGGAAAGCCTCACCGACCATCGCATCGCGATGAGCTTTGCGGTGGCCGGCTTGCGCGCGACCGGGCCGGTGCGGATCAACGACTGCCGCCACGTGGCCACCTCGTTCCCGGGCTTTCGCGCGCTGGCCAATGGCTGCGGGTTCGCCCTGCGCGAGATGTGCTGAACCCGTCGCGACACTCGTTGTATCGTGGGCGCGCGCATTGGCGCGCACCCCGGAACTGACCCATGCCGCTCGCCTCATCTCCGTTCATCGTGGCCATCCCGGCCCGGCATGGCTCGACCCGGCTGCCGGGCAAGCCCCTGCGTGACATCGGCGGGGTGCCGATGGTCGTGCGCGTGGCGCAGCGCGCACTGCAAGCCGGCGCCAGCTGCGTGGTGGTGGCGGTGGACGACGAGCGCATCGCCGAGGCGCTGGCCGGCCAGCGCGAGGTGCAGATCTGCATGACCCGCCGCGACCACGCCTCCGGCAGCGACCGGCTGGCCGAGTGCGCGGAGCAGCTTGGCTGGGCCGACGACAGCATCGTGGTCAACCTGCAAGGCGACGAACCGTTCGCGCCGGCCGCCGGCATCCGCGCCGTCGCCCAGGCGCTGGCCGGTGACGATGCGCCGATGGCCACACTGGCCACGCCGATCATCGACGCCAAGGAGCTGTTCGACCCGAACGTCGTGAAACTGGTGCGCACCGGCAACGGGCGCGCGCTGTATTTCAGCCGTGCGCCGATGCCGTGGGCGCGCGATGCGTTCGCGACGGATCGGCACACGCTGCCGTCCGGCACGCCGTTCCTGCGCCACATCGGCATCTATGCCTATCGGGCCGGGTTCCTGCGTCGCTACACGCAGTTGCCGCGCACCCCGCTGGAACAGACCGAATCGCTGGAGCAGTTGCGCGTGCTCGAACACGGCCACGCGATCGCCGTGCGGCTGACGCCCGAGCCGTTTCCCCCGGGCATCGACACCGAGGCGGATCTGGAACGCGCCGAGCTGTGGTTGCGCTCGCACCGGTGAGGCTCCATATCGGGAACGTCGCCATCCGCTGCCGCTAGAATCCCTCCATGCAGTCCCCGCAACCGCCCCCCTTCGACGGCAAGGCCTTCGTCCGTACGCTCGCCACTTCGCCGGGCGTCTACCGCCACTTCGACGCGGCCGGCGAGTTGCTCTACGTGGGCAAGGCCGGCAACCTGAAGAAGCGCGTCGGCAGCTATTTCCTGAAGCCGCCGACAGAGGCGCGCATCGCCGCGATGGTGGCGCAGATCGCCCGCGTCGAGATCACGGTGACGCGTACCGAGGGCGAGGCGCTGCTGCTGGAATCGCAGCTGATCAAGTCGCTCAAGCCGCGCTACAACATCCTGCTGCGCGACGACAAGAGCTATCCCTACATCTACCTCTCCAGCGGCGAGGACTATCCGCGGCTGGCCTTCCACCGCGGCGCAAAGAACCTGCCGGGTCGCTATTTCGGGCCGTACCCCAGCGCCCATGCGGTGCGCGAAAGCCTCAACCTGATGCAGAAGCTGTTCAAGGTGCGCCAGTGCGAGGACAGCTACTTCCGCAACCGCACGCGCCCGTGCCTGCTGTACCAGATCGGCCGCTGCAGTGCGCCGTGCGTGGGACTGATCAGCGTCGAGGATTATCGCGAGGACGTACGCCATGCCGAGATGTTCCTGGAGGGGCGCAGCAACGCGGTGATCGACGAACTGGCCACGGCGATGGAGCAGGCCAGCCAGTCGCTTCAGTTCGAGCGTGCCGCGAAACTGCGCGACCAGGTCGCCGCGCTGCGCCAGCTGCAGGCGCAGCACCACGTGCGCGGGGCAAGCGCCGACATGGACGTGCTCGCCTGTCGCATCGAGGCCGGCATGGCCTGCGTCAGCGTGCTGTTCTTCCGCAACGGCATCAGCCTGGGGACGCGGGATTTCTTCCCGCGGCTGCCGCTGGACGCCACGCCGGCGGACGTGCTGGCGCAATTCATCGCGCAGTACTACCTGGACCGGCCGGTGCCGCGCGAGCTGATCCCGGGCATGGCGCTGCCCGACCAGGCCCTCCTCGCCGAGGTGCTGGGCCAGCACGCCGGTCATGTGGTGGAACTGAAGTCCAGCGTGCGCGGGGATCGTGCGCAGTTCCTGCAGATGGCCGAGCGCAATGCCCAGGCTTCGCTTACCGCGCGGCTGGCCAGCCGGCAGACGCTGGGCACGCGTTTCGACGATCTGCAGAAGGTGCTGGGGCTGGACAGCATGCCGCGCCGGATCGAATGTTTCGACATCAGCCACACCATGGGCGAGCTCACGGTAGCGTCGTGCGTGGTATTCGGCCCGGAAGGCCCCGAGAAATCGCACTACCGCCGCTTCAACATCGCCGGCATCACGCCCGGTGACGATTACGCGGCCATGCACCAGGCGTTGACCCGACGCTTCCGCAAGGTGGCCGAAGGCGAGGGCGTGCGTCCCGACGTGCTGCTGATCGATGGCGGCAGCGGCCAGGTGGCACAGGCGCTGGAGGTGTTGTGCGACCTGGGTGTCGACGGCATCGAGGTGGTCGGCGTGGCCAAGGGGCCGGGCCGCCGCGCCGGCGAGGAAACCCTGGTGCTGGCGCGACATGAGGCGGGCAGCGTGGGCCGCGAGCTGCATCCCGGCTCGTCCTCGCCGGCGCTGCACCTGGTCGCGGCGGTGCGCGACGAGGCGCATCGCTTTGCCATCAGCGGCCATCGCAAGCGGCGCGAGAAAGCGCGCGAGCGCAGCGTGCTGGAGGACATCCCGGGCATCGGGGCGCGGCGGAGGTCGTTGCTGCTGAAGGCCTTCGGCGGCATGCAGGGCGTGGAGGCAGCCGGCGTCGAGGAGTTGATGCAGGTGAAGGGCATCGACCGAAACCTGGCCGAGAAAATCTATGCCAGCCTGCATGGCTGAATGCCGGCAGGTACCATCACGTGGCAGCGGCATGCCGGCGTGCGAAACTGCAACAAATCCTCAGGACGAACCATGCGCATCAATTTGCCGACCTGGCTGACCCTTTTCCGCGTGGCATTGCTGCCGGTGATGGTCGTGGTGTTCTACTTGCCGTTCCGTGGCCACAACATCACGGCCGCCATCGTGTTCATCCTGGCCGCCATCACCGACTGGCTGGACGGCTATCTCGCCCGGCGGATGAAGCTCACCTCGGCATTCGGCGCCTTTCTCGACCCGGTGGCGGACAAGTTGATGGTGGCGGTGACGTTGTTCCTGCTGGTGCAGTCGCATCCGAGCAGCGGCTGGTCCGGCATCCTGATGGCGGTGACCGCGGCGGTCATCGTCGGGCGCGAGATCAGCGTGTCGGCGCTGCGCGAATGGATGGCCAAGATCGGCATGAGCGCCACCGTGAAAGTCGCCATGATCGGCAAGCTGAAGACCGTGATGCAGATGGTGGCGCTGGTGGTGCTCATCGTGCAGCACGAGAAGGAAGCCACGGCGCTGCGGCTGTATCACATCGGCGAAGGACTGCTGGTGATCGCCGGCATCCTGACCATCTGGTCCGGGCTGTACTACCTGCGCGCAGCCTGGCCGATGCTGCGCGACGACGCCTCGGGCAAACCGACTTGACGACACCGTTTCACGTATTAGAATGCGCGGCTCCGATGCGGGAATAGCTCAGTTGGTAGAGCACGACCTTGCCAAGGTCGGGGTCGCGAGTTCGAGTCTCGTTTCCCGCTCCAGATTTCGCCCATGGCGACGCAAGGCCCTGACTCGTTCAGGGCCTTGTCGTTTCCGGCCATCAGCCACGGCGCAGGGACGCACGCGGGAGGGCCGGGCGCTATTCACAAGCGATCTGGTTCTGCTATCATTTGCGGCTCCGATGCGGGAATAGCTCAGTTGGTAGAGCACGACCTTGCCAAGGTCGGGGTCGCGAGTTCGAGTCTCGTTTCCCGCTCCAGGATTTGCACGGAACCCCGGATCGCCGGGGTTTTGTTTTCCGGGGAATATGCGATCATCTCCGTGTCACGATGATCGCGTGCATCAAGCAACGGCCTGGTGGCAGAGTGGTCATGCAGCGGACTGCAAATCCGCGTACGCCGGTTCGATTCCGACCTAGGCCTCCATTGCATCGCGGCTGTCACGGCAGCCCGACAAAAAGCCCGCCATCGGCGGGCTTTTTGCTGTCTGGCGGTGGCTGGTGCCCGGGGCGGGGGTCGAACCCGCATGGCCTTGCGGCCGAGGGATTTTAAGTCCCTTGCGTATACCAGTTTCGCCACCCGGGCCGGAGTGTGCTCGCCGCGAAGGGCGCCGCGCGCAGCGGCGCGAATGCTAGCACGCGGGTCAGAACAGGCTCTTGACGATGTGGAAGCCGGCACTGTACTCGCCGATAAGCGTGCCCACGCTGACCAGGATGAAGTTGAGCAGGGTGCGCGCCACGCGGTTTTTCCACCAGCCGGTCCAGTGCACGATGTCTTCGCGCAGGCTGTCGAAATCCGCCACGCGTGGACGACGCACCCAGGCTTCGGCCATCGCGCTGATGCCGCCGGCGGGGATGCCGGGGCGGAACGGCTTGATCGGGGCGGCGACGAAAGCGGCGGCGACGCTCAATGGATGACTGCCGGCCGCCACCGCGCCCAGGGCAGCGAAGCCGCCGGTGAACAGTATCCACGCCATCAGCGCCTGCGTGCCCAGCGCCGCATTGCGGTGGAATGCCCAGGCGATGGCGGCGAACACCAGCAGCACCAGGCCGGCGGCGACCCATTTCGGCCAGCGTGCCTTGGGCGGGGTCTGCGCCAGTTCGGCAACGGTACGCGCCGGGTCTTCGTGCTGCTCGCGCAGCAGCGTGCACAGGCCCTTGAGATGGCCGGCGCCGATCACCACCAGCACGCGCCGGGGCTCGTCCGACGGCGTGTGCGCGGCTTCCTCGCGCAGTCGCGCCGCCATGTAGGCATCGCGTTCGCCGATCAGGCTTTCATACAGCGGCTTCGAGCCGCTGGCGAACTCGCTGAAGGCGCTTTCCAGCAGGTCGCTCTGCTTGAGCTTTTCCACTTCGTCTTCGGCGATGTCGTTGCGCTCGAAGATGCTGGCGGCGAGCCCGCCGAGCAGGCCGAATCGTTGCCAGAAACCCACGCTGCGCCAGGCGCGCTTCAGCGTGGTGCCGACTTCGCGGTCGATCAGCCACAGCGGCACGTCGTGCGCCTCGGCGCCGTCCATCGCTGCCTTCATCTCGGCGCCGGGCTGGATGCCCGACTGCTCGGCAAGGCGCTTCTGGAAGGTAGACAGCACCAGGCTGGCGACGACCATGCCGGCCTTGCCTTGGCGGATCACCTGGAACAGGTCCATCTGCTTGAACGCTTCCGGATCGCGCATGCCCTGCGCGCGGCTTTCGCACAGTTCCACCGCCACCGCGTCGAAATGCTCGCTGGCCAGCAGCGCCTCGACTGCTTCCTTGCTGCTGCGCGAGACGTGGGCGGTGCCCAGCACCACGTACTCGACGCCATCGCGCTGCACGCGCTCCAGCGGCTGTCCTTCGAGGGCTGCCGGCGGGGCGACTGCGGTTTCGGGAACACTCATGCGGACGGCACGCCAGTCAACGGGGAGAGAAGCCATGAATGGGGGTGACGCCCCTGTGGCACAAGCCAAAACTTGAAACTGCGGCCATGGCTGGCCGCTTTTTGATCTTCGCGATCAAGGATGATCGCAAAGGCTCAGTCACGGAAGCGCTTCAGCAGGTCGGCGTAGGCGTCGATGCGGCGGTCACGCAGGAACGGCCAGATCCGGCGCACGTTCTCGCTGCGGCCCAGGTCGATGTCGGCCAGCAGCAGCTCGCGGGCATCGGTGCCGGCGCGGGCGAGGAACTCGCCTTGCGGGCCGGCGACGAAGCTCGAACCCCAGAACTGGATGCCCGAGGCGGCATCGGCAGGATCGCTCTCGAAACCGGTGCGGTTGCAGGCGAGCAGGGGCAGGCCGTTGGCCACCGCGTGGCCGCGCTGCACGGTGATCCAGGCGTCGCGCTGGCGGTCCTTCTCGACTTGTTCGTCGGACGGGTCCCAGCCGATCGCGGTGGGATAGAGCAGCAGCTCGGCGCCGGCCAGCGCCATCAGGCGCGCCGCCTCCGGATACCACTGGTCCCAGCACACCAGCACGCCCAGGCGGCCGACCGAGGTATCGATCGGCTCGAAACCCAGGTCGCCGGGCGTGAAGTAGAATTTCTCGTAGAAGCCCGGATCGTCCGGAATGTGCATCTTGCGGTAGACGCCGGCGATCGCCGCCGAGCGGTCGAAGACGACGGCGGTGTTGTGATACAGCCCGGCGGCGCGGCGCTCGAACAGCGAGGCGACCACCACCAGCTTCAGTTCCGCAGCCATCTTGCCGATGCGCTCGGTGCCGGGGCCGGGGATGCTCTCGGCCTGGTCGAACACCTCGACCGATTCGCGCTGGCAGAAGTAGGGGCCGTTGTGCAGCTCCTGCAGCAGCACCAGTTCGGCGCCGGCAGCGGCGGCTTCGCGCAGGCCGGTCTCGATCGCATCCAGGTTGGCGTCGCGGCTGCCGCGGTCGGTTTCCTGCAGCAGCGCGACCTTGAGGGTCTTGCGGGTCATGATGGTTCCTGCCGCCTGTGGCGTGACACGCTAGTGTAGCGAAGCGCGTCGTGGCGGTTGTGCGTGGGGCGGCAACGGCCGGCCTGCGCCGCGCTTTGCCCGCCTGGGTCGAGGCAGCCGCTCAGATCATCCCGGCCGGCAGTTGCATGGTGATGCAGTGCAGGCTGCCGTTCTGCCATATCAGCGGGCGGCAGGGCACCTGCACTACCTCGCGGCCCGGATGCGCGGTGCCGATGATGCGCGCGGCCTGGTCGTCGGCAGGGTCGTCGTAGGCGGGCACCAGCACGGCACCGTTGACGATCAGGTAGTTCGCGTAGGACGCGGCGAGCCGGCGACCCTCGTCGAGGATGGGCTTGGCCCACGGCAGCGGATGCAGCTGGTACGGGCGGCCGTCCGTGGTGCGCAGGGCGGCCAGTTCATCGGCCATGCGTTGCAGCTCGTCATGGTGCGGGTCGGCGGGATCGTTGCAGGCCTGGAACACGATGCGATCCCCGGGCGCGAAACGGGCCAGCGTGTCGATGTGCGCGTCGGTGTCGTCGCCTTCGAGGTAGCCGTAGTCGAGCCACAGCACGCGGTCGGCGTGCAGGCTGTCACGCAGGATCGCGCTCATCTCCTCGCGCGACTGTTCGGGATGCCGTTGCACCAGGCAGCGCCAGGTGGTGAGGATGCTGCCGGCGCCGTCGCTCTCGATGCCGCCGCCTTCCAGCGCCCAGTCGATGCGCTTGTGCGCGGCATGGCCGAATACGCCGGCGTCGACGAGGCCGGCGACCAGTGCGTCGTCCTGTTCGGCGCCGAACTTGCCGCCCCAGCCGGTGAAGCGGAAATCAGTGAGCTGGAAGCCGGTGTCGCCACGCTTCAGCGTGATCGGGCCGGAGTCGCGCAGCCAGGTGTCGTCGTAGGGCAGCTCGACGAAGCGGACCTTCGCGGGGTCCACGCCGGCGCCATGCAGTTGCGACTGCACGTGCCCGCGCAGCGCGGCGTCCGCGACCACGGCAATCAGCGACTGGAACCGCGTGATCGCGGCGGCCAGCGCCACGTAGGTGGATTCCACCGTGTCCAGCCGTTCGGCCCAGTCCGTGCCGGCATGCGGCCACGCGATCAGTACCGCGGCCTGCGGTTCCCATTCTGCCGGCAGGCGCAGGGTGGAGTCGGTCATGGCGGGGTTCTCGTGCGGATGGGCCGCCTATTGTAAAGCGCAGGCAAACGCAGACGCGGCCCGTGGCGACACGGGCCGCGTCCGGATGAAGGGGATCAGTGGACCGCGGATGGATCGGTGTTGTTGCCCGCCGGCGTGTTGAGCACCGAGTGGATGACGTGGCTGTGTTCGAAATACACGATGAAGTTCGAGTATTCCCAGCGGTTGATCTGCGGATGCTTGCTGGTATCGCCGCCGCGCGGCGACAACTTGCGCTGCGGCGCGCCCCAGGTCTTCTCGACCTGGGCCATGCTCAACCCGCGGCGCGGCAGGTTCATGCCTCTTTCCTGCTGCACGCGGTGGATCAGCAGGCTGTCGCCATGCGCGCGCGATTGCGCCGCATTGGCTTGCGGCGACACGGCCAGACCGGCGGCAGCGGCCAGCAGGATGGCGATCGGCAAACTGCTCGTGAACTTGACCATGGCTCCCCTCTCCATACAAGGCTGCATGCGGCGTCGTTGTATCAGACCCGGCAATGTTACGCCATGCCGGGTCGCGGCGATTGCGATGGATTGGGCATTCGCTGCGGCCATGGGCGAGCCATCGCCGTTATCATGGGCGGCTGCAGTGCCCGCTTGCGCGGGCAGGACTCGCTCATTCCATGATTTCGTTTCGACATTTCGCCTTGCGCCGCGGCAGTCGTTTGCTGCTTTCCGACATCGACCTGGTGATCCAGAGCGGCTGGCGCCTTGGCGTGATCGGCCGCAACGGCTGCGGCAAATCCAGCCTGTTCGCCGCACTGCAGGGCAGGCTGGAGAGCGATGCGGGCGAGCTGGAGATGTCGGGCAAGCTGCGGCTGGCCTCGGTGGCGCAGGAGACGCCGGCGCTGCCGGATGCGGCGATCGACTACGTGTTGGGCGGTGACGAGGAACTGGCCGCCGCCATCAACGACGAAGCGGAAGCCGGCGAGCGTGGTGACATGGAGGCGATGGCGAAGGCGCATCACCGCATCGAGGAACTGAACGGCTACGACGGCCGCGCCCGCGCCGGCCGCCTGCTGCATGGCCTGGGCTTTCCCCCGGAAACGCACGAGCGCGCGGTGCAGGAATTTTCCGGCGGCTGGCGCGGACGGCTGAACCTGGCGCGTGCGCTGATGTGCCCGTCCGACCTGCTGCTGCTGGACGAGCCGACCAACCACCTCGACCTCGACGCCGTGCTGTGGCTGGAAGAATGGCTGCGCCGCTACCAGGGCACCTTGCTGATCATCTCGCACGACCGCGAGTTCCTCGATGGCGTGATCACCCATACACTGCACCTCAACGACGGCAAGGCCAAGCTCTATACCGGCAATTACAGCGCGTTCGAGCGCCTGCGCGCCGAGCAGTTGCGCCAGCAGCAGATCTCGCACGAGCGCGAGCAGGCCGAGCGCGCGCACCTGCAGTCCTTCATCGACCGCTTCAAGGCCAAGGCGACCAAGGCCAAGCAGGCGCAGTCGCGGATGAAGCGGCTGGAGAAGCTGGCCGGCACCGAGGCAGTACGCGCCGAGCGCCCCTTCAGCTTCCAGTTTCCCGCGCCGGGGCGACTGCCCGATTCGATGCTGCAGCTGGAAGGCATCACCGCCGGCTACCTGGCCGATCCTTCCACGCACGCGGACGAAGTGGCGAACATCGTGCTCGCCGACGTGCGCTTCAGCATCGAGGCGGGCGAACGGATCGGCCTGCTCGGCCCGAACGGCGCCGGCAAATCCACCCTGGTGAAGACCCTGGTCGGCGAGCTGGAACCGTTCGGCGGCGAGCGCAAGGTGCACAAGGACTTGAAGATCGGCTACTTCGCCCAGCACACGGTGGAAAGCCTGCGCGAAGGGTCGAGCCCGCTCGACCATCTGCTGGACAAGGCGCCGGGCGTGGCCACCCAGGTGATGCGCGATTTTCTCGGCACCTGGAATTTCGCCGGCGACCGCGCGTTCGAGTCGGTCGACGGTTTCTCCGGCGGCGAGCGCGCACGCCTGGCGCTGGCGCTGATCGCGTGGGACAAGCCGAACCTGCTGCTGCTGGACGAACCGACCAACCACCTCGATCTGGACATGCGCGAGGCGCTGGCCGACGCGCTGGCCGATTTCGACGGCGCGCTGGTGCTGGTTTCTCACGACCGCCATCTGCTCGGCATGGTCTGCGACAGCTTCTGGCGCGTGGCCGACGGCGAGGTGGCGCCGTTCGACGGCGACCTGGAAGACTACGCGCGCTGGTTGAAGACCCGCACTGCCGCGAACAAGAAGGCGGCCAAGCCGGTGGTGGCCAAGGTGGTGGAGGTTTCGCCGGAGGAGCACAGGCGCCAGGCTGCCGCCCAGCGTGACGAGGAAAAAGCCGCGCGCCAGCGGGTGAAGAAGATCGAGACGCGCACCGCCAGCATCGATACCGAGCTGGCCGCGCTGGAGGCGCAACTGGCCGACCCGGCCACCTACAACGGCCCGACCAGCGAAATGATGCGCATCGGCCAGCGCCAGGCGCAGCTGCGCGGCGAGAAGGAATCGCTGGAAAACGAGTGGCTGGCGCTGGTCGAGCAACTGGAGGCCTGAAGAGATGTCCAAACCGGAGCCGTCGCTGCAACTGTGGCTGCCCTCGCTGGCGCACGTCGAGCCGACCCATCCGCTGCACGCGTGGCTCCCGCGCGCCGACCGCCTGGCGGATGGCGGCGTCGGTTATCTCGATGGCCTCGGCGGGCATTTCACCGGCGTCGAGGCGCACGTGCCCGCGGCGGCGATCACCCGCCAGTTTCTAGCCGGCGACGCGGGCGATGCGCTGTGGCTGTCGGCCGACCCGGCCTGGGTGCAGCCGGACATGAACGGGGTACGCCTGCTGGCCTGCGGTCGCATGGGCCTGGGCCTGGACGAGGCGCAGGCGCTGGCCGAAACGCTGCGGCCGGTGTTCGACGAGGCCGGCATGCAACTGGAGATTTCCACCCCTGATCATTGGCATCTGCGCCTGCCGGCCGATACGCCGCTGCCCGGCCTGGCCGCGCCATCGCAGGCGCTGGGCGAGGACCTCGCGCAGCACCTGCCGCAGGGCGCGCATGGGCGCCGCTGGCGCGTGTTGCAAAACGACATCCAGGTGCTGCTGCACCAGCATCCGCTCAATGCGCAACGACGGATGCGCGGGCAATCGCTGGTCAACAGTCTGTGGCTGTGGGGCGGCGGACGCCTGCCTGCGCCGCCGACCAGTACCCTGGCCGGCGTGGTCAGCGACGACCTGCTGCTGCGCGCACTGGCCGCGCGTGCCGGCATCGCGCATCCGTTGCGCACGGCCGATGCGGTCGCAGCCGCGGGTGCCGGCTGGCTGATCGACCTGCAGGATCTGCCGGCGCACGAGCTGGCCTCGCGCTGGTGGCCGCTGCTGCAGCCGCTGCTCGAACGCCAGCCCGTTACGCTGCATTTCGCCAGCGGCGAACGCTGGCTGCACAAACCCGCTCATCGCTGGCGCTTCTGGCGCGGGGCAGGGCGTTGAGCGTGCTGCAGCTGCGTCGGCGCGAAAGCCGGGGCACGCCGCATGGCTGGCCGGATGCGGTGCACCCGGTGCTGCAGCAGGTCTACGCCGCGCGCGGCGTGCTGGAACCCGGCCAGGTCGAGCACCGGCTGGCGCGGATGCTGTCGCCGCAATTGCTGGGCGGCATGGCGCAGGCGGTCGACCTGCTGGCCGAGGCGATCCGCGATGACTGGACCATCCTGATCGCCGGCGACTACGACTGCGACGGCGCCACCGGCACCGCCGTGGCCGTGCGCGGCCTGCGTCTGCTCGGTGCGCGGCGGCTGGATTACGCGATCCCGAACCGCTTCGTGCACGGTTACGGGCTGAGCGCGGCCTTCGTCGCCTCGATGCAGCCCACCCCGCAGCTGATCGTCACGGTCGACAACGGCGTGGCCAGCGTGGCCGGCGTGGCGGCGGCGCAGGCGCGCGGCATCAAGGTCATCGTCACCGACCATCACCTGCCCGGCGAGCGGTTGCCGGCGTGTGATGCGATGGTCAATCCAAATCTCGCCGGCGACGCGTTCCCCAGCAAGGCGCTGGCAGGTGTCGGGGTGATGTTCTACCTGCTGCTCGCCCTGCGTGCGAAGTTGCACGAGCAGGGCGCTTTCGGCGCGGCGAAACCCGACCTGTCGGTGCTGCTCGACCTGGTCGCCCTGGGTACGGTGGCCGATCTGGTGCCGCTGGATTTCAACAACCGCGTGCTGGTCGAGGCCGGCTTGCAGCGCATGCGCAGCGGCCGCGCCTGCGCCGGCATCGCCGCGCTGGTGGAAGCGGGCAGGCGCAGCCTGACCACGCTGTGCGCCAGCGATCTCGGCTTCGCAGTCGGGCCGCGGTTGAACGCGGCCGGGCGCCTGGAGGACATGCGCCTGGGCGTGGCCTGCCTGCTCACCGACGACGTGGCACAGGCGCGCCGTTACGCCGAGCAGCTCGACGCGATCAACCGCGAGCGGCGCGACCTGCAGGCCTCGATGGTGGCCGAGGCCGAGGTGATGGTGGCTGGCCTGGGGCCGCTCGATGCGATCGGCGTGGCATTGTTCGAGCCGTCGTGGCATGCCGGCGTGGTCGGCCTGGTCGCCTCGAAACTCAAGGAGCGGCTGCACCGCCCGGTGATCGCCTTCGCCCCGGCCAGCGAAGACGACACCGAAAACCTTCGGGGGTCCTGCCGTTCCATTCCGGGCTTCCACATCCGCGACGCGCTGGCCGTGATCGACGCCCGCCAGCCCGGCCTGATCGAACGCTTCGGCGGCCACGCAATGGCTGCCGGTCTGAGCCTGAAAGCCGCCGACTACCCGCGCTTCGCCGCCGCCTTCGATGCGGTCGCGCGCGAGTTGATCGAGCCCGAGCGGCTGCAGGCGGTGCTGTACACCGACGGCGAGTTGCCGCCCGGCGCCGCCACGCTGGCGCTGGCCCGCCAGTTGCGCGCCGCCGGCCCATGGGGCCAGGCGTTCCCCGAACCGCTGTTCGACAACCTGTTCGACTGCGCCGGCTGGAAGGTGATGGGCGAGACCCATCTGCGCCTGCAACTGCGCGACCCGCGCGATGGCGCCGTGCACGACGCGGTGATGTTCAATGCCCATGACGGCCAGCCACCGCCGCCTCGGCTGCGCGCGGCCTACGAGCTGACCATCAACGACTGGCAGGGTCGCGAGACGCCGCGCCTGCTGCTGCGGCACATCGAGCCCGCCTGATCGGAAATGCAGGAGTCTCGAAAGCCTGCTCCCATGCCTTCGACTTGCACGCTTTTCACGTGCCTGGACCCAAACTGGGGCACCCCATCCCAGGAGCACGCCCGTGATCGCACAGATCGAAGGATTGCCTGCCGGCACGCTGGGTTTTCGCGCGCACGGCCAGGTCACCGCGCAAGACTACGAGAACATCGTGGTGCCGGATGTCGAGGCGGCGTTCGCGCTCAATCGAAAGCTGCGCCTGCTCTACGTCACTGCCGACGACTTCACCGGCTTCGACCCCGGCGCCATGTGGAACGACGCAAAACTCGGCGCGCGGCATTTCAGCAGTTGGGACCGTGTGGCGCTGGTCACTGACGTACCCTGGCTGCGCGGTACCGCCACGGCCTTCAGCTTCGCCATCCCCGCCCAGTTCCGCCTGTTTCACGGCGTGGAAATCGACGACGCCAGGCGCTGGATCACCAGCCCCTGATCCCGCCTCTCTCTCGCAGGAGCCCGCTCGCGGGCGATGCTTTTGCTTGGTCAAAGCCCCAAAGCATCGCCCGCGAGCGGGCTCCTGCGGTAACTGGGTGCTATCCGTACTTGCCAAGCGCCGGGGAATCTGCTCAAGTTGGGGCCATGAACTCCATGGTCGCCCGCAGCCTGACCCTTGCCGCGCTCTCCGCGCGAGGCCTCGTGCTGGCCGGCCACAACAATAATCGCGCGAACAACAACGCCAACCGTTGGCGGGCCCGCGCGTAGCTTCAAGTCTCCACCAAAAATACGCGATGAAGGCCCGCCACGAGCGGGCCTTTTTTTGTGCGCTTGATTCATGCGCGAGTCCATTCGCGCAAGGGCAAACCCGGCCATCCATGGCTGTGCATTTACTTTTGCGCGGGTCCATCCGCGCAGAGCAAACCCGGCCATCCATGGCCGACTTTTCAGAAGAGCGGGACCCACGGACAGCGACGAGGAAACTTCCACCATGTGCTCGATATTCGGAATATTCGACCTGCAGCCGGGCGACGACCTGGCCGCGTTGCGCCGGCAGGCGCTGGAGTTGTCGCAGCGCCAGCGCCATCGCGGGCCGGACTGGAGCGGGGTGTTCGTCGACGCCGGGGTGATCCTGGTGCACGAGCGGCTGGCCATCGTCGACCCGGCCAGCGGCGCGCAGCCGCTGCGTTCGCGCGACGGCGCGCTGGCGCTGGCGGTGAACGGCGAGATCTACAACCACCGCGAACTGCGTGCGGCCAGCAGCTACGAATTCACCACCGCTTCGGACTGCGAGGTGATCAACGCGCTGTATCGCGAGCAGGGCAGCGACTTCGTGGGCAGGCTCAACGGCATCTTCGCGTTCGCGTTGTGGGACGGCGAGGCGCAGCGCTACCTGATCGCCCGCGACCCGATCGGCGTCTGCCCGCTGTATTGGGGCCACGATGCGCAAGGCCGCCTGTGCGTGGCCTCGGAGATGAAGGCGCTGGTCGGCGTGTGTGCCGACGTGGCGCCGTTTCCGCCCGGCCATGTGTACGACAGCGCCAGCGGCGAGTTGCAGCGCTACTACGCCAGGCCATGGCGCGACTACGCCGCCACGCGCGGCCATGACGTGGCTGCTCCGGCCTTGCGCAAGGCGTTTGAGCAGGCCGTGCATCGCCAGCTGATGACCGACGTGCCGTATGGGGTGCTGCTTTCCGGTGGGCTGGATTCGTCGCTGGTCGCCGCCTGCGCCGCGCAGTTCGCGCGCGAGCGGGTCGAGGACGACGACCGCAGCGAAGCGTGGTGGCCGCGCCTGCATTCGTTCGCGATCGGGCTGGACGGCTCGCCCGACCTGGCTGCGGCGCAGGTCGCCGCCGACGCGCTGGGCACCGTGCACCACGGCTTCGTCTACACGTTCTGGGAAGGGCTGGATGCGCTGCCCGAAGTGATCCGCCACATCGAGACCTACGACGTCACCACCATCCGCGCCGCCACGCCGATGTACCTGCTGGCGCGGCGGATCAAGGCGATGGGCGTGAAGATGGTGCTGTCCGGCGAGGGTTCGGACGAGATCTTCGGCGGCTACCTGTACTTCCACAAGGCGCCCTCGGCCGAGGCATTCCACGAGGAAACCGTGCGCAAGCTCGACGCGCTGCACAGCTACGACTGCCTGCGCGCGAACAAGGCGATGATGGCGTGGGGCGTGGAGGCGCGCGTGCCGTTCCTCGACCTGGAGTTCATCGACGTGGCGATGGGCCTCGATGCGAAGCACAAGATGGCGGGGCAGGGACGCATCGAGAAGGCGGTTCTGCGCGAAGCATTCGACGGCGCGCTGCCGGATTCGATCCTGTGGCGACAGAAGGAGCAGTTCAGCGATGGCGTCGGCTATGGCTGGATCGACGGCTTGAAGGCGCATGCGGAGCAGGCGGTCAGCGACCGCGAGTTCGCCGCGGCCGCGGCGCGATACCCGTTCAACACGCCGGCGACCAAGGAGGCGTATTTCTACCGACGCATCTTCGAGCAGCACTTTCCCGGCGAGGCCTGCGCCGCGACCGTGCCCGGCGGCAAGTCGATTGCCTGCTCCTCGCCCGCAGCGCTGGCGTGGGATCCGGCGTTCGCGAACGCGGCCGATCCGTCGGGGCGTGCCGTCAGAGGCGTACATGCCCAGGCGCTCGCCTGAATGCGGCCGGCTGCTTAGGGCGGCCCCGCCCGCCGGTTTCCGTCGCCATGGATCAAAGGTCGGCGGGCAGTGCCCGCCCTGCAAGGGGCGCCGGCTGCAAACGGGTCTGTTATTCTTGCGTGCTTGCCTCCCACCAAGATTTCACGATGATCGAGACCAATCCCATCCATGCGCAGATCGACGACCTTCGCGGTCGCGTCGAAGCGCTTAGGGGGTATCTTTGACTACGCCACCAAGCGCGAGCGCCTGGAAGAAGTAACCCGCGAACTGGAGAGCCCCACCGTGTGGGACGACCCGGCCAACGCGCAGGAACTGGGCCGCGAACGCGCCCGATTGCACACCATCGTCCACGGCATCGACACGCTGACTGCCGGCCTGGACGACGCCGGCGACCTGCTGGAGATGGCCGTCGCCGACGGCGATGACGACACCGCGCAGTCGGTGATCGACGATCTGGCCAAACTGGAATCGCAGGTCGGCAAGCTGGAGTTCCAGCGCATGTTCTCCGGCAAGATGGATGCGATGAACGCGTTCGTCGACATCCAGGCCGGCGCCGGCGGCACCGAGGCGCAGGACTGGGCCGAAATGCTGCTGCGCATGTATTTGCGCTGGTGCGAGCACCGTGGCTGGAAAGCCGAGCTGATGGAAGTCAGCGGCGGCGACGTGGCCGGCATCAAGTCCGCCACGTTCCGCGTCGAGGGCGACTATGCCTACGGCTGGCTGAAGACCGAGATCGGCGTGCACCGGCTGGTGCGCAAGAGCCCGTTCGATTCGGACAACCGCCGGCACACCAGTTTCACCTCGGTATTCGTTTCGCCGGAAGTGGACGACAGCATCGAGATCGACATCAACCCGGCCGACCTGAAGACCGACGTATACCGTTCGTCGGGTGCCGGCGGCCAGCACGTCAACAAGACCGAGTCGGCGGTGCGCATCACCCACGTGCCCACCAACACGGTCGTGGCCTGCCAGACCGAGCGCAGCCAGCACGCCAACCGCGACCGCGCGATGAAGATGCTGGCCGCCAAGCTGTACGAACTGGAAGTGCAGAAGCGCAATGCCGAGAGGGACGCGCTGGAAGCGACCAAGTCCGACATCGGCTGGGGCAGCCAGATCCGCAACTACGTGCTCGACCAGAGCCGCATCAAGGATCTGCGCACCGGCATCGAGCGTTCGGACACCCAGAAGGTGCTCGACGGCGACCTCGACGAGTTCATCGAGGCAAGCCTGAAATCCGGCCTCGAAGCCGGCGCCAAGCGCATCGATGCCTGACGCCCGATTCCCTTCGACCGGCCCATTGACGAGGTGACGCGCATGAACAGCAAGAAGATCGGCATCTTCCTGATCGCCTTGGTCGCGCTGATGGCGTTCGGCGCGGCAGCGCAGTCGTCGCAGGGCAGCGCCGGACAGGGCATCAAGCAGGATGCCAAGGCGGTCGGCCACGGCGTCGCCGACGGCGCCCGCGATGTCGGTCACGCGACCAGGCATGTGGCCAGGAAGATCGGGCACGGCGCGAAAGAGGCCGGCACCGGCATCGGCCATGGCGCGAAGAAGGCAGGCGTCGCCATCGGCCACGGCGCGCGCGAGGGCTGGGATGCCACCAAACGCGGCGTCAAGCAGATTTTCGACAAGGGCAATTGAGCGCCGCCCCATCCACGAGACATCCACTGTCCAGCGCGCGCTGGCAGCCACGGAACCATCCATGAGCGAAGTCACCGACACCCTTCCCGACGAGAACAAGTTGATCGCCGAGCGCCGCGAAAAACTCACGGCGCTGCGCGGGCAGGGCATCGCGTTTCCGAACGACTTCAAGGTCGACAGCTTCGCCGGCGATCTGCAAACCGAGTTCGCCGACAAGGACGTGCACACGGCCGAAGCCGTCGAAGCGGCGGCGCGCCGGGTGAAGATGGCCGGACGCATCGTACTCAAGCGCGTGCAGGGCAAGGTCAGCTTCGTGCAGTTGCAGGATTTCAGCGGACGCATCCAGCTGTTCATCCATGCCGGCACGGTTGGCGAGGTCTACGAGGCGTTCAAGGGCTGGGACATGGGCGACATCGTGGGTGCCGAAGGCACGCTGATGCGCACGAAGACCGGCGAGCTTTCGGTGCGCGTGGATCACCTGCGCCTGCTGACCAAGAGCCTGCGCCCGCTGCCCGACAAGCATCACGGCATGGCCGACGTGGAGCAGCGCTATCGCCAGCGCTACGTGGACCTGATCGTCACCGAGGAAGCGCGCCGTACCTTCATGCTGCGCTCAAGGATCATCGGCACCATGCGTCAATGGCTGGAAGCGCCGTCGCGCCGCTTCATGGAAGTGGAGACGCCGATGATGCACGTGATCCCCGGCGGCGCCACGGCCAAACCGTTCGTCACCCACCACAACGCGCTGGATCTGGATCTGTACCTGCGCGTGGCACCGGAGCTGTACCTGAAGCGCCTGGTGGTCGGCGGCTTCGACCGCGTCTACGAGATCAACCGCAACTTCCGCAACGAGGGCGTGTCGACCCGGCACAACCCCGAGTTCACCATGCTGGAGCTGTACCAGGCCTACGCGACCTACCACGAGATCATGGACCTCACCGAGAGCGTGATCCGCGATACCGCGCAAGCCGTGCTCGGCACCACGCAGCTGGAATGGGACGGTGCGGCGATCGACGTCGGCCCGGCATTCCGCCGCTGGCGCATGGAAGACGCGGTGCTGGAACACAACCCGGAGATCAAGCGCGAAGAACTGCGCGACCGCGAGGCGATGGCGGCGCATGCGAAGCGCCTCGGCGTGCAGGTCAAGCCCGGCTACGGCTGGGGCAAGCTGTTGCTGGAGATCTTCGAGAAGACCGTCGAGCACACGCTGATCCAGCCCACCTTCATCACCGACCATCCGGTCGAGGTGTCGCCGCTGGCTCGCGAAAGCGATACCGACAAGGGCATCACCGACCGCTTCGAGCTGTTCGTGGGCGGCAAGGAGATCGCCAATGGCTTCTCCGAGTTGAACGACCCGGAAGACCAGGCCGCACGCTTCCAGGCCCAGGTCGACGCCAAGGACGCCGGCGACGACGAGGCCATGCACTTCGACGCCGACTACATCCGCGCGCTGGAAGTGGGCCTGCCGCCCACCGGCGGCCTCGGCATCGGCATCGACCGCCTGGTGATGCTGCTGACCGGCGCGTCCTCGATCCGCGACGTGCTGCTGTTCCCCTACATGCGACCGGAAGCATGAGCGCCGACGTGCCCGCGCTGCAGGACCTGGCCGCGCCCGACGGCGTCTGCTACGGCTGCGGCAGCGCCCATCCTCACGGCTTGCACATCAAGAGCCACTGGCACGAGGACGGCGTGCACGTGGTCAGCACGCACCTGCCGGGAGCGGATTTCCACGGCTGGCCGGGGCTGGTCTACGGCGGGCTGATCGCGATGCTGGTGGACTGCCATTCCAACTGGACCGCGATGGCATACCACTACCGTGCCGAGCAGCGCGCGCCGGACAGCAAGCCGCGCATCGACTGCGTCACCGGCAGCCTCGGCATCAAGTTCCTCAAGCCCACCCCGATGGACGTGCCGCTGACGCTGAAGGCGCGCGTCGAGGGCGAAGTCGGGCGCAAGACCCGCGTGCTGTGCGAGGTCCACGCGGGCGAAGTGCTCACCGCGCTGGGCGATTCGATTTTCGTGCGTGTCGACACCGCGCAGCTGGCCGCAGCCGCGCGCCACGCATGAGCCAGACTCGCGACCCATCCCACCAGGAGGCTTGATCATGTGGTTTGCCATCATCGGAACGGACGTTGCCGACTCGCTGGAGAAGCGCAAGGGAGCGCGGCCCGCGCACATCGCGCGGCTGCAGGCGCTGCTGGATGAGGGCCGCCTGTTCGTGGCCGGCGCGTTCCCGGCGATCGAGTCCGAAGATCCGGGCCCGGCCGGCTTCAGCGGCAGCCTGATCCTGGCCGAGTTTCCGTCGCTGGCCGACGCCCGCGCCTGGGCCGATGCCGACCCCTACGTGGCGGCCGGCGTCTACGCCGAGGTGCAGATCAAGCCATTCCGCAAGGCCCTGCCGGCGTGAGCGAGGCGATGATCGAGCAGATCCGCCAGCGCCTGACCCAGGCCCTGGCGCCGACCGAGCTGGAAATCGTCGACGAAGGCCACCTGCACGCCGGGCATGCGGGTGAGGGCAAGGGCCATTTCCGCGTGCGCATCGCCAGCCCCGCCTTCACCGGGCTGTTGCCGATCCGCCGGCACCGAATGGTCTACGCGGCGCTGCAGGGGTTGATGGACAACGGGATCCATGCCGTTTCCATAGATGCCGTCGAGAAATAATATCTATCAATGAGTTGTATCGTATTCTTTACACTAAATCTCACGCGGACACGCATTGCAGCAGGCCCCCGCGTTTGGCACAGTGCCCTGTCATCCGGCTGCACCGGCCGTAGCACCCTACCGTTGAACACTGCATGCGCCTGAGCACGATCAAACTCGCCGGTTTCAAGTCCTTCGTGGACCCGACCACCCTGCACCTGCCGAGCAACATGATCGGCGTGGTCGGCCCCAACGGCTGCGGCAAATCCAACATCATCGACGCGATCCGCTGGGTGATGGGCGAAAGCGCGGCCAGCCGCCTGCGCGGCGACTCGCTGACCGACGTGATCTTCTCCGGCTCCAACACGCGCAAGCCGGTGGGGCAGGCCACGGTCGAACTGATCTTCGACAACGCCGACGGCTCGGTGCAGGGCGAGTACGGCCAGTACGCCGAGATCTCGGTGAAGCGCCAGGTCACCCGCGACGGGCAATCCTCGTACTACCTCAACGGCGCGCGCTGCCGCCGGCGCGACATCACCGACCTGTTCCTCGGCACCGGCTTGGGCCCGCGCAGCTACTCGATCATCGAGCAGGGCATGATCAGCCAGATCATCGAGGCGCACCCGGACGAACTGCGCACGCACCTGGAGGAAGCCGCCGGTATCTCCAAGTACAAGGAGCGCCGCAAGGAGACCGAAAGCCGCATCAAGGCCACCCGCGAAAACCTCGACCGCGTGCGCGACGTGCGCGACGAAGTCGACAAGCAGCTCGAACACCTGAACCGCCAGGCCCGCGCCGCCGAGCGCTGGAAAGCCTTGAAGGAAGAGCAGACACGCAAGGAAGCCGAGCTGCGCGCGCTCGAATACCGCGGCCTCAAGAGCCAGCACGACAGCGAAGGCGCCGGCTTGTCCGCCGCCGAGATCGAGATCGAGAAGCAGCTGGCCGGCCAGCGCGAGATCGAGGCGCAGATCGAGGTCATGCGCGAACGCCACACCGACGCCAGCGAGCACCTGAACGCGGTACAGGCCGAGGTCTACAAGGTCGGCGCCGAGATCGCCCGTGTCGAGCAGCAAGTGCGCCACAACAAGGAGAGCGCCGAACGCCTGCAGCGCGCCCACGCCGACAGCGAGCGCGAACACGCGGAACTGGCCGCGCACATCGCCACCGATCACGCGCAGGTCGAAATCCTGCGCCAGGCGCTGGCCGAAGGCGAACCGAAACTCGAAGCCCTGCAGCAGCTGCAGGACGACACCGCCGAAGCCCAGCGCAGCACCGAGGCCAGGCTGGCCGACTGGCAACAGCGCTGGGACAGCCACACCCGCAACGCCGGCGAATCCAACCGCGCCGCCGAAGTGGAACGCACCAAGCTCAATTACCTCGACCGCCAGGGCATCGACCTGGCGCGCCGCCGCGAAGCACTGGAAACCGAGCAGAAAGCTACCGACGTGGCCGCACTGGCCGCCGCCGGCGAGCAACTGCACAGCGAACACGACGCCCAGCGCGAGCGCGTGGAAACCCTGGGCAGCCTGCTCGACCAGTACAAGTCCAACCATGAAAAAGTGCAGGAAGAAGAGCGCCAGGTGCAGTCGGCGCTGAACGAGGCCCGCCAGCAACTGCAGGCCGCCCGTGGCCGGCACGCCTCGCTCGAAGCGCTGCAGCATGCCGCGCTCGGCCAGGAAGAAAACGCTGCAAGCAGCTGGCTGGCTCGTCTCGGGTTGAACACGTCACGCCGCCTCGGTGAGTCGCTGCAGGTCGAAAACGGCTGGGAGACCGCCGTGGAAACGGCGCTGAGCGGTTTTCTGGACGCGGTGCTGGTGGATGGCTCGCATGCGTTGGCGGCGGAGTTCGATGCGCTCGACAACGCCGACATCGCCTTGCTCGACAACGCCGAGGGCGGCGTCGGCGCCGCTGGCACGCTGGCCGCCCACGTACGCGGCCCGGCGGCGGCGATGGCCATCCTCGGTCACGTACTTACCGCCGAATCGCTGGCCGACGCCCACCGGCAGGTGGCCTCGCTGTCCGCGCTGGCGCCGTATCAGTCGGTGATGACGCGCAGTGGCGAATGGCTCGGTCCGGGCTGGGCGCGGGTGCGCCGGGCGCAAGGCAGCCAGGTCGGCGTGCTGGCGCGCGAGCGCGAGCTGCGCACGCTGGCCGAACAGATCGCCATGCTGGAAGCGCAACTGGAAGAAGCCAGCGAACGGCTCGACAACCTGCGCACCAGCAAATTCGAAACCGAACGCGCGCGCGACGACGCCCAGCGCGAGCTGTACAACGCGCACCGTCGCCAGTCCGAACTGGCCGGCCAGTTGCAAAGCCACCGCGGCAAGCTGGAAACCGCCCGCGCCCGTGCCGAAAAGGTCAACGGCGAGCTGGCCGACCTTTCCACGCAGATCGACGAATTGCAGAACCAGACCCGTGAGGCGCGCGCGCGGCTGGACGAATCGGTCGGCCTGATGGGCGACCTGGAAGACCAGCGCCGCGAACTGGAAAACGAACGCCGCAGCCTGCTCGAGGCGCGCGAGGAAGCCCGCATGAATGCGCGCGAGGCGGCCGATCAATCGCACTCGCTGGCGCTCTCGCTGGAGTCCAAGCGCTCGTCGCTGAGCTCGCTGGAACAGGCGCTCGGTCGCATGGATGCCCAGCTGCGCCAGATCGAGGCGCGCCGCAACGAGATCGCCGAACAGCTCGCTGCCGGCTCCGACCCGATCGCCGAACTCGAAGCCGAGCGTCAGGCGTATCTGGACCAGCGCCTGCTGGTCGACAAGCAATTGGTGGAAGCGCGCCGCGCACTGGAAGACTGCGACCTCGAATTCCGCAAGCTCGAACAGCAGCGCCACCTGGCCGAGCAGGGCCTGTCGGCATTGCGCGAGGGCCTGTCCGAGAAGCGCCTCGCCGCCCAGGCGCTGCAGCTGCGCGCCGAACAACTCGCCGAAGCGATCACCGCTTCCGGCCTCGAACTGGAAACCCTGCTGGCCGAACTGGCCGACGACATCGACGCCAACCAGTGGCGGTCACAGCTCGCCGACATCGGCCAGAAAATCGCGCGGATCGAGCCGGTCAACCTGGCTGCGATCCAGGAACACGCCGAACAGAGCGAGCGCAAGACCTACCTGGACAACCAGCTGGCCGACCTGGTCAGCGCGATGGAAACGCTGGAAGGCGCGATCAAGAAGATCGACCGCGAAACCCGCCACCGCTTCAAGGAAACCTTCGACAAGGTCAACGCCGGCGTGCAGGAACTGTTCCCGCGCCTGTTCGGTGGCGGCCATGCCTATCTGGAACTCACCGGCGACGACCTGCTCAACACCGGCGTGACGATCATGGCGCGCCCGCCGGGCAAGCGCCCGTCCAACATCTCGCTGTTGTCCGGCGGCGAGAAGGCGCTGACCGCGGTGTCGCTGGTGTTCGCCATCTTCGGCCTCAACCCCGCGCCGTTCTGCCTGCTCGACGAAGTCGACGCGCCGCTGGACGAGGCCAACGTCGGCCGCTTCTCCAGCCTGGTAAGCGAGATGAGCGAACACGTGCAGTTCATCTTCATCAGCCACAACAAGGCCACCATGGAAGCCGCCACCCAACTGTGCGGCGTGACCATGCGCGAGCCCGGCGTGTCGCGGCTGGTGCAGGTCGACCTGGCCGAAGCGGCTAAACTGGCGGGAGCTGCCTGAGGAACCGATGATGACCGTGCAACCTTTGCTTGCCTTTGCGTGGAACGCCGCCGTCGGCATTCCGATGCTGATCGTGGGGCTGGTCGTGCTGGCACTGATCTGGCTGTTCGGCCAGCCGCGGAAAGAGCAGGGCAAGCGCAGGGCAGCGGGCGATACGCACACGCACGGACACGCGCGGCGCGAGCCCACCATGGGCGGCTCCAGCCTGGCCGACGACCCGGCCTTCAGCCTGGGCGACACCTCGGCGACGCCGCAGCAAGGCGAGCTCGACGTCGGCCTGCGCGAGGAACTGGAGCGCCTGGGTGCCACGCTTTCCGGCGAACGCCATGCGGCCAAGCCGGCCGAGCGCCTGACCGAACGCCTGGCCGGCCACGCCGCCTCGATCGTGGATACCTTGCGCGCGCCCGCCGAACCCGTCGCCGAAGCGCCCGCCGCCGCACCGGCACCGGCACCGGCGCCGCCTGTCACCAAGCCGGTGCCGCGCTCGGAGCTGGGTCGGCGCCCGGCCGACACGCCGGTGGAACGCATCGTCACCTTGTTCGTGGTGGCGCGCGATGGCGCGCGTTTCAACGGACCGGACCTGGTCGTCGCCACCGAAAAGGCCGGGCTGGAATTCGGCGACATGGGCATCTATCACCGCCTGGTGGACGGCAAGCGCGAGCTGGGCCCCATCTTCAGCGTCGCCAACATGCTCAAGCCGGGCAATTTCGACCTGGCCCGGCTGGATGCGCTGCAGACCTCCGGCGTCAGTTTCTTCATGACCTTGCCCGGGCCGGTCCCCGCGCTCGACGCCTGGGACGCCATGCTGCCCACCGCGCAGCGACTGGCCGAGCTGCTCGACGGCCAGGTACTGGATGAGGAGCGCAATGCGCTCGGCCGGCAAGGCATCGCGCACATCCGCGACCAGCTGCGCGGCTGGGACCGTGACCACGAGGGTGAAGAAATCATCTTCGGTCGCTGAATCGCCGCGCGGGAGCGGGAGCCATGACGATTGCCTTGCGCTGGAAAATCGCCGCCGCTGTCGCCGCCCTCGTCGTGGCGATCCTGGGGTGGAACGGGGTGTCGCGCTGGCTTGCCGCCCGCCATGCCGACGAGCTGATCCAGGAAACCGAGCGCGCCGCCGCGCTGCAGGCCGAACAAGCCCGTGCCAGTGCGCGCCAGCGCCACGACGAACTGGAGCGCGACCTGCGCCAGCGCCGCGAGGAGCTGGCCAGCAATTACCGCCAGGTCGCCGACCAGGCGCGCGAATACCAGGCCCGCCGCGCCGTGCAGCTGCAGCGCCAGCAGCAGGAGGCGCAGCGCGTCACCGCCAGTTACCTGCTGGACGCCAACCAGCAATGTGCCAACGGCATCGTGATCAACCGCCGCGGCTCCAGCTTCACCCAGGCTCGCGGCCGCGACGGCGGGCCGATCCGTTGCCAGGGCGACAGGGCCGCCGAACCGCTGCGCTGACGCCGGCTCACCGCTCGTTGCCCGGGATTGCGGATACTCGAGTCGCCGGCAGCGTCGTTCCCTGGCAAATCCCGAGTCCCGGTGCGGTCTGCGTGGCACGGCGCCCTGGCAGGCAGTCCTGGCACTTTGCCGCCGCGCGCACGGGTTACACCGATTTGGCCAGGACGATCACGGTGTCGGCGGGGGCGCTCAGTGGAAAACGCCAAGCAACCACAGCACCAGCACGATCAGCAGGATGATGCCGATGCCGCCGGTCGGACGATAACCCCAGGAGCGGCTGTAACCCCACGTCGGCAACGCACCGATCAGCAGGATGACGAGAACGATGAGCACCAGCAGTGAAATCGACATGTTCGTATTCCTTTGTGCACGTGGAGTTGCGGAGATCGCGGACGGCATCGCGCGACGCCTGCACCTTCGCAGCGTCCCGGTGCAGGGCCCGTCAACGATGCGTCGCGGCGGAAGGGTTGAACATGACCCCGTTTTCGCGTGGATGACGATGGGGTGAACGACGGTTTGCTTCGTCATGCCGCGGGCTCTCTCGCGGCGGGGTGGCGGGCGTAGCTCGCGCTTGAGTCACGCCGCGCTCACGACAACCGCACGCTGCCTGCATGTGGCAGCGGCGATGCTGCGGCTTTCCGATCCTGGAGTGCCCCATGTCCTTCAACCTCACCGGCCGCCGCATCGCCATCCTCGCCACCGACGGCTTCGAACAGTCCGAACTGACCGAACCCAAACGCCTGCTGGAACAGGCCGGCGCGCAGACCGACGTGATCGCCCCCGGCCACGCCGGGGAGATCAAGGGCTGGAGCGATGGCAACTGGGGCAGGGCCGTGCCGGTGGACGTGCCCCTGGACGAGGCCAGGGTCGAGCATTACGACGCGCTGGTCCTGCCTGGCGGCGTGATGAACCCGGACAAGCTGCGGCGGGTGCCCGCGGTGATCACGCTGGTCAAGGCGTTCGACGACGCGGGCAAGCCGGTGGCGGCGATCTGCCACGCTCCATGGACGCTGATCGAAGCCGGCCTGGTCAAGAATCGCCAGGTCACCTCGTGGCCGTCGCTGCGCACCGATCTGGAGAACGCCGGCGCGCACTGGCAGGACAGCGAGGTGGTGCGTGACGGCCAGCTGATCACCAGCCGCCGCCCGGGCGACATCCCTGCCTTTGCCGACGCGATCATCGACGCGCTTGGCGCTACCGCGTAACGCCGTCGACGTCGACCTGGTCCAACGCCGACGCAGGGCGGGCACGGCCCGCCCTGCATGGTTTCGTCGCGAATCCGTGGGAGCGCACTCCGTGCGCGATGCCTTTTGCATCATGCGACGAAGAGCATCGCGCGAAAGGCGCGGGCGATCCTCAGCCGAGTTTTTCCATCACGTCGTCGAGGTCCTGGCGCAGCTCGCCGATGCCGGCCCACGGGTCGCTGCGCAGCCGCGCGAGGCGCTGGGGCGCGGAATGGACGTCGAAATCGTGGCCGCTTTTCAGCTTGCCCAGTTCGGTCCAGCGCAACGGCATCGCCACCGGCGCGCCGGGGCGTGCGCGCAGCGAATAGGAGGCGACGCTGGTGGCGCCGCGGCTGTTGCGCAGGTAGTCGACGTAGATCAGGCCGCCGCGGCGTGCCTTGCTGGCGGTGGCGATGAACTCCAGCGGATGGGCCTGCGCCAAGGAGCTGGCGAACGCCTGGGCGAAACCCTTCACCTGCGGCCACGGGCAGCCCGGATTCAACGGCAGCACCACGTGCAGGCCCTTGCCGCCGGTGGTGCGCAAAAATGATTCCAGCCCCATTTGCGACAGCAGCTTGCGCACCAGCCGCGCTGCCGCCACCACGCGGTCCCAGGCCACGTCCTCGCCGGGGTCGAGGTCGAACACCACGCGGTCGGCCAGGTCCGGCTGCTTGACGGTCGCGCCCCAGGGGTGGAACTCCAGCACGCCGAACTGAACCAGCTCGATCACCGAGTTGGCATCGCGCGGATAGATGTAGCTGGCCTGCCTGCCGGATTCCTCCTTGAGCCTCGCGCTGCCGACGTGCTTGAGGCCGGCGATCATGTGCTTCTGGAAGAAGCAGGCCTTCCCGGTACCTTCCGGGCAACGGATGACCGAGGTGGGACGGTCAACCACGCCAGGCAGGAACCAGTCCATCACGCGGGTGTAGTAGTCGGCCACTTCCTGCTTGGTGATGCCGTCCTCGGGATACACCACGCGGTCGGGATGGGTGATGGTGATGTCGGCGGCGGACATCCCGCCGCCGCGCCGTCGCCGGTTGCTGGCGGAGCGCGTGGATGGGGCGCGATCGCTGTCGCGCAGGTCTGTGGCGGACTTGTCGGTACGCATGGTCTTCAGGCTCGGTTGGCGCAGCAGGTTCTTGTTGCCGATGCCGCGGTAGTACACCTCGGCCACGGCCTTCGGTTCGACCCAGTGTGCACCGCGTAGCAGCGGATCGATCGCGGCAAGTTTCACCGTCGGTTTCTTGCTGCTCTTGTCGGCAATGGTCCTGCTCAATTGCCGCAACTGTTCGTCGGAGAAACCGGTGCCGACGCGTCCGACATAGATCCAGCCGTTCGACACCTCCGGATCGGGTCGGGCCAGCAGCAGCGAACCGAAACCGCTGCGACTGCCCTTGGGCGGCGTGTAGCCGACCACCGCGAACTCGTCGCTTTCCTGCCGCTTGATCTTCAGCCAGTCGTCGCAGCGTCCTGCTCGGTAGATCGAATCGACGCGCTTGGAGATGATGCCTTCCAGCTGCTGCTCGGTCGCCGTGCGGAACGCGCCTTCACCGTCGCCGACCGCATGGCTGCTGAAGGCGAGGTGTTTCGGCGCGTGGGCCAGCAGCCGTTGCAGCAGCGCCTTGCGTTGCAGCAGTGGTACCCGGGTCAGGTCGCTGCCTTCGAGGTAGGGCAGGTCGAACAGCATGTAGACCAAAGGCAATTGTGCTTCGCCGGACAGGGTGGCCTGCAGGCCGTTGAAATCGCTGTGTCCGCGGGCATCGAGCGCGATCAGCTCCCCATCGAGCCGGGCCGAATGCAATCCCAGCGATTCGAGCGCCTGCACGATCTCTGGCAGCCGCCCGTTCCAGGCCAGCGCGTTGCGCGACCACAGCTTCACCTCGCCGTCGGCGATCGCGGCGAGGATGCGGTAGCCGTCCCACTTCACCTCATGCAGCCACTGCTCGCCTGGCGGCGGCGACTCGCGCAGGCGTGCCAGTTCCGGTTTGAAAAACTCGGTGCCGGGTGGCGCCGGGCGCGCCCCGTCCAGCGCGGCGGCTGCCTTGGCCAGGCGCAAGCGCGGCACTTTTTTCCCCTTCGGCACGGCTTTCTTGCGTGCGGTGGACTTCTTTGCCGCCGCCCTGGTCGCCGGTGTTGTCGCGGCCGCGCGGGTGCTGCGGATCATCTTCGCGTCGAGCAGGTCGTCCGCTTCCACGTCGCCGGCGAACGCGTCCTTGGCCTTGATCAGGAACCACGCCGGCTGGCGTTCCTTGCGGCCGCTGCGCACCAGGTGCCAGCCGCCCTTGAGCCGCTTGCCGAACAGCTCGAAGCGCAGGTGACCCTTTTGCAACTGCGCTTCGGCGTCGCCTTCGGTGGTCCACACGCCGATGTCGAACTGGTCGACGTGGCCTTTGCCGTAGCCGTGTTCGATGTCGCCCTCGAAGCCGGCATAGGACAACGGATGATCCTCCACCTCGACCGCCAGGCGTTTCACCTGCGGGTCGTAGCTGGGTCCTTTCGGCACCGCCCAGCTCTTCAGTACGTCGCCCAGTTGCAGGCGGAAATCGAAGTGCCGGCGGCTGGCATGATGCAGTTGCACCACGAAGATCGCGCGACTGCCCCGGCGTCCCGCCGCGTTGTCGGCCGGTTCGCGCGTTTTCGAGAAATCGCGCTTGCGTTGATAGTCGCGCAGGTTGCCCATGATCGCTCAGCCGGTCGGGCCGCCCGCCACCGGCAGCACCGCGCCGGAAAGGCAGCTGGCGCACGACGGCGCCGCGAGGAAGACATGGGACGGCGCCAATTGCTCCGGCTGCACCGGGCGGCCCATCACGCTGGATGTGCCGAACTCGCCGACCTTCTGCGCCGACTGGTCCACCGAATTCAGCGAGGTCCACACCGGACCGCTGGCAGGCTTGCGTCGTTCGGCCTGTCCGGTGGCAGCCCGGATCGGACGCCGGCGTTTGACGGCGGTTCGGGCAGCCTTGCTGCGTTCGGCGACAGGCATCGGATGGCTCCGCGGTGGCGACGCGACGCACCGTAGTGCGCCCGGCGTGCGCCGCAGGTGAAGCGTGTGCGTGATTCGCACGGCACGTTTGACAGCCCCTGCACGCGCAAACCGGAATAGTCTGTCGACCTGCTCGCCGCCGGAGTCTGAAGCCATGGCACGACCCATCTGGAGCGGAACCCTGTCGTTCGGCCTGCTCAACGTGCCGGTGTCGCTGATGACCGGCGAGCGCAGCGTGGACCTGCATTTCCGCATGCTGGACAGCCGCAGCAACACGCCGGTCCGGTACGAGCGCGTGAACGCCGAGACCGGGGAGGAGGTGCCTTGGAAGGAGATCGTCAAGGCGTTCGAATACGCCAAGGGCAACTATGTCGTGCTGGAGCCGGAGGACATCAAGTCGGCCGCCGCCGAGGGGCGCGAGGCGGTCGACGTGAAAGCCTTCGTCGAGGCCGACTCGATCGGCCCGGAATACTTCGAGAAGCCTTACTACCTGGTGCCGGGCAAGAAGGCGGAGAAGGGTTACGTGCTGCTGCGCGAGGTGCTCAAGCGCACCGGCCGCATCGGCATCGCGCGGGTGGTGATCCGCACGCGCGAATACCTCTCCGCAGTGGTGCCGCGGGGGGATGCGCTGATGCTGATGCTGATGCGCTACCCACAGGAGCTGGTCGACGCGGAGGATTACAAGATTCCCGCAGGGACAGCGTCGGATTACCGCATCTCGGCCAAGGAGCTGCAGATGGCCGAGCAGCTGATCGAGTCGATGAGCGACGAGTGGAATCCGGCCGAGTACCGCGACGAGTTCCGTGATCGCCTGCGCAAGGTGATCGAGAAGCGGATGAAGTCGAAAGGCGTGGTGACCACCGAGCCGGAAGACGAGGAGACGATGCCGGAGAACGCCACCACCAACGTGGTCGACTTCATGTCGCTGCTGCAGCAGAGCCTGGCCAGCAACAAGCGCACGCCGGCGAAGAAGTCGGCGGCGGGCGGGAAAGGGGACAAGCGAACCACCACGACCACGGCCAGGAAGAAGTCCGCGACGAGAAAAGCGTCAGCGAAGAAGCGCGCCTCCCGCCACAAGGCAAGCTGAACTACCCCGGTTCAGAACCATGCCGAAGCCAGCGTGCAGGTGCTGGCACTGCCACGAGCACGCCAGGTGGGAGCAACCGGGGCTGTCGGCGGCGACCAATCACTTGCTCCGCTCGGCGTGCGTGCTGATACCGGGCGCTGCCGCCGTGCGCGGGTCGATTCCGATGGGACAGACGCAATCTCCCGGGCCACGGGCGAGCTCCCGGCAGACCGCGCGGTGCGGCAAGCGGGCGTGACACTGTCGTGCCGCAGCGATGAGGCAGCGGTGTCGTTCAGACGCCGCACACGCGCGCCATGGCCACCACCGACAGCAGGGCCTGCCGGCCGTACGGCTTGGGCAGGAACAGCACCTTCATGTCGCGGGCGGCGATGGATGCTTCCTCGTGCGCGGAGGTGAGCACGATCGGGGTGCGCGAGCCGCTGTCCCGCAGGCTGCGAATCAGCGAGATGCCGGTCTGGCCGCGGCCCAGATACATGTCCGTCACGATCACGCCGAAATCCTGCCGTGCTTCCGACTCCGCCACGCCGCTGGCGATGTCGTGCGCCACGATCACCGTGTAGCCTGCGTGCTGCAGCAGCAGTGCGGTGATCTCGCGGGTATCGGGGTCGTCCTCCACCAGCAGCACCCGTTTGGGAAACATGCGCGTGACTCCCGTCGTCGGCGTCGTCGTGACCTTGGCATCGGCCTGGTCCGCACGCCGTGAAAGACGTCGCAGAACGTCGGCTGCCGTTCAGCTGGCGCGACGCTCGAGGCCGCCGTCTTCGGCCGACGGCGCGCGCTGCGGTGCCGGCGCCGGCGGCATCGGCGCGGCGGATTCGTGGCCACGATCCAGCTCGCCGCGCCAGCGTGGCAGCGCGTGCGGGTAGTGCGCCTGAACGAAGGCGATCAGTCCCTCGCGCACCTGGCAACGCAGGTCGAAGTTGCGGCCCGAATCGGTGGAGCTCACCAGCATGCGCAGTTGCATCGTCTGCTCGGTGGCGTCGGTGACCTGCAGCACGCATACGCGACGATCCCACTGCTCCGAGGCCTCGCACAGGCGCTTGAACTCCTCGCGCAGCGGCGCCAGTGGCGTGCGGAAATCCAGCATCAGGAACACCGTGCCGATCAGCTGCGAACTGCGGCGCGTCCAGTTCTGGAATGGATGCTCGATGAACCAGTTGAGCGGCACCACCAGCCGGCGCTCGTCCCAGATGCGCACCACCACGTAACTTCCGGCGATCTCCTCGATGCGGCCCCATTCGCCTTCGATGATCACCACGTCGTCGAGACGGATGGGCTGGGTCAGCGCAATCTGCAGGCCGGCGATAAGGTTGCTCAGCACCGGGCGCGCCGCCAGTCCTATCGCCAGCCCGGCCACGCCGGCGGAGGCGAGCAGGCTGGCGCCGAGCTGGCGCACGCCGGGAATGGTGAGCAGGATGATCGCCGTGCCCAGCACGATCACCACCACGTCGGCAGTGCGCGCCAGCACGCGCACCTGGGTGACCACGCGACGAGCCTGCAGGTTGTCCGCGGCATCCATCGGATAGCGCCGCACCGCGGCGCCCTCGAACGCGCCGACGCAACGCACCACCAGCCAGGTGCCGGCGGCCAGCAAACCGATCAGCAACAGATGCTCGACCAGTGCCATCGGTGCCGAGTCCAGTGCGGGGCCATAGCGCAGCACCAGCAAAAGCGAGAGCAAGGGCAGCAGCCACTGCAGCGGCGCGTGGGCGCGCTGCATCAGGTCGGCGATCACCGGGCGATCGCCCGCGAGCCGCCGCAGCACGGCGTGGATCGCGACACGCAGCACCAACGCCAGCAACAAACCGGCCACCACGGTCACGCCCAGCCGCACCGCGACATGCTGCTGCCACAACTGCCACCACACGGTGAAGATATCGGCCATGCACCCAGCCTGCACGGCGCGGTGTCGACATCGCGTGGGCATGCGGCCGGGCCATGCCCTCGAGCTTCCAGCGATGGCGCCCCCGCGAAGGCCCTTGATGCAGCGCTCGTACCCTTGCCCTTGCGCGTAGGGGAGGGCTGGGGTGGGATCGCTCCTGGCGAGTCAACAGCAAGCGCCACTTCTTCGGCGAAACTTGCTCACGATCGCGTCGCGCGAATCTCACGGGAAATCGGCGCGGAAACGGCGAGGATCGAGCCACGTCCCGAGGAGACCGCTCATGCCATCGCACTCCCTGCCGACCATGCTGTCCAGCGTCCCGCCATCATCCGTCGGCGATCCCGAATACCAGCCGCCCGATCCCGCGCCGCCGCCGTTCCCCGATCCCACGGAACCGCAGCCCACGCCGAACGAACCCGAGCTGCCGCCGTCGCAGCCGCCCCCCGGGCGCGACCGGCCGTCGGCGGCAAGGCCGTGCAGGTGAACGCCGCCCCATCCCCGCCACCGGAGCTGCCGACGCGCGAGGGCATCCGTCGCTGGCCGCCGGATGGCTACCTGCAATTGAATGGCGCGGTCGACGTGCGCCGGCGGGCCGCTTGCACCTGCACCGAACGTTGCGGCGAGTGCCACGGCGATTGCGGCTGCGCCGCGTGCGAGCTGGGCTGGCTGGTCTGGCAGGACGACCAGGCGCTGTGGGACGAGGCGGGCAATCTGGTCAACGTGGTCGAACTGGGCGCCGCACGGCGCTCACGGCCTCCCGCCGCGGATCAGCTGGGTTCGAGCCGCGCGGTGACCACGGTGGATTCATCCTCCAGGCCGGCCGCGTGCAGCGCCCGTTCGCCCGCCGCTTCGGGCAGTCGCGTGCGGCAGCTCACGAGGTCAGCTGGTCACCCGCCGCGTCGACGTACCGCCGCCGCTCACGCCAGGTTTCGGCTGTCTGCGGTTTGATGAACAGCGACAGCAGTTCGGGATGGATCGTCTTGGCCTGCGCCTCGATGCGGTTGATGCACGCTTCGATCTGCGGCGTGGTCAGTGCATCCTCGAACTCGGCGCTCAGCGTGGCCACCACCTGGTTCGGTCCCATCTGCACGGTCAGCACGCCGTTGGCGGCATGCACGCCGGGGTCCGCGGCAGCGATCGCGAGGATCGAACCGCTCACCCTCGGGTGCGCCGGTTCGCCGATCAGCAGGCCCTTGGTCTCGCGCGCCAGCAGCAGGGCAAACGAGGCCAGCACACCGGCGATACCGAGCGAGGCGACGCCATCGAGTGCAGGCTCGTCGAAGGCCTGCGCACCCACCACGCCTGCCAGCGCGATCAGCAGGCCAAGCAGGGCCGCGCTGTCTTCCAGCAGGACGGTGAAGGTGCTGGGGTCCTTGCTCAGCCGGAACGCCTCGAAGTAGCCCAGCTTGCCCTTGCGCGCGCGGAACTCGCGCAGCGCCACCAGCCACGAAGTGCCTTCGAACAGGAACGACACGCCAAGCACCGCGTAGTTGATCCACGGCCGCTTGATCGCCTCCGGTTCGCGGATGTGCATCACGCCTTCGTAGAACGACACGCCTGCGCCTGCCGCCAGCACCAGCAGCGCCACGATGAAACTCCAGAAATACAGCTCGCGGCCATAGCCGAACGGATGGCTGCGATCCGGCGGCTTGCCGGCGCGATGCAAGCCGTACAACAGCAGCACCTCGTTCACCGTGTCCACCAGCGAGTGCACGCCCTCGCTCAGCATTGCCGAGCTGCCGGACAGCCCGGCCGCCACGAACTTGGCGATCGCGATCATCAGGTTGCCGCCCAGCGCGACGTAGACCACCTTGTGCGAAGCGGAGGCCATGACTCAGCCCGCCATGCCCGATACGCGGTTGCGGTTGCCAGCCAGGCGCGTGGCGAGCACGGATGCGTGCCGGTGCGTGGTGACGATGGTGCGTTGTTCTGACATTGGCGTGGGCTGTGCGGGCGGTCGGCTTGACTGGCGTGGCTGGCAACGCCCGCGGGGGCGGTGCATAGTGATCGCGCCACAGACTGGGGATGGCGCCGTGAGACGGTCGTGAACCATGCCGCCGCACGCGGGGTTTCTTCCTGACGGGACAGGCTGCTTTCGAATCGGGACGGGATGCGTTGCATGGCAGATTCCACCTCACCACCCCATGCGGCCGGGCACGGCGGCGACAGGAAGGGGATGAGCGACGCGGAGGATTTTTTCGAACATGCCGCGGTGGGCATGCGGCTGGTCGCGGCTGACGGCACGATCCTGCGTGCCAACCAGGCCGAGCTGGACCTGCTGGGCTATCGCCGCGACGAGTATGTGGGCCACAACCTGGCCGATTTCGATGCCGACGACGACAATCTGTGCGCGCTGCTCGCGCGGGTGCGCGCCGGCGAATCGGTGGACAAGCGGCCGGCGCGGCTGATCGGCGGTGACGGCCGGGTGCGCCAGGTGCAGATCAGCTCCAGTGGACGCTTCGAGCGCGGCCAGTTCGTGCACTCGCGCTGCATCACCATCGACGTCAAGGAACAGAACTCGCGCCAGCGCGCCACGGCGGAGCGCGGTCGCCTCTCGCAGCAGTTGCTGCAGGCCTTGCCGATCGCCGTGCATGGCACCGATGCCGGAGGCGCCATCACCTTCTTCAATGAAGCGGCCGTGGAGCTGGCCGGGCGGCGCCCGATGCCGGGCGAGAAATGGTGTCTGTTTGCGCGACTGTTCCAGGCCGATGGCGCGCCGCTGCCGCACGAGCAGTGCGCGATGGCGCGGGCGGTGCGCGAAGCGCGGGCGATTCATGGCGACATCGCCTTGGCACAACGGGCCGATGGCCGGCGGATCGCGTTCGCCGCCTATTCCACGCCGTTGTTCGACGGGGGCGTGCTGACCGGCGCGGTGAACATGCTGGTGGACATCCCCGATCCGCGTGAGGCCGGGCAGGCCAGCAAGGATCTGAACAGCCACCTGAAGCGACGGATGGCCGAGCGCACCCGCGTCGCGGAAGCCGGCATGGCGGGCGTGAGCCGCAGCGAACGGTATTTCCAGCTGCTGGTGTCCAACGTGACCGACTACGCGATCTTCATGCTGGACCCGCGCGGCATCATCACCAACTGGAACACCGGCGCGGAGCGCATCAAGGGCTACCGCGCCGAGGAGATCATCGGCCAGCATTTCTCGTGCTTCTATCCGCCGGAAGAACGCAGTCGCGGCACGCCACAGACGGCGCTGGAAACGGCCAGGCGGGAAGGCCATTACGTGGCCGAGGGATGGCGGGTGCGCAAGGACGGCAGCCGCTTCTGGGCCAGCGTGGTGATCGACCCGATATACGACGATGGCGTGCTGGTCGGCTACGCCAAGATCACCCGCGACATCTCGCGGCGCCGGCAGGCCGAGACGGCGCTGGCCGAGAGCGACCAACTGGCGCGCGGCATCATCGACTCCGCGCTGGACGGTTTTGCCCAGCTCGATGGCGCCGGCCGCATCGTGCGCTGGAACCCGCAGGCCGAGGCAATGTTCGGCTGGTCGCGCGCGGAGGCCCGCGGCAAGCCGCTGGCGACCCTGGTCGGTCCGCCCGGTCATCCCGAGCGACTGTTGGCCGACCTCGAACCCAGCCCGGCGCGGGGCGCGAGGCGCGGGGCGACACGGCAGAGCGAGATGGTCAACCGCGTGGGCGAAACGATCCCGGTGGAACTGAGCGTCAGCAGCCTGTCCTTGCACGGCGAATCGCGTACCAACGTATTCATCCGCGACCTCAGCGAAAAGATCCGGATCGAAGCGCAACTGCGCCAGGCGCAGAAGATGGAAGCCGTCGGCCAGCTCACCGGCGGCCTGGCCCACGATTTCAACAACCTGCTGCAAGGCATCATCGGTTCACTGGATCTGATCCAGCTGCACGCCAGCTCGGGCGACGCCGCCACGTTGCAGCGTTTCGTCCAGGGCGCGCTCAACTCGGCCAATCGCGCCGCGGCGACGACGCATCGCCTGCTGGCCTTCTCTCGCCGCCAGCCGCTGGACCCGCGTCCGGTGGCGGCCAACCCGTTGATCGCGTCGATGGAAGAACTGCTGCAGCGCACGCTCGGCGAGGCGGTGACGCTGCGCTTCGAGCTGGCGGACGACTTGTGGTTGACCCTGTGCGATCCGAACCAGCTGGAAAGCGCCTTGCTGAACCTGACCATCAACGCGCGCGACGCGATGCCCGACGGCGGCGACCTGCTGATCCGTTCGAGCAACCTGGACGCGGGCTCGATCGAGAGCAGCAACTGGCTGGAGGCGGACAGCGGGCAATACATCTGCATCGAGGTCGTCGACAACGGCACCGGCATGGCCCCGGAGGTGCTGGAGCACGCCTTCGAGCCGTTCTTCACCACCAAGCCGACGGGGCGGGGCACCGGCCTGGGCCTGTCGATGGTCTATGGTTTCGCACGGCAGTCGAACGGCTATTGCGACATCCGCAGCGCGGCGGGAGAGGGCACCTCGATCAAGCTCTATCTGCCGCGCCATGTCGAGCTGGCGCGCCCAGGGCACGATCAGGCCGAGGCCACCCCGCGCCCGTCGAACGGCGAAGTGGTGCTGGTGGTGGAAGACGAACAGGTGGTGCGCCAGGTGGTGGTAGAGGTACTGCACCAGCTGGGCTACGCGGTGCTGGAGGCGCCGGACGCCGATGCCGCCCTCGCCGCGTTGGAATCGCACGGCCACTTGCACATGCTGATCTCCGACATCAGCCTGCCGGGCATGAGCGGCCGCTCGCTGGCCGACACGCTGCGCGCGCGCCAGCCCGAACTGAAAGTGCTGCTGATGACGGGCTATGCCGCCGACGCGGCCTCAAGCAAGGGTTTCGCCGCCGGCATGGAGCTGATCACCAAGCCGTTCACGGTGAGCGCGCTGACCGAGCGGTTGCAGCGGATGCTGGGCGATGTCGCGGACGGCGACGACGCGAACTGAGCCGGTCGGGTTGTTCAACCGCCTGCCGAAGCGGGCGGCGAAGCCAGCAGCTCGCGCACGATCTGCTGCAGCGTATCCACCGACACCGGCTTGTTCACCATGCGAACCCGCGGAAACTCCTGCGCCAACCCGCTGAGGTCGCCACCGGACATCACCGCAAACGGGACGTTGCGCTTCTGCAAGGCGGCCATCACCGGCCACGCATTCTCGCCGCGCAAGCCCACGTCGATCATCGCCGCATCGAGCCGGCTGGCCTCGACGTCGTTGAGCGCGTCGACCAGATTGAGGTCGACCAGCACCTCCAGGCCCATCGCCCGCAGCGTGTCTTCCATCACCATGGCCACCACGGGGTCGTCTTCGACCACCAGCACGCGCTTGCAGTCTTCCATTTCCGCTTCCATTTCCGTGACCCTGGCGCCCGTCAAAGTCGCATTGTAGGCCGCCGACGGCGGTTTGGGATCGCCGTCCGGGGTGTCCGACTTTCCCCGTTGCATCCGCGGTTCAAGCCTTGCCGCGCGAGCCACCGACTTGCTTGGCCAGTTCGACCTTGCGCTGTTCCATGCGTGCGCCCAGTGCCTTGAGCTCGGCGGCCGAAAGCAGCTTCTTCGCCTCCTTGAACATCTCCTCCTCTTCCTCCTTGACGTGGTGTTCGACCAGTTCGCGCAACACCTTGGCGCGGCCGGAGAACTGCTCGCTGCCGACGTCGGTGTCGAGCAGGTCCGGGAGCACCAGATCGCCGGCGGCGCGATGCTCCTCCAGCGCCTCGAAGTACATCTTTGCATCGTCCTTCGTACCGGCCTTCCTGAAGGCGGGATAGAAGATCTCTTCCTCGATCGTGGTGTGGACCTCCAGGTCGACGCGGATTTGTGCGAGCAGCTCGCTGCGTGTCTTCGCGGCGCGGGTGGTCGTTTTCGCAAGCTCGGCGAGCAGTTCCTTGACCTTCTTGTGATCGGCTTTCAGCAGTTGGATGGCATCCACGGGGCGCTCCGGTTCTGGCGGGGGAGGGAGTGGCGAGCATTCCATCCCAGGCGTGAATCCGGTGTCCCGCGAAGGCCCGGCCATCATCACGCCATCGCAGCGAATCGGGCCTGGTCCGGCCATCGGCAGCGGGGCCAGCGACCGCACGTGCACGCCGGCCACACCGAGGCTTCACCCGGCAAAACGCAGGCTGCCATCGTTCCCTCCACACACGAGCAGCAGGCATGGCAACCCACGACCGCAAAGACCGGCAACATCCCGGGCGCAAGAACGACAGGCAGCCACCGGAGACTCCCGAAACGCGGCGGCAACGCAAGAAGAAGGAAAGCGAGAACCAGGACGAGGCACTGGAGGAAACCTTTCCGGCCAGCGATCCGGTCTCGCCGTTCATCCCGTCCAAACCGCCGGAACCGGATTGAGCGAGAACATCGCCGACAACGGAGTACGCGCACAACTGCGCATGGCCCAAGTCGAACACCTCGACCAGGCAAGAACGATGTCCTTTGAAGGCGGTGGCTCTTCCAACGTCCTGAAGAAGCTGATTGGCACCTGGCGAGGCAGTGGCGGAGAGGGTCGATGCGTCGTTTGCGGACGGTTGCCGTGGAGGCTGTCGCCTGCTATCTTTAATTTCGCATAATGTATATTATGTAAAATATAGAATACATCATCGAGGCATCGACCTCCACACGCTATCGGCACGTGCTCCTGTCGATCTCGGTCGACTCTGTGCCGGGCACACGCTCGCGAAAGAACGGCATCTAGCGCCGGGCGCCCAATGTGGCTGGCGGACCTTCACCCTCGCCGACCTTGCGGCGTTGGCGAGAGGCAGCCCTCAGGCGCTGCCCATTGTCCGGGTCGCTCTCGTGCGGCCGACTCGCTGCAACCAGTCGTAACCGTCGTCGGAACTCAGTCCGCCCATGCTCGCGGTGTCCTGACGGGAGGCGTCGCGACCGGCACGCCCGGAGACGCCGCGCTGATGGTGCTGGTATGGCTGCCGCGGTTTCTGTCTGTTGTCGCGTGTCATGGTGTTGAGTCCTGTGGACGAGGCAATGACCGGTCAACGAGCGCACCGGTCCGGGCGTGACCAGGGAATCAGGCCGGAATGGCCCGGGATCAATGGCGCTGCGGTGATCGCACCGTTCCCGGCAAGAAACAGCGGTGGGCTGGCGGACTGTTCGCCCGGGGAAACACACCGGTCATCAGTCACGGGTTTTGCCGAGGGGGATCGGCACCATCTGGCTGCCGAGTTCTTCGGAAATCCCCGCCATGAACAACAAGATCGTGTTCTTCCTGTGGCTCGTCGCGGCCGGCCTGCTGGCGACCCTGCCGGCAGGCGCGCGCGCAGCGACTCTGGGCGATGGCGACTACGCCAGGATCGGCGTGCCGGATCTGCGGCAGGCCTCGGCGTTTTTCCACGACGTACTGAATTGCCGCCCGGTTGGCGACCCCGCGCCAATCGCGGCGGGGGCATCAGGCTCCCGCCTGCTTTCCTGCGGCAGCGGTTCGATGCTGGAATTGTTCGTCGAGCGTGGCGACTCCCCTGCCCGCGGCTCGGCCGCCACCGGCGAGACCTTGCAGTTCCTCGCAGATGGCACCCTGCGCACCGATGCCTGGCTTCGGCAGCGTGGCGTCATCGTCAGTGGCGCACCACGCCGACTGACTTCCGGTCCGTGGGCTGGCCGCATGGCGCTGGACTTCGTGGCGCCCTGGGGCATGCGGATGCGGCTGCTCGGCAGCAAGCCGCCGGATACCGCCTACGGTGATATCGACACCGTGGCGGCGGCGCCGCGCGGCCACTAGCGCCTGGCGCGGAAGAAGTCGCGCAGCATGCGGGCCGATTCCTCGGCCAACAGCCCGCCGGCCACCTCGATGCGATGGTTGTGCCGCGCGTCGATCAAGGTATCGAACACGCTGCCTGCCGCGCCGGTCTTGGGATCGGCGGCGGCGTAGACCACGCGGCTGATGCGTGCGTGGATCAGCGCCATCGCGCACATCGAGCACGGTTCCAGCGTCACGTACAGCGTGGCGCCGGACAGCCGGTGGTTGGCGAGCTGCTCGCCGGCGGCGCGCATGGCCATCACCTCGGCGTGAGCGGTCGGATCGTGCAGGGTGATGTTGCGATTCCAGCCCAGCCCCACGACTTCGCCGTTCAACACCAGCACCGCCCCCACCGGCACCTCGTTCTCGCTGTCGCGGGCGTGCGCGGCCAGTTGCAGCGCACGCTGCATGTGGCGCACATCGGCGGGTGAGAAACCACTTGAGGTTTCCGATTTTTCGTCTTTCATCTCAATAAGTTGCCGACTTTATCTGGGAAAGATTGGAGCCAAGCTGGCCTTTCCCGACATACGCAAGCCATTGATTTGCCTATTCCCACTCGATCGTGGCGGGTGGCTTGCCGCTGATGTCGTAAACAACGCGAGAAACACCACGCAACTCATTGATTATTCTATTTGAAACCCTGCCAAGAAACTCGTACGGGAGGTGCGCCCAGTGAGCGGTCATGAAGTCGATGGTTTCCACCGCGCGCAAGGCGATCACCCATTCGTAGGCGCGCGCGTCGCCGACCACGCCCACCGACTTCACCGGCAGGAACACCGCGAACGCCTGGCTGGTCCGGTCGTACAGGTCCGCCTTGCGCAACTCCTCGATGAAGATCGCGTCGGCGCGCGCCAGCAACTCGGCATATTCGCGCTTCACCTCGCCGAGGATGCGCACGCCCAGGCCCGGCCCCGGGAACGGGTGGCGATAGACCATTTCACGCGGCAGGCCGAGCTCCACGCCGATGCGGCGCACTTCGTCCTTGAACAGCTCGCGCAGCGGTTCGACCAGTTTCAGCTTCATGTGCGCCGGCAGGCCGCCGACGTTGTGGTGGCTCTTGATGACGTGGGCCTTGCCGGTCTTGCTGCCGGCCGACTCGATCACGTCGGGGTAGATCGTGCCCTGCGCCAGCCACTTCACCTTGCTGCCGTCGGCGGTGATCTTGCCCGACTCCTCGTCGAAGATCTCCACGAACAGGCCGCCGATGATCTTGCGCTTGGCTTCCGGATCGGAGACGCCTTCGAGTGCCTCGAAGTAGCGGTCGGCCGCGTTGACGCGGATCACCTTGACGCCCATGTGCTCGGCCATGGTGGCCATTACCTGGTCGCCCTCTTTCCAGCGCAGCAGGCCGGTGTCGACGAACACGCAGGTAAGCCTCGCGCCGATCGCCTTGTGCAGCAGCGCGGCCACCACCGAGGAATCGACGCCGCCGGAGAGGCCGAGCAGCACGTGGTCGTCGCCGACCTGCTCGCGCACGCGGGCGATCTGGTCGTCGATGATGTTGGCCGGCGTCCACAGCGTGGCGCAACCGCATATCTCGGTGATGAAGCGCTTGAGCAGCGCCCCGCCCTGCTTCGTGTGGGTCACTTCCGGGTGGAACTGCACGCCGTACCAGCGCTTGTCGTGGTTCTCCATCACCGCCGCCGGAATGCGCGCGGTGGTGCCGGTGACCACGAAGCCCGGCGGCACACGCGACACGTGGTCGCCGTGGCTCATCCACACGTCCAGCCGGTGCGCGTCCGCGTGGTCGGTGAGGCCCTCGAACAGTCGGCTGGTGCCCGCAATGTCCACTTGGGCATGGCCGAACTCGCGCTGGTCGGCCGCCTCGGTGGCGCCGCCCAGCTGCGCGGCCAGGGTCTGCATGCCGTAGCAGATGCCGAGGATCGGCACGCCCGCATCGAACACTTGTTGCGGCGCCTTGGGCGCGCCCGGGAGCGTGGTCGATTCCGGCCCGCCGGACAGGATGATGCCCTTGGCGCCGAACGCGGCGATCTCGCCCGGATCGTGGTCCCAGGCCCAGATCTCGCAATACACGCCCAGCTCGCGCACGCGCCGGGCGATCAACTGCGTGTACTGCGCACCGAAGTCGAGGATGAGTATTTTGTGGGAGTGGATGTTGGTCATGGGCGGCGGACGGATATCAGGAAAGGATGGGCCAACGAGTGCGACGGGTGACGGAAGCTGCATGCCGGTCGCCGCGGCGAAAGCAGGAAGCTACGCGAGGCGACGATTCCCCATGCCCGTCATCCCGGCGAAAGCCGGGACCCGGTGACTTGTGCCGCGACGCTTGGGAAAGCGCTGGACCCCGGCTTTCGCCGGGATGACGGCGGTGTGGTACGGCGTGTGGCGGGAGGGGCGGGCATGGTAATGACCACCTTTCCCGGCCGGATCACGAGTTCAAGCGGTAATTCGGCGCTTCCTTGGTGATCTGGATATCGTGCGGGTGCGCTTCGGTGACGCCGGCGGAGGTGACCTTGACGAACTGCGCCTTGCTGCGCACATCCTCGACGGTGGCCGCGCCCAGGTAGCCCATCGACGCGCGCAGGCCGCCGATCAACTGGTGGATGATGTTGCGCAGCGGCCCGCGGTACGGCACGCGGCCCTCGATGCCCTCGGGTACCAGCTTGTCGGCGTCGGCCTCGTCCTGGAAGTAGCGATCCTTGGAGCCGAGCTGCATCGCGCCGATCGAGCCCATGCCGCGGTAGCTCTTGTACGAGCGGCCCTGGAACAGCTCGACCTCGCCCGGGGATTCCTCGGTGCCGGCGAACATCGAGCCCAGCATCACGCTGGATGCACCGGCCGCCAGGGCCTTGGGGATGTCGCCGGAGTAGCGGATGCCACCATCGGCAATCAGCGGAATCTCGTCCTTCAGCGCGGTGGCGACCAGGTCGATCGCGGTGATCTGTGGCACGCCGACACCGGCAACCACGCGAGTGGTGCAGATCGAGCCGGGGCCCACGCCCACCTTGACCGCGTCCACGCCCACGTCGAGCAGTGCCCGCGCCGCCTCGCCGGTGACGATGTTGCCGGCCACCACCTGCACCTGCGGATAGTGCTTCTTGACCCAGGCCACCCGGTCGATCACGCCCTGCGAATGGCCGTGTGCGGTATCCACGACCAGCACGTCGACGCCGGCATCGACCAGCGCCGCCACGCGTTGCTCGGTGTCGCCGCTCACGCCGACGGCAGCACCCACCAGCAGTGCCTCGTGACTGTCCTTGGCGGCATGCGGGTTGTCGCGCGCCTTCTGGATGTCCTTCACGGTGATCAGGCCGCGCAACTGGAAGTCGTCGTTGACCACCAGCACTTTCTCGATGCGATGCTTGTGCAGCAACAGCATCACCTCGTCCTGGCTGGCGCCTTCCTTTACGGTGACCAGCTTGTCCTGGCGGGTCATGATGTTGCGCACCGGATCGTCCGGCTTGCGTTCGAAACGCATGTCACGGCTGGTGACGATGCCGACCAGGCGATTGCCCTCGACCACCGGCACGCCGGAGATGTTGTGCGCGTGGGTGAGCCGCAGCACCTCGCGGATCGAGGTCTCCGGGCCGACCGTGATCGGGCTGCGGATCACGCCGGCCTCGAACTTCTTCACCAGCCGCACTTCGGCGGCCTGCTGCTCGGCGGTCATGTTCTTGTGGATGATGCCGATGCCGCCGTTCTGCGCCATGGTGATGGCCAGGCGCGCCTCGGTGACGGTATCCATCGCGGCGGAAACGATCGGGATGTTCAGCCGCAGGCCGCGGGTGAAGCGCGTCGAGGTGTTCACGTCGCGCGGCAGGACGATGGAATGGCCCGGAACCAGGTAGACGTCGTCGTAGGTCAGGGCCTCGGCGAGGATGCGCATGCGAAATGTCCCGCTGCAAAGAGGGAATTATACGTTCCCTTCACTGCCCTCGCCAGCGCCGGACCCGCGCGGCGCGGCCAATGTGATGACATAGCACCGCACCCGGCATGTATCTTGGCGACCTTCGCAGGAGCCGCCGTGCACGCCCATTCCTCTCACGATCACCCCCACGATCACCCTCGCGATCACGCGCAGGGACACGACCATGCCCATGCCCATGCGGCCGGTCATCCGCATGCCCACGGCGTGGCCCGTGATGCCGATCGGCGTTATCTGACGATCGCCCTGCTGTTGCTGCTGGGTTTCATGATCGTCGAGGTGGTGGTCGGCATGCTGGCCCAATCGCTGGCGCTGATCTCCGATGCCGGCCACATGCTGACCGACGTCGGCGCGATCGCCCTGGCGCTGGTGGCGATGCGGCTGGCCAGCCGACCGGCGCGCGGCAGCTACACGTTCGGGCTCAAGCGGGTGGAAATTCTCAGCGCGCAGGCCAATGGCGTGACCTTGCTGTTGCTCTCGGCGTGGTTCGTGGTCGAGGCCGTGCGCCGCCTGATCCACCCGCCCGCCGTGCACGGCCTGCTGGTCACCGTCGTGGCGGTGGCGGGCATCGGCGTGAACCTGCTGGCGGTGTGGGCGATGCACAAGGCCAACCGGGAAAGCCTCAACATCCAGGGCAGTTACCAGCACGTGCTCACCGACCTGTATGCATTCATCGCCACGGCGGTGGCCGGCGTGCTGGTCTGGTGGACGGGGTGGAACCAGTTCGATTCCCTGGCGGCGCTGGTGGTGGCGGCGCTGATGCTCAAGGCCGGCATCGGGCTGGTGCGCGACGCCGGCCGGGTTTTCCTGGAGGCGGCGCCGCGCGGACTGGAACCGGACGCGATCGGCCAGGCCATGCACGCCCTGCCCGCGGTCACGCGGGTGGACGACCTGCACGTGTGGGAAGTGACCTCGGGCATGCCGGCGCTGTCGGCACACGTCTTCGTCGAGCTCGACGTCGACTGCCACGACGTGCGCCGCGAACTGGAAGCCATGTTGCGCGATCGATTCGCGATCACGCATACGACCATCCAGACCGACCATGCGGCCAGCGGCCAGGTGGTCGCGACGCCCTGTTCGCTCGAGGCGCACGACACCGGCCACCGCAGCTGAGCGAACGACCTAGCCGGCGCTGCCGCGGGCAGCCTGTGCCTCGGCCGCTTCCAGCGTGTTCTCCATCAAGGTGGCGACGGTCATCGGCCCCACCCCGCCCGGCACCGGCGTGATCCAGCTGGCGCGCTCGGCGGCCGGGGCGAACTCTACGTCGCCGACCAGCCGGCCGTCCTCCAGCCGATTGATGCCGACGTCGATCACCACCGCGCCGGGCTTGATCCAGTCGCCCCGCACCAGGCCGGGCTTGCCGACCGCGACGATCACGATGTCGGCCTGGCGCACGAAACTTTCCAGCTCCCGCGTGAAGCGATGGCACGAGGTGGTGGTGCAACCGGCGATCATCAGCTCCAGCACCAGCGGCCGGCCGACGTGGTTGGACACGCCCACCACCACCGCATGCTGCCCGCGCACCGGCCGATCGGTGTGGCCGAGCAGGGTCATCACGCCGCGCGGGGTGCACGGCCGCAGGCCGAACCGGCGCAGCGCCAGCCGCCCCACGTTGACTGCCTGGAACCCGTCCACGTCCTTGTCCGGGTCGATGCGGTCGACCAGCGCGTCTTCGTCGATGTGTGCCGGCAGCGGCGACTGCACCAGGATGCCGTGCACCTGCGGGTCGGCGTTGAGGCGGTCGATCAGCGCGAACAACTCGGCCTGCGTGGTCTCGGCCGGAAGGTCGTGATCGAAGGAACGGAAGCCCACCTGGTGGCAGGCCTTGCGCTTGTTGCGCACGTACACCGTCGAGGCCGCGTCGCTGCCGACCAGCACCACGGCCAGCCCCGGTGCGGGCAGGCCCCGACCGACCCGTTCGGCCACGCGCAGGTGCAGCTGTTCCAGCAGTTCCCGGGCGATGCGTTTGCCGTCGAGTATGCGTGCGCTCATGCTGATCCCTGGCCGTAAAGGATGCATTATCCGGGCTGGACGACATGCGCACAAACGGCAGCGCGCCGGCAACCAGGCAGGCTGATGGGACACGACCCGCAATACACGATCGAGCTGGGCGACGCGCGCGTGCGGTTGCTCCCTTGGAACCACGCTGACGCCGACGCCCTGGTGGATGCCGTGCGCGACTCCGTGGACAGCGTCGGGCGCTGGCTGCCGTGGTGTCGCGCCGACTACGGCCACGATGCCGCCCATGCATGGATCGCGCATTGCCAGGACAGCTGGCTGGCCGGCAACCATTTCGCCTTCGCGGTGCGCAGTGCGGCCGACGGCTCGCTGCTGGGCGGCGTGGGGCTCAACCAGTTCGAGCCGATCCACCGCCGCGCCAATCTCGGTTACTGGATGCGCCAGGGCTGCCAGCGGCGCGGGCTGGCGACGGCGGCGGCGCAGCACGTCGCGCGCTTCGGGTTCGAGCAGCTGGGGCTGATCCGCATCGAGATCGTGGCGCTGCCGGACAACGCAGCCAGCCGCGCCACGGCGCTGCGCATCGGCGCACGATTCGAGTCGATCGCGCGCCAGCGCTTGCTGGTGGAGGGGCAACCGCGGGACGCGGCGGTGTACGGGTTGCTGCGGTCGGATCTTCCCTGAGCGTCGACGATCAGCGCGTGCGCTTGATCAGTTCGCTGAGCCGGCGGCGGGCCTTGTGCTGTTGCTCCTTGGTCAGCACCTTCTTGCGTCCAGCGTAGGGGTTTTCGCCCTCGCGGAAGGCAATGCGGACCGGCGTGCCTTCGAGCTTGTAGCGTTTGCGGAAGAAGTTTTCCAGGTAGCGCTGGTAGGCCGGCGCGATGTGCTTGGTGCGCGTGCCGTGGATGACGATGGTCGGCGGATTGGTGCCGCCTGGATGCGCAAAGCGCAGCTTCGGCGCATGGCCGTTGACCAGCGGCGGCTGGTAGCTTTCGTACGCCTTTTCCAGCGTGCGGGTCAGGTCGGAGGAGCTCAGCTCCCTGGTCGCCGACGCGTGCGCGCGCACCACCGCGCGCATCAGCTCGCGCAGCCCGGAACCGTGCAGCGCCGATATGTGCACGCGCTTGGCCCAGTCGACGAACACCAGCCGACGATCCAGCGCGCGCAGGCATTCCTCGCGCTGATAGGCGTCCAGGCCATCCCACTTGTTGAGCGCGATCACCAGCGCCCTGCCCTCGTCGATGGCGTAGCCGATCAGGGTAAGGTCCTGGTCGGCCAGGTTCTCGCGCGCGTCGACCATCATCACCACCACCTGGGCGGCGGCGATCGACTGCAGCGTCTTGATCACGCTGAACTTCTCCACCGCCTCCTCGACCCGCGCCTTGCGTCGGATGCCGGCGGTGTCGATCAGGGTGTAACGCTTGCCGTCGCGCTCCAGCGGCACGCGGATCGGGTCGCGCGTGGTGCCCGCGACGTCGGAGACGATCAGCCGTTCTTCGCCCAGCAGGCGGTTGATCAGCGTGGACTTGCCGGCGTTCGGGCGGCCAACGATCGCCACGCGGATACTGCCGTCCTCCGTGGCCGGCTCGTTCGCGGCATCCTCGTCCGGCGGCAACAGCGGCAGCACGGCGCGGATCAGCTCGTCGGTGCCGCGACCATGCGCAGCGGAAATCGGCAAGGTGGTGGCCATGCCGAAGGCAGCGAATTCCGCCAGGGCGGCCTGTTCATCCAGGCCGTCGATCTTGTTCACGGCGGCGATGATCGGCTTGCCGCTGCGGCGCAACTCGCCAAGGATCACGTGATCCTGCGGCAGCAGGCCGTCGCGCGCATCGACCACGAAGACCAGCACCTGGGCCTCCTCGATCGCCAGTCGCACTTGCCGCGCGGTAAGGACGTCGATCGCCTCCTCGACACCCGACAGACCACCGGTATCGACCGCGAGAAACGGGCGCTCACCCAGATGGCACGCACCGTAGTGGCGATCGCGGGTGACCCCGGGCATGTCGGCCACCAGCGCGTCGCGGCTGCGCGTGAGCACGTTGAACAGGGTCGATTTGCCGACATTGGGGCGACCGACCAGGGCGACGACGGGCAGCATGGAAACTTCGTCCCGCGATCAGGGCGAGGACAGGCGGTAGGCGCCGATGTGGCCCTTCACGTCCTGGACGTACACGACATCGCCCACCACCAGCGGCTGCGCGCGGATCGCCTTCTTGGAAAGCCGCTCGCGCGCGGCCAACGCGCCGTCGCCGGTCTGCAGCCAGTGCACATAGCCTTCGGCATCGCCGACCACCACGTAGTTGCCCTGCACGGCCGGCCCGGTCAGCCAGCGGTAGCGGAGCGCGTCGTTCTTCCACATGTCGGCGCCGCCGGACTTGTCGAAGGCCCACACGCGCGACTGATCGTCGACGCCGAAGATGGCATTGTATTTCACCGCCAGCGAGGTATAGCTGGAGAACGGATGCGACCACAGCGGGCGGCCACTGGGGCCGTCGATGGCCACCACGTTGCCGTGGTAGGCGGTGCCGTAGAGGGTGCTGCCGTCGAGCAGGATCGCGCCGTCGGCATCGTTCAGACGGTCGATCTCGGTGCGGCCCTCGCCGCTGGCCAGGCGCTGCTCCCACAGCTTGCTGCCGTTGTCCAGGCGCAGCGCGACCAGCAGGCCGTCGTCGCTGCCGAAGAACACCACGCCGTTGGCGACCAGCAAGCCGCCGTTGCCGCGCACGCTCAGCAGCGGCACGTTGCCCTGGTCGTTCACCCACTGGCGCTCGCCGGTGGCCGCGTCAAGGGAATAAACCCGGCCGTTGCTGCCGCGCACGATGACCTGGTTGCCGATGATCACCGGCGAGGCCAGCACCTGGGTATTGAGTTCGGCTTCCCAGCGCGGGCTGCCGTCCTTTGCGTTGACGCCGTAGACGTGGCCGTCCAGCGTGCCCACCGCGAGCAGGTCGCCGCCTACCGCCGGACCGCCCGCATATTGGGCGTCCTTGCGCTTCTTGTCGCCCCAGCCGAACCAGCCGTGCGTGCGCGAACTCTTCGACCACAGCGTCTTGCCGGTCGCCGCATCGAAGGCGGCCAGCTTGCCGTCGGTGCTGTCGGCGTAGAGCACGCCATCGACCACGGTCGGGCGCAGCCGCACGCCACTGTCGCCCGCGCCGTCGCCCACTCGTTCGCGCCACAGTCGCGTCACCTGCACCGTCGGCTTGAAATCCTTGGCCAGCGGCGTCGGCGGCTGCACGTTCTCCTTCTTGAAGGAGTGGCAGCCGGCGAGCGTCAGCAGCGAAACCAGCGAAACCAGCATGGCGCGTTTGATCATGTGAACTTTCATGCACCCTGCTTCCCGGCCACGGCCAGGTCATCGAGTTTCATCTGCAAGGCGCCGCGTTGCGGGGCGTCCTCGCTCAGTGCCGACATGGCCGCCTGGTAGGCCTTGCGTGCATCGTCCATGCGTCCAAGCTTGACCATCGCATCGCCGCGGAGTTCCTGCACCATGCCCTGGAAGCTGCCGGGCGGCACGCGGTCGAGCGTGGCCAGCGAGGCCTGGGCCTGGTCGCGCGCCAATTCGACCCGCGCGATGCGCACCAGGGTCAGCGACTTCAGCGGCTCTTCGGTGGTGTGGCTTTCGGCCCACTCCAGCGAGACCTGGGCCTTGTCCAGTTGCTTGTCCTGCACTTGCTGGCGGGCGCGGTCGCTGACCGCGAACAGCGCATACGGCGATTTGGCGTAATCCTTCATCAACTGGTCGGTCAACTGGGCGGCCACGTCGGGCTTGCCCGACAGCTGCGCCACCTTGGCCTGCTGGTAGAGCTGCGAGGCCGCGCTCTCGTTGCGGGCCTGGTGGTTGCGCCATTGCTGCCATCCGAAGATGCCGACCAGTCCGATAAGAACACCGACAACGATCGAAACGCCGTTCTCGCGCAGCCACTTCTGTACCAACTCGCTCTGTTCGTACTTGTCGTACTCTTCAAATGCCATGCAATCACCGTTCAATAGGCCGCGCACCGCTTGGCGCAGTCCAGCGCGTAAACACAGGTAATGGGTGGATCAGACCCGCCTGGTCGCAGGCGGGCAGTGCGCAAGCATAACCGAATTGGGTCGCCGGCAGCGGCGGCGATGCCGATCAGAGGGCAGTGGCGGAGGCCTTGCCGTCCTGCACTTGCACGCGGAAATGCGCGACGTTGGCGCGGCGGAAATCATCCATTCCCACCGCCTGCCCGTCGATCGCGACCTGGGCGCCGCCGACGTTGCCGATGCTCACGTTCAGCGGCTGGTCGCTGTGATAGACGGCGTGACTGCCCGCCGGCAGCAAACCGTATTCGAGACGCGTGCCGTCGGCACGGGTCACCTCGACCCAGCTCGGCGCGCTGAGCGTCAGCTCCAGCTGATGGCCACCGCTGCCGGCGGCGACCACCGCTGCCGGCGGCGCAGGCACGGCCGGACGAGTGTCGCTGGCGAGGCTCGGGAACGGCGCCATCGAGGCCAGCAACGGCTGCTCTGATGCCGTGTCGGCGGCCGCGGCCTGCACCGGCGCCGCCGGCTGGCGGGCGCGGTCGGCGGCAACCATCGCCGGGGTGCTGGTGCCGGCTTGCTCCTGCTGTGCCACCGGGGCGGCGTCCAGCGGGGCCAAATGGGTGATGTCCCGATCCAGCGTGCTTTTCACGCCGAACCAGAGCGTCGGCACGGCGATCACCAGCGTCAGCACCACGTAGGTGGCCGCAGTGGCGTAGCGGTCGAACAGGAAGCGCGAATGGGAGATGCCGCCACTGGTCACCAGCGGCGCGTCGACCTGGCGGATGCGGTCCACTTCGAGCTGGATGGAGGCGTCGTTGATGCCCAGGTGGCGCCCGTACTTGGCGATGTAGCTGCCCAGGTAGACCTTGGAGTCGGTGCCGTCGTACTGATCCAGTTCCAGCTTGCGCAACACCCGCACCGGCAACCGCAGCGCGTTGGCGCAGGCCTCAAGATCGAGTCCGCGTGCCTCGCGCGCCGCGCGCAGCCGGCTGCCGAAACTCGGCTGGGCCGATTCACCGGCCATCGCTCCCTGCCCCGCTCCATGGGCGAGGGAAGAATGGGTGCCGTCAGGCGCGTGGTCGAACATGGGAGACTGCTGCATGGACGTCATGGGTTGTCGATGGAGTCAAGGGCGTGCGCCTGTTCCGAGTCCGGGAACTGGCTGCGCAGTCGCTTGAGATAATTGCGGGCCCCCTCCGGGTTGCCCATGCTTGATTCGATGTCGTACCCCAGTTTCAGCGCGGCGGCAGTCGGTTTGCCCAGCGCGTCGAAACGCTGCAGGAATGCCCTTGCGCGAAACGCATCTTTCCCCTGGTAAAGAAGGTTTGCGAGCTGGAAGAGTGCCTCGCCATTCTGCGGATTTCGCGCGATGGCGTCACGAAAATCCGCTTCTGCCTTGGTTTTGTCGCCTGCCATCAGCTGGCAGACGCCGGCGTTGGCCAGGGCCTCCGAAGGGGTGGCGTAGAACGGATCGGCCACTGCCTTGCGAAAATAGGTTTCGCCCTCGGCATAGTTGCCCCGCGAACACAGGAACTGGCCGAGGTTGTTGTTCCAGGCACCCTTGGTCGGCTCCAGCGCCACCGCCTTGCGGTAGTGCTGCTCCGCTTCGGCCAGCTTGCCGATCCGCGCGTCGATGTAGGCGAGGACGGTATGGGCGGGAGCGTAGTTCGGGTCGAACTGGAGCGCCATCTGCACCTTGCTCAGCGCCGTCTGCAGGTCGCCGGTGGCAAGGTAATGCTGGCCCAGTTCGGTGTGGATGCGCGCCGCGTCCGTGGCCTGCTCGGCCTTGCTCTCCTGCGGCAGCGGCTTGCCCAGCGCACCGGTGTTGGTATGCGTGGTGACGCAGCCGGCCAGGGCGAACAACAAGCAGGGAATCACCACCCGGTCAAAGCGCATGCAAAGCCCCCTGGTTCTGCCGTTTGCGAAGTTCGGCGCTGCGCCGGGTACGGTCGGCGACCTGCCCCGCCAACTGGCCGCAGGCCGCGTCGATGTCGTCGCCGCGGGTTCGGCGCAGCATGGTCAGCACGCCGGCATTGAGCAGCTGACTCTGGAAATCGTGGATCGCAGCCGCGTCCGAGCGCGCGAACTGCGTACCCGGGAAAGGGTTGAACGGAATCAGGTTGACCTTGCACGTGGGCAGCTTGCGCATCAGCTTGATGAGCTGGCGGGCGTGCTCGGGCTGGTCGTTGACGTCTTTCATCAAGGTGTATTCGAAGGTGATCGAGGTGCGCGGCTTGCGCGCGACCCAGCGCTGGCAGGCCGCCAGCAGCTCGGCGATCGGGTAGCGCTTGTTGATCGGCATCAGTTCGGTGCGCAGCTCGTCGTTGGCCGCGTGCAGCGACACCGCCAGCGACACGTCGATGGCATCGGACAACTGGTCGATCAGCGGCACCAGGCCGGCAGTGGACAAGGTGACGCGCTTCGATGCCAGGCCGAAGCCCAGGTCGTCGCGCATCAGCTTCATCGCCTTCAGCACGTTGTCGAAATTGGCCAGCGGCTCGCCCATGCCCATCATCACCACGTTGGTGATGCGCCGGTTCTGGTGGGTGACGTTGCCCAGGTACTTCGCCGCCACCCATACCTGGCCGATGATCTCGGCGGTGGACAGGTTGCGGTTGAAGCCCTGCGCGCCGGTGGAGCAGAACTGGCAGTTCAGCGCGCAGCCAATCTGCGAGGACACGCACAAGGTGCCGCGGGTCGGCTCGGGGATGTAGACCGTCTCGATCGCATTGCCCGAATCCATGCCCAGCAGCCACTTGTGCGTGCCGTCGGTGGCGACCTTGTCCAGCAGCGTCTTGGGTGCGCCGATGTAGCAAGCCTCGGTGAGCTTGGCGCGCAGCGCCTTGCCCACGTCGGTCATGTTTTCGAAGTTGTCTTCCAGGTCGTGGTAGATCCACTTCATCACCTGCTCGGCGCGATACGGCTTCTCGCCGATCTGCGTGAAGAAATCACGCAGACCCTGGCGATCGAAATCGAGCAGGTTGACCTTGTTCGAGCTGGCGACAACTGAGTTCAAAGAGTGGCTCTTGTGAAGAGTGCGGCCACGGATGGCCGCTGTTTGATCTTCGCGTTCAGGGACGAACGCACTTGTTTCTACTGTGCGGCCACGAGTGGCCGCTGTCTGATCTTCGCGTTCAAGGATGAACGCACGAAATTAACGCGAAACCACATCCGTCGCCGCAAAGAAATAGGCGATCTCCACCTTGGCGGTTTCCACGGCGTCGGAGCCATGCACGGCGTTGGCGTCGATCGACTCGGCGAAGTCGGCGCGGATCGTGCCCGGCGCAGCTTCCTTCGGGTTGGTGGCGCCCATCAGGTCACGATGGGCCAGCACGGCGTTTTCGCCCTCCAGCACGCTGATCATCACCGGGCCGGAGATCATGAACTCGACCAGGGCCTTGAAGAACGGGCGCTCGCGATGTACGGCATAGAAGCCTTCGGCCTCGGCGCGCGACAGCTGCTTCATGCGGGCGGCGACGATTTTCAGGCCGGCCTTTTCGAAACGGGCGTAGATTTCGCCGATGACGTTCTTGGCGACGGCATCGGGCTTGATGATGGAAAGGGTGCGCTCCAGCGCCATGGGATCTGCTCCGGCTGACGGATTTCGGGAAAAGTGATTGAGCGGGCAACTACCGGCAAAGGTAGCCAATTCCGACAAGGAATGAGGATTTAGCCCACTAAAGTCTGACAGATTCTAGCTCATTGGCAAGGATTGCGCAGGCCTGATCCATACGCTCGTTTGACGCCCGGGAAGCGCTTCCCGTATGCTCAAACGATCGTTTGAATCGCGTCAGCTGCCAAAGGACGTCCGCTTCCGTGAACTCGACCAGCTCCACCCGGGATCGCATCCTCGGCACCGCGGAAAAAATGTTCGCCCAGCGCGGCTTCGATGGCGCCTCGCTGCGCCAGCTTACCGCCGCCGCCGGGGTCAACCTGGCCGCCGTCAACTACCACTTCGGCTCCAAGGAGAAACTGGTCGAGGAGGTATTCCGCCGGCGCCTGGACGCCTTGAATGCCAATCGCCTGGCCGCCCTGCACAAGCTGGCCGGCGGCGAGGCCACGCTCGAACAGGTGCTCGCCGCCTACATCCGCCCGGCGCTGGAGCTGTCGCACGACGGCAAGGGCGCCCTGTTCATGCGCGTGCTGGCGCGCGCCTTCGCCGAGCACGACGACAACTTGCGCCGCTTCCTGTCGGAGAACTACGGCCACGTCATGCGCCAGTTCACCGCCGAATTCGCCCGGCTGCTGCCGCACCTGGGCAAGGCCGAGCTTTACTGGCGCATCGACCTCGTGACCGGTGCGCTGACCCACGCCATGTCGGGCTTCGGCATGATCCAGCGCAAGGGCGACGTCAGCGAACAAGAGCATCTTGAGCAGACCGTCCAGCACCTGATCCGCTTCGCCGCCGCCGGGCTGAGCCACCCGTGAACTCACCCCGCCAGCGCTGCCTGCCCCATTGATCGCGTCACCACCATCGCACCATCGGAGAAGCCAATGACCGCTGCATCTTCCCCCACCCTCGGCTTGCGCATCCGCAAGGCCGCCGTGCTGGGCGCCGGTGTCATGGGCGCGCAGATTGCCGCGCACCTGACCAACGCCGGCGTGGAAACCGTGCTGTTCGACCTGCCCGCGAAAGAGGGTCCGAAGAGCGGCATCGCGCTGAAGGCGATCGCCAACCTGGCCAAGCTGTCGCCGGCCCCGCTGGCCGACAAGGCCCTGGCCGCCTCGATCATCCCGGCCAACTACGACGATGATCTCGATCACCTGAAGGATGTCGACCTGGTCATCGAGGCCATTGCCGAGCGCATGGACTGGAAACTCGACCTGTACAAAAAGATCGCCGGCCACCTGTCGAAGACCGCGATCATCGCCTCCAATACCTCGGGCCTGTCGATCAACACGCTGGCCGAGGCGCTGCCGGAGGAAATGCGCCACCGCTTCTGCGGCGTGCACTTCTTCAATCCGCCGCGCTACATGCACCTGGTCGAGTTGATCCCGACCCGGCTCACCGACCAGAACGTGCTGGACGGCCTCGAAGCCTTCCTGGTCACCACCGTCGGCAAGGGCGTGGTGATCGCCAAGGACACGCCCAACTTCATCGGCAACCGCATCGGCGTGTTCTCGATGCTCGCCACCATGCATCACACCGAGCAGTTCAAGCTCGGCTTCGACACCGTCGACGCGCTGACCGGCCCGGCCGTGGGCCGCCCCAAGAGCGCCACCTACCGCACCGCCGACGTGGTCGGCCTGGACACGATGGCCCACGTCATCAAGACCATGGCCGATACCCTGCCCGACGATCCCTGGCACCGGTACTTCAAGGCGCCGGCGTGGCTGGCCGGCCTGATCGAGAAGGGTGCGTTGGGCCAGAAGACCGGCGGCGGCTTCTACAAGAAGGTCGGCAAGGACATCCAAGTATTGGATGTGGCCAAGCAGGACTTCCGCCCGTCCGAACAAAGGCCCTCCGATGAAGTCGCCGCGATTTTGGCGATCAAGGACCCCGCCGAGAAGTTCGGCAAGCTGCGCGCCTCCAGCGACCCGCAGGCGCAGTTCCTGTGGGCCACTTTCCGCGATCTGTTCCACTACACCGCCTATCACCTGGCCGACATCGCCGACACCGCGCGCGACGTGGATTTCGCCATCCGCTGGGGCTACGGCTGGAAGCTCGGCCCGTTCGAGACCTGGCAGGCCGCGGGCTGGCAGCAGGTCGCCGAATGGATCAATGAAGACATCAAGGCCGGCAAGGCGATGAGCGATGCGCCCCTGCCCGCCTGGGTCACCGACGGCCGCACGGGCGTGCACGGCAAGAACGGTTCGTATTCGGCCAGCGCCAACGCCGACAAGCCGCGTTCGCAGCACCCGGTGTACCAGCGCCAGTTGTTCCCCGATCCGATCCTGGGCGAGAAGTTCGACACCGGCAGCACGGTGTGGGAGAACGACGGCATCCGCCTGTGGACGCTGGGCGACGACGGCGTCGGCATCATCTCGTTCAAGACCAAGATGAACACGGTCAACGACCACGTGCTCGACGGCATCCAGCACGCGATCAGGCTGGCCGAGGAAAAGCTCAAGGCGGTGGTGATCTGGCAGACCGGCGAGCCGTTCTCCGCCGGCGCGGATCTCAAGGGCGCGCTGGGCCTGCTGAAGGACGGCAAGTTCGACGACTTCGGCAAGATGGTCGCCAACTTCCAGCGCACCAGCATGGCGATCAAGCACGCCCTGGTGCCGGTGGTGTCCGCCGTACGCGGCATGGCCTTCGGTGGCGGCTGCGAATTCCAGATGCATTCCGCCCGGACGGTTGCGGCACTGGAAAGCTACATCGGCCTGGTCGAGGCCGGCGTCGGCCTGCTGCCCGCCGGTGGCGGCCTGCATGAACTGGCCGTGCGTGCGTCCAGGGCCAATCCGGCCGATCCGTTCGAGGAACTGAAGAAGGTGTTCGAGACCGTGGCGATGGCCAAGGTTTCCCCCAGCGCCATCGAGGCGAAGAACATGGGCCTGCTGCGCGACAGCGACGTGGTCGTGTTCAACGCCTACGAACTGCTGTACGTCGCCAAGAAGGTGGCATTGTCGCTGGCCGAAGCCGGCTACCGCCCGCCCCTGCCTGCCCAGGTCATCGTCGCCGGCGACGTCGGCACCGCCACCTTCAAGGCGCAACTGGCCAACCTGCAGGCCGGCTACTTTGCCTCCGAACACGACGTCGACATCGCCTCGCGCATCGCCGACACCCTGTGCGGCGGCGTAATCGAGCGCGGCTCGACCGTCGACGAGGAATGGCTGCTGGCACTGGAGCGCAAGCACTTCGTGGAGCTGGCAAAAACCGAAAAGACCCAAGCCCGTATTGCGCACACGATGACCACCGGCAAGCCGCTCAGGAATTGACCAGACCCCTCCACGCCGTCATCCCAGCAAAAGCTGGGATCCAGCGCCTCGAGACACAACGTCAAGACACTGGATGCCAGCTTTCGCTGGCATGACGATCAAAAACCAAAGCCGTCGCTGCTTCATGCGCGACGCCACGGAGCAAGAACCATGACCAAGCAAGTGCAAGACGCCTACATCGTCGCCGCCACCCGCACTCCGGTCGGCAAGGCGCCGCGCGGCGTGTTCCGCAACACCCGCCCGGACGACATGCTCGCCCACGTGATCCGCGCCGTGACGGCGCAGGCGCCCGGCATCGACCCGCACCAGATCGGCGACGTCATCATCGGCTGCGCCATGCCCGAGGCCGAGCAAGGCATGAACGTGGCGCGCATCGGCCTGCTGCTGGCCGGCCTGCCGCACACCGTGCCCGGCGTCACCGTCAACCGCTTCTGCTCCTCCGGCCTGCAGTCGGTGGCGATGGCCGCCGACCGCATCCGCCTGGGCCTGGACGACCTGATGCTCGCCGGCGGCACCGAGAGCATGAGCATGGTGCCGATGATGGGCCACAAGATCGCCATGAACCCCGCGATCTTCCAGGACGAGAACATCGGCATCGCCTACGGCATGGGCATCACCGCCGAAAACGTCGCCAAGCAGTGGAAAGTCAGCCGCGAGCAGCAGGACGCGTTCTCGGTCGAAAGCCACCGCCGCGCCCTGGCCGCCCAGGCCGCCGGCGAGTTCAAGGACGAGATCACCCCGTTCCAGCTCGATGACCATTACCCGGATCTCGCCAGCCGCGGCATCACCACCGACAACCGCGTCATCGACCAGGACGAAGGCCCGCGCGCCGGCACCACGCCCGAAGTGCTGGCCAAGTTGAAAACCGTGTTCCGCAACGGCCAGTTCGGCGGCACCGTCACCGCCGGCAACTCCAGCCAGATGTCCGACGGCGCCGGCGCCGTCATGCTCGCCAGCGAAAAGGCCATCAAGCAATACAACCTGCAGCCGCTGGCCCGCTTCGTCGGCTTCTCCGTCGCCGGCGTCCCGCCCGAAGTGATGGGCATCGGCCCGAAGGAAGCGATTCCCAAGGCGCTCGCGCAAACCGGCATCACCCAGGATCAGCTCGACTGGATCGAACTCAACGAAGCCTTCGCCGCCCAGGCACTCGCCGTGATGGGCGACCTCAAGCTCGACCCGGCCAAGGTCAACCCGCTCGGCGGCGCGATCGCGCTCGGCCACCCGCTCGGTGCGACCGGCGCGGTGCGCATCGCCACGCTGGTGCACGGCATGCGCCGGCGCAAGCAGAAGTACGGCATGGTGACGATGTGCATCGGCACCGGCATGGGTGCAGCGGGAATCTTCGAGGCACTCTGAAGTTCGTCATTCCGGCGAAGGCCGGAATCTGAAACTGGGACGGCGCCGTAGCGATACGGCGCCGTTCGCGTTTGAGTGGATCTGATCCGCTTGCAAACCCTTCTCGGCCAAGGGATGCGTTGTCCAGCGGATACGGTGCTCGTTTGACGTATTACGTCAAACGTAATACCGTCAGCGCGTGATCAGGAGCTTTCATTGCAAGGATACGCAGGCGCTGTTCGAGGGTGGCGATCCTCGTCGGTTCCGTGCCATCAAGGACGCCGCCATCCGCAAGTTGTCGCAACTCGATGCCGCGCAAACGCTTGAGTTTCTGCGTTCACCGCCTGGCAACCAGTTCGAAGCCCTCAAGCACGATCGCGCTGGCCAGCACAGCATCCGCATCAACCGGCAGTGGCGCGTTTGCTTTGTGTGGACAGCCAGCGGACCCGACCACGTCGAAATCGTGGATTACCACTGAGAGAGCCACATGAAACTTCCCGTCAATCGCATGCGCCCTGTACATCCCGGCGAAATCCTGCGCGAGGACTACCTTACCCCGCTGGGGATGAGCGCCAACGCCTTGGCCGTGGCACTGAGCGTACCGGCCACCCGCATCCACGAAATCGTCAACAAACGCCGCGGCATCAGCGCCGACACTGCCGAGCGCCTGGCACGCTACTTCGGCGGCGACGCGGTGTCCTGGCTGAACCTGCAGGCAACTTACGATCTCAAGACACTCGCCACGCGCGACGAAATCCTGCGTCGGGTGGAGCCACGGGCCGCGTGACTGGAGCGCCACGGGCTGGTTGTTCCGTCCCGTGAGAGCTGCAGTGACGTGGATCAAACCGGCTTAATTACCCCCGTCCCCTTTAATTCGGCAACGGCCAGTTCGGCGGTACCGTCACCGCCGGCAACTCCAGCCAGATGTCCGACGGCGCCGGCGCCGTGCTGTTGGCCAGCGAAAAGGCCATCAAGCAATACAACCTGCAGCCGCTTGCCCGCTTCGTCGGCTTCTCCGTCGCCGGCGTGCCGCCCGAAGTCATGGGCATCGGCCCGAAGGAAGCGATTCCCAAGGCGCTCGCGCAAACCGGCATCACCCAGGATCAGCTCGACTGGATCGAACTCAACGAAGCCTTCGCCGCCCAGGCACTCGCCGTGATGGGCGACCTCAAGCTCGACCCGGCCAAGGTCAACCCGCTCGGCGGCGCGATCGCGCTCGGCCACCCGCTCGGCGCCACCGGCGCGGTGCGCATCGCCACGCTGGTGCACGGCATGCGCCGTCGCAAGCAGAAGTACGGCATGGTGACCATGTGCATCGGCACCGGAATGGGCGCGGCGGGGATTTTCGAGGCGCTCTAAAAAGCTTGTCATTCCGGCAAAGGCCGGAATCGCTTTTCAACAACAGAGCTGATCATCCAGAGGCTGGAAACAAGAACGGCGCCGCAGGAATACGGCTCCGTTCTTGTTTGTGGCTCTGCCGCTCATGTACGCGGCACAAAGCAGGACTGAACTATCTCGCAGAACCCGGTCAGCTTCGCATTGTCAATTTGATTGGTGGCATAACAATACAACAAGTGCTGAGGCTTTCTGTGGCTGGCACCAGGTGAGTTAACGCCGAGCACGTTTTCAAGATCTTTCGGTATCGTGATGACCGCGTGCGTAAAGTTGGCGTCCTTCGAATCCGCAATCAGCTGATTGAGTTCCTGATGCTCGTTTGCATTGTTGTCGTCATCGTGCAGCACCGCATGCACAACACCGAGACCGCTCAGTAGATTCATGAAACGGTGAATGTTGTATTTGCCGAGACAGTCCAGGACATACGTGCCTTGGGGCAAAGCCAGCTTGCCGTCATCCAGCAACCGGTTAATCAAGGCAGTCTCGCTTGGTCCCTCGACCAGCAAAACATGTTGTGCAAACAGCATTCCCGCCCGGTCAGGATTGAGCCACAAGAAGAATTTCACGGACTCCATCTCAGGTTTTAGGTCATCAGCCTGCATGGTCTTCAGTACGTTGGGATATTTCGCTGCAACATGCTGGATTGCGTGATTAGCGTCAACGATGTTGTTCCATAGCGCCTCGTCAATTTGGAAGGTGGAGACGATGCCCTCCGCTCGTCGTGTCCGAATGATGGTCGGAATCCGCATGGCATTTCTACTTACGAAGTGCGCTGAATGGGTAGGGCAGACGATTTGCCAATCAGCTGCCTCACTTACCTTGATCAGGTTACGGGCCAGATCTTCCTGTTGAGGCGGATGCAGGAATGCCTCAGGCTCTTCAAAGAGCACTAGATTCAAGGAAGGGACAAAGTCCTTTGCCTTCTTCGCAACCTTCTGTGGCACGTACTTTGCGCCAAGCTGAATCAGTGAATAGACGAAGTGGCGCTGGAAGCCAGAGCCAAAGTACTCAACGCCTTGCGGCTGTTCATGATGGTTGTCGCGGATGTCCCATCCGAGCAGCGATTTAATGATTTCCGCTGTGGAAGGCGCGGTGAATTTGAGGTTGAAATTCGTCTGCCACGGTGCAAGCAGAGCATTCAAGTCATTTTCGAAGTTTGACAGCGAGCGCTTATCTTCAGTTTCGATTGTGCGAACGCTTGCGGCAAAGGTGGTAACGCTATCCGTCAAGGTCTTGTAAGCGTCGCTCCCTTCCACGACATCCGACATGATGTTGGTGATCAAGTCGCGCAGGGCCGATGGTCCACTGAGTTTGGTGTGTTCATCGACCTTGCTGATTGCCGGGATGTAGATCAGGTCGCCAAACTTGCCGCTCTGAACATTCTTCGCGCCATAGAAGGGTTCATTAGACAGCGTGCCATCAGACTTGTAGCCAAGGATCGAGCCAGCGGCATTCTTGCCGTCATGCAGTTTCTCGCCGGTCTGAAAGAGCTTCCTAACCTTCAGCGTTTTCTCGGCAGGATAGTTCCTACGCTTTAGTGGACACCCTGAACTACCACTTCAGGAGTCCACAAGATGCCCAAACCAGGTCCACGAACCACCTACCGCTATACCCAGGAATTCAAGGCAACCGCTGTCCGTTTGAGCCTGTTACCGGGCGTCGCGGTGGGTGACGTTGCCCAGTCGCTTTACATCCACCCGTTCATGCTGTCTCGTTGGCGCAAACAGGCGCGCGAGGGATTGATCATGACGAAGGGTGTGGCGGTCGACAAAGCCGTGGCAGCGGAGCTGAAGGAGCTGCGTCGGGTGAAGAAGGCCTACGAGCAGCTGAAGATCGAGCATGACCTTTTAAAAAAAGCGATCGCGTTCACTTCCAGTCCAAGGCCGACATCTTCGCCTTCATCCGTCAGCAAGAGCACCACCCGGTGAGGCTGTTGTGCCGGCTGTACGGGGTCAGTCCAAGCGGGTATTACGCCTGGCGGGATCGACCGTCGAGCGCGCGTGCGCAGGAGGATGCACGACTGCTTGAGAGCATTCGCCACGTGCACGCCGAAGGCCGGCAGACTTACGGTAGCCCGCGGGTCCACGCCGGCCTGCAACGCAACGGTGAATCCGTCGGACGCCGCCGGGTCGAGCGCTTGATGCGGGACCATGCCATCCGTGGCTGCTCTGCCGATCTGTATCGACGTTGTCCGGGTGTCGATCGCTTCTTCGCCAGCGTCGACAACCAGGTGCACGAGCTGACGGTGGATCGGCCCGATCAGGTCTGGGTCACCGATGTCACCTATCTGAAAGTATCGGGTTCATGGCGCTACCTCGCCACCGTCATGGATCGCTATTCGCGGCGCCTGCTGGGCTGGTCGCTGGGAACGGACCGGACGGCCAACCTGACGCGCCGGGCGTTGGCAGCGGCGTTGCGCCAACGCAAACCGCCGCCCGGCACGTTGCTGCACAGTGATCGCGGGGTGGAGTTTCTGGCCAGCGACTTCAAACGCATGCTGGCCAGGGCGGGCTTGGTGCAGAGCGTGAACCGCCCGCATCGAATGACCGACAACGCGCATATGGAGTCGTGGAACAAGTCGATGAAATCGGACATGTATCACCGCGACAGCTTCTGCACCGAAGGCTCGCTGCGAAGCGCCGTGCGCAGCTACATCGATTTCTACAACAGCAAGCGCTTACACTCTGCCTTGGGCTATCGTTCTCCCATCGAGTTCGAGGCACAGTACGGCTAACCAACCGGTGTCCACTTTTGCGTAGGAACTCTCCAGTCTTGTATTCATCCTTCAGGGAATCGTGTTCTTGGTCAGCGAGTGCAAACGTCAGTTCTACCCATGACTCCTGATCCGCCGCACCCTTGAGCGGGAAATCCGCTTCCTTCTTGAATTTAAACCCATCTTTCTCGTAGAAGGCCCGGATGCAATCAATGATCGTGCTCTTCCCGGAATTGTTCGCACCCACAACCAGCGTATAGGGATGGAAGTACATCGAAGCGTCGATGATGCCCCGGAAGTTGTGTATCGAGATGTGTATCAGTTTCATACGGCAGTCCCCTACGCATTGCTGTTTTTTCTAACTCATCTCCGGCTAGCAAACCGGATCAGAGCCACTTATCGCCTGCCTTGCTGCGCCCGAAACACCCGCCTAACCTCCGGATCCAGCACATCCACCTGCCGCTTCTGCTGCAACATCGCCCGCTCCCCTGCCCTCAACTGGCAATTCCGCGACAACGTATCCGCACCTTTCGACGTCGTCGCCGTCACGTCCTGCAGGTTGACCACCACGCCCAGTGTGTCGCCCAGTGGTTCCAGGGCGAGGCAGATGCGGTCGATGGTGGCCATGCTGCGGTACTGGTTGCCGCCGACCATCACCAGCAGGTTGCTGCGGTCGATCCAGACTACGGATTGCACGCCTTGCAGCGGGCGCACGGCGGTGCGGGCGGCTTCGTGGTTGATCGGGCGTGACGGGTCGGGCAGATGCATGGAGCGCATCATGTCCTTGTGCATGGCGTCGACGTGGCCTTGCATGGCGCGCTGGTCGCCGGTCAGGCCGGCGGCTTCGATGCCGGCGAGGTGGCCGGCGGTGGCGAGCGGGTTGGTCGCGCCGGCCTGCTGCGGTCGGCGGGTGTTTGACGGTGCGTCTGCATCGGTCCTGCTGCAGCCTGCAGCGGCCATGCAGATGACGGCGGCAGCCATCGGCCAGCGTTTCATGGTCATCCATTCCCCCCGGAATACCGGCCGAGCATAACGCAGGAGTGCGAAGACGCTCACGTTTCATGGCAAGGCGGAAGGCTTCGCGCTTTCGTGGTCGGGATGCCCGGCGTCGCGGTTGGAGGTCGTGGCCCCGCCACCAAGCAGAAGAGCCTTGACGCCGGCCTTCCCGACATCGTCGTCTGAGCAGACAGCGCCGATGGCGGGATTTTTTTGTTTCGGCATCGCGCGAAGAAGTGCCAACGCCGGGGTTCCATCGTTCCACCGACGCAAAGATTGCCTTGCGCGCCGAGTCCGGAACCTCGTCGCCGGGGCTTTTTGCTCCGATCTCGAGTTTCAAAACTCGTACACTCCCCCCATCCATACGACACAGGGACGACGATCATGGGTATCGGCATCGGCATGCGCGGCATCGACCTGCAGAAGTTCCTCATGGTGGCGCGGGAGCGCAAGGTCATCCTGCTCGTGCGACATACCAACGAGGATTCGCTGCGCTACGTCGGCATGCCCGGCTATTACCCCAAACCGGCCCTGGTGAAAGCCAAGACCGCCGACGTCAACCCGCCGGGCCCCATGCGCTCGGTGGCGGGGCGCATGGTGAAACAGGACTACGTCATCGCCGGGCTGGTGGTGCACCCGGGCATGCACCCCGGGGCTTTCAAGTCAGCCAAGCGGGACAAGGCGATGAAGGCCTGGCACGACGGCATGCAATACCTGGCGGCCGAGAACAAGACGCCGCCCATGGGCGATCCGCAGCGCCCGGAAAGCTGGGCGGCCTGGGGCGTGGGCCGCGCCGCCGCCTGCTCGGCCGAGTGGCGCTGGCGCGTCGACGTCGACCCCGCATCCCGCCACTACGGCTGCCTGCAGCTCGACCACGCCGGCAAGGGCTGGGTCTACATCCACGGCGACTACGATCTGAAGGATGTGATCGTTCGCGGCAAGGAAACCGACAACCGACGCCATGAAGGCCAACTCCACGGCGTCAAGAACTTCACCCCGTTGCTCCCGGACATGGAGTTCGAGCGCATCCGCAGCTCGCTGAACCAGCTGATCGGCGCCGACATGGTGCAGCACGGCGCGGAGGCGCAGTTCGCCTGGCACGGCGACGAACCCGTCACCGTGGTGTTCCCCGACTGGACCTTCCTGCTGCTGACCGACGCCACCACGGTGCAACGCTGGTACGAAGAACTGAACCGGTCCGTGCTCGCCGAGAAAGGCCACGACTACGTACGCGACCGCTCCCGCATGTTCCACTTCGGACCGCAGGGGATGTTCGCGCCCGGTGCCATGCCGTTGTCGAGCTGGGGATAAACGAAAGGCGGAAACCCGAGTACCCGAGTCAGGCGAGGCTCCGCAGTCGCATGGATTTCACGGCCGCCTTCGCAAAGTACGCCGCTGGCGATGGACGATTGCCGCGAAGCCGTGATCGGCACGCAGCAAAAGGCGGGTGAACATGCGGCGACTCATCAGTGTGCTTGGCGCGGTGTTGCTCGGCGTGGCCCTGGCGGGCTGCTCGCCGCCCGCGCCCGGGGTCAAGCCGGTGTCGAAGGCGTTGCCGCCGACCGTGGGCACGCCGGCGGCGCGCTACGTGCATGCCGAGACCGACAAACACCAGGATCAGTCGGGCTTTCGCCTGCTGATCCGCAGCACCGATGCGTTGATGAGCCGCGTGGCGTTGGCCGACCACGCGCAGCATTCGCTGGATCTGCAGTACTACATCTTCGACAACGACGCGACCGGGCGACTGATGGCGCAGCGCCTGCTGGCCGCGGCCGACCGTGGCGTGCGCGTGCGCCTGCTGGTGGACGACATCAACGCCAGCCAGGCGATCGACCTGTTCGACGCGCTGGATACCCACCCGAACATCGAGGTGCGCCTGTTCAACCCGTTCGCCACGAAGAAGCCGTCGGTATTCTCCAAGGCTGCCCAGTTCCTGCTCGACACGCACCGGCTGAACCGGCGCATGCACAACAAGTCGTTCATCGCCGACGGCAACGTGGCGATCGTCGGCGGACGCAACATCGGCGATGCATACTTCGACGCGGGCGAGGACACCCATTTCCGCGACCTCGACCTGATCGCGATCGGCCCGGTGGTGTCACAGGCCTCGCATGCCTTCGACGAGTACTGGAACTGCGACGCGGCTTATCCGGTGAAGGCATTCCATGGCAAGCATGCCGATCATGTCGACCTGGCGAAACTGCGGACCGAACTGGCGCACGATGCGCGCGCATTCGCGCAATCGGACTACGCCCAGGCCACGCTGGACGCCCTGCCCTACGGCGCCTCCGCCGACCGCAAGGGCCAGTGGTTCTGGGGACCTGCCACGCTGGTGGCCGACCAGCCGGCCAAGATCGAGGCGACAGAGGACCAGCCCGAGCTGCGCATCGGCCCGGACATCAAGGCGATGGCGGATGGCACGCAGCACGAGTTGCTGCTGATCTCGCCCTACTTCATCCCCGGCGAGCGCGGCACGGCCTATCTCGATTTGCTGGCCAGGCGCGGGGTGACGGTCAAGGTGCTGACCAATTCGCTGGCCTCGAACGACGAGCCGATCGTGTACTCGGGCTACTCGCGCTATCGCCGACCGCTGCTGGAGAGCGGCGTGCAGCTGTACGAATTGCGACCTGCCGCGGGTGCGCCGCAACGGGTCACCACCGGGGGCACCTCCTCCGGCGTCAGCCTGCATGCCAAGGCCATCGTGGTGGATCGGCGCAAGGTGTTCATCGGCTCGATGAACATGGACGCGCGCTCGAAGCTGCTCAACACCGAGATGGGCATCATCGTCGACTGTCCGCTGCTGGCCGCGGCGGTCACCGCGTTCTTCGACAGCGCCACGCTGCCCGAGCAGGCCTACCGCGTGATCCTGAAGCAGGACGGCTCGGCGCATGGCGGCGCCATGCAATGGCAGGCCACGGAACACGGCAAGCCGGTGACCTACGACCACGACCCCGGCGCCACCACCGGCCGCCGGGTCGAGGTGCAGATGCTCAAGCTGCTGCCGCTGGAAAGCCTGCTCTAGGCCCGCTCAAGCGCGTGACCGCACCGACGCCGGACGGTCGTCGGCATGTGCTGCCCACAACCGGCGCAGCTGCCGCGCCGAACCCAGGCCCGCGCACTCGGCCGCCCGCTCCACGTTGTCGCCGTTGGCCAGCGCCTGCCGCGCGAGCGCCAGCCGCAGGCGCGCGTGGTAGCGGTTGACCGACATGCCGCTGGCTTCGCGGAAGTGGCGCGTGAGGCTGCGCACGCTCAGGTGGCCGATGTCGGCCAGCCGCGCCAGCGGCCAGTCCTGCGCGGGCGCCTTGAGCAGTGCATCCTGCACGCGGTGGATGGCCATGTTCATGTGGTTGCGCCCTTCCAGCCACGGCGACAGCGCCGGGTCGCCGGCGGCGCGGCGCATGTAGACGGCCATTTCCCGCGCCACGGCGACGGCCAGGCGCGGCGAGCCGAGCCTGGCGATCAGGTGCAGCGCGAGGTCGATGCCGGCGGTGATGCCGGCGCTGGTGCAGACCTCGCCGTCTTCGACGAACACGCGGCTGTCCAGCACCTCGGCCGCCGGCGCCAGTTGGCGCAGCTCGTCGAGCAGGCTGTGGTGCGTGGTGCAGCGCCGCCCGTCGAGCAGGCCGGCGGCCGCCGCCAGCAGCGCGCCGGAACAGACGCAGGCCAGCGGTCGGCCAGCGACGACATGGCGCCGCAACCAGGCCACCAGCGCCTTGCCGGCCGCCGACGACAACAGGCGCGCGGCGCTGCCGGTGGCACCGCACACCACGATCAGCACGTGCTCGGGCAACTTCGCCGGCAGCGGTTCGACGCCGGCAAGACTGACGCCCAGCGCGGTTGGTGCCGCCTCGCCCGCCACCACCGGCGCCATCAGCCGCAGGCGCGCCGGCAAGCCCATCGCCGCGGCAATGCGAAAGGCGTCGGCGGCACCGGCCAGATCCAGCAGGATCAGGTCCGGCGGCAGCACGAAGCACACCTCAGTGATCGGCGAGGACGTCATCGACGGTGCGGATGCGGGCAAAGCGTCCATCCAGAACCAGTTCCGTGCGTTGCTTGATGTCCTGCGCATCGTAGCGAGTGCCGCTGCCGGCGTGGACCATCGGAAAGGTCAGCGTGGCCTCGGTGACGTAGTCGACGTCGAAGCCGAGATCGGAAGCGACCCGGGCAGTCGTCTCGCAGCACTGCTCGCTGCGGATGCCGCTGATGATGACGCGGCCGATGCCGCGCTCTCGCAGCCATGCCTGCAGGCCGGTGCCGGTGAACGCGTTGTGCACCTGCTTGCGGAACACCGTGTCGCGCACCTGCGGCACCCACGCCATCGGCTGCACCAGCCCCGACGCCACACTGAAGTGACCGGTGACCTCCTCGTGCAGGATGCGCACGATCGGCCAGCCGCGGGCGCTCGCGCCGTCGATCAGCTGCAACAACTTCTCGCGGAACGCCGGCAGGTCGTCTTCGCGCCAGTACGGTGCCTGCAGGAACGATTGCTGCACGTCGATGACCAGCAAGGCGGGGGTGTCGGACATGGGGCGACTCCATCATGGGGGAGCCGTCACTCTAGGCAGCCGCTGCGTCCTCGACGAGCCCTGCACCGGACCCGGAGCGGACCGATCCGGCCAACCCTTTCCGGCCAACCCTTTCCGGCCAACCCTTTCCGGCCAACCCTTTCCGGCCAACCCTCGCCGGCCAACCTCGCCGGCAGAACCCGCCTCAGTGCGGCGCCCGTCCCGCCACCCGTTCGATGCGCCGGTCCGGCACCAGCCACAGCAGGGCGGCCACGCCATACAGCAGTTGCGCGATCCACGCGGCGCGGAACGAGACGAGGATGGCACTGGCGTAGATCACCGGCGAGAGTTTTCCCTTCCAGTCGCCGCCGACGGCGCGGGCCAGCGCGGATGCCCTGCCCTCGGCGCGGATCAGCGCGCGTTGCAGCATCCAGTACGCCAGCGCCGCCATCAGCAGCACCACGCCGTACAGCGCCGTCGGCCCCTGCGCGAAGTGGTTTTCGCCCATCCAGCCGGTGGCGAACGGCAGCAGCGACAGCCAGAACAGCAGATGCAGGTTGGCCCACAAAACCGCGCCGCTGACCGGGCCGGCCAGTTGCAGCATGTGGTGGTGGTTGTTCCAGTAGATGCCCACGTAGACGAAGCTCAGCACGTAGCTGAGAAACACCGGTGCCATCGGCAGCAGTGCCGCCAGCGTCTCGCCGTGCGGCACCTTCATCTCCAGCACCATGATGGTGATGATGATGGCGAGCACGCCGTCGCTGAACGCCTCGAGTCGGTTCTTGTGCATCGTCGCCCCCGGGATCGATCGAAGTCGAGTATCCGACGAGGCGCCCCGGGGCGCGAGCCCCGGTTGCCATGCAGCCGCGCTCAAACCTCGTCGGAACCCTCGTTGACGCCCTCGAACAGGAAGGTCGACAGGTAGCGTTCGCCGGTGTCGGGCAGCATCGCGAGCAGGACCGATCCGGCCGGCGCGTCCTTCGCCACTTCAAGCGCCGCGGCCAGCGTGCCGCCGGAGGACAGCCCGGTGAAGATACCCTCGCGCCGGGCCAGTTCCCTCGCGGTGTCGCGCGCCACCACGTCGTCGACGGTGACGATCCGGTCGACCACCTTGGCATTGAGCACGGCGGGCACGAAGTCCGGCGTCCAGCCCTGGATCTTGTGCGGCTGCCATTCCTTGCCGCCAAGCAGCGAGGCGCCGGCCGGCTCCGCGCCAATCACCTTGACCTGCGGCCGAGCCACTTTCAGCACCTCCCCCACGCCGGTGAGCGTGCCGCCGGTGCCCCAGCCGCTGACGAAGTAGTCCAGCCGCCGGCCGGCGAAGTCGCCGAGCACTTCGGCCGCCGTGGTCTGGCGGTGGTAGGCCGGGTTGGCCGGGTTCTCGAACTGGTCGGCGAGGAACCAGCCATGCTGTTTCGCCAGTTCGGCGGCCTTCTCCACCATGCCGGTACCGCGTGCCGCACCGGGGGTGAGCACCACCTTGCCGCCATAGGCGCGGATCAGCTTGCGCCGCTCCAGCGAGAACGTGTCGGACATCACCGCCACGAACGGATAGCCGCGCGCCGCGCACACCGCGGCCAGCGCCACGCCGGTATTGCCGGACGTGGCCTCCACCACGGTCTGCCCGGGTTTGAGCGTGCCGCGCTGCTCGGCGTCCAGGATGATCGCCAAGGCGAGTCGGTCCTTCACCGAACCGGCCGGGTTGAACGCCTCGATCTTCACGTAGATGCTCACGTGTGCGGGCGCCAGGCGGTGCAGCTTCACGATCGGCGTGCGGCCGATGGTGTCCAGGATGTTGTCGTAGATCATGGGTGTCTCCTCGGGGAATCGGACGTGAGGAACGGGCGCATGGACGAAGGCAGATGATGCGCCGATTCGGGATCGGTCAACAGGCGGCGCGATGGATCGCCTCGAGCACGCCATCGCGCGCCGCCGCGGCGGCGGGCAAGGCGTGCACGGTCGCGCCCAGCGGGGCGGCGCCGAACCAGGCCAGCGACGGCGCCAAGGCGGCCACCTCGCCCAGGATCAGCAGCGCCGGCGAGCTCACGGCGTGGGCTGCGGCTCGCTCGGCAAGGTTGCCCAGCACGCCGCAGACCACGCGCTGGTTCGGCAGCGAGCCGTTTTCGATCAGGGCGAACGGCGTGGACGCAGCGCGGCCGTGTTCGACCAGGCGCGCCTGCAGGGTCGCCAGCTCGTTCACGCCCATGTAGATCGCCAGCGTCTGCCGCTCCTGCGCCAGCGCAGGCCAGTCCACGGTGTCGTGCGAATCGCGGCAATGCGCGGTGACGAAGCGCACTGACTGGGCGCGCTCGCGATGAGTCAGCGGCACCCCCGAGTAAGCCGCGCAGGCCACGGCGGCGGTGATGCCGGGCACCACTTCGAAAGGAATCGCGTGGGCGTGCAGAAACTCCAGCTCCTCGCCGCCGCGACCGAACACGAACGGGTCGCCGCCCTTCAGCCGCACCACCCGCTTGCCGGCACGCGCATGCTCCAGCAGCAAGGCGTGGATCGCCTCCTGCGTGGTGTGGTGCCGGCCGGCCTGCTTGCCGACCTCGATCCGCTCGGCATCGCGCCGGGCCAGCGCCAGCACGCCGGCACCGACCAGCCGGTCGTGCAGAATCACGTCGGCCTCGTTGAGCGCGCGCAACGCACGCAAGGTCAACAGGCCCGGATCGCCGGGGCCGGCGCCCACCAGCACCACCGAACCGGTGAGCGGCGACGGCGTATCGGCGAGAGCATGTTCCGCCGCCGCCTGCGCCTCGCCATCTCGCTGCTGGCGCAACAATTGCGCCACCGGCCCGGCCAGCAGGCTGTCGTAGAAGGCGCGTCGCGCCGCCAGTGCGGGAAAACGGGCACGAATGCGCGGGCGCAGCCGGGCCATCAGCCGGGCCAGCGTGCCCAGCGAATCATCCAGCAGCGCTTCCAGCCGCTCGCGCAGCAGGCGCGAGAGCATCGGCGCCTCGCCGCCGCTGGAGATCGCGATGGTCAGCGGTGCGCGGTCGATCACCGCCGGCACGTGGAAGCTGGACAGCGCCGCATCGTCGACCACGTTGACGAAGATCCGGCGCAACTCGCCCAGACTGGCCACCAGCGCGTTGATCTCGCGATCGGGCGTGGCCGCCACCACCAGCCACACGCGCTCCAGCCAGCTCTCGCGGAACGGATCGGTGCGATGGGCGATACGGCCCTGCCGCACCCAGCGCTGCAGGCGCGGCGTGAGGCTGGGCGCGTTCACCGTCACCTGCGCCCGAGCCTGCAGCAGTGCTGCCACCTTGCGCTCGGCCACCGCGCCGCCGCCGACCACCAGCACGGCGCGCTGCGACAACGAGGCAAAGATCGGGTAGAGCTTCATGCGCAGGAATGGCCGGAGCAAGGGGTTCGCCTACGCTACGAAGCCGCCACCGGCACCACAAATGATTTGTGCCTTGGTGCTTATGCCGTCGCGGCATGACCGGCAGGCCCGATTGACATGCAACACGAATGGACGTATAGACGTCCAATATGAAAGTATGTCATTCCATCGACAAGGGTATCCGTGGCGACCGGCCAGGGGCTCGTCACGCCGGCGGCCGGGGGATTGCACGATGTATGCGCAGCTGCATCGCCCATCCGTCCCCCGACCATCGCCCACGGACTCCTGCCCATGACGCTTACCCAGCTGCGCCATCTCATCGCCATCGCCGACTCCGGCCTCAACATCACCCTGGCGGCCGAGCGCGTGCATGCCACCCAGCCCGGTCTCAGCAAGCAGCTGCGCCAGCTTGAGGACGAGCTGGGTTTTCAGCTCTTCGTGCGCAAGGGCAAGAGCCTGGATGCGGTGACCCACGCGGGCGAGCAGGTGATCGAACGGGCGCGGATCATCCTGGCCGAGGCAACCAACATCCGCGCGATCGCCGCGAACCTGCGCAACGAGGCCCACGGCGAGCTGCGCATCGCCACCACGCATACCCAGGCTCGCTTCGCCCTGCCCGCGGCAATCGCCGCGCTCAATGCCAGCTTCCCCCAGGTCAGCGTGCATCTGGAGCCGACCCGCGACGCCGACGTGCTGGCCCGGCTGGAAGCCGGTCAGGTCGATCTGGCCATTATCAGCAGCGCCGGCAGCGCGCCGGCCGTCGGCATGGCGTTTGCCGCCTATCGCTGGCAACGGGTGATCGTCACCCCGCGCGACCATCCGCTGGCGCGGCGCGCCGCCGCGCCCACGCTGACCGAGCTGGCGGGCTTGCCGCTGGTCAGCTACGACTCCTCGCTGCGGCCGGAGTCGTCCTTGCGCCGCGCGTTCGAGGAGGCCGGGCTGTCACCGCAGATCGCGATGACTGCCGGTGACGCCGACCTGATCAAGACCTACGTGCGCGCCGGCATGGGTGTGGGCATCCTCGCCGAAATGGCCATGCAGCCCGGCGACGCCGACCTGCTCGCGCTGCCCGCCGATGCGTTGTTCGCGCCGTGCACGACCTGGGTGGTACTGCGCCGGGACAGCGTGCCGCGTGAGTACACGCTGGCCTTCATCCACCAGTTTGCACCCCATCTCGGTCGCCACGAACTGCGCCGCGCGCTGGCCGGCGAACCACCGCGCGACGGCTGGGCCGAGGTGCCGCACTGGCGCGAACGTCAGCGGTCGCCTGCCGCGCAAGTCGCCTGACGCTCCTGGTCGGGCCCGCTCCCGCAAGGACGGCTGACGATGCCCTGACGGCCACGCGCCATCTCACCCGGTGAGACGCGCACGCGGCCTAATCCGCGGACCTTCGCGCGGAGCCTGCCGATGAACACATTACCCGACCGCTACGCCAGCGACGACCTCGTGCTGGACGGGCCGGGCGACGGCCGCAGCCTGGCCCGGCGGCTGTCGAAGCGCTATGCCGCGCGGATCACCGGCGCCTTCGTGGTGCCCGGTCGGGAGGGCACGTTCGCGCCGCTGCCCGACGATCTCCCCGATGCGCTGGCCGGGGCGCTGCGCACGCGCGGCATCGAGCAGCTCTACAGCCATCAGGCCGAGGCATGGCAAGCCACGCGGGCGGGCGCGCACGTGGCCATCGTCACGCCCACCGCCTCGGGCAAGTCGCTGTGCTACACGCTGCCGGTCATCAGCGCTGCCATGACCGATCACGCCAAGGCGCTGTACCTGTTCCCCACCAAGGCGCTGGCGCAGGACCAGGTGGCCGAGCTGCTGGAGCTGAACCGGGCCGGCGCGCTGGGGGTCAAGGCATTCACCTTCGATGGCGACACGCCCGGCGATGCGCGACAGGCGATCCGCCTGCATGGCGACATCGTGGTCAGCAATCCGGACATGCTGCACCAGGGCATCCTGCCGCATCACACCAAGTGGGCGCAGTTCTTCGAGAACCTGCGCTACGTGGTGATCGATGAGGTGCACACGTATCGGGGCGTGTTCGGCTCGCACGTGGCCAACGTGATCCGCCGGCTCAAGCGTGTCTGCGCGTTCTACGGCGTCACCCCGCAGTTCATCCTGTGCTCGGCCACCATCGGCAATCCGCGGGAACACGCCGAGGCGCTGATCGAGGATGCGGTCACCGCGATCACCGAAAGCGGTGCACCCAGCGGCGACCAGCACGTGCTGCTGTGGAACCCGCCGGTGGTGAACCCCGACCTTGGTCTGCGCGCCTCGGCGCGCTCGCAGACCAACCGCATCGCGCGGCTGGCGATCAAGAGCGGCATGAAGACGCTCGTGTTCGCCCAGTCGCGCAGCATGGTCGAGGTGCTCACCAAGTACCTCAAGGACGTGTTCGACCACGATCCGCGCAAGCGCCCGCGCATCCGCGCCTATCGCGGCGGCTACCTGCCGAAGGAGCGCCGCGCCGCCGAGCGCGCGATGCGCGAGGGCAGCATCGACGGCATCGTCAGCACCTCGGCGCTGGAACTGGGCGTAGACATCGGCAGCCTCGACGCGGTGGTGCTGAACGGCTACCCGGGCTCCGTCGCCGCGACGTGGCAGCGTTTCGGTCGTGCCGGGCGCCGCCAGCAATCGGCGCTGGGCGTGCTGGTGGCCAGCTCCGACCCGCTGGACCAGTACCTGGTGCGCCACCCGGAGTTCTTCCAGGGCGCTTCGCCGGAGCACGCGCGCATCCAGCCCGATCAACCACTGATCCTGCTCGACCACATCCGTTGCGCCGCGTTCGAGCTGCCGTTCACCGGCGACGAGATGTTCGGCACCGAGGTCGCCACGCCGTGGCTCGACCTGCTGCGCGAGGAAGGCGTGCTGCACCGCGAGGGCGATCGCTGGGAATGGATCGCCGACAGCTACCCGGCCATCGCGGTGTCGCTGCGCTCGGTGGCCGACGGCAACTTCGTGGTGGTCGACCGCACCGACGGCCGCCAGACCATCATCGCCGAAGTCGACTACTCCGCCGCCGCGGTCACCTTGTACGAAGGCGCGATCCACATGGTCCAGTCGCTGCCCTACCAGGTGGAGAAGCTGGACTGGGAAGGCCGCAAGGCCTACGTCACGCGCACCAGCGTCGACTACTACACCGACGCCATCGACTACACCCGGCTCAAGGTGCTGGACTGTTTCGACAGCGCGCACGCCGGCTGCGGTCAGGCCCATCACGGCGAGGTGCACGTGGTGCGCCGGGTGCCCGGCTACAAGAAGATCCGCTTCTATTCGCACGAGAACATCGGCTACGGCCCGGTCAACCTGCCCGACCAGGAACTGCACACCACGGCGGTGTGGTGGCAGCTGCCGCAGATGGTGCTGGAAGCCGCGTTCGAGCAACGCCAGCAGGCGCTCGACGGTTTCCTCGGCGCGGCGTACGCGCTGCACATCGTCGCCACCGTGGCGGTGATGGCCGAGGCGCGCGACCTGCAGAAAGCCGTGGGCTCGGGCGACGGCGCCTGGTTCGCCAGCACCGACCTCCACGGTCGCGGCCAGCTGCGCGGCAGCGATGGCCAGCCCGCCGCGCTGGGGCCGGATGCGCCGTTCACGCCCACCGTCTACCTGTACGACGCGTTCCCCGGCGGCATCGGCCACAGCGAACCGCTGTTCCGGCGTCGCGAGGACTTGCTGGCGCAATCGGTCAGCCTGATCGAACGCTGCGACTGCCGCGCCGGCTGCCCCGCCTGTGTCGGCCCGGTACTGGCGACGGACGAGCAGACCGCCGACGATCCGGCCGTCGCCACGCCCAAGGCCCTCGCCCTGCGCGTGCTCGCGCTGCTGGTGGCGTTGTGAGCGTGAACCCGCTCATCGCGAAGCTGCGCCAGCTGCGCAGCGAGGCGGGACATGCCCATGCCGCCGTGCCTGCCCGCCATGCGCTGGATGCAGCGACGCCGGGAACCCCTCGCGTCGCGCCGCCCTCTTCCGCGATGGCGCCCGAGCTGCGCCGGCTGCTCCAGCGCCACGCCCGGCTCAAGCGCGGCACCGCCGCGGTTCCGTCATCCCGCGACCGCGAGGTGCCCGGCTTCGAACTTTCCCCCGGCCTGCGCTACACCGAGGCGTTTGCCGACTGGCTCGTTCCGCCGCCGGTCATCGACGCCGGCTTCGCCCGCATGGAACCCGTGCACCACGATCGCCTGCTGCACTTCGACACCGAGACCACCGGCCTGGCCGGCGGCACCGGGACCCGCGCCTTCATGATCGGCGCGGCCGACTGGCAGGGTGGCCGCCTGCGCATCCGCCAGCTCACCATCACCACCATGGCGGCGGAGACCGCCATGCTGCGCACCTTCGCCGGCTGGCTGGACGAGGACACCGTGCTCGTCAGCTATAACGGCAAGTGCTACGACGCGCCGCTGCTGGCAACGCGCTACCGTCTCGCCCGCCTGCCGAACCCGCTGGCCGGCCGCGGCCACCTGGACCTGCTGCATCCGGTGCGCCGCCACTGGAAACACCGGTGGCCGAACTGTCGCCTCACCACCGCCGAGCGCCAGCTGCTCGGCGTCGTGCGCGAGGACGACCTGCCCGGCGCGGAGGCCCCCGCCGCCTGGCTCACCTACCTGCGCGGCGGCTCCGCCCGCAACCTGCGCCGCGTCGCCGCGCACAACGCGCAGGATCTGAAAAGCCTGGCCGGGGTGCTGCTGCACATGGCGAACCTGCGGGCACCATGACCGGCGGGCGGCACGGGGGTATCCCGCATCGCGCGGCGAGCAGTCGTCAGCGCCTGCCCGATTCGACGACAGGTTTGCCGCCTGCCATCTTGAAATCGAATACGTACCAGAGGCTGAAAGGTTTCTGCGTCACCTCATACGTGCCATCGCCCCGCGGATGCCGCACCCACATCGGCGTGAACGTCCATTGCATGACCGCTTGCTCGACTGCAGCCTCGAACAAGGCATGCGCCGGACCATCCGCGGTGCCGGGCTGCGGGTGCACGGCCTGGACGCGGCCGTTCTCGTCCATCACCAGCTGCACCACGACAGTGACCGGCACAGCGCCCGGGCGAACCAGGGTGGGCGGGTACACCGGCGAGACCTGCTTGTCCAGCACGGGCTTCACCGCCGTATCCCCGGGTTGCAAGGTGTAATGCGGTGCGCTCGCAGGCGCCGCCATCTCCGCGTAACTGGTCCGGGGCTCCCCAACCGGCTTGCGTTCCTCTTGCGTACTGCAGCCGCAAACCACGGTGGCAACGAAGGTCCACAACACGAGCACCGGCCAGCTCGACGACACCTGCATGTCCAACCTCCATGATCGAATCAGAATGCGGTTGGGGCGACCCGTCGCCCGCGCGTCAACATGACAGGGCACCTGCCCATGCGCAACACGGGATCGAAGATACCGGCGCCCCACCCTTCGACTTCGGCCCCGCGGGCCTGCACTCAGGGAGAACGGCATGGGCCACCACACCCCCCGTTCGCACTGAGCGCGACTTGGGACAGCAAGCGGCGTCGAAGTGCACGCGCAATGCACCACCCTTGGCCCACGGGGCTGCGCACTTGCGCTCAGGCAAAACGACACAAGGCGCCGGGTGAAGCCCGGATGGCACGGACTCAGCCCGCGCCGATCACCACCGGTTCCGGCTCCAGCCGCACGCCGAATTTCCCGTGCACGCCGTCCATCACCTGTTGCGCCAGCGCCCACAACTGCGGGCCATTGGCGTGGCCGTGGTTGACCAGCACCAGCGCGTGGCGGTTGGAGATGCCGGCGTCGCCTTCGCGTAGCCCCTTGAAGCCAGCGGCCTCGATCATCCACGCGGCGGAAATCTTGCGGCGACCGTCACGCTGCGGCCAGGCCGGCAGGTCGGAGTGCTCGCGCTGCAATGCTTCCGCCACGGAAGCATCGACGATCGGATTCTTGAAGAAGCTGCCGGCGTTGCCGATCACCGCGGGGTCAGGCAGCTTGCGCGTGCGCAGGCGTACCACCGCCTCGGCGACGTGGAACGGCGCAGGCTTGTCCACGCCCATCCGCGCCAGTTCCTCGTCGATGCCGGCGTAGTCGGTGCGCAACGGCCGGCTGCGCGGCAGCACGAAGCGCACCGCGGTGACGATGTAGCGGCCGGGCTCGTGCTTGAACAGCGAGTCGCGATAGGCGAACGCGCAGGTGGCGTGGTCCAGCGTCACCACGCGATGCTCGCGCAGGTCCCAGGCTTCGACGCTTTCGATGAACTCGGCTACCTCGCAGCCGTAGGCGCCGATGTTCTGGATCGGTGCGGCGCCGACGGTGCCGGGGATCAGGATCAGGTTCTCCAGCCCCGCGTAGCCCTGTCCCAGCGTCCAGCGCACGAAATCGTCCCAGCGCTCGCCCGCGGCCACCGCGATGCGCGCGCTGTCGCCGTCACTTTCAACTTGCACGCCGCGCGTCGACATCCGCAGCACGGTGCCGTGGAAATCGTCGGTGAACAGCACGTTGCTGCCCTCGCCGAGCACCAGCAGCCGCCCCTGGCGGATCGCCGGGAAGTCCAGCAGTTCGGGCAACTTTCCCGCATCGCGGATGTCGGCGAGCAGGTTCGCCCGGGCATCGACGCGCAAGGTGTTGAGCCGCGCCAGCGACGCGTTCTCGGTGAGCGTGTAGCCGCCCATGTCCACGCGCTCAGACGCCATCGACTGACGCCTCGCGCTGGCGGCGGATCTCGTTGACGCATTCGGCCACCAGGTGCGGGCCGCGATAGATCAGGCCCGAATAGAGCTGCACCAGCGAGGCGCCGGCGTCGAGCTTTTCCACCGCGTCGCTGCCGTCGAGGATGCCGCCAACGCCGATCAGCGGGATGCGCTCACCCAGGCGCTGGCGCATGCCGGCCAGCACGGCGGTGGAACGCTCGAACAGCGGCTTGCCGGAGAGCCCTCCTGCCTCGCCGCCGCGCGGGTCGTCCGCCACCGTGGCGCGGTCGGTCGTGGTGTTGGTGCAGATCACGCCGTCGATGCCGGTACGCAGCAGCACCTCGGCCATCGCATCGAGCTCGACCCCGGAGAGGTCCGGCGCGATCTTCAGCAGCATCGGCTTGCGCCGACCGTGCTGCGAGCCCAGCCGTTCCTGCGCGGCGCGCAGGAGCGAGATGAACTTGTACAGCGTGGCCTGTTCCTGCAGGTCGCGCAGGCCCTGGGTGTTGGGCGAGGAAATGTTCACCGTGACGTAGCTGGCCAGCTCATGCACCTTGGTCAGGCAGGCCAGGTAGTCGTTGACCGCCTTGTCGTTCGGCGTGTCCTTGTTCTTGCCGATGTTGATGCCGAGCACGCCGTGGTAGCTCGACTGCTGCACGTTGCGCACCAGCGCGTCGACACCGCCGTTGTTGAAGCCCATGCGGTTGATGATCGCCTCGTGTGCGGGCAGCCGGAACAGGCGCGGTTTCGCATTGCCAGGCTGCGGCAGCGGCGTGACCGTTCCCACCTCGATGAAGCCGAAACCCAGTGTGTTCAGCGCATCGAGATGCTCGGCGTTCTTGTCCAGCCCCGCGGCAAGGCCGACCGGATTGGGAAACTCGAGGCCGAACGCACGCACCGGCAGGTCGGCCGGCACGGTGGCGAGGCGATGGGCGAAACCGCTGCGCTGGGCCACGCCCAGCCCGTACAGGGTCAGCCGGTGGGCCGACTCCGCCTCGAGCGAGAACAGCAGCGGACGCAGGATGTCGTAGAGGGCCAAGTCGATAACGCCGGCAGTGGTGGAATGTCGCGCAGTTTAGCGTGCCGGACAGCGCGCCGAAGGCGGCCGGGTCACGCTCAGCCGGCCAGCAGCTGGCCGCCGTCCACCACCAGGGTCTGGCCGGTGATCCAGCCGGCCCATGGCGAGGCGAGGAACAAGGCCGCGTGCGCGACCTCTGCCGGCGTGCCGTAGCGGCCGAACGGGATCTTCGCCAGCACCTCGGCGTAGCGCGTCGGATCATCCTTGCGGCATTGGTCCCACAGGCCACCGGGAAACTCGATCGACCCGGGCGCAATCGCGTTGACGCGGATGCGCCGGGGCGCCAGGGCCTGCGCCTGGGAGGTCGTGTAATGACTCAGCGCAGCCTTCATCGCCGCGTACGACGGGCCGCCCGGACGCGGCCGCAGCGCGGAGATCGAACTGGTGTGCAGGATGCACGGATGCGCCGACCCGGCCAGGTGCGGCAGCGCGGCCCGCGAGGCGCGCACGGCCGCCATCAGGTCCACGTTGAAGTTGGCCAGCCAGTCCTCGTCCTCGTCGCGGAAGCCGTAGCCGCTGGCGTTGTTGACCAGCACGTCGATGCCGCCCAGCGCGCTCGCCGCGTCGTCGACCCAGACCTGGATGGCCGTCGCTTGCGCCAGGTCGACGGATTGCGCGTGCACGGTCACGTCGTGGGCGGCGATCTGCAGGCGCGTTTCCTCCAGTGCCGCCGCGCCGCGTGCGCAGATCGACACCGCGGCGCCGGCCTGGGCGAAACCCAGCGCGATGCTGCGGCCGATGCCGCGGCTGCCGCCGGCCACCAGCACGCGCCAGCCATGAAAATCGAACGGCGGCGGCGCACTCACCATCCGTGCCAGCCGCCGAGCGCGAAACCGAAGAACAGCACCGCGATCACCAAGGACACGAACAGCACCGACAGCAGCAGTTGCACGTAGCCAAGCACCAGCCCGGCGACCGCCATGCCGTCACCTTCGGGGCGGTGCTCCGGATGGCTGTTGCGGATCTCGCTGCGCGCGAGGTGACCGCAGACGATGGCCACCACCGCGCCGAAGAACGGCAGCACGCACCAGGCCAGGATGCCGAACACCAGGCTCACCACTGCCAGCGTGCTGGTCGGGGCGGCGGCGCGATAGGACACGGGATCGTTCATCGGCTTGCTCGCGGAATGCGCCGGGTCGGCGTCGAGAGCATCGTAGCGTGATCGCCCGCGGCCGGCGAACGGCCGCGAGCCTGTTGCCGGTACCTACAGGTCGAACTTGATGCCCTGCGCCAGCGGCAGCGAATCGGAGTAGTTGATGGTGTTGGTCTGGCGGCGCATGTAGACCTTCCACGCGTCCGAGCCGGACTCGCGGCCACCGCCGGTTTCCTTCTCGCCGCCGAACGCGCCGCCGATTTCGGCGCCGGAGGTGCCGATGTTGACGTTGGCGATGCCGCAGTCCGAACCGGCCGCCGACAAATACTTCTCGGCCGACTTCAGGTTCTGCGTGAAGATCGCCGAGGACAGGCCCTGCGGCACGTCGTTCTGCGCTTCGATCGCCTCGTCGAGATGCTTGAACTTCATCACGTAGAGGATCGGCGCGAAGGTTTCGGTCTGCACGACTTCATCGGCGTTCTTCAGGCCGGTGATGATGGTCGGCAGCACGAAGTTGCCCTTGCGGTCGGTCAGCGCCGCGCCGCCGGTGGCCACCGTGCCGCCAGCCGCCTTCGCCTTCTCGATCGCGGCGAGATAACCCTGCACCGCGTCCTGGCTGTTCAACGGGCCCATCAGCGTGGTGGCCAGCGTCGGATCGCCGATCTTGCCCTCGACCTGCTTGTAGGCCTTGACCAGCGTGTCGAGCACGCTGTCGTGGATGGATTCATGCACGAACAGGCGGCGCGTGCTGGTGCAGCGCTGGCCGGCGGTGCCGACCGCGCCGAACACGATGCCCGGAATCGCCAGCTTCAGGTCGGCCGACTCGTCCAGGATGATCGCGTTGTTGCCGCCCAGCTCCAGCAGCGAGCGGCCCATGCGCTGCGCCACGCGCTCGCCGACCATGCGGCCGACCTTGGTCGAGCCGGTGAAGCTGATCAGCGGGATGCGCTTGTCGTCGACGAAGGCCTGCGCCAGGTCGCTGCCGGCGTCGTTGAACAGGAAGAACAGGTCGGGGTAGCCGCCGTTTTTCAGCGCCTCGTTGCAGATCCTGATCGCGGCGATCGCCGACAACGGCGTTTTCGGCGAGGGCTTCCAGATGCAGATGTCGCCGCAGGCGGCAGCCAGCATCGCGTTCCAGGCCCACACCGCGACCGGGAAGTTGAACGCGCTGATGATGCCGACGATGCCCAGCGGGTGGTACTGCTCGTACATGCGGTGGCCGGCGCGCTCCGAGTGCATGGTGTAGCCGTACAGCATGCGGCTCTGGCCGACCGCGAAGTCGGCGATGTCGATCATCTCCTGCACTTCGCCGTCGCCCTCGGGCTTGATCTTGCCCATCTCCAGCGCGACCAGCGAACCCAGCGCGTCCTTGTGCTTGCGCAGCGCCTCGCCGCACAGCCGCACGGCTTCGCCGCGCTGCGGCGCCGGCGTGGTGCGCCACACCTTGAACGCTTCCTGCGCGCGCTTGACGATGACCTCGTAGTCGGCAGCGCTGGACGCATGCACCGTCGCAATCACCTCGCCGGTGGCCGGATTCACCGGCTGCAGGGCGCCGGCGTCGGTGGTCTTCGACCACTCGCCCTGGCCGAGATAGGTACCCGAATGTTCGGTACCGATACCGAGCGACTTGAGGATGGCATGCGACATACGTGGCTCCTGGTCGTGCGGCGCCCGCTGGCGCCGTGGATGAAGTAGGCAATTGGCCATTCTAGCAGGGTGGCAGGAATGGCTTCTTCCCTGCGCGCTGGCGAGGGTCGGGCGGGTCGCTCTCGGCCCCGGTTTGCAGCGACCCTGCGCGCACCCCCGCAATCTGCCTCTGCAAGCGGAAGGGAGGAGCAGAACCGCGCGATCCATGCGAAAATCGCCACCCCGCCCTCGTAGCTCAGTCGGATAGAGCGGTCCCCTCCTAAGGGACAGGTCGGACGTTCGAATCGTCTCGGGGGCACCAATCGCAGCGAACGCAAGGGTCGGCCATGTCGGCCCTTGTGCGTTTCAGGAACTGCACGACAGCATCGAGCAACCCGCCTTGTGCCGCGCCCAGTCCGGCCGCCTCGAAGCAAATGCCTCGTGGCCGGGCTGGTCATCGTACGGATGGCGCATCACGTCGAGCAGCTCGCGGATGCCGGAAGGATCGCCCGCGCTTGCCTGGTCGATCACCTGTTGCGCGAGGTAATTGCGCAGCACGTAGCGTGGATTGGCCGCCCGCATGCGCGCGCGGCGCACGTCGGCCGAAAGCGGATCGTCGATGAGCCGGGCGGCATAGCGCACCAGCCAGTCGGCAAGCGCCGGCTCGATTTCGCGCCGTTTCGCCTCATCGTAGAAGGCATCGTCCATCGGCTGCAGGGTTGGCCTCGCCGGATCGATGTCGGCGAGTGCGCGGAACCACAGCGTCATGTCGATTTCGGCCGACGCCATCAGCGCATGAAGATCCTGCATCAGCGCCACATCCGCGTCACGGCACTCGGCCAGCCCGAGCTTGCGCGCGATGTTGACGCGATCCGCGGCGGCGTAGACCTCGGCGTAGCGGTCGAGCCCGGCCTGCAACGGCGCCACGTCGTCGAACAACGGCGCCAATGCCGCGGCCAACCGGCTCAGGTTCCACCACGCCACGTTCGGCTGCTGGCCGTAGCGGTAGCGGCGGCGCTGCGCGTCGGTGGTGTTCGGCGTCCAGTCCGGGTCGAAGTTGTCGACCCAGCCGTAGGGGCCGTAGTCGATGGTGAGGCCGAGGATCGACATGTTGTCGGTGTTCATCACGCCATGCACGAAGCCCACCCGCATCCAGTGCGCGATCATCGTGGCCGTGCGTTCGCAGACCTGGGCGAACCACTCGGCATGCAGCGCCTCGCCCTGCCCCGACAGCTCCGGAAAGTCGCGCCTGATGGTGAAATCGACCAACTGCCGCAACAGCGCGGCATCGCCGCGCGAGGTCGGCAGCTCGAAATTGCCGAAGCGGATGAACGAAGGCGCCGCACGGCAGACGATGGCGCCGGGCTCGGGCGCGGCGTGGCCGTCGTAGAACATGTCGCGCAGCACCGGCTCGCCGGTTTCGAGCAGGCACAGGGCGCGCGTGGTCGGCACGCCGAGGTGGTGCATCGCCTCGCTGCACAGGAACTCGCGCACCGACGAACGCAGCACCGCGCGACCGTCGGCGCCGCGCGAGTACGGCGTCTGGCCCGCTCCCTTCAACTGCAACTCCCAACGTTCGCCAACGGCGCCGATCACCTCGCCCAGCGAAATTGCACGGCCATCGCCGAGCTGGCCGGCCCAGTTGCCGAACTGGTGGCCACCGTAATTGGCCGCCCACGGCTGCATGCCTCCGAGCAAGGCATTGCCGCCGAACACCCGGGCGAATTCGTCGCTGGCGACATCCGCCTCGCTGAAACCCAGTGACGCCGCCATCTCCGCCGAATGCGCCAGCAGTCGCGGCGCGGCCACCGGCGTCGGATCGACCCGCGAGTACAGCGCCCCCTCGACCTGGCGCAGCCGCGCACCCGCCTCCTGGTCCCCGGGCAGCTCGTGCACGAACGCGTTGTCGAAACGAAGCTTGAACATCGGCATACCCGACCGATTGTAGGTGAGCAGCCTGTCCACAAGGGACTTCCTTTGGTCGCGCGCGATACTTTTGCGTCACGTGATGAAGAGCATCGTGCACAGGGTGTGCCCCTGCAAGCATGGCGCTACGGCGTCGGCATCGCGGACAGCTATAGTCGGCGCGCCCAGCCTGCGAGAAGCGCATGAACGACACACCCGCCGACCTCAACGCCGACGCCCTGCCCGAAGACGCGCCCTGCCTCGCCGCCACCACGCGCTGGATCGAGCGTGCAGTGGTCGGGCTGAACCTGTGCCCGTTTGCCCGCGCGCCCCACGCGCAGGGCAAGCTGCGGCTGCGGGTGAGCCACGCACGCGATACCGATGCGCTGCTCGACGACCTGTGCGGCGAACTGCAATCGTTGAACGCCCTGACGCCGGACGAATGCGAGACGGGCCTGCTGATCCATCCGTTCGTGCTCAATGACTTCCTCGACTACAACGATTTTCTCGACGTGGCCGATGCCGCGGTGCAGACGCTGGGGCTCGAAGGCGAATGGCAGGTGGCCGGCTTCCACCCGCAATACCGGTTCGCCGACAGCGCCGACGACGCGATCGAGAACTTCAGCAACCGCTCGCCCTTTCCCACCCTGCACCTGCTGCGCGAAGCGAGCGTGGAACGTGCGATGGAACAGATGAGCGACACCGACGCGATCTACCGGCGCAACATCGACACACTGCGGCGGCTGGGTGTCGAGGGTTGGCAGGAGCTGTGGCGCGGCGAAACCGGCTGAACTTGCGCCACCACACGGCGTTCATGCCCGCCGTGCCATGCTGGCGCGTGAAAAACATTCCCGACCCTCATAGCGACCCTTACAGCGAAAGCATCGACCCCGGCGTGCAATGCACGACCTGCGAAGCCGTGTGCTGCCGTCTCACCGTGGTATTGATGCCAGAAGACCATGTGCCCGCCTGGCTGGTCGATCACGACGCACACGGCATGGAAATCCTGGCCAAGGGCGAAGACGGCTGGTGTGCCGCGGTGGACCCGAACACCTCACGCTGCACCATCTACGAAGACCGCCCCGCGATTTGCCGCAAGTACGCCATGGGCAGCCCGAGCTGCCGCGACGAGCGCCACAAATGGTTCGGCAACGTCATCCCCACGGCGGTGCACGTGCTGTAGGGCGGGCGCCGCCCGCCATCGGATTGCAAAACAGCCGGCGGGCCTACGCGAAAATCAGCGCGACCTCGGCGGCATCGAGGGCGCGCCATTCGCCGGACGGCAGATCCCCCAAGGCGAGTCCACCGACTGAAATCCGCTGCAGCGTTTCCACGTGGTTGCCCGCCGCAGCGAACATCCGGCGAACCTGGTGATAGCGGCCCTCAGTGACGGTCAGGCGGGCATGCCGCGGCCCCAGCACATCGAGTGTCGCCGGTGCCAGCGGTTCCTTCTCCGATTCCAGCAGCAGCGTGCCGCTGGCGAACAGCGCGCCCTCGTCGCCGCGCAGATCCTGTGCGAGGGTGGCCTCGTACACCTTGGCCACCTGCGCCTTCGGCGAAATGATCCGGTGCAGCAACGGGCCGTCGTCGGTGAACAGCAGCAAACCGGAGGTGTCGCGGTCCAGTCGCCCCACGGTGGACAGCGCGGGCGTACGCACGCTGTAGCGCGGCGGCAGCAGGTCGTAGACGATGCGGCCCGGGTCCTTGCGCGAGCAGGTGACACCGAGCGGCTTGTTCAACATCAGCACCAGGCCAGGCGGCGGGTCCAGCGGCTCGTCGTCGACGCGGACGGTTTCCAGCGGCACCACGTCGTCGGCGTAGAGCACCTCGCCATCGGCGTCGGTGATGCGACCGCTGCGGAACAGCCGGGTCACGTCCTTGCGACTGCCGTAGCCGAGGTTGGCGATCAGCTTGACCAGTTTCATGCGCGTACTCCGGTGGCCTCGATCACCTTGAATCCTTCCTGCGTCGCCAGCGTGCGCACGGTCTCGAAGCGCTGGCCCAGGTGCGCCTCGTACGGCAGGTGCCGATTCGCCACCAGCAGCAGGCAGCCGTCCGGTCGCAGCGCATCCGCTGCACTGGTGATGAAGGCGCGGCCCAGCTCCGGCAGGTCCGCGCGGCCCTGGTGGAACGGCGGATTGCTGACGATGGCATCGTAGCGTTCGGGCAAGCCGCGGGTCACGTCGTGCCAGTGCACGTTCACCGCCAGCTCGCGACCAGCATCGCGTTGTGCCCGCGCCAGGTTGACGCGCGCCGGCTCCAGCGCGCGCGCCTCGGCCTCGTACAGGTCGATCGCCGAGACCCGCGGGCAACGCGCGATCAGCTGGCAGGCGAGGTAACCGTAACCGGCGCCGAGGTCCGCCACCCGACCGTGCAGGTCCACCGGCAGGTGTTCGGCCAGCAGCGCCGAGGCGCGGTCGACGCGGTCCCAGGCGAACAGCCCCGGCCGGCTGACGTAGCCGCCTGCGATCTCGCGTGGTGCATCCAGTGCCAGCCATGGCTCCAGCAACGCCTGGTCGATGGCAGCTTCGTCCCGCGTGGCCCAGAACACGCGGCATTTGTGCTTGGACAATTGCTGCACGGGGCCGGCGAGCCTCTGCAGATCCGCCTCACCGGCTTTCGCACCCTCGGCATTGGCCATTGCCGCCAGCACGGTGCCGCCCGGTGCGGTGTGCCGCAGCGCCCGGGCGAACAGCGCGCGCGCCTCGTCGCGCTGGCGCGGCGGCAGCACCAGCACCAGCGCGAAACGTTCGTCGGCCGCCGGTTCGCCGACGTGCAGGCCCTGTCGCGCCAGCTCCTCCGCGAACGGCAGGAAACCCTGCTCGCACAACCAGCCCGGCTGCGCCAGCTCGCGCAGGCGCACATTGGCGCGCGCACGCAAGAACAGCACCCGGCCATCCGCGGGCAAACTCAACCGCGCCGTCTCGAACGGCACGAACAACGCCGCCAGCGCTGCGCTGGGGGTCGCGAATACTCCCGCCATGCTCACTCGATGTCCTGACCCGGGAAACAGGCGCGCAGTGTATCGCGGCACCTTTGCGCGCCTGTCGCCTGCACGGTGCTCAAGGCCGTGCGGCGGTACCCGGTGACGCCGGCAATTCGCCCAGCATCTGTTGCGCCAACGGGCCGTAGCCTTCGTCGAAATGATGGCCACCCTGCTTGGCGTGCACGGTGACCCACGTCGGCAGACCGGGCTGGTCGCACAGACTGTCGGCCGCGTCGTCCAGGCCGTAGTAGCACACCACTGGCGGCTGGTCATGCAACGCCCGCAGCGGCGGCAGCGGGTCGTGATGATCGATCGGGTTGATCCACTGCAACGCGTCCTTGAGGCGCTCCTTGAACCAGCCCTGTTCGATCATGTAACCCTGCAGCTCGATCTCGAAGGTCACGTCGCGGCTGGGCGAGAGCAGCACCATCTGGGTGATCCGCGCACGGTTCTCGGCGCCGAGCTGGTCGGTGATGGTGGGCAGCACGTCGGCGCCGAACGAAAAGCCGATCAGCCAGATCCGCCGCTTGCCCCACGCATCGAGCTGCTTCGTCATCAACGCATCCAGTTCGCGCGCAGTCTGCCGCGGGTCGTGCCCGCGCCAGTAGTACTTGAAGGAGTTGATGCCGAGCACCGGCACGCCGCGGTCGATCAAGGCGATGCCCAGGCGCCGGTCCAAGTTGGCCCAGCCGCCGTCGCCGGAGACGATCACCGCCATCACGTCGTCCTTCCCCGCCGGCGGTGCGACGGCATGCGCGGCCACCGGCCAGACCACGGCCGCATCGGCCAGGCTGACCGACGACCAAGGCCGCCACGCCAGCAAGGCGCCAAACACACCAAGCACCAGCACACCGGCCAGCCAGGTCTTCCATCGTCTCATCGGCGCACGACTCCTCCCAATCCGCCGGCGATCAGGCTGGCCACGTTGGCCAGGATCATCGGCAAGGCGATGCCGCGGGGCACCGCCATGTAGCGCGGCTCCCACTGCGGGTCGAACTTCTGCTTGTAGCGTTGCAGGCCGCGGAAGTTGTAGAAGCGCTCGCCGCGGCCGAACACCATCGCGCCGAACCGGTTCCACCATGGCGCGTGCCGCCGGCTGTGCAGCCCGGCCAGCGGCGCCATGCCGAGGTTGAACCAGCGGTAGCCCTCGGCGCGCGCCCACAGCATCAGCTCCACGAACAGGTAGTCCATGATGCCGGCCGGGGCGTCCGGGCGATGGCGCATCAGATCGACCGATGCCTCTTCACGGGTGTCGCTGAGCAGCAGGTTGGCGAATGCCACCAGCTCATCGCCCTGCCACACCAGCGCCATCGGCGTGCGCGCCAGGTAGTGCGGGTCGAAGGCACCGAGCGAGAAGCGCTTTTCGCGCACGTGCTTGTCGCGCAGCCAGGCGTCCGACACCGGCCGCAGCTTCGGCAGCAGGCCGGCCACCGCGTCGGCCGGCACGATCTCCAGGCGCAGGCCGTCGCGCTGCAGCCTGTTGACCGTGTTGCGCAGCACCTTCTTCGACTTGCCGTCGAGGTTGAAGGCATCCAGTCGCACCCGCGCCTCTTCGCCGATCTTCAGCAGGTTCAGGCCCACCTCCAGGTACAGGTCCAGGTTGGCCGGGCTGACCTGGTAGAACACCGGCCAGCCACCCGCTCGCTCGCACTGTTCGAGGAAGGTCCACACCAGCTCGCGCCGTGCGGCCTCGTCGGTGCCCACCGGATCGCCCATCGCGACCCAACTGCGTCCGATCGTGTCGAACATCACGAAGGCCTTGTGCTCGTCGTCGAACAGCAAGGTCTTGTCGCCCATCAGGGCCAGGTGTGCCTGCGCCGAGGGAAACTGCTTGATCAGCGGCAGCGCCTGCGCCAACTCGGCCTCGCCGGGTCGTTCGCGCTGCAGTTTCTGCGGACGGATCAGGCTGGCCGCCGCGAACAGCATGCCGGTGACGGCCGCGGCCACCAGCGCGCGCAGCGCGCGCGGCGCGCCGCCGTGTTGCAGGCTGAACTGCCACCACAGGTCGGCGCTGTAGTCGACGTGCTTGTAGCTGAACACCACCAGCCACGCCGCGCAGCCCAGCGTCGCCACGATCGCCACGATCCAGCCCACGCCGAAGCTGGTGCTGAACAGCGACGCGCGCCGATGGAACAACCGGTGGGCCGGCGCCAGCGCCAGCGCCAGCAAGGTCATCAGCGCGGCCTCCTCGTAGTCGATGCCCTTGAGCAGCGAGAACACCGCGCCGGCCAGCAGCAACACCAGGGTCAGCCAGTAGGCGGCATCCAGCCGTCGTTGCAGGCCGCGCGCCAGGATCAGCAGCAGCATGCCGATCACGCTGGCCAGCAGGTGCGAAACCTCCAGCACCGACAGCGGCAACAGCTCGCCGAGGATCGCCATGCGCACCGGCAGCGCGCGGGTCGCGCCGGAGAACAGCAGCACCGCCCCGCAGACCAGGGTCAGGCCGGCGAAGAACGAAGGCAGCAAGCCGGTGAACCATGGCGCCAGCACGGCCTTGCGGCGCCAGCCCTGCGCCTCGCGCTGCAGCACCAGCACGGCGGCGGCGCACAGCGGCAGCAGGTAATAGATCACCCGGTACGCGGCCAGCGCACCGAGGATCGGTGCCGTCAGCTGCGCGTTGCCGGTGGCGCCGAAGCCGGCCAGCATCACCGCCTCGAACACGCCCAGCCCGCCGGGCACGTGGCTCACCAGGCCGACTATCTGGGCGATCACGAAAATCGCCAGGAAGTGCCCGAAGCCGTTGTTCAACGCATCCGGCATCAGCACGTAAAGCACCGCGGCAGCGAGGCCCCAGTCGCAGGCGCCGACCAGGATCTGTTTCAACGCGGTGCCCACCGAAGGCAGCGTCACGCGCCAGCGCCAGATGCGCAGCGGGCGATGGATCAATCCGCCAGCCAGCCACGCCAGCGGCAGTGCGACCAGCACCGCGCCCAACGGCTGGCTCAGACCGGCCAGCGGCAGCTCCGGCGGCAGCGGCACCCACAACAAGGTGGTGCCGGTGAGCGCCAGCAGGCCGAGCCAGAAGCTGCTGGTGCAGAACAGCACCACGCGGGCGATCTCGCCGTTGCCCAGCCCGTTCTGCACGTAGAAGCGATAGCGGATCGAACCGGACACCAGCAGCGACATGCCCAGGGCGTTGCTGAAGGCGTAGCTGATGAAGGAAATCAGGCCGACCCGCCGCCACGGCAGCCGGCGTCCGATCGCGGCCAGCGCCAGGCGGTCGTACATCGTCATCACCGCGTAGCCGGCCAGGGTAAACAGCACCGCCAGGCCCAGGCGTTCGTGCGACAGGCCCTGCACGTACTGGCGCACCTGGTGGTAATTCACCTCGCGCGCCAGCAGATGCAGGGCGAACAGCGCCAGGCACAGCATGCCCACCGAGAACAGCGGGCCGGCGATGTGGCGCAACCACGCGACCCTCTGGCTGGGGCCATCGGGAATCCCGTCCGCACGCGGCGCCCGTTCGACTTGTTCCTGCACCACGCGGCTCGCATCCCCCCGGAAAGGCCGCCAGTTTAGGGCCAGTCGCGTGGCAGCCGCTGAACGGCAGCCACGCGGCAAGGCGACCTCAGCCGCCCTGCCCCATCCGCGCGATCCAGCGGTACATCACCACGATCGTCGCGGTGAAGGCGAGGCCGCCGATCCAGATCGCAGGGGTCGCGAAACTTTCGCCCACCACGGCCAGCGGCGACTGGTTGCCGGACAGCGCCACCGCTGCCGCCACGATCACGCCGAGCAGGCTCTCGCCCACGATCAGGCCCGACGCCAGCAGGACGCCCAACTGCTTGGTCGGCTCCGCCTTGGGGCCGCGCTCGGCACGCTTGTCGAACCAGGCGCCGACCATCGCGCCGACCACCACCATCAGCGTGGTCGAGGTGGGCAGGTAGATGCCCAGGCCCACCGCCAGCGGCGGCAGGCGCATCGACTTGCTGGTCTTGCCCAGCACCTCGTCGACCACGATCAGCACCGCGCCGATGCCGCCACCGATAGCGATCAGGCTCCAGTCGATGTTGCCGGTGATCACGCCCTGCGCCAGCGCCGAGATCAGCCCGGCCTGCGGCGCCGGCAACGCGCGCGCGGGGTCCACGCCCGGCGCGCCGAGGAAACCGTAGGCCTGGTTCAGCAGGTCCAGCACCGGCGGAATCACCAGCGCGCCGGCGATCACGCCGATCACCAGCGCCCATTGCTGCAGCGAGGGCGTGGCGTCCACCAGCTGCCCGGTCTTGAGATCCTGCAGGTTGTTGTTGGCGATGGAGGCCACCGCGAACACGATCGAGGTGATGAACAGCGCGAAGGCCACCAGCGCCTTGCCGGCCTCCTCCGGCACCAGCGACTTCACCCCCAGCACCAGCAGCAGCGCGGCGATGATCACCACCAGGATGCCCACGCCCGACAGCGGGCTGTTGGACGAGCCGATCAGGCCAGCCATGTAGCCGCATACCGCGGAAACCAGGAAGCTCATGATGATCACGAACACCACGCCGCCGATCACCAGCAGCGCCATGTGCTCGCCCAGCCCGCTGATGTTGGCGAAGTGGCCCAGCAGCCACGCCACGGGGATCAGGCACAGCAGGGTGATAATGCCGACCTGGCCGATCGGCATGTCGTGTTCGGTGCGCGGCAGCGAATGCAGCGTGCCCGCCTTGCGCGCGCTGGAGGCGCGCATCGCGCCGGCCAGGCCGCCGATCACCGGCTTGACCAGCTTGGCCAGCGTCCAGATCGCCGCCACGCCGATGGTGCCGGCGCCCACGAAACGCACGTAGTGGCTCCAGGTGGCCTGGGCCGCTTCCGCCGCCGCGCCGCCCTCCGGGTGCAGCAGCAGGAAGTGCGGCACCGCCCAGCCCCAGCCGATGATCGCGCCCAGCAGCATCGCCACGCCCACCCACAGGCCCACCAGGTGCCCGACCGCGAACAAGGCGAACGAGAGACCGAAGTCGAAACCGCTAGCCGCACCCCGATCACCGATGCGGAAATAGCTGGACACCGCGGCGGCGAAGATCTTGGTCTGCACGACCACGTAGAACGCCGCCGAGACGATCGAGCCCACCACCACCGCCTTCAGCCCGGCACCGCCGGACTCCACCGACTCGGCGGCCTCCGGCGAATCGCCCGAGCCCACCTTGAGCACCTCGGCGCAGGCCACGCCTTCCGGATACGGCAAGTCGGAATCGGTGACCAGCGCGCGGCGCAGCGGGATCGTGTACATCACGCCGAGGATGCCGCCGGTGGCGCAGATGCCGAAGCTCATCCAGAACGGGAAGCCGTTCCAGTAGCCCAGGATCACCAGGCCCGGCAGGACGAAGATGATCGCCGACAGCGTGCCCGCAGCCGAGGCCACCGTCTGCACGATGTTGTTCTCCTGCACGGTGGAGTTCTTCAACGCGCGCAGGATCGCCATGGAAATCACCGCGGCGGGGATCGAGGTGGCGAAGGTCAGTCCGGCCTTGAGGCCGAAGAAGACGTTCGCAGCGGTGAACACCACGGTGATCACGATGCCGATGATGACGCCACGAAGGGTGAGCTCGCGGCGCGATGGGCTGGACAAGACTGGCTGGGTCACTTCGTGCTCTCCCCCGATGAAAACTGCCGCGCACGATAGCGCGGAACCGTCGCCCGGCGATACGCCGGCCTTCGTCAGCCAGGCAGCCGCGCGCGCTCCAGCGCGGCCACATGCTGCTCCAGTCGCGGCCCGAGATAGCAATGCGATCCGCACGGCAACAGGCCCACGCGGCCGAACTCGCGCAAGTACCAGGCGGGAGCGCGCGCGATGAAACCCTGGCGGTCGCCCGCCACGTCGTCGCGGCTGGTGAACACTTCCAGAAAGGCCACGCCATCGAGCATCTCGCCGATACCATGCAGCCCGGCACGGATCTCGGCTGGCTTGAGGTAGTGCAGCACGTCGCTGCACACGATCAGGTCGAAGCGGGTGTCGAAGCGCAGCTGTTCGAGCTGGCCGAAGCGCGCCAGGCCGATCCGGCGGCTGCGGCCGTAACGCGCCACCACGTACTCGCTGGCATCCAGCCCGCGATACTCCACGCCTGGTCGCAGCGCGCGCAGCGGCGCCCGCCACGTGGCTTCGCCGCAACCCACGTCCAGCACGTTGCGGATCGTGCGGCCCAGGTAGTACTCGGTTTGCGCCACCGCCATCGCCACCTTGCGCCGCAACTCGGCCGGGGAGCCGACCGCGTGGCGCGGGTCGCGATACCACTTGTCGAAATAGCTGCGGTCGTAGGTCTTGGGCATGGCTTCCCGGCGCGGGCCGGAGTGGCTGGCGGATGAACGCCCATGGTAGCGCGCGGCACGGCATCACTTTTCGCATGCGTTTCGCTTGCGATGCTCGCCCCGCCCCCGACCACCCGGAGCCAACACCATGCCCATGATCCGTTTTCGCCTGATCGGCAGTCGCGCCGACGCCGACACCCTCATCATCGGCCTGCACGGCATCGACGGCGTCGAGCACATCGAGGAAATCGACGACCCCGCGCTGGGCATCCGCGACGACTCCAGCTCGCTGGGTTCGGCCGGCGACAGCGACGCACATGCCTATCTCATCGAAGTGGGCGCGGCCAGCGACAGCCTGGCCGACGACGTGCGCATGAACGCCGAAGTACTGGCCAGCGAATGCAGCGCCGGCATCGAGTTCGTGGATGATTTCTGAACATCGCTCCGCAGCGGTCATCCGCCCGCCAGCCGCTGCGCCGAACCGGTCCGCGGCATTCAATCGGCGACTTCCTCGGACCTTTGCGATCCGACCGTTCAGCCCACAGCCGGCGCACATCGCACGACGAAAGGATATCGACAAGCACATCCCGGACTTGTGCGTAGTCGTTCAACGACGGTCGCCGAACTCAAGCGGCAGACTCGGCAACCGACGCCGCGGAAGCCCAGGCGCTGCGCCGGCCTGGGGATGTCGGACGCGCCAGTTCAATCCGACGCCCGCGGCACCAGCATGTGCTTGGCGATATGGCCGTGCAGACGGCCCAGGGCGCGCGCCAGGTGCAGGGTGGCGAACAGCAGCAGCACGCCGATCACCAGCATGCCGATCGCCTCGCCCCAGCCTGCTGCGTGCGGGCCGAAACCCCAGTCCACCATCACCTGGTGATCCACGTACAGGCCGGCAAACCAGTCGTTGCGGAACAGTATCGCCAGCGGCGCACCGATCAGGGCCAGCGACACGCTTAGCAGGGCCACCGCCACGGTGAAATAGGCGACGCCCAGCGGCAGCATCAGCCACAGGTAGCACAGCGTGGTCCAGGTGTGCCAATCGGTGAACATGCGCCCGATGCGTTGCAGCAGGGTCAGGTCATGGCTCGGGTACAAGGGGCGGCGCGGCATGCGCATGCCCAGCATCGTCTCGACCAGGCGCCCTTCCACCAGCGACAACACGCGCACGCTGCCGAAGAACAGCACGATGATCGGCAACCCGATGATCAGCACCGAAAGCCCCACCGACAACGACAGGCCAATGGTCACCCAGCTGAAGTAGAAGATGCCGGTAGCCAGCGACAGCAGCATGTAGAACAAGGCGCTGTAGGTGCTCGAATCCGCCGCCACGCCGAAGAAGCGCCCGGCCAGCGAGCGACGCGGCGGTGCTGGCGGCGGGCGGATCGCCCGCTGCACCTTGATCTCCTGGTCGCGGTAGATCTCGGCCACCTCGTCCGGTGCGCCGTAGCTCTGCACCACTTGTTCGAGCATCGCCGCCTCGTCGCGTCCGGGGCGTTCGTAAAGCTCGGCGCGCAGGTGTTCCTCGGCGTCGTAGAGCGCATCCTGGATCAGCGCAGGGTCGGCCCCGCGCAGCGCGTCGCGCAGCTGATCGAGATATTGGGCAATCGTGCGTGGCGCGTTCATGAAACCCCTCCTTGCAAGACGTTGTCGACCGAATCGCGGGTGGCGATCCACGCGGCGGTCCAGTCGCGCAGCGCGTCGCGCCCGGGCCGGGTGATGCGGTAATAGCGTCGCGGCGGTCCGCTGATCGAAGGCTCGACCTCGCTGGCCAGCAATCCCGACGCCTCGAGATTGCGCAGCACCGGATACAGCGCGCTCTGCTTGCCGGCGAGCACGCCCTCGCCCACCGCCTCCAGCCGCTTGGCGATCTGGTAGCCGTACATCGGCTGGCGCGACTGCGCCAGCACGGCCAGCAGGACCAGCGCCACCGTGCCGGTGGACAGCTCCTTCTGGAACTTCTTCAGTTGACTGCCGTCATCCATCGCGCTCACCCGCACTGTCACCTGTTACGGTATTCATTCTAGTGTGCAGTTATGACTAGTGAATATGCCTGAAGTCATGCGCCTGCCGGCGACGCGGACGCTCTGCTAAGTTGCGGGTCTCGCCGTTGCAAACCTTGAGGGGATAGCCATGCATGCACGTCGTCAATTCGCGGCCCTGACGCTGCTGGCCAGCCTGGTCGCCGTGCCGGCGCTTGCCGCCACGGATACCCAGGCGCCCACGCCGAGCCGCGCCGAGCTGTTGGCCAAGTCCACCGCGGCCGAATGGCGCACGCCCGACCCGCACAACCTGCTGGTGATGCAGCTGCCGACCGGGCGCGTGCTGATCGAGCTGGCGCCGGACTTCACCCCGCTGCATGCGGCGAACATCCGCACCATGGCGCGCCAGCACTATTACGACGGCCTGGCGATCGTGCGGGTGCAGGACAACTTCGTCACGCAATGGGGCGACCCGGCGGGCGACAACAACGATCCCGCCAGCAAGCCGCGCTCGCTGGGCAAGGCGCACGCCACGCTGCCGCCGGAATACACGCGGCCGATCGACCCGAGGCTGGAATGGACCCCACTGCCCGACGGCGACGTCTATGCGCCCGAGGTCGGTTTCAGTGAAGGCTTCCCCGCCGCGCGTGACCCGGCCAGCGGCGAGCAGTGGCTGACCCATTGCTACGGCATGGTCGGCGTGGGACGCGACATCGGCCCGGAAACCGGCAGCGGCAGCGAGCTGTACGTGGTGATCGGCCAGTCCCCGCGCCGGCTCGACCGCAACCTGGCGATCGCCGGCCGCGTGCTGGAAGGCATGCCGCTGCTGTCCGCCCTGCCGCGTGGTACCGGCCCGATGGGCTTCTACGACAAGCCCGCGCAACGCACGCCGATCGAATCCGTGCGACTGGCCTCCGAACTGCCGCCGGCGCAGCGCCCGGCCGTGCAGGTGCTGCGCACGGACAGCGCCACCTTCGCCGCCCTGCTCGACGCCCAGCGCCACCGGCATGACGATTTCTACAAGGTGTCGTCCGGCAAGGTCGGCCTGTGCAGCGTCGACATCCCCGTGCGTGAGCCGAAAGCAGCGCATTGACGCAGGGCGGCCCTGCCCGCCTGCTCTTCAACGCACCCAGACCAGGAGCGGCGGGCACTGCCCGCCCTGCGGGGACCCACCGTCACGCGATGCCGTGCAGTCCGCACTCGCGCTTGAGGCCGAAGAAGCGTGTTTCCTCCGGGTCCATGCCGGGCTCCCAGCGACGGCTGGTGTGGTGGTCGCCGATCGAGACGTAGCCCTGCTCCCACAGCGGGTGGTACGGCAGGCGATGGCGGCTGAGATAGTGGCCGACGTCGCGGTCGCTCCAGTCGGCCAGCGGGTGCAGTTTCCAGCGGCCGTGGCGGAGTTCGAGAAAATCGATCGCGGCGCGGCTGCGCGATTGCTGCCGGCGCAGTCCGGCGATCCAGCTGCCGGCATGCAGTTCATCGAGCGCGCGCTGCATCGGCTCGATCTTGCGAACGCGGTTGTACTGGTCGATGCCACTCACTCCCTGGCGCCACAACTGGCCGTGCCGCGCCTCCATCCGCGCGGGGCTGAGCGGCGACTGGTAGACCTTGAGATTGAGCCCGAGCCGCGCCGTCAGTTGGTCGACGAAATGGTAGGTCTCGGGGAACAGGTAACCGGTATCGATCAGGATCACCGGGATGTCCGGACGCTGGCGGCTGACCAGATGCAGCGACACGGCGGCCTGCGCCCCGAAACTGGACGACAGCACGTGTTCTCCGGGCAGGTGCTCCAGCGCCCACGCCACCCGCTGCGCAGCGCTGCGCTTGGCCAGCATGGCGTTGATCCCCGCAAGCGCCTGCGCGTCGGGGGCAGTGTCCACCGGTAGCGGTTTCACGCGAGCACCGTGGCGGCGATGCGCCGCGCAGGTGGTGGCTGCAGAACAGCCGCGCGCAGCAGGAAATCACCGAAGCCCTCGCCCGCCTCGCGCTCGGCGGCATAGCGCGCGAACAGCGGGTCGAGTGCAGCGAGGATGGCCGCTTCGTCGACGTTCTCGCGCCAGACCTGGTTCAGGCGTTGGCCGCGGAAATCCGCGCCCAGGCGCAGGTCGTAACGCCCCGGGCCGCGACCGACCAGGGCGATCTCGCCCAGGTACGGACGCGAGCAGCCGTTGGGGCAACCGGACAGGCGCAGCAGGATCGGCGTGTCGAGCAGGCCGTGCCGGTCCAGCAAGGCTTCCAGTTTCGGCAGCAGCGTCGGCAGGTAGCGCTCGCTCTCGGCCATCGCCAGGCCGCAGGTGGGCAGCGCCACGCAGGCGATCGCGTGCTGGCGGATCGCGCTGTGCCTTTTGTAGCCGTCCATGCCGTGGCGGGCCACCAGGGCGTCGATCGCGGCGCGATCGGCGGCCGCCACGTTGGCGATGATCAGGTTCTGGTTGCAGGTGAGCCGGATGTCGCCGGTGTGCACGCCGGCCAGTTCGCGCATGCCGCTGAGCCAGGTGTGCGCTCCGCGGTCGAGCAGGCGGCCGGACTCCACCCGCAAGGTCAGGTGCCAGCGCCCGGCATGGCCTTCGACCCAACCGTAGCGATCGCCGTTATTGTCGAAACGGAACGCGCGCGCCGGCTCCAGCGCGAAGCCCAACCGTCGCTCGATCTCGGCCTTGACCGCACCGAGCCCAAGCGTGTCGATGGTGTACTTCAGCCGTGCATGCTTGCGCTCCTCGCGATCGCCCCAGTCGCGCTGCACGGCGATGACGGTTTCGGCCAGCGCGATGAGTTGCGACGGCCGCACGAAGCCGATCACGTCGGCCAGCCGCGGATAGGTGGCCGGGTCGCCATGGGTGGCGCCCATGCCGCCGCCGATGCCCACGTTGAATCCAAGCAACTCGCCGTGTTCGACGATGGCGATCAGGGCCAGGTCCTGGGCGAACACGTCGATGTCGTTCTGCGGTGGGATCGCCAGCCCGATCTTGAACTTGCGCGGCAGATAGGTGGCGCCGTACAGCGGTTCGCTTTCGTTGGCGGCTTCCTCGCCCACCAGCTTTTCGCCATCGAGCCAGAACTCGTGGTAGGCGCGCGTCTTCGGCTTGAGGTGCTCGGACAGGCGCACCGCCCACGCGTACGCCGCCTCGTGCGCCGGCGATTCGACCGGGTTGGTGTTGCACACCACGTTGCGGTTGACGTCGCCGCAGGCGGCGATGGTGCTGGCCATGGCCGCGTTGATCGCGGCGATGGCGGGCTTCAGGTCGCGCTTGATGATGCCGTGCCACTGGAAAGTCTGCCGCGTGGTGATGCGCAGTCCGCTGGAGGCGTAGTCGCCGGCGATCCGGTCGAAGGCGAGCCACTGCGCCGGGGTCATCACGCCGCCAGGCAGGCGCGCGCGCACCATGAAGGCATACGCCGGCTCCAGCTTCTGGCGGCGGCGCTCGTCGCGGATGTCGCGATCGTCCTGCATGTAGCTGCCGTGGAACTTCAGCAGCTTGGTGTCGCTCTCGGCGATCGCGCCGGTGACGGCATCGGCCAGCCCCTCGGCGATGGTGCCGCGCAAGAGGCGGCTTTCGATCTTGATCTTTTCCAGGTGGGAAGGCATCGGGATTCAAGCCAGTTCGCGTTCGGGTTGCATGCTTATTTGTTCGTCATTCCCGTGAAGGCGGGAATGACGACGCGGTTCAATCAATAGACATCGCGGGCGTAACGCCCCTGCTGCAGAAGATCGGCCAACCAGGCCCGCGCGCCCTCGGCGGACAACGCGCCGTGGGTGGCGACGATCTCCAGCAGGGCTTCGTGCACGTCCCGGGCCATGTGCGCGGAATCGCCGCAGACATACAGATGCGCGCCTTCGCGCAGCCATGCGTACAGTTCACGACCGTTCTCGCGCAGGCGCTGCTGCACGTAGACCTTGTGCGAGTCCCTCGCAACACCCCGCACATCCCTGGGCGGACTCTCTGAACGAGCCACGCCGTCGCGCGAGAAGGCCAGGTCGAGGCGGCTCAGGCTGCCGCGGCGCAAGGCGTCCTGCCACTCGAGCTGGTAGAGGAAGTCGCGGGCGAAGTGGCGGTTGCCGAAGAACAGCCAGTTGCGGCCGCTGGCGGCAATCGCCTCGCGCTCCTGCACGAAGGCACGGAACGGGGCGACGCCGGTACCGGGGCCGATCATGATCACGTCGCGACTGCCGTCGGCCGGCAGGCGGAAGCGTTCGTTCGGTTCGATGAATACCGGCACTGTCGCGTCATCGCCCGCGCCGGCAAGGAAGCTCGATGCCGCGCCGTAATGCGTGCTGCCATGCGCAGCGTATTCCACCACCGCCACGGTCAGGTGCACCTCGTCCGGCCCCACCGCTTTCGGGCTGGACGCAATCGAATACAGCCGTGGCGTCAGCGGGCGCAGTGCGGCGACCAGTTCGGCGGCGTCCCACGCGGCGGGAAACTCGCGCAAGAGATCGATCGGCTGGTGGCTTTCCAGCAAGGCGGCGAACTCGGCGCGCTGCTCCGGAGCCAGCAGGCGCTGCAGACCTGCATGCCTCGTGGCTGCGGCCTGCGCCGCGACCAACGGACGGGTCAGTCGGGTGATTTCGCGCTCCTCCGCCAGCCAGCGCGCCAGCGGCAGGTGCTTGCCGCCATGTTCGACTTCCGCAGCGCCATCCAGCCGCAACGTCGTCAGCCACTGCTCGACCAGCGCCGGCGGATTGCGCGGCCACACGCCGACCGCATCACCGGCTTCGTAACGCAGGCCCGAACCTTCCAGCGACAGTTCGACATGCCGCACGTCGCGCCCGCTGTCGCGCGAGACGATGCGCTGGTTCTCCAGCACGGCGGCGGCGAACGGCTGCCCGCGCGAGTATGTCGCCACCGTGCGCACCGCGTGCAGTGCCGCGCCTTGACGCGAAGCCGTCGCGGGCACGTCGAGCGTCTCGCGGGCTGCGGCGAGGGCGCGTTCGGACCAGCCTGCCGCCGCCGCCTCGAAATCCACGTCGGCCTCGCCCAGCTCGGCAAAGCGCTGTCCACCCAGCTCGGCCAGCCGCGCATCCAGCGCCTGGCTGACCGCGCAGTACTTCGGGTAACTCGAATCGCCCAGGCCCAGCACGGCGAACTTCAGTTGCGGCAACTTCGGTGCGCGCTTGCCGGCGATGAACTCGATGAAGCCGATCGCATCGTCCGGCGGATCGCCGTCACCCTGGCTGCTGATCACCACGCTCAGGAAGCGCTCCTGGGCCAGCTCGCGCAGCGGGTAGGCGCCGGCGCGCAGCAAGCGCACCGGCAGGCCGGCGGCCTCGGCGCGAGTCGCCAGTTGCTCGGCCACACGGCGGGAGTTGCCGGTCTGGCTGCCATAGACGATGGTCAACCGCCGGCCCGCGTCCGCCGGTTGCTCGCCCATGCCCGGCAAGCTGGCCGCAACCGCGCCGCCAGCGGCGGCCGCGGCGCTGTACGCCGCGATCCAGTACAGGTCGGCCGGTGCCAGGCCGTGGGTCAAGCGGGCCAGCAGCGCCAGCCGCTCCGGATCGAGCGTAGGTGCAGGCGGCAGCGATTTCAGCGCAGCGTTCACGGTCATTCCTTCTGGACGTCTTTACGTCCATATGACAATGGTAGGTTTCGGTTCGAACTCGGGGAAAGCATCTGTCGGCATGTCGTTATGTCCGCTGCTCATTTCCTGCGCGCGGCCGGGCGCGCCGTATACTGCGCATCCACCCGATGTGGTTGCCGACGCGCTTGAGCGAACTGCTTGCATTCATGGTCGTGGGCGCCCTCGCCCAGCTGGTCGACGGCGCGCTGGGCATGGCCTTCGGGGTCACCGCGTCCGGCCTGCTGCTGGCGCTGGGCGTGCCGCCGGTGGCCGCCAGCGCCAGCGTGCATTACGCGGAGGCCTTCACCTGCGGTGCTTCCGGCCTCAGCCACCTGCTGGCCGGCAACGTGCGCCGCGCGCTGTTCCTGGCACTGGTGATCCCCGGCGTGTTGGGGGCGCTGATCGGCGTGTGGATCGCCGTGCACGTACCGCCTTCCTGGCTGCGCGCCTTGCTGGCGCCCTACCTGCTGGGCATGGGCGGCTTCCTGCTGCTGCGCTGCCGACGAGCGGCCGGCGCACGCATGGACGTCCCGCGCGGCACCGGCATCACCGGCGGCATTGCCGGCCTGGTCGACGCCATCGGCGGCGGCGGCTGGAGCGCGATCACCGTCACCACGCTGCTGGCGCGCGGCCTGCAGCCGCGAGCGGTGATCGGCAGCGTGCACCTGGCCAAGTGCGTGGTCAGCGTGGCCGCCAGCTTCAGTTTCCTGCTCACCATCGGCGTCAGCCATGCGGCCGCGGTGGTCGGGCTGATCATCGGCGGCGCCCTGGCCGCGCCGTTCGGCGCCGTGTTCGTGCGACGCGTGCCGGCGCGCGTCGCCACCGCGCTGGCCGGGTTGGCAGTGCTGGCGCTGGGCCTCAACAACACCGTGCGCCTGTTCACCTGAGCCGGCCACTACAATGGCCGGATGAACGCCACCCCGACTTTTCCGATTGAAGTGCGCGGCAGCGCCACGCGCCCGCTGGGCATGAGCCCGGCCCGTTTCCTGCGCGACTACTGGCAGAAGCGCCCGCTGCTGATCCGCAACGCCTTCCCCGGCTTTCGCCCGCCGCTGCAACCGGACGATCTCGCCGGCCTGGCCTGCGAGCCCACCGCGCTGGCGCGGCTGATCGTGCACGACGAGGCGCGCGACCGCTGGCGGGTCAAGTCGAGCCCGCTGGAGGAGGCCGATTTCGCCGCCACGCCACCACGCAACTGGACCTTGCTGGTGCAGGACGTGGACAAGTGGGACGCCGACGTGGCCGGCCTGCTGCAACACTTCCGGTTCCTGCCGAGCTGGCGCATGGACGACGTGATGGTGTCCTACGCCGAACCCGGCGGCGGCGTCGGCGCGCATATCGATCAGTACGACGTGTTCCTGCTGCAGGGCCTGGGCCAGCGCCACTGGGCGATCAGCGACGATCCGCTGGCACCGAAGGCGTTCCGGCCCGACATCGAGCTCAAGCAACTGGTGCAGTTCGAGCCGACCCACGAATGGCTGCTCGACCCGGGCGACATGCTCTACCTGCCGCCAGGCGTGCCGCACGACGGCGTCGCCTTCGACGGCCCGTGCATGACGTTCTCCGTCGGCATGCGCGCACCCTCGCAGGCCGAACTGACCGGCGACCTGGCCGATTACATCGCCGAGCAGCTGCCTGACGAGTTGCGTTACGCCGATCCCGACCTGGCCCCGGCCCGGCATGCCGGCGAGATCGACCGCGCCGCGCTGGAGCGGCTCAAGGCGGCCCTGCCATTTGCCGCCGCCCTGCGCGAGGACCTGCTGCGTGACTGGTTCGGCCGCTTCATCACCCGCTACCGCAACGCGCAGGTGCCGGTGGCGCCGGAGCATCCACTGAGCGAGGAGCGGTTCGCCGCGCGCCTCGCCGCCGGTGCCCGACTGCTGCGCCACCCCTGGGCGCGCATGGCCTGGGCGGGCGGCAAGACCGGTGGCGTGCTGTACGTGTGTGGCCAGGCCTATGGCGCCTCGGTGGAACTGGCGCAACGGCTGTGTGCCGAACGCGAACTGGCCTTCGACCGCACGCCTGTCGCCGCCGACCGCGAACTCCTGCTCGCCCTGGTCAACGACGGCCACCTGCTGCTGCGCCCGGCGCGCCGCCGCCGATGAAGCTGCAGCACTTCCACGTCGAGATCGCCGACTGGTCACGCGAGGACCAGCGCGCCGCCCTGCTCGACCTGCGCGCCACGGTGTTCATCCACGAACAGGGCGTGAGCGAGCAGCGCGAGCGCGACGGGCTGGACGTCGACTGCTGGCACGTGCTGGCCCGCAACGATACCGGCCACCCGATCGGCTGCGGCCGGCTCACGCCGCAACACAAGATCGGTCGCATGGCGGTATTGCCGGACTGGCGCGGCCAGGGCGTGGGCGCGGCGCTGCTGCGCGAGCTGCTGGGCCTGGCGCGCGCGCAGGGCTGGCCCGAGGTGGCACTGGACGCCCAGGTCAGCGCGATCGGCTTCTACACCCGCGCCGGTTTCGTGGCATATGGGGACGAATTCGAGGACGCGGGGCTGGCACACCGCGCCATGCGGCTGGTGTTCGAGCGGGACGCGACGGTCGAGCATCCGCCTGGTCGCGATCCCGGACGGCTGACGACCGGCACGGCGGCGGAATGCGTGCAGGCGCGGCTGCAACTGCTGCGTGATGCGCGTCATCAGCTGGCCGTGCGCCTGCCCGCGCTCACTGCCGATACCTTCGCCGATGCGGAACAACTGGCCGAGTTGCGACGCATCGCCACCTCCGGCCGCAGTGCGCTGATCCGGGTGCTGCTGCACGAGCCGCAGGCCGCGCTGCAGGCCGACCATCCACTGATCGGCCTGGCCCAGCGCCTGTCCAGCGCGTTCCAGATCCGCGTGCCGGTGGACGACGTCGACCTGGCCTGGCCTTCGGCCTGCCTGCTCAACGACGTCGGCGGTTACCTGTTCCTGCCCGCGGCGGAGCGTCCACCTGGACGCGCGGCGCGCGACGACCGCGCCGGCGCCGCGCCGCTGCAACAGCAATTCGACGAGGTGTGGGAGCGCTCCGAGCGCGCCACGGCGCTGCAGCGGCTGGATATCTGAGCGAGACGGCCGCGCGGACTGAACCGCAGCTGGCTCGTGGCCATCCGCGTCCGCGACGATGCACAACGCGACCAGGCCACACCCCTTGCGCGTTTGCGACCGTGCATCGTGGCCGCGGAGCCGCGCCGCAGGCCGTCTACGACCATTTCACGGGTTGCCGTGCCGTGGCGGGCGAAGGGTATAATCATGCAGATTGATACCAGTCATCCGCACGAGCCACCGGTCGGACTTGAAAACCGGTCGCAAGCCGCGACGTTCAGCTCACATGGATGGCTGCAAGCCTCTTTTTCTGCCGGTGGTGACGTGAGTACAAACCTGATCCGCGAGTTCTACGAATCCTCCCAACTCGCTGGCGGCAACGCCGATTACGTGGAATCGCTGTACGACGCATGGCTGGCCGACCCCACGGCCGTTCCCGCCGAATGGGCAGGTTATTTCGAGACGTTCAAGGGTCGCGAATCGGGCGATGTCCCGCATGGCGCCGCCATTGCGCGGATCGAGGCGGCGCAGAAGCAGGGCCGCAACGGCGCCGCCGCCGTACCGATGAGCGACGAGTACGCACGCAAGCAGGCCGGCGTGCTGCGCCTGCTCACCGCCTACCGCTCGCGCGGCCACCTTGCCGCCGACCTCGACCCGCTGGGCCTGGCCGACAAGATGCCGGCCCCCGATCTCGGCCTGGCCTTCCACGGCTTGTCCGACGCCGACCTGGATACCGAATTCGACACCGGCAACTACGCTGGCGGCGGCCAGCGGCTGAAACTGCGCGATCTGCTCGACCGGCTGAAGAAGACCTACGCCAGCTCGATCGGCGCGGAGTTCATGCACATCAGCAACCACGAGCAGCGCAACTGGATCTACAGCCGGCTCGAACAATCCGCCGGCCAGAGCGGCCTGGACAAGGCCGGCAAGCAGCGCGTGCTGGACGGCCTCACCGCCGCCGAGGGCTTGGAGCGCTACCTGCACACCAAGTACGTCGGCCAGAAGCGCTTCTCGCTGGAAGGCGGCGACAGCCTGATCCCGATGCTCGACGACGTGGTGCGCGCGGCCGGCGACAACGGCATCAAGGAGCTGGTGATCGGCATGGCCCACCGCGGCCGCCTCAACGTGCTGGTCAACATCCTGGGCAAGCCGCCGAAGACCCTGTTCGACGAGTTCGAGGGCCGTTTCGACCATCCCGACGACCCGGCCCACTCCGGCGACGTGAAGTACCACATGGGCTTCTCCGCCGACGTCAAGACGCCCAAGGGCGGCGTGCACGTGGCGCTGGCGTTCAACCCCTCGCATCTGGAAATCGTCAACCCGGTGGTGACCGGCTCGGTGCACGCGCGCCAGACCCGCCGCCGCGATACCGCGCACACGCAGTCGATGGCCGTGCTGATCCACGGCGACGCCGCGTTCGCCGGCCAGGGCGTGAACATGGAACTGTTCAACATGTCGCAGGCACGCGGCTTCAAGATCGGCGGCAGCCTGCACATCGTGGTCAACAACCAGGTCGGCTTCACCACCTCCAATCCGGAGGACGCGCGTTCCACCATGTACTGCACCGACCTGGCCAAGATGGTCAACGCGCCGGTGCTGCACGTGAACGGCGACGATCCGGAAGCGGTGATCCTGGTGACCCGGCTGGCCTACGACTTCCGCAAGCGGTTCCGCCGCGACGCGGTGATCGACCTGGTCTGCTACCGCCGCCACGGCCACAACGAGGCCGACGAGCCGGCCGCCACGCAGCCGGTGATGTACCAGATCATCCGCAAGCGTCCGACCGCGCGCGACCTTTACCAGCAGCAACTGGTGAAGGCCGGCGTACTGGCCGAGGGCGAGGCGGCGAAGCAGTTCGACGCCTACCGCGAGCGCCTGGAAGCCGGCGCACCGATGACCGACCTGGACCCCAGCCCCGTCCGCGACGGCCACGTCGACTGGGCGCGCTTCATCGGCGGCAAGCTGTCGCTGCCCACCGACACCACGGTGCCCATGCGCAAGCTGCAGGAACTGGCCAGCAATATCCTCACCCTGCCCGCCGACCTCACCCTGCAGGGCCGCGTGGCCAAGATCTACGAAGACCGCCGCAAGATGGCCGCCGGCGAACAGCCCGCCGACTGGGGCTTCGCCGAGAACCTGGCCTACGCGACCCTGGTCGACGGCGGTTTCGACATGCGCCTGGTCGGCCAGGATTCCGGCCGCGGCACGTTCTTCCACCGCCATGCGGTGCTGCACGACCAGAAGGACGGCCACACCTACATGCCGCTGGCCGCAGTGCGCGCCACCGCCGATGTCGAGGTGATCGACTCGCTGCTCAGCGAGGAGGCGGTGATGGCGTTCGAGTACGGCCACTCCACCACCGACCCGGACACCCTCAACATCTGGGAGGCCCAGTTCGGCGACTTCGCCAACGGCGCGCAGGTGGTGATCGACCAGTTCATCAGCTCGGGCGAATCGAAGTGGAACCGGTTGTGCGGCCTGGTGCTGCTGCTACCGCACGGCTACGAAGGCCAGGGGCCGGAGCACTCCTCCGCCCGGCTGGAGCGTTTCCTGCAGCTGTGCGCGATGGACAACATGCAGGTCTGCGTGCCGACCACGCCGGCGCAGGATTTCCACATGATCCGCCGGCAGATGCTGCGCGCCGCGCGCAAGCCGCTGATCGTGATGACGCCCAAATCGCTGCTGCGCCACAAGCTGGCGGTGTCGAGCCTGGACGAGCTGGCCAACGGCAGCTTCCAGCTGGTGATCGGCGAGCATCGCAAGCTGGCCGCGAAGAAGGTCAAGCGCGTGGTGCTGTGCTCGGGCAAGGTCTACTACGACCTGCTGAAGGAAGCCGAGAAGCGCGCCCTGGCCGACGTGGCGATCGTGCGCGTCGAGCAGTTGTATCCGTTCCCCCGCGTGGAGGTCAGCGCCGAGCTGGACAAGTATCCGTCGGCGAAGGAAGTGATCTGGTGCCAGGAGGAGCCGATGAACCAGGGCGCCTGGTTCCAGATCCGCCATCACCTGCAAGCCTGCACGGGCAGCAAGCACAGCCTGTCGTACGCCGGTCGCGCGCGCTCGCCGGCGCCGGCCGCCGGCCACCACAACACGCACGTCGCCGAACAGGCGGCGCTGGTCGAACAGGCCCTGGTCGAGCCGGTCGGTACCGACCACGCCGCCGAGTAATCCGTTTCGAACGGGGCGGTCGCGATTGGCCGCCCCTGCTTCTTGTGTCCATCGACAGTCGCACAAACCCAAGAGCCTCTTATGTCCATCGAACTGAAAGTCCCCGTGCTGCCCGAGTCCGTCTCCGACGCCACCATCGCCAGCTGGCACAAGAAGGCCGGTGACGCGGTGAAGCGCGACGAGAACCTGGTGGATCTGGAAACCGACAAGGTGGTGCTGGAAGTGCCCGCGCCGGTTGACGGCGTGTTGAAGGAGATCAGGCACGAGGTCGGCGACACGGTGAACAGCGAGCAGGTCATCGCGATCATCGAGGAAGGCGCCACGGCGGCTGCGCCGGCTCCGGCCGCCGCCGCTCCGGCGCCCGCGGCCGCGGCGCCCGCCCCCGCCGCGTCGAAGGCCGCCGCCGAGCTTTCGCCCGCCGCGCAGCGCGTGGCCACCGAGAGCAAGGTCGACACCTCCGCCATCGCCGGCACCGGCCGCGACGGTCGCATCATCAAGGAAGACGTGGTCAACGCCGGTTCGCGCCCTGCCGCAGCTCCCGCCGCCGCGCCGGCCGCGAAACCGACCCCGGGCGTCCGCCCGGAAGAGCGCGTGCCGATGACCCGCATGCGCGCGCGCATCGCCGAGCGCCTGATGCAGTCGAAGAACTCGATCGCCATGCTGACCTCGTTCAACGAGGTGAACCTGGCCGAAGTGGTGAAGATGCGCAAAGCCCTCGGCGACGCGTTCCAGAAGGAACACGGCATCAAGCTCGGCTTCATGAGCTTCTTCGTCAAGGCGGCGGCCGAGGCGCTGAAGCGCTATCCGTTCGTCAACGCGTCGGTCGACGGCAACGACGTGATCTACCACGGCTACCAGGACATCTCGATCGCCGTGTCCACCGACAAGGGCCTGGTCACGCCGGTGCTGCGCGACGTGCAGGACATGAGCTTCGCCGACGTCGAGAAGGGCATCGCCGACTACGCCACCAAGGCGCGCGCGAACAAGCTGTCGCTGGACGACCTGCAGGGCGGCACCTTCACCATCACCAACGGCGGCACCTTCGGCTCGCTGCTGTCGACGCCGATCGTGAACCCGCCGCAGAGCGCGATCCTCGGCATGCACACGATCAAGGAGCGCCCGATCGTCGAGAACGGCCAGATCATCGCCGCGCCGATGATGTACATCGCGCTCAGCTACGACCACCGCATCATCGACGGCAAGGACGCGGTGCTGTTCCTGGTCGACATCAAGAACCAGCTGGAGAATCCGCAGCGGATGCTGTTGGGTCTGTGATCGCTTGAGCCCCTCTCCCGCCGGGAGAGGGGTTGGGGCGAGGGTTCGGTGATACCGCAACGCCTCGCTCCGCCCGCACCCTCATCCGGCGCTTCGCGCCACCTTCTCCCGGCGGGAGAAGGAAAGAGCAAAGAGGAAAATCATGAGCGACAAATTCGATGTCATCGTCATCGGTGCGGGCCCGGCCGGTTACCACGCCGCGATCCGCGCCGCGCAGCTGGGCCTGAAGACCGCCGTGGTCGATGCCTTTGTCGGCAAGGATGGCAAGCAGGCACTCGGCGGCACCTGCCTCAACGTGGGCTGTATCCCGTCGAAGGCGCTGCTCGACTCCTCCAAGCAGTTCTACAACCTCGCGCACAATCTTCCCGTGCACGGAATCAGCGTCGAGAACGCCAAGGTCGACCTCAAGACCTTCATCGGCCGCAAGGAAAAGATCGTCAAGCAGTTCACCGGCGGCGTGGCGCAACTGTTCAAGGCCAACAAGATCACCAGCTTCTTCGGCACCGGCAAGCTGCTGAAGGGCAACCAGGTCGAGGTCACCGGCAACGACGGCGCCAGGCAGACCATCGCTGCCACCAACGTGATCCTCGCCTCCGGTTCGGTGCCGATCGAGTTGCCGTTCGCGAAGTTCGACGGCAAGAACATCATCGACAACGCCGGAGCGCTGGAACTCGATGCCGTGCCGAAGCGCCTGGGCGTGATCGGCGCCGGCGTGATCGGACTGGAGCTGGGCAGCGTGTGGCGCCGCCTGGGCGCGGAAGTCACCGTGATCGAGGCGCTGCCGGAATTCCTCGCCGTCGCCGACGCGGACGTCGCCAAGGTCGCCGCCAGGGAATTCGCCAAGCAGGGCCTGGACATCAAGCTCAACGCCAAGCTCAACAAGGCCGAGGTGAAGAAGGACGGCGTGCACCTGGTCTACACCGACAAGGACGGCGAGCAGAAGCTCGTCGTCGACAAGCTGCTGGTCGCCGTGGGCCGCCGCGCCTATACCGCCGGCCTGCTGGCCGACGACACCGGCGTGAAGCTGGACGAGCGCGGCCGCATCGTGGTCGACGAGCATTGCCACACCGGCGTGGACGGCGTGTGGGCGGTCGGCGATGCAGTGCGCGGCCCGATGCTTGCGCACAAGGGTTTCGAGGAAGGCATGGCGGTCGCCGAGTGGATCGCCGGCAAGGCCGGCCACGTCAGCTACGACACGATCCCGTGGGTGATCTACACCGAGCCGGAGATCGCCTGGGCCGGCAAGACCGAGAAGCAGCTCAAGGACGAGGGCGTGCCGTACAAGGTCGGCACTTTCCCGTTCGCCGCGATCGGCCGCGCCGTCGCGATGAACGAGGCGGTCGGTCAGGTGAAGATGATCGCGCACGCCGAAACCGACCGCATCCTGGGCGTGCACATGGTGGGTCCGGGCGTCTCCGAGCTGATCGCCGAATGCGTGGTGGCGATGGAGTTCAAGGGGTCCTCCGAGGACCTCGCCCGCATCGTCCACGCCCATCCGACCCTGTCCGAGGCCGTGCACGAAGCCGCCTTGTCGGTCGACAAACGCGCCATCCACAAGGGCAACTGAAGCCCGCGCAGAGCCAACGCGGCCCGCTCGTGGCGACATGGGCGGGTCGCTCTTTTTCAGAAATGAGTGGAGAGAAGTGAGAAACGAGAGAGAGCATGCAAGCGCACACTCTTTTCTCACTCCTCTCCACTCTCCACCCAGGTAAGCCCATGGCCCAACCCACCGCCATCTGCGTCTACTGCGGCTCCAGCAGCGGCCGGCATCCCGAGTACGCCGAGCAGGCACGCGCCTTCGGCAGCGAGATGGCTCGACGTGGCATCGCGCTGGTCTACGGCGGCGGCAAGGTCGGCCTGATGGGTGTGGTGGCCGACGCGGTGCTCGCCGGCGGCGGCAAGGTCATCGGGGTGATTCCTCGGCAACTGGTGGAGCTCGAAGTGGCCCATCCGGGTCTGAGCGAACTGGTGGTGGTCGAGACCATGCACCAGCGCAAGACGCGTATGTACGAGCTGTCCGACGCCTTCGTCGCCCTGCCCGGCGGCTTCGGCACGATGGACGAGATGTTCGAGATGCTGACCTGGGCCCAGCTCGGCCTGCACCGCTACCCCTGCGCCTTCCTCGACGTGCGCGGCTACTACCGCGACCTGCGCACGCTGATGGAGCACATGGTCGACGAATCCTTCGTGAAGGCGGCGCAGCGCGACAGCATCTGGTTCGGCGACGACATCGCCGCATTGCTCGACTGGATGCGGGACTACGAAGGCAGCTACACGCCCAAGTGGATTTCCTCCCGCAGCGTCGACGCCTGATTCCACAGGAGGTCGAAATGACCCGTTTCCGCGCGTTCCGCATCCACAACGACGACGCCGGCTACCGCGCCGGCATCGAGACCATGGACACCGGTGCGCTGTCGCCCGGCGAGGTGCTGGTCAAGGTCGCGTATTCCTCGGTCAACTACAAGGACGCGCTGGCCGGCACCGGCAAGGGCCGCATCCTGCGCACCTATCCGCTCAACGGCGGCATCGACGTGGCCGGCCACGTGGTCGCCTCGACCGATCCGGCGTTCAGGGAAGGCGACGCGGTGCTGTGCACCGGCAGCGGCCTGTCCGAGACGCGCGACGGCGGCTATGGCGAATACGCACGCCTCGACGCGCGCTGGACGATCCCGCTGCCGGCGTCCTTGAGCCTGCGCGAGAGCATGATCCTCGGCACCGCCGGCTTCACCGCCGCACTGGCCCTGCTGCGCATGCAGGACAACCGGCAAACACCGGCGCTCGGCCCGATCGCGGTAACCGGCGCCAGCGGTGGCGTCGGCATGCTGGCAATCGACATCTTCAGCCGCGCCGGTTACGAAGTGCACGCGATCAGCGGCAAGCCGGACCACTTCGACTTCCTGCGCAGCCTCGGCGCCACGGACTGCATCGACCGCCACCAGCTCGCCTTCAGCGGCAAGCCGATGGACTCGGCCCGCTTCGGCGGAGCGCTGGACAACGTCGGCGGCCGCATGCTCGCCGGCCTGCTGCCGCTCATCGCACCCTACGGCAACGTGGCAATCTGCGGCAACGCCGGCGGCATCGCGTTCGACAGCACGGTGATGCCCTTCATCATCCGCGGCGTGAGCCTGTTGGGCGTGGCTTCGGCCGGCACCGCGCGGGACATTCGCGACGACATCTGGCGGCGCCTGGCCAGTGAGTGGAAGCCGCGGCACCTGGAGCGCATCGGCACGCGCGACATCGCACTGGAAGAGTTGCCGCAGGCGTTCGAGCGCATGCTTGCCGGTGATTCCTTCGGCCGCACGCTCGTGCACATCGACCATCCGGTTTGACAGCGACGTGCTTGGAAGTACCATCGTCACGCCTTAGAATCATCGAAACCCGCAGGGAACCCCCAACCCATGGCACGCATCCTGATCGTCGACGACTCCCCCTCCCAGTTGCTGGGCATCAAGCGGATCGTCGAGAAACTCGGGCATGAGACGCTGTCGGCCGAAGACGGCGCCGCTGGCGTCGAGGTGGCCAAGGCGGAACTGCCCGACCTGATCCTGATGGACGTGGTCATGCCCAACCTCAACGGCTTCCAGGCCACCCGCACGATCAGCAAGAACGCCGACACCGCGCACATCCCGATCATCCTGGTCACCACCAAGGACCAGGAAACCGACAAGGTGTGGGGCATGCGCCAGGGCGCCAAGGCCTACGTGACCAAGCCCATCAAGGAAGAGGAACTGGTCAAGGCGCTGGACGAATTCCTGCCCCACTGACCCGTCTCCCATTTGCACGAAAAACGGCGCCCGCGGGCGCCGTTTTTCGTGAAGCGGCCGGCCGGCGGTCGGTCAGCCGGCGCGGTAATCCTGGTACGACTTTTCCTCGACCAGCTGCGAACCGAGCTTGAGGTTGATCGCGCGTTTGAACGCGGCGCGCTCGTCGTTGCGGAAATACACCGAGCGGGCCAGCTCGATGAAGTCCCGGTCGAACTCCTGCGCGCGTTCCTTCAACCGGATCTTGTCCTCGATATCCCACAGCAGCTCGTTCACCGCGAGCAGACTGGCGCGCTCCTCGCCGATGTCGATCCGCGACGCCGCGTCGTTGGCCCAGATCGCGTTGAGCAGGTCCAGCTCGTTGCGCACGTTGGCCAGCTTGGCGTCGTCGGTCATCCGTCGCGACTTGATTTCGAGGATGGTGATCTTGTCGATCAGTTCGCCGTGGGAAACGGGGGTCTGGATCAGGCTCATGCTCGGCTCCGTGGAAGTGTGTTTCAAACCGTGGCGCGGAAGGCGCCCTGCTGCACCAGCGCGCAGGCCGCGGCCACGTCGCCGTCCAGCGCGCGATCGCGATGCATGAAGGCAATGCGCTGACGCAGGATCGCGTGTGCCTGACGCACCCGTGCGCCCGCGTGGAAATCGCCGGCGCCGGTCAGGGCATCGGCGAGCTGCTGCACCTCGGCGACGAACTGCTCGTAGTGCGGCTGGCCCTCGCGCGGCGCATTGGCCACCTTGGCCGCCAATGCCTGCCAGCCGCCGCGGCGGGCCAGCCGGCGCGCGGCGTTGAGCATTTCCTGGCGGTAGTCGAGCGCCTGCGCCGCGGTGTACAGCTCCAGCGCCAGCGCGTGGCTCAGATCCTCCACCATGTCCAGCACGTGGCGGGCTTCGTTCGCCCCCATCGAAACGTGATCCTCGGCGTTCGCGCTGGTCGGCACCGAATACACACTGGCCGGATGCGCGCGCGTGGCGAGGTCGTTGACCAGGGCCGCGGCGGTGTACTGCACGATCATGAAGCCGGAGTCGGTGCCGTCCTCGTTTCCGGTGAGGAAGGCCGGCAGGCCGTCGTTGTTGGCCGGGTCGACCAGCTTGTTGAGGCGGCGCTCGGAAATCGACGCCAGCACCGGGATCGCCGCCTTCACGTAACTCATCGCCAGCGCCAGCGGCATGCCGTGGAAGTGGCCGGCAGAGATCACCTGCTCCTCGATGAACTGCGCGTCCGCGTTGTCCGGGAAGATCAGCGGGTTGTCGGTGACCGAGTTGAGCTCGATGTCGAACACGCGGCAAGCCTGTGCCCAGGCATCGCGTACCGCACCGTGCACTTGCGGCATGCAGCGCAGGCTGTAGGCATCCTGCGGCTGGTGCTTCTTGCCGCCCTTGAACGGCAGGAAGCGCTGGTAGAACGCCTCGCGGCCGTGGCGCTGGTTGGCAGGCACCCAGTCCCAGCCGATGTCGAAACTCAGCGCCTGGTCGTCCGGCTCGCTCCAGGCATCGGCGCTCCACGGCTTGAAGCGCGGCACCAGGTGATACGGAATGTCCAGCAAGGTGGAACCGTCCAGCAATTCGCGCACGTGCGCCGCAGTCTCGACTTGCCCGGGATGAGGACGCAGCGCATGCACCTCCGGTCGCAAGGCGCCACTGCGGCCGGCGAAGGCGTCCAGTGTCATCGCCGCGGCGAGATCGGCGACGTCCAGCAGATCGCCCAGCACGTCCAGCGCCAGCGCGCCGGTGGCGAGCATCTGCGCGGTGCCGTTGTTGAGCGCCAGCCCTTCCTTGAACGACAACCGGATCGGCTTGAGGCCGGCACGCTCCAGCGCCTGCGCGCCCGGCATGCGCTCGCCTTCGTAGAATGCCTCGCCGCCGCCGAGCAGCACGATCGCCAGATGCGACAGCGGTGCCAGGTCGCCGCTGGCGCCGACCGAGCCCTTCTCCGGCACCACCGGCACCACGCCGGCATTGAGCATCGCGGCGAGCGCTTCCAGCGTGCTCACGCGAATGCCCGAGTGGCCGCGCATCAAGGTGTTGATGCGGATCACCAGCATCGCGCGCACCACCTCCGCCGCAAACGGTTTGCCGACGCAGACGGCGTGCGTGATGATCAGGTTGTGCTGCAACTCCTCCATCAGCGTGCCGTCGGCGGACTGATGCCCCGGCAGCTCGTCGCGCACGCGATGCGCGCCCAGCAGCTTGTCGGCGTTGCTGCCGAAGCCGGTGGTCACGCCGTAGGTCGGCTCGCCGCAATTGACCTTGTCGGCCAGGAAATCGGCGGCGCGCTGCACGCGCTTGAGCTGCGCCTGATCCAGCGCCACCGATGCGCCCTGCCGCGCCACCGCCACCAGTTGCGTGCGCGTCAGGCTGCTGCCATCGAGAAGAATCGTTTCACCCACTGCAGTAATGCTCCACGTTGTTGCCGTCATTCCCGCCAACACGGGAATGACGGCGTCAAAGGCAATAGCGCCCTCACCCCATTGCCGCAGCCTGCTCCAGCTCCACCCGCAGCGTCTTGACCAGTTCGCCGCGCGCCACCTCGAACTGGTCCTCGCGGCGCAGGTCCTTCACCGTCACCACGCCGCGGGCGAGCTCGTCCTCGCCCAGCACCACCACGAAGCGGATGCCGGCGCGGTCGGCGTACTTGAACTGCTTGCCCAGCTTGCCGCCTTCCAGCACCACCTCGGTGGCGATGCCGGCGCCGCGCAGCTCGCCGGCCAGCGCGAGATAGGCCGGCAGCTGCGCCTCGTCCATCTGGGTCACCAGCACCTCGACGGTGCTCTTCGCCGTGTCGATCAGGCCGGCGTCGCGCAGCTGCCAGTAGAGCCGGGTCAGACCGATCGAGATGCCGACGCCGGGCAGGTGCGACTTGGTGTACTGGCCGGCCAGGTTCTCGTAGCGGCCGCCGGAGCAGATCGAGCCGATCTGCGGGTGGTCGTTCAGCGTGGTCTCGTAGACGGTGCCGGTGTAGTAGTCGAGGCCGCGGGCGATCGACAGGTTCAGCGCGTAATGTGTTTCCGGCACGCCGAACGCGTGGATCAGACCGAGCACTTCCTTCAGCTCGTTGCGGCCCTGCTCCATCGCTTCCGGGCCGGCGCCCAGCGCATCGAGCTTGTCTAACGCGTCCTGCAGCGAGGTCGAGCGCACCTGCACGAAGGCCAGGATCTTGGCGGCCACCTCGCTGCTCAAGCCGAACGCTTCGCCAGTCAGCGTGTCGCGCACGTAGTCGGCGCCGCGCTTGTCCAGCTTGTCCACCTCGCGCAGCACCAGCATCTGCTGCTCGCCGTCGACGATGCCCAGGCTCTCGAAGTAGCCGCGCATCAGCTTGCGGTTGTTGAGCTGGATGGTGAACGGGCCGATCGCCAGTTCGCGGAACACGCTGTAGATCACCGCCGGGATCTCGGCGTCGTAGCGCACCGACAATGAGTCCTTGCCGATCACGTCGATGTCGCACTGGTAGAACTCGCGGAAGCGCCCGCGCTGCGCGCGTTCGCCGCGGTACACCTTCTGCATCTGGTAGCGGCGGAACGGGAAGCTGAGGTCGCGCTCGTGCTCGGCCACGTAACGCGCCAGCGGCACGGTGAGGTCGAAGCGCAGCGCCAGTTCGGGCATGCCCTCATCGGCCTTGCCCAGCGCGCCGGTGGACTGCACGAAGTACACCTGCCGCTCGGTCTCCCCGCCGCTCTTGGTCAGCAGCACGTCGGAGTATTCGATCACCGGCGTCTCGATGGCGAGAAAGCCGAAACGCTCGTAATTGCGACGGATCACGTCGAGCATGCGCTGGAACGCGATCTGGTCGAGCGGCAACAGCTCGAGCACGCCGGGCATGGTGCGGGCCGGGGTAAGCGCCATGGAATCCTCTGCTGACGATGGGACGGGTCGCCGTGCGAGCGACAGCGACGGCAGCCGTCAAGATTAGCAGAACGAGGCGATTTCCCCCGCGGGCACGCGGCGGTAACGACGCAGCCGGGGCCACCTTCCCGCCGCAACCAACACTTGGCGAACCGCCTCGCACGCTGCTAAGATGCGCCGCTCACGTGGGGCGGTAGCTCAGCTGGGAGAGCGTCGCGTTCGCAATGCGAAGGTCGTGGGTTCGATCCCCATCCGCTCCACCACGTCATGCAAGAGGCCGGATCGTCCGCAACCGAGGGCGCCGGCCTTTTTCCTGTCCGGCCCGCACAGGCGTACCATCGGCCCCGACCAGCTCCGCGTCGGGGCGGTGCACGCAAGAGCATGACGGGGACCGGATCATCCTTTGCCGAAGGTTCGACGGACGCCCTGTTCGCCGAAGTCTACGCGCGCCTCAAGGCGATGGCCGCCCGGCAACTGAATCGACGCCAGGGCGCCACGCTGGACACCACCGAGCTGGTGCACGAGCTGTACCTGCGCATCGGCCAGAACGAGGCACTGCACTTCGAACACCCGGCGCAGTTCTTCAGTTACGCCGCGCGCGCCATGCGCCACCTGCTGACCAACCGCGCCCGCGACCGGCTGCGCCTGCGCGCCGGCGGTCAATGGATGAAGGTCACCTTGGACGAGGACGATGTCCGGCTCGCGCTGGATACGGCCGCCCAGGCGCTGACGCTGGATGCCGCGCTGAACGCGCTGGAACAGACCGATGCGCGCGCCGCCCGAGTGGTGGAGCTGCACTATTTCGCCGGGCTGGGCCTGCAGCAGATCGCCGACACCCTCGGCCTGGCGCGGCGCACGATCGACCGCGACTGGCGCTTCGCCCGCGCCTTCCTCAAGGCGCACATGGACTGAGCCGGTCACGTCGCAATCGGGCGCGCAGCGGGGTTAAACGCAGGCAGGTCATTCGGCAAGGGCGCTCCACGTGGACTCCACACCGACATTGCGCGAGTTGTTCGAAACAGCGCTGCAGTTGAGCGGCGCCGCGCGCATGGACTGGCTGGCCGCGCACTGCCTCGACCCGCAGCAGCGTGAAGAGATCGAACGCATGCTCAGCGCCGACACCGCCGACGACGACTGGCTGCCCGGCGACGCCGTCGACGCGGCGCGCGTGATCGGCGAGGCCGGTGTCGCCGCGGCGATGCCGCCGGGCAGCCGGATCAACGCGTTCGAACTGATCGAGGTGCTGGGTGAAGGCGGCTCCTCCACCGTATTCCGCGCCGCGCGCCAGGAAGCCGGCGTGCGCCAGGAGGTCGCCCTCAAGCTGCTGGCGCGTGGCCTTTACACGCCGGCTGCGCGCGACCAGTTCCGGCGCGAGCGCGAGGCGCTGGCGCGGCTGCGCCATCCGGGCATCGCGCGGCTGATCGAGGGCGGCATCACCGAACAGGGGCTGGCCTATATCGTGCTGGAACTGGTCGATGGCGTGCCGATCACCGACTACGCGCGCGATCGCCGCCTGCCGCTGCGCCCGCGCCTGCTGCTGTTCCTGAAGGTGTGCCGCGCGGTGGCAGCAGCACATCGCGCGCTGATCGTGCATCGCGACCTGAAGCCTTCCAACGTGCTGGTCACCACCGACGGCGAGGTGAAGCTGCTCGACTTCGGCATCGCCAAGCTGCTCGACGACCGCACCGATGACGCCACCCGCACCCAGCACCGCGCGCTCACGCCGGCCTATGCCGCGCCGGAGCAGTTCTCCCGCGAGCCAGTGACCACGGCCACGGATGTCTATGCGCTCGGCGTCCTGCTCGACGAACTGCTGTCGGGCCGGCGACGGACTGCCGGCGAGACCGGCCCGCCGTCCACGCGTTCGGACGCCGTCTCGCGCAGGAGCAACTCGCGCACCGCGCGAGCATGGCGGCGCCAGTTGCGTGGCGACCTCGACAACATCGTGCGGATGGCCACCGCCACCGACGCAGAGCGCCGCTATGCCTCGGCCGGCACGCTCGCGGACGACATCGAACGCCACCTCGATCACCTGCCGGTGCTGGCGCATCCGCCCTCGCCCTGGTATCGGGCCGGCAAGTTCATCGACCGCCATCGCGGCGGCGTGGCGATCATGACGGTGCTCGTGCTCGCCGTGCTCGTCTCGCTCTCCACCGCGCTGTGGCAGGCGCACGTTGCGCGCCAGCAAGCCATCCGCGCGACCATGATGCGCGACTTCGTCGAGGACCTGTTCGCACCGATCCAGTACGGCGTTGCCCCCGCGAAACAGCCCAGCCTCGGCGAGCTGCTGGCGCGCGGCGTGGCAAAGCTCGACCACTCGCCGCAACTGGACGACGCCGGTCGCGTGGACCTGCTGGCGATGTTCTCGCGCCTGTACGAGAACCTCGGCGAACCCGCGCAGTCGCGCAGGCTCGCAGACCGGGCCGTTGCCCTGTCCGCGCGAGCGCTGGCGCCCACCGACATCGAGGCGATCCGCGCGCTCACCGCACGCGGTTACGCCGAGGTGCGCACGGAGGATTTCGCGGCCGGCGGCGCCGACCTGCGCCTGGCCCGCCGGCGCATGCGCGCGCAAGGCATCCATGGCGAGGACCTGATCCGCCTGCTCGGCCCGCTGGCCGCGGTCGAGAACAGCGAAGGGCATGCCGACGCCGCGCTGCAACTCTCCCGCGAAGCGCTGTCGGAGCGGATCGCCACCTGGGGACCGGACGACGCCCGCGTCGGCATCGGCTACAACGACGTCGCCTCCGCGCTGGAAGGCCTGGCGCGCTACGACGAGGCGATCCCGATGTGGCGCAAGACCCTGCAGTTCGAACTCGCGCATTTCGGCCCGTCCAGCAACGAGTCCACGCTGGCGCTGGCCGGCCTGGCCTCGTCCGAATATCGCGCCGGCGACTGGGCGCAGGCGCACCGGCATTTCACGCAAGCGCTGGCGCTGTACACGCGCCATGGCGGCCAGCCGCAACTCACCCAGGTGTACGCGGCGCAGAAGGCGTGCGTGCTGGAAGGGTTGCGCGCCGATCGTGCCGCTGCGCAGGCGCGTTGCCGCCAGGCGCAAGCATGGTCGGCGGACGGTTTCGGAGAAACCAGTGCGCTGCATGGCGATTCGCTCGAAGCCACCGCGTTCGGCCTGGAGGAAGCCGGCGATCTGGCCGGTGCGCGCGAATTGTTTGCCGCCGCGCGCCAACGCTACGGCGACAGCCCGGCCAATCGCATGCGGGTCGGCCGCATCGACAGCGAACTGGCCGGCATCGACCTGCTGGAGGGCCATCCCGAACAGGCACGCACACTGCTGCCGGCGGCGATCGCCGGCCTGCGCACGCGTTCCTGGCCGATGCCTCCGCTGATCGCCGAGGCGCGCTTGCTGCTCGCCTGCACCGAGGCTCCCGGCGCGGGGTGTCCCGACGATCTCCAGGCCAGCGTCGATCGCGACGTGGCTGCCGCCGCTTCGCGCCACGACCCGCAGCTGCTGTGGGTGCATACGCTGCGCGCCCGGGTCGAACTGCTGCGCGGCGAACCGGAGCTGGCCAGGACCGAGCTGGCCACCGCGATCGCCAACGCCGCCCGCGAATTGCCACCGGCACATCCACGCCAGCTTGCCGCGCAGCTGTGGCTGGCCATTGCAACGGCGCGCACAGGCGATTGCGCCGCGGCATCGGCCAGGGCACGGGCGGCCAGCACGATCATCGAAGCGAACCGGCTTGCCGCCCATCCCGGGCTCGCCGGCCCGCAGGCGATGCTGCGTCAACCCATCGCCACCTGCGTCGCCTTGCCGAACTGACGGGAAACCCGTCACCTCATCGGCAACCCGCTGTCCACATGGTTCACGCGCCTGGTCTGGCGCATGTCGCAATTGCCGCCGCGTCGGTGTTCTGCGCAGTGTCCACCCGCGCAAGGGGCGCGCGTGCGCACGAGCTACCAGGGAGGTCGACCACCATGTTTCATCATCACGCGATCCATGCGGCCGCGCGGCAGCTGGCTGCCGTGGCTGCACTCTTGCTGCTCGCGTTTGCCGGCATGGCGTCGGCCCAGGACGGCCGACCGGCGCCGGCATCAGCAGACAACGCCGTCACCGCCGACCCGTCCGGCTGGCTGCAGACCAGCACGCCCAGCGGCCGCATCGACATCGACAACCCGTTCTTCGCCAGCCTCGGCAGCAACGGGCGCTCGTGCGACTCCTGCCATCGCCAGGCGGAGGGCTGGACGATCTCCGCCGCCGAGGTGCGTGAACGCTTCCGGCAGAGCAACGGCACCGACCCGATCTTCGCCCTGGTCGACGGCGCAGTTTCGCCGCTTGCGGACGTTTCCAGCGTCTACGCGCGGCGCATCGCCTACGCCATGCTGCTCAAGCGCGGCGTGCTGCGCATCGGCATGCCGATGCCGGCGCACGCCGAGTTCAGACTCACTGCCGTGGACGATCCCTACGGCTACGCCAGCGCGCGCGAGTTGTCGCTGTTCCGCCGCCCGCTGCCAGCCACCAATCTGATCTGGGACACCGCAGTGATGTGGGACGGACGCGAGACCTTTGCCCCGTTCAAGCCGCCGATGGATGCCGGCATCGACATCGGCGACATCGACGCCAGCCTGGCCTCGCAGGCGCGCGATGCCATCCTCGGCCACGAGCAGGCGGGCAGCGTGCCGGATGCCGCCGTCATCGACCGGATCGTCGAGTTCGAATCGCACCTGTTCACCGCGCAGTCGATCGACCGGCAGGCCGGGCGCCTCAACGACGACGGCGGCATGGGCGGGGCCAGCATCCTGGGCCAACAGCGCTTCTGGGTCGGCATCAACGACACTTTCGACAACGATCCCACCGGCGAACCGTTCGACCCGCGCGCCATGCGCCTGTTCGACAGCTGGAACGATCCGCGCGCGTCACTGAGCCGCGACCCGCGCGATCGCGCACGCGCCGCGATCGCCCGCGGCGAGCAGTTGTTCAACCACATGCCGATCGACATCAGCGGCGTGGCCGGCCTCAACGACGTCACCGGCGTGCCGGTCATCCACGGCAGCTGCAGCAGTTGCCACAACGCGCCGAACATCGGCAACCACTCGGTGGCATTGCCGGTAAATATCGGCATTGCCGACGCCAGCCGGCGCACGCCGGATCTGCCGCTGTACACGCTGACCCGCTACAGCACCGGCGAGGTGGTGCGCACCACCGACCCGGGCCTGGCCATGCTGACCGGCAAGTGGGCCGACATCGGCAAGTTCAAGGGACCGATCCTGCGCGGCCTGGCCGCCCGCGCGCCGTACTTCCACAACGGTTCGGCGGCGACGTTGATGGACGTGGTCGATTTCTACGACAGCCGCTTCAACATCGGCATGAGCGCCGGGCAGAAAAGCGATCTGGTGGCATTCCTTTCGGCGTTGTGAGAGCCGGCCGGCAACTCAGCGGCTCGACGTCGCGGGCTGCGCCGAGCCAAGTCGTTGTTCGACGGCGGGACTGAGGCCGCGCATGAAGCGTTCGACGGCATCGGTGTAATCCGTAGGCAAGCCGAGTTCGGCATTGATCTGCCCATGCGAGAGGCCTTCCTCCAGCGCGCGAGCCTCTCCATCGAAAGACTTCGCCTTGCGCACGAAATCGTGCGCACGCGGGCAGGACTCCCGCCGCTCGCTGGAGCACACCGCCAGAAACGGCGCCATGCGGCCACGCATCTGCTGGTACGGCGATGCCGCCAGCCAATCGGCGGGCTGCGAACCGAAGGCATCGTCGTACAGGCGCGGGTGCCGGCCCTGCATGATCTGCACGACATCCAGCGCGGCGCTGTCCAGCGAGACCGTGCCCAGCCAGGGCTGCGCGCCCTGCTCGCGCGCCAGCGCCGGTTCGGCACTCAGCAGGGCCACCAGATGCGCGCCGGCCGAATGCCCCATCAGGATGAACGCGCGAGGATCGGCTCCCCAGCGCTGTGCCTTGCGTTGCGCCAGTGCCAGCGCGCGGGCCACATCCTGCGCCTGCTGCAGCGGCGTTGCATCCGGCAGCAACCGGTAGTTCGCCGAAATGACCACGAAGCCGCGCGGCAACCAGCGATCGACCTTGTTCTGGACCACGCCACGCGCCGCCTTGTCGCCACGCCGCCAACCGCCACCGTGCACCATGAAGATCACCGGTGCTGCGCTGGCATGCGCCGGCAGATACACATCGAAACGCTGGCGCGGATCGCTGCCGTAGGCCACGTCCTGCACCAACCGTGCGCCCGGCGGCAAGTTCACCGGCCCGCGCGATTCGTGCTGCGCCGTTGCACCATGCCGCTGCAACAGCCGCTCGCGCAACGCACCGGATTGTGCCGTCGCCACCAACGGCAACAGCGCCAGGCTCATCCATGCAAACGATTGGAACGCCAAACGAAAGTTGCGACCCATCATCCCCTCCCGGAAGCCACGAAGCCAAAACTCTCGCGCGCCACGCCGGCGCACGTCGCCCGCCTTCAACGGATCGCGAGCACCCGGGTTGACTCGCCGCACGCGGCACGGCCCTTCAGTCCCGTTCCCGGGCAGACGGGGCCGTCGCTGCAATCGGTATCCGATGCGGGGCGGGCCAAGGACCAGTGCCTGCACACAAAAAACCCATCAGGCGAATCACTCGCCTGATGGGTTTGCATTGGTGGAGGTGGCGGGAGTCGAACCCGCGTCCGAAGGCGTTCAATGCCCGGATCTACATGCTTAGCTCACCGTTCGATCTCGTTTCGCGACAAGCACGGCGGGCAAAGCGCACCGCGAAACCAGCCTGATTGATCTTGCCTACGACCGCCAGGCGACAGTCTTCAGCGATCTCATGATAATGACCCTACACCGACGAGCATGAGCACAAGTGGGTTCGGGGCTTACGCCTTAAGCGGCGAGAGCGTAGTTGTCGTCGTTGGCAACTATGAGTTTGCTGCTGGATTAACGAGGAAAGCTGCCCCCTCGGCATGCACCAAGCCATCTCACTGCCCCCGTCGAAGCCAGAACACCCCCGGGGAAAATGGTGACTCGCGCGAAGTATATGGGTCCGTCGCCGGCAACCGCAATCGAGGCTGGCGCCGTTCGCGCGATCCGTTCATGTCCGGCCGCGCGGTCTTGACGGGGACGCATCGGCAAGCGCCTTGCCGTGGGCCATTTCGAAGCGCGAACCTCGCTCCCATGGCAGGTCCGATTCGGCGGAGTGTTGTTCAGGCGCGAGGGCAACGTCTATACTTGCGCGGTTGCATCACCCAAGTCGCCGTACCAGTGGGAATGAACTCGATGACTCGATTGCACATGCTTGGCCTCGTTGCGGCCACGGCTCTTTTCGCTGCAACCAGCGCCCATGCCGAAGGCGACAAGGCCGCCGGTCGCAAGCTGGTGTATACCTGCGCCGGCTGCCATGGCGTGCCCGGCTACACCAATGCCTATCCGCAATACCCGGTGCCGAAGATCGCCGGCCAGAACGAGCAATACATCGTCAACGCGCTGCATGGCTACCAGAGTGGCGACCGCAAGCATCCGACCATGGATGCGCAGGCGCAGAGCCTGTCCGACACGGACATCCAGGACATCGCCGCCTATCTTTCCAGCCTCGCCAAGTAATCGCCAAGGATCTTCCGCATGAACCGTGTGCTTACCCTGATCTCCTTCGGCGCCGTGCTGGCATTCGCTTCCACCGCAGCGCTCGCCAACGGCAATGCCGCCAACGGCAAGACGAAGGCCGCCACCTGTTTCGCCTGCCACGGCACGGACGGCAACTCGGTCGATCCGCAATACCCGCGGCTGGCCGGCCAGTACAACCTTTATCTGCAGCAGGTCCTGCACGAGTACAAGAGCGGCCAGCGCGACAATCCGATCATGAAGGGCATGGTGGCCACGCTGTCCGACCAGGACATCGAAGACATCTCGGCCTATTTCTCCAGCCTGCCCGGCAAGCTGGACACGCTGAAAGGTCATATCGGCGGCGACAACTGAAGCTCGCCGACGTGGCAACAAGAGGCCCGCCATGCGGGCCTTTTTGTTGACTGCGGGATAGGCGGGCCCGGATTCAGGCCATCGCCGACTTGCCCTCGTGCCGGCTGTAGTACGGTTTCTCGCCGCCGGAGTGATCGGTGGCGTCGCGCACCGCGGTGACTTCGGGGACCTGCTCGCGCAAGGTCTTTTCCACACCTTGCTTCAAGGTGACATCGACCATGCCGCAGCCATGGCAGCCGCCGCCGAACTGCAGCACCACCGCGCCATCGGCATCGACTTCCAGCAAGGTCACCCGCCCGCCATGCGACGCCAGCCGCGGATTGATCTCCGCCTCGATCACGTAGCGCACGCGCTCGATCACGCCGGCATCCACGCCGGGCACGTGCCCCTTGATCTTCGGCGCGCGGATGTTGAGCTGGCCGCCGGTGGCGTTGGGCTCGAAGTCGATGCTGGCCTGGTCCAGCCAGCTGGCGCTGTCGCCATCGACATGGAACTCGAAACCGGCGCACTCGATCGTCCATTCGCCACCTGCCAGGTCGGCAGGCTCGCAGAACTCCAGCTCGCAGTTGGCCGCCGGCGTGCCCGGCGCCGTGACCCGCAGGCGAATGCCCAGCCCCTCGATGCCTTGCTGGTCAAGCAGGCGCAGGAAGTGCTGCTGCGCCCGCGGGGAAATGTCGATCATGCCTGGCTCCGCTGTTCATGGACCGGGGGCGGCGAGCCCTCACCGGTGAATCAGCACCATTTTAGTCCAGTTTCGAGTCCAATGGCTGGCGTCGCCATGCGCTTTGACTTTTCGCGTGCCAGCTTCGACCCTTCCCTTCTCACTTCAAACCTGCATGGAGCCTTGCGATGAACGCCACCGAACTGTCGAACCAGCACTGCCAACCGCGCAAGGGCAAGCAGCACGCGCTCGCTGCCGAGGAAGCCGCCAAGCTCCTGCGCGCATTGCCGGGCTGGCAACTGCGCGAGGACGGCAAGGCCATCGTCAAGGATTTCAAGTTCGAGGATTTCCACCGCACCCTGGGCTTCATCAATGCCGTGGGCTTCATGGCCAACCACGAGGATCACCACCCGGACATCGAAGCAGGCTACGGCCATTGCCAGCTGTTGTGGTCGACCCACGACGTGGGCGGGCTGTCGATGAACGACTTCATCTGCGCCGCGCGGGTCGATGCCCTGCTGGCGCGCTGAAAGGTTGTGACTTTTCAACCTCTAAGCCCAGCCAGGGCGAGGGCATGGATGCCCGAGTTGAGGCAACGCATGGAGCGGTCGGCCGATCGCCGGACGCGGAGCAGGCCCGCCAGTGTCTGATTCGCGTGAGCGAGTCCGGGCATGTACCGGGCTCGCGATAGAAGAAAACCACAGGAAGTGGTTGTCTTCACAAGTGCTGATCAGAAGTCGGTACGCGACTTCTCGCGGGTGTAGACCAGCCGCTTGCCCTTGACGGCCAGCGTGTCGAGGAAATCCTTCAGGTCCGCCGGCAGCGGCGCCGAGAAACTGTAGGAACGCCCGTCGAGGTCGAAGCTCAGGTGGGCCGCATGCAGGAACATCCGGTGCAGACCCATCTCGCGGTAGCGCTTGTTCATCTCGCGATCGCCGTACTTGGGGTCGCCAGCCAGCGGATGGCCGATGTGCGCCGCATGCACGCGAATCTGGTGGGTGCGGCCGGTTCCCAGGGTGGCCTGCATCAGGCGCGCGCTGGGGTACTGCTCCATTTCGCGGAAGAAAGTCAACGACGGCTTGCCGCTCTCGGCCACCCGCACCATGCGCTCGCCGCCCTGCATGATCGACTTCAGCAGCGGCGCATTGACGTCGAACCTGGCCTTGGCCGGGTGCCCCAGCATCAAACACAGGTACTGCTTGGTAACCTCGCCGGCCCGGATCGCCGCCTGCAGCCCGGTCAATCCCGCCCGGGTACGAGCTAACACCAGCACGCCGCTGGTATCGCGGTCGAGCCGGTGCACCAGCTCCAGGTGTTCCTGCGGACGCGCCGCGCGCAGCAGCTCGATCGCCCCATGGCTGATCCCGCTGCCGCCGTGGCTGGCCACGCCGGCCGGCTTGTCGATGACCAGGAAATGCTTGTCCTCGAAGATGACGGCCTCGGCGACCTCGGCCACCTGCCCCTCGGCCGGCCCCCGACCCTCGACCTTGTCGGCCATCCGCACCGGCGGGATACGCAGCGTATCACCGTCAGCGAGACGCGTATCGGGTTTGGCCCGTTTCCCGTTCACGCGCACCTGTCCGGTGCGCAACAGTCGGTAAATCATGCTCTTGGGTACGCCCTTGAGCAGGGTCACCAGGGCGTTGTCGATGCGCTGCCCGTCGCGCTCCGGGCCGATCTCGACTTGACGTACACCGTGAGGTGCGTCCCGGGAAGTTGCCGTCTGCATTGAAAAAAACCTGCTTAGATAGGATACTCGCCGGGCGCTGGTTTCCATCCGTCTGTTGCCTGGATCGGGTGGAGTGCCCGCCCGTGACGTCGGCGAGGATTGCGCCGGTTGCCCTTGGGGTAGCCGGTCGCGGCTCCCTTTCATCGTAACGGTTTGGGCTGGTGTTTGTCCGTTGCCATACGGCATTGCGACAGCAGGCGCAGCTGACCGAATCATCCCCGACACCGGCAACGGTGCCGTTTTTTTGCCGCTTAACCGCTGCGGCGCGATTCCCGGCAGGCCGCCATTCCAGGCGCCACCGTGGCTCGCGACGCGCGGCCAAGCCGAGGATAACCACCATGAAACGCATGTTGATCAACGCGACTCAGCGTGAAGAGTTGCGCGTGGCCATTGTCGATGGCCAGAACCTGTACGACCTGGACATCGAAATCCCTTCGCGGGAGCAGAAAAAGTCCAATATCTACAAGGGCCGAATCACCCGGGTCGAGGCTTCGCTCGAGGCCTGCTTCGTCGAGTACGGCGCCGAGCGCCACGGCTTCCTGCCGCTGAAGGAAATCTCCCGCGAGTACTTCACGCCGGGCCTCGACCACCACAAGTCGAGCATCCGCGAGCTGGTCAAGGAAGGCCAGGAAGTGGTCGTGCAGGTGGAGAAGGAAGAGCGCGGCAACAAGGGCGCTGCGCTGACCACCTTCATCAGCCTGGCCGGCCGCTACATGGTGCTGATGCCGAACAACCCGAAAGCCGGCGGCGTGTCGCGCCGGATCGAGGGCGAGGACCGGCAGGCGCTGAAGGAGGCGCTGGACCACGTCACCGTGCCGGATGACGTCGGCCTGATCGTGCGTACCGCCGGCCTGGGCCGCGACGCCGAAGAACTGCAGTGGGACCTGGACTACCTGCTGACCCTGTGGAAGTCGATCTCCGAGGCGGCCGGCAAGCAGAAGGCGCCATTCCTGATCTACCAGGAATCCAAGCTGTTCATCCGTGCCCTGCGCGACTACCTGCGCAGCGACATCGGCGAGATCCTGATCGACGACGAGCCGCTGTTCAACGACGCGCGCGAGTTCATGCAGCAGGTAATGCCGAACGCATTGCGCAAGCTCAAGCTGTACCAGGACGACACCCCGCTGTTCACCCGCTACCAGATCGAGACGCAGATCGAAAGCGCGTTCGACCGCCAGGTGCGGCTGCCGTCGGGCGGCTCGATCGTGATCGACCAGACCGAGGCGCTGACCGCCATCGACGTCAACTCGTCGAAGGCGACCAAGGGCAGCGACATCGAGGAGACCGCGTTCAACACCAACTGCGAGGCCGCAGTGGAAGTGGCGCGCCAGGCACGCATCCGCGATGCCGGCGGCCTGATCGTGATCGACTTCATCGACATGGACAGTCCGCGCCACCAGCGCGAGGTGGAGGATCGCCTGAAGGAAGCGCTGAAGCTCGATCGCGCCCGCGTGCAGGTCGGCCGGATCTCGCGTTTCGGCCTGCTCGAGATGTCGCGCCAGCGGCTGCGCCCCAGCCTCGGCGAAGCTACCCAGATCACCTGCCCGCGTTGCGAAGGCCACGGCCATATCCGCGGCGTGGAATCGCTGTCGCTGTCGACCCTGCGCCTGATCGAGGAACACGCAATGAAGGACAACACCGGCCAGGTGCTGGTGCAGGCTCCTTCGAGCGTGGTCAATTTCCTGCTCAACGAAAAGCGCGCCAGCGTGGTGGAGATCGAACTGCGCCACAAGGTGCACGTGATGATCGTCGCCGACGAAAAGCTCCAGACCCCGCACATCGAGATCCAGCGCATCCGCGAAGCGGACATGGGCGAGCACAGCAAGCCCAGCTACGAAATGCTCACCGCCGTGACCGCCACGGACTTGCCGAAGATGGGCCAGACCCTGGGCAGCGGCGAGCAGCCCGCCGTGAGCGGCATCGTGCCGGGCAGCCCTGCCCCGGTGCGCGAGGAAGTGCCGGCCCCGGTGGCGGCAACGCAGCCGGCGCCGCGACGCCCGATGCCTGCCCCGCGTGCTGCCGTCGCCGCTCCGACCGGCGGCCTGCTCTCGCGCCTGTTCGGCTGGTTCCGCAATGCCGAAGCCGCCGCGCCCACGCCCGCCCCGGCACCGACCAGCAGCGCACGCAATCGCCGCGAGGAGAACGGTCCGCGCAACGCCACGCGCGGCACGAATGGCACGCAGGCATCATCCGCCCGCCAGCCGCGCCGCGACTCGCCATCGCCGCAAAGCCAGAAGTCCGGCGCCCAGCAGCAAGCGCGCAACAATCGCCAACGCACCAACGAAGCGGCGTCGCGTTCGCCCGCTCAGCCGCAGAGCCAGAGCGCGCGTGCCGAGCGGCCGGCCAGGCCCGCGCCGGCCGTCGAGTCCGCCGCCGCGTCACGCCCCGAACGCGCACCGCAACAGCCGCGTCCGGAGCGGGCGCCGCGCCCCGAGCGTGCCGAGCGCGCGCCCATCGAGGCAACGGATGAGGCTGCCAAGGCCGCAGCCCTGCTCGCCGCCGGTGCCGCCGAAGTGGTTCCGACGGCGCCGGGCGAGAACGAGAATCCGACCGACTCGGCAGCCGAGGGTGATGCCGGCACGTCGCGTCGCCGCCGCGGCCGCCGTGGCGGCCGTCGCCGTCGCCGTCATGACGACACGACCGCCGTCGACGGTTCGCTGGATTCGACGCAAGCCGAAGCCCTGGACGACGAGGACCGCGACGAGCCCGGCAAGGCGCCGGCTACCGCCGACACCGTGACCGCCGCGGCGCGCCGCACGCCACGTCCCGCCGCGACACCGGATGCGCTGGCCGCAGCATCGAAGGAGACGGAGTCGCACCCCGCTCCGGCCCCTGCCGGCATCTCCGCCGTGACCGCACCTTCGTCGTCTGCACCGACGAGCGCGCGGGAACCGGCAACCGACAAGATCCTCTCGGCGACCGGCACCGTGCCTTCCGACAAGTCCATGGACAAGCCGGCTGTTGCCTTGCCCGCCGCCAGCTTCATCCTGCCGACGCTGCCGCCGATCCCCGATTCCGCTGCGCCATCGACCGATGCCGAACCGGCGCCGGCCCAGGCCACCCTGTCCGCTGCCGCGACGCCACCGCGCAGTGCCGATACCCAGGTTCGGGTCGAGTCGCCGCTGCCGCGCCATGCTGATCGCGTCGCTGTTGATGCGACGTCCCTCCGCCCGGAACCGGCGGTGGCCCAGACGGGGGCATCCAGCCTGCCCGCCGGCCCGCGGCCGACCGAATCGCCGGTTCGCGTGGCAATCGCTGCGGCACCGGTGGCCGCGCCATTGGCGACTCCGACGCCGGCCACCCCAGCGGCCGACACCGTTCGGCCGACCACCGCGCCGGCGTCGCCTGTCGTCACGCCTGCCACGACACCGCTTGAGCCATCCACGGGCCCGACGACCCACGCGCAGGCACCGGTCGCCGCATCGTTGCCCAAGCAGGGCGACCTGCTCGCCTCATCCGGCAACGCGACGCCTCACGTCCAGGCAAGCGAAGCCGACAAGCCGCGAGCGGAGCCGCGGCCGGAGGACGGTCGTTCGAGTGGTGAATCGCACGGCTGATCCACCCGAGTGTCGAAACGAAAAAACCGGACGCGAGTCCGGTTTTTTTTTCGTGCCTGGAATCCGGTACCGGCGATCAGCGTACCGAACCGCGTTCAATTGCCGACGTGATGGCTGGGCGTGTCGATCAGTCCGTGCACGGTCATCAGATGCGCGAGGCTGAGCACATGGTCCACCTGCAACTTCTCCATCAGGCGCTGCTTGTAGGTCGAGACGGTTTTCGGGCTCAGGTTGAGCTGCTCGCCGATGATCGTGAGCGGCTTGCCGCGCACCAGCATCATGGCCACTTCCAGCTCCCGGCTGGAGAGCGCATCGAACGGCGAGGCGCTGCCGTCGAGCGTGGCCAACGCAAGCTGCTGGGCCACCGCCGGGGCCAGGTAGCGACGCCCGCCAGCCACCTGTCGCACGGCCGCCACCAGCTCGTCCGCGTTGCACCCCTTGGTCAGGTAACCCAGCGCGCCGGCATCGAGCAGGCGCTTGGGGAAACGCGCGTCATCGACCACGGTCACGATGACGATGTGGGTCGACAGCTTGGATCGGTTCACCCTTTCGGTAAGCTCGATCCCGCTCATCCCGGGCATGTGCACGTCCACCAGGGCGATGTCCGGCGACAGGTTGCGAATCAGGCGCAAGCCTTCTTCCGCACTGCCCGCCTCGCCGCTGACCTCGATGTCCGGCTGCTGTTTCAGGATCATCCGAAAGCCGGTGCGCACCAGCTCATGATCGTCCACCAGGACCACACTGATCACGTGACGCCCTCCTTGGTTGGGTTGTTTGAAAGTAGGCCGGCCGCCACCCCATTGCAAGCGGCCGGCACAGATTCTTGCACTGAACTGCACCGACCGCGCGCGCCCGCCAATCAAGCCCCTGTGCAGCGGGTGTCGAGGGCCGGATGCATCCCCCGACCGTCGACCGCCTTCGCGAAACGGGCCAGCACGACATGCCCGCGCGCACCCGCCATCTCGACGCGGACCGGCTGGCGCGAACGCCGGTGTTCGTCACGCGCAACGGTTCGCGCCAGTTCGATCGCCTGCCGCAGCGGCAACTGGCTGAACAGTGCGGCGTCGTGCCGACACACGCTCCAGCCGTATCCCGAGCAGCGCAGCGAAATCGTCAGCATGCAGCCATCCCCTTGCATGACGCCGGACATCAGCCCCCAACCCTCATCCCCGCAAACGCAGGCAGGATGGCACGCCAGTCCGCTGCCGATATGTCGGTGCAATCCTACGGAAGCTGTGCGGAAACTCGCCGTGCACATGCCTCGAACGATCGAGATGCAAGCGCCATGGCCCACGCAGCCATCGAACGAAAAAGCCGCCTTGCGGCGGCTTTTCGCGATCCTGGCCGCAGATGGCCAAGGTCAGGGTTGGTGCCAAGGGGGGCAGCGAAAATCCAGCAATACCAAGCATTGCAGCCACCCGTCTAGAAAGTTACTCCCAAAGTTACTCACAAACGAAGCTTGCCGGCGAGCACTTCGCCCTCATGCGAGCCCGCCTACATGCCGGAACTGAGGATTGCTGAGGATTGGCCGCCAGCGGCAGCATGTACCAGGGGCAGGTACATCGCAATCGGCTGGCAGATGCCCGATTCACGGATGGGTCCTGTTGCTCGTGATGGCACATCGCCGCATGGAAACGCACCACCCGGTGGCGACAAATTGATAGCGCCAAGGGTGCTGAGCACGGAAGAAGAAGTCCCACGGTGTGCAACGTCCTCAACGTGCGCGATGTACCGACCCACTGGTACACCGCCCCGGCCTGGCGACAGTGGCACGCCGCGAGGCAGCCTACGCATAGTTTCCCGTTGACACGCCAAATTGGTCCGCACACGGTGAAACGGAGACAAAAAGAAGCCCCGACGGTGGTTGCGCCGTGGGGCTCAGATTGAAATCAAGCATAGGAGCCGATTCCGTGAAGAAGCGTACACCAACACCAAAGGGGCGTTCCGTCCACCCTTCAAGCACCCGACTCGACCAGAGACTGGCATTGGCGGCCGCGTTGATAGGGCTGGCCACCGCCATCGTGAAAGCGTTGGCGCAATGATCAGATCCGGTTGGATGCGGTCCTTTGCCTACCGCGCGCAAGGTCGCAAGCAAGCATGCCGCCACCTCAACAGTCTGGCGGAGCGCCGCGGCCTTGCATTACGAGAGTGCATGATTCTCGAGCTCGATGTCGCGGATGCCTCGTCAACCTAAGCTGGCCCGTGCCGCCGTGCCGCCCTGCCACCGTGCCGACCGGCACCGTCGACACTATGGCCATGCCGTCCTCGCGGTACTGTTCGACCAGGCACAGTATGGCGCCGTACCAAGTGCCGATGCTGGTCGTGCGGGCTAGTTTAGTGACGCGTCACGGGTTACCTTCGCCCGGCGCAGCAGCTCCTTCACGATCGGCTCCGCAGTGTTTACGGCACCCGCCTTCACCGCCTCTCGCAGTTCGGCCAGCAGGGCCGGCAATGTTGCTTCGGCGGGCTTGCGCATGGCAATGCGCTGGCGCTCATGCCGGCGTTGGCGATACCTGCTCGCGCGCTCAGCTGCCGTCATTGGGGCGGTGCCAATCAATGGACGCGCCATGTCATTACCCTCGCTTATTTCGTGACGCGTCACCTTACAGCCCTACGCACTCGCGCGCAACATGGGGGATGCGGACGGGGGAGCCACACGCGCGACGGTCGGCCGATGTCGGACGTAGCTGGCCGCTATTTGTCCCGGGTAGCAGCCTTGCCCGGGACAAGGCCGGGACGCTGAAACCCAAGTGGGGCGCCATGTCCCGGGTGTCCCGAGTGTCCCGGGCAAATTTCGTCAAGGTGAAGGGTGGTGCAGGAATTCTGGAGAAAAGGCCGGCACGGGAACATGGAACCGCATCGGAATCTTTATGTATCTACCCGGGACACCCGGGACACCCGGGACATTCAAGCGTGGCGCGGCCTGCGCTGTCCCGGGTTTGTCCCGGGTAAGGCCGCTACCCGGGACAAATAGCGGCCAGCCTCGTCCGATACGGTCAGGCACTCGGCTCGGCCGGCGTTTCTTCCTCGCCTTCCGGGAAGTCGCGCCGGAATTCTTCCAAGTCGAGCCCGGAGTACTCCACTGCTGCGAGTTCCTCTATCCAGCGCGCCAGGTGGCCAGCATCAAGCGCCGCAGATCCTTCGGCCCAACGCGACTGCAGGGCATCCGTGAACCGGCACAACTGCTGTTCGGCCTCGTCGTGTGCGCGAAACGCTGCTGCTTGCTCTCGCTGTTCGCCGTGCGATCGCTCATCGGCCAGAGTGGCACGCAGCTTGGCAACCTCATTCACCAGGACCTGCAATCTCTCACGCAAATCGGCCACTGCCTCGGCACCAGGTCTCAGCGCGCGTGCGCGCACTCGTGCCGGGTGGCTGTTCGTCATCCATTCGCGCACGGCGCGCTTCGCGTCGAACAGACCATCGGGCCCAGCAGGTGAAATGGTGCCCCGCTTCACGGCGGCCGATACGGCCTGCCTCGAGACGTCGAGCATCGCACCCAGCTGCGCGCCATTCAGGCGCAGGCCTAGCAGATCAAGCCCAAGGTCACCCGAAGTTGACGGCAGCACTTCGTGTGCCACTTCGCCGGTGCTTTCTTGTGCGTTCGTCATCTGTGCTACTCCGTCGGTCAATACAAATCACAAGGCACTGACTACCCAGGAATTGCGGCTGTGCTACCCGCACAGCAGCCAGCCCGGGGAGGACCCAAGAGGTCAAGGCTCGCGCTGCCGGTCTCTCGCCCCGCCTGCCCACGCGCGCGCCGCAGATGGCAGGTCGACATCGACACTCGGGCAGCCGAGCATCCGACGGTGGCCGACCTGCACGGCGTTACAGGCTCACCGCAGACGCGAGTGGGTGTCGACCTCCAACCTCCCGGTGCGCGCGGGCCCGACGGTTGCCCTATCCGGCAAAGCCTATGCATAGGCCAGTCGGTCGGCGCCGACATGGGCCGCCGATCAGTCGCAGTCACCGCACGCCAGGTGCGGCACGTCCGTGCCAGCAGTCCGGCACCCTGCACCAAGTGAGCCGATAGCACGTGTTGCCCCTCCTTCAAGGCGGCCGGGCTGCTCGTGCATAGCGCTCCCTGTACCAGGTATCTGCGTCGCCCCACAGCTCCCGGAAGACCAGGTCGCCGCGCACCTTGCGGCCATAGGAAGATGCGCGCGTCGGGTGAATGAAATTCACTGCCACGTCTATGCATCATCGGCAGCCTGTCGCCGCAGACAGAAGCGGTGGCGGTCGACAAACGGCGCGCCGCACAGTCTGCTCGGCTCGGAGCTGCAGCAGGAAAGCCCGGTCTGCAGTTGCACTCGCTGGAATCGGTAACGGCCCATTGATGGTGGCGATCCCGGCGCCACTCGCGGCATGCTGGAAGTAGAGACGGGAATTCGCGAGAAGACCTGCACCACTGCAAATAGGAATCTCCCCGCGGTAGTCGGAACTACCGCGGGGAATATCGTCATCCCGGAAGGAATCCCCGCTAGCAGGAGGAAGAAGCCGAGACCGATACTGCCGCTGTTATTACCGACACCTGCGGCTGGTCGGATAGCGCGCGTCCACAACGCGCATATCACGGCAACTTCGGAGCCCCTGCGGACGCCGTGGCTTCACGCTTCCGCCGTTCGAAGATTGAATCAACCGATCCAAGCGGCTTTTTCGTGGCGTATCCATCGACGCTCGCCGGGCTCATGTGCATAGCTACAGGCGGTGCGTCCGCACGCATCTGCGCCAAGGTAATTCCACGGTCTTTTGTTTCGCGAACCTGCGCCAAAGCGAACGTCTCAACACTCCAGCCTTCCGCAATCGCCAGCCGGCAAAGCTCCTGGAATCCAGCGTCGGTTATTGCCTGGATATCTGAAATGCGCACGCGCTCTTCTCCGCATATCATCGCCCTGATTCGCGGATCGATATGGCCAGCCGCGGCAGAAATGTTCTCGGACTTGCCCACGGAGAGGCCTTCGCTATAGCCCTGACGGCGTGCTGCGTCGACCCGCTCCGCAACATCTTCTGAAGGAAGCAGGATGTTCTCGGGAGCGTGCCCTGCGGCGAGCGCGTTCTGCAAGTCTTGAGAATTCCATACAACAACCTTTCCGTTCGAAGTTGCGACCATGTTCATTCTCCTTCGGTGTTCCAGATGTCGATCAGCACGGCAGGGTTCGCCGTTTCCCGTCGAGTGACATAAATGCCCGAGTCGAACAGCGCCAGAACCTCGCGCTCTTCGTCGCGACTGAGCGACAGGATCTCCGCGTCGAGTTCGCGCAATCGTCTCCGCCGCTGTTCGCGATCGACAGGGGAATAGGCGTCCTGATACCCCTTGCTGATCTCGAAGAGACGGTCCGCGATTGTTTCGGCGCCGAAAATGGATGCGAGATCTTTCAGGGTAAGAGGATCGTTTGCGGGCCAGCAGCTTTGCTCATGGGCATAAACTCCCGTGAGCTTGTGCATCATCAAGGAGGAGTCGAAGTCAGAGATCATCCTTCGCTTGAATTCGTCCGCCGGCACGCTTGCCTTCTGCATATTCTCCTGCTCGACGAAGAGCAAGCCGATGCGTTCCTGGATGTCGTCCAGCTTCTTGCGGCGCTTGTCGCCTGCAGAAACATCCGGGTAAGCCAGGCCGGGAATGCGCGCTTGCTCAGGGAATACGCTGCCCACCCCGCGCACACCGAGAAAGGCATAGATCGAGTCGAGCAACCTGCCCGTTGGAGTCAGCCACCCATGGACCTTTTCTATGCCAGCTTCCATCGCGGCGACGCGGTCCTGGTTCGTGGCCTGATCACGTTCGAGCTGCACCAAGCGAGGCATGACCTCACGATCAAACTGCCTCACTCTCGCGGAGTCGTTTTCCGTGCGCTCCTGGGAATATGGCTTCCCTGTCCACCGAGTGAACTGCTTTTTCAGGTTGTCGATTTCGCGCACATCCGTAAACGCCGTGGCGCGAATCTGATTGATGGACCGCTGGCTTTCCCTGAGCCTTTCATATCCACTGCCGGCCGCTTGGGAAAGAAACACGATCTGTTGTTCGAATCGCCTGGAGAAGCTTGAAATGTTGGGGTTCGCGAAGTTCATCTCACCGTGCTCCTAAGTTGATGCAATGAAGAATTTGCACGCCATTCCGCTGACACGGCAATGCCTTGGATGTCAGCCCGTGTCCTCTCTAAGCACGCGATAGAACTGCCGGTCTGAGTCGGGCAGGTTCGACGCCAACGCGGCGGCATGCAGCAGGTCTCTTACGCCCGGGTTCGTAGTGCGTGGCACCCGGGTTCTCAGGATGTTCCACGTCCGCCACATGGTTTTTGTTTCCTGGCGCAGTCTCCGTGCGCGCGCCCAATCCGTGTTTTCCGGAAGCAATTGAGCTGCAGCACGAATCAGACGATTGCGCTCCTTCCGCAGCAGGTCTTCGCTTGCGACTCGCACAAGGCATTCAATGGTCGCATTCAGAAGCACTGGGGAAACCGGGGTTCCTGTAGCACTGCACGCTCGTAGCGCCTCGAGCGTGGCAGCAAGCCCAAACGACACAGGCGAGGCCGCCAAACCATATCCATGCGCGCAGCGTTCACGTATCCGCGGAGTCCGACCTTCAACTACTTCGGTCAAAGGACCGGGGGCGCCGGCATAAGGGCGATCATCGGCGGAACCCTTTTGCTTCAGGCACTCGCGCTGCTCCACCGTGACGCCATTCGGCGTGAGCGTGACAGAGGCTCGATCCCGGGCGGCGGATTCATGGTCAGCAGCTGAACCCACATATCGCGGTTTGGCGAGAGCGGTCACTTGCTCACCGCTCCAGTTGGCCTTCCAGGGGCGCTCCAATTTCCCTGCGAGTCCCGCGCGCTGTACACGGGTTCACTTGGTGGCCGGGGAATGGAAAAGCCGGCAACCCGGTTCCAGCACCACGGGCAGGCGAGGACGTGGGCGGGTGCGCCGTGCCACAACCACACAGGGCCGCAGCCGAGACAAGTGGATGCCTGCCCCCAGCCGTGCGGCTGATAGCCGTCTCTTCGGTCGGCCGCATCCAGCAGCGCTCGTGCATACGCGAGGCAGGCAGCATCGGGGAGGCCGGCGAGGAGATGACAGTCACCACGCGCCAACCGAAGTACGTCACGTACCGGCAGTTCGACAGCCTGCACCAAACGAATCAGGCGAAGACGCTGTTCTTCTTCCAGGGCGGCCAGGCTGCTCACGCGTCGCCCTCGCTGTCCTCGTCGTTGTCGTCGCCCCATAGCTCCGGCAGGATCACGTAGACGCGCGCCATACGGCCATCAGGCAGCCGCTCGCGCCGGGTGAATCCGCCCTTGCTGTCCAGCCGCAGCGCGCCGGCAAGCGCCAGCGTACGTGCCACCTGTCGGGGATCGAAGCCGCTGCACACTTCGGCCCGGAATACCTCGGCCTCGACGTAATAGGCCAGGCCCCCACCATCATCCTTGCCCTTGCGGAAGCCGGCGCGGTTGATCGTGCGTGGCTTGTGCGATTCGTCCGCATCACGCCAGGGGCTGAATCGCGACTCGCCATGCTGCGCGAGGAACAGCCGCACTTGCGCCAGCATCGCCGCCGGCTCGGCCGCGCCATCGGTGCCACGCGCGCGCAGCCATGCCGCAAAGCAGGTGCGGGCAGCGCCGTCGGCTTCGCCTTGCGGCCAACCAGTCAGCCCCTTGCGCGTCGCCAGCTCGCCAGCCGCAGCCGTCAGCGCAAACCGCTGCGCCACACGACGCACCTGCCCGGCCGCACCCGGGCCGCACAAGGCCTCCGCCATCGCGTCACGGTGCGCGCGCAAGGCGTCGCGCGCGCCGGCACTGGCCGCCGTCAGTGCGGCGAGCCACTCACGTAGGGCGTGGCCATGGTGTTCGGCCGCGGCACGTTTCAGACGGTCGGCGAAGTCACCCGGGGCGACATTGTCGGGGAGCCGTTCGAACAGACCGTGGCCGCCTTCCACGTCAGCGGGAACATCGATCACGCGCACTTCATGCCCTGCTCGCGACTTGCTCCCGGATGCAGTCACCAGGTCACCCAAACCCACCTCGCCCGCACTCATGAACAGCAGCCGGAACCGCGCGGCCGCGCGCGCGCTTCCGTCGCGATGGCTACGGCTCTTGCCTTGTCCGTTGGCCAGCAGGTAGGCCGCCGCACCGGCATGGCGTGGATCAAGCTGACCGATCTCGTCCAGTGGCAACAGCAGATCCGAATACAGGGACGCCACGGCCTCCAAGGCGTTGTCAGTCGCACGCCAGGTCCGCATGTAGGCGGGTGGCCCGAACACGCTCGCGGCCACAGCCAACGCAGTGGACTTTCCCGAGCTGCTGGAGCCGCGCAGGTGGAAACCACCACCCTCTGCATCCAACAACCCCAAGCATGGGCCGGCAAAGGCAGCGGACAAGGCCAACACCAGTCGACTGTTACCAATGCACGGAACGGATACCTGCGCGCGCCATTCGTTCATGGTTCCGGCTATGGCGAGTGCCACGCCATCGGTCGTCGCACCCTGGAAGATCACGGGTTCGCCTGGTGACTCGCCGTAGGTGGCCGACGGCAGCACGAATGCGCCGTCGTGCCAGCCGGTGCGCAGTACGCATCGCGCCTTGGCTCCCGGCCGGGCCAACCCGATATATTCCGTCAGCTTGCCGCGCCGCGTGGCGATCGTGGTGACCTCCAGGCCTTGGCGCAGCAGTTCGGCCCGCAGTTCCTCGCCACTCCCGGCCAGCATCGCCATGGGCATGGCCCACCGATGTTCCTGCCCATCGCGGTCGGGAAATATCAGCAACCTGCCCCATTCGTTGCCGCCGGCGTCGCGAGTCAGCGCAGCCACGGTCAGCGGCGAGCAAATCCACTGCGGCTCGGCCTCGATGGTGTCGCCCGTGCTGCGATCTTGCGCGGTGCCGATCCAGTAGACGCCTGGCCGGCCCAGCGCCTCGCTCAGGGTATTCACGAAACGCGCGCGTGCCGCCTCCGTCCCGCTGGCCTTGTCGCCCTTCCCCTTCCCCTTGCCACGTGCCTTGCCGTTCGCATCGCGCGCCGCCTGCATGCGTGCCAGGTCGCGTTCCGCCTGTTCGTCAAGCGACGTCATGCCAGCACCTCGCGAGCGCCTTCGATGCGCTCCAAGGCCACCCGCAGACGCGCTTGATCGTCGTCACCCAAGGGGTGACCATCGGCCAGCTGGCGGCCGGCAATCAACACCACGGACGCCTCGCGGGCCAACACGCCGAGCGCCGCCGCCCAGCCGCTTTGCCGCCATGCCTCGCGCGCTTCGGCTCGCCCCATCGGCGACTTGTCGGCAACTCTCTCCGGGAACAGGTCAGCGAGCTCTAACCCAACCGCACACACGACGGCCAGCACCTCACAGCCCGCGAAGCACTTCACCAAGGCGCGGCCATCCTGCCCCTCAGCCAGGGACAGACTGGCGCTGCGGTCTTGATGGGCTGGACAGCGCGCCACCCAGCCACGGCTGGACGTGCGCACGCCTTCCAGACGGGACAGCAATAGCTCAAGCGGCGGGGGCGTCATGGGCGATGCCAGTCGCCCGAAGCGGCGGGCGACGGAGGCAGGCCGAGCGGCTCGGCATGCAGCACATAGACGCGCGCAGTTTTTCGGCTATCGGGCAAGGCTTTGCGATGCTTGAACCCGCCTGTTTGATTCTTCTGCAGCACGCCGAGACTCGCGAGCATGCGCGCCGCCTCCCGGGGGCGTATGCCGCCACACGCATCGCGGAACAACTGCGCCGGCACGTAATAGGCGGAATCGCCGACAACACCGTACAGGCTTGGATTTAGCTTGCCGTGAGGCATCAAGCGCGCACGAAACCGCGCCAGCAGCGCCTCTGCCTCAGCGGTCATGCGCTTCCCCTTGGCGGGTGGCTTCGATCAGGGCGCGAATCTCGTCCACATGCCAGGCAGTGCAACGCGCGCCGAGCTGCACGGGCTTCGGATACCGTCCGGCGCGGACGCCGGCCCACCAGGTCGAACGTGAGACGGGAAAGACGGCCAGCACCTGCGGCAATCGCAGGTAGCCGGTTTCAGGGAGAGCGGAATGGACGGGGAGAGGTTGCATTGCAGCTTGCCTGTTTGGACGCAACGCGGTCCGTTGCGATACAGGAAGCTACAAATCAGGCGCTTCATTCGTTGCAGAAAACCGCGAGGGTTCTTCCGTGTTTTCTGCGCACCGCGCCGATGTTCTCCGAAGTGGAGGAATAGCAGGCGGCAGGTCAGTAAACCTGGCGGCGCCGAAGCGGTTTAGCGCCATTGCTCCGAACCGTTACCAGTGAACTCGGGATGATTCTCGAAATCTTTTCGACTCGGCGTAATGTCGCAATCCGGCGCGGATGCCTGAATCAGTTCAGCCATTCTCACCGCAAGGCGCAGGAATGTACCTCTGTCGCGGTCGGAAACTCTAGGCACGCCAACCATATCTTGTACCCTGATGATCCAGATAACTGCCGATGAATTCGGCGTACTCGGCCAGCGACCTGACGGAGTGGACAACATGGGGTGCATCCAGGTCCCACCCTCAGCGCTGTGCAAATGATCCGCCAAAGCGTCGAGGTAGGTGGCAACATCGAGTGTCGGCAACTGTCGCAGAAATGCATCCGTAGTCGCTCCAACATCGGCCCGATAGATCACATCACTCGGGGATGGTAGGCCATCACCGGACTGCCGCTCATAGGTCTCAATTTCCGAACGAAACTTATTTATTGCCCGCTCCAGCTTCCTGCGTCGTTCAAAGCGTTCCGATGCAGCCTTTTTCGGCAACGCGAAGTGCAGACCGGCGATGGTGCCAGCAAGGTTGTCGAAGGCATGCGCAGCATCGGGCACGAACTCACACCGGCTCGCGATTTCGCACCACATCTCGCATACGGCTGCGTCGTTTCGGATCAGCTCCGAGCAATCGCGTGCCCGCTTCGCTAGCACCGCCTCATAGTCACTTGGCTTCACGACTGCGCACCTTCGCTGCGCCCTTCAAAAGGACGCCACGGCAGCGGGTGAAGGTGTCCCGCGTTCGGCTGGCCGGCCTAGCCGTGGCGTGTTCGGTGGTGGCCGAACCGGTGACCGAAACCGGCCACCGTTTCCGACCCTTATCGCGCGCGATGATCGGCCGCTGGCCGATAGTCTTCGTACCTGATCCCGCGGTCCCGGGCGACACGGAAGACGCGACCCAACTTTGATTCGAAATTGCGTCCCGGGGCGCCGTTGGCAGCTCGCAACATCAAATGGTCAAGCTCCGTGCGGTCCGGCTCGTCCAGTACGCGAAACACGTGGAGCAAATAGCGCTCCATGTTGTTCAACGCTATCGGGCAGTTCACGCTCTTCATCATGCGTCGCCTGCCTGGTGCATGCCGTCGTAGTCGACGCCACGCAAGCGGCAAGCGAATTCCAATGCCGCCTCCGCCAGTTCAGAGAGGGTGCGCGCGGCACCCAAGGTGTTTTCGATCGCATACGCAACGGACGGGTCATTAACCGCACGTTCGGATGCAGATTCTGCCAAAGCCAGAAGACCTCGCACCTGCGCGCGCCAAACGTAGGCATCGGCCAACAGGCCGCTCGGATCAGTGCCGATAAGTTCGACCTCGGTATTTCCAAGCGTGAAACCGATGCGCCTATCTTCTGAAGGGCTCAACTCGTTGCTGGTTGCTATGCTCGCTTTTGCCATGATCGTTCTCCATTGAACGGTTGTGGAAGGTGCGGCCGGGTGCCTCTAACACCCGGTCGCACCGCTTCGGGCCTTGCCCGATTCTTCATGCTGGTGTCGCTTCGCCTTCGACTCAGCCAGCCTTGCGCTTGATGGCGACGACTTTGCCGCCGGCCTTCAATCCGTCTAGATAGTCCGCCCACGCCTGCATCATGCGGGTGCGTTCATCCAGGTACTGCGCCGCGTGCGTGTACGCCTCGCGCACCTTGTTCGATTCGGCATGGGCCAGCTGGCGCTCGATCGCGTCCGGCTTCCAGCCCATCTCGTTGAGCCGCGTCGCCGCCATGCCGCGGAAGCCGTGGCCGGTCATTTCCTCGCCGGAGTAACCCAGCCTGCGTAGCGCGGCGTTGATGGTGTTTTCGCTCATGGGGCGGCTGGCGGTGCGAAGGCCCGGGAACACGTAACGGCCGCCGCCGGTGAAGGTCTGGAGCTCGCGCAGGATCGTCACCGCTTGGGTCGACAACGGCACCAGGTGCGCCGCCTTCATCTTCATGCGCTCGCCGGGGATGCGCCACATTGCTTCGTCCAGGTCGAACTCCGCCCATTCGGCTTGCCGCAGTTCGCCCGGACGCACAAACAGCAGCGGGGCCAGCTTCAAGGCGCACAGGGTCACGTACTGGCCGGTGAAGCCGTCGATCGCGCGCAGCAGCTCGCCCACCTTGGCCGGGTCGACGAGGGCGGCGTGATGTTTCACCTTGGGCGACCTCAGCGCACCGCGCAGGCTGCTGGTCGGGTCATTGTCGGTGATCCCCTCAAGGATGGCGTACCGGAACACTTGCCCCGCCTTGACCTTGGCCCGCTTGGTGGTCTCCAGCTTGCCCGTGGCCTCGACCTTGCGCAGCGTGTCCAGCAGGTCGCGCGCGGTGATCTCGCCGATCGGCCGGCTGCCCAGGTCCGGGTACAGGAAAGATTCCAAGATCCAGCGGGATTTCGCCGCGGTGATCTCGGCCACGTCCTGCCGGGCCATCCACTGCTCGCTCACCAGGCGGAAGGTCTGGACCGGGGCCGCGGCTTCTACCCTCGCCTCCTTGCTGGCCTGCCGTTCGGCGCTCGGGTCGATCCCCTGCGCCACCTGGGCGCGGGCCGCGTCGCGCCTCAGCCGGGCCTGCGCCAGCGTCACGCTCGGGTAGGTGCCCAGGCTCAGCATCTTGGCCTTGCCGCCGAACCGGTAGCGGTAGCGCCAGCGCAGCGCCCCGGATGCCGGCACCTCGACCGCCAGCCCGTTGCCGTCGGCCACCCGGTACAACGCGCCGCGGGGGCGCAGGGAGCGCAGCTTGATCTCGGTCAGCATGTGAGTAACTCCGCCGTGAGTAACCGGCCACCCGGCCCCGTTACTCCCAAAGTTACTCACAGTTCTGGCCGGATGCAATAGGCCCGTACCGGACAATATCGGACGCTCAGGCACAAAAAAACCCGCCAAGTAGCGGGTTTCGTTGTGTTTTTCGGACTCTATCGGACGTCCTGAAACAGTGTAATGGTGCCCAAGGGGGGACTCGAACCCCCACGCCTTTCGGCGCTACCACCTCAAGGTAGTGCGTCTACCAGTTCCGCCACCTGGGCAGGTGTGTTGCTTCAGTGCTTTGTTGGCTCCGACGGCTTTGCCGGCGGCACGTCGCCCTGGCTCTGGGCCGGCGCTGCGTTCGTGGCGGCGGGCGTCGCTGCCGGAACGGCCTTGCCGGCGGCCGGCGTGGCCGCGGGTACTTCCGAACCGTTGGTTGCGGCCGGCGGTGTCGCCGCTGCGGGTGCAGGCTGTTCCGTCGAACCGGCCATCACGCCCAGGCCGCCGCCGGCGGGCTGTGGCGCGCCGTTGGCATGCAGGTAAATGCCCATGCCGAGGCTGAGCAGGAAGAACAGCCCGGCCAGCACGCCGGTGGCGCGGGTCAGGAAGGTCGACGAACCCCGCGCGCCGAACACCGTAGCCGACGCGCCGCCGCCGAAACCGGAACCGGCATCCGCGCCTGCACCGTTCTGCAGCAGGATCAGCACGATCATGGCCGCAGCGATCAGGATGTAAAACACGCTGAAAATGACGAACATAGGTTTGTATTCGAGCCTGTGTACTAGCTGCCCTGGGGCGCCTGGTGTGCGGCGGTGCAGATGGCCAGGAAGTCCGCAGCAGTCAATGAGGCACCGCCGATCAGGCCACCGTCCACGTCCGCCTGCGCGAACAACTCGGCGGCATTCGCCGCCTTGACGCTACCGCCGTAAAGCAGTCGGGTCAGACGGGAAAGTGTAGCATCTTCGGTTTCCAGTTGGCTACGAATGAACGCATGCACCTGCTGCGCCTGTTCCGGCGTGGCGGTACGGCCGGTGCCGATCGCCCAGACCGGCTCGTAGGCGATCACCGCGGTGTCGAAACTGGCGATGCCCGAGCTGCGCAGCACGGCCTGCAGCTGGGCGGCGATCACGCTTTCGGTGGCATCGGCTTCGCGCTGCTGCAGGGTTTCGCCCACGCACAGGATCGGCGTGAGGCCCGCCGCGCGTGCAGCGGCGAACTTGCGCGCCACCAGCTCGTTGTCCTCATGGTGGTACTGCCGGCGCTCCGAATGGCCCACCAGCACCCAGCGCGCGCCGACATCCGCCAGCATCGCGCCGGACACTTCGCCGGTGAACGCGCCCTGCCCTTCGTGCTCGCTCAGATCCTGCGCGCCAAAGCCGATGCCGCTGTCACGGTGCTGCGCGGCCAGTTCGGCCAGGTAGGGAAAAGGCGGGAACACGTTCACGTCGATCGACGCCGGCTTGGCGGCAGCAAGCTCGCCGACGAGCGCGGCGGCCATCGTGCGACTGCCGTGCATCTTCCAGTTGCCAGCGACCAGTTTCTTGCGCATGGTGTGCTTCCGTAGCCGTCAAAACGGCAAGCTTAGCCAGCGCCCGCGACATCGGCAAACCCGCCGGTCACGCGCGGCGGCACTCACAGGGAACACCGATGACACCTGCTCGCCCGCTCAGCCTGGTTACTGGCGCCTCTTCCGGCATCGGTGCGGCGTTCGCCCGCCAGCTTGCCGCACGGGGCCATGACCTGGTGGTCACCGCGCGCCGTACCGAGCGCCTGCAGGAGCTGGCGACGGAACTGCACGCGACGCACTCGACCACGGTCACGGTGCTGTCTTGCGACCTGGCCGAGCCGACGGCGGTGGTGGACCTTTGCCATGCCATCGAGCAACGCGCCCTGCGGGTGGACTGGCTGGTCAACAACGCCGGCTACGGCGTGCCCGGCAGGTTCGACGCCAATGACTGGCCGGTGCATGCCGATTTCCTGCGCGTGCTGCTCACCGCGCCCACCGAGCTGGCCTGGCGATTGCTCCCCGGCATGCGCCAGCGCGGCTACGGTCGCATCATCAACGTGGCCTCGCTGGCCGGGCATGTTCCGGCGCCGGCCGGCCACACCTTGTATGCGGCGAGCAAGGCTTACCTGATCAAGTTCTCGCAGGCGCTGGCACTGGAAAACAGCGCGTGCGGCGTCCATGTCAGCGCGCTGTGCCCGGGCTTCACCTGGTCGGAGTTCCACGACGTCACCGGCACGCGCGCAAAAATGGACAAGCTGCCCGGCTACATGTGGCTGACCGCCGACGCGGTCGTGCGCCAGGGCATTGCCGCGGTGGAGCGTGGCGACGCGGTCTACATCCCGGGCCGGATCAACCGTTTCATCAAGACGGCGCTGCAGCTGATGCCGGACCGATTGGCTCTGCGGCTGTCGGCACGACAAGGCACGCGTTATCGCGACACGGAAACCCACTGACATGTCGCTGATGCCGACGCAGATGCGCCCGCTCCCCTACCGCAAACCACAACAAGGCCGCGATTACTGGGTGGTGGACGACGTCCTGCCGAATGCCGGTGACGTGCGCGAACGCTGCCTGGCCCGCGCCGACTGGGAACTCGGCTACCCGCACACGGGTGAAGTCTGGCCCGGCATGCGGGCCATGCCCGCCTTGCTCGATGGGGAACTGGCGGCACTGGATGCGCGAGTCTGCGCACTGACCGGTGCGGCCAGGGTCTGGGTCGAGCAGAGCGAAGCCGGCACCCGGCTCAACCACAATTGCGTGCAGGTCGTCGGCTCGGTCGAAGGCTCGGTGAAGCCGCACACCGATTCCTCGCACCTGTGTCGCTACGCCGCCGTGCTCTACCTCAACCCGGACGTGCCGGACCACTGCGGCACCAGTTTCTTCCGCCAACGCATGCCCGGCGGCCAGCTCGGGGGCAACATCGTGCTGGCGCCGCATCGCAACCTGGCCGAGGCCCTGGGCAACCGTTTCGTGCGCCCGGATGCGTTCGTCGAAGACGTGCGCGTGGCGCACCGCTGGAACCGGCTGCTGGTCTACAAGGCCAACCTGATCCACAGCGCCAGCGCGTACTGGGGATTGGAAACGGCGACCAAGCGCATGACCGCCGTTTTTTTCTGGATGGCGTAATCACCCGCCGGATCAGGCTGCCGCCGACGGCTTCCGTTCGTCGGTTATGATCCGGCGGCGCATGTCCGCGCACTCACATTACACCGGGGGAATTCTCATGGATCGACTGCTGAAAAGGACGGTACTCGTGTTTCTGGCCACGCTGGCGCTCGTTGCCTGTACCTCGGCGCCGCTGAAGCCCGCCGCACCGATCGCCGTGCCGGCCGGGGTCAGCCAGGCGCAGGTCAAGACCAGCATCATCAATGCGCTCGAAGGCCGCGGCTGGACCCTGGACAATCTTGCCGACGGCGACATCCTCAGCACGCTGCACATTCGCGAACATACCGCCACCATCCGCATCACCTACGACGCCGCGGCGGTGAACCTCACCTACCTGCGCAGCACCAACCTGAACTATCGCGAGAAGGGCGCTCAGCGCAGCATCCATCGCAACTACAACGGCTGGATCGACTACCTGGAACAGGACATCCGCCGCAACCTGCAGAACACCCACGCGCTGGAAAACCAGTAGCAACGGCATCGCGGGGCGCCCGACGGGGCGCCCCGCATCCCGGCCCTAGATCAGCTTGATCTCGCGCAACCGCTGCAGCAGGTATTCGTGCGAGCTGATCGAGGTGTCGTAGCGACGCGGGTTGTCCGGCGTGATGCAGGAATCGAGCGGATCGAGCATCACGTCCGGGTTCGGGTGCAGGAAGAACGGCACCGAGTAGCGCGGCTTGCGCGCGTTCTCGTTCGGCGGGTTGACCACGCGATGAGTGGTCGACGGATACACGTGGTTGGAGAGGCGCTGCAGCATGTCGCCGATGTTCACCACGATCGCGTCGCCCTCGGTGGTGATCGGCAGCCACTCGCCCTCGCGGGTGAGCACTTCGAGCCCTTCGGCGCTGGCGCCGACCAGCAGGGTGATGAAGTTGATGTCCTCGTGCGCACCGGCGCGCACGTTCGGCACATTCTCGTCGGTGATCGGCGGGTAATGGATCGGCCGCAGGATCGAGTTGCCGACGTCGGTCTTGTCCTCGAAAAAGTTCTCCGGCTGCCTGATGTGCAGCGCCAGCGCGCGAAGCACGCGTGTGCCGAGCTGGTCGAGCGCCTCGTACAGGCCGTAACCGTAGCGCTTGAAGTCGGGCACCTCGGCCGGCCAGAGGTTCGGCGGCATCAGCTCGGCAAACTTCGAATCGCGCGGGATCTCGCGGCCGATATGCCAGAACTCCTTGAGGTCGGCGTACTGGCTGTCCTTGGCCGTCTCGACCTTGAAGGGCGTGTAGCCGCGCGCACCGCCGCTGCCCGGCACGTGGTACTTCATCTTGGTGTCGGTGGGCAGCGCGAAGAAACGCCGGAACACGTCGTAGGAGCCGTCGATCAGCTCGCGTGCAATGCCGTGGCCGCTGATGCAGCAGAAACCGAATTCGCGGTAGGCAGCACCGATTTCCGCGACGAAGGCGTCGCGGTCGCTGTCGTAACGGCGGATGTCGAGGGTGGGAACGTGCTTCATGGGTGAACGTCCATTGGAGGGTCGTGCGGTCGATTGATCCGCCACCGCAGGGGGCGGGGCACGTCGGGCCAATCCATGGCGACCCGGTACTACCTCAGGTTCACGAGCGTTCGGCGGCGGATTTTACCGTTCCGGCGAGGCGATCCGCCAGTTGCCGCACTTCGTCCGCGTCGGCGCCCTCGACCGTGACCCGTACCACCGGCTCGGTGCCCGAAGCGCGCAGCACCACCCGGCCGCGCCCCTGCAGGACGCGCTCGACCTCGCCCAATGCAGCGCGCACCGCGTCGCTCCGCAGCGACTCGCGCGCACCCTCGGCGCGCACGTTGAGCATGACCTGCGGAAACTTCTGCAGCCCCTGGCGCGCGCTGGCCAGGTCATGGCCGGCGTGCGTCAGTGCTTCCAGCACGGCCAGCGCTGCGATGATGCCGTCGCCGGTGCTGGCCCGGTCCAGGCAAAGGATGTGGCCGGAAGTTTCACCACCCAGCACACCCTGGTGCTGCTGCAGTTGCTGCATGACGTAGCGGTCGCCGACGTTGGCGCGGATGAATGGCACGCCGAGGTCATCCAGCGCCTGCTGCAACCCGAAATTGCTCATCAGGGTGCCGACCACCGGACCGGCCAGCAGGCCCTGCGCGCGCAGGTGCCGGGCGAGGATGAACAGGATGTCGTCGCCATCGGCGAGTTCGCCATGCCGATCGACCAGGATCACCCGATCGCCGTCGCCATCGAACGCCACGCCCAGGTCGGCCGCATGCGCCAGCACGGCCTGCTGCAACGCCTCCGGATGGGTCGAACCCACTCCATCGTTGATATTGAAGCCATCGGGCTTGTCGCCGATCGCCACCACCTCGGCGCCCAGTTCGGCAAACACTTTCGGCGCGACCTGGTAGGTGGCGCCGTGCGCGCAGTCGAGCACCAGCTTGATCCCGCGCAGGCTGAAATCCTCGGCCACCGTGGCCTTGCAGAACTCCGCGTAGCGGGCCACCGCATCGGCGACGCGCACGGCCTTGCCCAGGCGTTCGGAGGCGACCGTGGTGAACGCCGCCTCCAGTTCAGCCTCGATCGCCAGTTCCACCGCATCGGAGAGCTTCTCGCCGGCCGCGGAGAAGAACTTGATGCCGTTGTCGTGGTGCGGATTGTGCGAGGCACTGATCACGATGCCGGCCTGGGCACGCATGGAGCGCGTCAGGAACGCCACGGCCGGCGTAGGCATCGGACCGAGCAGGCCGACGTCGGCACCGGCCGCCACCAGCCCGGCCTCCAGCGCGGCCTCGAACATGTAGCCTGATACGCGCGTGTCCTTGCCGATCAGCACCGTGGGCCGCTCGCCGCCCTCGCGCCCGAGCACGGCGCCGACGGCGCGACCAAGCTGCAGCATGAAATCGGCGCTGATCGGCCACTGCCCGACCAGGCCGCGAATGCCGTCGGTGCCGAAATACTTGCGTTCTGTCATCGTGGTATTCCGAGAAAGAAAGGGATCGCGTCGAGTCGGGCGTTTCAATCGTCGTCGGGCCAGCGCGGCGCCGCCGGACGATCGTCCCGGCGCGGAACCGTGTCGGCTGCCTGCACCGCACTCCATACCGCCAGCGCATCGACCGTGGGCAACACATCATGCACACGCACGATGCGGGCACCACGCTGCACTGCGATCAGCGCCGCGGCCACCGAACCGGCCGCGCGATCGGCCGGCGTGGCGCGGCCGGTCAGGGTGCCGATCATGCGCTTGCGCGAGAGACCGGCGTACACCCCGCTGCCCAGGCTGGTGAAACGATCCAGTGCGCACAGCAACGCAATATTGTGTTCCAGCGTCTTGCCGAAGCCGAAGCCGGGATCGACCAGCACCTTGCGCCGGTCGATGCCCGCCAGCTCGCAGGCAAACAGGCGATCGGTGAGGAAACGATGCACCTCGGCGACGACGTCGTCGTAATGCGGGTCGTCCTGCATGCTGCGCGGCTCGCCCAGCATGTGCATCAGGCACACCGGCACGCCCAGCTCGGCTGCCGCCTCCAGCGCCCCGTCGCGGCGCAGCGCGTACACGTCGTTGATCATGCCCGCGCCCGCGGCCACCGCCGCGCGCATCACCTGCGGGCGCGAGGTGTCGATGGAGATCGGCACCGTCGTGCGCGCCGCCAGCTGCTCGATCACCGGCAGCACGCGGCGCAACTCCTCCTCGACGGAGACCTCGTCGGCGCCGGGACGGGTGGATTCGCCACCCACGTCGAGCATGTCCGCGCCCTCCTCGACCATGCGCACGCCGTGCGCCACCGCGTCGTCCACGCTGGCGTGGATGCCGCCGTCGGAAAACGAATCAGGCGTGAGGTTGAGGATGCCGACCACGCGCGGGCGATCCAGCGACAGGGCGCGACCGGCGCAGTCCAGTACCGGTGCAAACCATTCGTTCGTCATGCTGATGTCTCCGCGCCGTGCCCTGCTGCCCGCGGGCTCATCCGCCCGTGCCGCCCAGCTCGCCCATGTAGCGCCGGTAATGGCGCAGCTCGGCGATGGAATCGCGGATGTCGGACAACGCCGTGTGCGCCGATTCCTTGCCCACGCTCTTGGCGATTTCCGGCGCCCAGCGACGCGCCAGTTCCTTCAACGTGGACACGTCGAGGTTGCGATAGTGGAAATAGCGCTCCAGCCGCGGCATCTGCCGGTGCATGAAGCGCCGGTCCTGGCAGATCGAGTTGCCGCACATCGGCGACTTGCCTGGCGGCACCCAGGCGCGCAGGAACTCCACGGTGGCCTGCTCGGCCATCGCGTGGTCGGTCTGCGAGTTCAGCACCTGGCGCCACAGGCCGGATTTGTGATGCTGGTTGATGTTCCAGCTGTCCATGGATTCCAGCCGGTCGATTTCATGGCGTATCGCGAACACCGGGCCGTCGGCCAGCACGTTGAGGTTCTTGTCGGTAACCACCGTGGCGATCTCGAGAATCGAATCGTTGTCGGTGTCGAGGCCGGTCATCTCCAGATCGATCCAGATCAGGTTTTCTTCGTTGGCTTGGCTCATGGAATCTCCTTGTGCGACCCAGTTTATCAGCCTTGCCCGTGACGGATGCCTGCATGCGATCATCACCGGATGCAGACCTTCTTCTGGCACGACTACGAGACCTCGGGCGCCGATCCACGCCGCGACCGCCCACTGCAGTTCGCCGGCATCCGCACCACGTTGGAGCTGGAAATCGTCGGCGAACCCGTGATGTTCTACGGCAAGCCCCCGCTGGAGATGCCGCCCCATCCGGACGCCTGCCTGATCACCGGCATCACGCCGCAGCAGGCCGAGCGCGAGGGCGTCGGCGAGGCCGACTTCGCCGCCCGCGTGCATGAACAGCTGGCCGCACCGGGCACCTGCGGAGTCGGCTACAACTCGCTGCGTTTCGACGACGAATTCACCCGGCAGATGCTCTACCGCAACTTCCACGACCCGTACGGCCGCGAATGGGAGAACGGCAATTCGCGCTGGGACCTGATCGACCTGGTGCGCATGTGCCAGGCGCTGCGCCCCGAGGGCATTGTCTGGCCGACCCGCGAGGATGGCTCGCCGAGTTTCAAGCTGGAGCACCTGGCCAGCGCGAACCGCCTCAGCCAGGAGCGGGCGCATGATGCCTTGTCCGACGTCCGCGCGCTGATCGACCTGGCCCGGCTGATCCGTGTGCGCCAACCGCGACTGTGGGACTGGTACTACGCGTTGCGCCGCAAGCAGAAGGTGTTCGACCTGCTCGACGTGGTGAACATGACGCCGCTGGTGCACGTCTCCTCGCGCTACCCGGCCAGTCGCCACTGCCTTGCACTGATCGCGCCGCTGGCCGCGCATCCGGGCCGCGCCGGCGAAGTGATCGTGTACGACCTGGCCACCGATCCGGCCGAATGGCTGGCGCTGGACGAAGACGAGATCGCCGACCGCATCTTCACGCCGCGTGCCGATCTCCCCGAAGGCATCGAACGCATCCCGCTGCGCACGGTGCGGGCAAACCACGCACCGGCGCTGGCGCCGCTGTCGGTGCTGCAAGGCGTGGACCAGCAGCGCCTGCAACTCGACCTGGAGCGTTGCCTCGCGCATCGCGACACCTTGCGCGCGGTCGACGGGCTGGCCGAAAAGCTGCGTCGCGTGTTCCAGCGCGCCGCGGAGTTTCCTCCGCCGGAAGATCCGGAGCTGGCGCTCTACAACGGCTTCCTGCCCGATGCCGACAAGCGCCTGCTGGCCCAGGTACGTGCCACGCCACCGGCAGAACTGGGCACGCGCGCGTTTCCATTCCGCGACCCGCGCTATCCGGAGCTGCTGTTCCGCTACCGCGCGCGCAACTGGCCCGAGACGCTGGACGCGGAGGAACACGTGCGCTGGGGTGCATTCCGCCAGGCACGGCTGACTCGCCACACGCCGCTGACCGGACTCACGCTCGATGACTACTTCGCCCGCCTCGGCGAGCTGCGCCACGATCCGGCCGCGCAGGACAAGCTGCCCCTGCTCGACCAGTTGCAGGCCTGGGGCGAGCAACTCGCCCACAGCATCGACGGAACGTAGGGCGGGCGCTGCCCGCCACCGCGACACGCCCAAAGCCCGGCGCAATGCCCGCCCCACCCTCGACGAACCACCATGCCCAAGAGCTATTTCACCCCCGCCACCTTCCGCTTCCTGCGCGCTCTGGAACGCAACAACCATCGCGACTGGTTCCACGCGCACAAGAACGACTACGAGCGCCACGTGCGCGAGCCGTTCCTCGTCCTGATCGCCGACCTGCAGGCGCCGCTGGCGGAGATCAGCCCGCACTACCGCGCCGACCCGCGCAAGAACGGCGGTTCGCTGTACCGCATCTACCGCGACACGCGCTACTCCAACAACAAGCTGCCGTACAAATCCTGGCAGGGCTCGCGTTTCACCCATGAGCGACGCCACGAGATCCAGGCGCCCGGTTTCTACCTCCACATCGAACCCGGCGACTGTTTCGCCGGTGGCGGCATGTGGCATCCGGAACCGGACGCACTGAAGCACATCCGCGAATTCCTGGTCGACAATCCGGAAGCATGGAAGCGCGCCACGCGAAGCAAGACCTTCCGGGAGCACCTGCAGCTCGCCGGTGAATCGCTGATCCGCCCGCCGCGCGGCTACGACCCGGCGCATGAGCTGATCGAGGATCTCAAGCGCAAGGATTTCATCGCCAGCACCGGCTTCAGCGAAGCGCTGGCCTGCTCTGACGAACTGCTGCCGTGGACGGTCGCCACCTTCAAGCGCGTCGCGCCGCTGGTCGACTATCTGTGCGCCGCGCAGGAGCTGGAGTTCTGATCGCCCACGGCAGGAGCCCGCTCGCGGGCGATGCTCTTGTCTTCGTGCGCGCAGGGAAAAGCATCGCCCGCAAGCGGGCTCCTACGCATGCCGGCGACGAAGTTGCGTGTACGCCACGCCCATCCCGATCACCGCGGCGAACGCCACGTAATGCGCCGGCGCCAGCACGCCGAATTGCTTCACCAGCAGGCCGATCAGCGGCGGCGTGATGCCGCCGAACACTGCGTAGGCGATGTTGTACGAGAACGACAATCCGGAGAAGCGCACCGCGGGCGGGAACGCCACCACCATCAGCGCCGGGACCACGCCGACCACGCCGACGGCCAGCCCGGCGAGCGCGTACAGCACGAGGAAATGCGCCGCCCCGGAGCGCAGATCCAGATACAGCGCGTAGCTGCACACCACCAGGCCGGCCGCGCCGAACAGCAGCGCGCGCGCAAACCCGATTCGATCCGCCAGGGCGCCATAACCCAGACAGCCCAACGCCAGCGCGACGGAGGCCACGGTGTTGCCGAGGAACGCCCGCGCCGGCGCCACATGGAACACCGACTGCACCAGCGACGGCGTCATCAGGACGATCACCAGGATCGCCGCGGTGAGCATCCAGGTCACCAGCATCGACAGCAGCACACTGGGAAAATGCTGCTCGAATACTTGCCGCAGCGGCAGGCCGCTGGCCAGCTCTCGCCGGGCGTGCATCGCCTCGAATACCGGCGTCTCGCTGAGCCAGCGCCGCAGCCACACCGCAAAGAAACCGAACACGCCGCCGGCCAGGAACGGCACGCGCCAGCCCCAATCGAGCACAGTCGCCGGGCTCATCCGGCTGTTGATCGCCGCCGCCGCCAGCGAGCCGATCACGATGCCCACGGTCAGCCCCGAAGTGAGGCTGGCGCAGGCAAATCCCACCCGTCGCGCCGGCACGTGCTCGGCCACGAAAACCCACGCGCCGGGTACTTCGCCTCCCACCGCGATGCCCTGCACCACCCGCAGCGACAGCAAGGCCAGCGGCGCCAGCATGCCGACCTGCGCATATACCGGCAGCAGGCCGATACCCAGCGTGGGCACCGCCATCAGGAACACGCTGAGCGTGAACATCCGCTTGCGACCCAGCTTGTCGCCATAGTGGGCCATCACGATGCCGCCCAGCGGCCGCGCGAGGTAGCCCGCCGCGAAGATGCCGAACACCTGCAGCTGCGCCAGCCACGGCGCGGTGTCGTGCGGGAAGAACAGCTGGCTCAGCGGGATCGCGAAAAACACGAACACCACGAAGTCGTAGAACTCCAGCGCGCCGCCCAGGGCCGCCAGGACCAGTGTGCGGATGTCGCGGCGACCGAGCACCCGGTCATCCCCGATGTCGCCATGCAACACGAGACCCTGCTCGAACATCGTCGGTTTCCTGAAGACCGCCATGGCCGCCGCGGCAACATACCCCAAAAACCGGCCCGCCCGATCGGCCTGGCGCCCGGAGCTTCTGCCGCTTTCCGATTAGTATTCGGCGGGACTGGCCGAGGGGGCCCGGGCCCAGTCGCGGTAATTGCCTGCTTCATGGAGTGACTCGTCTCTTTCACATGCTGCAAGGAGAGTTTCGATGAACATGAGCAAACGTTGCGCCGCCGAATTCTTCGGCACGTTCTGGCTGGTTCTGGGTGGATGCGGCAGCGCCGTGCTGGCAGCCGGATTTCCGGAACTCGGCATCGGTTTCGCCGGCGTCGCACTGGCTTTCGGCCTGACCCTGCTGACCATGTGCTACGCCATCGGCCACATTTCCGGGTGCCACATCAACCCGGCGGTGACCTGTGGCCTGGCCGCCGGCGGCCGGTTCCCGGCGAAGGATGTCCTGCCCTACATCGTCGCGCAGGTCCTCGGCGGCCTCGTGGCCGGCCTGGTGCTGTACACGATTGCCTCGGGCAAGCCCGGCTTCGACGCCGCCGCCAGCGGCTTCGCCTCCAACGGCTACGGCGCGCACTCGCCGGGCGGCTATTCGATGGGGGCGGCGGCGTTGTGCGAGATCGTGATGACCGGCTTCTTCATCTTCATCATCATGGGCGCGACGCATCGGAGTGCGCCGGCGGGTTTCGCCGGCATCGCGATTGGCCTGGCGCTGACCCTGATCCACCTGATCAGCATCCCGGTCACCAATACCTCGGTGAATCCGGCGCGCTCGACCGGCGTGGCGGTGTTCCAGGGCGACTGGGCCTTGCACCAGCTGTGGTTCTTCTGGGTGATGCCGATCCTTGGCGGCATCATCGGCGGCCTGGTCTACCGCTACCTGTGGAGCGACCGGCCGCAGCAACCGGCGATCAGGGGCGACTCCGCCTGAGCGACAAGGCGTGCGGCCGGCCCGGTCGCGCGCCGCGTCTCACGCCCGGGCAAACGGAAACGCCAACACGTCGGCGATAGCGTCGGTGTCGGCAAGGCACATCAACAGACGCTCCACGCCCAGCGCCACGCCGGCGCAAGCGGGCATGGCATCGAGCACGTCCAGCAGGTTCTCGTCCAGCGGGATCTCGCGCAGGCCGCGCTCGCGGCGTACCGCGTTGTCGCGCTCGAAGCGCCCGCGCTGCTCGGCCGCATCGTTCAACTCGTGGTAGCCGTTGGCCAGCTCGTAACGGCCCAGATACAGCTCGAAGCGCTCGGCCAGCGGCGGTTCGCCGGGGCGAATCTTCGCCAGTGCACACTGGCTGGCCGGATAGTCGTGGATCACCGTGATGCGGTCGCGCGGAAACGCCGGCTGCAGCTTGTGGGTGATCAACAGGTCGAGCCAGTCGTCACGGCCAAGCCCGTCCGGGCCGATGCCGAACGCGGTCAGCGGCGCACGCAGTTCGTCCACCGGCGCATGCAACGGGTCAATGCCCAGCCCGTCCAGGAACAGCTGCCGGTACGTGGTCACCCGCACCTCGGCGCGCCGCCCCACCAGCCCCAGCGCAGCCTCCACCAGCACGATGGTTTCCTGCATCAGCCGGCGATGGTCCCAACCGACCCGGTACCACTCCAGCATGGTGAACTCGGGGTTGTGACGCCCGCCCGCCTCGCCGTTGCGAAACACCCGGCCCAGCTCGTAGCAGTCGCCGACACCCGCCGCGAGCAGCCGCTTCAGCGGGTACTCCGGCGAGGTGCGCAACCAGCGCTCGCGTGCACCAGCATCGACATGGCCGCTGAAGGTCGTGCTGAAACCCTGCATGTTCGGATCGGTATTGCCGGCTGCCGACAGCACCGGGGTTTCCACCTCCAGCACATCGCGCGTGGCGAAGTACGCGCGGATCAGGGCGTACAGCCGTGCACGCAAGCGCAGGGCGTCAGGCAGGGCGAGACTCATCAACCCGCCCCGTGCTCGTCGAGCAAGGCCAGCAACTGCGCCTCGTCCCAGACCGGCACGCCAAGCTCCTGCGCCTTGTCCAGTTTCGAGCCGGCTTCAACGCCTGCCACCACCACGCTGGTCTTTTTCGAGACCGATCCGGACACCTTGGCGCCCAGCGCCTCCAGCCGATCCTTTGCCTCGTCGCGGCTGAGCGAGGCCAGCGTGCCGGTGAGCACGAAGGTCTGCCCGTCCAGCGGCGCCGCGGCCACGGCCGCGCCGGCGGGAATGGCATCGAGCAGGCGGTGCATCGCTGCCTCGGCATCGCGCAACGCAGCCTCTGCAGCGGGATCGGCCAGGAAGGCTTCCAACGCCGCCACCGCGGCCTGCGGCACGCCAGCGGTGATCCAGTGCGCCGCGCCCGCGGCGAGCAGGCGATCGAGCGTGGGGAAATGCTGCGCCAGCAGCTTGCTGCTCTTGGGGCCGAGCTTGTTGATCCCGGCCATGTCCAGCAGCACGCCCAGATTCAGCCGCTCGCGCAGCTGCGGCGAAGGCGCGCTCTCGTCACTGAACACGATGCCGGCCTCGAGCAGCGCATCGACCACCTGCTGGTTGCCCGCCTGCGCGAAGAAGCCGGCGATCGAGGTGGCCACTTCGGCGCCCACGTCAGGCAGCACGCGCAGTACCGGCGCCGGCATGGCGCGCACGACATCGAGCCGGCCCAGCCACGCGGCCAGCGTCTTGGCCGTGCTCTCGCCGATATGCATGATGCCCAGCGCGAAAAGGAAGCGCGCCAGCGTGGTGTGCTTGCTGGCCTCGATGCCGGCGACCAGGTTCTCGGCCCACTTGGTCGCCACCTTGCCGGCCTTGACCGTTTCGGGCGTGGTGCCATCCCGTTCGTCGATCGCCTGCTTCATCGCCACGAAGCTGTCGACGGTGAGCGCGTACAGATCGGCTGGCGAGTGCACGATGTCGAACTCCACCAGCGCCTCGGCGAAGCGCTCACCCAGGCCTTCGATGTCCATGGCACGACGCGACGCGAAGTGGATCAGTGCCTCCTTGCGCTGTGCCGCGCAGATCAGTCCGCCGGAGCAGCGCCAGGCGGCGGCGCCCTCTTCGCGGATCAGCGCCGAACCGCACACCGGGCATTGCGCGGGCATCGTCCACGGCACCGTGCCGGGCGGGCGCTGGTCCTCGACCACGCGCACCACTTCCGGAATCACGTCGCCGGCACGGCGCACGATCACCGTGTCGCCGATGCGCGCATCCAGCCGCGCGACCTGGTCGGCGTTGTGCAGCGTGGCGTAGGTGACGGTGACGCCGGCCACTTGTACCGGCTCCATCCGCGCGCGCGGCGTGGCGGCGCCGGTGCGGCCGATCTGCACCTCGATGTCGAGCAGGCGGGTGGTTTGCTCCTGCGCGGGAAACTTGTGCGCGATCGCCCAGCGCGGCGCGCGCGAGACGAAACCCATCTCGCGCTGGCCTTCGTAATCGTCCAGCTTGTAGACCACGCCGTCGATGTCGTAAGGCAGGCTGTCGCGCCTGGCGCCGATGCGCCGGAAATAGGCGATCAGGCCATCGAAGCCACGTGCGATGTCCACTTCCGGCGACACCGGGAACCCCCACGCGCGCAGCTGCCGCAGCGTGGCCGAATGGGTAGGCGGCAGCTCGCCGCCCTCGACCACGCCGATCGCGTAGGCGAAGAAGCTCAGGCGCCGCTTCGCGGTGATCGCCGGGTCGAGCTGGCGCAGCGAGCCGGCAGCGCCGTTGCGCGGATTGGCCAGCGGCTTCTCGTCGTGGGCGCGGGCGTATGCGTTGAACGCCTCGAAATCCTTGCGCAGCATGATCACCTCGCCGCGTACTTCGAGCACCTCGGGCCAGTCCTTGCCGCGCAGCTTCAACGGGATCGCCCGCACCGTGCGCAGGTTGGCGGTGACGTCCTCGCCCGTTTCGCCGTCGCCGCGGGTGGCGCCCTGCACGAACACGCCATGCTCGTAGCGCAGGCTGATCGCCAAGCCATCGAGCTTGGGTTCGACCGAGAAAACTGGTTCAGTCCGTTTTGTCGTCTGCTCGATGCGCCGCTCGAACTCGGCCACCTCGTGGAAGCGTTCGCGATCGGTCTCGCCGTCCTGCTCGAAGGCATTGCCGAGCGACAGCATCGGGATCGCGTGGCGCACCTCGGCAAAGCCGCCGTGCGCGCGTGCGCCGACCTTGCGCGTCGGTGAATCGGGTGAGGCCAGCGCCGGGTGTTCGGCTTCCAGCGCTTCCAGTTCGCGCATCAGGCGGTCGTACGCGGCATCGGTGATGTCCGCGTCGTCGAGCACGTGGTAGCGGTAATTGGCCTGCTCGATCTGCGCGCGCAGTGCGGCGGCGCGGGCCAGGATGTCGGCGGGAACGGCGGGTGCGGCCATGCGGGTCTCCTTCTCCGCGCAGTTTAGCGACCCGCCGGTGCGCCCGCCGCGCGCGCGGCGCTCAGCGGTGCAGGTGGCCGGCGGCCTCGGGCTGGTAGGTGATCTCCAGCACTTTCAGGCGGCGCTTGCGCCCGTCGGGCATCGGCCAGTCGATCTGCTGGCCGCGCGCCAGGCCCAGCAGCGCACTGCCCACGGGGGCGAGGATCGAGACCGTACCGGGCGCACCGGCGCCGGCCGGGTAAACCAGGGTGAGGGTCAGCTTTTCGCCGTCGGACTCGTCTTCGAAGACCACGGTGGAGTTCATCGTCACGATGTGCGGCGGCATGTCCGCCGGCTCGACCACGTCGGCGCGATCCAGCTCGGCGCGCAGCGCCTGCAGCTTGTCGGCCTCGGCTGCCGGCAGCCGCTCCAGCAGGGCTTCGATGCGATCCAGGTCGATGCGCGACACGGTGATTGCTGAATGACTCATGGTGATTCCTGGTTCCCGCGGCTCCAGCCGCACAAAAACACGCGCCAGAACATGGTGTCCCGGCGCGTGAGGTCGGTTATCCGCTGCCGCGCCTGGCACATCACCGGCGGCAGGTGCATCAGACGTGACTGTGCAAAATCCCGGCGCCAAATGCAAGCTGTCACAACAGTTATCATGCCCGACATGGCCAGCCCAGCCGCCGCGGACGCCCCTTCAGCAACGGTTTCGGCCGCCTTGCCCGAGCCCTCCACGCGCGAGCGCTTCCGCGGCCTGCTGTGGCTGGTCGCGGCAGCCTTCTTCATGCAGGCGCTGGATTCCACCGTGGTCAACACCGCGGTGCCGATGATGGCCGTGGCGCTGGAGGTGACCCCGCTGGGCATGCGCACGGCGCTGACCAGCTACGTGCTGACCCTGGCGATCCTGATCCCGGCCAGTCCGTGGCTGTGCGACCGGCTGGGCACGCGGCGGGTGTTCGGCGCCGCGATCGTGGTGTTCGGGCTGGGTTCGCTGCTGTGCGGGCTGGCGCAGACGCTGCCGCAACTGGTCGCCGCGCGCGTGCTGCAGGGCATCGGTGGCGCCTCGCTGATGCCGGTCGGGCGCTACGTGCTGGTGCGCAGCATCGACAGGCGCGAGTTCGTGCGCGCGATGAGCACGGTGGCCACCTTCGGCCTGCTGGGTTCAGTACTCGGCCCCCTGCTCGGCGGCGCGCTGGTGGAGTTCACCTCGTGGCGGCTGATCTTCCTGATCAACGTGCCGGTGGCGATCGCCGGGGTGTGGATGAACCGGCGCGACATGCCGGACTACCGGCTGGAGCGCGCACACCGTTTCGACCTGTTCGGCTTCGGGCTTTTCGCCGCCGCCTCGGCCCTGCTGCTGATCGCCTCGGAGCTGGCCGGCGCCACGCCGGTGCCGTGGATGCGCATCGGCCAATGCAGTCTGGCGGCGGTGCTGCTGGGCCTGGCCTATGTGTGGCACAGCCGACGCACCGCCTTTCCGGTCGCCGACCTGACCCTGCTCAAGGTGCGCAGCGTGTGGGTGGCGCTGGCCGGCGGCCTGTTCACCCGGCTCGGCATCTCCGGCATGTTCCTGTTGCTGGTGCTGTTCCTGCAGGTCGGTTGCGGCTGGTCGCCGCTGATGGCCGGCCTGATGATGGTGCCGCAGGCGTTGGGTTCGATCTGCGCCAAATGGGCGATCAATCGCGTGCTGGTGCACCTGGGTTACCGCCGCCTGCTGCTGGGCAATACCTTGATCGTGGCCGTGCTGCTGGCGGCGTTTGCCCTGCTCGGACCGGCCACGCCGGTGTGGGCCATCGCGACGTTGACGTTCTGCTACGGCGGCTTCGCCGGGCTGCAGTACACCGCGATGAACACGCTGATCTACCACGACCTGGACATCGCGCACGCCTCGATGGCTTCGTCGATGGCCTCGACCGTGCAATACCTCGCGATGAGCTTCGGCATCGCGCTGTCCACGCTGCTGATGCAGGCGCTGCTGCAGGGGCATGAGCGCGCGGATTATGTCGAGGCGTTCCGCTGGACGGTGCTGCTGCTGGCGCTGGTCACGGCGGCGGCCAGCCGCGTGTTCGGCCGGCTGCGGCACGATCGCCCGCTGTCGCGAGCCGGCGCGGCGGCAGGTTGAACCGCGGCAAGGCGCCGCCCGGCGAGAGGCTGCGTGTAGCATGCAGTCTTTGCCGCAAGCTCGGGCACGTATTGCATGCACCACGCCAGCGAAATCCTGTTCACCCTGTTTGTCGTGTTCGTCGCCGCCCAGATCGGCAGCGAGATCGCGCAACGACTGAAGCTGCCCGGCGTGGTCGGCGAGATCGCCGCCGGTTGCGCGATCGGCCCTTCCCTGCTCGGCTGGATCAGCCCGGGGCAGATCGCCACCGGCACCCCGCTCGACGTGCTGGCGGAGATCGGCGTGATCCTGCTGCTGTTCGCGGTGGGCCTGGAAACCCGGCTGGAAGACATGAAGAAGGTCGGTGCGGTGGCGTTCGCGGTCGGCGTGGTCGGCGTGCTGGTGCCATTCGGCATGGGCAGCGTGTGGGCCCACGGCAACGGCTTCGACTGGGACCGTTCACTGTTCGTCGCGGCGGCCTTCGTGGCCACCTCGGCCGGCATCACCGCGCGCGTGCTGCAGGAGCTGGGCGCACTGCAGCGGATCGAGAGCAAGGTGATCCTGGGTGCGGCGGTGATCGATGACATCCTGGCCATGCTGCTGCTCGGCGTCGTGATTTCACTGCAGGGTGGCGGCAGCGTCGACGCCTCGCACCTGCTGGTGGTACTCGCCGGTGCGGCGGGCTTCATCGCGGTGATTGGCTGGGGCGGCGCGCGGGTGATGCGCTGGAACTCCGCCTGGCTGGACAAGCCGCTGGGCCCGCATTCGCCGCTGATGATCGTGCTGGCGCTGTGCCTGGGGCTGGCCTGGCTGTCCACCCGCTTCGGCCTGGCCGCGATCATCGGCGCGTTCCTGGCCGGCATGATCGCCTCGGAAACCCGCCAGCAGCACACCCTGGAAAAGCAGACGGCCCCGCTGCTCGCCCTGCTTACCCCGTTCTTCTTCGTGGTCACCGGCAGCAAGGTCGACCTGCACGAACTGGCCAGCGCCGAGGCGCTGTGGATGCTGGCGGTGGTCACCGCGATCGCGGTGGTATCCAAGCTGGCCGGCGGCTGGCTCGGTTCGCTCACGCTGGGCACGCGCAGCGCCACCATCATCGGCTTCGGCATGGTGCCGCGCGGCGAGGTGGGCATCGTGGTCGCCACGCTGGGGCTGGCCGCCGGCGTGTTCGACAACCGCATCTACGCGATCATCGTGGCGATGTCGCTGCTCACCGCCATGGTTACGCCGCCGATCCTGGCCTGGCTGCTCAAGCGCGGCGATCAGGCCGCCGGCACCACGGAGTTGCCCGAGGCACCGAACTGACCGCTGCCGCTTGCGGCAGCGACGAAACGACAACGGGCCGACGCAAGCCGGCCCGTTGGAGTGCCGCCGTGGCCCGCTGCCCCTGCGCAGAGGGCGGGCCGGGCATCGCGGCGGGATTACTTGGCGAACAGGTGCTCCACGCCGGCGCGCTCCTCGCGCAGTTCCTTGTCGGTGGCGTCGATGCGTGAACGCGAGAAGGCGCCGATCTCCAGGCCCTGCACGATCTCGTACTTGCCGTTCTTCACGGTCACCGGGTAGCCGTAGATCACGCCCGGCGCGATGCCGTAGGAGCCATCGGCAGGAATGCCCATCGAGGTCCAGTCGCCCTCGGCCGTGCCCTGCGCCCAGGTGCGCATGTGGTCGATCGCCGCCGAGGCAGCCGAGGCGGCCGACGAGGCGCCGCGTGCCTTGATGATGGCCGCGCCGCGCTGCTGCACGGTGGGAATGAACTCGTTCTCGTACCAGGCCTGGTCGACCAGGCTGAGCGCCGGCTTGCCGTCGACGGTGGCGTGGTGCAGGTCGGGATACTGGGTGGAGCTGTGGTTGCCCCAGATCGTCATCTTCTTCACGTCGGTGTTGTGCTTGCCGGTCTTCTCGGCCAGCTGGCTCTTGGCGCGGTTGTGGTCGAGGCGAACCATCGCGGTGAAGCACTTCGGATCGAGGTCCGGCGCGTTCTGCTGGGCGATCAGCGCATTGGTGTTGGCCGGGTTGCCGACCACCAGCACCCTCACGTCGCGCTTGGCATGCGCGTTCAGGGCCTTGCCCTGCGGTGCGAAGATCGCGCCGTTGGCTTCCAGCAGATCCTTGCGCTCCATGCCCGGGCCGCGCGGGCGCGCGCCGACCAGCAAGGCGTAATCCACATCCTTGAACGCGACATTGGCGTCATCGGTGGCGACCACGCCGGCCAGCGTCGGGAACGCGCAATCGTTGAGTTCCATTACCACGCCCTGCAGCGCCGGCAGCGCCGGGGTGATCTCCAGCAGATGCAGGATCACCGGCTGGTCGGGGCCGAGCATGTCGCCGGCGGCGATGCGGAACAGCAAGGCATAGCCGATCTGGCCGGCAGCACCGGTAACGGCAACTCGAACGGGGGCTTTCATGGACGATGACTCCTTCTGGGGGTATTCATTCTTGTGCGGGAGCGCCCTGTGCGCGATGCCTTTCGCGACAGGAGCATCGCGCACAGGGTGCGCTCCTGCAGGCACTGATTCACGTCAGTTCGGCGAAAAATTGGGCGATACGGTCCAGGCCGGGTTGCAACTGGGCCTGCGGGCAGGTGTAGGAAATGCGCATCGCACGCGGTTCGCCGAAGGCCGAGCCGGGCACGCAGGCCACGCCCTTGGCTTCCAGCAGCGCGGCGCAGAACTCCACGTCGTTGTCGATCTTCATGCTGCCGTGGCGCTTGCCGAATGCCACCGAGATGTCCGGGAACGCGTAGAACGCGCCCTGCGGCCGCGGGCAGGCCACGCCGGGAATCGCCGTGAGCGCGGCAAACACCGTGTCGCGCCGGCCGGCGAACTCCCTGCACCTGGCCTGCGGCACGTCCTGCGGGCCGGACAAGGCTGCGACGGCCGCGGCGGTGATCACTTCCGGCAGGCTGGTGATGTGGTTGGAATTGAGCGTGGTGACCGCCTTGGCCACCACTTCGGGGCCAGCCAGCAGGCCCACGCGCCAGCCCGGCATGCCATAGGTCTTGGAGACCGAATCGACGAAGATCACCCGCTCGCGCAGTTCCGGCCTGGCGAACACGAAGTTGTGGTATCCCAGCCCGTCGAACACCATCGCGTTGTAGATGTCGTCGGTGATGACCCAGGTATCCGGGTGCCGGGCGATCACCTCGGCCAGTGCGGCGATTTCCGCGCCGGTGTAGACCATGCCGGTGGGGTTGGACGGGTTGTTGAACAGAAACACCTTCGGCTTGCGCGCCAGCGCGGCGTCGAGCTGGGCCGGGGTGAGCTTGTAGTTCTGCTCCGCCCCGCACGGCATCACGTGGATCTTCGCGCCCACGATGTCGGCGATGTCGCGGTAGGTGGTCCAGTACGGCGCGGCGAAGCAGATCTCCTCGCCTTCGTCCAGCAACGCCTCGGCCAGGTTGTACAGCACCTGCTTGGCGCCGATGCCGATCGACAGGTTCGTGCGCGTGTAGCCGCTGAAGCCGAGCGCCTCGATGTGCCTGAGGAATGCGTCCAGCAGCGCGTCGGCGCCCCGGTTGCTGCCGTACTGGCCGGAGTCGTGCGAGAGCGACTCGCGCGCGGCGGCGTAGACATGCTCGCCGGGCAGGAAGTTCGGCACGCCGATGGAGAAGCTGATGATGTCGCGGCCGGCAGCCCTGAGCTGTCTGGCCTTCTCGGCGATGAGCATGATCGCGCTGGGTTTGGCGCGGCCGACACGCTTGGCGAGCTGGGGCATTGCTGTCTCACGCAGTGAGGAAACAAAGGCCGCAATTTTACCACGCCGCCCGCCCCGGGCGCTCGTCTGCCATGCGCTTGCGCCACCGCCGTCCAATCGGGGCATCATGGATGCGCCCGCGCACCGGGCTTCGCAGTCAACCCGCTACAAGGAGAACCGCATGCATTGGCTCTGGGTTTTCGTGATCGGACTGGTCGTGGGCGTGGTGGCCAAGCTGTTGACGCCGGGCAAGGACCCGGGCGGCTTCATCATCACCGCCATCATCGGCATCGTCGGCTCGCTGCTGGCGACCTGGGTCGGCCAGCAGCTGTTCGGCTGGTACCAGGAGGGGCAATCGGCCGGCTTCATCGCCTCGGTGGTCGGCGCCATCGTGTTGTTGCTGCTCTACCACCTGCTCAAGCGCAAGTCGACCTGACCGGCCTCCCGGCGGGGCGATCACCCCGCCGGGACGCTCCGCAGCCTCAGCCCAGCAGCTTGCCCGCCAGCCCTTCAAGCATGCCGAGGTTGAAGCCGCCGCCCTGCCCGTCTGCCGGCACCTGGCCATCCGGTGTCAGGTGGTCGACCGCCTGCGGCAAGACCTGCGAAAGTCCGTTGAGCACCACGCCGGGATCGACGCCGAGCTTGCTGGCCGCCTCCTGCACCAGCGAGCCCATGCCGCCATGCTGCAGCGCCTGGCCGAGTTGATCGCCCGATACCGGCTGGTTCGCCCCGTTGCTCACCCACGACTGCACTGCGCCACCCAGCCCGTGCTGCTGCAGCATGCTGATCAGGCCCTGCACGCCGCCAGCCCGCTGCAACAGGTCGCTGGCCACCGAAATCATCGAGCCGGCACCGCCGGCCTGCTGTCCCTGACCGCCAAGCAAATCATTGAGGAATGACATGGTCGCTCTCCTTGATGAATGAACACGCGTGTAGCCCGCCGATCATAGGCCGGTGAAAGTAGTGGAGCCATGACTCATTCGCGCAAAAAAATCGCCGGCTCCGGCCGGCGATTTCCTGCGTATCCGGCGGCAAGCTCAGCCGCGCTGATCCAGCACCTCGTTCCATTCCTTGACGCGGTCGACCTGCGCCGCCAGCAAGGCGTCGACGTCGCCCTCCACGGTGACCTTCTCGATCGTGTCACCCTGCTGGATCGCATTGACCACGTCCATGTCGGACGCGTCCAGCACTTCGCCGAACACGCTGTGCTTGCCGTCCAGCCACGGCGTCGGGCCGTGGGTGATGAAGAACTGGCTGCCGTTGGTGCGCGGACCGGCATTGGCCATCGACAGCACACCCGGCTTGTCGTGGCGCAGCGACGGATTGAACTCGTCCTCGAACTTGTAGCCCGGACCACCGCGGCCACTGCCCTCGGGGCACCCGCCCTGGATCATGAAATCGGCGATCACGCGATGGAACGACAGGCCGTCGTAGTAGCCGCGGCGCGCCAGGTTGACGAAGCTGGCGACCGTCACCGGTGCCTTGTCCTCGTGCAGGCGCAGGTGGATCGGGCCGCGGTTGGTGGTGAAGGTGACGTTGATGGTCATGGCGATCCTTGAGGCTGGGGCGAAAGACCGAAAGGATAACCCAGCCGCCGGCTGCAGCCGTGAACGGATGATCCTCAGTGCGCCGCCGCCGGCTTTGGCGCCGCCTGCAGCAACCGGTGCAGTTTGAGGTAGACCGCGTTGGTCCAGCCGAAGCCGATCACGTTTGTGGTGTAGCCGGCGGTGATCTTCACGTCCGCGTTGCCCAGCGCCATGTTGTATTTCTCGCGGATGGTGCCGTCATGGGCGAAACCGGTATCCACCGTGGCCGTGAACTTGCGCGCCAGGCGGCGGGCGTCGTCATGGAAACCGTAGGCGTCCAGGCCCGAGATCGCCAGCCAGTTGGTGGGCGCCCAGCCGAACGGCTCGTCCCATTGCGCGCCGCTGCCCAGGTCGTCCATCGACAGGCCGCCCTTGCGCTCGAACACGGCCAGGTGCTTCTCCAGCGCGGCCGCCTGCGCCTTGCTGGCCAGCCCGGCCCACAGCGGCCAGTAGGTGGTGACATAGGGCTGCGTCGATGCCTTGCTGGTGGTGAAGTCGTAGTCCATGAACATGCCGCGTTCCGGCTGCCACAGGTACTTGTCCATCGCCACCTTGCGCCTCGCGGCGGCGTCCGCCCATTGCCTGGCCTCGGCCACCTTGCCCAGTTGCAGGGCGAAGTCGTGCAGGTCGCGCTCGTAGCGATACAGCAGGCTGTTGAGGCCCACGCCGGCGTAGTGATGGGTGGTGCCGCCGTACGGACCGAAGTGGAAATTGGTGTCGAAGCCGGACTCGCGCATGGCGCGATCACCCAGGTAGTAGTCGGCGCTCAGGCGATGGCCCTGCGACCAGGCGCCGGCGCAGACATGGGACGCCTCGATGTCGCAACTGGTGGATTTCAGGCGCGCTGTCTCGGCGGCGTCGGGATGCTCGGCGGCCTTGACCAGGTAGCCGGGGTCGTCCTTCGGATGCGCCAGCACCCAGTCGATCACGCCGCGGTAGTAGGCGCTGCCGTGCATCTCCGGCACCGGGCCGGCGCCGAGGTCGAAGTAGCGTGCCAGGCCGGTGTCGCCGGCACGATGCTCGGGTCGGGTCCAGATGTGGTAGTTGGCCACCGCCAGCGGATAGGCGTGGACCAGCCATGCATGCCGCTCGGCCTCGCCCTTGAAGGCGCCGGGCGCGGCCAGCACGTCGCCGATCATCCGCGACAGGAACGGCGGCTGCGAACGGGTCAGGTAATAGGTGCGGTTGGCGTTGAGCACGCCGCCGTAGTGCTCGACCTCGAACAGCATGTTGTCGGTCATGTCGCGGGCCAGCTCGACGCGCCCGTCCGCCAGCAGGCCGAGCTGGATGAAGTAGCTGTCCCAGCCGTACATCTCGTTGAACTGCCCGCCCGGCACCACGTAGGGCCTGGGCAGGTAGAGCAGGCCTTCCGCCGGCAGCGCGGACGGCATCAGGTCGCCGAGCTTTTCGATGCGCCGAGGCAGCGTGTGCACGTCGATCTTGCAACGCTGTCTGATGTCGGCCATCGCTGCGGGCGCAGGGAAGCCGGCCGGCAGGTAGAGCACCGGGCGCGCATCCATTTTCGGATCGTGCAGGGCCGAGCAATCGTCCAGCGAGCGCGTCAGCGTGTCCCAGGCCTTGTGGATGTATGCCTGCGTCTGCGCCGGGTCGGGCGTGGCGGCACCGGCCGCGGTAGCGAAGGCCAGCGCCATGGCGGCGAACAGGGAGACGACTTTCATGGGCGGGCTTCCTCCTGCAATGGATCAGGGTGGCGCATGCCAGTTGCACGCAACGGCTGGCGGCTGAGCACCACCTTGCCGTCGGCGTCGCGGCTGATGCGGATGTCGTAGCGGCGCCCGCGGAACTTCACGTCCTTGAGCGTCAAGGCGTTCCAGCCTGGCGGCAACACCGGGGCGTACTTCGCGCTCAGCCCGTCGTCGTCGATGCGCAGCCCAGTCAGACCATACAGCATGCTTTGCACGAAGCCGGCCGAGGTGGCCAGGATGTAGCCGGCGTTGTTGGCCGCGGTCTCGGTGCGCACGTTGAACGGGGGTTTGAGGAAACCGACCAGGTTGCGATCGATCCATTCGCCGGCCGCCTTGCCGTCGCCCAGCTCTGCGGCACCGACGGCGAGCATCACCATCATCATCTCGTTGGGGTCGTCGCCGTGGCTCTTCAGCGCCTGCAGCTGGAAGTCGAAGTCGTTGCGGCGCACCTGCGGCGACATCGGCAAGTCCAGGTTCGGATACATCAGCCAGGCCAGCGAGGAGCCCATCCAGGTGATCTTGTCGTGCGGCACCGACTTGTCGAAATCCAGATGGCGCTGTTCATCCTCGTCGAACGGGATGTACATCTTCGCGGCGATCTCGCTCCAGCGCGGGTCCGCCTTGGCGCCCACCACGCGCGCTGCCTTCACCGCGATCTCGAGCGCCTTGCGGGCGACGGCATTGGTGAAGGAGTCGTTCGGCACGTCGTTGTAGGCCTCGTCGGGCGACGTGACGTGGTGGATCTCGTAGCGGTCGTGCGACTTGTCGTAGGTGACGCGGCTGGTCCAGAACGTGGCAATGCCCTCCAGCACGGGCCACGCATGCGTTTTCAACCATGCCTTGTCACCCGTCGCCAGGTAGTACTGCCATTGCGCGATGGCGATGTCGGCGTTGACGTGGACCTCGCGGTAGACCTCCCAGGCGAAGTGCGGGGTGACGTCCACGCCGGTCTGCGGATCGGCTTCCCACGGGTACATGGTGCCTTGCACGCCGTACTGGCGGGCACGCGCCCGCGCGGGTTCGGTGGTGCGGTCGCGGAACATCACGATGGGTCTGGCGCGCTCCGGGTGCAACAGCAGCAGCGCCGGGAACACCCACGAGTCGCTGTCCCAGAACGCATGGCCCGCGTAATTGGGCGTCAGCGCGCAGGCACCCATCGGCCAGGCGGTGTCGACGGTGGTGTTGGACAACAGGTAGTAGAGGTCCGCGTGCACCGCCTTCTGCACGGCCGGTTTGCCGTCGATCACGATGTCCGATTGCCACAGCTTGTGCCAGGCCGCCCGGTGATCGGCGAGCAGGCGGTCGAAGCCGGCCTTGCGCGCGGCGCTGGCCAGGCCGAGCACGTCCCCGTCGTCGCCCCAGCCGTCGCGCGAGAGCGCCACGTACTTGGTGAAGACGTAGCGCTGGCCCTTGTGCAGCGTGGCGGTGATGTCCAGCGAGAGTCTGGTGGAAGTCCGTTCCAGCTTCACCGTGTCGGGCGAGAGCCCTTCGGGCAGCCCGATCGCGGCCGCCTCGGCCATGCCGAGTCCGTGTTGTGCCCTGCCCTTCAGCGCGAGCGTCAGCGCCTTCGCATCACCCTCGGCGGAACGCACCTGGGTGTAGCCCGGATACCACACCGGCGCACGGTCGGGCGTGGGTACCGGCTTGTTGTCCAGGCTCTGCCCGCTGGCGATCACCGCGGCGATCATTTCCTCGCCGCCCATGCTGGCGATCGGGAAGCGCGGCTGGTGCTCGGACCACAACCGGATCGGAAAACTCAGCTGCACCTGGCCGTCGAACTGCGGCGTGATCGCCATGCGGATAGCCGCGAGGTGCGGCGAGGCCTGGCTGACGAAGCTGGTGACCTCGATGTCGCTGGCCTTGTTGGCGTAAGCGAAGCGGTAGCGCGTGGTCAGCGTGGCGTCGTGCATGTCCAGCGTCTGTGCGTAGCGCTGGAAGATGCGCGCATCCAGTCGCGTGCGGTTGAGCCAGCCACCGCCGGGGTTGTAGTCGATTTCGCTCCAGCCGGGAATCGCCGCGGGACGCGAGATGTCGCCCGGCTTGTAATCCATGAAGGCGACCATGTACGACGCGTTCGGCTCGGTGCCGCGCGGCGAGGTCATGGTGGAGAAGTAGCCGTTGGCGAGGTAACCAGGGAAGTAGCTGGCGAAATCCTTCGCCGTGGCGGTGAACAGGAAGCTCGGATCGGTGGCGGCCGATGCCGGCGCAGCGAGCAAGGTGATGGCGAGCAGGAACGCCGCGAGTCCGGCGGAAAAACTCTTCATGGGGCATGCCTCTTTGTTGCCCGGCTTCCGGAAGGCTGCGTACCCCGGGGTCATTCCCGCTTTCGCGGGAATGACCCCGGGAAAATGGGTGGCACTCCCGCACCCGTGGAAGCGCCACCTGCGCAGGTCAGAACATGTACTTGACCTCCATGTTGACTTCACGCCCCTCCAGCGGACGGGCCAGGATCACGCCGGTGGTTCCGGCCGCCGAACCGAAGATGCGCGAGTTGCTCTCGGTCAGCCCCAGCTCGTTGGTCATGTTGGTGCCCTGCACGCGCACCTGCCAGTTCTGCTGCAGGTTGGCGACCACGCCGAAATCCCAGGTGTGGTAGCTGCCCAGCTGCTGCAGGCCGGAAATGTCCTGCGTGTGCGGACCGACGTGGGTGTAGGTGACGAAGGCCAGCACGTCGCCCCAGCCGAACGGGATCTTGTAGCTGGGCGTGAACATGTAGCGCACCTTCGGCTGGCGCTGCAGCTGCACGCCGTTGATCAGCGCGCAGCCGTTGCCGGCCACCGGGTTGGTGTACGGCAGGCATGAGCTGTTGTGCGAGTAGTGGCCATCGAGGTAGTCGCCGATCAGCTGGAACTTGAGGTTCTCGGTCGGGCTCCACGCGGTGTTGACGTTGACGCCCTTGGAATCCGAACCGTAGGTGCTCTGCGGGCCGTTCGGCACGCCGCCGGCGTCGGTGGGCTGGTACAGCAGACCGATGAACTGGCGGTGGTACACGCTGATGTCCGCATAGAACTGCTTGGACTGGAACTTGAAGCCGCCCTCGACGTTCTGGATCTTCTGCACCGGCGCGACGTTGTCCGACGCATTGCCGCGGATGCCGTTGTCGAAATCGGGGAAGTGCGCGCCCTTGTTCGCCCGGAAATACACGCTCATGTTGTCGGCCAGCTCGTAGTTCACGCCGAACGTCCACGAGGGATGCGTCTTGTCGTAGCGCGTATGCGAGAAGCTGCCGTTGCATACCGGCACGGCGTTGTCGTACTTGGTGTTGGGGTCGCCGTCCAGGTTGACGTTGGTGAGGTTGCACACGTCGTTGGTGGCGTTCTGGTTCTCCACCCGGCCGGACAGGTCGATCAGCCACTTGCCCAGGCGCCAGATGTCGGACAGGTAGAACGCCTTGTTGTTGGCGTTGCCATGCTCGGTGATGTTGAAGCCGCCGTAGTCGAGGAAGCCCTGGTTGTCGGTGAGCTGGTTGACGCCGTTGGCATCGACGTAGCTGACCGTGATCGGGCGTGCGTTGGGCGTGTTGGTCATCAGCATCTGGTTGCCCAGTGCCCACTCGTCATCCATGGTGTAGTGCGCCAGGTACAGGCCGGCGGTGAGCGTGTTGCCGTCGAAGATCTCCTTGCTCAGGCGAAAGTCGTTGTTGATGTTCTTCAGGTGCTTGTGGATGAACCACCAGCCCTGGTGAATCACGCTCTGGTTCGGATCGACCGCGCCGCCACCCACGTAGGTGGCGGTGGCCGAACCAGGCGCCAGGTTGAACGCGCCGATCTGGCTCTGGTCGGTGTACAGCATGTCGTTCATGCTGCCCGGGTTGGTGCCGGAAAACAGCGCATTGGTGTCGACGTCGCCGCCGTCGATGAGGAACTTGTTCGACAGCCGCCAGCCGTTGCCCAGGTCGTAGTCGAAGTTGCCGCCGAAGAAGCCGAACTTGGCGCCGCGGCCGTTGGCCAGGTCGGCGTTGCGGCCCCCACCGGGATAGCCGCGCAGGAACACGTGCTGGATGGCCTTGCTGTTGTACGTGTCGGTCAGCGGATCGAAGCCCGGATAGGCATGGAAGTTGTCCGTGCCGGTCTGGATCAGCGGAATCGGCGTGATGAACTGGTTCTTGTCGTCGAGGTAGCGCGCGTACAGCGTCATCGTGCCGTTGTCGCTGTCGTGGGTCAGCGTGCCGGTGAGCTGGCCGCCCTTGTCGGCGGGAAACTGCGGATCGCGCACGCCGTCCGAATCGCGGTAGAAACCGCCCACGCTGCCATACCAGTCCTGCGCGATCGGAAAGCCGAAGAAGCCATCGACGCGCTTGAGGTTCTCGTTGCCCCAGGTCACCCCGACGCTGCCCGAAGGCACCTCGGTGCCCTGCTTGAGGATGAAGTTCTCGCTGGCGCCGATCTGGCCGTCGGCGAATACCACCGAGGGCCCGCCCTGGATGATCTCGACGCGATCGACGGTGTCGTCGAGGCGGAAGATCGAGGTCTGCTCGAAGAACGACAGCGTCGGCATGCCGTACAGCGGCGAGCCCATCAGTTGCACCGTGTTGAACGGCGCATCGCCGCCGCCGGGGAAGCCGGCGATCTCGATGTTGGCGCCGGTCTGGCCACCGGTGGACTCCGGCCACAGGCCCGGCGCGATCTTCAGCAGATCGGCCGTGCTCTTGGGGTTGGCCATCTTGATCTGCTCGGCGGTTGCCGTGGTGATCGTGTAGCTGGTGTCGATCTTCTTCAGGCCGCCGGTGGCCGCGTTGCCCGTCACCACCACCTGTTCGAGGTTCTTGGTATTGGCGGTACTGGGCTTGGCCGGCGCCTTGCTGGCAGCAGGCGGTGCCGTGGTTTGCGCCGAGTCGTCATCCTGTGCCAGCGCGAGTCCGGGCACGAGGCAGGCGGCAATCGCCGCGGACAAGACCAATCGCGTGTGTCTGTTCATCAAGTTCTGCTCCCGACGTAAGGCGGTTCGCCGGTATCGGCCGCATTCGCGACCGGCCGCTTCGCCGTCATTGAGCCCCTGATTTTTGTTGTCCCTCGCCTGCGACGATTTGCCGCAACACTGAACATGGTCGCGCCGTTTTTCCGGTCAGGTCAACACCCGCCCCCACGAGGCAGCGCCTCAGTCCAGCCCCAGCGACTCCCGCGTGAGCACGGACGCGCCGCGCGGGTGGCCTGCAGGGGTGGGCACGCTGGTCGGCCAGACAGCCCCCTCGTACAGATGCGCCCACAACCGGTCGAGGGCGGCGTAGCCGTAGGGCAGCAGCGGCAGATGGCGCTCGCCGAAGCCTGGCAGCGGCAGGAACGCATCGAAATGCTGGGCGTGCGGCACCTTCCAGTACAGCTGCTGGCGGCCCTCTTCGCGCAGCCAGGCGGCATAGGGTTCGGAGGTGAAGGCGGTCGGCAGCAGGCCGTCGTCGGCACCGTGCACCACCCACAGCGGCAAGTCGGCGCGTGGCAGCTTGGCCGCCGTGGCAGCAATGGAGGCCTGCAGCATCTGCGCGGCCGGCTCGTCGCCGGTCCACAGCGCGCGCAGGCAATCCTCGCCGAGCAGAGTCGGATCGGGCGACACGTTGACGCCGCCGAACAGCCCCACGCCATTGCCGGGAGGAATGCCCGAGGCGTCGGCCCACCACGCCGCGCGCGCCATCGGATCAGTCACGCCCGGGAGGGCACCGGCACCCATCGGCGCGTAATGGAACCCGCATGGCATGTCGGCAGGGCCGCGGCGCAGATAGGCCGAGGCGTAACCGGCGGTGACCACGCGCCACAGGTCGAACGCGGTGGTGCTGGCCGCGGTGGCCATCGCCGCGTCGTTCCAGCCACGCTGCTGCAGATAGTGGCGTGCCTGCGCCGACTGCTCGGCCAGCGTGCTGCCTTGCAGCTTGCCCTGCGCGCGCAGGCTGGCGCAGCGCAACGACCACGCCGGCGGCGGCTGACGGGTTGCCCCGCGCGCCATGGGGGTGTCGTCGAAGCGGGCGTCGGCAAGCGCGCATGGCAGCCAGATCGCCGCCTCGGTCGCGTAGTCGTACAGCGGCCGGCCGCCATCCGCGGCGTAGACATTGGGTTCCAGCGCCACCACGCCGGCGAAGAACCCGTCATGGTCGAGCCCCGCCGCCTGCAACACCGCGCCGCCGCCATTGGAGATGCCGGTGGCGATGATCTTCGTGTTCTGCGCCGTGAACGGCGCCTCGCCCGGGTAGGCGCGGTCGAGCATGGCCAGGCCGAACTGCGCGGCCTGGATCACGTCGCGGCCCCAGTCCGCCTCCGGGTTGTCGCCGGAGTGCGCGTGCTTGACCGCGATGCCCGTGCCGGCACCTGCCGGCGGCGGCTCGAACTCCAGTTCCTGCTCGCCGCGTTTCGCACGCCGGCCGTCCAGCGCTACCCCGCTGTCGTCGGAATAATCGAAATAGCCCGAGCCGGTGCCCTTGTCGGTGTACGCCACCGCGCAACCGCGCGGCAGACCCCACGCGCCGGCAACGGCGATCGCACCGTAGATGCCGCGCGAACCGGACGAGGCGGTCACCACCAGGCAGCGCTTCGCGTGGTCGAATCCGTCGGGCAATTGCAGCAGCACCCGATGCGGCGAACGCGCCCCCGGCAGCCGAGCGAACATCTGGTACTCGCGCCCCGGCACGTCCGGCACGCCGCCGTACACGCGGCCGTAGCCGCCCAGCGGGCCGAGATCGGCAATGCCCTTCCAACTGGTCTGGATCGCCCGGCGGCGCAGCTCCGCCGCGGTAGGCGCCAGCGGATTGGCGAACGGCACCGGCAAGCCGGCCAATCCGCTCAGGCCCAGGCCGGCGCTGAGCAGGTCATCGTGGCCGCGGTGCTCGGTGGCAAGCACCTTGCCCAGTTCCAGCTCATGCATCTTCGCCCCTCGCGTGGTCGCCCCTTCGACACAAGCGGACAGCATGACGGAAACCAGCACGCAGATGCACGGCGCGGCCAACCAGCGAAGGGATGCATTCATTGCCACACCATAAGCAGGCACGCGACGCGTTGCCATCGTACGAAGGTCCAGCGCCGCCGCCACGGCAACTCGACGCCGGCAGTTCGTCCGGCTACCTTGGCGCTCATGCCGAGCCTGTTGATCGCCGACGACCACCCGCTGTTTCGTGCCGCGTTGCGCCAGGCCGCCGAGCACAGCCTGCCCGACTGCACCGTGCGCGAGGCCACCGACCTGGCCACCGCACTGGCCGCGTTGCGTGCGGACCCGGACATCGACCTGGTGCTGCTCGACCTGCACATGCCGGGCAGCCACGGACTGACCGGCCTGGCCGCGGTGCGCGGCCAGCATCCGGCGGTTGCGGTGCTGGTGGTATCGGCGCACGACGAACCGCACGTGGTGCGCCGCGTGCTCGACCACGGCGCCGCTGGTTTCATCTGCAAGAGCGCCAGCCCCACCGAGATCGGTGCAGCGATCCGGCAGGTGCTCGACTGCGGCAGCTGGCTGCCCGCCGCACTCGCCGACGCCGTCGCCGCCCTGCCCGCCGATTCCACCGACACCGATCTCGCTGGCCGGCTGGCCCGGTTGACCGAACAGCAGTCGCGGGTGCTCGCCCTGCTCGCCGAGGGGCTGCTGAACAAGCAGATCGCCGACCGGCTCTCGATCCAGGAGCGCACGGTGAAGGCACATGTCACGGCGATCTTCGAGAAGCTGCGGGTGCGCAATCGCACGCAGGCCGGCATGCTGTTGCGATCGCTCGACCTGGGGGAGCCAGGACGGGTGGGATAGCCGCACGCGGCGACACCACGCCACGACATCGCCCTTGGCGGGATTCCATCCGTGGCCGGCCAGGCGCACACTGCGCGCGCCCAGACCGAGACGCCTCTGCCCCGTTCCCGGAGGATGGGCGCTACCTCATGATCTCGTCCCCTGCGCCGGCGGTTCGCCCGCCGCACGTGCCTTCATCCAGCAGAAGGATGTCAATCATGAATCTGTCGCGTCGTCTTCGTCTCGTCGTCCTGGCTCTCGTCGCCTTCGTCTGCGGAATCCTGTGGCCGGGCCTGCTGACCGGCGCCCAGGCGCGCGAAGCCACCCCGATGCAAACCATCGCCGGCCTCGGCAGCATCTCGTTCCCCACGTCGACCCATTCGACGGCTGCGCAAACCGCCTTCCTGCGCGGCGCGCTGCTGTTGCACCTGTTCGAGTATCCGGATGCCGCCAAGGCATTCCGCGAGGCCCGGCAACTGGACCCGGGCTTCGCCATGGCCTGCTGGGGTGAAGCGATGACGTACAACCACGGCATCTGGAACCAGCTCGATGCCGATGCCGGTCGCGCGGCACTCGACCGGCTCGGCCCTACCCCGGCCGCGCGCGCCGCCAAGGCGCCGACGCCGCGCGAGAAGGCCTATCTCGCCGCCGTGGAAATCCTGTATTCCGGCCACGGCACCAAGCCGGAACGCGACGCGCAGTACGACCAGGCGATGGAGCGATTGGCCAGGACCTGGCCGCATGACAACAACGCCCAGCTCTTCCACGCGCTGGCGCTGATGGGACGTAGCGAAGGCGTGCGCGACATCCCGGCCTATCTGCGCGCCGGTGCCATTGCCGAGCGCATCTTCCGCCTGAACCCGCAGGACCCCGGCGCGGCGCATTACTGGATTCACGCAATGGACGATCCCGCGCACGCCGCCGGCGCGCTCGAGCCTGCGCACGCGCTGTCGAAGATCTCGCCCGACGCCGCCCACGCCCAGCACATGACGTCGCACATCTTCATGGCGCTCGGCTTGTGGGATGACGTGGCGAAAGCCAACGAGGTGGCGATGCGCGTGGTCAATGCCCAGGCCAAAGCCGCGGGCCGCCCGCCCGCCGAATGCGGTCACTACATGGAATGGCTGGAGTACGCCTACTACCAGCAGGGTCGTTTCCGCGATGCTGAAAGGGCGCTGCAGGCATGCCGGCAGTCGATCGAGCCCTCGATAGCCTGGGCCAACGCCCACGCCGACCGGCTGGCCACGATGCAAAGCACGCCGACGAAGTTCGCGCAAATGCTCAACAAGTCGCTGCTGCAGATGCGCGCGATCGCCGTGGTCGAATCCGGCGACGGCAACGGCCCGGCCGCGCACACCACGGTGGATACGACCGGCATGGGCCCGGACGCCGGCTGGAACGATTTCACCGAGGGCTATGCCGCGATCGAACGCCACGACCTGCCGGCTGCGCAGAAATCGCTGGCCGCGCTGTCGGCGCGGCACGCCGGCAGCGAGACCTCCGGCGACGCCCAGACGACCAGCTACCTGGCCATCCTCCGGGAGGACCTCGGCGGCATGCTGGCGATCGGCGAGGGCAAGCCGCAGAGTGGCCTGGATGCCATCCACCGCGCAGCCCGCCGCTACGAAACACTGGCGTTCGACTTCGGTCCGCCGGTGCCGATCAAGCCGCCACACGAACTGCTGGGCGAACAGTTGCTCAGGCAAGGCAAGGCGACCGAGGCGCGCGCGGCATTCGGGACCGCACTGAAAAGCGCACCCCGCCGCACCCGGTCCCTGCTCGGCCGCGCCCGCGCGGAATCGGCCAGCGGCGACCCCGCGGCAGCCACCGCCACCTACAAGGAACTGATGACCATCTGGCACAGCGCCGATGCGGATCTGCCGGCGCTGGCCGAAGCGAAGGGGTTCGTCGCGGCACATCCGTGAATGCACGGCGTCCCGCCGCAATCCCCGTCACGTACCAACACGCACTCAGGCGAAATGCGTGGCATCGACCTCGCTGCTGGCCGGCGCGATGAAATACTCGTGCAGGTATTTCTCGCCTTCGTCGCAGAACACCGTCACCACCGTCTTCAACTCGGGGAAGTTCTTGCGGATGCGCTGCGCCGCCAGCATGTGCGCGCCGGAGCTGGGGCCACAGAACAGGCCGTGGCGGCGTGCCAACCGTTTCATCTCGGCCACCGCATCGACGCTGGATACCGACAGCACCTCGTTCACCAGGCTGGCGTGGCGTTCGAAGATGCCCGGCACGAAGCCGTCGGAAATGCCCTCGATGGTGTGCGCGGCAATCTCGCCGCAGAGGATCGTGCACGATTCGGATGGCTCCATCGCGAACAGCCGCACATCGGGATTGACCGCGCGGAACGCCTGCCCCACACCGATCAGCGTACCGCCGGTGCCCACGCCGAGCACCAAAGCATCGGGCACGCAGCCGGCGGGCAGCTGGGCAAGGATCTCCGGGCCGAGGATCTCGCGGTTCTCCTCCACGTTCCATTCCGACTCGAACTGGCTGGGGCAGAAATAGCCGGGCTGCTGGCCCAGTTCCTTCGCCCGCGCCAGCGCCTCGTTGACGTGGAAATTGCCGCAGAACAGCACCTCGGCGCCGAATGCGCGGGAGATCGCCACGCGCTCGCTGGACAGCCCCTCGGGCATCACCACCTGCATGCGGTAGCCCTTCACCGCGGCCACCATCGACAGGGCGTTGCCGGTGTTGCCGCTGGTCGCCTCCACGATGGTGTCGCCCGGCTTGAGCAGGCCTTCGCGCTCGGCGCGCTCGATCATGTACCTGGCGATGCGCGCCTTGATCGAGCCGGACGGGTTGAGGAACTCGATCTTGGCGTAGACGCCCTCGATGTTCAGCAGCGGCGTGTCGCCGATGGCGTCGAGGATGGTGTCGGAGACCGTGGCAAAACGGGCGCTCATCTCAGTGGCCCTCGTGCGCATGCTGCATCACGTCCAGCGCCAGCGCGGAATGCGCATAGGCGGCGCCGGCGCGCATTTCGGCGGCGACCCAGATCGCCTCCATGATCTGCTGTTCGGTGGCGCCCTGCTTGAGTGCCTCGGCGGTATGGCCCTTGATGCAGTACGGGCATTGCGTGGTGTGCGCCACCGCCACCGCGATCAACTGCTTGGTGACGTCGGGCAAGGCGCCGTCGGCGAACACGGCGGCACTGAAAGCCTTGAAGGCCTGCAGCGGCGCGGGCGCCAGCTCGCGGCGCTTGCGCGCCAGTTCCACGGTGGAGGGGGGATACATGGGTGACTCCATGGGGTTTGCTCCTGTTCGTTTCTCGGACGCGCACGCCCGCTCGCCCTGCGGCGACCGGACGCGCGGGGTCGGGTCGATCGCCTCAGAGTGGCGGCCGCGATGTGCCGAGCACCCAGCCGGGCGGATCGCTGGCGGGAAAGCTCTGCGCCAGTTGCTCGTCGATGCGTCGTTCGCGCCGTTCGCGCGACTGGCGCGCATCACCCGGCGTCTGCCGCCGCACGTCGGATTCCGCTGCCCTTCTGCATCGTTTCATGGTTATGCACCCGGCATGGCGCCAAGCGGGCGTCGCGTACCCTCACCTTAGGCGCGGCCGCATGGCGCAGCGCTGATCCACGTCAGGGAATGGCTGGATCGCCGGCATGATGGGCGCGCACCGGTGAAAACACCGTGGTCGCGCCGGCCACGCGCGGCGGCAGCGATCAACCGTGCGACGGTGCGGCCGGCTGCATGTAGGTCGGCGTGTTCGCATAGGGCGCGGGGACCTCCCACATGCGCGCGGCGTAGAACACCGCCCAGGCCACCACGAACAGGCTCAGCACCCACACCCACACCGGGATCGACGAACGCGCCTCGGCGCGGCGCGGGTCAAACGGATCGTCCGTGCTGAACGCATCCACGTGCAGCTGCAACTCGCCGCGCCGGGTCGAGCCCGGACGCAGGCCGGAGACCAGGATGCCGGGACCGTTCTGCACGACGAACGGAATCTCCTCGATGCCTTCGGCACCGCCCTGGTCCTCGGCACAGACGATCAGACGATGCGGACCGTCGCTCAGCTGGCGCGTATCCAGCGTCAGCGAGGTGGGCAACTCGCGATCGATCACCGGCTTCGGGTTGTCGTCGATGTAGATGCGCACGTGCGGCTTGGCCATCGCGGATACCTCCCTCACCGATCCGGCCGCAGGATGTCGTTCTTGCAGTGGCGCGGATCCTTCTCGCCGGGCCGGAAGATCATCCAGAACATCGCGACGAAACAGCCGATCGTGATGGCACCGGCGATCCCGATGATCGCGATGTTGCCCCACAGCGGCCCGGTCATGTGATGCATGTCATTGCCCCTTCGCGCGCACGACAGCGACCTCGGCCGGCGTGACCGGCTTGGCGTGGTTGCCCCACGAGCTGCGCTCGTAGTTGACGATGTCGGCAATGTCCGCGTCGCTCAGCTGGCCGGCGAACGGCGGCATGGCGCTGTCGTATTTCACGCCGCCGATGATGACGCCGTGCGCGCCCTGCAACACCGTGTGGATGTGCAGGGTCGGGTCCTCATCGTCCACCGCGGCATTGCCCTTGAGCGGCGGAAAGGCGCCGGGGATGCCGGTGCCGGTGGCCTGGTGGCAGGCGGAACAATTGGCGGTGAACAACGCCTCGCCCTTGCTCGCCACGTACTGGTACGCACCGGCCGGAGCAGTCGCCGGCGCAGGTCCGGCCTTCGCCATCGGCGCCGCGTTCGTCGCGCCGCCCATGCTGCCGTTCATCGTGTAACCCGGGATCGGCGTCTGCTTCAGGGACAGCAGATAGGCAACCAGCGCCCTGGCCTGCGGCGTGGGGATCACCTTGCCCGTCGTCGGTGCAAAACCTTCCGGAATCGGCACCGCGGTCTCGCCGGGCGGCACCTTGTCCACCACGCGGAACAGGAACCTGAAGTTCGGCATGATCGACTCGGGCACCACGGCGCGCGGGTCGAACAGGTGGATGTACTGCCACACGTCGCTCGGCTTGCTGGCGCCCACGTTGGCGAGATCCGGGCCGGTGCGTTCGGAACCCAGCAACTCCGGCGTCTGGTAGGCGAAGTCGCCCGGCGCGGAAGGCCGGCCGAACACCTTGTCCTCGTCCAGCGGGCGTACCTGTTGCGTATGGCAATAGCTGCAGCCGTTGGCGACAAAAACCGTGCGGCCTTCCGCCTGCAACGCGGTCAGCGGTTCCACGCCCGGGCCCGCCGGTGTGCCGGACAAGTCGATCGCTGGCAGCACCGCCACCAGCAGCACGATGACGATGTAGATGCCCAGCGCCCCGCCGGCGATCAGCAGGAGCTTTTTCATGCCGTGACCTCCCCGGTGGCGTCGGCATCGAGCACCGGCGAGGCGGCATTGCCGGGCTGGCCCGAGGTCATGCGCCACACGTTCCACGCGAACACCAGGTGCGAGCCGAACATCAGCATCCCGCCCACGCCACGCCACACGTAGTACGGCTGCATGTCCACCACCGACTGGATGAACGGGAGGCCGTGCAGCCAATCCAGTCCCTGCACCGTGCCGCCGATCGACAGCGAGATCACGTAGATGAAGCTGCCTACCAGCGCCATCCAGAAATGCGCCGCCAGCCCGATGCGTCCCGCGGTCTTGCCGGTGGCCAGCGGCAGCAGCGCGTAGATGCCGCCCCACAGCGCGAACGTGACGAAGCCGTACATCGTCAGGTGCGAATGTCCGACCGTGAAGTTGGTGAAGTGCCAGATCGCCTGCATCGAGCGGAACGCCTCGACCGTGCCCTGGGTCGAGCCGAACAGATAACCGATCACCCCCACGAAGATGAACATCAGCGGGTAGGAATGGATCATGTCGCGATAGCGCCCGCGCATGGTCAGCAGGTAGTTCGCGCTGCCGCCCCACACCGGCACCAGCATCGCCACGCTGAACACGATCGCGGTGGTCTGCAGCCACCACGGCAGCGGACTGAACAGGAAATGGTGCGCACCGAGCAGCGGATAGAACAGCAGGTTGGTCCAGAACGCGAACACGCCAAGCGCGTAGGAATAGATCGGTCGGCTCAGGATCTTGGGTATCGCGTAGTAGAACGTGCCCAGTGCCAGAGGCGTGAACCACATGCCGACCGCGTTGTGCATGTAGAAACCGGAGATGGCCACCTGGCCCAGGCCATGCTGGTACCACGGCAGCACGCCCACGGTGGCGATCACGCACGTCCACAACACGCCGGCGATGGTGTACCAGTTGGAAAGATAGATGTCCTCGCTGCTGCGCCTGAGCACGGTGCCGATGAGGTTCCATCCCGTCACCAGCAAGGCGGCCAGGAAGATCAGCCGGATCGGCCACGGCCATTCGCGATATTCCAGATCGCCGTCGTTGCAGCCAAGGTCCAGCGCAATCGTGCCGGCGATCGCGGCGAGGTTGAACAACGCCAGTCCGAGCCACGCCAGCCGGGTGCTGTACAGGCGCGTGCCGCAGCTGCGCGCGGCGATGTAATACGCCACGCCGACCAGGCCGATGCTGGCCCAGCCGTAGAACGTCGCGTTGGTATGGATCGGCCGCAGGCGACCGAAAGTCAGGTATTTGGCCGCCCAGAAGTCCGGTGCGCCGAACTTGAACGCCAGCAGCAGACCGACTGCCGTGGCAATCACCAGCCAGATCGTGGCGGTGGTGACGTACGCCGTGAATACCGCCGTCAACGCACGGTCGTCTTCCGCCTGTCCGATCGCGCGGGGTGCCGCTGCGCTTGCCTGCATCGTTCCATTCCGTCGAATCCGGTATGGCGCCCACCCGGGCGTCGAGCCCCATGACCATAGGCCTCGATCTCCGGTGCGGCATTGATCCAGATCAGGTCTCGCCGGCAGTGGCGCCGCAAGAATCGCCCGGCTGCGACGCGGTGGGCGAAGGCGCCGTGCCCGCGCTGACGACGCGGGTACGCGCAACTTGTTGCGCCGCATGTACACCGCGCGCACCGAGGCGCAACAGCGTCTGCCGCAGTGCCAGCGGCTTGAGCGGCTTGTACAGCACGCCCGCGCCGGCATCGAGCAGTTGCTGGCGCAGTTCGCCGTCGCGGTCCGCGGTGAGCATCACCGTGGGCACGTCAGGGTGGCCTGCCGCGAGTTGTCGCCAGACATCCAGGCCGTTCTGGCCGCCATCCAGATGGAAGTCCAGGATGTTGACGTCCGGCCGCCACGGCACCGCCAACGCCTGCGCCGCGTTGCGCGCGGCGTGCACCTGCCAGCCCCAGCTGGCCAGCAGCGTGGTCAGCGCCGCCAGCGCCGCCGGTTCGTTGTCCAGCACCAGCGCGCGGCCCGCCGGCAGCGGCTGCATGGTGTCGGGAGAGGGCGCGCGGTGCGGCGCGGGCGGTGCCAGCGGCACCTCGAGATGGAACACGCTGCCGTGCCCCGGCGACGAGCGCAGCCCGAGCGGATGGCCGAGCAGGTCCGCCATGCGCTGCGCGATCGACAGGCCCAGTCCCAAGCCCTGCCCTCCGGCCGTACTGCCGCGACGGAACTCCTGGAAGATCAGTTGCTGCTCCTCCGGCGCAATGCCGCCACCGGTATCCCACACCTCCAGCCGCAGCATGGCGCCGCGCCGGCGCGCGCCGAGCAGCACGCGGCCGTGGCCGGCATGGCGCAGCGCGTTGGACAGGAAGTTCTGCAGCACCCGCCGCAACAGCTGCGGATCGGACTGCACCCATGCCCGCGTACTCACCACGCGCAACCGGACATCGCGATCGGCGGCCATCGCGCGAAACTCGGCGCCGAGCGGATCGAACACTTCGGCCAGCGCAAACGCGCGCAGCTGCGGATGCAGGCGGCCACCCTCCAGCCGCGCCACGTCGAGCAGCCCGGTCAGCAAGCCCTCGGTGGCGGCGAGCGCGCCGTTGAGGTGCTGCGCCGTGCGGCTGTCGCCACTGCGCTCGGTCAGCGCATGCGCGAACAACTGCGCCGCATGCAGCGGCTGCATCAGGTCATGGGTGACCGCGGTGAGGAAGCGGCCCTTCGCCTCGTTGGCCGCCTGCGCATCCGCCGAGGCCAGCGCCAGTGCACGGGTGCGCTCATCCACGCGCAGTTCCAGTGTCTCGTTGACGCGCTTGAGCGCCGCCTCGGCCTGGCGGAACGCGGTGACGTCGGTGAAGGTGGCCACGAAGCCGCCGCCGGGCATCGGATTGCCGCGGACCTCCACGATCCTGCCGTCGGGAAAACGACGCTCGGACAAATGCCGGGTGCCCGCGCGCATGTGCTCCAGCCGGCGCTGCACGCGTGTCTCGACCGCCCCGGGGCCGAGCATGCCGGCCTCGATGTTGTGGCGGGTCAGCTCGGCGACCGGGCGGCCCACCCGCAACATGCCCGGTGGATAGTTGAACAGGCGTGCATACGGCGAGTTCCACGCCACCAGACACAGCTCCGCGTCGACCACGCAGATGCCCTGGCTCATGTTCTCCAGCGCCGCGCCCAGCACGCGCTGATTGAAGCGCAAATCCTGCGCCGCCTCGCCCACGATCGCGACCACCGTATCGAGCTCGTCGCGGCCCTGCCGATGCGCCACTTCCAGCAGCAGGCGCGCCGAGGCGGCGCCGATCACCGCGGCCAGCTCGTGCTCCACCTGGTTGACCCGCGCGGTGCCGGACGAGCCGCTGGCTGGCGCACCGTCGAACAGATGCTCGACACGCTCCGGCGGCAGGAAGCGCGCCGCCAGCGCACGCAGTTCGGCGACGTCGACATGGCCGACGCTGACCGCCCGTCCGCCCTGCCCGTAGCGCGAGCCGGCAACGGCCAGCATCACCGCCGCGTTCGCCGCCAGGCTGACCACCACGGCGCGACCGAGGCGGTTCCAGTCGCCCAGGCCGAGCAGGTCGTCCGGCGCCAGCCAGTGCACGCCGAACGGTCCCTCGCGCAGCCACGGCAGTGACGCCGGCAGCAGCGCCGGCAACACCGCGTAGATCCACACCACGGTGCCGGCGGCCAGCCCGGCCATTACCGCGCGCGAGCCCACTTGCGGCCGATACATCGCTGCAAGCACGGCCGGGGTCAGGCCAGCCAGCGCCGAGAACGAAATCGCGCCGATATCGGCCAATGCCTCGTTGCGAGCCAACAGGCGGCTGTAGGCCCAGGCCAGCAGGATCACCACCACGATCGCCACGCGCCGGTAATTGAGCAGCGCCCCGCGCAGGTCGACGCGCTCGCCGCGCCCCCAGCCCGAACGCACGCGCAGCGGCGCGATGAAATGGTTGACCACCATCAGGCTCAGCGTCAGCGTGGCGATCACCACCATGCTGGTCGCCGCGCTGAGCCCGCCGAGAAACGCGACCAGCGCCAGTCCCCGCTCGCCTTGGGCCAGCGGCAGCGCCAGCACGTACATGTCCGACGACACCCCGCTGGGCCCGAGCAGCGCATCACCCAGCCGCGCCAGCGGCAGGATCGGCAGCGAGATAAGCAACAGGTACAGCGGAAACAGCCAGCGCGCCGTGCGCAGGTTGCTGTCGCTACGACACTCCACGATGCCGGCGTAGAACTGGTGCGGCATGGTGAACATCGCCAGCGCGCCGAGCAGGATCAGCGCCGGGAACCCGCCGCTGTCCGCCGGCCCCGGCACGCGTGCCGGCAAATTTGCCGGCAGCGCGGCGAACAACAGGCTTCCCAGCGCCAGCATCGCGCCCAGCTTGAACAGCGACTCGAACGCCATTGCCAGCACCAGCCCTCGGTTGTGCGCCATGGTCGACGCGCGCCGCGTGCCGAACAGCATCGCGAACAGCGCCATCAGCAAGGCCACGTACAAGGCGCTGTCCTGCCACGGCTCGGATTCGGCCAGCTGGCCCTGGCTGAGGATGCCGTAACTCATCGCCACCGCTTTGAGCTGCAGCGCGATGTACGGCACGATCCCGATCACCACCACCGCCGTGACCAGCGCCGCCAGCCCCGAGTGCCGGCCCAGCCGCACCGCGATCAGATCGGCCAGCGACCCGGCGTTGTACTCGCGCACCAGCTGCACCATGCGACCGAGGAATTTCAGCGCGAACAGGTACATCACGATCGCCCCGACAAACGTCGGCGGCAGCCACCAGCCGGAACGGCTGGCCTGGGTGACGGTGCCGTAGAACGTCCACGAGGTGCAGTGGATCGCCAGCGACAGCGCATACACGATCGCCCAGCGCTTCTCGAAGATATGCGGCCGCCGCTCGCCCAGCAACGCCACGCCGAACAGCAGGCCCAGCCAGCACAGCGCCGCGATGGCGATGACGCTGGCGCTCAACATGTGGAACACACCCGTGCGGGCGACTTATGTCGTGATGCCAGCGTTGCACCTTGATGCTTCAAAGCAAGAGCATCGCGCACAGGGTGCGCTCCTACAGTAACGTCGAGGCCATCGACATGCGGGGCCATCAATGACCGGCAGGCAAACCCAGCGCGTGCACCGCGTTCACCAGCCAGCGCAACTGCACGCCCTGGCGTGTGTCGTAGTCGGCTCCCGAATAACCCCACCAGTCCCAGCATGCCTGCGGATTCAAGGGCGCGAAACTTGCGCGTGTCTGAGGATATAGCACGGCCACGTCGTAGACGTCCGCCCAGCGATTGAAGCCGGCGTCCTCGACGAATGCGTTGCCCACGACGGCGGCGTTCTGCTTGCAGCCGTGGAAGGCCACCATCAGGCCGCAGGGTTTGCCGGCGAGGCAGGCGGCGGGCAGGTAGACGTAGCCGGTGTCGGCCAGGAAGGCGTCGGCGTCGCCGGGGCGCAGGGCGTCCTGGTCGAAGCTGCGCAATTCGCCGTGCGCTTCGCCTGGCGCGTGGGCCGGCTTGCCGAACATCCGAGCGAAGATCTCGCCGGCGGCATCGAAACCGCAGTGGCCCAGATAAGGCGACACCGACTTGTCGCAGTCGTCACCGCGGCCGGCTACCGGCAGGTTGTGTGCGAACGCGCGATTGCCATCGTCGCGCACCTGCATGCCCGCGAGGGCGGGCGTGCCATCGCGCAACTGTTCGTAGAAATGGGCTCCGGCCTCGGCCACGGCCGGAGCCACCAGTGCATCGTCCCTGCCGTGCAGCAGGTAGACGCGGGCATACGCCAGATTCATCAGGGAACCGATCTCGCCGGCGGCCGAACGCCGGTGAGCCTTGGCCACCAGCGCGCCTACATCCGGTGCAGGCACGCCCTTCATGCAACTGCCGAGCGCCGCACCGAGCTGGCCGCCGGCGCAGCCGTACGGACCACCGGCGACCAGGGCCGCGTTCGGGAACAGTTCCGGATACGCCAGCTGCGCCTGGCTGGCCATGTATGCGCCGGACGAGAGGCCGACCACGGCGGTGCGCGCCGGGTCGATCCGCAACCGTGGCAGCGGCGAGGGGTCGCCCGCCCATGCGACGGTGGCGACCAGCAGCAAGGTCACGAAGCCGAGGGTCTTGCGCATGCGTGTTCTCTGTTGGGCCTGCCGATGCCTGCCGGCGAGCGGGGTTCCGATGCTGACCGGACGCGCCGGCGCATGAAAAAAACCCCGCGGAAGCACGCCGGCACCCCCGCGGGATGGGGAGGAACGTTGTCGTCAGAATTTGTACTTCGCGCTCAGCGTGACCATCCGCGGGGCACCGTAGAACCCCGTGTAGATGCCCAGCGCGCCGATGTTGTAGCCGGTGGTGCGGTAGGACTTGTTGGCCAGGTTGGTGCCTTGCAGGCTGAGCGACCAGGGCTGGTTGACCTGCCAGATGACGCCGACGTTCCACAGGCCGTAGGCGGACTGCGCGATCAGCGGCGACAGCGTGGTCTCCGGATACACCATGGTCTGGTAGGTGTAGTTGATCCGCGCCGAGATGTTGCCGCCGTTGGCCAGCGGCGTGCTGTTTTCCAGCGAGAGACCGCCGGACCACTTCGGCGCGTTGGTGAACTTCTGCTGATCGGCAACGTTGACGCCGCCGGTCATGTACTTGGTGTACTTGGTGTGCAGATAGGCGAAGTTGCCGCTGACGGTCCAGTTCTCCGACGGCTTCCAGGCGAATTCCTCCTCCAGGCCATCGATGTGGCCCTTGCCGGCGTTGGTGAAGTCGCCGAAGAAACCCTGACTGCCGTTGGGTTGCGTGTAGGAGCTGAACACCGACAACTGGATGTTCGAGTAGACGTTGCGGAACATCGCCGTGTTCATCATCAGCGCGCCGTCGAAGAAGCTCATCTTGCTGCCCAGCTCGAACGATTGCACCTTCTCGTCGTCGATCGGGCGGCACGATGCCGGTACTGCCACGCAGTTGGCGCGGATGTTGTAGCCGCCGGAGTGGAAGCCCTCCGAGTAGCTGGCGTACAGCTTGACCTGATCGCTCACGCCCCAGTCCAGCGAGACCTTGGGCGACACGTTGCTGCTGGCATGCGAGCCGCTGAAGTCGGCCAGCGTGGCGACCGGCGTGGTGAAGGTGTCGTCCGAGTAGCCGTAGTTCTGGATCAGCGCGGTCTTGGTTTCATGCGTGTAGCGCAGGCCCACGTCCAGGCTCCAGCTGGGACTGATGTCCCAGGTGAAGTCGCCGTAGCCGGCCCAGCTCTTGGTACCCATGCGCCCGCCGGTGCCGCCGTACTGGGTCAGGCCCAGGGTGGAATACGGCGGCGAGCCGAGGAAGATGTTCTTGATCTGGCCGTCGGCGTGGCCGTCGAAGTAATACAGACCGAACACGCCGTGCACGGTGCCGCCGGCATCGTAGTTGGCCTGGAATTCCTGGGTGAACTGGTGGTCGGCGTAGACCGCGTTCACGTCGGCGATCTTCTCCGGCAACGTGTCGAAGTCGATGTTGGTGTCGGTGTAGGAACCGCGCACGGCGGTGACTGACTTCAGCGACCAGTCCTGGCTGGCAATCCAGTTCATGGTCAACGCGCTGCCGTAAAGCTTGGTGTGATTGACCTGGGGGAAACCGCTGCGGGTATCGAAATCGCTGTCCAGCGGCTGGTAGGCCGGGTCGAGCTTGTTCGCCACGAGCATCTTGGCGCCGCGCGGGTTGGAGTTGTCGCGCACGCCGTCGACCGACAGCTGCACGTTGAACGCGTTGGACGGGAAGAAGCCGATCGTGGCGCGCGCGGCGTTGGTGTTCTTGTTGCCGTTGCGACTGCCGGTGAGGATGTTCTCGCCGAAGCCGTCGTTGTGGCTGCTGGCGTAGGCGATGCGGCCGCGCCACATTTCGTCGGCGCTGGCGCCGCCCAGGCTCGCCTTGACGTCCTTCTCGCCGTGGGTACCGCCGGTGACTTCCACCGAGCCCCCGGTTTTCACCGGCAGCGGGCTGGAAACGTACTTGATCGCGCCACCGATGGTGTTCTTGCCATACAGCGTGCCTTGCGGGCCGCGCAGCACCTCGATGCGGCTGACGTCGAACACATCCAGCACCGCACCCTGGGGGCGGGCCAGGTAAACGTCGTCGAGATAGATGCCCACGCCCGGGTCGAAGCCCCAGGTCGGGTCGGCCTGACCGACGCCGCGGATATAGGCGGTGAGCGTGGTATTGGAACCGCGCGCGGCGTAGATCTGCAGCGAGGGCACCTTGCCCTGCAGGTCGGACAAGCTCTGCACGTTCTGGCGTTCCAGCGACTGCGCGGTGAAGGCGCTGACCGCGATCGGCACGTCCTGCAGGGTCTCCTCGCGCTTGCGCGCGGTGACCACCACGGTGTCGAGCTGCTTGGCGTTCTTCGGCTTGGCGGTGTCCCTGGCGGCCGCGTCGTTGCCGGCCTGTTGCGCGTGAACCGGCAGGACACAAAACAGGCCGGTAGCCAGTCCGATCGCCACACTCAAAGACGTGAGCTTCATGATTTCCCCTCGCAGTGAAGCCCACATCGACGATGAAGGCTGATGCCGGAAGATTAGACAGCTGCCGGCGCAACGGCACTTGTACCTTCGTACAGTGCCCGGCGCCGGAGCGGCCGCCGATACTCGTGCCTTCGTCGAATCCCGACCATCGCCAAACTGGGGAGCCACTACGGATGGCATTTCTGATCGTGCTGGCTGCGCTGTGCTTCCTGATGTTCGCGGCCTACCGCGGCTACAGCGTGATCCTGTTCGCCCCGATCGCCGCGCTGGGCGCGGTGCTGCTGACCGAGCCCTCGCTGGTCGCGCCGATGTTCACCGGCCTGTTCATGGACAAGATGGTCGGTTTCCTCAAGCTGTATTTTCCGGTGTTCATGCTGGGCGCGGTGTTCGGCAAGCTGATCGAGTTGTCGGGGTTCTCCAAGTCGATCGTCGCCGCGACGATCGGCCTGGTCGGACGCAGCCGGGCGATTCTCTCCATCGTGCTGGTCTGCGCGCTGCTGACCTACGGCGGTGTGTCGCTGTTCGTGGTGGTGTTCGCGGTGTATCCGTTCGCGGCGGAGCTGTTCCGCGCCAGCGACATCCCCAAGCGGCTGATCCCCGGCACCATCGCGCTGGGCGCGTTCACCTTCACCATGGACTCGCTGCCGGGCACGCCGCAGATCCAGAACATCATCCCCACCGCGTTCTTCGGCACCAACACCTGGGCCGCGCCGTGGCTGGGCACGATCGGCGGCATCTTCATCCTGATCGTGGGCCTGAGTTACCTCGACTGGCGCCGGCGCAAGGCCGCGGCGGCCGGCGAGGGCTACGGCAACAACCTGGTCAACGAGCCGGAGCCGTTCGACGCCACCCGCCTGCCGCATCCGCTGATCGCACTGCTGCCACTGGTGCTGGTCGGCGTGTGCAACAAGCTGTTCACCGACTGGATCCCACGCCTCTACGGCGAAACGCAGTCGTTCCTGCCCAGCGTAGTCGGCAGCGCCAGGCCGGTGGTGCAGGAGGTCTCCAAGGTCGCCGCGATCTGGGCGGTCGAGGGTGCGCTGCTGGTCGGCATTGCGTGTGTGCTGGTGTTTGCCTGGCGCGCGGTGACGGGGCGGCTGGCTGCAGGCAGTCAGGCAGCCGTCGGCGGCGCACTGCTGGCCTCGATGAACACTGCCTCGGAATACGGTTTCGGCGCGGTGATCGCCGCCCTGCCCGGATTCAAGCTGGTGGCCGATGCGCTGCACACGATCCCCAATCCGCTCATCAACGAGGCGGTCACCGTCACCGCCCTGGCCGGGATTACCGGCTCGGCCTCCGGCGGCATGAGCATCGCGCTGGGCGCGATGGCCGAGACCTTCATCCACAACGCGAACGCCGCCGGCATCCCGATGGAAGTGCTGCACCGCGTGGCCGCGATGGCCTCCGGCGGCATGGACACGCTGCCCCACAACGGCGCCGTGATCACCCTGCTTGCCGTGACCGGGTTGACCCACCGCCAGGCCTACAAGGACATCTTCGCGATCACCGTGATCAAGACCCTGGCCGTGGCCGTGGTCATCACCGCGTACTACCTGCTGGGCGTGGTCTAGCGCACTCCGCCCGCCGCTTGAACCCCGGGACGAAGCCCGCCTCGGGCGATGACCGACCCATGCCACCGGCCGTTCGCCGAGGCGGGTGGTGTCGCGTGCCTTGACCGGCTGTCGCACGGGTGCCCACACGCGGGCGCACAAACCCGTATAATCGACCGGTTAACCCTCAAATTACCCACGTGGTGGCTGCACGCGCCACCCGAGTCGATCCCATGTCCATAGAAAATCTGCGCAACATCGCCATCGTCGCCCACGTCGACCACGGCAAGACCACGCTGGTGGACTGCCTGCTCAAGCAGTCCGGCACGCTGAACGAGCGCACCGTGCTGGCCGAGCGTGTGATGGATTCGAACGACCAGGAAAAGGAACGCGGCATCACCATCCTGGCCAAGAACACCGCCATCACGTGGCGGGGCAACCGCATCAATATTGTCGACACGCCCGGACACGCCGACTTCGGCGGCGAGGTCGAGCGCGTGCTGTCGATGGTCGACTCGGTGCTGATCCTGGTCGACGCGATGGACGGCCCGATGCCGCAGACCCGCTTCGTGACGCAGAAGGCGTTCGCGATGGGGTTCAAGCCGATCGTGGTGATCAACAAGGTCGACCGCCCCGGTGCGCGCCCGGAGTGGGTCGTCGAGCAGGTATGGGATCTGTTTGACCGCCTCGGCGCCACGCCCGAGCAGATGGAGTTCCCGATCGTCTACGCCTCGGCGCTGAACGGCTATGCCGGCCTGGACGAGAACGTGCGCGAGGGCGACATGACCCCGCTGTACGAGGCGATCATGCAGCACGTCAGCAAGCCGGACGTGGATCCGGACGGCGCGTTCCAGATGCGCATCAGCCAGCTCGACTACAACAACTTCGTCGGCGTGATCGGCATCGGCCGCATCCAGCGCGGCACCCTGAAGAAGAACATGCCGGTGGCGGTGATCGATCGCCACGGCAAGAAGCGCCAGGGCAAGGTACTGCAGGTGCTCGGCTTCCTGGGCCTGGAGCGGATCGAGCAGGAAACCGCCGAGGCCGGCGACATCGTGGCCATCTCGGGCATCGCCGACCTGACCATCTCCGACACCATCTGCGCGCTGGACACGCCCGAAGCGCTGCCCGCGCTGACCGTGGACGAACCGACGATCTCGATGACCTTCCAGGTCAACAATTCGCCGTTCGCCGGCAACAAGGATCTCTCCGGCGGCAAGTTCCTCACCAGCCGCCAGCTCAAGGACCGGCTGGAGCGCGAGCAGGTGCACAACGTGGCGCTGAAGGTGGAGCAGGGTTCGGACGCCGACAAGTTCCTGGTCTCCGGCCGCGGCGAGCTGCACCTGTCGGTGCTGATCGAGAACATGCGCCGCGAAGGCTACGAACTGGCCGTGTCGCGCCCGGAAGTCATCATCAAGGAGATCGACGGCCAGAAGATGGAGCCGATCGAGCAGTTGGTGGTCGACGTGGAGGAAATCCACCAGGGCGGCGTGATGGAGAAGCTGGGCATGCGCAAGGGCCAGCTGAAGAACATGGAATCCGACGGCAAGGGCCGCGTGCGGCTGGATTACGAAATCCCGGCGCGCGGCCTGATCGGCTTCCAGAACCAGTTCAAGACCCTGACCCAGGGCTCGGGCCTGCTGTTCCACGTGTTCGACCACTACGGCCCCAAGGAAGAAGGCCAGATCGCCAAGCGCCAGAACGGCGTGATGATCGCCAATGCCGGCGGCACCACCCCCGCCTATTCGCTCGGGCCGCTGCAGGATCGCGGCAAGCTGTTCGCCGCCGAGGGCGACAACGTGTATGAAGGCCAGCTGGTCGGCATCCACGCCAAGGACAACGACCTCACCGTCAACGTGATCAAGCCCAAGCCGCTGACCAACATGCGCGCCTCGGGCAAGGACGACGCGATCCAGCTCACCCCCGCGATCAAGTTCACCCTGGAACAGGCACTGGACTTCATCGACGACGACGAGCTGGTCGAGGTCACCCCGAAGGAAATCCGCCTGCGCAAGAAGCACCTCACCGAGATCGACCGCAAGCGCGCCTCGCGCAGCTGATCCGATCGCGCCGCGATACGGCGATGGCGGGCTTTGCCCGCCCCGTGGTCCGCGCTGCTCTGCAGGAGCGCACGTTGTGCGCGATGCCCTTCGTCACGTGACGGAAGGCGTCGTGCGCAGGGCGGGCAAAGCCCGCCATCGGCGTTCGAGAGATGGCCGGGGGCGGTGCCCGCCCCTACGACCCGGGACCTTCAAACTCGCGGATCGTAGTTCGCGAAGCTCTTGCGCAACGCCTCGTAGGCCTTGCGCTGCGCGTCGCTGTCGGCCGCCGGCGTGCGGATGGACAATTCCACCAATTGGTCGCCGGGGTTGCTGCCCGGCATGCCGCGCCCCTTCAGCCTCAGCTTGCGGCCTGACTGCGAGCCGGCGGGGATGCGCAGGTCCACGGTGCCCGCCAGCGTCGGCACCGGTACGGTCGCGCCCAGCGCGGCTTCCCACGGCGCGATCGGCAGCACGTGGACGACATTGCGACCGTCGAGGCGAAAGCGCGGGTCGTCGCGGATGATCACTTCCAGCAGCAGGTCGCCCTTGGGTCCACCGCCCATGCCCGACTGACCCTGGCCCGAGAGACGGATCACCTGGCCGCTCTGGATGCCGGCGGGGATCTTCACCTCGAGCACGCGCTCGCCGCCGGACGAATCGTGCATGGCCAACCGCGTAGGGCCGCCGTCGAAGGCGGTCTGCAGGTCGATCTGCACCGAGGCCTGCACGTCCTGCCCACGCCGCGGCCGCGGCTGGCCGCGATGGCCGCCATGCGCAGCGCCGCGACCGAACAGGCTTTCGAAGAAATCGCTGAAATCACCGGCGTCGCCACCGAAGCCCTGTTGCTCCTGCCAGCCCGGCGGCGGGCGGAACTGCTCGCCCTGGCGATAACCGCCGGCGCGCAACTGGTCGTAGGAGCGCCGCTTCTCGGCGTCCTTCAACACCTCGTTGGCTTCGTTGACCGCCTTGAACTTCTCCTCGGCGCCCGCGTCCTTGTTCTTGTCCGGGTGGTACTTGCGCGCCAACTTGCGATACGCCGCCTTGATGTCGGCCTCGCTGGCGTCAGGCTTGACGCCGAGGATCTCGTAATAATCTTTGAATTCCACACCCGCTCCTTTTCGTCGGTACCGCAGCCCGAAAGGCTGCGCCCCGCCGTGGAGCATTATCCACGACGGGGCGGGTCTTCATACCGCGTTGCGTGTGCAGCGCAGGTCAGTTGCCGGTGTCGATCGCGATGCGACGCGGCGTGGTTTCGGGCTTCTTCGGAATCGCGATCTCCAGCACGCCGAAACGGCCATGCGCGCTGATGTTCTCCGCGTCGGCGCTCTCCGGCAGCGAGAAGCGGCGATGGAAGGTGCCGTAGACGCGCTCCTGCCGGGTCAGCCTGCCGCCGTCCTTTTCGTTGTCGACGGTGCGTTCGCCCTTGATGGTGAGGATGCTCTTGTCCATGCTCACCTCGATCGTGGACGGGTCCACGCCGGGCACGTCGACCAGGATCATGAAGCGCTTGTCTTCCTCGCGGATGTCCACCCGCGGTGCCCACTGGCTGGTTTCCACGGTGGACTGGTCATTGTCGCCGGCGCCGAAAAAGCGGCTCATGACCTGGCGGAAATCGTCCGGCGTACCGAACTCGCGGTTCCACACGGATTGACGGCTCACGTTCATTTCAGTGCCTCCTCTGACGGGTTTGCGGCGTGATCGCCGCCTGCTCCGGAAATAGGTGCTCGCCGCGGCGATTCAAGGCACCCGACCGCCAAAACCACTAGCATGCAAGCGTTGTTCACCATTGAGCGATCCATGACCATCCAACCCGGGGACACCCTGCCCGACGTCGCGATCAAGATGATCGACGGCGACATCCGGCCCGTGCAAACAGGCGCGCTGTTCGGCGGACGCAAGGCCGTGCTGTTCGGCGTGCCTGGCGCGTTCACGCCGACCTGCTCGAACCATCACCTGCCCGGCTACGTGGCGGCGTTCGCCGAGTTCCAGGCGCGCGGCATCGCGGTGATGTGCCTCGCGGTCAACGACGCCTACGTGATGCAGGCGTGGGCCACCGCGCAGCACGTGCCGCGCGGGTTGCTGATGCTGGCCGACGGCAACGCCAGCTTCACCCGCGCGCTGGGCCTGGAACTGGATGGCAGCGACTTCGGCATGGGCATCCGCGCGCGCCGGTTCGCGCTGTATGCCGAGGATGGCGTGGTGCGGCAATTGCAGCTGGAAGCGCCGGGCGAACTGCGCGTGTCCACCGCCGAGGCGATGCTCGCGGCGATCGGCCAGGCGCCGGGTGCACCGCACGGCGGCTGATATGCTGCGCCGATGGATATCGTCAACAACCCTGCCGTGGCCCGCATGGCCGAGCGTTTCCGTGGTTTCCTGCCGGTCGTGGTCGACGTGGAGACGGGCGGCTTCGATGCCGAACACGATGCGCTGCTGGAAATCGCCGCGATACCGCTGCGCATCGACGAGGCCGGCTTCCTGAGCACCAAGGAGCTGGTCACCACCCACGTGGAGCCGTTCCCCGGCGCCAACCTCGATCCCCGTTCGCTGGAGATCACCGGGATCGATCCGGACAATCCATTGCGCGGCGCCCTGCCCGAACGCCAGGCGCTGGACCACGTTTTCCAGGTGGTGCGCGAGGCGGTGCGCGAGGCAGGTTGCCAGCGGGCGATCCTGGTCGGCCACAACGCCGCCTTCGACCTGGGCTTTCTCAACCAGGCGGTGCGCCGCTGCGGGTACAAGCGCAATCCGTTCCATCCGTTCAGCTGTTTCGACACGGTCAGCCTGGCCGGCCTGGCCTATGGCCAGACCGTGCTGAGCAAGGCAGTGCTGGCGGCGGGCTTGACCTTCGACAGCCGCGAGGCGCATTCGGCCGTCTACGACGCCGAGCGCACCGCCGAGCTGTTCTGCAGCATCGTCAACCGCTGGCGGCAACTGGAGCTGGTGGAACGGGCGAGCCTCGACCTCGGCGCGTCCGCTGCCCAAGGTGGCGACGTCCCGATCGCCTGACGGGCCACCCGCGGAACCGGCGGCACGCGGATTCAGGCAGCCAACCTATGGCGCGTGGCCAGCCGGCGGCGGCATCGTGCGACGACGACGCCAGTTGTTCACCACGCCATAGACGCCGATGGCGATCCAGGCGGCCTCCAGCAGGAAGGCGGACAGGTTGAAGCTGCCGAATACCAGCGATAACAGCACACCGAGCGCGCCGAAAATGTTCATCGTCTGGTAGATCAGCCCGTTGCCATGCAGGCGATGCCCCTGCAGCAGCAGAAAGGCCAGCAACACCAGCGCCACGCCGAGATAGCCGGCCCAGTCGTACCAGAAGAAAGTCATCGCTTCGCTCCGCGCTGGCGCAACGCCTCGAACAAGGCCACGCCAGTGGCGACGGAGACGTTGAGGCTTTCCATCGAACCGGGCATGGGGATCTTCGCCACGAAATCGCACAGTTCGCGGGTGAGCCGGCGGATGCCCTCGCCTTCGCTGCCCAGCACCAGCGCCACCGGTCCCTTGAAGTCGATACCGTAGATCGTGGTCTCGGTGTCGCCCGCCAGGCCGGTGATCCACACGCCGGCATCCTTCAGCTCGCGCAGCGTACGCGCCAGGTTGGTCACCGCGATCAGCGGTACCCGGTCGGCGCCGCCGGCCGAGGCGCGGCGCACCACCGGCGTGAGGCCGACCGCGCGATCCTTCGGCACGATCACCGCGGTGACTTTCGCCGCGGCGGCGCTGCGCAGGCAGGCGCCGAGGTTGTGCGGATCGGTGACACCGTCCAGCACCAGCACCAGGGTATCGCTGCCGTCGCGTTCGAGCAGGCCGGCAAGGTCGCTTTCGTGCGCGGCCGGCGCCGCCTCGTAACGCGCCGCCACGCCCTGGTGGCGCGCTTCGCCCGCGTGCTTGTCCAGCTCCTCGCGCGGACGATGGCGTACCGCGATGCCCAGCTTCTTTGCGCGCTCGGCCAGCTCCAGCACGCGGGCGTTGCGCTGGCCGTTCTCCACCAGCAGCTCACGCACGCGCTCGACATCGTTGCTCAATGCGCCCTCGACGGGATTGATGCCGACGATCCAGCTCTCACTCATGGCTTGCCTTTCGGTTTCGGTTTGCGGCCGCCGTGCTTCTTCGGCGCCGGCGGGACGGGAGCCGGGGCCGGCGCGCGCCTGGCGGAACCGTCCTTGCGCGGGCGACGATCCGACGACGGTTCGACCCTGCGGCCCTGATGCTGGCCGCCGGCATGCTGGCGCCCTGCCGGCGACTGTGCACGCGGCGGCGGATTATCGCTCGCCGCCACCTTGCGCGGGGCCGGCGCCGGTGTGGCAACCTCGGCCTCCTTGCGGCCGAATGCGCGGCCGATCGCCTTGGCGGCACGACCGAACATGCCCGGTGCCTTGGTCGTGGCGGCCGCCTTCTTCGGCAGCGAATAGCGCTCGCCCGCGGCGGCATAGTCATACGCCTTGCCGCTGCCGGTCGGGGCCGGGGCCGGGGCCGACGTGCGCGGCGAGACCAGGCGGAAGTCGATCTTGCGATCCTCCAGGCTGGCGCGCAGCACCTGGATGCGCACGTGGTCGCCGAGGCGGAACTGCGCGCCGGTGCGCTCACCCTTGAGCAGCTTGCGCACCGCGTCGAAGTGGTAGTAGTCGTTCACCAGCTGGCTGATGTGCACCAGGCCGGAAACCTTCGATTCGTCCAGCTCCACAAACAGGCCGAACGAGGTGACCCCGGTGACCACGCCGTCGAACTCGCTACCGATGTGCTTCTCCATCCACGCGCACTTGAAGCGCTCGTCCACGTCGCGCTCGGCCTCCTCGGCACGACGCTCGCGCTGCGAGCAATGCACGGCCATCGCCGCCACCTCGGCGGGCGTGTAGGTGTAGTCGCTGGGCTTGCCGCCGGTCAGCGCGTATCGGATCGCGCGATGCACCAGCAGGTCGGGATAACGACGGATCGGCGAGGTGAAGTGCGCGTACGCCTGCAGCGACAGGCCGAAGTGGCCGCGGTTGTCGGGCTGGTAGGCGGCCATGCTCTGCGAGCGCAGCAGCACGCTCTGGATCAGTTCGCGCTCGGGGCGATCGCGCACCAGTGCGAGGATCTCGGAGAAGTCGGCCGGGGTCACCTCCTCCACCGGCGGCATGCGCAGCTTGAACTCGCGCAGGAACTGCTGCAGGTCCTCGTATTTCTCCGCCGGCGGCGGCTCGTGTGCGCGGAACAGCGCGGGGATTTTCCTCTTCTCCAGGAACAGCGCGGCCTGAACATTGGCCGCGATCATGCACTCCTCGATCAGCTTGTGCGCGTCGTTGCGTTCGGTGGCACCCATCGACTCCACGCCGCCGGTCTGGTCGAGACGGAACTTCACCTCCGGCGTCTCGAAGTCGATCGCGCCGCGGCGCTTGCGCTGCGCCGCCATCGCCTTGTACAGCGCGTGCAGGTTCTCAAGCTGCGGCAGCACGTCGGCGACCTCGTGGCGTGCGTCCTTCTCGCGCAGGCCGACCGCTTGCCACACCTTGTCGTAGGTCAGCCGCGCATGCGAGCGCATCACCGCGTCGTAGAACTTCGAACGGGCGACGTTGCCCTCGGCGTCGACGGTCATGTCGCAGACCATGCACAGCCGCTCGACCTTCGGGTTCAATGAGCAGATGCCGTTGGAAAGCGTCTCCGGCAGCATCGGCACGACGAAGCCGGGGAAATAGGTGGACGTGCTGCGCTCGTATGCCTCGCGATCCAGCGCGTTGCCTGCCTGCACGTAGTGCGACACGTCGGCGATCGCCACGATCAGCCGCCAGCCACCACCACGCCTCGGCTCGGCATACACCGCATCGTCGAAGTCGCGGGCATCGGCGCCGTCGATGGTGACCAGCGGCAGCTTGCGGATGTCGGTACGGCCTTCCCGCTCGGCAGCGGTCACCTCCGCTTCCACCTGCGCCGCATCACGCAACACTTCGGCCGGCCATTCGTGCGGCAGGTCGTGGCTGGCGATCGCCATCTCCACCACCAGCGAGGGCTGCAGGCGATTGCCCAGCACCGCGCGGATCTCGCCCAGCGGACCGCGGTAAGGCGTCGGCGGGTCGGTGATCTCCACCACCACGATCTGGCCGGACTCGGCGCTCTGCTCCTGGCCCGGCTTGATGATCACGTCCTGGTTCAGGCGGCGATCGTCGGGCGTGACCAGGGTGACGCCGTCCTCGATCAACACGCGGCCGACCAGGCGCGGCGAGCGACGTTCCAGCACTTCGGCGATCGCACCCTGCTTGCGGCCGCGACGGTCGATGCCGACCACGCTGGCCAGCACGCGATCACCATGCAGCACCGTACGCATCTGCTGCGGCGACAGGTACAGGTCTTCGCCGCCCTCGTCGGGGCGCAGGAACCCGTAGCCCTCGGCGTTGGCCAGCACGCGGCCGGCGATCAGGTCGAGCTTGCGCGTCGGCGCGTAGCCGCCGCGCCGGCCCAGCAGCAACTGGGCATCGCGCACCATCGCCGCGAGCCGCTTGCGCAGTGCCTCGAGGTCGACTTCATCGTGAATCTGCAGCGCGTCGGCGATGCGCGCTTCGGTCAGCAGTTCGCCGCGCTCTTCCAGCAGGGCGAGGATCGCCTCGCGGCTGGGGATGGGGCGCGCATAGCGCTGTGCCTCGCGATTGGCATGCGGGTCGCGCACGGCGCCGGTGGCAGCCTTGCCGCGCTTGTCCGGCGCGGATGGCCCGCGCGACGAGCGACTGCCGGTTTTCTTCGGGGGGCGCGCATCCGGGGAACGGCCGGACGTGGGGGGAGTTTTTCTGGTCACTAAGTATCCTTGTGGTGTCACGCGGCGCAGAGAATGACACGGCGCGTGCGATGAGGGTGAAAAAGAGTTGACAAGCCAGCGGTCGATGCCTACATTACGCGGCTCACGCAGCTCGCTGAGCGGTGTGGCACCTTGCCCAGGTGGCGGAATTGGTAGACGCACTAGCTTCAGGTGCTAGCGGGGGCAACTCCGTGGAGGTTCGAGTCCTCTTCTGGGCACCAATTGTAAACGAAGGCCGCCTTTCAAGGCGGCCTTCGTCTTTTCCGGGCCTGCATTGAAGTCAGGAAGGCCGCCTGTCCTGCGTGCACCGTTTCCCCTGAGCGTAGACCCGAAGCGTCGAAGTCGAAGGGTCACGACGCAGGAGCCGACGGCCCCTTCGACTTCGCTGCGCTACGCTCAGGGCGAACGGTGTGCGTGCAGTCTTTCGCACTTCAAGCGGCTGCCGGCCCCTTCAGTTCGACCATGTTGCCTTGCGGGTCGTAGAGGTAGATCGACGGGCCCTCGCCTTGCGCGCCGTAGCGCGAGCCCAGTTCGCCGATGCGCACGCCGTGCGTCCGCAGATGGGCCAGGATCGCTGCCTCGTCGTAATCCTCCACGCGCAGGCACAAGTGGTCCATGTTGTGGCCGCCCCTGCCCGGAGCAGCGCCGCCCTGACGCCCGAGCTTGCCGTCAACGGACACCAGGTCGATCAAAGATGCCCCCGCACGCAGTTGCACCAGGCCGATCCCACCCTGCCGGCGCTCCTCGTGACAGCCGAGCACCTCGCAATAGAAACGCGTCATCGCTTCCAGATCGACGACACGCAGCACGACGTGGTCGATTTCACCTATGCGGATCATGCCGATGTCCAAGGCATTGATGGGGGCGTGGGCACGGCGGCGGCATGCGGACATCGATCCGTTCGCGTGACGCCGTCGCGGGAGTGGAGGAGCCGCTTCCGCCCGGCTCACTCTATTTGCCACCGGGGGTGGCGGCAAGACACCGCGCAGCTTGGGCCGGCGACGCGTCGCGCGCGTTGAGGGCCGCGGCGGAAAAGGACTCGCGTCTGCACCTGCGACTGCCGAAGGTGGTGACACGCGCCGCCCGCTTTCCGCGGCAAGCAAGGAAACGCGGATCAGCCAATGGCGAACGCGGTTCCCACCTCGCTCCAATATACAAATGCGAATCATTTGCATATACAATGCACCCGGCCCGCGGGCAGCCGTCACGCCGCCCCACTCGACCATCGAACGATCCAGGGGATTCCATGCCTTTTTGCCACCATCGTGCGAGCGCCTTGCCACGCCTTTCCCTGCTGGCCGCCAGCCTGCTGCTGGCCAGTGTCCAAGCACATGCCGACGACGCGGCGCCTTCACCCGCCGACGTCAAGAATCTGAGCCAGGTGATGGTGGTGGCCCAGCGCGCCGAGCGCGTCAGCAACGGCGCCACCAATCTCGACCTTGCCATCAAGGACACGCCTCAGTCGATCAGCGTGGTCACCGACGAGCAGATGCGCGACTTCGGCGCCGACAGCGTCAACGAGGCCCTGCGCCTGGCCACCGGCGTGCAGGTCGACGAATGGGAAACCACCCGCACCACCTACAGCGCACGCGGCTTCGACATCCTCAACACGCAGATCGACGGCGCCGGCCTGCCCAACGACTGGGGCGTCTCCACCGGCGCCACCGACAGCTTCGGTTACGAGAAGGTGGAAGTGATCCGCGGCGCCAACGGCCTGCTCACCGGCGTCGGCAACGCCGCCGGCACCATCAACTACGTGCGCAAGCGCCCGACCAACCAGCGGCAAGGCACGGTCGGCGTCAGCTATGGCTCGTGGGGCACCACGCGCGCCGAAGCCGATTACTCCACCCCGCTCACCGCCGACGGCCGTTGGGCCGGACGCGTGGTGACCGCGCATGAAGACGGCGCCACCCACCTGCGCGACAACCACAACAGCCGCAACTTCCTCTATGGCGTGGTCGATGGCCAGGTCGGGGACAACGGCACCCTGACCCTGGGCTACTCCTACCAGCGGGCGAAGTCCGACGGCATCATGTGGGGCGCGCTGACCTTCATGAACAGCGACGGCAACCAGTCCGTCTGGCCGACCGATGCTTCCACCACCCAGGACTGGACGTACTGGAACACCACCAACCAGACCGGCTTTGCCGAATACGTCCACCAGCTCGGCGAGGACTGGCAGCTGAAGCTGTCGTACAACTACCGTCACTCCAGCGGCGACGAGAAGATGTTCTACGCCTACATGCCGGATCCGGACGGCGACGGCATCTCCGAAGCCCTCGATCCCGCCACGGGCCTTGGCCTGGTCGGCTACCCCTGGGGCGGCATCGACACGGCCACCGCGCATATGGGCGAGGCCACGCTCAACGGCCACTTCGAACTGTTCGGCCGCGACCAGGAAGCGATGTTCGGCGCCAGCGTGGCCAGAAGCACCTCGACCGGACGGGAACAAAGCGCCGACTTCTCCTCCCCGGCCTGGGGCGCCCTGCCGGCGTTCCCGTACAGCCCCTACGCCATTCCCGAACCCGCCTGGAGCGACCCCAGCGTCTACTCGGTACTGGATCAACGGCTGAAGCGTGCCTTCGGCACCAGCCGGATCGCGCTGAACGATCGGCTCAAGCTCATCGTCGGCCTCAACTACGCCCAGTACCGCCGCAACGGTAGCTCGTATGCGGAGGGCTTCGACCAGACCACCAGCCACACCAGCCCCTACGGCGGCCTGACCTTCGACTTCAACCAGCACGTGCTGGGCTACGTCAGCTACTCCGACATCTACCAGCCGCAGGATCAGGTCGACGCGAACGACCGTTACCTCGACGCCAGCAAAGGCAGGAACTACGAGGCCGGCATCAAGGCCGACTGGCTGGACAGGCGCCTGCTGACCACGCTGGCCGTGTTCAGGGCCGACCAGAATGGGCTGGCTACGCCCACCGGCCGGTACAACCAGTACGGCCAGTCCATCTACGCACCGGTGGACGTGCACTCCAGGGGCGTCGAGTTCGAAGCCACCGGCAAGCTCGGCGACAACGTCGACCTGGTGCTGGGCTACACCTCGCTGAAGCTGACCGGCGCCGATGGCGACGACACCTACCGCTGGGTGCCGCGGCGCACCGCCAACCTGCTGCTCAGCGCCCATCTGCCGGCGTACACCGCGCTGTCCTTCGGCCTGGGCGGACACTGGCAGAGCGCCATCTCCAACGTGGAAAGCAGCGGCTTCACGGTGCGCCAGGGCAGCTATGCGGTGCTCAACGGTTTCGTGGCCTGGGACTTCCTGCCCAACGCCACGCTGCGCCTCAACGTGCGCAACCTCGGCGACGAGAAGTACATCAACACCTTGCGCTACAGCGGTTTCTACGGTGCGCCGCGCAACTACATGCTGAGCGTGGACTGGCGGTTCTGACCAAGGGCGACGGGTCATCGACATGACAGCCATCTATCTGTGTCTTTCTGTGCTGGCCGCGCTGGGCTTCTATCTGTCCAACGCGCACCAGCGACTCTGGCTTGGCGCGCGGGCGCTGCGCGTCGCCGCCTGGGTCGCCACGGCAACGGCCACGGTGGCAGCCATCGCCGCACTGGGGCCATGGGCCGGTGTGTTCGCGGTGCTGACAGCAGTGATGCTGGTACTTGTGCTGCTGCCGTATCTGGACGCCTGGCGCCAACTGCAACGGGAGAACCGGGATGTGGGCTAGATATCTGGCGGCTGCGATGCTCGGCCTGCCGCTCAGCGTCGGTCTGATCGGCTTGCTCGCACTGGCCTGGCCGGGCAACCAGGAAATCACCGCGCTGCCGGCGGTGATGATGGCCTTCCCGATGTGGATCGCCGTGATGGTGCTGGCCTTCGTGTTCAGGAATGCCTTACGCGCGTGGCTGTGGCTGGGCGGAGCGACTGTGGTCTGCTTTGGCCTGCTGTACGGGCTCAAGCTGCTGGGCTGGATCGGGGTGCAAGCATGAAGGGCTCGACCATGCGCCGCTTCCTGTCGCTGCACACCTGGGTCGGCCTGATTGCCGGCATGGCGCTGTTCATCGCGTTCTACGCCGGCGCGATCACGGTGTTCAGCCATGAGATCGGCGACTGGAACCGCAGCGGCGCGGCCGCCGCCACGCCGGCGGATCCGGTGGGGCGCTCACAGCAACTGCTCGACGACCTGCTGAAGCAGCATCCGCAGGCGGCCGAAAGCGTCTATCTGGTGCTTCCCGGCGAGCACGGCCCGCAGCCTTCCGCCTACTGGTTCGAGGCCAGCACCGGCGAGTCGCGCCGCTTCATGCTCGAAGACAGCAACACGTTGCACGAAGACGCCTTCGGCCAGGACTTCATCGAGTTCATCTACGACCTGCATTTCACCGCCGGCCTGCCCAAGCCGTTCGGCACCTACCTGTTCGGCGTAGTCTGCGTGCTGTACGGACTGGCCCTGGTCAGCGGCGTGGTGATCTACACGCCGACGCTGGTCAGGAACCTGTTCGCCCTGCGGCTGGGCAGGAACGTCAAGCGCATGTGGCAGGACGCACACAACGCGGTCGGCATGCTGTCGCTGCCGTTCCACATCATCTTCGCCTGGAGCGGCGCAGTGCTGGCGCTGGGATTGTTGCTGCTCGTGCCGTTCCAGACCATGGTCTACGAAGGCAAGTTGCTGAAGCTGCTGGAACGGGACTTCTACGGTGCACCGCAGGTGGCGGCGGCTCACGTCGCCAAGCCCACCCTGCCGCTGGAGACTCTGCTGCAACGCGGCCAGGCCGCCCTGCCCGGCATGGAGGTCGAAGGCATCTCGCTGGTCAACATCGGCGATGCCAACGCGCGCGCGACGCTGTACGGCGTGGTGGAACAACGCCGGCTCAACCAGCTCGGCTCGGTGACACTGGACGGGGCCACCGGCGCGGTCGTCGACCAGGTGGCGCCGAAGACGATGACACCGGGCATGATCATGCTGCGCGGCCTGCAGACCCTGCATTTCGGCAACTTCGGCCACGATGCGGTGAAGTGGCTTTATTTCGTGCTGGGCTTGGCCGGCGCCTTCCTGTTCTACAGCGGCAACCTGCTGTGGATCGAGGCGCGGCGCAAGCGCCGCCAGGTCGAGCAGCCGCGGCGCACGCGGGTGATGGCGGCGCTCACCTTGGGCGTGTGCCTGGGTTGCGTCGCGGGCGTCTCGGCGGTGTTCGTCGCCGGCGCGCTGGCACCGGGCCTGGGCCGGCCGGCGTACTACACGGTGTTCTTCGCCTGCCTGCTGTGGGCCTGCCTGCGCCAGCCCGCCCGCGCGGGACACGAGCTGCTCTGGCTGTGCGCACTGGCAACGGCCGCGATCCCGTTAGCCGGCTGGATCGGTTCGGGCGAGAGTCTGCTCGCGGCAGCTTGGCACGGGCACTGGCATCGTTTCTTCGTCGATGCAGTGGCCTTGGTGTTGGCCTTCGCCTACTGGCGGGTGGCCCGGGCCACCCTGCACCGAGGCCGCGAGGGCGATCCCAACAGTGTCTGGGCCCTGCACTGATGCTTCCCGCCACATCGCCATGGCGATGTGGCGGCCTTCGCCGGCCTGTATAATCGGCCGCTTCAACCGCAGGGTGGGAGAAGCGGCCGTTCCGCAGGGGACGCCGCTGCCGAAGGCGCAACGCCCGTAATCGCTCAGGCTCCATACCATCCTGCGTCAAACACTCTGGAGAGACCGGTTAAATCCGGCGCCGAAGGGGCACGAAGCGCAGCCATCGCGCTTCCAAACTCTCAGGCAAAAGGACAGAGGGGCGCCCCACGTGCGGCACGGCACGTTGTCTGCGGATGCCCTTTCATGACCTCGAAGAACCCGACCTCCCTGCGCGACCTCGAACACCACGGCGCGTTCATCGAACGCCACATCGGTCCGGACGACGCCGAAATCGCACAGATGCTGCGCGTGATCGGCCACGATTCGCTGGAGTCGATGACCGACGCCATCGTTCCCGGCTCGATCAAGTCCGCTGCCCCGCTGGCCTTGCCCGAAGCGATCACCGAGGAGGCCGCGCTGGCCAAGATCCGCGCGATCGCCGGCAAGAACCAGGTGTTCCGCAACTTCATCGGCCAGGGCTATTACGGCACGCTGACGCCGAACGTCATCCTGCGCAACATCCTGGAGAATCCGGCCTGGTACACCGCGTACACGCCGTACCAGGCGGAGATCTCGCAGGGTCGCATGGAGGCGCTGATCAACTTCCAGACGATGTGCGCCGACCTCACCGGGATGGAGATCGCCAACGCCTCGCTGCTGGACGAAGCCACCGCCGCGGCCGAGGCGATGACCCTGGCCAAGCGCTCGTGCAAGTCGAAGTCGAACGTGTTCTTCGTGTCCAGCGGCGTGCACCCGCAGACGCTGCAAGTGGTGCGCACGCGCGCCGAACCGCTGGGCATCGAACTGGTGGTCGGCGCCGATGGCGACGCGGCCGGCACCGATGCGTTCGGCGTGCTGCTGCAGTACCCGGACACCTTCGGCAGCATCAACGATTACCAGGCGATCGCCGACGCCGTGCACGCGCGCGGCGGCGTGGTCGCGGTCGCCACCGACCTGCTCGCGCTGACCCTGATCGCCGCGCCCGGCGAATGGGGCGCGGACATCGTGGTGGGCAACTCGCAGCGCTTCGGCGTGCCGTTCGGCTTCGGCGGCCCGCACGCCGCGTTCATGGCCTGCCGCGACGCGTACAAGCGCTCAATGCCGGGCCGCCTGATCGGCGTGTCGATCGACACCGAGGGCAAGGCGGCCTACCGCCTCACCCTGCAGACGCGCGAGCAGCACATCCGCCGCGAGAAGGCCACCTCCAACATCTGCACCGCGCAGGTGCTGCTGGCGGTGATGGCCAGCATGTACGCGGTCTACCACGGCCCCGCCGGGCTCACCCGCATCGCGCGCCGCACGCATCGCCTGGCCGCGATCCTGACCGTCGCGCTGCGTCGGGCCGGCGTGAAGGTGGGCGGCGATTTCTTCGATACGCTGCACATCACCGGCATCGACGCCGCCGCTGTCCATGCCAAGGCTCGCGCCGCCGGCATCAACCTGCGCGAACTGGACGCCGACAGCCTCGGCATCAGCCTGGATGAGACCACCACCCGCGCCGACGTCGTCGCACTGGCGGGCCTGTTCGGTGCCGAGATCGACATCGACGCGCTCGATGCCGAAGTCCACGACGCGCTGCCACGCACGCTGCTGCGCAAGAGCGACTTCCTCACCCACCCGGTGTTCAACACGCACCACAGCGAGCACGAGTTGCTGCGCTACATGCGCGCGCTGGCCGACAAGGACCTGGCGATGGATCGCACGATGATCCCGCTGGGCTCGTGCACCATGAAGCTCAACGCCACCGCCGAGATGATCCCGGTCACCTGGCCGGAATTCGCCAACATCCATCCGCTGGCGCCGGCCGCCCAGGCGCAGGGCTACAAGGAACTGATCGACGGTCTGGAAGCGATGCTGGTCGAATGCACCGGCTACGACGCGGTGAGCCTGCAGCCGAACTCCGGCGCGCAGGGCGAGTACGCCGGCCTGCTGGCGATCCGCGCCTACCACCGCTCGCGCGGCGACGCGCATCGCGACATCTGCCTGATCCCCGAATCCGCCCACGGCACCAACCCGGCCTCCGCGCACCTGTGCGGCATGAGCGTGGTGGTGACCAAGTGCGACGCCAACGGCAACGTCGACGTCGAGGACATCCGCCGCGCCGCGGAGAAGTATTCGGACCGCCTTGCCGCGCTGATGATCACCTACCCGTCCACGCATGGCGTGTTCGAGGAGGACATCGTGGCGATCTGCGAGATCGTGCACGCGCACGGCGGCCAGGTGTACACCGACGGTGCCAACATGAACGCGCTGGTCGGCGTGGCCAAGCCCGGCAAGTGGGGCTCGGACGTGTCGCACCTGAACCTGCACAAGACCTTCTGCATCCCGCACGGCGGTGGCGGCCCGGGCGTCGGCCCGTGCGCGGTGAAGTCGCACCTCGCCCCGTTCCTGCCGAGGAAGTTCGGCGAGGAAAGCCCGGTCGGCATGGTTTCTGCGGCAAGCTTCGGCAGCGCCTCGATCCTGCCGATCAGCTGGATGTACATCGTCATGATGGGCCAGCAGGGCCTGCGCAAGGCAACGCAAGTGGCCCTGCTCAACGCCAACTACATCGCCAAGCGGCTCGAAGCGCACTACCCCACCCTGTACACCGGTCGCAACGGGCTGGTGGCGCACGAGTGCATCCTCGACCTGCGCCCGCTCAAGGACGCCACCGGCATCGGCGCCGAGGACGTGGCGAAGCGGCTGATCGACTTCGGCTTCCACGCGCCGACGCTGAGCTTCCCGGTGTCCGGCACCTTGATGGTGGAACCGACCGAGAGCGAATCGCAGGTCGAGCTGGACCGCTTCATCGACGCGATGATCCAGATCCGCGACGAGATCCGCGCGATCGAGGAAGGCAAGCTGGACCGCGAGGACAACCCGCTGAAGAACGCCCCGCACACCGCCACCATGGTCAGCGCCAGCGAGTGGACCCACGCCTACCCGCGCGAACTGGCCGCCTTCCCGCTGGCCAGCCTGAAGCTGCAGAAGTACTGGCCGCCGGTCGCCCGCGTCGACAACGTCTACGGCGACAAGCACATCATGTGTGCCTGCATCCCGGTGGATGCGTACAAGGAAGCTGCCGAGGCCTGAGCCCGAAGGGCAGGCTCAGCCGGTTGCAGCCCGCGGCATGCCCGCGGGCTGCGCGTTCCCGGCACGCGGACCGACCCCGCTGGAGTGCGCGCGCGTCGACAACACCAGCGCGACCTGATGTTCGGCACGCATGCGGGCGGCCTTGGCGGCAAACCACGCCTTGGGCCCCACCAGCAGCACCGCGCAGACTGCGTTGGCCCGGCAAAATGCGTCGATGCTCTGGCGCAGGTGGACCAGCAGACGTTCGTTGAACGCCTCGTTCAATGCCTCGACGCGGAACGGCGGCGCGACATGTTCATCGAGCATGCCGGCCAGCGACGTTGCCACCTGCAGCGCAAGCCGCCGGTTGTGGCGCGTCACCTCCGGCGCACCGGCCGGGGCCTGCCAGGCACCGTCGAGCGCGTCGACCAGCTCGTGGAACTCGCGGCGATTCAGCGGACGCTGCTGCACCGGCAGGCTGCGTCGGCGGATCAGCCATGCCTGATCCGCCGCAGGCAATGCATGCGAACGGTGGGTGGCGCGGTCCAGTGCCTCGCGCGGCGACAAGCCATCCGCGCCCAGCAGGTCGGCCAGTGCCTCACGCGTCAACGGTTGCGCCCGCGCGCTGCCATCCGGCGTGTACCAGCGGCGATATTCGAGCGTGGTGGGGGAAAACAGGTCGCGTGGCGGCTTGACCGTGGCGCGCGCTTCGTCCGCATCGTCCAGTGCCGGCGCAACCGCGGGCAACCCGGCCGTCTGGGCGGCGGCGATGCGGTCGAGCAGGATTTCGGCCTTGACCAGATGGCCGTGGTAAGTCGCATGCCGGTCGCAAGCCTCGCGCGCCGGCAGGAAAAGAAAACGAAGGCGGGACCCGGGGTTGCCGATCACCGATGGCCCGAAATGGGCGAGGAAAACTGAACTGGACTTGCGCACAAACCGACCTGTTTGCCGGGGCTGATGCGAATGTCCTGCCGCGATGCCCCGGATCTGATGGACTGACCGCCCTCACCAGGCGGCCTCGCGCTCACGATGGCACACGTCGAAGGCACGAAATGTGGCACAGAGCTCATTCCGGGGTTGATCCCGTCGACACCCGATTACCGCGATTGGCGCAAAAACAGGCATCATGGGCGGCTCGCTTCTCGCGCAACCCGCGTGCGACCCGGCCCGCAGCGCGCCGGCGATGCCCTGTTCGACCACGACCGACGCCCTCATGACCACGACCTGCCCGCCCCCTGCCGACGAAACGGACGCCGAACTGCTGGCGCAGGCGCGTGCCGCCATCCGGCTGCTGCAGACCATTGCCGACGACCGCGGGCTGCTCGAGCGGCTGCCCGTCGCGGAACGCCAACAGCTGCACCAGGCCGTGGCGCGGATGTACCACCCCGAACCGGGTGCGCGCCGGATTCGCCTCAAGGCCGCGGAGAAACAACGCCATGCCGCGCGCATCCAGGCCGAAGACACCGTGCTGAACCAGACCGGCATCCGCGCCCTGCGCCGCAGGCCGGTGTTCACCACGCCGAACGCGTTCGCGCCGGAAGGTTTCCTGCCGCACGATGTGCCGCCCGCGGCCGACGCCGCGCAGCCGCGCGAGTCGGTCGAGCCGAAGCACTGCTATGTGTGCAAGCGCAAGTACTCGACCATCCATTTCTTCTACGACCAGCTGTGCCCGGAATGCGCCGCGTTCAACTACGCCAAGCGCAGCGAACTGGCCGACCTGTGCGGTCGCGTGGCGCTGCTCACCGGCGGCCGCGTGAAGATCGGCTACCAGGCCGGCCTGAAGCTGCTGCGTGCCGGCGCCGAGCTGATCGTCACCACGCGCTTCCCGCGCGACTCGGCGGCGCGCTACGCGGCCGAGCCGGACTTCGCCGACTGGGGCCACCGCCTGCAGGTCTACGGCCTCGACCTGCGCCACACGCCCAGCGTCGAGGCGTTCTGCCAGGAACTGGTGGCGACGCGGCCGCGGCTGGATTTCATCATCAACAACGCCTGCCAGACCGTGCGCCGCCCGCCGGATTTCTACGCGCACATGATGGAAGGCGAGACCGCCGCGCTGCACGAGCTGCCCGTGCACGTGCGCCGGCTGGTCGGCCATTACGAGGGCCTGCGCGGCGCAGAGATCCTGCCAGGCGGCAGCGGCGCGCTGGCCAGCCGCGGCGCCGACCTGCCCGGGCTGAGCCGCGCCGCCGAGCTGTCGCAGCTGCCGCTGCTGCCGGAAGAACTGCTGGCGCAGAGCCACCTGTTTCCCGAGGGCCGACTGGACCAGGACCTGCAGCAGGTCGACCTGCGCCAGCGCAACTCGTGGCGGCTGCTGATGGCCGAGGTGCCGTCGGTGGAATTGCTGGAGGTGCAGCTGGTCAACGCGATCGCGCCGTTCATCATCAACGCACGGCTGAAGCCGCTGATGTTGCGCACGCCCGAGCGCGACAAGCACATCGTCAACGTGTCGGCGATGGAGGGCCAGTTCTACCGCAGCTTCAAGACCACCCGCCACCCGCATACCAACATGGCCAAGGCCGCGCTGAACATGATGACGCGCACCGCGGCCACCGATTACCACAACGACGGCATCCACATGAACAGCGTCGACACCGGCTGGGTGACCGACGAGGACCCCGCCGAGCTGGCGGCGAAGAAAGTGCGCGAGGAACGCTTCCACCCACCGCTGGACATCGTCGACGGCGCCGCGCGCATCGTCGACCCGATCATCCACGGCATCAACACCGGCGAGCATGTGTGGGGCCAGTTCCTGAAGGACTACCGCCCCACCGACTGGTGAGCCACTGGTGCCGGGGCGACGACAATCCGTTTCCTTCGCGCCGGTTTCAGACGCTGATGCGTAGCCTTATCTTGCGGACAGGCGCCATCCGGCGCGATCAAGCATGAGGAGCAACGCCGTGATTGAACGCAGACCCTTCGACCGCCTGGGCGGAGCCGACCACGGCTGGCTCAACGCCAAACACCATTTCTCCTTCGCCGGCTACCACGACGCGAATCGCATGGGCTGGGGCGCGCTGCGCGTGTGGAACGACGACACCATCGCGCCGCAGACCGGCTTCCCGCCGCACCCGCACGCGGACATGGAGATCATCACCTACGTGCGCGAAGGCGCGATCAGCCACCAGGACAGCCTGGGCAACGCCGGCCGCACCGAGGCCGGCGACGTGCAGGTGATGAGCGCCGGCAGCGGCATCACCCACAGCGAGTACAACCGGGAGGATGTGACCACGCGCATCTTCCAGATCTGGATCATCCCCGACGAGAACGGCCAGCCGCCGTCGTGGGGCGCGCGGCCGTTTCCCAGGGGCGATCGTTCCGGGCGCTTCGTGGCACTGGCCAGCGGCTTCAAGGACGACACCGAGGCGCTGCCGCTGCGCACCGATGCGCGCGTGCTGGGCGCCACGCTGAAGGCCGGCGAAAGCACCGAGTACCTGCTGGCCCCCGGCCGCTACGCCTACCTGGTACCGGCCACCGGCACGGTCGAACTCAACGGCGTGAAGCTGGACGCTCGCGACGGCGCCGCGATCCGCGACGAGTCGACGCTGAAGGTCACCGCGCTGGAAGACGCCGAGCTGGTGCTGGTCGATACCGCGCCCTGAGCTTCACGCATGCGGGCACGCGTAGCGCCGGTGCCGACGCCCCGGCGGGCGCCGGCACGGCCAGCTCCAATTCGACCGCAAGACCCGGAGTGCCGCGGCGGGCGCCGGTCCGTAGATTGCGCCTTGAGCGATAATCCGACGGAAGGAACAGCCATGAAAACTCCGGAAAAACAGGCCGCACGTGCCGCCACCCTCGCCGACCCGCGCTGGGCCGCCGTGCAGGCGCGCGACGCGCATGCCGACGGCAGTTTCTTCTATTCGGTGCGCAGCACCGGCGTGTACTGCCGCCCCTCCTGCGCCGCGCGCGCCGCGCGGCCGGAAAACGTGGCGTTCCACGCCACCGCCGCCGACGCGGAGCGCGCCGGCTTTCGCCCGTGCAGGCGCTGCCGGCCCGACCAGCCATCGCTCGCAGAGCAGCAGGCGGCGATGGTCACCGCCGCCTGCCGCGCGATCGAGCAGGCAGAGACGGCGCCCACGCTCGAACAGCTCGCGCAGCCGACCGGGCTCAGCCCCTTCCACTTCCACCGCGTGTTCAAGGCCGTCACCGGCGTGACGCCGAAGCAGTACGCCACGGCGCATCGCAGCCGTCGCGTGCGCAACGAACTGGAACGCGGCGCTTCGGTGACCGCGGCGATCTTCGACGCCGGCTACAACGCCAGCAGCCGCTTCTACGAAACGGCGAACGAGGTGCTGGGCATGACGCCCTCGCGCTATCGCGCCGGCGGTGCCGACAGCGAGATCCGCTTCGCCATCGGCGAATGCTCGCTGGGCGCGATCCTGGTGGCGCAGAGCGAACACGGTGTGTGCGCGATCCTGCTCGGCGACGACCCCGACGCGCTGGCGCGCAATCTGCAGGATCGCTTCCCCAGGGCCAGGCTGATCGGCGGCGACCGCGACTACGAGCGCCTGGTGGCGCAGGTGGTCGGCTTTGTCGAAGCCCCTGCGCTGGGACTGGATCTGCCCTTGGACGTGCGCGGCACCGCGTTCCAGCAGCGCGTATGGCAGGCGTTGCGCGAGATCCCGGTCGGCAGCACGGCCAGCTACAGCGAGATCGCGCGGCGCATCGGCGTGCCCAAGGCTGCGCGGGCGGTGGCGCAGGCATGTGCCGGCAACATGCTGGCGGTGGCGATCCCCTGCCACCGCGTGGTGCGCAACGACGGCGACCTGTCCGGCTACCGCTGGGGCGTGCCGCGCAAACGCGCGCTGCTGGAGCGCGAGGCGCAGGCATGAACGCGCAACTGCGCCCTGCCCCCGACACCGGTGCGCGGCTGCAGGCATGCGACTGGGCCGGCATCGGCGATGAACTCGACGCACACGGCTGCGCGATGCTGGAGGCCCTGCTGTCGCCGCAGGAGTGCGCGGCGCTGGCAAGCATGTACGCGGACGACGGACGCTTCCGCAGCCGCGTGGTGATGGGTCGCCACGGCTTCGGCCAGGGCGAATACCGCTACTTCAACTACCCGTTGCCCGAACGGGTAGCCGAGCTGCGCGACGCGGTCTACCCGCAGCTGGCGCCGATCGCGAATCGCTGGAACTCGTCGATGGGACTGCCCGTGCGCTACCCCGCCTCACATGCCGAATTCATCGCGCGCTGCCACGCCGCCGGCCAGCGGCGCCCCACCCCGTTGCTGCTGCAGTACGGCGCGGGCGACTACAACTGCCTGCACCAGGATCTGTATGGCGAGCACGTGTTTCCGCTGCAGCTGGCGATCCTGCTGTCGGAGCCGGGGCGCGATTTCAGCGGCGGCGAGTTCGTGCTGACCGAGCAGCGCCCGCGCATGCAGTCGCGCGTCGAGGTGGTGCCGCTGCGCCAGGGCGATGCGGTGCTGTTCGCGGTGCATCAGCGGCCGCTGCAGGGCAGGCGCGGCAGCTACCGGGTGAACCTGCGCCACGGCGTCAGCCGCGTGCGCAGCGGGCGCCGCCACACGCTCGGCATCATCTTTCACGACGCCACATGATCAGCACCGACCTGTTCGCCGCTGCGCCCGCCCCTTTCCGTCGGGACCTGCCGCTGTGCGAGGGCGCAATGGTGTTGCGCGGCTTTGCCCTGGCCAGCGAGGCAGCGTTGTTGCAGGCGCTCGAGGCGATCACGGCGCAGGCACCGTTCCGCCACCTGGTCACGCCCGGTGGCTTGCGCATGTCGGTGGCGATGACCAATGCGGGGCCGCTGGGCTGGGTCAGCGATCGTCGTGGCTACCGCTACGACCCGATCGACCCGGACAGCGGCCGGCCCTGGCCACCGATGCCGGCGGTCTTCCTGCAACTGGCCGATGCCGCGGCGGCGCACGCCGGTTTCGCCGGCTTCGTGCCGGATGCCTGCCTGCTCAACCGCTACGAGGCCGGCGCCCGGTTGAGCCTGCACCAGGACCGCGACGAGCGCGACCTGGGCCAGCCGATCGTGTCGGTCTCGCTGGGCATCCCGGCCGTGTTCCTGTTCGGCGGCCTGCAGCGCGCGGACCGCGCGCAACGCGTGCCGCTGGCGCACGGCGACGTGGTCGTGTGGGGCGGTCCGGCGCGGCTGCGCTATCACGGCGTGCTGCCGCTGAAGCCGAATCATCACCCGCTGCTGGGCGAGACCCGCATCAATCTCACGTTTCGTCGGGCGGGCTGACGCCGAGCCGGTGTCCGTACACCAGCTTGCCGCCCAGCCAGCCGGCCACGGCCAAGCACAGGAAACCCGACACGCTCAGAGCGATCGCCAGCAGGCCCGGCGCGATGAAATGCGTGCCGTGCAGGCGCAGGAACAGGCTGGCCACGTAGCAGCAGAGCGCGCCCATCACCATCAGCATGTGGCGGTTGACGTCCTTGAGCGCCGGGTTGTCTTCGGCGACCTTGGCCAGTTCGAGCAGGCCGGCCAGCATGGCGGGGATCGAGAAGCCGATCCCCGCCAGCAGCAACACCCCGGCGAAGCGCCACGCCGGTTCGCCCCAGGCCAGGCTGGCCAGGTCCGTCGCGGTGGCCAGCGACCAGCAGGCGATCGGAAAATGCACCAGGGCCGGATGCAGCGGATGGCGCATGGCAGCGACTCAGGCCAGCAGCAGGCTGAGCAGGGTCAGGAAACCCGCCACCGCGACGCCGGCGTGCACCAACACCACGGCCTTCGGCGCAACCTGCTTGCGCAGATGGAACGAGGCGAGGAAGAAACCGCCCAGCGCGGCCAGTACCAGCAGGGCCAGCGCCGCGGTGAGCCGCGCCGGCGCCGCACCCTGCAGCACCACCAGGATCAGCAGCACCAGGCCGCTGGCGCCCAGCAGCGCGTGCAGCAAGGAAATTGCCCACGGCGCCAGCTTGCCGCGCAGCACGCTGGAAGCCAGCACCAGGCCGCCGATGGCGGCGATCGCAAAAACCAGAATCGCATAGAGCAGCATGTCGTTCCCCCGATTGGCACGTTGATGAAGTGAGCAACATTCGATCCGATGCGGCGGGTTGCCCAAAGGTTCCCGCGCTCGACCATGGTGCAGGTGCCCGCACCGCCGCGGCTTGCTACCCTCGTCGGATCGTCCGGTTCGCGAGGCAGACATGACACCCACCCACGGCATCCACACCATCGACACCGGCTTCGTGCGACCGCGGTTCGATGCGGCCTACCTCATCGTGGAGAACGGCCGCGGTGCCTTCATCGACTGCGGCACCAACTTCGCCGTGCCGCGCATGCTGGCGGCACTGGATGAGGCCGGCATCGCACCGGCGGACGTCGACTGGCTGATCCTCACCCATGTGCACCTGGACCACGCCGGCGGCGCCGGCGAGCTGATCGCGCAACTGCCGAACGCGAAGCTGGTGGTGCATCCGCGCGGAGCGCGCCACATGATCGACCCCAGTGTGCTGTGGGCCGGCGCCAGTGCGGTCTACGGCGAGTCGGTGATGGAACAGACGTATGGACGCTTGCGGCCGGTGCCTGCCGAGCGCGTGGTCGAGGCGGCGGACGGCCACGTCGTCGACCTTGCCGGCCGCACCCTGCGCTGCCTCGATACGCCGGGCCACGCGCGCCACCACATCGCCATCCACGACGCACGCGCCAACGTCTTTTTCACTGGCGACGTGTTCGGCCTCTCCTATCGCGACTTCGACACCGCGAACGGTCCGTTCATCCTGCCCACCACCTCGCCGGTGCAGTTCGATCCGGAGGCGCTGCATGCGTCGATCGAGCGGCTGCTCGCGCTGAAACCCGAGGCGATGTACCTCACCCATTACGGCCGGGTGGAGAGCGTCGAGCGCCTGGCCGCCGACCTGCATGCGCAGATCGACGCGATGGTGGCCCTCGCCCGCGCCGCGCACGGCTCGCCCGAGCGGCATGCCGTGCTGGTGGAATCGCTCATCGGGTTCTATGCCGCCCGGGCGGAGGCCCATGGCTGGCAGCAGGGACGCGACGCGCTGCGCCAGTTGCTGGGCATGGACATCGAACTGAACGCGCAGGGGCTGGAGGTGTGGCTGGGGCGCTGAGCGCCCGCCGCTGGCAGCTCACTTTGCGCGTGCGTCGCGCCGCTCTTGTGCCAGCCGCGCCTCGAAACGCGGCTGCGCCGCCGCGGCATAGGCGCGGCAGGCACCGGCGTCGATCAGGGCCGCGGAGTCGTGCTCGCGATCGCGTGCGGCGATCTTCTGCATGAAGCCGCTGGCTTCGGGATGCGGGGTGATCAGGATGTCGCACGGTAGCGCGGCGACGGTCGCGAAGGACCGGCGGAAAGCCGCCACGCGCGCAGGGTCGTCGCTGTAGCGGAAGCCGTCGCGGCTGAGCGCGGTGAGGCTGTCGACATAGGCCAGCGCAAGGCAGCGCCCCTGCTCGCACGAGCGCCAGGTCCAGGACGTGCTGCCAGGCGTATGGCCGGGCGTGTAGTGCGCCGTGACCGCGATCGGCCCCACCCGCACTGCCGCGCCATCGGCGACCACTTGCACCGATGCCACCGCCGGATAGCGTGTCGCCATGCCGTACTGCGGATCGTCCGGGTCGTTGCCGCCGGACCGCAGCTCCTTCGCCCCGGCCGCACTGGCCGCCACCGAGGCGCCGCTGTCACGTGCCAAACGCGCGATGCCACCGGCGTGGTCGAAGTGGGCGTGCGAGTTGAGGATCAGCTTCACGTCGCGCAAGCGGAAACCGAGCGCGCGGATGTTCGCCTCGATCTGCGGCGCGTTGCCTTCCAGCGTGCCGTCAATCAGCACATGGCCCTGCGGCGAGGTGATCAGGATCGCGCTCAATCCCTGCGTGCCCACGTACCAGCTGTTGCCATGAATGTGGAAGGGCTTTTGCGGCGCACTCCAGCGCGCCTCACCCGCTTGCGCGAAACCCGCCACCGTCAAGGTGACAACAAACCATAGCGCGCGGAGAGATGGATTCATGCCGGGGATTCCGTGGGGACGAGGCCGTCATGCTCGCCGACGACGCGGCGCTGGCGCGGGCGCATCGCTGGCAAATTGCGGGCGCGGCTCGCTCAGGCCAGCCGCGTACCGTTCGGCACCGGGCGTTCGACCGCGGTGAGCACCACGCCCTCGTCGGTGGGAAAGCCGGTGAGCAGGAATTGCGAGCGGAACGGGCCGATCTGCTTTTCGGGGAAGTTGATCACGCCCACGACCTGTCGGCCGAGCAGGTCGTCGGCCTGGTACAACGCGGCGATCTGCGCGCTGGTCTTCTTCTCGCCGTAGGGGCCGAAATCCACCCACACTTTCCACGCCGGCTTGCGCGCTTCGGGAAACGGTTCGACCCGGATCACCGTGCCGGCGACGACCAGCACTTTCTCGAAATCGGCCCAGCTGATTTCGGGGCAATTCGCTGCACTCATCCTTCCAGCCTCGTCTTCAGACAATCGCGGCTCTGCTGCCACCAGTAGCTGGCTTGCGCCGCCAGATAACCGAACGGACGGTGCGTGCTGCCCAGGCCATAGTCGGCAAAACGTTTCCAGCCATCGTCGCCCTCGGCGATCGCCGCCGCCAGCAGCTCGCCGGCTGCGCAGGTCGGGGCCAGGCCGTGGCCGCCGAACGCCTGCGCCCACCAGAGGCCGTCGTCGCTGCCGCCGATCTGCGGCATCTGGTGCCGTGCGTAGCTCATCAGGCCCGACCAGGCGTGCTCGATCCGCACGCCGGCCAGTTGCGGGAACACCCGCAGCAGGTCCCGCGTCAGCAGGCGCTGCACGCCGCGCGGCGAGCGGTTGAGCACCGAGATGCGCCCACCCCACAGCAACCGCGTATCCGGCAGCGCGCGATAGTAGTCGAACGCGAAGCGGCTGTCGTAGATCGCCGCGCGGGTGTGCAGGCACTCGTCCAGCCGATCGCCGAGCGGTTCGGTCACCATCACGTAGGTGGCGATCGGCAAGATCGCCCGGTCGATCGGCTTCTGCAGGCCGGCCAGGTAGCCGCCGCAGGCCAGCACGACCTCATCGGCCAGCAGCTCACCTTGCGCCGTGCGCAGGCGCCACTGCCGGCCTTCGCGCGCGAGGCGGCGCACGCCGCTGTGCTCGTGGATGCGCACCCCCTGCCCGGCCGCCGCCGCGGCCAAGCCGATCGCGTAGTTGAGCGGGTGCAGGTGCAGCGCATCACGCTCGTACAGACCGTCGTGATAACGCTCGCTGCGGATGCGTGCGCGCAACTCCGCTTCGGGCAACCACTGCCAGTTCACGTCGTAGTGTTCGGCCAGCAGTTGCTGGCGCCGGCGCAGTACGGCGGGGTCACGGAACCAGTTGGCCCAGATCACGCCTTCGTCGACCGCATCGCAGGGGATGGCGTAGTCGGCGATGCGCCGACGGATGTGCCCGACCGCCGCGGTGGTCAGCTGGAACAGCGCCTGCGCACGCGCTTCGCCCAACTGGTCGAGCAGCGCCTGCTCGCCCAGCGAATAGCCGGCGAAGACGAAACCGCCATTGCGACCGGAGGCGCCGAACCCGACCTGCTCACGTTCCAGCAGCACCACGTCGCGCACGCCGCGCTCGGCCAGGCCCAGCGCGGTGTTCAAGCCGGCAAAGCCGCCGCCGATCACGGCAACACGTGCGTGCGTGCTGCCCTGAAGCGGCTCCCAGGCCGGGTACGGCGTGGCGGTGGCGCGGTAGTAGGACGTGGGCGAGGGGGATTTCATGCTGCAGCGACAGGCGGCACCGGTGTCCGTGACCGGGCAAGCATATCCTTCATGCCAGGACGTCGTGGCAGCCGTGGTTCAAAGCTGGCCGAGGAACTCTCGCACGGTGGGTGCGAGTTTCGGGTCCTGCATCGCCATGTGCATGGTGGCGCGCACCAGGCCGGCCTTGTTGCCGCAATCGAAACGGGTGCCTTCGAAGCGGTAGGCCAGCACCTTGCCCTGCTCCTTCAGCAGCGCGTCGATCGCGTCAGTAAGCTGGATCTCGCCGCCGGCACCGGGCGTGGTCCGCTCCAGCAGCTGGAAGATGCGGCCAGGCAACACGTAGCGGCCGACCACGGCCAGATTCGACGGTGCGTTGGCCGGCTTGGGCTTCTCGACCATGTGGCGGATCAGGGCGCTGCGATCGTCGACCGGTGTGGCATCGACGATGCCGTACTTGTCAGTGTCGGTGTGCGGCACTTCCTCCACCGCGATCACGCCGGCCTGCTGCGCCTCGGCGAGCTCCGCCATCTGCCGCAGCGCGCCCTTGCCGGCGCCGTTCCAGATCAGGTCGTCAGGCAGGATCACGCCGAACGGCTCGTCGCCGACCACCGGCTTGGCGCACAGCACGGCATGGCCCAGGCCGAGCGCCTCGGGCTGGGTCACGAAGATCGCCCGCACGTGCCGCGGCAAGGTGCCTTGCACCAGCGCCAGCAGCTCGGCCTTGCCCTTCTCGTGCAGCTTCGATTCCAGCTCGTAGGCCTTGTCGAAGTAGTCGGCGATCGCGTGCTTGTAGCGGTTGGTGACGAACACCAGGGTGTCGGCACCTGCATCCACCGCTTCGTCGACGGCGTACTGGATCAGCGGCTTGTCGAGCACCGGCAGCATTTCCTTGGCGACCACCTTGGTCGCCGGCAGGAAGCGCGTGCCGAGTCCGGCTACGGGAAACACCACTTTGCGCAGGGGCTTGCTCACTCATTGATCTCCGGGTTGGCACGGCGGATCGACACCACGTTGTCAGGCTGCGCCGCTTCGCTCCAGCGGAACGAGGGCAACAGGCTGGACACGCAGCGGCGAAGTTCTTCCTCATTGAAAATGTCGGCCGCCTCGGCGGCCTTGTGCAGCAGGGCCTGCAGCAACTCCCACGACACCTCGCGATGCTGCGCCAGGAAAATCTTGGCATGCGTGGTGGCGCTGTAGTTCTCCAGCGGATGGAACAGCTCCTCGAACAGTTTCTCGCCCGCGCGCAGGCCGGTGTAGACGATCGGGATCTCGCTGCCCGGCTTCTTGCCGGCGAGGCGGATCATCTGCTCGGCCAGGTCGCGGATCTTCACCGGCTCGCCCATGTCGAGCGCGAAGATCTCGCCGCCCTTGCCGATGCTGGCGGTCTGCAGGATCAGCTGGCAGGCCTCGGGAATGGTCATGAAGTAGCGCGAGATTTCCGGGTGCGTCACGGTGACCGGGCCGCCGTCGCGGATCTGCCGGCGGAACAGCGGCACCACCGATCCGGCCGAATCCAGCACGTTGCCGAAACGCACGGTCATGAAGCGGGTATCGGTCTGCGCGTCGAGGTTCTGGCAGTAGATTTCCGCCACGCGCTTGCAGGCGCCCATCACGCTGGTGGGGTTGACCGCCTTGTCGGTGGAGATCAGCACGAAACACGCCACCCCGACCGAACAGGCCGCGTCGGCCACCGTGCGGGTACCCAGCGCGTTGTTGCAGAACGCGGCGCGCAGTTGGCCTTGCAGCATCGGCACGTGCTTGTACGCCGCGGCGTGGAATACCACCTGCGGCTGCGCCTCCGCAAACACCTTGCGCATCGCCACCTGGTCGCAGCAATTGGCCAGGATGCCGTCGAGGATCAGCTCCGGGAAATGGTTGCGCAGCTCCTGGGTGATCCGGTAGAGGTTGTACTCGCTCACCTCCACCACGGTCAGCGCCTGTGCACCGAGCCGCGCCACCTGCCGGCACAGTTCCGAGCCGATCGAACCACCACCACCGGTGATCAGCACGCGCCGCCCGCTCAGGGTCTCGCGGATCGCGGTCCAGTCCAGTTCCACCGTGTCGCGGCCGAGCAAATCCTCGATCGCCACCTCCTTGATCTGGTTCAGCTGGGCACGGCCCGCCACGATGTCCTCGATGCGCGGCACCGTGCGGTAGGGCAGATCGGTGCTGTCGCACAGGGCCACCACGCGCCGCATCTCGGCCGTCGTGGCCCCGGGCATGGCGATCAGCAGCATGTCGGCGGCCGCGCTGCGCACCAGCTCGGGCAGCTCGTCGAGCCGGCCCAGCACCGGGCGACCGTTGATGCTGGCGCCACGCAGGCTGGGCGCGTCGTCGACAAAGCCGACCACCGCATAACGGTTGTCGCGGCGAAGATCGCGCGACAGCACTTCGCCGGCGCGGTCGGCGCCCACGATCAGCACCCGTTTGGCGTCGCTCCCCTTGAACAGATCGGCGCGGCTGTCCTTCCAGTAGCGATAGGCCAGCCGGGGACCGCCCAGCAACACGGCGAGCAGCCCCGGATACAACACGAACACCGAGCGCGGTACGCCCAGCAGGCGGTCATACAGAAACAGGCACAGTCCGATCGCCAGCGTGCCGATGACCGCGGCACGCACGATGTTCACCAGATCCGGCAGGCTGGCGAAGCGCCAGACGCTCTTGTACAGCCCGGTCCAGCGGAAGATCAGCCCCTGCACCAGCAGCACAATCGGGAACTCGAGCAGCTGGAAACCGAACACCTCGTCCGGGCGCAGCGTGTAGCGCAGCCACTTGGCGATCCACCAGGCCAGCGCCGCCATCAGCAGATCGTGGACGACGACCGCTACCCGCGGGTGAATGAAGCCGACAAGCTTACGCAGTGACATGGAGGCCCTTGCTCGGGTGGCGCCGCACCAGGCGACGTTTCAGATACAACCACATGATCGCTGCCCCTGCATAAACGACCATGGTAATCGCCAAGGCGGCGTGCAGATGACTCCAGGCCAACCAGGTCATCGGGGCCGCTACCAGCAGGTTCCAGCCAAGGTAGGCCGCATCCACCGATGCATGGCTGCCGGCGCGGCGCGCCAGCCATTGATACAGGTGTTCACGGTGGGCGCTGTACCAGCGACGCCCCCGCCACACCCGCGTCAACAGGGTAAGGCTGGCATCCACCACGAACGCCGACGACAGGATCAACGCCGGCCACAGCCACGCCGGATTCGCCCGCCACAGCATCGCACTGAATGCGAACACCAGCAGGCCCACGCTGCCGCTGCCCACGTCCCCCAGGAAGATCCGCGCCGGCGGCCAGTTGAACCACCCGAACGCCAGCGCCGACGCCGCCAGACAGGCCGCGGCCAACGCCAGCGCAGGCAGGTTCGCTGCCCACGCCAGCACGGCCAGGCCGCCGCCCACGAAAGCCGCCTGCTGCGCCAGCAAACCGTCGATGCCATCCATGAAGTTGTGCAGGTTGATGCTCCACGCGCCGCCGACCAGCAACAACGGCAACCACCACCAGGCCGGCGACCATGCCTGCAGCCCGACGCACAGCAAGGCGCAGGCAACCAATTGCACGGCCAGTCGCGGCCAGGCCGGAAGCGGATGATGGTCGTCCCACCAGCCCGCCAGCGCCACCAGCAGCAAGGCCACGCAGGACAACCCGAGCAGCCCGGGCGCGGGAACCGCCGCGTGCAGACTCCAGGCGACGCCGGGCAGGCACACCAGCATGGCGACGACGATGCCGATGCCGCCGCCGCGCGGGGTCGGCACCTGATGCGAACGGCGTTGTCCGGGCAGGTCGAGCATGCCGCGCCGATGCGCGTAACCGACCGCGGCGCGTACCAGCAGGGCGGTAACCAGGAAGGCTGCCAGCAACCATCCGATGGTCATCAGCATGGCCATGTCACTCGCCGGCCACCCCGTGGATCGGCCGGATCGTGCTCCAGCTCTTGCAACTGGGGCACTGCCAGTGGTGCGCCTTGGCCCCGAACCCGCAACGGTTGCAGCGGTACATCGCCTGCCCTTCGAGCAGCTTGCGGGTGAGATCGCGCAGGATCAGGAAATTCTCGCGCGCCTCGCCTTCGATCTTGTCCATCGTGGCGTCGAGCAGGGTCATCAGCCCGCGCACCGACGGCCGCTGGCGCAACTGCGCGGTGAGAAAGTCGATCGCCACGCGCTCGCCGTCGCGCTGGCGATACAGGTTGGTCAGCGCCAGGATCGGCGAAACGCCGTGATAGCGCGCCATCAGGGTGCGCAGGAAGGTCTCGGCGCGGTCCATCTGCCGCACGCGGGCATAGCTGTTGAGCAGCGGTGGCAGGATGTCGGGAGTGAAGGCGCTGTCGGCCCTGATCGCCGCCTCCAGCGCGTCGATGGCCTCGGCATGCTGCCCGTCCTCGGCATGCAGGCGTCCGGTGAGCATGAAGGCGCGCACGCAATCGGGCTGGCATTCGAATGCCTGGCGCAGGTATTCCCGCGCCTCGGCACGGGCGCCATGCTGACGCGCGCGCTCGGCGAGCTCGCAGTAGAACTGGGCGATCATCGGCGCCTCGTCGTCGCCGGTCATCACCTCCAGCCGCCGCGCGTGCTCGATCGCCTTGTGCCAGTCGCGCTCGTGCTGGTAGATCGAGATCAGATGGCGCAGCGCCGAGGGCGCGTGCGAGTTCATCGCCACCAGGTCGGCGAACAAGGCCTCGGCACGATCGAGCAGGCCCGAGCGCATGTAGTCCTCGCCGAGCTCCAGCAGGGCCACGGTCTTCATTGCGTCGGACAGGCCCGGTCGCGAGACCAGGTGCTGGTGCAGCCGGATCGCCCGATCCACCTCGCCGCGACGCCGAAACAGGTTGCCCAGGGCGAGGTGCGTCTCCACCGTGTCGCGGTTGTATTCGGCGAGTTTCAGGAAGACTTCGATGGCCTTGTCCTGCTCCTCGTTGAGCAGGTAGTTCAGGCCGCGGAAATAATCCGACGACAAGGTGCTGACGTCGACGCCAGCCCGCCGCGCAACCACCAGGCGCGAAGCCCACCAACCCAGCACGAAGGCGACGGGGAGCAGTGCGGCCAGCACATACAGGGGATTCATGGCTTGGCCGGCGGCTTCCTGTCCGCGCCCGTAGTGCGTCGCGAACGCCGTGGCCGCACACCGAGCCACGCGGTCACCCCGCCCAGCAACCAGCCCACCACCAGGGCGCCCAGCAACGCGGCTCCCTTGGGCAACTGCAGTTGGGCAAAGCCGAAGTCGTAGCCGACCATTTCCGCATTCAGCGCGCCCAGCACGATGCCGGCGGCGACGAAAATGGCCAGAATGATGAGGGCAAGCAATCGCATGCTCGAACTTTACCCGATTGGCGCAGTCGGGCACAGGCGCTGCCGCCGCCAGCCGTCCCGCAGGCAAAAAGAAGGCAGGACCGGCTCGCGCCGCCTGCCTCGCATTCTCCGGTCGATGGACTCAACCGGCACTGTTCTCCAGGTCAAGATTGACGCGCTCGCGCAATTCCTTGCCCGGCTTGAAATGGGGAACGTGCTTGCCTGGCAGGGCCACGGCTTCGCCGGTCTTGGGGTTGCGCCCCATCCGCGGCGGCCGGTAGTGCAACGCAAAGCTGCCGAAGCCGCGCACCTCGATGCGTTCGCCCTGGGCCAGCGCCAAGCTCATCTGTTCGATGACGCTCTTGACGGCCATCTCGACGTCGGCGAACGCGAGGTGGGTCTGGCGCCTGGCCAGCGCTTCGATCAATTCGGATTTGGTCATGGGCCCCAATGTCCGTGACGTGAAACAGCGGGGCGGCGACGTGCCGCCCCGCGTCGTGCCTGCAACGAGAGATCAGTCGGCCTTGTTGAACTGTTCCTTCAACAACGCGCCGAGCTTGGTCGTGCCACTGGCGGCCGAAGAGTAGTCGACCGCGGCTTCGGGGGCGTCTTCCTCGTCCTTGGCGCGAATCGAGAGCGCCAGCTGGCGACCCTTGCGATCCATGCCGGTGAACTTGGCTTCGACCTTGTCGCCCACCTTCAGGTGCTGGGTAGCGTCGTCGATGCGCTCCTTGGCGATGTCGTTGGCGCGCAGGTAACCCTCCACGCCCTCGCCCAGGTCGATCACGGCACCCTTGGCGTCGACTTCCTTGACCGTGCCGTTGACGATCGTGCCACGCGGGTTGGCCGCCATGAACTGGCCGAACGGATCCTGCTCCATCTGCTTGATCCCGAGGCTGATGCGCTCGCGCTCCGGGTCGACGGCCAGCACCACCGCCTCGATCTCCTCGCCCTTCTTGAAGTCGCGCACGAGGTCTTCGCCGGACACCTGCCAGGAGATGTCGGACAGATGCACCAGGCCGTCGATGCCGCCTTCCAGGCCGATGAACACGCCGAAATCGGTGATCGACTTGATCTGGCCCGACACCTTGTCGCCCTTCTTGTGCATGGCGGCGAAGGCTTCCCACGGGTTCGAGCGGGTCTGCTTGATACCCAGCGAAATGCGGCGACGCTCTTCATCCACGTCCAGCACGGTCACTTCGGTCTCGTCGCCGACCTGCACCACCTTGGCCGGGTTGACGTTCTTGTTGGTCCAGTCCATCTCGGACACGTGCACCAGGCCTTCCACGCCCGGCTCGATCTCGACGAAGCAACCGTAATCGGTGACGTTGGAGACCTTGCCGAAGATGCGGCTGCCGACCGGATAGCGACGCGAGATGTTCACCCACGGGTCGTCGCCCAGCTGCTTCAGGCCCAGCGACACGCGGTTGCGCTCCTTGTCGTACTTCAGCACGCGCACGTCGAGCTCGTCGCCGACGTTGACCACCTCGGACGGATGGCGCACGCGCTTCCACGCCATGTCGGTGATGTGCAGCAGGCCATCGATGCCGCCCAGGTCCACGAACGCACCGTAATCGGTGAGGTTCTTCACCACGCCCTTGACGACGGCGCCTTCCACCAGGCGCTCCAGCAGCTTCTCGCGCTCCTCGGAGAACTCGGTCTCGACGACGGCGCGGCGGCTGACCACCACGTTGTTGCGCTTGCGATCCAGCTTGATGATCTTGAACTCGAGTTCCTTGCCCTCGAGGTAGGTCGGCTCGCGCACCGGGCGCACGTCGACCAGCGAACCGGGCAGGAACGCGCGGACATCCTTGATGTCGACGGTGAAACCGCCCTTGACCTTGCCGGAAATCATGCCGACGATGGTCTCTTCCTTGTCGAACGCCTGCTCCAGGTCGTCCCACACCATCGAGCGCTTGGCCTTCTCGCGCGACAGCTTGGTCTCGCCGAAACCGTCTTCCAGGGCTTCGAGGGCTACCTTCACCTCGTCGCCAACCTGCACCTCCAGCACACCTTCCTCGTTCTTGAACTGCTCGATCGGGACGATGCCTTCGCTCTTCAGGCCTGCATTGATCACGACGACGTCGTTGCGGATTTCCACGACGATGCCGGTGACGATGGCGCCGGGCTTCAGCTTGGAGATGGCCTGCTGGCTCTGTTCAAACAGTTCGGCAAAACTTTCAGTCATGTTGATTCCATAGTGGGAAAAGACCTTGGGTCCGCTGCGCTGGGTTGGTTGTTGCGCACGAACTTCCCGGTCCACCGGTTGGGGGTGGCCGCGACGGCCCTGCGGGGCCGAACGTTGTCACCGTGGTTCAAAACCCCCTGCCGCGGCAGGGGCACAAAAGCCGCCGCGCAATCCGCTCAGGACTGCACGACGGCAAGTACTTTCGCCACGACCTCGTCGATGGCCATGCCGGTGGTGTCCACCAGCACCGCATCATCGGCGGGCTTGAGTGGCGCGACCGCACGCGATGCATCGCGGCTGTCACGCGCCTCAATTTCGCGCTGAAGGCCGGCAAGTGTAACGCTGAGCCCCTTTTCCTTCAACTGCTTATAGCGTCTTTTCGCCCGCTCGGCGGCGCTCGCGGTGAGGAAAACCTTGAACGCGGCATCCGGGAAGATCACCGTGCCCATGTCGCGCCCGTCCGCCACCAACCCGGGCGCCTTGCGAAAGCCCAACTGCAGCGCCACCAGGGCCTCGCGCACGCTGGGCATGGAGGCGATCGCCGACGCCGCGGCACCGGCCGTTTCCGTGCGCAACTCGTCGGTGGCATCGTGCCCGTTGACGATCACCCGCGCCCCGCCTCCCGTCTCGGCGGCGCGAAACTGGATCTTCGTCGTCTGGGCGCAACGGGCCATCGCATCGGCATCGGACAGGTCCAGCCCGGCCATCCCGGCGGCGTAGCCCACCGCGCGATACAACGCCCCGGAATCCAGCAGGCGCCAGCCCAGCCGCTCTGCCACCAGCGCACTGATCGTGCCCTTGCCCGACCCGGACGGCCCGTCGATGGCAAGCACGGGAACGGCGGCGGCATGGCTCATCGAAGCATCCTGGCGGCGTGGAGAACGCGCAGTCTAACGCGTTGACCCACTTCCGAACGCGTGCTATCCATCCCGTTTCCCGCCCGCCGCAGGTCCATTGCCCCATGAACGATCTGCGTCGAGAGTTCGAGCAAGCTGCCGAAGATGTCAAAGGCCTGGCCAAACGGCCGGACAACGACACCCTGCTCAAGCTCTACGCCCTGTACAAGCAGGGCACCGAGGGCGACCTCAAACGGACCCAGCCGGGCTTTTTCGATTTCGTGGGCACTGCCAAGCACGAAGCCTGGGCGCAGTTGAACGGCGTTCCTGTCGAGGAAGCCATGCGCCGCTACATCGCCCTGGTGCAGCAACTGCTGGCCTGACAGCTCCGTCTCCCGCCCCGCTTGCTTTTGCAGGCCCATTGCCGGCACATTCATACGATCGTTTGAAGCCGCGTGGATCGCATGAACTATCCCAAGCTGTTCGCCCCGCTGGATCTGGGCCACGTCACTTTGCCCAACCGCATCCTGATGGGTTCGATGCACACCGGGCTGGAAGATCGCGCCCGCGACTACGACAAACTGGCCGCCTATTTCGCCGAACGCGCCCGCGGCGGCGTGGGATTGATGGTCACCGGCGGCATCTCGCCCAGCATCGAGGGCTGGCTGAAGCCCTTCGGCGGTCGGCTCACGATGCCCTGGCACAGGCCGCGCCACCGCAAGCTCACCGCCGCCGTCCATGCCGAAGGCGGCCGCATCTGCATGCAGATCCTGCACGCCGGGCGCTACGGCTATCACCCGCTGTCCGTGGCGCCGTCGCGGATCAAGTCGCCGATCACGCCCTTCACCCCGCGCGCGCTGTCGCCACGCGCAGTCGAGCGCACCATCGGCGACTTCGTCCGCTGCGCGGAACTGGCCCGGGAAGCGGGCTACGACGGCGTCGAGGTGATGGGATCGGAGGGTTACCTGATCAACGAATTCATCGCCGCGCGCACCAACCGGCGCGACGATGCATGGGGCGGCGATGCGCAGCGGCGCATGCGCTTTCCGGTGGAGATCGTGCGGCGCACGCGCGAGGCCGTCGGCCGCGACTTCATCATCATCTATCGCCTGTCGATGCTGGACCTGGTCGACGACGGCCAGAACTGGGACGAGATCGTGGCCCTGGCCAGGGCCGTCGAGACCGCCGGCGCCAGCATCATCAACACCGGCATCGGCTGGCATGAGGCGCGCGTGCCGACCATCGTCACCAGCGTGCCGCGCGCCGGCTTCGCCTGGGTCACGCGCCGGCTCATGGGCGAGGTCTCGATCCCGCTGGTGGCCACCAATCGCATCAACATGCCGGAGGTGGCCGAACGCATCCTTGCCGATGGCGACGCCGACATGGTCTCGATGGCGCGCCCGCTGCTGGCCGATCCGGCGTGGGTGAACAAGGCCAAGGCCGGCCGCAGCGAGCGCATCAATACCTGCATCGCCTGCAACCAGGCCTGTCTGGACCACGTGTTCCAGAACAAGCGCGCCAGCTGCCTGGTCAACCCGCGCGCCTGCCACGAAACAGAGTTGAAGATCGAGCCGACCCGTGTGCCCAGGCGCATCGCGGTGATCGGCGCCGGCCCCGCCGGCATGGCTTGCGCCGGCACGCTGGGCGAGCGCGGCCACCAGGTGACCCTGATCGACCGCGCCGACGAGATCGGCGGGCAGTTCAACGTCGCCAAGCGGATCCCGGGCAAGGAAGAGTTCCACGAAACCCTGCGCTACTTCGGCCACCAGCTGCGCGATACCGGCGTCGAGCTGCGTCTGGGCGAGAACGCCGACGTTGCCATGCTGCGCGATGGCGGCTACGACGAGGTGGTCGTTGCCACCGGCGTCACCCCGCGCCAGGTCGATTTCCCCGGCAGCGACGACCCGCGCGTGCTGGGCTATCTCGACGTGCTGGCGCGGGACCGACCCGTGGGCGCAAGAGTGGCCATCATCGGCGCTGGCGGGATCGGGTTCGACGTGGCCGAGTTTCTCGTCGAACGCGCGCCCTCGCCCACCACCGACGTCGCCCGCTGGACGCGCGAATGGGGCGTGGACATGGCGCTGCACGCTCGCAGCGGCCTGCTGGACGCGCGACCGGAGGCGCCAGCGCGACAGGTCTGGCTGCTGCAGCGCAGCGAAGGACGCCCCGGCGCCCGACTCAACAAGACCACCGGCTGGGTGCATCGCGCCACCTTGAAGGCCAAGCAGGTGACCATGCTGGGCAAGGTCGGCTACGAGCGCTTCGACGACCGCGGATTGCACATCACGCTCGACGGCAAGCCGCAGGTCCTGCCAGTCGACAACGTGGTCGTCTGCGCCGGCCAGGAGCCAGATCGTCGACTGGCCGATGCCCTCATCGCCGCGGGCATGAGCGTGCACGTGATCGGCGGAGCCGACGTGGCCGCGGAGCTCGATGCCAAACGCGCCATCGCGCAGGGCACGGCGCTGGCGGCGCGACTCTGAACGGGTCGCGACGACGCCAGCGCGGCACCGCAAAAGAAAGCGCCCCGCATGGTGCGACGCATCGACATGGGTTCAGGGGGGGAGTTGAACCAGATGTCGTATTCAGCGTCGCTGCGGGGCGAGGGCCACCGCCACTGGGGGAGGGGATAGTGGGGCGACGCGGTGATTTTATGATCGACCGAATAAAGTATCCAATATATATTTACGCTCGTTTTTATTCGACTTTGCTATATGTTTGATTTCCGCCAGTTGCGCTATTTCGTGGCCGTCGCCGAGGAGCTGAGCTTCACGCGGGCCGCCTTGCGCCTGCATCTTTCGCAGCCGCCCCTGTCGCAGCAGATCAAGTCACTGGAGCAGGATCTGGGCGTGCGCCTGCTGGAGCGGAGCAAACGCCACGTCTCGCTGACGGAACCGGGCCGGGTATTTCTCGAACAGGCCAGGCACCTCCTTGCCAAGGCAGACGAGGCGCGCAGCCAGGTCGTCGCCGCTGCCGCCGGCCACAGCGGCCACCTGCGCCTGGCCTACACCGTGTCGGCATCGTTCCACCCGGCACTGCCGCGAATCCTGCTCCGTTACGGACAAGTGGCGCCCAAGGTGGGACTGAAACTCGACGAGATGTACACCGAGCCGCAATTCGCCGCGCTGCTGGGCGGCGAGATCGACGCCGGCTTCGTCCGTGGCGAGCCGGCGCACCTGCAGGACGCGCGCAACCTGAGACTCAGCGTGATCGACCGCGAGCCGCTGTTGCTTGCCATGCCGGCGGGACACCGGCTGGCCGGACGCAGCAGCGTCGACCTTGCCGAGGTTGCCAGTGATGCCTTCGTGTCGCAGCCACGTGCGCTCGCCGCGACGCTGTATGACCGCCTGGTGACGCTGGCGCAACACGCCGGGTTCCAGCCCGCCATCGTCCAGCACGCCCAGCAGATCAACGGCTTGCTGGCGCTGGTCGCCGCCGGATTGGGACTGGCGCTGGTGCCGTCCAGCCTGCGGACGGTGCGGCTGCCCGGTGTTGCCTATGTGCCGCTGGAGGACCCGAACGCCTTTCTGCTGCTGGCCGTGGCCTGCCGGGCCAACGACCCCTCACCGGCGCTGCAACAGTTCCTGGCCACCGTCACGGAAGTGGCTGTCGCGCCAGGCTTGTGAGCTGCCGCGAGCCTCGTTATACTTGCGAGCTTGAGTTTTTCATTTGGTGTCAGGAGCCTGCCGTGAAGGTGCTTAATTCTCTGAAGTCCGCCAAGGCGCGGCACCGCGATTGCAAGATCGTGCGTCGTCGCGGCAAGGTGTTCGTGATCTGCAAGAGCAACCCCCGTTTCAAGGCTCGCCAGCGCTGAGTCATCGCGCACGTGCCGGCAAAAAAGCCGCTCATGCGGCTTTTTTTGTGCGCGTGTGGAATCGGGCCCGCGAGGTGCTTCACGACGGCCGAAGGGGCGCTCATGCGAAAGCTGTCCTGATCCCGGGCGGACCGCAAGATGGATTCCGCCTTCGCGCGAATGACGAGAGCAGGCCGGCACGCGACCATCCCTGCCCGTCTTTCCAACCCCTCAGTCGTAGTGGACGTCGATGATTTCGTAGTGTTTGACGCCGTTGGGGGCGGTGAACTCGAAGCTGTCGCCGGCGCTCTTGCCGATCAGGGCGCGGGCGATCGGCGAGGAGACGGCGATCAGGTTCTGCTTGATGTCCGCCTCCAGGTCGCCGACGATCTGGTAGGTCACCGGGGTGCCGCTGTCCTCGTCCTCCAGGTCGACGGTCGCGCCGAAGACCACCCGCTTGCCCGCATTGAGCCGCGACACGTCGATGACTTCGGCGGTCGACAGCAGCCCTTCGAGCTGGGCGATGCGCCCCTCGGTGAAGCTCTGCAGTTCGCGCGCGGCGTGGTACTCGGCGTTCTCCTTGAGATCGCCGTGCGCCCTCGCCTCCGCGATGGCCGCGATGATGCGCGGGCGCTCGATGGATTTCAGCCGTTCCAGTTCCGCGCGCAGGCGTTCGGAACCGGTTTTGGTGATCGGGGCACGACTCATGCGCTCAGCTCCTGATGCAGTTCCTGCAGGCTGTGGACCTCACCACCGCCACGGAAATCCAGCGAGTGCACCAGCGCGCGGGCACCAGCCACCGTGGTCGAGTAGGTGACGCGGTGCTGCAGCGCCTCGCGGCGGATCGAGAAGGAATCGGCGATCGCCTGTTTCCCCTCGGTGGTGTTGACGATGTAGACGATTTCGCCGTTCTTGATCGCGTCGACGATGTGCGGCCGGCCTTCCATCACCTTGTTGATGCGCTCGCACTTTACGCCATGCGCGGTCAGGTAGCTGGCGGTGCCGGCAGTCGCCACCAGGCTGAACCCGCGCGCGATGACTTCGGCGGCCACCGGCAACAGCAGCTCCTTGTCGCCGTCACGCACCGACAGGAACACCTTGCCCAACGACGGCGGCCGGATGCCCGCGGCCTCGTGGCCACGCGCGAACGCCGCGCCGAAGCTGCGCCCGACGCCCATGACCTCGCCGGTGGAGCGCATCTCCGGTCCCAGGATGGGATCGACGTTCTGGAACTTCAGGAACGGGAAGATCGCCTCCTTCACCGAGAAGTACGACGGGATCACTTCGCGCGTCGCGTTCATGCTCTCCAGCGAACGCCCGGCCATCACGCGAGCGGCAATCTTGGCCAGCGGCACGCCGGTGGCCTTGGACACGAACGGCACCGTGCGCGAGGCGCGCGGGTTCACTTCCAGGATGTAGACCGTCTCGCCCTGGATCGCGAACTGGGTGTTCATCAGGCCGACGACCTTCAGCTCCTTCGCCATCGCGCTGACCTGGCGGCGCAGCTCGTCCTGGATATCGGCGCTCAGCGAATACGGCGGCAGCGAGCAGGACGAATCGCCGGAATGCACGCCCGCCTCCTCGATGTGCTCCATGATGCCGCCGATCAGCACAGTGCCAGCGGCATCGGCGATCACGTCCACGTCGACTTCGACCGCGTGGTCGAGGAAGCGGTCCAGCAACACCGGCGAATCGTTCGACACTTTCACCGCGTCGCGGATGTAGCGCGACAGGTCCGCGTCGTCGTGCACGACTTCCATCGCGCGGCCGCCAAGCACGTAGCTCGGGCGCACCACCAGCGGGTAGCCGATCTCGCGGGCCAGCGCCAGCGCCTCGTCGGCGTTGCGCGCGGTGCGGTTCGGCGGCTGCTTCAGCCCGATCTTCTCGATCATCTGCTGGAAGCGCTCGCGATCCTCGGCCAGGTCGATCGAGTCGGGGCTGGTGCCGATGATCGGCACGCCGGCCGCTTCCAGCGCACGCGCCAGCTTCAGCGGGGTCTGCCCGCCGTACTGCACGATCACGCCCTTGGGCTTTTCGAGGTGGACGATTTCCAGCACGTCTTCCAGGGTCACCGGCTCGAAATACAGCCGGTCGGAAGTGTCGTAGTCGGTCGACACGGTTTCCGGATTGCAGTTGACCATGATGGTTTCATAGCCGTCCTCGCGCAGCGCGAGCGACGCATGCACGCAGCAATAGTCGAACTCGATGCCCTGCCCGATGCGGTTCGGGCCGCCGCCGAGGACGATGATCTTGTCGCGATCGGTGGGCAGCGCCTCGCACTCTTCCTCGTAGGTCGAGTACATGTAGGCGGTGCCGGTGACAAACTCGGCGGCACAGGAATCCACCCGCTTGTACACCGGACGCACGCTCAGAGTGTGGCGCAGGTGGCGCACCGAGGCCTCGTCGGTACCGAGCAGCTCGGCGATGCGTGCGTCGGCGAAGCCGAGTCGCTTGAGTTCACGCAGACGCGGGGCGTCGAGCGCAGTAATGCCTTGCCGGGTGATCTCCGTCTCGGCCAGCACGATGTCCTCGAACGCGGCGAGGAACCAGGGATCGACCCGGCTTAGCTCGAACACCTCCTCCAGCGACAGGCCGGCGCGGAACGCATCGGCCAGGTGGAACACGCGATCGGGACGCGGCTCGCGCAGCTCCCGCTTGAGCACCGCCAGACCGTCGTCGGTGCCGATGTCCAGGCCGGTGGGATTGAGGCCGGTCTTGCCGATTTCCAGCCCGCGCAAGGCTTTCTGCAGCGACTCCTGGAAGGTACGGCCGATCGCCATCACCTCGCCGACGGATTTCATCTGCGTGGTCAGGCGCGCATCGGCCGCGGGAAACTTCTCGAAGGCGAAACGCGGGATCTTGGTGACCACGTAGTCGATCGACGGCTCGAACGAGGCCGGGGTCCGACCGCCGGTGATGTCGTTCTTCAATTCGTCCAGCGTGTAGCCCACCGCCAGCTTGGCGGCGACCTTGGCGATCGGGAAGCCGGTGGCCTTCGACGCCAGCGCCGAGGAGCGCGACACGCGCGGATTCATCTCGATCACCACCACGCGACCGTCGTCGGGGTTGATGCCGAACTGCACGTTGGAGCCGCCGGTATCCACGCCGATCTTGCGCAGCACCGCGATGGAGGCATCGCGCAGGCGCTGGTATTCCTTGTCGGTGAGCGTCTGCGCCGGTGCCACGGTGATCGAGTCGCCGGTGTGCACGCCCATCGGATCGAGGTTCTCGATGGCGCAGATGATGATGCAGTTGTCCGCGGTGTCGCGGACCACTTCCATCTCGAACTCCTTCCATCCCAGCACGGATTCGTCGATCAGCACCTCGTGGGTGGGCGACATGTCGAGGCCACGCTTGACGATGGTCTCGAACTCTTCCTTGTTGTAGGCGATGCCGCCGCCGGTGCCGCCCAGCGTGAAGCTGGGCCGGATGATCACCGGGAAACCGAGCCGGGCCTGGATCTCCACTGCATGCTCGAAGTTCTTGGCCACGTCCGACTTGGGGCTGTCCAGCCCGATCTCGGTCATCGCCCGCTTGAACAGCTCGCGGTCCTCGGCCATGCGGATCGCTTCGCGCCGGGCGCCGATCAGCTCGACGTCGTACTTCTCCAGCACGCCGTGGTCGGCAAGGTCCAGCGCGCAATTGAGCGCGGTCTGCCCACCCATCGTCGGCAGCACCGCATCCGGGCGCTCCTTGGCGATGATGCGTTCCACCGTCTGCCAGTTGATCGGCTCGATGTACACCGCGTCGGCGGTGTCCGGATCGGTCATGATCGTGGCGGGGTTGGAGTTGACCAGGATGACGCGGAAGCCTTCTTCCTTCAGCGCCTTGCAGGCCTGCGCGCCGGAGTAGTCGAACTCGCAGGCCTGGCCGATCACGATCGGGCCGGCGCCGATGATAAGCACGCTCTTGATGTCATTGCGCTTGGGCATCTCAGCGAGCCTCCTGCATCAGCTTGGCGAAACGTTGGAACAGATAGCCCATGTCATGCGGTCCCGGGCTGGCCTCGGGATGGCCCTGGAAACAGAAGGCCGGGCGATCTGTCAGCGCGAAACCCTGCAGCGAACCGTCGAACAGCGAGCGGTGGGTCAGCCGCACATGGGCCGGCAGACTGGCCGGATCGACCGCGAAACCGTGGTTCTGCGAGGTGATCAGCACGCGGCCGTCGTCCAGATCCTTCACCGGATGGTTGGCGCCGTGGTGGCCGTATTTCATCTTCAGCGTGCGTCCGCCCAGCGCCAGCCCCATCAGTTGATGGCCCAGGCAGATGCCGAACAGCGGAATCTTCGCGTCGAGGAAGACGCGCGTCGCCTCGATCGCGTAATCGCACGCAGCGGGATCGCCCGGGCCGTTGGAAAGGAACACGCCATGGGGCTGCATCGCCAGCACCTCCGCGGCGGGAGTCTGCGGCGGCACCACGGTAATGTCGCAACCCTGCTCGGCCAGCAGGCGCAGGATGTTGAGCTTGGTGCCGAAGTCGTAGGCCACCACCTTGAACTGCATGGCCGGCTGGTTGAACGCCGTGCGATCGAGGTCATAGCAGCCCTGATTCCATCTGTAGGGCTTGCCGGTGCCCACGACCTTGGCCAGGTCCATTCCGGCGAGGCCGGAGAAGCCGCGCGCCTTGGCCAGGGCATCTTCCGCGTCGACCTGCGCGCCCGCCACGATGCAACCGGCCAGCGCGCCCTTCTCGCGCAGTATGCGGGTCAGCCGGCGCGTGTCGATCCCGGCGATGGCCACCGTGCCGTGGTCGGCGAGGTAGTCGGGCAAGCTGCGAGTGGAGCGCCAGTTGCTGGCACGCCGCGGCACGTCGCGCACGATCAGGCCGGCGGCATGCACGAGATTCGACTCCACATCCACCTCGTTGACACCGGTGTTGCCGACGTGCGGGTAGGTCAGGGTGACGATCTGGCGCGCGTAGGAGGGATCGGTGAGGATCTCCTGATAACCGGTCATGGCGGTATTGAAGACCACTTCGCCGACCGTTTCGCCAACGGCGCCGATGGCGTGGCCATGAAAAATGCTGCCGTCTTCGAGGGCCAGCAGGGCAGGATGCGACATAACAAGGACCGCCTTTTTGATGCAGCAAAGTCCGCAAGCCGCAGTATTGCTGGCTTGTGGAGTTTGGAGGGGAAGCTTTCCGGGCGGGTCGCAATGATAGGCTGCAGGCACGTTCCTGTCCACCTTGCGGCAGCATGAATCGGCCGATGCCCGGTGCGTCGCGTATGGAGCGCGAACGGTACACTAGACCTCATTTCAATGGAGCTGGACGTCCCATGGGTGCCGTCGTACTGCTGGACCCCGCGCGTCTCGATCGCCCGGATACCACGATCCGGCACCAGCCTTTCCCGTTCATGGTCGCCCACGGACAACTGCCCGACGAGATGCGTGCGGATCTCGATCGCGATTTCCCGCGCTATGCCAGCGCCGGATTCTTCCCCTACGAACCGGCCGATTGCGGCGCCAGCGTCAATGCGCTGATCGAGGGCCTGACCTCCCCGGAGTTCGCCCGCGCCATCGGCAAGCGCCTGGGCATCGAGGAGCTGGATCGCTATCCCACCCTGGTTACCCTGTGCCGCATGCTCAACAAGCGCCATGGCACGATCCACACCGACAGCCGGTCGAAGATCGCCACCGCCCTGCTCTACCTCAACGGCCAATGGCCTGACACCAGCGCCGGCTGCCTGCGATTCCTGCACAGCATGGACGACATCGACGCGATGGTGATGCCCGAGCTGATTCCACTGTACGGCGAGTTTGCGGTGTTCAAGCGCTGCGACAACTCCTTCCACGGCCATTTGCCGTACGAGGGCGAACGCCGCGTCATCCAGGTCGCCTGGCTCACCAGCGAGGAAGAGAAGCTGCGCAAGACCCGCCGCGGCAAGTTCTCGCGGGCGTTCAAGAAGGTTTTCGGCGGCCTCGACCGGAAGTTCGGCGCCAGCCGGAGCCGCAACGCCGCACATCGCGATTGAGCCGGGATCAGGCTCCGGCACCGCCGCAGGAAATGCTTCAGGGCCGCGTGGCGATGACGTCCTCCAGCCGCCACTGACCGGCTGGCCGGCCTGCGAGCCAGTGCGCCGCATGCAGCGCGCCACGCGCGAAGATCGAGCGATCGGTGGCGCGGTGGACCAGCTCCAGCCGCTCGCCCTGACCGATCAGCATGACCTGGTGCTCGCCCACGATGTCGCCACCGCGGATCACGGCGAAACCGATGCTGCCGTCGACGCGCTCGCCGCCACGCTCGAATGCCGCCGCAGCCTCCAGCGTGGTGTGGCGTGCGGCCGCCGCCACCTCGCCAAGCGCCAGGGCGGTGCCGGATGGTGCATCGCGCTTGCGACCGTGGTGCGCTTCGACGATCTCCAGATCCCAGGCCGGCAGGGCCGACGCCGCCTCGCGCAACAGCCGCGCCAGCATCGCCACGCCGAGGCTGAAGTTGGCGGCGCGCAGGACCGCGATCTGCCGCGCGGCATCGGCCAATCGCGACGTCAGCGCGCCGTCGATGCCGGTGGTGCCGCTGACCAGTGCGATGCCGCGCTCCAGACAATGGTCGAGCGCAGCTCCCAGCGCCGCAGGCGTGCTGAAATCGACAATGACGTCGATCGGCGGCGCCTGCGTCCAGTCATGCGCGTAACGAAGGGTTCCGTTTGCCACACCGGGCACGGGCTGGCCGGCGTGGATCGACCCCGGCGCCACCACGGCATGCACCAGTTCGGCATCGCCGTCGGCACCCAGCAAGTCGAGCAAGGCGCGGCCCATGCGGCCGGAGGCGCCGTTCACGGCAAGTCGAAAGGGGCGTGTCATCGGCGCAGCATTCCTCGGGGTCAGGCGTCCATGCTAACCGCGCAGCCTGGCCGCGGGGTGGCGGCCGCAGGCCCGCTTCGCCTCAGGCGGTCACGCGGGACCAGAATTTCTTCACGCCGTCGACCCAGCCCTTGGCGCGCGGCGTGTGCTTGTCGGCGTCGCTGCCGCTGAACGTGGCCTCCAGCGACTCCAGCAGCTCGCGTTGCTGGCGCGTCAGGCGCACCGGCGTTTCCACCACCACCCGACAAATCAGGTCGCCGTGGCGGCTGCTGCGCACCGACTTGACGCCGCGGCCGCGCAGGCGGAACTGCGCGCCGGTCTGCGTCTCCGGCGGAATGCTTATCGGGACTTCGCCCTCCAGCGTCGGCACCGGCAACTGGGCGCCCAGCGCAGCCTGCGAAAAGCGGATCGGCAGTTCGCAATACAGGTCGCTGCCGTCGCGCTGGAAGATCGCATGCTCGCGCACGCGCACTTCCACGTAGAGGTCGCCGGCCGGCGTGCCGGACGGGCCGGCCTCGCCCTGCCCGCTCAGGCGAATGCGGTCACCGTTGTCGACGCCCTCGGGGATCTGCACGGACAGCGTGCGGGTCTCCTCGATGCGTCCCTCGCCGTGGCACTTGCGGCAGGGATTCTCGATTGCCTGGCCGGTGCCGCCACAATGCGGGCAAGCCTGCTGGATCGAGAAGATGCCGTTCTGCATGCGCACCTGGCCGTGGCCATGGCAGGTCGCGCACTTGGCTACCTTGCCGTCGGCCGAACCGCTGCCGTTGCAGTGATGGCAATTGACCTGGGTGGGGATCTCGATCTGCTTGCTGACGCCGAACACGGCCTCCTCGAGGTCGAGATCCATGATGTAGCGCAGGTCCGAGCCGCGGCGCGGCCGGCCGCGGCCACCGCCATTCCTGCCGAAGATGTCGCCGAAGATGTCGCCGAAGATGTCGCCCACGTCGCCGAACCCGGCGCCGCCGCGGCCGCCCATGCCGCCTTCGAACGCCGCGTGGCCGTGCTGGTCGTACAAGGCACGCTTGCGCTCGTCGGACAGCACTTCGTAGGCCTCCTTGGCCTCCTTGAACTTGTCCTGCGCGGTCGGGTCGTCGGGGCAACGATCCGGGTGGTACTTCATGGCCAGCCGACGGAAGGATTTCTTCAGTTCGACTTCGGTGACGGTGCGTTCCACACCCAGCACTTCGTAGTAATCACGCTTGCTCATTCATGCATCCACATGCTCGTCCGCCCCATGGCACCATCCGCAAAACCGCCCGCGCCAGGAACGTTCCTGGCGCGGGCTGGCCATCGGGCCGTGCCGATGACGATGCCGCTTACTTCTTGTCGTCTTTCACTTCGGTGAACTCGGCATCGACCACGTCGTCCGGCTGCGCCGAGCCGCCCGGCGCGGACTGCGCGCCGGCATCGGCCGGGCCGCCCTGCGCCGCGGCGTAGAGCGCCTGGGCCACCTGTTCCAGCTTCTCGACCTTGGCCTCGATCGCCGCCTTGTCGTCACCATCCTTGGCCTTTTCCAGATCCGACAACGCGCCTTCGATCGTGGACAGCTGGTCGGCCGGCACCTTGCCACCATGCTCCTTCAGCGCGCTGCGGGTGGCATGCACCAGCTGGTCGGCCTTGTTGCGGGTGGCGACCAGCTCGTGGAACTTCTTGTCCTCTTCCTTGTTCGCCTCGGCATCGGCGACCATGCGCTGGATTTCCTCGTCGGACAGGCCCGAGCCGGCCTTGATCTCGATCTTCTGTTCCTTGCCGGTCTTCTTGTCCTTGGCCGACACATGCAGGATGCCGTTGGCGTCGATGTCGAAGGTGACCTCGATCTGCGGCATGCCGCGCGGCGCCGGCTCGATGCCCTGCAGGTCGAACTTGCCCAGCGACTTGTTCGCGCTGGCGCGCTCGCGCTCGCCCTGCAGCACATGCACGGTCACCGCGGTCTGGTTGTCGTCGGCGGTGGAGAAGGTCTGCGCCGCCTTGGTCGGCACGGTGGTGTTCTTCTCGATCAGCTTGGTCATCACGCCGCCCATGGTCTCGATGCCCAGCGACAGCGGGGTCACGTCGAGCAGCAGCACGTCCTTGACCGAACCACCCAGCACGCCGCCCTGGATCGCCGCGCCCACGGCGACGGCCTCGTCCGGGTTGACGTCCTTGCGCGGCTCCTTGCCGAAGAAGTCCTTCACTGCCTCCTGCACCTTGGGCATGCGGGTCTGGCCGCCGACCAGGATCACGTCGTTGATGTCGGACACGCGCAGGCCGGCGTCATTCAGCGCGGTGCGGCACGGCTCGATGGTGCGCTTGACCAGATCCTCCACCAGCGCCTCGAGCTTGGCCCGGGTCAGCTTGATGTTGAGGTGCTTCGGGCCGGACGCGTCGGCCGTCACGTACGGCAGGTTCACGTCGGTCTGGTGGTTGGAGGACAGCTCGATCTTGGCGCGCTCGGCCGCATCCTTCAGGCGCTGCAGCGCCAGCGGGTCCTTGCGCAGGTCGATGCCCTGCTCCTTCTGGAACTCCTCGACCAGGTAGTCGATGACGCGCATGTCGAAGTCTTCGCCACCGAGGAAGGTGTCGCCGTTGGTGGCCAGCACCTCGAACTGCTTCTCGCCGTCGACTTCGGCGATCTCGATGATCGACACGTCGAAGGTGCCGCCGCCGAGGTCATAGACCACGATCTTGCGGTCGCCGCCCTTCTTGTCCAGGCCGTAGGCCAGGGCGGCCGCGGTCGGCTCGTTGATGATGCGCTTCACTTCCAGGCCGGCGATCTTGCCGGCGTCCTTGGTCGCCTGGCGCTGGCTGTCGTTGAAGTACGCAGGCACCGTGATCACCGCCTCGGTGATCGTTTCGCCGAGATAGTCCTCGGCGGTCTTCTTCATCTTCATCAGCACCTTGGCGGAGATTTCCTGCGGTGCCATCTTCTTGCCGTCGGAGGTCTGCACCCAGGCGTCGCCGTTGTCGTGCGCCACGATGCCGAACGGCACGATGTTCAGGTCCTTCTGCACCTCGGCGTCGTTGAACTTGCGACCGATCAGGCGCTTCACCGCGTAGAAGGTGTTCTTCGGGTTGGTCACGCTCTGGCGCTTGGCCGAGGCACCGACCAGCACCTCGCCGTCCTTGGTGAAGGCGACGATGGACGGCGTGGTGCGATCGCCTTCCGAGTTCTCGATGACCTTGGTCGTGCTGCCGTCCATCACGGACACGCAGGAGTTCGTGGTGCCCAGGTCGATGCCGATGATCTTGCCCATGTTCATGCTCCGAATCTATTGGCGGCCCGGCGGCCGCGATGGTTTCCAGATGGGGTTCTGCCGCAGCGATTCAATGCCGACGGCGGCGTGCGATGCGCTCAGTCCTTCGCCACGGCGACCAGCGCCGGACGCAGCAGGCGATCGTTCAGCACGTAGCCTTTCTGCAGCACGCTGACCACGGTGCCCGGCGCTTGGCCGGGGGCCGCGACCATGCTCACCGCGTGGTGGCGCTCGGGATCGAGCGGCTGGCCGATCGGATCGACCTGCGCCATGCCGTGGTTCCCGGCGACCTTGAGCAGCGCTTTCAGGGTGAGACCGAGGCCCTCGCGTATCGAGGCGACGTCGCCTCCCTCGGCTGCCAGGCCGCTCTCCAGTCCGTCGTATACCGGCAGCAATTCGTTCAGCAGTTTCTCGTTGGCAAACCGCCGGGCCTGCTCCAGGTCCCGATGCAGGCGCCGACGCTGGTTCTCGATCTCCGCCTTCTCGCGCAAGACCGTTTCCTGCAGCTCGGCGTTGATCGCCTCCAGTTCGGCCACGCGGGCCTGCAGCTTGGCGAACTGGTCGCCGTCGACGGCTGGTGCCGACCCGGGGTCCATGGCCTCGTCATGCGCCTGGGTGTCGTTGTCGTGCATGCGTCACTCCCAACAAAAAGTTCGCGGCCGGCACCGTGGCCCGCCATCCAAATCAACCAGAAATCCCGCCTCTGCTGCCGGTTATAGGGTCACCGCGACCCGATTCAAGGCGTCGCTCAGCAATCCGGCCGTGGCCTGCACGACCGGAATCACCCGCTCGTAGGCCATGCGCGTGGGTCCGATCACGCCGACAGCGCCGAGCATTCGCCCCTGCGCGCCATAGCTGGCCGTGACCACGCTGCAACCATCCAGTGCCGCGAAGCCCGACTCCTCGCCGATGAACAGCCGTACCCCCGGCGCCTTCGCGCAGACTTCCATCAGCTGGAGCAGCTCGTTCTTCTGCTGGAACGCGTCGAACAGGTCGCGCAGCCGCTGCAGGTCGGCCAGCTCGGCGCAGGCCATCAGGTTGGTCTGCCCGCTGACCAGCATGTCGGCATCGCTGGCCTGCGGCGCGAACGAGGCCGTGGCCAGCTCCACCGTACTGGCCAGCAGCCGGTTGAGCTCGCTGCCGGTTTCGCGTACCTCGGCCAGCAAGTGGGCGCGGATATCGTCCACGCGCAGCCCGGCGAAGTGGGTGTTGAGATAATTGGCCGCCCGCTCCAGCTCACCGGCGGGCAACGGCTTGAGCAGTTGCACGATGCGGTTCTGCACCTGGTTGTCGGTAAACACCAGGATCACCAGCACCCGCGCATCGGGCAGGGCCACGAAGTCGATGTGGCGCAGCGGGAAGTCGGCCTGGCGCGGCACCGTCACCACGCCGGCAAAGCGGGTCATCGCCGAGAGCAAAGTCGACACGTTGCCGAGCAGGTCGCGCGTGGTGGCCGGCCCCGGTGGCAGTTCGCTCTGCAAGCGCGCCAGTTCGGCGCGCGGCAAGGGCTGCAACTCGATCAGGCTGTCCACGAACAGGCGCAGGCCGCGCGGCGTGGGTACGCGGCCTGACGAGGTGTGCGGCGAAGCGACCAGGCCGGCGTCTTCCAGGTCGGCCATGATGTTGCGGATCGTCGCCGGACTGACGTCCAGCCCCGAGGAGCGCGCCAGCGTGCGCGACCCCACCGGCTCGCCGTCGACCAGATACTGGGAGATCAGCGCGCGCAGCAGGCGCCGCGTGCGGGCATCGAGGTCATGGCCGTGTGGAAGGATCATGTCCGTAGCAGTTCCTGAGACCCGACAGAAATAAGGTCTGCACGCGCGGCTTGCAAGCGAATGCGGTGTTTTGCCCACCCGGGCTCCCGCTACAATTCTCCCATTCCAATGCCGAACTGCCCATGCTCACTTCGCTCTATGTCCGCCATTTTGCCGTCGTCGAGGCCGCCGAGGTGTCTTTCGGCCCCGGCCTGACCGTGGTCAGCGGCGAGACCGGCGCCGGCAAGTCGCTGCTGGTCGACGCGTTGATGCTGCTGACCGGCGCACGCGCCGACAGCGGCATGATCCGCGCGGACAGCGACCGCGCCGAGTTGGCCGCGGAGTTCGATTTGACCGGACTGCCCGACGCGCAGGCATGGTTGCGCCGGGAGGAACTCGACGAAGACGGCAACTGCCAGTTGCGGCGAGTGTTGCGTGCCGAAGGCAGCTCCCGCGCCTGGATCAACGGCCGCCCCGCCAACACGCGCCAGCTCGGCGAGCTGGCCGCCTTGCTGGTCGAGATCCACGGCCAGCATGAACACCAGGCGCTGCTCTCGCGGGCCCATCAGCTGGCCTTGCTCGACGCTTATGCGGGCCACGATGACTTGATCGCCCAGGTGCGCCGCCAGGCGGAGCAGTGGCGCGAGTTGAACCAGCGCATGCACAAGCTCAGTGGCGGCGAGGATCGCGAACTTCGGCTGGAGCTGCTGCGCCATGAACTGGCGGAACTGGAGCAATGGGCGCTGCCACCCACCGAACTGGCCGAACTGGAGGCCAACCACAAGCGCCTGGCCAACGCCGACCGCCTGGCGGAAGGCAGCGCCGGCGTGGTGGAACTGCTCGATGGCGAGGGCGAGTTCGCCCTGCGCCGGGCCCTGGGTCGTGCGCATGCCGAGCTGGGCAAACTCGCCGCCCTGGACGACCGGCTGGCACCCTGGCTGGAGCTGCTCGACAACGCCGGTATCCAGTTGGGCGAAGCCGCCGACGGCTTGGGCCGCTATGCGCAAGACGTCGACCTCGATCCGGCCGGCTACGCCGCGCTCGACCAGCAGCTGAGCCATCTGCACGCGCTCTCGCGCCGCCACCGGCTGCCGCCGGAAGCCCTGCACGAGAGGCTGCTGGCGCTGCGCGCCGAGCACGCCGAACTCGAAGGCGCCGGCGACGCACTGGAACAGTTGAGCGGTCAGCTTCAGCGCCTGCAACAGGAATACTCCCGCGCGGCGGACCTGCTGGGTCAATCGCGCATGGCTGCCGCGACGAAGCTCGGCGAGGAAGTCAGTGCGCTGATGGGCGAACTCGGCATGGCCGGTGGCGTACTGCGCGTCGAGCTGGTGCCGACGCCCGGCGACGAACCCGACGCCCAGGGCCGGGAGCGCTGCGAGCTGCTGGTCAGCGCCAATCCTGGCCAGCCACCGCGGCCGCTGCGCAAGGTCGCCTCCGGCGGCGAACTTGCGCGCATCAGTCTGGCCATCGAAGTGGCTACGTTGGGCAAGGATTCGATCGGCAGCATGGTCTTCGATGAGGTCGACAGCGGCATCGGCGGCGCGGTCGCCGAGGTGGTCGGCCAGAAACTGCGTGCGCTGGGAAGCCGTCGCCAGGTGCTCTGCGTGACCCACCTGCCGCAGGTCGCCGCGCAAGGTCACGCCCACTTGCGGGTGAGCAAGCAGAGCGACGGCGACACCACCCGCACGCGGATCGAACAACTGGACGCCGCAGGCCGGCGCGACGAGCTGGCTCGCATGCTCGGCGGCGTGGAAATCACCCGCGAGACCCGGGCTCACGCCAGGCAGATGCTGGAGCGCGCGCAGGCGACCTGAAGGCGGCTGTCCTCAGACCGTCGTCGACAGCAGGCCGCGCTCGGTCGCCATGCGATAGAGGTCCAGTTCCGATCCGGCGCCGAGCTTGCCCATCAGGCTGGCACGGTGGATGTACACGGTTTTCTGGCCAATGCCGAGGTCGGCAGCGACCTGCTTGGGCGTGCGCCCCCCGGCCAGCAACAGGAACACTTCGCGCTCGCGGGCGGTCAGCCGGTTGACCGGATCGAGCGCGTCGTTGGGGCGCTCGGTGCGGCGCTGGCGCAGGTCCGAGCTGAGGAAGCACTCGCCCTGCATCACGGCGCGCAGGCCCGCCACCAGTTCCTCCGGCGCGACGCCCTTGGTGACGAACCCGCTGGCCCCGCGACGCAACGCCTCGGAAACGTAAGCGTCGCCATCATGCATGCTCAACACGACCACGCGAGTGGCCGCATGCACGCTGAGCAGATGCTCGATCAACGGCAAACCGCTGCCGTCGGGCAAGGAAAGATCCAGCGCCACCAGGTCCGGGCGCCAGTGGCCGACCGCCTCCACCGCGTCGTCGCCGTTGCGGCATTCGGCAACCACTTCCAGGTCCGATTCCAGCTCGATCAGGCGCTTGAAGCCCTCTCGAACGATGGCGTGGTCGTCAACCAGAACGATGCTGTACATCTTCCTACTCTGACACAGGAAGGCGCGCCCGGGACAGCACGCCAGGCCAAGTACCCCGGCACGCCACCCCGCGCACGGCGCATGTACCATCGCCGGATGCGATTCAAGCCATCTCTCCTGCCCGATTCCGGGCCGCTCATCGGCGCAGGTTATCTGGTGCTGTGGCTGCTGCTCGGCGCCACGGCACAACCCTACTGGATGCTGCCCTACGGCCTGCGTTTCACCGCACTCCTGCTGGTACCGTTGCGCCACTGGGGCTGGTTGCTCGCCGCGGAACTGCTCGCCTGCGCCAGCACCGCCTGGTGGCATGGATCACCGCTGCACATCAGCGGCGTGCTGGCAGACGTGCTGCCGGCATTCCTGGTGATGATGGCCTGCATGTGGCTGCTGCGCCGGCTGCACCTGCATCCCAGCCTGCACAGCCCGCAGGACGTGACCCGGCTGCTGCTTTCGGTGGTGCTGGTGGTCACGGTCACGACCGCCGCGGACGCCGCGCTGCTCGCATTCACCAACTGGTCGGAAACGCCAGAGTTGATGATCCGCGTCATCGCCGAGGAATTGCTCAGCCACTATCTGGCCATCCTGCTGGTGGCGCCGGTGTTGATCATGCTGCTGCACACGCGGCTGGAGCGTGCCTCGGTGATGCGCCTGCTGACGGACGTGCTGCTGGTGCTGGCACCATCCATGGCCATCCTGCTGGTGCTGTCCGAGCGCGCCGCGCCGCAGCCGCAGTTCGCGCGGGTGCTGTCGCTGGCGCCGGTGCTGTTTTTCGCCTTCCGCCATGGCTGGCGCGGCGCCAGCCTCGCCATGCTGATCAGCAGTCTGGGCATGACCCTGGTGGACGTGCACCTGGGCCACACGCCCTCGACCGCCGCCGCCTACCTGTTCCTGGCCGTGGCAGGCACCGGCGCGCTGATGCTCGGTTCGGCCACCGACGCCCTGCGGCGCAGCAGCGAACGGGTGGCGGAGCAGAACGTCTACCTCGGGGCCGTCAATCGCCGCCTGGATCATCTGGCCCAACAGCTGCGTGACGCCGCACGCGGCAACCTGCAGGCCGACGAGAACCAGCGGCGGCATCTTGCGGCCGAACTGCATGACGAACTGGGCCAGAACATCACCGCGATCCAGACCCACGTGAAACTGGCCCAGGCGCGTTTGCACGAGGTCGGAATGGACGACGTGAGCATCTCGATCAACACCATCCTGGCCCACATGCGCCGCGCCCTGCATCGCCTGCTGGACGACCTGCGCCCGGCGATCCTGGACGAGTTCGGCCTGCTGCGCGCGCTGGATGAAGGCCCGATCCGCGACCTGCTGACCAGTGCCGGCATGCGCTACCACGTGGAACTCCACGGCGACCCGCGATTGCTCGACGATGACACCCGCACGGCGATCTACCGGCTGGCTCAGGAAAGCGCCACCAACACCGTCAAGCACGCCTGCGCCAGTGAATTCCGCCTGCGGCTGCGGATCGGCGAACGCAACGGCATCGCCGTCGCCTTGCTCGATCTGCGTGATGACGGTACCGGCCTGCCCCATCGCCTCCCGCGCGGCGGGCGGGGCCTGCAGGGCATGCGCGACCGGGTGACCTCGCTGGGCGGACAGTTCCGCCTGCGCACCGACCACCCTGGCGTGCACCTGCGTATTTTGCTGCGAGGCAACAAAAGCAGCACCGAACGCAGTCGCCTGGACTAGGAATTTTTCCGATATGCGCAACGTGAAGACATCGTTAGGATGTCGTCATCGATGTGGGGGAACCGCCGTCGTGAGATGGCGGATCAGGGTCACCGTGGGGACGGTGATTCTGAGAAAACGGCAGGATGCCGTTTCGCCGCTGCCGGATGGATACGCGCGCGCACCGCGCGCCATCCGACCGGCAAGGCATCAACCGTAGGCGGACAGGAGTCCACCTGCGGTTTTTTTCTTGGCATGACGAATACGAACGAGGCGTCGGGCGCCCGGCTTCAATCCTTGCGGGCGCGCTGTTTCGGGCGCACGTAGAGCACCAGGCTGTGATCCTCGATCACGTAGCCGTGCTTGGCGGCGATCTCGTGCTGCAGGCGCTCGATCTCCTCGCTGATGAACTCGATCACCTTGCCGCTGTCCACGTCAATCATGTGGTCGTGGTGTTTGCCGCGATCGAGTTCGTAGACTGCCTGGCCGCCTTCGAAATTGTGCTTGACGATGATCCCCGCCGCCTCGAACTGGGTCAGCACCCGATACACGGTCGCCAACCCGATGTCCTCCTTCTGGGCCAGCAGGTGCTTGTACACGTCCTCGGCCGTCAAGTGGCGTTCGCTCTCGTCGTCGAACACCTGCAGGATGCGCATGCGCGGATGGGTCACCTTGAGACCGACCCGACGCAGCTCTCTGGTTTCCTGTTCCATAGCCTCTCTCCACGCACGGCGAGCCCGAGCCGGTAGTGTATCATCCGACACCTTCACGACCCTGGACGCAACACGCATGCAAAAGCTGATCATCCTGCCGGTTGTTGCGCTGCTGGCACTTGCCGTCGCCGGTTGCCACATCGCGTACACGCCGGACGTGCAGCAAGGCAATCTGCTGGACGAAAAGATGGTGGATCAGCTGAAGCCGGGGATGACGAAGCACCAGGTCCTTCTGCTGCTCGGCACGCCGTCGGTGCGCACGCCGTTCGACAACAGCCGCTGGGACTACGTGTCCACCCAGTCCCGCCGCGGCGGCAAGCCCAAGGTGCGCACGTTCAAGCTGACCTTCAACAACGACACCCTGGTGCACACCGAAGGCGACTTCTTCGCCCGCGATCCGCAGCAGCTGATCAGGGAAAGCCGCAAGTACAACTCGGGTTATCCGGCGAACGAAACCCAGGGCGACAAGAGCCAGTCACCGGATGACAAGAAGAACGACGGCGGCCTGGGCCAGGGGACCGACGGCGGCCATTGAGGCTGGCGCGCGGGCGGCAGGGTTTCAGCGCGAACGCCGGCGCCGCGCCTCCATCGGGTCGAGTGTCAGCGGTCGGCAGATCTCGATGCGGTCACCGTCGCGCACGCGCTGCCCGGCAACGACCTTGTGTCCGAAGATGCCCAGCCGGGCCGGATCGATGGCACCTGCCGGCAGCGACGACGCGATGCCGCTGGCGGTGACCGCCTCGGCCACCGTGCAACCGTCGGCGACCTGCACGCGACGACGCACCACCACCGAATCGCCATCGGCAAACACCACCTCGATGCCGATCGACGGCTCAACCATGGAGGCGCTCCGCTTCGCGGCAGAAGTCATCCACCATGCGCCCGGCCAGCCCCTGGAAGCCGAGCCGCAAGGCGGCACCGCCGAGCCTGCCCGCGTAATCGAAATCAAGCGCAAAGGCGACCTTGCTGCCGGCATCACCCAGCGCGGTGAAATCCCACACGCCATGCAGGCTGCGAAATGGTCCTTCGACCAGGTTCATCTCCAGGCGCCGCGGCGCGTCGAGCACGTTGCGCGTGGTGAAGCTCTGGCTGAACCCGGCAAACTTGAGATCCAGCCTGGCCACCACCACGTTGTCGCCGCGCTCCAGCACTTCGGCGTCCGCACACCAGGCGAAGCGCTTTGGGTATGCTTCCACCTCATTGACCAGTTCGAACATCTGCGCCGGCGAGTACTTCACCAACGCGCTGCGACGTATTTCGATCACGACAACCTCTCGGGCTTGTGCATTCATCCATGAATGCGAAGATCAAGTGAGCGCCCGCCCCGAGGCGCCATCTCGACAAATGCGTCGCCCCGATGGGGCGGCGGGCAATGCGGCCGCCCAGTGGCCCGAAGTTTAGCGGACATGGCCAAGAGCAAGGACAAGGACACCAAGGGCGGCGGCACCATCGCGCTGAACAAGCGCGCGCGCTTCGAATATCACATCGACCAGCGCTTCGAGGCCGGCGTTGCCCTGCAAGGCTGGGAGCTGAAGGCACTGCGTGCCGGCCGCATCAATTTCGGCGACAGTTATGCGGTGGTCCTCAGGAACGAGGTGTTCCTGGTCGGCTGCTCGATCCCGCCGCTGATCAGCGCGTCGACGCACGTCATCGCCGAGGATCGGCGCACCCGCAAGCTGCTGCTCCACCGCAAGGAGATCGACCAGCTGGTCGGTGCGGTCGAACGCAAGGGCCACACCCTGGTGCCCACGGCGATGTACTGGAAAGGCAACAAGGTCAAGGTCGAGATCGGCCTGGCCCGCGGCAAGCAGGAGCACGACAAGCGCGAGACCGAGAAGCAACGCGATTGGCAGATCGAGAAGCAGCGCACCATGCGCTCGCACAACCGCGCCTGATCAGCGAACCCCGCCTTGCGCCAGTGCGCGGCGGGGCGTACGGACCTCAGGCGAACGGGTCATCCAGCACGATGGTGTCTTCCCGGTCCGCACCGGTTGCGACCAGCGCCAGGCGGCAACCGGACAGCTCCTCGACGGCGCGCAGGTAGGCGCGGGCGGCGGGCGGCAGCTTGTTCCAGTCGCGGATACCGGCGGTGGATTCTTCCCAGCCGGGAAATTCCAGGTAGACGGGCTTGCACTCGTCCCAGCCGTCCGCATCCAGCGGCGCCAGCTCGCGGCGCTTGCCCCGGTATTCGTAGGCAATGCAGACCTTGATGGTGGACAGGCCGTCGAGCACGTCGAGCTTGGTGATAGCCAGGCCGTTGATGCCGTTGATCTGGGTGGCGCGCTTGAGCGCGACCAGGTCGATCCAGCCGCAGCGGCGCGGACGGCCGGTGCTGGCGCCGAACTCGTTGCCCTTCTTGCGCAGCAGCTCGCCCATCTCGTCATTGAGTTCGGTCGGGAACGGACCGCTGCCGACGCGGGTGGCGTAGGCCTTGCAGATGCCCAGCACGTAGTCGATGTCCTGCGTACCCACGCCGGTGCCGGCCAGCGCGCCGCCGACGGTGGTGTTGCTGGACGTGACGTACGGGTAGGTGCCGTGGTCGATGTCCAGCAGCGCGCCCTGCGCGCCCTCGTACAGGATGTTGCCGCCGCCCTTGCGCACGTCGTGCAGGATGGTGGCGACGTCGTCGACCAGCGGGCGGATGTACTCGCCCCAGGCCAGCGCATCTTTCAGCACGGTGTCGTAATCGACCGGCTCGGCTTTCAGCCACTGGGTAAGGATGAAGTTGTGGTAGTCCACCGCGGTCTTGAGCAACGCGGGCAATTCGTGCGGGTACATCAGGTCGGCAACGCGGATCGAACGGCGGGCAACCTTGTCCTCGTAGGCCGGACCGATGCCACGGCCGGTGGTGCCGATGGCCTTGCCGCCGGCGGCGATTTCACGAGCTTTGTCGACGGCGATGTGGTACGGCATGATCAGCGGTGTCGCCGGGCTGATCTTGACGCGGGAGCGCACTTCGACGCCGTTGGCTTCCAATTCGCTGATCTCGTTGATCAGCGCCTCGGGCGACAGCACCACCCCGTTGCCGATCAGGCACAGCGCGTCTTCGCGCAGGATGCCCGAGGGAATCAGGTGCAGCACGGTCTTCTTGCCCTTGATCACCAGCGTGTGGCCGGCGTTGTGGCCGCCCTGGAAGCGCACCACCGCGCTGACCCGCTCGGTCAGCAGGTCGACGATCTTGCCCTTGCCCTCGTCGCCCCACTGCGCGCCCAGGATTACGACTGACTTGCCCATGTGAACTCTCGTTTCGTTAGTTTGCCGCCCCGCCACGGGGCTGCCTGGGTAAACGCCCGCTGCGCGGGTCGATGCGGCCTACTTCCGCGGTGCGGGGTCGTCGAAGTAATGCAGGAACGGCGAATCAGGCTTGAGGATGAGCACGCCGTTGCCGGTTTCCATCGACGCACGATAGGCCGCCAGGCTGCGATAGAACGCGTAGAACTCCGGGTCCTTGCTGTAGGCACGCGCATAGATCGCGGCGGCTTCGGCATCGCCCTCGCCTTTCACCTTGGCGGCATCCCGGTTGGCATCGGCTTCCAGCACCTGCGCCTGGCGATCCGCGTCGGCCTTGATCCGGGTCGCCGCTTCCTGGCCCGTGTAACGCAGTTCATTGGCCAGTTGCAGGCGCTCGGCACGCATCCGCTTGTACACCGATTCGCTGACCTCGTTGGGCAGGTCGATGCGCTTGATGCGCACGTCGACCACCGCAATGCCCAGGTTCTTGCGCGCGGAAAGATCGGTCTGAGCACGCACCCGCTCGGTGATGTCCTTGCGCCCGCCGGAGATCAGGTCGGGCAAGGTGCGTGCATTGAACTCGAACCGCAGCGCGTCCTTGACGATGGGGGTGAGCCGCTGCGCGGCCTGCAGCTGGTCGCCGCCGGTGGCGCGGTAATAGGCCGCGTTGTCGGCGATGCGCCACTTGACGTAGAAATCGACGTTGACGCTCTTCTTCTCGGAGGTGAAGTAGCGCTCGGGCGGCGCGTCGAGCGACAGGATGCGCTTGTCGAAATGGATCACCTGCTGCAGCACGGGCAGCTTGAAATGCAGGCCCGGCTGGTAGTCCGTGTGCACGATGCGACCGAATTGCAGGACCAATGCGCTGTGGCCTTCGCTCACCACGAACATGCTGCTCAAGCCGAGCAGGATCACCACGACGGCAACGAATGCGGCAACGATGCGGTTCATGGCTGTGCTCCCTTGTCGCTCGCACTGCTTGCCGTTGCGGGGGGCGGCACGATCGCGCCGACCTGGGTCGTCCCCGCCTGGGATGCGGCGCCCGGCGTCGAGGGCAGGTTGATGATGTTGCGACCGCTGGCGTCGTCGACGATCTTGGTGTTGTGTGCCATCACCTCTTCCATGGTCTCCAGCCACAACCGCTTGCGGGTCACTTCGGGCGCTGCCTTGTACTGCGCCAGCAACAGGTTGAAGCGATCGGTGTCGCCTTCGGCGCGGGCGACGCGCTCGGCCTTGTAGCCAGCCGCTTCCGCCGCGATGCGGGCCGCTTCGCCGCGCGCCACCGGCACGACCTTGCTGGAATAGGCCAGCGCGGCGTTCTCGATGCTCTGCTTGTCTTCGCGCGCGTTGTTGACGTCGTCGAAGGCGTCCTTCACCTCATCGGGTGGCGCCACGTTCTGGAAGCTCACCTCGGTGACGCGCAAGCCCGAATCGTAGACGTCCAGCGTCCGCTGCAACGCCTGCTGCGCCTGGGTGACCAGGTTGGCGCCGGCCGCCGACAGGACCTGGTCCATGTCGCTGCCGCCGATCACGCCGCGCACGGCGGCTTCGGCGGCGGCACTGATGGTGCCGTCCGGATCGGTCAGCGAGAACAGGTACTTGCGCGAATCATCCACCTGGTACTGCACGGTGAAGTCGATCGTGATGATGTTCTCGTCGCGGGTCAGCATGGCCACCTTGTCGGTGACCGAGCGGATACGCGTGGCCTCGACCTTGGTGACCGATTCGATCGGCTGCGGAAACTTCAGGTGGAAGCCGGGCGGCAAGGTGCGCGAGTACTGGCCGAAGCGCAGCACCACGCCCTGCTGGCGCGCGCCGATGATCGTGTAGCTGCTGAACAGCAGGCCCACCACGATCAGCACCAGCACGCCGGTGAGGATGCCGCCGGAGCCCTGGCCGAACTTCCCGCCACGGTTCTTCAGCTTTGCCAGCAGGTCGTCCAGCGGCGACTTGCCGGAAGGACGCTTGCGGTTCCACGGATCGCTCTGCCCGTTCTTTCCGGGTTCATTCCACGCCACGAGTCAGTCTCCTTGAAGCCGTCGGGAGGCCGGCAACGACGGCCGGAACATGCCTTTCTTCCACCTCGCACACGGCGAGGTGACCACTGGACCATCGATGCCGCCATGGCCGACGCAAACGCTGCGTATTCTAGCAGAGGCAGCCGAAACCGTCCGGGCGCGGCCGATCAACCGGCCGCACTCAACAGTTCCCGCAACAGCACTGCCTCGGCGCCCTCACCACCGCTGAGCGGCGCTATCACGCTGCGCGGCGCGTCGATGCGCAGCTGCCAGCCGTGTTCGTCCACGTGCTCGGCACTGATCGCCCCGGCCGCCTTCAGGCGCGCATGCAGCCGCCCGGCGGACAAGGGCAGATGCAGCGGCGACTGCACGCGGTCGCCGCCGAGCAATTCGCCCAGCGCCTGGCGCAGCAGGTCGACGCCGGCGCCGGTGGCGGCCGACAGCCATACCCGCACCGGCTTGCCGGTTGCGTCGCGCTCGATCCGCGGTTCGGTACCGGCTAGGTCGATCTTGTTCATCACCTGCAACTGCGGGACGTCGCCGGCGTCGATGTCCTCCAGCACGGCATCGACCACCCGATGCAGGCGCACGCGCTCCTCGTCGGCAGCGTCACCGACGTGGAGCAGCAGATCCGCGTCGCGGGCCTCGGCCAGGGTGGCGCGGAACGCGGCGACCAGGTCATGCGGCAGTTCGCGGATGAAGCCCACGGTGTCGGCGATCACCGCCGGGCCGCAGGCCAAGTCCTCGATCTTGCGCACCGTGGGGTCGAGCGTGGCGAACAACTGATCGGCGGCGTAGACCGAGCCGCGGGTCAAGGCGTTGAACAGGGTGGATTTGCCGGCGTTCGTGTAACCGACCAGCGCCACCCGCGGCACGGTGTTGCGCAAGCGGGAACGGCGTTGCTGACCACGCTGGGTCTGCACTTTTTCCAGCCGCTTGGTGAGCATCTTCACCCGCACCGCCAGCAAACGGCGGTCGGTTTCGAGCTGGGTTTCGCCGGGACCGCGGTTGCCGATGGCACCACCGCGCTGGGCGTCCAGATGGGTCCAGCCGCGCACCAGTCGCGTGGCCAGGTGCTTCAACTGGGCCAGCTCCACTTCCAGCTTGCCTTCGTGGGACCGTGCGCGCTGGGCGAAGATGTCCAGGATCAGGCCGGCACGGTCGACCACGCGCACGCCGAGGTGTTTCTCCAGATTGCGCTCCTGCACCGGAGTGAGCACGTGGTCGACCAGCACCAGGTCGGCTTCCAGCGCACGGGATGCCTCGGCGACTTCCTCGGCCTTGCCACTGCCGATGTAGTAACGCGGATTGACGTCGTCGACGCGCGCGCCGATGGTTGCCAACACCTCGGCACCGGCCGACTTGGCCAGTTCGGCGAATTCCTCCGCGCGGCGCACGGCATCGCCTTCGCCGCGCGAATGCGGAAGTACCAGGACGGCGCGGTCGCCTCTCTTTTGCCGGTCAAACACGGTGGGGCAGCATCCTGCGGGGACAGTCTCCCTTCATGTGGATCACCCCACGCGCAATCAAGTGCCCGCTTCGACGGTTGCCGAAGTATCGGCCTGGTGATCGTGGCCTTCGTGGCCATCGTGACCATTGCCGATGCGCACGTTGCGACTCGGCACCACGGTGGAAATGGCGTGCTTGTACACCATCTGGCTGACCTGGTTGCGCAGGAGCACCACGAACTGGTCGAACGACTCGACCGTGCCCTGCAACTTGATGCCGTTGACCAGGTAGATGGCCACCGGCACACGCTCGCGCCGCAACGCATTGAGAAACGGATCTTGCAACGATTGCCCCTTGGACATTTCTTGTTCTCCCCTTGCTACGACCAGACCGGAGAAAAGACGCCGCTGGCGCCCCGGCCCAACAAGATCGGATGTTAACTGCTTTCAAATGCTTGATGAAAGAAGATTTTTGCTCCACCACGGTGGACTGGGTCACGCTGGTGGCATGACCCCAGCCGGGCCGTCGACAAACAGGCCCACCGCCGCGCGCACCCGCTCGCCGAGATCGGGCCGATCCGGCTCGACGATCCGGATGCCGGTGTCGCTGCGCAGCCAGGTGATCTGGCGTTTGGCCAACTGGCGGGTGGCGTAGATGGCGCGGTCGCGGAACGTGGCCGCATCGGTCTGGCCATCGAGGTGTTCCCACGCCTGCCGGTAGCCGACCGCGCGGATCGCCGGCAGGTCGGCGTGCAGGTCGCCGCGCGCCCGCAGTGCGCGCACCTCGTCCAGAAAGCCCTCCGCCAGCATCGTGTCGAAACGCCGGGCGATGCGCTCGTGCAGCACGCGCCGGTCGGTCGGCAGCAGCGCCAGCTTGAGCACGCGCCACGGAAAGCGCGCCGCCGTCCCGCCGCGCTGCAATTCGGATAGCGGCCGGCCGGTCAGTTCGATCACTTCCAGCGCACGCTGCAGGCGCTGCACGTCGTTGCAGCCGATCCGGCCGGCGGCGGCCGGATCGAGGGCCGCCAGCCGCGCATGCAAGGCCGGCCAGCCGAGCTGTTGCGCCTCGGCGGCCAGCCGCGCACGGGTGGCCGGGTCGGCTTCCGGCAGGTCGGACAGCCCCTGCTGCAACGCACGGAAGTACAGCCCGGTACCGCCGACCAGCAGCGGCACTCTGCCCTGCGCGCTGATCCGCTGCATCACCGGCAGCGCATCGGCGCGGAAATCCGCCGCCGAATACGGCTGGCCGGGATCGCGGATGTCGACCAGCGCATGCGGATGGCGCGCCAGCGTCACCGGGTCGGGTTTTGCCGTGCCGATGTCCATGCCGCGGTAGACCAGCGCCGAATCGACACTGACCAGATCCAGCGGAAACCGCTCGCTCAGCGCGCATGCCAGCGCGGTCTTGCCGGAGGCGGTGGGGCCCATCAGGAAGATGGCCAGGGGGCGGGAATCAACGGGCATCGCGGCAGTTTAGACGAGAGCACCGCCCTGCCCGCACCGCCAGCGGCCTCGCGGCCGACGGCACTCACCCCACGAGGTGGAAAAGTGCGCAGACATGATGCCAAGGGTGTGCCGTCGCCACCATGAGCCATGACATCCGCCGCTTGCCCAGCCACACCCCCAAAATATATCATCCATATATGAAACATATATGGAACGTTTTATGGGTATCGTGAACATCGACGACGATCTGCACAGTCAGATTCGCAGGGCGAGCGCAGTGACGTGCCGATCCATCAACGCGCAGGCGGCCTTCTGGATCAAGGTCGGCATGTTGTGTGAAATGAGCCCCACGCTGACTTTCCAGGAGGTTCTCATGCGGGAACTCCACGCCGCCGGTGTCGAGGCACGGCCGCTCGCACCCGGTGCCGCATGACCAAGCGACCGGAAGAAGTCGCGCTGATGGCCGAGTCGGGCAGGCTATTGGCCGACGTATTCGGCTACGTGGACCAGTTGAGTCTGGCCGGCATGTCGACCATGCAGGTGAACGACCTGGTCGAAAGCTACATCATGGACGAACTCGCTGCGCGTCCGGCGAGCAAGGGGCAGTACGGCTATGCCCATGCACTGAACTCCTCACGCAACGACGTCGTCTGTCACGGTGTCCCGTCTCCGTTGGAAATCCTGCGAGACGGAGACATCGTGAATTTCGACATCACGCTGGAAAAAAATGGATTCATCGCCGACTCCAGCAAGACCTACCTCGTCGGCGAGGTGACGCCAGCGGCCAAGCGACTCGTGCAGGTGGCGCATGAAGCCATGTGGAAGGGGATCAGGGCTGTCCGCCCGGGTGCCCGGCTCGGCGATGTGGGCCATGCCATCGAGCATCACGCCCGACGGAATGGCTACTCGGTGGTGAGGGAGTATTGCGGGCACGGAATCGGCCGTGAAATGCACGAACCGCCGCAGGTGTTGCATTGGGGAAGGCCGCAAACCGGTCTGGTATTGCGGGAGGGCATGGTGTTCACCATCGAGCCGATGCTCAACCAGGGCCGCCGGACCGTGCGGACCGAGGATGACGGCTGGACGGTCGTCACTCGGGACGGAAAATGGTCGGCACAGTTCGAGCATACGGTGGCGGTGACGCGAAACGGCGTGCGGGTCCTGACGCTGCGCCCCGAGGAAAGACCGGCCGGCTGAATCAAGCCGCCCGCCATGCCGGCATCTGCCGCTCCGGGTTTGGCGCGGCCCCGCGCATGACCGGGTTCGCCGCACGGAAAACGGAAGGGCCCGCGCCGATGACGCGGGCCCTGATGCATGCACGAATGTGCGGCTTACTTCGCCGGCACGCCCATTTCCTTCAGCAGGTTGTCGGCGTGGTCGAGGTGGTGCATCACCCACAGCATGTAGCGCACGTCGACCTGGATCGAGCGGTTGAGCTGCGGGTTGAACAGCCAGTCGCCACTGACCGACTCCCAGTTGCCGTCGAACGCCAGGCCGACCAGCTGGCCGTTCGCGTCCATCGCCGGCGAGCCGGAGTTGCCGCCGGTGATGTCCAGGTCGGCCAGGAAGTTGACCGGCAGCGTGCCCAGTTTCGGCGAGGCATAGCTGTCGAACGCCTTGGCCTTGATCGCGACCAGCTCGGCCTTGGGCGAGTTGAACGGCTCGATGCCGGTGTCCTTCTCGACGATGCCCTGCGCGGTGGTGAACGGCGCGTAGCTCACGCCATCACGCGGCGCCACGCCCTGCACGTTGCCGAAGGTGACGCGCAGCGAGCTGTTCGCGTCCGGGTAGACCGGCAGCTTCTGCGAGTCCTTCCACGCGATCATCGCCTGCATGTAGCGCGGGCGCAGCTTGCTCATCTCGCCGGCGCGGGCATCGGATTCGTTCTCCAGCGCCTTCAGCTGCGGCTGCACCGCGCGGGCGAGCCTGAGCATGCTGTCGGAGCTGGCGTCGATCGCCTTGCTGTCGGCGCCGAACCACTTCATGCGCTCGTCGACGTTGCCGAGCTTGCTGCCGGCGTACAGCGCGGCAACCTTCGCCTTGATCGCCGCCTCGGTGCTTGCACCATCGAGCCACTTGTCCAGCGCCGGCAGGCGCTGCGCCTGCGGCAAGGCCACGTAGCGCTTGAGGCCGTAGACCATGAACTGCTGGTCGACGCCCGGGTCGTAGCGGCGGTCCATCTGCTTCAGGCCACCCTCGATGCGCACCCAGTCGCGCTGCTGGTAGCCGGCGTCGCGGTCGAGATCGGCCTTCGGACGCTCCTTCGCCAGGTGGGTCAGGCGCACCGCGGTGCCGAACAGCTGGGCGCGGCTGACCAGACCGATGGCCAGGTCGCGTTCGCGATTGGCCCGGTCGGCAGCGATCTGCTGGCGCAGCTTGCCGATATCGGCCGCCAGCGCGGTGTTATCGGCGCCGCCCTGCTGCTTCAGCCAGGCCTCCAGCTGCGCTTCCTGCGCGCGCTTCACCGTGACCGCGTCGGCGCGATGCAGGCCTTCGAGCTGGCCGCCGAAGTTCTTCAGGTAGTTGTTGAGACCGGCGACCATGCTGGCGTACTTCACCGCCACCTTGGGGTCAGCCTTGCCGGCGGTGTTGATGATGTTCAGCGTGTCCTCGTATACCTTGATCTGGGTCGGGTAGACCCAGTCGATCGAGCTCTGCACCTCGTCGGCGAGACGATAGCGGTTGGTGCGACCTGGGTAGCCGACCACCATCACGTAGTCGCCCGCTTCCACGCCTTGCGGATTCACCTTGAGCACATGCTTCGGCCGGTACGGCACGTTGTCCTTCGAGAAGGCGGCCGACTTGCCGTCCTTCGAGACATAGGCGCGCAGGTAGCCGAAGTCGCCGGTGTGGCGCGGCCACATCCAGTTGTCGACGTCACCGCCGAACTTGCCGATGGATTCCGGCGGCGCGTAGACCAGGCGTACGTCCTTGATTTCCAGTTGCCTGATCAGCTGATAGCTGTAGCCGCCGTGGAAGGTGTAGACGTCGCAGCGGTAGCCTTCGCTCTCGCACGCCTTGACCTGCTCCTTGATCGCCAGCTCGATCGCCTTGTAGCGCTCGGCGCCGCTCATCGCATCGGTGAGCTTGGCGGTGATCTCTTTCGTGACGTCGCGGATTTCCTCGGTGACGAAGATCCGCGCGGACGGGCCGGCGGAGAGCTCGTCCGCCTGGGTCTTCGCCAGGAAGCCCTTCTCGATCAGGTTGTTCTCCGGCGTGGAGTTCAGCTGCAGCGCGCCGTAGACGCAGTGGTGGTTGCTCACCACCAGACCCTCGGGCGAGACGAACGAGGCGGTGCAGCCGCCCAGGCTGACGATCGCGCCCATCGGGTAGGCGGTGAGGTCGGTCAGCGTTTTCGGATCGAGTTTCAGGCCGTGCTGCTGCAGCGTGGCGGCGATACCCGGCAACTGGGCGGGCTGCCACATGCCTTCGACGGCATGGGCGGACGAGATGAAGCCGACGGATACGGCGGCAGCGAGCAATAGACGGCGCAAAGGGAATCTCCTGGTGAAAGCCGGCCCCGGGAAGCAGGCGAAAGTGGCGCAATAACTTTCGACTTATGCCCGAGCCGGGCGAGTGCGGCATATGCCGCAAGTCATGCCTGCGACATTCAGCGCGCACGCATACTCGTCCCGGCAGGCGATCGCAGGTGCTTCCAGCACATTGAAGTGCCTTCCGCGCCATCGCAGTGACTTGCGCCGCCAGGCGCCGCACACGACCAGGAAAATTCGCACGGACAGCGGTCACGCGCCGCCGCGCTCTATAATTGACGTTTAACCGCCCGCATCGCGGGCCAGCCGATGGATTTCCCATGCCGCAGACAATGAAAGCCCTGGTCAAGCGCAAGCCCGAACAGGGCATCTGGATGGAAGAGGTGCCGATGCCCGAGGTCGGCCCCAACGAGGTGCTGATCAAGATCGAGAAAACCGCGATCTGCGGTACGGATCTGCACATCTACAAGTGGGACGAATGGAGCCAGCGTGTCATCAAGCCGGGTCTTACCATCGGCCACGAGTTCGTCGGCCGCATCGTCGAGATCGGTCCGGGCGTCACCGGCTACAAGGTTGGCGACCGCGTCTCGGCCGAGGGCCACATCGTCTGCGGCCACTGCCGCAATTGCCGCGCCGGCCGCCAGCACTTGTGCCCCAATACGGTGGGCATCGGCGTGAACCGCAACGGCGCGTTCGCCGAATACATGGCCATGCCGGCATCCAACCTGTGGCCGATCCCTGACCAGATTCCGTCCGAACTGGCCGCTTTCTTCGACCCGTACGGCAATGCCGCGCATTGCGCGCTGGAGTTCGACCTGATCGGCGAGGACGTGCTGATTACCGGCGCCGGCCCGATCGGCATCATCGCCGCCGGCATCGCCAAGCACGTGGGCGCGCGCAACGTCGTCGTCACCGACGTGAACGATTTCCGCCTGAAGCTCGCTGCCGACATGGGCGCCACCCGCGTGGTGAACGTGGCCAACGCCTCGCTCAAGGACGCGATGAAAGACCTGCACATGGAAGGCTTCGACGTGGGCATGGAGATGAGCGGCAACCCGCGTGCCTTCAACGACATGCTCGACTGCATGTACCACGGCGGCAAGATCGCCCTGCTCGGCATCCAGCCCAAGGGGGCGGGCATCGACTGGGACAAGGTGATCTTCAAGGGCCTCACCCTGCAGGGCATCTACGGCCGGCGCATGTACGAGACCTGGTACAAGATGACCCAGATGGTGCTGACCGGCTTCCCGCTGCAGAAGGTGCTCACCCACCAGATCCACATCGACGACTTCCAGAAGGGCTTCGACCTGATGGATGCCGGCCAGTGCGGCAAGGTCGTCTGCTCCTGGAACTGAGCACCGCCGCAACCTCCACGCCACACACTTCTGCACCCGGAGATTCCATGACTCCATCCGCGAAAGCACGTTACGCCACCGAACTGGCGGCCATCCGCGAGTACGGCCTGTTCAAGGCCGAGCGCATCATCATCTCGCCGCAGTCTGCCGAGATCGAGCTGGAAGGCGGCCGCAAGGTGCTGAACTTCTGCGCCAACAACTACCTCGGCCTGGCCGATCATCCGGCGGTGATCCAGGCGGCCAAGGATGCGCTCGACAGCCACGGTTTCGGCATGGCAAGCGTGCGCTTCATCTGCGGCACCCAGGATCTGCACAAGGAACTGGAGGCGAAGATCGCCGAATTCTTCGGCACCGAGGACACCATCCTGTACGCCGCCTGCTTCGACGCCAACGGCGGCCTGTTCGAGCCGCTGCTGGGTGAGGAAGACGCGGTGATCTCCGACGCCCTGAACCACGCGTCGATCATCGACGGCGTGCGGCTGTGCAAGGCCACCCGCTACCGTTACGCCAACAGCGACATGGCCGACCTGGAGAAGCAGTTGCAGGCGGCCGACGCGGCCGGCGCGCGGACCAAGCTCATCACCACCGATGGCGCGTTCTCGATGGACGGTTTCATCGCCAAACTCGACGAGATCACCGCGCTGGCCGCAAAGTACGATGCCATGGTGCACATCGATGAATGCCATTGCACCGGCATTCTCGGCGATACCGGCCGCGGCTCGGCCGAATTGCACGGCGTGATGGACAAGATCGACATTTTCACCGGCACGCTGGGCAAGGCCCTCGGCGGTGCGCTCGGCGGTTTCACCACCGGGCCGCGGGAAGTGGTCGAACTGCTGCGCCAGCGTTCGCGCCCCTACCTGTTCTCCAACTCGCTGCCGCCGCACGTGGTGGCCGCCGCGATCAGGGTATTCGACATGCTGGCCAGCGCCGGCGATCTGCGCGACAGGCTGAAGGAGAACACCCGCTATTTCCGCGAACGGATGACGGCCGCCGGCTTCGACATCAAGCCGGGCGTGCACCCGATCGTGCCGGTGATGATCCACGACGCGCCCAAAGCGCAGGCGATGGCTGCCGCGCTGCTGGCGGAAGGCATCTATGTCACCGGATTCTTCTATCCGGTCGTGCCGCAGGGGCAGGCACGCATCCGCGCTCAGATGAGCGCGGCGCACACCCGCGAACACCTCGACCAGGCGATTGCAGCCTTCACCAAGGTCGGGCAAACCCTGGGCGTGATTCCGCGCTGACACCGAGACTGGTGCGGCCACAGCCTGGCCGCGCCGCCATCACGGCCGCTTCGCCGCCAGCGAACGCACCTCGTGCTCTTCCAGCCGGCGCCACTGGCCCTTCGCCAGTTCGCCAAGCGCAAGCGGGCCGATCGCCACCCGGATCAGCCGCATCACGTCGAAACCCAGCGCCGCCAGCAGCCGGCGAATATGTCGGTTGCGGCCTTCGTCCAGCACCACTTCGAGCCATGCATTCTTTGCGCCCGCACGCAGCAGCGTGACGCGGCGCGCCTTCAGGCGTTCACCGGCATCCTCGACGCCCGCCAGCATCGCGGCCAGCACCGCAGCATCCGGCAGCCCCGCGACCTGGACGTGATAGGTCTTCTCCAGATGCGTCAGCGGGTCGGTGATGGCAGCCGCCCAACGGGTGTCGTTGCTCAGCAGCAACAGTCCTTCGCTGGCCTTGTCCAACCGGCCGACCGGACCCAGCCAGGGCAGCCCGGCGGCCGCCAGCGCGGTGTAGACCGTCGCGCGACCATGCTCGTCGGCCGCGCTGACCACGATGCCGCGCGGCTTGTTGAAGGCCACGTGGACAGGCGTGGCCCGGCCCACGGCTTCGCCGTCGATGGCGATCCCCTGGCGGTCGATCAGGGTCGGATGCTGGGGGTCGCGGACGACCCGCCCGCCCACACTGACCCGGCCCGCACGAATCCACTGCTCGGCCTGACTGCGCGAGCACACGCCCAGTTTGGACAGCACGCGGGCAAGCCCGTAGCGCGGCGGCGGAGTCGGCCCGGTCGCGCGCGCCGGGTGGAAGGAAGAAGGACGGGACATCGTGCAAGCGTATAGGTCGGGGCCGCGGGGCAACAAGAATCATCGCCGGCGAAGACAAAAAAAGCCCGGCCGAAGCCGGGCTTTTCCCTGTTAGCTACCGCGGTTCGTTTACTGCTGAACCTGCAGCTCCGTGCGACGGTTCTGCGCACGGCCCGCATCGGTTTCGTTGTCGCCGATGGGGTTGCTCTCGCCGTGGCCGATCGGGCCTTCCAGACGGCTGGCATCGATGCCATGGCTGGTCAGGTAGTTGTAGACGATCGAGGCGCGACGCTCGGACAGCTTCTGGTTGTACGCGTCCGTGCCCTTCGAGTCGGTGTAGCCGGCCACGGTCACGTGCACCTGCGGGTAACGCTGCAAGGTGTCGACGGCCTGGTTCAGCACCGAGATCGAATCGGCCGTCGGCTCGGCGAGCGACTTGGAGATATCGGTTTCACCGGCCTTCGGACGATCGAACTTGAAGTTCACGCCACGCAGGTCGATCACCACCTTCTGCGCGCAACCATCCGGGCCCACGATGGTGCCGGCGGCGGTGGCAGGGCACTTGTCCTCGCAATCGTTCACGCCGTCCTGGTCGCTGTCCTGGGTGGAGCAGTCGGCCGGCGCGGGTGCAACCGGTGCCGCTACCGGCGCCGGAGCGGCGGCAGGCGCACCAAAGCGCGAGGCAACGGTCAAGCCGAGGAACCAGTCACCATAGCTGCTGTTGGCGGGATGGGTGTCCTTGTCCCAGTCGAAACGATAGCCCGCTTCCAACCGGATGTTGGTGCTGTCGGTGACCATCTTGGACACGCCGCCGCCGATCTGTGCAGCAGGCGCCCAGCCATTGTCCAGCTTGTTCTGGTGATGGCTGCCCATCACGCCGACCATGCCGTAGGGGCGCCATGCATTCCAGTCACCGGCATAGAACCGGGCAGCCGCACCGACATTGGTGCTGGCCCAGGAATCGCTGCTGTGACCGCCGCCAAGGGCCGGGCCCTTGTCCATCTTGCGCTTCGTGCGGTCGACGAAGAAATCGAGCGACATGTTGGGCGAGAAGAAGCGACCGAAACCCAGGCCGTAGTAGATCTGGCGGCTATTGGTATCGCGCTCGGTGTCGTTGACGTAGCCCCCCACCGTCGGCGCGATATACCAGCGCCCGTCATAGGACGAGATGGCGGTTTCACTGCTCGAGGCATCGGCCGGTGCCGCAGCCGTGTCCTGCGCATGAACGGCACCTACGCCGCCCAGGGCGAGCGCGATCAGAAAATACAAGCCCTTACGTTTCATCAGGTGTCTCCTCGATTATTAAAATTTGAGTCCGTTCGACCCATACCAGAAAGTCGCACGTCAGAACTTAACTCGATTCAAGGCCCTACCGGCCCGCGCTTGGCGTGTCCTGGACAAGCGACCCGCATTGTAGCAAAAACGTTAAGTAGCAGTTGCGTCGCGTACGCTTTCGCAACCATTCGGTGCAACATCATTCAGGTAAGTGATCGTGCCGGGCCAATCCCTTCACAGAGCGGCGAAACTGGCTAAACGACTCGCCGCCACGCAGTGGTTCATCTCCGACCGAACCGAATGTTCCATGACGGACGTGCCTACAATGTGAAGAGACCCAGGAACTGATGCAGCGTCATGGAGTCCAAGTGCGCCGGATCGCGCGTGGCATCCATGATCGCCTTGACCCGATGGGCCGGCAGATGACTGCGCATGGCCGCCTCGAATTTTTGCAGCAAGACGGGAATGCCCTCGGCCCGGCGCTTGCGGTGACCGATCGGATAATCGACGGACACTTTGCCGGTATGGCTGCCGTCCTTGAAGAATACCTGCACCGAATTGCCGATATAACGCTTGGCCGGATCGAAATAGTCGCGGGTGAACTGCGTATTTTCCACCACCGTCATTTTGTCGCGCAGTGCGTCGATGCGCGGGTCGGCGGCGACGTCGTCGTTGTAATCGCTGGCCACCAGGCGGCCGAAGATCAACGGCACGGCGACCATGTACTGGATGCAGTGGTCGCGATCGGCATAGTTCGCCAGCGGGCCGGTCTTGTCGATGATGCGGCAACCCGCTTCCTGCGTCTCGATGACGATCTTCTCGATCTGATCGAGCTTGCCGGCCACCTCGCCATGCAACTGCATGGCGCATTCCACGGCAGTCTGCGCATGGAACTCGGCCGGATAGCTGATCTTGAACAGCACGTTCTCCATCACGTAGCTGCCGAACGGGCGCTCGAACTCGAACGGCTTGCCGCCGAACGCCACATCGTAGAAGCCCCAGGTCTTTGCCGACAGCGCAGACGGATACCCGACCACGCCGCGATACACCGCATTGATCGCGTGGGTCACCGCGCGACGGCAGGCATCGCCGGCGGCCCAGCTCTTGCGCGGACCGGTGTTCGGCGCATGGCGATAGGTGCGCAACGCGCCGTTGTCGATCCAGCTGTGCGACACGGCGGTGATGATCTGTTCCTTGCTGCCACCGAGCATCGCGGTGGCCACCGCGGTGGAGGCCAGTCGCACGAGGATCACGTGGTCCTGGCCGACCCGGTTGAAGCTGTTCAGCAGCGCGTAGCAGCCCTGGATCTCGTGCGCCTTGATCGCGTAGCCAAGCACGTCGCGCACGCTCAGCGGTTGGCCGCCTTCGCGCTCCGCCTTGCGGCTGAGGTAGTCGCCGACGGCCAGGATGCTGCCGAGGTTGTCCGACGGATGGCCCCATTCGGCCGCCAGCCAGGTGTCGTTGAAATCCAGCCAGCGGATCTGCGTGCCGATCGCGAACGCCGCCTGCACCGGGTCCAGCTCATGGCTGGTGCCCGGCACGCGCGCACCGCCCGGCAGCGTGGCGCCCGGCACCAGCGGGCCGAGGTGCTTCACGCACTCCGGAAACTTCATCGCCATCATGGCGGTGGCCAGCGAGTCCAGCAGCATGTAGCGCGCAGTGTCGTAGGCCTCCCGCGAATCGATCTGGTGATCGACCACGTAATCGGCGATATCGACCAGCGGCTGGTCGGGATCGGGACGGACGGCGGAACGGATGTCGTGCGCACTCATGGCGGGATCTCGTGGCGAGGGAAAACCGCCATTTTAGCCGACTGTCGTCGAACGCGTTGCTTGACCGCACCGCGCCCGGGCCGTGACAATCGCCGCCAGCCCAGAAGGGAGTAGTTCTCGCGGCAAGTCCACCTTCCGCGATGCGACGATCGTCAGCACGAGCGAGGTTTCGCTCCGGTCGTCCGGCAGTCATCCTGCGAACAAGACTTTTGTGGCGGGCATGGGCCGCGCGCGTCCATGGCTGCCGCATTGTTCGACGCGCATGGAACCCCCGATGACCCTCGCTGCTCCCGATTTTCTCTCCGGCCTGCTCACCATCATCCTGCTCGACCTCGTGCTGGCCGGCGACAACGCCATCGTCATCGCCATGGCCGCCAGCCGGCTGCCGAAGCATCTGCAGAAGAAGGCGGTGTTCTGGGGCACCTTCGGCGCCGTGGCCGTGCGCTTCGCGCTCACCGCCATCGTGGTGTTCCTGCTCAAGCTGCCGGGCCTGATGCTCGCCGGCGGCCTGCTGCTGCTGCCGATAGCCTGGCAGCTGCTGAATCACGGCAACGACGACGGCCCGGACATCAAGGCCGGCAAGACGTTCTGGGGCGCACTGCGCACGATCATCGTCGCCGACGCGTTGATGGGGCTGGACAACGTGCTGGCGATCGCCGGCGCCTCCAAGGGCCACCTGGGCCTGGTCATCATCGGCCTGCTGGTCAGCGTGCCGCTGGTGGTATGGGGCTCGACCCTGATCCTCAAGCTGATCGACCGCTTCCCGATCATCATGTACATCGGCGCCGCCGCGATTGCGATCACCGCCGGCCGCATGATCGCCCACGACCAGTTGCTCAGCGGGTGGTTCGACGCCCACGCCTGGGCCGCGTATGGCCTCGACGTCCTGGCCATCCTGGTCATTTGCGGTGGCGGCTGGCTGGTCCAGCGTCGCCGGCGGCGACTGCGGCAAGCCGGCGCATAGGCGCGGCCTCGCCGGCCGGCCTTCTCCGGACCTTACGCGATTCAACCAAGGCGACAGCGCGCTGTCGCGCACGGCCGATGTTCTTGCGCAGATATTAATTATCGTAATACGATAAGTATCTGCCGCCCAGGAACCTCCCATGTCGTCTGCCGCCCGCACCGAATCCCTTCGCCCCGCCGCCGAGCCCGCCCATGCGCGGACGACACGCATCCAGCGGCGTGCCAACGACATCATGTCGTTCGCCAGCATCCTCGCCTTCTGTACCGTGGGCGGCTGCATGCTGCTGGCGCTCCTGTTCTGGCAAGTCAGCGGCATGACCCGGATGGACTCCGGCTCGGCGCAGCAACTGCTTGAACGCTGGCACCTGTTGCCGAGAGCTTCTTTCGACGGTGCCGTACTTTCGGCGGCCCTGCTGCTGGCCCTGGTGGCCGGGATGGCGCCGATCGTTTGCCTGCGTCGGCTGGGCAAGGCGTTGCGCGCACCGTCGCCGCTGAACTTTGTCGTCGCACGGTGCTTCTCGTGGCTGGGTCACGCCTTGCTGGTCAACCTCATCGGAGGGTTTGCCGCCGGACTGGTCGCCGCCACCCAGATCCCGGAATACCAGCTCAGCCTCGGCATCGGCTTCCTGGGCACGCTCACCGCCGCCATCCTCGCCCATGCGGTGGCCGAAATGGTGCGCGAGGGGGCACGCGCCGCCGAGGAGAACCGGGCGTTCGTCTGATGCCGATCATCATCGAACTGGATGTCATGCTGGCGCGGCGCAAGATGAAATCCAGGGACCTGGCCGCGGCGGTCGGCATCACCGAAGCAAACCTGTCCCTGCTCAAGCAGGGCAAGGTGAAAGGCGTACGCTTCAGCACGCTCGACGCGATCTGCACGGCACTGGCGTGCCAGCCCGGCGACCTGCTGCGCCACGTCGACGACGAGCCCTGAAAACCGGACCCGGGCGCAAGGCAGGCGGGAAGCCGTTTGGCTCCCCGCCACCTTGCCTGCTGCTTCCTAGCGCTTGTCGATCGGCACGTAGGCCAGGTCTTCGGGCCCGGTGTAGTTCGCGCTGGGGCGGATGATCTTGCCGTCCTGACGCTGCTCGATCACGTGCGCGCTCCAGCCGGCGGTGCGCGCGATCACGAACAGCGGCGTGAACATGGCGGTCGGCACGCCCATCATGTGGTAGGTGCTGGCCGAGAACCAGTCGAGGTTGGGGAACATCTTCTTCAGCTCGCCCATCACCTTCTCGATGCGTTCGGAGACGTCGAACAGGGTCGGGTTGCCGCCATCGGTGCACAGCTTGCGCGAGATCTCCTTGATGATCTCGTTGCGCGGGTCGGACACGGTGTAGACCGGGTGGCCGAAGCCGATGATGATTTCCTTCTTCTCGACGCGGGCACGGATGTCGGCTTCCGCATCATTGGCGTTGCGGTAGCGCGCGATGATCTCCATCGCCACCTCGTTCGCGCCGCCGTGTTTGGGACCGCGCAGCGCGCCGATCGCGCCGGTGATCGCCGAGTACAGGTCCGAGCCGGTGCCGGCGATGACGCGGGCACTGAACGTGCTGGCGTTGAACTCGTGCTCGGCGTACAGCACCAGCGACTTGTCCAGCGCCTGCGCGTGCAGCTCGCTCGGCTTGCGGCCGTGCAGCAGGTGCAGGAAGTGCGCGGCGATCGATTCGTCGTCGGTTTCGGCCTCGATGCGCTTGCCGTTGTGGCTGAAGTGGTACCAGTACAGCAGCATCGAGCCGAAGCTGGCCATCAGGCGATCGGCGATGTCGCGCGCGCCGGTGACGTTGTGGTCGTCCTTCTCCGGCAGCACGGTGCCGAGCACCGAGCAGCCGGTGCGCAGTACGTCCATCGGGTGGGTCGATGCGGGAAGCAGTTCCATCGCGGCCTTGACCGGTGCCGGCAGGCCGCGCAGGCGCTTCAGCTTGGCCTTGTAGTTCTGCAGCTCGGTCCAGTTCGGCAGCACGCCGTGCACCAGCAGGTAGGCGACTTCCTCGAAGCAGCCCTTGGCGGCCAGGTCGTGGATGTCGTAGCCGCGGTAGTGCAGGTCATTGCCGCTGCGGCCGACCGTGCACAGCGCGGTGTTGCCCGCGGCCACGCCGGACAGGGCGACGGATTTCTTGGCCTTGGGCAGGACTTGTTCGCTCATCGGAAATCTCCAGGGTGCGGGTTGGTGCTTTCGATTCCTGCAGGAGCCTGCTCGCGGGCGCCTACCGTAGTGGTGGTCAGCTCTTGTGCGAGAACAGCGCGTCGAGTTTGTCCTCGTAGGCGTGGTAGCCGAGGAAGTCGTACAGCTCCTCGCGCGTCTGCAGGGTGCCAATGATGTTCTTCTGCGTGCCTTCGCGGCGCACGGTCTCGTAGAAGTTCAGCGCCGCCTTGTTCATCGCCCGGTACGCACCGCAGCAGTAGAGCGCGATGTCGACGCCGGCGTCGCGCAGTTCGTCGGTGGTGAAGAACGGGGTGGAGCCGAACTCGGTGAGATTGGCCAGGATCGGCACCTTCACCGCCGCCTTGAACTGGCGGTAGTCGGCCAGCGTCTTCATCGCCTCGGGGAAGATCATGTCGGCGCCGGCCTCGACATAGGCCACCGCGCGCTCGATCGCGGAATCGATGCCCTCTACCGCAGCCGCGTCGGTGCGCGCCATGATCACGAAGCCCGGATCGGTACGTGCATCGACCGCGGCCTTCACCCGATCGACCATCTCGTCCTTCGACACCACTTCCTTGCCCGGACGGTGACCGCAACGCTTCTGGCCGACCTGGTCCTCCATGTGCACCGCCGCCACGCCGACGCGCTCGAACGAGCGGATCGTGCGCGCAATGTTGAACGCCCCGCCCCAGCCCGTATCGATGTCGACCAGCAGCGGCAGGCCGGTGGCATCGACGATGCGGCGCGCGTCGGTGAGCACGTCCTCCATCGTCGAGATGCCCAGGTCCGGCATGCCCAGCGAATTGGCGGCCACGCCGCCGCCGGACAGATACAGCGCCTGGTAGCCCACGCGTTTGGCCATCAGGCCGGCGTAGGCGGTGATCGCGCCCATGACCTGCAGCGGCTGCTCGGCGGCGACGGCTGCGCGAAAACGGGCACCCGGGGATGCTGACTTTGTCATGTGGCCTCCCGTGAAAACGCCCATTTTAGCCCACCGCGCCAACGGCCGGGATTGGACCTTCTGGCACCCCCGCGCCGGCCGCGGGCACCAGCCCGGCAGCCGATCGCAATTTCTCGCGTGACGAATCCGCCACGGCCCCGTACATTCGGTCCGATGAGCACATCGACTCCTCTCGCGAAACGCATCCTCTGGGGCCTGGTGATCGGCGTGGTTGCCGCCGTGGTCACGCTCGGCATCGGCCAGTGGCATCCGCCCACCCTGGCGTTGATGCAGAAGATTTCCGGGGCCGTGTTCGACCCGTTCGGGCAGATCTTCCTGCGCATGCTGTTCTTCGTGGTGATCCCGCTGGTGTTCAGCTCGCTGGCCTCGGGCGTGGCCCAGCTCGGCCGGCTGGACCGGCTCGGCCCGCTCGCCGGACGTACGTTCCTGCTGTTCTTCCTCAACATGGGCATCGCCGTGGCGATCGGCCTGGTGATGATGAACACCGTGCAGCCCGGCCATCACCTGGACGAGCAGGCGCGCGCCCAGCTGATGCAGGAGTACGGCAGCAGTGCGCAGAAGACGATCGACACCAGGGCGGCCCAGCCGAGCATGAGCTTCGGCACGCTGGTGGAGATGTTCATGCCGCGCAACCTGGTCGGCGCGGTGGCCGGTCCCAGCCGCAATGCGCTCGGCGACGTGCTGCCGCTGATCCTGTTCGCAATCCTGGTAGGCGCCGCCGCCACCCAGTTGCGCGAGAAGGAGCGCAAGCGCGTGCAGGTGGCGCTGGACACCATCACCGACCTGATGACCAGGATCGTCGGCTTTGCGCTGGAGCTGGCGCCGTACGCGGTGCCGGCGATGATCTACAGCGTGATCGTCAAGGTCGGCGTGGATGTACTGCTGGCGCTGTCGGTATTCGTGATCGGCTGCACCGTGGCACTGGCGCTGCACCTGTTCGGCACCATGTCGTTGTGGCTGCGCTTCCTGGCGAAGCGCTCGCCGCTGGTGTACTTCCGGCAGATTCGCGCCCTGCTGATCACCGCCTTCTCCACCAGCTCCAGCAACGCCTGCCTGCCCGCCTCGCTGGCGGTGGCGCAGGAGGAACTGAAGCTAAACCCCAGCACCGCCGGCTTCGTGCTGCCGCTGGGCGCGACCATGAACATGAGCGGCACCGCCCTGTTCGAGGGCTGCGTGGTGCTGTTCGTGGCGCAGGCGTTCGGCGTGGAACTCAGCCTGACCCACCAGGCCATCCTGATGCTGTTGTCGGTGCTGAGCGCGGTGGCCGTGGCCGGCATTCCCGGCGGGTCGCTGCCGATGATCGCCGGCCTGCTGGCCACCTTCGGCATCCCGCCCGAGGGCATTGGCATCATCATCGGCGTCGATCGCGTGCTCGACATGATGCGCACCACGGTGAACGTGGGCAGCGACATCGTTACCGCCACGGTGGTGGACAACCAGCTGCGCGACCGTTTCGCGACGACGGCCCCGTAAGCCCGTCCGCTGCGGCTCGAAGGGCTTGAAGCCGGCTGCTTCGCCCGCATCTGCACAGTACCGTCAAGCCGATAGCTACAGCCAATCAAATCCATGCCAACAATCAATTAGATAAATTGGCGACGGGCTCGTAGCATTCCTTTCGTTGTCCAACCACCACGGGAAGCCAAGCAGATGTCCCTGATCAACACCGAAGTGAAACCGTTCAAGGCCCAGGCCCTCAAGGCCGGCAAGTTCATCGAAGTCAGCGAAGCCGACCTGAAGGGCAAGTGGTCGGTGGTGTTCTTCTATCCGGCCGACTTCACCTTCGTCTGCCCGACCGAGCTGGAGGACCTGGCCGACAACTACGCCGAATTCCAGAAGCTGGGCGTCGAGATCTACTCGGTCTCCACCGACACCCATTTCGCGCACAAGGCGTGGCACGACACCTCCGACGCGGTGAAGAAGATCAACTACACCATGGTCGGCGACCCCACCCACCAGATCTCGCGCAACTTCGACGTGCTGATCGAGGCCGACGGCATCGCCGATCGCGGCACCTTCGTGATCGATCCCGCGGGCAAGATCCAGATCGTCGAGATCACCGCTGGCGGCATCGGCCGCGACGCGTCCGAACTGCTGCGCAAGGTCAAGGCCGCGCAGTACGTCGCCGCCCATCCGAACGAGGTCTGCCCGGCCAAGTGGAAGGAAGGCGAGAAGACCCTCGCGCCGTCGCTGGACCTGGTCGGCAAGATCTGAGTTTTCGCTGCAACGATGTCACGGACCCGGGCGCCGCGGTGCGCCCGGGCTCCGCACAGGATGCTTGTGCCAGCGGCCTGCGTCCGGCCTGCCCCCCCTCCGTCAGGTCGGCCCTCCCCATGGCGCCGGCCGCTGCCACAAGCCTCCCGCATCCTCCTTATCCGTTTCGGAGTGTTCGCCATGCTCGACGAAGCCCTCAAGACCCAACTGAAGTCCTACCTGGAAAAGCTGACGCAACCGATCGAGCTGGTCGCAGCGCTGGATGACGGCGCCAAGTCGCGCGAGCTGGACGAGTTGCTGCGGGAGATCGCGACGTTGTCGGACAAGATCAGCCTGCGCCGCGACGACAGCGAAGCACGCAAACCCTCGTTCGCGATCAACCGCGTTGGCACCGACATCGGCGTGCGCTTCGCCGGCATCCCGATGGGCCACGAATTCACCTCGCTCGTGCTGGCCCTGCTGCAGGTCGGCGGACATCCGTCCAAGGCGGCGGCCGAGCTGATCGAGCAGGTGCGCAGCCTCGATGGCGAATACAGGTTCGAGACCTATTTCTCGCTCTCCTGCCAGAACTGCCCCGACGTGGTGCAGGCGCTGAACCTGATGAGCGTGCTCAATCCGAACATCCAGCACGTCGCCATTGACGGCGCGCTGTACCAGGACGAGGTCGAAACGCGCCAGGTGATGTCGGTGCCCACCGTGTTCCTCAACGGCGAGCTGTTCGACCAGGGCCGCATGAGCCTGGAGCAGATCCTGGCCAGGATCGACACCGGCTCCAGCGCCCGCGAAGCGGAGAAGATCAAGACCAAGGAAGCGTTCGACGTGCTCGTGGTGGGTGGCGGACCGGCCGGTGCCGCAGCGGCAATCTACGCCGCGCGCAAGGGCATCCGCACCGGCGTGGCGGCCGAGCGCTTCGGTGGCCAGGTGCTGGACACCATGGCGATCGAGAACTTCGTCTCGGTCGACTACACCGAAGGCCCGAAAATGGGCGCGGCGCTGGAGCAACACGTCAAGAACTACGACGTCGATCTCATGAACCTGCAACGCGCCGAGAAGCTGGTGCCCGCGACCGCACCCGGCGGTCTGGTCGAGGTGCAACTGGCCAATGGCGCCACGCTGAAGTCGAAGACGGTGATCCTGGCCACCGGCGCGCGCTGGCGGCAGATGGGCGTGCCCGGCGAGGACCAGTATCGCAACAAGGGCGTGGCCTACTGCCCGCACTGCGACGGCCCGCTGTTCAAGGGCAAGCGCGTGGCGGTGATCGGCGGCGGCAACTCCGGCGTCGAGGCGGCGATCGACCTGGCCGGCGTCGTCAGCCACGTCACGTTGATCGAGTTCGACAGCAAGCTGCGCGCGGATGACGTCCTGCAACGCAAGCTGCGCAGCCTGCCCAATGTGGACATCATCGTCAGCGCGCTCACCACCGAGGTGCTGGGCGACGGACAGAAGGTCAGCGCGCTGGTCTACAAGGACCGCGTCAGCGATGAGATGCACACGCTCGAACTGGAAGGCATCTTCGTGCAGATCGGCCTGCTGCCGAACACCGAGTGGCTGAAGGGCACGCTGGAACTCTCGCCCCGCGGCGAGATCGTCATCGACGAACGCGGCCAGACCTCCGTGCCCGGCGTGTTCGCCGCCGGCGACGCCACCACGGTGCCGTACAAGCAGATCGTGATCGCGATGGGCGCCGGTTCCACCGCCGCGCTGAGCGCGTTCGACCACATCATCCGCAGCCCCGTGGCGGCGGCGGTCGAACCCGAGGCGGTGGCAGCCTGACCATCGCTGAGGGCACCCGCGGCAAGCGCCGCGGGGCGGCTATGCTCGGGCGGTCGCTTTCGGCGTCACCCGGCTCGCAAGACATGACTCCGCTGCAGCAATTCATCGAGACCCACCCGCGGTTGTTCGTGCTGACCGGCGCCGGTGTCAGCACCGACTCCGGCATTCCCGACTACCGCGACCGCGAGGGCGAGTGGAAGCGCCCCCCGCCGGTGACGCTGCAGGCCTTCATGCACGAACACGCCACGCGCCAACGCTACTGGGCGCGCAGCCTGATCGGCTGGCCGCACTTCGGGCAAGCGCGCCCGAATCCTGCGCACCTGGCCCTGGCGCAACTGGAGCGGCGCGGGCACATCGAGCTGCTGGTCACCCAGAACGTCGATCGCCTGCACCAGCGCGCCGGCAGCGAGCGCGTGGTCGACCTGCACGGCAGGCTCGACGAAGTGCGCTGCATGGCCTGCGACTGGCGCCTGCCGCGCGATGCATTCCAGCAGCAGCTGGTCGAACGCAACCCGGCCTGGCAACACCTCGACGCCACCATCGCCCCCGACGGCGACGCGGACCTGGACGGCCAGGACTTCACCCGCTTCGCCGTGCCGCCGTGCCCTCGCTGCGGCAGCATCGTGAAGCCGGACGTGGTGTTCTTCGGCGAGGGCGTGCCGCGCGGGCGCGTGGAAGCGGCCACGCAGGCGCTCGACGCATCGGGTGGCGTGCTGGTGGTCGGCTCCTCGCTGATGGTCTATTCCGGCTACCGTTTCGTGCAGGCCGCGGCGAGGGCCGGCAAGCCGGTGGCGGCGGTGACGCTCGGCCGCACGCGCGCCGATGCGCTGCTCAGCCTGAAGGTCGACGCGCGTTGCAGCGATGCCCTGGCGTTCGTGCTGGACGCCGAACCGCTGGCCGTCATCTGATCGCCGGGGAGTAACCTTGGCACGCCTCCGACGAACCCCATGTAGTCAGCAACGCCCGCTGCTCGCCAGCGTGCAGGTCGACCATCCCCGGAGGCTCCCATGTCGAAATACCGCAAGACCGCCGAAGCGCTAGCCCGGCTCACGCCCGAGCAATACCGGGTCACCCAGGAGGCCGCCACCGAGCGCCCGTTCGACAATCTCTACAACGCGCACGCCGCGCCCGGCCTGTACGTCGACATCGTTTCCGGCGAACCGCTGTTCAGCTCGCTGGACAAGTTCGACAGCAGCTGCGGCTGGCCCAGCTTTACCCGCCCCGTGCAGGGCGAGCGCGTGGTGGAGAAGCACGACACCAGCCACGGCATGCTCCGCACCGAGGTGCGCTCGCGCGACGGCGACAGCCACCTGGGCCACGTCTTCCCCGACGGCCCGCGCGCCAGCGGCGGCTTGCGCTACTGCATCAACTCTGCCTCGCTGCGCTTCATTCCGCTGGAACAGCTGGAGAAAGAGGGCTACGGCGAGTTTCTCCACCTGTTCGACCACGCGAGGGACGACGCATGAACCCGACCAGCGAACGCGCGCTCCTGGCCGGTGGCTGCTTCTGGGGCATGCAGGAATTGATCCGCCGGCAGCCCGGCGTGCTGTCTACCCGCGTGGGCTATTCCGGTGGTGACGTGCCGAACGCCACCTACCGTCATCACGGCAACCACGCCGAGGCGATCGAGATCATCTTCGATCCCGCGCGGATCAGCTATCGCCGGCTGCTGGAGTTCTTCTTCCAGATCCACGACCCGACCACGCCGAATCGCCAGGGCAACGACCGCGGCAGCAGCTATCGCTCGGCGATCTTCCATACCAGCGAGGCGCAGCGGCAGGTGGCCCTCGACACCATCGCCGATGTCGAGGCCAGTGGCCTGTGGCCGGGCAAGGTAGTGACCGAACTCGCCCCCGCCGGCGATTTCTGGGAGGCCGAACCCGAGCACCAGGACTACCTGCAGCATTACCCCGGCGGCTACACCTGCCACTTCATCCGGCCGGACTGGAAGCTGCCGCATCGCGGCGGAGAAACCGGGCAAGCCGGCTGATCGCTGGCGCGAGCCGAGCTGCTCGGGCAAAGTGCGTTTGCGCAAATCCACACCGGCCCGGATCGAACATGGATGCTTTCAGCTACCTGTCCGTTTTGCTCTCGATCATCGTGGGCCTGGCGATCACCCAGGTGTTGCAGGGTCTGCGCGGCCTGATGCTGGCGCGCTCCAGCGCGACGATGTACTGGCCTTCGCTGGCGTGGGCCATCTTGCTGCTGGTACTCGACGTGCAAGTCTGGTGGGCCATGTACGACCTGCGCCTGCGCCAGGACTGGAGTTTCCTCGGCTTCTCCGTGCTGCTGGCGCAAACCGTGCCGTTGTACCTGCTGGCCGGGCTGGTCCTGCCGGACATCACTGCGGGTGAACCGGTCGACCTGCGCCGGCATTACTACGCCAACCACCGCTGGTTCTATACCTTGCTGGTGCTTTTGCTGGTGATCAGCCTCGGCAAGAGCTGAATGCTCCACGGCGCCCTGCCCCGGACGCTGGATGCAGGCTTCCAGCTGATTTTCATTGCCGGCTCCCTGCTGGGCGCGTGGACCTCGCGCGAGTGGCTGCACAAGGCGCTGGTGGTCTTCAGTGCCACGCTGGTGGGCGCCTATATCGCGATGCTGTTCGCCCACCTCCGCTGACCGCTTCAGCGCAGCAGCACGTCCACTGCCTGCCGGGCCATCGTGGACACCACGCGAAACAGCATGCCCAGCACGTACTCCACAAAGGCCACGGTGATGTTGACCGTGGCTGCCACGGCGCGGCCCATGAAACGCATGATCGCGGTGATGAGGTTGCGGATCATCGCCGCCAGTCGCAGCGACTGCAGCGCGCCGGAGTAGAGCAGCCGCGCCAGCGTGTCCAGGATGGTGGCGCCACCCAGCACCGCCAGGCCCGCGCCGTGGCCCAGCGCGGAGAGTATCCAGTCCAGCGCGCGGAGGATCCAGCGCAGCGCGGTCGCCGACAGCATCATGCCTGGTCCGCCGACCGCGGCGGCCATGCCCAGCCAGGCTTCGGCCTGCTCGAAGCTGTCCGGCCCTTCCTGCAGCACCGGCAGCGCCCGCCAGGCGGCGTCGCCGACCGAGCGGCGATATTGCGGCATCAAGTGCGCCTCGATGGACACCAGCTTGCCCGGGCCCTTCATGCGGTAGGCAGTGTCGCGCCAGGGCACGTGGCTGTACGGGTAGACCGGCACCATCGGCACCAGGTCGGTGTCGTGGTACACGCGGTGGATCGCATCGGCGCCCAGGCGCCGGGTGAGGTATTGCGCATGCGGCTCCAACCCGGCGCGGGGCGCGCCGAAGGTGTACAGCTGCAGCTTGCAGCCGAGGTCGCCGAGGCTGTCGGCCACCAGCGTGGCGATCGCGCCACCGAGGCTGTGGCCCACCACGTGGATCGTGGATACCTCGGCCGGCGAACCGATCGCCTGGCGGATCTGCGGCAGCAAGGTCTGCGCCGCCGCCCAGAAACCGGCGTGCACGATGTATCCGCTGGGGCCGGTGACGCCGGCCATGCGCAGGTTGCTGAGCCAGTCGTAGGCGCTGGTCTTGAAGGTGCCGCGGATCGAGACCAGGCGCTCGCGTTCGCGCGCGTTCCTGCCGCGCGCCACGTAGCCGAAGCCGGTGCGCTGGCTGATCGGCGAGCTGCCCAGGCCGGTCGAACCGGTCAGCCGCGTGCCGCCCAGCAGGTCGAACGACTCGCGCGCCGTCGGCGCGGCGGTCGCCGCATCCACCATGTCGGTGGACAGGCGCAACGCGTACGCACTGTCCGCAATCTCGGCGGCCTGCGCCGGTGAAAGGTCATTCGACATCCCCATCCCTCCCCGCTTGCTTCCAGTCAACTGAGCTTCCGGCTCAGATCGCCTTGCAGATACCGTAGTGCGTGCCCTCGAAATCGGGCGCGCGGGTCAGCTCGCATTCCAGGTTGAGCGGCTTGCCGTCGAGCTCCGCATTCGGCTCGTAGGAATTCCGGGTGTGCCGCCAGGCGGTGTAGTCGCGGCCTTCGTGGCGAATGGTGATCTTCTGCAGCACCACCGGCTGGTGCGGCACCGCGCGCAGCACGCCGGGGCGATGCTCCACCACCGGAAAGTGGAAGCGGCCTTGCGCATCGCTGAGCGTGTGTGCGGGCGGCACGTCGTTCTTGTTGTCCGACCACACCACTTCCTGCACCAGCTCGGCGCCCTGCACCGGCTTGCCGCCGCTCAGCACCGTGCCATGCACCTCGGAAAACAGCACCAGCGGACTGGACAACCCCATGGCGCACCCCTCGGACAGAATGAAAGCCAACAAGAACAGTGCCGCCACGGCCAGCGTGCCGGGCCGCGACAAGAATCGCCGCCGCATCCCCTTCCCAGGTTCTACCGCCCGCATCAGCATGCCCTGTCCCCCTCGAACGCCAACCGTACCGGCAAACCGCCCGCAAAAAAAGTGCAGGGTTCGACATCCCGGCATCGAGCCGTCTCGTGCGCTACGCCCACGGCTCGGACTCGCCCAGCAGCTGGCGCAACCGGGCATCGTCCATCGTGGCCAGCTCGTCCTCGGCCACGCGCAGGTTCTCCGCCGGCAGGGCGAGTTGACGGATCTCGCCGGCGCCGGCGCGCGAGAACACCAGCCGCACGTTGCCATACGAGGCGTCCAGCAGCGCGGCCTGCCAGTGCCCGTCGTGGAGATCGTCGAAACTGCGCATGCTCGTGCTGCCCGGTCGCAAGTGGTCCGCCGATTGTATCGGCCCGCTTCGCCGCAGGCGTCGATTCCGCGCCCGCTCGTTCGTCGCACGATGGCAGACCGGCCATCCCGGCCGTGTCCTCCGCAGGAGTCCGCTCATGTCCTACATCGACGGTTTCGTGATCGCCGTACCCGAGGCCAATCGCGCGCAGTTCATCGCCCACGCCCGCACCTATGACGCGATCTTCCTTGAGGTCGGCGCCCTCCGCGTCGTGGAGTGCTGGGGTGACGACGTGCCTGACGGCAAGCTCACCGATTTCCGTCGCGCGGTGCAGGCGAAGCCGGACGAAGCGGTGGCGTTCTCCTGGATCGAGTGGCCCGACAAGCCCACCCGCGACGCCGGCATGGAGAAGATCATGAAGGACCCGCGCATGGAGGCAGCCGCCAACTGCCCGTTCGACGGCAAGCGGATGATCTTCGGCGGCTTCGTGCCGGTGGTCAGCCTGCCAGGCTGAGTGCCGCCGAACCCGCGCCTTCCGCTCCCGGCGGTTCGACGGGTAGCCTCGGCCTGCCCGGTTGGCCATACTGCAAGCCAACCGGTAATGCCCGAAGACCGCACGCCACTCCATGATTGCCAAGCTTCCCCCGCTCGCCGAAGTGCTGGACCTGATGCCCGATGCGGTCTGCGTGGTCGATGCGGAGGGACGCCTGCTTTACGTCAACGCGAGCTTCGAACGGATACTCGGCTACGCACCAGCCGAGGTGCTCGGCCGGCGCATTTTCGAACTGGTGCATCCGGAAGACCGCGAGGCCACCTTGCGGCAAGCCGGACAGGTCATGGCCGGCGAACTGCAACGCCACTTCCGCAACCGCTACATCCACCGCGACGGCCACAGCGTGGACATCCAGTGGTCGGCACGCTGGCTGCCGGAGTACGGCGTGCGCATCGGCGTGGCCCACGAAGTCACCGAGCTGCGCCGCAACGAGCGCGAACTGGAACATCGCGCCACCCACGACCTGCTGACCGGCCTGCCCAACCGTCACCGCCTGCACGTCGAACTGCAGTACGCCATCGCCAACGCGGCGGAAACCGGCTCTGGCCTGGCCGTGCTCTACCTCGACCTCGACGGATTCAAGGCAGTCAACGACCGCGCCGGCCACGCAACCGGCGATCGCGTGCTGCGCGAAGTGGGTCAGCGGCTGCAACAGGGCCTGCGCCAGGGCGACCTGGTGGCGCGCGTCGGCGGCGACGAGTTCGTGGCGCTGCTGCCGGGTTGCCGCGACAGCCGGGCCGCCCGCACCATCGCCGACGACCTGCGCGCCCGCCTCGGCTTGCCCTGCACCCTGCCCGACGGCCCGTTCCGCCCCGACGCCAGCATCGGCATCGCCTGCTACCCCCGCGACGGCACCGACGCCGAGGCGCTGCTGGCGCACGCCGACCGCGCGATGTACATCTCCAAGCGCCGCCAGTAGCACGTGGCGGAAAGCCGGGCTGCGTCGCAAAAGCGCAGGCCGCGAAGCGCCGCACGAGGCCCTCGAAACACCGCCCCGTCTTCGCGACGCGATACGCGCCGCGCCACAGCAGCTCACGCCATGTCGAGCACCGCCCCGCGCAACACGTCCAGGTGCGACGCGTAAGGGCGCCAGCGGCCGCTGCCCCGGCCGTGGATCGGCTCGCGAACCTGGGCGGCGCTGGGCGTGGCCACCGGCGCCGCGTTCCGCTCCGGGTGGAGGCAGGCTTCCTCCATCGCGAGGCCACAATGGTCGAGAACCTTGCGCAAGGCGACGCCCGGCTCGCGGACGAGATCCGCATAGGCCACTTCGATCATGGAATCGGGCATCGTGGTTTGCCAATGCCGCGCCAGGCGGCGGTACTGGCCGTAGTAATGAACCATGGCACGCTGGTCGTAGCTGTACGCCGCCCGGTTCCCGAACATCATGCTCAGGTTCGAGAAGCACACCTCCAGCGGATCGCGCACCACGTGCACGATGCGCGCATGCGGCAACGCGCGGCGGATGTGGGCGACCATGCGTATGTTGGTCGGCAGTTTGTCGATGAAGTAGCGAGACCCCGGTGCCCGCCAGCGCGTCTGCGCGAGATAGCGCGCACCGAGATCGACCAGGTTCAGCTCCGCACCGCGCTCGATCGCGGCCAGCGTGCCTGCCGCGCCATGCGGGACCACCCCGGCGACCCGGCGCAACTGTTGCGGGAAATCCATGATCTCGCCGGCCGAGGCCACCTGCGAATGACTGGACAGCATGCGGTCGAGCAGCGTCGTTCCGGAGCGCGGCATGCCGACGATGAAGATCGGCTGCGGCCCTTCTTCCTGCTGCGCGCCCGGCGCCGCCGACCTTCCCAGCGAACCGGCAACCCGGATCAAGGCGTCCACCACCGCGGTCTCGCCCTGCGCATCGTACGGCCTGACCCGGTGCATCAGCGCATTGCATCGCTGCAGCGCTGGCCATGCCTCATCGTATCGTCCCAGGTCGTCCAGTTCCTTGAACACGGCCGCCTCGAACGCGGCGCGATTGGCCAGTTGCGCGGGAGCTCCGGCGTCGGCCGGGAGCCGCTGCAGCTGCAGGCGCAGAAAATCGAGGTGGTGGGTTTGCGCCGTCTGCGTACGCAGGTTGGCCCGCGCCAGCGCCGCATCGCCGAAGGCAGGCCAGCGATCCAGGCAGGCATCCAGGAGGCGGCCCGCTTCGTCGGTTTCGCCGGCGAACTGCCGCAGCATGGCCTGGAGATGGAGTTCGCGCGGCGCGTCGGCACCTGCGGCGACCGCGCGATCGATCATCCGTCGCGCAGCGGGGATGTCCCGCATGCCCCAGCGCAAATGGGCCTGTTCGGCCAGCAGCGTGGCCGGCAGATCCGCGGCCCGCTCCAGCCGATCCAGGCAGGATCGCGCCGCGACGACCTCGCCGGCAGCGGAAAGCCCGCGCGCCAACTGGATGTCCAGCGACGGCTGCGGATCGTCGGATTGCGCGACATCAAGCATCAAGATCGCGGCGTCGCCCAGGCGACCACAGCGCAGCAGCACCGCCGCAAGATCCATCTGCACGAACGGGTTGGCGGGGACCTGCCGAAGCAGCGATTCCAGCGCCTCCCGCGCCGCGTCGAACTGCTGCTCGGCAAACCATTGCCGTGCCCGGCGACCGAGCGGAAACGCCACCGTCTCCAGATGACTGTTCATGACACAACGTCCGGATGCAAAACGATCGACCTCGCACTCGTCGGGCCGCAACCGGCCGCAGTCCGCGCAGTTTGCCACGGCACATCGACGCACATGGCCTGATGTCGCCAGCCGCGCATGGCGGAATAGCGGGATGTCGATCTGCCCGCCACTCGTTCGTCGCAGATCATGCAAGCCACGCCGCCAACAACCCGGAGAACACGCATGACCAGCAAGAACTCGATCTGCCTGTGGTACGACGGCGCTGCCCTGGAGGCCGCCACGTTCTACGCCAAGACCTTCCCCGACACCACCGTCGGCGCCATTCATCGGGCGCCAGGCGACTATCCCTCCGGCAAGGAAGGCGACGTGCTGACGGTCGAGTTCACGGTCATGGGCATCCCGTGCCTGGGCCTGAACGGTGGCCCGACCTTCCGGCACAACGAGTCGTTCTCGTTCCAGGTGGCGACCGACGACCAGGCTGAAACCGACCGCCTGTGGAACGCGATCATCGACAACGGCGGCCAGCCCAGCGCCTGCGGCTGGTGCAAGGACAAGTGGGGCCTGTCGTGGCAAATCACCCCGCGCGCACTGATGGCGGCGATCAGCGACCCCGACCCCGCCGTCGCCCGGCGCGCGTTCAACGCGATGATGGACATGACCAAGATCGACATCGCCGCGATCGAGGCGGCCCGGCGCGGCTGATGCGTTTCAACCGCCGGCGCTGGCCCCCACCGCCTGCGCAGCGAACCGAGCGCTGCCGCCACCCGACATGACATCGCGTATCCACCCGGAGTCTCGCCGTGATCCCCACCATCACCGCTTTTGAAAGCTCGCCGGATCGCGGCCAGGGCCTCGCGCGCGACATGCGCGTGCGCTGGGCACTCGAGGAAGTGGGCCAAGCCTGCCAGGTCCGCCTCGTCTCGTTCGGCACGATGAAGCAGCCTGCCCACCTGGCGCTGCATCCGTTCGGGCAGATCCCCACCTACGAGGAAGGCGAGCTGACATTGTTCGAGTCGGGCGCGATCGTGCTCCACCTCGCGCAACACCACGCCGGTCTGTTGCCCGACGACGCGAATGCCCGGGCGCGCGCCATCATGTGGATGTTCGCCGCACTCAACACGGTGGAGCCGCCGATCCTCGATCTGCAGACCGCCAGGTTCCTGGAAGGCGACAAGCCATGGGCCGCAGAACGGCTGCCGCTCATCAAGAACCGCATCCGCAACCGGCTGGGCCAGCTCGCCGTCCGGCTGGGCGATGCCGACTGGCTCGACGGCGCGTTCAGCGCCGGCGACCTCATGATGGTCCACACGCTGCTGCGCCTGAAGCCATCCGGCATGCTCGCCGAATATCCGCACCTCGCCGCCTATGTCGCCCGCGGTGAAGCGCGGCCCGCGTACAAGCGCGCGTTCGCCGCGCAGCTGGCGGTGTTCACCGGCAAGCACGCCGCCGACGGTTGAGGCGCCTCGGCGCCCGGCGCCTTCGGCGGAACAGGATCTCCGGGAAGGCTGCAGATCATGCGGCCGACGCTTCAGCTCATCCGTGCCAGGCAGCCATCCAACTGCCGTCCCCGCCGGGTGAGCTTGCCGTCGAAACTCAACGTGCACAGCTTCCAGCCGGCTTCCCGCAAGGCGTTCAGGCCGCGACCGGTGGTGAAGGTTCCAGACGGCACTCCGGAGGCACGCAGCTCCTAATTGTTGCTGTGGTAATACCCCTCCGGTACGCAAGCACCGGACCGGGGCGCGAAACTGGTCCTCAGCCTGCCGCGCCCTCCGGTGGCGGCTGCAGTTTCTGCTGCAATGCCTCCAGATCCGCAATCACCGCCTCCAGTGCATCATGGAGTTGGCCCTGGCGGTTCATCAGATCGTCTATCTTGTCGGTCTGCTTCAGCTTCGACAATTCACCGTCGAACAACAGCCAGATCGCCGTCAGGTGCTCCACATTGTTCCTGGCGTAGTGGCGCATCTCCTTGAGCTGCGCCAGCGTGTCAGTCACGTGATCGAGTTGCTTGCCGGCATTTTCATCGGCCATGACATGCTCCCGGGAGTAGTCCGGCCATGCTACGAACACCACCTCCACGACAACGTGAAGCTGCCGTACCGCTTTCGTTCAATCCTGGTCCCGGCAACCTGGCCATTCGTCGTGACCTTTCCTGCAGTACGAACGCACATTGCCCGTGTCGCTTCTTCAGCGCACCGACGTCCCGGCGGCGTCGTCGGGCTCCCAACGCAGCAGATCGCCCGGCTGGCATTCCAGCACCTCGCACAACGCAGCCAGGGTGGTGAAACGCACGGCCTTGGCACGGCCGTTCTTGAGCACCGCCAGGTTGGCGGGCGTGATGCCGATGTGCTCGGCCAGCGTGCCGACGGCCATCTTGCGGCGGGCCAGCATGACATCGATGTCCACCAGGATGGCCATCAGATCACCTCGTCCAGTTCGGACTTGAGCTGCCTGGCCTGCGAATCCAGCGCGACCGCCTGCGCCAGCAACATCCGCAGCACCAGCACGATCAGCGCCACGCCGGCGATCACCAGCGATGCGCCGCAGACCATGGCGATCAGGCCCGGGGCGATTTCGTCGCCGGGCGTGATGCGGTTGGCGTGCGCGGCCACCACCGCCATGCCGAACGTGAGCGCCGAGGCTGCCGCGATGGCTCCGATCACGATGTCGACGTAGCGGAAGGCCGCGGACGAGAACACCGTGCCGCGCCGGACCATGGTCAGCAACCGCCAGATGCAGACCGCAGTCACCTGCATCGTCAACACGCCGAGGATGACGATCACCACCAGCGGAATGCGCACGTCCGCGCGCGCCGATTCCAGGTCATGCCACAACAACGGTGCGATCACGCCCTGCACCACCAGGGAACCCGCCAGCGCGATCGCAATCACGGCGCGCAGCGCCAGCACCGCAAAATCCCCCATCGCTGCTCTCCACGTATCGTTTAGTGACCGCAATATATCGCAAAACGATATATTAGCAATGAAAAACGATATGATCGTCCTGCCCTCCCAAAACCTCCGCCGTCGCATCAGTCGGCGCACGCTCCGGTGAGGACAACGCCACCTCGCCACCGAAGAGAGCCGCAGCGGGCGAGCGGGGGGAGCCGACCCGATTGCCTCGCCCCTCCCGGAGCCGCGTCAGCCGTATGATTCGCCCGATCAGGGCAAGGGGAAACACCACCGACACGCTGGAGAAACGACATGACAGACAAGCACACGGGTAGCTGTTTCTGCGGTGCCGTGGAGATCGAGGTCTCCGGCGCGCCCGAAGCAATGGGGTACTGCCACTGCCGCTCCTGCCGCTCCTGGTCGGCCGGACCGGTGAATGCATTCACGTTGTGGAAACCCGCCAGCGTCAGGGTAACCAAGGGGTCGGAATTCGTCGGGCATTTCCAGAAGACGGAAACCAGCGACCGCCAGTTCTGCAAGCAATGCGGCGGGCACCTGATGACCGACCATCCGACGCTGGGACTGACCGACGTCTACGCCGCCACCATCCCGGATCTCGACTTCGTACCCGCCGTCCACGTGAACTATGCCGAGACCGTGCTGCGGATGAAGGACGGCTTGCCCAAGCTGAGAGACTTCCCGGCCGAGCTTGGCGGATCGGGGCAAGCCCTGCCCGAGTGACGTCCAGGCGGATAGCCCATGGACGGGCAGTGGTCCTGACGCACGTGCAACGAAACAGCGGGGCTTGCCGTGGCGGACGACAATCGAACTTGATCAGCCTCGACCCCTGTTTGATTCCCGCATCGAACCGGGTGCCACACCCACGCTACCTGGCGATTGGCCCCGCTTCCCTCCTGGTCTATGCTCACGCCCCGGCGTCGCAAGCCGCCTCCGGGTCCGCGGGAAGGGTTCAACCCACTTGTCCATCGCTGGCCACCATCGACCTTTATGCAGCCGGGATTGCGGACCTTCGGCATTCATTGCATGGAGGTTGTCATGAAGAACCTGCCCGCCCGTCCGCATCTGGACCATCTGAAGAAACAGGCCAAGCGGCTGCTCGAGGACGTCCGCCACGGCGATCCCGACGCGCTCGAACGCGTTCGCCTTGCCCTGCCCGGCGCCGCCCGGCTCGATCACGCCGCCATCGCCGCCATGGAACTGCGCCTGCACGACGCGCAGTCCTGCATCGCACGCGAGTACGGTTTCGGCTCGTGGTCGCAGTTGAAGGATTACGTCGCGCTGCAGGCCGCCTCGGTCGACATGCACGCGCGCAAACGCCAGTGGATGCACTGGGTCTTCGGCCACGGCTACCAGACGGCCAAACCCGCACTGGCCGAGCGACTGCTGCGCGAACATGCGGACCTGCTGGTCGGCGCGCCCGCGCTTGCCTGTGCCATCGGCGACGTCGCCACGGTGCAGGCCGCCCTCGCAGCCGATCCCGCCTGGGCCACGACGGCGCGCGCCGACAACGGCATGCCGCCGCTCGCCTGCGCCACCTTTTCCGGGCTGATCGCCCTGCCCGCCTGCGCGCCGGGCATTCGTGCCTGCGCGGACCTGCTGCTCGATGCCGGCGCGGACCCGGATGCGCGATGGACCGATCCGGAGCTGCCGCACGATTCGCTCAGCGTCCTGTACGGCGCCGCCGGTCGCAACCACGACATCGCACTCACGCGGCGACTGCTGCAAGCCGGCGCCAACCCCAACGACAACGAATCGCTCTACCACGCCACCGAGATCGCCGACAGCACGATTGTCCGCCTGCTGCTCGAGGCCGGTGCCCGCGTGACCGGCTGCAACGCGCTGTTCCGCGCGCTCGACCACGAGTATCCCGACACGGTGCGCCTGCTGCTCGCCCACGGCGGCGACCCGAACGAACCCGGCCCGGACGGCAGCCCCTTGCTGCACGCGATCCGCCGCCGTCGCTCGCCCGCGACCATCGGCCTGCTGCTCGACGCCGGCGCCGATCCTTCGGCAAGCAACGGGCACGGCATCTCCGCCTATCGCCTGGCGTGCAGCCTTGCCCTCGTCGAAGTGGCCCGGCAACTGGTGCAAGCCGGCGCAGTGCCCGACGACCGCCCGCATGACGCCTTCCTCGGCGCGTGCGCGCGAGGCGATCGCGCCAACGTGCAGGCGATGCTGGCCGACGACCCGGGCCTCATCGGCAAACTGCCGTCGGCCGCCTTGCGCCTGCTGCCGGAAATGGCCGCCGGCAACGAGGAGGAAGCAGTGCGCGTGATGGTTGAGGCAGGCTGGCCGATCACGACGCGCGGCGGCGACATCGACGGCAGCGCGCTCAACTGGGCGGTATTCCGCGGCAACGCATCGCTCGCACGCTTCCTGCTCGCCCATGGCGCGTGCTACGACGAGCGCCACGGTTTCAAGGACAACGTCTACGGCACGCTCAGCTTCGCGTCCCTGGCCGAGACCACCCCCGGCGGCGACTGGCTGGCCTGCGCGGAAGCGCTGATCGACGCCGGCTCGCCCATACCGGAGGAGCGCTACGCGTTTCCGGAAAAGATCGCCGCGTATTTCGACGGTTTGCGCTCGGGTACGGACTGAGCGCAGCGGCGCACCATGAAATAAGGGGTCGGCGTGCCGAAAGCGCACGCCGACCCCTTATTTTGCTCTGTCACGCCCGGAGCGGCCGCCGGCCGCTTCAAACGCAATCACATCGATGGCGTGGAGGCCGCCGCGGCCGTAGTCGCGCCGGCGGGCTGCGTGTTCGCTGACGGGTATTGCCCGACCTGCAGGGCGAATCGGGTTTGACCGGACGGCGTCGCCGACGGGTCGAGATACACCTGGATCACGTAATTTGTCGCCGTCGCCACCGACTCGGTCCAGGTGTTCGCTCCGGTCGTGCTCGTGTCGACCAGCGCCTTGTCGTGGGTCTGGTCGGTGACCTTGAAATACAGCCGAGGGTTGTCCGAAATGAGGTTGATCTTCACCGTCATGCCCGCCGCGATGGCCACGGTGAAGTTGTGCGCGGTGGCGCCGGGCGACAACACCACAGCCTGTTGCGCCCACGGCTTGCCGGCTTCGAATGTCACCGCGCTCGTGGGCACCTGCATGTCTTCGGCCCCGTACTGCCCGACCTGCAACGCGTACTTGGCGGTGTCGCCGGATGGTATCGCGGCGGGATCGATGTAGACATGGATCGCATACGTGGCAGCCGGCGCGTTCGGCAAGGTCCAGGTGGACTCACCGGTCTTGCGCGAATCCAGCAGCAGCTTGTCGTTGGTCCGGTCCTCCACCCTGAAACGCACGTTGGGATTGCGGGTGAGGAGATTGAGCTGCAACGTCTTGCCCGCCGCGATCGCCACCGTGTAATCGAGCGAGCTGTCGGAATGCGTGAGGTTGCCGATTTCCTGCGCCCAGACACTGTTGGCCGCGAAGGTCACCGTTACCGGATCGCCCGCGAAAGCCGGCAACGACACACAGGCAGCAGCCAGGCCGAAGCTCACGCCCAGGGCGCGGCAGAAAAGACGGAAACGTGACATGAGTGGGGACCCCTGGTGGATTGAAGTTGGTTTGCAGGCGATCGACGATTCCACGCCTTGCGGCACCGCAGCCGCGAAGACGCTGCCTTCCCGTGTGCAGGCCGTGCCTCACCCCTGAGTCAGCGCCGTGTGCGGACCATACGCTGGTCTCACGAGGCTTGCCAGCCGGCACAACCCGACTGGCCGTTTTTCGCTCTGCGGCCAGGAGCCCGCCATGTTCAGTTCCCGGACGGGTCCATCCGCAATCTCGACCGACGCACGAATTCAATTGGACACGTCCCCTTTGTTCCCGCATGCCCTTGTTGCGGACAGGACGGAGCGATGGTCGCGGGCCGGACGCCTGCCTTCGTTTCGAAATCGCTTTTGTTGATCTCGGTCAACAGCCATCGGTGCCGATGAACCGAGCATGCGGGTGTTGCCAGCGCGATCCGGCATCGACAGGCATAGCCGGCGACTCCGCTTGGGCCAGGACGACAGGCATGGCGACGACCCCGGCGACGTCCACCATGTCGTCTGTTCCGCGCCGCGTTCGCGCATCGCCAGGGTTTCCTGGATTCGCCACGGACATTGACGATTTCGATTGCCACCCAACTGCGGAGAGTCAGCTCATGTCGCCGATCAAGCTGGTTTCACTGATGGTTCTCGCCTCCCTGGCGACAGGTCAGGCATGGTCGCAAACGGCATTGATGAAGCAGGCCCAGGGTCTGTTCAAACCGATACCCGCCAACGCGCCGCCGTTGCCGGGCAATGCGGCGACCCCGGCCAGGGTGGAGCTCGGCAAGATGCTTTACTTCGAGCCCCGGCTGTCCGAAAGCCATGCCATCAACTGCAACTCATGCCACATGGTCGGCATGGGCGGGGTCGACCTGCAGGAGACTTCGCTGGGTCATCGCTGGCAGCATGGCGGTCGCAATGCGCCGACCGTCTACAACGCGGTGTTCGACGTTGCCCAATTCTGGGATGGGCGCGCCAAGGACCTTGAACAGCAGGCTGGCGGTCCGCTGGTCAACCCGGTCGAGATGGACACCACCGAGTCACACGTCGTCGAACAGCTCAAGGGGATTCCCGGCTACGCCGCCGTGTTCGCCAAGGCCTATCCGGCCGTGCCCGATCCGATCACGTTCGACAACGTGCGCAAGGCCATCGCCTTGTTCGAGGCCACCCTGATCACGCCGAACGCGCCGTTCGATCGCTACCTCAAGGGCAACGAGAAGGCGCTCGACGCGAATCAGAAGGAAGGCCTGGCGCTGTTCATCAACAAGGGCTGTGCGGCATGCCACAACGGCATCAACGTGGGCGGGGGCATGTACGCCCCGTTCGGCGTGGTCGAGCGGCCCGGCGCCGACATTCTCCCGCCGGGGGACAAGGGCCGCTTCGCGGTGACCAAGACGGCCAGCGACGAATACGTGTTCCGGGTGCCCTCGCTGCGCAACATCGCGCTGACCGCGCCCTATTTCCATACGGGCAAGGTGTGGGATCTTCGCCAGGCCGTCGCGATCATGGGCAGCAGCCAGCTCGGCGCAAAGCTGAGCGACGAGGAGGTCGGCAAGATCGAGGTTTTCCTCGGGGCCCTGACCGGCGACCAGCCGAAGGTCACGCTGCCAATCCTGCCACCCAGCGTGGCAACCACCCCGCGGCCCAAGCCGTGACCCGCACGAATGAGGCTGTCCAGGCAAGCATGCAGGGACGTCCAGAAAAAAGGGCGCGTGGCCAATTCAGCCAAGCAGGCGACTGGCCCTGCCAGACGACGACCGAATTCAATTAGCCACGCCCCTTCTTTTTCGGTCCTTCCGGCTTTAGCGTGGGTAAACATCGAGGCCGCCGCAGAAGAAGTAGGCGGCGGTCTTGAAGTGTTCGGGGTTGCGGTAACCGCAGGCCCGGCGCTTGATGGCCATGAGCTTGCTGTTGATGCCTTCGGCGACGGCGTTGGTGATGCGTAGGCGACAGTAGGTGACTATGTTGTCCAGACGCCGCTTGAGCATGTGGGCAACTTGCCGGATGGGCTCCAGGCGGCTGTGCGTGGCCCAGTGGAACCAGTGTTTGAAGTAACGGCGTGCCCATGCCTCACGCCGGTAGGACCACAGGTGGCGCAAGGCCTCCTTGATCGCCCAGGCACGAGCCACCTTGAGGTTCTGCCCCATCAGGTCACGCAGTTGATGCCGTCGCTGCTGGGGCAGGTTTTCCCGGCTGTAGAGCCACAGGTATTTGGTTCGCGCCAAGGTGTTGTCCCCGGTCGCGCGCAGGGCCCGATGCTCTGCCTTGCGTACCGCATCCACGGCTTGCCCCATGTGCTGCATGATGTGGAAGCGATCGAAGACGATCTTGTCGGTGGCCGCGGGGACATGCGACACGGTGGCCTGGAAATAGGGATCCCACATGTCCATGGCCACCGCCTGGATGTGCTCACACTGCTCCGGCGTCAGGGTCTCGTAGAACTCTGCCAGCGATCCACGCGTGCGCTCATCTGCCATGTACTCGATGGTGGAACGATCCACGTCACTGACAATGGTCGTGTACGAATGGCCTTTGCGGAACGCCTTTTCATCCACGCCGATCCGACGCAGCGACAGCGGCCCCTTGCGCGACTGACCACGGCGCACCGCTCGCTCCATGACGCCGAACACCTCGTCCCAGGACAGATGCAGCAGCCGGCAGGTGCCACTGACCGTGGCGCACTGCTGCAGCACGTCGATGATCCAGCGCTCCATCAGCAACGTGAAGCGAGAGCGTGGCTCGGCCCAAGGCACCGCGACCTGCACCACGCCGTGATCCGGGCAGCGAACACGAGGCACCCGTGCCTTGAGGATCGTCTGCAGCTGGCAGGTATCCAAGTGGCGCCAAGCGCGCGCCGGCGCATGGTCATGGACCGGCAGTTCCTGGTCGCACTTGGGGCAACGCCAGCGACATCCCTCCGGATGATCCACCTCTACCTCAACCCGATTCCCTGGTAGATCCAGATGAACATCCGCTACTCGCCAGGGTGCTGATAGACCAAGGATCTGCCGGTATAGCTCTACATCGCGCATTGGACGGGCTCCGCTCACCGCTCCCGCCCATCCTCCTATCCCCAGCTACCCACGGGAATCCCGGAAGGACCATTTCTTACAGGCGTTCCAGATGCACGACTGCCGAATGTTCTCGCCTCTTCGCGAAGTGGAAATAATAGGTCGTCCGTAACTTGCTGCTCATACTTACTTTCGACGAAATCGACTGGACTGTGACTCTTTCCCGCAAATCGAAGCGCCTCCGCCAAGAGATGCGGGCTAGAGAAGTCAATCTGAGCAATAACTATTGTCCCTTCGATTGGGACGGCTTCATTTCTAATGGCGAGACCAGATGCCGGCGCATATAACAGCTTGGCGTGACCCGAGTCGATCTGAAACCTTCCTCCGCTATGGCTACATATTTGGTAGCTACCAAATAATCCATTTCCCTGACCGATAGATTTATCCCTAGTAACCCCTTCTCGAATGGCGAAGTCCAGCGCTTCGGTATCTGAATATATATCCGATCTTCCGCCACGAAGAGATGAAGGTATTCCCACACCTGCATCCGCGACTATGTATTCGACACGCTTTTGGTTACGGGAAAATGTCGATACCTGCACTAGGCCGCCAATTGGAGACTCCGAATGGACAATTACATTGTCAGTGACTTCGTTTATCGACCACTCTAGAGCGGCGAAATCTGATCGCTCAAGATCCGGAATCGCACCAAGGATCGCATTTACTATCCTATTGACAGCACGGCTCTGCTCATCTGGGTCTTTAAACTGAGTTGCCGCGACCTGCGTATGCCCCCTGAACGACGACTCCGGATATGAGCGCGGTTCAATGAAGTGTGCCCAATTTGCGTTTTTGAACAATCTTGCCAGACGTGGGTCCTCAGGCATGACTAGCTCAAAATCTATTCTCGACTCTCGCAGCCTGAGAACTTGGGAAGGCCGACTCAAACTCCACGTGCAACACCATGCCGCATCTGACATAGGCTGTTGCGATGAGAACGTACAACGAATTGACCCTGAACGAGCGAGTGGAGATCCAGCAGCGCCTGGCGTCGGGCGACAGCTTGCGAGCCATGGGAAGATCGCTGGGGCGCGCACCAAGCACGATCAGTCGCGAGTGCCGTCGAGCGAGCGCTTCCCCGGATAGCTACCAGGCGCAGGCGGCACAACATCACCGCGAGCAGTGCCGGGCCAAGCCACGGGTACCACGGAAACTGGGTGACCCCGCCCTGTGGGAGACGGTACAAGCGCTGCTGCGGGCGCGCTGGTCGCCGGAGCAGATCGCCGGGATACTGGCGCGAGGGTTTCCTGATACAGCGAGCTACCGGGTGTCCCACGAAACGATCTACACCGCGGTGTACCTGGTGCCTCGCGGCGAACTGCGCAAGGAACTGATCGGATGCTTGCGGCAAGGCCGCAGCACACGCAAGCCACGCACGCGCGGCACCGACCGGCGCGGCCAGATCCCGGACATGCAGAGCATCCACGTCCGCCCGCCAGAGGTTGCCGATCGCCTGATCCCGGGTCACTGGGAGGGCGATCTCATCAAGGGCGCAGGCAACCGTTCCTCGGTGGGCACGCTGGTCGAGCGCACCAGCGGCTTCGTGGTGCTGGCCAAGATGAGCAGCGCCAGCGCGGCCGACGCGCTGGAGAGCTTCGGCAAGGCCTTGAAGGGCATCCCCGAAGCGCTGCGCAAGACGCTGACGTACGACCAGGGCAAGGAGATGAGTTATCACGCGGCACTGACCTTGCGCACCGGCGTGCAGGTGTACTTCGCCGACCCGCACAGCCCGTGGCAGCGCGGCAGCAACGAAAACACCAACGGTCTGTTGCGGCAGTACCTGCCCAAGGGCACGGACCTGTCCGTCTACAGCCAGGCCGAGCTGGACCAGATCGCCCTGAGCCTCAACACGCGGCCGCGAAAGCGCCATCAATTCCGCACCCCGCTGGAGGTTTACAACGACCACCTCAGACTGGCTGAGGCAGAAGCAGGAACGATTCACTGATCATGTTGCACGTGGACCTTGAAACCGCCGAACATAAGGCCAGCATTGGCGCTGCAAATGCGGCTGTACACTTTGAAAAATCGAAAATCAGGTCCTGATAGCCAGCGTTTAATGCCTGGTGAATTGCCGCAAGTGGTCGGTGTAGATCAGCTCCTCCAAATTCGCCACCGAAATTAATTCGATTTCCGTCCCGAGCCACTGGCATATTACTTCCCCCAATTCGACCAAAAGCACGCGAGTGACTGAAACAAGTCGATCAGACTCTACTTCGTCACCGGTTCATCCCCTCACACCATCGGCAGCTTCAACCCCTGCTCTTTGGCGCACTCCGCCGCAATCTCATACCCCGCATCCGCATGCCGCATCACCCCAGTCCCCGGATCGTTCCACAACACCCGCGCAATCCGCTTGTCCGCCTCAACCGTCCCATCGCACACAATCACCACCCCCGAATGCTGCGAATACCCCATCCCCACCCCGCCGCCATGATGCAGCGACACCCACGTCGCGCCACCAGCCACATTCAACATCGCGTTGAGCAACGGCCAGTCGGACACGGCATCGCTGCCGTCCTTCATCGCTTCGGTCTCGCGGTTCGGTGAGGCGACAGAACCCGAATCCAGGTGATCGCGCCCAATCACCACCGGCGCCTTCAGCTCCCCATTGCGCACCATCTCGTTGAACGCCAGCCCCAGCTTGTCGCGCAAACCCAGCCCCACCCAGCAAATGCGTGCCGGCAAGCCCTGGAAGCTGATGCGCTCTTTCGCCATGTCGAGCCAGTTGTGCAGGTGGGCGTCGTCGGGAATCAGCTCCTTCACTTTCTGGTCGGTCTTGTAGATGTCTTCCGGATCGCCGGAAAGCGCCACCCAGCGGAACGGCCCGATGCCGCGGCAGAACAGCGGGCGCACGTAGGCGGGTACGAAGCCCGGAAACGCGAACGCGTTTTCGCAGCCGACGTCCTTGGCCATCTGGCGGATGTTGTTGCCGTAGTCGAAGGTGGGGACGCCCTGCGCGTGGAACGCGAGCATCGCCTCCACGTGGGTTTTCATCGACAGCTTGGCGGCGCGCGCGGTGCCGACCGGGTCGGCCTTGCGGCGCTCGAACCACTGCTCCAGCGTCCAGCCCTGCGGCAGGTAGCCGTTGACCGGGTCGTGCGCGCTGGTCTGGTCGGTGACGGCGTCGGGACGCACGCCCCGCTTGACCAGTTCCGGCAGGATGTCGGCGGCATTGCCGAGCAGCGCGACGGATTTCGCCTCGCCGGCTTTCGTGTACTTCTCGATGCGCGCCAGCGCGTCGTCGAGGCTGCTGGCCTGCTCGTCGACGTAGCGGGTCTTCAGGCGGAAGTCGATGCGGCTCTGCTGGCATTCGATGTTGAGGCTGCACATGCCGGCCAGCGAGGCGGCCAGCGGCTGCGCCGCGCCCATGCCGCCGAGGCCGGCGGTGAGCAGCCACTTGCCCTTGAGGTTGCCGCCGTGATGCTGGCGGCCCATCTCGACGAAGGTTTCGTAGGTGCCCTGGATGATGCCCTGCGAGCCGATGTAGATCCAGCTGCCGGCGGTCATCTGGCCGTACATCATCAGGCCTTTTTTATCGAGCTCGTTGAAGTGCTCCCAGGTGGCCCAGTGCGGCACCAGGTTGGAGTTGGCGATCAGCACGCGCGGCGCATCGACGTGCGTGCGGAACACGCCGACCGGCTTGCCGGACTGCACCAGCAGGGTCTCGTCGTCGTTCAACTCGCGCAGGCTGCGCAAGATCGCGTCGAAGCACTCCCAGTTGCGCGCGGCGCGGCCGATGCCGCCGTATACCACCAGCTCCGCCGGGTTCTCCGCCACCTCGGGATCGAGGTTGTTCTGGATCATGCGGAACGGCGCCTCGCTGAGCCAGCTCTTGCAGGAAAGCTCGCTGCCGCGGGGCGCGCGGATGGTGCGGGTGGTGTCGATGCGGGTGGGTGCGTTCATGGCGATGCGCTCCGGTGAGTCAGACCGCCGAGTATAGGTCAGCGGCCGCACGCCCCGAATGCCGTGGTCTGCCGGGTCAGCCCGCTGCGGGCAGGCGCAGGCGCGGGAACGCCAGGGTCATCGTGGTGCCCTGGCCCGGTGCGGATTCCACGTCGACAAAACCGCCGGCCTGCCGCATCACGCCGTACACCTGGGCCAGACCCAGGCCGGTGCCGCTGCCTTCGGGCTTGGTGGTGAAGTACGGCTCGAACAGGCGCTCGCGCACGGCTTCCTCCATGCCGCTGCCATTGTCGGTGACGGCCAATGTGACGTAGTCACCCGCCTGGCGCAGCGTGCTGCTCTCGGCCTCGCCCACGATCAGCTCGCCCAGGTCGACCCGGATGCTGCCCTGCCCGCGACATGCGTCGCGTGCATTGATGCACAGGTTGATGAAGGCCTGTTCGATGGAATGGCAGTCGCCCAGGGTAGGCAGCTCGTCATCGACGGGCCCGACCTGGAAATCCATGCCGGCGCCCAGGCTCTGCCTGGCGAAACCCTCGATGTCGCGAACGATCGCGGTCAGTTCCACCGGCGCTGCCGCATAGCGGTGCACACGGGCAAACGCAAGAAGCCGCTTGGCGAGCAGCGCGGCGTGCTGTACGCCCTCCATGCTGTAGCCAAGCATGCGGCGCTGCCGCTCGTCGAGGTTGGCCGGATCGTCCTCGATGCTGCTGAGCGCCACCATGGCGATCTGCAGCATGTTGGCGAAGTCGTGCGAGAGGCCCGCCACCAGTTGGCCAATCGCCTCGTTTTTCTGCGCCTGCTGCGAGGCGTGCTCGGCCACCGCCTGGGCGGCGCTTGCCAGGCCCAGTTGCAGCTTCAGCGACGCCTCCCGGCCGGCTCCCTCCCGCTGGAACACCCGTGCGCGCGCCAGCTGCCGAGCCAGCGCCTCATAGCGGGCGGCATCGCTTTCGCCGGCCAGTTCGCTGAGGCTGAGCCGCCGGTGCAGGCCGTGGATCACCGTGTCCAGGGCCAGCGTTGCCTGCACCGGCTCGGTGACGTCATGGCTGATCACGACGATGCCGTCCACCCGCTGTCGCGCATCCAGATACGGATGCACGCTGATCTCCCACCAGCCATCTTCGCCGTCGGCCGACGGCAGCACCTGGGTGAACTCGACCGAGCGCCCCTCGCGCGCGCTCGCCAGCGCTGCATCGATCGCGGCACGCGCTCCCTCGGGCCAGAACGCGGCCAGCGGCTGCCCGATCGCGCTGACCGGGTCGGCAATGCACAGCGCGGCGCGGCCGCTGTCGTTCATGCCGACGATGTGACCGGACACGTCGAGCTCATGTATGCCATCGGGGAAGAACCCGACCAGCTGTCGATAGCGCTCAAGTCGGTTCATGCGTCGCCGCCCCCGGGGAGCTACAGCCTACACAGATTCCACCCTCACCGGGCTTTTACACCGGACAGATCATGGTCGGTCCCCGTCTGCGGAAGATCGCCATGACCCATGCGCAGAACTACACCATCCTGCTGGCAGAGGATGACCGCAGCGCCCGCGACGCCACCGCGATGGTGCTGGAGGCCGAGGGCTACCACGTCGTGACCGCCGGCAACGGCACCAGCGCGTTGAACATGCTGATGCTGGATTCCACCATCGACCTGCTGGTGAGCGACATCCACATGCCCGGCGGCATCGACGGTATCGAACTGGCGCTGCGCGCCCGACGGCATCGGTCCATCCAGGTCATGCTGATCTCGGCGGATCCACGCAACAGCTTCACCTGTTTTCCCGAAAACACGACCTTCCTGGCCAAGCCCTACGATCGCCGCGCCCTGCTCGGCGCAGTGGGCGGGCTGCTCGGCATCACCTCCGCCTGAACGTCCGGTGGGCGAAGGGCGTGGAGCGCGCGTTTCGCGGGGTGCCCGTCGAACGCAGGCGCTGAGCGGCCGTCGGCATGGCTGAGGGCAGGCTGCGGGCTGCGGGCGGCGTCGATGCCGGTGTGCTTGCGCAGCGCCACGCTCGCGCAGGTCTCCAGGCTGACCTGGCCATGCCCGCGGCGCTGCGTCAATGGCCCCGTGCGTTCCGGCACTGGCGCCACGCCTGGGGCGGATGGAAGCTGCGCGGCAACCCGACCGCCGGAGTCGCCGATGTCACGCTCGATGGGGTTGATCCTGCTGCTTGCCGCCCTGCCCGGCGCGCCGGCGTCCGCCGCGATGGCTGCGGCCGATCGCGCCGCCTGCGAGGTATGGCAACGCGAACTGGCGTTTGCCCGCAGCGTGCAGCGGCACGATGCCGCGGCATTCGCCGCGTTCCTCGCCGACGACAGCGTGTTCGACGCAAATGCGGACACGCCCGTGCGCGGACCGCAGGCAATCGTGCGGCACTGGGCGGCGATCCTTGCCGGCAAGGCCGTGCGGCTGGACTGGTATCCGCAGCACGTGGTCGCGAGCGCGGACGGCACGCTGGCGACGTCCAGCGGCCCGTACCTGTTCGAGAACCTGGGCGCGAACGCGGCATCGCGTTACGCGATCGGACATTTCTCGACGACATGGCGGCGCGCGCCGGACGGTTCGTGGCGGGTCGCGTTCGATGGTGGCGACAGCGGCCGCCCCGCCAGCGACAAGGAGGCGGGGGACTTCCGCCGCAGCCGCCAGCACGCCTGCCAGCGACCCACCGCGGTGGTGCTGCCGACGATCCGGCATTGAGGTCCGAAAACGGCCAGTTCCGCGGCCGCCGCAGTGCTAGCCTGCGCCCATGTCCGAATCACCCGCCGCCATCCTGCCCGCGCTGGCCGTCTGCGAACAGGCGCGGCTGAGCCGCGACGCCCGCTTCGACGGATTGTTCTTCACCGCCGTCACCAGCACGCGGATCTATTGCCGCCCGGTCTGCCCGGCGCCGCCGCCGAAACCGGCAAACATCCGCTACTACGCCAGCGCCGCGGCCGCGGAAGCGGCCGGGTTCCGGCCCTGCCTGCGCTGCCGGCCGGAACTGGCGCCGGGCAATGCGAGCTGGCATCGCGGCGAGCACGTGGTGGCGCGTGCGCTGAAACTGATCGATGCCGGCGCGCTGAGCGAGCGTCCGCTGGCGGAGCTGGCCACGCGCGTGGGCGTCGGCGCGCGGCAACTGCGCCGCCTGTTCGTGGCGCATCTGGGCGCACCGCCGATCGACGTGCACACCACCCGCCGCCTGCTGTTCGCCAAGCAGCTGCTGACCGAGACTGCGCTGCCCGTGACCGAGGTGGCGCTGGCGTCGGGCTTCGGCAGCCTGCGCCGTTTCAATGCCGCGTTTGCGGCGGCGAACCGGATGCCGCCGCGCGAGCTGCGCCGGCAACCGCGCGCTGCGGCCGGCGCCACGCTGGTGCTGCGCCTGGGTTATCGCCCGCCATACGACTTCCCGGCCTTGCTGGCATTCCTGCGCACGCGCGCGCTGCCCGGCGTGGAACGGGTGGACGAGCACGCCTACGCGCGCGTGTTCGGCGACGCGGATGATGCCGGCTGGCTGCGTCTGTCCGCGGCGCCGGGCGGTGATCACGCGCTGCAACTCGAACTGCACGGCGCACGGCCCGCGCAACTGCTGCCGCTGGTCACGCGAGCGCGGCGGATGTTCGACCTCGACGCGGACCCGCGCGTGATCGCGGCGACGCTGGGCGCCAGCGCGGTGCTGAAACCGATGCTGCGCCGGCACCCGGGCCAGCGCCTGCCGGGCGGCTGGGATGGTTTCGAGATCGCGGTGCGCGCGGTGCTCGGCCAGCAGGTCAGCGTGGCGGCCGCACGCACGCTGGCCTCGCGCATCGTGCAGCGCCACGGCTCGGTGCTCGCGCTGCCGCTGCCGGACGGCCTGGAACGGCTGTTTCCGACCCCGGCGCAACTGGCCGACGCGGACCTGCGCGAGCTCGGCGTCACCACCGCACGCGCCGCCGCGATCCGCGGCATCGCGCAGGCGCTGCTCGACGGCCGCGTGGATTTTCGCGTGGAGCAACCGCTGCAGGAGTTCGTCGCCCGCTGGGTGGCGCTGCCCGGCATCGGCGAATGGACTGCGCATTACATGGCGATGCGCGCGCTGAGCCACCCCGATGCATTCCCCGCCGCCGACCTGATCCTGCGCCGAGCGGCGGCCGGCGACGGCGCCGAACTGGGCACGAAGGCGCTCGCCGCGCTGGCCGAGGCATGGCGACCGTGGCGCGCCTACGCGGTGATGCATTTGTGGCGCAGCGTCGGCGACGCCGCGACCGCCCAACGGAGCAAACCATGAACGCCGAAACGATCCACGTCGACGGGATGCCGAGCCCGGTCGGCCGCCTGCTGTTGCTGGCCGACGCGCAGGGGCTGCGCGAGATCCGCTTCGAGACCGAGCGGCACCCGCGACCGGTTTCACCGCACTGGGTGCGCTCGTCGTCGGCGCTCGCATTCGCGCGCGAGCAACTGGAGGAATACTTCGCGGGCACGCGAACCGGGTTCGACCTGCCGCTGCATCCGCAAGGCACGGCGTTCCAGTTGACGGTGTGGGAGGAACTGGCGCGCATCCCCTACGCCGAGACCATCAGCTACGGCGAGCTGGCACGCCGTATCGGCCAGCCGCAGGCGATGCGCGCGGTCGGCGCGGCGAACGGGCGCAACCCGCTGCCGATCGTGGTGCCCTGCCATCGCGTGATCGGCAGCAACGGCAGCCTCACCGGCTTCGGCGGCGGCCTGCCGGCGAAGCGATTCCTGCTGGGGTGGGAACGCCGCATCGCGCACGGCGACCTGTTCGGCGCTGACGACGGGCGCCGCGCGGCGCGCTGATCAACCGCCGCTGCGCGACGACGCCGGCGCATCCGGCGGGATCACCCGCGGCAGCACGGAGTGGGCCTGCTGCCGGTCGAGCAGGTCCCTGAGCGCAACGCGGTCGCGCTCGTGCCGCGCCTGGTCGGCCTGCTCGAGCTGGCGTTGCAGCAGCTTGTTCTTCGCGCCCGGACGCTTCGCGTTGTCGGACACGTTCTGTTGCAGTTGCTGCTGCAGTTCGCTCTGGCGCACCTGATCGCGCAGCTGCTGCTGGCGCACGGCATGGCGGGACGCGTCGCCCTGCACCGGCGCGTACGCGCGCACCGGCGTCGGCGGCGTGACCTGCCCGGCGCCCGCGACGGCGGAAGAGCCGAGCGCCAGCAGCATCGCCGTACAGGCGAGCATGCGGGTTGGAGATGCGTGGGCTGCAATCGTCATGACTCTGCGCGACCATGGGCGTTGGTTTGGCCAGAGTGTGCAACGACCCGCATGAACACAGTGTTCCGCCTGCTGCTTTGCGCAGCCATCGCCGCGTGCGCCGGTTGCGCGCATCTTTCCGGCACCGATCGCGCGCTCGTCCGCGCCGCGACAAGCGAACCCTCACCGTTGCTGCTGATCTCGATCGACGGCTATCGCCACGACTACATCGATCGCGGCCTCAGCCCCAACCTGGAGAAGCTGGCCAGGCACGGCGTGCAGGCCGCCTCGATGCAGCCCTCGTTTCCGTCGCTGACGTTTCCGAACCACTACACCCTGGTCACCGGACTGCGCCCGGACCATCACGGCGTCGTCGACAACACCATGTTCGACCCGCAGCTGGGCAAGTTCTCGCTGGGCAACCGCAAGGCGGTCAGTGACGGCCGCTGGTGGGACGAGGCCACGCCGATCTGGGTGACCGCCGACGAACACGGCATGCGCACCGCGACGATGTTCTGGCCGGGTTCGGAAGCGGCGATCCACGGCCGCCATCCCGACTACTGGCACCCGTTCGACGGCAGCGTCGGCGCCGATGCGCGGGTCGACCAGGTGCTGGCCTGGCTCGACTTGCCGCCCGCCTTGCGGCCTCGCTTTCTCACCTTGTATTTCGATGCCGTCGATCACGCCGGCCACGAGCACGGCCCGGACTCGCCGCAGGTCGACGCCGCGCTGCGCGCCACGGATGCCGCGCTGGGCCGACTGCTGCAGGGCCTGAAGCAGCGCGGGCTGTTCCAGCGGATCAACCTTATCGTGCTGTCTGACCACGGCATGGCCGCGGTGCCGGCCGGCAATACCGTGCTGCTGGACGACCTGCTGCCGCTGGACCAGGTGCAACTGGTGAGCGAGGGCATCGTCGCCGGCTTCAATCCGCGCTCCGACAGCGCGGAAGACCGCGCCCGGTTCGCGGCGATCGAACGCAAGCTGGAACGGCCGCAACGACACATGCGCTGCTGGGACAAGCGCCGCATACCGGCGCGCTTCGACTACGGAAGCAATCCGCGGGTGCCGCAGCTGATCTGCCTGGCCAACGTGCACTGGCGCATCGCCAGCCGCGCCAAGCTGGCCGCGAAGAAGGACCCGCCCAGCCTGGGCAACCACGGCTACGACAACGCCGAGCCTGCCATGCAGGCGATCTTCATCGCGCACGGCCCGGCGTTTCGCGTCGGCGCGAAGATCCCCGCCTTCCCGAATGTGGACGTCTATCCGCTGATGACCCACCTGCTCGGACTGCCTGCCGCCGCGAACGACGGCGATTACGACGCGGTGAAGGGGATGCTTGTGAAGGGGACTCGGTAGAGCGAAAGCGCCGGCAGCGACGCACTGCACCCCTGGGGTGGGCACCGCCCGCCTACCCCATCGCGCCCTTGCTCATCGGCGTCGGCGCGGTCGCCACATTGACCAGCGGCGGCAGCCGGAACAGCCACAGCGCGACCAGCAGTCCGAGCAGCACCAGCGCGCCGACGAACAGCGCCACCCCGGCCCAGCCGTGCGCGGCGTAGAACAGGCCGCCGCTGGCGCCGGCGATGCTGGAGCCCATGTAATAGCAGAACAGGTACACCGACGCGGCCTGCGCCTTCGCCGCGCCGGCGCGGCGGCCGACCCAGCTGCTGACGATCGAGTGGCCGCCGAAGAAACCGAACGTCACCGCCACGAGGCCGGCCATCACCAGCCACAGCGGTTGCGCCACGGTCAGCGCCACTCCGGCCAGCATCAGCGCGAGCGCCGTCCACAGCACCTTGCGCCGGCCCAGCTTGCCGGCCAGGTGGCCCATCCACGCCGAGCTGAAGGTGCCCACCAGATAGATGCCGAAGATCAGGCCCACCACCGCCTGGCTGAGGTTGTACGGCGGCGCCAGCAGGCGGTAGCCGAGGTAGTTGTAGACCGTGACGAACGCGCCCAGCAGCAGGAAGCCCTCGATGAACAGCCACGGCAGGCCGCGGTCGTGGAAGATGCCGTTGAAGCGACCCGCGACCGTGCGCCAGCGCAGCGGCTGCGCCGTGAAATGCCGCGAGGCAGGCAGCATGCGCCAGAAGACCAGCGCGGCCACGATGCCGATCAGCGCGACCACGGCCACGCCGATGCGCCAGCCGAAGAAGTCCGCCAGCACGCCGGTGATCAGCCGCCCGCCCATGCCGCCCACGGCACTGCCGCTGATGTACAGGCCCATGCCCAGCCCGATCGACTCGACGTGCATCTCCTCGCTGAGGTAGGTCATCGCCACCGCGGGCAGCCCGCTCAGGGTCAGCCCCAGCAGCGTGCGCACCACCAGCAGTGCGTACCAGTCCGGCATCATCGCAGTCACCAGCACCAGCACCGCCGAGCTGAGCAGCGAAGCGACCATCAGCGACTTGCGTCCCCACGCGTCCGACAGCGCGCCGGCAAACAGCATCGCGAACGCCAGCACCCCGGTGGTCAGCGACAAGGACAGCGCCGCGCCCGCCTCGCTCACCCCGTAGTGGCGGCTGAACTCCGGCATCAGCGGCTGCACGCAGTACAGCAGGCCGAACGTGGCGAAGCCGGCGGCGAACAGGGCGAGATTGGTGCGGCGGAAGTCTGGCGTGCCGTGATGGATGTAGCGCGCGGCGGCGTCCGGGAATGAGGGCACCGCCGCGGGCATCGAAGCTGTCGTCACGTCCAATGCCTGCGCTGCGCGCGAACCGGAAAGACCGGAAAGCTTAGCGCACCCGCCGCGCGAAGAACGCGATGATCAGGCCGTACAGCAGCATTGCCAGCACGTTCTCCAGCAGCGACAGCACCGTGAAGTGCGGATTCTTCGCGGCCGACAGCGGCACCACCACGAACTCCATCACCACGAAGACCACCACGCCGTAGGCAAGTCCCGCAGTGATCCAGCGGCGGCCCATCCACGCCAGGCGCTGCGCGGCCAGCACGAAGATCGCCGCGATCAGCAACGACATCGCCCATTGCAGCACCAGGCCCAGCAGCGACACCGGCAACCCGCCGGCGAACGCCGCACGGCCGAGCAGGCCGCTGGCGATCGCGCGCAGGATGATCAGCGGGTCGACCATGTTGATCAGCGACGCCGCGCCGATGTCGATGGTGCCGGCCACCAGGCCACCCCGCAGGATGGCGGCGCCCGCCGAGCGGCGTGCCTGATTCATGCGCGTTCCCGACTGCGGCGGCATGCCGCATGCGAGCGGGCAACATACTCCCGCGCCGGCGCCGTCACCCCTGCCGATGGTCACGCCGCCGGCTGGCATGCTCAGCGATAACGCCAGTGCCCGCCCACCCAGACATGCGGTGCCGCCCAGTGGCCCGGCACCCACGCGCGCCCGCGCGCGGGCACCACCACGCAGCCGGCCAGCGTCGCGCCAAACAGCAACAGCAACGCGGCGGCGGAAACACGATGCAGGAATCGACGCATGGCACGCTCCAGATGAGGGAAGTGCCCCCATCAACGGCATTCGCGCGCGGGCGATGACAAGGGTGTGGCGCACGATGGCAACCGTTCAGCCGGCCGCCCTCGACTCAGCCGGCGGCGATCCGCTGCACGGCGGTGCGATACCGCGCTGCAATGCGTTCCTCGTCATGGTGGCGGAAATCGCGCACCACCCAGCGACCGCCCCGCATCACGTCGCGCGCCAGCGGCGTGTTGCCGGCGAACAGCCAGCTGTCGAGCACGGAGGTCTCATCGCGCGCGGCGAGCAGCGGCGAGTTTTCGTCCAGCACGATCAGGTCGGCGGGCGCGCCGGCATGCAACTCGCCGCCCGGCAAGCCGCTGGCGCGCGCGCCGCCGGCCAGAGCGCCGCGCCACAGCGTCTCGCCCACGCTGGCCCCGGGCTGGCGGGCGGCGATGTTGCGGCGACGGGTGAGCAGTCGCTGGCCGTATTCGAGCCAGCGCAGTTCTTCCACCGGCGAAATGGAAATGTGCGAATCCGAGCCGATGCCGAACGTGCCCCCGGCATCGAGGTAGGCCGCCAGCGGAAACAGGCCGTCGCCGAGATTCGCCTCGGTGGTCGGACACAACCCGGCCACCGCGCCGCTGGCGGCGATCCGTGCGGTCTCCGCCTCGGTCAGGTGCGTGGCGTGTACCAGGCACCAGCGGGCATCGACCTCGGCGTGGTCGAACAGCCACTCGACCGGGCGGGCGCCGCGGATGGCCAGGCAATCCTGCACCTCGCCGATCTGCTCGGCGATGTGGATGTGGATCGGCCCGCGACGCACCCGCGAGTCGGCGAGCACTTCGCGCAACGCCGCCTCCGGCACGGCGCGCAGCGAATGCAGCGCGGTGCCGACGCGCAGGTCGCGATCGGCGTGCGCCTGCAGCGTGTCGAGCAGGCGCAGGTAGCCATCCACGTCGTGGCCGAAGCGCCGCTGCCGTTCGCCCAGCGCGCGGCCGTCGAAACCGCCGCTCATGTACAGCACCGGCAGCAGGGTCAGGCCGATGCCGGCCTCGCGCGCGGCCTCGACCAGCGCCAGCGACATGGCCTCGGCCTGCGCGTACGGCGTGCCGTCGGGCCGGTGGTGCAGGTAGTGGAATTCGCACACGCGGGTGTAGCCGGCCTTGAGCATCTCGACGTAGAGCTGCGCGGCGATCGCCTGCAGCGACTCCGGGTCGATCACCGCGGCAAAGCCGTACATCGCCTCGCGCCAGCTCCAGAAGCTGTCGTCCGCCCTTCCCCGGCGTTCGGCCAGGCCCGCCATCGCGCGCTGGAACGCATGGGAATGGAGGTTCGGCATGCCGGGCAGCACCCACTGGCCGATCGTCTCGATGCCGTCGCTCGCGTCGACCAGCGCACCACCGGCGTCCACCGCGAAGCTGGCATCGCGCTGCCATTCGCCGTCTCGCCACAACCGTCCGGCCCGGTAGCTGGTGCTGCGGCTGGTTTCGTTCATCGATGGTCTCCGTTGCGATGGTCGCCAGTGTAACCGTGCCTCCGCCGCGCCTTCACCCGAGCCTCGACACGCCCATGCATAATGGCCCGCATGGCAGGCAAATCCAGTGAAAACACCCCGCGGTTGTTGTTGCGCCAGGCGCGGCCGGTCGACGTGCCGCAATTGGTGGAACTCACCGGGCGGGTCTACGGCCCGGAATGGGGCCATTCGGCCGAGATGCTGCGCTCACAGCAGACGCACTTCCCGGAAGGCCAGTTCGTGGTCGAGTACGACGATCGCATCGTCGGCTACTGCGCCACCTTCCGCATCGACGAAGCCACCGCGCTGGCGCCGCACACCTGGATGGAGATCACCGGCGGCGGCATGGCCTCGCGCCACAAGCCGGACGGCAACTGGCTGTACGGCATGGAAGTCGTGGTGCACCCCGACTACCGTGGCATGCGCATCGGCCAGCGGCTGTATCGCGCGCGCAAGCGGTTGTGCATGAATCTCAAGCTGCGCGGCATCGTGTTCGGCGGGCGCATTCCGGGGCTGGCGAAGAACATCGCGCGCTACGGCAGTGCCGAGTCCTACGTGCAGGCGGTGACCGAAGGCCGGCGGCGCGACCTCACGCTGAGCTTCCAGCTGTCCAACGATTTCGAGGTGATCGGCCTGCTGCGCGGCTACGTGCCCTCCGACCACGAGTCGCTGGGCTACGCCGTGCACCTGGTCTGGCGCAACCCGCAACTGCTCGACCAGCCCGACACGCCCTCGATCCCCTCGCCGCAGCGCCTGCCCGACGCGGTGCGGGTGGCGTCAGTGCAGTACCAGCAGCGGCGCATCGCCTCGTTCGAGGAGTTCGCCACCCAGGTCGAGTATTTCACCGACATCGCCGCCGACTACAACGCCGACTTCGTCACCTTCCCCGAACTGATCACGCTGCAGTTGCTGTCGATCGAGAACACCGAGCTGTCGCCGGTGGATTCGATCCGCAAGCTCAGCCACTACACGCCGCAGGTGAAGGAGCTGTTCAGCCGTCTGGCCGTCCATTACAACATCAACATCATTGCCGGCACGCATCCCACCGAGCAGGCCAACGGCGACATCCACAACGTCTGCTACGTGTGCCTGCGCGACGGCTCGCTGCACGAGCGCGAGAAGCTGCACCCCACGCCCAGCGAGCGCAACGTGTGGAACATCGCCGGCGGCGACAGCGCGGCCACCGTGCTCACCGACTGCGGCCCGATCGGGGTGATGATCTGCTACGACTCGGAGTTTCCCGAGGTGGCGCGCCACCTCGTCGACCAGGGTGCGCTGATCCTGTTCGTGCCGTTCTGCACCGACGTGCGCGAGGGCTACCTGCGCGTGCGCTACTGCGCGCAGGCGCGGGCGATCGAGAACCAGTGCTACGTGGTGCTGTCCGGCAACGTGGGCAACCTGCCCGGGGTCAACAACTTCGACATCCAGTACGGGCAAAGCTGCATCCTCACGCCCAGCGACTTCGGCTTCGCCCGCGACGGCATCGCCGCCGACTCCACGCCGAACATCGAGACCGTGCTGTTCGCCGACCTGCACCTGGCAACCCTGGCCCGCGCGCGCAACGCCGGCGCGGTGACCAACCTCAAGGACCGCCGTTTCGATCTCTACGAAACCCGCTGGCGGCCACGCTGATGGCGACTCGCGGTGCGACAGCGTTCGCACCGGTATCGGACGGCCAGGGCTGGCGGCATCAATCCTGCCGCGGCCGTCTGCGATAATCGCGCCATGCCAGAACCGCCCAAGTCCGCTCCAGCATCCTCCAATCCCCGCCTGCAGGCGCTGCTCGGGCATGAGTTCTTTGCGCCGCACCACTGGAAACGCCGGTTGGTGCTGTGGGCGGGCGCCGTGCTGGTGGCGCTGGCCGCGATCCTGTTCGCCAAGGCCAGCGTCTGGTCCTACCAGTTGTTCCTGCGCATCCTGGATCACGGCATCTGGATACCGCTCATCCTCACTCCGCTGGTGTTCGGGCTGCTCGCTCAGGCAACGGAGGGGCGCCTGCGCGCGACCCGCGGCAGCGGCATTCCGCAGGTGATCGCCTCGCTGCACATCGAGGACGGCGGCTTTCGCACGCGCATGCTGTCGCTGCCGGTCGCCGCCGGCAAGATGGTGCTGACCCTGGCGTCGCTGGCGGTGGGCGCCTCGATCGGGCGCGAAGGCCCGACCGTGCATGTCGGCGCAGCGCTGTTCTACTCCATCGGCAGGCGTTTCGGCTTCAGCGATCCCAGGGCTGCATCGCGCTTCATCCTCGCCGGCGGCGCAGCCGGCATCGCGGCGGCGTTCAACACGCCGTTGGCCGGCGTGGTATTCGCAATCGAGGAGCTGGCCGGGACGTTCGAGCACCGCTTCAGCGGCCTGCTGCTGACCGCGGTGATCATCGGCGGCGTGGTGTCGCTGGGCGTCATGGGCAACTACTCATACTTCGGCGAAGTGGACGCCAGCCTGCCGCTGGGCAGCGCCTGGTTGGCCGTGCTGTTGACCGGGGTCGGTTGCGGCCTGCTCGGCGGCCTGTTTGCGCGCCTGATCCTGCTCAGTCGACGCGGCCCGCTGGCGCAGGTCGGTCGCCTTCGCGCGCGCTGGCCGGTGTTGTTCGCCGCCGGCTGCGGCCTGGCACTGGCGGTGCTCGGCGTGTGTACGCACAACAGCATCTACGGCACCGGCTACGACCAGGCCCGCGCGATCGTGCAGGGCACGGCCGCCATGCCGGGACAGGACTTCGGCATCGCCAAGCTGCTGGCCAATGTGGTCTCGTACTGGGCCGGCATCCCCGGTGGCATCTTTTCGCCGGCGCTGGCGGTAGGCGCCGGCCTGGGCCAGAACATCGCGCATCTGCTGCCGGGCGCGCCCGCCGGTGCGGTGGTGCTGCTGGGCATGAGCGCCTACCTCGCCGGTGTCACCGGTTCGCCGCTGACCTCGGCGGTGATCGCGATGGAGCTGACCGACAACCAGGACATGGTGATTCCGATCATGGCAGCCTGTCTGCTTGCTCGCGCGGCCGCGTCGCTGTTCTGCCCGACCCCGGTATATCGGGACTTCGCCGAACGCATGGTGCGCGACGCCGAGCGACAGCAGCAGGCCGAGCGGGCCCACCACCAGCCCGCCAGACCGTTGCCCGCAGCCGCCGAGACCACGGCCTACCCCGACTCCGCCGAGTCCGGCCAACCGCAGCATCCCGGCAAACCATGACGGAGCGATACCGATGACCCAACCACGCTGGGACCGCCTGCTGTTGAACGCCACCCTGGCGACGTTCGCCGGCGAAACGCCGTATGGCTTGGTCGAGCACGCGGCCATCGCCATGCAGCACGGGCGCATTGCCTGGCTGGGGCGGATGAACGAACTGCCGGACGCGCCGGTGGCGCTGGCCGACGAAGTGGAATCGCTGGACGGCGCCCTGGTCACCCCCGGGCTGATCGATTGCCACACCCATCTGGTGTTCGGGGGCGACCGCGCCGACGAGTTCGACCTGCGCCTGAATGGCGCCAGCTACGAGGAGATCGCCCGCGCCGGCGGCGGCATCGCCTCCACCGTCAAGGCCACCCGTGCGGCCAGCGAAGAGTTTCTCTACGCGCAGGCGCTGCCGCGCGCCCGCGCGCTGCTGGCCGACGGCGTGACCACGCTGGAGATCAAATCCGGCTACGGCCTGGAACTGGACAGCGAACGCCGCATGCTGCGCGTGGCGCGCCGGCTCGGCCGCGAGCTGGGCATCAGCGTACGCACCAGTTTCCTTGGCCTGCACGCACTGCCGGCGGAGTTCAAGGATCGCCGGGCCGACTACCTGACGCTGGTCTGCGACGAGATGCTGCCGGCGCTGGCGCGCGAAGGCCTGGTCGATGCGGTCGACGGCTTCTGCGAGAGCATCGGCTTCAGCGTCGCGGAAGTTCGTCGTCTGTTCGAGCGGGCACGCGAACTCGACTTGCCGGTGAAGCTGCACGCCGAGCAGTTGTCCGACCAGCACGGCGCCGCCCTGGTGGCCGAGTTCGGCGGGCTGTCGGCCGATCACCTGGAGCATCTGGGCGAGGCAGGCGTGCGCGCCATGGCCGCCGCGGGCACCGTCGCGGTGCTGCTGCCGGGGGCGTTCTACGCGTTGCGCGAAACCCGCTTGCCGCCGATCGGCCTGCTGCGCGAACAACGCGTGCCGCTGGCGGTGGCCACCGATTGCAACCCCGGCACCTCGCCGCTGCTGTCGCTGCGCATGGCGGCGGGCATGGCCTGCACGCTGTTCCGGCTGACCCCGGAAGAAGCGCTGCGCGGCGTGACCGTCAACGCCGCGCGCGCGCTGGGTCTGTCCGATCGCGGCACGCTGGCGGCTGGCCAGCGCGCCGACGTGGTGATCTGGAATGCGCGCCAGCCGGCGGAACTGTGCTACTGGATCGGCGGCAACCTGGCGCGGCGGGTCTACGTGGCCGGCGAGGCAGTATCGCGGCGCAAGCCTGCGCAGCGCGCGGCGGGCACCCAGGCGTAGGGAGTCGCCGCGCCAGGACTCTTCGGATCACCACCGCGCGAGGCGTTCGCGCAAGGCGGCATGGAAGGCCGGCGGCAATTCCGCCCGCACCGGCACGCGCCACCAGTGCGGCCGTGCGAACGACCGGCACTTGACCGCATCCTTGTCGGTCATCAACAGCGGCAGGCTGTCCGCGAAATCCAGCTCGTCCGCGCTGAACGCATGGTGGTCGGCAAAGGCGTGCCCGATCACCTCGATGCCGGCGGCGCGCAGGCTGTCGAAGAATCGCTGCGGGTTGCCGATGGCCGCCACCGCGTGTGCCGGCCCGGTGGCGAAGCTGGCCAGCGGGCGACGCTCGCCGCCTTCCAGCGCCACCGCCTCGTCGCCGCGCAACTGCATCGGATATTCGCCGGCCTCGGCGGTGCCGCCGTTGCATACGCGCAGGTCCACGCTGCGCAGCCGGCCCAGCGGTTCGCGCAGCGGGCCGAGCGGCAGCAGTTTGCCGTTGCCGAAGCGACGGACGCCGTCGATCACGCAGATCTCCACGTCGCGCGCCAGCGCGTAATGCTGCAGGCCGTCATCGGCCACCACCACGTCGCAGCCGGCGTCGAGCAGCAGCCTTGCCGCCGCGGGACGATCGCGCCCGACCGCGACCGGCACGCCGCTGGCGCGGATCAGACAGGGTTCGTCGCCGACCTGTCGCGGGTCCGGCGAGCCGCCGAGCAGCAGCGGCTCGCGTTGCGTGCCGCCGTGGCCGCGACTCACGACGCCGGGCCGGAACCCGTGCTCGCGCAGGCTGGCGGCCACCGCGATCGTCAGCGGCGTCTTGCCGGTGCCGCCGGCGGTGAGGTTGCCGATGACCACCACCGGCACCGGCAGGCGCTCGCGGCGCAGCCAGCCGATGCGGTACAACGCGCGACGAAGCCGGATCACGCCGCCGTAGAGTGCAGCCAGCGGCCACGTCCACCACGGCGCGCGACCGCCGCCGTACCAGGCCGATGCGAGCGTGTCGGGCAGCGCCATGACGGGCGTCTCAGCCGCCGGCCGTTACGGCCGCGGCGTCGTGGAACTGCATGCGGTGCAGCGCGGCATACTGCCCGTTCAGCGCGAGCAGTTCGGCGTGGGTGCCGCGCTCGACGATGCGGCCCTGATCCATCACCGCGATCTGGTCGGCGCCTTCCACGGTGGACAGGCGATGGGCGATCACCAGCGTGGTGCGATCCTTCATCAGCCGTGTCAGCGCCTGCTGGATCAGCCGTTCGGACTCGGTATCCAGTGCGCTGGTGGCCTCGTCCAGCACCAGGATCGGCGCGTTCTTGAGGATCGCCCGGGCGATCGCGATGCGCTGGCGCTGGCCGCCGGAGAGCAGGTTGCCGCTCTGCCCGATCGGCGTGTGGATGCCGAGCGGCATGCGCGAGATGAACTCCATCGCATTGGCCGCCTCGGCCGCAGCGACGATTTCCGCCTCGCTGGCGCCGGCCAGCTCGCCGTAGGCGATGTTGTTGGCCACGGTGTCGTTGAACAGCACCACGCTCTGGCCGACCCAGGCAATCTGCCTGCGCAGCGAAGCCAGCGTGTAGCTGCGGCAATCCTCGCCATCGAGCACGATGCGCCCGGCGCCGGGCACGTTGAAGCGCGGCAGCAGGCTGACCAGGCTGCTCTTGCCGCTGCCCGAGCGTCCGACCAGGGCGGTGACCGTGCCGGGCGCGCAATCGAGATTGACTTCCTGCAGGGCGGGAACATGGCTGCGCGGGTACGTCAGGCCGACGTCGACGAAATGCAGCTCGCCGCGGCTGCGCTCGAGCTCCAGCGTGCCGGCATCGCGCTCCGGCGGCAGGTCGATCACGTCGAAGATGTCCTCGGCCGCCGACAGTCCGCGCTGGATGTTCGCCTGCACGTTGGTGAGGCGCTTCAGTGACGGCAGCATGGTGCCCATCGCGGTGAGCACGGCGAAGAACACGCCGGGCGTCATGTTGACCAATACCTGCGGCCGCGTGCCGAGAAACACCAGTGCCGCCAGCGCGCTGGCCGCCACCAGTTGCACGGTGGAGCTCGACGCCGCGTTGGTGGCGGCGATCTTCAGGTTGAGCCGCCGCGTATGCCGGGTGATCTGGTCGAAACGCTCGGCCTCATGCGCCTGGCCGCCGTACACGCGCACCTCGCGATGCGCGCCCACGGATTCCTCCACCGTGCCGGTGACCGAACCCATGCTGCCCTGGATGCGCCGGCTGATCTGCCGGTAGCGGCGCGCCACCACCGTGGCCACCAGCGCGATCGCCGGCACCATCACCAGCAGCGAAAGCGTCAGGTAGGGGCTGTAATAGAGCATCACGAACAGCATCGCGATCACGGTGAAGCCGTCGGTGATGGCGATCTTCGCCGCACTGCTGGACGCCGCGGCAACCTGTTCGCTGGTGTAGGTGATGCGCGAGATCTGCTGGCCCGACGGCTCGCTGCCGAAATACGGCGCCGGCAGCTTCAGGTACGCGGCGAACACCTCCAGCTGCAGCGCCTGCACCACGTGCCGGCCGATGTAGGAGATGCCGTAATCGCTGACGAAGGTGCCCAGCGAGCGCACCAGAAAGATCGCGATGATCCAGATCGGCATCCAGAAGATCAGGTACGGGTCTTTCTGCGCGAACAGGTTGTCGATCATCGGCTTGATCAGCCCGGTGAACAGCGCCAACCCGCCGCCGTCGGCCAGCATGCCGACGAAGGCCACCAGGCCGATCGCCCAGTAGCGTCGCGTGTAGCCGAGCAGGCGTTTGTAGGTCGGCCAGCTGCCCGCGTCTGCCGCGGTCGCCTGGTCCGCGTTCATTGCGCGGCGCCCGGTTTGCTCGGCGTCGTGGCGATCGACAGGCGGGTGAAGCCGAGCTGGCCCAGTGCATCCATCGCGGTCACCACGTTCTGGTTCGGCGTCATCGCATCAGCCCGGATCGTCACCGCCTGGTCGCGGCTGTCGCCGGCATGGCGCGCGAGGCTCTGCTTGAGCGCCTCGATGCCCTCGCCCATCACCTCGTCGCTGCCGACGAAGAAGCGGCCGTCGCGGTCGATCATGATGGTCAGCGCCGGCGCGTTCATGTCGCGCTCCTGCACGCTCGCCTGCGGCAGGGTCACCTTCAGCCGCGAATGCTGCACGAAGGTGCTGGTGAGCACGAAGAACATCAGCAGGGTCAGCAGCACGTCGATCAACGGGATCACGTTGATCTCGAAATCGTCTCCGCGGCGGTCGTTGCCGATGCGCATCGACGGTGCCTCAGCTCGCGCTCGGCGCGGCGGGTGCCGGCGCGCGACGCGCACGCGCGACGGGTGCCGGCGCGGTCAGGGTGAGATCGTCCAGCAAGGCTGTGGCCTGCTTTTCCATCAGCACGCAGTAACCGGCCACGCGCGAGCGGAAGTAGCGGTGCAGCACGTAGGCGGGGATCGCCACGGTCAGGCCGGACGCGGTGCAGATCAGCGCCTCGCCGATGCCGCCGGCCATCCGCGCGGGATCGCCGATGCCGCCGCCCATCACCTCCATGAACATGCGGATCAGGCCGATCACGGTGCCGAACAGGCCCAGCAGCGGGCCGATCAGGGCGATCGTGCCCAGCGTGTTGAGATAGCGCTCCATCCGGTGCACCACGTGGCGACCGGTGTCCTCGATGCGCTCCTTGATGATCTCGCGCGGCTGCCGCCGCACCGCGAGCGCGGCTGCCAGCAGCTCGCCCAGCGGCGAGCCGTTGGCAAGGGCTTCCAGATGACCGGGATCGAGCTGGCCCGAGCGCGCCCACTGGCGTACCTCGTCGCCCAGCCCGGGCGGAAGCACCGAGCTGCGGCGCAGCGTCCAGCAACGCTCCAGCACGATCGCCAGGGCGACCGCCGAACAGATCAGGATGGGCACCATCGCCCAGCCGCCCGCCATCAGGATATCAAGCACCTTCAGTCCTCGCCGCACCACGCTCCGGGGAAGCGCGCATGATAGCAGCGTCGTTCGCGCGTACTGCGGCAGGCGTGGCAATCCCGGCGTCGCACCATGCTACTCGCGCCAGTAGCGGGGCTGCTGCCGGCGCCAGCCCGGCTGCCGTCGCGGCGTCCCGTCGGCGGGAAACTCCACCTCCACGGCCCCCTCCACGGCGGTGTTGAACAACGGCACGCCCGCCTCGGCATAGCGCGCCAGGACCTCCGCACGCGGGTGCCCGAAGCGATTGCGCCAACCGGCGGAAACCAGCGCCAGCGACGGCCTCAACGCCGCGATGAAGGCCGCACCGGAGGAAGTCTTGCTGCCATGATGCGGCACCACCAGCACCGGCGGCGGGCCCGCCCCCACCGCCGCAGCCACCGCCGGTTCCACCTTCGAACTGATGTCGCCTGGCAGCAGCACCCGCCCGCCGCGTCCCTCCACCAGCAGCACGCAGGAGCTGTCGTTGTCGCGGTCCCCGCCGCCGGGCGCCGGGCTCAGCACGCGGAAGCGCACGCCATCCCACTGCCACGCCTGTCCGGCCGCGCATTGCTGCATGGGCACGCGCATGCGGGCGGGTTCGCCGGCCAGCCGGCGTGCCTGCGGAAACGCCTCGGCAACCGTCTGCGCGCCACCGGCGTGATCATTGTCGCCATGGCTGATCATCAACATATCCACGCGCGACAGGCCCAGCGCATGGATGGACGGCAGCACCACGGCCTCGCCGAGGTCGAAACCGGAGGGATAGCGCGCACCGGTGTCATAGACCAGCAGGTGATCGTGCGTGCGCACCAGCACCGCCAGCCCCTGCCCCACGTCGAGCACCCACAACCGGAACGCTCCGTCGGCCGGCGTACTGCGCGGCGGCAACAGCAGCGGCAGGAACAGCGCCGCCCCGAGCCAGCGCAGCGGCACCCCGCGCGGCATGAACATCCACAGCGCACCGACCACCGCCAGCAGCAGCGCGTGGAGCTGCACCGCCGGCAGATACCAGTGCGCCCCCGGCCAGGTGGCCATGCGCTCGAACAGCCACCATTGCGCGTGGACGATCCGCGCGGCCAGCCACAGCACCGGCGCGGCCAGCGGCGGGCACAGCAGCAACAGCAGCATCCCGAACAGCGCGCACGGCACGATCACGAAACTCACCACCGGCACCGCGACCAGGTTGGACAGCGCACCGACCAGCGACGCCTGGCCGAAGAACCACAGGGTCAGCGGCAGCAGCGCCACGGTCATCAGCAACTGGCCGGCGGAGAGTTCGTGCAGGAAGGCACGCCAACCGCGACCTTGCGCCTGCAGGCAGAGAATCAGGAACGCCACGCCGACGAAGGACAACCAGAATCCCGGCGCCAGCACCGCCAACGGATCGGCCAGCAGGATCGCGATCATCGCCAGCGCCAGCGATTGCACCCCGCTGCTGCCGCGCCGGCTGCAACGCGCCAGCGCCACCACCGCGATCATCAACAGCGTGCGCACGGTAGGCAGGCCGAAGCCGGCCAGCGCGCTGTAGACCACGGCGAACAGCAGCGCCGCGGCGGCCTGCGCCTGCGGCCGCGGCAGACGCAGCGCCGCTGGCGGCCACAACGCGTAGACCAGCCAGGCCAGCCACACGCCGAACACCGCCGCCACGCCGACGTGGAAACCGGAGATCGCGATCAGGTGCGAGACGCCGTTCGCCCGTGCCACCGCCCAGTCCTGCTGGTCGAGGCCACGCGTGTCGCCGACCGCGAAGGCGCGCAACAGCGCGGCATCGTGCGGGTCATGCACGCGCGCGGCGATGCCGCGGGCGATCGCCGCGCGCGTGCCGTCCACGCACCAGCGCGGACCCGGGAGGCGGCGATTGCCTTCATCCTCGCGCACGTAGCCGGTGGCGACGATGCCGCGCTCCAGCGCCGAGCGCTCGCTGTCGGTGCTGCCGGGGTCGAGCAGCGCGCGCGGGCGCTTCAGGCGCAGCAGCAGGCGCCAACGCGTGCACGGCGCGAGCGGCGGCGCGCCCTCGTACCACGACACGGTGAGCAGGCCGTGCAAGGCCAGCGGCCGGCCGTCCAGTTGGGCGCTTTCGACCCGCAGGGTGAAGCGGCTGGCATCGGTACGCGCCAGCGGCAATCCGTCGAGACTGCCGACGACGAGCACGTCGCGGCCTTCCAGCGCGCGCGGCAGCCGGGCCTGCATCGCCTGCGTGCCGCACCACAGCGCCCAGGCGACACCCAGAGGCAGGGCGCACAGCCAGCGCCAGCGCGGATAACGCCACGCCCAGGCCAACGCCAGCACGATGAGCGGCAGGCAGATCCACACCGACGGCAGGCGCGGCCACGCCTGCACCAGCAACACGCCTGCCAGCAAGGCCAGCGCCGCCGTGATCGCCCCGTGTCGCGCCATGCCGCGTCGCCCGTTCCGTCCTGGAGACCGTCGAGCCTAGCGTGCAAGCGGCGACGCTGATGCTGAAAGTGCTGTAGGCGTGCGCCGGGGTGCGCTCCTGCCGTTGACGTCAGGCGCCCGGACCTTCCCGCAGCACGCCGTTGTGCAACACCAGGGTGCGATCCATCTTCGCGGCCAGGTGCGGATCATGCGTGACCAGGATGAAGCTGGTGCCGATTTCGCGGTTGAGTTCCAGCATCAGCTCGTAGACCTGGGCCGCGTTCGCCTCGTCGAGGTTGCCGGTGGGCTCGTCGCCGAGCACGCAGGCCGGCCGCGTCACCAGCGCACGCGCCACCGCACAGCGCTGGCGCTCGCCACCGGAGAGTTCCGATGGCTTGTGGTGGGTGCGCGCGCCCAGGCCGACCCGCTCCAGCAAGCCGACCGCCTGCCGCTGCGCCTCGGCGATCGCGGTGCCGCGGATCAGCAACGGCATGCACACGTTCTCCAGCGCGGTGAACTCGGGCAGCAGGTGGTGGAACTGGTAGATGAAGCCGAGCGACCGGTTGCGCACGCGGCCGCGCTCGGCGTCGGAGAGCTTCGACAGTACGCGGCCATCCACCTCCACTTCGCCGGCGGTCAGCGTGTCCAATCCGCCGATGATGTGCAGCAGGGTGCTCTTGCCGGAGCCGGAGGCGCCGACGATCGCCATCGTCTCGCCGCGTTTCAGGGTGAAACTGACGTCGCTCAGCACGTCGGTGCGCAGGCCGCCTTCGGCGTAGGTCTTGGCCACATGGCTGGCGCGCAGCACGTTTTCGCGGGTGGGAGACATGGATTTCTCACTCATAACGCAAGGCCTGCGCCGGCTGCGTGCGCGAGGCGCGCCAGGCGGGATAGAGGGTGGCGAGCAGCGCGAACACGAAGGTCAGCAGCGCGGTCCAGCCCACGTCCTGCCAGTCCAGCCGGCTCGGCACCTCGCTGATGTAATAGACGTCCGGCGACAGGAAGGTGACGTGGAAGGTGTGCTCGATCCACTTGACGATGCCCGGCAGTTTCCACGACAACAGCGCGCCGAAGCCCACGCCGAAGCCGATGCCGACGAAGCCCACCAGCAGGCCCTGCACCATGAAGGTGCCCATGATGCTGCGGGGCGTGGCGCCGAGCGTGCGCAGGATCGCGATGTCCGCCTGCTTGTCGGTGACCAGCATCATCAGCATCGAGATCAGGTTGATCACCGCCACCAGCACGATCAGTGACAGGATGATGAACATCACCAGCTTTTCCATCGACAGCGCATGGAACAGGTTGGCGTTCTCGTCCATCCAGGTGCGCACGCCGTAGTACTGCCCCAACTGACTGGCCAGTTCGCGCGCCACCGGGCGCGCGCTGAACAGATCGTCCAGGCGCAGCCGGATGCCGGTCGGACCAGTGAGATCATTGAGTTTCTCGGCATCGCGCATGTTGACCAGGGCCAGGCCGGAATCGAACTGCTCCATGCCGAGCTGGAACGTGCCGGTGACGTGGAAGCTGCGCATGCGCGGGATGCCGCCCATCGGCGTGGCGCGCAACTCCTGCACCGCCATGGTGACGCGGTCGCCCACCCCCACCCCGAGCTGCATCGCCAGATCGCGGCCCAGCACGATGTTCCAGTCGCCGGAACGCAGGTCGTCGAGCGAGCCTTCGATCATGTGCTGGCCGATGTCGACAACCTTCGGCTCCTGCGCCGGGTCGATGCCGCGCACCCGCACGCCGGCCGAGCGCTGGCCGATCAGCATGGCCTCGGATTCGACGAACGGCGCCGCGCCCAGTACGTGCGGATTGGCCTGGGCGACCTGCAGCGCGCGCGGCACGTCCTTGATCGGGCCGTCGACGCTGGTGATCGTCGCCTGCGACACCGCACCCAGGATGCGCGAGCGCATCTGGTAGTCGAAGCCGTTCATCACCGACATCACCGTGATCAACGCGATCACGCTGATCGCAATGCACACGATCGACACGGTGGAGATGAAGGAGATGAACTGGTTGCGACGTTTGGCGCGCGTGTAGCGCAGGCCGATGAAGAGTTCGAGCGGTCGGAACATGGGCGATTCGCTTGTGGTGATGGCACGGGGCGGGCCGCCCGGACCGGCATTATCGGTCATTCGACAAGACCGCGCCGATTCGACGAAGTTGCCTCACCAGCGCGGCAGCGCCTCACCCGGCTGCATCGTCGCCAGGCGCATGCGCAGGCGACGGCGGATGTCGGCGTCGCTGTTGTCCGGCGCCAGCAGCAGCACGCAGATGCCGTGCTGCGCCGATTGCATGCGCAGCCACACCAGATCGCCCAGCACGCGGAACGAAGCCAGGCTGGCGGGATGATCCTCGCCGTCCGCGGTGCGCAGGGTCCAGCCCGACTCTGCGCTCCAGCCGGCGGCAGCCACGACAGTCATCGCCAATCGGCGACACGCCTGCCAGGCCGCCAGTGCCAGCGCAACCACCGTCACCGCGCGCAGCCAGGGCGGCAAGGCGCTGACCAGCACGGCGATCGCGGCGAGTGTCGCCACCAGCAGCAGGTAGCGCGGCAGCAGCCGCGACGGGGAATAATCAAAGCCGATGGCGGGCGCGGATGTCATCGATGATGATCTGCCAGTCGGCTCTGTCGGGACGGGCGTGGCCCATCATCCAGTCCCACAGCTCCGGGTCCTGCGTGTCGAGCAATTCGTCGAACGCCTGCCGCTGTGCCTCGTCGGCCTGCTCGAAACGCTCGTCGAGCCAGCCGCCCAGCATGGCATCCAGTTCGCGCGTGCCGCGGCGGGCACGCCAGCGCAGGCGGCCCTTATCCACGACGCATCATGCGCTGCGCCGCTCCACCATCAGCTTCTTGATCTCGGCGATCGCCTTGGCCGGGTTCAGCCCCTTGGGGCAGGTGCGGGTGCAGTTCATGATGGTGTGGCAGCGGTACAGCTTGAACGGGTCTTCCAGGTCGTCCAGGCGCTCGCCGGTGGTTTCATCGCGCGAGTCGACGATCCAGCGGTAGGCCTGCAGCAGGATTGCCGGACCGAGGTACTTGTCGCCATTCCACCAGTAGCTGGGGCAGCTGGTGGAGCAACAGGCGCACAGGATGCACTCGTACAGGCCATCGAGCTTCTTGCGATCTTCCGGCGACTGCAGGCGCTCCTTGCCCGGCGCCGGGCTTTGCGTGCGAATCCACGGCTTGATCGAGGCGTACTGCGCGTAGAAATGGGTGAGGTCCGGGATGATGTCCTTGACCACGGGCATGTGCGGCAACGGGTAGATCTTCACGTCGCCGCTGGCGACGCTGTCGATCGCGCAGATGCACGCCAGCGTGTTGGTGCCGTCGATGTTCATCGCGCACGAGCCGCAGATGCCCTCGCGACAGGAACGGCGCAACGATAGCGTCGGGTCGATCTCGTTCTTGATCTTCAGCAGGGCGTCGAGAACCATCGGACCGCATGCGGCCAGATCGATCTCGTAAGTATCGATGCGCGGATTCTTGTCGTCGTCCGGTGACCAGCGATAGATGCGGAAGGTGCGCGGCTTCTTCGCATCCTTGGCCGGGTAATGCTTGCCGGGCTGGATCTTGGAGTTCCGTGGCAGCGTGAATTCACCCATGGCATTGCCCTTCCATATTCTCGAAAACGGGACGTGACATCGAACGCAACGACTCAGTAGACGCGCTTGGCCAACGGGACCGAAGCCACCTCGTCGGTCAAGGTGTCCAGGTGCACCGGACGATAGTCGAAGCGGGTGGCACCTTCGCGGTCGACCCACACCAGCGTGTGCTTGAGCCAGTGCTCGTCATCGCGCTCCGGGAAATCCTCGCGGGCGTGCGCGCCACGGCTCTCCGGCCGCTGCGCGGCCGAGTGCATGGTCGCCACCGCCTGCTCGAGCAGATTGGCGAGTTCCAGCGTCTCGATCAGATCGGTGTTCCACACCAGCGAACGATCGCTGACCTTGACGTCCTCGAACGTCTTGAACACCTCGGAGATCTTCTGGCTGCCTTCGTCCAGCGTCTCGCCCGTGCGGAACACCGCACCGTAGCGCTGCATCGTGCGCTGCATGTTCAGCCTGATCGCCGCCGTGGGCGTGCTGCCGTTGGCGTTGCGCAGGCGGTCGAAGCGCTCCAGCGCCTTGTCCAGCGCGGTGGCGGGCAGATCCTTGTGCGGCGTGCCGGGCTGGATGATCTCGGCGCAACGATGCGCCACGGCACGACCGAACACGACCAGGTCGAGCAGCGAGTTGGAGCCCAGCCGGTTGCCGCCGTGCACCGACACGCACGCCGCTTCGCCGATCGCGAACAGCCCGGGCACCACGGCATCCACGTCGTCGCCGCGCTTCTGCACGACTTCGCCGTGGTAGTTGGTGGGGATGCCGCCCATGTTGTAGTGGACGGTCGGCAACACCGGGATCGGCTGCTTGCTGACATCGACTCCGGCGAAGATGCGCGCCGACTCGGCGATGCCGGGCAGCCGCTCGTGGATCACCTCGGGGCCGAGATGCATCAGGTTGAGGAAGATGTGGTCCTTGTGCTCGCCGACGCCGCGGCCCTCGTTGATCTCGACCGTCATCGCGCGACTGACCACGTCGCGCGAGGCGAGATCCTTCGCATGCGGCGCGTAGCGCTCCATGAAGCGCTCGCCCTCGGAGTTGGTGAGGTAGCCGCCCTCGCCGCGCACGCCCTCGGTGATCAGGCAGCCGGCACCGTAGATGCCGGTGGGATGGAATTGCACGAACTCCATGTCCTGCAGCGCCAGGCCCGCGCGCAGCACCATGCCGCCGCCGTCTCCGGTGCAGGTGTGGGCCGAGGTGGCGCTCAGGTAGGCCCGACCGTAACCGCCGGTGGCCAGCACCACCGCGTGGCCACGGAAGAAATGCATGGTGCCTTCGTTCATGTCCAGCGCCAGCACGCCGCGGCACACGCCCTCGGCGTCGAACACCAGGTCGATCGCGAAGTACTCCACGAAGAAGGTCGCATCGTGCGCAAGCGCCTGCTGGTACAGGGTGTGCAGGATCGCGTGACCGGTGCGATCGGCGGCCGCGCAGGTGCGCTGCGCCGTGCCCTTGCCGTAGTGCGTGGTCATGCCGCCGAACGGACGCTGGTAGATCCGGCCGTCCTCGGTGCGCGAGAACGGCACGCCGTAATGCTCGAGCTCGATCACCGCTTCGGGCGCGTGCTTGCACATGTACTCGATCGCGTCCTGGTCGCCGAGCCAGTCGCCGCCCTTCACGGTGTCGTAGAAGTGGAAGCGCCAGTTGTCCTCGCTCATGTTGCCGAGCGCGGCGGCGATGCCGCCCTGCGCCGCCACGGTGTGCGAACGCGTCGGGAAGACCTTGGTGATGCACGCCGCCTTGAGACCCTTCTCGGCGAGACCGAAGGTGGCGCGCAAGCCGGCGCCGCCGGCGCCGACCACGATCACGTCATAAAGATGCTGCTGAACCTTGTAGCTTTCCATGGAATCCCGGCCTCGCGTTTTCGTCTCAGGGGGTCAGCGCCACGCGCAACACGGCCAGCACGCCAGCCAGTGCGCCCAGCACCGCGAGGAACTTGATCGCCACGAGCAGCACGACCTCCTTCCAGCGGGTGTGCACGTAATCCTCGACCACCACCTGCAAGCCCAGCACGGCATGCCAGAACATGGTCAGCACGAACACCATCAGCAGCAGCGCATTCCACGGCTTGGCCACCGTCGCGCGCGCCGCCGCGTAATCCGCGTGCAGCAGGCCGAGCACGGTGATCACGAACCAGATGCCCAGCACCACCAGCGCGGCCGCAGTCAACCGCTGCACCCACCAGTGCTCCACGCCGGATTTCGCCGAACCGAGTCCGCGGGCGAGTTTCATCGGATTGCGCAGCTGGCTGCGCACGTCGTCGGTTCCCACACGCAGGTTCATGCCGCACCTCCGGCCATCATTACCCAGGCCCAGGTCGCAGCGGTCAGCACGATGCTGCCGGCCACCGACAGCCAGCTCGAACGCACGAACTGGGGAATCTCGTAACCGAGTCCGGCATCCTGGATCAGGTGCCGGATGCCGTTGCAGAGGTGATAGAACAGCGCCCAGCTCCAGCCGAACAGCAGCACCATCCCGACCGGGCTGCCGATGATGCCCTTGAAGCGGTTGAAGCTATCTTCGCCGGCGGCAAGCTGCAGCAGGCCGCAGACCACCAGCAAGCCGCCGACCGCGAGGGCGATGCCGGTGGCGCGATGCGTGATGGAGGTCATCATCTGCACCTGCTTGCGGTAGATCTGCAGATGCGGGGAAAGCGGTCGTTGCTTCTCTGCCATGGCGGCTATCCTCTGTGGAATCGCTGATATCCCTGCTGCATTCGCCCCTTGATGCCGCGCCCCGTGCCGGGCGCTCCCGCTCAGAAGTCGATGCAGCGCCCGTTCTTTTCCCAGTCGCCGTAGCGCGTGGGGTCCGGAGCCGGACGCTCCAAGGCTGCCTTGTCGGGCGGCGGATCGGCCGGCTTGGCGGTCGTCTCCGGCTTGACGGGGGCAGGCGTGGTTTCGATGGGGACTGAGGTATTGGACATGGTGTTTGTCAGCCGCTGAAGATTAATACTTGCCCCCGGACAGCACAACCATCGGCCCGCAGGCGCCGCACCGCATGGCGGCCATGCTACTCACTTGCGCAACGGCGCGACCGCCCCAAACTTCTCACACCATGCACGCATCCCCGATCGCCGAAACACTGTTGCTCGAAGGTCCCGATGCAGGCGCATTCGCGCACGCGCAATTCAGCAGCAAGGTGGATGGCCTTGCCGTGGGCCGCTGGCAATTCAGCGCCTGGCTGGATGCGAAAGGTCGCGTGCGTGCGCTGTTCCACCTGGCGCGGCTGGAAGAACAACGCTACCTGTTGCTGTTGCGCGGCGGCGACGCCGCGGCGATGGTGGAGGCGCTGCAGCGATTCGTGTTCCGCTCCCGGGTCCGGCTGACCGCGCTGCCGGCGCGCGGTTTGAGTACCGGCCCCGCGCAACCGTTGCATGTGATGACGATGGAAGGCGACGCCGTTTCGCTGGGTTGCGGCTCGCATGCGCTGCTCGTTTCCGCGACCGCTTCCACGGACGACGCATGGCGCGCGCTGCAGTTGCGCGACGGTTGGCCGTGGCTGCCGGCGCCGATGCTCGGAACGTCGTTGCCCGCTGCGCTGTCGCTGCAGCGGCTCGACGCGGTGGCTGTCGACAAGGGCTGTTATCCCGGCCAGGAAATCGTGGCGCGACTGCATTTTCGCGGTGGCCACAAGCGCCACCTGCACCGCGGCACGACGTCGCAGCCGGTGCAGGCCGGCGACGCGTTGCGCATCGACGATCGCGAGGTCGGTTGCGTGCTGGATGTCGTCGACGGCGACGGCGCGTCCGACGTGCTGCTGGTGCTGGACGACGACATTGCCGCACAACTTCGCGCAGGCGCTACGCCGTCATTCCAGCGTGCACTTGCATTGACGCTGCAGACGTCATGGTCCGCATGAACATGACGTGCAGACACGCGGGGATTTTTTCGCGATGGCACTTGTCAACGACACGTGAGTGCAAGTTAAATCCGCCCATCGCGGCACTTGCCAGCGGCGCTTCCCGCCACTAGGCTCCGCCGATCGAATATCGCGGCACCCGGTACACGGGGTGTCGATTGACGCGACGAACCGGATGAATCCGTATCGGCGCGACCCGGCAGCAGCAATGCCGGATGAGAACAGGCCTTGCCATCCTTCGAGGCAAAGCCGCCGGAAGCAACGCGACGCCCGCATGACGGCACCGTTCCCGGCACAACCCTTCCGGCCGGCTTCGCAGAGCCGCTCGAATCGCCACAATCCCGTGGCACAGCGCCTTGGCCACAAGTTTCGGCCCGGGCGACAGATCCAGGTGGAACGGCCTGCCCGCCCGTCCACCGCAACGGCGCAAGAAGCCGAGACGGCTTCGCGCGTACAGCACGTTGGAGGCAGAACATGAAACTTTCCCTGCTGTTGTGGCTGACGACACTGATGCCCCAGCCGGTAGCTGACCAGGCCTGCCTGGCCACGACCGTCTATCTCGAAGCACGCAGCCAGCCTACCGACGGCCAGCTGGCGGTGGCCGAGGTGGCGCTGCGCCGGCGCGATCGCGGGCATTACGGCGATACCGTGTGCAAGGTGGTCACGGCACCGCACCAGTTCGCCACCACCACCACGTCCGGATCATTCGAGATCAGCAACCTCCCCGCCTTCGTGAAGGCGTGGGACGTCGCCGGAAACTCGATCCACAACTGGCAGCTGCCGCTGGCGCAGCGTCGCATGCTGGTGCCGCACGCCGATCACTTCGCGACCACCACGATCTCCCCCTCGTGGTCGCACAACCGCCCCAGCGTGACGATCGGCGACCACGCCTTCTACGCAGTGAACTGAGCGGAAGGTATCGCAGACACAGAAAAGGCCACCTTCCGGTGGCCTTTTCTTTTGGACGTCCAGACGTCCGTATGTCAAGGACGATCAGCGCGGGTAGACGTGATCGCCGCGCACCTCGACGTAGTCGCCCTGGCGCAGGCCGGGGTTCTCGCGCTGGGTCACGGTGGCGTAGCGTCCGTCGTCCAGACGGACAACGATGCGCCAGGCCACCTTGTCGGCACCGCTGCGCTTGCCGACCTGGTTGCCGACCACGCCGCCGGCCACCGCGCCGGCCACGGTCGCGGCCTTGCGGCCATCGCCCTTGCCGACCTGGTTGCCGAGCACGCCGCCGGCCACCGCGCCGATGATCGCACCCAGCGTGCCACCGTTGCCGCTGTTCTCCAGATACACCTGCTGAACCTCCTGCACCACGCCGCAGGTGTTGCAGCGAACCGGCTGGTTGCCGTAAGCCGACGACTGGCCTCCGTAGTAGCCGTTGTTGCTGTTGCCGTAAGGCTGGGTCGCGCAACCGGCGAGGGCGAGGCCCGTCGTCATCGATGCGGCCAGTGCAAGTTTTGCAATGCGTGCAGTCATCAGGTGCTCCTGTGGGGTGAATGAGCTCAATGAGCGTCGGATACCACGGTCACGCCTTCCTTCACCTCAACGCGATCACCGGGGTCGTGATCCATGCGGACCGTACGGGTGACGCCGTCGTAGACGTAGCGGACGTCGTAGCCCACGATCTTGCTGCTGGTGTTGTTGACCGTGTCGCAGCGGCGTTCGACGCTGGTGGTGACCTGCCCCTTCTGGTGCGCCGCCTCGATCCGGTTGCCGGCGTAGCCGCCGCCGACCGCGCCGGCCACGGTGGCCAGTGTCTTGCCCTTGCCGCCGCCGACCTGGTTGCCGACCAGGCCGCCGACCACCGCGCCGATCGCCGTGCCAGCGATGCGATGCTGGTCCTTCGGCGGTGCGGTGTGCGTGACGGTCTCGTCATGGCAGACCTGCTTGGGGTTGTTCACCGTCGTGCGCACCGGGTCGACGGAGACGACCTTGCCGTACTTCACCCCGGCATCGGCGCTCGCGGCCATGCCGTCCGCACCGGTCGAGCCGGCGTCCGCACTGCGGTTGCAGGCAGATACTCCCGTCACCAGCGCCGCGGCGATCGCCGCCTTGAGTACATTGACCATCAACGTGTTCATCACTTCCTACTCCTCTGTTTGAGCGCAGCCTACCGCCCGGGATGTGCAGCGGACGTAACAACCTGCGCAGTCAATTGAACCGATGCCAGACTGAATCGCAGCTAGCTCGAAGTTATGACATGGTTTTCACGCACTTGCCGTGCAGTCGCGCCCACATTCACGGATATTCCCCATGCAACTGCTCATCGACAGCCACGTGCATCTCGACCTGGAGGCGTTCGAGGCCGACCGCGCCGCGGTCATCGCGCGCGCCGAAGCGGCCGGCGTTGGCCAACTGGTGGTCCCGGCCACCGACGCCGAAAGCTGGCCGCGCATCCATGCCCTGTGCGACGACCGACCCGGCATCCATCCCGCCTATGGCCTGCATCCGCTGTTCATGGACCGCCATCGGCCCGAGCACCTGGAGCGCCTCGGCGACTGGCTGGGCGATCACCCCGCGGTCGCCGTGGGCGAGATCGGCCTGGACTACCACGGCGCGGGGTCCGATCGCGACCTGCAGCAACGCTTCTTCGAAATCCAGCTGCGGCTGGCGCGCGAACTCGATCTGCCGGTCATCGTGCACGCACGCCAGGCACTGGAAGAGGTGAGCCTGAGCCTGCGCCGCTGCCCCGGCGCGCGCGGCGTGGTGCACAGCTTCTCCGGCAGCGAACAACAGGCAGCAAAGCTGTGGGACATCGGCTTCCACCTGGGCATCGGTGGCCCGGTGACCTACGAACGCGCGCAGCGCCTGCGGCGCATCGTTGCCGCCATGCCGATCCAGTTCCTGCTGCTGGAAAGCGACGCGCCGGACCAGCCCGACGCCGGCCACCGCGGCCAACGCAACGAACCGGCGCGACTGGTCGAGATCCTGCGCTGCGTGGCCGAGCTGCGCGGCGAGAGCGAGCAGCACGTGGCGCAAGCCACCTCCGCCAATGCCCGCCGCCTGTTCGGCCTCGACCGGAACCCGTGACAATCGTCACTTGCCCCGGGCCATCGGCGCCTGCTAATTTACTTCACTGGTGAATTATAAATCAGTGAAATGGCGACTCTCGCAAACTGCATCGCGATGATGGACGAAGGCATCGACCGGGTCGGCCAGCTCGTCCCGCAGATGCCCGTGGCGGAAGCGCGGATGTGCCGGCTCATGCTGATGCTCGGTGCCACCATCGACCGCGAGCTGGAGGCGAAGCTCAAGCCGAACAAGCTCAACCACAGCGAGTTCCTGACCCTGATGATCCTGTACAGCCGGCCGGACGGCAGTTCCACGCCGGGCGAGCTGTGCGAGTTCACCACCCAGGGCGCCACCAACATGACGCGCATCGCCAATGCGCTGGTCAAGCGCGCCCTGATCACCCGCGGCAGCAGCAAGGAGGATCGCCGCCGCGTACTGATCCGCATCACCCCTGCCGGCCGGCGCTTCGTGCAGAAGATGCTGCCGCCGATGTTCCCGCAGGTGGGCGCCATGTTCGGCGGCTTCAGCGCCGGCGACATGCGTCAGTTCGACCGGCTGCTGCGCAAGCTCGCCGCCAATCTCGACCAGTTGGGCGAACAGCGCCTGCCATGAAGGATTCCCGCATGAAGCACGCCTTGCCGGGCGGACGCGCGATGCTCGCCGCCCTGATTGTCCTGACCCTGGCCGCCTGCGCTGCACCGGCCAGGCTGCTGGCACCGGACCTGCGCGGCGACGTGCCGCTGGCCGGGCTGCAGGCGCCCGAGCGCGCCGGCTGGCCCGCGGCGCAGTGGTGGCGGCAATACCACGATCCGCAGCTGGACAACCTGATGGATAGCGCCACCCGCCAGTCGCCGGACCTCGCGATGGCGCAGAGCCGGGTGGCCCAGGCGGAGCAGTCGGCGAGGCTGGCAGCGGCGCAGCTCGGGCTCTCGGTGAACGGCAGCGCGCAGGTGGCGCGGCAACGGCTGAGCGACCACGGGCTGATCCCGAGCCAGTTCCTCGGCTTCAGCTGGTACAACCAGGCCGACCTCGGTGCGCAGCTCAAATACGACTTCGACTGGTGGGGCAAGAAGCGCGCCACGCTGGAAGCAGCGCTCGACCAGGCACACGCGGCCGAAGCGCAGCGCAGCGCCGCGGCACTCGCACTGCAATACGCCGTGGCCGATACCTACTTCGGCTGGCAGGCCGACCAGGCGCGCCTGCAGTTGGCCGATCAAGCGCTCGCCACGCAGCAGCAGTTCAGCCGCATCGCCGATCTGCGCGTCAAGCAGGGCGTGGACTTGCCGGACGAAGCGCAGAAGGCGCGCGCGCAACTGGCCGCCGTGCAGGAAATGCGCGTGACGCTGGAAGGCTCGGCGAAGATCCGCCGCGTGTCGCTCGCCTCGCTGCTCGGCGTGGCACCGGAACAGCTGCCCGAGCTGCAACCGAGACCGCTGCCGCGCGTCGACGAGGGCATTCCCGCCAACGCCGCGCTGGACCTGATCGCGCGCCGCCCGGACATCGCCGCCAGCCGCTGGCAGGTCGAAGCCGCGCTGCGCCAGACCGACGCCGCCCGCGCCGAGTTCTTCCCGGATTTCAGCATCAGCGCGATGGCCGGGTTGTCGAGCATCGACCTGGGCAAGCTGTTCACCGCCGGCAGCCGCACGTTCTCGCTGGCCCCGGCGCTGCACTTGCCGATCTTCAATGGCGGCGCGCTGAAGGCGAACTACGGTGTGAGCCAGGCCCAGCTCGACGCGGCAATCGCGCAGTACGACAGCACGGTGCTGGGTGCCGCCCGTGAAGTCGCCACGCAGGCGCTCGGCGCACAACAGATCGCCGCGCGGCGCGTGGTCCAGCGCACCCGCGTGGATGCGCAGCGGCAACTGCTGGCCAACGCGCAGGCGCGCGCCGCCCAGGGCGTGCGCGACGCCCGCGAGAGCCTGGTGGCCAAGGCGCAATGGCTGCAGCAGCGCGACGCGGCCGTGCAGTTGCAGGCGCAAGCCGTGGCGACCGACCTCGCGCTGGTCAAGGCGCTGGGTGGCGGCTATCGCGACGCCTCCGTCGCCGACCGCAACGCCGATGCCACCTCTTCCGTTACCGCTGGAGCCCGCCCATGAGCACCACTGAAACCGACCGGTCGTCTGTCGACGCCAACGACAGCGGCATGGCCGCGAAGGACCCGGCCAAGCGTCGGCGCGCGCTGCTGATCGTGGCCGCCGCGTTCATCCTCGCCGGGCTCGCCTGGTTCGCGCTGTGGTTCTTCGTGTTCTCCACCCGGGTCAAGACCGACAACGCCTACGTCGGCGGCAACCAGGTGGCCATCTCGGCCCAGGTGCCCGGCACGGTGGTGGCGATCCTCGCCGACGACACCCAGCGCGTCGAAGCCGGCCAGGTGCTGGTACGGCTGGACCCCACCGACGCCAAGGTGCGCCTGGAACAGGCACGCAGCGCACTGGCCCAGGCCGTGCGCGGCGTGCGCCAGCAAACCAGTTCGGCCAGCAGCGCCGACGCCCAGGTCGACGCAGCCAGGCTCGCGCTGCAGAAGGCCGACGCCGACCTCAAACGCCACCTGCCGCTGCTGGCAGCGCACGCCGAATCGCCAGAAATCGTGCAGCACCTGCGCGACGGCGTGGCGCAGGCGCGCGCCGCGCTGGCCGGCGCGCAGGCCCAGGCAGCCGCGGCGCATGCGGCAATCGAAGGCACCGACGTGGCGCGCAACCCGGGCGTCATGCAGGCCCGCGCGAATTTCAGCGCCGCGTGGATCGCCGCCCAGCGCAACGCGATCTACGCACCGGTCTCCGGCTACGTGGCGCAGCGCAGCGTGCAGTTGGGCAACAGCGTGCAGCCCGGGCAGCAATTGATGACGGTGGTGCCACTGCACGATCTGTGGGTGGAGGCCAACTTCAAGGAAAGCCAGTTGCGCCACATCCGCATCGGCCAGCCGGCGACGGTCGTCTCCGATCTCTACGGCGACGACGCGGTGTTCCACGGCAAGGTGATCGGCCTGGGCGCCGGCACCGGCAGCGTGTTCTCGCTGTTGCCGGCGCAGAACGCCACCGGCAACTGGATCAAGGTGGTGCAGCGCGTGCCGGTGCGCATCTCGCTGGACAACGCCGAGCTGGACAAGCATCCGCTGCGGGTGGGCCTGTCCAGCGAGGTCACCATCGACATCACCGACGACAAGGGCAGCGTGCTGGCCGCCACCCCGGCGCAGCAGCCGGTGGCGCAGACCGACGTCTATACCCAGATGGCCGCCAAGGCAGACGCCGAGGCCGAGCAGGTCATCCGCGCCAACCTGCCGCGCGACGCCCGCTGAGTCGAGCCGATGGCCGCCACGCCCGACGACACCACGCCCCTGAAGCCGCTGCAAGGCGGCGCCCTGGTCCTGCTGACCATCGCGGTCGCCTTCAGCACCTTCATGGAAGTGCTGGACATGACCATCGTCAACGTCTCGGTGCCGCACATCGCCGGCAGCCTCGGCGTGAGTCCCAGCGAGGGCACCTGGACGATCAGCTCCTACGCGCTGGCCAGCGCGATCATGCAGCCGCTGACCGGCTGGCTGGCGCGACGCTTCGGCGAGGTGCGCACCTTCATCAGCTCGGTGACGCTGTTCGTGCTGTTCTCGATGCTCTGCGGCATGGCTACCAGCATGCCGATGCTGGTGATCTGCCGCCTGCTGCAGGGCGCGGGCTCCGGCCCGATGGTGGCGCTGTCGCTGGCCCTGCTGCTGTCGAGCTACCCGAAGGCGAAACAGGGCATGGCGCTGGCGCTGTGGGCAATGACGGTAGTGGTGGCGCCGATCTTCGGCCCGATCCTCGGCGGCTGGCTGACCGACAATTTCTCGTGGCCGTGGATCTTCTACATCAACGTGCCGGTGGGTGCGCTGGCCGCGTTGATTACCTGGGCGCTGCTGCACAAACGCGAGACGAAAACCTTCAAGATGCCGATCGACGTGATCGGGCTGGTGCTGCTGGTGGTCGGCGTGGGCGCGCTGCAGTTCATGCTGGACAACGGCAACGACCACGACTGGTTCGCCTCGCCGATGATCCTGACCCTGGGCATCATCGCGCTGGTCTGCCTCACCTTCCTGATCGTGTGGGAGCTGCACGCCAGACATCCGGTGGTCGAACTGGCGCTGTTCAAGCGGCGCAACTTCACCGTGGCCGTGGTGGCGCTGTCGCTGGGCATGATGGCGTTCTTCGGCATCAATGTGGTGTTTCCGCTGTGGCTGCAGATCGACCTCGGCTACACCGCCACCTGGGCCGGCCTGGCCAGCGCGCCGGTGGGCGTGCTGGCGTTCCTGATGGCACCGGTGATCGGCGCCAACATCCAGCGGCTGGAGCTGCGCGCGGTGGTGACGTTCGCCTTCATCGTGTTCGCGGTGACCTCGTTCTGGTTCGCCAGCTTCGACAGCTCCGCCTCGTTCGGCACCCTGGTGCTGCCGCGCTTCGTGATGGGCATCGGCATCGCCTGCTTCTTCATCCCGCTCAACCAGATGTACCTGTCCGGCCTGAACCCGGACCAGGTCGCCAGCGCCTCGGGCCTGGCCAACTTCTGCCGCACGCTGGCGTCGAGCGTCTCGACCGCGGCCACGGTGACGCTGTGGCAGCATCGCGGCGAATACCACCATGCCGTGCTGACCGAACACATCACGCCGGCGGCGCCCGCCGCGACCAGTTTCCTGCAGCACCTGGAGCACGGCGGCTTTTCCATGCGGCAGGGGCTGGATGTGGTCGACCAGTTGATCACCCGCGAGGCGCTGACCTTGTCGGTCAATGACGTCTACCTCGTTTGCGCCGTGCTGTTCCTCGCCATGATCCCGCTGCTGTGGCTGGCGCGCCCGCCGTTCGGCAATGCCGGCGGTGCCCCGGGGCACTGAAACAGGCGGATTTGCTGCGCCCGGATGCCGCAGCATGAAACGGCGGCGCCGACTGGTGCGCCGCAATATCTTCTGCTAGCTTGTGGCGCATGGCACAAAACAAACGCATCATCAAGAAGTACCCGAACCGGCGTCTCTACGACACCGAGATCTCCAGCTACATCACGCTGGAGGAAGTCCGCCAGCTGGTGCTGGACAACGAGGATTTCGAGGTCCGCGACGCCAAGAGCGGCGAGGATCTGACCCGTTCGGTGCTGCTGCAGATCATCTCCGAGCACGAGGACAAGGGGCAGCCGATGCTGTCGCCGCAGTTGCTCAGCCAGATCATCCGCTTCTACGGCGACTCGCTGCAGGGCTTCATGGGCCCCTATCTGGAGCGCAGCCTGCAGGTGTTCCTCGACCAGCAGACCCAGTTCCGCAGCCAGCTCAACAACCTCATGGGGCAAACCCCCTGGAACACGCTGAACGACCTGACCGAGCGCAACATGGCGGCGTTCCAGGCAATGCAGCGCGGGCTGATGGACACCGCCGCCAAGGTGATGCCGACCCCGCCGCCGGCCGGCACGCGCAGCGGCAAGAAGCCCGGCTGAATCCCGCGCGCCGCGACGGCCCCGCTCCGTCGCCGGCGCCCCAACCTTTCCCGGACGCTGCAGCACAACATGTGCTGCCACGCAGCGTGAGCCGGCCAGCGAAGCGATCCCGATGAATCAGACCGACACTCCACGACGCGTTGCCATCGTCACCGGCGGCATCGGCGGATTGGGCACCGAAATCTGCCGCCACCTTGCCCGCGCCGGGCGCCAGGTGGTGGCGCTCGATCTGGCTGCGCGCACCGAACGGGTCGCCGCCTTCCACCACGAACTCTCCGAATTCGGTGGCGCGGTCGACTTCGCACCGCTCGACGTCAGCGATTTCGAAAGTTGCCGGCAAGCGCTCGCGCAGGTCGAAAACCGCCACGGCAGCGTCGACATCGTGGTCAACGCCGCCGGCATCACCCGCGACGCCAGCCTGCGCAAGATGAGCCCGCAGCAATGGCACGAGCTGATGCAGGTGAACCTGGACGGCGTGTTCAACATCTGCCGCCACGTGGTCGACGGCATGAGCGCGCGCGGCTTCGGTCGCATCGTCAACATCAGCTCGGTCAACGGACAGACCGGCCAGTTCGGCCAGACCAACTACTCGGCAGCCAAGGCCGGCGTGCATGGCTTCAGCATGGCGCTGGCGCGCGAGACCGCGCGCAAGGGCATCACCGTCAACACCGTCTCGCCCGGCTACTGCGACACGCCGATGGTGGCGGCCGTGCCCGACGACATCCGCGCCCAGATCATCGCCGGCATTCCGGTCGGCCGGCTCGGCTCGCCGGCGGACATCGCCCGCGCCGTGGCTTTCCTCGCCGCCGACGACGCCGGCTACATCACCGGCGCCAACCTGCCGGTGAACGGCGGTTACTTCATGAGCTTCTGAGCATCCCGGCTCAACCCGCGTTGCGGGCGGCAGCAAGTGCCTGCCGCCGCGCCAGCCACACGCCGCCGGCGGTCAGCGCCAGCGCAAACGCCTGGGCCAGCAGGCCCTGCAGCGTCGGGTGAATGCCCAGCAACGGGATCGAGACGAACGACACGGCGTCGGCGCCGACCACGCCGGCCTCCTGCAAGGCGGCAATGCCGTTGCCGGCAAACACCACCGCCAGCAGCGCCAGCAAGGCCGAGGTCGCAGTGAAGAACGGCCCGATCGGCAGGCGCACGCTGTACTTCAGGATCGCCCAGGCCACCAGCGCCAGCAGCAGCGCCGCCGTGAGCATGCCGGCGATCACGTAGTGCTGCCCCTCGCTGCCCACCTGCACCCACAGGGTCTGGTAGAACAGCACGATCTCGAACAGCTCGCGGTACACGGCCAGGAACGCCACGCCGGCCATCGCCCACAAGGTGCCCTTGCCCAGCGCGGCATTCACCCGCGTGCGGATGAACGCGCTCCATGCCTGCGCGTACGATTTGCTGTGCAGCCAGTAGCCGACGTACAGCAGCATCGCCGCGGCGATCAGCGCGGTGACGCCCTCGGTGACCTCGCGATTGGCGCCGGAGATCGCCAGCAGATAGCTCGATACCACCCACGTCGCCGTGCCCAGCAGCACCGCCGCCATCCAGCCGAAGTGGATGTACGGCATCGCATCGCGGCGCCCGGTCTTGTGCACGAACGCGATGATCGCCGCCAGCACCAGGATGGCCTCCAGACCCTCGCGCAGCAGGATCAGCAGCGCGCTGAGGAAGGCCGTCAGCGGCGACAGCTCGCCCGCCGCAAGCTCCTGTTCGGCACGGTCGAGCAGGCCGTCGATGCGCTTGACCTGCGCGGCGACCTCAGCCACCGGCGGCCCCTGGGCGATGGTCGTGCGCAAGGCCATCATCCGGGTCTCCACCTCGCGTCGCAGCGGGGCGTCGACGTTGTCCAGGCTGGCCTCCACCAGTTCGAAACCTTCCAGGTAGGCACCGATGGCCAGTTGCCGCGCCATGTCGCGATCGCCGCGGCGATAGGCGTCGAGGCTGGCGTCGAGCTTGTCGCGGGTGGTTGCCATCGGCGTGGGTGCCGCGGCCTGGATCGACGCCGGATGGGCGGCCAAGTAAGCCTGCACTGCCACCAGTTGCGCGCCTTCGCGCTGCGCCACGTCATTCGGCGCCCGCGTCACCAGGTCGCCGAAGTCCTTGAACTGCGCCTTGCCGATGCCTTGCTGCCAAGCCGTGGCCCCGGCCTGCAACTGCGCGGGCGTGGCGCGCAGGCCGGCGACGTAGAACGCGAGTGACCAGCGCTCGGTCTCGGACAGTTCCGGGAACGGCCGCATCGGCGTGCCGGCCACGCCCAGCGTGATGGTGTTGTACAGCCCGTAGATGCTGCGCGCATCCATCCTTGCCGCATCGTGGAAATTGCTGGGCACCGGATCGAGCCCGGCTGCCAGCACGCCGTCGCCATGGCCGCTGACGCCGTGGCAGGCGGCGCAATCGGCGGCATACAGGCGCGCACCCGCGGCAAGGTCCGGCGCCTGCCGCGGCGCCACGCTCAGCTGCCAGACGCGGATGATGTCCCAACGCAACGCATTGGCCGCCGCGGCCACCGCCTTGCCATCGGTCTTCGTCGCGATCGCCGCGCGCAGGGCCTGCGCCTTGCCCACCAGTTCCGCCTGCCCTGTCTGTGCCGGCAACTGCTGCAGCAACGCCAGCGACTGCGTGGCGAATTCGAGCTGCTCGGCGTACTCGCTCTGGTCGAGCACCTTGCCGTCGCGCACGAACTGGGGGTAGTCCACGCTGATGTAATCGAGCATGTGCACGATCGTCTGCGCCTTGTCCGCGGCAGGCGCGGGTGCGGCTGCCGTCGCCGTGGCCGCGACGACGAGCATGCCCAGGCCCAGCAACCAGGCAAGGCAGAACGAAGATGGACGACGACAATGCGTATGCATGGCGAAGCGGATTCCAGGCAGCGCCCGGCCAGGGGCGACGGAAAAACGGAAGGCGCCATTGTCGCGAATGAGCGCATCAACTGCAAATGAGAATGATTCACGCAGATGCCGTATCCCTTGCACCTCGGCGGCCGCGCTGACCCGGCCGAAACTTCCTGCGTCGCGACGCCGCGTCCGTGCGGCCCTGGAACCCGGTCATTGACCGGAAATGGCAAGAAGTCGTAGTTTCCTGCGATCCGGTCGCCGTCTGTCCTGGGGGGGACTCCTCGCGCACCGGACTGCAAGACGCACCGGCAGGGAAACCTGCCGGGCGTCTTTTCAAATCACGAGGAGGGGAACCACTGATGATGCAAAAACCACTTGCCGCGGCGCTGCTTGGCGCCATCGGCCTGGCCGTCATGTCCGATGCCGGCGCAGCAACGCACGCACGCGTGCAGGCGCCATCCATGGGCAAGCTCGCGCCCGCCGCCCTGGCCAACCGCATCGGCCTGGATGCCGACGCCGCGCTGTCGCCGCGACTGCAGGCACGCACCACCCACGGCACCGTGAAAACCCGCGAACAGCAGACGTTCCGCGGCATACCGGTATACGGTCGCCAGGTCGTGGTGGAACGTGACGGCAGCGGCAACGTGCTCGGCGTCAGCGGCGAGATTTCCCGCGGCATCGGCCACGACATCGCCTCGGTCGCCCCCGCCATCAACGGCACTCGCGCCATCGGCCTGCTGCGCGCGCACGCCGGCCTGTTGCCGCTCGGCATCGGCGTCAACGGCATTCGCGACAGCGACATCCAGAACGCGAAGAGCGATCTGTACGTCTACGCCGAGGGCAACCGCGCCCGTCTCGCCTATCTCACCTCGTTCTTCGTCGATCGCAGCGGTCAGCCGACGCGCCCGATGGCGATCATCGACGCCAACACCGGGGAAGTGATCGAGTCCTGGGACGGCCTCACCACCAAGGGCAAGCCGGGCGGCGGCGGTGGCGGCAGCACCGGCACGCCGGCACTGGCCACCGGCGCCGGCGGCAACCAGAAGACCGGCCAGTATTTCTACGGCACCGACTATGCGGCGCTTGCCGTCACCCAGTCCGGCTCCACCTGCTACATGCAGAACCCGGACGTGAAGACCAACAACATGGCGAAAAGCACGCGCACGGGCACGCTGTGGAGCTTCATCTGCCCGAACAGCAGCGGCGATGCCGTGAACGGGGCCTATTCGCCGATCAACGACGCACACCATTTCGGCAGCGTCGTGCACGACATGTACAACAACTGGCTCGGCGCGCCGCCGCTGAGCTTCTCGCTGGTGATGAACGTGCACTACGGCCGCAACTACGAGAACGCGTTCTGGAACGGCTCGTCGATGAACTTCGGCGACGGCGCCAGCTACTTCTATCCGCTGACCTCGCTGGACGTCACCAGCCACGAAATCAGCCACGGCTTCACCGAGCAGAACTCCGGCCTGCAGTATTCCGGCCAGTCCGGCGGCATGAACGAGGCGTTCTCGGACATGGCAGGCGAAGCGGCCGAGTACTTCGACCGCGGCCACAACGACTGGCTGGTGGGCGCGGAGATCATCAAGAACGGCACCGCGCTGCGCTGGATGTGCACGCCGAAGCTGGACGGCGCCTCGATCGACAACGCGGCGAACTACACCAGCTCGCTGGACGTGCACTATTCCAGCGGTGTCTACAACAAGGCGTTCTGCACGCTGGCCAAGTCGTCCAACTGGAACACCAGGAAGGCCTTCGAAGTCTTCGCGCACGCCAACGCGATGTACTGGTCGGCCACCTCCACGTTCAACGCCGGCGCCTGCGGCGTGGAGAACGCGGCGGACGACTACGGCTACTCGCGCAGCGACGTGGTGGCGGCATTCAATGCCGTCGGCGTGACCTGCCAGTAGGCAACCGGCAAGCCTGCCGTTGAACGAGGGCCGGTCCGCAAGGGCCGGCCCTTCTCGTTGTCGCGACAGCCTGCCGGAGGCATGCCGGCACGAAGCGGACGATCCGGGATTGCAGTCGCGCGGCGCTTGCGGAACAGTGTGCGGATTCCTTCTCCGGACCGCAGCATGGCGCAGCAACCCATCACCCTCATCGGCGGCGGCCTGGTCGGCGCCTTGCTGGCGCAGCAGTTGGCCCGGCGCGGTTTCGCCGTCGACGTCTTCGAAAAGCGCCCCGATCCGCGACTGAGCGGTTTCCTGGGTGGTCGCTCGATCAACCTGGCGCTGGCCGAGCGCGGCCTGCAGGCGCTGCGCACGGCCGGCCTGGCCGACGACGTGCTGCAGCGCGCGGTGATGATGCGCGGGCGCATGGTGCACGACCGCGATGGCAACAGCGGCCTGCAGCGCTACGGCGTGGACGACAGCGAGGTGATCTGGTCGGTCTCGCGCGGCGCACTGAACATGCTGCTGCTGGATGCCGCCGAGGCCGCCGGCGTGCGCTTCCATTTCGGCCAGTCGCTGGTCGGCGCCGACTTCGGGCGTCAGCGCATCCGGCTCGCCGACGAGGCGGGCGTGCAGCGTGAACTGGATGCCGGGCTGCTGGTCGGCGCCGACGGCGCCGGCTCCGCGGTGCGCGCGGCGATGAACGCGCAGGCGCCGCTGGGCGAGCGGATCGAGTCGCTCGGCCACGGCTACAAGGAACTGGAGATCCCGCCAGCCGGCGAGTTGCCGGCCGCGGTGCTGCAGCACAGCGGCGGCCGCGACCAGTTCGCGCTGGAGCCGCACGCGCTGCACATCTGGCCGCGCGGCGGCTACATGTGCATCGCGCTGCCGAATACCGAGGGCAGCTTCACCGTCACCCTGTTCCTGCCGGCGCAGGGCGCCGCGCCGAGCTTCGCCACCCTGCCCGACGCCACGGCCGCGGGCGCATTCTTCCGCGAGCAGTTCCCGGGCCTGCTGCCGCTGATCCCGCGCTTCGGAGAGGATTTCGACAGCCACCCGGTCGGCACGCTGTCCACGCTGTACCTCGAGCGCTGGCACCTGGACGGCCGCGCGCTGCTGCTCGGCGACGCGGCGCACGCGATCGTGCCGTTCCACGGCCAGGGCATGAACTGCGGCTTCGAGGACACCGTGGTGCTCGCGGACCTGCTGGCCGGGGCGCCGGACGACAGCGCCGACGTGTTCGCCGAATTCCAGCGCGTGCGCCAGCCGAACGCCGACGCGATCGCCGCGATGGCGGTGGAGAACTACATCGAGATGCGCGACTCGGTGGCCGATCCGCACTACCTGGCCAAGCGCGAACTCGGCGCGAAGCTGGCCGAGCGCATTCCCGGCCACTACATGGCGCGCTATCGCCTGGTGACGTTCACCCACGTGCCCTACGCCTACGCGCTTGCACGCGGCCGCGCACAGGATGAACTGCTGGAACAATTGCTGCGCGACACGCCCCGGGTTGCGGACATCGACCTGGACGCCGCGGCGAGTCTGTTGCGCTCCCGCCTGCCGCCGCTGCCGCCACTGCGCCATGGATGAATCGCTGCTTGCCGCCTTCCGCGCCACTCGTTACCTGGTCTGCCTCGACCCTGTGGAATGGGCCGATATCCGCATCGACCAGCCGTTGCCGGTTGCGCTGCACGCGCTGGTCGGTGCCCAGGCCTGGGGGTTCATCACGGCGTGGAACCCGCGCGGCGAACCGCGCGACCTGGCGGACAACCTCGCTGCGCAGGAGCAGCTGTTCGCCGCATTGCGCGAATGGCCGGGGGCGGCGATCCGTCCGGGGATCGGCATCGGCACCAGCGGCTGGCATGAGCCCAGCCTGTTCGTGACCGGACCCGACCGGGCGACGCTGGACGCGCTGGCCCGTCGCCACGAGCAACTGGCCTACCTTCACGGCCGCGGCGACGGTACGGCCCGCTTGCGCGTAATGGAATGACGCGTCCGCACGCACCCGTCGACCCGACACCAGGAGAGGTGGGCGGGATCAGAGACCACATGCATTTCAATGCACCAGCTGGTTGATTTCCATGATCGGCAGGAGGATAGCCAGCACGATCATCAGCACGACGCCGCCCATGACCAGGATCATCATCGGTTCGAGCAACGTCAGCAGAACCGCCAGACGTCGTTCGAGAGCCTGCATTTCGAGCTGTGCGGCGCGTTCGAGCATGTGTTCCAGTTTGCCGCTGGCTTCGCCGCTGCCGACCAGGTGGATCATCAGCGGCGGAAAGACATGCGCGGCATCCAGCGCGCGTGTCAGCGTATCGCCTTCGCGCACGCGCTCAATGGCAGCCTTGATGCCGCCTTGCATGACCAGGTTGGACATGGCCCGCGCACCGTAGTCGAGTGCCGCGAGCAAGGGCACGCCACCGCCGACGAGGATGGCCAGCGTACTGGCGAAGCGCGAGGCATTCAGACTCCGAATGACCGATCCGAGCCAGGGCAAGCGCAACGCCAGAGCATGCCAGCGGCGCCGGTGACGCTCGCGCTGGAGAACGGCCCGCACGCCGACCGCGGCGCAGAGGCCGATGACGACGAGGCAAGGCCCCGCTCCGCGCAGGAAATCCGAGACCGCAATCAGCCCCCGGGTGAGCAGCGGCAGGCTCTGTCGGGACTGCTGGAAAACCTGCACGATCTGCGGCACGACGTAGACCAGCAATCCGGCAACCACGCAGATCGCCACGAAGGTGACCAGCGCCGGATACAGCAGGGCGAGACTGGTCTTCTGGCGCAGCGCCTGACGCGCCTCCAGGTAGTCGGCAAGGTGTTGCAGCACGTCCGGCAACGCGCCCGATTCCTCGCCACCGCGCACCAGCGCGCGGTAATAACCGGGGAAATCCCGCCCGTAGCTGCCCATGGCGCCGGCGAGCGACAGGCCAGCGGTGACCTCGGCCTTGACGCCACCAAGTACTTCCCGCGTCTTTGGCGCCGCAACCTCCTCGATCAGCGCAGCCAATGCATGCTCCATCGTGAGGCCGGAAGCGAGCAGCGTGGCCAGCTGGCGGGTGAGCAGGCTCAGTTCGGCCGCAGGGATGCCGCGTGACCAGGGCGGCGCCGCGCGCTCCCGGTTGCGAACACGCTCGACGCGCTCCGGATACAAGCCCCGGGTGCGCAACTGGGTGCGGGCCTGACGCGGTGAATCCGCCTGCACCAGGCCGGACCTGGGATGACCGGCGGCGTCGAGTGCCCGGTAACGGAACGCCTCCATGGTGCTACCGCTCGCGGGTGACGCGCAGCACTTCCTCCAGGCTCACCGTGCCTTCGGCGGCCAGTCGCATGCCGTCGTCGCGCAGCGAACCCATGCCATGCGCGCCGGCGTGTTCGCGCAGCGTCTGCTCGTCCACCCGGTCGTGGATGAGCCTGCGCAGCTCGTCATCGATCGTGAGCCATTCGTAGATGCCGGTACGGCCCTTGTAGCCGGAGCGGTTGCACGCAGGGCAACCGACCGCCGCATGGAAATTGCCCGGTGCAGACGCCAGACCGAGGCTGCGCAACTGCATGGCATCGGCTGCCAGTGGCACACGACATTCCACGCAGAGCTTGCGCACCAGGCGCTGGGCGCCGATGCCGATCAGGCTGGACGCAAGCAGAAAGGGCTCGACGCCCATGTCGACCAGCCTGGTGACGGCGCTCACCGCGTCGTTCGTATGCAGCGTGGTGAGCACCAGATGCCCGGTGAGGCTGGCCTGGATCGCGATCTGCGCGCTCTCCAGGTCGCGGATTTCGCCGATCATGATCACGTCCGGGTCCTGGCGGAGGATGGTGCGCAGGGCACGCGCGAAGCTCATGTCGACGCGGCTGTTGGTCTGCGTCTGGTTGATGCCGTCGAGGTCGTACTCGATCGGATCCTCGACGGTCATGATGTTGAGCGCCTTGGGATCCAGCCGCGACAGCGCGGCATACAGCGTGGTGGTCTTGCCGGAACCCGTGGGACCGGTCACCAGGATGATGCCGTGCGGCTCGCGGATCAGCGCGTCCACTTGCGCGAGGGTGGGCGGGTCCATGCCCAGCCGGGACAGCTCGAGCCGGCCGGCCTGCTTGTCCAGCAGGCGCAGCACGACACGCTCGCCGTGGCCGGTCGGGATCGTCGACACCCGCGTGTCGATCGGCTTGCCGGCGGCGCGCAGCGCGATGCGGCCGTCCTGCGGCAGGCGTTTCTCGGCGATATCGAGCTGCGCCATGATCTTCACGCGCGACACGATGGCCGTATGCAGCGCGCGTGCGGGCTCGATCAGATCGCGCAACGTACCGTCGATGCGCAGCCGAACCACCGAGCGCGACTCGAACGGTTCGATGTGGATGTCCGAAGCGCCCTCGCGCAACGCCTGGGTCAGCAAGGCGTTGATCAGGCGGATCAGCGGCGCGTCGTTCTGGCTGTCCAGCAGGTCCTCGACGCGCGGTATTTCCTGCAGCAACCGGGACAGATCCATGTCTTGTGCGAGGTCGTCCGCCAGCGCAGCCGCGCCTTCGTCGGCGCCGTTGTACAAGGTGGCGATGCGCTCGTCGAACTCGCCTGTGCCGACGCGCTGCGCACGAATGGGCACGCCGAGTGCGCGTCGCAGCTCGGCCAGCGCGCCAGCCGACGCGCCATGGCGCACGACGACTTCGGCGACACCGTCGCCAAGTCCGGTGACGGCGATGCCGTTGGCCTTGGCGAAGGCATACGGCACGGGCGGCTTCGTCAGCATCCCGCGATCACCGCCGATTGTCCTGGCCGGCCGATGCCGGCGGCAGGGGTGGCAACAGTGGCGAAGGATCGTTGCCGCGCACTGCGCCGCGAGTCGGCTCGGCGTGGATCTGCTGACCACGGATGTAGTCGTAGCGTTCGCCGGTCAAGGCACCCGCCCCCTGCGCATCACGCAGGACGGTCGGGCGCAGGAATACCATCAGATTGGTCTTGGTACGCGAGTGGTTGTTGTAGCGGAACAGGCCGCCGAGCAACGGCAGACTGCCCAGCAGCGGAACCTTGGCTACGCCGCCGTTGACGGAATCCTGCATCAGCCCGCCGAGCACGATGATCTGTCCGTCGTCGACCAGAACAGTCGACTCGATCGAGCGCGTGTTGGTGATGACCCCGGCGGGATTGGCGGTGTCGGCAATGCTCGAAACCTCCTGGTAGATCTGCAGGCGCACGACTCCGCCTTCGGATATCTGCGGGCGAATCCTCAGGGTCAGCCCGACATCCTTGCGCTCGATGGTCTGGAACGGCGACGGCGTGGTTGCCGCACCCGAAACTGCGTACTGGCCGGTGATGAACGGGACGTTCTGGCCAACCACGATCTTCGCCTCCTCGTTGTCGAGGGTGAGCAGGGTCGGCGTCGACAGGATGTTGGCGTTGCTGTCCGTTTCCAGTGCACGCGCGAGCAGGCCGAGGTTGAGGACCTGAACGCCACCCACCGTCACGCTGCCGTGCACCGTGCCGATGTTCAGCCCGGGGCCGGCGCTGGCCGGGTTCTGCGCGATGCCGATGATGTTCCGCCCCGCCCCGCCGAAGTTGGTGCCGCCGAACACATGCGTACCCGACTCGCCGATGCCGCCGAGGTCTTGCCACTGGATGCCGAACTCGCCGGCCTTGTTCGCCGTAAGCTCGACCACGAGCGCCTCGACATAGACCTGCAGCCGCCGCGCATCGAGTTTTTCCACCACCGCGCGCAGGTTGTTGTAGACCGCATCGGGCGCCGTGATGATGATCGAGTTGGTGGCGGCGTCCGCCTGGATGATGCCTGGCACGGTTGCAGCTTGCGGCATGGCGTCTCCCGTCGCCGGCATGCCGCCGCCGCCCGATGCCGCCTGCGCGCCGCCGCCGATGGCAACACCGGCAGTCGCATTCGGCGACACCGCCTCGGCTGGCGCCGCCGCGCCGGATACCTGTCCCGGCGATGATGCGCTGCCGGAGTAGATGCCGCGCAAGGTCTCCGCGAGCTGCACGGCCTCGGCGTTCTTCAGGTAGACGACGTGAACGTTGCCGGCGGCACTGGTCGGGGAGTCGAGCAGTGCGGCGAATTTCCGGACCTGGGCAAGTCGCGCCGGATCGGCCGCGCGCACCAGCAGGCTGTTGGAGCGGGCATCGGCGATGACTGCCACGCGCTGGGTCGGGTCCGTTCCCTGCAGCGTCTGCAACGCCTGCGGCGCTGCCGCAAACAGATTGTTGATGGTCCGCGCTGCGTCCAGCGCGGAAGCATGCTGCAGGACAATCATCGTCGCGCCGGCCTCGTCCGGCTGGTCGACGGCGGCAATGATGCCCGCCAGCCGTTCGAGGTTGCTGGCGTAGTCGGTGATGACCAGCGAGTTGCTGTCCTGCAGCGCGGTGATGGTGTTGTTCGGCGCCACCAGGGGACGCAGCGTAGGCACCAGTTGCACCGCCGACTGATGCGCCAGGGCAAACACCCGCGTCTGCAGTCCGTCGCTGCCGGGGTGTCGGCTCGACTGGACGTTGCTGTGCTGCTTGGCGTCCGCCTCCGGCAGGATCTTGACCAGGCCGTGGTCCTCCACCGCCGCGAAACCTTGCAGGCGCAAGGCCGACAGGAACACCTCGTACACGGTATCCCGTGCCACCGGCCGCGCCGAGATGATGTTGACGGTGCCCTTGACGCGCGGATCAAGCACGAAGTTCTTGCCGGTGACTTCCGCCATCGCCTTCACCACGCCCTCGATGTCCGCATCGACGAAATTGAGCGTGACGGTCTTGACCGGCGCCGGACTTTCCGCCGCCTGTGCCATCGCGCGCGCCGCCGGAACGTACGCGCAGGACAAGGCCACGGCCACGATGGCCGCTTGCAGCGTGTGCTGGTTCATGGCTGCCCGCAGGGGAAAGGTGACCCATGGCGTTTCATCGGGAAGTGCTCGTGGTGGTGGCAGGGGCTTGGGAGGGGTGTGGCCAGGCCAGCGTTTCGCGCGATCCGTTGCGCTGCAGGATCACCTGCTGGGGAAGTACCTTCTCGAGCCGGATGCCCGGCGCGAGATACTCGCCGGCACGGGCCAGTCGGGTTGTCTTCGCATCGAGTTGCAGCAGCGCGTAGCCGACGCCCTGCGGCTCGGCAGCCATGACGCCCAGCAGCCTGATCGCCAGCCCGGACGGCACCTCGGCCTGCGCATCGGCAGGCAGCCGGCCAAACAGGTTGCCGGCAGCAGCGAGGCGATCGGCCGGCCCGGAAATCTCCATGGCCCGCGGCAGCGGTGCCGGCGCGCACCACGCCCAGGTCCAGTACGCCAGCACGAGACCGAGCAACGACAGCGCGCCGGCTTTCGATGCAGCGCCGAGCGCCGTTCGCGCAAGATTCGATCGTCCGGACAACATGCCTTTGTTCCCTCTGCCTGCACGGGTTGGATGGTCGCGGGGACAACAGGGTTCCCATGTCGATGGCCCGTCGGAAACTCATGGCCGCGCGCCGGCGGGTGCGCCGCCGAGCGGCGGGCCGAGTTGCAGGTCGAAATCGCCGTTGTCGCGCTCGACGGCGATCAGCCGCAACAGCGGCGCCAGTTGCGGGCGCTGCTGCGCATCGACCCGCGCGGTGGCGGAAAACGTCGCGGGGCCGTCGCCGCGCCAGGACCCGCTGCCGTCGAGATGGAGCGGCCCGCTGCCGGTACGCAATGTCGCCTTCAACAATCCCGCATTGCCGTGGACACGAAGTTCGTAGGTGCCGAGCGGTGCGACCCGGGTCAGGGCGGAACCGGCATCCTTCCACGTAACGACAGCATCGGCCGAAACGGTGTCGCCGGAACGCGAGAACTGCGTGACATGGAGGGCGAGATCGCCGCGCGGGCCGAGCGGCGCCATGCGAGGCACGGCGAGGCCAAGCGCACTGGCCGGCAAGGAGAAGTCGACGCTTGATACCTCGATACTGTGCGCCGAGATGCGCACGGGGAAGCCCCGGTCGGCGTGATCGATGGCGACCTCGAAGTCGAGGCGCCCGCGCCACAGGGCCCGCGGTTGCAGCGTCCAGGAAAGATCCTTGCCGACGCCGCCCGACCCGGCACCATCGCGGATCTCCAGCCGCCCGCTGCCGGACCACAGGCTGCCGTGCGCCTGCGCAAGACGCAGCTTCCCGGCGCTGGCGCGCCGCAGGCCCGCATCGAGCAGCGTAGCTGGCGCCAGCAGGACCAGAAACGCCGCATAGGCCGCCATCGCCACGCAGACGCTGGCAATCGGTCCCCGCCATGTCAGTCGGCGCGTCATCGGCCAGGGCGCTCCAGGGTGACGGTCACGCCCACCTGGCCGGGCGCGGAACCGGATTCGATCCGCACTGCGACAGGGCGCAGCTGCTGCGCGCGCATGGTGTCTGCCCAACCCAGCCAGTCGGCGAAGGCCACATTGGCGAATACCAGCTTCACGTGGCGCGCATCCGGCAGCTCGATGCTCGCCAGCGAACGGGTCAGTCCGCTGGCGTCGACCTGGCGTTGCACCAGCTGGCGCAGGTCCGTCGTCGACGCAGGCAGCGGTGGCATCGCGCGCAGGCGCACGATCTCGTCCGCCTGCCCGCTCTGACGCATCGCGTCTGCACGCAGCTGGGCGACCGCCGGCAGCAGCCGCAAGCGCGCCTGTGTCGTCGCGTACAGCAGCCACGCATACGCCACCAGCCCAAGGCAGATCGCCACGACGGCAACCAGCCCACGTTCCCGCGGGGATCGCGCCGCCCACAGTCGGTTCAAGGCATGCTTCATGGCGACCTCAGGGTCAGCGTGACGGTGCCGCGCCCGGCACGACGCGCCTCCTGCGGCGCGTCGACATCCAACCCGGCCTGCGCCAGGCGAGCCTCGACGCGACGCGTGAGCGCGCCGTCCGCAGCGGCGAACTCCAGCACCATGCGTCCGTCCTCATACGACAGCGCGCGCAGCTCCGCGGCCGGCACCTCCGCCAACGCTGCTGCCACCTTGCCGAGCATGGCCGGGAAATCGCCGGCATCCGGCTGGTTCGCGGCGCGCCGTGCCTGGGCCAGTTGCCGCCGCATCTGCAATGCCGGGTCGGCCACCGCGACGGCGTCGGGGAACAGCGCGCGGAAGCGCGCCTCCATCTGCTGGCGAAGGTCATGCTGTTCGCTCGCCAGCCGCACGCGATCGACCAGCAAGGCTGCCGAATGCAGCAGCAGCGCCGCGAGCAGAATCCAGCCGATGTGTCGCCAGCGTGCGAGCATGGCGACGGACGGGCGCCAGTGCCCGCGTTCCTGATCGATCCGGATGCCGGCCAACGCCGGCGCCATGCGCCAATCCGGTTCCGATGCGAACCGGACGCTGACGCCCAGGCCTTGCTGCCATGCCTCCGGATCGGGCCGCGCCGCCGGCGTCGTCACATGCAGCGCGATCGACGCGGGTACGGCATCGCGCGCCCGCGCCTGCTCAAGCAGCAACTGCAGCACCAGTGGCGGCGTCTGCCGATCGCCGCAATCGGTGGCGCCGCCCTCGAGTTCGCCGATGCGCACATAGCCTTCCTGCCCGCTCCAGGCAAGACTCCACTCCCCTTGCTGCACCGGCAACATCAGCGTCTCGCAATACACGACGTCGACGCGGATACCGACCGCGCCAAGCGCGTCGCGCCAGCCTTGCAGCCGCTGCCGGTCAACCACTGCGAGCACGTCGTCGTCCCCGACCCGCCCCAGCATGCTCACCTGGTTGGCGTCCGGGTCGGATGCCAGTTGTTCCTCGGCTGCATAGGCCAGCAACGCCGCGGACCTGCGCCTGCCCACTCGAGGCAATCGCGTTCGGGTGATCAAGACCTGGCTGGCGGCAAGCACCAGTTCGACCCGCGATGCCGTGTTCGGCAACTGTGCCAGTGCCCCACTTCCGGAATGCACACCGGCGTGCTCGTCCAGCAGCACCCATCGGCATGACGTGGGCGCCGCCGACAGCGGACAGAATATGCGCAGCAGACTCATCGGAGCTTCCGCCATACGACGCCGGGCCAGCGCGCCGCGTCCGTCCGCGCCAACAGCAGCTGGCTGCGGGCCTGCGTCTTGCCGTAAGTCACCCGCAGCGTGATCAGGAAGTAATCGCTGCCGACGCGGATGTCCTGCCCGGGTACCGTGGCGTCCTTGCCGAGCTGGCCAAGGAAATCGGCGTTGTTGCGATAGAAAGTTCCGTTGCGGCGGGCGACCAGTACCCGCGCCGAATCCAGGTCCAGGCCATCGACCACGGCAGCGAGAACCTCGGCGGACGCCGTGTTCACGTTGAGCGCGGTGGTCGCCGGCAGCGCCGTCACGAAAGGCGCGAGGCGCGCGCGGACACTGGCGTCGAAGCCACGTACAAGACCCAGTTCGTCCAGATCGACGAGCGGCCGGTTGGCGGCCAGACGAGGATGGCCGAGCCCGCGGTAGTACGCATCCTCCGCCCCGCCGGCGGGCTGCGCCACGCTGTCGGCGTCGACCCAGTCGGCGAGCGCATCGGCCAGCTCCGCCGGCAAGCCGAGGATGGCCAGCAGACGCTGGAAACGCGCGTACTGCGTGACATCGAGCTTGCCGTTCCGGACCAGGTTGTCGAGATTGAACCGGCCTTGCTGGTCCTCGATGTGGCCGGCCAGTTCGCCATTCTCGAACGGGATCGGCGGCAGGCGCAGCGCCCACGGTTCTCCGGCGTGGTCGACGTCGCCGCTGGCGCGACGGTCGTCGAACAGCATTGCGCGAGCCCAGTCGCCTCCCGCCGTGACCAGTTCCTCGGCCTGGACATGGTCGGCGGCCAACCCGGCCTGGCGCGACCACGTGCTCAGCGCGACCAGCATGGCCGTTGCCGCCACTGCAGCCACCGCCATGATCGCCATCGCCATCAGCAAGGCCGCACCGCGCTGCCCGGCGTTCATGAGCGCAGCGCGAACACGCGCACCACGGTTTCGCCCGAACCGAGCACCACTTGCATGCGTACGGCCAGCGGCAGCGGGGGGTCGGCCGGCGTCGTCGGCCACGTATTGTTCCAGGTCAACGCGGGGCCGAGGTATTGCAGGCTCAGGCGGGTCACGTCATCGAGTACCACGTAGCGGGTCGGCGGCGTGGTTGCGGCAAGGTCGAGCCCCGGCCAGATCCACAATTCGATCTGGTGCGCACCGTTCACTCCGTAGCCGATGCGCCGCGGTACGTCGACGCCGTCCGTCCCGGCGAACCGAGTGAACTCCAGCAGTGGCGCCTGTGCTGCATCGGGCCGACCAAGCCACGCTGGCGAGGTGCCGGCATCGCTGCGCACCGGGCGCGGTGCGGCCAGCCGTACATCGCGCGCAAAGCGGACGAAGAACGACTCCGCCTGCCGCCATTGCGCGGATTCCGCCTGGATGCGGTCGCGCGACGCCATGACCACGCCAAGTCCGCGATAGGCCATCAGCGTGAGCAGCGACAGAACGAGCAGCGCCGACAGCAGCTCGATCAAGGTGAATCCGGGGGCAGCGCGAAACCGGTGGGCGTTCATCGGCCGCTCTCCGCGGGATCCACGACAAAACCCGTGGAATGCGCAAGGAAGTGCGCTGGCTGCGCCGGCACGAAGACGAAGACGTCGACGCGATGGAATGCCGCATTCGGCGTCGCGGATACTTCCTCGCGCCAGCCGAGTTCAAGATTGCCCTGGCGCCGCACACCGGTTCGCACGCCGACCGGCAACCAGTCGCCGCGTGCACGATGCTCGGCGAGGTGATCGGCCGCGACCCACCCGGCCAGCAGTCGCCCACGCAGTTCGTCGGCATGGCTGACGCCCTGCGTGGCCACGCGCAGCGCGGCAAGCAGCGACACCGCGACGATCGTCATGGCGACCAGCACTTCGACCAGCGTGAATCCCGGCGCGTCATTGCGCTGCCATGTCGCCATAGGTCTTCCCCTGCCCGGGTGCGATGCGCAAGTCGCCGACCGGAGAGGCCGCGATGCCGTAATGGTCGGCACCGAGCGCCAGGTCCATCGAAAACGCCGACATCGAGCCGTCGGACGGAAACTGCAGACGCATGGTCGACTGCGCCGCGGCGGCTTCGTTGCGCAGCTGCGATATCAGCATGCCGTGCGGCAGGCTGCGCGCACGCAACACATCGTCGTCACGGATCTCGGACCACCCGTCATCGCCACCCTGGCGCCAGAAGCGGTAGTGGCTGCCGTCGGAAGTCCACACGATGGCGGCGCCGGAGATGCGCGCTTCCTGGGCGGCAAGCTCCAGCAGCTGCGCGAGTCGCTCGGCCTCGACCCGCAACAGGTCGCGATCGCCCGGTTGCATCCGTGCCCCGATGGTTCCCGCCAGGATGCCCATGATCAGCACCACGACCAGCATCTCCAGCAGCGTGAAGCCGCGTTTGCCCTGGCGAACGATCGCTTCATGCACGGCACGGGCTTCCGTCACAGCGTCCACGAACCGATGTCGGCATCGTTGCCCTCGCCGCCGGGTGCACCGTCGGCCCCCAAACCGTAGACATCCACCTCCCCGTGCAGGCCCGGGTTCAGGTACTGGTAGGGATGGCCCCAGGGGTCTTTCGGCAGGCGCCCGACGTATCCCTCGGGCTTCCAGTTCGGCGGGATCGGGCCGGAGTCAGGCCGGGACACCAGCGCCTGCAGTCCCTGTTCGGTGGTCGGGTAGCGCCGGTTGTCCAGACGATAGAGCTGCAGGGCCTGCATCAGGCTGGCGATGTCCTGCCGCGAAGCGGTCACGCGCGCCTCGTCCGGCCGGCTCATCACCTTCGGCACGACCAGCGCAGCGAGGATGCCGAGGATCACCACGACCACCATCAGTTCAAGCAGGGTGAAACCGCGTTGGGACGAAACACGTGTCGGCATGGTGGCGCCACCTCGGATGTGCAGAGAGCTTGCGGCTCGAATGTCCGGCCGCACTGCGCGTGCGCACGGCGGCAAGGCAAGACGGCTCCAGCACAGGCTCGACGCGTTCGGCGGGCACATCGGCCCGAAGATGCGCTGAAGTCTCCGTTGTGATGCAAGCAGCGGCCCGCAGGTTCCGCATGACGCGCATGCGCATCGTCGGTGCGGCAGGCAAACCCGTTCGCCGATCGCAATGCCTCTGTCGCCGTCCCGTGCGTCGACGGGAACCTTATTCGTGCCGCTGCGTCGGTTGGTGAGCGGGGACTGGTTCCCCGGCGTCGACGCGATGCAATGCGGGTACCGCGCAGCGATGGATCTGCGCGGATTCGTCGATACGCAGAGACAGTTCCATGGTGCCGGCCGATGCGGTCGGCATGGGTTGCTGCGGCCGCTGGAAACCGCTGCGCGAAGTGTTTTTGTCCTGACTGGGTGCATCCAATGAAGAGGGAACGCAGATGAGCAGATTCATGCACAAGAAATGGTTGCCGACGGCGCTGCCTGTCGCACTTGTCGTCGGCCTCACCGGATGCGGCGGCTCCAGTCCCCACGGCCAGGCGGCCACGCCGCCTCCGGTCCCGGCCCCGACCGTGGTGTCCACCACCCCGGCCAATGCAGCGACGGGCGTGCTGAACACGGCGGAAGTCAGCGCCACGTTCGACCAGGCGATCGACCCGGCAACGCTGAAGAACGCCACCTTCAACGTGAACTGCCCGGCCGGCGCGGCTGCCTTCGGGTCCGTCACCTACGATGCGGCGACGAGGAAAGCCACGTTCGTGCGCATCACCGAATCGCCGACCAACCCGCCGCAGTCGGAGGTGGCCGAACCCATGGCGGCGAACGTCACCTGCACCGCGACCATCACGACCGGCGTCAAGGGCACCAACGGCGCCGCGTTGGCGACGAATTACGTGTGGACATTCTCGACCGTGACCGACACGGCGTTCCTGGACCAGGGCAAGCAGATCTTCCGCTTCGACACGTTCGGCGACGAGACGACGTGGACCGACACACTGCACATGAACGACGTCATCGCTGCAGCCGTCGATCCGAAGACGGCGTTGGCCGTCGGCCTGAAAGTGGACGCGGAGGCGCTTCCTTCGTCCGTCGTGGCAGGCATCCAGGACGGCAGCATCAGCCTGACCAGTCCCGACACCACGCTTGCGCTGATCAGCCTCGATGCGGTGGTGGGCATCAAGGGCACCGTGGAAACCGTCAACGGCAAGAGCACGCTGACCCGCGTCGGAATCACCTGTGCGTTGTGCCATTCCACGGTCGACAACTCGTTTGCGCCGGGTATCGGCAAGCGCCTGGATGGCTGGCCCAATCGCGACCTCAATCCCGGGCTGATCATCTCGCTGTCGCCGGCGCTGACCCAGGCGCAAAAGGCCGTCTACAGTTCGTGGGGGCCGGGCATGTACGACCCCCGCTACAACATCGATGGCATCAATGGTCCGCAGGTGATCTCGCCGGCCTTCGGCCTGCAGGGCATCCACAAGATCATCGCGACCGGCGATGGCGACGATCTGGCTTACTGGAACCGGTATGTCGCCGTGACCCAGATGGGCGGGCACGGCAACTTCACCGATGCGCGCGTCGGCACGGGCATCAACATCACCAACGGTACCGACGACCTGGTCACCGCCAAGCTGCCTGCGCTGCAGGCGTATCAGCTGTCGATCGCGGCGCCACCCGCACCGGCCGGCAGCTTCGACGCCGCGGCCGCAGCACGCGGCAAGGTCCTTTTCGAGGGCAAGGCAGGATGCATCACCTGCCACAGCGGCTCCGAGTTCACCGACGCCAACGAACGCCTGCACCCGGCAAGCGACGTGGCAAGCGAACCCGAGGCCCCCGGGGTGCCCAGCTACGCATCGCGCACGGCGACCAAGCAATACCGCACGGCACCGTTGAAGGGCGTCTGGCAGCATCCGCCGTACTTCCACAATGGCTCAGCGGCCACGCTCGACGACGTCGTGGCGAAATACAACGCGAAGCAGGCGCTCGGCCTGAGCAGCGCGGAGGTCGCCGACGTCGCGCAGTACGTGAAGTCGCTGTAGCTCGTGCGGGAGCGCCCGACCGGACGGATGCGACACGATCCGCAGGGCGCGACCCGGCAGTTCAAGCCGGCCCCACGGCGCGGTTTGGCCAGATACCCGAGGACATCCCCCGACGCCGCCGGGGGATGCCCGCTTCAGGCAATCCCGATCGCCACTGGAGCAAGGCAAGCCGGCGGTGACCCGTCGGCGCCCTGCACCGGCGTGATGCCGATGGCGGATCGCACCGGCATCTGGCGACCAAGCAGCGGCAACCGGGCCACGGAGGAGCTAATCGCCCTCGCCGGAAGCTGGTTCCGCCGAAAGCCACGCCATCACGACGGCGGTCATGCACGCGCAGCGCACGCCCAGAAACGGAAAACTGTCGGCCAGCATGTTGCCGAGCGTGGTGCCCAGCGACTTGCGCAGCAGCCGGCGCGCGCGGTGCAGCCGGGTCTTCACGGTCTGCGGCTTGATGGCCAGTCGAGCAGCGGTTTCCTCAACGCTGCACGCTTCGATCTCGCGCAACCTGAAGACGGCGCGATAGGGCTCGGGCAACTCGTCGATCGCATCCCGCAGCAGGAGACGGATCTCTGCGCGGGCAGCGAACGACACCGGGTCGCCACCATGGCGCCCAAGCCCGGATCGGCTGACCCAGAAAGGATCCGGCGACGACATGTCGACGTGCTCAAGCCCGACCGTTGCGCGCCGCCTGCGCAAGCGGCTGCGCGCCTCGTTGAGCAGGATGCTGATCAGCCAGGTTCGCAGGGGCGCATCGCCGCGGAACGTGTCGAATTTGTCGTAGGCCCTGGCGAAAGCTTCCTGCACGATGTCCTCGGCTTCGGTCTCCTCCTTGAGCACGCCGCGCGCGATCCGGTACAAGTGCGGGCCGAAGCGCTGCATGATGTACCGGAACGCTTCATGGTCGCCATGCGTCACAAGCAGGACCAGCGCGGCGTCGTTCAGCGCGGCGTAGTCGATCCGCGTGACATCCGCGGACGAAGATGAGGACCCTTGCATGGCTATTTGGATGCAGATGCGGCTTGCGGGTTCCGGCATCGACCGGCGGCCGGCATCGGCGCTCACGAACGCGGGCCGCTGCCTGCCCGGCACGATCCGGCTACCGGCGTGCCCGACGCTCCGGGCCGCCGGGCCGGGCAGCACATGCGCCGGAATGGCCCGGGGTACGGCCCGGTGTACGCGCGCCTGCGGCAATCGCGCGACAGCGGCAGTGCGCCGCATGGACAAGCGCCATCGCCATTGCGGACAATCACGGAGATGACCGCCACGCCCGCCGCCGCGCCCCTGCTCGAAGCACGGGGCTTGAGTTTTCGTCGCCAGGACGAACCGGTGTTCGCACCGCTGGATTTCCGGTTGCACGCGGGCGAGCTGGCCCTGGTCGAGGGCGACAACGGCAGCGGCAAGACCACCTTGCTGCGCATGCTGGCCGGCCTGCTGCATGTCGGCGAAGGGGAACTGCGCTGGCGCGGCGCGCCGCTGCAGCGCGACGCCACCGCCGGCGACATCCTGTTTCTCGGCCACCAGTTGGGATTGAAGGCGGACTTCAGCCCGCGCGAGAACCTGCGCGTGGCGGCCAGCCTGCATGGCTGCCGCGAGGGCGCCAACGCTGCCTCCGTGCTGGCCCGGATCGGCCTGCGCGGCTACGAGGACGAGCCGGTGCGGCGCTTGTCCGCCGGCCAGAAGAAGCGCGCCGCGCTGGCGCGCCTGCTGCTGCTGCCGGCCACGCTGTGGCTGCTCGACGAGCCCTACGCCAACCTCGACCGCATCGGCATCGCGCTGGTCAACGAGTTGCTGGAAGGCCACACCGACGCCGGTGGCGCGGCGATGGTCACCAGCCACGGCACCGTGAGTTTCCACGGCGGCGAACCGCGACGGATTCGCATGCATGATTGAGGCCGGGAACCCCATGCGTGAACTCGCTCCCCTGCGACCGAAGGAAATCCCTTTGGGACAAGCAGAGGGAGGAGCACGACGATGAACCGGCCGGGCCTCGGCACCGCCTGCGCCGCGATGCTGCGGCGCGATCTCGCGCTCGCCTGGCGTCGCCGCGGCGACATCGCCATGCCGGTGCTGTACGCGGTGATCGTGGCCACGCTGTTTCCGTTCGCGCTGGGCCCGGAAGACACCCTGCTGCAGCGGATTGCCGGCGGGGTGGTGCTGGTCACCGTGTTGCTGGCGATGCTGCTGGCGCTGGATGCGATGTTCGCCAGCGACATCGAGGACGGTTCGCTGGAACAACTGGTGCTGTCGCCGCAGCCGCTGGCGCTGCTGCTGGGCATGAAGATCCTCGCCCACTGGTTGGCCACCGCGCTGCCGCTGATCGTGATCGCGCCGCTGCTGGCGGCGATGCTGCACCTGCCCGGCGCGGTGATTCCGGTACTGCTGCTGGCGCTGCTGCTGGCCACGCCGCTGCTCAGCCTGCTCGGTGCCGTGCTGGTGGCGCTGACGGCCGGCACGCGGCGCTCTGGTATGCTGCTCGCCTTGATGCTGCTGCCTTTGTGCGTGCCGGCCGTGATCTTCGCCGCCGGCGCGGTGGCTGCCGCCCAACAGGGGCTGCCGTGGCTGGCACCGATCGCCTGGCTGGCTGCCGCCCTGGTGCTCGCCGTGGTGCTGGCGCCGCTGGCCTGCGCGGCCGCCCTTCGCATTGCCCTGGACGCATGATGTCTGACTGGATTCCGCTCTGGTTGCACAAGCTCGGCTCGCCGCCGACGTTCTACCGCTTCGCCGGCGCGCTGCAGCCGTGGGCGCTGGCGCTGGCGCTGCTGCTGGGCGCGGTCGCGCTGTACGGCGGCCTGGTGCTGGCACCCGCCGACTACCAGCAGGGCGACGCCTACCGGATCATCTTCATCCACGTGCCCAGTGCGTGGATGAGCATGTTCATCTACGCGGTGATGGGCGTGGCCTCGTTCGTCGCGCTGGTTTGGCGGATCAAGCTGGCCGAGGTGGTGGCGATGCAATCGGCGCCGATCGGCGCGGCGTTCACCTTCATCACCCTGGTCACCGGCTCGTTGTGGGGCAAGCCGATGTGGGGCACCTGGTGGACCTGGGACGCGCGGCTGACCTCCGAGCTGGTGCTGCTGTTCCTGTATCTCGGCGTCATCGGCCTGTACCACGCGTTCGAGGATCGCCGCCAGGGCGCGCGCGCCGCCGGCTTCCTGGCCATCATCGGCGTCATCAACGTGCCGATCGTGCACTTCTCGGTGAACTGGTGGAACACCTTGCACCAGGGCAGCACGGTCAACGTGTTCGGCCAGTCGAAGATGGCGTGGGACATGCTGTGGCCGCTGCTGACGATGACCCTGGCGACCAAGTTCTACTACGCCGGCAGCCTGTTCCGCCGTGCGCGCACCGACCTGCTGGACATGGAAGGCGGCAAGGACTGGGTACGCAAGATTGCCGAAGACGAGGCCGACCGATGAGCGCGCTGCAGCAATTTTTCGCCGCGGGCGGCGAGGCCGCCGCCTTCTTCAGGATGGGCGGCTACGCCGCCTATGTGTGGCCAGCCTACGCGGTGTTCTTCATCGTGCTCGTTGCGGACAGCCTCGCGCCGGGACTGCGCCGCCACCGCGTGCTGCGGGAACTTCGCGCGCGACTGGCCCGTCAGAGTGCCCGTCAGCAACGTCATTCGCCTCCTTCCACGCCGTCCGCCTGACCGGCACAGACCTGCCATGCCCATGAACCCCACCCGCAAGCGCCGCCTCGTCATCGTCTTGCTGATCCTCGCCGCGGCCACGCTAGCCACCGTGCTGGTGGTGGTGGCGCTGCAGAACAACATGAACTACCTGCTCACGCCGAGCCAGGTGCAGTCCGGCCAGGCCAGCGGCTACAAGACCTTTCGCCTCGGCGGCATGGTCAAGGCCGGCTCGATCCAGCGCTCCAGCGATTCGCTCAAGGTCACCTTCACCGTGGTCGACGCCGGCGGCGCGATGCCGGTGGAGTACACCGGCATCCTCCCGGACCTGTTCCGCGACAACCAGTCGGTGATTGCCACCGGCCACATGGCCGGCGCCCGCTTCGTCGCCACCGAAGTGCTGGCCAAGCACGACGAAACCTACATGCCCAAGGAACTGAAGGACGCGATGGCGAAGGCGCATGCCGAGAAGCCGGGAATAGGGAATCGAGAATAGGGAATCGGAAAAGCCGTGCACACCATTCCCTGCTGTCAATTGCTGCACCGAAGCGCGCCGAAACTGCGTGGTGCCTCGCTTTCACCTATTCCCCACTCCCTATTCCCTATTCCCGGCTCAAACCCATGACCCCCGAACTCGGCCAACTTGCACTGATTCTCGCCCTGCTGCTCGCCCTGGCGCAGGGGGTGCTGCCGCTGATCGGCGCGTGGCGCGGCAATCGCGCGCTGATGGCGGTGGCACGGCCGGCGGCGGCGGGCCAGGCGGTGTTCGTGGCGTTCGCCTTCGGCATCCTGGTTTGGGCGTTCCTGCATTTCGATTTCTCGGTGCAGTACGTAGCCGACAACTCCAACCTGGAGCTGCCGTGGTACTACCGCATCGCCGCGGTGTGGGGCGCGCACGAGGGTTCGCTGCTGTTGTGGATCTTCATCCTCAACGTGTGGACGGTGGCGCTGGCCGCGTTCAGTTACAAGCTGCCCGAAGTGTTCGCCTCGCGCGTGCTCGCGGTGATGGGATTGATCGCGGTGGGCTTTCTCGCCTTCATCGTGTTTACCTCCGACCCGTTCGGCCGGCTGCTGCCGATGCCCGGCGACGGCGCGGATCTCAACCCGGTGCTGCAGGACCCCGGCATGGCCTTCCACCCGCCGGTGCTCTACATCGGCTACGTCGGCTTCTCCGTGGCCTTCGCGTTTGCCATCGCCGGCCTGCTCGGCGGCGAGCTGGAACAGGCGTGGGTGCGCTGGGCGCGACCGTGGACCAACGTGGCCTGGGCCTTCCTCACCCTGGGCATCGTCGCCGGCAGCTGGTGGGCGTATGCGGAGCTGGGCTGGGGCGGCTGGTGGTTCTGGGACCCGGTGGAAAACGCCAGCTTCATGCCGTGGCTGGTCGGCGCGGCATTGATCCATGCGCAGGCGGTGACCGAGAAGCGCGGCTCGCTGCGCGCGTGGACGATCCTGCTCTCGATCTTCGCGTTCTCGCTGTCCCTGCTGGGCACCTTCCTGGTGCGCTCGGGCGTGCTGACCTCGGTGCACGCGTTCGCCTCCGATCCGCGCCGCGGCGTGTTCATCCTGATCTTCCTCACCATCGTGGTCGGCGGCTCGCTGTTGCTGTACGCGTTGCGGGCGCCCAAGGTGGCCGGCGGCAAGGCGTTCCAGCTGCTGTCGCGCGAAACCGTGCTGTTGATCGGCAACCTGATGTTCGCGGTGGCTGCGGCGATGGTGTTGCTGGGCACGCTGTTCCCGCTGATCGGCGACGCGCTGAACCTGGGCCGGATCTCGGTCGGCCCGCCGTATTTCGGCTTCCTGTTCCCCCTGCTGATGTTGCCGGTCGTGCTGCTGATGCCGTTCGGGCCGTTCCTGCGCTGGGGCAAGGGCGAATCGCCGCTGCTGAAGCAGATCCTGCTGCGCGTCGGCGTCGCCGCGGCGGCCTGCGCGATCGTGGCGGCGTTCTTCGTCGACGGCAAGCTCAAGGCGGTCGTCGGCGTCGCGGCGCTGGTGTGGCTGGGCGTGGGCGTGCTGCTGTATGCCTACAAGCGCTGGCGCGACGTGCCGCGCGGCCGCCGTTATCCGGGCGAGATGGCCGGCATGCTGCTGGCGCATCTTGGCGTGGGGGTGTTCGTCGCCGGCGTGCTGCTGACCGAATCGCTCAGCGTGACCCGCGACGTGCGCATGGCGCCGGGCGAAACGCAGCACATCAGCGGTTACGATTTCCGCTTCGATGGCGTGCACCGCACCACCGGCCCGAACTGGAAAGCCGACCAGGGCGTGATCACGGTGACCCGCGACGACAAGCAGATTGCGGTCATGCACCCGCAGAAGCGCACCTACCCGCGCGGTCAGGTGCAGACCGAGTCGGCGGTCGACGCCGGCGTGTTCCGCGACCTGTACGTGGCGCTGGGCGAGCCGATGGACGCCGGCAACATCGAAGGCGCGTGGGCGCTGCGCCTCTACTACAAGCCATTCGTGCGCTGGATCTGGGGTGGCGGCCTGCTGATGATGCTGGGTGGCTTCGTCTGCGCCGCAGACAAGCGCTTCCGTCTCAAGCGCACGGCTGATGCCACCGCTTCGCTGGACCTGCAGCCACAGGAAACCCGCGCATGAATCGCCTGCTGCCGTTCATCGGTTTCATGCTGCTGGTGGGCCTGTTCGGGTTCGGCATCTGGTGGAACACGCGCCACGATCCGAACGCGATCCCCACGCCGCTGCTGAACAAGCCCGCGCCCGCGTTCAACCTGCCCAAGCTGTACGAGCCGACGCAGACGGTGAGCAAGGCCGACCTGCTCGGCCAGCCCTACCTGCTCAACGTGTTCGCCAGCTGGTGCATCGAGTGCGGCGTGGAACACCCCGTGCTGACCGCCGCAGCGCCGAGCCTTGGGGTGAAGCTGGTCGGCTACAACTACAAGGATGCGCCGGCCGACGCCAAGGCCTGGCTGGCGGCGCACGGCAGCCCATACGCGTTGCTGATCGCCGACGAGTCCGGCCAGACCGCGATCGACTTCGGCGTCTACGGCGCGCCGGAAAGCTTCCTGGTCGACGCGAAGGGCGTGATCCGCTTCAAGCACATCGGGCCGATCACCCCGGACGTGCTGGCGACCAAGGTCAAGCCGGCGATCGCCGCGATGCTGAAGGAGACGCCGTGAAACCGGGCATCGGGAATCGGGCATCGCCAGCCCGCGGGTTGCTGTTCGCGTTCTTCATCGCGCTGCTGACGTGCGCGGGCATCGCCCACGCGCAGGCGATCGAGCCGATGCCGTTCACGGATCACGCGCAGGAACTGCGTTTCCAGCATCTCACCCACCAGCTGCGTTGCCCGATGTGCCAGAACGAGACGCTGGCCGATTCCAATGCGCCGATCGCCCGCGACCTGCGCAACCAGATCTTCAAGCTGATGCAACAAGGCAAGAGCGACGACGAGATCAAGCAGTACCTGGTCGCGCGCTATTCGAATTACATCCTGTACGACCCGCCGCTGAAGCCGGGCACCGTGCTGCTCTGGTTCGGGCCGCTGGCGATTCTGCTGGCCGGCGCCGGCGTGGTGCTGGTGGCGATCCGCAAACGCAGGCGCGAAGGCGTTGACACAAAGACCGTCGGCGACAGCGCCGACAACGGGGAAGATTGGTGAAAATCGCCTTTATCGTGGTGGCCGCGCTGATGGTCGCGCTGGCGCTGGCTGTCCTGCTCGTGCCCCTGGTGCGCGAGGGACGCCGCTCCGGCCGCGCTCGCAGCGTGTTCGTGCTCAGCCTGTCCATCGCCCTGCTGCTGCCGCTGGGTGCCGGCGTGCTCTACCTGAAGGTCGGCACGCCGGCGGCACTCAACGGGGTCTCTGCGCAGGCGCAGACGCCGATCAGCCTGCCGCAGGCGATCGCCCAGCTGCGCGAGCACCTGGCGCAGCAGCCCGACGATCAGCAAGGCTGGATGCTGCTGGCACAGACCAGCGCGATGATGCGCCAGCCAGGCGACGCGCGCGATGCGTGGTACCACGTGCTGAAGCTCGATGCCAACAACGCCGAGGCGATGGTGGGCTGGGCCGAAAGCGATTCGATGCTGCGCGCCGACCACCAGATCGAAGGCCGCGCCCGCGAGCTGCTGCAGCGTGCGGTGAAGCAGCACCCGGACAACCAGCGCGGGCTGTGGCTGCTCGGCATCAGCGACTTCCAGCGCGGCGACTACCGCAACGCTGCCGCCACCTGGCGCCTGCTGCAACCGCAGCTCGAACCCGGCTCCAGCGTGGCGAAGTCCGTCGCCGAACAGATCGCCATCGCCGACGCCCGTGCCGGCGGCGCACCGGCCGGGACCTCCAGCAGCGCCGCAGCGGCTGTGCCGGCAGGTGCTTCGTTGCGGGTCATCGTCACCCTGGCGCCGGCGCTGCAGGGCAAGCTGGCCAAGGGCGACGTGCTCTACGTCTACGCTCGCGCCCTGGATGGCCCGCCGATGCCGCTGGCCGTGGCCCGGATCGAGCCGGTCACGCTTCCCGCCACGGTCACCCTCAACGACGCCATGGCGATGACGCCCGCGTTCAAGCTGTCGTCGGTCGCCCAGGTTTTCGTGGGCGCACGGATCAGCCATGACGGCCAGCCCACCGCCGCGCCCGGCGACCTCGAAGGCGATGCGGGCGTGGTCGACGTCGCACGCAAGACGCCGGTCGCCATCACCATCGACAAGGTGCACTGACGATGGGCGACGCGCGCCGCTATCTGAGCCTGCCCTCGCCTTTTCCGATGAAGCGCGGCGGCGAACTGCACGGCGCGCACGTCGCCTACGAAACCTGGGGCACGCTGAATGCAGCGCGCGACAACGCAGTGCTGGTGCTCACCGGGTTGTCGCCCAGTGCACACATGACCTCGTGCGATGAAGACCCGTCGCCCGGCTGGTGGCAGGACATGGCCGGCCCCGGCAAGGCGATCGACACGGATCGCTGGTTCGCGATCTGCGTGAACTCGCTGGGCAGCGACAAGGGCTCCACCTGTCCGGCGTCGCTCGACCCTGCCACCGGCGAGCCCTATCGGCTGAGCTTTCCCGAGCTGGCGCTGGAAGACGTGGCCAATGCCGCGCACGCCGTGGTCGCCAGCCTCGGCATCACGCAGCTGGCCTGCCTGATCGGCTGCTCGATGGGCGGCATGAGCGCGCTGGCCTACATGCTGTTGCACCCGGGCAGCGTGCGCGCGCACATCAGCGTGGATACCGCGCCGCAGGCGCAGCCGTTCGCCATCGCGATCCGCTCCCTGCAGCGCGAGGCCATCCGCCTCGACCGGCACTGGAACGAAGGCGTTTACGACGACGCCAACTACCCCGACATCGGCATGAGCATCGCACGCAAGCTCGGCGTGATCACCTACCGCTCCGCGATGGAATGGAACGGCCGCTTCGCGCGCATCCGGCTCGATCCGGAGCAGCGCGAGGACGAACCGTTCGGCCGCGAGTTCCAGGTGGAGTCCTATCTCGAAGGCCACGCCAGGCGTTTCGTGCGTACCTTCGATCCGAACTGCTACCTGTACCTGTCGCGCGCCAGCGACTGGTTCGACATCGCCGAGTACGGCCACGGCAGCGTGCACGACGGGCTCAAGCGCATCTGCATCGAACAGGCCATGGTGATCGGCGTGAGCACCGACATCCTGTTTCCGCTGCAGCAGCAGGAGCAGATCGCCGAAGGTCTGCAGGCTGCCGGCGCCAGGGTGGAATTCGTGGCGCTGGATTCGCCCCAGGGCCACGATGCCTTCCTGGTCGACATCGAGCACTACAGCCCCGCCATCGGCGGATTCCTGAACCGCCTGGCGGCCGCGCCATCGCCGCACTGGTAGACTCTAGCCGCCACTCGCCCATCCGAGACCGCCATGCTCACCCTGGATTTCCCCGGCAGCCGCACCCTGATCGACGCGATCGACGCCGCCGTGGCCAAACCCACCACCCACGAACTCACCGACAGCCTGCGCCAGAGCCTGTGCCGGCTGATCCGCGAGCAGGCAGTGCGCCTGCCCGAATGCGTGTTCGAGGCCAACCCGGAGCACTACGCGCGCCGCGAGCTGTACCGCAGCGAAGACCACGGCTACTGCGTGGTGGCGATGACCTGGGGGCCGGGCCAGGGCACGCCGATCCACGACCACGATGGCATGTGGTGCGTCGAGGGCGTCTGGAACGGCGCGTTGGAGATCGTGCAGTACGAACTGCTGGAGCACGATGCGCAACGCTACTGCTTCCAGGCAGTCGGCTCGATCCAGGCCGGCACCGGCTCCGCCGGCAGCCTGATCCCGCCGCACGAATACCACAGCATCCGCAACCCCAGCGACGACGCCGTCACCGTAAGCCTGCACGTCTACTCCGGCCCGATGGTTCGCTGCTCGGTATTCCAGCCACTGCCCGAAGACCGCTGGTACGGCCGCGACGTGCGCCAGCTGGGTCTCGACCGCGTGCACTGAACCCGGCATAATTCCCCGCTCACGCATGCCGGTGTGGCGGAATGGTAGACGCGGCGGACTCAAAATCCGCTTGTGGTGACACAGTGGAGGTTCGAGTCCTCTCACCGGTACCAGGTATCGAAAACCCCGCTTCACGCGGGGTTTTTCACGTCTGCAGGGCGCGCATGGGCTGCTACAACTCGCGCACCACGCGGAAGCCCACGCGGCCACTGCGCACGTCGCCGTCGGCGCCCTGGCGGTAGGCGGAGGTCACCTGGTCGGGGGAGCTGCCCCATGAGCCGCCGCGCAACACGTGCACACGGCAGCCGGGGTTGATCCAGGCGCTGCCGTCGTCGGGGGCGCGGATGTAGTTGTCGTGCCAGCAGTCGGCGACCCATTCGGAGACGTTGCCGTCCATGTCGTACAGGCCGAACGGGTTGGCGGCGAAGCTCATCACCGGCGCCGGGCCCCAGTAGCCGTCGCGGTAGCCGCGAAAGGCGTTGCTCCAGCGACGCCCGCTGCGCGAGCGGTCGCCGGAGCCGGTCAGGTTCTCCACCTTCTGGTCGGGTGCGGCGTCGCCCCACCAGTAGCGGCTGGTGGCGCCGCCGCGCAGCGCGTACTCGAACTCCGCCTCGCTGGGCAGCCGATACTGCTTGCCGGTGCGCTCGCTCAGCCACTTGGCGTAGGCCACCGCATCGTTCCACGAGATGTTGACCACCGGCAGGTTGTCGCCGGCCTTGCGGCCGGCGTAGTCGTCCTGCCAGCTGGCGTTGGCATCGTCGCGCAGGGCGCCGCTGCGCTCGTCGTACACGCTGGCGCCGCCGAGCCGGGTCGAATCGGGTACGTAGCCGCTGGCGCGGACGAACTCGCGGAACTCGCCCACGCTGATTTCCGTGCGCGCGATGGCGAAGCCCCTGGCCAGGGTGACCCGGTGCTGCGGCAACTGGGCGTCGGTGCGATCCTCGTTGTCAGCCGCCGCCCCCATCAGGAACGAGCCGGTGGGCACCACCACCATCGCCGGCCCCTTGCCGGGCAGGTCGACGTAGCGATCGGTGAACACCTGACCGGGCTTGTAGTTCGCGTACAGGCGCGCGTTGGTCAGTTGCTCGTCCACCTGCGCCAGCTCGGGCAGGTCGGCATCGGTCGCGCGTGCCTGCGCGACCAGTTTGGTCGCCAGCTCGAGGTTGCCGCCATCCAGCGCCAGCCGCGCCTGCGCCAGCACACCCGCGGCGCGCTGGCGGCGCATGTCGTCGATGCGCAGTTGCACGTCGTGCATCTGCTGCGAGCCCGGACGGATCGCCTGCGCGCGGGCCAGCTGCTTCTCGGCGCCGGCGAAGTCGTTTTGCGCGACCGCCGCCAGGGCGCGATCGAGCACCGCACGCTGCACCTGGAAAATCCCCTGCTCGGCTACCGCATTCTGCGGATCGAGCTGTTGCACCTGGTGGTACAACTCCAGCGCGTTGTCGCCCTTGGGCTGGTCGGCCTTGCCTTGCTGCAGCAGCGCCGCCGCCGCGGCCAGCATCGGGCGCACCGTGGCCAGCGTCTTCAGGTTCTCCTCCAGTTGCGCGACTTCCTGCTCCGCATTGGGCAGGGTGCGCAGGGCATCGAGCAATTCCTTCGCCGCGTCGACGTCGCCGACGGCGATGTCCTGGTCGATCTCCGCCACCAGCCGGGCGCGCACGTCGAACAGGCCTTGCACGGCGCGACGACTGTCCGGCTTTTCCTTCAGCGCCTGCATGAACAACGCGGCGGCACTCTCCGGATCGCCAGCCAGCTGGCCGGCATGGAACGCCTTGAGGGCGCGCGCCAGCAGCTCCTTCACCTGCGGCGACTCGGCCGATTTCTGCTCGGGCAGGCTGGCGTTGTTGCGGTTGCGCGCCACGATCACCGCGGTCGGGGCCAGCGTCAGCGGCGGACCGGCGTTCAGTTCGTTGATCGCCGCCACGCGTTGCGGCGGCAGGTTGCCGGTGGGTGACACGTCACCCAGGCTCACCGCCCGCTGCGGCATCTGCCCCGGCGCCACGTGGAACCACTGCGGAAAAAAGTGATACGTCAGCGCGACGCCCAGCACGATCATGCCCAGCGCCCCACCGAAGAAACGCTGACGGCGCAGGATGGCATTGCGTGGCATGGATGGGCGTCCCGGTTGCGGCCTGTTATCGTGCCAAGGAGTCCGGGCAATGGAAACCTTCGCGGCGGAGATCGTACGCGGCGGGCCGACGTTCGACGCGTGACTCCATTCTCGCCGATATGCCGGCGGAAGCGCGCGCCGCGCGCCGCGCCTCGCCGCCGGATGATCCGTCCCGCCCGGGCTCTGCGTTCACCATAGGCACAAACCGCCGGCAGGGCAATCCGCGCCGGCACCCCCGAAGGAGTCCCGATGTCGCTGTCCCAAACCGCCGCTGCCGACTGGATTGACCAGGCCGACGCATTGCAATCCTGGCTTGCTGCCCTGCCCGCGGACGCGGCCGTCGGCCTCGACACCGAATTCATGCGTCGCGACACGTTTCACCCGCAGCTGGCCCTGCTGCAATTGGGCTGGAACGGCCATCACGCGCTGGTCGACCCGCTGGCCTTTCCGATCGGCGCTGCACTGCAACCGCTGCTGGGTGCGGGCAAAGCGGTGACCGTGATGCACAGCGCCAGCGAGGACCTCGAAGTGCTGGCGCCGCTGCTGCCGGCCGGCCCGCAGCAACTGTTCGACACGCAGATCGCGGCCGCCTTCGTGGGCATGGGCCTGGGCGTCAGCTATCGCGCGCTGGTGGCCGAGCTGGTCGGCGTGGACCTGGACAAGGGCGAAACCCGCTCGGACTGGATGCGTCGCCCGCTGACCGCCTCGCAATGCAGCTACGCCGCCCTGGACGTGGTGTATCTCAAGGCCATCCACGAACAACTCGCCGAGCGTCTGCAGCAGCGCGGGCGCAGCGACTGGCACGCGCAGGATTGCGAGCGGCTGAAACGCCGCGTGCACCGCGAGAGCGATCCGCAGCCCCAGCGCGCCCTGCGCGCGGCGGCCGACTGGCGCCCGGAAGCGCAGGCCCGCCTGCGCCGGCTGCTGCTGTGGCGCGACAGCTGCGCCCGCCGCCTCGACGTACCGCGCCCGTGGCTGCTGGACGACACGCTCGCCCTCAGCCTGGCGCAGCAACCGCCGGCCACGCTGGCCGAACTGGAGCAACGCGCCCGTGGCCAGCGCGCACTGCGCTCGGCCCAGCGCAGCGAGCTGTTCGAGGTGCTCGCGCCCGCCGTCACCCCGGCGGAGATCGACGCCACCGCCCGTATCCCCGGCCATCCGCAGGGCGCCGCCAAGCAGGCGCTGGCGGCGATGAAGCAGTCGGTCGACACGCTCGCCACCGAACTCGACCTGCCGCCCGGCCTGCTGTGCCCGCGCAAGGTGCTGGAGGAATACGTGGTCACCGCCGAATGGCCCGAATCCCTCGACGGCTGGCGCCACGACCTGCTGCACCCGCGCCTCGCCAGCCTGCTGCCCGACCGCCCCGCGACAAGCCGACCAGTTGCCAAGCCCTCAGCCGGCGATTAAGATACGCGGCTTCCCACGGGGTGTAGCTCAGCCTGGTAGAGCGCTACGTTCGGGACGTAGAAGTCGCAGGTTCAAATCCTGTCTCCCCGACCAAGAACAACGATCAAGGCCGCCTCAGGGCGGTCTTTTTCGTGGCCGTGGCGCATCGAAGGCCGCGTCATTATTGCGCCGGACCAGGCGCCATTCTCGGTCGACGGCTCCGCTCGCCTCAGCGCCACCGGGCAGCCCCGCCGGCCAGGTCAGCCCCGCGGCCGCACCTGGCCGCAGGAAGCACACCTTGCGGGCTGTCGAGCACGCCGCGAGCGAAGTTCGCACGAGTATCCCGACGTTCCTTGGCAGTTCGGGCCGTGCCCGAGTTCATGGGCGGAGAGGAACATCACGTCGTCGCGGTCGAACAGACGATCCGCCAGCCCCAGCTTGGCCAGCGGCAGCCGAATCGCGTCTGTCTTTCCCTGATCGTCATACGTTCCGCCGGATCACCACTGGCGACGAAACGCCTGGATCGGGGCAAGAGCCCGAAACCCACTGCAACGGATTGCCGCCCACCGCATCCCGACGGTCCATGTTCCACGGCCGGGCCCCGGAAATGTCCTCGCCACGCCCGACGTTGCCTGGCCCGCAACGACGCAGGCGCTCTCCGAACACCTTGCCGATACGTTCCGGCGTCATGTCGGCCATGCCCCGGCTCTGACCGATCAAGGTCGGCAGCCGTTCGAAAGGGTACTTGGCACGTGCTGCGCCTTGACGCCGATGGCGGGGGCGGCATGAACCGCCGCGCTGCTTTCCGCAGCGGCGGCGTTGAAAATGGATGGCGAAGCACTCGCCGCCAACGCCAAGCTGACGGCAGCCGCAATGGCCTGCCGGGTCTTGCCGGGCATGGGATGTTCTCCAGCCGGGGAGATCGGCCGCACGACCACGGGCGGAACGATACGTTGCTTCAGTCGTCGATCCTTGAAGTACCAGTTCTTGCGGCACTTGATGGGGCGACAACCTTCGAGAAAGATGATCTCCTCGTCGTTTGGCAGCTCCTTCAACTCCTGCGGCAGCATCAGTGGGCGTCGCTCTTCCGTGTGGCTGTAGCTGGTGCCTTGCTTGCCGGTGCTGCGGGTGCGTCGCTTGACCGTGGTGTCACCAAGCATCTTGGAGTACTCCTCGGCATCGCGCTGCTCGCGCGGAGTGAACACGATGCTGGCGGCGTGGTTGGTGATGTAGGTGCGTGCCTCGTCCGCACCGTAGGTCGCGTCCAGCTGCGACAGGCTCTGGATGATCGACAGGTCACGAATGCCGTAACCGGCGGTGAGCGAAATCCGCTCGGACAACACATTGACCCGCCCCATCGCGGTGAACTCGTCCATCAGCAGCAGCATCTGGTATTTCAGCGCGGGATCATCCTGCGGGGTTTGCCGCAGGTTCTGTCCGATCACGGTGGAGAAAAAGATGTTGAGCAGCCGGCGCGCCTCGCCCAGCTTCTGCGGCGGAATCACCACATAGATGGTAATGGGGCGTCGACGCAGGACGTCCACGTCGAAATCGCAGGCATTGGTGGCTGCGGCCAGGATCGGGCTGAGGAACTGTTGCAGCGGCGCCTGGGTGGTGGCGATCACCGAGGCGAAGGTCTGTTCGGCCATGCCGGTCAGGCTGGTGAGGGCGGCTCGGGTGGCCGTGCTGACGAACGGTTCCTTGAGCCGCGCCTGCAGGAACGCCTTTAGCTCGCCGTCGTCGCCGGCGGAAAAGCGATAGATACGCTCGAAGCTGGGGAAGGCGTCGTGCGTGTTGGGGTCGATGGGACGGCCGTCGGAACCGTGAAGATTCTGGCGAACCTTGTCGTCCCATGCCTCGAACAGGTACGAGCCAAATGCCACGAAGGCAGTGCGCGATTGCGACGTCCAGAACGGGTCCTGACCAGGCTCATCCGGATACAGGATCGCGCCGAGCGTCTGCAGTTCGCCCACGCGCACGCGCGGATCGGAGGACATCGCCATCAGCGGATTGAATCGATGTGTACGGCCGTCCTCGGCATACGGCGCGAAGCGATAGATGGTTTGGCCGATGCCGGCGCGGTATCCGCTGGTGTGCTGGAACAACTCGCCCTTGAGATCCATGCAGACGATGGAATGCCGGTAAGTCAGCAGCACCGGAATCGCGATGGAGGTGGTCTTGCCGGTGCGCGTCGGCGCCGTCATGACGATGTGCCGCGTGCCGCCGAGATAAAGGTAATCACCGCCCGCCTTGCCGATGATGACGCCTTCGGGCGACGGCTTGAGCAGGCCCGCGCGAGCCAGGTCGCCGCGACCGGCAAAGCGCGCATCGCCATGGAAGGCCCTGGCGCGGGGCTTGAGGATCAACACCGCAACGATCGCCCATGACAGCAACGGCAAGCCGAAACCGAGGCCACCGGCCAACCGGATCTTGCCGGCAAACGGTTGCCAGTCCGGCTGGCCGAGTGCCTGCCAGTATTCGACATAGGTGGTGAAGTGCAGCGGCGCCGGCTGCCGGAGCAGCCACAGCGTGAGCAGGCCGCCGAGATAGAGTCCAACGGTCAGCGCCAACAGCAGCAGCGCGACGACTCCCGCAACCCTGGTTCGCAAGACACCCATCTCCCCCTCCTTCCCTGGATACGTGAGGTCGACGATCTTCGACGTCATGCGGCAAAGGTGTCAAGGCCGCTGATGTTCACCCGCGTCGGTGCAGATCGTCACGGCACACATCATTTGGCCGTCCGTCTGCGTACCGCCAACAACGTTCTCAAGCCGCCCGTCGCGAAGCGGCGCCGCAGCTCTTCGACTGTCTGCGCGCCACAGCGGGGTGTAGGCGCATTCCGAAATCGAGACCGGCAAGAACCTCTCGCGTCGTAGGAGTCCTGCCGCCGCTCCCGGTGCCGCAAACCAGTGCACGGGCATTGCCGGCGTGCCGCATCAGGTTGATCGGAGAGGCGCAGGAAACAACATGAATCATGGGGTTTCAAGCACTTTTCCACAACGCCAAATTTGTTTGTTCACCACGGCGCGATCGATGTGAAAGTGAGGGTGACTACCTCGGAACAAGTGCGAGTCAGATCACACGAGGCAGGAAATTTTCCTAGGCGGATTCGGTTGACGACTCGCGGCTTGCTCTCGATCATGGCGACCGTTCGATCAGGGAAATCGAGATCTCGCCAGGCGCGCAGCTGCTTCACGCAGCCGCGATCCACGCCTGGTGCCCGAGAAGTACAAGTGTTGCGTCGCCCGGCATCGGACCGGGTACGCAACTGACTCACGACATTGGACTGTTGGTGTACTCGACATGGTTTGCAGGGGAACCGGGAGCAATCCCTTTCCGGATTCAAGACGACTGAACGCGCAGACCGGCAACGGTCCGGGCCTGGCGCCGGCCTGCCCGTCGAAACATCGGCGACACCTCGCTGGCCATGTCCGGCCAGCGTCCGCACTGATCTCCGGGGTTGAAGTGAAAGAAAAGATTTCCAACCGAACGGCGCTCGGCGGGCTGCTGCTCGCCACCACGCTCCTCGCTGCCTGTGGCACCCCGCCTGCGAAGGACTTCAGCGGCTCGTGGCGCCCGGTCAACCGGTATCGCTCCGTGCCCACCGAGATACCGTTGCATCCGCAGTACACCTTTTTCGCCGCGCCCATCGACGGCACGCTGAAGGCGATGCTCACGCGCTGGGCGACCGACACGAACCGCACGCTGCGCTACGAGCTGAACTACGACGTCACGTTGTACACGCCCGTGGCGACGATTCGCACCGCCGACCTGGAAGCCGCCGTCTCCAGGCTCAGCGGCATCTACGCCGCGCAGGGCGTCCAGGTCAGCATCGGGCCGGGCGAGATCGTGGTGCGCTCGACCAACCGCCCGTCGCCTTCCGTGCCGACAGCATCGAACGACAACTCCAAGACCGGAAACGCCCTGCCATGAGTCCCAGGCATCCCGCCCTCGCCCCGCATGGGGTTCCTTGCTGATGGCAGGGAAGAAGACATCCGGCACCGCGATCGAACGCAGTGTGGCGCAATCGACCCGGTTCGAACTGACCATTTCCGAGCTGGCGCAACGCAGCGAGCGTCGAGCGTGGTGGGTGGCCTGGACAGCCGTTGCGCTGGTGCTGGTCCTCTCCGGCGGCTACTACTTCATGCTGCCGCTCAAGCAGAAAGTTCCCTATCTGGTAATGGCCGATGCCTACACCGGCACCGCCACGGTAGCGCGGCTGGACGGCGACTTCGCCATGCGCGGGATCACCACGCGCGAAGCGGTCAACCGCAGCAACGTGGCGCATTTCGTGCTGGCGCGCGAGTCGTACGACCTGGAGCTGGTCAACCTGCGCGACTGGAAGACGGTGCAGACGATGGCAGCAGCCGGCGTCAAGGCGCCCTACGTGCAGCTGTTCGCCAACAGCAATCCCGACAGCCTCATCAAGCAGTTCGGCAAGGACCAGGCGATCCGCATCAAGCTGCTGAGCATCCAGCTGGTCGGCGGCGGCCCCGGCAAGACGCCGCGCGGCGCCACCGTGCGGTTCCAGCGCAGCCTCTACAACAAGCAGAACGGGGCGACCCGTCCGCTGGACAACAAGATCGCCACCATCGCCTTCACCTACAAGCAAAACCTGGAGATGGACGATCAGAGCCGGATCGAGAACCCGCTAGGCTTCTGGGTCACCAGCTACCGGGTGGACGACGACTACGCCACCGCGCCGCCGCCGGAGGTGTCCGTACCGCCGATGATGACGCAGCCGGCACCGGCCATGGCCGCCACGCCCGCGCCTGCACCGACACCACCGGCTGCCGCTGCCACCGACACTCTCCCTGGAGCAGGTTCCCGATGAACCGAACAAGCATCTGGTGGCTCGGCGCCGCCCTGTGCACCACTGCTGCTGCCGCCCACTCGCAAGGCGCGGAGCAGGTGCTGACCCATTACGAGTACGCCGCCGACGCAATCTATCCGGTGCGCACCGGCCTGGGCATCACCACCCAGATCGAGTTGAGCCCGAGCGAGAAGATCCTCGACTACAGCACCGGCTTCAGCAGCGGCTGGGACCTCACGCGTCGGGAGAACGTGTTCTACCTGAAACCGCGGAACGTGGACGTGGACACCAACATGATGGTGCGCACTGCCACGCATTCGTACATCTTCGAACTGAAGGTGGTGGCAACGGACTGGAAAACCCTCGCCGAGGCGCGGCGCGACGGCGTGCAGTACAAGGTCACTTTCACCTACCCGGCCGACACCAGTTTCTCCCACGAGAAGAAGCAGCAGCTGCGGACACTCGCACAAAACAGCAGCCTGCTGCCCGGCCGCAGCTACAACTTCGACTACGACTACGCCACCAGGACCAAGGCCGCCCCGTGGCTGGTGCCGGTCAACGCCTACGACGACGGCCGCTTCACCTATCTCAAGATGAGCGACCTCAAACAGTTCCCCAGCGGCGATTTCCCCGCCGTGTACATGCGCGAGCAGGCGCACGGTGAGGACTCGCTGGTGAACACCACTGTCGAGGGCGACACCATCATCGTCCACGGCACCTACAACTATCTGGTCATTCGCCACGGCAACGACGTCGTGGGCCTGCGCAGGAACACGCCCCAGTGAACAACCACCAGCATCCCGGCGACGAGCGCGCCGACGGCGAGCACGCCGGCGGCACGCACGAAAGCCGCGAGCCGCTCGTCGGCAATCCCTACGCCAGCCACATCCAGCGCGGCCACGAGCCTGACCTCGATGCCAACGTGCCGCAGCTGCGCGCGATCGAGCTGCGCCGGATGAACCGGCGGGCCTTGCTGCTGCTGGGCGCGGTGGTCCTGCTGCTGATGTTCGTCGCCTACTGGATGTTCACCAGCGCAGGCAGCCGCCGCGAGCAACCGAAACCGCGCGAAGAGAAAGTCACCGTCGCCGAGGCCCCGAACACGCTTCGCGTGCCGCAATTGCCGCCTTCCCCTGCGGTGCGCAGCCAGCCGCCGACGCCGCCCATTCCGGTATTGCCCACCAGCCCGGCCCCGCCGCTCCCCACCACGACCGTGCAGCCGCCGCTGACACGCGGCCCCACCCTGCTGCAACGACGCATCGCCGCCAGCGGTGCGGTGAGCGAGGACCCGCCTGCCAATACGCAAGGTCTGCCGGGTGGCGCCGATGCGCGGCTGCCCACCGGCGAGCGGACGGGCCCGACCAGCGCCCAGGCCCTGCCCCACGCCGACACCCTGATGCAGCGCGGCACCTATATTCGCTGCGTGCTCGAAACGCGCATCGTTTCCGACGTGCCCGGCTTCTCCACCTGCCTGGTCACCGAGCCGGTGTACTCGTTCAATGGTCACACGCTGCTGCTGCCCAAGGGGTCGAAGCTGCTCGGTTCGTACAGCCACAAGCCGACCGGCAACCGCATGGAAGTGGTGTGGGATCGCATCGTCACGCCCACCGGGATCGACGTGAACATGGCGAGCCCCGGCATGGACAACCTGGGCGGCGCCGGCCTGCCCGGCCATTACGACGCCCACTGGGGCCAGCGTGTCAGCTCGGCGCTGCTGATCAGCCTGCTCAGCGACGCGTTCAAGTACGAAGCCGCCGAACACGGTCCGCGCAACAGCACCATCGGCAACGGCTTCGTCACCCAGACCCCATTCGAAAGCAATACCGCGCAAACCGTGCAGCAACTGGCCGACCAGGCCGTGCGTGAAGCGGCCAACCGTCGCCCCACGGTCACCATCAACCAGGGCACCGTCATCTACGTCTACGTCGCCAAGGACGTGGATTTCAGCGGCGTGGTTGCCCGCTTCTGAATGTCCTGATCCAACGACTACCGACGCCATGGACGACGTGAACGCACAGGTTTCCAGCGATTTCCTCGACTACCAGTACGAGGTGCTGGGTGTGCGTGAGCACATGGCCAGCGCCGAGGTCACCGAGATCTGCATCAACCGGCCCGGCGAGATCTACGTCGAAAACCGCCAGGGCTGGCAGCGCATCGAGGTGCCCTCGCTGACGTTCGAGCGCGCGCGGCAGTTCTGCACGGCGGTGATCAACGAAAGCAACACCGGCCAGCGCATCACCGACATCGACCCGGTCGTCTCGCTGACCTTTCCCACCGGGCAGCGCGCACAGCTCGTGATACCCCCCGCATGCGAGGCCGACCGCGTCTCGATCACCATCCGCCTTCCCTCGCGGCAGCGCCGGACCCTGGCGCAATACGAAAGCGACGGCTTCTTCGACAAGGTCGTGGAAGTGGACCACGGCCTCAGCGAGCTGGACAGCGAACTGCTGGAACTGCGCAGCGCGCGCAACTATGCGGAGTTCTTCCGCAAGGCCGTGCTGAACAAGAAGAACATCGTCGTCGCCGGCGCCACCGGCAGCGGCAAGACCACGTTCATGAAATCGCTGGTCAACCACATCCCCGACGACGAGCGCCTGGTCACCATCGAGGACGCGCGCGAGCTGTTCATCGACCAGCCCAACGTGGTGCACCTGCTGTACTCCAAGGGCGGCCAGAGCACCAGCCACGTCACCGCCAAGAGCTGCATGGAAGCATGCCTGCGCATGAAGCCCGACCGCATCATCCTGGCCGAGCTGCGCGGCGACGAGTCGTTCTACTTCATCCGCAACTGCGCCTCCGGCCACCCCGGCTCGATCACCAGCTGCCACGCCGGCAGCACCCGGCAAACCTGGGATCAGCTCGCGCTGATGGTCAAGGCATCCACCGAAGGCGCGGGTCTCGAGTTCAACACCATCAAGCGCCTGCTGAAGATGACCATCGACATCGTGGTGCACATCAGCGCGCACGCCGGCAGCCGCCACATCACCGGCATCGACTTCAACCCGCAACGTGAAGCCGCGGAATCCTGATGCTGCCCGGGATGGAAATGCTGGCCTGCCCCAACCTGGCCGTGTCGCCTCAGGTGATGCAGCACATCGTGCAGGTCGAGTCCGGCGCCAATCCCTATGCGATCGGCGTCGTCGGCGGCAAGCTCGCGCGCCAGCCGCACAGCATGGAAGAGGCCCTGGCGACCGCACGCATGCTGGAAAGCCGTGGCTACAACTTCTCCGTCGGCATTGCCCAGGTCAACCGCGCCAACCTGGGCCGCTACGGACTGGATTCCTACCGCAAGGCCTTCAGCGCGTGCGCCAACCTGGCCGCGGGCGCGCAGATCCTCGCCCGCTGCCACGACGGCGCCCATGGCGACTGGGGCAAGGCCTTCAGCTGTTACTACTCCGGCAACTTCACCACCGGCTTCCGCGACGGCTACGTGCAGAAGGTATACGCCTCGATGAACCGAGTGGCCGAAGCCCGACTGGCGACCACGACACCCGTTCCCGAAGTCGCGGCCATTGCGCCGACACGCGCGCCATCCCCCGCAGAAATCGTCGCCGGCAGAAGCGCCGTACCGCCGCTGGTGGTCTATTCCGGTGACAACGCCAACTATCGGATCGCACTGCGCAGCGTGCCGATGGCAGTCGTCACGAAGGAACCCGCATCACGGCCGAACCCGGTCACGCCACGCGATATCGGCGGCGAAGCGGCGTCCGCTGCGGCAGTCTCCACGGCGGGCTTGTCCGGCGCCAACGCAGACCCTGCCGTCCTGCCGCAGCACAGCGTTGCGCCCTCTTCACCCTCGACCGCCCCTGCCCGCCAGCCTGCCCCGCCCGGGCTCGCCGGCACGACCACCGGCGGCGTGTTCGAACCGCAGGTGCGCGGCCCCGGTGACCCGGCTGTGGCGTCAGCCGTGCCGGCTGCAGGCGCACCCGCCCCACGGCACGACCGCGCCGACTTGCGCATGGAGCAGCGCGATGCCGCCTTTGTCTTCTGATGCCATCCGCAGGCGCAGCACCGCAGCATGGCGCGCCATCAACACAGCAAGCCCCACCGCCACGGCGACGGCGCATCGCCCCGCCTTTCGCATCACCAACACCACCGCACAACTCTTCCGGCCGCATCCCGCGGCCAGCTCCCGGCAGTCATCCCGCGATGACCGCATTCCACCGCAACTCCCGACAAGGAACCCCGTGATGGCCAACACCTCCCTCGGCAACGAAAGCATCCTCACCTCCTCGCGCACGCGCTGGTTCACGTTCCTCTCTGTGGCCATGCTGCTGGCGTTGGTCCTGCCCAACCTCGCGCTCGCGCAGGATGCCACCGGCACGATTGATACCACCTGCAAGTTCGCCACCAACATCAACATGATCCTCAACGCGATCTCGGTCGTGGTGGTGACGATCGCCATCGTGTTCTCCGGTTACCAGATCGCCTTTGCCCACAAGCGCATCGGCGATGTCGCCCCGGTGCTTATCGGTGCGGTGCTGATCGGCGCGGCGGGCCAGATCGCAAAGATGTTCCTCGCCGGCAGCACGACCGACGCCGGCGCCACGCAGTGCACCGCCAGCGTGCTCGTCCACGCGCTCCACTTCTATGCATAAAAACGCGCTGTTTCGCGGTTGCACCCGCCCGCCCATGTTCATGGGCGTGCCTTACGTGCCGTTCTTCATGGCGGCGGGCGGGTGCTTTCTCGTGGCGGTGTACACCAACTTCCTCTACCTGTTGCTGCTGCCGCTGATCATCTTCGTGATGCGCCAGATGGCACGGCGCGACGAAATGATTTTTCGTCTGCTGGGGCTGCGCCTGCAGTTCCGTGCCCGGATGAGGAACATCGGCGGCAACGATGGCATGTGGGTGTTCACTCCCAACCACCATCGCGGCCAACACAACGACAAACAGTGATGTGACGCGAACGCCGCCGCCGTCGTGCCGCGGAGTTCGCCGGACCAGGACTCATGCCCAAGCCAAAACCCGTATTCATGCCGGACACGCCCATCGCCGAGTTCCTGCCCCTGTCGACGCACGTGTCACCGACCGTGCTCAAGACCACGGGCGGCGATTTCCTGCTGGTGTGGCGCCTGGGCGGGCTGCCCTTCGTGGGGCGCGAGGAATGGGAGATCGAGCACCGCCACAACACCTTCAATCGGCTGCTGCAAACCCTGCGCGCGCCCGACTTCGTCAACGTGGCGTTCTGGGTCCACGACGTGCGCCGGCGCCGGCGCCTGGATGACTGTAGCCGCTTCGTGCAGCCCTTCAACCAGGATCTGTCGGATACCTATTACAAGGGCTTGTCCGCGCAAAAGCTGATGCAGAACGAGCTGTATCTGACTCTGATGTACCGCCCCATCGTCAGCGGCAGGCGCTTCGTGGAGAAGTCGGCCGATCTCGCCCGCCTGGAGTCCGAACAGCGCGACGCGGTGAACACCGTGCTCGAACTGGCCGGAAACCTGGAAGCCGTGCTGAAGGATTACGCACCCAGCCGACTGGGCATGTACGAAGCGGCCAACGGCATCGTGTTCTCCGAGGCGCTGGAGTTGTACGGCTACCTGCTCAACCGCATCGACGAACCGGTGCCCGTGCTCAGCGCCCCCGTGTTCGACTACCTGCCGGTCAGCAAGCAGCGCTTCTCGGCCAAAACCGGCGACTACGTGATCACCACGCCCGACGGCATCAATCACTTCGGCGCCATCCTCAACATCAAGGAATACACCGACGGGACCTACCCGGGCATCCTCAACAGCCTGAAGTACCTCGATTTCGAATACGTCATCACCCATTCCTTCAGCCCCATGGGCCGGCAGGATGCACTCAAGGCGCTGGATCGCACCAAGGGCATGATGATCTCCTCCGGCGACAAGGCCTTCAGCCAGATCGCCGAGCTCGACCAAGCCATGGATCAGCTTGCCTCCGGCAATTTCGTGCTGGGCGAGTACCACTTCTCCATGGCCATCTATGCCGCCAGCCAGGAAGCGCTGTCGCAGCAGATCGCCAGCACCCGTGCCGAGTTGTCGAACGCGGGATTCGTCTCGGTCAAGGAGGATCTGGCCGTCACCGCGGCGTTCTACGCCCAGTTCCCGGGCAACTGGAAATACCGCACGCGCCTGGCCAACGTCAGCTCGCTCAATTTCCTCGGCCTGTCGCCGCTGCACAACTTCGCCACCGGCAAGAAGGAGAACAACCCCTGGGGCGACTGCGTCACCACCCTGCAGACCACCAACGGGCAGGCGTATCACTTCAATTTCCACGCCACCCATCCGGCGGAGAACTCCCTCGGCGAGAAGGCCATCGCCAACACCATGGTCATCGGCAAGTCCGGCACGGGCAAGACCGCGTTGATCAACTTCCTGCTGAGCCAGGTGCAGAAATTGCAGCCTTCGCCCACGATTTTCTTCTTCGACAAGGATCGCGGTGCCGAGATCTTCGTTCGCGCCTGCGGCGGCAACTACCTCGCACTGGAAAACGGCAAGCCCACCGGCTTCAACCCTTTCCACTGCGAACGCAACGAAACCAACGTGCAGTTCCTGGCCGATCTGGTCAAGGTGATGGCCGGCAAGAGCGTCTACAGCTCGCGCGAGGAAGAGGACATCTTCCGCGCCGTGGAGAACATGCTCGATACGCCCATGCATCTTCGCACGCTGACCAACTTCCAGAAGAGCCTGCCCAACATGGGCGACGACGGCCTGTTCATCCGCATGCGCAAGTGGACGGCAGGCAATTCGCTGGGTTGGGTATTCGACAACCCGGTCGACACCATCGACCTCGAGAAAGCCAACATCATCGGCTTCGACTACACCGAGCTGATCGACAATCCCGAAGCGCGAGTGCCGGTCATCAACTATCTGCTGCACAGGCTGGAGGCGCTGATCGACGGGCGCCCGCTGATCTACGTGATGGACGAATTCTGGAAGATCCTCGACGGCAAGGGCGGCCTCAAGGAGTTCGCAAAAAACAAGCAGAAGACGATCCGCAAGCAGAACGGCTTGGGCATCTTCGCCACGCAAAGCCCCGAGGACGCGCTGGCCAGCGACATCGCCGCGGCGCTGATCGAGCAGACCGCCACGATGATCCTGCTGCCCAACCCGAACGCCAGTCGCGAGGATTACGTCGACGGCTTGAAACTGACCGACGCCGAATACCAGGTCGTCGTGAGCCTGGACGAGCGTTCACGTTGCTTCCTGGTCAAGCAGGGCCACGCCAGCGCGGTGTGCCAGCTGAACCTGCGCGGCATGGACGATGCCCTCGCCGTCATTTCCGCATCCACCGACAACATCGAGATCATGCACGAGGTACTGCGTGAATGTGCTGCCGCCGAAGGCGTCAGCGTCGACGCGCTGCAACCGGAGCAATGGCTTACCCGGTTCTACGAAAACCGCAAGGGCAGCGGCAAGCCGATGTCCGGCAAGTCCCCGCGGCCTTCCATCTCGCCGCGTTCGGCCAGCATCTAGTTCCTACCCACGACAATCCCCGGAGGAAATCGCCATGAACCATCGGACTCGGAGCAACTTCGGCCGGCGCGGTGCGTGCAAGGCAACGCTGATTCTTGCCATCGGCGCCTTTTGCGGCATGGCCGGCACCAGCGGTCATGCCCAGGTCGTCACCATCGACCCGGCCCATATCGCCCAGGACGTGGCCGACTTCGCCGAGACAATGGCGCAGTACGCCAAGGAGATTGCGCACTACCAGGCCGTCGTGCAGCACTACCAGCAGCAACTGATTCGCTACACCCACATGGATTTCAACCTGCCCACCATGCAGAACAGCTACGAGGAAATCTCCCCGTCGGATGCGCAGGATCAAGTGGCGCGCGCTTGCCCCAGCCCCGATGGGGACGGCGCGGCAGGGGCGATCTCCGGGCTGCTGCAGGTATTCACCCCTGACGTGAATGCGTCGATCCTCAAGAACCAGCAGGTCATCTGCGAGCAGATCCGGTTCCGCGAGATCAACAAATACAACCTCACCGTCAAGATGATGAAGCGACTCCAGGATTACTCGCAGAAGCTGCAGTCGCTGCAGAAGCAGCAGGATGACGGTGGGTCCAGCGAAGGTGCACTTGCCGGAACCATGTCGAACATGCAGATGAACAGTCTCGCGCTCGACAACGAGATGCAGACCTGGAAAGGACAGATCAGCGCCGACGACCAGATGATCAGCTACCTGCAAGGCCAGAAGAGCGTGCAGGCCCGGGAGCTACTCAACGGCAGCCATACCGCCCTCGGCAGGGTGATCCAGGCGGGGATGTTCGCTGCTGCATTCCACTGACGCGAACTCGCGCAACGGGCAATCGAAATCGACTGCCTCATCACACTGAACAGGGATCGGGCACGATGGGTTTCGTCTATTTCGTATTGATCTACAACTGGTTGAGCAACCAGATCAATACATTCGGCATGGATCTGATGGCCAAGCTGATGACCTGGGCCAGCGGGATTGCTCTGGTGCTGGTGACGTTGTGGATCATGATCCAGGGCTATCGCATGATCACCGGCCAGTCGCGCGATTCCATGATGGCGTTGGTGATGAGCATGACCCGGGTCGCCATCATCGTCACCGCCGCTACCACGATGAGCATGCTCGGAGCGAATCTGCACCACTTCCTGACTGTCGATCTCGGCACCGAGGTCAACCAACTCTTTACCGGCGACAACAGCACTGCCGCGCAAACCATCGACGAGAACCTTGCCTGGACACAATTGGCGTTGCAGGCCATCGATGCCGTGCAGATTTCTCCGGGCGACACCGACCTCGCCCAGACCAAGCAGAATGCCCTGCTGATGGCCGGCTTCGGCACCGCCGCCCCGCCGATGGCCGCCGCAGCCATGCTGCTGATGTACCAGTTTGCCCTGGCCCTCTTCATCGGCCTCGGGCCATTGTTCATCCTCTGCCTGATTTTCGAACAGACCAGGGCGCTGTTTCAGCGCTGGCTGCTGTACGGCATCGGCACCGTGTTCTCGATGGCCGTCCTTGCTTTCGTCAGCTCCCTGGTGCTCCAGCTCACCTTGCGCGTGGCCGCAGCGCTGTGGACCTCCAATCTCATCAACAACATCACGGGCAATGGCGCGGAGGGTCTGTCCAGTCAAGCCCTGCAACAAGGCGGCCTGGGCCTGCTGATGACCGTGCTGATCGTCTCCGTACCGCCCATGGCTGCCATGTTCTTCCAGGGCACGCTGGGCAACTTCATGCACTACTCGGCTTTCGCGGGTCCAGCCAGTGCCCCCGGCCCCCAGGGGCAGCCGCCGGGAAGTTATGCGAATGCGCCACTGCCTGGCCTCGGTAATCCGGCTGCCGGTGCCGCCACCTTCAATACGGGTAGCAGCCTGCACCGCACCACCGTTGCAGCCGTCGTCGCAACCGATTCCATCAAGCCCCCAACCATCGCAAGGAACTGACCATGACGTCGATGGCATCACGCTGGCTGCTGATCGGCTCGCTGCTCATGGCCGCCCCCGTCGCTCACGGTGAAAATGGCTGTCCTGCGGGCTTCCTGCCAACCGGAAGCGTGCCCAGCGCGCAAGATCCAGGCGCCTGCAGGCCCATGGCGAGCTACGAGCAACAGCAAGCTCGCCCCGCTCCTCCGCCCCCACCGCCCCGTCCCGTTCCGCCACTTGAATGGAAGCCCGATTGGGGAGCCATCGCGTGGGATGACGAACGCCGAACCATCGGCTCCGTTGTCGAAGCTCCGACCGAGGATGAGGCGAAGGAAGGCGCAGTGAAGGACTGCCAGTCCAAAGGCGGCGTGGACTGTCAGTTGGTACTCGCATACGAAAACGGCTGTGGCGCATTCGCAATAAGCGACGCGGCGTGGGGCGTGCAGGCCGATGCCACGGAAATCGGAGCCGAGGTCTACGCCATCAGGGCCTGCACCAAGACCGGACACAAGGAATGTCATGTGCTGTTCAAGGATTGCAGTCGCCCCAACGGATTCGCCACGCCATGACGTGTATTGCGAAGTCAACTCGACGCCGGTTTTCCTGCAGCCACTGACCAACAACGGATTCGCCTGTGGCTGCCATCCGAGGAGCAACGCCGGAATCGTTCCTGGCCCGGCGCACGCCCTCTGAAAATCCGCACCAGCAATCAACTCATGCATCGGAGACATGCCATGAAGCCAACCCTGCTGCTCGCGACCCTGACCATGGGCATCGCTACCCTGCTCACAATCGCACCTGCACGCGCACAAAGCATCGACCCGTGCGCTGTCTATACCTGCATGGCCGGCGTGTCCGGTGACGGTGCCACCGGCGGTGCCGCCTGCGCGCCTGCGACCACGTTCTTCTTCAGTCTGGTGGTCTTCGACCCGTACTTCGACGCGCCAGCAACCTCCCAACTGCGTCGGCGATACCTGACGACCTGCCCAGGCGCCAACACCGGCACCAACGCCGCCATCCTGAACGCCATCATCGCCGAGTGGGGAACGGTGCCCTGAAGCACATCTGCCGCGCGCCCGTGAGAAGTTCTTGAGGATATCGACCTGCGGCATCCCGTCATGCGGAGCGAGAACATCGTCGCTGCACTGGTCGTGGCGGCTCTCAAGAATGGATTTGGATCGCATCGGCCAGATCGCCCTCAGCGAAAATGGCACGCGTGCATTCGCACTCGAATACGGGGCCGTTGCCTGAATGGAGCAGGTGCAGATCGCCGGTGCCGTGCAGACCCTGATCGCGGACAACGGCGCCGCATGGGCTCAAGCATGCGAACAGGCAGCAGGTTACTGGTCGACGGCGCAACCTGTGGCGCTGCGACTGGCCGAACCGCGGATAGTCTGGCGCTAGTTCATCCCGGCCGGGCTGCGCGATCGCGACGGCGGAGTCGCGTCACCCGACGAACGTGAGCTTTCGGCCAGGCGAGTGAGCCGATCCAGTTCTTCCGGGGAAAACCCCGCTTCCAACCGCGCCGGGCGATTGAACGGCCCGCGCAGGTCGACACCCATGTACTCGCGGATCAGGCCGAAGAAGGTTTCCATCGGCTCGATGCCGTCGCGTTCGCAGCAGTGGTGATACCAGCGCGTGCCGGCGGCGACGTGGGCGACTTCCTCGCGCAGGATCACCTCCAGGATGGCGACGGTGCCTTCGTCGCCCAGCTGGCGCAGGCGCTCGATCATGCCCGGCGTCACATCCAGCCCCCGGGCTTCGAGCACGCGCGGCACCAGGGCCATGCGTGCGGTGTCGTTGCCGGCGGTTTTCTCGGCCATCTGCCACAGGCCGTCGTGGGCGTCGAAATCGCCGTAGACGTGGCCAAGCTCGGCCAGCCGCGCGGACAGCATGGCGAAGTGGCGTGCCTCGTCGTGGGCGCAGCTGGCCCAGTCGCGGTAGTAGGCGTGCGGTTTGCCGCGGAAGCGGTAGACCGCGTCCCAGGCCAGGTTGATCGCGTTGAACTCGATGTGCGCCACCGCATGCACCAGGGCAATGCGGCCTTCGGCACTGCCCAGCCCGCGCTGCGGCAGCTGGCGCGCATTGACCAGCCGCGGCCGCTCGGGGCGACCCGGCGGACCGATCGGTTCGGGCGCGGGCGATGACGCATCGGCCTGCAATTCGCCGCGTTCGAAGGCGCGCCACGTCTCACGCGTCAGACGCAACTTCTCGTCGGGCTCGCTGGCGTCAAGGCAGGCTTTGGCGGCGGCATGCAGATCGGACATGGGTTTCCCTGCAGGAGCGCACCCTGTGCGCGACGCTTTTCCCGAATCCCGGCAGAAAAGCATCGCGCACAAGTGCGCTCCTGCGGTTTACACGGCGCGCCGCGCAGCCTTGGCGTCGTCGGAGCGCAGCATCTGGATCTGTTCCAGGTACTGGTCGTCCAGGCCGGTGACGTATTCGCCGGAGAAACACGAGGTATCGAAGTGCTCGAGGTTCGCGTTGCCGTCGCGCACCGACCACTCGAGATCCTTGAGGTCCTGGTAGATCAGCCAGTCGGCGCCGAGCAGCTTCTCCACTTCCTGCTCGGTGCGACCGGCAGCGACCAGCTCGCTGGTCGAGGGCATGTCGATGCCGTACACGTTCGGGTAGCGCACCGGCGGAGCGGCGGAGGCGAAGTAGACGTTCTTCGCCCCGGCATCGCGCGCCATCTGGATGATCTGCTTCGAAGTGGTGCCACGCACGATGGAATCATCCACCAGCAGCACATTCTTCTTGTTGAACTCCAGGTCGATCGCGTTGAGCTTGCGGCGCACCGACTTCACCCGCTCGCCCTGCCCCGGCATGATGAAGGTGCGGCCGATGTAGCGGTTCTTGACGAAGCCCTCGCGGAACGGCACGCCGAGCACGCCGGCCAGCGCGCTGGCGGCGGTGCGCGCGGTGTCGGGGATGGGGATTACCGCATCGATGCCGTGGTCGGGGCGCTCGCGCAGGATCTTCGCGGCCAGCTTCTCGCCCATGCGCAGACGCGCCTTGTATACCGAGACGTCCTCGATCATCGAGTCCGGCCGCGCCAGGTAGACGTACTCGAAAATGCACGGCGTGTGCACCGCGCCCTCGGCGCACCGGCGGCTGTGCAACTGGCCCTGGTCGGTGATGATCACCGCCTCGCCCGGCATCACGTCGCGCAACCGCTTGAAACCCAGCACGTCCAGCGCCACCGATTCGGAGGCCACGGCGTACTCGTGCCCTTCGGCGGTAACGCGCTCGCCCAGCACCAGCGGGCGGATGCCGTGCGGATCGCGGAACGCCACCAGGCCGTAACCCAGCAGCAGCGCGATGCAGGCGTAGCCGCCGCGGGCGCGGGCATGCACGCCGGCCACGGCCTTGAAGATGTGGTCGGGAGTCAGCTCCATGCGGTCCTGGATCTGCAGCTCGTGCGCGAGCACGTTGAGCAGCACCTCGGAATCGGAATCGGTGTTGATGTGGCGACGGTCGCCTTCGAACATCTCGCGCCGCAGTGCGTCGGTATTGACCAGGTTGCCGTTGTGCGCGAAGGCGATGCCATACGGCGAATTGACGTACAGCGGCTGCGCCTCGGCCGAACCTTCCGAACCGGCCGTGGGATAGCGGCAATGGCCGATGCCGATGCGCCCGCGCAACTCGCCCATCGCGCGCTGGCCGAACACGTCGCGCACCAGGCCGTTGCCCTTGTGCAGGCGCAGGCGCGAGCCCTCGACCGTGGCGATGCCGGCCGCGTCCTGGCCGCGATGCTGCAGCACCGTCAAGCCGTCATAAAGCGCCGACGCCACTTCCGTGGTACCGACGATGCCGATGATTCCGCACATGATGGATGGCCTGTTTCGGGAATGCTGATTCTATGGTTGCCGCGCGGGCGGCGGCGTGCTGGCGGCGCTGGCCGGCGCCGCGGGAGCGCCTTGCCGTCCGGAAATGGGGGCGTGCAGCCGCTCGCTCAAGCCGTCCACCCGCTTGAGCAGTTCGGCCGGAGCCACGCGATCGAGCAGGCTCGGCGCTGTCGACGAGCCGGCCGGCCCGTGCGGCAGCACCGGCGCCGACTTGAGCTTGTCCAGCACTGCATCGGGATGCAGGTGATCGCCCACGCTGGCCGGGATGTTCTGCCCCAGCCACGCTGCGGCGCCCTGGAACTGCGGCAGCAGCACCGATTGCTGCCACCACGATTCGCGCGTCACCGCAGTAAGCCCCACCAGGAAAACCAGGATGGTGACCACCAGTGCACCACGCACGAAACCGAACAACACGCCCAGCAGTCGATCGATACCGCTCAGGCCGGTGCTCCAGATCAGCCGTCGGGCGGCAAAGCGCACGAGCATGCCCAGCAACAGAATGCCGAAGAAGCAGATCGCGTAGCCGAGTCCGATCCGCGCCATGGGCAGCGAGATCGAATTCTCGAACAAGGCCGCCACATCCGGCCCGAACACCGCCGCCATCCAGAAGGCGGCGATCCAGGTGGCCAGCGACAACACCTCCGCCACCAGTCCGCGCATCAGGCCGATCAGCACCGACAGCGCAAGGATGGCCAGAATGATTCCGTCGAGCCAGTTCATCCGTTCAACCGGCTCGCGCGGACGCCACGCCCGGCATATGACTGCGTCGCCGGCGTACCTTCATCACCGCGGCCGCGGTGTCGTTCAGGGCACCGAAACGACATTGCCGTCGATGCCCAGCTTGGCCTTGATCTGGTCGTGCACGCGCTGGGCATCGGCACGCTGGGTCTGCGGGCCGGCGCGCACGCGCCACAGGGTACGGCCACCGGACTGCACCGAGTCGAGGAAACCGTCGAAGCCGGCCGCGCGCAACTTGTCGCGCAAGGCGGTCGCGTCGGCCTGGCTGCTCACCGCCGCCAGTTGCACCGCCCAGCCGCCGGCCCTGGCGGCATGGGTGGCCGTCGGCGTGGTGCTCGTGGACGTCCCCGCGGTATCGCCGCCCTGCTCCACCTTGGCCGGCACGCCGGGAATCGCCTGGGTGATCTTCAGGCGCGCCGCCTCGGCGGCCGTGCGCGTTTCGAATGGACCGGCGGTAACCAGCGTGCGCGACTGCCCGGCCCGCGTGATCACGCGGCCCGATACCGGGTAGCCCAATGCGCGCACCCGGCTCTGCAACTTTGCCGCGCCACTGGCGCTGGCGTAGGCGCTGAGGTTGATCGTGTAGCTGCCGTGTGCCGCAGCCGCCGTGACCGGTGCCAGCGCGGGTGCGGGCGTCGGCTCGGCCGGTTTGGCCGCCGGCCGGGTCGGCTCGCTGGCCGGCGCGGGTTTCGCTGCGACCGTGGCTTTCGGCATCGGCGCGGCACCCGTGTCGCGCTGCGGGATCACCGGTTGCGCCGGCGAGGTGCCGCTGCCGGTCGTCACCGTGGTCGGCGCGGGCGTCCGGCCTGCCTGGGGGTCGAGTTCCACGTCGCGCGGGCGGTTCGAGTCGATGGTGACCGTGGCGATGCGGTCGCCCGACGCCGCAGCGGTCGCCGCGCCGGCCGGCACGCTGGCGGCGGCGGACGGGTCGAGGCTCATCGTCCTGGTTTGCAGGTCGCGGTCGGGTGCAGGCGGAATGGCCAGGCTCACTGAGCGGTCACCGCCGGGGGTGGGCGGGCTGTCGGTGAAGAACATCGGCACAAAGATGACCGCCAACGCTATCAGGACGGCAGCTCCCAGCAGGCGTGTTTTCAAGTTTTCGCTCCCAGGCGGCGAACGCGATGCGCAATATGGCGATTATACCTGCCGGCGCCCGGCGCCATGCGGCGGCTCACGGCGCATGTTCAGCCATCACCGCGCTGGCGACGAAAAACGAGCCGAACGCCAGGATGCAGTCGCCCGGCTGCGTGGCCTGGCGTGCCGCAGCCAGTGCGGCAGCCACGTCGGGATGGGCGTCGAACGATGCTTGCGGCAAGGTGGCTTTCAGCTTCTCGGACAGCGCCGCCACGTCCATGCCACGCGGCGAAACCTGCTCCAGCCCGGCCAGATGCCAGTGCGCGATGCGCGCACCCAGCGCGCCGATCACCCCGGCCACGTCCTTGTCGGCCAGCGCACCATAGACGGCATGCACTGCGCCGTGCGCCGATGCGTCCAGCCACTCGGCCAGCGCCCGCGCGGCCTGCGGATTGTGGCCCACGTCCACGAACACCGGCGGCTCGCCGCCCAGCGCCTGCAGTCGCGCCGCGATCCGCACGTCGTGCAGGCCGGCGCTGGCCGCGGCGAACAGGGTGCTGGGCGAGAACGCCTCGTCGCCCAACGCATGCAACGCAGCGATCGCGGCGGCGGCGTTGGCGTGCTGCACCGGCGCGGCGAGATAGGGATCGGGCAACTCCATCGCACTGCCGTCGCGGTGGCGCCAGCGCCAGCCGTCCTCGTGACGCTCCACGCTGAAGTCGATGCCGGCGCGCTCGACCTGCGCGCCGCGTTCGGCCAGCGCCGCAAGCAGGCCGTCGGGCGGGTCGAGCTGGCCCAGGATCGCCGGCCGCCCGCCGCGCGCGATGCCGGCCTTCTCGCGGCCGATGCTGTCACGGTCGGGGCCCAGCCATTCCATGTGGTCCAGATCCACGGTGGTGATCACGGCCACGTCCGCATCAATGATGTTGACTGCGTCGAGTCGGCCGCCCAGCCCCACTTCGAGCACCGCCACGTCGACACCCGCGCGGGCGAACAAGTCCACCGCCGCCAGCGCGCCGAACTCGAAATAGGTCAGCGGAATCTCCGCGCGCGCCGCCTCGATGCGTTCGAACGACTCGATCAGCGCGGCATCGGTGACCGGCACGCCGTCGATGCCGATGCGCTCGTTGTAGGCCAGCAGATGCGGCGAGGTGAAGGCGCCGACGTGCCAACCGGCCGCCTTCAGCATCGCCTCCAGCAGCGCCACGGTCGAACCCTTGCCATTGGTGCCGGCCACGGTGATCACCCGCGGCGCCGGCCGTGGCGCGCCCATGCGCTGCCATACCTCGCGCACGCGATCGAGCCCCAGTTCGATGGTGTGCAGGTTGACGCGATCCTGATAGCTCAACCACTCGGCGAGGGTGCGGGGCATGAACGGGTTACTCGATGAACAGGCGAAGGGGTCGCCCATTGTCGCCGAACCCGGCGCAGGAACGTACCGATCAGACAGCCGGCACTGCCCTCACAATCCCGCGCCACGCAACCGCAGCGCGTTGCTCACCACCGACACCGAACTCAGGCTCATCGCCAGCGCGGCGATCATCGGCGACAAGGTGATGCCGAACCACGGATACAGCACGCCGGCCGCCAGCGGCACGCCGACGGCGTTGTAGACGAAGGCGAAGAACAGGTTCTGGTGGATGTTGCGCACGGTGGCCTGCGACAACCGGCGCGCGCGCACGATGGCGCCGAGCTCGCCCTTCACCAGCGTTATCTGCGCGCTCTCCATCGCCACGTCGGTGCCGCTGCCCATCGCGATGCCGACATCGGACGCGGCCAGTGCCGGCGCGTCGTTGATGCCGTCGCCGGCCATCGCCACGCGACGGCCTTCGGCGCGCAACGCGTTGACCACGGCGGCCTTGTCGGCGGGCGAAACGTCGGCATGCACCTCGTCGATGCCCAGCGTGCGCGCCACCGACTGCGCGGTGGTGGCGTTGTCGCCGGTGAGCATCACGATGCGCAGGCCGGCGGCATGCAGCGCCTGGATGGCGGCGGGCGTGTCCGGCTTGATGCGGTCGGCTACCGCCAGCAGCGCGGCGAGACTGCCGTCGACGGCGAGGAACATCGCCGTGGCGCCGTGTTGGCGCAGTTGTTCCGCGCGAGCGTTGGCATCGTCGCCGATGGCGGCATGCGACTCGGCCATCAGCCCGGCATTGCCCAGCGCCACCGTGCTGCCATCCACCGTCGCGCTGACGCCGCGCCCGGTCAGCGAGCGGAACTCCGTCGCCCCCAGCTTCGGCACGCCTTCGGCGTCCGCAGCCATCACGATCGCCCGCGCCAGCGGATGCCCGCTCGGCCGCTCCAGCGCGGCGGCCAGCGCCAGCAGGCGTTCGCGCGGCCGGTTGCCGAGGATCACCAGCTCGGTCAGCGCCGGCTTGCCCTCGGTCAGCGTGCCGGTCTTGTCCACCACCAGGGTGTCGATGTCGCGCAGGGACTCGATCGCGCCGGCGTCCCTGAACAGCACGCCGTGCTGCGCACCGCGCCCGCTGGCGACCATGATCGAGATCGGCGTGGCCAGGCCCAGCGCGCACGGACAGGCGATGATGAGCACCGACACCGCCGCGATCAGTGCATGCGTGAGGCGCGGTTCCGGCCCCACCATCGCCCACGCGGCGAACGCCAGCACGGCCACCACGACCACCGCCGGCACGAACCACGCCGCCACCTTGTCGGCCACGCGCTGCAGCGGCGCGCGGCTGCGCTGGGCGGCCGCCACCAGGGCCACGATCTGCGCCAGCATCGTCTCGCCACCGACCTTCTGCGCGCGCATGGTCAGCGCGCCATCCTGGTTCACGGTGCCGCCGGTGAGCACATCATCCTTCGCCTTGGCCAGCGGCATCGGCTCGCCGGTGAGCATCGATTCGTCGACATGGCTTTCGCCCTCGATCACCACGCCGTCGACCGGGACCTTCTCGCCGGGGCGCACGCGCAGCACGTCGCCGGCCTGCACTTGCTCCAGCGGCACATCGGCCTCGCTGCCATCGACGGCAATCCGCCACGCGGTTTTCGGCGCCAGCCTCAGCAGCGCCTTGAGTGCCGCGCCGGTGCGCCGCCGCGCGCGCAGCTCCAGGAAATCGCCCAGCGTGACCAGGGTGACGATCACCGCCGCCGATTCGAAGTACACCGCGACGCGGCCATGCATGTCGCGGAAGCCGTCGGGGAAGATCCCCGGCAGCACGAACGCCACCGCGCTGTACAACCACGCCACGCCGGTGCCCAGCGCGATCAGCGTGTACATGTTCGGCGACCAGGGCTTCAGCGAACGCCATCCGCGCGCGAAGAACGGCGCGCCGCCCCACAGCACCACCACGCTGGCCAGCACCGCCTCGACCCACACCGCCACGCCATCCCATGGCGCGGACAGATGCCAGCCGGACAGATGCGGTCCCATCGCCAGCGCGAACACCGGCAAGGTCAGCGCCAGCAGCCACCAGAAGCGCCGCGTCATCGCACCCAGTTCGCCGCCGTCGTCCTCGTCCAGCGAGGGCATCATCGGCTCCAGCGCCATGCCGCACTTCGGGCAATGGCCGGGGCCGACCTGCTGCACTTCCGGATGCATCGGGCAGGTGTAGATCGTGCTGGCCGGTGTGGCCGGCGCGGGTTTGCGTTCACCGAGGTATGCGGCCGGGTCGGCCACGAATTTCTCGCGGCAGCGCGCGGAGCAGAAGTGATACGGATGGCCGTCGTGGTCGGCGCGGTGCTTCGCGGTGTGCGGGTCCACGCTCATGCCGCAGACCGGGTCCTTCGCCAGGTGTGCGCCATGCGCAGCCGCGTGTGAGGCGTGGTCATGATGGTGCGCCGCAGGCTGGGCCAGGTAACGCGCCGGTTCCGCCTCGAACTTGGCCTTGCAGCCGCCGCAGCAGAAATGGAAGGCCTGCCCGTCGTGCACCGACTGATGTTTCGACGTGGCCGGATCGACCGTCATGCCGCAAACCGGGTCAATCACCGCCGAAGGCGTGTTGTCGCCACCGTGGCAGCAGGCATGCGCGTTCATGGCGACACCTCGTCACCGCTGAGCGCGCGCAGGATCGGACATTGCTCCGGCTTGCCGTGCCCCGGACACGATGCCACCAGCTCCGCCAGGCCGTCGCGCACACGCTGCAGCTCGACGATGCGCTGCTCGATCGCCGCCAGCCGCTTCTGCGCGCGCTGTTTCACCGCTTTCACCCCGCGCTGGCGATCTGCCGACAGCGCGAGCAGTTCGCGGATCTCTTCCAGCGTGAAGCCCAGATCCTTGGCACGGCGGATGAAGCGCAGCTGCGTCACCGCGCCCTCGCCGTAACTGCGATAGCCGGAGGCACGCCGCTGCGGCTCGGGCAACAACCCTTCGCGCTCGTAATAACGGATCGTGTCGATCGCCACGCCGACGCGCCTGGCGACGGCACCGATGGTCAGGGAGGAGGCTTGCGTGTTCATGGGCATAGTCTAGACCTTGGATCAAGGTCAAGAGTCAAGCATCAGCTTCCCTTTCGTCGCGACATTTGCGACAACTCTCCCGTTCCATTCAGATCCACGACATCATCGCTACAGGGGAAAACGCATGAAGCATCTCGTTCACGGCCTCGTCGCCGTCTTTGTCCTTGCCCTCATCTCAGGCTGCGCAACCACGCGCACCCAGATGTCGCTCGACGTGCCATCGCCGGGTTCAGCGGTAGTCAGCGGCGGCAAACCGGTGGTCATCGACGCCATCCATGACGTGCGCGTGTTCGAAACCGATCCGGACGACCCCAGCACGCCATCCTTGAAGAAGGGCGCCAGCTACGCGCTGGATGCAACGCAACGCAAGCAGGCCATCGCGCGCAAGCGTGGCGGCTTCGGAAAGGCATTCGGCGACATCCTGCTCAAGCCCGGCCAGAACGTGGAGTCGGTGACCCGGCAGTTGTTGACCAATGCATTTGCCAGCCGCGGCTACAGCGTCGTGGATGCAGCCAGCGCCCCGGCGAATGCGCCACATGTCAGCGTCGACATCCGCCAATTTTGGGCGTGGTTCACGCCCGGGTTCTGGAGCGCCAGCATCGAGGCGAAGCTTGACACCTTGCTCAAGATCGACAGCCCTCAGGGGCATCGCCAGGTGACCGTGAAGGGATACGGCCACAACTCCATCCAGGTCGCTCGCGAAGCCAACTGGCAACTGGCCTACCAGCGTGCATTCGAGGATTACCTGAAACAGTTCGCCGACGCCGCCAACAACAACGGGCTCTGAGTCAGGCGTAAAAGCCATAAGAACGCCATCTGCGTCACTGGAGGACAGGAAGCGGCGTGCATACGCGCCGCGTGAAGGTGTTGAACCCCTCTCCCCTCGGGAGAGGGGTAGGGGCGAGGGGCGGCCGAAGCGCGCGCTGGGGACCCCGAACCCTCATCCATCGCTTCGCGCCATCTTCCCCAGGAGGGGGGTGAAGTGCTTGCCCGCCGAAGCAAGCTGTCCTCAGATCACAAAGACAGCTGCTCGGCCTACATCCTCGTCTTCCCTTCTGAACTCGATATCCGGTCAATCCTTGCGCACGAACCCCTCGCCGCTCCAACCCTCGCTGCCCACGCCGTGGTGGACGAAGAACAGGCCGTCGGGATCGTAGCGGCGCTTCACGGCGAGCAGCTTCGGGTAGTGGGTGCCCCAGAACGCGGCCTGCCAGTCGCGCTGGAAGTAATCGCTCTCGGAGACGTAGGCACCCGCGTTCGGCGCGACCTTGCGCAGGGCGGCCATCGCCGTGCCGATGCTGGCGGCGGCGCGCTGCGCCTTCGCCAGATCCGGTTTCGGCATGCCCGGAAAGGCCGGTGCACCGCCGCCGGCGATGATCGCCAGCGCAAACGCATCGAGCACTTGCGGGTTGGTTGCGGTGTCTCTCGCTGCGGCGATTTCCGCCGCGGGCGCGCCGGCCAAGCCCTTGTTGAAATGCAGGCCCACGCTCCATTCGCGCGCGGCGTCGAACAGCGCATCGACCAGTGCACCCTGGCGATCCTCGTGCAGCAGCGTGGCCGGCAACCACGCCGACTGGTAGGCGTGCAGGAACCAGGCCGCCTCCCCCACATTGGTCGCCCAGTAGGCATGGTGCTTCGGCGCGCCGGGCCGGTTGTCCGCCACCATTACGCCGGGCGCATTCTGGCGCATGAAATCCACGTCCCACATGTGCTGCGCCGGCATCGCGAAGATCTTCATCGGATCGGCGTAGCGATATTCCGCGCGCGCCTTCACCCAGTCGAGGAACGGCGCCCAGACCTTTTCCATCTGCGCCTGGTCCAGCCCGTGGCACAGCATGCTCAGTTCCAGCTTGCGGCCGCTGAAGCCCATCTGCTCGCCCCAGTGCGGATTGAACAGGTCGCTGCGATAGAACGCGATCGCCCGGGCGATCAGCGTGCGATAGGCGGCATCGGTGGTGGCCTCGATCGTGCCGAACACGCCACCGAAGAACGCCGGCAGCTCGCGCGTGCGCAGGGTCAGGCGCGTGACCACGCCAAGGCTGCCGCCGCCGCCACCCTTGAGGCCCCAGTACAGATCCGGATTCGTGCAGGCGTTGGCGATGCGCACCTGGCCGTCGGCGGTGACGACTTCGGCTTCCAGCAGGCCCGCCGCCGCGGTGCCGTAATGCTTGGAGAAGCTGCCGAAGCCGCCGCTCTGCACCAGCCCGGCCACGCCCACCGTGGTGCAGCCGCCACCCTGCACGTAGCGGCCGCCCCTGGTGGTTACAGCGTCGTAGGCGTCGATCCACATCGCGCCGGCGCCGATGCTCACCGCCGGCTGTGCGGCCTGCTTGCCCGCGCAGCCGTGGCCGACGAAGGCGTCGTGCAGGGTCACGTCGTGCATGTGCCGCGTCCACACCAGCAAGGAGTCGGGCGCGTTCGAGGTGCCCTGGTAGCTGTGGCCGCCGCCTTTCACGACGAGCCGCAGATGATGCCGACGGGCAAAGTTCACCGCGGCGACCACGTCGGCCGTGCTCTCGGCGGCCACGGCGTACGTGCTGGGCTGCGAGGCCCAGGCATCCAGCCAGCCGCTGGTCTGGGTCAGCGCGGGGTTGTCGCCGACGTAGAACGGATTCTTGATCTGCGCCAGCGCCTCGGCCCGGGCAGCGGCAGTCGCCCCCGGCGCGAATGGCGATTGCAGTTTCAGCAGGCGTCCGCCGACCTGCTGTCTCAGCGTTTCCCAGGCGTCGGCGTCGGGCCACGCCGGATCGCCCGGCCGCACCCGGCGCAGCAGTCGGGAAAGATGGTTGCGGGTACCGGCCAGCGCCCGGGCGACCGGCGACAGCGCCAAGGGCAGGAGCGTTGCGGCGACAGCGGCCTTGAGCAGATCGCGGCGGTTCATGGGCGTTCCGATGGTGGGGTCGAGGGCTCCATCTTGCAGCGCCTCCGGCCGCGCTGTCGCCCGCCAGGTGACGGATCGACCCGTCACGGGGACGGACGGCAGGGCTGCGGGGACGGGTCGCGGGGCTTTGCGTAGAATCGCCGGATGAACGAACGCCCCGGCCTCAGCTTCGACGATTTCCAGCGCTGGCGGCGACCCATCGAAGTCGGCTTCTGGGTGGCCCTGGTCATCCTCAACGCCGGATTCAATGCGCTGGTTGCGCTGACCGATCATCCCGACGTGGACACGTGGAAACCCTGGGTGTGGGAGTTCAGCAGCGCCCTCCTGATCCTGGCGCTGATCCCGTTCGTGATCGCGCTGGAACGCCGTTGGCCGTTCCGCGTCGATACCTGGCGGCACAGCCTGCCGCGCCACCTGCTGGCCACGGTCCCGTTCAGCCTCATCCATGTCACCGGCATGGTGGCGCTGCGTCGGCTCTGTTACGCGCTGGTCGGTTCCCACGACCAGTTCGGCGCGCACTACGGCTACGAGTATCTGAAGGACATCCGCACCTATTTCGTCATCATCGCCCTGCTGTGCCTGTCGCGCCTGTGGCTGATCCGCTGGCAGGGCGAGGCGCGCTTGCTGGCCGCCCCCGACGAGGGACAGCCGGCCGAACCGGTCGAGCGGCCCGAACGCTTCCTGGTGCGCAAGCTGGGGCGGGAATTCCTGCTCAATGCCAGCGAGGTCGAATGGCTGCAGGCCTCGGGCAATTACGTGAACCTGCATGTGCACGGTCGCGACTACCCGCTGCGCAGCACCATGGCGGCGATCGAGGAGCGGCTGGACCCGGCGCGTTTCGTGCGCGTGCACCGCGGCTATTTCGTCAATCTCGACTACCTCGCCCAGATCGAGCCCTTGGATACCGGCGACGCCCGCCTGACCATGCGTGACGGTGCCACCATCCCCTGCAGCCGACGCCACCGTGCTGCCTTGCGCGAGCGTTTCGGCGGCTGAGCGGGCGACAGCGCGGTGCGGGCGGAATGGGCTACGCTGGGCAGACCGGTCGGTCATCAAGGGGCAACAGATGAATACACGCATCCTCGGCGGCATCGCGCGGGCGCACAGGGCGTCGACCGTGCTGGTCATCGCCGCACTGCTGGCATGGAGCCTGCTGCAAACCGCCACCGCGGCCACCCCGGAGCAGTCGCGCTGGGAGCGCCAGGCGCAGGCGGTGACGATCACCCGCGACGACTGGGGCATCGCCCACGTGCACGGCAAGACCGATGCGGACGCGGTGTTCGGCATGGCCTACGCCCAGGCCGAGGACGACTTCAACCGGGTCGAGACCAACTACCTGATCGCGCTGGGCCGGCTGGCCGAGGCGAAGGACGCCGACGACTCTGCGCTGTGGCAGGACCTGCGCCAGCGCCTGTTCATCGATCCGGCCGAGTTGAAGAAGCTGTACGCGCAAAGCCCGCGCTGGCTGCGCCAGCTGATGGACAGCTGGGCCGACGGGCTCAACTACTACCTCGCCACCCATCCCGACGTGCACCCGCGCGTGCTCACCCGTTTCGAGCCGTGGATGGCGCTGTCCTTCACCGAAGGCAGCATCGGCGGCGACATCGAGCGGGTGGAGCTGGCACCGCTGAAGGCGTTCTATGGCAGCCCGGCCGACGCGCCGCTGGCACAGGTGCACACGCAACCCAGCTGGATCGAGCCGACCGGCTCCAACGGCATCGCGATCGCGCCGAAGCTCACGGTCGATGGTCACGCGCTGCTGCTGATCAACCCGCACACCTCGTTCTTCTTCCGCTCCGAACTGCAGATGTCCAGCGACGAGGGGCTGAATGCCTACGGCGCGGTGACTTGGGGCCAATTCTTCATCTACCAGGGCTTCAACCCGCACGTGGGCTGGATGCATACCTCGACCGGCGTCGACGTGGTCGACGAGTTCGCCGAGACCATCGTGCACCGGGACGGCAAGCTGTTCTACCGCTACGGCAAGGAACTGCGGCCGGTGACGTCACGCCAGATCACTTTGTCGTATCGCGACAAGAGCGGCGCGCTGGCGCAGCGCACGTTCACCGCGCACTTCACCCATCACGGCCCGATCGTGCGCGAGGCGGACGGCAAGTGGATCGCCGAAGCACTGATGAACAAGCCGATCCCCGCGCTGGAGCAGAGCTGGCTGCGCACCAGGACGCATGATCTCGCCAGCTACATGAAGGTCGCCGAGCTGAAGGCGAACTCGTCCAACAACACCTTGTTTGCCGACGACAAGGGCGAGATCGCCTTCCTGCTGCCGCAATTCGTGCCCAGGCGCGACAACCGCTTCGACTACACCAAACCCGTGGACGGCAGCGATCCGGCCACCGACTGGCAGGGCCTGACGCCGCTGGACCAACTGCCGCAGGTGGTGAACCCGCCCAATGGCTGGACCTTCAACACCAACAACTGGCCGTATTCCGCCGCCGGCGCGTACAGCCCGAAGCAGGCCGACTACCCGCGCTACATGGACACCTTCGGCGAGAACCCGCGCGGCCTGCACGCGATCCGCCTGCTCACCGACATCAGGCAGGTCACCCTGCCCTCGCTGATCACCGCCGCGTTCGACTCCTACCTGCCCGCGTTCGCGCGCCAGTTGCCGATCCTGATCGCCGACTACGACGCGCTGCCCGCCGACGATCCCCTGCGCGCGAAACTCGCCGGGCCGATCCAGTTGCTGCGCGACTGGGACTACCGCTGGGGCATCGCCTCGATGCCGACCTCGCTGGCGGTGTTCTGGGGCGATACGCTGTGGGACGAAGTGAGCAAGGCCGACACCGCCGAAGGCCTGTCGATCTACGACCGGATGGCCGCCAAGGCCGGCGCCAAGGCGCGCCTCCATGCGCTGGTCGAAGCCTCCGACCGGCTGACCCAGGACTTCGGCAGCTGGGGCGTGCCGTGGGGCGAGATCAACCGCTTCCAGCGCATCAACGGCGACATCGTGCAGAAATTCGACGACGCCAAGCCCAGCATCCCGGTGCCGTTCACCTCCTCGCGCTGGGGTTCGCTGGCCTCGTTCGGCGCGCATCGCTGGCCGGGTACCAAGCGCTACTACGGCACCGGCGGCAACAGCTTCGTGGCTGCCGTCGAGTTCGGGCCGAAGGTGCATGCGCGGGCGATCACCGCCGGCGGCGAAAGCGGGCACCCCGATTCTCCGCACTTCAACGACGAGGCGGAGCGCTACACCACCGGCAACCTGCGCACTGTGTACTTCTGGCCGGAACAATTGAAGGGCCACACCGAACGCAGCTATCACCCCGGCGGGTAAAAGCTGAACGGCAACGACGGTCGAGCACATAACCTTGTCATCGACCTGGTTATGACTTCCGTGGAATGACCTGCGCATGCGCCAACCCGGTGCGCAGGTCGCGGACCGCGGAGCGAACCCATGAAGCGTGGCACCCAGTCACTGGTGGTGATCGGCAGCGTCGTGCTGGCGTTGCTCGTGGTGGCACTGATCGTGATCGCCACGTTCGACTGGAACCGGCTGCGGCCGTTCATCGGCGACAAGGTCAGCCAGGCGATCGGCCGGCCCTTTTCCATCAACGGTGACCTCACGCTGGACTGGCGCCGGGACCGCAGCCGCAGCGGCCCCGCCGCCTGGATGCCGTGGCCCGAGTTCACCGCGCGAGACATCCGCATCGCCAACCCCGACTGGGCCGCGCAAACGCCATTCGCGCAGCTGGATGCGCTGCGCTTCCGGCTCTCGCCGTGGGCGCTGCTGATGCATCGCATCGAGGTACCCAGCGTGCAACTGGTGAACCCCAGCATCGACCTGGAGCGCGACAAGGACGGCCGCGCCACTTGGCACTTCAATTCACCGAAGAAATCCGGGCCGTCGGCATGGCATCTGGACGTGGGCTCGGTCGGTTTCGACCACGGCGTGATCCGGCTGGATGACGCGGTCACGCAGACCAGGCTCAAGGTCGCCGTGAAACCGTTGCAGGCGGCGATTCCCTACGACGACATCGTGGCGCAACAGAGCGCCGACGCCCGCAAGCAGGCGCAGAAGACCACCGGCAAGGCCGCCGCCAAGGCGCCGGAAGTGCCCAGGGACAAATCGGCCAGCGCGACCAGCTACCAGTTCGCCTGGCAAGCCAGCGGCACGTACCAGGGCGGTGCGCTCACCGGCGAAGGCAAGACCGGTGCCGTGCTGGCGTTGCAGGACGCCAGCCGGCCCTTTCCGGTGCAGGCCGACGTGCACATCGGCGACAGCCACATCGCCCTGGTCGGCACGCTGACCGATCCGCTGCAACTGGGCGCGCTTGATCTGCGCCTGTGGTTCTCCGGCAGCAGCATGGCCAAGCTGTACCCGCTGACCGGCATCACCCTGCCCGATACGCCGCCCTACGCCACCGAGGGCCACCTGAGCGCCAGGCTGGGCGAGGGCTCCGGCCGCTATCACTACCAGGACTTCCGCGGCCACGTCGGTGGCAGCGACCTCGCCGGCGACCTGTTGTTCGTCACTGGCGGCGAACGACCGAAACTGAGCGGCAAGCTGCACTCGAACCTGCTGCGCTTCGCCGACCTGGCGCCACTGATCGGCGCGGACTCCGACACCGCCAGGGTCGACCGTCCCGACAGCTCGCAGCCGGCCGACAAGCTGCTGCCGGTAGCGCCGTTCCGCACCGGGCGCTGGCAAACCATGGACGCCGACGTGGACTTCAGTGCCACCCGCATCGAGCACGGCAAGGCGCTGCCGATCGACTCGCTGCACACGCACCTCGTGCTGAGCAACGGCGCGCTCTACCTCGACCCGCTGACCTTCGGCGTGGCCGGCGGCACCGTGCGCAGCAACATCACCCTCGACGGCAGCCGCGCGCCGATGCCCGGCGTGCTGGAGCTGCATGCGCGCCACCTGAAGCTGAAACAGTTGTTCCCGCAGTTCTCGCCGATGCGCACCAGCTTCGGCGAGATCAACGGCGACGCCAACCTCACCGCCGAAGGCAATTCCATCGCCGCCCTGCTCGGCAGCGCCGACGGCGAGCTGAAGCTGCTGATGAACGACGGCGCGATCAGCAAGACGCTGCTGGAAACCGCCGGCCTCAACGTGGGCAACATCATCATCGGCAAGCTGTTCGGCGACAAGACGGTGGAGATCAACTGCGCCGCCACCGACATGGTCGCGAAAAACGGCCTGTTCGACATGCGCCTGTTCGTGTTCGACACCGACGACGCGCTGATCAAGGTGGATGGCACGGTGAATCTCGCCAGCGAGAAACTCGACCTCGACGTGAAACCGCACACCAAGGGCCTGCGCATCCTCTCCCTGCGCTCGCCGCTGTACGTGCGCGGCACGCTCAAGCATCCCGACGTCGGCGTGCAGAAGGGTCCGCTGCTGCTGCGCGGCGCCGGCGCCGTGGCCCTGGGCGCCGTCGCCGCACCGGCGGCCGCGCTGATCGCGTTGATCGCACCCAGCCACGAAAACGAGGACAGCGGCGAGAACACCTGCCGCGCGGTGCTGATGCAACTGCGTGGCTCGGGCCAGAAGACTCAATCAAGCGGGAAATGACCATCTGTCGGCGGTTTCACCGCACGACCGTACCGTCCGCCAACCGGCAACGTTCAGTGCAGCTGCCGTCCGGAGCGGGTGAACCGGCGCCATAGCCGGCGCCACAGCATCGCCAGCGGGAAGGCCAGAATCAGAAAGGGCAAGCCGTAGCCGAGCAGCCCCAATGCATCGACCACGCCGTCCGCCACCTCGTCGGGCAAGCCGGAAAAGCCGATACCGATACGCCCGCTGCGGGCATCGCTACTGTCGAACTCCAGTTCGAGCCGATTGGTATCCAGCCGGCGCTGCTGATTTGCCCCAGCGGCCTGCAGCGATTGCAGTTGGCTTTCCACCGAGGCCTGCTCGTGGCTGAGCGCGATCAGATCGGCAACGGCCATGTCCTTGCGCGCGGCGAGGTCCGCCAGATGTCGGGCTTGCTTTTCCAGCAAGTCGCGCTGACGCCGGTTGTCGGTGACCACATCGGCGAGATCCTCGGCCCGGGTCTGCCGGTATCCGACCGTGCCGTCTTGAGATGCCAGCTTCGCCATCGGCTCAACGCCATCTGGCACGATTCGCACGACCAGCGATGCCGAGTGCTCATCCTGCCGAATGCGCAGAACGTTGCAGGCACCGAATCGATCCGACTCGCAAGCCTGCCGGGCCGCCGCCAGGCGATCGGCAATTTTCGCTTCCGGCAGTTTGATTCGCAGCGTGTGCTCATAAGCCAGCATCGCCCCGGACTTCGACTGCTCTCCGCTGACCGGTGCTGGCGAGACCTCCTGCTTCTTCGAGCACCCGCAGATCGCCTGCAGCACACCCAGCAGCAACAGCGCCATGCAGACAGAGTGGAAGCTGGACATGCGATTCCCCAAGGCAGTCAGGTCGGGTCAATCTGCCACAGCGGCAGACAAACTCAAACCACGTGGCGTCGAAGCGCGAGCGCACCGTACCGCGGCGCCCCGCGCTTCGTCCCGACACCCAAAGGCATCGTGCACAGGGTGCGCTCCTGCACGGGCACGCGAGTCGTGCCAGGCATGGCGCTAGAATGCCGCGACTTCCCTTGCGCGTACGTCCATGCACCCCGTCAATCAGGCTCGTCTGCAGATTCATTTCTGCGTGTTGCTGTGGGGCTTTACCGCGATCCTGGGCAAGCTGATCACCTTGCAGGCGCTGCCGCTGGTGTGGTGGCGCATGCTGCTGGTAACCGGTGCGCTGCTGCTGGTGCCGCGGGTGCGGCGCCAGTTGCGGGCGATGTCATGGCGGCTGATCGGCGCATATGCCGGCATCGGCGTGCTGGTGTCGCTGCACTGGCTGACCTTCTATGCCGCGATCAAGCTGTCCAATGCCTCGGTGGGCGCCACCTGCATCGCGCTGGGGCCGGTGTTCCTGGCCTTCATCGAGCCGTGGCTCGCCAAGCGCAAATTCGATCCGCGCGAATTGCTGATCGGCGTGGCGGTAGTGCCGGGCGTGGTGATGGTGGTCGGCGGCGTGCCGGTGGACATGCGCATCGGCATCGCGGTGGGCGTGCTGTCGGCGCTGTTCGTGGCGCTGTTCGGCTCGCTCAACAAGCGCATGGTCGAATCGGGCGATCCGCTGACGGTGACCTTCATCGAGCTGGGCACCGGTACCGCGTTCCTCACCCTGCTGGCGCCGCTGCTGCCGCACCAGGGCGCGCTGTTCGTGCTGCCGAGCCTGCACGACGCGCTGCTGCTGCTGGCGCTGGCGTTCGGCTGCACCCTGCTGCCGTTCACGCTGGCGCTGGTGGCATTGCGCCACATGACGGCGTTCGGCACCCAGATGGTGACCAACCTGGAACCGGTCTACGCGATCGTGCTGGCGATCGTGCTGCTCGGCGAGCAGCACGAACTCGATCACTGGTTCTATCTCGGCGTGGCGGTGATCCTCGCTGCAGTGTTCGTGCATCCGCTGCTGCATCGCAAGCAGCGCGTCACCACCCAGCCGGAGCTGCTTGGCACCACCGAAAGCCACAGCATGGTCGACTGAGCGAACCTCGCGCACTACGCTGCCACGGCGCGCCAGCGTTGATTCATCGGGGCGAACACATGACGACCGCCAACCACCAGCACCACCGCGGCATCTTGCAGGCATTGGCCGCGGCAGCCTTGTTCGGCCTCGGCACGCCGCTGGCCAAGCTGCTGCTGGACACGACGCCGCCGCTGCTGCTGGCCGGGCTGCTGTACGCCGGCTCGGGGCTGGGCCTTTCGCTATGGCTGCTGCTGCGCAAGCTGCGCCGCCAGCGCGCCGCTGAGGCACCACTGACGCGACGGGATGCGCCATGGCTCGCCGGCGCGGTGCTGTTCGGCGGCGTGCTCGGTCCGATCCTGCTGATGCTGGGGCTGGCGCAGACGCCCGCGTCCACGGCCTCGCTGTTGCTCAACCTGGAAAGCGTGCTGACCGCCGTGCTCGCCTGGGTGGTGTTTCGCGAGAATGTGGATCGGCGCGTGTTCCTGGGCATGCTGGCGATCGTTGCCGGCAGCGTGCTGCTGTCCTGGCAGCGCCAGGCCGGCAGCGAGGTTCCGTGGGGCGCGCTGGCGATCGCCGGCGCATGCCTGTGCTGGGCGATCGACAACAACCTGACACGCCCCGTCGCCGGCGTCGATCCGGTGCAGATCGCCGCGATCAAGGGCGGCGTGGCCGGAATCATCACGCTCACCCTGGCGCTGATGATGGGCTACCGCTTCCCTGCCGTGCTGCCCCTGCTCGCCACCGGAGTGCTCGGCTTCGTCGGCTACGGCCTGAGCCTGGTGCTGTTCGTGCTCGCCCTGCGCAGCCTGGGCACGGCGCGCACCGGCGCGTACTTCGCCACCGCTCCGTTCGTCGGTGCCGGCTTGTCGCTGTTGCTGATCGCCGAACACCCGCCGCTCGTATTCTGGCTGGCCGGCGCGCTGATGGTGCTCGGCGTATGGCTGCACGTCAGCGAGCGGCATGCGCACGAACACGCCCATGAGGCGCTGGCGCACAGCCATCGCCACTACCACGACGAGCACCACCAGCACGCCCACGACTTCCCGTGGGACGGCAAGGAGCCCCACACCCACCCGCACGTGCACGAACCGCTGGTGCACAGCCACCCGCACTATCCGGACATCCACCACCGCCATCGGCATGCCTGAAGGAACCTCGCCCCGATGACGCCATTCCCGCGAAGGCGACAGGAGCTTTCGCGGGAATGGCGACCAGGAACGCGGCTGTTCGCGATCTCCTCAAATGGCCAACAGCCGCTCAGCTGGGCGATACCCGACGCCCCGCATTGCCCCCGTGCACCCACCGGTACAGCGCCGGCAGCACCAGCAGGGTCAGCAAGGTCGAGGACAGGATGCCGCCGATCACCACCGTGGCCAGCGGGCGCTGCACTTCGGCGCCGGTGCCCACGTTCAGCGCCATCGGCACGAAGCCCAGCGACGCCACCAGCGCGGTCATCAGCACCGGCCGCAGGCGGGTCAGCGCACCTTCGACGATGGCGCTGTCCAGATCACGGCCTTCGTCGAGCAGGCGACGGATGAACGACACCAGCACCACGCCGTTGAGCACCGCCACGCCCGACAGCGCGATGAAACCCACGCCGGCGGAAATGGAGAACGGGATGCCGCGCAGCCACAGCGCGAGCACGCCGCCGGTCAGCGCCAGCGGCACGCCGCTGAAGATCACCGCGGCGTCCTTCGCCGAGCCGAACGCCATGAACAACAGGCCGAAGATCAGCAGCAGCACGACCGGCACCACGATCTGCAGGCGCCGGCCGGCCGAGATCAATTGCTCGAAGGTGCCGCCGTAGTCGATCCAGTAGCCCTGCGGCAGCACGACCTCGGCGGCCACGGCGTCGCGCAACTCCTCCACGAACGAGCCCAGGTCGCGGTCGCGCACGTTGGCGGTGATGACCACCCGGCGTTTGCCGCTTTCGCGGCTGATCTGGTTGGGCCCGGTGGACAGCTCGATGCGCGCCACCTCGCCCAGCGGCACGGTGGCGGGGACGGACGGGTCGTCGTGCGCCGGCAGCGGTATCGGCAAGGCACCCAGCGCCTCCAGCCGGTTGCGCTGCGCCTCCGGCAGGCGCACCACGATGTCGATGCGCCGGTCGCCCTCGAACACCTGGCCGGCGGTGCCGCCGCCCATCGCGATGGACACCGTGTCCTGCACGTCGGCGACCGACAGGCCGTAGCGCGCCAGCGCGACGCGGTCGGGCCGGATCGTGAGCAGCGGCAGGCCGGTGGACTGTTCCTGCTTGACGTCGGCCGCGCCGGCCACGCCGGCGGCGACTTTCTCCACCCGTTCGCCCAGCTTCACCAGCGTGTCGAGATCATCGCCGAAGACCTTGATCGCCACCTCCGCGCGCACGCCGGCGATCAGCTCGTTCATGCGCATCTGCACCGGCTGGGTGAACTCGTAGTTGTTGCCGGGTATCGCGCGCACCGCCGCGTCCAGCTCGCGGACCAGCTCGGCCCTGGGCTTGCGCGGATCGGGCCAGTCCTTGCGATCCTTCATCATGATGAAGGTATCGGCGACCGACGGCGGCATCGGGTCGGTCGCCACCTCGGCCGTGCCGATCTTGGCGAACACGTGGCTGACCTCGGGGAACTGCTTGATGCGCGCTTCCAGTTGCGCCTGCATGCCGATCGCCTGGGTCAGGCCGGTGCCGGGGATGCGCAGCGCATGCAGGGCGATGTCGCCTTCGTCCAGGTCGGGGATGAACTCGGCGCCGAGCCGGCCGGCCAGCAGCCCGGCGGCGACCACCAGCACGGCCGCCGCGGCGACCACCGCCACCCGCCAGGCAATCACCCGCGCCAGCAGCGGCGCATAGGCGCGGCGCAAGGCGAGCATCACCCGGTTCTCCTTCTCGGCCACGCGGCCGCTCACGAACATCGCCACCGCGGCGGGCACGAAGGTCAGCGACAGGAGCATCGCCGCGGTGATCGCGATCACCACGGTGAACGCCATCGGGTGGAACATCTTTCCCTCGACTCCCGAGAGGCTGAAGATCGGCAGGTACACGGCGGCGATGATGAACAGGCCGAACAGGCTCGGCTTGATCACCTCCACCGTGGCGCTCGCCGCCAGCGCGAAACGCTCGTCCCGGCGCAACAGGCGGCCCAGGCGGTGCTGCGCCTCGCCGAAGCGGCGCAGGCAGTTCTCCACGATGATCACCGCGCCATCGACGATCAGGCCGAAGTCGAGCGCACCCAGGCTCATCAGGTTGCCGGAGATGCCGTTGCCGACCATGCCGCTGATCGTCATCAGCATGGTCAACGGAATGACCGCCGCGGTAATCAGCGCCGCGCGCAGGTTGCCCAGCAGCAGGAACAGCACCACGATCACCAGCAGCGCGCCTTCGACCAGGTTCTTCTGCACCGTGGCGATGGCCCGGTCGACCAGCTGCGTGCGGTCGTAGACCGCGCGCGCGCTGACCCCGGCCGGCAGGCTTCGGTTGATGTCCTGCAGCTCGGCCGCGACCCGCCGGGCCACCACGCGGCTGTTCTCGCCGATCAGCATGAACACGGTGCCCAGCACGGCCTCGCGGCCGTCCTCGGTCGCCGCGCCGGTACGCAGCTCCTGGCCCTCGACGACCTCGGCCACGTCGCGCACGCGCAGCACCACGCCGTCCTGCCGCTTGACCACGACCTCGCGCAGGCCGTCGAGTTCGGTGATCTGCCCGGGCACGCGGATCAGGTACTGCTCGCCGAAGCGCTCGATGTAGCCGGCGCCGACGTTCGCGTTGTTGCGTTCCAGCGCCTGCTGCACGTCGACCAGGCTCACCCCGTAGGCGGCCAGCCGGGCCGGGTCGGGGGTGACGTGGAACTGGCGCACGAAGCCGCCGATCGTGTTGACCTCGGTCACCCCGGCCAGGTTGCGCAGCTGCGGCCGGATCACCCAGTCCTGCAGCGTGCGCAGGTCCGTCGGCGTCCACGGCTCGCCGTCGGCACGCCGCGCCTCGGGGTCGGCCTCGACCACGTACATGAAGATCTCGCCCAGGCCGGTGGTCACCGGCCCCAGCGTCGGCTGCATGCCCGCCGGCAGTTGCGCGCCGACCTCCTTCAGCCGCTCGGCCACCTGCTGCCGCGCGAAATACACGTCGGTGCCGTCCTCGAACACCGCGGTGATCTGGGACAACCCGTAACGGGCGATCGAGCGCGTCTGCTGCAGGCGCGGCAGGCCGGCCAGCGCCGTCTCGATCGGCCAGCTCAGGCGCTGCTCCGCTTCCAGCGGCGAATAGCCGGGCGCCTCGGTGTTGATCTGCACCTGGACATTGGTGATATCGGGCACCGCGTCGATCGGCAACTTCGAATAGTTCCAGACGCCCAGCGCGCCCAGCCCCAGGGCCAGCACGAGCACCAGCAGGCGATGCGCGATCGCGGCGCGTACGAGTCGTTCAAGCATGCGGGCGTCCTCAGTGGTCGTGGCTGGCGCCGGACTTCTCGATGTCCGCGCGGATGAGGAAACTCTGCTCGCTCACGTAGGCCGTGCCGGGCTTGAGACCGCCGAGCACCTCGGCCGAGCTGTCGTCGCGATCGCCCAGTTCCAGCATGCGCACCTCGTAGGTGTCGCCGACCTGGGCGAACACCACGGTGAAGTCGCGAAAGCGCTGCAGGCCCGAGACCTTCACCGCCAACGGCACTTCGCGCTCGGCGACGACAACCTCGCCGACCACCGCCATGCCCGGGCGCCAGGCATCGTCCGGGTTGGGAATGCGCGCACGGGCCACCACACTCATGCCCGCCCGGGTCACCGGCACCAGCGTATCGATGCGGGTGCCCAGCGCTTCGCCGCCGCTGGCCGGGCGCACGCTCACCGCCTGCCCCGGCCGCAGGCGATCGGCATCGCGCCCGACCGCATGGAGTTCGATCCAGACCGAGGACAGATCCGCAATCTCGAATAGCGGTGCCTCGCCGGCGACATCGCCGACGTTGGTGTTGCGCGCCAGCACCACGCCGTCCAGCGGAGCGGTGACGGCGTAGCGGCGCATGCTGTCGTTGCCTTCCACCGTGGCCAGCGTCTGCCCGCGGCGCACGCGATCGCCCAGGTTCACCGGCACCGCTCGCACGATGCCCGGGAAGCGGGCGCGTACCAGGGCCTGGCGACTGCGGTCGATCGCCACGCGCCCCATCAGCGGCAGTGCGTCGCGGATCGTGGCCGGGCCCACCACCGAGGTTTTCACCCCTGACGCTGCGGCAATCGCCGCAGGAATCGTGACGCGCCCTTCATACGAGGCGTAGGTCCACGCGTGCGTCTTGCCTTCGTGGGTGGCACTGACCTTGACGTCGAACGAGTGCGGCTCGACCACCGTGCCGTTGGCGACCAGTGCGTCGCCTTCCGGGCGGAACGTGAAGCGGGTGGTTTCGCCGTCCAGACGTCTGATCTCGACCACCGGCTGCAGCGCGCCCGGCGGCAACGGCTTGCCGTCGCGGTAGCCATACAGGCGGAACTCGGGCGGCACGCCGGTCTCGTACACGGTGACTTCGAGCGCGAACGGACCGTCGCGCAGCAGGCGGCCGTTGTGCGGGCCGCGCTCGAAGGCTTCAGCGGCCGCGTGTTCGCCTTCGGCCGGTTCCTGCGCCGCGCGATCGCTGCAGGCGCCGAGGGCAAGCGGGGCGAGGATCAGCAGCGCCAGCGCGGCGCGATTGATAGAGAGGATTTTCATGGGGACGGAACTCCGGCAGTGACCGTCATCCGCTCGATGTCGGTCAACAAGGTGTGGTAGCGGACGGCGGCGTCGATTTGCGCGTTGCGCAGCTCGAGCAGCGTGCGCTGGGCCTGCGACAGCGCGACGAAACTGAAGCGCCCGGCCTCGAAGCCCTTGCGGGTCAGCGCCAGCGCGGCCTCGGCCTTCGGGATCATGCGGTCGCGGTGCGCTTCGAAGGCGGTGCGCGCGTGCACCAGTTCCTGGTAGGTCGAGAACAACCGCTGGCGCACGTCCATCTGCTGCGCCTGCGCGCGCGCGTCCGCCGCCTCGGTCTCGGCCACGGACTGGGCCACGCTCAGCGCCGAGCGTTTGGCGCTGCCCAGCGGCAGCGAGATGCCGGCGATCAGCGCGGTGTCGTTGAACGTCGATAGCCGCCGCACGCCGACGTGCCATGTGACGTCCGGCCTGGCACTGGCGGCGGCTACGCGTTCACGCGCTTGCGCCGCATGTGTGTCCAGCGCCAGGCCGCGCAGGCCGGGGTTGTCGGGCAGGCGCGAAACGATGACGTCATATGACGGCACAGCGGGCAGCTCGAACAGGTTGCCGGCCACCGTGTCGAAATCGGGCTCGACGGTATTCCACAGCGCGGCCAGCGAAACCCGGGCACCGGCCAGTTCATGCGCCGCGTGCTCCACCTCGATGTCGGCCCGCGTCTCGGCAATCTGCATCAGGGCGAGATCCGACTCCGGACTGCGGCCCGCCTGCACCCAGCGACGCACGGTGGCGGTCAGCTCGTGCGCGAGGGCGAGATCCTGCGCCGCCACGGTGCTGCGCGCCTGGTCGGCGAGCACTTCGACAAAACGCCGGGTGGTCTCGGTAGCCAGTTCCAGGCGGGTCTGATCCAGCGCATTGCGCGACCGCTCGATGTCGATGGCGCCCACCGCCCGGCGCGCGTCGCGCTTGCCGCCCCGTTCGATGACACGACCCAGCCGCAGCGTGGTTTCTGCCGCCCGGACGCCGACGACCGATCCGGTACCGCCCACGTTTTCCACATCCGCCCCGACCACCCACGGCGGCGCCAGGCCGGCAAGGTCCGCCTGCCGTTCGGCGGCGACGACCGTCCGGTCGCCGGCGCGAAGGGCCGGGTTGTGTGCAAGCGCACGAGCTACCGCTTGCGGCAGCGAAAGGGTCTCGCCCGCCACCGCAGGCGCACCGAAACCGCCCGCCAGCAGCAGGAGGCACAGACAGCGTAAAGAAAACACGATGTTCTCCCATCGAATGCACAGTCAACGAGTTCAGGCCGCGATGCGGCCGTCGGGACGTTGCCGTCAGACGATGGGAGGGCGATGCAGGCGGGTCAGCGAACCGTCGGGTGCGGAAGCATCCTGCCGAGGCGCGCAGGCGTCTGCCTGCACCGGTGCGCACAGTGCAACGACGACTTGCGGCAGGGTTGCCGCGGCGCCGGCCAGGTAATGTGCATGGACGTGCGAGCCGTCCGGCAACGGCACCATCGGCTCGCCGTCGCCATCGGCATGGTGGTGATCGGCAGCGGCATCGGCGGCGATCGCATGTACTGCCGTGTGCGCGCCGTCATGGCCGTGCGTGATCCACCTCGGCATCAAGGCCGACAGCACCATCGCCAACGCGAGCAGCAGCACCGTGCGCACCATGACGGGGCGACGACGGGGCAAGCGGCGAAGGGTGCGAAGGACGCTCATGACCCGCTCACTATGCGCAGGAAGAACCGTGAAGGCAACCGGCGATTCGACGCACCACCGGCTGCCCGCTCGCCGCGGCGATCAACCGCAGCAGCCCTTCTGCTGCTGGACCGGCGGGCACGGCACGCTGCCCCAGGAACAGAACACGCAACAATCGCCCGGCTTGGGCTGCAACAATTCGCCGCAGCCGGGACAGTCGTAGAAGAACTGGCAGGCGTCGGTCGGCATGGTTTCGGTGACCTGGTGGCCGCAATGCGGACAAGTCAGCGTGCTGCGCAGGATGGGTTCGGTCGTCATGGCATCCACCCTACTCCGCTTGCGTCGGCGCGATCATCTGGCCGGCCCGACGCAACCGGCGCAGGACCAGCAGGCGGAATGCGGCGGGGATGACCAGCATGGACAGCAGCGGCGCGGTGAGCATGCCGCCGATCATGGGCGCGGCGATGCGCTGCATGACTTCGGAGCCGGCGCCGTGGCCGAGCAGGATCGGGAACAGGCCGGCAAGGATCACCGCGACGGTCATCGCCTTCGGCCGCACGCGCTGCACCGCGCCTTCGCGGATCGCCTCGTCCAGTTCGGCGACACCCGACGCCGGATCGGCCGCCAACTGGCGATCCCACGCATGGCGCAGGTACAGCAGCATCACCACGCCGAATTCGGCGGCGACACCGGCCAGCGCGATAAAGCCGATCATGGTCGCCACCGACACCGCATGCCCAAGCAGCCAGATCAGCCAGAGTCCGCCCACCAGGGCCAGCGGCACGCTGGCCATGATCAACGCGGCCTCGCTCATCCGGCGGAACACCGCGTAGATCAGCACGAACACAATGAGCAGCACGATCGGCACCACCAGGGTCAGTCGGCGCATCGCCTGCGCCAGATATTCGAACTGACCCGACCACGCCACGGTGACGCCCGCCGGCAGTTTGACTTCGCTGGCCACCGCGCGCTGCAAGTCAGCTACCACCGCGCCGAGGTCGCGGCCGGCGGTGTCGACGTAGACGTAAGTCGCCAGCTGGCCGTTCTCGCTTTTCAACATCGACGGTCCGGCCGCCACCTCGATGTCGGCCACCTGCCCCAGCATCAACTGCGCGCCGTTCGCCGCGACGATCGGCAACTTCGCCAGCGCGGCCAGCGAATCGCGCGCCGCCCGTGGATAGCGCAACACGATCGGGTAGCGTTCGCGCCCCTCGACGACCTGATCGATCGGTTCGCCGCCGACCACCGTTGCAACCAGCTGCTGCACCTGCTGCTGGGTCAGGCCGTAACGTGCGGCATCGGCGCGCCGGATGCGCACGTCGACATAACGCCCGTTGGCGGCGCGCTCGGCAATCGCCGAACTCACCCCGGGCACGCCGCGCGCCACCGTCTCGATCCGGTCGGCCACCCTCTGCAAGCTGCCGACATCGCTGCCGAGCACCTTGATGCCGATCGGGCTCTTGATGCCGGTGGCCAGCATGTCGATGCGATTGCGCAGCGGCGGCACGAACAGGTTGGTCAGGCCCGGCACCTGCACCGCCTGGTCCAGTTCCGCCTTGATCTTCGCCATCGTCATGCCCGGTCGCCATTGGTCCTTGGGCTTGAACGTGATGGTGGTTTCGAACATTTCCATCGGCGCCGGATCGGTGGCCGTGTCGGCACGGCCAGCTTTGCCGAACACGTGGTCGACCTCGGGCACGGTCTTGATCATGCGATCGGTGAGCTGCAGCAGTTGCGCAGCCTTGCCCGAGGACAATCCCGGCAACGCCGTGGGCATGTACAGCAGCGTGCCTTCGTCCATCGCCGGCATGAATTCGCTGCCGAGCCGGCCGAGCGGCAGCAGTGCGGTGAGCAGCAACAGCCCGGCCAGCGCCAGGGTCGCTTTCGGATGGCGCAGCACCGCTTCCAGGATCGGCCGGTACAGCGCGATCAGGCCGCGGTTGAGCGGATTGGCGCGCTCCGGGCGAATGCGCCCGCGGATCAGGTAACCCATCAGCACCGGCACCAGGGTCACCGCCAGCCCGGCCGCCGCCGCCATCGCGTAGGTCTTGGTGAACGCCAGCGGCTTGAACAGCTTGCCTTCCTGCCCCTGCAGCGCAAACACCGGGATGAAAGACAGCGCGATGATCAGCAGGCTGACGAACAGCGCCGGCCCGACCTCCGCCGCCGCGTCGGCGAGCAGCGACCAGCGCGCCGCACCTTGCGGCTCCTCGCCGTCGTGCGCGTCGCGCCAGTGTTCCAGATGCTTGTGCGCGTTCTCGATCATCACCACCGCTGCATCGACCATCGCGCCGATCGCGATGGCGATGCCGCCGAGCGACATCAGGTTCGCCGTCACGCCCTGCAGGTGCAGCGCGATGAACGCGACGAGTACACCCAGCGGCAGGCTGACCACGGCGACCAGCGCCGAGCGCAGATGGCCCAGGAACAGCACGCACACCAGCGCGACCACCAGGAATTCCTCGAACAACTTGCCCCACAGGTTGCTCACCGCCGCGTCGATCAGCTGCGAGCGATCGTAGGTCGGCACGATCTCGACGCCGGCCGGCAGGCTGCGCCTGAGTTCGGCGAGCTTTGCCTTGACCGCCCCGATCGCGGCCTTCGCGTTCTTGCCCGAGCGCAGCACGATGATGCCGCCGGCCACTTCGCCCTGGCCATCCAGTTCGGCGATGCCGCGCCGGAAACTCGGCCCGCGCCGCACCGTGGCGACCTCGCGCAGCAGCACCGGCACGCCGTTCGCGCTGGTAGTGATCGGCACGTTCTCGAAGTCCGCGCGGCTGCGCAGGTAGCCTTCGCTGCGCACCATCAACTCGGCCTCGCCCTGCTCGATCACCGAGCCACCGTTGGCACCGTTGGCCGCGCGCACCGCATCCGCCAATTGCGCCACCGTGATGCCGCGCGCGGCCAGCGCCTGCGGGTCCGGCACGATCTGCCAGGCGCGCTCCATGCCGCCGAGGCTGGCCACCTCGGCGACGTCGGGCACGGTCTTCAGCTGATAGCGCAAAAACCAGTCCTGCAGCGCGCGCAGCTCGCCGAGATCGTGCCTGCCGGTGCGGTCGACCAGCGCGTATTCGTAGACCCAGCCCAGGCCGGTGGCGTCGGGGCCCAGCGACGGGTTGACCCCGGCCGGCAGCTGGCTGCGCACCTGGCTCAGGTACTCCAGCACGCGCGAGCGGGCCCAGTACAGGTCGGTGCTGTCGTCGAACAACACGTAGACGTAGGAGTCGCCGAAGAACGAATACGCGCGCACCGTCCGGGCGCCGGGCACCGACAGCATGGTGGTGGCCAGCGGATAGGTGACCTGGTCCTCGACCACCTGCGGCGACTGCCCGGCCCAGCTGGTGCGGATGATCACCTGGGTATCGGACAGGTCCGGCAGCGCGTCCAGCGGCGTGCGCATGACCGAGAACACGCCGGCCGCGGCCAGCACCAGCGCGGCCAGCAACACGGCCACGCGGTTCGCGATCGCGACACGAATCAGCGCGGCGATCATGGATGGCCTCGCATCGGCATCGGATGGGACATGGCGCGGTCCGCGGCGCTGGTAGCTGCTGCGGGCCCGCCCCGGCCATCGCCCAGGCGCTCCAGCGCGCCGGACAGGCTGGCCTCCGAATCGATCAGGAACTGGCCGGACACGACGACCTTCTCGCCGCCGTGCACGCCATCCAGGATCTCCGTGTAACCATCGGCCGAACGCCCGGTGCGCACCGCGAGCGGACGAAAATGGCCGTCCGCTTCAGCCACGATCACCCGCGTCTGCCGGCCGGTGGCGATCAGCGCGTCGTCCGGAACCACCGGCACCGCCTTGCCATCGGCGGAATGCAGTTGCACGGTGACGAACATGCCCGGGCTCAACCGTCCGTCCGGATTGGCCAGCACGATGCGTGCGCGCTGGGTGCGCGTGGCGTTGTCGACATCCGGCAGCAAGGTCTCCACGCTGCCGTGAAACACCTGCCCGGGAAATGCATCGACCGTGACGGTGACAGGCGTGCCGGCGCGCACCGCACCGGCGACCGCCTGCGGCAGCGCCGCTTCGACCCAGACCGTGGCCAGGCTGTTCAACGTCATCAGCGTCTGCCCGGCACTCACCCGCTGCCCCTCCCGTACTTCCAGCGAAGTGACCACGCCGGCCTGCGGCGCATGCAGCGTGATCGCCGCACCCGCGCCGCGATGTGCCGCGCGGATGTCCGCAGCGTTCAGACCCAGCACCTGCAGGCGCTCGCGTGCGGCGCCGCGCAAGGCCTTCGCGTCGGCCGACTGCGCGCCCTGCAGCGCGTCGTACTCGGCCAGCGCGCTGCTCCACTGCGGCGCCAGCAGGTCGGCCAGCGGCTCGCCTGCCGTCACCTGCGTGTACGGCGCGCGCACCCGCAGCTTGCCGATCACCGCATCGACGCGGGCGCTGACCGTGGCGGCCTCGCGCGGGTTCCACGCCACCGTGCCGGGCACGCGCAGCGCGCTCGACAGGACGCGGCGCTCGACCGGCGCGGTGCGCACGCCCAGGTTCTGCACGGTGGCCGGATCGATCCGCACGGTACCTGCCGCCGCGCTGCCATCGGCATACTTCGGCACCATTTCCATGCCCATCGGCGACAGCCCGGGTTTGTCGAAATGCTGCTCCGGCACCATCGGGTCGTACCAGTACAGCACCTTGCCGGCCGTGTCCGGCGCGGTCGCCGGCAGGTGCGTCGATACGGTAGCGGCCTGGCGACGGCCGCCGAGATAGCCGGCGACGAGCAATGCCATCGCCGCGACGATGGCGGCAAAAACGACCCAAGGACGCTTCATGGCGTCACCTCCGAAGGCAGCAGATAGGCAAGCGAAGCCCACGACCGTGCGCGAGCGGCCAGTGCATCGGCGTAGCTCAGGCGCAGCTCGATCTCGGCGCGGCGCGCATCCAGCCACGGTTGCAGCGAACCGCCGCCGCGGTAACCAGCCAGCGCGGTTTTCGCACGATCACGTGCCAGCGGCAGCAGGGTTTGCCGATAGCGCACGATCTGCCGCCCCCAGCCTTGCCAGGCAGCCACCGCCCGCGTCACTGCCTCGCGCTGGGCACGACGCGCGTCCTCGTGATCGGCCTGCACGGCGTCCCATTGCGCCTGCCGGGCGCTGATACCGCGGTCCTGCCGGTTGCGCGTGAACAGCGGCAGGCTGACGCCCACCTCCAGCATCACCATGTCCGACAGGCCCGGCGCACGTTTGCCATAGCTGGCGCTCACGCTCCAATCCGGGTGCCTGGCCGCACGCGCCCGCTCGAGCGCCGCTTGCGCCACCTGTTCGCGCGCAGCCCACGCCTGCAACGGCACCTGCCGGTCGATGCTGGACGCCAGGCGAGCGGCATCCACCGGCAATTGACCGAAGTCCTGCGCCGCACCAAGCGTGCGGGTTGGCGTTCCCACCCAGCGCTGCAAGCCTGCCTGTGCGGCCGCGAGATCGGCGTCGACCGCCTCCAACCGATTGTCGAGTGTGGCGACCTCGGCCTGCGCTGCCAGCGCGTCGACCGCGCTGCCCTCACCACCGCGCAGGCGGGCCTGCGCGATCCGCGCAGCCAACGCCGCCTCGTCGTGCAGGTCAGCCAACAACGCACGCTGCTGCTCGACCGCCCACACGTCTATCCAGGCATCGGCGATGCGCTCGCGCACGCTTTGCGCGGTGGCCACGCTGTCGGCCTGCGCCAAATCGATGCGCGCGCTGGCCAGGGCGCGCTCCGCGCGACGCGCCGTGCGCGACGGAATGGCCTGCATCACGCCGACCGTACGCACGGTCATCTCGTCCGAGCGCAGGCTGAAAGCGCCCGGGCTGGTGACCGGGTAGTTGGAAAGCCCGAACGTCAGCGTGGGATCCGGCAGCTGGCCGGCACGCGCCGCGTCCTCGCGCGTGGCCGAGATGTCGGCGGCACGCGCCTCAAGCTGCGGCGCTCGCGCCAGGCCTTGCCGAACGGCCGCTTCCAGGGTCAGTGGCGGTTCGGCGGCCTGCGCCGCCGCGGCCACGGCCACCCACAGGAGCGCGGCCAGGCCCGTCACCATCGGGTGCCGGGCGAAATGAATGGACAACATGGATGAACACTCCGTCGATCTGAGCTTTGCGCCGCGCCACGCGGGCACGGCACCACGTCGGTGGATACCGCAACGTGTCAGATCAAATCAGGAGCGAGCAGAACAACAAGCGGGGAATCGGTGGCGGCGCTCGCAAACGCTCGCGCTGAATCAACGCCCGCTCGGACGGCAACGTCACGGCCGTCATGGACGGCAGCACCGGCGGCAGCGCAGGCAGCGCGCTGGCCGGCACCGAGGCGGTGCGAGCGTCGACCTGGGTGGCATGATCGGGTTGGCAATGCTGCCGGCACAGCGGATCGACCGGCGTCGCCATGTCCGCGCAATCGTCGGCCATTGCCATGGGGGAGGAATGCACCGCCACGGCCAGCGCAGCCGTGGCCGGTGGCACCGGTGCGGCGACGCAGACATACGCCGCCACCGCCACCTGCTGCCACAGCAGCAGCACGACCACCAGCCACGCAAGGCGGCGACGGACGACGGGGCGGAGGCGGAAGGCGGGTTTCATCTCACGGGCACTGTAATGTCGGCAACGGGCAGGTCATTGACGCGGGTCAAGTCGGCGGATTGCAAGCACGATACCGACTTGGCTCACCCGGCGGGGCCATGCGTCGCATACACCCGGGTCGAGCCGTCGCGGCCGATCAGCACCACGTCGTAGCGTTCGGGTGCACCCATCTCCATGCCGGGCGAACCCATCGGCATGCCGGGCGCGGCGATGCCGATGGCGTCCGGCCGCTCGGCGAGCAGACGGCGGATGTCCTCCACCGGCACGTGCCCCTCGACCACGTAGCCCTCGATCACCGCGGTATGACAAGACATCGCACCGGGCGGCACGCCGAAGCGCGCCTTCACCGTCGCCATCGGCTGGTCCTGGTGCACGGTGACGGTGTAGCCCTGCGCGCGCATGTAATCGACCCAGGCGCCGCAGCAGCCGCAGGACGGGTCGCTGTACACGTCCAACGCGTTCGCGGCCATCGCCGCCGGCGCGAACAGCACGGCAAACAGCAAACTGATGCCCATGCGGGAAAACCATCGTTTCATCGTCATTCTCCGGTTGCCGGGGTGGTTTGCCACTGGATGGACACGATCTTCCAGCTGTCGCCGTCCTTGCCGAGCTTGAGCATCTCGCGGCTGCGCAGCGTGGTCGGCTTGCCCTTGATCGTGACCTCGATGTCGCTTTCGCTGCCGACCATCGCGGTGTCGCCCATCGGCATCGAGCCGAACGAGACCGGCGTGAGCTTCGCAGCCTTCAGGAACTTGATGTCCTCGCCCAGATGGCCGGCGATGTATTCGTCGCGTGTCTGCGTGTGACCGCCTTCGCTGACGCGGACCTCGGGCGCCAGCAGTGCGAGTACAGCTTCGCGGTCGCCACGCTGCAACGCGGCCTGGAAGGCCCGCGCCACCGTTTCCGCCGCCGGCACCGCGCCCGGCGTCATGCCTTCCATCGACAGCGGTGCCTCGACCGCCGGCGCGGTATCGTGTTCGTCGGCATCGCCATCCGCGTCAGCGTGGCTGTGGCCCGCGTCGCCGGCCATCGCCATGCCCTCCATCACCGCTGCGCCATGCGCATCGTCGTCAGCGGCGCTGCCATGGCTGTGGCTGTGGCCGCCCGCTTCATCCATGTCGTGGTCCTGCGGTGCCCGGGCCACGATGTCCTGATACTGCGCCGGCGTCATGCCGGGCAGTTTCTGCAGGAACGCCACCATGCTCCAGATCGTGGCGTCGTCGTGGGTGGCGCCCCACGCCGGCATCGCGCTCATCTTGATGCCGTGCTTGATGACCCAGAACGCTTCGCGCGGGTCGGGCCGGAATTTCGCCAGCTCGGGCGGCAGCGGGTACAGGCCGGGACGCATCTCGTTTTCGGCCATGCCCGGCGCCAGGTGGCAGCCGGTGCACATGGCCGCGTACTGGCCGGCGCCGTTGAGGATCAGCTGCGGATCGTCGAGGTTCGGCACCACGATGTCCCTTGCGTGATGTTCGATCGAGCGCTCGCGCAGCGCCTGCATCAACGCGTAGACGGGTTTGGTGTGGTGGTCGTCGGCGCCGATGTTGTAGACGCCGGACCAGACGAAGGCGCCGACGCCGGCGGCGGCGATCACGCAGAGAATCACGACGGTGATGATGAGTCGTTTCATGGGCTCTCCTCAGAACCAGATGCGCAGGCCGGCGACCCACTGCCGGTCGAAGACTGCCTGATGATCAGCGCGGGCGAAATCGGCCGTGGTGCCGAAGCGGCGCGTCCAGACTACGCCAAGATACGGCGCGAACTCGCGCCGTATCTCGTAGCGCAGGCGCAAGCCCAGCTTGGCATCGGTGAGGCCGCTGCCGATGCCGCGTGCCGGGTCGGACTTGCCGTGCAGATTGACCTCCAGCTCCGGCTGCAGGATCAGCCGCTGGGTGAACAGCAGCTCGTAGTCCGCACGCAGGCGCGCCGCGCTGCGACCGGATGGCCCGACGTAGGCGGTTGCCTCGACCTCGAACCAGTACGGCGCCAGACCCTGCACACCGAACGCAGCCCACTCCCGCTGCGGGCCGGCGCCGAAATCATGGCGCACGCCCAGCTGCGTGCTCCAGAACGCGGCGACGGCGTGGTTCCACAGCGCCTCGACCTCGCCGTCGTCGACCCTGCCACCGCTGCGTTCGCCCTCGCTGCGCAGCCACAGCTTGTCCGCGTCGCTGCCGTACCAGCCTTCGGCCTCCCACGACTGGCCGTTGCCGTCGCGGCCGTGGAACGCTTCCAGTTGATCGACCAGCAGCATGCCGGCGGGTGTGCTGCCGTGCATGTGCAGGGCGTGCGCGGGGCTGGCGGCGATGCCGTCGGAATAATCGCCGCTGCGTGCGTCCGCGGGCGCGTGCTCGCCCTGCGCCGGCTCCGTGTTTGTGCCCGCGCCATGCGCCTGGCCGTGGCTCATGCCGTGCACCGACGTGTGATCCATGCCGGGCATGACGTGGGTGGATGCCGCCGGCGCGGGCGTCGGCGCGCCGTGATGCATGGAGCCGTGATCCATCCCGTGCACCGAGCCATGGTCCACCGCCGTCGGCGCCGCGCTGCTGGCCGGAGCCGGTGCGCTCTGCGCCGTCGCCGCCAGCGGCATGGCCAGCAGCAGCGCGGCCAGCCACGCCGCGCGACGCAGAACAATCGAGGTGTCGCGACGCTTCGTGCTCATGCCACCACCACCTCGCGGAACATGCCCGCCTCCATGTGATAGAGCAGATGGCAGTGGTAGGCCCAGCGTCCCGGCGCGTCGGCGGTGACCGCATAGGTGATGCGCTGTGCCGGCTGCACGTTGATGGTGTGCTTGCGCACCTGGAACTGCCCGTGCGGGTTCTCCAGCTCGCTCCACATGCCATGCAGGTGGATCGGATGGTTCATCATGGTGTCGTTGACCAGCACGATGCGCAGGCGCTCGCCGGTGTTGAAATGGATCGGCTTGGCGTCGGAGTACTTGATGCCGTCGAACGACCACATGAAGCGCTCCATGTTGCCGGTCAGGTGCAGTTCGATCTCGCGGCCGGGTTCGCGCGCGTCGAGCGGGCCGTCGACGGTGTGCAGGTCGGCGTAGGTCAGCACGCGGCGGCCGTTGTCGCGCAGGCCGATGCCCGGATCGTCGAGATTGCTGCGCGGCATGTCGACGCGCATGTCCACGCCGGGGCCGTATTCGCTGCGGGCGTGGTGCACGGCGAGTGCGGTGGTCATGCCGCCATGATCCATGCTGCCGTGGTCCATGCCGGGCATCGCGGCATCACCGCCGCCATGGTCCGCGTGCGACATCGCGCCCATCATGTCCTGCATGCCGAGCCACACGCGCCGGTCAAGCGCCGGCACCTCGGCTTCCATGCCTGCACGCGGCGCCAGCGTGCCGCGCGCATAGCCGCTGCGGTCGATCGACTGGGCGAAAAGCGTGTACGCCCGCTCCTCCTGCGGCTCGACGATCACGTCGTAGGTTTCGGCTGCCGAGATGCGGAACTCGTCGACCGGCACCGGCTGCACGTCCTGGCCGTCGGCGGCGATCACCGTCATCTTCAGGCCGGGGATGCGCACGTCGAAGATGCTGGACGAGGAGCCGTTGATGAAGCGCAGCCGGATCTTTTCGCCGGGCTTGAAGATGCCGGTCCAGTTGCCGGCCGGCGCCGCGCCGTTCATCAGGTAGGTGTAGGTGTAGCCGGAGACGTCGCCGAGGTCGGTCGGATTCATGCGCATCTCGTTCCACATCCTGCGTGCCGACAACGCCTGGCCCAGCCCCTTCTCGCGCACGTCGTGGAAGAAATCCGGCACGGTCGGCTGGGCGAAGTTGTAGTAGTCGCCCTGCTTCTTGAGCTTGGCGTAGATGCGCTCCGGGTCCTCGTCGGTCCAGTCGTTGAGCATCACCACGTAGTCGCGGTCGGTCGGGTAGCGCTCCGGGCCGGCCGGATCGATCACCAGCGGGCCATAAAGCGCGTTCTGTTCCTGGAACCCCGAGTGCGAGTGATACCAGTAGGTGCCGCTCTGGCGCAGCTGGAACCGGTAGAGGAAGCTTTCGCCCGGCGCGATGCCGTCGAAGCTGAGGCCGGGTACGCCGTCCATCCGGAACGGCAGGATGATGCCGTGCCAGTGGATCGAGGTGGGCACGCGCAGGTGGTTGCTCACGCGCAGATTCACCGTGCTGCCCTCGCGCATGCGCAGCAGCGGGCCGGGTACGCTGCCGTTGACGGTGGTCGCCGGCCGCGCGGCGCCGGTGAAGTTGACGGTGCGCTCGACGATGTCCAGCGCAAAGTCGTTGCCGCTGAGCACGGTGGGCTGCCCCGGGCTGGTCAGCGCCCAGGCGTTTGCGGGCCGCAACAGGCCAAGGCCGGCTGCCGCGCCGCCCAGGGCCAGGCCCTGCACGAAACGTCGCCGCGACAGGTCGGTCGCAGGCATGGGGGGAAATGGATGCACGCAGGTCTCCTTCGGGGAAGGCACCGGTGGCCGGTACCGACACGGGCCGCCGTCCACGCCCGCCGCCAGGCGGGCATGAAGGCACGGTCGCAGCGAACGAGGATCAGCCGGCTGGCGGCCGCAGCGGTGGCGCGTGCACGACGCTGGGCGCGGACGCGAAGGGAGGGGAAACGTGCAGCGGTTCCGGCGCCGCCGGCACCAGAGCAGCCAGGGTGGCCGCCTGCAGCAGGCTGCCGCACGCCGCCGCGCAATGGGCCGACGTCATCGCGTCGTGCTGGCCGAGGCCGTGGTCGGCGCAGCAGCCGGACGCGACCGGCATGGCATCCGGACCATGATCGACCGCGTGCGCGACGGACGGTGCCGGCGCGCCCCGCAGCGCGTCGCCGGCCATCCCGCGCGGCATGCCATGCACCGGTGCCAGCGCGAGAATCAGCCACGCCAACCATGCCATCGCCCGGAGGGACGGCAAGCGTGCGGCATGGCGAAGCAGGTGATTCATCGGCACAGCATAGGGTCGGTGCCGGCCAGTCTCAACTCTGGACATGGGTCCATCGGCCCATGTCCGGCGCCCGCCATGGTTCGTCGGTCACCCGACGAACTACTTGGTATAGCCCATGTGCAGCGTGATCTTGTCGCCGACTTTCAGGTTGGCCACCGAAGCCGGCGGGAAGTGCACGCGTAGCGACATGCCTCCCGCGTCCGCCTCGACGATGCCGGTCTTGGCATCCACCGACCTCACCGTGGCCGGCATCATGTGCATGCTGCCGTTCTTGTTGTGGCGCATCATCTTGTGATGCATGCCGCCCATATGGCCCATGCTGCTCGACGCCGGTGCCGGCGCCATGCCTCCGGTGTCCTGGGCGCTGACCGTGCCGAATGCCAGGCAAAGGCCGACAGCGGCCGTCGAAACCATGATTCTTGGCAGGAGCTTCATGATGATTCTCCGCGCAGGTGGACGGCCGGAGCCGCGCGTCCGGCCGGTTGCAACGCTGCAACAAGCGGAGCCTGCACCGGCCCATGTGCAGGAAAGGTTACGTAGCACCGGGGGAGCACGGCATCGGCCCTCTATACTGGGTGTCCCCATTCCCGTGACCGCCATGAACTACCGCCATGCCTACCACGCCGGCAATTTTGCCGACGTCCTGAAACACATCGTGCTGCTGGCACTGATCGAGTCGCTGCAGGCCAAGCCCGCACCGTTTTGCTATATCGACACCCATGCCGGCAGCGGCAACTATCCGCTGGACGGTTTCGAGGCAGGCAAGACCGGCGAGTTCAAGGACGGCATCGCGCGCCTGCACCCGGCGGAGAAACTGCCGCCGCTGCTGCGTCGCTGGCGCGACGGCATCCTGGGCAGCGCCGACAACGCGCAGGGCCTGAAGCGCTACCCCGGCTCGCCGCTGCAGGTCGCCCGCCTGCTGCGCCCCGGCGACAGCGCCCAGTTGTGCGAACTGCATACCGAGGCGGCATGCAAGCTGCGCGACCTGTTCCGCGGCAACCCTCAGGTGCACGTGCACGAGCGCGACGGCTACGAGGCGCTGAAGGCGCTGGTGCCGCCGCAGGAGAAGCGCGGCCTGGTGCTGATCGACCCGCCTTACGAGGCGCAGGACGCCGAGTACAAGCTGATCGAGCAGGCCCTGAAGCCGGCGCTGCAGCGCTGGCCCACCGGCGTCTACGCGGTGTGGTATCCGATCAAGCTGCGCAGCCAGGTACAGCCGTTCCTGCGCCGCCTGCAGCACAGCGGGGTGAAACGCGTCCTGCGCGCCGAGCTGCTGGTGCACCCGGACGATTCGCCGCTGCGCCTCAACGGCTCAGGCATGGTCATCCTCAACGCGCCGTGGAAACTGGACGATGCCCTGCGCGAACCGCTGCGCGTGCTGGCCGGCCTGCTGGCGCGCGAGCGTCCGGCCACGGTAAAACTCGACTGGCTGCTGGACGAGGCCGGCAGCCAGCTGAATACGCCCAGCCCCCTGCCCGCCTCGCGACTACCGCCCAGGCCGAACCGTCGCTAAGCTGGCCCCGTCTCTCGCGTCCGCCCAGGAGCCACGACCATGCGCCACCGCCCCGCCCCGCTGCTGATCCGGCTCGCCCTGCCCGCCGCCTTGCTCGTGCTGGCCGCCTGCGCACCCGCGCCGATCTACAAGACCACCGGCAACGCGGTGCTCGCCACCCCCGCGCAAGTGGCGCAGACGCCCGAGCAGTACAGCGGCAACGAAGTCATCTGGGGCGGGCGCATCGTGCACGTCAGCAATTTCCAGGACCACAGCGAAATCGAGCTGCTGGCCTACCCGCTGGATTCCTCGCAGCGGCCGAAGGCGAACGACAGCGGCAACGGCCGCTTCATCGCCGTGCTGCGCGGCTACGTCGAACCGCTCGACTACCCCGCCGGCGCGCTGATGACCGTCGACGGCAAACTCAACGGCACCCGCGGCGGCCAGGTTGGCCAGGCTGACTACCTGTTCCCGCTGGTCGACGTGGCGCAGTCCCACGTCTGGACCGCCGAGGAAATGCAGAAGGGTCGCAGCAACGTGCACTTCGGGCTTGGCGTGGGCGTCGGCATCCGCTGAGTCGCTGTCCGGAGGCGGGCACCCCGCCTCACGGCCTCGCCGCGGAGGCAGCAGGCGTCCGCCGCCATCTCGCGGAGAGGCCCGGCTGGCGTCCATTACAATGGCCGCCCGTTTCCCGCCCGAGCCCGCGCATGTCCAGCCACGCCAACCCGATCAAGGCCATTTTCCTCGCGCTGGGCGCGAACTTCGCCATCTTCGTGGCCAAGCTCGCCGCCGCCGTGGTTACCGGCTCCGGCGCGATGATGGCCGAGGCGGTGCACTCGCTGGCCGACTGCGGCAACCAGGGCTTGCTGCTGCTCGGCATCCGCCAGGCCAAGCGTCCACCGTCCGACGAATTCCCGCTGGGCTGGGGTCGTGCGCTGTACTTCTGGTCGTTCCTCGTCGCCATCCTGTTGTTCAGCGTGGGCGGCATGTTCTCGATCTACGAGGGCGTGCACAAGCTCACGAATCCCGAACCGCTCAAGTGGCCGTGGCTGGCGATGGGCGTGCTGGTGTTCGGCATCGTGGTCGAAGGCATCTCGATGCGCGGCTGCATGCAGGAAGTGAACAAGGCCCGCGGTGACCAGGATCTGTGGACGTGGTTTCGCCAAACCCGCTCCAGCGAACTGCTGGTGATCTTCGGCGAAGACCTGGCCGCCCTCGTCGGTCTCTGCCTGGCCGCCCTCGCCATCGGCGCCACCATGTTCACCGGCAACCTGATGTTCGACGCCGCCGGCACCATCGCCATCGGCACCCTCCTGATCGTCGTCGCCGTGCTGGTGGCGATCGAGGTGAAGGCGCTGCTGATCGGCCAGGGCGTGGAACCGCGCCGCCGCGACGAGCTGATGGGCTTTCTGAGGAACCGCCCCGAAGTCGCCGAAGTCCTCAACCTGATCACCCTGCAGATGGGCGCCGACGTGATGGTGGCGGTGAAGGCGCGCATGCAGCCCACCGCCAACCTCATCGAAGCCATCAACACCGTCGAGGCCGCGATGAAGGCCGAGTTCGGCGACGTGCGCTGGAGCTTCTTCGAGCCGGACAACGCGGATTGATCATCGGCGAGGGAAAGCCATGTGACAACGTGTTGTTCGTCGCAAGCGCCCGCGCCATCACCCCCCGGTGGCTGGTCCCGCCACCGGTGGTCGGACGCCAAGAAGTTTTCCGATAACGGTCTTGCGCACCAGAGCGTGATAGCTGAGCAGGCAAAGTGCGAACGTTGCCATGACGGAGATCGCAAACTTCGCCCCCCACCACAGCTCCATGTCCATCAGTCGGTACTGAATGACGAACAGGACCGGGAGATGGATGATATAGACCCAATAAGACGAGTCGGAGAGGTAGCGCAACAGACAGTTGCCCCGATTCAGCAACGATCGGCCGGCGACGAGGCAAACGCAGGTCATCCAGACGCTGACGCAGGCTTCGACTGCCGCGATGGGCAGCGTCGCAGACGGCTCCGCGGCGGTGGGCACGTGCCGCTTGAGCAGATACCAGAACACACCGTACAGGCCCAGGCTTGCCAGCAGCAGCCACGATGCGAAACGGCGGAAGCGCTCGATCAGGGCCTCGTGGCCGAAAAGCAGATAGCCGAACGCGAAGAATGGTCCATAGAACCCGAAAGCCCAGAACTTGGGAAACAGGCTTTCTGGTGCGGGATGCGGAGCGGTCACCGAGGCGAGCGCCGGCACCAGCAACAGGGGTAACAACGCCAACTGCCACGCGGGGTTCAGGCCACGCACCAGGTTCCCGACCTCCCCCAGCTCCAGGCTTTTCGCCGCCCAGATCAGGACATAGAAGAACAACAGGTAGTAGAGGAACCACAGGTGGCCCGTACCGGGCGGCAGTGCTGGTGGGTTCGCCATCAACGAGAACTGCTTGATCATCACCAGCACAGGTGACGGGTTCTGCACGCTCGCCGCCGCATGCAGCGTGCTGTAGCTCATCGCGGCGAGCACCAGCGGGCAAAAGATCACCAGCGGCAATGCGATGCGTCGCATGCGATTGAGGAACATGCCGCACATACCACGCTTGCGCAGGAGCATCGCCGCAAAGAAGCCCGCAACCAGAAAGAACAGCGGCATGCGAAACAGGTGCAAGAACCAGATGCACCAATCAAGGGCAGGCGATTGCGCGCGATCGGCCGTGGGAAAATACGGATGCAGGAGCGGGCTGTAAGCCAGCGCGGCGTGGAAAACCACCCCGGACAACATGGCCAGCGCGCGCAGGTTGTCCATGTAATGAAAGCGCATTGTGTCGTGCATGGCGAGACCTCCGAACAGGTCGGACGGATTCATCGGAATGATGCATGGCCGCGCTTCGACTCCACCCGCTGCGCGGGCTACGCCTGTCCTGAGCTTGTCGAAGGGCTAAGCGTGAACGGGGATCAGTTCAGTAGAACGATTTCTTTCGGCAATGCACCCAGCCGGTCGCGATGAGGACCGCAACGCCGACCACCAGTTGGCCAAGCAGGATCGACACCACGACCGGGCCGAATACGATGGTGTCGGTCTTGACGTGGTCGCTGATCGCCGGGAGCTGCCCCAGAAGCATGATGAACGGATTGATCAGCACCATGCTGCTGATCATGGCGAAAATGTTCCACCCCTCGGATTCGACTGCCATGGCGACGCTCAACGACACGGTGTACGCCAGCAGCACGTGTCCGAAGATCAACAACGACAAGACGACGAGCCCGTCCGGTAACGGTGTGAACAGGATCACCAGCATCGTTCCAGCGAGCATCACCAAGAACGGCACGAGAAACGTGACCAGGCTGCCGACCAGCTTGGCCAGGTAATAGTCCAGCGGCGTCACCGGCAGGCTCATCACGAACGCCAGCGTGTGCTCCTTGCGTTCGACCAGCAACGAGGTGGAGATCGAGAAGCACGAGGCAGAGACCAGCACGATGATCAGCAGCAGCGAGCCAAGATAGAAACTCCAGCCGGTGGCCATGCCGATCAGGCACAGCGCCACGATCCCGGCGAGCACGCAGGCCGCGAGTTGTTTCTGGAACAGGAGCCAGTCCTTCGCCACCAGGAGCTTGATCACCGGCAGGTTGAGTGACGAGAAATTCATGCCACACCTCCAGCGCGCACGGTGGTGACGAAAATATCTTCCAGGCTCATCGGCTCGGTGCTGCGAATTTCCACGCCCTTCGCCTGCAGGCGTTTCAGCAATCCGTCGCTGAACTGGCGCACCTTCAGTTCCAGGATCGAACCGTTCTGTCGCGCCGCGGCGATTTCGGGCCACGCGATCTTGTCCGGCACCCACGCTCCCAGGCAGACGATCCGGCGCCAATCGTCGAGGAATGCTTCCTTCTCCCTGGACGCCAGCAGCGCGCCGTCGTGAACGAAGGTGATGGTGTCCGCCATCTGCTCGATGTCCTTGGTGTTGTGAGAGGAAAAGATCACACTGCGCGCTTCGTCGCGAAGAACATCGGCGAGCGCCTCCAGCACCTCGTCACGCGCCACCGGGTCGAGGCCCGTGGTCGGTTCATCGAGCAACAGCAGCCTCGGCCGGCGGGCGAAATTGAGCATCAGCAGCGCTTTAACGCGCTGCCCGTGCGAATACCCAGTCATCGTCTGTTCCGCGCGCAGGTCGAAGCGGCGAAGCAGCTCGGTGGCGTACGCCTCGTCCCAGCCCGGATAGATCGCACGCACGAAATCCATGTGCCAGCGCAAGGTCCGGGTCTTGAACAGGCGCATGTCTTCCGTCGCGAATCCCAAGTCCTTCTTCGCGGCAACTTGTTGCGCCGGCATGGCATGTCCAAGCACCTCGACCGCACCCGCATCGGCCAGTGCCAGCCCGCTGAGAATGCGTAGCAACGTGGTCTTGCCCGCGCCGTTTACTCCCACCAGCCCCATGACCTGCCCCTCGGGCATGCTGAGATCGATGTCCCGGAGCGCGAAGTTCTCGTAGCGTTTGGTCACTCCGGACAGGGAGAATGCAGTCGTCATGGTGTGGATCCTTCAGTGGAATCGGCGGACCAGTCGGCCTGCTCGTCAAGCAGTCGCCGGATATCTTCCGCGGATAGGCCAAGCCGTCGGGCGCTGGCCAACATGGCATCAAAGTGCTGGGTGAACTCGGCACGCAGCAAGGTTGTCGACAAATCCCGCGATTCGGCCACGAACGAACCCATGCCGTGCCGCGTCACGATCACCCCGGCCTGGCCCAGCTCCGCATAGGCGCGCTTGACCGTGATCACGCTGACCCGGCTGGCACTCGCCAACTCCCGGATCGATGGCAACGGCTGGCCCGCCGGCCAATCACCAGCCATCACCTTGGTGGTGATCTGGTTGACGATCTGCTGGTACATCGGCGTGCTGTCGCTGACCGACAGGAACAGTTCGGGGTCGATCTGTGCATACTTCATATACACAGTATACCCACCAAGTTCCGTGCCGTAAAGCCATCGGGACACTCGGCAGGAAAGCTTCCATCGGACAACCATCGGCAGAAGACATCCGGAGCGGATTTCCGCCTTTCATGGACATGTGGCACGGATGGCTCGGGCGGCTGCTCAAGCAACGAGATGCCGAGCATTACATCGGGCGGCAAAAGATCGACCGCATCGGGGAAGCGAAGACTTTTCGGCTAGGTGCGTAAAGGCGAGGAGTTGCACACGCCACCCAAACTGACGACGGTCGCATACCGGTCACACGCTACAATTCTCTTTAGCACTTCTGCCCGGGATCCCTCTGCCTCATGCGCAACCCCCTGCAAGAACAACTGCTCAAGGCCGGCCTGGTCAACAAGGCCAAGGCGGCGCAGGTCGTGCGCGAGCAGGCGAAGAAGCACAAGGGCAAGGGGCCGGCGGCACCGAGTGCCGAGCAGGTGGAGGTGGAGCGGTTGCAGGCGGAGAAGGCCGAGCGCGATCGTGCGCTGGCGGCGGAGCGCAATGCGCAGCTGCGGCAGAACGAAGCGCACGCGCAGGTGCGCCAGATTGTCGAGGCGCACAAGGTGAAGCGCGATGGCGAGATTGCCTATCGGTTCACCGATGGCGGCACGATCAGGGATGTGCTGGTGAACGAGGCGCTGCGTGCGCAGTTGGCCAGCGGCACGCTGGTGATCGTGCGGCATGATCAGGGTTATGAATTGCTGCCGCGTGTTGCGGCCGACAAGGTATACGAGCGTGATGCGACAGCGATCGTGCTTGATCACGCGCGTAGCGAAGCCGGTAGCGGCAATGGTGCGGACGATGAGTATTACAAGCAGTTCCAGGTGCCGGACGATTTGATCTGGTAGGAGCCCGCTCGCGGGCGATGCAGTTGCTTTTGCGAATCCCGAATCCCGAATCCCGGCTTTCAAGGCATCGCCGCGCCAGCGGGCTCCTGCAGGGACTCGGGTGGCCTCGGGGAACGGTTACGGCGGGTTACGCCGCGGTTCCAGCAGATCCCAGCCGTTGCCGTACAGATCATCGAACACCGCCACCGTGCCGTAGGCCTCATGCCGCGGCTCCTCGCGAAAGTGCACGCCTTCGGCGCGCATGCGCTGCCAGTCGCGCTGGAAGTCGTCGGTGTGCAACAGCAGGAACACGCGGCCGCCGGTCTGGTTGCCGATGCGGGAAGTCTGTTCGTCACCCTTCGCCTTGGCCAGCAGCAAGCGGGTTTCGCCGGAACCGGGCGGCGCCAGCAGCACCCAGCGCTTGCCGCCACCCATGTCGGTGTCTTCGATCAGCTCGAAACCGAGCGCGCGGGTGTACCAGGCGATCGCCTCGTCGTAGTCGGCGACCAGCAGCGCAAGTGCGCCGAGATGCTGCTTCATGGCTTGCCTGCCTTGAGCACGGGCAGCGGGCCCAGTCCGGACTGCAGTTTCTTCGTGAGCCTGGCGCGGATCAGCGTATACGCGTCGAGGATGAGCGCCTGCAGCTCCGCCGTGGCGAAACGTCGTGGTTCGGTGACCGACACCCAGCGCATCCGCGCCAGGTACGGGGCCGGAATGACACCAGGCAGGTCGGTGAGTTCGAGGAATCGCTCGTCCGCCACCTTGAACGCCAGGCGCCCGCCCTCGCGACCATCGGCATGGGTCATGGCGAACATCTTGCCGCCCACGCTGAACACCAGGTTGTCGCCCCACTTGATGTCGCGCGTTACGCCGGGCCAGCGGCTGCACAGCCGCTGCAATTGGGCCACGGTGATGCCGCGGGGTGGCTGGTCGGTCATGCAGGCTGCTCCGCCGGGGGAATCCGCATCCATTGTGGGGTGTTGCGCAGGCGCTGTCTTTGTCCTGCGGCGCATCTTGTGGCGCAACATGAATGACCGGAAGTGACGCCAAAGCTCACCTAATCATCATGATCTGTCGGCGGTTGCCCGTTGCATAATCATGCTGCATTGCACACAATACGCAAAAGTATGGAGCGCCCATGATTCCCGCGATCGACTTCGTCTCCCCCACGCCGCATGCCTCGCTGCCACCGCGAAGCAGCCTGCGCTTTGCCCGCAAGGCCCTCGCGCCGGCGGCCGGCGAGAAGGTGCGTACGCAGGACGAACGGGAGCTCACCCTGCGGGCGATCGAACCGGGTGACGTGGCGGCGATGCAGCGCTGTTTCGCCCGCCTGTCGCCGGAGGAGATCCGTCGCCGCTTCCTGCACGCGATGTCCGAGCTGCCCACGCCGATGGCGCAGCAGCTGTGCCGGATCGACCCGACGCGCGAAACCGCCTTCGTGCTGATGGACGAATCCCTCCACCCGGCCGAGATGCGCGGCGTGGGGCGCATCTACGTCGACGATACCACCGACACGGCCGAGTTCTCCGTGCTGGTGGAGCATGCCTGGAGCCGCATCGGCCTCGGCGCGCTGCTGATGCAGCGGCTGGTCGACGATTGCCGGCGCCGTGGCCTGTACGAACTGTGGGGCTACGTGCTGCAGGAAAACCGGCCGATGCTGCAACTGTGCAAGGAGCTCGGCTTCACCCAGCGCGCGATTCCCGACGAACCGGGCACCATGCTGATCACCTTGAAACTGTAGGACAACTCATCACGGCGCCATGATCGGGAGCGGCGGGCGGTGCCCGCCCCGCACGGCCCGACTGGAGCGCCGCGTTACACTTGTCGGCTATGCCCAGCCCGATCAAGCATCCTCCCCTCCCCACCACACCCAGGCAGCGCCGCTACTGGTTGCCGCCGCACGGCTCGGCACGCGCCTTGCTGCTGGCCGAGGCGGCGCGCACGCATGAAGGCCTGCTGGTGGTGGTGGCGCGCGACACCCAGCGCGCACAGGCGCTGGAAGCGGAGCTGGGCATCTTTGCCGATGATCTGCCGGTGCTGCAGTTCCCGGACTGGGAGACGCTGCCCTACGACGCGTTCAGTCCGCATCCGGAGATCGTCTCGCAACGCATCGCCACGCTGTATCGCCTGCCTGGCGTCAAGCGCGGCGTGCTGGTGGTGCCGGTGGCCACGCTGATGCAGCGGATCGCGCCGTGTACCCACATCACCGGCTCCGGCCTGGTGATGTCGAAGGGTCAGCAGCTCGATCTGGCCGCCGAGCAGCGCCGACTGGAAGCGTCCGGTTACCGCCACGTGCCGCAGGTGGCCGAGCCGGGCGACTTCGCGGTGCGCGGCGCGTTGCTGGACATCTTTCCGATGGGCACTGCCGAGCCGTACCGCATCGAGTTGTTCGACGACGAGGTCGACTCGATCCGCAGCTTCGATCCCGAGACGCAGCGCTCGCAGCAGCAGGTGGAACGCGTCGAGTTGTTGCCCGCCCGCGAGTTTCCGCTCACCGAGGAAGCGGCGAAGGAGTTCCGCTCCAATCTGCGCGAGCGCTTCCCGATCGACGTGCGCCGCTGCCCGCTGTACCAGGACATGAAGGAGGGCGTCACGCCCGGGGGCATCGAGTACTACCTGCCCTTGTTCTTCCGGCAGACCTCCACGCTGTTCGACTACCTCGCCGACGACGCGCTGTTCGTGCTCGGCGAAGGTGCCGGGGAGGCCGCCGACCAGTTCTGGGCACAGACACTGGAGCGCTACGACCAGCGCGCGCATGACATCGAGCGCCCGGTACTGCCGCCAGCCGAGCTGTACCTGCCGCCGGACAAGCTGCGCGAGCAGCTCAACAAGCGCCTGCGCGTGGACGTGGTCGAGCCCGGCCACGAGCACGCCATCGACACCGGCACCCAGCCGGCGCCGGAGCTGCCGCTGAATCGCAAGGGCGAGGAGCCGGCCACCTCGCTGCGGCATTTCCTCGCCGGCTACCCGGGCCGCGTGCTGATCGCGGCGGATTCGGCGGGACGGCGCGAGGCGCTGGTCGATACGCTGGCAAGCGCGGGGCTGAAACCCGAGCACGTCGATGACTGGTCGGCCTTTCTCGCTCGTCACCCCGGTGAAAGCCGGAATGACGAACAAAACCTCCCGCGCTTCGCCATCACCATCGCACCGCTTGAGCAGGGCTTTGCACTGACCAAACCGGTGTTGACCGTGCTCACCGAGCGCGAGCTTTACGGCGAGCGCGTGCGCAACGAGCGCGAGCGCAAACGCCGGCGTGGCACGGCGCGCGATCCCGACACGATCATCCGCGATCTCACCGAACTCACCGTCGGCGCGCCGATCGTGCACGTGGATCACGGTGTGGGCCGCTACCAGGGGCTGCTGTCGATGGACGTCGGCGGCATGGCGGGCGAGTTCCTCACCATCGAGTACGCCAAGGGCGACAAGCTGTACGTGCCGGTCTCGCAGCTCGGCCTGGTAAGCCGCTACTCCGGCACCGCGCCGGAGCTGGCGCCGCTGCACTCGCTGGGCGGCGACGCGTGGGAGCGCGCGCGCCGCAAGGCGGCGGAGAAGGTGCGCGACGTCGCCGCCGAGCTGCTGGCGATCTACGCGCAGCGACAGGCGCGCGGCGGCGAGTCGTTGCCGATCGACCGTCAGCTGGTGGAGGAATTCGGCTCCAGCTTCCCGTTCGAAGAAACTCCCGACCAGGAAAGCGCGATCGAGGCGGTGCTGGACGATCTCGCCGCGCCGCGCGCGATGGACCGGGTGATCTGCGGCGACGTCGGCTTCGGCAAGACCGAGGTCGCGCTGCGCGCCGCCTTCGCCACCGCCACCGCCGGCAAGCAGGTCGCCGTGCTGGTGCCGACCACCCTGCTCGCCCAGCAGCACTACCGCAACTTCGCCGACCGCTTCGCCGACTGGCCGGTGCGCGTGGATGTGCTGTCGCGCTTCAAGTCCACCAGGGAAGTGAACGAAGCGCTGAAGCGCCTGGCCGACGGCCAGATCGACGTGATCGTGGGCACGCACAAGCTGCTGCAGTCGGACATCAAGTTCAAGAACCTTGGCCTGGTCATCGTCGACGAGGAGCAACGTTTCGGCGTGCGCCAGAAGGAACAGCTGAAGAAGCTGCGTGCCGAGGTGGATCTGCTGACGATGACCGCCACGCCGATCCCGCGCACGCTGAACATGGCGATGGCCGGTTTGCGCGACCTGTCGCTGATCGCCACCCCGCCGGCACATCGCAGCGCCGTGCGCACCTTCATCTCTGCGTGGGACCCGGCGACGATCCGCGAGGCGCTGCAGCGCGAGCTGTCGCGCGGCGGCCAGGTGTACTTCCTGCACAACGAGGTGCAGAGCATCGAGCGCACCGTGCGCGAGCTTGAGGAGCTAGTACCCGAGGCGCGCATCCGCATCGCCCACGGCCAGATGCCCGAGCGCGAGCTGGAAGGCGTGATGGCGGATTTCCACCGCCAGCGCTTCAACGTGCTGGTGTGCACCACCATCATCGAAACCGGCATCGACATCCCCACCGCCAACACCATCATCATCGACCGCGCCGACCACTTCGGCCTGGCCCAGCTGCACCAGCTGCGCGGCCGCGTCGGTCGCTCGCACCATCGCGCCTATGCCTATCTGGTGGTGCCCGACCGCAAGTCGATCACCGCCGATGCGCAGAAACGGCTGGAGGCCCTCGCCTCGCTGGAAGAGCTCGGCGCCGGCTTCACCCTGGCCACGCACGACCTGGAAATCCGCGGCGCCGGCGAGCTGCTCGGCGACGAACAATCCGGCCAGATCCAGGAGATCGGTTTCGGCCTGTACACCGAATTGCTCGATCGCGCGGTACGCGCGCTGAAGTCGGGCAAGGTGCCGGACTTCGACCTGAGCTCCGAGCACGAGACCGAGGTCGAACTGCACCTGCCCGCGCTGATTCCCGACGATTACCTCGGCGACGTGCACACGCGCCTGACCCTGTACAAGCGCATCGCCAGCGCCCGCAGCGAGGATGACCTGCGCGACTTGCAGGTGGAGATGATCGACCGATTCGGCCTGCTGCCCGAACCGACGAAGCAGTTGTTCGCCGTGGCCAGCCTGAAGCTGATGGCCACGCCGCTGGGCATTCGCAAACTCGACTTCGGCGCCAACGGCGGCCGCATCGTGTTCCGCGAGAAGCCGGAGGTCGATCCGCTGGCCATCATCAAGCTGATCCAGACCCAGCCGCGCGTCTACAAACTGGATGGCCAGGACAAGCTGAAGGTGATCCTGGACCTGCCCGGCGCCAGCGAACGCATCCGCAGCGCACAGGACGTGCTGGCGCTGCTGGGCGCGCGTCGCCCGCGCTGAGCGCGGCAAGCTCAGACTCCTCCGTCGGCAGGGAAGCCACGACCGGGCTGCCGGAATCACCTTGCCGGCCCGGGTGTCGGGAGTGACCCAAAGCGTCCGCTTTGGTCCCTGCAGGCCGTTCCCCTGGACCATCAGAGCATCGCCCCGCCCTCCCCGCCGCCGCCGGCCGCCTCTCCCGGCAAGCCGCGACATGGCATGACCCGTGCTTGACATCCTGGCTTTACATCGTGCAGCGTTGGAGGTTGGCCTTCTTTGCACCCCTGCAGGCCAGTATCCACGGACAAATCGACTCACGGACCACAGAAAAGCCCTGCGCGCGTGCTCCCCCGCAAGTCGCGCAGAACAGGGAAAGCCGAGTGGAGAAGCCGGTCACATTTTCAGCACGCCACCGCCAACGCATCCGCGCATGGATGCTGGGGCTCGGCTTGCTGCTGCTCGGGATCGGCGCAGCCCATGCCGACGGCATGCCGCTGAATGGGGCCTGGCAGGAAGTTGTCGCCGGTGACACGCCACAGGGCGTGATGGACGCCTACCACGCCGGCCGCATGAAGAGTTTCGACCCGTCCATGCTGCAACGCTTTCCGCGCAACGAGCTGGGCAGCTGGGTGGTGATCGCGGCGCAGCCGCCGTGGAACAACGAGGATCGCGTGCTCACCGTGTACCCGGCGCCGATGGGTGCGATCAGCGTGTTCCACGGCGACCGGGTGCATCGATTGGCGATGAACGATTTCAGCGCCCACGGCCACGGCCACGGCCGGCTGGCATGGCGCGTGCCGGCGGACCTGTCCGCATCCACGCCGATCCTGCTGCGCGTGGAACCGACGCAAACCGTCAGCGCGCCGATCCGCTTTCGCATCCTGTCGTGGGACGAGTATCTGCAGCGCGACACCCAGTGGCTGGTGTTCGCCAGCATCTGCTTCGCGGTGATGCTGGCGATGGTGATGATGGCGTTGTTCTTCTCGCTGATGCTGCGCGACATCACCTACGCCTGGTATGCCGGCTACATCGTCTGCTACGCCCTGATCCAGGGCATGCAGACCGGTTTCGTGTTCCATCCGCTGCGCTGGCAATGGCTGGTCGACTCCAGCACCATGGTCGGCGCAGTGGCGGTGGCCTTGTCGGTGACGTTCGCCTCGCTGTTCATGATGCGGTTCTGCGACCTGCGCCGCCATGCCCGGCTGCTGCAGGTGCCGGTGATCGCCGTGGCTGTGGGCATGATCCAGCTGGTGCTGATGCGCTGCAGCGGCATCCCGTTGCTGGTCTCGATGGCCCAGGCCCTGCTCAACCCGTTGCTGATGATCGGCGCGCTGCTGTTGCTGGTGGCCGGGGCAATCGCCGCGCTGCGCGGCTCGCGCCAGGCCTGGTTTTTCCTCGCCGGCTGGACGCCGTTGCTGCTGCTGACCGCGCTGACCAGCGCCCAGGTCAACGGCGCCCTGCCCCGCATTGACTGGCTCAACGATCTCAGCCTCGCCGGCGGCGCCTTCGAGGCGATGGTGCTGTCGCTGGGCCTGGCCGATCGCGCGCTGCAGTTGCGCCAGGATCGCGACGTGGTGCAGGTGCTGGCCGACCACGACGCGCTCACCCGCCTGCTCAACCGCCGTGCCTGGACCGAGCGTGCCGAAGCGCTGCTGGCCAGCAGCCAGGCGCCTTCGATCGCCGTGCTGTTCCTCGACCTGGATCACTTCAAGCAGCTCAACGACCACCACGGCCACAACACCGGCGACCGCGCGCTGGTGGCGGTGGCCACCACGCTCAGCGCGGAACTGCGGCCGGGCGACCTGTTCGGCCGCTACGGCGGCGAGGAGTTCGTGGCAATGCTCGACGGCATCGACGCGCAGGAGGCGATGCAGGTGGCCACCCGCCTTTGCCGCCGCGTGCACCGGCTGGAGATTCCGGTGCGCGACGAGCAGCAACTGCTCAGCGTCAGCATCGGCGTGGCCATGCGCCAGCGCGGCGACACGCTCGAATTGCTGATCGACCGCGCCGACCAGGCGATGTATCGCGCCAAGCTGCGCGGCCGCAATCGCGTGTGCATGGACGAATTCACGAACCGCTCCGCGCACGCCGCCGGCGAAAAGCGCCTGCGCGTGGTGGAGACGCGGCGCGAGGATCGCTGAAGCGCGGCGCGCCAGCCAGCGAAGGTCCGAACAAGTCGTCACCCCGGCGGAGGCGCGCGGTTGTCCAGTCATGATCCTGACCCCACTCGCGACCGATGGTCGCGGGAGCCCGCTCGCGGGCGATGCGTTGGCTCTTACAAATCCCGATCCCGGCCCCAAAGGCATCGCCCGCGAGTGGGCTCCTGCGGGAGGCGATGGCTTCGATGCCCGGTCACGGCCACCGATCCTGCCGTACCTGACCCAGCGGCGTGACGGTACGATGCCGGACAGCGACAAGCTCTACCAGCCCTTCGACTGTTGAAACGCGCCTCGCGGGAACGACGGGCAAAGACGTGGTCAGAGCATGCCTAGCCGACGAGCGCGTGCGCTGCCGCCACCACGTCGGCCTCGCCCGGAAGCACCAGCAGCGCCGCCCCGGCCAGCGGGGTGAAGGTGTCGGCACCGACCACGCGCTTGATCGGAGTGGCGCCGCAGCCGCCCTCGACGATCGCGGTGATCACGCCCTCGCCCACGCCGGCGCTCTTGCGGCCTTCGTCCAGCACCAGGATGCGTTTGGCGGTCTTCGCCTGCGCCGCGATGAAGGCGTCGTTGAGCGGCGCCAGCCAGCGCAGGTCGACCACGCGTACCTTCCACTTCAGTTCCGCTTCGATCGTGCGCGCGGCGCGCAGCGCCATCGGCACGCCGTTGCCGAAGGTGAATACCACCAGGTCGTTCGCCGCGTCGTTGTAGATGCGGCCCTCGCCCAGCGTCATCGCCTGGTCCGGCGCCGGGTAGTCGAACTGCCACTGGCCGTCGCCGGCCTCGTACAGGTCCTTGGTCATGTACAGCGCGATCGGTTCGAGGAAGGCGCACACGCGGCCGTCCACTTTCGCCAATGCCATCAGCGTGCGCAGCATCATCGCCGCGTCGTCGCCGCGGCTCGGGCAACCCACCACCAGGCCGGGAATATCGCGCAGCGCGGTGATCGAGTTGTCGTTGTGGAAATGGCCGCCGAAGCCCTTCTGGTAGCCCAGCGACGCGACCCGCATCACCATCGGGTTGCGGTACTGGCCGTTGGAGAAGAACTGCAGCGACGCCGCCTCACCGCGGATCTGGTCGCAGGCGTTGTGGAAGTACGCCAGGTACTGGATCTCCGGCAGCGACAGCATGCCCATGTTCGCGTAGCCCTGGGCCAGGCCCAGGATCATCGTTTCATCGAGCAGCGTGTTGAACACGCGGCTGCCCTTGAAGGTCTTGTTGAGGCCCTTGGTGACGGTGTACACGCCGCCCTTCTGCGCCACGTCCTCGCCGAACAGCAGCGCCTCGGGATACTTCGCCAGCAAGTCGTGCAGGGCCTGGCCGATCTGGATCGCCAGGTGCCGCGGCGGCAGTTTCTCCGGCAGCTTCGCCTCGCCGCCGAATACGGCCAGGCGCTTCTCCGCGTAGTCGGCACGCGTGGCCTCGGCCTTCACCGCGGCCGGCGTGTACGGCGCCAGCGGGGCCATCACGTCCTCCAGCGAGGTCAGCCGATGGCGCGAATCCGCGTCCTCGGCAGCGGCGAAGCAGCGCCTGCGGGTGGCCTCGTACAGGTTCAGCAATTCATCCTTCGAATACAGGCCGGACGCCAGCGCGATGCCGGCCGAGCGCAGCAGCGGGTCGGTCGCCTCCACCGCGAACAGCTCCTCGATCGAGCGCCACTCGATCTCGAAATCGGTGCCGGCGTGGCCCATCACGCGGGTGGTCTTGAGGTGCAGGAAGGTCGGCCGGCGCGTGCCGCGGCAATGCTCCACCGCACGCTGCACCTGGGCGTAGCCTTCGGCGAGGTCCAGGCCGTTCGCGAAGAAATAGTCGAGATTGGCACGATGCTGGTAGTTGGCCGCAATCCAGCCGCTCGGCGTCTTCACCGAGATGCCGATGCCGTTGTCCTCGCACACGAACAGCACCGGCGCCGGCAGTTTCTGGTACGCCGTCCACGCCGCGGTGTTGAACGCGGTCTGCGCGGTGGCGTGGTTGCTGGAGGCATCGCCGAACGAGCAGATCGCGATGCTGTCGTCGGGAATCGGCAGCTGGTGGCCGATCCGCCGCGCCTGCTCGATCGCCACCGCAGTGCCCAGCGCCTTGGGCAGGTGCGAAGCGATCGTCGAGGTCTGCGGCAGCACCCACAGCGGCTTGCTGCCCCACACCTTGTGGCGGCCGCCGGAAGCCGGATCGTCCTTGCTGGCGGCGAAGGACAGCGCCGAATCCATCACCGGGTCCATCCCCGGAATCTTGCGGAAGCGCTCGGCCATGAAACCGCCGGAGCGGTAATGCAGGAAGGCCGGATCGGTGTGGCGGGTCAGCCGCGCCACCATCGCGTTGCCTTCGTGGCCGGACGAACCGATGGTGTAGAACACCTTGTTCTGCACGCGCAGCACGCGCGCCATCAGGTCGAGGTGGCGCGAGATCAGCTGCGATTCGAACAGCTCGCGGAACCCGCGCGCATCCAGCGCGCTGCCCGGCAGCACCGCCTCGCCGTCACGCGGTGCGGCATGCACGTCGCCGCGCCACAGCTGCACGAACTCGATGAAGTTCTGGTCGACCACTTCGGCGCGGTTGAAGCCCTTGTGGCGGGAACTGATGGCAAACGGAATGGCGGTCATGGCGGATTCGTCAGTGGTGGCCGGCGACAACGGAGTCGCTCAGCGGGATGAAACAACAGGCAAGGGGAAAGCCGGTACCCGCAGCGCGCGCAGCACGGCGGCGCGCCGCAGATCCTTCTCGCGACCGAAACTTTCGAGCAGGCGGATCTGGTCGTCGATGCACGGTACCGGCACGGCCAGGCCGTTCACGCCGGCGAGCACCAGCTTGCCCGGCGCCACGGGCTGCCAGCGACCGTCGAGGTGGAGTTCAAGCCCGCCCATCACCTCGACCGGCGCGCCGGGAAAACGGAAGCGGGCGAAATGCGAGCGGAAGCGGTCGCCATCCGGTGGCGTGAATGCGGGTTCGCGCTGCTGCGCCCACACCTGCATCAGCGTGTCCGCATCGGCGCGCGAGGTCAGCACGTCCACGTCGGCCACGCTGACCTCGGCACCAAGCACCAACGCCGCGACGCTGCCGATCAGGCACCACGGATCGGCGCAGTGCACGTGCAGATCGGGCACCACGTCGGCCAGGGTGGCATACAGCGCGGGCGAGAGATGGCTCATGCGCGGCGGCGTTCCCAGGCTTCGCGACTCTGCCCCCAGATCTCCACCGGCAGATCCTGGAACGGTTCGGGCAGGCGGCCGGGGCCGATCAGGCTTGAGCCGAGTCGGCGCGCGACGCTTTGCGATGCAAGGTTGTCCGGCGCAATGGTGTGGATCACCTCGGTCCAGCCCAACTGGGCAAAGGCCCAGTCGATCGCCGCCACCGAACCTTCCGTCGCATAACCCTTGCCCCAGGCATCGCGCAACAAGCCCCAGCCCACTTCGGTGCCGGGCCAGCCTTCCGGACACCACGGCCCGAGCCGTCCGATCCATCGGCCGCTGCTTTTCTCGATCACCGAAAACATGCCGAAGCCCTGCATCGCCCAGGCCCCCGCCATGGACAGGAAGCCGCGCCACGCCACTGCCCGTGGCTGCGGGCCACCGATGTGGCGCGCGTTCTCCGCGTCGGCCATCAGCGTCGCCCAGCCCTCGAAATCCTCCGGCCGGGTCGGGCGGAGGATGAGGCGATCGGTTTCAATGCGGATGTCTTGCCAACCCATACAACACTCCGGCCTAAGCGGCGATGCCTGGCGCCGTCACTCCGGCGAACGCCGGAGAAGCTTCACCACAGCGAAGCTGGTCATCCAGTGTTTCCGGCATGGGGAAAGGCACTGGCTCCCGGCTTTCGCCGGGATGACGAGCCGGGAAGGCGCCTGGCGCCCATGCCTCAGAACGCGTTGATCCCCGTCAGCTCGCGGCCGACCACCAGCTCGTGCACGGTCTCGGTGCCCTCGTAGGTGATTACCGATTCCAGGTTCAGCGCATGGCGGATGGCCGAGTGCTCGGTGGTGATGCCGGCACCGCCGAGGATGTCGCGGCACTGGCGCGCGATGTCGATCGCCATGCGGCAGTTGTTCCACTTGGCCAGCGACACCTGGGTCGGCTGCATCTTGCCGGCATCCTTGAGGCGACCGAGTTGCAGCGACAGCAGCTGCGCGGTGGTGATGCGCCGGGCCATGTCGGCCATCTTCAGCTGGATCGCCTGGTTGGAGGCGAGCGGCTTGCCGAACAGCATGCGCTCGGCGGTGTAGTCGAGCACTTCCTTCAGGCAGGCCTGCGCCGCACCGATCGGACCCCAGGTGATGCCGTAGCGCGCCTGGGTCAGGCAGCCGAGCGGGCCCTTCAGGCCCTTCACGTTCGGCAGGCGCGCGCTGTCGGGCACGCGCACGTTGTCGAAGAACAGCGCGCTGGTGACCGAGGCGCGCAGGCTCATCTTCTTGTGGATTTCCTGCGCCTTGAAGCCGGCCGTGTCGGTCGGCACCACGAAGCCCTGGATGCCGTCGTCGGTCTGCGCCCAGACGATCGCGATGTGCGCCAGGTTGCCGTTGGTGATCCACATCTTGGCACCGTTGATGACCCAGTCGCCGCCGTCCTTCTTCGCGTTGGTCTTCATGTTGGCCGGATCGGAGCCGCCATGCGGTTCGGTCAGGCCGAAGCAGCCGATTACTTCGCCGGCCGACATCCGCGGCAGGTACTGCTGCTTCTGCTCCTCGCTGCCGTAGGCGAAGATCGGGTACATGCACAGCGAGCTCTGCACCGAGGCGAAGCTGCGCAGGCCCGAGTCCCCGCGCTCCAGCTCCTGGCAGATCAGGCCGTAGCTGACGCCGTTCATGCCGCCGCCGCCGTACTGCTCTGGGATCGTCGCGCCGAGCAGGCCCAGACCGGCGATTTCCGGGATCAGCTCCTTAGGGAAGCGGCCCTGGTCGAAGCAGTCGCCGATGATCGGCAGCACGCGCTCGTCGACGAAGCGGCCGACGGAATCCTGCACCATGCGCTCCTCGTCGCTGAGCAGCGCGCGGACATCGTACAGATCGAGCGGATTCAGACGGACAGCCATGGAAGCTCCAGAGGGGGCGCGTAAAAGCCGGTATTGTAGCGCGACCCATGCGCCCGCACAGGCCGGGCGGCCCCGACGGGTGCGTATGGAGCGCTCCTGTCCCGCCCCCTCTCTCCGCCGCACATCTGCCCCCCCGAAAATCCATGTTCAAAGGTGTCTTGCTCGGCTTCATGGCTTTTGCCGCCTTCGCCGCCAGCGACGCGTTCGTGAAGTCGCTGCGCGGCTCGCTGCCGGCCTACGAGGCCGTGTTTTTCGGCGCCGCGCTGGGGCTGACGGCCCTGCCCTTCATCAAGGGAAGCGACGACCGCTGGCGCGACGTGGTGCGGGCGCAGCGCCCCGGCCTGTGGCTGGTACGTGCGCTCGCCAGCGCGATGGGCAGCATCGCGGCGGTGATGGCGTTCACCGCGCTGCCGATGGCCGAGGCGTTCGCGCTGATCTTCCTGCTGCCGATCTTCGTCACCATCCTGTCGGTGCTGGTGCTGAAGGAAGCCGTGGGCTGGCGCCGCTGGTCGGCGGTGGTGGCCGGTTTCGTCGGCGTGCTGGTGGTGCTGCGGCCGGGCTTCCGCGTGCTGGGCATCGGGCATCTGGCGGCGATCGTGTGCGGGCTTTCCGGCGCCGTCTCGATGATCGCGCTGCGCATGGCCGGGCCGCACGAGAAACGCGTCACCTTGTACGGCGCCGGCATGGTCGGCTCGATGCTGGTGGCCGGCCTGCTGATGCTGGCCAACTTCCGCTGGCCGGACCTCGCCCAGTGGGGCCTGCTGCTGGGCTACGGCCTGCTCGCCGCACTCGGCTCCGTGCTGCTGATGCTGGCCACGCAAATAGCGCCGGCGAACCACGTCGCACCAACCCAGTACAGCCAGATGCTGTGGGCCGTGCTGCTCGGCTACGTGGTCTTCCATGACCGGCTGGACTGGCCCATGGCGACCGGCATCGCGATCATCCTGGGCGCCGGCCTGTTCACCTTCGTGCGCGAGGAGCAGGTGACGCGCTGGTGGAAGCGCGTACGGATGATCTAGCCAGCTTCTGCAGGCGCACGGCGCAGCGCGCCAGCTCGGCACGCAATGCCGATGGCGTGCGGATCTCGAAATCGAACGGCACCGCGGCGAGCTGGCGGGCAAACCAGGCCAGGTCATCGGCGCTGCTGCGCAACAACACGCCGCGATCCAGTGGCTCCAGCAGGCCAAAGCCCAGCGAGAACGCGCGCCGTGCGGTCGGCAGGTCCGCATGCAGCAACACCTCGATGTCGCGGCCGCGTGGCATGCCGGCGATGCCCTGCACCAGATGCTCCAGCGCATCGAAATCGTCGGGCCGCTCGAAATGGTGGTCCAGCAAGGTCACCTTGCCCATCCGGTCCAGCCGGAACGAGCGCAGCCCGTGGCGCAGTTGGCACATGCCCAGCGCATACCAGGCACCGCCGCGCCAGGCCAGGCCGTACGGATCGAACTCGCGTTCGGTGTGGCTGCCCTGGGCCGAGTCGTAACTCATGCGCACCCGCTGCTGCGCCTGCGCCGCGGTGGTCAGCGTGATCAGCGCGGCGTTGCTGGTCGGCATGTTTGTGGCCGGCAGCAGATCGACCTTGACCGTATCGGCGATCGCGCGCACGTGGCGCTTCAGGCCATCGGGCATCACCCGCGCCAGTTTCGCCTGCACGCTTTCCACCGCCGGCGCCGCCTCGGCCAGGCCCAGCCCGCGCGCCGCGACCATGCCCACCGACAGTGCCACCGCCTCGTCGTTGGTGAACATCATCGGCGGCAGCTTGAAGCCGGCGACCAGCATGTAGGCACCGTGGCGTCCGCGCTCGGCGGTGAGCGGGATGCCGAGGTCCTCCAGCATCACGATGTAGCGCCGCAGCGTGCGCACGTCGACGCCGACCCGGCGCGCCAGTTCGGGCCCGCTCATACGGCCGTGGCTCTGCAGCAGGTCGAGCACCGCCAGCACGCGCGTGGTGGGTTTCGCCATGGCGGCCATGGTAGCGACAAATCAGGGCGAAATTTGCCCTGTATGGGTTTTAGCGTGTGTCCTGCGCCAGCCGGCGTTCAGGCCAGGAATACCCATGAACCACTTCAGGCGACTGTTACCAGGCATCGTCGCGGGCATCGCGCTCGGTGCAGCCATGTCGGCACACGGCAAACCCGCGAACGAGGCCCCCATGATGGAAAGCGTGCAGCACCTCAAGGACTACCAGGTCGTCGAATTCCGCCGCTACGTCACCGCAGACGGCGAGCTGGCGCACTTCGTCAAGTACTTCGACGCGTATTTCCCGGAGGCCTTCGAGCAGCTGGGCGCGATGGTGTTCGGCCAGTTCACCGAGCGCGGGCGACCGAACCGCTTCACCTGGCTGCGCGGCTTCCACGACATCAATGCACGCCCGATCGTCAATGCGGCGTTCTACTACGGGCCGCTGTGGAAGGAACACCGGATCAAGGTCAACGCGATCCTGCCGGACAGCGACAACGTGATGCTGCTGCGCCCGCTGCATCCGGAACACGGCATCAGCGTGCTGCCGGCGGTCGATCCGGTGACCGAGGAACGCGGCGCGCAGGGCATCGTGGTGGCGCAGATCTTCGCGGTGAAGAAAGGCAGCGAGGAGGCCTTCGCGAAACAGGCCGAGGCCGCGTTCGACGCCTACCGCATCGAGGGCGTGCACCCGGCCGGCGTGCTGGTGTCGCTGGATGTGCCAAACAACTTCCCGCAGTTGCCGATACGCACCGACGGTCCGTTCCTGGTCTGGCTGGGCGTGCTCCGGGACGAGGCCACGCTGGAGCGCCGGCTCGCGCCACTCCTGACGTCCGCCGAACGATCGCTGACGGCGGGCGGCCTCCTGCGCGGCGCGCCGGAACGCGTGGTGATGGACCCGACCCCACGCTCGCGCCTGCGCTGGCTTGCCGGCGCGGGCGCCGGGGTTTCACCATGAACCACGTCGAGCAACTGTGGCTGTTCTTCGCACTGGTCTTCGGCATCATGGTGCTGCCCGGCCTGGACATGGCCTTCGTGCTGGGCAGCACGCTGGCGGGCGGACGCCGCCGCGGCTTCGCCGCACTGGCCGGCATCGTCGCCGGCGGCGTGTGCCATGTCGTGATGACCGCGTTGGGCATCAGCGTGCTGCTGAAATGGATCCCCGGCGCATTCAACGCGCTGCTGCTGGCCGGCGCGCTGTACATCGCCTGGATCGGCCTCTCGCTGATGCGCAGCGACGCCGCGCCGACGATGCGGCCGGATGCCCCACGGCGCTCGCACGCGGCGACGTTCCGCCAGGGCGTGCTGACCTGCCTGCTCAACCCCAAGGCCTACCTGTTCATGCTGGCAATCTTCCCGCAGTTCCTGCGCCCGGAGCATGGCCCGATCGCAATGCAGGCGCTGGTGCTGTGGCTGATCATCGCGCTCAACCAGCTGTGCGTGTACGGCGGACTGGCACTGATCGCCGACCGCGCCCGCGCATGGCTGCAAGGCAAGCCGAAGGCCGGAATGCTGGCGACCCGTTGCGTGGGCGCCTTGCTGATCGCCGCGGCCATGTTCACCGGGTTCGAGGGATGGCGCGGCGCGTAAGCCGGCGCGCCATTCGCTGCCGACACCGCGCTCAGCGGTTGCTGACCCCATGCGGCACGTGCCCGGTCGCCACGTGCTTGCGCGCGGACTCCACGTTCGCCGGCGAGTCGTCGAAGAAAATGTCGGCGCCGAACGCGTCGAGGAACGGGCCCTTGTCGCGGCCGCCGAGGAACAGCGCCTCGTCGATGCGCACGCCCCAGCGGCGCAAGGTGAGGATCACGCGTTTGTGCGCGGGCGCGGAACGGGCGGTGACCAAGGCAGTGCGGATCGGCGAGTCCTCGGCCGGAAACGCGGTCTGCAGGTGATGCAGCGCGGTGAGGAAGCCGCGGAACGGGCCCACCGACAACGGTTCGGCGGCGTGTTCGGTTTCGCTGCGATGGAAGGCTTCCAGGCCTTCCTCGCGCGATACCCGTTCGCCCTCATCACCGAAGATCACGGCGTCGCCGTCGAACGCGATGCGCAGTTGCTCGCTCATGCGCGGCGGCGCGGTGCTGGGCAGGATCGTCGCCGCGGCCACGCCGGCGGCCAGCGCGCGGCCGACGTCCTCGGCGTTGGCCGAGAGGAACAGGTCGGCCTTGAACGGCGCGATGTAGTCGGACGTCGGCGCACCGCTGGTGAACGCGGCGCGGCTGATTTCCAGGCCGTAATGCTGGATCGCGTTGAAGATGCGCAGGCCGGTGTCGCCGGAATTGCGCGACAGCAGGATCACCTCGACCGGCGGCACGTCACCGGCCAGCTTGTTGAGGCCCAGCAGCTTCTGCACCAGCGGGAACGCCACGCCGGGCTGAAGGATGTCGTTTTCGTGATCGATCTGGAACGAGCGGTAAGCGTCGAGCCCGTCGCGTTCGAACAGCGCGTGGCTGTCGCCGAGGTCGAACAGCGCGCGCGAGGAGATGGCGACGACCAGGCGGTTGTCGGTGGTGGATACGGGATCGTGGACGGTTGGCTGGCTCATGCCGCGAATCTACCGCAAAGGGCGAGGAGTGAGTGCAGAGGAGTGAGGAGTGAGAGCGAGCAACAGCGGAGTCGGCCTTCTCTCACTTCTCACTCCTCTCCACTCACCTCTCATTCCGCGGCGAACTGCTCGTCCAGGATGCGCTGCTCCAGGTTGTGCTCCGGGTCGAACAGCAGGCGCACGCCGCGTCCTTCGGCCTGGCGCACGACCACCTCGCGCACGTCGCGCACTTCATGGAAATCGGCGGTGGCGCTGACCGGACGCTTGCCCGGATCGAGAATGCGCAGCGTGACCTGGGTGCGGTGCGGCAGGATTGCGCCACGCCAGCGGCGCGGGCGGAACGGGCTGATCGGGGTGAGCGCGAGCACGTTCGCATCCAGCGGCAGGATCGGCCCGTGCGCGGACAGGTTGTACGCAGTGGAGCCGGCCGGCGTGGCGACCATGATGCCGTCGCAGACCAGGTTGGGCAGCTTCACCGTCTCGTTGAGTTTCACTTCCAGGTGCGCGGCCTGATTGCTCTGGCGCAACAACGACACCTCGTTGAACGCCTGCGCCTGATGGCTGGCGCCATCCGCATCGGTGACCAGCATCTCCAGCGGATGCAGCTCCGCCGCGTGCGCGCGCGCCACCCGCTCGGGCAGGCCATCGAGCTTGTGCTTGTTCATCAGGAAGCCGACCCGCCCCAGCTTCATGCCATACACCGGCACGTCCAGCGCGTGGTGCAGGTGCAAGGTGCGCAGCATGAAACCATCGCCACCCAGCGCCACGATCAGCTCCGCCTCGACCGCCGGCACGTCACCGTACCGCTCCACCAGCTTGCGCCTCGCCTGCTGGGCGACACTGGTGTCACTGGCGACGAAGGCGATGCGCATGGGAGGCCGGGAATAGGGAATAGGGAGTCGGAAGAGCCGGCAAGCCGACCGTTCCGATCATCCCTGCAACGCGCGCATCAGATCAAGCCTGCTCGCCGCCGCCTTTGCCATTCCCTATTCCCTATTCCCTACTCCCTATTCCCTGCCCTCAACCCACCGGCACCTGTGCCAGCTGGGCCAGACGACGGACGGCGACCGAGGCGATCGGGTAGTCCGCGTTCTGGGTGAGGATTTCCGCCAGCATGTTGCGGGTGTGCTGCAAGGTGGCGTCGTCGCGTTGCAGCCAGGCCTGCACCGGCGAGAGGTCGCCAGTGGCGCCGGCCATGCCGAGCACCTGCAGCGCCAACGCACGATGCTGGTGGCTCAGTTCGTCGAGCAGCGAGCCGCGTGCCTGCGCATGCCAGTGACCTTCCACCGGCAAAGCCTCGATCTGGCCGCGCAGCCACTCGAGATCCAGCACTTCGCCCAGTTCGAAGAACACCCGCGCCACCTTTTCCATCGGCTGCCCGCTCTGCTGCACGACTTCGACCATGTCCAGCGCGGCGCGCAGGTCCGGCATGCGGGCCAGTCGCTGGCCGAGCTCGGCCGGCATGCCCAGGCCTTCCCATTTCTCCTGGGTGCAGGCGAAGTCGCCCTTGCCGGTGGGCGTGAGCACCTCGGGCAGTACCTGGCGCAGGGCGGAAACGCCCGTCTGATAGCGCGCCACGTTTTCGGCAATGTCGAGCGAGCCGCCGGGGCGGTTGAGCAGCCAGCGCGTCATGTGGCGCAGCAGCGACCAGATCTGCTTGACCGCGTCGACCTGGGTGTCCTCGGCCACCTTGCTGTCCAGCGCCTCGATCTGCGCCCACAACTGGCGCGCGTCGAGGATCTCGCGCGCCGCGGTGTACGCCTTGGCGATCGCCTCGGGGCCTTTGCCGGTGTCCTCCTGCATGCGCATCATGAACGTCGCGCCCATGCGGTTGAGCGTGGAGTTGGTCACCGCGGTGGCGATGATCTCGCGCTTCAGGCGATGGCGCTGCATGTGCTCGGCGTACTTCTCGTGCAGCGGCGCGGGGAAGTAGCGCACCAGCTCCTTGGACAGGTACGGGTCTTCCGGCACGTCGGAGTCCAGCAGTTGCTGGAACAGCCGCATCTTGTCGTAGGACAGCAGCACGGCAAGCTCCGGCCGGGTCAGGCCCAGGCCGCGGCTCTTGCGCTCGGCCAGTTCGGCCTCGGACGGCAGGTTCTCCACCTGGCGGTCCAGCGTGCCCTCGTTTTCCAGCGTCTTGATGAAGTGCGCCATCGAACCGATGCGGCCGATCGACTGGTGCTCCATCAACGTGATCGCCTGGTTCTGCCGGTAGTTGTCCCACAGCACCAGCTCGGCCACTTCGTCGGTCATCGACGCCAGTTGCTCGTTGCGGGCATCGAAACTCAGCTCGCCGCGCTGCACGGCGTCGTTGAGCAGGATCTTGATGTTGACCTCGTGGTCGGAGGTGTCCACGCCGGCGGAGTTGTCGATGAAGTCGGTGTTGAGCAGCACGCCCTTCTGCGCCGCCTCGATGCGGCCTTTCTGGGTCATGCCCAGGTTGCCGCCCTCGCCGATGATCTTCGCGCGCACCTCGGCGCCATCGATGCGCAGGCCGTTGTTGGCACGGTCGCGCACGTCGGCGTGGGTTTCGCTGCTGGCCTTGATGTAGGTACCGATGCCGCCGTTCCAGAGCAGGTCGACCGGCGCCTTGAGCACCGCGCTGAGCAGATCGTTCGGCGCCAGGTGCTCCACGTCGGGCTTCAGGCCCAGCGCGACGCGCACCTCGGGCGAGATCGGGATCGACTTGGCGCTGCGCGGGTAGACGCCGCCGCCGGCGGAGATCAGCGACTTGTCGTAGTCGTCCCAGCTCGAGCGCGGCACGTCGAACATGCGCTTGCGCTCGACGAACGAACGGGCCGCGTCGGGGTTCGGGTCGAGGAACACGTGGCGATGGTCGAACGCGGCCAGCAGCCGGATGTGCTCGGACAGCAGCATGCCGTTGCCGAACACGTCGCCGGACATGTCGCCGATGCCGACGCAGGTGAAATCCTCGTTCTGGCAATCGCGGCCGAGTGCGCGGAAGTGGCGCTTGACCGACTCCCACGCACCGCGCGCGGTGATGCCCATGCCCTTGTGGTCGTAGCCGTGCGAACCGCCGGAGGCGAACGCGTCGCCCAGCCAGTAGTTGTGCTCGATCGAGATGGCATTGGCGATGTCGGAGAACTTCGCGGTGCCCTTGTCGGCGGCGACCACCAGGTAGGGATCGTCCGCGTCATGGCGCACCACGTCGTGCGGGTGCACCACCTTGCCCTCGACCAGGTTGTCGGTGATGTCGAGCAGGCCGTTGATGAAGAGCTTGTAGCAGGCGATGCCCTCGGCCAGCACCGCGTCGCGGTCGCCGTCGGGGGATTTCTTGACGAAGAAGCCGCCCTTGGAGCCGACCGGCACGATCACCGTGTTCTTCACCATCTGCGCCTTGACCAGGCCCAGCACCTCGGTGCGGAAATCCTCGCGGCGATCGGACCAGCGCAGGCCGCCGCGCGCCACCGCGCCGAAGCGCAGGTGGATGCCTTCCACGCGCGGGGCGCACACCCAGATCTCGCGGTACGGCACCGGCTTGGGCAGCTCGGCGACCTGGTGCGAGTCGATCTTGTAGCTGATGTAGTCGCGGTACGCGCCTTCCCACTGCTGGAAGAAGCTGGTGCGCAGGGTGGCGCGGATCAGGCCCACGAAGCTGCGCAGGATGCGGTCCTCGTCGAGGCTGGCCACGTTCTCCAGCAGCACGCCGATGGCAGCTTCCACGACCTTGACCTGCTCGGCGCGCGGACGCGCCAGCGCGGCGCCCAGCTCGTCGATCAGGCCGGGCTGCGCGGCCTGCACGTTGGCCGGGATCAGCGTGCGCATCTCCACCGCCAGGGTGGCCCCGGCGATCTTCAGCTCGTCGGGCGAGAGCGCCTCGCGACGCGGGTCGAACTTGGCCAGGAACAGCTCCACCAGCAAGCCGGCGATCGCCGGATAGCGGTTGAGCGTCTCCTCCATGTACGCCTGCGAGAAGGTCACGCCGGTCTGCAGCAGATACTTGCTGTAGCCGCGCAGCATCGCCACCTGGCGCCAATCGAGCTTGGCGCCGAGCACCAGCCGGTTGAAGCCGTCGTTCTCCGCGGCGCCGCGCCAGACATGCTCGAACGCATCCTCGAACAGCGCGCCGACCTGCTCCACGCTGAAGGCGAGCTTGCCGGTGGGCTGCACGTCGAAATCCTGGATCGACAACGGCGTGTCGCCGGGTATCTCGTAGACATGCTCGGTGAGCACGCGCAAGCCGAGGTTCTCCAGCTGCGGCAGGACCTCGGACAGCGAGATGTCGCTGCCGTTGCGGTACACCTTGAAGCGCAGCGACTCGGGGTTCTGCGGCGGGTGGTAGAACGACATGCGGATGCCGTGCTCGCCGCTCAGCTGCGACAACTCGTGGATGTCTTCCGCGGCCACCGCCGGGCTGACGTCCTCGACGTAGCCGGCCGGCAGCGCGCGGGCGTAGCGGTTGGCCAGCACCACGCCCTCGTGTTCGCCGCGCAGGCGCACCAGCGCGTCGCGCACCTCGTCGTGCCAGTTGCGCACGATCGCGGCCACGGCGTGCTCCAGTTCGGCGACGTCGCAGGCAGGCTGGTCGCCGATCTTCGGCCGCATCACGATGGTCAGCCGCGCCAGCGCCGACTCGCCCATCTCCACCGAGGAATCGCTCTGCACCGCGTGCAGCGCCATGCCCAGCGTGGCTTCAATGCGTTCGCGCACCGAAGTGTTGAAGCGGTCGCGCGGCACGAACACCATGCAGGTGAAGAACCGCCCGTAGCGGTCGCGGCGCACGAACAGCCGCGTGCGTGCGCGCTGGCGCAGTTCGAGAATGCCCATCGAGGTGTTGAACAGCTCCTCCTCGGTGCCCTGCAGCAGCTCCTCGCGCGGCAGCGTTTCCAGGATGTGGCGCAGCGACTTGCCGGAGTACGAATCGCGCTTGAGGCCCGAGCGGGCCAGCACCGCCTCGACCTTGTGCCGCACCAGCGGTACCTCCTGCGGGCGCGCCATGTAGGCGCTGGAGGTGAACAGGCCCAGGAAGCGCTGCTCGGCGACCGCGCGGCCATCAGGCCCGAACTGCAGCACGCCGATGTAGTCCATGTAGCCGGGGCGATGCACGTGCGAGCGCGCGTTGGTCTTGGTCAGGATGATCGCGTCGGTGGCGCCGGATTGCGGCAGCTCGCTGGCGGCCAGGGTGCGCAATGAGCGCGGGGCCAGCGAGCGGTCGGTCTTGCGCAGGATGCCCAGGCCCGAGGCTTCGCGCGAACGCAGCACGCGGTCGCCGTCGGCATCGACCACCTCGTATTCGCGGTAGCCGAGGAAGGTGAAGTTGTCCTCCGCCAGCCAGCGCATGAAGGCAGCCGCCTCCTTCGCCGAGGCTTCGTCCAGCGGGATCTTGCGCTGCGGCAGCTCGGCGGCGACCGCCAGCGCCTGCTCGCGCATCGCGCTCCAGTCGTTGACCGCGGCGCGCACGTCTTCCAGCGCCGCCTCGACCTGCGCCTTCAACTGCTCCTGCTCGGCGGCGTCGGCCGGGCGGTCGATCTCGAAATGCATCACCGACTCGGCGTGACCCTGTTTGCCGCCCAGCTCCTGCAGCGCGCCGGCGGCGTCGCGCGAGACGGTCAGCACCGGGTGGATCACCGCGTGGATCTGCAGGTTGGTCGACACCACCATGCTCACCGTGTCGATCAGGAACGGCATGTCGTCGGTGACCACCTGCAGCAGGCTGCGCCCGGCGTGGAGGTCCGCGGGGCTCAGCACGCGCACCGCGGCGCGACCGGCCGGGCGCTGCTGCATGAACTCCAGCAGGCTGCCGACCAGCGCCGCCCACTGCACCGGCGTGTGCAGCTGGACATCGCTGCCGGCGACCCGTGCGAAGAAGGCGGTGCAGAACACCTCGGCCTGGGTCAGGCGCTGGGGCGACATGCCGCTCTTTTTCAGCTCGGCGAGCACTACGGACGGGAGGGAGGGGTCATTTGCCGCAAGGGTCGCATTCATGGCATCTGCTGTTAGTTGGACGGAGGTGGGAAGGGCCGCGATAAATCCTCGGAAGGATACGCCGCGGCACCTCCCGAATCCACCCGCGCGCGGGGCGGGGCGAACGTCTGCGAGGCGCCGCACGCGGCGCGGATGATCCGCCGCGCAGCGCTGCCCGCGCGGATGTCGAACAATGTGTCGAACGGCGTGTCGAACGGCGCGTGGCGCGGCGGCGGATATTCATCGACCGCTGCCTCCGACCATGCGAGGTTGCGCGCGCGACCCGCGCTGGAAACGACGCCGCCGGAAAATGTATACTGCGCAGTCCAGTTTGTACGTTGTGACATCTCCGAAGCGCCGCCACGGCGGCGTTTCGGGCGCCACCGGCAACACCCGATGCGCGGCGGAAACGGATTCCCGCGCGGCGCATGCGACGCCCCTCCCCACACCCCGAACAAGAAAGAGAACCGGAGTCCCCATGAAGCCTTCGTCACTGCGCTCGCCGCTGCTGGGCCTGTGCCTGCTGGTATTGGCCGGTTGCGGCAAGAGCACCGGCAACGGTCCGCCGCAAATGCCGCCGCCCGAGGTGGGCGTGGTCACGGTGCAACCGCAGAACTCGCCGCTGACCCGCGACCTGGTCGGGCGCCTTTCCGCCTATCGCAGCGCCGACGTGCGCGCGCGGGTGGCCGGCGTGCTGCTCAAGCGCGATTACGAGGAAGGCACCGACGTCACGCGCGGCCAGTTGCTGTTCCAGATCGACCCGGCGCCGCTGCAGGCCGAGTTGAACGCGGCCAAGGCTTCGCTGGCGCAGGCCCAGGCCAGCTGGACCAACAACAAGGTCACCGCGCAGCGCGTGCGCGAACTGGCGCCCAAGGGCTACGTGTCCAAGGCCGACCTCGACAACGCGCTGGCCGCCGAGCGCAGCAGCGCCGCGGCCGTGCAGGCCGCGCGCGCCAACGTGGAGACCGCGCGCATCAACCTGGGCTACGCCAACGTCACCGCGCCGATCGCCGGCCGCGCCGGGCAGCAGCAGGTGACCGAGGGCGCGCTGGTGGGCAGCGGCGCGGCCACCTTGCTCACCACGGTCGAGCAGATCGACCCGCTGTACGTGAACTTCACGCTCAGCGTGGAATCGCTGGAGAACATGCGCCAGGCGCAGAGCGAGGGCAACGTCACCCTGGCCGGCCAGAACAAGGCCAGCGTGCGCATCACCCTGCCCGACGGCAGCACCTACGCCGAGCCGGGCACGGTCGATTTCTCCGCCGCCACGGTCAACCCGGCGACCGGCTCGGTGGACTTGCGCGCCACCATCCCCAACCCGAAGCACAAGCTGCTGCCGGGCATGTACGTGACCTTGCAGGCCAACCTGGGCCAGCGCCACAAGGTGTTCGTGCTGCCGCAGCAGGCGGTGCAGCGCGACACCACCGGCGCCTACGTGATGACCGTGGGTGCGGACAACAAGGTCGTGCGCAAGGACGTCACCACGGCCGACATGCGCGACGGCGACTGGGTAATCAGCGGCGGCCTGAAGGCCGGCGACAAGGTGGTGGTTTCCGGCATCCAGAACGTGAAGGAAGGCGAGCCGGCCAAGCCGAGTCCCTGGCACCGCGATGCGCCGGCCGGCGCGACGTCCACGGCGCCGGCGGGCGGCGCTTCCGCGAACGGCCAGTAACGGAGCGCCGACATGCCCAACTTCTTCATCGACCGCCCTGTCTTCGCCTGGGTGGTCGCCATCCTGATTTCGCTCGGTGGCGTGCTGGCCATCCTCAACCTGGGCGTGGAATCCTACCCGGACATCGCGCCGCCGTCGGTCACGGTCAGCGCCAGCTACCCCGGCGCCAGCGCCGACACCACCGAGAAAACGGTCACCCAGGTCATCGAGCAGCAGCTGACCGGCATCGACCACCTGCTGTATTTCAGCTCCTCGTCCAGCGCCAGCGGTCGCGCCAGCATCACGCTGACCTTCGAGAGCGGTACCGACCCCGACATCGCCCAGGTGCAGGTGCAGAACAAGGTGGCGCTGGCCACACCGCGACTGCCTTCCGAAGTGACCCAGCAGGGCGTGGTGGTGGCCAAGGCCAACGCCGGCTTCCTGATGGTGGTGGCGCTGCAATCGACCAACCCGGGCATCGACCGCGACCGCCTCAACGACATCGTCGGCTCGCAGGTGCTCGACCAGATTTCGCGCGTGCCGGGCGTGGGCAGCACGCGGCAGTTCGGCTCCGAGTACGCCATGCGCATCTGGCTCAACCCGGACAAGCTGCACGGCTACAATCTGTCGGCCAGCCAGGTGCTCGCCGCCGTGCGCTCGCAGAACGTGCAGTTCGCCGCCGGCGCGCTGGGCGCGGACCCGGCCATCCCCGGCCAGGGTTTCAGCGCCACGGTGTCGACCGAAGGCCGTTTCACCACGCCGCAGCAGTTCGCCGGGATCATCCTGCGCACCAACACCGACGGCACCACCGTCACCCTGGGCGACGTGGCGCGGATCAGCTTCGGGCCCGGCAACTACGGTTTCGATACCCAGTACGACGGCAAGCCGATCGGCGCCTTCGCGATCCAGCTGCTGCCTGGCGCCAACGCACTCAACGTGGCCACCGCGGTGCGCGCCAAGATGGATGAGCTGGCGCCCAGCTTCCCGCCGGGCGTGACCTGGTTCAGCCCGTACGACAGCACTACCTTCGTGACCATCTCGATCAACGAGGTGGTGCACACGCTGATCGAGGCGATCGTGCTGGTGTTCCTGGTGATGCTGCTGTTCCTGCAGAACTTCCGCGCCACCATCATCCCCACCCTGGTGATTCCGGTGGCCTTGCTCGGCACCTTCCTCGGCATGCTGGTGCTCGGCTTCACCATCAACCAGCTGACCCTGTTCGGCATGGTGCTGGCGATCGGCATCGTGGTCGACGACGCGATCGTGGTGATCGAGAACGTCGAACGCATCATGACCGAGGAGGGTCTCTCGCCGAAGGATGCCACGCGCAAGGCGATGGGCCAGATCACCGGCGCGGTGGTGGCGATCACCGTGGTGCTGGCGGCGGTGTTCGTGCCCTCGTCGCTGCAGCCCGGCGCCTCCGGCATCATCTACAAGCAGTTCGCGCTGACCATCGCGCTGTCGATGGGCTTCTCCGCCTTCCTCGCGCTGAGCTTCACGCCGGCGCTGTGCGCCAGCTTCCTGCAGCCGGAGCACGAGAAGAAGAAGAACGTCGTCTATCGCAAGTTCAACCGGCTGTTCGACTGGACCACACACACCTATACCCGCCACGTGGGCGTCGCGATCGGCCACGCGCCGCGGTGGATGCTGGCGTTCGTGGTGGTCGCGCTGCTCGGCGGCTTCCTCTACACGCGCCTGCCCGGCAGTTTCCTGCCGGAGGAAGACCAGGGCTACGCGATGTCGGTGATCCAGCTGCCGCCGGGCGCAACCAAGCAGCGCACCACCGAGGTCATGACGCAGATGCGCGACATCCTGCGCAAGGACCCCGCGGTGGACGGGGTGATGCAGGTCACCGGCTTCAGCTTCATCGGCTCCGGCGAGAACGCCGGCATGGCCTTCATCAAGCTCAAGGACTGGGCCGACCGCGATGTCGGCGCCAGCGAGTTCATCCAGCGCGCCAACCGCAAGCTGCACCAGATCCGCGATGCGCGCATCTTCGTGATCAACATCCCCACCGTGCAGGGGCTGGGCCAGTTCGGCGGCTTCGACATGTACCTGCAGGACCGCAGCGGTGCCGGTCGCGACGCCCTGACCGCGGCACGCAACACCCTGATCGGCAAGGCCAACCAGGACAGCAAGCTGGCCGGCGTGCGTCCGAACGAGCTGGAGGAAGCACCGCAGCTGCACCTGCAGGTGGATCGCGTGCAGGCGCAGTCGATGGGCCTGTCGATCGGCGACATCTACAACGCGATCGGGCTGATGCTGGCGCCGGTGTACGTCAACGACTTTACCTATGGCGGGCGCATCAAGCGCGTGATCATGCAGGCCGACGCGCCCTACCGCATGGGCCCGGATGCGCTGCAGCACATCTTCACGCCCAGCTCCAAGCTGGCCGGCGACGGCACCGCGCAGATGATCCCGCTGGCCAACGTGGTGCACTCGACGTGGGACGTGTCATCGCCCTCGCTGACCCGCTACAACGGCTACTCGGCGGTCGAGGTCGTCGGCTCGCCGGCGCCCGGGCACGCCTCGGGCGAGGCAATGAGCGAGATGGAACGGATCATCCGCAACGACCTGCCCAAGGGCTTCGGCTACGACTGGACCGGGCAGTCGTACCAGGAGATCCTCTCCGGCAACGCGGCTACCCTGCTGATGGTGCTGTCGATCTTCATCGTGTTCCTGGCGCTGGCCGCGCTGTACGAAAGCTGGTCGATCCCCGTCTCGGTGCTGCTGATCGTGCCGCTGGCGTTCCTGGGCGCGGTGGTGTTCACCCTGCTGCGCGGCCTTCCCAACGACATCTACTTCAAGATCGGCCTGATCACGGTAATCGGCCTGGCCGCGAAAAACGCGATCCTGATCGTGGAATTCGCGGTGGCCGAGCAGCAGGCCGGACGCAGCCTGCGCGAGGCCACGGTCGACGCAGCCCGCCTGCGCCTGCGCCCGATCCTGATGACCTCGCTGGCCTTCATCCTCGGCGTGTTCCCGCTGCTCGTCTCCTCCGGCGCCGGCGCCAACGCACGCCACGCCATCGGCACCGGCGTGATCGGCGGCATGCTGTTCGCCACCTTCCTCGGCGTGCTGCTGATCCCGGTGTTCTACGTGGTGGTGCGTCGCCTGCTCGGCGACAAGCTCGATGGCCACGACCACCCGGGCATCCAGGGGCCACACACCTTCGACTCCGATCCGCAGCGGGGGCTTTGAAGCCGGGAATAGGGAATCGAGAATAGGGAATCGGAAAAGCACGCCCCGCAAGCCCCTGACAAAAACGCCCCGGTATCAGCCGGGGCGTTTTTTGTTTCCCTTGAGAGCGGCGGAGCCTCAATCAACCGGATTGCGCCTGCCGCATGCTCGTCCGATTCCCCATTCCCCATTCCCTATTCCCTATTCCCGATTCCCTGCCTCACCGCAATCCCGTCTCCGCCCGTGCAATCACCAGCCGCTGGATCTCGCTGGTGCCTTCGTAGATCTCGGTGATCTTGGCGTCGCGGAAGTAGCGTTCCAGCGACATTTCCTTCGAATAGCCCATGCCGCCGTGGATCTGCACGGCCTGGTGGGCGATCCACATCGCCGCTTCGGAGGCAGTGAGCTTGGCCACCGCAGCCTCGGTACCGAAGCGACCGCCGTGCTTTTCGGCCTCGCCCTTGGTCCACGCGGCACGCAGGGTGAGCAGCGTGGCCGCATCGAGCTTGCACTTCATGTCGGCAATCTTGGACTGGGTCATCTGGAAGGTGCCGATCGGCTGGCCGAATGCCTTGCGGTCGCGCGACCACTGCAGCGTGGCTTCGTACGCGGCGCGGGCAATGCCGACCGCCTGCGAGGCGATGCCGATGCGTCCGGCATCGAGCACGCCCATCGCGATCGAGAAGCCCTTGCCCTCCTCGCCCAGCAAATTGGCTTTTGGCAACACGTAATCGGTGAACTCGATCTCGCACGTGGCCGAGGCGCGGATGCCGAGCTTGGGCTCGGTCTTGCCGGCGTGGAAGCCGGGCAGCCGGGTATCGACGATGAAGGCCGACACCCCCTTGGCGCCGATGCCCGGCGTGGTGATCGCGAACAGCACGATGTAGCGCGCCACCGGGCCGGAGGTGATCCAGCTCTTCTTGCCGTTGATCACCCAGTCGCCGTTGGCGTTCCTGGTGGCGCGGGTATGCATGGCCGAGGCGTCGGAGCCCGATTGCGGCTCGGTCAGCGCATAGGCACCGATCGCCTCGCCGGTGGCGATGGCGCGCACGTACTGCTGTTTCTGCTCCTCGGTGCCATGCTTGAGGATGCCGTTGCAGAACAGCGAATTGTTCACCGACATGACCGTCGAAGTGGCCGCGTCGGCGGCAGCGATCTCGATCATCGCCAGCACGTAGGCGATCGGGTCCATGCCGGCACCGCCGTACGCCTCAGGCACCTCGATGCCCATCAGTCCGAGCCGGCCCATCTCGCGGATGTTCTCCAGCGGAAACTCGCCCTTCGCGTCCAGCTCGGCCGCCACCGGCGCGATGCGCTTGTGCGCGAAATCACGGGCGATCGACTGGATCGACAACTGGTCTTCGGTAAAACGGAAATCCACGGGTGGGCTCCTTGAGGCAATCGAGCCGCCGATTTTAGCGGCAAATGGCCGATCGGCCCCGCGCAGCCCGCTTGACGCATGGCAAAGCCCGGCCTAGCCTATACATCTTTATATCGCGATACAGGGATAATCATGGACTTGGCCACCGCGTCCAGCGTGTTGCGCCTGCTCGCCGACCCCACCCGCGTGCGCCTGCTGGCCCTGCTGGAGAACGAGGAGCTGACCGTGGCCGAACTGGCCGCGGTGCTGCATCTGGCGCAGCCACGGGTATCCACGCATCTGGCCAAGCTCAAGGAAGCCGGCCTGGTGCGCGACCGCCGCGCCGGCGTCTCGGCTTATTACCGCGCCAACAACGAGGGCGACGAGGCGCAGCACGCGTTGGTGGTTTCGCTGCGCGCCAGCATCGACGACGCCCTGTTGCGCGAGGACACCGCACGACTGCCCGGCGTGCTGGCCAACCGCGCCCGCGAGGAAGGCTGGGCCGACACCGTCGCCGGCGACATGGAGCGCCATTACTCGCCCGGCCGCACCTGGGAAACGCTGGCGCGCTCGCTGCTGCAGCTGCTGGGCACCGGCGACGTGCTCGACATCGCCTCCGGCGACGGCATCACCGCCGAGCTGCTGGCGCCGCATGCGCACTCGATCGTCTGCGTCGATTCCAGCGAGCGCGTGGTCGAGGCCGCCGCGAAACGACTGAAGTCGTTCGCCAACGTGCGCGTGATCCAGGGCGACATGCACGCGCTGGAGCTGGGCGAGCAGCGCTTCGATCTGGTGCTGATGCTGCACGCGCTGACCTACGCCGAACACCCCGCCAAGGCGGTGGCCGAGGCCGCCCGCCTGCTGCGCCCCGGCGGCCGCTTGCTGGCCGTGACGCTGGGCCAGCACGACCACCGCGCCGCGGTCGAGCCGTTCGACCACCGCAATCTCGGTTTCCGCATCGAGCAACTCGAAGGCTACGCGCGCAGCGCCGGGCTCGACGTGCTCAGCGGCAACCGGCTCAGCCGCGAGCGCAAGGCGCCGCATTTCGAAGTCATCAGCCTGCTGGCGCGCAAGCGCGCCTGACCCTCTTGTCTGCAAGGACGTTGCAATGAACACCCTGCCCTGGCTCCACCCCGATCGCGTCGCCGCCCTGAAACAGGCGCTGCGCCAACGCATCCTGATCATCGACGGCGCCATGGGCACCATGCTGCAGGCGCACCACCTCGACGAAGAGGGCTTTCGCGGCGAGCGCTTCGAGCACGGCCACGACGGCCACGCGCACGCGCACGACGGTCATGCCCATGACCATCCAGGGGGCTGCGACCTCAAGGGCAACAACGACCTGCTCACCCTGACCCGCCCCGAGATCATCCGCAGCGTGCACGACGCCTACCTGGAAGCCGGCGCCGACCTGGTCGAGACCAACACCTTCAACTCCACCCGCATCAGCCAGTCCGACTACAAGCTGCAGCACCTGGCCCACGAGCTGAATCTGGAAGGCGCAAAGCTGGCCCGTGCCGCCTGCGACGCGATGACGGCGAAGACGCCGCAGCAGCCACGCTTCGTGATCGGCGTGCTCGGCCCGACCAGCCGCACCGCCTCGCTGTCGCCCGACGTCAACGACCCGGGTTTCCGCAACGTGACCTTCGAGGAGCTGGCGGCGAATTACACCGAGGCGGCCAGCGGCCTGATCGACGGCGGCGCCGACGTGATCATGGTCGAGACGATCTTCGACACGCTGAACGCGAAAGCCGCGCTGTTCGCGCTGTCCGAACTGTTCCACCAGCGCGGCGCGCGCGTGCCGGTGATGATCTCCGGCACCATCACCGACCGCTCCGGCCGCACGCTCTCCGGCCAGACCGCCGAGGCGTTCTACTACTCGGTACGCCACGCACAACCGCTGTCGGTCGGCTTCAACTGCGCGCTCGGCGCCGAGGACCTGCGCCCACACATCCAGACCCTGGCGAGCATCGCCGAAAGCCATGTCAGCACCCACCCGAACGCCGGCCTGCCGAATGCCTTCGCCGAATACGACGAGACGCCCGAGCACATGGCCGGCGTGATCGCCGACTTCGCCCGCGACGGCCTGCTCAACCTGGTCGGCGGCTGCTGCGGCACGACGCCGGCTCACATCAAGGCGATCGCCGAGGCGGTGCGTGATTGCGCGCCGCGTGCGCTGCCTTGCGTCGATCAAGCGGAGGCCGCATGACCATGACGCGCCACACCCGCCTGTCGGGCCTCGAACCGCTGGTCATCACCCCCGACCTGCTGTTCATCAACATCGGCGAGCGCACCAACGTCACCGGCTCGGCCAAGTTCAAGAAGCTGATCAAGGAAGACCGCTACGACGAAGCGGTGGAAGTGGCCCGCCAGCAGGTGGAGAGCGGCGCGCAGATCCTCGACGTGAACATGGACGAAGGCCTGCTCGATTCCGAAGCGGCAATGGTGAAGTTCCTCAACCTGATCGCCGCCGAGCCGGACATCGCCAAGATCCCGGTGATGGTGGACTCCTCCAAGTGGAGCGTGATCGAAGCCGGCCTGAAGTGCCTGCAGGGCAAGGGCGTGGTCAATTCGATCTCGCTGAAGGAAGGCGAGGAACCGTTCCTGGAACAGGCGCGGAAGATCCTGCGCTACGGCGCCGCCACCGTGGTGATGGCGTTCGACGAGGACGGCCAGGCCGACTCCGTGGCGCGCCGCCTGGAAATCTGCGAGCGCTCGTACCGGCTGCTCACCGAGGAAGTGGGGTTCCCGCCCGAGGACATCATCTTCGACTCCAACATCTTCCCGATCGGCACCGGCATCGAGGAGCACGCCGACAACGCGGTGAACTTCATCGAGGCGGCGAAGGAACTGAAGAAGCGCTTCCCGTACTCGCACCTCTCCGGCGGCGTCTCCAACGTCTCGTTCTCGTTCCGCGGCAACGACGCCGTGCGCGAGGCGATCCACAGCGTGTTCCTCTACCACGCCATCCAGGCCGGCATGGACATGGGCATCGTCAACGCCGGCCAGCTGGCGATCTACGACGAGCTGGAACCCGAGCTGCGCGAGCGCGTGGAAGACGTGGTGCTGAACCGCCGCGCCGACGCCACCGAGCGGCTGATGGAGATCGCCGAGAAGCACAAGAAAGGCGCGCGCGAGCAGGACAATAGCAACGCCATGGCCTGGCGCGAACTGCCGGTGCGCAAGCGGCTGGAACACGCACTGGTGCACGGCATCGACCAGTTCGTGGTGGAAGACACCGAGGAAGTGCGCCAGACCGTCACCCGCACGCTGGACGTGATCGAAGGTCCGCTGATGGACGGCATGAACGTGGTCGGCGACCTGTTCGGCGCCGGCAAGATGTTCCTGCCGCAGGTGGTGAAATCCGCCCGCGTGATGAAGAAGGCGGTGGCGTGGCTGCTGCCCTTCATGGAAGAGGAGAAAAAACTCAGCGGCAACACCAGCAAGAGCAACGGCAAGATCGTGATGGCCACGGTCAAGGGCGACGTGCACGATATCGGCAAGAACATCGTGGGCGTGGTGCTCGCCTGCAACAACTTCGAGGTGATCGACCTCGGCGTGATGGTGCCGGCGCAGAAGATCCTCGACACCGCGATCGAGGAGAAGGCCGACATGATCGGCGTCTCCGGCCTGATCACCCCTTCGCTGGAGGAGATGGCCAACGTCGCCCGCGAAATGAAGCGGCGCGGCTTCAGCATCCCGCTGCTGATCGGCGGCGCCACCACCTCGCGCGCGCACACCGCGATCAAGATCGAGCCGCACTACGAAACCGCCTGCGTGTGGGTGAAGGACGCCTCGCGCGCGGTCGGCGTGGCGCAATCGCTGGTCAGCAAGGAGCTGGTCGACGGCTTCCTGGCCAAGGTGCGCAGCGAGTACGCGGAGGTGCGCGAGCGCCACAAGCACCGCGGCCCCGGCAAGAAGCTGGTGACGCTGGCGCACGCACGCGGCAACCGCTTCAGCTGCGACTGGGCCAACTACGACCCGCCGCAGCCGGTGCAGCCCGGCCTCACCGTGTTCGACGACTACCCGCTGGCCGAGCTGCGCGAAACCATCGACTGGACACCGTTCTTCCAGGCCTGGGAACTGGCCGGCCACTATCCCGCCATCCTCACCGACGCCGTGGTCGGCACGCAGGCCAGCGAACTGTTCGCCGACGCGCAGGCGATGCTGGACAAGATCGTCAACGAGAAGTGGCTGAAGGCCCGCGCGGTGATCGGCTTCTGGCCGGCCGCCAACCTCATGGACGACGTGGAGATCTACACCGACGACACCCGCACCCAGCCGCTGGCCACGCTGCACCACCTGCGCCAGCAGGCCGACAAGCCGGTGGAACGCCCCAACCTGTGCCTGGCCGATTTCATCGCGCCGAAGTCGTTCGGCAAGCCCGACTGGATCGGCGGCTTTGCCGTCACCGCGGGCCTCGGCATCGAGCCGCACCTCGAGCGCTTCCACGCCGACCATGACGACTACTCCGCGATCATCCTGAAAGCGCTGGCCGACCGACTCGCCGAAGCCTTCGCCGAACGCATGCACCTGCGCGTGCGCAAGGAGTTCTGGGGTTTCGTGCCCGACGAAAGCCTCGACAACGAGGCGTTGATCGCCGAGAAATACCAGGGCATCCGCCCCGCCCCCGGCTATCCGGCCTGTCCCGATCACACCGAGAAGGCGACGCTCTTCAAGCTCCTCGACGCCACGAACAACGCCGGCATCATACTCACCGAAGGTTTCTCGATGTACCCGGCAGCCGCCGTCTCCGGCTGGTACTTCTCGCACCCCGGCAGCCAGTACTTCGTGGTCGGCCGCCTGGGCCTGGAACAGGTGCAGGACTACGCCAAACGCAAAGGCTGGAGCCAGGCCGAGGCCGAACGCTGGCTCGCCGCCAACCTCGACTACGACCCCGATTGACCGATCGCCCGGGCAGGGCGGGCACTGGCGGCGGGCAGGGCCCGCCCTGCGTCAACTCAAGCGGTGGCGTCGCCGGTCATGCCGTTCTTTCGATGGCGGAGGTGCACGACCAGGTTGTAGACCGACACGAACACCGGGAAGAAGTTGGAGAGGATGCCCACCGAGTCGTTCTTGCCGAACACGAAGTACGCCAGCAGCAACACGCTGCCGCACACCGACAGCCACCAGAACGCCAACGGCATCACCACGCGCTTGTACTTGCGCGTGTAGTAGAGCTGGACGAACCAGCGGCTGGTGAACATCAGCGTGCCGGCGAAGCCGACGATCTTCCACGGCGTCAGCTCGAACTGCTGCAGCGCGTGAAGGATGCGAACCAGTTCGGTGTCGAGGAATGCCATGAGCGTGCGCTTGCGTCGGGAAAGGCGACAAGTCTAGCAATTCGCCACCATCGCTCCTTGCACGCCGCCGCAGCCGGCGGCGATCGGCAAGGCCGTCTCCTTCGCCGCGAACACGAAAAAGGCCACCCGCTGGGTGGCCTTTTCGCGATTCTGTATGGTGGGCGATGCAAGGATCGAACTTGCGACACCTGCCGTGTGAAGGCAGTGCTCTACCGCTGAGCTAATCGCCCGCCGAGAACGCGCAATTTTAGGGATACATGCCGAGCCGGTCAACCATCGCGCGAACTCCGGCGCGGCACCGACGCTGGGATGGCCGGCGCCCGGTGATCAATGGCTGGGCCGGGCAAGCGACACGGATCTCGCCTGCCCCGGCACGATCAGCCCGACGATTCGAGCACGTGGGCGACCAGTGCGGCCAGAAACGTTTCGCGCAGGCGGCGGTAGTGCGGGTCTTGCGGGCCTTTCAGCGCGGCTACGTGCATGGCGTGGTGGCTGGCGCCCAGGCTGTCGTCGAGATCGGCCAGATGGAAGTATTCGCCGGGGCCGCAGGTGCGTCCGCTGTGGGTGGCCCAGAACGCGGACTCGGCCGGCAGCGCGACGAATTGTTCCTCCCACAGCAACTCGCTGGCCAGCGCGCCGAGACTGGTGAGCGGGACTTGCGCCCGCGGAGCGGGGCGATGCGCGCGCAGCCAGCCTTGCAGCGCCTCGGCCGGCATCGGCCGGGCCAGTGCGTAGCCCTGGCCGAAATCGGCACCCAGCAGCGAGGCCGCCTCGATCAGGTCGGGCGTTTCCAGCCCTTCCACCACGACCTCCAGCCGCAGGTCGTTGCCGATGCGTATCAGCTGGCGGATGAAACGCAGCGTGTTCAAAGGGTCGCGCCGGGCCTGCAGCACGATCGCCTGGTCGATCTTGATGCGGTCGAACGGCCATTGGCGCAGCCGGATCAGCGAGCTGTAGCCGGCACCGAGGTCGTCCTCGACCAGCCGAACGCCCAGCGCCTTCAGCGATTGCATGCCCGGCTCGTCCAGCGAGCCGTGGTGTTCGCTGGCCAGCGGGGATTCGAGGATCTCCAGCAGCAGCGCCGCGGGCGGGCAACCGCTGTCGGCGAGGACCGCGGCGGCAGCCGCGCCGTAGCGGGGATCTTCCAGCGCCGCCGCCGGCACGTTCACCGACATGTCCAGCGGGTGGCCCGCACCGCACAGCGATTGCCGGCAGGCGGTGGCCAGCGCCAGGCCATGCCGGAACAGCACGATCAGGTCATCGGCATCCAGCGCGGGCAGGAAGCGGCCGGGCGCCAGCAGCTGGTCGTCCACGTCGCGCAAGCGCGCCAGCGCCTCGAACTCGGTGACCGCGCCGTCGGCCAGCCGGATCAGCGGCTGGTAGTGCATCTGCAAGGCATCGGTGGCGATCCGCGCGCGCCAGCGCTCGCGCACGAAGAACGGCAGCAATTCGGCGCCCTGCCGCGGTGGCGACAGCCGCGCCAGCGCAAGGTCCAGCACCGACTTGACCTGCTCCACGAAGGCACGTTGATCCTCGCTCTGCAAGCCGCCGGCATACGGGCTGTACAGCGACAGCACCACCACCGGGTTGTCGCGCGACGGACACAGCGGGATCGAAACGCTGGAGACCACCCCGAGCCCGAGCGCCATGTCGCGCCAGCTGGCCATGGCCGGATCGCTGCCGAAATGCACGCAGCGCTGGATGCTGACCGTGCGCCAGGCGCGCCCGCTCGGTCCGCCGCCCTCCGGGTGATCGGGATCGACGCGGATCGGCAATGCCTCGCCCGCGCTCAGCGCGCGCAGGTAGGCCGCAAACGCATTGCCCGCCACCGCCTCGTAGGTCAGCCGGCCGGAATCGTCCGGGCGCCCCACCGCGCAGGCGGCAAATTCCTGGTGCGAGGCGAGGATGTCGACCACGCCCTGGATCAGGCCAAGATAGCCCTCGGCCGACCACGCCAGCGCATTGAGCCGGGCCAGCAGCGCCATGCGCCGGCGTTGCAGCGCGCGCATGCTTTCAAGCTGCCATTGCCGCTCGGCATCCAGCCGTTGCAGCACCACGTCCAGCGCGCGGCGGTCGGCCGAGGCCAGCACCGTGACCAGGTTGTCGCGCAGTTGCTCGATCGCCTCCAGCAGCCACACTTCCTCCAGCCCGCAGGCGGCGTGGAACAGGCCGGTGCGCGTGGCGCGCTTGCGGTGGGCGGCCAGGTCCAGGTCCGCGCGGGCCAGCACCTGCAGATGCGCCAGCATGTGCAGCTTGAGCGCGCGGTACTCGCCGTCCGGCAACGCGCGCAGCAGCGTGCCGATGCCTTCGTGCTGGAGCAGCGCCGCGCAGAAACTCTCCACCACCGCCTGCAGCCGCGGCTGCCAGCTGTCGCGGCAGGCCCGCAGCAACATGGTGGCCTGCTCGCCGTAGGGTGCGACCGGCCCTTCCGGTTCCACCGTGGCCAGCGCGCCGTCGGAGCGCGCCATCGCCCACCAGCGCGTGCGATGGCGCTTGCGCGCCTTGACCTGGTACATCGCCTGGTCGGCCAGGCGCAGCAACTGCTCGCCACTGGCATGGCCGTCGCTGGCATAGGTGGCGATGCCCAGGCTGGCGCCGATCGGCAGCAGCCGGCCGTCGATGGGCACCGGTTGCAGCAACGCGGCACCGATCCGTTCCAGCAGGTCGTCCAGGTCGCTCTCGTGCTGCAGGTCGTCGAACACCAGCACGAACTCGTCGCCGCCGAAGCGCGCCACGTAGTCGCCGCCGCGCAGCAGCAGCCGCAGCCGCTCGGCCACCTCGGCCAGCACTCGGTCGCCCACCGCGTGGCCGTGGCGATCGTTGATCGGTTTGAGATCGTCCAGGTCGAGCAGACCGACCGCGACCCGCCGCCCCTGCCGCCGCGCGCTGGCCAGCACCGCGTCCAGATGGCGATCCAGCGCGCGCCGGTTGGGCAGGTCGGTGAGGTCGTCGTGCGAGGCGAGGTACGTCTGCCGCTCCTGCTCCTGGCGCAGGGCGTGGCGCTGCGCATGCTGGCGCAGGGCGAGCCCGGCGGCGTCGGCGATCTCGTCGAGCAACCGGCACATTTCCTCGTCGAACGCATCGGGTTCGGCGGTCACCACCACGAATACACCGGTCGGCGTGCGCGCATTCGGGTCGGTGCCATCGACGGGCCCGGCAAACAATGGCCAGCAGCCGACCGCACTGGCGTGCTCGCTCAGCTCGGGGCGCCAGGGGTTGTCGCTCGGCGTGCCTGCCGTGGGTTTGCGCCGGATGACCGGCGTGCCCTGCATGAACGCCTGGGTAGGCGCGATGGTGCGCGGGCCGTCCTGGTGCCGCGGCGGCATCGGCAGGGTCAGCATCACCTCGGCGATCGGCCCGACCAGGGCCACCCGGCGCAAGGTGTCCTGGCCCTCCACGGCGGCGAACACGTCGACCGCCGCAGCGCCGGCGATGTCCGCCAGCGCACGCGCCAAGGTGGGATAGATCGCTTCCGGGTCGGGTTGCTCCAGCAACGCGCGCTGGATCGTGCGTTGCGCATCGCGGTAACGGCTCATGCGGATGCTGCGTTCGAGCAGCATCTGGTGGTCCCAGAACCGGCTCAGCTCGTCGACCAGGCGCTGGGCCCAGTCCAGCAGCTCCTCGCCAAGCGCCGGGCCGCCCTCGCGCGAGTACGAGGCCAGCACCAGCTGGCCGCCGTCGCGGGTACGCGAGGCGGCCACGATGCAGGCACCGAAGCCGTGCTGGCGGGCGGCGGCGCGCCAGTGCGCAAACTCGGCGGAGGCCACCGGGGTGACGCGGGCGCGCTCCTCGCGCAGCACGATGCCGACCGGGCCGCGGCCGCCGGGCTCGTCCATCGCATCGCTCAAGCGCAGGGTCTCGGCATAGGCCTGCGCCGGTCCCGCGGCGGCCAGCACCTCGACCGCGTGCATGTTGCTCTCGCGCCTGCCGATCCACACCAACGGCAGCTTCATGGTGGCAGCAAGGATGCGGCTGACTTCCAGCAGTGCCCGGCGGCGATCGTGACCGGGAGCGGCATGCAACAGGCTCAAGGTTTCCGCCACGCTTCGATAGAAGCGCTCGCGCAGTTCGCCGGGCACGGCAGCTCGGTTCGGCATGGACTCCCTCGGCGGCTCCTCGTCGTCGTGGATCGTGTCGGCGCGTTTGCCTGCCGCACAAGCCGGGAGTCACCGGCAAAGCGGCAGTCGTGGGTGATTCGGTGCAACGATCATCAGCCTACCGGAAATCGGTCTGTCGCCGCATCAATTTGCGCTTGTGCAGATCGGCCCGCGCCGGTCAACGGACCGGGGCCTGCTCCTCGGCCAGCGCGTGCTCGACCAGCAGCGCGAACAGCCGGTCGCGGCGCCGGCCGTGGCCGGGGTCGAACGGCCCCGCGGCGGCGCCGTCGAGCATCTCGCGCCAGGCCAGCCGCAACGGCGCGCCGACGCCCTCGGCGGTGCGCAGCCAGTCCCCGACGCCGCCGCCGGCATGGACGTGGCGGCGCAGCGCATCGGGCACGTCGAACAACGCGGCGAAACGCTCCTCCCAACGCAGCGCGCTGGCCAGCGCGCCGAGCGCATGGCGCGGCGATGCGCCCGGCCGCGGAGAACGGACGGTCCCCAGCCACCCGGGCAACGCCTCCGCCGGCATCGGGTGGGCCAGCGCAAAGCCCTGGCCGAAATCCGCGCCGAGGATCGCGGCGGCCTCCAGCATGCCGGCCGATTCCAGGCCTTCGACGACCACCTCCAGACCCAGGTCGTGGCTGACCCGGATCAACTGGCGCAGCGCGCGCAGGGTGCCCAGCGGGTCGAACCGGACCTGGCCGATGATGGCGTGGTCGACCTTGATGCGGTCGAACGGCGACTGGCTCAGCCGCGCCACCAGGTTGCGGCTGAGCGCGCGGTCGTCGCCCGGCGCGTGGTGCTCGATCGACTTCAGCGACTGCACGCCGGTTTCGGCCAGCAACGCCCAGCAGCCGATGCCGCTGGCGTTCTCGAAAGCCTCGAAACGCAGCGCGTCGGGCGGACAGCCGCTGGCCTGCAGGATGGTCTCGACCGTGCGCGCGTAGCGGGCATCGCGCAGCGCCGCCACCGGCACGTTGACCGACATGCCCAGCGCCAGCCCGCTGCGTGCCAGCGACTGCTGCCGCGCCACCGCCTGGATGATGCCGTCGCGGAACAGCCGCATCAGCCCTGCCGCACCGAGCGCCGGCATGAAACTGGCCGGCAGCTGCAGGCCGCCGGCGGCGTCGCGCAGCCGCGCCAGCGCCTCGAAGCCGGCGATCTGGTTGTCGGCCAGGCGCACCATCGGCTGGTAGTGCATGCGCAGCGCACCGCCGGCCAGCAGACTGCGCCAGCGCTGGCGCACGAAGGCCGGCAGCAGGGTCGCCAACTGGCGTTGCGGCGCCATGCGCAGCAGCGCCAGTTCCAGTACCTGCTTGATCTGCGCGATGAACGCGCGCTGGTGCTCGCTGCGAAAGCCGCCGGCATAACCGCTGTACAGCGCCAGCAGCGCCACCGGTCGGCCCGGGGCCAGGCACAGCGGCACCGCGACCTGCGAAACGATGCCGTGGCGTTCGGCGGTGTCGCGCCACAAGGCCATCACCGGATCGCTGCCGTAGTGCGCGCTGCGTTCGACGGCGCCGCTTTGCCAGGCGCGGCGCAGCGGTTCTTCCGCCCGTGCCGCGGCGCGATCGACCTGCAGCGGCGGCGCCACGCCGTGGTTGGTGATGCGCAGGTATTCGGCCGGCACCGCGCCGGCCACCAGCTCGCTGACCATGTCGCCGGAGGCATCCGGGCGACCGGCGGCGCAGACGACCAGTTCCTCGTGCGCCGCCAGCACCTGTACGGCGTCTTCGAGCAAGTCCAGGCTGTCGTGCGCCGACCACGCCGCGGCGTGGATCTTCGCCAGCGCCGCGTCACGCCGGCGCTGCAGGTCGCGCATGCTTTCCAGCTGCCATTGCTGGTCCATCGCCAGTCGCTGCAGCACGATCGCCAGCGCATCGCGCTGGGCGCGCGGACCGCGTCCCAGGGTGCCGGCGAGGATCCCGCGCAATTGCTCGATCGCCTCGGCCAGCCACGCTTCTTCCAGCCCGCACGCGGCCTGGCAGATACCGGCGCGGATCGCGCCTGCGCGCTGGCCGGCTTCTTCCAGCTCGGGATAACACAGGGTTTGCAGATGGCGCGCCAGGCGTTCCTCGAACGCCTCCCGCGCCGACGCGGGAAAACTCGCCAGCAGGCCGGCGATGCCTTCATGGGCGCCGAGGGCGGCATGGAAGCGCTGCGCCACCACCGGCAGTTGCGCCTGCCAGACCTCGGCACACGCGCGCAGCACCGCGGCCGCCTGCGGGCCATGCGCCTCGGCGATGCCGGCCTCATCGCCCGCCGCCGCAACGGGGGCGCCTTCGCTGCGCGCCAGCGCCCACCAGTTGGCGCGCTGCTGTTTGTGTGCCTTGACCTGGTACATCGCCTGGTCGGCCAGCCGCAGCAGTTGCTCGCCGCTGTCCTGCGCGTGGGTCGGATACAAGGCCACGCCCAGGCTGACGGTGATGTCGATGTTGTTCTGTCCGCCCAGCGCGATCGGCTGCTGCAGCGATTGCCACAGCCGCTCCAGCAGCATGGCCAGGTCGTCCTCGCTGGCGAGGTCCTCCAGCACCAGCACGAATTCGTCACCGCCCACGCGCGCCACCGAATCCTCCGAGCGCAGTGCGTCGTGCAGGCGATGTGCCACCTCGACCAGCACACGGTCGCCGGCGGCGTGGCCGTGGCGGTCGTTGATCGGCTTGAGGTCGTCCAGGTCGAGCATGCCCACCGCCACCAGATGGTGGTGCCGGGCCGCCCGCGCCAGCGCGCGTTCGAGGTGGTAATCGAGTGCGCGCCGGTTGGGCAGGTCGGTCAGTGCGTCGTGCAGCGCCAGGTAGGTCTGCCGCTCCTGTTCGCGGAACAGGGCCTGGCGCTGCGAGTACTGGCGCAGCGCCAGGCCGACGGTGTCGGAAATCTCGTCGAGCAGGCGCCACAGGTCGGCATCGAACGCGTCGATCTCGGCCGCCGCCAGCAACAACACGGCGGCGGCGTGGTACTCGACACCGCTGTCGCGGGGCAGGGTCTGGAAGATCGGCCAGCAACCGATCGCCGCCACCTCGCCCAGCGACTCGCCGTGCCACACGAGCGACACGTCGGGCCACGCCGACGGGCGCAGCCGCACCACCGGTTCACCCTCCATCCACGCCTGGGTAGCTACCGGCATCGGCGGTTCGTCGACCTGTCGCGGCGGTTCGGGCAGCGTCGCCAGCCGCTCGACCAGCGGCCCGGCACCCACTTCCCGGCGCAACACCTCGCCCTCGGGCACATAAACCATCACCGCACTGGCCGCGGCGTCCTTGACCAGTGCATTGGCCAGCGTCATGTAGATCGCCGCCGGCTCGGGGTGCGCCAGCAGCGCGCGCTGGATCGTGCGATGCGCATCGCGGAAGCGGCCCAGCCGCAGGTTGCGTTCCAGTTGCGCCTGGTCGTCCCAGAACCGGGCCAGCTCGTCGGCCAGGCGCTGCGCCCAGTCGAGCAGTTCGTCGGTGAGCGCGGGGCCGCCGCGGCGCGAGTACGCGGCCAGCGCCAACTGGCCACCGTCGGCGGTGCCGGCGGCGGCCACGATGACCGAGTCCAGGCCGTAGGCATGGGCCGAGCCCTGCCAGTCCGCGTCCCCGGGCGAGTCGATCGAGGCCAGCTGCGGACGGCCGTCGCGCAAGGCGGCTCCGGCCGGGCCGCGGCCGCCCGGTTCGCGCGGATCGTCGCTGACCGGCCACACGCTGGCGTACTCCGCGGCGGGGCCGGCGGCGATCAGCTCGAGCGTGGATTGGCCCAGTTCGCGCCGGCCGATCCACACCAGCGGCAGATCCATCGTGCTGACCACGGTGGTGGCCACTTCGAGCAGGGCGCGGCGGCGATCGTAGCCGGCGGCCGGGTGCAGCAGGGTAAGCGTCTCCGCCACGCTCTGGTAGAAGCGCTCGCGAAGTTCGCCATCCTGCCGATCCTGCCCCTGCACCGCCATGCCGATCATTCCCCCCAAATATCCTCTCCGACGCCCCGCTCAGCCGGCCGATGGCCGAAAGACGGGCGGCAGCCAGGCGCTGCGCCCCACCGAGAGCCCGCCGGAAACCGGTTCACGGCGCAGTAGAAGCAAGTTCCACGCCACCGCAACCGCACAACGAAAACCCCTTGCCTGCAGGCACCGCCTGCATTCCCGCGCCATGCCGCCAGACAGCGGCTGGGGAAATCCATGCCGTTTGAGTCAGAACGGGCCGACCAGCGCCGCTACCGGCAGGCACGCGCCCGCTCGCGCATCATGGCCTGCTCGCGACGGTTGCGGGTCAGCGTGGCGGCGCGCTCGAACTCCCGGCTCGCCTCCTCGCCGCGCCCCAGCCGCGCCAGCAGATCGCCGCGCACGGCGGGCAGCAGGTGGTAATGGCGCAGGCTCGGCTCGTCGCCCAGCGCATCGACCAGGGCCAGGCCCTCGGCCGCACCGCTGGCCATGCCCACCGCCACCGCGCGGTTGAGCTCCACCACCGGCGAGGGCGCGACCCGGGCCAGCACGGCGTACAGCGCGGCGATCCGCGACCAGTCGGTTTCCGCGGCCGTGGCGGCGCGCGCGTGGCAGGCCGCCACCGCCGCCTGCAGGGCGTACGGGCCCAGCTCGCCGCCCAACCGGCGCGCCTGTTCCAGCGCGGCGAGCCCACGGCCGATCAGCAGGCGATCCCACAGCGCGCGGTCCTGGTCGAGCAGCAGGATCGGCTCGCCGCGCGCATCGGTGCGCGCGCGGGCGCGCGAGGCCTGGATCTCCATCAACGCCACCAGCCCATGCACCTCCGGCTCGCGCGGCATCAACCCGGCCAGCACGCGGCCCAGGCGCAGCGCGTCCTCGCACAGGCCCGGGCGCATCCAGTCGTCGCCGGTGGTGGCCGCATAGCCCTCGTTGAAGATCAGGTAGATCACCCCGAGCACGGCGGCCAGCCGCTCAGCCAGCTCGTCGCCGCGCGGCACCTCGTAGGCCACGTCCGACTTGGCCAGGCTGCGCTTGGCCCGCACGATGCGCTGGGCAATCGTTGCCTCCGGCACCAGGAAGGCGCGCGCGATCTCGTCCGTGCCCAGCCCGCCGAGCAGGCGCAGGGTCAGCGCCACCCGTGCCTCCATCGAGAGCAGCGGGTGGCAGGCGGTGAAGATCAGCCGCAGCAGATCGTCGCCGAACGGGTCGTCCAGCGTGCGTTCGGCGACGGCCTCGGCGGATTCGTGCTCGCGATCCCATTCGTGCACAAGTTGCTCGTGCTTGCGTTCGACCAGCTTGTGCCGGCGCAGGCGATCGATGGCACGGCGCTTGGCGGTGGTCATCAGCCAGGCGCCGGGGTTGTCCGGCACGCCGGTTTGCGGCCACTGTTCCAGCGCCGTCACCAGCGCGTCCTGCGCCAGTTCCTCGGCCAGCCCGACATCGCGCAGCATCCGCGCGAGGCCGGCGATCAGCCGGGCCGATTCGATGCGCCAGACCGCGTCGATGGTGCGATGGGTGTCGGTCATGCTCATGACCGCCGATCACAGCACCGGTCCGCGGCGGGCGCAAGCGCCGTTGGTGGGGGCTGCCGCCCGTCGCGCTGGCGGGCGGTGCCCGCCCTACTCGCGGCCCAGTTGCGCGCGCAGGCGGGCTTCCTGCTCGCGCAGCTCGGGCGTGAACGCCTCGCCGAAATCCTCCGCCTCGAACACCGGGCGGATCTCGATCACCGACTCGCCCTCCATCGGATTGGGGCAACGCCGCACCCAGGCGATCGCCTCGTCGAGCGATTTCACCTGCCACAGCCAGAAGCCGGCGACCAGCTCCTTGGTCTCGGCGAACGGCCCGTCGACGACATGGCGCTGCCTGCCCGAGAACGTCACCCGCGCACCGCGCGCGCTGGGCGCCAACCCTTCGCCGGCAAGCATCACGCCGGCCTTGACCAGCTCCTCGTTGAACTTGCCCATCGCAGCCAGCAACTCCTGGCTCGGCATCACGCCGGCTTCCGATTCGGCGGTGGCCTTGACTATCACCATGCATCGCATCGCAAGTATCTCCCGTGGGGCCGGATCACCGTGCGCCGGCTTCACTTCACCGACGAACCAGCGCGCTGCGGATCGACACGGCCCACCCGTCGCAGGCGTCGAGACCCGGACGGGCGACAATGCCGCTCCACTTGGAGACAATCGCCGCATGAGCGCACACGAGCCACGCCCCCGGTGAGCACCGCCACGATCTCTGCCGGGAGTTCGATCGAAGCGGGCCTGATGGTGCTGCACGGCAACCGCCTGGAAGACCTGCGCGATCTGCTCGCCACCTGGCTGGCACGCACGCCGCTGCGGCCGCTGGAAGACGAGCTGATGCTGGTGCAGAGCAACGGCATCGCGCAGTGGCTGAAGCTGGCGCTGGCCCGCGCACCGGCGGATGGCGGGCTGGGCATCAGCGCGGCGATCGACATGCAGTTGCCCGGGCGGTTCCTGTGGACCGCCTATCGCGCGGTGCTGGGCCGCGAGGCGGTGGCCACCACCTCGCCGTTCGACAAGTCGCGGCTGACCTGGCGGCTGCTGCGGCTGATTCCGCAGCACGTGGACGACCCCGACTTCGGCCCGTTGCGCGATTACCTGCTGGCCGGACACGCCGAAGCCGACGGCTTGCGCCAGTACCAGCTCGCCGCGCAGGTCGCCGACCTGTTCGACCAGTACCAGGTCTATCGCGCGGACTGGCTGGACGACTGGGAACACGGCGACGACGTGCTGCGCGACGACCTGCGTGGCCGGCGCACATCCATCGAGGCCAGCCAGCGCTGGCAACCGCGATTGTGGCGCCTGCTGCTGGACGACGTCGGTCCCGCCGAACGCCGGCAGCATCGCGCCGCCGTGCATCGCAGCTTCGTCGAGCGCCTCGCCACCGCAGCCGAACGGCCGGCGGCGCTGCCGCGGCGCATCGTGGTGTTCGGCATCTCCTCCCTGCCGCAGCAGACGCTGGAGGCGCTCACCGCGCTGGCCCGTTTCAGCCAGGTGCTGCTGGTGGTGGCCAACCCGTGTCGCCACTACTGGGCCGACATCATCGAGGATCGCGAGCTGCTCAAGGCGGCGCAGCGCCGCCACGCCGGCAAGCCCGGCCTGCCGCCCGAACCGCGCTTCGAAGACCTGCACCAGCACGCCAACCCGCTGCTGGCCGCCTGGGGCAAGCAGGGCCGTGACTACATCCGCCTGCTGGACAGCTTCGATGCGCCGGCCGCGTACCGCGCACGCTTCGCCGCACTGGGCCGCGACATCGACCTGTTCGACGATCCGGGCACGGGCACCCTGCTGCACCAGGTGCAGCAGGCGATCCTCGACCTGGAGCCGCTGCCCGCCGACCCCGCGCAACGCCGGCAGCTGAGCGCCGGCGACGACTCGCTGCGCTTCCACGTTGCGCACAACCCGCAGCGCGAAGTGGAGATCCTGCACGACAACCTGCTCGCCCGGTTCGAGCAGGCCGTGCGCGATGGCAAGCCGCTGGCGCCCCGCGACGTGATGGTGATGGTGCCCGACATCGCCGCCTACGCACCGCACATCCAGGCCGTGTTCGGCCGCCTGCCGCCGAACGACCCGCGCCACATGCCCTGCAGCATCGCCGACCGCCCCGCGCGCGGCACCGCGCCCCTGCTGGTGGCGCTGGAACAACTGCTGCGCCTGCCCGAATCACGCTACGCCGCGGGCGACATTTTCGACCTGCTGGACACGCCCGCACTGCGCTGCCGTTTTCAGCTGGATGAGGCCGGCCTGCCCGTGTTGCGCCGCTGGATCGAAGGCACCGGCATCCGCTGGGGCCTGGACGGCGCGCAAAAGCAAAACCTGGGCCTGCCGCCGGAGGAACAGAACAGCTGGCGCTTCGGTCTGCGCCGCATGCTGCTGGGCTACGCGGTGGGCGATGGCGAATCACTGGACGGCATTGCCCCCTACGGCGAAGTGGCCGGCCTGGACGCCGCCCTGGTCGGCCCGCTGGCGCAACTGCTGGAACAGCTCGACCACTACGGCCGCCTGCTCGCCACCCCGGCCACGCCCGCGGCGTGGGGCGATCGCCTGCGCGGCCTGCTCACGGCGTTCTTCGATGCCGGCCGCGACGACGGCGACGCCATCCTGCTGCAACGTCTGGCCGATGCGCTGGAAACATGGGAGCAAACCTGCCTTGAGGCGGGCTTCGGCCACGCCCTGCCACTCGCCGTCGTGCGTGAATACTGGCTGGGCGCGGTGGACGAAAGCCATCTTTCGCAACGCTTCCTCGGCGGCGCGGTGAGCTTTGCCACCCTGATGCCGATGCGCGCCATTCCCTTCCGCGTGGTGTGCCTGCTCGGCATGAACGACGATGCCTACCCGCGCCGCACCAACGCGCCGGATTTCGACCTGATGGCCACGCCCGGCCAGTCACGCCCCGGTGACCGCTCCCGCCGCGAAGACGATCGCTACCTTTTCCTCGAAGCCCTGCTCGCCGCCCGCGACGCACTGTACGTGAGCTGGGTGGGCAAGAGCGCTCGCGACAACAGCGAGCTGCCGCCGTCGGTGCTGGTGGGGCAATTGCGCGACTACCTCGCCGCGGGGTGGGAAATAGAGGGGCAGAGTGACTTTTCCGATGACCGCTCGCCAGCGTCGGCCGCCACGAAAAGTGACTCCGACCCCCTTTTGTCCCTCACCACCGAGTACCCGCTGCAAGCCTTCAGTCCCAGCTATTTCGATACCGCCAGCGATGCGCGACTGTTCACCTATGCCGGCGAATGGCTTCGCGCACGCCAGGTCGCACCGGCCGGCGGCGACGCCCCGCTCCAGCCCTGGCAGCGGGAAACGCCGTTGAACCTCGCCCTGCTGCAGCGCTTCCTCAAGTCGCCCGCCAAGGTGTTCTATGCCGAACGCCTCGGGGTGCACTTTGCCGGCGACGATGAGGTCGACACGGACAACGAGCCCTTCGCGCTGGATCATCTGGAGAACCACCAGTTCACCGACGCCCTGCTGCGCACCGCCATCCATGACGGCCACGACGCGGTGGCGCCAGCCATGCAACGCCTGCACGAGCAAGGTGCGCTGCCGCCGGGCAGCTTCGGCGCGCTGACGCTGGAGCCGATGGAAGCCGCCGTCGAGCGCGTCGCCACGCGCTGGCAGGCACTGGACGCGCACTACCCGCGCACCGGCGACACCTGCCTGCTGCGCGCCACCGCGCACGGCCTGATCGTGGAAGACAGCCTGGACGACCTGCGCAAGGACGAGCACGGCAATCTCACCCGCCTCATCGCCACGGCCAGCAAGCTCGTGGACAAGAAGGCGCTGCGCCACGACAAACTGCTCGCCCACTGGGTCGCGCACCTGCTGGCGAACGCCAACGCCCTGCCCGCCACCACCTGCATCGTGGCACCGGACGCGCTGGTGCAGTTGCTGCCGCTGGACGTCGCCACCGCAAAGCACCACCTCGACGACCTGCTCGCCGCCTTTGCCACCGGCATGACCACGCCACTGCCGATCGTGCGCAAGAGCGCCTTCGCCTGGCTGCAGGTCGAGGCCGCGAACCAGGGGGCCGGCCCCGACAAGCAGAAAGATCCCTTCGTCCATGCCAGCAGGGTCTACGACCACAGCGATGGCCCGCACGGCCACGGCGAGGTCGACGAGGAACCCGCCCTCGCCCGCCGCTGGCCCGACTTCGCCACCCTGCACGACGCCGGCTTCGAACGCTGGCTGCACCTGTACCGCCCCCTGCTGGACGGCGCACGTGTCATGGAAGAATCCGCATGAGCGCCGCGCAAGCCCTGAACCCGTTGCGCCTGCCGCTGACCGGCACCCAGCTGATCGAAGCCAGCGCCGGCACCGGCAAGACCTGGACCATCGCCGCGCTGTACCTGCGCCTGGTGCTTGGCCACGGCGGGGGCGCGCCGCTACTGCCCGCGCAGATCCTGGTGATGACATTCACCAAGGCCGCCACCGCCGAGCTGCGCGAGCGCATCCGCACGCGCCTGGCCGAAGCTGCCGCCGCCTTCCGCGACCAGGCCGCGCCGGATGATTTCCTGCGCGAGCTGATCGCCGGATACCCCGGCGCCGAACCGCGCGCCCGCGCCGCGCGCCAGCTGGAACTCGCCGCGCAGTGGATGGACGAGGCCGCCGTGTTCACCATTCACGGCTGGTGCCAGCGCATGCTCACCCAGCACGCTTTCGCCAGTGGCGAGACCGCCAGCGCAGATGCCGTGGCCGACGAGGCGGACCTGCTCGCCGAAGCCGTGCGCGACTACTGGCGCGGCCATGTGCTGACGCTGGGCATCGAAGCTGCCGCGCTGTACGCGCAGTCGTGGGATACGCCCGACGCGCTGCAGGCCGCGCTGAAGCCGCTGCTGCCCCACGTCGAGCGTCTGCAATTGGACGGCCAGCCGCTGACTGCCTTGCGCGATCCCGGCGACCTGCTGACCGCGCAGGCCAAGGCCCTGCACACCGCCGAGATGCAGGCGCGAAGCCTGTGGCTGCAGCACGCCGATGCCATTGAAGCGCTGCTTCTCGCGGCCTCGCAAACCAAAGTGTTCGACGGCCGCCGACTGCAAGCCCGCGGTTTGCCCGGCCATCTCGCCAGCATGTTCGATTGGGCACAGGGCAACGCGCTCGACGACGCCACGCTGGAGCGCTTCACGCCGGCCTATTTCGCCGAGCGCACGATGGCCGGCAAGCAGCCGCCCACGCATGACGCCTTTGCGGCGGTCGAGCATCTGCTGGCCGCGCGCCGGCAGGCCGCGTCGCTGCCGCCGCTGCTGCTCGCCCATGCGGCGCCCTGGGTGGCGCAGCGTACGGACCAGGCCCGCCGCAAGCAGGCCTTGCTCGGCTACGACGACATGCTCAAGCGCCTGGATGCCGCCCTGCGCGGAGCTACCGGCGATACCCTCGCGCGCCTGATCGCCACGCAATACCCGGTGGCGCTGGTGGACGAGTTCCAGGACACCGACCCGCTGCAGTGGCGCATCTTGCAGCGCGTCTTCCACGGCGCCGAAGGCAAGGCGCTGCTGCTGATCGGCGACCCCAAGCAGGCGATCTACGGCTTTCGCGGCGCCGACATCCACACCTACCTCGCCGCGCGCGACAAGGCCGCCAGCCCGCACTGGACGCTGGACACCAACTACCGCTCCACCGATGCGCTGGTGAAGGCGGTCAACCACATTTTCGAGTTCGCCGACCAGCACGCCACGAGCGGGCGCGTCACGGGCGCCTTCGGCTTCGGCGCAAAGCTTCCCTTCGTCGCGGTGAACGCCAGGGGCCGCAAGGATCGGCTTCAACTCGACGGCGCCGACCTGCCGGCCATGCAAATGGCCGTCCAGACGTCCGCCATCACCATCGGCGCCGGCGACTATCGCGAGACACTTGCCGCCCACGCCGCCGCGCAGCTGGTGGAATGGCTCACCGCCGCGCGGCAAGGCCGCTGCGGCTTCGTCGGCGAGGAGGGCCGGCTCACGCCGTTGCGACCCGGCGACATCGCCATTCTGGTGCGCGACAGGAACGATGCCGCCGCGATGCGCGCGGCGCTGCACGCGCGCGGCCTCGCCCACGTGTACCTCTCGGACAAGCAATCGGTCTACGCCAGCGGCGAGGCCAAGGAGCTGCAAACCTGGCTCGCCGCCTGTGCCAACCCCGGCAACGACCGCGCCATGCGCACCGCGCTGGCCACGCCGATGATGGGCCAGAGCCTGGCCGAGCTGGATCGCCTGAACACCGACGAGGCCCATTGGGAAGCCTGCGGCGAGCACTTCCGCCAGCTGCATGCGTTGTGGCGACGCCATGGCGTGCTGGCCATGCTGCACGAACTGCTGCACCGCTTCGGCGTGCCCGCGCGCCTGCTCGCACGCGACGGCGGCGAGCGGGCGCTCACCAACCTGCTGCACCTGGCCGAGCTGCTGCAACAAGCCGCTACCGGGTTGGACGGCGAACACGCGCTGATCCGCCACCTCGCCGCGCAGATTGCCAACCCCGCCGGTGGCGAGGCACCCGAAGAACAGATCGTGCGACTGGAAAGCGAAGCCGCCCTGATCAAGGTGGTGACCATCCACAAATCCAAGGGCCTGGAGTACCCGGTGGTGCTGCTGCCCTTTGTCTGCGGTTACAGGGAAACCGACGGCAAGAAACCGCTGCTCTGGCACGACGAACACGCCGTGGCGCACTTCGACCTGCGCCCCGGCAATGACGCCTGGCAAGCCGCCGAGATCGCGCGCCTGCAGGAAGACCTGCGCCTGCTCTACGTCGCATTCACCCGCGGCCGCTATCTGTGCTGGCTGGGCGTCGGCTGCATCAAGGACGGCGCAAAGAAGGATTCCGGCCTGCACAAATCCGCCTTCGGCTACGTGCTGGCCGGCGGCAACATCATCGAGGCCGGCGAGCTGATGCCCACGCTGCAAACGCTGACCCGGGGCCAGTCCGCCATCCAGCTCGTCACCCTTCCCGAAGCCGCGGGAACCCGGCGCTACCAGCCCGAGGACAACACCAGCCAGCCACGCCCCGCGCGCCAGTGCACGCTGCCCGCGCACACGCCGTGGTGGATCGCCAGCTACAGCGCACTGGCCCGGCACGACGAAACCGCACCGCACGCCGCACCGGAAACCGCGAGCCAGGCCACGCTGGCCGAAGCCGTGCAGACGGAAGCCGACACCGAAACCTCCGCATCCGCGCCGGGCATTCACGGCTTCGAGCGTGGCGCCGCGCCCGGCACGTTCCTGCACGAGCTGCTGGAGCACTGCGCCGAGGAAGGTTTCGCACGCGCCGCCGCACCGTCGCCGCTGCTGCGCGACACCCTCGCCCGCCGCTGCCAGGCACGCGGCTGGAAGCGCTGGATCGAACCGCTCACCGCCTGGCTGCCCGCGCTGCTGCGCACGCCATTGCCGCTGCCTGGCGGCACCCACATGGCGCTGACCGCGCTTGCCGATCCGCTGCATTACCGAGCCGAACTGGAGTTCTGGTTCGAGGCCAATCTCGTGCAGGCGCAGGCGCTGGATCGCCTCGTCACCGCGCACACGCTGGATGGCGCACCACGTCCCGCACTGGCGCCCAACCTCGTCAACGGCATGCTCAAGGGCTTCATCGACCTGGTGTTCGAGCACGAGGGCCGCTGGTACGTGGCCGACTACAAATCCAACTATCTCGGCAAGGACGCCGCCGCGTACACCGATCAGGCCATGCGCACCTCGGTGCTGCAGAGCCGTTACGAACTGCAGTACGCCATCTACACACTGGCGCTGCATCGCCAGCTCAGGGCCCGCCTGCCCGACTACGACTACGACACCCACATGGGCGGCGTGCTCTACCTCTACCTGCGCGGGGTGGATGGCAGCGGTCGCGGCGTGCATCGCGAACGGCTGCCGTTCGCCCTGGTCGACGCCCTCGACCAGCTCTTCGCCTCGGGGGGCACCGCCCATGCGGCATGACATGCTCTCCTCGTTGCTTGACCACGCATTGCAACAGCAGCGCCTGCGCCCGCTGGACGTGGCCTTCGCGCGCTTCCTGATCGAACGGGAACCGAACATCGCACCCGCACTCGCCTGGCTGGCCGCGGTGCTCAGCCGGCAACTGGCCGACGGTCATCTCTGCCTCGACCTCGCCGGACTCGACGCGCTGGCCGACGAACAGGACTGGCCCGATGACTGGCGTGCACTGGCCGACACGCTGCGCGACGACCCGCCCGCGTCTTCGCTGCTCGCCGCCGGCGACGGTGGCGAACCGGCCAGTGCGCCGCTGGTCCTCGACGGCGGGCGACTCTACCTGCGCCGTTACTGGAACCACGAGCGCCAGGTGGCGAAGGGCATCCTGGACCGCGTGGCGCGCGCGGAACCGCCCTCGCCGTACCTGGCCGAGGAACTGGCGCGACTGTTCCCGACCGCTGCCGGCGACACACTCGACTGGCCGCGCATCGCCTGTGCGCTGGCCGCGCGCAGCGGCTTCGGCGTGATCACCGGTGGCCCCGGTACCGGCAAGACCACCACCGTGGTGCGCCTGCTCGGGCTGCTGCAGACCCTGCAATGGCGCGCACAGGCGCCGGCGCTGCGCATCCGCCTCGCCGCACCCACCGGCAAGGCGGCGGCGCGGCTCAATGCATCGATCAGCGCTCAGCTCGCCCGACTGGATGTGGACGACGCCGTGCGCGCCACCGTGCCCGCCGAGGTGGCCACCTTGCATCGCCTGCTGGGCGCCCGCCCCGATACCCGGCGCTTCCGCCACGACCGCACCAACCCGCTGCCGCTGGACGTACTCGTGATCGACGAGGCGTCGATGATCGACCTGGACATGATGGCCGCCGTGCTCGACGCGCTGCCCGCGTCGGCGCGGCTGATCCTGCTGGGCGACAAGGACCAGCTCGCCTCGGTGGAGGCCGGCGCGGTACTGGGCGACCTGTGCCGGCGTGCCGACGGTGGTCATTACGATGCCACCACCGCACGGTGGATCGCGGCCACCAGCGGCGACGACATCGGCGACTTCGTGCAGGCCGATGCACAGCCGCTGGATCAACACATCGCCATGCTGCGCGTGAGCCATCGCTTCAGCGCCGCCAGCGGCATCGGCCGGCTGGCACAGGACGTGAACATGGGTGATGCGGCCGCCACATTGGCGCTGCTGGGCGCACCTTGCGACGACCTCGCCTGGCTGCCCGCTGCCGACGTCGGCACGCTGCAAGCGCTCGTCATCCATGGCACCGCGGCGCCCGGCGGCGCCTGCGGCTACCGCCACTACCTCGATACCTTGCACTCCTGCCGCCCGGCCACCGACGCCGGTGACGACGCCCACGCGGACTGGGCCACCAGCGCCCTGCAGGCGTTCAATCGATTTCAGTTGCTGTGCGCGCTGCGCCACGGCCCGCATGGTGTGGACAAGCTCAACCAGCTCGTCGCCGAAGCGCTGCACGCGCAGGGATTGATCGACGCCAGCAGCGGCTGGTACGAAGGTCGCCCGGTGATGGTCACCCGCAACGACTACGCGCTGGGCCTGATGAACGGCGACATCGGGCTGTGCCTGCGGCTGCCTGTCGCCGGCGGCGGCAGCCGGCTGGCGGTGGCCTTCCTCGCCGCGGCAGCAGGCGGCGGCACGCGCCTGCGCCTGGTCGCTCCCTCGCGCCTGCCCGAAGTGGAAACGGCCTACGCGCTCACCGTGCACAAATCGCAAGGCTCCGAGTTCGAGCATGCCGCCCTGGTGCTGCCTGCAACCATGAACCCGGTGCTGACCCGCGAACTGCTCTACACCGGCATCACTCGCGCCCGCCGCTGGTTCAGCCTGCTCGGCAGCGAAGCGATCATCGCTGACGCGGTGGCGCGCCGTACCCGCCGCCACTCCGGCTTGGCCGAGCGGTTGGCGCAGGATGGCGGCGATCGCGACGACCCCGCGCACCTCGCCGGCTGACCGCCACACGGCGGCCCTTCCCTGCCGCCACTCCCCCTTTGCAGCCTCCTTGCCGCCCCTTCGTCATCCCGTTGTCGCCCCGACCATCAATCTTTCCCCACCGTCATTCCCGCGAAGGCAGGAAACGCACCTGGAGGGCGGAGCATGCTGCCATCCGTTCGCCGTAAAGAATGTGACCTTCATTGCAGCGTGTATCGCCACACGCTACACTTGAGCCATGATAATCGGCCTCCGCCACAAGGGACTTGAAACCCTGTACCGGACAGGTTCTGCTCGTGGAGTGCAGGCTGCGCACGTTCCCAAGCTCGGTCGCATTCTGGCGGCGCTCGACGCAGCCACGTCACAGGCTGAACTGAACCAGCCTGGTTACAAACTCCATCCACTCAAAGGGGCACTGAAAGGCCACTGGTCCGTGTGGGTCAATGGCAACTGGCGTGTCACGTTCCGGTTTGTCGGCACCGACGTGGAGCTGGTCGACTATCAGGACTACCACTGAAAGAGGTCATGGCCAAGATGAAGAATCACCCGCACCCCGGAGAGCTTCTGCGCGAAGACGTGCTGCTGCCGCTCGGCATCGAAGTCACTGATGCCGCACACCGGCTCGGGATGTCCCGCACCACGTTGTCGCGCGTCATCAACGGCCGTGCCGGGATCAGCCCGGATCTGGCGATCAGGCTGGAGCGCGCCGGCGTGAGTACCGCCCGGTTCTGGATGACGCTGCAGGCCAACTACGAGCTGTCGCTGGCCGAGCAAAGGAAGCAGCCGACCGTGCAGCGCCTGCAAGCCGTGGCATAAAGCCCGGGAGGGCGCAGGGACCGAACACGGCCCGGAGAAGGAGCGTTTTCCCGCGCAAAATGCAGAATCGAGGGCGTTCCCATCCGCCTGAATTGCCGCCCGACGAAGACAACCGCATCCTCACGCGCGAATTGGTTTACACCGCCATCTCGCGCGCCAGGCGATCTACGTGAGCGCCTCGCCGCCTCGCAACTCGACACCGCTCGCTGCCAATCGCCTTGAGCGTGAACCGCAGGACTGTTGGAGATGAGCCTCGGCCGCAGGGACTTCGATGACACTCGTGTCAAAAAAAAGCGCCGCCGCGGAATCCGCGACGGCGCCATGTTCAATGCCTGGGCCGGCTCAGCTCGGCGTGCAACTCCCGGTCGTCAGCGATTTCGTGGTGACGCTGCCCGAGCCGTTCACATCGAGCTGGACGCCGGGTACCTTGGCGGTGATGGTGCCGGTACCGCTGCTGCCGCTGCGGTAGCAGGTGGCGAACACCAGCGGCGTGCTCGGCTTGAGCTGGCCCTGCTGGCCAAAGGTGACGATGGTGCCGCTCTTGGCCTGGATCGACACGTTGGTCTGCGGATCGGTGGCGCGCAGCAGGATCGAGCTGGCTGCTGCGTAGGCCTTGTTGGCCGAGGCCGCGCCGGCCGGGTAGGTGTAGACGATCCAGCCCTGGTCGTACACCGTGCCGCCCGAGGTGCAGCCCGAGGTCTTGTCGCCCGGGCACATCGACACCAGTTGGCCGCGGGTGATCGCTTCGCTGCGCGCGTAGTTCACGCTGGCCAGCAAGGCGTTGCTGGCCGAGCTGACCTGGTTGCGATGGATCACGTCACGGAAACTGGGCACGGCGATCGCCAGCAGGATCGCCATCACGGTAATCGTGATCATCAGCTCCAGCAGGCTGAAGCCGCGCGCGCGGTTGGGCATGACATTCATGGCGATCACCAGCAGCTGCCGTTGCTGTTGGAGGAGGCCGACGCCGGGTCGGGCCTCTTCACGCCCGCGTTGTCGATCGTCAGCGGCCCGCACACGTCGTTGGCCTGCCCGCCGACCGGCGTGGCGGTGGCCACGAAGGCTTGCGACGAGGAGCTGGCTACCACCGTCACCGAGTAAAAGCCCTTCTCGGAGATCGCCGGATTGTCGAAGCCGATGTCCGTGAGGCCGCCATAGGCATTGGCCGTGGAGTAGTAGCGCTCCTGCGCCGTGGCCACGCGCAGCAGCAGCTCCTGCCCGTCCGCCCGATGCGCGCGGAACGCGTAGCGCCCGTAGGTCGGGATCGCCACCGCGGCGAGCACCGCGATGATCACCACCACGATCATCAGTTCGAGCAGGGTGAAGCCGCGCATGCGCCCCATCGCCATTCCCCTTGGCTTGCCGTCACAGGTCATTGTTCAACTCCCGCCATGAGCGTCGACGCCAGATCGCGTCATCGATATTGAGGTTGCCGCCGCCCTGCAGCTCCAGGCCAGGGATCAGCAGCTTGCCGCCGCCGATCACCGACGCCACCGGCACCGAGCCACCGGTAGGCGGATTGTTGACCAGGCCGCCCACGGTACTTACCCCTGTGTTCCAGCCACCGGTCGGACCGGACGGGCTGGACAGGCCGCCACCCGCGCCACCGGTGGCCGCGTTGAGCACCATCAGGGCGCCGCCGATCGTGGCGCTGCAGGGGTCCTGGCTGCCCGGGATCAGGGTGGTGATGATGGCACGGTTGGTGTTGAACAACGCACCGGCGGTGACCACCATGCGCTCGCCCGGGGCGCTGGACAGATCCAGGTCGATGTACCACCCGTTCTGCGCCAGGGTCAGCGGATTGTCGGTCAGGCCGCGCAGCGTGTTGAGCCCATTGGCGGACTGCGCCTCGTACAGCGTCTGCTGCTGCAGGTCGGCCTTGACCGCCGTGATCGGGTTGCCGCTGGTGTCGAGCTTGTCGCGGATGCCGTAGATCGACTGGGTCTTGGCGCTGTTGCTGGTGTTGTCGTCCGCACCCAGGTACTTGCCGGTGCCGAACACCACGATGAAGCGGTTGGTGGCCGGATCGGGGAACAGCCGCGGCATCACCGTGATCGGCTGGTCGCCCTGCACGGCGGGCTTGAACGCCAGCGTCACATGCGCCTGCCAGTTGGCCGGGTTGGGATCGGTCAGGTCGAAGCGCCACAGGTTGCCGTTGAGGTCGCCGGCAAACGCCACGTCGTCGATCTGGTCGTTGTTGTAGTCGCCCAGCACTACCGACGACAACCCACCGCTGGTGACACCGCTGATCGTGGTCAGCGTCTTCAGTTCGCGGATCATCGCGCCGGTCTGCGCATCCAGCACGAACAGCGCGCTGTAGCCCTTGGAGGCTGCCGCCAGCGTCACGCAGTTCGCGGGACGATCGGATTTGCTGCAGTCGGGGAAATAGCCACCCGGCACCAGCACCACCCATTTGCCATTGGCCAGGCGGCCGATGTTGGGCTGGCCGAAGGTGTAGCCCAGGTCGGCCGGATCGCCCACGCCGCTCACCGCCGGCGTATCGGCGTTGAACTCCCACAGCACCTTCTGGCTGGCATTCGCCTCGGTGACGTCGCCGGGATTGGTGATGTCCAGCGCATAGACGCCGCGGCCGCCCAGGCGCAAGCCGCCCACCAGCAACGTATGCCAGCCCTTGGTGGTCACGGCCGGGGTGGAGGTATCGGCGCCAAAGAACACGTCACGCGTCACCGGAGTGGCATCGACGGTCGGCGCAAACTTGAAATTGGTTCTGGCCGTGAGATTGCCCAGGTTCGGATACACCGTGCGCGGCACGTAGGCGAACATCTCCTTGCCCGCGTCGGTGTCGGGCACTGCCACCGGCGGGGTCGCCGTGTTCAGCACCATCTTGGCGTTGAACGCGTGCAGCATGCCGTCGTTGGCACCCACGTAAACCGCCGGCGTGCGGTCCTGGTAGATCTTCGCGAATGCCTCGTAGCTGTGGCAGGTGGTCAGGGTGGGCGCCGTCACGACGCAGGTGGTGTTGTCGTTGGCCATCGCGGTGGCCTCGGGCGAGCCTGCCGGCCAGCCGCTGTGGTAGCCGCTCGACGGCGCCCCCACGTACAGGGCCTGCGAGTTGATGATGGCGCCGAGCAGGCTGCTGCGCGTGCGGTAGACAGTGCTCTCCAGCGCCCTCGAACCGCGCAGGTAATCCAGCCGGGCCTGGCCCGTGTCCGTGCTGCCGGTGCTGGCCGGCAGGCCGCTGAGCAGGGCCTGCGCGCTCAGATAGCTGCTGCCCGTGCTGGCGGTCAGGTTGTCCAGGCCGGTGAAGGTGCGAAAAGCGGTGCCGCCATCGAACGACCCATCCGCCTTCTCCTTGGCGCTGAGGATCTGCCGGTTGGCCGGCGGCGTTTTCGTCGCGTCAGTGAGGATCACGCCCGCATCCCACTGCAGGCCCGCCACGGTGCCGTCGACGTTCGCCGTGATGGCCTGGAATACACCCGTCCAGTCGCCCGAACTGTAGCCCGAGGTGAAGCCGATCGCGCCCTGCACCAGCACGCTGGTGTTCAGCGCACTGGTGGTCGCTGGCACGTTGCGCGCGCTGATGTTGGTGAGGATGTTGGTCAGCTGGTCGACCAGGTTCTGCGGGTTGGCTGCATTGAAGTAGTCACCGCGGCTGTTGATGGCGGCGTGCCAGGTGTCGTCGATCGCTGCAGGATCGTTGTTGATCGGCCGCGGCCAACCCGTACTTCCGCTGGAGTTGGTCTGCCCGCGCCGCAAACGGCATAGATCGTTGTTGGCATCCGTGCAGTCGGCGTCGGTCGAATGGGTCAGGTTGCCGGGTACGCCCAGGGTCACCATGTACTGCACCAGGTGCGGCCAGTTGGCGGGGTCGTTCTTCGGGTTGAAATACTTCTCCAGGGCCGGCGAGGTGGCGCCGGTGACCACGCCCGTCGTGGTGTCGGGCATGTACGGCGGCACGATCTTGCCCTGGGATGGCTTGTAAAGGTCGGGGCGCAAATTGGTCGCCCAGTAGTTGAACGCTATATTGGCCAGCGATGAGGTGTAGACGCTGCCCTGCACGTCCCAATACACGCGGGACTCGGCGGTATTGGCGGGATAGGCGGTGCCGTCAGGCAAATTGCCCGAGACGGCCGACTGCGACGTCTGGAACGGGGTGGGCAGAGTTGGATCGCCCTCGTTCCAGTAACCGTCAGTCACCAGCATGTGGTAGTTCTGCCGGCACACCAGCTCCAGGCCGTCGGCTCCGCTGACCTTGGGCGGATCCCAGTACGGATCCTGGAGGTTGCCGGTGCCGCCGGTATTGCCATTGCCACGCTGGAAGAACTTGCCGGCGCGAATGGTCGAAGCGCGGTTGGGCGTACCGCCGCTGGCGTCGGTCTGGAACATCCAGTTGAAGAATGCGCTGCGGTAGCAATCGGGCGGAGTCTTGATCGCGCCGGATTGCTGGATGGCCGAAGGACTGGAGGTTATCGTCGAACTCGCATCGCATCCGGACGCATCGATCAAGCTGGTGATGATCGCGCTGCTAGGCAGCTTGAACGTGCCATCGTTGATGTTCTGCCACGCGGCGCGAATGCTGTTGCCGAAGCCGCCGGTGACCGTGGTTGCACCGAGCGAGCCGAACACGCGCGACAACGCGGTTTTCGCCATCAGGTTGCGCGTGCGGTAGTACGCATACCAGTTGGCGAAGTTCTGCCACTGGTTGACCGACTGGCCATTGATGGTGACGGTCGTGTTGGGGACGGCCACAGCCTCCCAGTTGGCGCTGGTGTAGAGATTGGCGCGGCCGGCGCTGTCCGGGTTGCCGAAAGTATCGACCGTGATGGTGGGCGCCGTGGACTTGTAGCGGTAGTAGTACGGGCCGCCGTTCGGATAGGTGTTGCCATCGGAGTCAGCGCTGCTGCCGTCCATCGGCGAGCTGCCATAACCGCACTTCCAGCGATTGTCGCTGGTCACCGTCGAGGTGTCGGTGGTCGAGACTTTCCAGGTAACGTAATTCGCGGTGGCGCTGGTCTTGTCGCCGTCCCTCCGGGTGTATCCGGAACCGCTGCTGTCCCGAGTCTTCAGATTGGTGCCCGAATACACGGTGGCGATACCGCTGCCGCTGGTGTTGGCGACGTTGTCCGTCCAGAAACGGTGGGTGCCGCCACTGGAAGTGTCAGAGGTGTTCGTCTGGCAGCTACCCGTGTCCGCGTTCGCCGCGCAGGTAGTTCCGAACATGGCGTAGTAGGTGACAGTGGTCTTGTAGGTGAGAACACCGGTGAGATCCGTCAGGCCGGTGGGATCGGTCGTGCCATTGGGGTTGTTGCGGTAGCTGGAGTAGGTGTCGGCCGTCACCGGCGAATACGGTCGGTTGACGCCAACGCCGTCCAGCCACACCGCAGCCAACGTCTTGTCCGCATTCGGGAACAACGATCCGTTTGCCTTCACTGGCGGCGAATACACGACGTTCGGGTTGTAGTACACGCCGTTCATGGCCTTGGAACGGACGTCGCTGCTGGACGTGGTGCGCGGATCGATCACGCCGGCGCAGCGCCACGGCCCGCTCCAGCTACCACCATCGAACGGCCGGTTGTCGCCCATGTAGTTGCTGGCCATCGACCCCGAATCATCGAACGTCACCACGATGTTCGGCGGCACCGCCTGGGTCACGTTGGGCGGCGTGGGGCTGAGCTCCACGATGCCGCTCGTCGCCGCCGTGGCCGCGGAAGCGGGCGCGGAAACGAAGCTGCTGCCGGCGGCGACCAGCGCCATCACCGACAGCGTCGCGGGCACCGGGGCCGGTGCGGAAAGGCCACCCACGGCGGTGAGCACGGCGCCCATCAGCGCCGACGACATGCGTCCGGGAAGAAACCGACGACTAGACATGGCTTGAATACTCCGACTCAGTTGCTCTTGGCCGCGAAGGTGCTTTCCATCACGCGCACGGTGTTGGCGCTGCCGCCCGTGGCGCGCGCGGTGATGCGATAGATGTGCCGACTGGAACTGGCGGTGCCGGTGCCGGAACTGCCGGTGGCCCCGGATTCATGCAGGCCGCCGCTGACCCCCGGCGGCAGCTCCACGCCCAGGTCCTCGATGATGTAGCGCGGGTTCTGCGCGAGATCGCCCGTCGTGGCGCCGGTGTAGTCGACCGAACCGCCGTAGCCCTTGTACTCGGTGGAGCCTGCCGTGACCCAGCCCTGCTTGGTGCGGAAGTCGACCACGTTGGCGATCGGGTTGGCCGGGTCGTAGACGTAGCAGTCGGTGAAGATGCCGGTGCCGCAATTGAGATGGGCAGTGACGTTGGTGGTGCTGGTCCACAGCTTCCACTCGGCCCCGCGCAGCGCGGTGAGCGCGCTCATGTCCGCCTGCTGCGCGTTGTGCAGGCCGCCGGCCATGCGCTCCTGCAACAGCGAGCGGCCGGAGGCGCTGATCGCCAGGATGGTCAGCAGGATCAGGAAGATCAGCGCCACCACCAGCACCGCGCCACGCTGGGCGTGCGGGCCGGTTCGCATTGATCGTGGTTTGTTCGGCATCGCCATGACTTGGCTCCAGGAAAACATCATGCGGCGGCACCGGTGGGCGCCGCCGCTTTCATCACGGGTTGTAGTTGCGCACGGGCACCAGCACGCTGAACTCGCGCCGCAGCAACTGGTCGGGGAAGCCCTGGTCGCTGGGTTTGATGGCATGACCGGACGGTGGCAGCAGGCCGGTGTTGGCGTCGGCGCTGTAGCGGTAATTCAGCTGGTTGCCGGTGAGCGTGTACAGCGGCGTCTGGCCGTCCATCAGCAGGCTGACCTCGATGCTCTTGATGCTGCGCCACAGGCAACCGGTGGCGGTGATCGCATTCAACTCGGCCGGTGGGCAACTTGCCGCGGGGGCGGCGTCGACCTGGGCGGCAGTGAGGAAGCTGGTCTTGCCGGTGTTGTCCTGCACGCCGTAGCGGAAATCCAGCCGCTCGACGCCTCGCACCAGCTCATCCTCCGAGCCGCCGCGGCCGGCCGTACCGCCGTTGACCCTTCGAATCAGTGCACCGGTGAACGGTGCGTTGCCGTCATTGTTGACGCTGACCAGCTTGAGGTAATACGTGACGGTCTGGAAATCGCGGTTGACGTCGAACACCTTGGGCGCCGACTCCGGCTCCTGCGCGGTCGGCAGGTTGGCCGCGCCGGTGCCGAAGCCATCGGTGGTGTTGGCCAAGGGGGTGATCACGCCGACGCTGCTGGCGGTGGCCGGGAAGATCTGCGCGTTGGAGCAGTCCGCCAGCATGAACAGGTCGCCGTTGGCGGCATTGCTCACCGGCGGTTCGCCGGTACGCTGGACCAGCGTGATCGAGGTGATGGTGGCCGCGCTGCTGCTGGTGGCCAAGGTGCTGCCGGTGACGCCCGCCGGGACGATGGCCCAGCCGGCGGCAGGGTTGACGTAACGCACGGTGAGCACGTCGGCGCCCTTGACCCGATTGTTGATCGCGGTACCCATCGCCGGGATGGTGCTGATGGTGGTGTTCGGATCGACCGGCGTGCAGGCGGTGAGCGTGCACTCGTAGCCACGCATGAACAGGAACGACGGCATCGTGTACGGCGCCGCGGGTGCAGCCGGATACGAACCGGCGCCCCAGGCGGTGGTGACGTCGCCGAACGCGCCACTGACCGCGCCAGCGGCGCCGATCAGGTTCTTGGCGTAGACCTTGGGCGCGCGGATGTGATCGAGCGCATTGCCGCCCGTGCCGATCTTGGCCACGCCGCCGGTGTTGGTGCAGTACTGTCCGTTGACCATCCGCAGGTCGGTGCCCATGCGGGTCACTGCGAAGCGCCCCGCCTCCTGCAACTGCGCCAGCTGGTTCTGCGCCTTGTTGCTGCTCGAGGTGGAGGCGAACACGGTGACGATGCCAGCGGCCACCAGCAGGCCCAGCACCATCGCCACCATAAGTTCGATCAAGGTGAAGCCGCGCGAATGGCGAGGCAGCATGCGGAACGCGCTCATGGCTGGAACTCCCACGAGAAGGACTGTGGCTCGCTGGCACGCTTGGTTTGGTCACCGGTGCCCTGCTCGTTCCAGGTGATTTTCATCTTGCAGCTGCCGCCATAAGGCGGCTGCATGGCCAGCTGCGAGGTGGGGTCGTAGCCGGCGGTACCCACGCCGCCGCAGTCGATGCTGGCCGACGGGCCGGGCAGGAAGGTCTTCAACTGGCTGCTCCACAGGCGCTGGTCGTGGGTGGCCAGCTCCGCTGCATCGCAGGCCGAGCCGGAGCCGCAGCCGATCGAGCTGGAGGAGACCGGATAACTGCCGCTGTTGTAGTTGCCGTTCCACACGCCGATCGGGTTGGCACTCATCCGCGCCGCCATGCTGTTGGCGAGGAATACCACCTGGGTGCGCACGTAAGCGGCGTGGTTGGAGCGCGTGGCCATCACCATCAGGCTGGCCAGGCCGATCAGGCCGATGCTGAAGATCAGCACGGCCATCATCACCTCGATCAACGAGATGCCTCGCTGACGCGACAGGACTTGCATGGAATTCTCCCTGATACCCCTGAGTGCAATGTACCCATCGCGCGAGGCGCGGCCAGCCCCCAGCCGACCGGCGGTAGGAATTGGCCGATGAGCGGTGCGGTCGTTGTCGGAAAGGGTGAACCCGATCACGCGGCGGGGAAGCCTTCAAAGCCCTTCTCCCCTCGGCGACCGCAGGGAGTCCCCTTGCGGGTGAGTAAGGTGGCCCGAAGGGCCGGATGAGGGTGCGGGGAGAAACCTGCAGCCACGCCTCGGCCCCGAACCCTCACCCCAACCCCTCTCCCGCAGGGAGAGGGGCTTTCCTCGCCTTCTCTCGCCAGCGACCAAAGGGGGAGGCTTCAATGCGCTGGCGGGCGATAATGGCCAGTGGTCCAACTCACTGCCGCAAATCTTCTGGACAATCCGCATGCCTCTTCGCCACACCCGCCCCGCCACTCCGCCCGCACGCCGCGACACGGATTCCTGCCAATGACCGCTGACCGCCTCGACATCTGCCGCCCCGACGACTGGCACGTGCATCTGCGCGACGGCGCCGCGATGGCCTCGGTGGTCGACGATACGGCACGCCGGTTCGGCCGCGCCATCGTGATGCCCAACCTGAAGCCGCCGGTGACCACGGTGGCGCAGGCGGAGGACTACCGACGCCGCATCCTCGCCAGCCTGGCGCCCGGCACCAACTTCCAGCCGTTGATGACGCTGTACCTCACCGAGGCCACGCCGGCGCAGGAGATCGAGCGGGCCAAGGCCAGCGGCACGGTGTTCGCGGTGAAGTACTACCCCGCCGGAGCCACCACCAATTCACAGGACGGGGTGCGCGACCTGGAGCGCGTCGCCCACGTGCTGGAGGCGATGGAGCGCCACGACCTGCCGCTGCTGCTGCATGGCGAGGTGACCGACCCCGCGATCGACATCTTCGACCGCGAGCGCGTGTTCATCGAACGCCACCTGATGCCGCTGCGCGCACGCTTCCCTGCCCTGCGCATGGTGCTGGAACACATCACCACGCGCGACGCGGCCGAGTACGTCGCCGCCGCCCCGGCCAACCTGGCGGCCACGATCACCGCGCACCACCTGCTGCTCAACCGCAACGCACTGTTCGCCGGCGGCCTCAACCCGCACCACTATTGCCTGCCGATCCTGAAACGCGAAACCCACCGCGCCGCCCTGGTGAAGGCGGCGACCAGCGGCGATCCACGATTCTTCCTCGGTACCGACAGCGCGCCGCACCCGCGCCACGCCAAGGAATCAGCCTGCGGCTGCGCCGGCGTGTACAGCGCGCACGCCGCGATCGAGCTGTACGCCGAAGCGTTCGACCAGGCCGGCAAACTCGACCGACTGGAAGCCTTCGCCAGCTTCCACGGCCCGGATTTCTATCGCCTCCCGCGCAACCAGGAGCGCCTGCTGCTGGAACGCAAGCCCTGGACCGTACCGACCGAGCTCGCTCTGGGCGACGCCACCTGCGTGCCGATGCGCGCGGGGAGCACGGTGGCGTGGTCGCTGGTGGAGAATTGACCGTCGAGGCCCCGGCGCCACCCCACGGACGGACATCCGCGGCCGTGCCTGCACCGGGTTTCACGGCCGCAAAAGCAAGCGGCCCGATCCGGAGATCGAGCCGCTTGCGTGTGCCGTATCTGGTGCCGGAAATAGGAATCGAACCTACGACCTACGCATTACGAATGCGCCGCTCTACCAACTGAGCTATTCCGGCAAAGAGCCGTGGATTTTACGGTGCCCGCCGTCCCCGCGCAACCGCGCAGGGTCGGCGATGCCGGCGTTGACGAACGGTACCGCCGCTTCTCGCGACGATGCGGGAGCTGGCGGGCGGTGCCGCCCTGCGAGCTCACCGTAACAAGGTCGTCAGAAGCTGGCCGAGCCGCTGGTGCCGACCACGCGCAGCTCCTTGGGCAGGGCGAAGGTGATGCTCTCCGGCTCACCGTCCAGTTCGCGCACCGCACCCGCACCCCACGACTGCAGGCGGGCGATCACGTCGCGTACCAGTTTTTCCGGCGCGGAGGCGCCGGCGGTCAGGCCGATGCGCTGCACGCCGTCGAGCCAATGGCGCTCGATGTGTTCGGCGCCGTCGATCAGGTAGGAGGGCACACCCTGTTTCGCGGCCAGCTCGCGCAGGCGGTTGGAGTTGGAGCTGTTGACCGAGCCGACCACCAGCATCAGGTCCACCGAGTCGGCGAGCCTGCGCACGGCGTCCTGGCGGTTCTGCGTGGCGTAGCAGATGTCGTCCTTGCGCGGCCCCTCGATGCTCGGGAATTTCGCGCGCAGGGCCTCGATGATCGCCTTGGTGTCGTCCACCGACAGTGTGGTCTGGGTGACGTAGGACAGCGCGTGCGGGAATTTCGGCACCAGCGTGGCGACATCCTCCAGCGACTCCACCAGCAGGATCTGCCCGGGGTTGGCCGGGTTCCACTGCCCCATCGTACCCTCGACCTCCGGGTGGCCGGCATGGCCGATCAGCACCACGCTGCGGCCGATCCGGCCCAGTCGCGCCACCTCCATGTGCACCTTGGTCACCAGCGGACAGGTGGCGTCGAACACCTTCAGCTGCCGCTGTGCAGCCTCCTCGCGCACCGCCTGCGACACGCCATGCGCGCTGAAGATCACGGTGGCGCCGTCGGGCACCTCGTGCAGCTCCTCCACGAACACCGCACCGTCGGCGCGCAGCTTGTCGACCACGTAACGGTTGTGCACCACTTCGTGCCGCACGTAGATCGGCGCGCCGTAGGATTCCAGTGCGCGTTCGACGATGGCGATGGCGCGATCCACGCCGGCACAGAAGCCGCGGGGGTTGGCGAGCAGGATGTCCAAGACGACCTCGATTCAGAGTCCCGTAGGAGCCCGCTTGCGGGCGATGCTTTTGTTCCTGGCGTCGCGGGAAAAGGCATCGCCCGCAAGCGGGCTCCCACCAAGGGGCTTATTGTCGCACGCCGTCCGCGGGCTTGCCGGCGAACAGGCCGAACACCACCAGCATCACCGCGCCCACCGTGATGGCGCAATCGGCCAGGTTGAACACCGGATAGCTCCACTGGCGGAAGTACACCTGGATGAAATCGGTGACCTGGGCCGCGTGCAGGCGATCAATCAGGTTGCCGATCGCGCCGCCGACGATGAAGGCCAGCGGCAAGGCGGTGCGCCAGTCGCGCCGCGGCGTGCGCCCCAGCCAGGCCACCAGCACCGCGCTGATCGCCACCGCCAACACCACGAAGAACCAGCGCTGCCAGCCCGCGCCATCGGCAAGGAAGCTGAACGCGGCACCGGTGTTGAACGCCAGCGTCCAGTTCAGGAAGCCCGGGATCACTTCATGCGGCAGGCCCATCGGCTGCAGGGCGCGGATCGCCCACCACTTGCTCAACTGGTCGAGCGCGATGACGGTGACGGACAGCCACAGCCAGGGGAGTGCGTTGGGTTTGGGATTCATGGAACAGGCTCGGCAATGAGAAGTTTCGGCGTTCGGCGCGGGAAGAGCCGGCGGGCGGTGCCCGCCCTACCGCTCCGTCGTAGGGCGGGCACCGCCCGCCGCTCCTGCAATCCACAAAACGTGGTTCAGAACCAGCGACGATCCTCGCCGGGCCCTTCGACGTTGCTGACGCAGCGGCCGCACAGCTCGGGATGCTCGGCGTGGCTGCCGACGTCGTCGCGGCGGTGCCAGCAGCGCACGCATTTGGCGGCATTGCTGACGGTGGCGGAAACCCATGCTTCGGCGCCTTCCACTTCCACCTTCATCGCCTCGTCCGTCCGTGGCGCCAGGGGTGCCAGGGTGAAGTCGGAGGTGATGAAGAAGAAGCGCAGCTCGTCGGCCACCTCGGCGTAGCGCGCCGCGAGTGCGGCGTCGGCATGCACGACGAGCCTTGCCTCCAGCGCCGCGCCGATCTGCTCGGCCTTGCGCATGCCCTCGAGCACGCGCGAGGCGCCGTCGCGGATCGCCAGCAGGTCGGCCCAGTAGCGGCGCTGCTCCGGCGAGGCCTGGGTCGCCGCCAGTCCGTCGTACCAGGTTTCGAACAGCACGCTGTCGCCGCGCTCGCCCGGCAACTGCTGCCAGATTTCCTCGGCGGTGAAGCCCAGGATCGGCGCCAGCCAGCGCACCATTGCCTCGGCGATACGGTACATCGCGCTCTGCGCGCTGCGCCGGCCGCGGCTGTCGGTCGGCATGGTGTAGAGCCGGTCCTTGGTGATGTCCAGGTACAGCGCGCCCAGCTCGTTGGTGCAGAAGTTCTGGACGCGCGCCACCACCTCCGGGAAGTCGTAACGCTCGTAGGCCGCCACCACGGCCTGCTGCACGTCGAACGCCTGCTGCACGGCCCACTGGTCGAGCAGCAGGCTGTCTTCCACCTTCAGCAGATGCTGCGCCGGATCGAAGCCGTCCAGATTGCCGAGCAGGAAGCGCGCGGTGTTGCGGATGCGCCGGTAGCTGTCGGAGACGCGCTTGAGGATCTCGTCGGAAACCGACATCTCGTTGCGATAGTCGGCGGAGGCCACCCACAGGCGCAGCACGTCGGCGCCCAGCGTATCCATCACCTTCTGCGGCGCCACCACGTTGCCCAGCGACTTGGACATCTTGCGGCCGTTGGCGTCCACCGTGAAGCCGTGGGTGAGCACCTCGTCATACGGCGCGCGGCCGTGGATCGCCGAGGAGGTCAGCAGCGACGACTGGAACCAGCCGCGGTGCTGGTCGGAGCCTTCCAGATACATCACCTTGTACTCGTCCGCGCTGCCGCGCTGCAGTTCCGCTCGCTGGCCGATCACGGCGAAATGCGTGACGCCGGAATCGAACCACACGTCGAGCACGTCGGTGACCTTCTCGTAGTCGTTCGCCTGATCGCCCAGCAGCGTGGCCGGATCGAGCGCGAACCACGCATCGACACCGCCCTGCTCCACGATCCTGGCCACCTGATCGAGCAGCGCGACGGAATCGGGGTGCGGCTCCTGGGTGACCTTGTGCACGAACAGCGCAATCGGCACGCCCCAGGTGCGCTGGCGCGAGATGCACCAGTCCGGCCGGCCGGCCACCATGCCGGCGATGCGCTCCTCGCCCCAGCCCGGCACCCAGCGCACGTCCTTGATCGAGGCCAGCGCGGTCTTGCGCAGGTTCGCCTGCTCCATCGAGATGAACCACTGCGGCGTGGTGCGGTAGATCACCGGCGTCTTGTGTCGCCAGCAGTTCGGGTAACTGTGCTCGATCCTGGCGAAGGCCAGCAGCACGCCGCGTTGGCGCAGCACGTCGACGATGGCGTCGTTGGCCTTCCAGATGTGCATGTTGGCCAGCTCGACGCCGTCGGCGGCCGGCGTGTCGGCGTGATACGCGCCGCGCGAACCGACATAGTTGAGCAGGCCGATGCCGTACTCGCGCGCCACCACGAAATCCTCCACGCCGTGATCGGGCGAGGTATGCACCGCGCCGGTGCCGTCCTCGGCACTGACGTGGTCGCCGAGGATCACCGGCACTTCGCGCGGGTAGAACGGATGGCGCAGCATCTGTCGTTCCAGCGCCTTGCCTTCGGCATGGCCGAGCACGGTCGCCTGCTCCATGCCGTAGCGTTGCGCCACGTTGTCGACCAGCGCGCTGGCGACCGCCAGCAGCACGCGGCGGCCGTCGCGCGCCGGCCCTTCGATCAACGCATATTCGAGATCGGCGCCCAGCGACACCGCCTGGCTTTCCGGCAGCGTCCACGGCGTGGTGGTCCAGATCGGGATGGCGACGATGGCATCGCCTGCGTCGACGCCGAATTTCGCGGCCAGCGCCTTCGCATCGACCGCGTCGTAGGCCACGTCGACCGCAGGCGAAACCTTGTCGCCGTATTCGATCTCCGCCTCCGCCAGCGCGGAGGCGCAATCGAAGCACCAGTACACCGGCTTGGCGCCGCGCAGCACGTGGCCGTTGGCCACGATGCGCGCCAGCGCACGCAGCATGTCGGCCTCGTACTTGAAATCCATGGTGCGATAGGGGTGCTCCCAGTCGCCGAGCACGCCAAGCCGCTTGAAGCCGGCGCGCTGCGTGTCGACCTGCTCGGTGGCGTACTCGCGGCACTTCTGCCGGAACGCGGCGGCGTCGAGCTTGTCGCCCGGCTTGCCGAACTTCTTCTCCACCGCGATCTCGATCGGCAGGCCGTGGCAATCCCAGCCCGGCACGTACGGCGCGCGGTAACCGGCCAGCAGCTTGGACTTGACCACCATGTCCTTGAGGATCTTGTTGACCGCATGGCCGATGTGGATCGCACCGTTGGCATACGGCGGGCCGTCGTGTAGCACGAACGCGCGCTCGCGATGGGCAGTCTTCTGCTGGATCTGCGCATAGCGGCCCACCTGCTCCCACTGCGCCAGCCAGCCCGGCTCGCGTTTCGGCAAATCGCCGCGCATCGGGAAATCCGTATGCGGCAGGTTGATGGTGCTCTTGTAATCGTGGGTCATCGCGTAGGTGCCGTTGAAGGTGTTGCGGCCCGCCCATGGGCGGGCAAAGGCTTCTAAGTTAATGGATGCGCGGGCACACGGGAAATACCCGGGACTGCGTTCACGCCCCGACCAGCCGCGGATTCATGCCCAGCAGCTCTCGTGCCCGGCGCGCGTCGAGCGCCATCTGCGCCTTGAGCGGCTCCAGCCCGTCGAACTTCTGCTCGTCGCGCAGCTTGCCGACGAACTCCACCGCCATGCGCTGGCCATACAGGTCGCCCTCGAAGTCGAACAGGTGGACTTCCAGCAGCGGCTCGCTGACCTGGTTCACGGTGGGGCGCACGCCCAGGCTGGCCACGCCGGGCCAGCTGCATTCGCCCTCGCCCAGGCCCACGCGCACCGCGAAGATGCCCAGCACCGGGCTGACCCGATCGCGCAGATGGATGTTGGCGGTGGGATAACCCAGGGTGCGGCCGAGCTGGTTGCCGCGCTGCACCTTGCCGTCAATCACGAAAGGGCGGCCAAGCAGCGGCTCGGCCGCGGCGAACTCGCCCGCCGCGAGCAATTCGCGCACGCGACTGGCCGACACCCGCGCATCGTGCCACTGCACTTCCGGCATCGTGCAGGCGAGAAAGCCGCATTGGGGACCCATCGCCTGCAGCAGCGCCACGTCGCCGGCACGCTTGTGGCCGAAGCGGAAATCCGCGCCCACCCAGACCTCGCGCGCAGCCAGCCGCTCGACCAGCACGCGGCGGACGAAATCCTCGGCCGACATCGCGGTGAGCGCCCGGTTGAAGCGCAGCAGCAGGGCCTGCTGCATGCCGGCAGCGGCGAAGCCGCGCAACTTGTCGCGCACGCTGGAAATCCGCGGCACCGGCCGCGGCGAGAAGAACGCGCGCGGCAGCGGCTCGAAGCTCACTACCAGCGGGCTGCCATCCAGCTCGCGCGCGCGCGCGACCACCTGCGCCAGCAGCGCCTGGTGGCCGCGATGCAAGCCGTCGAACGCACCCACCGCGACCACACTGCCACCGGGCGCCAGGCAAGGGCCGGCGACATCCCTGGAGAGTCTCATCATCGCGCGAGTATATAGAACGGTCGGTGTCGCGGCCTCACGCCGCGCGCAGATCGCGCAGGCGGAAGCCGCCGGCAAACAGGACGGCGACATAACTGGCCCCGCCGGCCAGCACCAGCACGGCCAGATGCCACAGCCGGGTCAGCACCGGCACCCCGTGGACCCAGTCCGGCCACAGCCAGCGGCCCAGCAACAGCACCGCCACCATCACCGCGCAGGCCGCGGCCAGCCGCAGCAAGTGGCGCGACCAGCCCGGCTGGCGCTGGTACACGCCGGCCCTTTTCAGCCAGTGCCACAGCAGCCACAGGTTGACGTAGGCGGCTACTGCGCTGGCCAAGCCCAGCGCCATGTGCAGGCCGGGCACGCGGGCGATGCCATCCAGCCACGACAGCTGCTTCAAGCCGGCCGGCGCCCACAGTTCGAACAGCAGCGCCAGGAAGACCACGTTCAACAGCATGTTGGTCAGCAGCGAAGCCACCGCCGCGCGCACCGGCGTGCGCGTGTCCTGGCGCGCATAGAACGCCGGCAGCAGCACCTTCACCAGCGCGAAAGCGGGCAGGCCGAAGCTCAGCGCGGTGATCGACAAGGTCGCCATGTGCGTGTCGTGCGCGGTCCAGTGGCCATGCTGGAACAGCGTGGCCACCAGCGGCCCGGCCAGCAGCATCAGCGCGAACATCGCCGGGACCGCGATCAGCAGGGTGATCCGCAGCCCCCAGTCCAGCGCCCGCGAGAAGCCGGCGGTGTCGGTGGTGACGTGATGGCGCGCCAGTGACGGCAGGATCACCGTGCCCAGCGCCACGCCGAACACGCCCAGCGGCAGTTCCAGGAAACGATCCGCCTGCGACAGCCAGCTCTGCGAGCCGACCACCAGCAGCGAGGCGATCACCGTGTCGAACAGCAGGTTGATCTGCGCCACGGAGGAGCCGAACAGGGTCGGCACCATCAGCCGCATGATCTTCCGCACCTCCGGATGGCGCCAGCCCCAGCGCGGCAGGGTCAGCAGGTTGAGCTGCCGCAGCGCCGGCAACTGGAACAGCAACTGCAGGATGCCCGCGGCCAGGATCGCCCAGCCCATCGCCAGGATCGGCGTCTGCAGCTTCTTCGACAGCCACAGCGCGCCGGCGATCATGCACAGGTTGAGGATTACCGGCGTCAGCGCCGGCAGCCCGAAGCGGTGGAAACTGTTCAGCGCCCCGCCGGAGAGCGCGGTCAGCGACACAAACAGCAGGAACGGGAAAGTCAGCCGCAACAGCTCGACGGTCAGCTCGAACTTGCGCGGCTCGTCGATCGCGCCGGGCGAGAACAGCACGGTCACCTGCGGCGCGAAGATGATGCCCAGCGCCGTGATCAGCAGCAGCACCCCGCCCAACGTGCCCGACACCCGCGCCATCAGCTCCTTCAGCTGCGCATGCGTGCCCTTCTCCTTCACTTCGGTGAATACCGGCACGAAGGCGGTGGAGAACGAGCCCTCGGCAAACAGCCGGCGCATGAAGTTGGGGATGCGGAACGCCACCCAGAACGCGTCGGTGGCGCCGTTGGCGCCGAACGCGGCATTGATCGACATGTCGCGCACCAGGCCGAGCACCCGCGAAATCATCGTCATGCTGCTGAAGGAGAGCAGCCCGCGGAGCATGCTGGGAGACTTCATGGGCGGCAGTTCTACCTTCGGCGTCGTTCGCACGGGGCGCACAGTTTGACAGCCCGCGCCGGCAGGATCACGGCCCGGTTATGGCAAAATGCCGGCGCCCCCGCCGCCGCGCGCCACGCCGGCTGCGGATAAAGCCGGCCAAGTGATTGACGCGTCGATGAATCGACCGCATAATTGGCGTCTTTTTCCACCCAACACACTGCATCCCGGAGTTCTACCTTGGCCAACATCAAGTCCGCGAAGAAGCGCGCGCGCCAGTCCGAACAGCGCCGCCTGCGCAACATCAGCGCACGTTCCATGGTCCGCACCGCCCTGAAGAAGGTCGTCAAGGCCATCGAGGCCAAGGACAAGGCCGGTGCCATTGCCGCATTCACCGTCGCCCAGCCGGTGATGGATCGCTACGCCGCCCGCGGCCTGATCCACAAGAACAAGGCCGCCCGCCACAAGAGCCGCCTCAACGCGAAGATCCGCGAACTGGCGTAAGCCGGCCACGCGATTCGGGTTGCATGAAACAGCCGGCGCAAGCCGGCTTTTTCGTGTCTGCACGTAGGGCGGGCACCGCCCGCCGCTTCGCCCACACGCCACAAGAGCCGGCGAGCATTGCCCGCCCTACTGCCGCGGGCGGAATTCGAGCGGCATCGCCTCGCCGGGCTGCGCCGCCGCCGGCGGTTTCGGGCCGCAGGCGCCGCAGGTGCTGCAGCCGTCGCTGCAGTCGCCGGTGGCTTCGGTCGGCTGCAGGCGCCGGCCCAACGCCCGCGCCAGGGCGCCGCGGCCGGGCTGGTTGAAATGGATGGAGCCGGCGGCCAGCCAGCGGTTGGTCGTTTTCCGGGCCAGCTTGCGCAGCACGATCCACACGCTGGCCAGCACGGCCAGCGCGATCACCACGTACTGCAGCAACAGGCCGGCACTCATGGGCGGCTCCTCACGTCAGCGCCCTCGTCACCTGGTAGACGATGAACGACGCGGTGTAGGCCATCACGAACATGTAGCCGAACGAGATCGCCACGTTGCGCCAGGAGTCGGTCTCGCGCTTGATGATCGCCAGCGTGGACATGCACTGCGGCGCATAGGCGAACCACACCAGCAGCGACAGCGCGCTGGCCAGCGGGATCTGCCCGGCCAGCGCCTGGCCGAGCCCGCCGGATTCGCCGCCCACCAGGTAGACCGTGGCCAGCGCCGCCACCGCGGTCTCGCGTGCGGCAAACGCCGGGATCAGCGCCAGGCTGATCTCCCAGTTGAAGCCGATCGGCGCAAACACGTACTGCAGGCCGCGCCCGATGTAGCCGGCGAAGCTGTAGTCGATCGCCGGCAGCGTCGCGCCCTCGGGCGCGCCGGGGAAGGTGGAGAGGAACCACATCAGCACGGTCAGGCCCAGGATCACGCCCGTCAGCCGCCGGAGGAAGATCATGCCGCGCTCGTAAAGACCGATCGCCACGTCGCGCAGCTTGGGCACGCGATACGACGGCAGCTCCATCATCAGCGCATGCTCGCTCTTGTCGCGGCGGATGTGCTTCATCACCCAGCCCACCAGCATCGCGCCGAGGATGCCCGCCAGGTACAGCGCGAACAGCACGATGCCCTGCAGGTTGAACACGCCGAACACGTAATGGGTCGGGATGAACGCGCCGATCAGCAGCGCGTACACCGGCAGCCGCGCCGAGCACGTCATCAACGGCGCGATCAGGATGGTGGCGAGCCGGTCGCGCGGGTCGGTGATGCTGCGCGTGCCCATGATGCCGGGGATGGCGCAGGCGAAGCTCGACAGCAGCGGGATGAACGAGCGCCCGGTCAGCCCCACCGACAGCATCAGCCGATCCAGCAGGAACGCCGCGCGCGGCAGGTAGCCCGATTCCTCCAGCACGATGATGAAAAGGAACAGCACCAGGATTTCCGGCAGGAAGCCAAGCACCGTGCCCAGGCCACCGAACAGCCCGTCGTTGACCAGGCTTTGCAGCGGCCCGGCCGGCATCCACGCGGCGACATGCCCGCCCAGCCAGCCGAAGCCGTCGCCGATCGCGTCGGTCATCGGCTTGCCCAGCGAATACACCGCCTGGAACACCAGGAACATCACCACCGCCAGGATCGCCAGACCGAACACCGGGTGCAGGGTCCAGCGGTCCAGTGCGTCGTCGATCTCGGCGGTGACGCGCGGCATCGTCACCGTGGCCGCCAGCAGTTCGCGTACCTGGGCATGCAGGTCGGCGCGGCTGGCGGCATCGCTGGCTCGCCGCGGTGCGGCGGCGGGAACTTCGCCGTCGACCTGTTCGATCAGCGCCTGCGCGCCGCCGCGCTTCACTGCCACGGTTTCCACCACCGGCAGGCCCAGCCGGCGCTGCAGTTCCGACACGTCGATGACGATGCCGCGCGAGCGCGCCGTGTCCATCATGTTCAGCGCCAGCACCACCGGCCGGCCGAGGCGCTGGACCTCCAGCACGAAACGAAGGTGCAGGCGCAGGTTGGTGGCATCGGCCACGCAGACGATCAGGTCGGGCACCGCCTCGCCCGGATAGGTGCCGGCGCAGATGTCGCGGGTGATCTGCTCGTCCGGGCTGTTCGCCTCCAGGCTGTAGGTGCCCGGCAGGTCGAGGATCTGCAGCAGTCGGCCGGACGGCGCCATGAACCGCCCTTCCTTGCGTTCCACCGTGACGCCGGCGTAATTGGCCACTTTCTGGCGCCCGCCGGTAAGCAGGTTGAACAGCGCCGTCTTGCCGCAATTCGGATTGCCGACCAGGGCAATGCGCAGGGTCGATGCGCTCACGCAGCCACCCCAGTGCGCACGCTGACCCGCGCCGCCTCGGCAAGCCGCAGCGCAAAGCGCGTGAAGCCGATCTGGATCAGCACCGGGTCGCCGCCCATCGGGCCGACCGCCACCACCCGCACCGGTTCGCCGTCGACAAAGCCGAGGTCGCGCAGGCGCTGGGCGATCGGATCGGCCGCATGCACATCGAGCACGCGTTCGACCACGGCAAGGGCACCCTTGGGCAATTCGGACAGACGCACGGGCGGAATCCAAACAAGAATGGTTCGCATTGTATTCCTTTGCCCCTGCGCCTGCATCACGCCGGTGGTCGCGGCGCGCTGCGTTTATCATCGGGTTATTTGCCGGGACGACCGATGACCGACTCCATCCTCAACGAGCGCCGCGGCGCCGTGGCCTGGCTCACCCTGAACCGGCCTCAGGTACACAACGCGTTCGACGACAACCTGATCGCCGCGCTCACCGAGGCGCTGGCCCGGGCCGACGCCGATCCGGCGGTCCGCTGCGTCGTGCTCAGCGGCAGAGGCAGCACGTTTTCCGCCGGCGCGGACCTCCACTGGATGCGCGGCATGGCCGCCGCCAGCGAGCAGGAGAATCGCGAGGACTCGCTGCGCCTGGCGCGGCTGATGCGCAACCTGCAATTCCTCTCCAAGCCGACCATCGCGCGCGTCAACGGCGCGGCCTATGGCGGCGGCGTGGGCCTGGTCGCCTGCTGCGACATGGCGATTGGCGTCGAGGGCGCCAAGTTCGCGCTGTCGGAAGTGAAGCTGGGCCTGGTGCCGGCGGTGATCTCGCCCTACGTGATCGCCGCAATCGGCCTGCGCGAGGCGCGCCGGTGGTTCGTCAGCGGCGAGGTGTTCGACGCCGCGGAGGCGCAGCGCATCGGCCTGCTGCACGCCGTGGTGGCGGGCGCGGAACTGGATGAGGCGATCGAGCGCCAGCTGCATTTCCTCGCCAAGGCCGGTCCGCTGGCCCAGCGCGAAGCCAAGCAGCTGGCGCTGCGCATTGCCGGTGCCGATCCGGCCACGGCCGAGCGCATCGACACCCAAAACGCCGAGCTGATCGCCCGCCTGCGCGTCTCGCCGGAAGGCCAGCACGGCCTGGGCGCGTTCCTCGACAAGCGCGCGCCGTCATGGGTCACCGGTTGACCACGGAGCCACGAGCATGACCAGACCGATCCTCAACCTTGCCGACGTGGTGGTGCAATCCGCCGCCGACACGCCGATCCCCGTCGGCCTGCCACAAGGCGCCACCGCCGAACGCTACGACCTGCGCTGGGGTGAGGTCGCCAGCCGTATCGGCGCGCGCCAGCTGGGCTGCAACCTCACCGTGGTGGCGCCGGGCAAGCGCGCCTGCCCGTTCCACAGTCACCGCGCCGAAGAGGAGATGTTCATCATCCTCGAAGGCAGCGGCGAGTTGCGCTATGGCGCCGAGCGCCACCCGGTCCGCGCCGGCGACATCATCGCCTGCCCCACCGGCGGTCCGGAAACCGCGCACCAGATCATCAACACCGGCGCGGCGGAGATGCGCTATCTCGCGATCAGCACGCAGTCGCCGGCCGAAGTATGTGAATACCCCGACTCGGCCAAGTTCGGCGCCTTCGCCGACGGCACGCCGGGCCGCTTCCGCCACCTCGGACGCCTCGCGGATGCGCGCGATTACTGGGAAGGCGAATAACGCCTTTGCTGCGCCGCGCAGCGGAGAAACATCGCGCATCTGCTAACTTTTGAAGGCTTTGCACCGACCGTCTGGCCAGGGAAATCGCATGTTCGAACGTGTACTGATCGCCAACCGCGGTGAAATCGCCTGCCGCGTGATCCGCACCTGCTGTCGCCTCGGTATCCGCACCATCGCGGTGTACTCGGAAGCCGACCGCGACGCACAGCACGTGCGGCAGGCCGACGAGGCCTTGCCGATTGGCGGCCCGCTGCCGGCCGAGTCCTATCTGCGCATCGACGCCATCCTTGACGCTGCGAAAAAGAGCGGCGCGCAGGCGATCCATCCCGGCTACGGCTTCCTCTCCGAGAACACGGCCTTTTCGCGCGCCTGCAAGGACGCCGGCATCGTGTTCATCGGCCCCGATCCGGAGAGCATCGAGGCGATGGGCTCCAAGGCCGCCGCCAAGCAGCTGATGGCCAAGCACGCCGTGCCGCTGGTGCCCGGCTACGACGGCGACGAGCAGGACAACGCCTGCCTCGCCGAACAGGCGCATGCCATCGGCTATCCGCTGATCATCAAGCCCTCGGCCGGTGGCGGCGGCAAGGGCATGCAGATCGTGCGCTCGGACGCCGAGTTCCCCGAGGCGCTGGCCACCGCGCAGCGCGTGGCGCAGGCCGCCTTCGGCGACGCTTCGATGCTGCTGGAACGCTACGTGGAGCACCCGCGCCACATCGAGTTCCAGATCTTCGGCGACCGCCACGGCAACATCATCCACCTGGGCGAGCGCGAGTGCTCCGCGCAGCGCCGCTACCAGAAGGTGCTGGAGGAAACCCCCTCGCCCTTCCTCACCCCGGAAAAGCGTGCCGCCATGGGCGCCGCCGCCGTGGCCGCCGCGCGCGCCGTGAACTACGTGGGCGCCGGCACGGTGGAGTTCATCGTCGGTCCCGCGGGCGATTTCCACTTCATGGAAATGAACACCCGCCTGCAGGTCGAGCATCCGGTCACCGAGCTGACCCACGGCGTGGACCTGGTGGAATGGCAGCTGCGCATCGCCGATGGCGAACCGCTGCCGCTGGCCCAGCAGGACGTGGTCTCGCACGGCCACGCGATCGAGGTACGCCTGTACGCCGAAGACCCCGACCAGAACTTCCTGCCCGGCTCCGGCAAGCTGCAGTCGCTGCGCTTGCCGACTCCCTCGCAACACGTGCGCCTCGACGGTGGCGTGGTCGAAGGCGACACGGTGACGATCTTCTACGACCCGATGATCGCCAAGCTGATCGTGTGGGACGGGGATCGCCCGAAGGCGCTGCAGCGCATGCGCGAGGCACTCGCGGCATGCGAGATCATCGGCCCGAAATCCAACATCGCCTTTCTCGAACGACTGGTGCGCCATCCGGCCGTGGTCGAGGCCCGCATCGACACCGGCTACCTGGATCGCCACCTGGACGAATTCCTGGTCGGCGACGCGGCTCCTGCCGAGGGTGCGCTGTTTGCCGCCGCGACCGCCGTGCTGCTGCACGACGAATCGCACGTGGCCGGCAACGCGGCCGACCCGCATTCGCCCTGGGCCCGCGCCGACGCATGGCGCGTCGGCCACGCCGGCAAGCGCATCGTGGCGCTGGCCTGGCGCGACCAGCGCTTCGAGATCGAGGCGCGCGGGCACGCCGGCAATTATCAATTGCGCCGCGCCGAAACGAACTGCGAGGTGCAAGGCGCGCGCCTGTCGGACGACAACCTCGGCGCCCGCTTCGATGGCGAAGCGCGCCGCGTGCCGTTGCACGTCGACGCCGCGCACGTGCTGCTGCACGACGCCCACGGCCAGCGCTACAGCCTCGGTCGCGCGGCCGCGTTCGCGTGGGAAGCCAAGGACACCGCCGGTGGCAACCAGGTGATCGCGCCGATGCCCGGCCGCATCGTGCTGGTGAAGGCGCAAGCCGGCGACGCAGTCGAGCAGGGCCAGGAACTGCTGGTGATGGAAGCGATGAAGATGGAACTGGCCTTGAAGGCACCCCGCGCCGGCACCATCGAGAGCGTGAATGCCGCGCAGGGCGAGTTTGTCGAGGCCGACGCGGTGCTGGTCCGCTTCGCCGAGTAGCTTCTAAGCCCCTCTCCCAGTGGGAGAGGGGTTGGGGTGAGGGTTCGGCCGGAGCGAAATGTCCGCATTAGCCTCGCACCCTCATCCGCCCCTTCGGGGCACCTTCTCACCCCAAGGGGACTCCTTTCAGTCGCCGGAGGGAGAAGGACATCGCGTCCTCCGGAGCTTTTTCATGAACACCTCCAACCACGTCCGCATCGTCGAAGTCGGCGCCCGCGACGGCCTGCAAAACGAGAAGACGTTGCTGCCGGCCGAGGTGAAGATCGCACTGATCGACCGGCTCTCCGCCACCGGCCTCAAGACCATCGAGGCGACCAGCTTCGTCAGCCCCAAGTGGGTGCCGCAACTGGCCGACGCCGCCGAGGTGTTCACCGGCATCCGCAAGGTGCCGGGCGTGAGCTACCCGGTGCTGGTGCCGAACCTGCAGGGCTACCAGCGCGCGCGCGCAGTCGGCGCCACCGAAATCGCCGTGTTCACTGCGGCATCCGAAGCGTTCAACCGCAAGAACATCAACGCCTCGATCGACGAGTCGATCGAGCGCTTCGTCCCGGTGATGGAACAGGCCCGGGCCGACGGCATGCAAGTGCGCGGCTACGTCTCCACCGTGCTCGGCTGCCCGTACCAGGGCGAGGTGCCGGCAAGCGACGTGGTGCGCGTGGCGCGACGCCTGCACGAGCTGGGCTGCCACGAAATCTCGCTGGGCGACACCATCGGCGTCGGCACGCCGGCGAAGGCGCGCGCGATGCTGCACGCGGTGGCGCAGGAAGTGCCGATCGCCGCGCTGGCCGTGCATTTCCACGACACCTACGGCCAGGCCCTGGCGAACATCCTGGCCTGCCTGGAGGAAGGCGTGCGCGTGATCGACAGCGCGGTCTCGGGCACCGGCGGCTGCCCCTACGCGAAGGGCGCCACCGGCAACGTGGCCAGCGAGGACGTGGTCTACATGCTGCACGGCATGGGCATCGAGACCGGCATCGACCTCGACCTGCTGATCGCCACCGGCGCCTGGCTGGCCGCGCAACTGCACAAGGAAACCGCCAGCCGGGTCACCCGGGCACGCACCGCCGCGGCCTGAGCCACTCGCGAAATCCCGACGGCGATCACTATCATCGGCTTTCGGTTGACGAGACGAAGCGATGCGCACGAGCCTGATGACCTGGTGGGGGGCGGCAGCGGCACTGCTGATCCTGCTCTGCAGCCTGTCCGCCGGCGCCGCCACGCCGACGGGCGACTGGTTGCTGCTGCCCGAACGTGTCTGGACGGCCGACGGCGATGCCGCGCATGCCGGCTGGGCGGTGCTGGTGCACGACGGCATCATCGCCGCGGCCGGTCCGGCCACCTCGATCCACGCACCGGCCGGCGCCCACCGCGTCGAACTGCCCGGCGCCACGCTCACGCCGGGCCTGATCGACCTGCACTCGCACCTGTTCCTGCATCCGTACAACGAGACGCTGTGGAACGACCAGGTGCTGACCGAGCCGCAGGATTACCGCACGCTGCTGGCGGCGAAGCATGCGCGCGACACCTTGCTTGCCGGCTTCACCACGCTGCGCGATCTCGGTACCGAAGGCGCCGGCTACGCCGACGTGTCGGTCAAGCGCGCCATCGACGAAGGCCTGATCCCCGGCCCGCGGCTGTTCGTGGCCACCCGCGCGATCGTCGCCACCGCCAGTTACGGCCCCGGCCCGCGCGGCTTCCGTCCGGACATCACCCTGCCCGGCGGCGCGCAGGAAGTCAGCGGCGTCGATGCAGCGATGGCCGCGGTACGCGAACAGGCCGCGCGCGGTGCCGACTGGATCAAGATCTACGGCGACTACCGGGTCGGTCCGGACGGCGCTACCGCGCCAACCTTCACCGCCGCCGAACTGAAGGCGCTGGTCGACACCGCGCACCAGATCGGTCGCCCGGTGGCCGTGCACGCCGCCAGCGACGCCGGCGTGCGCATGGCGGTGGAGGCCGGCGTGGACAGCGTGGAACACGGCTACGGCGCCAGCGAGGCCACTTTCAGGCTGATGAAGCAGCACGGCATCGCCTACGAGCCCACGCTCACCGCGGTCGAGTCCACCGCGGAATATTTCCAGCATTACGTGCCCGGCAAGAGCGAACCGACCGAGCGCATGCGCGAAGCCGACCACGCCTTCCGCACCGCGCTGAAACTGGGCGTCACGATCGGCAACGGCAGCGACGTCGGCGTGTTCGCGCACGGCGAGAACTGGCGCGAGCCGGCAGCAATGGTGGCCGGCGGCATGACGCCCGCGCAGGCATTGCACGCGGCCACCGACGTGGCGGCAAGAATCCTGCGCCAGTCGCAGCGCTTCGGCCGCATCGCACCCGGCCTGGCGGCCGACCTCGCCGCGTTCAGCGGCGATCCGAGCACGCAGATCGACGCACTCCAGCATCCGGTCTTCGTGATGAAGGCCGGCCTCCCCTATCTCACTCCCGACCACACCCCATGAGCGAAAACTTCCTGATCCGCCCGATCGCACCGGGCGACAACGCGGCGATGGCCGCGATCATCCGCGCCGTGATGCCCGAGTTCGGCGCCGACGGCCCCGGCTTCGCGATCCATGACGCCGAAGTCGACACGATGTACGAGTCCTACGCACAACCGCGCAGCAGCTATTTCGTGCTCGAGCGCGACGGCACGGTGATCGGCGGTGGTGGCGTCGCGCCCTTGCAAAACGCGGAGCCGGACGTGTGCGAGTTGCGCAAGATGTATTTCCTGCCCGCCGCACGCGGCATCGGTGCCGGCACGGCGATGATGCAGCGCTGCCTCGACGCGGCCCGCGCGCACGGCTTCCGGCGCTGCTACCTGGAGACGCTGACCGGCATGGACGCGGCGCAGGCGCTGTACAAGCGCAGCGGCTTCACCGCGCTGTGCGCGCCGATGGGCGGCACCGGGCATTTCAGCTGCGACCGCTTCTTCATCCGCGAGCTGTGAGCCCATGACACCCATTCGCACTGCCCGCGACGAAGACGCCGCCGCCATTCACGCGATCTACGCACCATCGGTCAGCGACGGCGTGGCCACCTTCGAAACCGGACTGCCCGGCGTGGAAGCCATGCGCGAACGCCTGCGCGCGCGCCTCGAACACTACCCGTGGCTGGTGTGGGAAGAAGCCGGCGAGGTGCTGGCCTACGCCTACGCCGGCCGCTTCCGCGAACGCGCCGCCTATGACTGGATCGCCGAGACCTCGATCTACGTGCGCGCCGACGCACAGCGCCGCGGCATCGCGCGCCAGCTGTATGGCGTGCTGCTGGACGTGATGCGGCTGCAGGGCATCACCCAGGCCGTCGGCGTGATCACCCTGCCCGGGGTGGCCAGCGTGGCGATGCACGAGGCGATGGGCTTCACGTCGACCGGCGTGTGGCGACAGTGCGGTTACAAGCTCGGCCGGTGGTGGGACGTGGGCGTATGGCAGAAGGAGCTGCAGGCGGCGAATCCGCCCGCGCCCGTCACCCCTTTCCCGCAGTTGCCACAGGCCACGCTGCAAGAGTTGCTGGAAGACCACCCGAACACGTAGGGCGGGCACTGCCCGCCTTGCGCTCCTGCATATCTGCGCCGATTTGCCTGAAAAAAAACGTGCCCACGAATGCGGGCACGCCTTCACGGTCAAGCCGGCTTACTGGTTGAGCAGCAGGTCGACGATCACGCCGGTGGCGATCGCCACCAGCAGGAAGTCGCCACTGTCGCTGCGCACCCAGTGGTAGCCACGCGGCGGTTCCCGCAGGCGGGCGTCGCGCCAGTCGTACACCACGTAGCGGGTGCTGCGGTATTCCACCGGCAGGTAGCCGCCGCGCTTGTACCAGCCCTCGTGGCGACCGCGGTCGTGCCAGTTCTTGTAGCGGCCATGGCCGCGACCGTGGCCACGCCCCTGGTCGTTGTCGCGATCGTAGCGCACGTAACGGTCGCCATCATGGTCGTAGCTGCGGTCACGGTCGTTCTGCCCGTGGCGATCGCGGTCGTGGCCCCGACCGTGTTCCTGCGCCAATACGGGGCTGCCGGCCAGCATCAGCATCGTGCCGCATGCAACAGACAGAGCAAGCAACTTTTTCATGATGGATCTCCACTTGGTGGGCCAGGAACCGCGTGCATCGTACCGACAACCGCCTGACGATGCTGTGCGGTCAGACGACACGCTGGTGCCGACACCCCCAACCGGGCATGAATCGGCCAGCCGGGCGTGTTTTGCGTTCAGCCTGCAGCATACGCGGCGGCTCGGCTACCATTGGCGGCTTTCCGCATCCGTTTCGGGGGATCACCCATGCAGCTCGATCAGGTCAAGGCCATCATCACCGGCGGCGCCTCCGGTCTCGGCCACGCGGTGGCGCAGCATTTCGTCGCCCACGGCGGCCGCGTCGCACTGTTCGACGTCAACGACGAGAAGGGCCAGGCCGCCGCGAGGGAACTGGGCGACGCCGCCCGCTTCTTCCGCACCGACGTCACCTCCGAAGAGGGCGTGGCCACCAACGTGGCCGCTGCACATCACGCGCTGGGCGGACTCAACGTGGTCATCAACTGCGCCGGCATCCTCGGCGCGGGCCGCGTGCTGGGCAAGGAAGGCCCGATGCCGTTGGCCAACTTCTCCGGCACCGTGATGGTGAACCTGGTCGGCAGCTTCAACGTGGCCAAGGCCGGCGCGGCGCTGATGCAGAACAACCAAGCCGGCGAGGACGGCGAGCGCGGCGTGATCATCAACACCGCCAGCGTCGCCGCCTACGAAGGCCAGATCGGCCAGGCCGCCTATTCGGCATCGAAGGGCGGCGTGGTCGGCATGACCTTGCCGATGGCGCGCGAACTGGCGCGCTTCGGCATCCGCGTGGCGACGATCGCGCCGGGCATCTTCTGGACCCCGATGGTCGACGGCATGCCCGAGGCCGTGCAGCAATCGCTGTCCGCCTCGATCCCCTTCCCCTCGCGACTGGGCCGGCCGGACGAATACGCCAGCACCGTCGCTTTCATCCTGGGCAATCGCTACATCAACGGCGAGACGATCCGGCTGGACGGCGCGGTGCGGCTGGCGGCGAAGTAGCCGCCAGGGAATAGGGAATGGAGAATAGGGAATAGGAAAAGCCGGTTCCCGCCACCCTGCCCCACTGTCGCCCAGTACCGCTCTCGCCATTCCCTATTCCCTATTCCCCATTCCCTATTCCCGGCCCCAAACCCATGAAAGCTTCCGACGTAAAGAAAGGCAACGTGGTCGAGCACGACGGCACCGTCTACCAGGTGCGCGACATCGAGCGCAGCGCGCCCACCGCGCGGGGCGGCAACGTCACCTTCCGCTTCACCATGTATTCGATTCCCGGTGCGCGCAAGTACGACCTCAGCCTGCGCGCCGACGACGACCTGAAGGAAATGGACCTGGTCCGCCGCGCGGCGAATTTCTCCTACATGGACGGCGACGCGTTTGTGTTCATGGACGCGGAGGATTACACCCAGTACCTGCTTTCGCCGGAACTGGTCGGCGACAACGCCGGCTACATCGTCGAGGATATGGAAGGCTATTACGTGCAGTTGATCGACGACGCCCCGGTCGGCCTGCAGGTACCGACCAGCGTGGTGCTGACCGTGGTCGATACCGCGCCGGAAATGAAAGGCTCCAGCGCCACCAAGCGCAACAAGCCTGCCAAGCTCAACACCGGCATCGAAGTGCAGGTGCCCGAGTACATCAGCGTCGACGAAAAGGTGTGGGTTAACACGCTCACCGGCGAGTTCGCCGGCCGGGCTTGAGCAACCTCAAACCGTAGGGCGGGCACCGCCCGCCGCTCCCGCCACCGTGCGCGGCGGGACGAAGAGCCGGCGGACAGTGTCCGCCCTACCCCGGCGATTCGCGGGCACGGGCAGCACGGCTTTTTGCGATACTCGTTTTCCGCTCCCCGCGGCGCCCTCTCCATGTCTTCCAACAGCTATTCGCTGCGCGCCCACGCGATCGAAAGCCTGACCCAGGTCAAGCGGCCGAACGTGCCGTGGCGGGTGGTCGTGCGCAACACCGCTGCCGTGGTGCTGCCGCTGGCTGCCGGCATGGCGACGGGCCACCAGACGATCGGCCTGGCGGTGGCCAGCGGCGCGTTGAATGCGATGTTCTCCGACCAGCCCGGGCCGTATCGCCAGCGCCTGCGGCAGTTGCTGCTGAACGCGCTGGCCGCGGGCCTGGCCTCGCTGGCGGGTTTCCTGCTCGGCGACCAGTTGCTGCCACTGCTGGCGATTACGGCGGCGCTCGGTTTCTTCGGCGGCCTGCTGGTGGTGTTCGGCCCGGACACGGCACGCGCCGGCATGACCAGCATGATCCTGCTGGTGATCACCGCCGCCACCCCGCAGCCGCTGCCCGGCGCACTGGGCGGCGCGGCGCTGATCTTCGCCGGCGGCCTGCTGCTGGCCGCGTTCTCGCTGGCGGCGTGGCCGCTGCAGCGCTACTGGCCCGAGCGCCATGCGCTGGTCGAGGTGTACCGCGGGCTGGCCACGCTGGCGCGCGAAACACGCCACGACGCCACCGACGTGCCGGCGCTGACCGAGGCGATGACCACCCTTCAGCAGACCCTGCTGGGGCGCCACCGCGCCCACGGGCGCGCGATGGAAGCCTTTGGCGTGTTGCTGGAACTGGCCGAGCGAATCCGCCTGGAACTCACCGCCATCGCCGAGCTGCATGCCGGCCCTGCCTTGCAGGCCGGCTTCCGGGATGGCGCGGCCGAGGTGCTCGCGGCGATTGCCGACGCGCTGGAGCACGGCGATTCGCCCGCACGCGCCGACACGCTGCTGCAGGCCCTGCGCGCGCGGCACGACGAGGGCGACGGGTTGGCGCCGCATCGGGATGCGCTGATCGGCCAGCTTGCGGCAGCCGTGCGCAACGCCGACTGGGCCGGCAGCCGCGGCGAGCTGCGCGCCAGCGCAGCGGAAACGCGCCTGCCGGCGACCCTGCGCAGCACGGCGATCCGGGCCACCCTGCGCGCCAGCCTCACGCCGCGCTCGGTGGCGTTCCGCCACGCCATACGCATGGCAGTGTGCCTCACCGCAACGCTGGCGCTGTCGCGCTGGCTGGATCTCCCGCACGGCTACTGGGTGCCGATGACGGCGGCGATCGTGCTGCGCGCGGATTTCGCCGCCACCTTCAACTTCGGCCTGTTGCGCGTGCTCGGCACCGTGCTCGGTCTGGTGCTTACCACGATGTTGCTGTCCATCACGCCCGACCAGCCATGGGCGCATCTCGCCCTGATGGCCGTGCTGTGCATGGCGTTCCGCTACCTGGCCGGCGCGCATTACGGCATCGCGGTGGCCGCACTGACCGGCACCGTGGTGATCCTGCTTTCGTTCGAGGGCGTGGCGCCCGATGCCGCGGTGCTCGACCGCGTGATCGACACCGCGCTGGGCTGCGGCATTGCGCTGTTCGCCTACGTGGCGTGGCCGACCTGGGAGCGCAGTCGCGCGCGCGAGGCCCTGGCCAGCATGCTCGACGCCTATGCTGATTACCTGGGCCACCTGGCCGGATGCGGCGGCGTGGTGCGCGGCGAAATTCGCTCCGCCGCACGCACGGCCCGGATCAATGCGCAGGCGTCGATCGAGCGCATGCGCAGTGAGCCGGCGACGCCTCCTGCGTTGCTGGCGCTGGCACGCCAGCTGCTCGCCAACGGCAACCGGCTGGCGCGCACCGCGATGACGCTGGAAGCGATGCTGGGCGACCTCGCCAGGTTGCCGCCGTCGACCGGGCTGGCCGACTTTATCGGGGAATGCATCCGCGCACTGCATGCCATCTCCGACGCGTTGCGCCAGCAGGCACCGCTCACCGGGCTGCCCGACCTGCGTGCCGCGCAACGCGCGCTGGTTCGCCGCACTGCGGGCGCGGACGCTGCCAGTGTCGACCTGCTGGGCCGCATCAGCGATCGCCTGGTGGACAACATCGATACGCTTGCCCACGTCATCAACCGCCACCGGCCCGAGCCGGCCCTGCCCGACCGGTAGAAGCGCACCCTGCGCGCGCTGGATCCTCCCGTGGCGAAAGAGCTCGCGCACAAGGTGCGCTCCCGCAAAAACCAGTGAGGCGACGGCGGCGCCCGGAGGTTTTACACTGCACGGATGCTCAAGATCGACACCCACGCGCACATCCTGCCCCGCGACTGGCCGAACCTGGCAGCCAAGTACGGCGACGACCGCTTCCCGGTGATGACCCATACCGACGGCCGCCACCGCATCTACAAGGACAGCAGGTTTTTCCGCGAAGTGTGGGATTCGGCGTTCGATCCGCAGACGCGCATCGACGACTACGCGCGCTTCGGCGTCGACGTGCAGGTGATTTCCACCGTGCCGGTGCTGTTCTCCTACTGGGCACCGGGATACCAGGCGCTGGAACTGCATCGCCACTTGAACGACCACATGGCCGGCATCTGCCGCGACTACCCGCGCCACTACGCGGGCATCGGCACGGTGCCGCTGCAGGCGCCGGAGCTGGCGGTGCGCGAACTCGAGCGCTGCATCGACGAGTTGGGCCTGCAAGGCGTGCAGATCGGCTCGCACTGTGGCGACTGGAACCTGGATGCGCCTGAGCTGTTCCCGTTCTTCGAGGCGGCCGCCGATCTCGGCGCGGCGATCCTGGTGCATCCATGGGACATGATGGGCATGGCCAGCATGCCCAAGTATTGGATGCCGTGGCTGGTCGGCATGCCCGCGGAGCAGTCCCGCGCCGCCTGCTGCCTGGCCTTCGGCGGGGTGCTGGAGCGGCTGCCGAAGCTGCGCGTGATGCTGGCCCACGGCGGCGGCAGTTTTCCGTACACCATCGGCCGCATCGAGCACGGTTTTCGCATGCGCCCGGATCTGGTGGCCACCGACAACCCGCGCAACCCGCGCGAATACCTCAAGCGCTTCTATTTCGACTCCTGCGTGCACGACGACGATGCCCTGCGTTACCTGCTGGATGTGACCGGCGTCGAACAGGTCATGCTCGGCACCGACTATCCTTTCCCGCTGGGCGAACAGGTGCCGGGCAGCGGCATCGAGGCGCTCGGCCTGGACGAGGCCGGGCGCGAGCGACTGTTCCATGGCACCGCGCTGGAGTGGCTGGGCCTGCCCAGGCATCGTTTCGCCCCCGACCCTTCTCGACCGGAGTCCGCATGAACCTGCTTCGCACGACCACACTGGCGCTCGTCGCCACCCTGCTGCTGGCCGGCACGGCGCACGCCGCGGAAGTCAGCATGGCCGGCGGCAACATCACCTTCGACACGCCCGCCAACTGGCTCCCGATCATGCAGACCGAAGGCGACCCCGAGGCGCAGGTGTTCCAGGTGCCCGACCCCTCGCCCACCGGCAAGAGCAGCCTGGCCCGCGTCACCGTCACCGTGACCCGGGTGCCGGACATCAGCAGCTTCCACCAGTTCATGGCCCAGGCCACGGCCAAGGCGCTGGCCCTGCCCGGCTACCAGCAGGACAAGGTGCCGCCGGTACCGAACAGCAACCTCTACACCGCGCAGGAAAACGGCACCGCCTTCAGCTACACCGAGCACTACTGGTTCAAGCACGGCTACGCGATCCAGCTGCGCTGCGTGCGCCCGACGCGCACCCAGGCCGGCAGCGCATGGCAGGCCGATTTCGACAAGGGCTGCGATGCGCTGGCCGTCCAACTGAAATAGATCCGCAACCCCTGCAGGAGCGCGCTCGCGCACGATGCTCTCCGTCACGCCGACGAAAAGCGCGCCAGCCGCTCCCACCGAAACAGGACACCACCATGCCCGACTACCAGCCCACCGCTGCGTGGGCCGCCGCCCGCGATGCCGCCGATCCGCTGCGCGCGTTCCGAGACGAGTTCCTGATCCCGCCGCACGAAGGCCGCGACAGCGCCTATTTCTGCGGCAACTCGCTCGGCCTGCAGCCGCGCGCCGTGCGCGAGGCGGTCAACGCGGAGCTGGACTACTGGGGCGAACTGGGCGTGGAAGGCCACTTCAAGGGTCGCCTGCCGTGGATGGACTACCACGAGTTCGTGCGCGACGACCTCGCCGCCGTGGTCGGCGCGCAGCCGGCTGAAGTGGTGGCGATGAACACCCTGGGCGTGAACCTGCACCTGATGATGGTGAGCTTCTACCGCCCCACCGCCGAGCGCCCGGCGATCCTGATCGAGGCCGGCGCCTTCCCCACCGACCGCTACGCGGTGGAATCGCAGATCCGCTTCCACGGCTTCGATCCCGCCACCGCATTGATCGAACTGGAAGCCGACGAACCGAACGGCATCGTCTCCATCGCCGCCATCGAGCGCGCGCTGGCCGAGCACGGCTCGCGCATCGCCCTGGTGATGCTGCCGGGCGTGCAGTACCGCACTGGCCAGGCGTTCGACCTCAAGGCCATCACCGCGCTGGCGCATCGGCACGGCTGCACCGTGGGCTTCGACCTCGCCCACGCCGTCGGCAACCTGCCGCTGCAACTGCACGACAGCGGCGCCGACTTCGCGATCTGGTGCAGCTACAAATACCTGAACAGCGGACCCGGTGCCGTCGGCGGCGCCTTCGTGCACGAGCGCCACGCCAAGGCCGTGTTGCCGCGTTTCGCCGGCTGGTGGGGCCACGACAAGACCACGCGCTTCCAGATGGGCCCCCGGTTCGTGCCCACGCCCGGCGCCGACGGCTGGCAGCTCTCCAACCCGCCGATCCTGGCGCTGGCCCCCCTGCGCGTGTCGCTGGAAATTTTCCGCCGCGCCGGCATGGATGCTCTGCGCCAAAAATCGTTGGCGCTCACCGGCTACCTCGAATGGCTGGTGCAGACGCAACTGGCCGACGTACTGCAGGTCGTCACCCCCGCGGACCCCGAACGCCGCGGCGCCCAACTCTCCATCCGCGTGATCGACGGCCGCGAACGCGGCCGCGCACTGTTCGATTATCTGATGGCCCACGGCGTCATCGGCGACTGGCGCGAACCCGACGTGATCCGCATCTCGCCCGCGCCGCTGTACAACCGCTTCGCGGATTGCGTGGCGTTTGCGGAGGCGGCACGCGAGTGGAGTCGCGGCGGCTGACCCGACCGCTACCGGATGATTGCCGGTCCCGACGCGATCCGGCGACCCAGGCGCATGTCGCACCGCAAGCCCCCATTGGCCCGCTGGCCAGACCGCGCCCGAAAATCCGGCGCCCCACCACACGAAAACCCGGCACTTTCGTCCCCGTTACACCCCCACTCCCGAGGGTGTAACTCATACACCCTCAAATGTGCCGGATAACACCGAGCCGCAAACCCCGTACCCGCCCCCACACCGCGGCGCAACCGGATGATCCGTCGCAGAAATCCCCCGCTTGAACGATGGAAAGTGGAGCCGCATGCTCCGAGCAACACCCCATTTTTGGGGTCTACTTAGCGTTAGGCAGGGAGACAGGAATGTCCCAGATTTTTGTGGGTGCGGCGCTTGCAGTTTTTGTCGCCGTTTGGCTCACAGCTCTCATCACCTTGCTCGCGTGTGTCGTCTACGCCATCAAGACCGTTCGCTGCGCTCGTCCGGGCATCAAGCTCTGGGGTCGCGACACGCTATGGAATCCTGCCAACGTACTACTTAGCTCCGACATGCTCACTGAGGAGGGGCTGCGGTATCGTCGCAAATGTTTTATATCACTGGGCATCTTCGTAGTGTGCGTTGGCGGTACGCTGCTGCTTGCAGCAATCACAGGGCAGCTCAGGTGAGCTACAGGCTGCCTAACAGTTCGTTCAAGGCGGACGGGATAGTTCCTACGCTTTAGTGGACACCCTGAACTACCACTTCAGGAGTCCACAAGATGCCCAAACCAGGTCCACGAACCACCTACCGCTATACCCAGGAATTCAAGGCAACCGCTGTCCGTTTGAGCCTGTTACCGGGCGTCGCGGTGGGTGACGTTGCCCAGTCGCTTTACATCCACCCGTTCATGCTGTCTCGTTGGCGCAAACAGGCGCGCGAGGGATTGATCATGACGAAGGGTGTGGCGGTCGACAAAGCCGTGGCAGCGGAGCTGAAGGAGCTGCGTCGGGTGAAGAAGGCCTACGAGCAGCTGAAGATCGAGCATGACCTTTTAAAAAAAGCGATCGCGTTCACTTCCAGTCCAAGGCCGACATCTTCGGCTTCATCCGTCAGCAAGAGCACCACCCGGTGAGGCTGTTGTGCCGGCTGTACGGGGTCAGTCCAAGCGGGTATTACGCCTGGCGGGATCGACCGTCGAGCGTGCGTGCGCAGGAGGATGCACGACTGCTTGAGAGCATTCGCCACGTGCACGCCGAAGGCCGGCAGACTTACGGTAGCCCGCGCGTCCACGCCGGCCTGCAACGCAACGGTGAATCCGTCGGACGCCGCCGGGTCGAGCGCTTGATGCGGGACCATGCCATCCGTGGCTGCTCTGCCGATCTGTATCGACGTTGTCCGGGTGTCGATCGCTTCTTCGCCAGCGTCGACAACCAGGTGCACGAGCTGACGGTGGATCGGCCCGATCAGGTCTGGGTCACCGATGTCACCTATCTGAAAGTATCGGGTTCATGGCGCTACCTCGCCACCGTCATGGATCGCTATTCGCGGCGCCTGCTGGGCTGGTCGCTGGGAACGGACCGGACGGCCAACCTGACGCGCCGGGCGTTGGCAGCGGCGTTGCGCCAACGCAAACCGCCGCCCGGCACGTTGCTGCACAGTGATCGCGGGGTGGAGTTTCTGGCCAGCGACTTCAAACGCATGCTGGCCAGGGCGGGCTTGGTGCAGAGCGTGAACCGCCCGCATCGAATGACCGACAACGCGCATATGGAGTCGTGGAACAAGTCGATGAAATCGGACATGTATCACCGCGACAGCTTCTGCACCGAAGGCTCGCTGCGAAGCGCCGTGCGCAGCTACATCGATTTCTACAACAGCAAGCGCTTACACTCTGCCTTGGGCTATCGTTCTCCCATCGAGTTCGAGGCACAGTACGGCTAACCAACCGGTGTCCACTTTTGCGTAGGAACTCTCAGAAGCGCCACCTCGTCAGACGGACAGTTCACCGAGGCGCGGGAGCGGAAATTCCTGGCGTTGATCCCACTGTCCGTGAGGTAGAATCCGCCGCGCAAGGGGGGCGACATGCCGGTTTTGCGTCCAATCACCGAAGCCGAGTTCGCAGCCTGGCGTGACGCCGTGATTCCTGGCTATGCGCAAGAGAAAGTGAGGTCGGGCGACTGGCCTCCGGAGAACGCGGTTGACCGCGCGCGCACGCAGCTTGACGAGCTTTTGCCCCAGGGAGCGGCGACGCGCGACAACTGCCTTTTCACCATAACCGGACCCGTCGACGAGCCGGTGGGGACCCTCTGGTTCGCGGTGAAGGAGCGAGGCGGACGTCGGGTAGCCTACATCTACGATGTCGTCATCGCTCCGCAATATCGTCGCCAAGGCCACGCGGCACGTGCATTCGCCGCGCTCGAGCAGAAAGTCGCCCATCTTGGCCTGGAGGGAATCGCCCTTCACGTCTTCGGCCATAACCAGGCGGCCCATTCGCTGTATGTCAAGCTCGGCTTCGTGGAAACGGACATCACCATGTTCAAGCCGATCGACGCCGCGTAAGTTTCCTCGTCAGGCAGATGCGCCGAGAGCGGATCGAGGTTCGGGTCAATCGCCGTTGGCCACACCCGCTATCACCGGCAACAGCACGGCGCTGCGCCCATCGCCCCCGTGCTCGATCGTCACCGTGGCCTTGCGGTAGTCGGATGGTTTGGCGAAGAGGATGTTGGGCACGTAGCTCTGCGGGTTGCGGTCGTAGAGCGGGAACAGGCTGGACTGGATCTGCACCATGATCCGGTGGCCGGGCTTGAACTCGTAGTTCACGGTCGGCAGGCGGAACTTGTATTCCTGCACCTGGTTCGCCGGGATCGGCGACGGGTCGGCAAAGCTCCTGCGATAGCGGCCGCGGAAGATGTCCAGCGAGACCGGCAGCTCGTAGCCGCCCATCGCGGGATCGGTCGGATCGGTGCCGGGGTAGACGTCGATCAGCTTGACCACGAAGTCGCCGTCGGTGCCGGTGGTGCTGGCGAAGATGTCGGCGACCGGCGCGCCCTGGACCTTCACGGTGCGGGTCAGCACCGGCGTGACGTAGGCGAGCACGTCGGGCCGGGTTTCGGCGAAGCGCTGGTCGTGGACCAGCCAGGTGCGCCAGCGGTCGTTTTTCTGCGGGATCGGGCGCGGCAGGTAAGGCACGGGCTTGGCCGGGTCGGAGACGTAGCTGTCGCTGCCGCCGGTCGGCTGCTGGAAGCCGAGGCCCATGTCTGCCTGCAGGTAGAGCGGGGTGAGCGACTGCTCGCTGGCCGGCTTCCAGTTCGCGAAACTGTCCCAGTGTTGCCCGACCGCGTTGTAGATCATGGCTTCTGGCAGCGGCTTGGGCAGCGGGGTGCCGCGCAGGTAGTGGTTGAACCAGGGGATCATCACGTTCTGGCGGAACTGCGCGGTGGTGTCGCCCGGCCATTTGAGCGGCCCCATGTTCCAGCCGGCGCGGTTGATCTGGCTGTGCCACCACGGCCCGATGACAAGGTGGTTGTTGGCGCCGTGCCCGGCCTTCTTGAGCGCCTCCCAGGCATGCACGGCGCCGTAGATGTCCTCCTGGTCCCACAGGCCCTGCAGCCACATCGTGGGCACGCTGGAAGGATGCGCGACGAGCAGCCTGTCGAGTGCCTGCAACTGCCAGAAGGCGTCATAGGCCGGGTGGGCGGAGAAGCGATTCCACCAGGGCAATTGCCTGAAGCCGTTGGCCTCGGCGTAGGCACCGGCCGAGCCCGCATCGAGGAAATTGGTGTAGTCGTCGTAGCTTTCTCGCGGGATGTTTTTCCCCTCGCCCCGCTTGCTCATCTGGCCGCTGAAGTAGTCGAGGTTCACCTGGCGCAGGGCGCCGTAGTGGTACCAGTCGTCACCCATCCAGCCATCGATCATCGGGCTTTCCGGCGCCGCGACCTTCAGCGCGGGATGCGGGTGGAGCAGCGCCATCGCGACCGTCCAGCCGTCGTAGGACGAGCCGATCATGCCGACCTTGCCGTTCGATTCCTTCGTGTTCTTCACCAGCCAGTCGATCGTGTCCCAGGCATCGGTGGTGTCGTCGGTGGTGGTCGGGTTCAGCGGCCCCATCGGCGGGCGCGTCATGACGTAATTGCCTTCCGATCCGTACTTGCCGCGCACGTCCTGCCAGACCAGGATGGTGCTGCCGTCGGCCCAGTCCTTGTCGCCCGACCACACCGCGTCGGCCATGTGCGGGCTGTTGCCGGTCACGAAGCTGTCGGTGTTGTACGGCGTGCGCTCAAGCAGGATCGGCAGGTCGTGCGCGCCCTTCGGGATCAGGATCACGGTGTGCAGCCTCACGCCGTCGCGCATCGGGATCATCATGTCGCGCTTGATGTAGTCGAAGTTGCCGTGCGGCTGCTTCCAGTCGGGCGGGATGTCGGACCCGGTCTGGATCATGTCGGGCGTGACCTTCGCCGAAGCCTGGCCCGCCGGAGGCATCGCGAACGCGGCGGCTGACAAGAGGCAGACAAGCGAAACGAGTGCCGCGCCCAGCGTGGTCTTCTTCATGTCCAGGGTCCCCCGTGATGATGGTCGTGTCCGAAAATCTGCCGCGGACGGCGGATTCAACTCCGAAGTGCAGCGCGCTTGAACGACCGCTCGAACACTTCTTGCGGCGTGCGAAAGCCTAGCCGCTTCCGCGGGCGGTTGCCGGGTTTGTCTTCGATGTGCTGGATGAAGGCGTCGTCGAAGGTGGCCCGGTTGCAGCCTTTGGGCAAGCACTGACGGATCACGTTCGTGTTTTCGCCGGCACCTCGCCCCCCACGAATGGTACGGGCTATCGGGTCAAGTACGTGTGCTTCGCCTGGCCCGTGCCCGCGGCTATAGTGCTCGCGGGGACCTCCCCTGTTGCTCTCCAGCGCGCCGCGGGCGCACGGCCGGCGGCGTCGCGGCAGGGCTGCGCTCTCCTTTCCGACGGTTGCGTGCGAGGCCTCGCGCCACCGATCCATTACCGACTTCAAGCGAGATCACAAGGATGAGGAATCGACGTACTGCCACCCCGCTGGCGCCGGTGCTGTTCACGCTCATGGCCGTTGCGCCGCGACCGGCCTCGGCCGGCGTATACACCGACGACCTTTCGAAGTGCCTGGTATCGCGCACGACGTCCGAGCAGAAGGCCGTGCTGGTCAACTGGATGTTCTCCGCCATGTCACTCAACCCGGCGGTCTCGCGCTACGTGTCCATACCCGCAGCGCAACGCAAGCAGTTCAACATCGACATGGCGCAGCTGTTCGAGACGCTGCTGACGGTGACTTGCAAGAAGGAGATGCAGGCCGCCGTCAAGTACGAGGGGAGCGGCGCCGTGGGCGCGGCCTTCAACATGCTCGGACAGGTGGCCGGCAGGGAGTTGTTCTCGAACCCTGAGGTTGCCAAGGGCATGGCCGACCTCGAACAGTACATGGACCAGGACAAGCTCAAGGCGGTGATGTCGGCCGCGGAGTGACCCCATGCCGAGGCACCGTGCACCCTTGAAGGCCGCGGCGCGATGCTGCGGCTTTCCCGGCGCCGAGCTTCCCATGAAGAACGTCGCGCCACGCGCGCCCGACCTGCATGAGCTGGGCGAGCTGATCGGCGGCATCGAGGTCGCCATGCGCACCGCGCGCGCCGGTGCGCGAGCGCGCGCATGGATCGGGATGCGGGCACCATCGACGAGCCGTGGAAGCTCTCGCAGAAGGTGCTTTTCCTGACCGGCGCGACGATCCGAACCTGATGGTGTTGCGCATCGGCGTGGGCGATGCGGTGTATCGGGAGGCCGCCGGCAGCCTGGCGGCGCGCGCATTCGACTTCGCCCGAGGCCTGCTCGCCGACCTCGGCAAACGGGAGCATCTGGAAGGCTGAACGCCGCCGCTCACGGCGTGTCGACGATGGCGCGCGCATGGTGTCGACGACCGCTGCAGCGGTACATGCCTGTGGCGCCGGTCCAGCCGCCTGCCCCGACCTCCCCGGTCCGGCAGCGCGCCGCTCCACCCACGACTCGCGAAACCCGTGCCCATGGCCATGCTGCAACTCGATCCGCCGATCCCCATGACCACGCCCAAGGGCGATGGTTTTGCCCATGTGCTGATCGATTACGGCCCGGAATCCGATCTCTACTGGACGGTGTTCATTACCCAGACTGGCGAGATCTGGACTTACGCGAACCACCAGGTCCGCGCCAGCAAGAACATCACGCTGGGCCGCACGCACCCGACGCTGCCGGTGGATGCCGCTGCGCCGATTCCGTTTCGCGGCAGCGACCCGGCTGCGGCTGCCGGTTCCGGTGAGCGCTGAAGCCACCGGCGACGCGCCGGGTTGAAAAAGGAAACGGAGGCCTGTGCCTCCGTTTCTGCATCGATTCCGTGGAAAGCCTTCAGTGCAATGAGGCCAGCTTCACGTTCTTCGCCTTCAGCGCCTGGGCAACGTCGTACATCGCCTGGTTGAGGATCTTGTGGGTGTTCTCGTCGGCCCCGTGGCCGTACTTGGCGTCGATGTCCTGCATCACCTTGACGTGGATGTCGTGCGAGAGTGCCTTGTCGAACAGCAGGCCGGACCACCAGCTGCCGTCGGCAGCCGTGCCGGCGCTGACCAGGGTGCCGGCGAGCTTGGCGCCCTTGAGGTCGGCCGGCGCCGCAGGCAACGTCACGCCGGCTTCGGTGGCGCGCTTGAGGCCGTCGTTGACGGCGAAGGTCATGCCGTTGATGAAGTTGGTCACGCTCTCATGGCCGTACTGCTTGGTGAGCTTGGCCACCTCCGCGTTGACGGTCTTTTCGCCCAGCATCGAGACCAGCGCCGTGGAGAAGCTGAAGTTGTCGGCGCCGCCACCGGCCTTGACCAGCGCGGCGGTCACATCAAGTGCCGGGGCGCCGAGGTAAGTCTCGCCGCCGAACCAGTTCATCGCCGACGCGTTCATCTGCGCCTGCGGTGCCGCGGCCGGGGCTTCGGCGGAAATCGCCACGCTGGCAAAGGCGATGCCGCCCAGGGCCAACGCTGCTGCCAATACGTTTTTGCGCATGTTCATGGTCATCACTCCTCTTGCATGGAAACGCGTCACGCCGTTCGTGGCGTGGCGTCATTCAGTTCGCGCATGTGCGCGAGAAAATCTCCGGCCGGGTACAGGCCGTCGAGCAGGCGGCGACTCTCGGCCGACAGCAGGCCTTCGAAACGTCCGGCCAGCTCGCTGCCCAGGATCGCCAGCGTGGCGCTTTGCTGGATGTAGGCCGCCGTCAGCGAAACCACCAGCGGTTGCTCGGTGAATATCGCCGTGATGCCGCTGCCGGTGAAATAGCCCAGCAGTGCCGCGTGATCGTCGCTGACCACCAGCAGCCAGCGCGCGCCGCCGGAAACCATGGCGCAGCGATGGAGGTCACCTACGCAGCCGCCGCATTCCACCTCGCAACCTTCCAGGCACAAGGTGGTGATGGCCACGCCGCGCTCTCGTGCGGCACGCAACGGCGCGGCCAGGTGCGCGGCCTCGGTGGGCTGCAGCGCGATGCGCAGGCTGGTCGCGCTGGCTTCGATCAGCTGTCCGGCGCGCTCCAGTACTTCGTCGTCGCGCAGGTTCAATACCATCGGCGGATGACGCTCGCGGGAAAGCCGCGACAGCGCCTCGCGGGCATCGCCCAACGCCCTGCGCCGATCGGCATCGATGTCGCGCAGGAGCTGTTTCGGCGCCGTGGCGACATAGGCCGCGCCAGCCGTGCGTTCGACCCGCACGGCCGCGCCGCGCGCCACCAGCTTGCCCGCCACCGCGTAGACGTTGGCGCGAGGAATGCCGCTGGCCTTGGCCAGCGCGTAGCCGTTGAGCTCGCCGCCGGCGACCAGCGCCGCATAGGCGCGCGCCTCGTACTCGGTGAAGCCGAGCTGGTGCAGCGCGTGCAGGATGTCACTGCCTGGCTTATTAGTAGTCATGTGTATAGCTACTATACGCCGCGGCCGGCAAGGGTCAAACCTTTCCGGCCTCCGCCGGGCCGTCTGCCCAACGCAAGGCAACCGGCGCGGGCCTGTACCATCACCGTGACGGGATGACCTGCCCGCCCGGCCAGCCGGCCCGATTTGCCGGCACAGGAATCGCCACTTGTCCCGTTATCACGGTCCGCTGCTGACCCGCCCGATCGCCGACGACCTGCTCGCCGCGCGCGATGCCGGCGCCGCCACCTGGACCGGTTCGCTCGACCTGGGCCTCAGCCACGACACGGTTGCGTTGCTGGCCGACGGCTGGCGCTGGCGCGACGCGCTCCATCCCTACCCCGGCAAGCTGAAGGAGCGCACGGTCTACTTTTTCGATGGCGATGACTTCGCGCCGGTGGCGCGCTTCGCCGGTTCGCTGATCAAGCTGGTGCCCACCGAGTGGGGCGTGCCCACGTTCGAAATCGACGGCATCAAGATGCTGCCCACGGCCAAGGCCTCGCCGCTCGCCGATGCGCAGCGCAAGGTGGCGCTGGTCGAACCGCGCGGCAAGGCGGTGCTCGATACCTGCGGCGGCCTTGGCTATTTCGCGGCGTGCTGCCTGGAGTCCGGCGTGGCGCGCGTCCAGTCGTTCGAGAAGAACGCCGACGTGCTGTGGCTGCGCACGCTCAACCCGTGGTCGCCCGACCCGGCCGCCAGCGACGGTCGTCTGCAGATGGAGCACGCCGACGTGGCGCAGGCCATCGGGCAACTCGCCGATGCCTCGTTCGATGCGCTGCTGCACGATCCGCCGCGCTTCGGCATCGCCGGCGGGCTGTACTCGCAGGTGTTCTACGGGGAGCTGGCGCGGGTGTTGCGTCGCGGCGGGCGGCTGTTCCACTACACCGGCAGCCCGAACAAGCTGACCAGCGGACGCGACGTGCCGCGCGAGGTGGCGCGCCGGCTGGAGCAGGCGGGGTTCCGGGCGGAGCTGGCGCTGGACGGGGTGCTTGCCTTACGGCGGTGAGCGGGTGCGGCGGCGCTTCGACTCCGCCCGCTGCACGGGCTACGCTCAGCGGGATCAATGGGGACATGCAGGCGGCGCTCGCGGGAACGGTGCAGCGCCCGGTGGTGGGCCGGGGCGAACGGGACGCTCAGCGGGAATGGCTGGGAGACCGGCGCTCGCCAACGGGTGCATCCGCGCCGTGCTGCACGGCCTTGATGAAGGCACGGCGCGAGGCTACCAGCGCCTTCGAGGTCGCCTGCGGCCACGCACCCACCTGCACGATCACGAGTTGCCGCGCCGGATCGACGTAGACCATCTGGCCGAAGATGCCGATCGCGGCGTAGCTGCCGTCGGCGTCGGTCCACCACAGGTAGCCGTAGCCGTGGCGGGGGCTGGCCACCTCCTGCTGCTTGCGCATGGCACCGTGCAGCCACGCGTCGGCGATCACCGGCCGGCCGTCGATGCGGCCGCCGTCGAGCATGAACTGGCCGATGCGCGCGTAGTCGGCCAGGGTGGCGGAGAGCCCGCTGCCGCCGGTGTCGCTGCCGTCGCATTCGTCCTTCAGCCAGTACGCGTCCGAGGCCATGCCGTACGGCTTCCAGATCGTCTGCGACAGATAGCCCGCCAGCGACTGGCCGGTGGCGCGCTGGACCAGGATGCCGAGCAGGTCGGTCTCGGCGGTGTTGTAGTTCCAGTGCGTGCCGGCGGGATACGCACGCGGCAACTTCGCCAGGTACGAGACCACATGCGGCTGGCCGTTCTCGCAGGCGCTGCGGTACATCTGCGCCACGTCGGAATGCGGGTCGTCGTAATCCTCGTTCCAGCGCACGCCGGAGGTCATCGTCAGCAATTGCTCCACGGTCACCTTGGCGTAGGCGGTGCCGCGCAATTGCGGGATGTAGGTCTCCAGCGTGTCGTCCATGCCGTGGATGTCGCCGCGACGCAGCGCGATGCCGAGCAGGGTCGAGGTGACCGACTTGGCCACCGAGAACGACGTCCAGCGCTGCGCGGGTCCGAAGCCGGGTGCGTAGCGCTGAATACGGATGCGGCCATGCTGCAGCACCATCACGCCGGCCAGGTGGTGCTCGCTCATGTAGCCGGCCAGCGTGACGCCGGCGGCGTCCCAGCGCGGAACCAGCGGCTCACCCTCGGGCAAGGCGTGCACGTGGCTGCCGTGCGCCACGCGGTCGGCGGGAAACAGCTCGTACATGCGCGGAAACTGCGCCGTGCGCTGCGCCTGCGTCCAGAACAGCACGTCCTCGCGTTGCTGGCCCACGCTGGGCGCATCTTTGGCCAACAGCGGCAGCGGGACAAGCAGGCACAGGGCGAGGGAAAACAGACGCAAGCCGAGGGTCGAACGCATGGCGATTCCGGTAGCGGGGTCGAGAACGCGAGCGCGTCGTCAACCGGGAGGGATGGGCGAAAGCCGTGCACGCCAGCATGCGACGCGGCCGCAACCGTTCAATTCTAGTCGCCTGCCTGCCGGGCGTCATGCTGCACGTTCGCGGCATGACACGCGTCACTGGCACGGCAACCGCCGCGGCAGAAGAATGCGCTGTCGATCACCACCGCGAGGGAGCGGCCCGCCATGTCACGTCGAAACGGAAGCTACGGCATCGATGCCCCGTACGTGCCCGCCATGATGGCCGCCGGCCTGCTCGTCTGCCTCGGCCTGATGGTGTTCGCGCACGTGGATGGCCTGTGGATCACCGCCGCCCTGATCGCCATCATCCTCGCGCTCTACCTGCACACCACCTTGCGCGGCAAGTTCGTGGTGTGGCGGGAGCTGCTCGACGCCCAGGCCTGGCGCGGCGACGAGGAGGTGCTGGATCTGGGCTGCGGCCGCGGCGCGATCCTGCTGATGGCCGCCACCCACCTGCCCCATGGCCGCGCCACTGGCGTCGACATCTGGAGCAGCAAGGATCAGTCGGGCAATGCGATGGACGTGACGGTGCGCAACGCCGAGGCGGAAGGCGTCGCTGATCGCGTCGAGCTGCGCACGGCGGACATGCGCGAGCTGCCGTTCGCCGACGCCAGCTTCGACCTGGTGATCTCCAACGTGGCGATCCACAACATCAGCGATACCGCCGGCCGCGACCGCGCCATCGACGAGGCCTGGCGCGTGCTGCGACCCGGCGGGCGATTGCTGATTGCCGACATCTCGAAGAGCGCGCAGTACCAGCGACATCTGCGCGCACGCGGCATCGACAGCGCACGGCGCTCGCTGGGCTGGCGCACCTGGTGGGGCGGGCCGTGGATGTCCACGATGCTGGTCACGGCGACGAAGCCGGCGGATGGGCGCCCACAACTGCCGATGTGACTCAGAACGCGCATGATCTTCCCTTCTCCCTTCGGGAGAAGGTGCCCGAAGGGCGGATGAGGGTGCGGTCGGAGCGGAAAACTCGCTCCAGCCCCGTACCCTCACCCCAACCCCTCTCCCAAAGGGAGAGGGGCTCAAGCGTTGCGGCCTCAGGTCAGTGCGCCGGCGTTCTGGCTGCGACGGGCGTTACCACCAGCTCGGCCACTACCGGGAAGTGATCGGAGGGATAGCGCGCACCTTCATGCGTGGTCACCGTGCTCACCGTGCGCGCCTTGAAGCCGCGGCTGAGAATCCAGTCGATGCGCCGGTCGGGCGTGCCGGTGAAGTTGTGGAACGTCCTTGCCGGGCCCGAGCGCGTGGCGGCTTCGATCCAGGCGTCATGCAAGCCGGCGGTCAGCTTCGCGTGCACCGGCGTGTCCGGCGCACAGTTGAAATCGCCGGTGAGGATGACCCGCGCATCGGCCGGCAGCTGGTCGATCCAGCGCAGGATTTCGGCGGCGCTGAGCATGCGCGGGCGCACGTCCTGGTCGCGGTAGGGGAAGTGCGTGTTGAGGTAGTCGAACGTGCCGCCGCCATCGCGCAAGCGGAACCGCGCCCAGGTGACCATGCGCGGATACGGCTGGCCCCAGGTGATGCTGCCGGGTACGTCCGGCGTGTCGGACAGCCAGAAATCGCCGGAGCGCAGCACCTCCAGCCGATCGGTGCGGTAAAACACGCCCATGTGCTCGCCCTTGCTGCCACCCTCGCGACCCTGGCCGAACCAGGCGTAGCCGGGCAGATGCGCGGCGAGGTATTCGCCCTGCTCCTCGGTCAGCTCCTGCGTGCCGAGCACGTCCGGGTGCTGCGCGCGGATCACCTGCACCATCAGCTCGCGCCGGTTCTCCCACGCGTTGGCACCCTGGTCCACCGGCACGCGCACGTTGAAGGTCATCACGCGCAGCGGTGTGGTGCCTGCCGATGCCGTGACCGACACCCCCACTGCCAGCGCGCAGGCGAACATCGCAATCCAGTGACGTGGGCTCATGGTTCTGTCCTCCAGATCTCTTGAAGCAAATCGGATGAGGTTCGATTGGGGTTGGATTCCTCGCTCCAGCCGAACCCTCACCCCAACCCATCTCCCAGAGGGAGAGGGGCTTTACACCCGCGCTCGCGGCTCTACTTCCGTGCCGCGATGATGTCGCCGAGGTAATCCGGCGTGCCCTCGATGCGCTGCAGGTGCGGATATTGCAGCCCGCCGTGGTAGTCCACCGCCACGGTGCGGAGGCTGCCCTGGTATTTCAGCAGCAGCTTGATCGGCGTCTGGTTGCCCTTGGCCGCGGTGATCGCGTCCTTGAGCACGTCGGTGCCGTACGCCTGCCCGTTCACCGCGACCACGGTGGCGCCGGTGCTCACGCCGGCCCTGAACGCCGGGCCGTCCCAGCGCACGTCGTTGATCTCGCCGCCCTTGGTGAGCGTCAGCCCGATCGACCAGGCGAAGTTGAAGATGTGCCGCGGCGATTCCGGGCGGCTCTCGTACTGCTTTTCGTAGGCGCTGGGCTGCTCGGTGTAGACCAGCTTCCAGCCGGTAGCTGCCAGGCCGCCGGCCAGCGGGGGATCCAGCGTGTCCACGCGCGCGTGCAGGAAGCTCGCCCAGTCATTCTTCGCCACGCCGTTCAACGCCGCCACCACGTCGTCGAAGGTATAGGTCCTGGTGACGAAGCTGCCGTCGTCGACGCCGAAGAAGGCACGGGCGAAATCATCCAGCGATTTGCGCCCGTGCGTGAGGCTGCGAATTTTTGCATCCACCGCCAGCCACATCATCTGGCCGCCGCTGTAGTACTCCTCGCTCATCTGCCAGCTGCGGTACGGCAGCGCCGCGCGCAGCGCAGCGGTGGGATCGTTGGTGGTGTCCTCCAGCGTGCGCCAGCCGAAGCCGACCCGGTTGCGGTCGTAATTGGCCGCGACCATCGCCAGCGCATCGCGGAACTGCTGCGCCGTCCACAGGCCGGAGCGCGCGGTCAGCACGAAGCCCCAGTACTGGGTCTGGCCCTCGTACACCCACAGCAGCGAATCGCCCATCGGCACGTTGAAGTTCGGTGTCCACAGATCCGCCGGACGGCGGAACTTGCCGTTCCACGAATGGGTGTACTCGTGCGCCAGCAGGTCGCGGTTGGGCGCGGTGTCGGACCAGGCGGTGAAGTAGTCCGCGTCCAGGCCGTTCTCGCTGGACTGGTGGTGCTCGGTGCCGTTGCCGGCCAGCACGTCCGACAGCGAGAACAGGAAGTCGTAGTGGTCGTAGTGCTGCGAGCCGAACAGCTTCACCGCCTGGGTCACCAGCGCACGGTGCGCCTTCAGCTGCTGCGGGGTGATCTCCAGGTACTTCGGCGCATCCGCGACGATGTCCAGGTGCACCGGCACCTTGCTGTCCGGGGCAAGGTCCACGCGCTTGAAATAACGCCCCGCGTAGACCGGCGAATCCACCAGCGTGTTGAAGGTCACCGGCTTGAACGTGACGGTGTCGCCCTTGCGCGCCGAGGTTTCCAGCGCAGTGCCGAACTGCCAGCCCGGCGCCAGCGTGAGGCTGGGCGCGACCGTGATGCCGCGGGTGTAGTGCCCGGCCGGATACAGCGCGACCTTGCTCCACGCCATGTCCATCATGCGGTCGGTGATCTCGAAGCCGCCGCGGCGCGGCGACAGGTACTGGAACTGCACGTCCAGGCTGGACGCGCCTGCGGGCACGTCGAGGTGGAACGCGTAGACGTTGTACTTGTCGCGCTTCCACGCCACCGGCTTGCCGTCGGCGCTGAGCTTCAGTCCGGCCAGCATGTCGATCGGGCCGGTGGGCGAGTGGTCGCCGGGAATCCATTGCGGATACAGCAGGGTCAGCGCACCGGCCGTGACCGGAATCGTCTCCTGCACGCGGAAGATGCCCTGCGCCGTGTCGCTGGCATCGACATGCAGCGCGATCGTGCCGGCGTACGGCGTGTCCTGCGGGTCCGGCACCTGCAGGCTGCGCTGTTGCTGCGCCAGCGCGGTGCCGGCAAACAGCGCCAGCGAAGTCGCCAGCATGCAAGTGCAGGCCAGCCGGCGCATGGCCGACGAGCGGGCGGAAGGACGAGCGGGCATGGGCGACTCCGTGATGCGGCGGGAAGTGCATCAAACTAGCACCACTGCCCTGGCGCATGGCAGCGTACCCCTGTCCGCAGGAGCCTGCGGCCATGTACCGGCAGGTAGCACGCGACCTGCTTTCCACGACAAGGCTTCCGCGTGACGCGGCACGGGTTGCCGGAATGCGAATGCGCACGACGCAGGCATTTGCTTGGACGACGGCGACCCGCGGCGTATCCTGAGCGGCGCTGATGGCCGACCGCGTGACTGCGCTGCCCGGTGCGGCCGGCGGCCCGATCCGGCGTGCGGCGTGGGCACGGCAGGCACCCCTCCACCCGTGATGCTTCCCCGCATGAAAGACACCGTGTCGAACACTTCCCCCCTCGCCACCGCCAGCGAAGCGGGCGGCGCGCCGCCGGTGATCGCGGCGGCGACCACCACGCCGCTGTCGACCACGCGCTACGGCGTGCTGGGCGCGGTGAGTTTCGTGCACGTGCTCAACGACATGATGCAGTCGGTGATCCTGGCGATCTACCCGCTGCTCAAGGGCGAGTTTGCGCTGAGCTTTTTCCAGATCGGCGCGATCACGCTGACCTTCCAGCTGACCGCCTCGCTGCTGCAGCCGGTGGTGGGCATGGTCACCGACCGGCATCCGCTGCCGTACACCCTGCCGGTCGGCATGTGCTTCACCCTGGCCGGCCTGTTGCTGATGTCGGTGGCGCCGAGCTACCCGGTGCTGTTGCTGGCGGTGGCGCTGATCGGCTGCGGCTCGTCGGCGTTCCATCCGGAATCCTCGCGGGTGGCGCGGATGGCCTCGGGCGGACGCTATGGCCTGGCGCAGTCGGTGTTCCAGATCGGCGGCAACCTGGGCCAGGCGCTGGGGCCGCTGATGGCGGCGGGCGTGGTGCTCACGCTGGGCCGCGCGCACGTGGGCTGGTTCGGGCTGGCGGCGCTGCTGGGCATCGTGGTGCTGCTGCAGGTCAGCCGCTGGTACAGCCGACACATCGATGAGCGCGTGCGCAAGCGCCTGGCCTCGGACCAGCCGCCGTTCCCCGCGCCGGTGGTGCGCCGCACGCTGGGCGTGCTGATGGTGCTGATGTTCTCCAAGTTCTTCTACCTGGCCAGCATCAGCAGCTACTACGAGTTCTACCTGATCCACCACTTCGGCCTGTCGATGACCACCGCCACGCACCTGCTGGCGGTGTTCCTGATGGCCGTGGCCGCCGGCACCCTGTTCGGCGGCCCGCTCGGCGACCGCATCGGGCGCAAGCAGGTGATCTGGGTGTCGATACTCGGCATCGCGCCGTTCACCCTGCTGCTGCCGCACGTGGGGCTGGCATGGACGGTGGGCCTGAGCGTGGTGATCGGCGTGGTGCTGGCATCGGCCTTCCCGGCGATCATCGTCTACGCGCAGGACATGATGCCCCACCGCGTCGGCATGGTGTCAGGCATGTTCTACGGGCTTTCGTTCGGCCTCGGCGGCATCGGCGCGGCCGTGCTCGGCGTGGTGGCGGACCACTACGGCATCGTGTTCGTGTACCAGGTCTGCGCGTTCCTGCCGCTACTGGGATTGCTGGCGGTGTTCCTGCCCGACGTGCGACCGCCTGCGCGCGCGTGACCGCGCCGGGTGTGCGAACCTTTCATTCTCCATGCCAGGCGAACACCCATGAGCCACGATGAAACCCTCCAGCCATCGCGACGCCGCTTCCTGAAACACTCCGCGCTGGGCGCCGCTGCGCTGCCGCTGCTGGGCGCCGGTACCGCCAGTGCGGGCGACACGGGCAGTGCACTGCCGCCCTCGATCCTGGCGCTGGAACCGGTGGCGCCGCGCGCCGTGCCGATCACCGATGCCGAGCGCGAAGGACGCCTGCGCAAGGCGCAGCGGCTGATGGCCGAGCACGGGATGGACGCGGTGTTCATGGGCGGCGGCAGTTCGCTCGAATACTTCACCGGCATGCACTGGTGGGTCAGCGAACGCACCACCGGCATGCTGCTGCCGAAATCGGGGGACCCGGTCTACATCACGCCGGCGTTCGAGCGCGAACGCACGCTGGAGCAGATCGCCTTCGGCAGGAAGGACGTGCGCACCTGGCAGGAGTTCGAGAGCCCGTACGCGCTGATCGCCGGCGTGCTCGCCGAATGGCGCATGGCCACCGGCACGCTGGGCATCGAGGAGCAACTGCGCTCGGCCACGCAGTTCGGCATCGCCGCCGCGGCGCCGCACGTGAAGCTGGTCAGCGCCACGCCGGTCACCGCCGGTTGCCGCGCGATCAAGAGCCCGGCCGAGCTGGCGCTGATGCAACTGGCCAACGACGCCACCCTGGCGGTGTACCACGCGGTGTGGAAGGCGTTGCAGCCGGGCATGACCCAGCAGCAGATTTCCGCCCTGGTGGATGCGGCCTACGCACGCCAGGGCCTGCGCGGCGACGCCAGCGTCAACGTCGGCGCGTTCACCGCCTCGCCGCACGGCTCGCCGCTGCCGCAGCACATCAGCGAGGGCACCGTGATCATGCTCGACGACGGCTGCAAGGTCGGCGGCTACCAGAGCGACCTCACCCGTACCTTCGTGCTGGGCAAGGCCAGCGACAAGATGAAGCGCGTGTTCGACATCGTGCACCGCGCGCAGCAGGCGGCGCTGAAGGCCGCTCACCCCGGCGCCACCATGGAATCGGTGGACGCCGCCGCGCGCAAGGTCATCGTCGACGCCGGCCACGGCCCCGGCTACAAGTACTTCAGCCACCGCCTCGGCCATGGCATCGGCATGGACATGCACGAGTGGTACTACCTCGTGCAGGGCAACAAGCGCGCGCTCGAAACGGGCATGACCTTCAGCGACGAGCCGGGCATCTACCTCCCCGGCGAGTTCGGCGTGCGGCTGGAGGACGACATGCACATCACCGACGACGGCGCACGCTGGTTCACCCCGCAGAGCCCGTCGATCGAACTGCCGTTCGGCTGATCGGCTGGCGTTTTCTTTGTACGGCCTGCGCGGCAGGCTATCCTGTCCGGCGGACAGCCTCGGGAGAACACCATGCAATTGGACCACCTGCGCGTCGCCGTCACCGGCGGTTTCGGCACCCTGGGCCTCGCCACGGTGCAGGCGGCGCTGGCCGCCGGCGCCCGCGTCGCCGCCATCGATCGTGCCCCCGCACCGAGCGCAGGCATCGGCGCGGCCAGCTGCATCGGCGGCGTCGACCTGGCCGATCCCGCCGCCGCGGCGAACGCGCTGGACACTGCCGCCGAGGCCATGGGCGGGCTCGACGCGCTGGTCAACATCGCCGGCATGTTTCGCTACGAGAGCGTGGCCGACGGCAACGCGGACACCTGGGACCTGCTCTACCGGGTCAACCTGCGCACCGCCGTCGCGGCGAGCCAGGCCGCGCTGAAACACCTGCATGCCGGCGGACGCATCATCAACATCGGCGCCGCGTCCGCGCTCAAGGCCGGCGCCGGCGTGGCGGCCTATACCGCCTCCAAGTCCGGCGTGATGCGCTTCACCGAATCGCTCGCCGAGGAGCTCAAGGAGCGCGACATCACCGTCAACGCGCTGCTGCCCAGCATCCTCGACACGCCGCCCAACCGCGCCGACATGCCGAAGGCCGACTTCACGCGCTGGGTCAAACCGGAGCAACTGGCCGACGTGATCGTGTTCCTGCTGTCGAAACAGTCCGCCGCCATCACCGGCGCCCTGATCCCGGTGACCGGGCGCGTGTGACCGCCGCCCCTCAACCCTCCAGCCGCCCACCACGACGCCCATGCCCACTCCCTCCGTGGCCGACCAGGCCAGCGCGCGCGCCGAGAACTTCCGCACCGGCTTCGCGGGCCAGCCGATGCGCGAGTACAAGGGCCTGCCGATCTACGCCGCCCCCGGATTGCATGAGGCGGCCACCGAACTGCTGGTCGGCGCGGCGGGCGCGGGCGCGCGCGTGCTGGAGTTCGGGGCCGGCAGCGGCGCGATGTCGTTGCGGCTGACCGACCTGGGTTTCCACGTCACCGCCAGCGACCTGTTTCCCGAAAGCTTCAAGCCGACCGACGTGCCCTTCGTCGCGGCCGACCTCAACGGCGCATTCGCCGCGCAATGGCCGCAGGGCTTCGACGCGGTGATGGCGCTGGAAATCGTCGAGCACCTGGAAAACCCGCGCGAGGTGCTGCGGCAGATCCGCGCCCTGCTGCCGGTCGGCGGGCAACTGGTGCTGTCCACGCCGAACATCGCCAACCCGGTCTCGCAGGCGCTGTTCCTGCGCACGGGCCAGTTCCAGTGGTTTCGCGACATCGACTACCGCGAACAGGGCCACATCACCCCGCTCAGCCCGTGGGTGCTGGAAAAGGCGCTGCAGGAAGCCGGCTTCACCATCCGCGCCGAACGCGCCGTCTCCAGCCCGTTCCGCCGCATCCGCCGGCTGGGCTGGACCGTGCGCCTGCTCGCACCCTGGTTCGCCTTGTTCAACGGCCTGCCGCGCGCACGCCGCGGCGAGGTGTGGCTGGTGCGCGCGGAGGCGAGCTGACGTCGCCAGGCTCGGTGCAGCGCTTCGCCGGGGCCGACCGCTTCAATCCCGAGCGGGCGTGTCAAACCGATAAGTCGTGCTTCGCGCCGAAGCCCGCTGCCCGAAGGCGCGGGCGAAATCGCCGAGCCGCACATACGGCGCGAGTGGCACGGTGGTGCGGAAGGCCAGGTGTTCGAGCAGGCAGAACAGCGACACTTCCAGCATGCCCAGATCGTGCGGCGGCAGGGTGGCGATGATCGAGGGCGCCCGCTCGTCAAGCCACGCCAGTGCGTTGCGCAGGCCCGTGGCCGCCTTGACGAAGTAGATGCTGTCCGGCGAAAGCCCCGCGATCTGCGTGCCGAACCCGAGCTGCACCTGGGCCTGCATGGCGTGCCAGACCAGCTCCTGCGCGTTGCGCGCCGGCGCGTCACGCAGATTCTCGGGCCAGAGAATCACGGCGGAGCGCGGGGCGAGCTCCGCCAGCGTGCGGCAGATGTTCTCGGTCCCGAAAACCACTGTCCCGCCATGACTGAGCACCGGCAACTTGAGGGCGGGGTTGCCCGTGTAGCTGCGCTCGTCCAGCGAGGCCAGGTCGTACACCGGCGCAAACTCGCAGGCCACGTCCAGCTCGAGCGCGAACATGCGCGCCAGACGGGTGTAGTGGGAGCTGCTGCGCCCGGTGATGCGCGGCAACGGGCTCGCAGCGGCCTCGTCGGATCGAACGGACATCGCGGCGCCTCGCACAGGAGAGTCCCGTCATTATCGCCGCCGTCTGCGTCCCCCGATCAAGCGTCCTTCCCTCCCCCGCCCGCCGGCAGCAGCACGCCCACGCCGAGCAGCGCGGCGATCGCGCCCAGCACGAAGATCACCGCCTCGCCGGAGGTGGCCAGGTGCGCCGACGGCAGCGCGCGGCTGACCCAGTCGATGCCGACTGCGTAGGCCAGCGTCATCAGGATCGCCGACGCCACGCCGATCGCCAACGCGTACCAGGCTCGGCGGCGCCCCTTGCCGCGGATGAACGCACCGAGGAGACCACCGGCAACAGCCGCGGCCAGGAACAGCCACGGCGCGGTGAACACCACGGTGGCCGGTTGGGAAACCACGCCGGCGTCGGCGACACTCACGCTGGTGGAGCTGGCCGAATCAGAGCGCAGCCGCGCGGTGGCCACGCCCTGCGCGTCGAGCTTCACGTAGGTGGGGTCGAGCGAGCCGTGCTCGTTGCGCAGCGTCACCGGATAGCCGTCGGGCGTGACCAGGCCGCGGGCGCGCAGCGTGATCGCGGTCTGGCCGATGCCCCAGCCGGCGATCTGCGGATTGGCGGCGATCACCTCGATGGTGGGTTTCACCACCGGCAGGTCGATCGCGTTGCCGCGATCCTGCGGGTCGGCGCTGACCGACACGTGATAGCGGTCGCCGGGGAAATCCGGCACGGTCACGCGCACCGCATGCCAGCGCCCGACGTCGGCGATGCTGAGCGGCGCGGGCGTCACGTCGGAGGCACCGGCCGCGGTGATCGCCACGGTGACCGGCGTGTTCAGCGGGCGCCGATCGGCGGGATCGTCGAGATTGGACAGCGCCACCGAGAAGCCGCCGCGCCAGGCGGAATGCGCAGCGTCCAGCACCAGCCCGGTGTTGTCGGCGATGAGCGCAGCCAGCCGCACCGGGCTGGCCTCCGCCCCGGTGGTGGCGCTCACCACATAACCCAGCCGCACGGCGGATGTCTGCGCCCCGGCCGGCAGCGCCGCGCGCAGCGGCGCCGACAGCGCCACCCGGGTCGCGCCGGTACCGGTGCGGGTGACGAAGACCGAACCCGGCCGTGCCTGTTCGGCAACCGTATCGGGATTGACCACTTCGGCATGGCTGCCGGACACCGCCTTCACCTCGCCGCTGCTCAGGGCCAGCGGGTCGAGATGGAACTTCTGCGCCGCCCGTGCGGCAGCCGGGCTGAGTACGGCGGCCGGCCTGGTGGTGGTTGCCGACGCCGGCAGCGGCGGCTGCCCCGCCACTACGTGCAGCATCGCATCACTCAACGCCACGTGTTGCTCCGCACTCGGGGCAGACACATGCGTGACGCTGCTCGCCGCCTTCGCCACCGGCACCAATGCCTCGTGCTTGTGCAACTGCTGCAGCGATTGCGCTGGCGGCTGCGCCAGCGCATCGACACTGCCGAGGCAGGCAAGGCCCGCGATCAACCCCATGGTGATGCATCTGCGCATGTCGTCCCCCGAGGGTTCGCCTAGGCCGTCAACCGCACCGGCGTCGTCAGCGGCCGCCGCGCCGGTCGGTGCGCGCTGGCCGTGGTGATCGCGGCATACCAGTTGGTGAACGGCAGGTGCTCCGGCGCGTCGCGCATGCCGGCCCAGACCTGCTCGGCGAGATGGCGGAAGCGCGGATAGCGTTCGCGCTTCCAGCGCGCAGCCTGCGTGCGGAACGGGCCGCGATCGAGTCGCGCGATCGCATGGGTGGTGGCGAAGCCGTGCTGGATCGGCACCACCCAGCCATCCTCCTGCACCACCAGCGGCGATACCAGCGCGGCCAGCCGCGCATCGACGGCCACGTCCGCGGCCACCGCCGGGCCGGCAAAGGCGCGGCAGGGTTCGCGCGCGATCAGCTGGCGATCGGCCACGTCGTACTGCAAGGTCAGCTGCTCCCGGTACTGCCGCTGCAGCCGCGCCACTTCGAGGAAACCGTACGCCAGCTCCAGGTCGTCCGGCGGACGCAGCTCGTACTCGCGGGCGCGGCCGACCTGTTCCAGCGGATGGATCTGCAGCAACCGCGCACCCTCGGCCGCGGCGAAGCCGGCGACCCAATCCAGCTCGGGCAGGTTGTCCATGGTCAGCGTGAAGATGAAACCGAACGGCACGCCGGCCGCGCGCAGCAGGTCGAGTTTGGCGCGCATCTGCTCGAACGCATGCGCGCGGTTGCGCATGCGGTTGTGGCTCTCCGGCACGCCATCGAGGCTGATCGCCAGCAGCCCGAGATGCGGCGCCAGTTGCGCCAGCCGCCGCGCATCGAGCAGCAAACCGTTGCTGGTGACCGAGGTGGCGAAACCCAGCGACCGCGCGCAGGCCAGCAGGCGCGGCAGCGGCTTCCAGGTCAGCGGTTCGCCGCCGGACATGCCGATCGCGTTGTAACCCTCGCCCGCTGCGTCGGCGAGGAAGCGCTCGAGCAGCTCCACGTCCAGCTCGCCGCGCTGCTCCGGACCGGAGGTCGAGTAGCAATGCCGGCAACGCAGGTTGCAGCGCAGCGTGGGGTGGATCTGGATGACGTTGACGACGTCGCCGGTCGGGCCCATGACGTTCTCGCGGCAAGGCAACGGCGGCCGGGCGATGGCTCCCGGCCGCGTGGATGCATCAGTCGGCCTCTAGCGACCGGCGTTGCGGATATTCACTTCGAGCCGGAACCACTCCGGCACCGGGATGCCGTAGGGGAAGCACGATGCGCTGACCTGCAGCGTCGGACCGTTCAGCCGCATCAGCTGGCTGACCACCGGACCGAGTTGCTTGGCGTTGACCTCCAGTTGTGCCTGGATCAGGTCGATCGCCGGCTGTCCGTATTTCCACCACCACTTCACTTCGTAATCGCCGCGTGCCACGCCGAGCGCCTTGGCGATGCCGGCGTGATCGTGCGGCTTGAGGGCGAACAGTTTGGCCGAGCCCCTGTTCGCGTTGCTTGTGATCTTGCGAGTCGTGGCCATGAAGAAGCCTCCTGCGCTGGATTGCCGGTTGCCCGGGCGAAGGCGGCTGCGACAACCGGAACCCGGCGGCCTGCCCGCCGCCGGAGTCCGATCGCCCGCCCCCGACGCCATGTCCAGCAAGCGACATGCCAGCACGCAACGACACCGCGACCGCGCCGCAGCGCGGCCGCCGCACGTCCACGCGCCGCGAACCGGGGCGCGAATGACCCGCTACCGCGTTCCCCCGGGTCAGGTGATACCCACCACGCTTCATTCCTATTTGCACACTGCCGTGCGGAATGAACCCACGCCGCGCGCCTCGCTTTTTTTCCTGCGGCGCTCCCGACATCCCTCGTGACTTTTCGCACGTGCCCGTGTCGGTGCATGCCCGCACCATGGCGTGACGGCGGCGCGCGGTCGCGCGGATGCAATGGCCGGCGAGGTCGGGCCCAGCGCCAATACTTCCCCACACCTGCCGCTACGGAGCGACGCATGACGAATCGATGGACGAGCTGTGGCCTGCTGGCGGCGCTGCTGTGGTCGGGCACGGCGCTGGCGCAGGTCGACCTGTCCGGGCTGGACCAGGGCATGGCCGGTCCGTCGTCGCAGGTGCTGGTGCTGGGCAGCGTGCACCTGGCGCAGATGCCCGACGGGTTCAAGGCCGATACCTTGCAGCCGGTGCTGGCGAAGCTGGCCGCGTTCAGGCCCGACATCATCACCGTCGAGGCGATCCCCGGCGAAAGCTGCGCGATGATGAAACGCAACCCGGCGCTCTACGCGGCGCAGGACGTCGCGACTTATTGCAGCGACACCACGGCGGCGAAGAAAGCCACCGGCCTGGACGTTCCCGCTGCGGTGGCCGCGGTGAAGGAGTCGCTCGCACACTGGCCGGCACGGCCGCACGCGGCGCAGCGCCGGCACCTGGCCGCGCTGTTTCTCGCCAGCGGCGACGATGCCTCGGCGCTGACCCAGTGGCTGCAGTTGCCACAGGCCGAACGACACGCCGGTGATGGCCTGGACGATGCGCTGGCTACCCGCCTGCGCGAACTGCAGACGCGAAACGGCGAGGACCTGCAGATCGCCGCGCGCCTCGCCGCACGGCTGGGCCTGCAACGCGTGTATCCGGTCGACGACCACTCCGGCGACAACGTGGACGTGCCCGACGTGCCCGCCTACGCCAACGCGATCCGCAATGCCTGGGCCGCCAGCGCGGGCGAAGTGGCGGCCGATCGCAGACAACAGGAAACGCTCACCGGTCGCGGCGACATGCTCGCGCTGTACCGCTTCATCAACCGGCCCGAGGTCCTGCGCAGGCAGATCGACGCCGACATGGGCGCGGCGATGCGCGATGAGTCGCCCGGCCACCTGGCGCGCATCTACGTCGCCGGCTGGGAGACGCGCAACCTGCGCATGGTGGCCAACGTGCGCGCGGCATTTCGCGAACGTCCCGGTGCCCGCGTGCTGTGCATCGTCGGCGCCACCCACAAGCCGTGGTTCGACAGCCTGCTGGGCCAGATGCAGGGCGTGGCCATCGTCGACGCGGAAAAAGTGCTGCAGTAACCGCCCCGGGAATCCCGCATGTTTCAGGCAAATCGACCGCGCCTGGCTGGCGCCCTCCTCATCCTCGTGGCCATGCTTGGCACGGGCTGCTCGGGCGTGGCCACGCGCGAGATCGAATCGGCGCGTGCCGAGGTGCATCGCGAGCCGCTGGGCATGAACGCCAAGGGCCATCCCGACGCCAGCATCGACGCCTCCGGCGTGGTGAAGATCGGCAACGATCCGCTGGTGCTCTCCGCTGCGCAGAAGGCCGAGGCGCTGCGCTACCGCGAGGCGGTGATCGCGCTGGTGGATCTCTCGCTGGACAAGGCCGCGCACATGACCCGGCACGTCATGGCCAGGACCGTGTTCGCGATGATGACCGGCCGCCTGGACAAGATGGAGAACAAACTGGAGCAGCAAGGCCTCGCTCTGTCCCACTCCCCCGAATTCTGCGCTGCGTTGGCTGACGTGGTGCAGCGCCAGGACCGGATGGTGCAAGCGGTGGTGAACCTGCGGCCCTACGCGCACATCAGCCAGCAGGAAGTAGACAACTGCGTGGCCGGCCGACCGTACCACGCAGGCATCTAGGACCTAGGACGCCGCACGATCCGCCGTCAGGGCTTCGTCGCGGCCACCCGCGACGGATCGTCGGCCGGATGCACGTAGTGGATCTGGAACGGCCCGTAGAAACTCAGGTCGATGACCACGCCCTCGTCCGCGGTATAGGCGTAGTGGTGATGCATCGCCGGCAGCGACGCGTAGCTCATCGCCGGCAGCGCCTTGGCCGCGGCCTTGTCCACCTGGTCGCCCATGCCGATGTGGAAGGTTCCCTGCAGCACGGTGAAACCCTCCGCGGTCGGGTGCCAGTGCGGCGCGAGTACGGTGTGCGGCGGGATCTTCAGGCGCAGGGTGGTGAACCCTTCCGCGAACGGATTGCCGCTCAGCACCGCCAGTTGCACACCCTTGGGCAGCACCGGCGGCGCCGGCATCCATTTCAGGTCGCCGGGCGCGAGCTGCACGGCGGCAGCAGCAGGCGGCGCGGCCGCGGCGGGGGTCGGGGCCAGTTCCAGTGAAAGCGCCAGCAGGGCGATCGCGCATGTCGTGTTCATGGGTGCATCCTCCGTTCGACAGAAGCTGTCCTCACGGAAGAACACCGTCGCGCCGCAAATTGCGACAGCGTTTCGCGGCGTGGCACCGTCGCCGCACTCTCGGCATGCAGGTACGCCTTGAAACAAAGCTGCGGGGAGACGTCGAGCAGATGGCCCTTGCCGGCGATGCGGCGGCGGATGACCGCGGCCAGGCGGCGCACCGCCGGGTTCGGCACCGGCTGGCTGGCCTCGGCGCCAGGCCGGAACAGCCGCCGGCTCACGCGCACGGCATGCGCGCCATGTTCAAGAGATTCCCGGCGACGCCGCTACAAGGCAGAGATGCCCCGCGGCGAACCGGGCCGGCCTGCGCCGGACCGCGCCGACTGGGGTATGGTTGAACTTCGCAACGGGGACCGCGACCGCAAGAGGCATCTGCATGAAGCGATGGCGCACGGCATGCATCGGAGGAGCGTTCTGTGGCCTGGCCGCGGCATTTGCGGCAGTGGCCGCGTCGCCGCCGCCGAGCGCCTCGACGTCCGCCGCCATGTCGCCCACCCCCGCGCGCATCCGCGTGGTCACCGACAACAACTACCCGCCCTTCCTGTTCCTCGACGGCAATGGCAAGCCGCAGGGCTACGAAGTCGACATGTGGCGGCTGTTCCAGCAGCGCACCGGCATCCAGGTGGAGCTGGAGCCGATGGCCTGGAGCGAGGCGCAGAAGGAGTTGCTGGCCGGCAAGGCCGACGTGATCGACATGATCTACCTCACGCCGGAGCGCGTGCCCCTGTACGAGTTCTCCGCACCGTACGCGAAGCAGGCCGTGGGCATCTACGTGGCGCGCAGCATCCGCGGCATCACCGACAGCACCGGCCTGCGCGGCTTTCCCGTGGCGGTGGAGCGCGGCGACGCCTGCGCCGAACACATGCGAAGGCAAGGCATCACCGACCTGCACGAATACACCAATTACAAGGAGATCATCCAGGCTGCGGTCGGCGGCAACATCGGCGTGTTCTGCATGGACACCAACCCGGCCAACTACTACCTCTACCGCTACGCCGCGCTGGACAAGTTCTACCTCGCCTACATCCTCTATACCGGCCAGCCCCGCCGCGCCGTGCGCGCGGGCAACAGCGCGATGCTGCAGACGGTGGAGCGCGGCATGGCGATGATCACGCCGGCCGAACGCGCCGCCCTGCGTGAGCGCTGGCTGGATCGTCCCGCCATGTCGCAACCTTTCGCGCGGACGGCGCGCATCGCGCTGATCGTGGGACTGGCGCTGGCCGTGTTGCTGGCCTTGTGGGTATGGTCGCTGCGCCGCACGGTGGCCGTGCGCACCCGCGAGCTGCGCGCGCAGAAGCGCAACCTGCGCGCCCTGTTCGACGCCAGCCCGGACGCGATGTGGGTCAGCGACGGCAAGGGCGTGCTCACCGATTGCAACGACCGCGCCTGCGGCCTGTTCGGGCGCACGAGCGAATCGCTGCTCGGCCGCACGACGTTCGACGCCTTCGACGAGCGCAACACGCGCTTCGCCGCCGCGTCGCGCTCGATGAGCCAGGGCGTGCTGTCGAACGGACAGCCGAGCAATGCGATCGTGCCGTACGAGGCACCGGACGGCGACAGCCGGCAACTGGAACTGAGCAAGGTGCCGCTGCACGATCCCACCGGCGCGATCCACGGCGTGCTCACCGTGGCGCGCGACGTCACCCGGCGCCTGCACAGCGAGGCGCAACTGCGATTGTGGGCGCACGCGTTCCAGAACGCCGCCTTCGGCGTGGCCATCTGCGACTCGCGCACGCGGTTGCTGACCGCGGTCAACCCGGTGTTCGCCAGCGAGCGCGGCTACGCGCCCGAGGAAATGGTCGGCACGCCTGTCGACGCACTGTTCCCGCCCGACGTCCTTGCCCGCCAGCACGAACAATGGGCGCAGGCCGACCGCCTCGCGCACCTGGTCTGGGAAACCGAACAGATCACCCGCGACGGGCGTCGCTTTCCCGCGAAACTGGACTGCTCGGTGATCCACGACGAGGACGGCGCGGCGCTCTACGCGATCCTCTACGCGCAGGACATCACCGAGCGCAAACGCGCCGACAGCGAACTGCGTCTGGCCGCGGTGGCCTTCCAGACCCAGGAGGCGCTGATGGTGACCGACGCCCACGGCACCATCCAGCGCGTCAACCAGGCGTTCACCCGGCTCACCGGCTATCGCCTGGACGAGGTGCGGGGGCAGCCCTCGTCGCAGGTCTGGGCGCGCCGCGACGACAACGCGCCGGCGCACGAGCACCACGAGCAGCTCGGCCCCGACGGCTTCTGGCAGGAGGAGCGCTGGATCCAGGTCAAGCACGGCCAGCCGCGGGTGGTGCGCGCGGCCACTTCGGCAGTCGCCGACGCGCAAGGCCAGGTCACCCACCGCGTCTGCACCATGGTCGACCTGACCAGCGAGCGCGAGGCCCACGCCAGCGTCGACCACATGACCTTCTTCGACCCGCTCACCGATCTGCCGAACCGGCATTTCCTGCGCAACCACCTCAAGCACCTGCTGGGTCAGGCCGAAGGTTTTCGCGCGCTGCTGCTGCTGGTCGACCTGGACCACTTCAAGCGCGTCAACGATCTGCGCGGCCACGCCGCCGGCGATCACCTGCTGACCCTGATCGCGCAGCGCCTGCGCCGGCTGCTGGAAGACGGCTGCGTACTGGCGCGATTGGGCGGCGGCACGTTCGCGCTCGCCCTGCCGTGCGAGCGGAGCAACCGCAGCGAACGCGCGCAGCGCGCCCGCGAGTGCGCCGAGTGCGTGCGCGAGGCGCTGCACGAGCCGTTCCGGCTGGCCAGCGACGCGCCGGTGACGATCACCGCCAGCATCGGCTGGTCCGAGTTGGCGGCCGGCCACGACACGCCCGAATCGGCGCTGCGCGAGGCGGAGCTGGCGATGTACAGCGCCAAGGCGGCCGGCCGCGACCAGGTATGCCGCTTCGAGCCGGAGATGCTGGCCGAACTGGCGCAGCGCGACGGCCTCGTGCACGACCTGCGCGACGCGATCGCCCAAGGCGCGATGGCACTGAACCTCCAGGCGCAGGTCGACCGCTACGGCCGCGTGCTCGGCGCCGAAGCGCTGCTGCGCTGGACGCGCCGCGGCGTGGCGGTGTCGCCCACCGTGTTCATCCCGGTGGCCGAGGAGAGCGGGCTGATCCTGCCGCTGGGCGACTGGGTGCTGCAGCGCGCCTGCGAGTTGCTGGTGGCCTGGTCGAGCCGGCCGGCCACGCAGTCGCTGACCATGGCGATCAACGTCAGCGCGCGGCAGTTCGCCCAGCCGCACTTCGTGGACGGCGTGTGCCAGGCGCTGGCGGCCACCGGTGCCGATCCGTCGCGGCTGAAACTGGAAATCACCGAAACCACGATCATGGACGACCTCGCCGAGGCGGCGGTCAAGCTCACCGCGCTGCGTGCGCAAGGCATCCGCATCTCGCTGGACGACTTCGGCACCGGCTATTCCTCGCTGACCTATCTCTCGCGCCTGCCGCTGGACCAGCTGAAGATCGACCAGTCCTTCGTTGCCTGCCTGCCGGAGGACGCCAACGGCGCGATGGTGGCGCAGACCATCATCGGCATGGGCCGCGGCCTGGGCCTGGAAGTGATCGCCGAAGGCGTGGAAACCATCGCGCAACGGCAGTTCCTGCTGACCCAGGGCTGCGACGTGTTCCAGGGTTACCTGATCGGCCACCCGCTGCCGCCGGCGGAGTTCGAGGCCACGCTGGAAGCGCACCCCGCGCCGGTCTGAATCGCCGCACCGCCCGTGCTTATGCATCGCCCGCCCGCTTGAGTAACGGCGCGACGGCCCAGATGTTCCGGAGCTCCCCCTCCAGCATGTGGCCATGTTCGACATCTTCCGCAACTGGCGCGCACGGCGCACCGTCACCCGGCGCCCGATCGCCGAAGCGCTCTGGCGCGAAGCGCTGCAACGCTGCACCGCCGCGCGCCGGCTGGGCGCGTCGGACCAGGCTGCGCTGCGCGTGCTGGCCACGCTGTTCCTCGAACGCAAATCGCTGGAGCCGGTGGAAGGCTTGCCGCTGGGTGACGTCGACCGCGTGTTGCTGGCGGCGCATGCCTGCGTGCCCATCCTGAAACTGGGCATGGACTGGTACGACGGCTGGCACAGCATCATCGTCTACCCGGATGCGTTCATGCCGCAGCGCCAGCACGTGGACGCCGCCGGCGTGGTCCACCAGGGCCACAGCCTGCTGGCCGGCGAGGCGTGGGGCCGCGGTCCGGTCATCCTGTCGTGGGCGGAAGTGCTGGACAGCGGAAAGAAGCCCGGCCACAACGTGGTCATCCACGAGATGGCGCACAAGCTCGACATGCTCAACGGCGAGGCGAACGGCTTCCCGCCACTGCACCGGCGCATGGATGCCAGGCGGTGGTCGCAGGTGTTCTCCGACGCATGGCATCGCCTCAAGCAGGCACGCAACAACGGCGACGAGCTGCCGATCGACGCGTACGCGCTGGAAAACCCGGCCGAGTTCTTCGCCGTGTGCAGCGAGCAGTTCTTCGAGGCTCCGGCCAACCTGCGCGAGCACTTGCCGGAGGTCTACCGGCAACTCGAGCTGTTCTATCGCCAGCATCCGCTGTAGGCCGGCGCCCGCCGCTTCATGCCGGCGACAGCAACTGCTCCGGGGAAATCACCGCGCAGCCGGGGGTCATCGCCAGCGCCGACTGCAGCAATGCCTGCGCGATTCGCGGCGCCGGGACGATGCGCCAGCGTCGCGGCACGATCGGCGCCAGCGCCTGCAGCACACGCATGCCGAGCTGCTCGCGCAGCCGCCGCCGCTCGCGCTCGCCGCCGATCAGCGAGGGCCGCAGCACGGTCAGCGAGGGATAACCCAGTGCCTGCACCGCCTGCTCCACCTCGCCCTTGATGCGCAGGTAGAAGTAGCGCGATGCCGCGTCGGCACCCCATGACGAGGTCAGCGCGAAGGCCTGCGCGCCACCGGCCCGCGCCAGTCGCGCAAACGCCAGCACGTAATCGAAATCCACCCGCCGGAACGCCGCAGGCGAGCCGGCATCGCGCAGCGTGGTACCCAACGTGCAGATCGCCGCATCGGCCTGCCACCACGCGGCATCGGCCGGCAGCTGCTCGAAGTCGACCACGGGGTTCACCAGTTTGGGATGCGCCGGCAGCGGCCGCCGCGTCGGCGCCACCACCCGGGTGACGGCGGCATCATCCAGCGCCATCCGCAGCACCTCGCGCCCGACCAGGCCGGTGGCACCGCACAGCAACACTCGCGACATGCATGCCTCCGGATGACGGGAAAACGCAATGGACGACTCGGCGGACCACGCGTCGAGCGTCCCGCGCTTCAGATGTTACCCGCGCGATGCGTCGCGACCGCGCCGGCCTCCGTCAGGGCGCCAGCACCTTCGGCACCAGCGCGTGCCAGCCCGGCATGTCCCACAACAGGTTGACGGCAACAGCCACTGGCAGGAACAGGCCCAGCCAGACCAGATAGACCCGCTGCACCGGGCGCTGCCTGACCACGTCCCACAGGAACAGCGGCGACACCGCAAGCAGCGTGTAGAGGTCGGTCGAGAACGGACCGGGATGGATCGGCGGCAACCAGCCGATGCGATCGATCGCCGCCTGCAGCGGCAAGGCTATGGCCAGGAACATCATCCGCTTGTGGAAGTCCGGATCGGTGCGTCGCGCACGCAAGGCGAGCCAGATGAAAACGGCAAACAGGATGCCGGCCTGCAGCTGCAGCAAGGCGATGTTGTCGAGGAAAAGGAGCGTCTGCTGAAGCTGTTCACGCACCGGCGACGGCGCGACGTGCGCCCCGTTCCAGACCTGTCGGTAAATCGTCGGGACCAGGAGGAAACCGGTGACGATGATGGCCGGGACCAGCACGAAAGCCAGGCGCCCCAGCAGCATGTGCCGCTGGCGCCGGCCGGTCGCCATCAGCCAGGACTGGACGAGCAGCAGGACCAGAAACGAGCCCATCAACACGGCATGCACATGCAGTACCGGCGGGAACGGCGGCCTTGCCCCGGCCCGGATCATGGCGACTTTCTGCAGCGAGTCCGGCACGAATCCGGTCAGCGTGATGGCGATGAAGAACGCCGCCATGAAGACCCAGATCCAGCGGTCGACGGCCGCCATGAGGTTCGGACTGGTGGGTAGGTCAAGCGCCTGCGCGTGATTCGTGGTCATGGCATCCCCGATTGGTTCTTTCCACAACGGATGGCTCAACCGGGCTCGGTCACCGAGTGGGTCGCGGTGCCGAGAGCACAGGTGAGTCCAATGGCACAGGCGCCGGTGTCCCAGGCGGACATCCAGGCAAACGGCGGCGTTCGTGCCTGCCCCAAAACTGGTACTTCCCCTCACTACCCCATCGCACACTCATGCGGTCGAGTACGACAAGGCACTCGTGCACGTCGCGCATGGTGAGCTTTCCCGGATGGGACCGCAACAGCCGGCCGGAGAGCCAAAGCTGTCAGGGACAATGTGAACGTGGAAGGTATGGATGGACGTCCAATCGGCCGCAGGGGCAGTGAACCGGCCCGTGCGTGGCCTGAGAAAATCGGGCATCCATTTCCGCAAACCTCGGCTACTCTGTCCGCTGCTTCCCCCCTGTTTCCGAACCGACCATGGGAGAATCACGATGATCCGTCGATGCTTGTTCCTGCCGCTGCTGGCAGTCCTGCTGGCGGGCTGCAATCCCGCGCCGAGGGCGGCCGGCGACGCCGCATCCGCGCCCGAAACCGCTGCGCCGCCGCTGTTCGATACCTTCGGCGACCTGCACCACGACGTGGCCACCCCGGTGCCCCTGGCGCAACGCCATTTCGACCAGGGCCTGCGCATGGCGTACGGCTTCAACCACGAGGCGGCCGGGCGCAACTTCGCCGAGGCGGCGCGACTGGACCCGCAATGCGCGATGTGCGTCTGGGGCCAGGCGCTGGTGCTGGGGCCGAACATCAACCTGCCGATGGACCCAGCCCACGCGAAGGACGCCACCGCCCTCGCCGCGCGCGCGGCCAGCCTGGCCGCCACCGCACGTCCGGTCGATCGCGCGCTGATCCAGGCACTGCAACTGCGTTATGCCGACCCGGCGCCGGAAGATCGCGCACCGCTGGACCGCGCCTATGCCGAAGCGATGGCGCGCGTGGTCGCGCAATTCCCCGAGGACGACGATGCCGCCACCCTGTACGCGGAGGCGTTGATGGATCTCTCGCCCTGGGCGTACTGGGAAAAGGACGGCACTCCGGCCCGGTTCACCCCGCGCCTGCTCGGCGAACTGGAACGCGTGCTGGCGCGCAACCCGCGCCACATCGGTGCGATGCATTACTACATCCACGCCACCGAATCCTCGCCCGAGCCACAGCGCGCCGAACCCCACGCCGACGCGCTGGCCGCGCTGGCGCCCGGTTCGGGCCACCTGGTGCACATGCCCGCGCACACCTACATCCGCGTCGGCCGCTACCACGACGCGACCCTGACCAACCTCGCCGCCACCACCGCCGACAAGGATTTCCTGGCGATGTGCCGCGGCAGCAACGGCGTCTATCCGCTGGGCTACGTGCCGCACAACTGGCACTTCGCCACGATGACGACAGGCCTGACCGGCTCGCGCACGCTGGCGCTGCAGGCTGCCGAGCAGACTGCCCGGCGCGCCGACCGTGCCGCAATGGGCGCGGCGCCAATGGAGTTCATGCAGCAATTCGTGGTCACGCCTCTGCTCACGCAAGTCCGCTTCGGCGACTGGGACGCGATTCTTGCCGACACCGCCGCGTCACCGGAACTGCCATACCCCGCGGCGATCCGTCACTTCGCCCGCGGCATGGCACACGCGCGCAAGAGCACCCTGATCGAAGCCGCTCGCGAAGCCGACGCCCTGCATGCGATCGCCGTCGATCCGGCAATGGCGAAAGTAAGCTTCTTCGACATCAACCACGCCGATGGCGTGCTGCGCGTGGCCGACGCCCTGCTGCGCGGGGAACTGCTGCGCGCACAAGGCAAGCACGCGCAGGCCATCGCCGCGCTGCACGAAGCGGCAGCCGCCGAGGATGCGCTGGCCTACAACGAACCGGCCGACTGGCCGCTCCCGGTCCGCCCCTACCTCGGTGCCGCGCTGCTCGAAACCGGCGATGCCGCGGGCGCGGCGGAAGCATTCAACCAGGACCTGAAAACCTACCCGCTCAACGGCTGGTCATTGTTCGGCCTGGCGCAGGCCCAGCAAAAGCTCGGGCAGGTCGACGCCGCGCGCGAAACGTCGAAGCTGCAGGCGACCGCATGGCAGTGGGCCGATGCGCCGCTGACGACGGCCCGATACTGATAGCGAAGAGACCCCTCGCCGTCTCATCGTGCCGTCATTCCGGCCAAGGTGCGCGGCCGTCGTCGTCGGCGCCACGGCCCCCGGAATTCCACGCCCTCGCAGGAGCCCGCTCCTGGGGTTGGGAAGTCGACGGGACCGGGGCGGCGCAACGCGTTCAACGCCGTCGTGTCGATTGTTCCGGGCCACGCTTCGCCGTGCGTACGCCATGGCCCGCACACTGCCGGGCGGCGACAAACGCTTTCCCGTCCGGTTACCCTGCCGAAGCCGCACCGGCTCCGCCGGTCGCGCGGCGCGTGCCATCCCCGGGTCTTTCGCATGTTGAGCAGCATCCGCACCACCGCACCGCTGTTGTCGAGCACCGTGTTCCTGTTGATGGGCGTCGGCCTGCTGCACACGCATATCGCGTTGCAGGGCGAGGTGCTGGGCTTCTCCGTGGCGATGATCGGCGTGCTGACCTCGGCCTATTACACCGGTTTCCTGGTCGGCACCTACACCGTGCCCCGGCTGACGCATCGCTTCGGCCATATCCGCACCTTCGCCTTCTGCACCTCGCTGCTGGCGGTGGTGGTGCTGGTGCAGGCGTTGACCTCGGCCTGCGCGGCATGGCTGGTGCTGCGCGTGTTGCAGGGGCTGCTGCTGGTGGGCCTGTACGCGATCATCGAGAGCTGGCTGAACACCGCCGCCGATCCGAAGCATCGCAGTTCGGTGTTCGCCGTCTACATGATGCTGAACCTCGGTGCCAGCGCGATCGCGCAGCAGTTCCTGCACATCGGCGGCGAGGGCTTCGTGTTGTTCTGCGTGGTGGCGATCCTGGTCTGCGCGGCGAACCTGCCGGTGGTGATGACCCCGCAGCCGCAGCCGTCCATCCATGCCGCGCCGCGCGTCCAGGTCGGGCGCATGTTCCGGCTGGTGCCGACCGCGCTGGTCAGCGCACTGATCTCGGGCATGGTGCTGGGCGCGTTCTGGGGCCTGCTGCCGTTGTATGCGGCCGCGCGCGGTCTCGGCGCGGCCGAAGTCGGCACCTACATGAGCGTGGCGATCGCCGGTGGCGTGGTGCTGCAACTGCCGCTGGGACGGTTGTCCGACCGCATCGACCGGCGCCTGGCGCTGGCGTTGATCAGCGCCACCGCGGCATTGGCGGCGCTGGCCAACCTGGTGTTGCCGAATGCCGGCCACACCATCGCCATGCTGCTGGTATTCGCCTTCGGCGGCATGAGCTTCGCGGTGTACCCGATCGCGGTGGCGCACCTGGTGGACTATCTGCGCCGCGACGAGCTGCTGTCCGGATCGAGCACGGTGCTGCTGGTCAACGGCATCGGCTCGGCGGTGGGGCCGCTGCTGGCGGGCACGCTGATGAGCCTGACGCGGCCGACGCTCCTGTTCGGCTGGTTCGCGGTGCTCGACAGCCTGCTGGCCGGCTACGCGCTGTACCGCTTCATGCGCCGCAAGCGCGAAGTGACGCCGGACGACAACTTCGTGCCGCTGGTGCACACCACGCCGGGCGCGATGGATCTGCGTCCCGATGCGCCGGAGCGATCAGCCTAGTCCGCGCTTCCTCATCATTCTTCTGCCGTGCCAGGCGCCGCTACGACGGCGGCTGCCGCGCACCCGACGTGATCCCGCAGCGATCTTCGCTGCAAGCCTCTGCCGCGAGCGCCGCGTCTGCCATCTGCGGGCGCGACTGCTCCAGTTCCGCCAGCAACGTACCGATCTCCGCGCCGAGCAGCAGGTCATCGTGCTGGCCGAACACCTGGCGACGCAGCCGCCCCTGCGCGTCGATCAGGATCGTGGTCGGCGTGCCCTGCATGGCATACGCGCGCATGGTGCACGGAATCGGATCGCCGGCCGGGCCGGGCGCATCGATGCCGACCGGAAACGCGATGCGGTATTCGTACAGGAACGCGCGCAACGACTCCGGCCCCATCGCCGCGTGGTGCTCGAACACCGTGTGCAAGCCGACCACTGCCAGCGACGCGCCCTCGAACAGCTTCGCCACGCGCTGCGCCTGCGGAATGCCATGCGCCACGCAACCCGGACAGAGCATCTGGAACGCGTGCAGCAGCACCACCCGCCCGCGAAAATGGCCGAGGGTCAATGGCTCGGGCGTGTTCAACCAGGCGCTGGTGCGCCACTCGGGGGCTGCTGCGGACGTCATCGCAATCTCCATCCCTGCTGCACGACCCGCGGCGCCAGCTGCCGCGGGCATCACTTCAACCACGCAGCGTACATCTTCCCTGCTTCACTGGCGGCGCACCGGACTCGACAGTCGTCCGGGGTGCGGGCATCCGCGAATCGGCGCGCTGTCGTGTTTCCGGCGGGATGGCTACGGGACGCAGGCTGGCCCGTGACTTGCCGCAAGCTTTCGCCCTAGCCTCCCGGGCCTGTCCAGCGACCGGCCGCCGCGTTTCCATCGCATGCGCCCTTCATTTCGGGATGCGACGCGCCATCGCCTGTGCAAAAGCCAGCAGTTCCAGCGCGGCGTCGTCATGGTCGGGATTCAGGCTGGCAATAAAATCCTCTTGCCCTCCCGCCTCTTCGAGCGAATGCGCGAAGCGGGCGTTCCACGTCACCGCCACATCCAGCGCCATCGCGTACGGCAGCAGGCTCGCCTGGAGTTCGGGATGGAGCGACGGCTTGTAGCGCGCATCCATGTCCTGCTGTTCGGCGGTGCCGAGGTACCAGCGGAAGCCGTGCAGCTTGCGCCGCAACGGCGTCTCCCGCGGCGGTTGGCGCAGCAACCACCACCCCGCGGCGACCTGGCCGGCGAGCAGCGCGGCGCCCGTCAGCCAGTCCAGCCGGTCGCCGCCGCCCAGCAATCCGATCGCGGCGATCGCGGCCACGACGTACACCTGCGCACGAGTGGCGCGCAGGAGCGCAAGCGGGACCACGTCCATCAGCATCGCCACGACGAGCGCACCGACGAGGCTGGGAGCCGCAATCTCGCCCAGGATCACGAAACGACTGTCGATGCCGAAGAACAACAGCGTGGCGCCGGTCAGCGCGGTCAGCCAGCCGGGGATCAACAGCCAGGCGGGATCGCCTGGACGTTCGCCCGCGCAGCGATTCTCCAGCGCACGCCGGAAAGCAAGCTCGGCAAGGCCGGTGCTGTCGGCATGGGCCTCGGAGAACTCCGCCGTGGGGCCAAACGCGAACAACGCCGAACGCAACCGGTGTTCGTCCATCGTCAAGGCCGGGGCAAGGTCACCGCCGGTTCGCGTTGCCACCCATGTGCCATCGTCCTGCCGGGCCAGCGTGAGCCCACCCTTGGCGGCGATGCCGAGCACGCCGGTGGCAAAGCATTTTTCATCCCAGGCACCGTGCCACAGCAACCGCACGGCGCCGGCGGACCAGCCGGTCGGCGGCTCGTACTCCACGATCACGGGTTTGCCGTCGCCGCCGCCGGTGAAGAAAATTTTCGCCAGGAGGTAGTACAACGCCAGCACGGCCAGCCACACGGTGCCGTTGAACATCCAGGCCGGCCCCGCCGACAAAAGGGGGGTCGATGCCTCGGCCACCTCGGGAAACGTGAGCACCGCGCCCAACACCTGCCCCGGCGCGACGGCATCGTGCCAACCCAGGTCGACCTTGGTTCCGGTGACTCGGCGATCCCCTGCCGCGACAGGCGCACCGTCGAGCTGGAACTGCGCATGGATCTGACTGGAAGGCGTTTCCTGCGGCAGCTTCACCACCAATTTCGCACGCTGCAGCGACAGTCGATCGGTGGCCGAGGTGAGCGGCCAAACGAGCTTGCCATCGTCGACCGCCTTGTACAGGACGCGGTAATCGAGTTCGAACAACTGCATCCCCACGCGACGTGTCGGATGCACGGTGATACGCACGCCATCGCCCAGCGGCGCAACCTCGGTCGTCACCCCGTCGCCGTTCTCGGCCGCCCCCATCAGGAACACGTCGCGAAGTGCGAGCTTGCGGCCCGGAAGAACCAGGTCGCGATGGAACTCCCACGGGGTCGCCGCGTTGACCTCCGTAGTCTCGCTGACCTCGATCGAGTAGTCGTGGTTGACCCAGATCGACGTATCGCGCGTCATCGTGGTGGGTTCGACACCGGACTGACCGGCGTCCTGCGCCATCGCACTGCCGGCGGCAAGCGTCACGGCAACGAGGCACAACATGCGCGAGATCCGATGCCGCACGAGACCGCCGGCAAGCCTCATGCAGGCTCCCCGAGCCTGACCTGGACATTGGCCCTGGCATCGGCGTCGGCGGCGAAGAACTCCGCGGGCCTGAAGGCGAGCGGCGCGGCGATCAGCAAGGTGGGAAACGTTTCGCGCGCCGTGTTGTACTCGCGCACCGAGCCGTTGTAGAAGCGCCGGGCGTGCTGCAAGGTGTTCTCCACCTCCACCAGCTCGTCCGAAAGCTGGCTGAAGTTGCCGCTGGCCTTGAGCTCCGGGTAAACCTCGCCCAGCGCGACCAGGCGCACCAGCTGCTGGCCCAGCGCAATCTCGGGCGCGATCCGCTGCGCCGGGGTTCCGCCGCGCATCGCCGCGCTGCGCTCGGCGGCGACACGTTCCAGCAACTGCCGCTCATGGCTGGCGTAACCCTTGACCGCTTCGACCAGCATGGGCACCAGATCGTGGCGACGCTGCAACTGCACGTCGACATCGCTCCACGCGTTGCGAACCTGGTTGCGCAGCCGCACCAGTCGATTGAACAGCCAGACCGCGCCGACGACGAGCAGCAGGCCCGTTGCGTAGAAAATCAAATGAGCGTCCCCTCGCGCCCGATTCGCGGGCGCTGCAATCCGACGGCACAGCCGACCGGTACATTCCCCATACCCTGTGCGACCGCCACCTGCGCCGCCGGGCCATTCTGGCGACAGCACGCGCCGGGTTCAACTGCCGCCGAAAGCGGGATGGAGGAAGTCAATCGAGGCCATGGGGGAAAAGACCATCGGCCACCTGGTGAGCTTGCGCCGTCCGGGGCCGCCGAAGCACGCGGACATCGAGCAGAGGGCACTGACTTTCTCCGCCCCGGTTTCGCTTGCCTGGTTTGACGCCCCTGAAATGCGGTGCAATTCTGCGTCACGACGATCCATGGAGGATCGAGGGGGAGACAAAGATGTTGAAGCGGGCATTGGTGGGGCTGGTGGTGTTTGGCGGCATTCTTCTCTGGCATTTCGGGAGGAACGGCCTGATGCCGACCCTCGCGCAGGAAGCGCTGCTTGCGCCGCCCGCCCAGGCCACTTCGGTCAGCTTCAAGTCTGGCGCCTGGGCTTGTACCTCCGAAGAATTCAAGCTGCAGGTGCTGGACCACAGATATTATGCAAACCCGGTGGTGATCAAGATCATCGGCGGCGCACCCGAGTTCTGCCGCGAGATCAATGCCAGGCACGACTATGCGCTGCTCGCTCCCGCCCCGGGCAACATGGCGTACGCCAGTCCCTGCCCGGATCACAGCTGCGTCGCGTTCAATGCTCACGTGGCGGTGAACGGCGAGGAAGCCGACTGGGTGCTTTACGCACCGAACAGCTTCATCGCTTCCTCTCGCTGACGCACCAAGCAATAGGCCAGGCGCGGGCCGCCCCCGCAAGCTGGCAGCGGCACGCGGCGCCAGCGAAAGTCCTTCTCCACTGCGGCACCTGCCGGCATCGGCAACCACAGCCACCAGCGCGGAAGACGCGGTTGAACCTGCCCACGACCGTCAGGCGTTCGCGCCGACTGTCTACGCGGACGCTGCCGGTTGCCGCCGTCGTACCACGAAATCACGAGCACACCAGGAACGCCCATGACAACGGAAGCACAGAGCAGGCAGTTCGAGTTCAAGCAGGCGATCATCGAATTGTTGTGGAACGACGACACGCCCCAGGCCGCCACCCAGGTCGTGGCGCGGTGCACCTCGGACGAGGAGCGCGAGCACGCCCTGTGGATGGCGGTGGCCCTTCAACGAGCCGCCGCGGTTACCGCGCTGCTGCAGGCGGGGATCAGCGCGCAGGCGCGGGAGGCAGCCCTGTCGCTGCTGTGCGGGGGGCTCGCGAGGGCCGGAGCACCCCAAGCCGGCACGCACGTCGCGGAGTGGGGTGCCTGGAGCGTGAATACCATCGCCATACCCGTCAAGGTCGGAACATCCCCGTTCTGGTTCGAGGCGGAGAAATTGATGGACATCTACCTGGAGCAGCGGGGCATCAAGGGCGACTGGCTCGTCATGCTGCCCGCATTGCGTGAAGGTGTCGCATCAGGCAGCCTGGAACGATTCGTCCAGACGCTGAACCAGGCCGGCAGCAGGGAGATCCATATCGCGACGGCGTTGCTGCGGGCGGAGATCGATCGACAGGTGCTGCAGGGCGGGATGGGCGAGCCGCAGCCAGTGCAGGGCTAAGGTCCGAGACCGCTCGCGAGCCTCGCGACCCGGCCAATCAACGGCAGCAAATCGGGCGGAGGGCGCCGGGTTCAAGCGGCGGCCGCGCGCCGCCGTGATCTGCACCTGGATGCCAAAGCCGCCCGACAAGGCGTCCTGGTCGGGGCCGTCATTCCCGGCTCAATCGAACAAGCGGCGCTCGCGTCCTTCGTGATCGAGCAGCCAGCGCTTGCGGGCCAGCCCGCCCGCGTAGCCGGTCAGCGAGCCGTTGCTGCCCAGCGCGCGGTGGCAAGGCACGAACAGCGAAATCGGGTTGCGCCCCACCGCCGCGCCCACCGGGTGGAACGCCTCGGGCCGGCCAATCGCCCGCGCCAACGCCGCGTACGTCGTCGTCTCCCCGTACGGCACCGCGCACAGCGCGCGCCACACCTGCTGCTGGAACGCGGTGCCTTCCGGCGCCAGCGGCATCTCCAGGTGCGTCAGCTCGCCGGCGAAATAGGCGTCCAGCTGCCGCCCCGCCTCGTGCAACAAGGGCGTCGCGGCCTTCCGCCACCCGGCTTCCGGCGAGATGGCCGGAAAGTACTTCTGCCCCTCGAACCAGCCGCCTTTCAGGGCTCCGTCGCGCTCGGCGACGAGGAAAACGCCCAGCGGCGTATCGACGGAAAGGTAGGCCAGGTCGTCGGGCATGAAGCAGGGGAAAGCAGATGGCTGGCGACGCAGCCGATGCGATGCACGGTACTCCCCGCGGCCGTCGAGGCGAAGCGCGCCCGTCTCACCCCCTCACCGCCACACCACGCAGTCGCGCGAATCACCTGCTTGGCGGAATAGGTCGGCGGAGGGTCAGGGCGGCGGCCGATGCGTGAGACGAGGCGCACCGCGCACGACAGAACAGCCAGCCGCCGCCCGTCCCCGATCAGCGATTGACCCTGCCCGGTCGTGACAAGTCGCCCGAGGCCACCTTGAACACGTCGACAACGCACAGCAGCGGATCGTGCACGCTGGCGTTGACGCGCAAGGCGGCGGTGACACCGTCGAAACCGGCGGCGTCGACGGCGCCGATGTCGTCGAACGGCACCCGCACCTCCAGCGAGTGGTCGTCGAAGACGGGGCTCCAGCCGGGGCTGTCGATCAGGATCGGCAGGCCTGGCCAGGTCCTGGGCAGTCGCGGCTTGCTGCCCTCGGCGATGTCGACCACCTTCAGCGCGCCCTTGCCGCAGGCGTCGTCGGGCTGCAGCACCACCCAGTGCGAGTGCCACAGGTTGCCATCGTTGCCGGGGTCGCCATCGCCGTTCTCGTCGAACAGCGGGGTGTCGTCGAAGTCGGGATGCGCGGTGACCGCGAACGCGAGAATGCCGCTGCCATGCTCGAAGCCGACCAGGTAGGGATCGAGCGTGGTCGGCCACACGTAGGAGAACACGCTGCTGCCGGCGAGCTTGCCGGTCTTCACCGGCTTGCTGTCGCCGGCCTTGCCGGATACGGCGATGTGAAACGTGGCGATGTTTCCCTCGGTGCTGACCCTGGTATGCACGATGTCGAACGGTGCCTGCACGGCTTTGGCCGGTGCGCTGGCGATGCCACCAGCGTGCGTGGTGCCGTCATGGGCGAAGCTGGCCGAACCGCCCAGCAGCAGTGCCACGGCGATGGCAAGACGCGCGCGGGTGCCGAGCGGCTGACGTGGATGCAACGGCGGGTGTGTGGACATGGCGACTCCTCATCGGGGATGTGCCGCCTTGGCGGGTGCTTGGCGACGTGGGGCCAGCGTCGCCCCGGAGCGCCCTCCACAGGTGTTATTTTGTCCATGAAATACCACTGATCGTCCAGGATGCGGAAGCAAACCATGGCTACCCTCGACCGCTTGTCGTCACTGATGGAGCGCTTCCACGTGCGGGCGCACCTGTTTCATGCCGGGGCGCTGTGCGGGTTGGCGCAATTCGACGCCCGGCCGGGACGGGGTTTCCTGCACGTGTTGCGACGGGGCGAACTGGTGGTGACGCATCGCCCGCGCAGCGGTGTACCGCGCCGCATCGAGGTGGCCGAACCGAGCCTGTTGTTCTACCCGCGCCCGCTGGCGCACAGCTTCCACAACCCGCCGGCCGAGGGTTCGGATTTCGTCTGCGCCACGCTTGATTTCGATGGCGGCGCGCGGCATCCGCTGGCGCGCGCCCTGCCGCCGCTGCTGGTGCTGCCGCTGCGGGCGGTGGACGGCCTGGAGCAGACGCTGGCGCTGCTGTTCGCGGAAGCCGAGCGGGTACGCTGCGGCCAGCGCCTGCTGGCCGACCGTCTGTTCGACGTGTTGGTACTGCAACTGCTGCGCTGGCTGCTCGACCATCCCGCAGAGGCGAAACTGCCGCCGGGCATGCTGACCGGCCTGTCGGACCCGAAGCTGGCGCGCACACTGACGGCGATCCACGAGCAGCCCGGCGCAGACTGGTCGCTGGCCGCCATGGCCGAGACCGCCGGCATGTCGCGCAGTGCATTTGCCGCCGCCTTCAAGCAGCACGTCGGCCACACGCCGGTCGAATACCTCACGCAATGGCGCGTTGCCGTCGCGCAGGCCCTGCTTCGCCAAGGCGCTTCGCTGAAAACGGCGAGCCTGCAGCTCGGCTATCGCAACGCGTCGTCACTGTCGCGGGTTTTCACCCAGTCTGTGGGCATGTCCCCGCGCGCGTGGTTGCGGAATGGGGGAGCTGAAAAAGGCAATGAGCCACGTCTCCCTCAACCCGGTGCCGGGGTGGACGGTGAGGCTTGAACAGCAGGGGCGACTCGTCAAAGGCGACCCAACCGAACTGATCGCACAGCCGCCGTACCAGCGGGGTGCAGTCCGAGCGACGCGAGCAGTGCGGCGCCAGTGACCGGGTCGCATGCCCACCGGGTCGGGAAAATTCCACCTGGCCCTCGCCCACTTCCCCGGATGCATCCGTAGCGGATGACCAGGTCAAGGCAGGCAGTGCCTGTTCCACGCAGATGGAAACCTCCTCGGCATCAATGGGCAGCACCGACTCGGCATCGGGATCGGCCGCGGAAAGCGGGAGCTCCGCGGGCTTCAGGAAAATGCATGACTTCGACGTGCAATTCTCGCTCGGCACCCTGCGTGCGTCCGAGAGGATCAGTCAAACCCGGCCCAGCTCACCAGGTCTCCTTTGATGGGCCTCAACCTGCCATTCCACCCCTCATCATCCGTCGCGCATTGCCCCCGACACTTTTCTCCCACTTCTTCAAACGAGCGAACGCCGAGGTTTCCCGAGCAACTCGATCAGCCGCAACTCGCACGGCGAGAAATCGTGCCCCCGCCGCTGCGAGATCACGAACGTCAGCGGGCCCATGTGCCAGGCGCGACGCTCAAGCTCGACGAGCGCTCCGCTTGCCAGATCCTCGCTGACCAGGTGCCGTGGCAAGTGTCCCCAGCCGAGGCCGGCCTTGAGCAGGTCGCGTTTGGCGCCCAGGTCGTTGACCAGCCACTGGCGCTTGCCGGCTACACCCTGTTGGCTCTCTTCGGCGCCGGGCTGGTTGTCCGTGACGATGACCTGTATGTAGCGGCCAAACTCGTCCACCGGGATGGGTTTGGGTGTCGAAGCGAGCGGATAGGACGGCGCGCATACCGTCACCATCTCCTCCTCGCGCAGCCAGTGGCGTTCGATGGCTTGCGGGTTCACTTCCGGCACGTCGTTGATGGTGACGGCCAGCGCGCACACTTTTTCGAGCACCAGCTTTTCGCCGCCCTGCATGGTGGTGATGCGCAGGTTGATCGCGGCGGTCGGAAACTCTTCCTGCAGCGTGCGCAAGCCGTCGACCAGGTGGGCGCGCGGGAAGTAGGCGTCGACCGCCACCGATACCTGCGGCACGCCGGCCTTGGCGATCGCGCCGGCGCGGTTCTTCATTTCCTCCGTACGCGAGATCACCGCCCGGGCGTCCGGCAGAAGGCTGCGCCCCGCCGCGGTGAGCTGGGCCTTGCGCGTGTTGCGCTCGAACAGCTCGACGTCGAACGCACTCTCCAGCGCCTTGATCGCGTGGCTGATGGCCGACTGCGCCCGCGCGAGCTTGCGCGCGGCACCCGAGAAGCTGCCCTGGTCGCACACCGCAACGAACGCACGCAGCTGGTTGATGGTGACGTTGTCGAGCATCGGCTATCCAGAAAATAGATCGTATCAAGCGATATTTCGTCAATTGGATTGATGCGTCAAGCGACCCAGATGGGTGGGGCAACCGGCTCGAACAGGCCGGATCACTCCACTCAAGAAGGATCATCCCCATGAGCTACGCCATCATCGGTTTCGGTTCCATAGGCCAGGCCCTCGCCCGCGCGTTCGCCCGCAACGACATCGAGGTCACGGTCGCCAGTCGGCGGCCGCCCGAAGCCCTGTTGCCCCAAGCGCAGGCGATCGGCCCCAAGGTCATCCCCGGGACCTTGCAGGAAGCGGTCAAGACGGACGTGATCATCCTGGCGGTGCTGTTCGAGGCGCACCAGGACGTCGGCAAGGCGCTTCCGGACTGGAAGGGCAAGACGATCATCGACGCGATGAACACGAATGCCCCCGTCGAAACGCTCGACGGCCTCCCCTCCTCGGCCTTCGCCGCCAGGTCGTTCCCCGGCGCCCGGTTCGTCAAGGGCTTCAATCACCTGCTGGCGCGCACGCTGGCCACCGACCCGAACGTCCAGGGCGGCCACCGGGTGGTGTTCCTGTCGGGCGACGACGAAGCGGCCACCGCGCAAGTGGCGGACCTTGCCAAGCGACTCGGCTTCGCCCCCGTCAACCTCGGCAGGTTCGACGAAGGCGGCACCCTGGTGCAGGCACGCGGCCGCGTCTGGGGCCCGCTGATTTTCCAGGACCTGTTCAAGCAGCAGCCCTGAGCGCGTACGGCCATCGCGACAAGGATCGCGATCGGCGCGCCATCCCCATCACTGCTTCGGCAGTTGCAATCCCATCCAGGATGCATGACATGAGCAAGTTGCATGGAAAGACCGCGGTGATCACCGGCGGCGCCACCGGCATCGGCCGCGCGGCGGCAAAGCGCTTCATCGAGGACGGCGCCTTCGTCTTCATCTACGGCCGTCGGCAGGAAGCGCTCGACGCCGCGGTGGCCGAACTCGGCCCCAACGCCCGCGCAGTGCAGGGTTCGGTCTCGGACCCGACCGATCTCGACCGGCTTTACGCAACGGTGAAGGCCGAGCGCGGAACGCTCGACATCGTGTTCGCCAACGCCGGGACGGGCAGCCTGCTTCCGCTGGGCGAGATCACCGCCGAACACATCGACGAAACCTTCGACACCAATGTGAAGGGCACGATTTTCACGGTGCAGAAGGCACTGCCGCTGATGGGCCCGGGCGGCTCGATCATCCTGACCGGATCGAGCGCCGGCACCACCGGCGCCCCGGCGTTCGGCGTCTACAGCGCGAGCAAGGCCGCCGTGCGCAACCTCGCCAAGACCTTCGCGCAGGACCTGAAGGGCACCGGCATCCGGGTCAACGTGCTGTCGCCCGGGCCGACGGCGACCGAACTGGCCAAGGCCGCGGTGGGCGAGGAAGGCATGAAGGTGTTCGCCTCGATGAACCCGCTGCAGCGCATGGCCGAACCGGCGGAGATCGGGGCGGCGGCGGCCTTTCTCGCGTCGTCGGACAGCGGCTTCATGACCGCCAGCGAGCTCGCCGTCGATGGCGGGCTGGCGCAGATCTGACGCGCCAGGCCCGGCCGGCATTCACCACGAGCTTTTCAGAAGCGCTGACGCGAGTCATCCGCCCCACTGATTTTCCACGACCTATTCGAAATTCAAGAAGGAGCCGTGAGCGATGCCGGGCGATCACGACACGATCGTGACCACCCCGCGGGCCGGATCACGGCGCGATGAACATCGACCTCTACCAAGGAACATCCCATGTCCAACCCATCCGATTTCCCGAAAGAACTTGCCGGCCGCCGTGCCCTGGTCACCGGAGGCACACGCGGCATCGGCGCGGCGATCGCGCAGCGCCTGCTCGATGCCGGCGCCAAGGTCGTTGTCGTCGCACGTAAAGCCGACAAGGACATGCCCGCGGGCGCCACGTTCGTGTCCGGCGACGTCGCCACGAGCGAAGGCGTGGCGGCCGTCGCGACGCAGGCCCTCGCAGCACTCGGCGGCCTCGACATCCTGGTGAACAACGCGGGCGGCGCGCACGCCTTCCTGGAAGGCTCATGGACGATCCCCGACGAGGCATGGGCCGACAGCTTCGCGCTCAACCTCCAGGCGGCGATCCGCCTTGCCAACGCCCTGCTCCCGGCGCTGCGGGAGTCGAAAGCTGCAGCGGTCGTGAACATTTCCTCCGCGGCGGCAGCGATGCCGTTCGCCCCCTTCGTGCATTACGGCGCCGCCAAGGCCGCGCTCGAGTACTACTCACGCACGCTCGCACTGGAACTCGCGCCGGCAATCCGCGTGAACGTCGTGTCCCCCGGCGTCATCGCGACACCGGGTTCCGATGAATTCGCCAGGACGACGCCGGGATTTTCCACGGACGCGTGGCTGCAGCTTCTGCCGCTTGGCCGCATCGGCGCCACCGAGGACATCGCCGAAGTCGTGGCGCTGCTCGTGTCGGATCGCGGCAAGTTCCTGACCGGCGCGAATTACCGCGTGGATGGCGGAATGACCGCGCGCTGAAGCATGTGGCTTCCCGCCGGATGCGGTGCGCCCGCGGCGACCCGATCGAATGGCTGCCGGCCGGCAAGAGGATGAGGCCCGGCATCCACGCGGTCCGTCTGTCGCGCAAGCCTTTGCCGATCGAGGCGTGAGGTTGGAGGATTTTCACGAAGCCGCATACGCCACCCATCCCTTGAACGTGAAAGCCGCATAGAACAGCTCATGCCGCTCGAAGCCGGCCTGCTCCAGCAAGTCGACCTCGGCTTCGGGAGAAAGCAGCGGGAGACGGCTGGCCATCGCTTCGATCGTCCTGGCCGTGTCCGCAACCGGCACGCCGTTGGAAGCCATGAAGGCCACGTGCCTTTGCAGCCAGCGCTTCCTTGCGTGGGGAGCAGCGGGAACGCTGTGATGGGCCACCACGAGCGGGGCGCCCGGCTTCAATCGGCGCCTCAGCTCGCGGAGCGCCTGCAGGCGCTCCGCGACGGACAGGAAGTGCATGGTCAGCAGGCAAACCGCGCCGTCGAATTCGATGGCCGGAGCCGCATCGATGGTGCCCTCCAGCAACTCCACCCGCGGCGCCAGCGGCCCCAGCGTCTGGACGGCCAATTCCAGCATCGGCGCCGACGGGTCGACGCCGAGCAGACGCCAGTGCGGGTAGGTCTCAGCGAAGGCCTTGAGCTCAAGACCTCCACCGGCGCCGAGCACCAGCACGCGCCCATCGGAGGGCACGTGCTCGTGCAGGAGCAGGCCGGTCATCTGGTGGAGCGCATGCAATCCCGGCACCTGCCGCAGCGGCCCGTCCGTGTATCGCGCCACCGCCTGGGGATCGTTGAAAGAAGACATGCTGCCCTCGCCCGCTTGACATGGAGGCACTAACGTAACATCGTTTGTTACATGAAACGAGACAGCCGACTTTCCGCCGTACTCCATGCCTTGCTGCACATGGCCGAGTGCGATGCGCCGATGACGTCCGATGCGCTGGCGCAGTGCCTGGGCACGCATCCGGTGGTGGTCCGCCGCACCATGGGCCTGCTGCGCGAGGCCGGCCTGGTCACGGCGGATCGCGGACACGCCGGCGGCTGGCGCATTTCGACGGATCTCTCCAAGGTCACGCTGCGCCAGTTGCACGAAGCGCTGGGCGAGCCTGCACTGTTCGCCGTGGGCAACCGGAATGAACATCCCGAATGCCTCGTCGAGCAGGCGATCAATGCGGCGCTGGATACCGCCTTCGCCGACGCCGAGGCACTGCTGCTGCAACGGTTCGAGTCGGTCACCCTGGCCGCGCTGGCCGCGGATTTCGCGCGCCGCCATGGCGCCCGTCGGTCGAGGCACCGGCATGAAGCATGACGTGATCATCATCGGCGGCAGCTACTCGGGCATGGCCGCGGCCCTGCAGCTGCTGCGGGCGCGCCGCAGCGTGCTCATCATCGACGGCGGCAAGCGACGCAATCGCAGCGCCAGTCATTCCCACGGATTCCTGGGCCAGGACGGCGTCGATCCCGCCGCACTGGCCCGCGTTGCCCGCGAGCAACTGCACGCGTATCCCACGCTGACCTGGCTGGATGGCGAGGTCGAGCAAGCAACGGGCACGAGGGACGACTTCCAGGTGGCCTGTGGCGGCACCCCGCATTCAGCCCGGCGCTTGCTGCTGGCGATCGGCGTGTCGGATCGGCTGCCCGAAATCCCCGGCCTGGCCGAGCGCTGGGGCAGGAGCATCTTCCACTGCCCGTATTGCCACGGCTATGAACTGGATCAGGGCCGCATCGGCGTCATCGCGACAGGGCCGATGTCGATCCATCAGGCGCAACTGCTGCCGGAGTGGGGAAACACCACGTTCTTCCCCAACGGTACGTTCGAACTCGACGAGGCTGCCGCGCGGGAACTGGCGCGCCGCGGCGTGACGGTCGAAGCGACGCGAATCGTGCGGATCGACGAAGACGCCGACGTCGTGCTTACCGACGGACGACGCATGAGCTTCGCCGGCCTGTTCACCGCGCCGCGGAACGAACCCTCGACGCCGATCGCGGCACAGCTCGGTTGTGAACTGGTCGAGACGCCGATGGGCCTGCAGATATCCACCGGCGAAACCAGGGAGACCACCGTGCCGGGCGTGTTCGCCTGCGGTGACGCCGCGAAGATCCCGCACTCGGTTTCGCTTGCGGTGGGCGACGGCGCCTGGGCCGGCGCGCAGATTCACCGCTCGCTGGTGTGGCCGGGGTCGTAGCCAACGTCCAAACCCTGGACCGCGACTCACGAAGCGGGTTCTTCCAGCGCCCGATTGAGCCGATCCCGAGGCACGGCCTGCACATGCTCGTCGGAGACACGGACATTGCAGCGGTCTGAAGTCGCCGTCTTTGGCATCGGTGCCGACAACGAGGCAAACTGCACGTCTGTCCAGACGATACGCGGAACGCGCCCATGCACGGCGAATACAAGATGCCCGGCGGCAAGCTGGTGGTGGTCGACCTGGAGGTTCGCGACGGCCGGCTTGCCGGCGTGCAGGTGAGCGGGGATTTCTTCCTGGAGCCGGACAGCGCGCTGCACGCGATCAACCGGGCGCTGGAAGGCCGGCCGCAGGATGCCGACGAGGCTGCCCTCGCCACCGCCATCCAGCACGGGCTGGCGGACGATGTGATGATGTATGGCCTTTCCGCGCAGGCGATCGCGATTGCCGTGCGCCGTGCCGTGGATGGAGATGCCGCATGATGCGCAGCGAATGGCGTGACCACGACTGGCAGTTGATCCACACCACGCCGCAATCGCCCAGCCTGCACATGGCACTGGACGACGTGCTGGTGCACGAGGTGGGCGCCGGGCATCGTCCGCCGACCTTGCGCGTCTGGGAGTGGGCCTCCCCGGCGGTGGTGATCGGCCGCTTCCAGTCGCTGCGCAACGAGGTCGACATGGAAGCCGCGCGGCGCCACGGCATCGAGGTGGTGCGGCGGATCTCCGGCGGCGGCGCGATGTTCATCGAGCCGGGCAACACCATCACCTATTCGATCTGCGCGCCGCTGTCGCTGATCAAGGGCCTGTCGTTCCAGCAGGCGTATGCGTGCATGGACGAGTGGGTGATCGAGGCGCTGGGCACGCTGGGCATCAAGGCGTGGTACCAGCCGCTCAACGACATCACTTCCGCAGGCGGCAAGATCGCCGGCGCCGCGCAGGCGCATCGCGGCGGCGCGGTGCTGCACCACGTCACCATGGCTTACGACATCGACGCGGTGAAGATGCTCGACGTGCTGCGCATCGGCCGCGAGAAACTGTCCGACAAGGGCACCACCAGCGCAGCCAAGCGGGTCGACCCGTTGCGCAGCCAGACCGGCCTGCCGCGCGAGGCGGTGATCGAGCGGATGATCGCCACCTTCCGCCAGCGCCACGGACTCGCCGACGACGTCCTGCGCGCCGGCGAGCTGGCCCGCGCCGAAGCGCTGGCGCGCGAACGGTTTTCCAGCGAGGCGTGGCTGGCCGACGTGGCGTGATCCCGCCCATGCGCACGTCACCGCAGGAGCCCGCTGGCGCGGCGATGCTTTTGCTCTTGCGAGTCTCCCAGCCAAGAGCATCGCCCGCCAGCGGGCTCCTGCGGAGGAGCGGGCGCAAGCGAGGCGACTTCAGAACCGGCTGAACGACCACGACTGCATGCGGCCGTCGCGATACGGCATCACGCCATGGAACGGCCGCGGGTCGTCGTCGAACACCAGCGGCAGGAAATGGCGGTCGCCCTCCCACATCGGCAGCTCCAGCAGCCGCTCGCGCGCGACCCATTCCAGCGCGCCTTCGTGATTGCCCTGCAGCGGCGTGCCGCGCCACGCGTCGATCAGGAAGATGAAGCCCAGCCAGTCCTCGCCGTGCTTGCCGAAGCCGGGCCAGTTCAGCGTGCCGCGCAGGCGCATCGACTCGCACTCGATCGCGGCCTCCTCGCGGATCTCGCGCCGCATGCAGGTGGCGATGTCCTCCCCCGGCTCCATCTTGCCGCCCAGCCCGTTGTACTTGCCCAGGTGCTGGTCGTCCGGCCGCGTGTTGCGGTGGATCATCAGCACCTGCCTGCGATCCGGCGACAACACGTAACCCAGGGTGGCGACGATCGGCGTGTAGGGCATCGCGCTCCCGCGGCAAAAACCCGAGTTTAACGGCGAATGGCGACGCGCCGGACCCACGGCGGGAGAACGTTGCGCGCGCGGGGTTGCGCGATCGCCGCTGCGCCGCGACCATCAGGGGATGACTTTCCGCATCCCATGCCACTCGACCGCCCGAAGCCGCCGCCGCTGGATGCCGGCCGCGGTGTTGCTCGGCCTGCTGCTCACCCTGCCCGGCTGCACGTCGAAGGCGCGGGCGCTGGACAGCGACGAGGTGGCGTTTGCCGGGCAGCAGTACCGGGTCGTGCACATCAACCTCAAGCGCGAACAGTTGGGCCTGCACTGGCGCAATCCGCAGGATGGCCAGCCGTTCGGCAGCGTCGAGAGCCTGCGCCAGTGGGGCGAGGCACATGGCCAACGGTTGCTGTTCGCGGCCAATGCCGGCATCTACGACCACAAGTTTGCGCCGCTGGGCCTGTACGTGGAGGACGGCAAGACGCTGGTGCCACTGAACCTGGTCCACGGCAATCCCGCATCGGGCAATTTCTCGCTGCTGCCCAATGGCGTGTTCGCGATCTACCCGGACGGCCATGCCGCGGTACGCACCAGCGAGGCGTTCAAGGCCGACGACAAGGCAGTGCAGGCGGCGACCCAGTCCGGCCCGATGCTGCTGATCGACGGCAAGCTCAACGAGCAGTTCATCGACGACTCGGCCAGCCTCAAGTGGCGCAGCGGCGTGTGCGCGCCATCGCCGCATGAAGTGGTGTTCGCGGTGAGCGAGGCGCCGGTGAACTTCCACACGTTTGGACGGCTGTTCCGCGACAAGCTGGGCTGCCGTGACGCGCTCTACCTGGACGGCAGCATTTCGCAGCTGTACGTCGACGGCGAAGGCTATGCCGGCGCGCCGGCCTTCATGGTCAAGCCCTATGCCGGTATCTTTGCCGTGTTCGCCAAGCCCTGATCCCCGACGGAAACCCCATGACGACTCGCCGCTGGCGCATCGCGCGCGCCGGATTGTTGAGCCTGCTGGTCCTGCTGCTGCTCGCCTTCGCCGCCGCCTGGTGGCTGCTCGCCGGCGGCCGCGCGCGGCTGGACGGCACGCGCACGGTGGCGGCGCTGCGCGCGCCGGTGACGATCAGCCGCGACGCGCGGGGCACGGTCACCCTTGCCGGCAACCGCGCCGACATCACCTGGGCGATGGGCTACGTGCACGCGCAGGAGCGCTTTTTCCAGATGGACCTGATGCGCCGGGCCAGCGCCGGCGAACTGGCCGCGCTGGTCGGGCCGGCCGCCCTGCCGCTGGATCTGGACCACCGCCGCCATCGCCTGCGCGCGGTGGCCGACGCGGCGTGGGCGCAGCTGCCGCCGGCACAGCAGGAGGTGCTGCGCCGCTACGCCGCCGGCGTCAACGCAGGCCTGGCCGACCTGCACGTGCGGCCGTGGGAATACCTGCTGCTGGGCAGCCAGCCCCAGGCGTGGCGGCCGCAGGACAGTGCACTGGTCATCGCGGCGATGTACCTGGACCTCAACAGCGGCGGCCGCAACGAGCGCGAGTTGCGCATCGCGCAGATGCGCGACGTGCTGCCGGCGTCGCTGGTGGATTTCCTGCTCGCGCCCGACCCGAACTGGGAGGCGCCGCTGCGCGGGCGACTGTCACGCTCGCCGGTGGTGCCCGACGCGCAGGTGTTCGACCTGCGCCTGGCACCGGCCAGCGCGACGAGCACCGGCCTTGCCGCGGCACTGGCGCCGGCACTGGACGCGCCGCGCCCGGGCAGCAACAACTTCGCCGTGGCCGGCCGGCTCACCGGCGACGGCGCGGCGATGCTGGCCAACGACATGCACCTGGGCCTGCGCGTGCCCAACATCTGGTTCCGCATGCGCCTGCGCTATGCCGACGCCGGCGCGCCGCACGGCCAGCGCGACGTCAACGGCGTCAGCCTGCCCGGCACCCCCGCGATCATCGCCGGCTCCAACGGCCAGGTCGCCTGGGGCTTCACCAACAGCTATGGCGACTGGGCCGACTGGGTACGCGTGCAGCGCGACCCGGCCGACCCGGGCCGCTACAAGGTGCCCGGCGGCTGGGCCACGCTGCAGACCCACGCCGAACGCATCAAGGTCAAGGGCCGGCCCGACACCATCCTGGAGGTGGAGGACACCCGCTGGGGTCCGATCATGGCCACCGACACCGACGGCACGCCGCTGGCATTGGCCTGGATCGCGCAGCAGCCGCGCGCCTACAACCTCGGCCTGCTGCAGATGGAGCACGTGGCGAACGTGGCCGATGCGCTGCAGCTGGCGCCTGCCCTGGGCATGCCGCCGCAGAACCTGCTGGTGGCCGACAGCGGCGGCGACATCGGCTGGACGATCGCGGGCAACAGCATCCCGCTGCGCGCCGGCTTCGACCCGCAACAGCCGGCGGACTGGTCCGTGCCCGGCAGCGGCTGGCAGGGCTGGGCCGCGCCTGCGCAGTATCCGCGCATCGAGAATCCCGCCGACGGACGGCTGTGGACCGCCAACAACCGCACCGTGGACGGCGCCGCGCTGGCCCTGCTCGGCAACGGCGGCCACGACCTCGGCGCGCGCGCGCAGCAGATCCGCGACGACCTGCACGCGCGCGCCAGCTTCACTCCCGGCGACCTGCTCGACATCCAGCTCGACAACCGCGCGGTGTTCCTCACCCGCTGGCAGGCGCTGCTGCAACGCACACTGGCCGACAGCCACGACCCGCTGCTGCAGCAAATGAGCCGGCTCACCCGCCACTGGCGCGGCCGCGCCGCCGTCGACAGCGTCGACTACCGGCTGGTGCGCGCTTTCCGCACACAGGTCAGCCAGGCGGTGCTGGCGCCGTTCGTCGCGCGGGTGAAACAACGCCATGCGGATTTCCGCTGGCCCGGCGAGCACAGCCCGGAAGCGGCGGTGTGGATGCTGATCCACGCGCGACCCGACTGGCTGCTCGATCCGAAGTATCCCGACTGGCCTGCCCTGCTCACCGACTCCGCGCTCCAGGTGGCGCGGCAGCTCGACCGGCAACCCGGCGGCCTCGCCGCGCGCCACTGGGGCGAGATCAATCGCAGCGACATCAGGCATCCGCTGGCCGCCGCCCTGCCCGCATGGCTGGCGCGCGTCATCGACATGCCCGACCAGCCGCTGCCCGGCGACCACAACATGCCGCGCGTGGCGGTACCGGGCTTCGGCGCCTCCGAACGGCTCGACGTCTCCCCCGGCCACGAAGACCGCGGCATCCTGGAAATGCCCGGCGGCCAGAGCGACAACCCGCTCTCGCCGTTCTTCGGCGCAGGGCACCAGGACTGGGTTCAGGGGCGTCCCACTCCGCTGCTGCCGGGCCAGGCCACGCACACGCTGACGCTGCAACCGGAAGCCGGCTGAGACCACGACCTCGCATGCCCGGGCGCCCGGGCCTCGCAGGTCCGACGCGTTGCCGCCGCGGGGCGGCATGGCTCCCGCCACCCCGCCACCCGGCGCGGCGTGCCGAAAAGTGTGACGCAGTTCTCATGATTGGTGCTATGTTGCGCCGACGCACAGACCACCGACACGGTAGTGATTGAGCTGCTGCCGGCCGTCTCGACGCGGGGACAACCCGCAAGGGACTGCATGACCAGGCACGGGAGTGCCGGATGTCATGACGCAGGGCACGGGATCACCAGGGTTCCGGTATTACGCCTTCATCAGCTACAGCCACCAGGACAAGACCTGGGCCGACTGGCTCCACAAGGCGCTGGAAACCTATGCGGTGCCGAAACGCCTGGTCGGGCAGATCACCACGGCCGGCCCCATCCCGAAACGCCTCACGCCGATCTTCCGCGACCGCGACGAACTGGCCACCGCACACGACCTCGGCCGCAAGATCATCGAGGCGCTGGAGCAATCGGCCAACCTGATCGTGATCTGCTCGCCGCATTCGGCGGCGTCGCACTGGGTGAGCGAGGAAGTGCTGGCGTACAAGCGCCTCGGTCGTGACGAGCGCATCCTGTGCCTGATCGTGGACGGCGAACCGAACGCCAGCGACCTGCCCGGCCGCGAGGCGGAGGAATGTTTCGCCCCCGCGTTGCGCTTCGAGCTCGACGCCACCGGCCGGCTGGCCACGCAACGCGCCGAGCCCATCGCTGCCGACGCCCGCCCGGACAAGGACGGCAAGGCGAACGCCAAGCTGAAACTGATCGCCGGGATGCTCGACGTGGGCTTCGACGTGCTCAAGCAGCGCGAGCTGCGGCGGCGCGCGCGACGGATGACGATGGTGGCGGCGCTGGCGGTGACCGTGATGACGGTGACCACCACGCTGGCGGTCCTCGCCATCGTTTCGCGCCACGCCGCGGTGGAAGCGAGCCAGGCCGCGCAGCGCCGGCAGAAGCAGGCCGAGGCCCTGGTCGGCTTCATGCTCGGCGATCTGAACGACAAGCTGGCGCAAGCAGCCCGGCTGGACATCATGCAGAGCGTCGACGACAAAGCGATGGCCTACTTCCAGTCGCTGCCGGCCACGGATGTCACCGACGAGACCCTGGAGCAGCGCGCCAAGGCACTGGAGAAGATCGGCAGCGTGCGCCTGGATCAAGGCAACCTGTCCGGCGCGATGGAGTCGTATCGGGCAGCCCTGCAGCTGTCCGGGCGCCTCGCCGAGGAAGCACCCGGCGACGCGGCGCGGCAGGTCGCCCATGCCCGGTCGTGGTCCTTCGTCGGCATGACCGACTGGTATCAGGGCAAGCTGGACGCCGCCTGGCGGGATTTCGAATCCGCGCAGAACGTGCTGCAGCAGGCACAGGCGCGTGCCGGCAATGACCTGTCGCTGAAGTTCGAACTGCTGAACGTCAACAGCAATATCGGTCACGTGCTGGAAGCACGCGGGCAGCCGGCCGCCGCCGCCAGCGCCTACCGGAACGCGTTGGCACTGGGTCGCGGGTTGGTCGCGGCCAATCCCGTCAACACTGATTGGTCGGCTGCATTGGGGATTGCACACAACAATCTCGGCAAGCTGGCCTTGCAGCGTGGCGATCTGGCAGAGGCGATCGCCGAGTACCACGCCGACGACGCGATCGAAACCCGGCTTGCCGCCGCCGACCCCAAGAACAATGACCAGCGCGAAAACATGCTGCGGGTGCGCGCGATCCTAGGCCGCACGCTGGCCCTGACCGGCGACGTCGACGCGGGCATCCGCGACCTCCAGCAGGCGGTCGACATCGCCGCCCAGCTGATCGCGATCGCGCCGACGCAAACCGGCTTTCAGGCAAAATCGGCGCTCTATCTCGTGCAATTGAGCCGCCTGAAACGCCTGCACGGGGACCTGCCGGCGGCACGGACGCTGGCCGCACAAGCGCTGGCCATCCTGTCCAGGCTCACTCGACAGGATCCAGCAAACGTTACATGGCAGCAGATTGACGCCGCGGCACGCAGCGAGCAGGCCGCGCAATCATTTGCCGGCGGACAGTCCGCGGCGGCGCAGGCGCAGGTGCAGGTCGCCATGAACATCCTGCAACCGTTACTCGCCAAGGAACCGGATGACCGCGGCCTGGTGCTGGATACGCTGTCCGCGAAGCTGCTGCTCGCCGACACCGCCAGCGACGCAGCAGCGACACGACGGCTGCGCGAGGAGGCATGGGAGGCGAGCCAATCGGTGAAGGACGGCAAGGACGATCCGCGCCTGCTCGCGCTGCAGGTCGAGGCGTTGCTTGGCCTGCAGAAAAATGCCGAAGCAAGGCTGCTGATCGAGCGCCTCTGGAATGCCGGTTACCGCGACCCGGCGCTGCTGGCGATCCTGCGGCGTGCCCGCGTGGATTACCCGGAAAACCCCGCCTTCGCGACGCGCATCGCGCAGATCATGCAGGTCGACGCCAGCACTCCGGCGCCCGTCACGGCAGCGGTGCGCACGCCGCACCCGAAGCCCTGAATCAAGGCGCTGCGGCCCGCCTTCCACGCCGCCCATCGATCCCTGCAGGAGTACGACATGCCCAACGTAACACTTGAGGTGACACTGAAAAACGGCAGCCTCGACGTCGACCAGTCGGGTAACGGAAACCAGATCGCCCACGGCCAGTCGGTGACGATCACCTGGCACCTGAGCGGCCCCGGCGTGAGCCCGGGATCATTCAATGCGATCAGCGATCCGACCCATCCCGGGTTCGCCTGGATCCAATCGCCTCCATCCGGCGTGTTCGGTCAGGCGCAACTCGCGAACAACGGCGACAAGATCACCATCACCGATGCCAACGACAGCACCAGCTCGAGCGGCGAGTGGATCTACCAGCTCTGCGCGACGATCAATGGCGCCCCATACTCGACCATCAGCACGCTGCCTACGGCCACCACGACGAATCCGGTGATCAAGAACCTGTAGCGCCACCATGCAGGCGCTTTGGCGCAGGGACAGCGAGGAAGCAATGCCAAGGGTACCTCGATCCGAACGGCAACATCGCATACCAGTCAAGCCTGGAGACCATCATGCCAAAGACCAGCAAAGACAATCAGAACATCCCGGCCGAACCGCAGCCAGACGACCAGACCCAGGATAGCAACCGCGACTCCGACCAGAACGTGGAACAGTTGGGCACGCTCTCGCCGAACACAACGACCAACCCACAGATCAAGAACCTCTGACACTAACCCAGTGCCTCGCATGGAACATCGATCTTGCCCCCTCGCACCTGCGAGCGTATCGCGGTGATCGGCGTGACCAGCCACCGCAATATCTGCGCGCCCGATGCCGACCGATTAGCGAACTGAAGGAGACCAGCCACGAGCGGATAACGAAACACGCCGGCTCTTGTACCGAAATAATCGATGTTCAATGAGGCATTTCCGCATAACGTGAGGATGAAACCAAGAAAAAGCGCATCGCATTGTCTGTAGCTTTTGGCATCGCCTTGGCGGCGACTTCGGCACTTGCCAGTGCCGGTACGCCGGCCGCGGGTTCCTCGGACTCGGTCATGGATGCCATCAGCAACTGGTTCGCCTGTGCGATTGGCAGTCAGAGTTGCGTATCTCCCGACACCACCACAGACCCGAGGATCAAAAACAACTAGCAAGGCGGCGCAGGCGGCAGGCCTGAGCAAGGCTTGCCGCCTTCATCCGCTCAAGGCGTTGGCGCCATCCGAAAATCGAAATTACCTGACGCGACCCCTTGCCCACCATGGAACATCGACCTCGCCTCCTCGCACCTGCCAGCGTACCGCTGGTGATCGGCGTCACCAGCCACCGCAACATTCCCGCCCGCGAAGTCGACCTGGTGCGGCGCCGCGTGCGGGAATTCCTGGCGCAACTGCAGCGCGATTTTCCCGCGCTGCCGCTGGTGGTGCTGTCCGCGCTGGCCGAGGGCGGCGACCAGTTGGTGGCGGAAGAGGCGTTGGCGCTCGGCGCGCGATTGATCGCGCCGCTGCCGTTGCCGCGCGAACTCTATGTCGAGGACTTCCACCACGCGGCCACCCGCGACCGTTTCGATGCGCTCGCCGCGCGTGCCCGGGTGATCGAGCTGCCGCTGCTGCCGGACAGCACCCCCCGCGGCATCGGCAGCCCTGGCCCCCAGCGCGATCGGCAGTACGGACGGGCCGGCGTGTTCATCGCACGGCACTGCCATCTGTTGCTGGCGATCTGGGACGGCAAGACGTCGACCCGGCTCGGCGGTACTGCCCAGGTGGCGGAGTTTTTTCTCAACGGCGTGATGCCGGGCCTGACCGAGCGCCGCCGCGGCGGCCGTCATCACCTGCTGGGCAGCGGCGACGAGCGGCTGGTCTGCCAGATCGTCTGCTCGCGCGATACCGACGACGGCGCGCCGCTCCCGCCACTGCAGCCAGGGCAGCTGCTGTGGCGCACGCAGACCGAAGTTTCATTGCCCGACGTGCCGATGCCTGCGATGTTCCACCAGACTTTCGCGCGCATGGCCGAGTTCGACGCAGATTGCCTGAAATACCGCAGCGAGATCCACTGCAGCGCCGCTACCGATAAGGCATCGAGCGACACCGCGACGCTGGCGCGACCGGAGGCGGCCCTGTTTCGCGCAGCGGACTGGCTGGCGGTGCACTTCCGCCAGCGCGTGCTGCTGGCGATGCGGACCCTCTACACGCTGGCAGCAATCATGGCCATCGCCTTCACGATCTACGACAACCTGCCCGACCAGGACGACTTCATCTACGTATTCCTGCTGCTGTTCGCCGGCGGCGTATGGGTGGCCACGCTCGCCAGGCGCCGCGGCTGGCATCGCAAATACCTGGATTACCGGGCATTGGCGGAAGGCCTGCGCGTGCAAGGCTACTGGCGCCGCGCCGGGATCTCGCTCACCGGCGATCCCGAGTTTGCGCAGGACAGCTTCATGCAGAAACAGGACATCGAGCTTGGCTGGACGCGCAACGTGATGCGCAGCGCCGCACTCGACCGCGTGCCGGGCAGCGGCAACCCGGAGAGCGAGTTGCGCGAGGTCATCAGCGAATGGGTCGGCGACGACGCGCATGGTGGCCAGGTGGACTACTTCCGCAGCAAGGCCGCGCAGCGCACGCGCCAGCATCGCTTTACCGAAATGCTGGGCTTCGCCAGCCTGCTTGCCGGCATCGGCATCAGCATCGTGCTGGCGGCGCTCGCACACCACCTGGCCGCCGATACCAAGAACACGCTGGTGGTCATCATGGGCGTGCTGTCGATCCTCGCCGCCGTGCGCGAGGCCTATGCGTTCAAGAAGGCCGACAAGGAACTCATCAAGCAATACCGCTTCATGCAACGCATTTTCGACGAGGCGCGCAAGGCGCTGGCCCGAACCACCAACGCCACCGAGCAACGCGTCATCCTCCACGCGCTGGGCGAGGCCGCCCTGGCCGAACACGCCGAGTGGGCCCTGATGCATCGGCAGCGACCGCTGGAACACGGGAGAATGTAGGCGAGACCGGAGCAAACCACATGAGTCGATCCACCGAAGAATGCCGCGCCTGTTTCGACTTCGAAGTCGACTTCTCCAACGGCGGCGGCATCCAGGGCCAGGGATTCCGGCTCGACATCGACGGCGACGACATCGACGACGCGGCGCTGGCCGACTACATCGTGCGCGACATGCGGTTGCTGATGGTCGGCGCCGTGCGCATCCTCAACAAGTCGATCATCCGCGAACGTCACAAGCGCCAGCCGCAAGCCGCGCCGGGCAACGCCGTCCGGCCGGACCTGATCGACCTCGCCCACGTCGTGCACAGCGGCGAGGAGGTCTACCCCGGTCTGCCCGCGCCCCGCGTGTCGGACCATCTCAGCCACCAGGCCAGCATCGGCCGCTACGCCGAGGGCGTGACGTTCCAGATTGCGCGCATCGACATGGTGGCCAACTCCGGCACCGCGATCGACGCACCCTCCCACCGCTACCCCGGCGCCGCCGACGTCGCCCAGCTGCCGCTCGGCGACATCGCCGACGTGGATGCCGTGGTCATCCACCTGCAGGGCATGCGCGGTCGAAGCATCGACCGCGCCGCGCTCGCGGCACTGGACGTGCGCGGGCGCGCCGTACTGCTCGATACCGGCTGGGCCGCCCGCTGGGGCACCAGTGCCTACCTGCAGGCGCAACCTTTCCTCAGCCGCGACGGCGCCGAGTACCTGCGCGACCACGGCGCGGTGCTGGTCGGCGTCGACGCGCTCAACATCGACGACACCGGCGATCCGCAACGCCCCGCCCACTCGATCCTGCTGGCCGCCGGCATCCCGATCGTCGAGAACCTCGCCTCACTCGCCATGCTGCCCGCCGAGAAGCTGCGCTTCTCCGCCGTGCCGATGCGCATGGCAGGCATGGGCACGTTCCCGGTGCGGGCGTGGGCACGCCTGGGTTGAGGTAACCGGCGGCATGCGGCAGCGCTGTGCGCCGCCGGAACTCGACTGATCGCGGAGGCACCCCGTCGCGCGGCGTGCGTCAATGCCGGCGCGACATTCGACCGCATGGGCCACCCGGGCCAAGTTGACCACAGTCAAACGTGAGCGCGTGGCGCACGCGCATGATCCGCCCTGTCCACAAGCGGGCGCGATCCATGATCAGCTGCGACACCGTCATCATCGGCGCAGGCCCGGTCGGCCTGTTCCAGGTTTTCGAGCTGGGCCTGCTCGGGCTGGATGCGCACGTGGTCGATGCCGTGCCGCATGCCGGCGGGCAATGCATCGAGCTGTATCCGGACAAGCCGATCTACGACATCCCGGCGGTGCCGGTGTGCAGCGGGCACGAGCTGATCGCGCGGCTGCAGCAGCAGATCCGGCCGTTCGCGCCGCAGTTCCACCTGGGCCACACCGTCACCTCGCTGGAACGCATGCAGGACAGTCGCTTCCGCCTGCAGACCAGCGGCGGGCTGGCGTTCGACGCAGGCGCGGTGATCATCGCCGGTGGCCTGGGCGCGTTCGCACCGCGCACGCTGAACCTGCCGGAAGCCGCGCCGCTGGTGGGCCGCACGCTGCACTACAAGGTGACCCAGCCGGCGCTGTTCGACGACCAGGACATCGTGATCGCCGGCGGCGGCGACGCGGCACTGGACTGGGCGCTGGAGCTGGTCGAGCGCGTGCGCAGCGTGGTGCTGGTGCACCGCTCGTCCAGCTTCCGTGCCACGCCGGCCAGCGTGGCACGCATGCAGGCCTTGTGCGACGAGGGGCGCATGCAGTTCTGCGAAGGCGACATCGTCGGCCTGGAAACGGCGAACGACGCACTGGCGCAGGTGCGCGTACGCACGCGCAGCGGCATGGTCCAGCGCATCGCGGCCTCGCACCTGCTGGTGTTCTGGGGCCTGCATCCGGCGCTGGGGCCGATCGCCGAATGGGGACTGGCGCTGGAACGCCAGCAACTGGTGGTGGACCCGGCGACCTTCCGGACCTCGGTGCCCGGCATCTTCGCGGTGGGCGACATCAACACCTACCCGGGCAAGAAGAAGCTGATCCTGTCGGGCTTCCATGAAAGCGCGCTGTGCGCGTTCGCCGTGCACGCGCACCTGCACCCCGGCGACAAGGTGAACCTGCAGTACACGACCACCAGCCCGGCCTTGCAGCGGCGCCTGGGCGTGCGCGATGCCGAGCGCGATGACGTCGTCGCCGAGCCGCCGCCACGCGTGGCTGCCACGGCCTGACCTCGCCCGCCCGCACGCGTTCAATCACTCATCCCGGGAGACATCCCATGCACCGTCCCTCCGCTTCCGACGACCTGCGTTCGCCCGAACGCCGGCGCTGGCTGAAGCAGGCCGGCCAGCTCGCCATCGCCGGCGGCCTGCTGGCCGGCGGCGGCTGGGCGGTGCTCAAGCGCAAGCAGAACCTGTGGCAGGTGCGCCGCGAGCGCACGCTGATGCAGACCTCGGTGGCGGTGACCTGCCTGGCCGATGACGTGCAAGCCGCGGGCGTGGCGATCGAGGCGGCGTTCGCGCGCATGGCCGCGACCGCCGCGCAGCTGACTCGCTTCGATCCCGCCAGCCCGTTGGCGCGACTCAACCGCGAGGGCCGGCTGGCGCAGGTGCCGGCGCAACTGGATGCGGTGCTGCGCCAGGCGCTGTCGCTGTCGCGACTGACCGACGGCGCGTTCGACCCGACCGTGCTGCCGGTGCTGCGCTACTTCGAAACGCTGCGCGGCACGGCGGCCACCGACGCGCACGAGCAGCGCGTGGCTGAAAGCCGCGACGCGCTGGTCGGCTACCGCGACCTCGCACTCGATGCGCGCGGCGCGCGGCTGCTGCGCCCGGGCATGGCGATCACGCTGGACGGCATCGCCAAGGGCCACGTGGTCGACCAGGGCATCGCCGCGCTGCGCGGCGCCGGCATCGAGTACGGCTTGATCGACGCCGGTGGCGACATTCAGGCGATCTGCGGCAACGACCCGGCGCGGCACTGGAACGTCGGCATCGTCGATCCACGCGACGTCAGCCGCGTGGCAGTGGTGCTGCAATTGCGCAACGCGGCGGTGTCGACGTCCGGCAATTACCGCGTGTTCTTCTCCGCCGACCGGCGCCTGTTCCACATCGTCAACCCGCGCACCGGCTGGTCGCCGCAAAGCTATTCCAGCGTCACCGTGATGGCGCAGCGTTCGGTGCTGGCCGACGGCATGAGCACGGCGGCGTTCTCGCTGGAGCTGCCGCGCCTGTCTGCACTGATGGACGCGCAGGACCAGCAGTGGCTGGCGTTCTCGCGCACGGGCGGGCAGCGTTGGCGCTCGCGCGACCTGCCGCTGATCGCCGGCACGGCGGAGCGCGCGTGATGCGCTTGTCACGCCCGCTCGTCACCCGCCTGCTGCTGGCGCTGTGCCTGTTGTTGCCGGCACCCGCCGCGCTGGCCGGCATCGATGCGAAGCACCCGCAGTTGCACGAGGTATTTCCGCAGGCCACCCGCTACGGCGACATCGAAGGCACGCCGCCGGCGGCCGCGGTGTACCGGGGCGACAAGATCATCGGCTACGTGTTCGAGACGGTGATGGTGGCGCCGGTGCCGGCGTACTCGGGCGCGCCGATCAACCTGCTGGTGTCGATCGGCACCGACGGCAGCATCCGCGACGCCCGCGTGCTGGAGCAGCACGAGCCGATCCTGCTGGTCGGCATCCCCGTGCAGAAGCTGTACGACTTCGTGGCGCGCTACATCGGCCATCGCGTGGACGACCAGATCGTGGTCGGCGGCGGTGCCAGCGGCAGCGTGCGCATCGACGCGATCAGCAGCGCCACGGTGACCTCGATGGTGGTCAACGAGACGATCATGAACTCGGCGCTGAAGGTGGCCGCCTCGCGCAAGCTGATCGCCGGCGCGACCGACACCGACGCCAGGACCGCGGCGGTGCGCACCGACTACTACCAGCGGGCCGACTGGGACACGCTGACCGGCAACGGCGCGATCGCCCACCTGCAGCTCAAGCGCCAGGCGATCACCGACGCCTTCAAGGGCCAGCCGGAGAGCGGCCTGGTCGACGATCCCACCGCGCCGGCGCCCGGCCACGAGGGCGATGTCTTCATCGACCTGTACTTCGCCGACGTCACCCCGCCCACGGTGGGCCGCAACCTGCTCGGCCCGACCGCCCACGCCGACCTGATGAAGCAGCTCAAGCCCGGCGACTCGGCGATCGCGGTGATGGCCAACGGCATCTATTCGTTCAAGGGCGTGGGTTATGTGCGCGGCGGCATCTTCGACCGCGTGCACGTGCTGCAGGACGGCAAGCTGGTGCTGTTCAAGGACACCGACCTGGTGCAGTTGAACGACACCCCGCTGCGTGGCAAGCCGGCGTTCGCCGAGCAGGCGATCTTCATCGTGCGCAACAGCGGCAGCGGTTTCGACGCGACCCGGCCGTGGACGTTGCAACTGATGGTGAACCGCCAGGTCGGCCCGCTGCAGAGCATCTACCACACCTTCACCCGCGACTACCGCATGCCGGCGGTCTACACCACCCGACCGGAGAGCAGCACCGACTCGCAGTCCGATGCACTGCCGGCCGACGCCGCACTGTGGCAGAAGATCTGGTACGGCCGGCGCATCGACATCGCCGTGCTGCTGGCGGGGCTGACCGTGCTGACGCTGGTCCTGCTGTTCCAGGACTGGCTGGTGACGCGGCCCGTGCTGCTCGAACGCGTGCGCACCGGTTTCCTGATCTACACGCTGGTGTTCATCGGCTGGCACGGGCTGGCGCAGCTGTCGGTGGTGAACATCTTCACCTTCATCCAGTCGGTGCTGCACGGCTTCCATTGGGAAACCTTCCTGATGGACCCGCTGATCTTCATCCTGTGGGTATTCGTCGCCGCCACCCTGCTGCTGCTCGGGCGCGGCGTGTACTGCGGATGGCTGTGCCCGTTCGGTGCGCTGCAGGTGCTGGTGAACAAGGCGGCCAAGCGGCTGCACGTGCCGCAGTTCGAGTTTCCGCGGGCGGTGCACGAGCGGTTGTGGGCGCTGAAGTACGTCATCCTGCTGGTGCTGTTCGGCATGTCGCTGCAGTCGCTCAACACGGCCGAGCACTACGCCGAGATCGAGCCGTTCAAGACCACGTTCACGCTGCACTTCGCGCGCTCGTGGAGCTACGTGCTCTACGCGGTGCTGCTGGTCGGCGTATCCGCGTTCAACCACAAGTTCTATTGCCGCTATGTCTGCCCGCTGGGTGCCGGACTGGCCGTGTCCGGACGCTGGCGATTGTTCGAATGGCTGCGCCGACGCCCCGAGTGCGGCAGCCCCTGCCAGGTCTGCGCCAACGAGTGCGAGGTCAAGGCGATCCATGCGGATGGCCGCATCGACTTCAACGAATGCCACTACTGCCTGGATTGCCAGGTCACCCGCGTCAACGACCACAAGTGCCCACCGGTGGTACAGCAACGCAAGAAGCGCGAACGCGCCGCACGACCGTTGCCCACGCCGATCACGCTGATTACCCCGGCGAACGCGCCGGAAACCCGAGAGCCGGCGCCCGTCGCCGACTGATCCCACGTCACCTGCCTCTGCGGATGAAAAGCCATGCACGACGAATCGAAGAACAAACCCGAAGCTGACGCGGAAGGCACCGACCCCGCGCGTCGCAACTTCATGAAGAACAGCGCACTGGCCGGCCTGGCCGGCGCGGCGGGACTGGCACTGGCGGGCTGCGGTCGCAAAGGGGACCACGGTGGCGCGGAAGGTGCCGCCGCCGGACACGATGGCGAACGCCAGCGCGAGCACGGCGAGCACGAAGCCGCTTCCGACCACGTGCCGCCCGGCCAGCTCGACGAGTACTACGGCTTCTGGAGCGGCGGCCAGTCCGGCGAGGTGCGCCTGGTGGGCGTGCCCTCGATGCGCGAGCTGATGCGCATCCCGGTGTTCAACCCCGACTTCACCATCGGCTGGGGCGTCACCAACGAGAGCAAGCGCGTGCTCGGCCCGAACTTCCCGCCCGGCGGCGACTGCCACCACCCGCACATGAGCCAGACCGACGGCCACTACGACGGCCGCTACATCTTCATCAACGACAAGGCGCACACCCGCGTCGCGCGCATCCGCTGCGACGTGATGCGCACCGACCGCATCACCGACGTGCCCAACGTGCAGGCGATCCACGGCCTGCGCGTGCAGCGCGCGCCGCGCACCGGCTACGTGTTCGCCAACGGCGAGTTCCTGGTCCCGGCGCCGAACGACGGGCGCGACCTGGACGATCCGAAAAAGTACCAGACCATGTTCAGCGCGCTCGACGGCGACACCATGGAAGTCGTCTGGCAGGTGCTGGTGGACGGCAACCTGGACAACACCGAGGCCGACTACGCCGGCAAGTACGCCATCTCCACCTGCTACAACAGCGAGGGCGGCATGGACCTGCCCGGCACGATGCAGGCCGAGCGCGACTGGGCTGTGGTGTTCAACATCGCGCGCATCGAGGCAGCGGTGAAGAAGGGCGAGTTCAAGACCATCGGCAGCTCCAAGGTGCCGGTGCTGGACGGTCGCCACGGCTCGCCGCTGACCCTCTACATCCCGATCCCGAAGAACCCGCACGGGATCAACGCCAGCCCCGACGGCAAGTACGTGGTGGCCAACGGCAAGCTCTCGCCCACCGTCACCGTGATGGAGTGGAGCCGCATCGACGACTGCTTCGCCGGCAAGCTGAAGGACCCGCGCGATACGGTGGTGGCCGAGCCCGAACTGGGCCTGGGTCCGTTGCACACCGCCTACGACGGCCGCGGCAACGCCTACACCACGCTGTTCATCGACAGCCAGATCGCCAAGTGGAACATCGCCGACGCGATCGCCGCCCACGACGGCAAGAAGGTCAACTACCTGCGCCAGAAGATCGACGTGGCCTACCAGCCCGGCCACTGCCACACCTCGATGGGCGAGACCCGCGATGCCGACGGCAAGTGGCTGGTGTCGCTGAACAAGTTCTCCAAGGACCGCTTCCTGCCCACCGGCCCGCTGCATCCGGACAACGACCAGCTGATCGACATCTCCGGCGAGACCATGAAGCTGGTCGCCGACGGCCCGGTCTACGCCGAACCGCACGACGTGATCCTGCTGCACCGCCGGCAGCTGATCGACAAGGTCAGGAAGAGCTGGGATCGCGACGATCCGTTCTTCGCCGAGACGGTGGCGATGGCGAAGAAGCACGGCGTCAACGTGCTGTCCGACAGCAAGGTCATCCGCGAGGGCCGCAAGGTGTTCGTGTACATGACCTCGGCCGCGCCGATCTTCAGCATGGGCAGCTTCAAGGTGAAGAAGGGCGATGAGGTGACCGTGGTGGTGACCAACATCGACGCGGTGGAGGACGTCAGCCACGGCTTCTGCATCGTCAACTACGGCATCAACATGGAGATCAGCCCGGGCGCCACCGCCTCGACCACCTTCACCGCCGACAAGGCGGGGGTGTTCTGGTACTACTGCACGTTCTTCTGCCATGCGATGCACATGGAGATGAGCGGGCGGATGCTGGTCGAGGCGTGAGCCGCGTCGTGCCGCCGCGCAGTGCGCGGCGGCACGAGCGGATCGCCGTTTCCATGCATGCACTTCGTTTCCTCGCGTTCCTGATGCTGGCATGGCCGCCGGCGGCGCCGGTGCATGCGCGCGAGTCGCTGGAGCAGATCGTGGTCGCGGCGCCGCCGGGTACCACCATCAGCGTGCCGACCGGCGTGCACGTGGTGCACCTGCGGCTGGACAAGCCGGTCACCCTCGTCGGCGAACCCGGCGCCGTTCTCGACGGCGGCGGCGAAGGCGACGTGGTGCGCATCGGCGCCGCGCAGGTCGCCGTGCGTGGATTGACCATCCGCCATAGCGGCACCGATCTCACCGCGATGAACGCCGGCATCTTCGTCGAGCGCCAGGCGCGCGACGTCACACTCGAGGGCAACCACATCGAGCAGAGCCTGTTCGGCGTCTACCTCGACGGCGCGGCCAACGTGCGCGTGGCGCACAACGTGATCCGCGGCATGCGCTCGCTGCGCGTGGCCGACCGCGGCGACGGCATCCACATGTGGAACGACACCGGCTGCACCATCGAGGGCAACGACGTGGCCGACTCGCGCGACGGCATCTACGTCTACGTCAGCCCGCACAACACCATCGCGCGCAACGTGGTGCACGAGGTGCGCTACGGCATCCACTACATGTATTCCCAGCACAACCTGCTGCGGGACAACGTCAGCCGCGGCAACCTGGCCGGCTATGCGCTGATGTCGTCCGATCACCTCAAGGTGATCGGCAATACCGCCGAGGACGACGAATCCTACGGCTTCCTGCTCAACTACATCTCGCACAGCGAGATCGCCGGCAACCTGATACGCCGGATCAACGGCCAGCGCGACACCCGGGGCGGGCTGATCGACGGCACCGAGGGCAAGGGCCTGTTCGTCTACCTGTCGCAGTTCAACGACTTCCACGACAACCTCGTCGCCGACTCGCAGATCGGCATCCACGTCACCGCCGGCTCGGAGAACAACCGGTTGTGGGGCAACCATTTCCAGGACAACCGCATCCAGGTGAAGTACGTGCAGAACCTCGCCCAGGAGTGGTCGGCGCACGGCCGCGGCAATTTCTGGAGCGACTACCTCGGCTGGGACCTGGATGCCGACGGCGTCGGCGACGTGCCGTTCCGCCCCAACGACGGCGTCGACGTGCTGCTGTGGAAATACCCCTCCGCACGCAACCTGATGTCCAGCCCCGCGGTGCTGCTGCTGCGCTACGTGCAGCGCGCGTTCCCCGTGTTCACGCCGCCCTCGGTGCAGGACAGCCGCCCGCTGATGAAAGCCCCCTCCTCCTTCCGGCCCGACCATGAACCACGCGATTGAATTCGAGGCGCTGGCCAAGCGCTACGGCACGCTGGCCGCGCTCGACGGCATCAGCGCCTGCGTGCCGCGCGGCCGGGTGATCGGCCTGCTCGGCCACAACGGCGCCGGCAAGTCCACCCTGATCAAGCTGATCCTCGGCCTGATCGCGCCCAGCGACGGCCGGCTCGATGTGCTCGGCCAGTCGCCGTGGCGCGCGCACGCGCTGCGCCGGCGCATCGGCTACCTGCCCGAGAACGCCACCTTCTACGCCAGCCTCAGCGGGCGCGAACTGCTCGACTACCTGGCCCGGCTGAAGCAGGCGCCGCGCGGCCAGGTCGCGGCGCTACTGGAGCGCGTGGGCCTGGCGCACGCCGCCGACCGGCGCATCGGCACCTACTCCAAGGGCATGCGCCAGCGCCTGGGCCTGGCCCAGGCGTTGCTGGGCTCGCCGGAACTGGTGCTGCTGGACGAGCCGACCACCGGGCTCGACCCGCAGGCCTCGCGCGAGCTGTACCGCATCGTCGGCGAGCTGCGCGCGGACGGGCGCAGCGTGCTGCTCTCCTCGCACCTGCTGGCCGAGCTGGAGCCGCACATCGACGGCGCGCTGATCCTGCGCCAGGGCCGCCTGCTCGCCGCCGGCAGCCTCGACGCGCTGGGCGAGCAGGCCGCGCTGCCCGCACGCCTGCTGCTGCGCCCGCGCGAGGACGCTGCCGGTGGGCTGCTGGTCCGGCTGGACGCACGCGGCCTGCCCGCACTGCTGCGCCCGGACGGCCTGCTGGAACTGCAAGTGCCGCGCGCCGGCAAGCTGCCGGTGCTGCGTGAACTGCTGGCCGACCCCGCGGTGGCCGACCTCGACGTGCGCGAGCCTACCCTGGCGCAGCTCTACGACTGGCTGGGCGCCGGCCAGCACACCACGGCGGAGGTCTGCGCATGAACACCGTGCTGACCGTCGCCGGGAAGGAGTTCCGCGACGACTTCCGCAACCGCTGGACGGTGGCGCTGACCATCCTGTTCGCGCTGCTGGCGCTGGGCATCGCCTGGTTCGGCAGCGCCGCGGCCGGGCGCGTGGGCTTCACCTCGTTCGACGCCACGCTGGCCAGCCTGACCACGCTGGGCGCGTTCGTGATCCCGCTGATCGGCCTGCTGATCGCCTACGACGCCATCGTCGGCGAGCGCGACGACGGCACCCTGCTGCTGATGCTGAGCTACCCGCTCTCACGCGGCCAACTGGTGGCCGGCAAGTTCCTCGGCCACTGCGGCGCGCTGGCCGCCGCCACGCTCGCCGGTTTCGGCGTGGCCGTGGCGATCATGCAGTGGATGCAGCCGCCCGCGCAGACGCTGCAGGCGTGGCTGCACATCGGCCGCTTCATCCTCAGCGCCTCGCTGCTGGGCGCCTGCTTCGTCGGGCTGGCCTGCCTGATCAGCGTGCAGACCGCCGACAAGTCGCGCGCCGCCGGCCTGGCGCTGATCGGCTGGCTCGCCAGCGTGGTGCTGTTCGACCTCGCGCTGCTGGCGCTGCTGGTGGTCAGCGGCGGCAATCCGGTCGAGCGGGCGGTGTATCCGTACCTGCTGCTGCTCAACCCGGTCGACGTGTTCCGCCTGGTCAACCTGACCGCGCTGGGCGACGGCGCCGGCAACGACCTGCTCACCGGCATGACTGCCCACCACGGCTACCCGCCGCTGCTGCTGGGCCTGGCGATGCTGGCCTGGGCGGTGCTGCCGTTTGCGTGGGCGCTGTTCGCGTTCCGGCGCAAGGAAGTCTGAGGAGAACCGCATGCGCATCCACCCCACGCTCCGCTGCACCCGCCCGGCCGCGCTGGCCCTTGCGCTGGCCCTGCTCGCCGGCTGCGACGGCGGCCACGCGCCTGCGCAGCACGCGGTCGACACCCACCCGGACGACGCCTGTGCCGTGTGCGGCATGTACCTGGACGGCTCGCCTGGACCCCGAGCGGAAGCCTGGGTGAGCGGACGCACCAAGCCGCTGGTGTTCGACTCCACCCGCGATTTCTTCGCCTACGTGCTGCAACCGGAGAACCAGTCCGCGCTGCAGGAGCTGTACGTGCAGGACAGCGCGCATATCGACTGGCGCCAGCCCAGCCATGCCGCGGCCAGCTTCATCGACGCGCGCCGCGCGTTCTACGTGGCCTGGCAGCCGCTGCCCGGCTCGATGGGACCGACGCTGGCGCCATTCGCCAGCCGCGCGGCAGCGGAAGCCTTCGTGCACCAACACGGCGGCGCCGTGCTCGCTTTCGACGAAGTCACGCCCGCGCTGGTGGCCACGCTGGATTACCGCTGCCCTGCCCAGGCCGCCGGCGCGCGTGGCCCGCTGCAATGCCTGGCCGCACCCGCGGCATCCTCCGCCCTGCCCGCCACGCTGCACTCACCGGCTGCATCTGCCGCGCCGGCGACGCCAGCCCACCCCCTTCCCTGACGAGAATTCACCCATGCTCGGACTGAACAGTTTTTCGCACTGGATCGTGCTGCTGGTGCTGGTGCTGCTGGTGTTCGGCACCGGCAAGCTGCGCAACGTCGGCCGCGACCTCGGCAGCGCCATCGCCGATTTCCGCCAGGGGCTCAAGGGCGGCCAGCCGCACGAGGCCACGCCGCCGACGGTGCGGCGGGATGCGGATGGCCAACCACGACATTGAGGCGCTGATCCGGATGCGTTGACTTGCCTGATGCAGGCACCGCCACGGCGGTCGAGACTCGCCTGTTGAAGCGTCATCGTCAGGTCAGGTCCGGGCCAGCAACCGCTCGCACAACACCCGATACACTGCCGGCAGTTTCTCCAGCTCCGCCACGTCCACGCACTCGTCCACCTTGTGGATGGTGGCGTTGACCGGGCCGAGCTCGACAACTTCGGCACCCATCGGGGCAATGAAGCGGCCGTCCGAGGTGCCGCCGCCGGTGCTCTGTTCGGGATCGATGCCGCACAGCTCGCGGCAGACTGCCACCACGGTTTCGCGCAACACGCCGCCGGGCGGGGTGAGGAAGGGTTCGCCGGAGAGATTCCAGTCGAGTGCGAAGTCGAGTCCATGGCGATGCAGGATCGCCTCGGTGCGCGCGCGCAGGTCGTCGGCGCGACTGGCGGTGCAGTAGCGGAAATTGATCAGCGCGACGAGTTCACCGGGGATCACGTTGTTCGCGCCGGTGCCGGCGTTGAGGTTGGAGACCTGGAACGAGGTGGGCGGGAAATCCGCATTGCCCTCGTCCCAGCGCTCGGCGGCGAGTTCGGCCATGGCGGGAGCGAAGGCGTGGATCGGGTTGAGCGCCTTCTCGGGATACGCCACGTGGCCTTGCACGCCGCGCACGACGAGCGTGCCGGACAGCGAGCCGCGACGTCCGACGCGAATCAGGTCGCCGAGTGTTTCCTTCGAGGATGGCTCGCCCACCACGCACCAGTCGATGCGCTCGCCGCGCCCGCGGAAATGCTCGACCACGCGGCGCACCCCGTCGAGATTGGTCGGACCCTCCTCGTCGCTGGTCAGCAGCAGGCCGAGTCGGCCGCGATGATCGGGATGCGCGGCCACGAACTGCTCCAGCGCGACCACCATCGCCGCCACCGAGCCTTTCATGTCCGCCGCGCCGCGGCCGTATAGACGGCCATTGCGGATGGTCGGTTCGAACGGCGGGCTTTGCCACGCGGCTTCCGGACCGCTGGGCACCACGTCGGTGTGGCCGAGAAAGGCCAGTGTCGGACCGGCGGCGCCATGGGTGACCCACAGGTTGTCGACCTCGCCGTAGCGCAGGTGCTCGACGCGGAAGCCGGCGTGTTCCAGGCGCTCGCCGATCAAGGGCAGGCAACCGGCGTCTTCCGGCGTCACCGAACGACGGCGGATGAGGTCGCGGGCAAGTTCGAGCACGTCGGACATGGGGTTCCTGCGCAGTGCCGGGGGATGCCGCAGCATACCAAGCTAGCTCAGCACCACGCCCAGCAAATGCCCCACGCCAAAAGTGATCGCGGCCGCGACACTGGTGATGACGAATTGCCGGGCGATCGAGAACAGCATGCTGCGCCCGGTGAACAGCGAGGTGCCGATACCGATCAGCGCCAATCCGCCAGCAGTGGAAGCCACGCTGGCCAGCAATGCCGCTTGTCCGCCCAGAAAGAAATACGGCGCCACCGGAAACAGCGCGCCGCAGGCGAACAGGCAGAACGAGGAGGTCGCCGCGCCGTAGGCCGAGCCGCCCAGCTCGGCCGGGTCGACGCCGAGATCCTCGCGCACCAGCATGTCCAGCGCCGCGCGCGGCGTTTCGGTCACGTGTTCGGCGAGGTGCTCGGCCGCCGCCGGTTCCAGCCCCTTGTCGCGATAGATGCCGGCGATGTGTTCGCGGCCATCTTCCGGGGCCACCGCCAGGCGTTCGGCGCGCTCGGTGATCTGCGCCTGGTAGAACTCGCGCGAGCTGTTGACCGACAGCCACTCGCCCAGGGCCATCGAGCACGCGCCTGCGACCAGGCCGGCCAGGCCGGCCAGCAGCACGGCGCGATCGCCGGTGGCGGCGCCGGCCATGCCCATCACCAGGCTGACGTTGGACACCAGCCCGTCGTTGGCGCCGAGCACGGCGGCGCGCAAGGTGTTGCCGCTCTGCGCGCGATGGCGCAACCCGTGCGGACCGGCCGGACGCGGCAACGGAAAGTGGTCGCGGTGGCCGCTGCGGTCGACCGGCGTGGCCTCATGATCCGCGTGCGCCAACCGCACCACGGTCGGCATCACGAACTCGGTGCCAAAGCGTCGCGCAAACCAGCTGAGCGCGCGCACGCGCAGGCCGATCCGCTGCCGCGGCACGGCCTCGCCCAGTTCGCGCAGGCGCGCCTCCCAGAATTGCGCATTGCCGCGCTCGCCCGCGGCGATGCGCCGGTAGGCGTGCTGAAGTTGCGGGTCGTCGGCCAGCTCGGCCAGCCGCGCGTACAGCGCGGCGTTGTCGCGCTCGATGCGCAGGTTGTTGCGGAAGCGGCGGGTGCGGCCGTGGGTCATCGTCAATCACCGAGCTCGTCGTCGCGCTGGCCGAGCCAGACCAGCGCCAGCAGCAACACGACGACGAAGCGGAATGCGCTGCCCAGCCCGTTCCACTGCGTGGACATCCACATGCCGAACCATTCGCCGCCGATCGCCATGAAGCCGCCCAGCCACAACAGCACGCCGACGCCCAGGCCGGCCACGGCGAGCTGACCGGCGCACCGGAACGCCGTCGCAGGCGCACGGCGCGCGCGCCACATGCGCCAGGCGCCGGCGCCGCACAGGACGGCGGCCAGTGCTTCGGCGGCGATGATCAGAACGTAGGCGGCATGCTGCAGCAGCGGTGCATGGATCGCGCGGTAGTGGATGGCGGCGTCGGGGAAGATCGAATCCATCGCCAGCACATGCTGCACGAAGACCAGGTTGCTGCCGTAGTCGGTGAGGTTGCCGAACGCGACCAGCGCCAGCCACAGTGCGATCGTCGCCACCAACCCGATCTTCGAAAGCCGCATCGACACGTCAGCGCCCGAACAGCTTCTTGAAGCCGTTGTCGGTGAAGCCCACGCTCACCGTGCCGTCGTCCCGCACCACCACCGGACGGCGGATCAGCGCGGGATATTCCTTCAGCAGCAGTGTCCACTCCGGGTCGCTGCCGGGGTTCTTGCGCTGCGGCAGCAGGTTGCGCCAGGTGGTGGAGGACTTGTTTACCAGCTTCTCCCAGCCGCCGAGCTGCGCCGCCCAGTCCTTCAGCGTCGACGCCGGCAGCGGGTTGGCGCGGTAGTCGACGAAATCATGCGGCACCTCGAAGCGGACCAGCCAGTTGCGCGCCTTGCGGCAGGTGTCGCAAGTGGGCAATCCATAAACAGTCGTCATCCCGATCTTCCTTCCTGTAGGAGCCCGCTCGCGGGCGATGCTCTTGCTTCTGCGAATCCCGAATCCCGATGCCCGCCAGGGCATCGGCCGCGAGTGGGCTCCTATGTGGCAGCTCGCAGGAGGTCGTTGATGCTGGTCTTGCTGCGGGTTTTTTCATCCACCTGCTTGACGATGATGGCGGAGTACAGGCTGTGCGAGCCGTCTTTCGCCGGCAGGCTGCCGGCCACCACCACGCTGCCGGCCGGTACGCGGCCGTAGCTCACCTCGCCGGTCGCGCGGTTGTAGATGCGGGTGGACTGGCCCAGGAAAACCCCCATGCCGATCACGCTGCCCTTCTCCACTACCACGCCCTCGACCACCTCGGAGCGCGCGCCGATGAAGCAGCCGTCCTCGATGATGGTGGGGTTGGCCTGCAACGGCTCCAGCACGCCGCCGATGCCGACGCCGCCGGACAGGTGCACGCCCGCGCCGATCTGCGCGCAGGAACCCACCGTGGCCCAGGTGTCGACCATGGTGCCGGCGCCGACGCAGGCGCCGATGTTGACGTAGCTGGGCATCAGCACCGCATCCTTCGCGATGTGCGCGCCGCGGCGCACCAGCGCGCCGGGCACCACGCGCGCACCGAGCTGCTGCAGTTCGGCGTCATTGCCGTGGGCGAAGCGCAGCGGCACCTTGTCGAACGCCTGCGCCGGGCCGCCGTCGACCACGCGGTTGTCGTTGATGCGGAAGTACAGCAGCACGGCCTTCTTGAGCCACTGGTTCACCGTCCAGCCGCCGTGGCCGTCCGGCTCGGCGACGCGGCGCTCGCCGGATTCGAGCAGGTCGAGCACCTGCCCCACGGCCGGCCGCAGATGGCTTTCGATCTCGGATGGGGTGAGTGCGTGGCGACGCTCGAAGGCGTCGTCGATCAGGGTTTCGATGGATTGCATGGCGATTCGATTCGGTCGATGAAAGGCGGCCGCTGCGGCGAACGGCAAAGAGTACAGGCTGCCAGCGCGGGTGCGGTCGGGTTCATGCGCTTTTAACCCGACGGCGCAGTACATTGGCCGGACGTCCATTCTTCCACATCCCCACGAGGAGCCGAACATGAGCCAGATCAAGATTGCCGTGCTGGTAGGCAGCCTGCGTGCAGATTCGTTCAACCGTCGACTGGCCCGCGCAGTGGAGAAACTGGCACCGGGCGACCTTGCGTTCCGCCACATCCAGATCAACGACCTGCCGCTGTACTCGCAGGATTTCGACGCCGCCTACCCGGCCACCGCCACGCGGCTGAAGAAGGATATCGAAGGGGCGGACGGGCTGCTGTTCGTCACGCCCGAGTACAACCGCTCGATCCCGGGCGTGCTGAAGAACGCGATCGACATCGCCTCGCGCCCCTGGGGCACCAACTCGTTCGCCGGCAAACCGGCGGCGGTGATCGGCACCTCGATCGGCTCGACCGGCACCGCGATGGCGCAGCAGCACCTGCGCAACGTGCTGGCCTATCTGGACGTGCCCACGCTGGCCCAGCCGGAGGTATTCATCCACTTCAAGGAGGACTTGATCGCCGATGACGGCAGCATCGCCAACGACTCCACGCGCAAGTTCCTGCAAGGTTTCGTCGATGATTACGTGGCCTGGATTCGCCGCTTTGCACGTTGATCCCGGCGTCGCCGGCCACCACGCCTGCGACTGGTTTTGCGCCGCCGATGGGCGATAATGGGGGACCATTCGACCACGGGGGGAGATCCATGGCGCGATACAATCTGGAGCCGTTGCTGGCCCCGGTATCCGACGAATCGCCGGCCGGACCGGATCTCGAGTACGACCCGGAGTTTCTCGCCCTGGAGCGCGCCGCCGCGCCCAAGGCCGAGCGCGCCGTGGGCGATGCGGTCAAGGCTGCCGAGGAGCCGGACTGGGAGAAAGTCGTCGAGCTGTCCGAGGCGATCCTGCAACGCTCCAAGGATTTGCGCCCGGCGGTGCACCTGACCACGGCCTGGATGCGCAGCTCCGGCATGCCCGGCTGGAGCGCCGGGCTGGGGCTGATCCGTGGCCTGCTGGAACAATTCTGGGACACCGTGCATCCGCAGCTGGACGCGGAGGACAACAACGACCCGACCATGCGCGTCAACGCGGTGGTGCCGCTGAACGACCTGCAGGGTGTGCTCGGTTATTTCCGCACCACGCCGTTCGTGCAGTCGCCGCGCATGGGCCGTTTCAGCCTGCGCGACCTGCGCATCGCCAACGGCACGCTGAAGGTCACCACGCCCGGCGACGGCCCCGAGCCGAGCATCACCGAGATGGAAGCGTGCTGCATGGATTGCGCGGAGGAGGAGCTGGTCCAGACCACCGCCGCGATCAGCGAGTCACTGGAGCATGCCAAGGCCATCGACGCCCTGTTCAACGACCACGTCGGCACGATGGGTCCGGACTTCAAGAACCTGCTCAGCGACATCTACGAGCTGAAGAAATTCCTCGACCCGCAGCTGGCGCGTCGACTGCCGGCCGAAGTGCAAGGCGAAGGGGCTGGCGAAGGTGGCGCGGAGGGTGGTGCACCGAACGCGGCGCGGGCCTCGGGTCCGATCGCCGGGCCGCAGGACGTGATGCGCCGGCTCGACGAGATCTGCGACTACTACATGCGCTGCGAACCCTCCAGCCCGGTACCGCTGCTGTTGCGGCGCGCACAGCGGCTGGTCGGCATGGATTTCATGGACCTGCTCAGGGATCTCGCGCCGGGCGGCATTTCCGAACTGCGCGTGGTGTCGGGTACGCCGGAAGACGAATAGCCCGCCGCCGGGAACAAGTCCGGCGGGCGCGGCACCTCGTCAGTAAACGCCCTTGCAACTGCTGGCTGCGGGGCGAACCACGAGCTGGTGCACCGAAGGGTCCCAGCTCAGCGACAAGCCGCCCGGAAGCCCGGCCGTGATGCCGGCCGAGGCGATCTGGCTGATCGGCCCCACCGTGCTGCCGTGTCCGTCGCCGAACGTCACCGTCGCACTGATCGCGTAGCTGAGCGGATCGGCGCAACCGTCGACCGTCACGTACTTGGCCACCGTGCCCCGCCCTACACCCTCGGGCATGCTGCCGGTGACCGCCGGCATGGCGCGACCCTGTCCGCCGCCGGGCGCCGGGCAGGTCTGGGTCAGCGCGTAGCTCACCGAGACCTTCGGCGCGGGCGCCACCTCCAGCACGGCCGAGGTGGGCGGCTGCGCCGTGCAGCCCATCAGGAACACCTTGCGCTGCGCCACCACGTTGAGCACGTAGCTGCCCGATGGCAGCGCACCGGCAGGCAATTTCAATTCGATGCGATTGGGCAACACGCCGGTCACCACCGGCTGCACCGCCTGCGGCTTGCCCTGTGCGTCGGTCGCGCTGACCACCGGGCTGGCGCACTGTGCGTCAAGCAGGTTTTCCCCGGTCAGTGCGAACGCTGCCCCGGCGCCGTCGCCATGCAGGACGAACAGCGGGCGTCGATCCAGCGTCTCCACGCCATTGATCACCGGCGGCAATTTCGACCCGCCGGAGGCAGCCGCCTTCAACGCCACGGTGCGGGCCAGTGCAGCCGCCATCGCGGCGACATCCTGGCCCAGGCAGCCCTTGCTGGCCTCCAGGAACGCCTGCGTGCGCTGCACGGCGGCTTCGGCGCGGTAGGCCTGCGCCTTCTCTTCGTTGCCCAGCATGTCGATCGGCTTGGCCAGATCCTTGCCCAGCGCCTTGCGCAAGTCCCGGCCCAGGTCGGCCAGCTTCTGGCTGGTTGCCGCGAGACTGGAGCCAGGCGACCCGGTCGCACGTGCGGCGAGGTCGTGTTGCGCCGTGTCCAGCTGCGTGATGATCAGTTCCCCGGTCAGCCGCGGCGCGATCTGCGGCGCTGCCTGGCCCGCGGCGGGGCCGGTCAGGCCCAGCGCAAGCATCGCCACCGCGATGCCTGCGCCGAGTTTGCCGATGCCGGTCACTGCGGCGCTTTCGGCCATGGCATGACCATGCCCAGTGCGTCCGGGTCCTGGCAGGCGGCCTGGTCCGGCTGATCCGGATCGCAACCGCTCTGCTGGTCGGGCGGCAGGCGCACGCCGGAAGGCACGATGCCGTACGAGCGGTAGTTGGCGGTGATCACGCTCGGGTCGATGTAGGAGTCGCCGTGGTTGCCGTTCTGCGCGCTGCCCGCACCGGAGGCGGTCGGCACGTTGATGGCGAAACCACCGCCCAGCGGCAGCAGGTTGCCGGAGCTGTCCACCGCATAGAAGTAAGCGGGCGGCAGGCCGACGTTGGCGATGTTCTGCAGGCCCGTGCCCACCACGTAGATCGGCTGGGAGCTGGAACCGAGGCGCCCGGTGGAACCCCATACGCCTATGCCGTCATACAGCGGTGTCGTGCCGAGCTGGAACAGGTCGCCATGGGTCACCGACAGGTAGAACGGCGAGGTGCCCGCGTTCACCGTGAAGGCGCTGCCGGCCACCGACGCCAGTGTCAGCGTCTTGTCGTTGGTCATGCTGAAGCCGGCCAGCGAAGTGAAGTTGCCCAGCGTGTCGACCATGTTCTTGTTGGGCGAACCCGCGCTGCCCAGCACGGTCGGACCCACCGCGCTGCCGCTCAGCGTGCCGGCCGTGATGATGCCGCTGGCGCCTTCGCTGATCGCGCCGGCCGAGGTCAGCGTGGTGGCCGTTCCCTTCACCGAGCCGTTGATCGCCAGGTCGCCGCTGGTGGTCTTCAGCGAAGTGCTGGCGCCGCCATCCAGCGGACCGTCGACAGTGAGCGCCTGCGCACTGGTCAGGGCGAAATTGGCTGCCGTGAAGCTGCCCAGCGTGCCGATCTGGTTGGCGCCGTTGAGCGTGGTCGCGCCGACCGAACTGCCGGTCAGGGTGCCGGCCGTGATGACGCCCGCCGCGCCTTCGGTGATCGCGCCGGCCGAGGTGAGCGAGGTGGCCGTTCCCTTCACCGGACCATTGATCGCCAGATCGCCGCTGGTGGTCTTCAGCGAGGTGCTGGCGCCGCCATCCAGCGTGCCGCTGACGGCCAATGTCTGTGCGTTGGTCAAGGCGAAGCCGGCGGCCGTGAAGCCTCCCAGGGTGCCGATGCGGTTGGCGCCGTTGAGCGTGGTGGCACCGGCGGAGCTGCCGGTCAACATGCCGGCGACAATGCTGCCGCCGGCGCCTTCGGTGATTGCGCCAGCAGAGGCCAGCGTCGTGGTCGTGCCCTTCACCGTGCCGTTGATCGCCAGATTGCCGCTGGTGGTCTTCAGCGAAGTACTCGCGCCGCCGTCCACGGAGCCCGTCACCGCCAGCGCCTGCGCGTTGGTCAGCGCGAAGTTCGCCGCCGTGAAGTTGCCCAGCGTGCCGATGTGGTTGGCGCCACCGAGCGCGGTACTGCCGACCGAACTGCCAGTCAACGTGTTCGCATGGATCGCACCAGCCGTCTGGTTGATATTGCGGCCTGCACCCAAGGTAACCGTGTTGCCGGTCAGGGTGCTGGCCAGGATCAGGTCCGAGTTCGCCCCGCTGGCCGTCAGCGTAAGGTCGCCGGCACCACCATTGGCCGACGGTGCATCATTCACCGTCAAGGTCCGGATGGTGTTGAAGGCGAAGTCGCCACCGCTGACGAATGCGCCCAGGGCTGCCACCTGGTTGGCGCCGAGCAGGCTGGTGCTGCCAGCGGAGCTGCCGGTCAAGTTATCGGCGGTGATGACGCCATGGGTGCCTTCGATGATCGCACCGGCCGAGGTCAGCGTGGTGGTGGCGCCGGTCACCGTGCCATTGATGATCAGGTCGCCGGCCGTCGTGGTCAGCGCCACGACCGGGCCACCATCGAGCGGGCCTTCGACGGTCAGCGTCTGACCGTTGGTCAGGCTGAAGTCTGCGCTGAAGCCGCCCAGTATGTTGATGTGGTTGTTGCCATCGAGTGTGGTGTTTCCGATCGAATGACCGGTCAACAGGTTCGCCGTGATGCTGCCGCCGGCGCCTTCGGTGATCGCGCCCGCCGAGACCAGCGTGGTGGTGGCGCCCTTCACCAGACCGTTGATCGCCAGGTCGCCGCTCGTCGTGGTCAACGCCGTGCTGGCCCCCCCGTCGACGGTGCCGCCCACGACCAGGGTCTGCGCGTTGGTCAACGCGAAGCCCGCCGCACTGAAGCTGCCCAAGGTGCCGATGTGGTTTGCGCCGTTGAGCGCAGTCGCACCGATGGATTGACCCCTCAAGGTGCCTGCCGTGATGCTGCCACTGCCGCCTTCGCTGATCCCACCGGCGGAATTCAGCGTTGTCGTGGTGCCGCTCACTGCACCATTGATCGTCAGGTTGCCGGCGGTCGTGGTCAGCGCGGTACCCGCACCGCCACTTACCGGGCCATTCACCGTCAAGGCTTGGGCGTTGATCAACGCGAAGCCCGCCGCACTGAAGCTGCCCAGCGAGCCGATGTGATTGGTCCCGGCAAGGGTCGTCGTACCGGCCGAATGACCGGTCAGCGAAGTGGCCGTGAGGCTGCCGCCTGCGCCTTCGCTGATCGCGCCGGAAGAGGTCAGGCTGACCGCCGTGCCATTGACCGCACCAGCCAGGGTGAGATCGCCCGCACTCACCGTCAGCGCCCCGGTGTTCACCGTGCCAAGGGTCAGTGCATTGAGGTCATTGATCTGGGTGGCACCGCCGGTGAGATTCACCGTGCCGCCGAAGTCGTTGCTGCCGCCTGTCAGGGTGATCGCGTTCGAACCGCCATGGATGGTGCTCGTGCCGATAACGCTCAGCGCACCGCCGGTCTGCAAGACCGCCCCACTGGCGGTGATGTTCAGATCGCCTCCGACCGTGGTCGCGCCCAGGGTTGTGGTGGTTCCGGCGCCCGTCGTGGTGATCGTCAGCCCGTTGCTCGCATTGCCGCTGATGCCGAGGTTCGAACTCGCCGTTACCGCTGAAATTCCGGAGTTTGTACCGCCTACGCCTGTCGAGCCCGCACCGGCAAGGTTCACGTTGACCGCGGTGGTGTAGCCCGAATAGTCCAGGCTTCCGTCGATGCCGGCGTCGAGGCTGCCGGAGATGTCCCCGTCAGCGCCCGAGTGCATGAGGAAGTGGCCGGTGCCGGTGTCGATCAGATTGCCGATGCCGGAGAAGGCGCCTGCCAGATTGGTCGCCGTGCCCTGGTTGTGCCCGGTCAGGCTCCAGGTCTGGTTGCTGGCGGTCAACGTGCCGATACCCGCATCGGCAATGTTCTCGAACGAGGTCCAGCTCACGGTGCCGCTGTTGCCGGCATTGAGGCCGGTCAGATTGTAGGTCTGGCTGCTGCCGCTGATCGTGTCAGAGGCAGAACCGCCCTTCGCCGCGGTGATCCCGCTCCAGCCCCCGGTACCGGTCGCCGTGCCTCCCAGGTCCACATTCACCGCGGTCGTGTACGCACTGTAATCCAATGTGCCTGCGGCAGCGGAAGTCAGCATGCCCGACACGCCCGCACCGTTCGCGAACATGAAGGTGCCGGCACCGCTGTCGCTCAGGTTCCCGAACGACGTCCAGCTCAGCGTGCCGTTGTTGCCGGCGTCTGTGCCGGTCAGGTTGTAGGTCTGGTTGCTGCCGGCAATCGTGGCGCCGGCGCCGCTTCCGGCCAGCGTAGTGAGGTTGAAGCCGCTGTAGTCGATGCCCGAGGCGCTCGACACCTTCGTGCCGAGATCGAAGCTGCCGGTCACCCCGGTCACGCTGCCGCCGGTGCCCGTAACCGTACCGAAACCGCTGTACGCGATGCCGCTAGCTGACGAGATACGCGTGTTGTCGGCGAAGCTGCCGACCACGTTCGCGATCGAGCCGCTGCCACCCACGCTGGTGGCGTTCGCGAAGGCCATGCCCTCGCTGGTCCTGCCGTTGTCGTCGAAGCCCACGGCGCCGGTGACCGTCGTCGTGTCGGCCGCGGTGAAGCCGCTATAGCCGACACCGCCGGCATTGCCCGTCTTGGTGCCGCTCAGGTTGAACGCGGTGCCGCCAAGGTTCGTGATCGCGCCACTGCCCGCCACGCTCGTGGCATTGGCAAAGGTCATGCCGAGACTGCTCTTGGCCGCGCTGTCGAAACCGGCGGCACCGGTGACGGACGTGGTGTCGGCCGCGGTGAAGCCGCTGTAGTTGACGCCACCGGCATTGCCGGTCTTGGTGCCGACCAGATTGAACGCGGTACCCCCAAGGTTCGTGATCGCGCCGCTGCCCGCCACGCTCGTGGCATTGGCAAAGGCGATGCCCAGGCTGCTCCTGGTCGAGCTGTCAAAACCTGCGGCGCCGGTGACGGCCGTGGTGTCGGCCGCGTCGAAGCCGTTGAAGCTGGTGGTGCCTGCCGTACCTGCCATGATGCCGGTCAGGTTGAACGCCGTGCTGCCCAGGTTGGTGATCGCGCCACTGCCCGCCACGCTCGTGGCGTTGGCGAAGGCCATGCCCAGGCTGGTCTTGGCCGTGTAGTCGAAGCCCGCGGCACCGGTGACCGTGGTGGTGTCGGCTGAGGTGAAGCCGTTGTAGTCGATGCCGCCGGCGTTGCCTGCCGTGGTACCAGTCAGGTTGAACGCGGTGCTGCCCAGATTCGTGATCGCGCCACTGCCCGCCACGCTCGTGGCGTTGGCGAAGGTCATGCCGAGACTGCTCCTGGCCGAGCTGTCGAAGCCCACAGCGCCGGTGACCGTCGTCGTGTCGGCCGCGGTGAAGCCGCTATAGCCGACACCGCCGGCATTGCCCGTCTTGGTGCCGCTCAGGTTGAACGCGGTGCCGCCCAGGTTCGTGATCGCGCCACTGCCCGCCACGCTCGTGGCGTTGGCGAAGGTCATGCCGAGGCTGCTCTTGGCCGCGCTGTTGAAACCCGCGGCACCGGTGATGGTCGCCGCGTCGGCGGCCGTGAAGCCGGTGAAGGCAACACCGCCCGCCGAGCCCGCGTTGGCTCCGCTCAGGGCAAAGGTGCTGCTGCCCGTAATCGCCCCATTGCCGTTGCCCGTGACCGCCGTGACGCCCGCCCACGTCCCGCCGATGCCCGTGGTCGCGCCGCTGCCATCGGCCAGGTCGAACGTCACGGCACCGCTGTGGCTGCCGTAGTTCAGCGTCGCCGCCGTCACGTTGCCACTGACGCTGCCGCCGGTGCCGAAGGCCACCGTGCCGCTGGTATCGACGATGTTGCCGAACCCCGTCCAGGTCACGCCACCACTGCTGCCCTGGTCGATGACCGTGTTGTCCAGCGTGTAGGTCTGGCCGCTGCCCGCGATCGTGGCACCGGCCCCGCTGCCGGTCAGCGTGGTGACGCCGAAGCCGCTGTAGTCGAGCGTCGACGCGCTGGACACCTTCGTGCCGAGATTGAAGCTGCCGGTCACGCCGGTCACGCTGCCACCGGTACCCGTCACCGCATCGAAGCCGCTGTAGACGATGCCGCTCGCCGACGAGGTCCCGGTGTTGTCGGCGAAGCTGCCGACCACGTTCGCGATCGTGCCGCTGCCGCCCACGCTGGTGGCGTTGACGAAGGTCATGCCCTGGCTGACCTTGCTGGCATCGTCGAAACCCGCAGCACCGGTGATGGTCGCCGCGTCGGCGGCCGTGAAGCCGGTGAAGGCAACACCGCCCGCCGAGCCCGCGTTGGCTCCGCTCAGGGCAAAGGTGCTGCTGCCCGTAATCGCCCCATTGCCGTTGCCCGTGACCGCCGTGACGCCCGCCCACGTCCCGCCGATGCCCGTGGTCGCGCCGCTGCCATCGGCCAGGTCGAACGTCACGGCACCGCTGTGGCTGCCGTAGTTCAGCGTCGCCGCCGTCACGTTGCCACTGACGCTGCCGCCGGTGCCGAAGGCCACCGTGCCGCTGGTATCGGCGATGTTGCCGAACCCCGTCCAGGTCACGCCACCGCTGCTGCCCTGGTCGATGACCGTGTTGTCCAACGTGTAGGTCTGGCCGCTGCCCGCGATCGTGGCACCGGCCCCGCTGCCGGTCAGCGTGGTGACGCCGAAGCCACTGTAGTCGAGCGTCGACGCGCTGGACACCTTCGTGCCGAGATTGAAGCTGCCGGTCACGCCGGTCACGCTGCCACCGGTGCCCGTCACCGCATCGAAGCCGCTGTAGACGATGCCGCTCGCCGACGAGGTCCCGGTGTTGTCGGCGAAGCTGCCGACCACGTTCGCGATCGTGCCGCTGCCGCCCACGCTGGTGGCGTTGACGAAGGTCATGCCTTCGCTGGTCCTGGTGGCGTCGTTGAAGCCCGCGGCGCCGGTGACCGTCGTCGTGTCGGCCGCGGTGAAGCCGCTATAGCCGACACCGCCGGCATTGCCCGTCTTGGTGCCGCTCAGGTTGAACGCGGTGCCGCCCAGGTTCGTGATCGCGCCACTGCCCGCCACGCTCGTGGCGTTGGCGAAGGTCATGCCGAGGCTGCTCTTGGCCGCGCTGTTGAAACCCGCGACACCGGTGATGGTCGCCGCGTCGGCAGCCGTGAAGCCGGTGAAGGCAACACCGCCCGCCGAGCCCGCGTTGGCTCCGCTCAGGGCAAAGGTGCTGCTGCCCGTAATCGCCCCATTGCCGTTGCCCGTGACCGCCGTGACGCCCGCCCACGTCCCGCCGATGCCCGTGGTCGCGCCGCTGCCATCGGCCAGGTCGAACGTCACGGCACCGCTGTGGCTGCCGTAGTTCAGCGTCGCCGCCGTCACGTTGCCACTGACGCTGCCGCCGGTGCCGAAGGCCACCGTGCCGCTGGTATCGGCGATGTTGCCGAACCCCGTCCAGGTCACGCCACCGCTGCTGCCCTGGTCGATGACCGTGTTGTCCAGCGTGTAGGTCTGGCCGCTGCCCGCGATCGTGGCACCGGCCCCGCTGCCGGTCAGCGTGGTGACGCCGAAGCCGCTGTAGTCGAGCGTCGACGCGCTGGACACCTTCGTACCGAGATTGAAGCTGCCGGTCACGCCGGTCACGCTGCCACCGGTGCCCGTCACCGCATCGAAGCCGCTGTAGACGATGCCGCTCGCCGACGAGGTCCCGGTGTTGTCGGCGAAGCTGCCGACCACGTTCGCGATCGTGCCGCTGCCGCCCACGCTGGTGGCGTTGACGAAGGTCATGCCCTGGCTGACCTTGCTGGCATCGTCGAAACCCGCAGCACCGGTGACCGCCGTGGCGTCGGCCGCGATGAAACCCGTGAAGCTGATCCCGCCGGAGGTGCCCTGGTTGGCGCCGACAAGCGCAAACGGTGACCCACCGATGCCTGTAATCGATCCGGTGCCGGCGATGCTTCCAGTACCGCTTGGCGCAGATCCGCTGAACGCCACGTTGCCGAGTCCGGCAAGCGCTCCATTGAGCGTTATGGACGTCCCTGAAGTTGCCGACAGGTCGCCGGCAACCGAACCATGGCCCAGGTCAAGCGCCCCGCCACTGCTGACCGTCAGGCTGCCTGTTTGCAAGGTACCCAGCGCCAGCGCGTTGGCATCGGTGATCTGCGTGGTGCCGCCGGTCAGGCTCACCGCACCGATGAAGTCGTTGAGCGAGGTCAGCGTGATCGCGTTGCTGCCGGCGTTGAAAGTCGATGTTCCGTTGACCGTGTAGAAACCGGCTCCCTGCGTGATCCCTCCGGCCGTGGTGGTGACCGACAACGGGCCGTTGACGGTCAGGTCGACCGCGCTGAACGTGCCGCTGTTCGTCGTCAGGCTGGTCAGTGCCGTCGTTGCGCCGACCGCGCCGCCGAAGCTGGCGGCGCCGCCGGTGTTCACCGCCAGCGTGTGCGCGCCATTCACCGTGGAGCCGAAGCCGATCGTGCCACTGCCACTGCTGGCCAGCGTTGCATTGGCACCCAGCGTCACCGAGCCGTTGTAGGCCTGGTCGCCGCTGGTGCTCACGCTGGCGGTATTGAGATTCGTCGTGCCGCTTACCTGCAGCACGCCCACACCAGCCACCGCCCCTGCCAGCACCGCATTGCCGGTCACCGTCAGGTTGTTGCCGGCACCTGTCACGGCCGCCAGGCTGATCGTCGTTCCAGTCAGCATGACATTGGAACCGAGCGTCAGCGCGTCGCCCCAGCTCTGCATGCCGCTGGTGGCGACATTGCCACTCAACGTGGTGCTGCCGGCGGCATCCGTGATCAGGCTGGTCAACGCCGTCGTGCCGCCGACCGCAGCGTCGAACCTGGTGATTCCGCTGGCGTTCACGGTCAACGCATGCGTGCCGTCGACAGTCGAGGCAAAGGTGATGTCGCTGCCGCTCAACACGCGGTCGCCGCCCAACACCAATGCCGTGTTGTAGGTTTGTGATCCGCTGGTCGTCACGTTGCCGACAAGCGTGAGCGCAGCGGCATTGGTCAGACTGAAGCTTGAGGCGGTGAAACTTCCGAGATTGCCGATCTGGTTGGCCTCTCCCAACGTGGTGGCACCGGCCGAGCTGCCAGTCAGGGTGCCGACCGTGATGGTGGCTCCCCCCACTTGCGAGATGGTCCCTCCGGTATTCAGCGAGAGGGTGGTGGCGTGGGCCGGAGCGATGGCCGCCGTGATACCCAGGTCACCGCTGTTGGCGTCACCGATCACGATCGTGTTGGCGGTGATCTGATCCAGTTCGGCACTCGTCACGCCAAGCTGGGGATCTGCGGGAAACGGAGCGTCGGGGCCCAGCGAAATGAGCCGTCCCGCCGTAGCCTGCCGGATGGCCACGATACCGGCGGTGCCGGCATTGATGGTTCCGAGTATGTCGGCGTTGTCTGCAACCAGGCTGACGTTTGCGCCGGTAGCGACACCATTGGTGGTATCCACTGCGACGCCCGTGCCGATGTTGATGCGCGCGCCGCCGCCGGCGGCTCCGAGCGTCACCGCACCACCGGCGGTGACGATGCCCGAACCCACCACGCCCAGATCGCTCGTGGTGGTGGTGATGCCGACGTTGCCGCTGCCGGCGGTACCGCTGACATTCACGCCATTGGCGTCAACGATGTTGACCGCGCCGGTACCCTTCGCGCTGAACACGATGCTGTCGACGTCCGTCTGGATGGCGCCCGATGCGCCGATCGCGCCATTGGTGCCGCCCGCCGTGAGAGTCAGGGCGCTGCCGGAAATCGTGCCCGCAGTGCGCGAGATGCTGCCTGCAGTCGCAGTCAGCGTGGCCGTACCACCGCCCAGCGAGATGTCGTTGTTGAGCGAAATGTTGCGGCCGGCGAGCAACGACAGGTTCAGCACGTCGCCGCCAAGCACCGAATCGAATATCTTGTTGTTGATGACGATGTCGTTCGCCGCATTGAACGTGAGCGAGTTGGTTCCCTTGCCGTTGTAGTCGAGGTCGGCATTGAGGGTGATGTCGCCAGCTTCGGAATTGGCGCCCCCCGTACCCGTCGTGACCGTGACGCTGGCGCCACCGGTCAAGGCGGCGGTGATCAGGTCGACGCCGAGCGACGCTCCGTCGTTGGTCGACACAAAGGGGTTGGTGGCATTGATCTTGGTGTTGCCACCGCCTGCGACGATCGTGATGTTGTTCGGATCGATCAGCCAGTTGCCGCCCAACCCGTCGGCGCTGCGCGCGAAGACCTGCGGCGTACCGGTGATGGTGAGCGCGCCGTGGCTCGACGTCTCGACGAAACCGCCGTTGCCGCCGTCAATGCCGCCACGCGCGGACAAGCCGCCGGCGATGACCGAGTTGTCGCGCGAGAACACGGCGATGCTGCCGCCGTCGCCCTTGCCGGTTGCATCGGCGTTGAGCGACGCATCCGGCCCGATGTACGTGCGCGCGGCCACGGCGAGGCCTTCGCCTCCACGGACGCCGCCACCGACGCGAATGGCTCCGCCACCCAGGCGACCTGAAGCATCCACCGTGCCGCCGGTGACCATCACGTCATGGTCCGACAGCAATTCGATGCGCCCGCCATGGTCACCCGTGGCGGTGACACTGCCGCTGCTCTGCACATTGCCGCCGTTGCCCACCAGCCGCACCACGCCGCCGTCGGTGCTGATGCCGCTGGCGTCGATCACGCCGGAGTTGTTGACCAGGTTGGTGAACAGATCCTTGGCTGCCGAGGCCTGCAGCACCACGGTGCCTCCTTCGGCCTTGAGGGTGCCGGAGTTGCTGACTGCCGCTTCCTTGTCGTCCAGGCGCTGCTTCAGTTCGCCGGTGATCTGGATGTTGATCAGGCCGTTGCCGTCGAAGTCGAGTACGGCGTGTTCGGCGCCGTCGAGGTTGATGCTGCCGTAGTTGGCCAGGATCACGCCGTCGTTGGCCACGCTGCCGCCGACCAGTGCGACGGAGCCGCCGCTGGCGGCCTGAATCAAACCGTGGTTGACGATGCCCGCGCCCGCGCCGACCGCGTTGAGGCTGTAGTTGCCGGCAAGGAAATCCTTCGGGGTGAGGTCCAGCGTGCTGGCCATCAGGCCGCCGACATTCATCTGTGCCGTGGCGCCGAAGATGATGCCGTGGGTGTTGATCAGGAAGACCTGACCGTTGGAGTTGATCTTGCCGAAGATCTGGCTGGGGTTCTGATCGAGGATGCGGTTGAGCGCCACCGCCGAGCGCCCGGGCTGGTTGAACAGCACCGATTCGTTGGCCTTGAGGTTGAATGTCTCCCAGTTCAGCGCCAGTCGCTGCGAGATCTGGTTGATCACCGTCTCGTTGCCGTTCTGGGTGATGCTGCCGGTGCCGCCGACCACCGTGCCGCCGGTGGGGCCGCCGGCGAAGGCGTCAGGACTGACGGCGATCGAGCCGATCGCGAGCCCGATGCACAAGCTGATCGGCCAGGTCCTGTGCAGCGGCAGGCTGCCGGAGGGCAAGCGTGCGATCCGATCCACGGAAGCGCCGTTGCGCGATTCACGCCGGGTGCTGATGTGCTTGCTCATGTCGTCGTCATCCCTCAGAACGTGAAGCTGAAGCGGGTATAGATGTGGAAACCCTTGCCGTTGGACGCGTTCTGCGAACTGGTGGTCTTGGCCGCGTCGAAGTGCAGCTCGAATTGCTTGAATCGCGGCAGGCGGAAGATGAAGCCCGCACCGGCGCCGCTCAGCTCCGCGCTGTCCGGCGTGGTCATGCGGTTGGCGCCGGCCGAGTAGCCCCTGGCGTAGTCGTAGAACACCTCGAACTCCAGCAGCTCGCGCCACGGCCTGCCGTAGAACGGCGACACCTTGTCGCCGAAACCGGGAGCATCGACGTGGTATTCCAGCGCGGTGTAGAAGCCGCGGTCGCGCAGTGCGTCGGCGATCGGATAGGAGCGCACGCTGTCCGGGCCGCCCATCGCGAACTGCTCCAGCGGCACCAGCGCGTCGCGGGTGTACTGGCTGATGAACTTGAAGTTCAGGCGCTGCGACTTGGTCAGGAACTGCAACCGGGTGTAGGAGAGCTTCGCGACGAGGAAGCTGCGGTCATGCTGCGGGCTGATCAGGTCGGGCTCGCGCGAATCGTCCCTGATCGACTTGCGCAGGGCCACCTGCATGATGTCCACGCCGTGGAAGCGGCGATCGGTATGCAGCATGCCCCAGGTGGCTTCCGCCACCGTGAACTTCTCGTCGGACAGGTGGAAGCCCAGGCTGTCGAGCTGGGAGCGTTCCCTCAGCAGGTGCAGGGTGGCCACGTGCTGCAGGTCGTCACGATTGATGTACTTCCAGTCGAGGCCGCCGTAGTAGAGCGAGCTGGGGCCTTTCACGTCGAGCGCGGCAAAGGTGCCGGTATTGATCTGCAGCTCGTTGCGCGAGGCGCCGACCACCGCCGACAACCCCGGCGTGCTCGTGAACGGCACCCGGTAGGTCAGCGCACCGTAGATGTTGTCGTTGGGGTCGAGCGCGTAATCGACGTTGGCCGTGAAGGTGTCGCCCAGGTGCAGCGGATTGGCCCATTCCACGCCGGCCTGCACGCGGTACTTGCCGGTCAGGTCGGTGCCGTAGTTGTTGGCGCCGAGAGTGAACTGAACCGGCCGCTTCTCGTGGGCGATCATGATCAGGTCGGTGTCGCCGGTCTGCTCGCCGGGCTGGAAGGTCGAGGCCACGGTGACGCCGGGAAGGTCGCGCGCATAAAGCAAGGCGGAATCGACGTCGCTCTTCAGCAGGGGCTTGCCGCGCAATTCCTGCGCCGCCGCCGAGATCACGTCCGGCCGATAGCGCTTGGTGCCCTTGACGATGATCTTGCCGATCTGCCCTTCCAGCACCTGGATGCCGACGACCTGGTCGGAGCCGATGGTCTGCGCCGGCAGGAACGCGTTGGAGACGATGAAGCCGGCGGTGCGATAACGCTCGGTGATCTTGTCGGCGACGCCCTGCATCTGGGCGAAGCTCAACTCGGCCGTGCCCGCGCCTGCGGCCAGCTCGCGGAACTGCGCATCGGCCAGTGCCTGGATGCTGGCCGGCGTGATGCCGAGTTGCGCATGGCTGCCGACGCCGCTGACGCGAAAGCCGCGTACCGCGACCGTCTGCACGGCCGCCGCATCGCGATCGCGTACCGGCGGAACGACGCCGCCCGGCGGCGGCGATGGCGTCGCCTGCGCGGGAGTCGAAGTGGGTGCGGGTGAAGACTGACCTGGCGCAGCCGTTGCTGCTTCCTGGGCGTGAACCACGCCGCCGGTGAATGCCAAGGCCGATGTCAACGCTGCGGCGAGACGGACAATTCGCACGATACACTCCCCCGGCTGCATCATCTTTCCATTGACGGCGCGCCTGGACATCGAAGGCGCGCCAGCTGCGAAATCGAAGCCCCCCACGGATCGGGCAATTGCTGCCCCCGGGCTTGGATCGTCCGATCAGGATACACCCTCGTCGCGCTGCGGAACCAGTCACCGCAGGCCTGCACGCGACGGTTTGGCGAGCGATTTTTCCGCCCTCCGTCCCGCCCTCGTGACGCGCCGCAGCAGCCGATGCCGGAACCGGCAAGCCCGGCGCAAGCTAGCCGCGCAACAACCAGTAGGCGAGCGCACCCAACGCGATGACGAGCAGCAGCACGCCGCCCGCCACCGACTTCCAGCGCGTGGCCGGTCGCATCGCCAGCAGGCTGGTCAGGGCATGGCTGGCCGAGTCGGCGGAGGCATCGTCACGCGGCGCCGCCGGCGCCCTGCGCGGTCGCGGAGTGGTGGTGGCCGTCGGCGGCACCAGGGTGTTGCGGGCGGTGACCACCGCACTGGGGTCGTACAGGCTTTCCAGCAATCGCCGGCGACGCGCGCGATACTCGGCGCGGGTGATCCGGCCAAGCCGATGGGCGTCGTCGAGCACACGCAGATCCTGGTTCACGGCACGCCCGCGTTCAGCGAAATCGATCATTTCACCTCCCTGAGGATGCGGAAGCCGACGTCGCGCTGCGGCGAGCCGCCATCGCTGCGCTGGGTGCCCACGCTGCAATCGGACCAATAGCTGGTGTAGCTGCCGCCGCGCACGGCCACGCTGCCACCGCTGACGACCCACTCCCAGGCGTTGCCGGTCATGTTGACCAGACCCCAGGGATTGCGCGAACGCCCGCGGGCGGAAACCAGCGCGCCACTGCCGTCGCCGCCGCCAGCCGAAGGCGGCACGCAGTTGCTGTCCTCGGCCTGCTTGAAGCGGCCGCCGGCGCTGGCGGCATTGAGCCATTCGGCATCCGTCGGCAGGCGATAGCTGAAGCCGCTGACATCGCTGAGCCACCGCGCATAAGCCTGCGCCTGGCTGAGCGGGATGTTGGTGATCGGCGCATTGCCGAGATCCGGATCGCTGACCGACTTGGCTGCGCACTTGCCGGATGCGCGGCAGAACGCGTTGAACTCGTTGATCGATACCTCCGCACGCGACATCGCATACGGCCGTCCACCGCCCGCGCCAGGCACCACCACCATGAAGGGGCCATACGACGTCCCGAAGCTGTCGCGGCAGAACTTGCCGGTCCCGGCCATCCCGGCTTTGGCGCACGGATCGGGGCCGCTTGGCCCGCTCGGCACATTGGCGACCTTGCCCGGCTGCGCCGGTGTCGGTGCGCCGGGCCGGGGGACCGGCACGGGCCGCCCCGGCAGGGCGCCCTGCTCCGTGGCCGGCGTCGACTCAACGGGCGTGGCGGGTGCGGGTGCCGGCGCCGGTGCGGCCGCGGCACTCGGCTTGACCCGGTCGAGTTGCTCCTCCAGCGTCTTGCCGGTCAGCTGGCCACGAATGCGCATGTCCGACTCGAGCGCGGCCAGCGCCTTCGGATCGTTGCGCCGCACGCTCGCCAGCTGCTGCTTCAACCGTGCGTAATCGGCCGTGCTGGTCGGCTGCCGGGCCGCGGCCATGATCGCTGCCACCACGTCGTAGCGTGCCTTCGCGCCACGCAACTGGGCATTGCCGCCGAGCACCTGCAGGCCTTGGCCAAGCACCTCGGCGGCCTTTTCGTAGCGCCCCTTCTGGAACGTTTCCTGGCCCAGGCCGAGATAGGCATCGGCCAGCAGCTTCGGACCCTCGTTCTGCAGGAACGGGTTGTCCGGCTGCAGCGCCTTGATCCGCGCCAGCGACTGACTCGCCTTGCCGACGTCCGCCGCGGCCGCCGCGCTGCGCATCGACTCGATGCGCGACTTCACTTCCGCATCCGCGCTGTCGCGCGCCGCCTTGGCCTGGAGGTCGGCCTGCAGCGCATCCAGCTTGGCACTCTCGGCCAGCAAGCGTGGCGACTGCGGCACATACTTCAGCCCGAAGTCCACCGCCAGGCGCGCCTGCGGCAGATGCTGCGGATCAGCCTGCGAGGCGGCCACGTCGGCAATCGAGGTGGCCAACGCACCGACCGTGCGGGTGGTTTCCGGCGAGGTATCGCCCTTGAGTGAGGCCATCGCGCTGGCCACGGCCTGCTGCCAGTCGGGCGTGAGCAACGGCTTGGCGGCGAGCCCGGCCAGGGTGGCGCGAGCAGCGGCAATGGCTTGCACCTGCTGTTGCTGCTGGCGCGCCTGCGCGGCGCTGCGGGCCGCACCGACCTCGGCCAGCACGGTGGCGTAGCCGGCTTCGGCCGGGTCCATTCGCTGACCGGCCTGGACGATGCGCTGGGCTTCATCGAGATCGCCAGCGGCGATCCGCTCGCGCGCCAGCTTGATCAGGCTGGCATCGACGTTGCCGCGCACCTCGGCATAAGCCGGTGCGCCGACACCCATTTGCTCGCGCGCGGTACCCAGCGCGCTGCTGACGTCCTGCAACCACACGGCCGTGCCCAGCGGCTTGGCCAGCAGGTCGTCGACGCGGCGCTTGGCCAGCGCATTGCGTTGGGCTTCGCTGGCGGCCTTCTGCGCCAGCTGGTTCTGCTGTTCCAGCAGTTTCTGGCGAGTCGAGGACAGATCGGCATCGCCGGGAAACAGGTTGACGCCGAAGCCCGCGATGGCGATGGCGCCGTCCAGATCGCCAGCGCCCTGGCGTTCGGCGGCCTGGGCGGCCAGCGCCTGCTTGAGGCGCTCCGCCTGCGCCGGCAGGCGGGCGTCGTCGGCCAGCAGCTTGGCGGCGCCCTGGTAGGCGGTGGCGGCGCGGTTGCGCCAGTCGTCGCTGTTGTCGGGATGATCGAGCAGGCCACTGAGCGAGAGCAGGCTCTGCTCGCGCTGCTGCTGCAACTGCGCGGCCTGCTGTTGCGCCAGTTGCTGCGCGGCGAGCGCCTTGCCCAGCTCATCCAGTTGCGCGCCGCGCTGCTTGATCCGCGTGGAATCGGGGAACAGACGACTGGCCAGCTTGAATTCGGTCGCGGCCTGGTCGACCTGCCCGGCATCCAGCGACTTGCCGATCGCCGCGTCGTACTTGAGTTCCAGCTCGGTGTTCTTCAGCAGCGCGCTGGTCGGGTCGATGGCGCGGATCTTGTCCAGCGTGGCGACCACGTTGTCCGGCTGGTTCTCGAAGATCGCCCCGGCACCGATCTGCTGGCTGAGTTGCGTGTCGAGCGCGTTGAGCAGGTCGTTGCGCTGCTTCTCGATCTCGCTACGCTTGATGTCCAGCGCGGGCGAATACAGTTTCAGGTCGTCGCGCAGCGTGAACACCTTCTGCGTACCGGCGTAGTCGTAGCGACCCTCGGTCGGGTTCCAGTACGCGTCGATCCGACTGAGCAGGAACTTCTGGATCAGGTCGCTCTGGTCGACCACGATGCGCTTGCGGTCGTCGTCGCTGAGCGTGTCCAGTGCCTGCAGCGCCTGCGACTCGCTGGCGTAGCGATCCGGCCGGGTCAACGTGAAACGCTGGATCACTTCGTTGACGTGATGGTCGTGGCGCCAGGTGACCCAGCCCCACACGCCGCCGGCGACGATCAGCACCGCCGGCACGCCGTAGATCAGGAACGGCAGCGCCCGCTCGCGCAAGCCCACGTCGCGCAGGCCGTCCACCAGCTCGGTGGCGCTCTTCAGGCGGTCCTCGGCGCGGAACGCCACGCTGGCGCACAGCGTCTTGTACTGCTGCTTGGTCAGGCCCTTCACCGGCGGCGGCTTGCGCCCTTCGCGCATCGCCACCTCGGCACTGACCTTGCCGTAGGGATGGGTGCCGGTGAGCAGTTCGAACGCCACGCAGCCGAGCGCGTAGACATCGTCGCTGGGTACCGGGTCCTTGCCCTGGATCATCTCCAGGCTGGCGTAGGCCGGGGTCAGCGCGCCGAGCGTGCCGGCGTCGAACACGGTCTGCTCGCCCACCGCATCGCCCATGTGCTTGCCGGCGCGGGCGATGCCGAAGTCGAACACCTTGGGCACGCCCTCGCGGGTGACCATCACGTTGGCGGGCTTGAAATCCGAATGCACCACGCCGGCCGCATGCGCGCGACTGAGCGCGCGGGCCATGCCTTCGATCAGCGGGCGCGCCTGCTCCAGCGGCATGCCGTTGTAGGCCTTTTCGCGGATCAGTTGCTTGAGGTCGGAGCCATCGACGTACTCCATCGTCATGAAGACGATGGTGCGATCCTTGTCGAAATCGTAGACGCGCACGATGTTGTCGTGCGCCAGCTGCTGCGAGCGGCGCGACTCGCGCTGCAGCGAGATCAGCGAATCGGGGTGACGGCGGAACTCGTCGTTCAGCACCTTGACCGCGACGTACGGATCGCGATCGCGCGCCTCCACCTTGCGTTCGTCGCGCGCCTTGTACACCACGCCCATGCCGCCGCGACCGATCTCGCGTTCGAGATAGAAGCGACCCTTGAGCAGCGAGCCGACCGCGACGAAATCGGCGGCCTCCGCATCGCCGATGTGCTGCCAACTGGACTGGCTGCCCATGCTGGAGCTGGTGCCGGTCATGCCCTGACGCGTGCCCTGGGTGCCGGTGTGGCTGGTGATCTGTCCCTCGCGCGGCGGCAGCGGCGCGCTGGACACCGGTTTGACGATGGTGGCCTCGTCGGTCGGCGGCTGCGGTGGCCGCGAGGCCGGCTTGACCACGGTAGCCTCGTCCAGCGGCGGCGCCGGCGGGCGCGAGGGCGGCGCCACGCGGGTGGCCTCGTCGTCCGCGGACGGCGGTGGCGGTCGCCGGGTGGTCGGCTTGACCATGGTGACGTCTTCGTCCGGGCTCGCCGGGCCCGGCTGCAATGTCGCCAGTTTGGCCAGCAAGGCCTTGGCGATCAGCGGATCGATCCGGCCCGCCGCCTGCTCCTGGCCGATCCATTCGACGCCGGCACGATGCTCGTCGGCGGACAACGACGGCAGCGCGCCCAGCGCTTCGAACAGCGCGGGCAGCTTGATTTTTTCGGCCTGGTAGGCGCTGACCAGTTCGGCAATGGAATTCATGGATTGGTTGCTGTCTTCATGCTTGCAGGCCGACGACGACGGCCGAAATGTTGTCGCGCCCGGCGCGGCCCATGGCCAGCTCGAACAGGCTCTCGACCAGATCCTGGGGCTGCGGATGCACGCGGCACTGTTCGTGAAGCTCGCTGTCGGACATCTCCTTGTTGATGCCATCGGAGCAAAGCACGAACGTGGTGCCGGGCTGGCTCCCCGCCACCACCCAGTCGACGAACAACTGGTCCTCGGCGCCCACGGCGCGGGTCAGCACGCCCGAACCGGCAGCCGGCGGCGGTGCGGCACCAAAATGAGTGACGTCGACGTCGCCGCCATGTACGTGGTCGCGGGTGATCTGGCGCAGGCGGTCGTTCTCGTAGCAGTAGGCGCGGCTGTCGCCGACCCAGCCGCACAGCGTGAAATCGGTGTCGCGCACCAGCACCACCACGGTCGAGCCGATCAGGTCGACGCCGCGTGAGGCCGCGGTCTGCAGCAGCTCCGCATTGATCCCGACCAGCGTGTCCTCGATCGACTCGATGAAATCGAACACGCTGCCGGCACGCGGCAACGCGCCGAGGCGTTCGACGATCATGTTGCTGGCGTAGTCGCCGGCAGCGTGCCCGCCCAACCCGTCGGCCACCACCCACAGGCCGACTTCATCACGCACCAGGATCGCGTCCTCATTGTGCTTGCGCACCTTGCCGGTCACCGTGCGGCCGGCGGAAACATAACGGGTGGTCATGCGTGCACCTCAATGACCGCCAACGGCCAGTGGTCGGGACTGGCGCCCAGTCCGGCAGCCGCCGCGATGCGTGCGCGCGCCTCGCTGCAGGTGCCTGCGGCCAGGCTGCGCGCCAGCAAGTCCGGCGGCAGCTGCAGCAAGGGGTGCGAGGCCATCAGCAGCAGCCGGTCGCCGGCCTGCAGCGCGCAACTGACTTCGCCGCAAGTCGGCTGCGCGGTCGCGCCCAGGCCGGGCGCAGCCAGCGACACGGGACTGAACAGCAGGTCGTCGAGGTCGTCGCTGCTGTTGCTCGCGCTGGCGGCCGGTGGCGCATCGCTGCGCGCGAAGAACGGTTGCAGCCGGCCGTGCCGCCAATGCCAGCCTGCCGCCGCGCCGATACGCAGCAATGCGGCCTGGCCGTCGGCCACGTGCGCGGCGATCACCGCGCAATCCTCCGGCACCGGGTCGACGAGATCCTCGCCGAACTGCCGCAGTTGCGGGTTCAACGCCATGATGCGCGTGCGCAGCACCTGCATGCCGCCGATCAGTTCGGCGCCGAGCATGTCGCCGGCAATCGCCGCCACTGCCGCCACGGCCTGCTGGCGCGGATCGGCCACGCCGACCTCGGCGGCGACCAGGCTCAGGCCGACCTCCGGCCGTTGCAGCACGGCGAGGGCGGCGACCGGCGTGTTCGCTGCCGCGGCGACATCCGCCGCGAGGGTCACGTCGCCGAGCGGCATGGCCGTGGATGCGGCGGGCGAGCTGCCGCCCAGGTCGGCAAGCAGGTCGAGATCGTCCGGCAGCCAGGAGTTGATGGAGGCCACCGGTGGTGGCGCGGTTGCGCGCGGAGTTGCAAGCTCGAAGCTGCCCAGCGTCTGCCACGCGGCCGTGCCCTGCCCGGCGTCGAGCAAGCCGGCGTAAGCCTCGGCGCCCGGCAAGCCATCGGTCGCCAGCACACTGGCCGGGACGCGCCCCGCGCCATCGGTCCACCACAGGCACCAGCGCCCGGGAAAGGCGCCGAGGCGCTTCCACAGATCAGCCAAGGCTGTCGCGCCGCCATGCGCGGGCAACGGCAGGCGCCAGTGGCTGGCCGCTGTCCAGTCCACCTCACGCCACGGATCGGGCCGCGTCTGGCCGGCATCGAGCGGGCTGCCCAAGGCCGCGACCTGCGCGTCGAAGTCGTCCACGCCGATGCCCGCATCGGCCTGCGCCGCGCGGTGCAACTGCTCGGCGCGTTCGAACCATTCCGCGCCATCGCCGATGGCTGCAGCAACGTCGGAGAGCGGCGCAGCGATCACCATCGGAAAACAGCGACCCACGCGATCGGCGCCCGGCCCCATGACGCCGACCCACGCCGCCTCGCCGCATACGCCCGGCGCGAGTGCGAAACGCCACGCCGGGCTGGCGTGGAACGCCTCGTGCCAGGTATCGCCCAACGCGTCGCGGCTGTGCGCCACGGCTGTCTCGAAGTGCCGGTCCCAGGCATCGACGAAGCTGGCCGGCAGCCGTCGCTGCACGAAGTCTCCCGCGCAGGGCAGCTTGCCGAAGAAGCCTGCGGCCGCGGACGGCACGCGCTCAGCCTCCGCACCGGAAGCTGGACAGGGCGTTGCTGAGGAACGGATTCTTCAGGTTGTTGGCTTGCAGCGTCACCTTCGCCACGTGGCCGCCGAAATTGAAACTGGCCACGAAGCGCAGGTCGGACTGCTTCTGCAGGTTGGCCGCCTGCAGTGCGCGGAAGAACGCCCAGTCGCCGCGATAGTCGAACGTGGTGAGCAGGTTGCCGGCGGTGTCGTAGGCGGAGATGGAGACGCGGCCCGGCTGCGGTCCGGGCCATTTCATGCTGACGTTGGTCGCGCCACCCGGCTGGTATTCGTATTTCTGCCCGTCGACGTCGATCACCAGCTTGCCGATGCCGGCATCAAGCACCGGCGTGAGCCAGGTGAAATCGACTTCCGGCAGGTTGCCGCTGCGGAAGAACATCTGCTTGATCCGGTCGGCGCCCTGCAACTGACCCAGCATTCCGGCCGAGCCGCTGATCGCGCCGGGCCCGGTCTTCCATTGCCAGTTGCGGCCACTGGCGTCGATCAGCTTGCCGGCGGTCTGGTTGTAGAAGCTGTCGAAGCGACCGCCATAGCCGAACAGCTCGCCGAAGTTCTGCAGCGGGATGTCGTTGTTGCTCGACGGCGAGAACGGGTAGCGTCCGCGGGTGAAGTCAGCGCAGTCCTTGCCGACGGCCTGCTGGTACTGGTCGTCCAGCGCGCTCTTGGTGCCGCTGGCCACCAGCGCCTGGCTCTTGCCGGTGAGTGCGGCAAACCAGTTGGAGGCCGGCGGCGGGAGTTGCGCCGCAGCCTGCTGGGCCAGCAGCAACTGCGGGTTGGGCTGGCCGGCCGCGTTGCTGAAATCGCCCATGGTCAGCAAGGTCTTGCTGAGGTCGTCCAGCGTCTTCAGGGTCTGGTCGATCGGCTGCGCGCCAGGCGCGCCCTCGGTGAGCTTGTCGATCTCGGCGAAATGGTCACTGATGACCTTGCCCGGTTTCTCGCTGGCTGCATCGCCACCCGCCGCACCGGTGGCCCCGGCCTGCGCCAGCGCCCGCGCCAGCGCAGTTTGCGTGGCACGCTTTTGCGCCAGCTTCTTGGCCACGTCCTCGGCCTTGTCGGCGGCATCGCCGGGCGGCGCGCGCATCAGATCGCTGGTGTTGTCGCGCACCACCTTGAGCAGCAGCTTCAGCGGCGAGTTGGGGCCGGCCAGCTTGGCGGCGATGGCGCTGGCGTCCTGGATGTTGTTGATCGGCTGCAGTTGCAGGTCGGCGAGAACATCGTCCCAGGCCTTGATGTAGTCCTGCTCGTAAAGCCCGAGCACCTGTTGCGCGAGCTGAGCCTTCTGCACCGCGTCGATCTTGGTGGCGCCGAAGACCCAGTCGTCCGCGGCGAACTGCGCCACCGACTGTTCAATGCCCTTGTCCACCTCATGCTTGAACACCGGCTGGGTGAACAACGCCGGGATCGGATCGGACAGCGGTTTGCCGCTGCGCCGCTGGTACACGTTGCCGAGCAGGCCCAGTTCCTTGTCCAGCCGCAGCGGCGGGTAGTTGCCGCTGCCGGCGGTGAGCTTGAGGTTGCCGTAGATCAGCGTGGCAAGGTCCGCGGTGCGCAGCGTGCTGCGCGCCTGCTCGACCAGGTTGTCGTCCAGGCTCAGCGGGCGCAGGCGCCCCTCGTGCGCGACCAGTGCGTCGAAGTGCTTGCTCAGCGCCTTCTGCAGCACCGGGTCGTTCGGAAACAGGCGCTGCCACTCGACCCCGGCCAGCGCCACGATCTGGTCGTGGTCCAGATGCTTGGGCTCGCCCAGCATCAGGTAACCCTTCAGGTAGTAATAAAGCATCTGCGGGTCGCCGGCGTTGGCGGCCAGCCCGGCGCGGAACTGCGAGGCCACGCCGGGCAGCAGGATCGCGTTGAGCTCGCGGTAGTACGCATCGCGCACCTCGTCGCCCACCGCGTTGCCCTGGTACAGGCCCAGGCGCATCGACAGCGGCACGTCGCCCTGGTGCTGGTCGGCCACGTCGACCGCCGCGGACAGCGCTTCCAGCCGCTCCAGCACCAGCGCGAAATACGCCTGCTGGTTCGGCGCCAGCGAGAGATCGCTCTGCGCCGGATACTTGGCCAGCGCCGTGTGCACGTCGGCCAGATAATTGCCGTTGCGCCGATAGCTGGTGGCCAGGCCGAACACCAGCAGGCCGCAGGCCAGCAGCACGCCGATGTAGCAGGCCGCCTGCAGCAGCACCTTCTGGCGCTCCAGCTTGGGATCGGTGCCGGCGAAGCCCGATTCGCGGAACAGCACGTCCTTGAGCAGACGCTCGACGAAGAAAGTGCGGCTCTGCGCGCCGGGCACGTGCAGGCGCGAGGCGTCCAGCCCGAAGGTGCGCGCCACCGCGCCCATCATGCGGTCGATCGGCGTGCCTTCCTGCGTGCCGGAGGTGAAATACGCGCCACGCAGCAGCAGCGGCGCGTCGTACTGATGGCCCGTGAACACGCCTTCGACGAACTGCCGGGTGATCTCGCGCAAGGCGCCCAGCTGCTGCGGAAACGACAGGATCGCGGCGCGCCGCTGGCGGTCGCGCTCGCGATGCAGGCGATCGAGGATGCGCGTATTGAGCCGCTCCAGCAGCAGGTTGAACTCCGCCAGGAACTGTTTGGCCGCGGTGCCGGCCATGGTCTGGTCGACCGGGAACGACATGCCCCAGACCTGGCTGCGCAGCTCCGGCGTGAGGTCGTCGAAGAACTCGGTGAAGCCGGCCACCAGGTCGCACTTGGTGAACACCAGGTAGGCCGGCACCCCGATGCGCAGGTGCTTGGCCAGCTCGTCCAGCCGCTGCCGCACCGCCATGATGTGCTGCTGCCGCCCGGCCTCATCCAGGGTGAGCAGGTCCGACAGGCTCATCGCCACGATCACGCCGTTGATCGGCCGCCGCTTGCGGTACTTGCGCAGCAGGTTGAGGAACTCCGTCCACGCCGACGCATCCGCGCCGCGGTCGGAGTCCTGGGTGGTGTAGCGTCCGGCGGTATCCAGGAACACCGCCTCGTCGGTGAACCACCAGTCGCAGTTGCGGGTGCCGCCGACGCCGCGGATCGCTTCCTTGCCGAACTTGTTCGACAGCGGGAAGTTGAGGCCGGAGTTCTGCAGCAGGGTGCTCTTGCCCGAACCCGGCGGGCCGATCACCACGTACCAGGGCAGCGCGTACAGGTTGGTGCCGCCGCTGCGGTTCTTGCGCAAGGTGTCCACCGCTTCCTGGAAGCGCCCCTGCAATTGCGCGCGTTCGTTGGCGGCGCGATCGTCGATGCCCGCAGTCGCCGGCGCACCCTGCTCGCTGAGGTCACTGGCCATCTGCCGCGCCTTGCCGCGCACGCGCATCTGCCGCACCTGCAGCCACACCGCCCAGATCACCACGATCACCAGGATCACCAGCAGCCGCACGACCTGGCTTTCCAGCGGATGCGACTCGCCGAAACCGAGGTAGGGGCCGCCGAACCAGATCAGCAGACCCAGCAGCAGCAGGCCGACGAGGGTGATGAACAGGCGGGATTTGAACAGCGCAAGAAGCTTGCCCACGATGTTCAGTCCTCCGGGCTGTAGAGAATTTCGACGCGACGGTTGCGCGCCCGGTTGGCTGGCAGGTCCGGCGGCAGCGCGATCGGCTGCGACGAACCGGCACCGCTGGATTCGAGCCGCCCGGCGTTGTCGATGCCCTCGCTGAGGATCTGCACCACGGAACGCGCGCGCGCCGCCGACAACGCGTAGTTGTCCTTGAACTTCAGCGAGTGAACCGGCTGGTCGTCGGTATGGCCAACCACCACCACCCGGCCCGGTACCTGGTTCAGCGCCGCGGTGATCGCGTGCAGCATCGGGATCTGCCGCGCTGTAACCTCGGTACCGCCGGAGGCGAACATCGCCGGTGCATCGAGCCGCACCAGCGCCGAGCCGTCGGGCTTCTCCTCCACGGTCAACGCGCCGGCCTGCTCCTGCGGCGCCAGCAACTGCTTGAGACTCTTGCGCTCGACCTTGGGCTGGGTCTGGCGCAGCCGCGACTCGTCCGGCGGCACCGCGCTGCGCAAGCCGATCTGCGCCACCTGCGCGCTGACCGGCGAGGACAACTCGTTCAGGCGGGTGTAGAAGTACAGGAACGCGCCCAGCAGGATGCAGGCGCCGGCCGCCACGATCACCCACAGCGGCACGTAGCGCACCAGCGGGTTGCGCCGGTCCTCGATGCCCTTCCAGTGCGGTGCCAGTTCGTCCGCCGCCGGCGGGCGCTGCGCCTTGATGCGCCGGTAGAGCTCCTCCTGGATGTCGGCCAGCTTGGCGCGGCCGTCGGCCTCGATCTGGTAACGCCCGCCGAAACCGAGCGTGAGGCAGATGTACATCAGTTCGATCAGGTCGATGTGGCGCGAGAAATCCGCGCACAGGCGATCCAGGATCAGGAAGAACTTCTCGCCACCGTACGACTCGCCGTGGAAGGCCACCAGCAGCGTCTTGGCCGCCCAACCGCTCTGCCCGCCCCACGGCGTGTTCATCACCGCCTCGTCGAGCGTGGTGCACAGCACGTAACGCGCGGCGGTGATGGTTTGCGCCGCAATGCCGGCGGCTTGCGCGTTGCTCTCGAACTGGCGCACCTGGGCGATGACCTGCTCGCGCAGGCGCGCCGCGTCGGGCTGTGACGCGCTGTTGCGCAACTGCACCGACAACAGCAGCAAGGGGCTGGCCGCCTGAACCAGGGTATTGAGCCCGGCACCCAGGAAATCGCCGATTGCGGCCGCGGGAACCTGTGCGTGACCCGCCGCCGGCCGTGCCGGCGCGGCAGTCGGCCGGGTGGCGGGAGGCGCTGCGGGAACAGGAGCGGGCGCGGGGGTCGGCGCAGCCGGTGCAGGTGCGCCGCGCGGGCGGACTATGGTCCGGTCCTGCTGCGGATCGTCGTCGTGGGGACCATTGCTGCTCATGCGCTCAACCTCGGATCGCCCAGAGTTGCAGGTCGAGACCGGCGAACTCGCCGCCAAAATGGAACGCGATGCCGCCCGACGTCTTCAGGCTCCGCCACATCGGCGAATTCTTGTCGAACTCGAAATACAGGTAGCCGGAGTTGTACGGAATCTGCCGCGGCGCCACCGGCATCGGCGCCACCGGGATGCCCGGCAGCTGCAGGTTCACCAGGTCGCGGATCTTCTCCACCGGACCGATCTTCGACTGCGCCGGCAGCTGGCGGCGCAAGTCTTCGGACTTCAGGTCCGCCTTCGCCGCCAGCACGAAGGCTGCGGTATCGATCAGGCTCAGGTCCGGCACCACCGCCACCCACACGCCGAACTTGCGCTGCTGCATCGGGATCGGGATCGCAGTCTGCTCCATCACCGCGCTGAGGCTGGTGCGCAGCGCCGCGATCAGCGGCTCGAAGCTCGCGTACAGCGCCTCGTGGCGGTACGCCGGAAATGCCGGGGGACGCTTGCCGGCAGCGGTGAAAGTGGCCAGCTCGCCGGCCATCTCGGCCAGCACCCGGTAGAAATCCTCCGGATGCAGGATCGGCGCGGCACAGAGGTGCGCGATCAGCGGCTGATAGCGGTTGACCACCTGCAGCAGCAGGAAGTCGGCGATCTCGGCGGCACCGCCGCGATCGGTGACCGCCACGCGGCTGGCCAGCGCCTCGCCGCGCTGGTGCAGCAGGCCCAGCAGTTCGGACAGAAACGTGCTCAACCGCGACGCGGCCTGGCAGCTCAGCACCGTCGGCATGAACGCCTCTTCCAGGATCACCCGCCGATCGGAGCGGCATTCGACGATGCGCGCCACCGGAATCTGCGCCAGCCCTTCGAGCGGTTGCGACTGCGGCAACAGCCGGCTGTTGAGCCCGCCCACCTCCAGCACGGTGAGCCCGTCGACGCTGCCGGAGGCGTCGCGCACCTCGGTCTCGCGCACACGATAACGGAACAGCTTTTCCGCCGGCGCCTCGGGCCGGCCGCTGTCCGGCTGCGCCGGCGAGCGCAGCGGCAGGGTCAGGAAGACGGTCTGGTCGCGCCAGTTGTCGTTGACGTCCAGCGCCAGCGGCAGCGGATCGTCGCCGGGCATGTCGAACGGCGTGCCATCGGGAAACACACCACGCGCGCGCTTGATGCCGAGCTTGCCGATCGCCAGCAGGTCGGTTTCCAGCTCCAGTTCGGAGAAGCCCCAGGTGTAAGGACGCAGGCTGCCGGCGCGCAGTTCGACGAAACGCTCCAGGTAACGCTCCTGCTGCTGCAGGTGCTGCGGGCGCAGGAACAGCCCCTCACTCCACACAACCTTGTTGTTTTCCATGCGTCGCGCTGCCCCTGTCAGAAGTTCCCCCGGCTGCGCTGCCGGGATATGCCGCGTCGACCCGCTGTCGCCGACCGATGCTGCATGGAAAAACATCCGCGTCCGTGGCGCCCCCGGCGCCCGGAAATCCGTCGAGAAAGAGCGGCCCTGCCCTTCCTGCACCCCATCGAACGCGGCGCGTCCGCAATCGCCATGTACCCGCTAGCGATGCGTTGCCTGCCGCATTCTCCGCGCCGATTTCAGGCGTGACAACTGTTCTTCGTACGCACGCGCGAACTCGTCGCCGAACAGGCGCCGGAAACAATCGTCCGGGTCCTTGTTCAAGCCTTCGAAATGCTCGCGATATCTTTCCCAGTACTTGCCCTTGCCGGCGAACGCCGAACGCTTGGAGCCGCCATCGGCCTCCTGCTCGAAGCGATCCGGGTTGAAATGCACCAGCAACGACTCGAATGCCGCCCGCACGCCTGCCAGCATCGCCATCTGGTGACAGCGGATGTCGTCGAAGGCATCCTCGAACGCCGCGGTGCCGGACATGAAGGCGCCGCCGCTGGGCGCCATGATCTTCTGCAGCGCCTCCTCCGGGTTGGGCGCGAACTTCAGCGGGTTGTTCTCCGAGCGCTGGATGATGGTGACCGGCAGCCGGAACGTGTTCTTGATCTCGGCGCGCGCACGCAGCACGTCCATCACGCCGTCGACCACGACGCGGAAAATCTCGTCCATGCCGGTCGGCAAGGCGTGCGGCCCGGTGGCCTCGGCGCGATCGACCGCGGCCATCGGCATCGGCGCGGCGGGCATCACGCGCGGCGCCGCGGCGACCGGCGCCGGCGCCGGCGCCGCAGGCGGCACCGGCGCGGAGAAGTCGCCCATGGTCAGGTCCCAGTTTTCCGGGAGCTGGTTGGCCTGCCGCTGCTCGTTGGTCATCGGCGGGTGGAAATGATCCTGCGTGCTGGCGGTGTGGTTCCAGCTGGCGCTGGCATTGCCGGTGGTGGCACCGGACAGCAGTTCGGAAGCGGGATCGCCCGGGCCGAGGAAACTCAACGGGTCCAGCGCACCACCGACACCGACCGCACCGGGGATCAGGTCGGCATCGGCCGGAATCGTGTTCGGCGAGGGCTGCGGCGGCAGCGACGCCATCGGCGAAGACAGCCCGAAATCCAGCGGGTCGATGTCGGCACCGATCGCGGCGGAGGTCGGCGGCGCCAGCAGGTCGGGCGGCGGGATCGTGGCGCCGGCATCGCCCAGGTGCACTTCCACCTCGAAGGTGTCGATCAGCAGGCGATCGCCGTCGGTCAGCGCGGAGGGTTCGCCCTTCACCAGCGGCGCACCGTTGAGCAACATGCCGTTGGTGCTGCGATCCTCGATGAAGTAGATGCCGTTGAGGTAGCGCACCATCGCATGCACGCGCGACACGCCCGAGGCGCCGAGCACCCAGTCGCAATCCTCGGAACGACCGATGCTGCCGCCGACGCCCGCGAACGTCCCGCTGCTGCGGCTGCCGAATTGGGCAGCCTGATGACCGGCAACGGCGAGGATCAGGCTCTGCGACATCGGTTTGCTCGAGTGTTCCCTGGTCAAGGTGAATCAGCCGGCGCCGCGCACGATGGATTCCATCCACGTCCCGACCGGGCTCGCCGTCCGGCCTGGCTGCTGACTGTTCGCGAAAAACCGCGGCTCCGTGGATCGGTCGCCGCCACGCGCGAAGCGCGTGATCGGAACTGCCGGCATGGCCTGACTGACGCGCGGAAACCGTCCGCGCCATCGTATCGTCCCGAGGTGCAGCGGGCAAGCCGCGAACGCGCGCGACCGGCCTCAGGCTCCCGCCGCGCCGTCGCCGTTGAGCAGGCTCAAGGCCGGCTTGATGAAGGCGGCGCGACGCGCGGCGAAGGTATCGACATCCAGCGCCGCCAGCATGTTGATCGCGGCCACCACCGCGCATGCCGTGAGATGGTCGGCCGGCGGCACCGGCGCCTCCTGCGTGGCGGGCGCGAGACTGCCGCCGGACCAGCCCGCGGCAGCGGCGACCCAGGCGCCGGCGGACTTGTAACCGCCTGCGGTGGCGAACTCGAACGCCGCGCGGCGATTGCTCTCGTTCGGCTCGCGCACCCACTTCTCGGCCAGCGAGGCGCCGGCGCGGTCTTCCGCATCGAGCGTCTGGTCGCGTGCGCACTGGCACAGCCATGCCACGGCGTAGCGTTTGGGCAGCATCCGCGCCAGCAGTTTCAGCGCATCCTGCACCTGGCCGGCCTCGACCAGCGCCTGCACCGCCGCGTGCGCGGTCATCTCCGGCCGCAGCAGCGCACTGGCCGGCTCGGACAACTCCATCTGGATCGATGCCTGCATCACGGATGACATCTGTGCGCCCTCTAGCCGATCATGATGATGCCGCCGGACAACTGCGCCATGGCGTCGCCCTTGAGCGACAGCATGGTGCCCTTGACCGTGGTCGCACCGCTGCTGGAAAACTCCGCCGAGGCACCGGCCTTGGCCGCCACCGTGGCGTCGCCGTCGATCTTGACGCTCACGCCCTTGATGCTGACGTTCACGCCCTTGATGTCGATGGCGCCGGAGGACTTCATCACGATGCTCGCCGCCCCGGTCACCAGCTCGATCTCGGTGCCCGCGCTGAGCTTGAACTTCTGCCCGATGGTGGTGGTGCCGTTGCCGGTGACGTCAAGCTTGTCGTCCTTGCCCACGGTGGTCGTGCGCTTGCCGGTGACGTCCTCGGTCTGGTCGTTCTTGACGGTCATCTTCTCGTCGTGGTCCACCGTCACGACACGGTCGTTCTCCACCTCCACATGCATGTCCTTCTGCGCATGCATGAAGAAGTCTTCGCTGCCCTTCTTGTCCTCGAAGCGAAGCTCGTTGAAATCCTCCGCGCCGCCGCCCTTGTGGCTGCGGCTCTTGATGCCGCTCTGGGTCATGTTGTCGGGCAGCGTGTACGGCGGCATGTTGTCGGCGTTGTAGACGCTGCCGATCACCAGCGGCCGGTCCGGGTCGCCTTCGAGGAAGCTCACCACCACTTCCTGGCCGACGCGCGGAATGCTCACCGCGCCCCAGTTCTTGCCGGCCCACGAGGAGGCCACGCGTACCGGACAGGAGATGTGGAAGTTTTCCTTGTCCGGCTTGTTCCAGTGGAACGTGACCTGGATGCGGCCGTACTTGTCCACCGAGATGTCTTCGGCGGTGTCGCTGCCGGAGACCACCGCGGTCTGCAGGCCGACGATGCCGGGCTTGACCGCGGTCGGCATGCTGCGAAACGGCTGGCGACTCTGGATCGCCGAGAAATGGCAGAAGAACTGGTTGCTGCCCTGCGCGCCGGAGACCTCGGCGGCATTCTCGATGTGCACGGTGGAGCCGACCACGAGGTATTCCTGGTTCAACTCCGCGCGCGGGAACTTGGTCAGCTTGAACAGCGCGCCGGTCAGCACGCCGCAGACGTTGGTCGCGCCGGTGCAAAGCGACTGCGCGACGTTGATCGCCTCCAGCCGAACCTGCGCGTAATGCTTGCCGGCGGCGGCGGTCAGGTGGTCGCCGGGGTAGTCGAACGAATCGAGCTTGGGCACCCGATGGTTGCCGTCGGCGTTGCTGATCGACTCGAACCCCAGCAGCGACTTCTTCGGGTCCAGCGGGTCGTAGTCGGTCAGCGAATACTTGATCGTCTGCACCGAACGCGCGGTGCTGAACTCGGTGATCGCCGGCTCGCTTGACGCCTTGCTGGTGCCGGTCTGCGGCCGATACGGCAATTCGTCGAAGCCGCCGGTGGCTCCGTGCGCACCGAGCGAATCGGCCAGCACCATCGTGTGCACGCCATCGCGGTGCTGGAAGAAATAGTAGATGCCCTCCTGCTCCATCAGTCGGCTGATGAAGTTGAAGTAGCTCTCGCGGTACTGCACGCAGTAATCGCGCTCCGGGTAGTCCCCACTCAGGCTCAGCTTGACGTCGCTGTAGCCGATTTCGGCGAGCACGTCCTTGACGATCGTCGGCACGGACTTCTTGAGATAGATGCGGCAATCGATCTTGTGCAGCAGCAACCAGGGCTTCGGCACCAGGGTCAACGCGTACTCCGCCTGGCGCTTGCCGGAAAAGCTCTCGAACCCCGTCTGCGAAATCTCCGCCACGATGCCGTTGAAATGCCGGGTGTAGTCGCCGGTGTCGAACGTGACGGTCATCGAGCTGCCCAGCAACGGCAGCAGCGCAACTTCGCCATCCTTGCTGAGTACTTTGAGGTTGTACGAAAACAGCTGCCCCAGTTGTTCGCTGCCGGAAAAGCTGGCTGGTTGCAGCTTGTCACCGAGATCTGACTTCAGTGTCATTTGATGCGGCATGTCCGTCCTCCCCCAACGGTCCCGACGGCATGGGCCGGCAAACCAGTCCGGGTATCATACGTCTGGCCTGTTTGGGGAGTCCATTGGCGCCCTGCGGCGCTTGCGCGCCTCTTCAATTGCCGTTCGCGGCGGGCTTTTGCGCCAGCACCACCCAGCCGGCCACCGGCCTGCCCAACTCCTTGCGCAGCGAATCCGCGCTGATCGACGGATCGGGAAATCCGGCGGCGGACAGCACGCGTTCGACGCACCCGCGCGTGTGCCGATAACGTCCGCTGGCGGACAGCTCCAGACGATCGCCTTCGCCGTCCAGCACTTCGAGCGTGAAGGCAAGCCAGCCGCCCGGGCGCAACGCGTGATGGGCGGCCGACAGCACCGGCACCAGGTCGCCGAAATAGATCAGGGTGTCGGCGGACAGCACGACATCCCAGACGGGCGGGCTCGCGCGCAGCCACCCGGCCAGTTCCGCCTCCACCAGCTCGTCGTAACCACCGCGCTGGCGCGCCTTTTCCAGCATGCCGCCGGACAGGTCCACGCCTACCAGGCGCTGCGCATGCGGTCCGATCAGCGGCCCGCACAGACCGGTGCCGCAACCGGCATCGAGCACGTCCAGCGTGGCCTGCGGCGCACCGAGACGATCCGCCAGCGCGCCCACGAGCACCTGCGGCGCGCGATAGTTGAGGTTCTTCAGCAGCATCTCGTCGAAGCTTGCGGCGAAGCCGTCGAACACCTGGCGGACATAAGCGTCCTCCGCGCGTGCAGGCGCCGCCTCGCCGCCGCACGCGGCCAGCATGTGCCGCGGCACCGGGTTGTCGGGCTCGCGCGCCATCCAGTCGCGATAGACCTCGATCGCCTCGCCGCTGCGGCCGAGCATGTACAGCGACACGCCGAGCGCATCACGCGCGCGCAGGTTCTGCGGATCAAGCTGCGATGCACGCGTGAAGCAGCGCACCGCTTCCTCCACGTCTTCGATCTGGTTGATGTGCCGACGGCGGAACATGCCCATCAGGTAGTGCGCGTGGCCCAGTTGCGGCTCCTGCGCCAGGAAGCGGGCGTAGATCTCGCCGGCGTCGTCCACGCGGCCCTGCGCCTCAAGCACCAGGGCCAGATTGCTCAGCGCGTCGTGGTGCCGCGGCTGGTGGCCGAGCGCGCGCCGGTAGCAGGCCTCGGCCTCGGCCAGCTGGCCGCACTCCTTGTGGATGTTGCCCAGGTTGTTGTGCGCATCGGCATGCTGCGGGGTCGCGCGCAGCGCCATGCGGATCAGCCGGATGCCTTCCTCGCTGCGGTTGCGCTGGTGGCACAGCACGCCGAGGAAATGCAGGGCATCGGGTTGCCCGGATTGTCGCTGCAGGACCTTGCCGTAGAGCGCCTCCGCCGCGTCGAGCTGGCCGTCGCGATGCGCGGCGATCGCGTCGCCCAGGGTGGCCAGCACACCGGCAGCCAGCGCACTGCCGTGCGGCCGGCGTCGGCTTCGATCCGACGAAACACGCTTCAAGTCGCCCCCTTGCCACGCGCAGTCGCGTCCGGCACAAGCCCCGTCCGCCGCGGACGGGATACCGGAACCGAACGACGTCTAGTTGATGATGACGGTGAAGCAGCCGAGCACGATGGTGCCGCCGTGTGCGGTGCTGTCGCCCATGCGCGCCGCAGGCAGGCCTCCGATCAACACCTTGGGTGCGCCCATGACGATGGTGTCCGGCGGGCCCACGCAGGTGACCATGTCGCTCACCCGTGCGGCCGGCAAGCCGCCGATCAACACGGTGGGCGCGCCCGGCGCGACGATAGGGCCGCCGACGTGCGGCACCACGCCGGTCACCATCGGGCACACGTGCATGTCGGTGAGGCGTGCGGCGGGAGGCATGGCGAACTCCGTGGCTCGATGGCGTGACCCGGCGATGGTACGCCAGTTCGGCGCACGGAGTCAGCCGCGTCGCATGCCCGGATTACGAGGCCGTGCCGCCGACCGTCATCGAATCGATTTTCAGGGTCGGCTGGCCCACGCCCACCGGCACGCTCTGGCCGTCCTTGCCGCACACACCCACACCCTCGTCCAGCGCCAGGTCGTTGCCGATCATCGAGACGCGGTTGAGCACGTCGGGGCCGGAGCCGATCAGGGTGGCGCCCTTCACCGGGCGGGTGATTTTCCCGTCCTCGATCAGGTAGGCCTCGGAGGCGGAGAAGGTGAACTTGCCGTTGGTGATGTCGACCTGGCCGCCGCCGAAGTTCGGCGCGTACAGGCCCTTCTTCACCGAGCGGATGATTTCGGCCGGATCGTGCGATCCGGCCCGCATGTAGGTATTGGTCATGCGCGGCATCGGCAGCGCGGTGAACGATTCGCGACGACCGTTGCCGGTCGGCGCCATGCCCATCAGGCGCGCGTTGAGCTTGTCCTGCATGTAGCCTTTCAGAATGCCATCCTCGATCAGGGTGGTGCATTCGGTCGGCGTGCCTTCGTCGTCGATGCTGAGCGAACCGCGGCGACCGGCGAGCGTGCCGTCGTCGACGATGGTGACGCCCTTCGCCGCCACGCGCTGGCCGATGCGACCGGAGAACGCGGAGCTGCCCTTGCGGTTGAAGTCGCCTTCCAGGCCGTGGCCGATTGCCTCGTGCAGCAGCACGCCGGGCCAGCCGGGGCCGAGCACCACGGTCATCTGGCCGGCGGGCGCGTCGGTTGAATCGAGGTTCACCAGCGCCTGGCGCACGGCCTCGTCGGCGAAACGCAGCGCACGTCCGTTCTCGAGCAATTCGCGATAACCGTAACGGCCGCCACCGCCGGAATAGCCCTGCTCGCGGCGACCGCTGGCTTCGGCGATCACCTGCACGTTGATGCGCACCAGCGGGCGCACGTCGGCGGCCAGGGTGCCGTCGGAGGCAGCGATCAGGATGGTGTCCATGGTCGCGGCGAGGCTGACGATGACCTGCTTGATGCGCGGGTCGCGCGAGCGCGCGTAGGCGTCGACCTCGCGCAGCAGCGCGATCTTGTCGGGATTGGGCAGGCTCTCCACCGGATCGATCGCCGGATACAGCGCGCGCGCGTCGTGCAGTGCCAGCGGCTTGCCGGCGCCGTTGCCGCCGTGCGCGATCGCGCGGGCTGCCCTGGACGCCTCCAGCAGTTGCGGCAGCACGATCTCGTCGGAATAGGCGAAGCCGGTCTTCTCGCCCGAGATCGCGCGCACGCCCACGCCCTGCTCGATCGAGTGGCTGCCGTCCTTGACGATGCCCTCCTCCAGCGTCCACGACTCGCTGCGCGAATGCTGGAAGTACAGGTCGGCGGCGTCGATCGACGGACCCATCAGCTGGCCGAACACGCGGTCGAGGTCGCCGGTGGCGATGCCGCCAGGGGACAGCAGCTTGCTTTCGGCGAGGGCGATCAGTGAATCCATGGGTCAGCGTGCCTGTGGTCGATCCGGAACTACCCCACATGGGGCTGGCGGGGGAGGCTTTAAAGCTTCACGGCCCCGACGAACCGGCGCTGGCCGGAGCAGGCACGGACCCGGTCGGCGCGATGCCGCCGGACGAAGCCGGCGCGGGTTCGAGCAACAGGCTCGGCGGCACCACCACGTCGTGCTTCTCGACCAGGGTCATCTTCGGGTCGTCCCAGCTCCCGGTGATCCGGTAGCGCGCGCTGGCCGCCTTGTTCAGCCCCTTGCCGAGCAGGCCTTGCACCGCGAAACCGGCCGCCGCGCCGAGCGGGCCGCCGACCACCGCGCCGACCACCGGCAGGCTGTTGCCGACGTGCGGCACCACCACCATCTGCTGGTCGTAATCGCGGGCGCGCAGGCCGGTGCGACCGGTGACGCTGATGTTGGCCGCCGGCCCCTTGATGATCAGGTTGTCGGTAGTGGCGTTGCCGTCGGCCAGGCGGAAATCGCCGCTGATCGTGTCGAAGCCCAGCCCCTTGCCGAACACGTCGCCGAAATCCAGCGTGAGCCGGCGCGGCAGGTCGGCCAGCGAGACCAGGCCGAGCAGGCGCCCCACGCCGGGCGAGCTTGCCTCGGGAATACGGCCATCGTTGACCTGCACCTTGAGCGTGCCGTCCATCGTGGCCAGCGACAGCGCGGTGGGGCTGCCGGGCCAGCTGGCATCGAGTTCGTCGCGGGTCCGGCCGCCATCGACCAGGCCGTCGTAGCCGAATGCCGAGAGCATCGCGCCGAGATCTTCGGCGGAGAAGCTGATCCGCATGTGGGTGCGGCTGTCGGTGGCGGTGCCGTCCCAATCACCGCTGGCGGTGACCTGCACGCGCTCGGACAGCGCGCGCAGCTGTTCGATGTGCATGCCCTTGGGCGTGGGCCACGTCTCCAGCCGCGCTTCGCCCAGTCTGGCATCGCCCAGGCGCAGGTCGCGCACCCACAGATGCAGTGGCGGCAGCGCCGCGGGATTGATGCCGGTGTTCGCCGGGTCATCGACGATTGCCGCCGGTGCCGGCCCGGGGGCGGCCGCGGTCGCCGCGACGGCAGGCGCACTCGCCGCCGTGGCCGACGCGGCGGGCTGCCGTGGCCAGTGCAGATGTTCCATGCGCGCAGTGACGCCACGCTTGTCCAGTTCGTCGGTGGGCACCTTGATGTTGCCGGCCATGGCGGGGCCATCCACGTCCACGCTGAGCAAGCCGGGCTGGGGCGCGGCACGCACGGTCAGCGCACCGAGGGGGCGCTCGAAACCGATCGCCTGGTCGGTGCTGACGTCGATACTTTCCAGCGCCGGGCCGTCGCCGCCCGCACCCGCCACCGCACGCTGGACCCAGCCGGCGACATCCAGCCGGGCCGCATGGCCGCGGATGCGCAAGCCTTTCGAGGGAAGCGCCGGCGGCATCTGCCTGCCGAATGCCAAGGTGCCGGCCAGCGGTCGTCCGGCGGCGTCATCGGCCAGCCGCAGGTGGCCGCGCAGCACCTGGCCCAGCTCCAGTTGCACGTCGCTTCCGGCGGTCGGCAGGCTCATCTGCAGATGCAGCGGAAGGTTGCCCACGGCGGGCTTGTCCAGCGGCGCGGGTAGCGCCAGCCCGATGCCGCTGAGCGGCGAATCGATGCTGAGCGTCTGCGCGAGTTCCTCGCTGCCCGGCGGATGGGCGAGCGTGAAGCCGATGCTGAACGGGCCACGCCCGTGCGCCAGGTCCGCCAGCCATGCCAGCGAGGGATAACCCTGCACCAGCTCGGCGACCTGGTAATTGCCCTGGAGGGTCGCCGAGAACACCGTGTCCGGCGCGGCGTTGGCGCCGGCAATCGCCAGCTGCAACTGCGCGGGTTGGCCATGGAACACGGTATCCAGCGGCCCGCCCTGCAGGCCGTGCAGGTCGAAGCGCAGCGGACCGGCAATGCCGGCCAATGCCAGTTGCCAGTCCGGTGCCGCGAGGTCGGCATCGTGCAACTGCGCGGTGCCGTCGAGCTGCGCATCGGCAATGTGCGTCAACGGCAGGCTGAGATGGAACTCGAACGTGCCGCGGCCACCAAGCGTGAGCTTGGCCAGCGTATCGGACGCGCGGCGGGCGACCGGGCTCCTGCGGGAGAAGTTCAGCAGGCTCGCACCGCTGCCGCCACCGCGCACGTTGAGGTCAAGCAGGGGCTGGCCGAAGTCCGGGATCAGCGCCACCGCGCTGTCCACTTTCACGCCCAGCGAATGGCCGGCGCCGGCTTGCACCAGCATGCCGCCGTTGACGAAGCTGGCCACCGCATCGACGCCTTCGGCCTGCGGCCACTCGTCGCCATAGTCGAGGGTCAGGCCGTGGATCTCGGCCCGCGCTTCGAAGCGACCCTCGTTGTGGTGGAAGGGCCAGTCCGCCAGATCGCCGCGCACCAGCACCTGCGCCTGCTCGACGGTGCCGGCCACCAGCGCGCGGTCCAGCCATGCCACGGTCGCCGGCGGCATCACGTTGACCGGCCAGAACAGTTTCGCCGCGGGAACCTCGGCGTGGTCGATCGACGCGTACAGACCCAGCCACGGCGCGCCGCCGCCGGCAGGCAGCACCGCCTCGCCGCGTGCGCTGCCGGCATAGCCGGCGCCGACGAATTCCAGACTGTCGGCACCGATGTGCCAGTCGCCATCCTGCGGCCAGAACGCCAGCGTGCCGGACAGGTTCGACAACGCGAACGGGTGGCGGAACACCTGCGCAAACGTCACCGTGGTGGCTTGCGCCGGCAGCTCCAGCGAGAAGGCTTCGGCGTCCCCACGCAGCGTGCCGCGCAGGTTGCTCAAGCCTGGCGACTTGTCCACCGGATCGATGCCGAGCCGATCGAACGCCACTGCCAGGCGCTGCAATCCGCCGGCCCGTGTCCAGTGCAGCGCGAGCCGCTCGAGTTCGCCACGCGGATGCCCGCGACCGAGCCAGCGCGCGAGGCCCGGGGGCAGATCCGGCTTCAACGCCAGCCATGGCAGCAGCGGTGCCAACTGCAGCTTGTGCGCGGCGGCCTCCACGCGCAATTGCGGCGTGCCCGGCTGATCCAGTTCCACCACCGCGGCACTGCCGTCGTCGCCGGCCCAGCGCAGCGCGTAACCGGCACCCTCGGCATGGATGCCGGCCAAGCCATGCAGCGTCGCCACCTCGGCCACGCCGCCGGCGGGTCCGCGCACCGACAGCGTGTCAAGGTCGACACGCACCACGCTGTCGCCCAGTTGACCCTGGCGCCAGTCGAGCCATGCGCTGAGGCAGCCGGTACCGTGTTCGATCCCGTAACCTTTCAGGTCGATGCCGTCGAGCAAGGGTTTCAGATGGGCCGCATCGGCGCTGACCCACAGCTTGCCGGAGCGTTCGTCCTGGCGCAGGTCGCCCACCGCGCGCACGCTGGCCTCGGCCACGCCCTCGCGCCGCAGGCTGCCGCCGAAGCGGATGCGGTCACCCTGCAAGCTGATCCGCAACTGCCGCGACAGCAAGGCGTAGTGCTCGCCCAGCGTGGCATCGGTCACTACCACGCGCAGGTCATCCAGCCACAGATCCAGCGACAGGTGGCGCAGGGAGAGCGCCGGCTGGTCCGCACCGGCGGCGGTGCCAAGCCCGCTGACGCGCCAGCCGCTGGCGTCGTGCAGCAGATCCAGTTGCAAGCCGCGCAGGTACACGTTGAACAGATGCCGTGACGGCAGCAGCCAACCACCCAGGTCCAGTTTCAGGCGAGACTCCGGCAACTGCAGTGCCGCGCCATTCGTCCCGGCGGCCGGGCCGATGCGCACGTCATGCAGCACGAATTCCGGACCGCCCGCCGTCCATCGCCCCGCCATCGAGGCGATGCCCACCGGCCGCTGCAGGCGCTGGCTCAGTTGCGCGGCCACCCATTCGGGATGGCGCGCCAGCAGCGGCAACAGCAACTGCGCCAGCGCCGTCAGCACGGCGAACAGGATCACCAGCACGCCCGCGACCCAACCCAGGCCGCGCGCGCCACCGTGCAATCGACGACGCCACACCTTGTTCATGCGCCGTGGGCCGGCGTCGACTTACAGCAAGACCACATCGAACTGTTCCTGCGAGTAATGCTCTTCCGCCTGGAAGCGTATGCTTTTGGAGATGAACTCCTCCAGCTCGGCGACCGCCGCGGACTCCTCCTCCAGGATGCGGTTCACCACGGAGGGGCTGGCCATCACCAGCAGTTTCTCCGCGTTGAACTGGCGCACGGCACGGGTGATCTCGCGGAAGATCTCGTAGGTCACCGTCTCGGCGGTCTTCAGCACGCCGCGGCCGTTGCAGGCCGGGCAAGGCTCGCACAGCTGGCGGGCCAGGCTCTCGGTGGTGCGCTTGCGGGTCATCTCGACCAGGCCCAGCGCCGACATCGGGTACACCGTGGTCTTGGCATGGTCGCGCGCCAGCCCCTTGCCGAGCATGCGCAGCACCTGGCGCTTGTGCTCCTCATCGGTCATGTCGATGAAGTCGATGATGATGATGCCGCCCAGGTTGCGCAGGCGCAGCTGGCGCGCCGCCGCCTGCGCGGCTTCCAGATTGGTGCGGTAGACGGTTTCCTCGAGGTTGCGCGTGCCGAGATAGGCGCCGGTGTTGACGTCGATGGTGGTCATCGCCTCGGTCTGGTCGACGATCAGGTAGCCGCCGGATTTCAGCGGCACGTCCTTCTTCAGCGCGCGCTGCATTTCGTCCTCGACGCCGTACAGGTCGAAGATCGGGCGCTCGCCGTCGTAGTGCTCGACGCGATCGTCCAGCTGCGGCATGAACTTGTGCACGAACCGGGCCACCCGCTCGAAGGTCTCGCGCGAATCGACGCGCACCTTCTCGATGTCCTCGTTGAGCATGTCGCGCAGGCTGCGCAGCGGCAGCGACAACTCCTCGTAGACCCGCTCGCCCACGCGCGCCTTGGCGATGTTCTCCTGCACCACGCGCCACACCTTGCCCAGGTAGGTCACGTCGAATGCCAGCGACTCCGCGCCCTGGCCCTCGGCATTGGTGCGCACGATGTAGCCGAGGCGGTTGCCATCGGTTGCATCGGCACCGATCAGCGTGCCGAGTACCTCGCGCAGGCGCTGGCGCTCGACTTCATCCTCGATGCGGGCCGAGATGCCCAGCGTGCGCGAATGCGGCAGCAGCACCAGGTAGCGCGAGGGAATCGACAGGTGCGCCGACAGCCGCGCACCCTTGGTGCTGATCGGGTCCTTCACCACCTGCACCACGATCTCCTGGCCCTCGTGCACCAGTTCGCTGATCGAGGGCAGGTGGCCGTTGCCGTTGCTGCCGGCATCGTCATCCTCGACCGCCGACAGCGCCGGGCGCACGATATCCGAGGCATGCAGGAACGCGGCGCGCTCCAGCCCGATCTCGACAAACGCCGCCTGCATGCCCGGCATCACGCGCTGCACGCGGCCCTTGTAGATGTTGCCGACGTAGCCGCGCCGCGAGGCCCGTTCGACGTGCACCTCCTGCAACATGCCGTTCTCGACCACGCCGACCCGGGTTTCACGCGGTGTCACGTTGATCAGGATTTCTTCACTCACCGCACACCCCCAGGATACAAGCCATCTTTATAGCCGTTGGCCATGCAGGCTGTCGATGAACGGCGCGCGGAAATCGACCCGGCCGCACCGATACTGCAAAATGGGTCCGTTTTCGTCTCGCTTCCGGCGCGAGACGTTCCCGCCCCTCTGGAGCCAGTCGCGCATGACCACCCCGATTCTGCTGGCCTGGAGCGGCGGCAAGGATTGCCTGCTGGCGCTGCAGCGGCTGCTGGCCGACCCGGCCTGGCAGGTGGTCGGCCTGCTGACCACGCTCAACCGCAACTATCAGCGCGTGGCGATGCACGGCGTCCATCGCGAAGTGCTGCTGGCGCAGACCGCCGCGCTCGGCCTGCCGCTGGTCGAAGTCCTGCTGGACTGGCCCGGCAGCAACGAAGCCTACGAGGAAGCCCACGCCCGCGCGCTGGTCGAGGCCCGCATGCGCTGGCCCGGCATCCGCCACTGCGCGTTCGGCGACCTGTTCCTGGAGGACGTGCGCGACTACCGCGTGCGCCAGCTCGGCCGCGAGAACTGGCGCGCGGTGTTCCCGCTGTGGGGCGAGGACACGGCGGCGTTGTCGCGCCGCTTCGTGGGCGAGGGCCACCGCGCCGTGCTGTGCTGCGTGGACACCGGGCAACTGGACGCCGGCTTCTGCGGCCGCGACTACGATGCGGGCCTGCTCGACACCCTGCCGGCCGGCGTGGATCCCTGCGGCGAACACGGCGAGTTCCACACGCTGAGCTACGCCGGACCGCTGTTCCGCCACCCGCTGCGGCTGCGCCGGGGCGAGTCGGTGCTGCGCGACGGGCGCTTCCAGTACACCGATTTCCTGCTCGACGAGCATGCCGGCCCGGCCTGACACCATCCTGCCCGACCTGCTGGCACCCGGATTGCGCCTGGTGTTCTGCGGCACCGCCGCCAGTGCGCGCTCGGCTGCCGAAGGAGCCTACTACGCGCATCCCGGCAACCTGTTCTGGCGCGCATTGTTCGACGCCGGGCTCACCCCGCGCCTGTTTGCGCCGGCCGAGTTCAGGCACCTGCTGCCGCTCGGCATCGGCCTCACCGACCTGGCCAAACACCACAGCGGCAACGACGCCGCACTGCCCCGCGACGCCTTCGACGCCGCCGCGCTGCGCCGCAAGATCCGGCGCTGCCGACCGCGCCTGCTCGCCTTCACCAGCAAGAACGCCGCCCGCGCGGCGCTGGGTGGCGCGCTCGACTACGGCATGCAGGAGGAAACCTTCGGCGCCACGCGCTTGTTCGTGCTGCCTTCGCCCTCCGGCCAGGCACGCGGACACTGGAACCTGCAGCCGTGGCTGGCACTGGGTGCGTTGTACCGGGGCGATGGCGCGCGCTGACGCGTCCGCAGCTTCAGTTGACCGTCGTGGCCGGCGGTGCCGCTTCGATCGCCGCATCCAGCACCCCGCAATGCAGCGGCGGTTTCACCGTACCGGCCGGTAGCGGATGGGTATCGGTCGGCAGTTCACGGTTGGCCAGCGCGGCGGCGACCGCGCTGATGTCCGACTCGCTCAACCGGCTGGCCACCTCGGCCATGCAGTCCGGCGCCACCGTGGCGCGGGTGTGCGTGCGCCATGAACCCAGTTGCGCGCTGACATAGTCGTAAGGCAGACCGACCAGCCCGGGAATCGACGGTTCCACGCCGGTCAACTGGCTGCCGTGGCAGCTGCTGCAGGCGGGAATGCGTCGCGACGGATCGCCCTTGTCCAGCAATTGTGCACCACGCTGCAACACCGCGGCGGGCATGGCAGGCGTCGGCGAGCGCGCGAACGGTACGCGCTGGGCGGCGAAGTACTCGGCGATTTCGTGCATGTACGTCGGCGTCAGCTCGCGCACGGTGTATTCCATCGGAGCGTACTTGCGCAGACCGTCCTGGAAATCCTGCAGCTGCCGCGCCAGGTAGGCCGCCGGCTTGCCGGCCAGGCGCGGGAAATATCCGCTGGCCGCACGCCCCTCGCCCTGCTTCCCATGGCAGGTGGTGCAGGCGGCGATGCGCTGCTGCAAGGTATCGGGAATCGGGAGTCGGTCGGCGGCGCAACTGGCGGCGCCGTACCCGAGGGCGGCCGCAAACAGCATGGCGACACCGAACGGCTTGGCGTGACGCAGGCTGAGGTTCGTGATCATCCGACGATTGTACGCTGACGGCCGCAGCGCCCAAACCGCAACGGCGCTAAGCTGGCCGGGCGACCACACGCCGTGTCCCGAAATCGGGGGTTACCGTGAACCGTCCAGCCGTCCGTATCGCCGCACTGACCATCGCCTTGCTCCCGGGCCTCGCGTTGGCCACGGAAGCCACGCCGCCGGATGTCGCCTACGCGTCGATCGACCAACTCCAGCAACGCATGGATGCCGGCGCGCTGGACAGCCGCCAGCTGGCCCGCGCGTTGCTCGATCGCGTCCAGCGGATCGATCGCTCCGGCCCCACCCTGCGCGCAGTGATCGAGACGAACCCCGACGTGCTGCCGCTGGCCGACGCGCTCGACGCCAAGCGCACGACATCCCACGGCCCGTTGTACGGCATCCCGGTGTTGCTCAAGGACAACATCGAGACCGGCGACCACATGCTCACCACCGCCGGCTCGCTCGCACTGATCGATGCACCGGCCGCCCGCGACGCCAGCCTGGTCGAGCGGCTGCGCAAGGCCGGTGCGCTGATCCTCGGCAAGACCAACCTGAGCGAATGGGCGAACTTCCGTTCCAGTCACGCCAGCAGCGGCTGGAGCGGGCGCGGCGGGCAGACGAAGAACCCGTACGTGCTCGATCGCAATCCCTGCGGTTCCAGCGCCGGTTCCGCCGTCGCGGTGGCGGCCGGGCTCGCCACGGTGGCGATCGGCACCGAAACCGACGGCTCGATCATCTGCCCCGCGGCAATGAACGGCATCGTCGGCATCAAGCCCACCCTCGGTCTGGTCAGCCGCCGCGGCATCGTGCCGATCAGTCACAACCAGGACACCGCCGGCCCGATGGCGCGCAGCGTCGCCGACGCTGCGACCCTGCTCAGCGTGATCGCCGGCAGCGACCCGCGCGACCCGGCCACCCTGGAGGCCGACCGGCACGCCACTGACTACACGAAGTTCCTCGACCCGAACGGACTCAGGGGCAAGCGCATCGGCGTGGTGCGTCAGCTCGCCGGCGCCGAGCCGAACGCCGACCGCGTGCTGGCGCAGTCGATCGCATTGATGAAAGCGCAGGGCGCCATCGTCGTCGATCCGGTCACGCTGCCGCACCTGGCCGAACTCGGCGACCGGGAATTCACCGTGCTGCTGTACGACTTCAAGCACGACGTCAACGCCTATCTGGCCAGCCGCCACGGCCTGAAGGTGAAGACGCTGGCCGATCTGATCGCGTTCAACCAGGCGCATGCCGCCGAAGAAATGCCGTGGTTCGGCCAGGAGCTGTTCGAAAAGGCCGAGCAGAAGGGACCGCCCAGCGACAAGGCCTATGCCGATGCGCTGGCCACGGCCAAGCGCCTGTCCGGGCCGGAAGGCATCGACGCGGCGCTCCAATCGCAGCAGTTGGACGCGCTGCTGGCGCCGTCGTGGGGCCCGGCTTTCGTCACCGACCCGGTGTTGGGCGATCACATCGTCAGCGGTGATCCGACCGTGGGCGGCGCCTCGCAACCGGCAGCCGTGGCCGGCTACCCGTCGATCACCGTGCCCGCCGGCTTCGCCCACGGCCTGCCGGTCGGCATCGTGCTGTTCGGCGCGAAGTGGAGCGAACCGGTGCTGATCTCGATCGCCTACGGTTTCGAGCAGCACGCCAAGGCATGGCAAGCGCCGCAGTTTCTGCCCACCGTGGGCGATCCGCCCGCGGCGTCCCCGCGCTGAGCATGCAGTGCGTCAGCCCGCCCCGCCGGTCGACTTGCGCACGATAAGCATCGCCAGCTCCAGCGACTGTTCGTAGTTCAGGCGCGGATCGACCATCGACTTGTAGGCGCGATCCAGGTCGCCCTCCTTGAGGTCGCGCGCGCCGCCGATGCACTCGGTCACGTCTTCGCCGGTCAGCTCCAGGTGCACGCCACCCAGCCGCGTGCCAGCCGCCGCGTGGATGTCGAAGGCTCGATCCAGTTCGCCACGGATGTTGTCGAAGCGGCGCGTCTTGTGGCCGTTCGAGGTGCTCTCGGTGTTGCCGTGCATGGGGTCCGCCACCCACAGCACGCGTCGACCTTCGCGCTTCACCGCATCCAGCAGCGGCGGCAGCGCATCGGCGATCTTCGCCTGCCCCATCCGGTGGATCAGGGTCAGCCGGCCCGGCTCGGCGTGCGGATCGAGTGCGTCGATCAGCGGCAGCAGTTGATCGGGAGTCACCGAGGGGCCGATCTTGACCGCCACCGGATTGCGGATGCCTCGGAAGTACTCCACGTGCGCGCCATCCAGTGCAGCGGTGCGCATGCCGATCCACGGGAAATGCGTGGACAGGTTGAACCAGCCCGGATTGCGAGGTACCTGGCGAGTCAGGGCCTGTTCGTAATGCAGCAGCAGCGCCTCGTGCGAGGTGAAGAAATCCACCTTGGAGAAGCCGGCGATCGGGCCGGCCAGCGTCTCCATGAAGTGCAGCGAATCGCTGATCGCGGCGACCATCTGCCGGTACTCGGCGGCCAGCGGCGAATGCTCGACCCAGGCCAGGTCCCAATATTCGGGATGGCGCAGGTCGGCAAAACCGCCGTCTATCAACGCGCGCACGAAGTTCATCGTCAACGCCGAATGCGCATGCGCCTGGATCAACCGCTGCGGATCGGGACGCCGCGCGGCGGCGGTGAACTCCTGGCTGTTGACCACGTCGCCGCGAAAACTCGGCAGGCTCACGCCGTGGCGCGTTTCGCTATCGGCCGAACGCGGCTTGGCGTACTGCCCGGCAAAGCGCCCCACCCGCAGCACCGGCTTCTTCAGCCCGTGCACCAGCACCAGGCTCATCTGCAGCAGCACCTTCAGCCGGTTGGAAATCACCGGGCTGGTGCAGTCGGCGAAGCTCTCCGCGCAATCGCCACCCTGCAACAGGAAGCGCTTCCCTTCCTGCGCCTCGGCCACCGCCTCCTTGAGCGCCAGGATCTCCCACGAGGTGACCAGCGGCGGCAATCGGGCCAGGAGCGCACCTGCCTTGGCCAGCTCGACCGGGTCGTCGTAGCTCGGTTGCTGCAGGGCCGGACGACGCTGCCAGGAATCCGGCGTCCACGGCGCCGTGCCGGCACGAGCCACATCAGCAGCCACGACGCCGACGTCGGAATCCCGCAGCTTGTTCATGCGTGCGACGTCCGGCGGCGCACCGCCACCACCGTCAGCACGGCGAGCAGCACGAACCAAAGCAGCGTCCACGCCGGCATCGGCAAGCCCAGGATCGGCTCGACCGCCGCGCATTCGCCGGAACCGGTAAACACCATGCGCAACACCTTGGCAAACGGGAACGCGCTGAACATGTAATCGAGCGGCGGCCCGCAGGACGGAATCTGGTCGGCGGGCAGCGACTGGATCCACAGGTGCCGCGCCGCCACCACGATGCCGAACACCGCACCGAGCCACACGCCCGCGGCATAGATCCAGCGCAGCCCGCCGCGCGGCGCGTGCAAGGCGCCAAGCAGAAAGAACACGCCCATCACGATGAAGCCGACGCGCTGGAAGATGCACAGCGGGCACGGCGTCATTTCCCAGGCATATTCGGCATACAGCGCGAAGCCCATGAGGGCGGCGCACACCAGGAAACCGACGGCGAAACTGAAGCGGTACGACCAGCGCAATGGGTTCATAGGGGCTTTGCTGCGATGCGAAACGATGACATTACCCGTTCGGCGCAGCGCTGTCAGCACGCAACGCTGCAGCAACCGCGAAGACGGACCGGCGTCGGGCCGAAAACGCAAAACCCGGCACCAGGCCGGGTTTGCATGACGCTGCAGGCGACCGTCAGGTCGTCCGGCCGGCATCTCACTCCGCGTCGACGGACTCGACCTGCGGACGCCCCACCAGCTCGACGTACGCCATCGGCGCGTTGTCGCCGTCGCGGAAGCCGCACTTGAGAATGCGCAGGTAACCGCCGGGACGCTCCTTGTAACGCGGGCCCAGCTCGACGAACAGCTTGCCCACCGCTTCCTTGTCGCGCAGACGCGAGAATGCAAGGCGGCGATTGGCGACGCCATCGGTCTTGGCCATCGTGATCAGCGGCTCGGCGACGCGGCGAAGTTCCTTCGCCTTCGGCAGGGTGGTGCGGATCAGCTCATGCTTGAACAGCGACGAGGCCATGTTCTTGAACATCGCTTCGCGGTGGCTGCTGGTGCGGTTGAGCTTGCGTCCGGATTTCTGGTGGCGCATGACGGAATACTCTCTGTAGGTCTGTTGTTATGAAGTGCCGGCGCTTGTGTCCGACACCCCGCGGTTACCCGCTTTTATGTGAGCCCCATCGGAGCAGGCTCTTGTGAAAAGTGCGGCCATGGATGGCCGCTTCTGCTGCATGGCCAAGGTGCTGTACACACCCTGGCCAATATCCGGCTACAACAGCGATCAAGGAGGATCGCCCTAGCCCAGCTGCATGCCGTGCGAAAGCCCCGGCGGCGGCCAGTTTTCCAGCTTGGTGCCGAGGGACAGGCTGCGCCCGCCCAGGACATCCTTGATTTCGGTCAGCGACTTCTTGCCCAGGTTCGGCGTCTTCAACAGCTCGACCTCGGTCTTCTGCACCAGGTCGCCGATGTAGTAGATGCTCTCGGCCTTCAGGCAGTTCGCCGAACGCACGGTCAGCTCCAGATCGTCGATCGGACGCAGCAGCAGCGGTTCGAAGCCGCTCTTCTCGGCCTTGTCCGTGGCACTTTCGCGACGCGAGAAGTCACCGAACACCGACAGCTGGTCGTTGATGATCTCGGCGGCCTTGCGCACCGCGTCCTCGGCGTCGATGGTGCCGTTGGTCTCGATGTCCAGCACCAGCTTGTCAAGGTTGGTGCGCTGCTCGACACGCGCGGCGTCCACTTCGTAGGCCACCCGCAATACGGGCGCGAACGAGGCATCCAGCTGCAGGCGGCCGATCGGGCGCGCCTCGTCGTCAGGATGCTGGCGCGCGCTGGCCGGCTGGTAGCCGACGCCGCGACGCACCTTGAGGCGCATGTTGAGCGCGATGTCCTTGGTCAGGTGGCACAGGACGTGCTCGGGGTTGACGATCTCCACCGTATGGTCGACCACGATGTCGCCGGCGGTCACCACGCCCTTGCCCTTCTTGGACAAGGTCAGGGTCACTTCATCGCCCGAATGCTGCCGGATCGCCACGTCCTTGAGGTTCAGCAGGACTTCGATGACGTCCTCCTGCAGACCTTCAAGCGTGGTGTATTCGTGCAGCACGCCGTCGATTTCCACCTCGACGATGGCGCTGCCGGGGATCGAGGAGAGCAGCACGCGGCGCAGCGCGTTGCCCAGGGTATGGCCAAAGCCACGCTCGAGCGGCTCGACCACCACCTTGGCGCGGTTGGCTCCGAGCTGTTCGACGCTGAGGCCACGTGGCCGCAGCACACTAGTTGACGAAACTGCCATGCAGAGCTCCGGTTAATTACTTCGAGTAAAGCTCGATGATCAATGCTTCATTGATGTCGGACGGCAGGTCGCCGCGATCCGGCACCGACTTGAACGTGCCTTCGAACTTCTTGGAATCCACTTCGACCCAGACCGGGCGCAGGTCCATGGTGTCGAACACGGTGGCCGCTTCCTGCACGCGCAGCTGGCTGCGCGCCTTCTCGGTCAGCGCGATCGCGTCGCCCGGGCGCACCTGGTAGGAAGGAATGTTCACCTTCTTGCCGTTGACCAGCACCGCCTTGTGGGCAACCAGCTGGCGGGCCTGGGCGCGGGTGACCGCGAAGCCCATGCGGAACACGACGTTGTCCAGGCGGCTCTCGAGCAGACGCAGCAAGTTCTCGCCGGTATTGCCCTTGAGCGTGGTCGCCTTGGTGTAGTAGTTGCTGAACTGGCGCTCGAGCACGCCGTAGATACGCTTGACCTTCTGCTTCTCACGCAGCTGGACGGCGTAGTCGGACATGCGCATGCGCTTGTTCGCGCCATGCTGGCCGGGCTTGTTTTCCAGTTTGCACTTTGAATCCAGCGCACGCGCCGGGCTCTTCAGGCTGAGATCCGCACCTTCGCGCCGGGCGAGTTTGCAGGTAGCTCCACGATAACGGGCCATGTTTCTTCTCTTTCAGATAGTCCGGCCGCGGCCGGTGCTTGATTCTCGCGATCGAAAACGACCGCCCTCAGACACGCCGCTTCTTGGGGGGACGGCAGCCGTTGTGCGGGATCGGCGTGACGTCGATGATGTTGAGCACCTTGTAGCCCAGCGCATTCAGCGAACGCACCGCCGACTCGCGGCCCGGGCCGGGACCCTTGATGCGCACTTCCACCGTCTTCACGCCGTAGTCGCCCGCGGCGCGGCCGGCCTTCTCGGCGGCGACCTGTGCAGCGAACGGGGTGGACTTGCGCGAGCCGCGGAAACCGGCACCGCCGGCGGTCGCCCACGACAGGGCATTGCCCTGGCGATCGGTGATGGTAACGATGGTGTTGTTGAAGGAGGCCTGCACGTGGGCCACGGCATCCGTGACAACGCGCTTGATCTTCTTCTTGGTCTTGACCGGCTTAGCCATGGTTTGAAGGCTCTTCTCGATGAGTGCGGCCACGGATGGCCGCTTTTTTGATCTTCGCGGTCATCGGTGACCGCACAAATCCGCAGGCAATCACTTCTTGATTGCGCGACGCGGACCCTTGCGGGTACGCGCATTGGTACGGGTACGCTGCCCGCGAACCGGCAGGCCGCGACGATGACGCAGGCCGCGGTAGCAGCCCAGGTCCATCAGCCGCTTGATCGCCATGCCCACCTCGCGGCGCAGATCGCCTTCGACGGTGTACTTGGCGATCTCCAGGCGAATCTTTTCCACTTCGCCTTCGCTCAGCGACTTGATCTGGGTGGTCGGGACCACGCCCGCGTCCACGCAAACCTGCTTGGCGCGGCTGCGGCCGATACCATAAATGCTCTGCAGACCGACCCAGACGTGTTTCTGAACCGGCAAATTGACACCCGCAATGCGCGCCATGAGTACTCTCTCCGAATGCGTTTCGTGCGCGGTAAACGCGCAATTTTAACCTGAATTACCCGAACAGGAAAGCCCTGCGGCGCCAAGGCACCGCAACTCTCCGACCTGGAGCGTCCCTCGCCGCGTCAACTGCGACGGAGGTTGGCTTTCTTGAGCAAACTTTCGTACTGATGACTGACCAGATGCGCCTGGATCTGCGCCGTGAAATCCATCACCACCACCACCACGATCAGCAGCGAGGTGCCGCCGAAATAGAACGGTACGTGCCACGCCTGCTGCATGAACGACGGCACCAGGCAGACCAGCACCAGGTAGATCGCGCCGACCGCCGTCAGGCGTGTCATCACCGCGTCGATGTAGCTGCCCGTGGCCTTGCCCGGACGAATGCCGGGAATCAGGGCGCCGGAGCGCTTCAGGTTGTCCGCCGTCTCTTCCGCGTTGAACACGATCGCGGTGTAGAAGAATGCAAAACCGATCACCAGTACCGAAAAGGTGATTTCATACAACGGGTTGCCCGGACTCAGCGACTGCGTCAGATCCTGCACCCAGCGCGACGAATGACCCGTGCTGAACCAGCTCACCGCGGTGGCCGGGAACATCAGCAAGCTCGACGCAAAGATCGGCGGAATCACGCCCGACATGTTGATCTTCAGCGGCAGGCTGGAGCTCTGGTTCTGGTAGGCCTTCTGTCCGCCCGAACGTCGTGCGTAGTTCACCGTGATGCGCCGCTGGGCGCGTTCCACGAACACGACGAAGGCGGTCACGGCCAGCACCAGCCCGAACACCACCAGCAGCATGAGCAGCGACAGCTCACCGTTGTTGGCCATGCCCAGCGTGTGCACCACCGCGCCGGGCAAGCCGGCCACGATGCCGGCGAAGATCAGCAGCGAGATGCCGTTGCCGATGCCGCGCTCGGTCATCTGTTCGCCCAGCCACATCAGGAACATGGTGCCGGCGGTCAGGCCTACCACGGACGAGAACACGAAGCCGAAGCCCGGCGTGTACACCACCGGCGCGCCGCCCGCGGCCACCTGGCCCTGCAAGGCAACCGCAATGCCGAAGGACTGGAACGCCGCCAGCAGCACCGTGGCGTAACGGGTGTACGCCGTCATCTTGCGCTTGCCGGCCTCGCCTTCCTTGCGCAGGGTCTGCAGGCTCGGCACCACCGCGCCCATCATCTGGAACACGATCGACGCCGAGATGTACGGAATCACGCCGAGCGCGAAGACCGAGAACCGCTCCAGCGCGCCGCCCGAGAACATGTTGAACATGTCCATCAGGCCGTTGCCGTTGACCAGGTTCGTCATCGCCTCCGGGTTGACGCCCGGAACCGGAATGAACGAGCCGAGACGGAACACCATCAACGCACCCACCACGAACAGGATGCGCTGACGAAGCTCCGTCAGCTTGCCGAGTTTGCCCAGTGCGTTGCCCTTGGCTACGGCCACCGTCTTACTCCACGCTTCCGCCGGCCGCCTCGATGGCCGCCTTCGCGCCCGCCGTGGCCAGCAGACCGGACAGCTTCACCGCGCGACCGATCTCGCCCTTCAGCACTACCTTGACCTTCTTGGCGCGGCTGTCGATCAGGCCAGCCTGATGCAGCGCGACCACGTCGATCACGTCGCCCTTGAGGTTGGCCAGCTGATACAGGAATACTTCCTGGCTCTGCGCCTTCAGCTTCGAGCGGAAGCCGACCTTCGGCAACCGGCGGTTCAGCGGCATCTGGCCGCCTTCGAAACCGAACTTGTGGGTGCCGCCCGCGCGGGCATGCTGACCCTTGTGGCCGCGACCGGCCGTCTTGCCCAGGCCCGAACCGATGCCGCGACCCACGCGCAGGCGGGTCTTGCGGGAACCGGCGGCCGGCTTGATGTCATTCAAACGCATGATGATTACTCCTCGACCCGGACCAGGTAGTAGACCGTGTTGATCAGCCCACGCACCTGCGGGCTGTCCTTCAGCTCGCGCACGTCGTTGACCTTGCCCAGACCCAGCGCCTTGACGCTGAGGCGATGGCGCGCCTGCACGCCGCGCAGGCCCTTGACCAGGCGCACGCGCACGGTGGCAGCGGATTCGTTCTTCTTAGCCATTGCCCAGCACCTCTTCCAGACTCTTGCCCCGCTTGGCGGCGATCTTCTTGGGCGAGGCAACCGCCTGCAGGCCCTTGATGGTGGCGCGCACCAGGTTGATCGGATTGCGCGAACCGACGGCCTTGGCCAGCACGTTCTTGACGCCGACCACTTCCAGCACCGCACGCATGGCGCCGCCGGCGATCACGCCGGTACCTTCGGAAGCCGGCTGCATGTACACGCGGGCCGCACCATGGTTCGCCTTGATGGCGTACCACAGGGTGCCGTTGTTCAGTTCGATGTTGACCATCTGGCGGCGGGCACGCTCCATCGCCTTGGAAATGGCCACCGGCACTTCACGCGCCTTGCCATAGCCGAAGCCGACCTTGCCCTCGCCGTCACCGACCACGGTCAGTGCGGTGAAGCTCATCTGGCGGCCACCCTTGACGGTCTTGGCCACCCGGTTGACGGCAATCAGCTTCTCGAGCAGGCCGTCCGAATTTTCGCGATCGTTAGAAGACATGTTCTATTCCGTGTGCCCGGACCATCCGGGGCTTTTGCTTGCGGCTTGGCCGCTTGTAGTTGTATGTGCTGCCAGGATCAGCAACCGGATTGGCGACTCGCGGAAGCGGGCTCTTTCGAATCCCGAATCCCGCGTCCCGCATCCCGGCGCCTCAGAACTTCAAGCCCGCCTCGCGCGCCGCCTCGGCAAGCGCCTTGATGCGGCCGTGATAGCGGAAACCGGAGCGATCGAACGCCACCGACTCCACACCGGCAGCCTTCGCGCGCTCGGCCACAGCCTTGCCCACGGCCGCCGCAGCAGCCAGGTTCTTGGTGCCCTTCAGGCCTTCGGCGACCGACTTTTGCACGGTGGAGGCAGCCGCTACCACGTTCTTGCCGGAGGCGTCGAACACCTGCGCATAAAGATGCTGCCCGGTGCGATGCACCGACAGGCGGGCCACGCCCAGCTTGCGGATGTGGCTGCGGGTGGACTTGGCGCGGCGCAGGCGATTTTCGTTCTTGTTCATCTCTCAATTCCTCGAAAGCGGATCGGCTCGGATGGCTGTCATCTGCTCTTTGTGAAAAGTCCGGCCATGGATGACCGGTCTCTACGCGCAGGGACAGCGCATTTACGCCTTCTTGGCTTCCTTCAGGGTGATCTTCTCGCCGGCATAGCGCACGCCCTTGCCCTTGTAGGGTTCGGGTGGGCGGAAGCCGCGAATCTTGGCTGCGACCTGGCCGACGACCTGCTTGTCGGTGCCCTTGATCAGCACTTCGGTCTGGGTCGGCGTTTCGATGCTGATGCCCTCGGGCGCGTCGAACACCACCGGGTGGGAGAAGCCCAGGCTGAGGCTCAGCGCCTTGCCCTGCATGGCAGCGCGATAACCGACGCCGACCAGCTCAAGCTTGCGTTCGTAACCCTGCGAGACGCCGGTGACCATGTTGGCGATCAGCGCACGCGCCGTACCGCCGAACTTGTCGTCCACGCCTTCGCCCAGCGTGACATTCGCCACGCCGCCGTCGACGGCGACCGTGACGCCCGGCAGCTGATGCACGGACAAGGTGCCCTTCGGGCCCTTCACCGAAATGTTGCCTCCGGCGATCGTCAGCTCGACGCCCTTCGGCAGGGAAATGGGTTGTTTGGCTACACGTGACATTGAAAGACTCCTTATGCCACTTGGCCGATGACTTCGCCGCCCAGGCCCTTGGCACGGGCCTGCGCATCGGTCAACAGACCAGCGGAAGTCGAGATGATCGAAATGCCCAGGCCGCCGAGGACCTTCGGCAGCTCGTCCTTGCCGCGGTAAACGCGCAGGCCGGAACGGCTGACACGGGAAATGTTCTCGATGGCGGGCTGACCGTCGAAATACTTGAGCTTGATCTCGAGCACCGGCTTGCCTTCCTCGACGGAAGTCTTGGCGTCGAGGATGTAGCCCTCGTTCTTGAGAAGGTCGGCGATGGCCACCTTCAGTTTCGACGACGGCATACGCACGACCGGCTTGCCCGTGGCCTGGGCATTGCGGACGCGCGTGAACAGATCGGCGATGGGATCAGTCATGCTCATGAAAACATCCTTCAGAGTGCACCGATATCCGATAAAACCGGAAATCAATCAGATTGTGAGCCGGCAAAGAAGCCAGCCTGCGTTGCGCAGACCGCCGACTATAGCAGCAATTTCGGGTTTTGGCGAACATCGGATGCGTTAGTCGCATCCACCGGTGGCATGCGGTGCCGCCGGTCGGATCGGTGTGCCGGAACAGCCGACGCGCCGATCCTGCAGGTTGTGAATTACCAGCTGGCCTTGCGCAGGCCCGGCACGTCGCCGCGCATGGTGGCTTCGCGCAGCTTGTTGCGACCCAGGCCGAACTTCGCGTAGACGGCACGCGGACGACCGGTCAGGGCGCAACGCGTCCGCACGCGAACCGGGCTGGCATCGCGCGGAAGCTTCTGCAGGCTCGCCTGCGCTTCCATCTTCTCGTCGTACGAAGCCGTCGGGTTGAGCACGATCGCTTTCAGTTCGGCGCGCTTGGCGGCGTACTTCTGGATCAGCTTGGCCCGCTTGACGTCGCGGTTCACCATTGATTTCTTGGCCATAATTTATCGCTGCTCTTTCAAAGAGTCCGGCCGCGGACGGCCGGGTTCGTCAAGGATGACCGCTCAGTTCCGGAACGGGAAGCTGAAGGCCGTCAACAGGGCCTTCGCCTCGTTGTCGGTTCGCGCCGTCGTGGTGATGGAGATATCCATGCCGCGCAGAGCATCCACCTGGTCGAAATCGATCTCGGGGAAGATGATCTGTTCCTTGATGCCGAAGTTGTAGTTGCCGCGACCGTCGAACGCCTTGGCCGAAACACCGCGGAAGTCGCGCACGCGCGGCAGCGAGATGTTGATCAGGCGATCGAGGAACTCCCACATCTGCGCACGGCGCAACGTGACCTTGCAGCCGATCGGCCAGCCGTCGCGGATCTTGAACGAAGCCACCGAAACGCGGGCCTTCGTGGTGATCGGCTTCTGGCCGGCGATCTTGGCCATGTCGGCCACGGCGTTCTCGAGCACTTTCTTGTTGCCCGCCGCTTCGCCCACGCCCATGTTCAGCGTGATCTTGGTGATGCGGGGAACCTGCATCACGTTCTGGTAGCCGAACTGCTCGGTGAGCTTGCCGATTACCTGGTCTTTGTAGAATTTTTCAAGGCGCGTCATGATCGTGTTCCTTACGCGTCCACGACCTCGCCATTCGAACGGAACACGCGGACCTTGCGCCCATCAGCGAGCGTTTTGGAACCGACGCGTTCACCCTTGTTCGTGGCGGGGTTGAACAGCTGCACATTGGAGAGATGGATCGAGGCTTCACGCTCGACGATACCGCCAGCCTGGTTGGCCTGCGGGTTCGGCTTGGTGTGACGCTTGACCAGATTCACGTTGGAGACGAATACGCGATCGCCTGCAACACGCAGCACGTCGCCGCGCTGACCCTTGTTCTTGCCGGTGATCACGAGGACCTGATCACCCTTGCGGATACGGTTCATTGTCTTGACTCCGCTTCAGAGCACTTCGGGCGCGAGCGAGACGATCTTCATGAACTTCTCGTTGCGCAGCTCGCGGGTAACCGGCCCGAAGATACGGGTACCGATCGGCTCGAGCTTGTTGTTGAGGAGGACAGCCGCATTGCCGTCGAAACGGATCAGCGAGCCGTCGGGACGGCGCACGCCCTTGGCAGTACGCACCACCACGGCGTTGTACACCTCGCCCTTCTTCACCTTGCCGCGGGGAATGGCATCCTTCACGGTGACCTTGATCACGTCACCGATCGAGGCGTAACGGCGCTTGGAGCCGCCGAGCACCTTGATGCACATCACTTCCTTGGCGCCGCTGTTGTCCGCTGCGGAAAGCGTGCTTTGCATCTGGATCATGGCTGCACCCTCCCTTTAGACGTTGGCGCGCGTGATGATTTCAACCACGCGGTGATGTTTGGTCTTGGACAACGGACGGCACTCGGCGATACGCACGAGGTCACCCTCGTTCGCGCCCAGGTCGTCCTGCGCATGCAGCTTGGTCGACCGACGAATGGTCTTGCCCAGCAGCCAATGCTGCTCCTGGCGCTCGACCAGGACGGTGACCGTCTTGTCCATCTTGTTGCTGGTGACGCGACCCTCGAGGGTGCGTGCCTTCTTCTGGTTTTCGCTCATCTCGGCCGTCCCTTACTTCTTGCTGCCGAGCACGAATTTCGTGCGGGCGATGTCACGCCGAACGCGGCGAAGCTGGTGCGGCTGGGTGAGCTGGCCGGAACCCTTCTGCATGCGCAGGTTGAACTGCTCCTTGCGCAGGTCCAGCAGATGCTGGTTCAGCTCGTCGGCCGACTGGTTGTTGATATCTTTGCTGGCCATCACATCACCGCCCGTGTCACAAACTGGGTCTGCACCGAGAGCTTGGCGGCGGCCAGGCGGAACGCCTCGCGTGCCGTCGTCTCGTCGACGCCCTCGATTTCATACAGCATGCGGCCGGGCTGGATCGGGGCGACCCAGAACTCGACGCCGCCCTTGCCCGCGCCCATGCGCACTTCGATCGGCTTCTTGGTGATCGGCTTGTCCGGGAACACGCGGATCCACAGTTTGCCGCCACGCTTGACAAAGCGGGTGATGCAACGACGAGCCGCCTCGATCTGGCGCGCGGTGAGCGCACCATGCGTGGTCGCCTTCAGGCCGTACTCGCCGAAGCTGACGAGGTTGGAGCACTGGGCCAGACCGTCGTTGCGGCCTTTGAACTGCTTGCGGTACTTGGTTCGCTTGGGTTGCAACATGGCAACTCTCCCTTACTTCGCAGACCGCTCGCGACGGCCTTCACCGGCCTCGCGACGCGAATCATTACGACGGCCTTCGCCACCTTCACGGCGCGACGGCGACGGTTCGTCCTTCGACTCCTGGCTGGCAGCGGCCAGATCGAAGATCTCGCCCTTGTACACCCAGACCTTGATGCCGATGATGCCGTAGGTGGTGCTCGCCTCGGCGAAACCGTAGTCGATGTCGGCGCGCAGCGTATGCAGCGGCACGCGACCCTCGCGGCTCCACTCGGAGCGGGCGATCTCGGCGCCGTTCAGGCGGCCGGAGACGTTGATCTTGATGCCCAGGGCGCCCAGGCGCATCGCGTTGCCGACCGAGCGCTTCATCGCGCGGCGGAACATGATGCGGCGCTCCAGCTGCTGCGCGATGGACTCTGCCACCAGCTGCGCGTCCAGCTCGGGCTTGCGCACCTCGTTGACGTTGATGTGCGTCGGGACGCCCATCATGTCGCTGACTTCCTTGCGCAGCTTCTCGATGTCCTCGCCCTTCTTGCCGATCACCACGCCCGGGCGGGCAGTGTGGATCGTCACGCGCGCGGTCTTGGCCGGGCGCTCGATCTGGATCTTCGAGATGCCGGCGGCGGCCAGCTTCTTCTTCAGCATGTCGCGGACCTTGATGTCGGCCACGAGATACTTGGCGTAATCGCCCTTGTTGGCGAACCACTTCGCGTTCCAGTCCTTGGCAATGCCGAGGCGGATACCGGTGGGATGAACTTTATGACCCATCGTCTATATCCTCAGTCAGTTGCCGACAACCACAGTGATGTGGCTGGTACGTTTCAGGATGCGCGAACCGCGGCCCTTGGCGCGGGCGTACATGCGCTTCATCGCCGGACCTTCGTCGACGAAGATGCTGGACACCTTCAGCTCGTCGACGTCGGCACCGAGATTGTTCTCGGCGTTGGCGACGGCCGACAGCAGCACCTTGCGAACCAGGTGCGCAGCCTTCTTGTTGGTATAGGTGAGCACGTCGCTGGCCCGGCCCACGGGAAGTCCGCGGACGAGGTCGGCCACCAGGCGTGCCTTTTGCGCCGAAATGCGGGCGCCGCGCAGGATCGCTTTGGCTTCAGTGCTCATCACTTGCCCTTCTTGTCGCCGACATGGCCTTTGAACGTGCGGGTCACCGCGAACTCGCCGAGCTTGTGCCCGACCATGTTCTCGTTGATCAGGACGGGCACGTGCTGACGGCCGTTGTGGATGGCGATGGTCAAGCCGACCATTTCCGGCAGGATCATCGAGCGGCGCGACCAGGTCTTGATCGGGCGCTTGTTGTTGGCGGAAACCGCAGCTTCCACCTTCTTCGCGAGGTGAAGGTCGACGAAGGGACCTTTCTTCAAAGAGCGAGGCATGTCGGCTTCCTGTTACTTGGTACGACGACGCACGATGAAGTGCTGCGTGCGCTTGTTGTTGCGGGTCTTGTAGCCCTTGGCCGGCGTGCCCCACGGGCTGACCGGATGACGACCGCCGGAGGTCTTGCCTTCGCCGCCACCGTGCGGGTGGTCGACCGGGTTCATCACCACGCCGCGGACGGTCGGGCGAATGCCTACCCAGCGCTTGGCGCCGGCCTTGCCCAGCTTCTTCAGGCTGTGCTCGCCGTTGCCGACTTCGCCGATGGTGGCGCGGCAATCGACCGAGACGCGACGCATCTCGCCGGAGCGAAGGCGCAACGTGGCGTAACCGGACTCGCGGGCAACCAGCTGCACCGAGGCGCCGGCGCTGCGGGCGATCTGCGCGCCCTTGCCGGGACGCAGCTCCACGCAGTGGATCGTGCTGCCCATCGGGATGTTGCGCAGCTGCAGGCAGTTGCCGGCCTTGATCGGCGCCTCGCGACCCGACACCAGGCGATCGTCCACCTGCACGCCCTTGGGCGCGATGATGTAGCGACGCTCGCCATCGGCGTAGCACAGCAGCGCGATGTGCGCGGTGCGGTTGGGATCGTATTCGATGCGCTCGACGCGGGCGGCGATGCCTTCCTTGTCACGCTTGAAGTCGATGATGCGGTAATGCTGCTTGTGACCGCCGCCACGATGACGCGTGGTGATCCGGCCATGATGGTTGCGGCCGCCGGTACGGGATTGCGCCTCGGTCAACGGAGCATAGGGCGCGCCCTTGTACAGGCCTTCCGTGCGGACGCTGACTGCGTCGCGGCGACCCGGCGAGGTCGGCTTGTGGTTGATTAGTGCCATTTCACAGAACTCCTGGCTCAGGCCTTGGCGGACACGTCGATGGCCTGGCCATCGGCAAGACGCACGTAGGCCTTGCGCTTGCCCTGGCGATTGCCAGCGCGGAAACGGAAGGACTTGACCTTGCCCTTGACGTTGACGAGGTTCACCTGCTCGACCTTGACGTCGAACAGCTTTTCCACCGCAGCGCGGACATCGGCCTTGGTCGCCGCGGGGGCGACCAGGAACACATACTGGTTGTGCTCGGCAAGACGCGCCGACTTCTCGGAGATATGCGGCGCACGCAGCGTATCGAGAATGCGTTCGTTGCTCATGCCAGCCACTCCTCGATCTTCTTCACCGCATCGACCGTGACCACCACGTGGTCGGAGCCGACGAGGCTGACGGGGTTCAGGCCCATCACATCCAGCACATGGATGTAGGGGATGTTGCGCGCAGCCAGGAACACGGATTCGGAGGCATCCTCGGACACCAGCAACACGCGACCGGACACGTCCAGCTCGGCCAGCTTGGCGACCATCGCGGAGGTCTTCGGCGTCTCGATGCCGAAGCTCTCGACCACCTTCAGGCGACCCTGGCGAACCAGCTCGGAAAAGATCGAGCGGATCGCGACGCGATAAGCCTTGCGGTTGACCTTCTGCTCGTAGCTGCGCGGCTTGGCGGCGAACGTGACACCACCACCGACGAAGATCGGGGCACGGTAGTCACCGTGGCGGGCGCCGCCGCCCTTCTGCTTCTTGAACTTCTTGGTGGTGCCGGACATTTCGCCGCGGGACAGCTGCGCCTTGGTACCGGCGCGGCCAGCGGCCTGATAGGCAACCACGACCTGGTGCACCAGGGCCTTCTTGTACTCGCCGCCGAACACTTCGTCCGACACGCTGAGCGGCTTGGCACCCATGACATTGAGTTCCATGGTGTCTCTCCTCAGCTCTTGGTCGTCGGGCGGATGACGACGTCGCTACCGGTGGCACCCGGTACCGCACCCTTGACCGCGATCAGATGACGCTCGGCGTCGACCTTGACCACTTCCAGGCCCTGCTGGGTACGATTCACGTTGCCCATCTGGCCGGCCATCTTCTTGCCGGGGAACACGCGACCCGGGGTCTGGCGCTGACCGATCGAGCCCGGTGCGCGATGCGACAGCGAGTTGCCGTGGGTAGCGTCGCCCATCTTGAAGTTCCAGCGCTTGATCGTGCCCTGGAAGCCCTTGCCCTTCGACACGCCGGCGACATCCACGATCTGGCCGACGGAGAACACGTCGTCCGCCTTGATCTCCGAGCCCACCGCGTACTTGCCGAGATCCTCGGCAGCAACGCGGAACTCCCACAGACCGCGACCCGGCTCGACCTTCGCCTTCGCGTAGTGGCCCTTCAGCGGCTGCGTCAGCAGGTTCGCACGCTTGCTGCCTGCGGAAACCTGGACGGCGCTGTAGCCATCGTTGTCGTCCGTCTTCACCTGGGTCACGCGGTTCGGCGTCGCTTCAATCAGCGTCACCGGAATCGAGCGGCCGTCTTCAGTGAAGAGTCGGCTCATGCCGCATTTGCGACCAACCAATCCGATACTCATCTTCGTATCCTGTCTGTCGCTCAACCGAGCTTGATCTGAACATCGACGCCAGCGGCGAGATCAAGCTTCATGAGCGCGTCCACGGTCTTGTCGTTCGGGTCGACGATGTCGAGTACACGCTTGTGCGTACGGGTCTCGTACTGGTCGCGTGCATCCTTGTCGACGTGCGGCGACGTCAGAATGGTGTAACGCTCGATCTTGGTCGGGAGGGGAATCGGGCCGAGTACCGTGGCACCCGTGCGCTTAGCCGTCTCGACGATCTCGCTGGCGGAGCGGTCGATCAGTCGATGATCGTATGCCTTCAGCCGAATGCGAATCTTCTGGTTCGCCATAACCGTGTCCTGTTGTCGAAAGAACGTTCTGTGATGCCGGAGCGGCTTCTCACCACTCCGCACTACCCTTTTGCCACTTGTCCGGGGCCCTCGATGATCTGCCGGCCCCTTTGAAAAACACCAGGCGAGCATCGATCCGCTCGCCTGGCACAATCCGAATCTCGCGCAAAACGACGTGTCAACAGGGCTAGCCCCGCGATCACGTCGACTTGCGAAGGCCGATCCACGGCCAGCGAACTCGAAGCACGTCCTGTGCCTCATTTCGCGGTTGGTCGTCCAGAAACACGTCTGTCCGACAAGTGAGCTGCGAAGTATACCGGTAAATCCGGGATTAGTGAAGAGGTGCGAAACAACTTCGCCCTCGACTCGCCCCGGCGTGAACCGGCGCGGCGCAGCCGCGGCCGGTTCAACGGCGGGAGTTGTCCCGGCAGCGCGTGGTTCCGTTCGTCCCGCGACCCCGTGACCTTTACTTCAGCCATCCTCCCTGATGGCAAAGATCAAACCGGCATCCATGCCGGAATTCCCGCAAGAACCGTTACTTGATGACCTTGGCCACCACGCCGGCGCCGACGGTGCGACCGCCCTCGCGGATGGCGAAACGCAGGCCTTCGTCCATCGCGATCGGGTGGATCAGGCTCACCACCATCTTCACGTTGTCGCCCGGCATCACCATTTCCACGCCTTCCGGCAGGGTCACGGCACCGGTCACGTCGGTCGTGCGGAAGTAGAACTGCGGGCGGTAGCCCTTGAAGAACGGCGTGTGACGGCCACCCTCGTCCTTCGACAGCACATACACTTCGGCCTCGAAGTCCGTGTGCGGGGTGATCGTGCCCGGCTTGGCCAGCACCTGGCCACGCTCCACGTCGTCGCGCTTCAGGCCGCGCAGCAGCAGGCCGGCATTGTCGCCCGCCTGGCCCTGGTCCAGCAGCTTGCGGAACATCTCCACGCCGGTGACCGTGGTCTTCTGCGTGTCGCGGATGCCGACCACTTCGATTTCGTCGCCCACCTTGATCACGCCGCGCTCGATACGACCGGTCACCACGGTGCCGCGGCCGGAGATCGAGAACACGTCTTCCACCGGCATCAGGAACGGCTTGTCGATCGTGCGCACCGGCTCGGGGATGTAGCTGTCCAGCGCGTCCACCAGCTTGATGATCGCCGGCACGCCGATTTCGCTCTGGTCGCCTTCCAGCGCCTTCAGCGCCGAACCATGGATGATCGGGGTGTCGTCGCCCGGGAAGTCGTACTTGCTCAGCAGCTCGCGCACTTCCATCTCGACCAGTTCGAGCAGCTCGGCGTCATCGACCATGTCCGCCTTGTTCAGGAACACCACGATGTACGGCACGCCGACCTGGCGCGACAGCAGGATGTGCTCGCGCGTCTGCGGCATCGGGCCGTCCGCGGCCGAGCACACCAGGATCGCGCCGTCCATCTGCGCCGCACCGGTGATCATGTTCTTCACGTAGTCCGCGTGGCCGGGGCAGTCGACGTGCGCGTAGTGGCGGGTCGGCGACTCGTATTCCACGTGCGCGGTCGAGATCGTGATGCCGCGCGCCTTCTCTTCCGGCGCCGCGTCGATCGCGCTGTAGTCCTTGAATTCTCCACCGAAACGCTCGGCACCGACCTTCGTCAGCGCCGCCGTCAGCGTCGTCTTGCCGTGATCCACGTGACCAATCGTGCCGACGTTGACGTGCGGCTTGGTGCGTTCGAATTTACCCTTTGCCATGACTTGAGACCTCTAGCTGGAACGTTCGTCAGTGCGGCGTCCGCCGCGTCGCTTTCAACCTACGCGACCCGTCGAAGGTCGCACTGCTTTTCTTGAAGAGTACGGCCATGGATGGCCGCTGTTTGATCTTGCTCTTGCGATCAGGACGATCGCGCCAATCAGGCCTTCTTGATCACCTGCTCGGCGATGTTGTTCGGTGCCTCGGCGTAGTGGTCGAACTCCATCGTGAAGGTTGCACGACCCTGGGTCAGCGAGCGGATGGTGGTCGCATATCCGAACATCTCGCCCAGCGGAACCATCGCGTCGATGGTCTTGCCCGACGGCGTGTCGTCCTGGCCCTGAAGCAGGCCGCGACGGCGGCTCATGTCGCCCATCACGTCACCGACATATTCCTCCGGAGTCACCACCTCGACCTTCATGATCGGCTCGAGCAGCACCGGATTGGCCTTGTTGAAGCCCTGCTTGAACGCCATCGAGGCGGCCAGCTTGAACGCCATTTCCGACGAGTCGACGTCGTGGTACGAACCGAACACCAGCTTCACCTTGACGCCCACCACCGGGAACCCGGCAAGCGGACCGCTGGTGATGGTCTCGCGCAGGCCCTTCTCGACCGAGGGGATGAACTCCTTCGGGATTACGCCGCCGGTGATCTCGTTGACGAACAGGAAATCGTCCTTGACGTCCGGGCTCTTGCGCTCCTCTTCCGTCATCGGCGACAGCTCGATCACGACGTGGCCGTACTGACCCTTGCCGCCCGACTGCTTGGCGTGCTTGTAGTCCGACTTGACGTCCGAAGCGCGGATCGTCTCGCGGTAAGCCACCTGCGGCTTGCCGACATTGGCCTCGACGTTGAACTCGCGGCGCATGCGATCGACCAGGATGTCCAGGTGCAGCTCGCCCATGCCGGAAATGATGGTCTGACCGGATTCCTCGTCGGTACGGACGCGGAACGACGGATCTTCGGCAGCCAGGCGACCCAGCGCGATGCCCATCTTTTCCTGGTCCGACTTGGTCTTCGGCTCGACCGCCATCGAAATCACCGGCTCCGGGAACGTCATCCGCTCCAGGGTGATCACGTGATCCTGCGCGCACAGCGTGTCGCCGGTGGTCACGTCCTTGAGGCCGACCGCGGCGGCGATGTCGCCGGCACGCACTTCCTTCAGCTCGTGACGCTCGTTCGCGTGCATCTGCAGGATGCGGCCGATGCGCTCCTTCTTGCTCTTGACCGGGTTGTACACGGCATCGCCCGAGTTCAGCGTGCCCGAGTAGACACGGAAGAACGTCAGCGAGCCCACGAACGGGTCGGTCATGATCTTGAACGCCAGCGCGGAGAACGGCGCGGCGTCATCGGCCTTGCGCGTGGCCGCCTGCTCGTTCTCGTCGATACCGGCCACCGGCGGGCGGTCGGCCGGCGACGGCAACAGCTGCACCACGGCGTCGAGCATCGCCTGCACACCCTTGTTCTTGAACGCGGTACCGCAGAACACGGGAATGATCTCGTTGGCGAGCGTGCGCTGGCGCAGGCCGGCAATGATCTCCTCGGTGGAGAGGTCGCCGCCTTCGAGGTACTTGTTCATCAGTTCTTCGGTGGCTTCCGCAGCGGATTCCACCATGAAGGAATGCGCCTCGGCCGCCTTGTCGGCCAGCTCGGCGGGGATGTCGTTCAGCTCGAACTTCATGCCCTGGGTTTCCATGTCCCAGCTGATCGCCTTCATGCGCAACAGGTCGATCACGCCGGTGAAGTTGTCCTCGGCACCGATCGGCACCTGCATCGGCACCGGGTGGGCACCGAGGCGCGACTTCAGCTGGCCGACGACCTTCTCGAAATTGGCGCCGGTGCGATCCATCTTGTTGACGAACGCAAGGCGCGGCACCTTGTACTTGTTGGCCTGGCGCCACACGGTTTCGGACTGCGGCTGCACGCCACCGACCGCGCACAGCACGAATACGGCGCCGTCGAGCACGCGCAGCGAGCGCTCCACCTCGATGGTGAAGTCGACGTGTCCGGGGGTATCGATGATGTTGAAGCGATGCTGCTCCATCGAACCATCCATGCCCTTCCAGAAGGCCGTGGTAGCCGCGGAGGTGATGGTGATGCCGCGCTCCTGCTCCTGCTCCATCCAGTCCATGGTGGCCGCGCCGTCATGCACCTCGCCGATCTTGTGGCTGACGCCGGTGTAGAACAGGATGCGCTCCGTGGTCGTGGTCTTGCCGGCATCGATGTGGGCCATGATGCCGAAGTTGCGGTAGCGGTCGAGGGGAGTGTTGCGTGCCATGGATGATTACCTTTGCCGGGCAGCCCTGCCCCATGTCTGGACGCGGCCGTCCGGGCCGAGAGCTTGTGAGAAATCCGCCCTTGAAGGCGGCTTGCTTTTGGCCGCCATTGAAGCGGCCCGGTATCCCTGGTCCGCCATGGACGGCGGCTTTTGTCGCTCGCCGCCACTGTTTGGCGGCAAGCGCAACTCAATTACCAGCGATAGTGCGAGAAGGCCTTGTTGGCCTCGGCCATGCGGTGCGTCTCTTCACGCTTCTTGGCGGCGCCGCCGCGGCTTTCGGAGGCCTCCAGCAGCTCGGCAGCCAGCTTGCGCGGCATCGAGGTTTCGCCACGCTTGCGGGCAGCATCGATGACCCAGCGCATCGCCAGCGCCATGCGACGGCCCGGACGCACCTCGACCGGCACCTGGTAGGTGGCACCACCCACGCGGCGGGACTTCACCTCGACCGCCGGGGCGATGTTGTTCAGTGCCTTCTCGACCAGGGCCACCGGCTCGGCATTCTTTTCGCCGATGTGCTGCAGCGCACCGTAAACGATGCTCTCAGCCACGGACTTCTTGCCGCTCTTCATCACCATGTTGATGAAGCGGGCAATCAGCTGGCTGCCATGCTTGGGATCCGGCAGAACCAGACGGGCGGGATGTGAACCTTTGCGCGACATGTTTGTTGTCCGTTGTTTTCGCAGGCAACCCTGCCCGCACGAAAAGCAGCCGTTATGGCCGCATCGATGTTTTTGCAGGCATCCCGCCTGCGAAGCCAAAGCGCCCGTCCATGGCCGCACTTTCCAGATGTCTCACTCTTGCAGGTGCCCGACCCGGCAACCCGGGCGGTCGACCCTGCCCGCCTGCCTGCCTGGCAGGCCCGGGCGTTACTTCTTCGGGCGCTTGGCGCCGTACTTGGAACGCGACTGGCGGCGCTTGGTCACGCCGGCGCAATCGAGGCTGCCGCGCACCGTGTGGTAGCGCACACCCGGCAGGTCCTTGACACGGCCGCCGCGGATCAGCACCACGGAGTGCTCCTGCAGGTTGTGCCCTTCACCGCCGATGTAGCTGATGACCTCGAAACCGTTGGTCAGGCGCACCTTGGCGACCTTGCGCAGGGCCGAGTTCGGCTTTTTCGGGGTGGTGGTGTAAACGCGCGTGCAGACGCCGCGGCGCTGCGGGCTGCTCTGCAAGGCCGGCGAACCGCTCTTGTAGGTCTTGGGACTGCGGTTCTTGCGCACCAACTGGTTGACTGTCGTCATGCGTAGCTGTTCCTGAAAACATAAAGGCAGCCCGATCAAGCTCGGTCTGCCAAGAAGCGGGAATTTAACATGAGCCGCTTGCCATGGGCAAGCTGACGCCCTGCCGTCCTTGACCCGAACACGAGGCGCGTCCCTGCGCCTCATTTCGTATGTCAGCGAGTGAAGCCTCGAACGGGCTTACTCGGCACCACCATCTGCACCGGTCACCTCTGCGACCGGGGTCGCAGGCGTGGTTCCGGAAAGCGTCTCGAGCTCCGTGGCGGTCAAACCGCCCTGGCGACGACGCAATGCGTGGTACGCCAAGCCCGTGCCTGCCGGAATGAGACGGCCGACAATAACATTTTCCTTCAGGCCCCGCAAGGTATCACGGGTGCCGCGCACCGCAGCTTCGGTCAACACGCGGGTGGTTTCCTGGAACGAGGCGGCCGAAATGAACGACTCGGTCGCCAGCGAAGCCTTGGTGATGCCAAGCAGGATCGACTGGTATTCGGCCGGTCGCTCGCCCTTGGCCACGGCCCGCTCGTTCTCGGCGTTGATCCGCACGCGCTCGATCTGCTCTCCGCGCAGGTAATGGCTGTCGCCCGGCTCGACGATCTCGATCTTGCGCAGCATCTGGCGAATGATCGCCTCGATGTGCTTGTCGTTGATCTTCACGCCCTGCAGGCGATACACGTCCTGGATCTCCTTGACCAGGTAACCGGCCAGCGGCTCCACGCCCAGCAGGCGCAGGATGTCATGCGGACTCGGCTCGCCGTCGACGACGGTTTCGCCCTTCTCCACATGCTCGCCCTCGAACACGATGACCTGACGCCACTTCGGAATCAGTTCCTCGTGCTCGTTGCCGTCGACGTCCTTGATGACCAGGCGCTGCTTGCCCTTGGTGTCCTTGCCGAAGCTGACGATGCCCGAACGCTCGGCCAGGATCGCCGGCTCCTTCGGTTTGCGCGCCTCGAACAGGTCGGCCACGCGCGGCAGACCGCCGGTGATGTCGCGGGTCTTCGAGCTTTCCTGCGGAATGCGCGCGATCACGTCGCCCACGCCCACCTCGGCGCCGTTCTGGATCGACACGATCGCACCGGCCGGCAGGAAGTACTGCGCGGCAATGTCGGTGCCCGGCAGCTTCAGCTCGCGGCCCTTGGCGTCTTCCAGGCGCACGATCGGACGCAGGTCCTTCGCCTGCGCGCCGCGGCGCTTCGGATCGGTGACCACCGCCGACTCCAGGCCGGTGAGTTCGTCGGTCTGGCTCTGCACGGTGACGCCGTCGAGGAAGTCGATGAAGCGCACCACGCCGGCCACCTCGGTGACGATCGGATGGGTATGCGGGTCCCAGTTGGCCACGGTCTGGCCCGGCTTGACCGCCGCACCGTCCTTGACCGCGATGGTGGCGCCGTACGGCACCTTGTAGCGCTCGCGCTCGCGGCCGCTGGCGTCGATCACGCTCAGTTCGCCGGAACGCGACACCGCCACCAGATGGCCCTGCTTGTGCTGCACCGACTTCAGGTTGTTGTACTTCAGCGAACCGGTGGTTTTCACCGTCACGTTGTCCACCGCCGCCGCACGCGAAGCCGCACCGCCGATGTGGAAGGTGCGCATGGTCAGCTGGGTGCCGGGCTCGCCGATCGACTGCGCGGCCACCACGCCCACGGCCTCGCCCATGTTGACCAGATGGCCACGGGCCAGATCGCGGCCGTAGCACAGCTTGCACACGCCATGTTCGGCTTCGCAGGTGATCGGCGAACGCACCTTGATGATCTGCACGCCGGCCTTGTCCAGCTTCTCGACCAGTGCCTCGTTGAGCAGGGTGTCGCGGGTGACGATCGGCTGGTCGTCGTCGCCCGGAGCGTAGACGTCCTCGACCACCACGCGGCCGAGCACGCGGTCGCGCAACGGCTCGACCACGTCGCCGCCTTCGACGATCGGCTGCATGGTGATGCCGTCCTCGGTGCCGCAGTCGTCCATGGTGATGACCACGTCCTGCGCCACGTCGACCAGGCGACGGGTCAGGTAACCGGAGTTGGCGGTCTTCAGCGCGGTATCGGCCAGGCCCTTGCGGGCGCCGTGGGTCGAGTTGAAGTACTGCAGCACGTTCAGGCCTTCGCGGAAGTTGGCCTTGATCGGGGTCTCGATGATCGAGCCGTCCGGGCGCGCCATCAGGCCGCGCATGCCGGCCAGCTGGCGAATCTGCGCCACCGAGCCACGCGCGCCGGAGTCGGCCATGATGTACAGCGAGTTCATCGACTTCTGGTTGACCGTCTTGCCGTCGGCATCGACCACCTTCTCGGTGCCGATGCCGTCGATCATCGCCTTGGCCACCAGCTCGCTGGTGCGCGACCAGATGTCGACCACCTTGTTGTAGCGCTCGCCGGCGGTGACCAGACCGGACTGGTACTGCTGCTGGATCTCGACGACTTCCTTCTCGGCCTCTTCCAGGATCGGCTTTTTCTCGGCCGGAATCAGCATGTCGTCGATGCCGATCGAGATGCCCGAACGAGTCGCGTAGCGATAGCCGGCATACATCAGCTGATCGGCGAACACGACCGTGTCCTTCAGGCCCAGCAGACGGTAGCTGGAGTTGATCAGACGCGAGATGTTCTTCTTCGTCAGCTCGGTGTTGGCCAGCTCGAACGGGAGGCCCTCGGGCATGATCTCGGCCAGCAAGGCGCGACCGACCGTCGTATCGACGATCCTGGTCTGCTGCGTGCGGGTACCGTCTTCGGCGATGTGCACCAGCTTCATGCGCACCTTGACCTTGGCGTGCAACTCGACTGCGCGGTTGTCGTATGCGCGACGTGCCTCGCCAATGCCGGAGAACACCATGCCGGTGCCCTTGGCGTTGATCAGCTCACGGGTCAGGTAATACAGGCCCAGCACGACGTCCTGGGTCGGCACGATGATCGGCTCGCCGTTCGCCGGCGACAGGATGTTGTTGGTCGACATCATCAAGGTGCGCGCTTCCAGCTGCGCCTCGATCGACAGCGGCACGTGGACAGCCATCTGGTCGCCGTCGAAGTCGGCGTTGAACGCGGTGCAGACCAGCGGATGCAGCTGGATCGCCTTGCCTTCGATCAGCTTCGGCTCGAACGCCTGGATGCCGAGGCGATGCAGGGTCGGCGCACGGTTCAGCAGTACCGGATGTTCGCGGATCACCTCTTCGAGGATGTCCCACACCTGGGCCTCTTCGCGCTCGACCAGCTTCTTCGCCGCCTTGATGGTGGTGGCTTCGCCACGCGCCTGCAGCTTGGCGAAGATGAAGGGCTTGAACAGCTCGAGCGCCATCTTCTTCGGCAGACCGCACTGGTGCAGGCGCAGGGTCGGGCCGACCACGATCACCGAACGACCGGAGTAGTCCACGCGCTTGCCGAGCAGGTTCTGGCGGAAGCGGCCCTGCTTGCCCTTGATCATGTCGGCCAGCGACTTCAGCGCGCGCTTGTTGGTGCCGGTGATGGCACGGCCGCGGCGGCCGTTGTCGAGCAGCGCATCGACCGATTCCTGCAGCATGCGCTTCTCGTTGCGCACGATGATGTCCGGCGCATTGAGCTCGAGCAGCCGCTTCAGACGGTTGTTGCGGTTGATGACGCGGCGGTACAGGTCGTTCAGGTCGGAGGTCGCGAAGCGGCCGCCATCCAGCGGCACCAGCGGACGCAGATCCGGCGGCAGCACGGGAAGAACGGTCAGCACCATCCACTCCGGCTTGTTGCCGGATTCCAGGAACGCCTCGATCAGCTTGACGCGCTTGGTCAGCCGCTTCAGCTTGGTCTCGGAATTGGTGGAGGCGATCTCTTCCTTCAGGCGGATGACTTCGCCCGGCAGGTCGAGCGACTTCAGCAGGTGGAATACCGCCTCGGCACCCATCCGCGCGTCGAACTCGTCGCCGTGTTCCTCGGTCGCCTCCAGGTACTGGTCCTCGCTGAGCAGCTGGCCGCGCTCCAGCGCGGTCATGCCCGGGTCGATCACCACGAAGGCTTCGAAGTACAGGATGCGCTCGATGTCGCGCAGGGTCATGTCCAGCATCAGGCCGATGCGCGAGGGCAGCGACTTGAGGAACCAGATGTGGGCGGTCGGGCTGGCCAGCTCGATGTGGCCCATGCGCTCGCGACGCACCTTGGCCAGGGTGACCTCGGTACCGCACTTCTCGCAGACCACGCCGCGATGCTTCATGCGCTTGTACTTGCCGCACAGGCACTCGTAGTCCTTCACCGGACCGAAGATGGCCGCGCAGAACAGGCCGTCACGCTCCGGCTTGAAGGTACGGTAGTTGATCGTCTCCGGCTTCTTCACTTCACCGTACGACCACGAGCGGATCAGCTCCGGCGATGCGAGCGCGATCTTGATCGCGTCGAAATCCGGCGTCGCACGCTGCTGGTTGAAGAGGTTGAGCAAGTCTTTCATTTGAATCTCCGGTCGGAGCAAATTCTTGGGTCGAGGTCCGCGGTTCGAACAAGATCAGGTTCGCCGGATCCGGGGCCGGGACCGGGTTTGCTTTTGCAAATCCCGGCTTTTAACAGACGAATGTCTGGTAATCCCGTATCCCGAACCCCGTCAATCACTTGACCTCTTCCAGGTCGATGTTGATGGCGAGCGAGCGGATTTCCTTCACCAGCACATTGAAGGACTCCGGCATGCCTGCCGACATCTCGTGGTTGCCGTCGACGATGTTCTTGTACATCTGGTTGCGGCCCTGCACGTCATCGGACTTCACCGTCAGCATTTCCTGCAGGGTGTAGGCCGCGCCGTAGGCTTCCAGCGCCCAGACTTCCATTTCGCCGAAGCGCTGGCCGCCGAACTGCGCCTTGCCGCCCAGCGGCTGCTGGGTGACCAGCGAGTACGGGCCGGTGGAGCGTGCGTGCATCTTGTCGTCAACCAGGTGGTTGAGCTTCAGGTAATGCATGTAGCCCACGGTGACCGGGCGATCGAACGCCTCGCCGGTGCGGCCGTCGTACAGCGTGGTCTGGCCCGATTCGGGCAGATCCGCCAGCTTCAGCATCGCCTTGATCTCGGTCTCCTCGGCGCCGTCGAACACCGGCGTCGCCATCGGCACGCCTTCCTGCAGGTTGGTGGCGAGCGCCAGGATCTCCTTGTCGGTGAGCGACTTCAGGTCGACGTGCTGCACCGCGCCGGCGACGTGGGTGTTGTAGATCTGGTCGAGGAACTTGCGGATCTCGACCACCTTCTCCTGCGCCTCGAGCATCTTCTGGATCTTCTTGCCCAGGCCCTTGGCGGCCCAGCCCAGATGCACTTCCAGAATCTGGCCGATGTTCATGCGCGAAGGCACGCCCAGCGGGTTGAGGCAGATATCCACCGCCTCGCCGTTGGCCATGTACGGCATGTCCTCGACCGGCACCACGTTGGAAACCACGCCCTTGTTGCCGTGGCGGCCGGCCATCTTGTCGCCCGGCTGGATGCGGCGCTTCACGGCCAGGAACACCTTGACCATCTTCAGCACGCCCGGCGCGAGGTCGTCGCCCTGGGTGATCTTGCCCTGCTTCTCCTTGAAGCGCTTGTCGAACTCTTCCTTGTGGCGCTTGATCTGGTCGGCGGCACGCTCGAGGAACTCGGTGACGTCCTCGTCCTTGACGTTGATCTTGAACCAGTCGTCCTTCTTCAGGCCGTCGAGGTAGGCGTCGGTGATCTCGGTGCCGCGCTTGAGGCCGCCCGGACCGCTCTGTGCGGTCTTGCCGACCAGCTGGGTGCGCATGCGGCTGTAGATCGCGCCTTCCAGGATGCGGAACTGGTCGTCCAGATCCTTGCGCACCCGCTTGACCTCGGTTTCCTCGATCTGCTTGGCGCGCTTGTCCTTCTCGATGCCGTCACGGGTGAACACCTGCACGTCGATGACGGTGCCGTCCATGCCCGGCGGCACGCGCAAGGACGAGTCCTTCACGTCGGATGCCTTCTCGCCGAAGATCGCGCGCAGCAGCTTCTCTTCCGGGGTCAGCTGGCTCTCGCCCTTCGGCGTGACCTTGCCGACCATGATGTCGCCGGCCTTCACCTCGGCACCGATGTAGACGATGCCGGACTCGTCCAGCCGCGCCAGCGCCTGCTCGCCCACGTTCGGGATGTCGGCGGTGATTTCCTCGGCGCCCAGCTTGGTGTCACGCGCGATGCAGGACAGCTCCTCGATGTGGATCGAGGTGTAGCGGTCTTCCTGCACGACACGCTCGGAGAGCAGGATCGAGTCTTCGAAGTTGTAGCCGTTCCACGGCATGAACGCGATCAGCATGTTCTGGCCGAGCGCGAGCTCGCCCAGGTCGGTCGACGAGCCGTCGGCCAGCGTGTCGCCCTTTGCCACCACGTCACCGACGTTGACCAGCGGACGCTGGTTGAGGTTGGTGTTCTGGTTGGAGCGGGTGTACTTGGTCAGCGTGTAGATGTCGACGCCGGCGTCGTTGTCGCCCACCTCGTCCTCGTTCACGCGCACCACGATGCGCGCCGCGTCGACCTGGTCGATCACGCCGCCGCGCTTGGCCGAGACGATGACGCCGGAGTCGCGCGCCACGGCTCGCTCGACGCCGGTGCCGACCAGCGGGGTCTGCGAACGCAGGGTCGGTACCGCCTGACGCTGCATGTTCGCGCCCATCAGCGCGCGGTTCGCGTCGTCGTGCTCAAGGAACGGCACCAGCGCCGCGGCGACCGACACGGTCTGCATCGGCGAGACGTCCATGTAGTCCACTTCGGACGCCGGGCGCAGCTCGGATTCACCGCGGAAGCGGCAGGACACGAAGTCCTCGATGAAGGCGCCATGCTTGTCCAGCGGCGAGTTCGCCTGCGCGATCACGTGGTCGCCCTCCTCGATCGCCGACAGGTAATCGACCGTGTCGGTGACCTTGCCGCCGGCCACCTTGCGGTACGGCGTCTCGAGGAAGCCGTAGGCGTTGGTGCGCGCGTAAACGGCCAGCGAGTTGATCAGGCCGATGTTCGGGCCTTCCGGCGTTTCGATGGTGCAGACGCGGCCGTAATGGGTCGGATGCACGTCGCGCACCTCGAAGCCGGCGCGTTCGCGGGTAAGGCCACCCGGCCCGAGCGCGGAGACGCGGCGCTTGTGGGTAACTTCCGACAGCGGGTTGTTCTGGTCCATGAACTGCGACAGCTGCGAGGAACCGAAGAACTCCTTCACCGCCGCCGCGACCGGCTTGGCATTGATCAGGTCCTGCGGGGTCAGGCCATCGGCCTCGGCCAGGCTGAGGCGTTCGCGAACCGCACGCTCCACGCGCACCAGGCCGATGCGGAAGGTGTTCTCCGCCATTTCGCCCACCGAACGCACGCGGCGGTTGCCCAGGTGGTCGATGTCGTCCACGGTGCCGTGGCCGTTCTTGATGTCGATCAGCACCTTCAGCACGTCGAGGATGTCGGAGCTCTCGCCCTGCTCGGCGACCAGTCGCTGCGACTCCTCTTCCTTGCGCTCGCTGAAGTACTTGTAGTCGTACAGCACGCCCGGGCCGAGGATTTCCTTGCGGCCCACGCGGCGGTTGAACTTCATCCGGCCCACGCTCGACAGGTCGTAACGGTCGAAGGTGAAGAACAGGTTGAAGAACAGGTTCTGCGCGGCGTCCTTGGTCGGCGGCTCGCCCGGACGCATCATGCGGTAGATCTCCACCAGCGCCTCCAGCGGCGTCGTGGTGTTGTCGATGCGCAGGGTGTGCGAGATGTAGGCGCCGCGGTCCAGGTCGTTGACGTACAACGTCGGCACGATCTCGATGCCGGCCTTGCGGAAGTTCTCCAACTGCTCGGCGGTGATCTCGTCGTTCGCCGACGCCAGCAGCTCGCCGGTCTTGCTGTCGACGATGTCCTTCGCCACGATGCGGCCGACCGGATAGTCATCCGGTACTTCCAGCGCGGTGATGTTCTCGGCCGCCAGCTGGCGCACATGGCGCGCGGTGATGCGCTTGCCGGCTTCCACCAGCACCTTGCCGCCGATGGCCAGGTCGAAGCTCAGCGTCTCGCCGCGAAGGCGCTCGGCAACCAGCTCCAGCGTGGTGCCGCCCTTCTTGCCCAGGTGGAACACGTTGTGCTCGAAGAAGATGCCCAGCATCTCTTCGTTGTTGTAGCCGAGCGCACGCAGCAGCACCGTCACCGGCAACTTGCGGCGACGATCGATGCGGGTGAACAGCGCGTCCTTCGGGTCGAACTCGAAGTCCAGCCATGAGCCGCGGTAGGGGATCACGCGAGCCGAGAACAGCAGCTTGCCCGAGCTGTGCGTCTTGCCGCGGTCGTGGTCGAAGAACACGCCCGGCGAACGATGCAGCTGCGAGACGATCACGCGCTCGGTGCCGTTGATGATGAAGGTGCCGGTGTCGGTCATGAGCGGAATCTCGCCCATGTAGACCTCCTGCTCCTTGATGTACTTGACCACCTTCTTGGAGGCCGGGCTGTCCTTGTCGTAGATGACCAGGCGCACGGTGGTGCGCAGCGGTGCGCCGAAGGTCATGCCGCGGTTGCGGCATTCGCGCTCGTCGAACGCCGGCTCGCCGAGGCGGTAGTCGACATACTCGAGTGCGGCATTGCCCGAATAGCTGGAGATCGGGAACACCGACTTCAACGCGGCATGCAAACCCTTCTCGCCGCGTTGCTTCGGCGCGACGTGCTCCTGCAGGAACTCACGGTAGGAATCGGTCTGGATGGTCAGCAGGTTGGGCACGCCCAGTACGGGCGGACGCTTGCCAAAGTCCTTGCGGATGCGTTTCTTCTCGGTAAACGAGTAGGCCATGATCGGTAGCGCCTCGGTTCGCAGTGACGCCGGCGGTGCACACACCGGCTGAAGGGATGATTTGTCTTTGCCGGACGGCCAACGCCATCCGGGCCGGGGATTCGGGAATCGAGAATGGGGAATCGGTCAAGGCCCGAAGGCCGTTACTGACGATTCGCCATTCTCCATTCCCCATTCCCGTTCAAACGGGCAAAGCCCGGGAGCTTTCGCTCCCAGGCTCGCTTGACATCAAGTCGAAGCAGCGGCGTACAAACGCCGATTACTTCAATTCGACGGTGGCGCCGGCAGCTTCCAGATCCTTCTTGAACTTGTCGGCGTCTTCCTTCGACACGGCTTCCTTCAGGACGCCGCCGGCCTCGGTGAGGTCCTTGGCTTCCTTCAGGCCCAGGCCGGTGATCGCGCGGACAGCCTTGATCACGTCGACCTTCTTGGCACCGGCGCTCTTCAGGATCACGTCGAACTCGGTCTGCGCTTCGGCAGCCGGACCGGCAGCAGCCGGGCCGGCAGCGACCATCACCGGGGCGGCGGCGGTCACGCCAAACTTCTCTTCGATCGCCTTCACCAGGTCCATCACTTCCATCAGCGACTTGGCGGCGACGGCTTCAACGATCTGTTCGTTGGTCAGGGACATTGCATTTACCTCTGGATGTATTTCGGTTCGGTTTGATGAGACGCAGATCGATCAGGCCGGTTCGGCTTCAGCCGGGGCTTCGGCGGCGACTTCGCCACCACCCTGCTGGTCGGCCACCGCCTTGACGACGCGGGCGAACATCGTGGCCGGCTCGGCCAGCACGCGGGCCAGCATGGCCAACGCCTGTTCGCGGGTCGGCAGCGAGGCCAGCACGTCGACGTGCGAGGCCGGCAGCAGCTTGCCTTCGACCGAGACGAGCTTCGCCTGCAGCTTGTCGTTGTCCTTGGCGAACTCCTTGATCAGACGCCCGGCAGCGCCGGGTTCTTCCGTCGAGAATGCGTACAGCAGCGGACCGACCAGGGCGTCCTTGACGACCTCGAACTCGGTACCGGCCACGGCGCGCGACGCCAGCGTGTTCTTGACGACTCGCAAGTACACACCGGATTCGCGGGCCTTCTTGCGCATCGCGGTCATCTGAGCGACCGTGGTGCCCGCATACTCGGCAGCGACCAGGGAGTGAGCCTTCGCGGCAACTTCAGCCAGCTCTGCGACTACTTCTTGCTTCTGAGACAGATTGAGAGCCATTGCACTCCTCCAAATGAACTCCGCTCGCGGCTCCTGCCGCTTGCGGTCCTGGGCGACGCCATCCCTGGCGCCGGGGACACCTCGTGCCCCGGGTGTTGGCCTTTCCAGAACTGAACAACGAACCGTTCCAGTAGGGGCAGCACCATCTGCGCAGGCCGGATCGTGGCGACTCCGATTAAGCAACCCCGTTGGCGACGCGGCGATTCCCTGCCAGGTTCGAGCTCCCTGCCCGTCGTCGTCGCGCGTTGGTTGCGCCTGCGGTCTTTGACAGCGATCCCGGCTTCGCGAACGGGCCGGGACTGCCCTCAAAAACTGCCCGCGTCGACTTCGAGGTCGACGCGGGGCTTGATTACTTGGCGGCGATCGTCAGCGACGAGGTATCGACGGCAACGCCGACGCCCATCGTGCTGGACAACGCCACTTTCTGCAGGAACACGCCCTTGGCCGTCGACGGCTTGGCCTTGATCACATCGGCGATCAGCGCGTTGAGGTTGTCCGCCAGCTGGGCGGCCTCGAAGCTGGCCTTGCCGATGGTGGCGTGGACGATGCCAGCCTTGTCGTTGCGGAACTTCACCTGGCCGGCCTTGGCGTTCTTCACCGCGGTGGCGACGTCGGCGGTGACCGAGCCGTCCTTCGGGTTCGGCATCAGGCCGCGCGGGCCGAGCAACTGGCCGAGCTTGCCGACCACGCGCATCGCGTCCGGCGTGGCGATCACGCGACCGAAGTCGAGATCACCGCCCTGCATGCGCTCGGCCAGGTCGTCCATGCCGACCGCGTCGGCACCGGCGGCCTTGGCCGCCTCGGCCTTCTCGCCCGGCGGGCAGAACACGGCGACCTTGACGGTCTTGCCGGTGCCATGCGGCAGCAGCGAGGAGCCACGCACGCCCTGGTCCGACTTCTTTGCGTCGATACCCAGGCGCACGGCCACGTCGACCGACTCGGCGAACTTCGCCTTGGCGTTGTCCTTGACGATCTTCAGGGCCTCTTCCAGGCCGTAGAACTTGCCCGGCTGCACCGCGGCCTGCGCGGCTTTCATGCGCTTCGTGAGCTTTGCCATGTCTTAACCCTCCACCACAAGGCCCATGCTGCGGGCGCTACCGGCAATGGTGCGCACCGCGGCGTCGAGATCGGCAGCCGTCAGATCCGGCTCCTTCTGCTTGGCAATGTCTTCCAGCTGCTTGCGGGTGACCTTGCCGACCTTGTCGGTGTTCGGCTTCTGCGAACCCTTGGCGACGCCGGTGGCCTTCTTCAGAAGGATGGTGGCGGGCGGGGTCTTGGTGATGAAGGTGAAGCTGCGGTCGGAATAGGCCGTGATGATGGTCGGGATCGGCAGACCCGGCTCCAGCTTCTGCGTGGCGGCATTGAACGCCTTGCAGAACTCCATGATGTTCAGGCCGCGCTGACCGAGGGCGGGACCGACCGGCGGCGAGGGGTTGGCCTGACCGGCCTTGACCTGCAGCTTGATGTAACCGACAACTTTCTTTGCCATGGGATTTTCCTCGCGAGTCCAGGCGCCTTGCGGCTCCTCGCTGTTCACCGCTCCGTGGATGGAAGGAAGACCTGCCTCGTGCAGATCCGAAACGCGGACACGCCGGGCCAAAAAGACCCCGCGTGAACCGCGCAGTATAGAGATTTACCGGATCATCAGCAAGCCCCGTGCCAGTTGCGGCACCAAGACCGAAATCGGAAGCGGAGAGTGTCGGCCTGACCGGCGCTACCCTCCCCCGCCAGCGGAGGAAAAGACGAAGATGCCGAGCGAGTGCGCTCCGGGCAATCTTTTCCCTGGACTCAGGCCTTTTCGACCTGACCGAACTCCAGTTCCACCGGGGTCGAACGCCCGAAGATCAACACGGCCACGCGCAGGCGGCTCTTCTCGTAGTTGACTTCCTCGACCACGCCGTTGAAATCGTTGAACGGGCCCTCGGTGACACGCACCATCTCGCCCGGCTCGAACAGCACCTTCGGCTTGGGCTTCTCGACGCCCTCGCGCACGCGACTGAGAATGGCGTCGGCTTCGCTGTCCTTGATCGGCAACGGGCGATCGGCGGTGCCGCCGATGAACCCCATGACCTTGGGGGTTTCCTTGATCAGGTGCCAGCACTCGTCGTCGATGCGTGGCGCCTTGCCCTCGGTGCTGCACTCGATCTGCACCAGCACGTAGCCGGGGAAGAACTTGCGATCGCTGCGGCGCTTCTGCCCGCCGCGCATCTCGATCACTTCCTCGGTCGGCACCAGCACTTCGCCGAACTTCTCTTCCATCCCGGCGCGCTTGATGCGCTCCTCGAGAGAACGCTTGACCTGGTTCTCGAAGCCCGAATAGGCGTGCACCACGTACCAGCGCTTGCTCATGCTCATCTCAACCACCCAGCTTCAACAGCCAGTCGAGGATGACCGACTTCAGGATCAGGTCGATCAACCCCAGCAGCAGCGACAGGACGATCACCACCAGCAGGATGACGCCGGTCGTCTTGATCGTCTCGTCGCGCGTGGGCCAGACCACCTTGCGCATCTCGAACTGCGATTCGGCCAGGAAATTCCTGACCCGCCGCCCCAGCCCGGTGAACGCGGCGATCGCCACGGCGATCACCAGCGCGGCGAGCACGCCCAGCAGGCGCATCGACACGGGGACGCTGCCGTCACGACCGAACCAGGAATAGGCAAAGATGCCCGCTGCCAGCACCAGCCCCGCCAGTATCAGCTTGCCGATGTCGCCAGCGTTGGTGCCCTTGGGCTGTTCTGCCTTGGTAATCATGTGCGCTTGTCGAGTGGCGGCAGCACGCCGAGCCTTGCGGTCGACCCTGCCATCGTCACCCGTCCGAATCCTCGGGAAAAGTGGCACGCCAGGAGGGACTTGAACCCCCAACCTGCGGTTTTGGAGACCGCTGCTCTGCCAATTGAGCTACTGGCGTAAATTTATGTCGTCATCCCTGACGGCAAAAGCAAAACCGGCATCCACGCCGGACTATTCATCAACAGCTTCGGGCAGTCCGTCTCCGGAGCTGCCCTTGACTTGCCCCGGCGTCAACCGGCGCGGCGCAGCCGTGTCCGGTTCAACGGCGGGAGTTACCCCGGCAGCTCGCTGCCGGGATGAGAGTACTTACTTGATGACCTTGGCCACCACGCCGGCGCCGACGGTGCGGCCGCCCTCGCGGATGGCGAAACGCAGGCCTTCGTCCATCGCGATCGGGTGGATCAGGCTCACCACCATCTTCACGTTGTCGCCCGGCATCACCATTTCCACGCCTTCCGGCAGGGTCACGGCACCGGTCACGTCGGTCGTGCGGAAGTAGAACTGCGGGCGGTAGCCCTTGAAGAACGGCGTGTGACGGCCACCCTCGTCCTTCGACAGCACATACACCTCGGCCTCGAAGTCCGTGTGCGGGGTGATCGTGCCCGGCTTGGCCAGCACCTGGCCACGCTCCACGTCGTCGCGCTTCAGGCCGCGCAGCAGCAGGCCGGCGTTGTCGCCCGCCTGGCCCTGGTCCAGCAGCTTGCGGAACATTTCCACGCCGGTGACCGTGGTCTTCTGCGTGTCGCGGATGCCGACCACTTCGATTTCGTCGCCCACCTTGATCACGCCGCGCTCGATACGACCGGTCACCACGGTGCCGCGGCCGGAGATCGAGAACACGTCTTCCACCGGCATCAGGAACGGCTTGTCGATCGTGCGCACCGGCTCGGGGATGTAGCTGTCCAGCGCGTCCACCAGCTTGATGATCGCCGGCACGCCGATTTCGCTCTGGTCGCCTTCCAGCGCCTTCAGCGCCGAACCGTGGATGATCGGGGTGTCGTCGCCCGGGAAGTCGTACTTGCTCAGCAGCTCGCGCACTTCCATCTCGACCAGTTCGAGCAACTCGGCGTCATCGACCATGTCCGCCTTGTTCAGGAACACCACGATGTACGGCACGCCGACCTGGCGCGACAGCAGGATGTGCTCGCGCGTCTGCGGCATCGGGCCGTCCGCGGCCGAGCACACCAGGATCGCGCCGTCCATCTGCGCCGCACCGGTGATCATGTTCTTCACGTAGTCCGCATGGCCGGGGCAGTCGACGTGCGCGTAGTGGCGGGTCGGCGACTCGTATTCCACGTGCGCGGTCGAGATCGTGATGCCGCGCGCCTTCTCTTCCGGCGCCGCGTCGATCGCGCTGTAGTCCTTGAATTCTCCACCGAAACGCTCGGCACCGACCTTCGTCAGCGCCGCCGTCAGCGTCGTCTTGCCGTGATCCACGTGACCAATCGTGCCGACGTTGACGTGCGGCTTGGTGCGTTCGAATTTACCCTTTGCCATGCGCGCTAAACCCCGATGGAGTCAATCAATTGTAGAAAAAGAACAGCCCGTTTACGGGCTGGCCGTGAAGGCCGGAAGCTGGTGCTCATGACAGGAATCGAACCTGTGACCTCTTCCTTACCAAGGAAGTGCTCTACCGACTGAGCTACATGAGCGTGTATTTCAGCCGTCCTCCATGACGGCAAAGACAAGACCGACATCCTGTCGGACTCTTCATAACTTCAGCCATCCTCCATGATGACGAAGAACAGACCGGCGTCCTGCCGGATGATTCGAAACTTATGCCGCGATCGCGTCGATCAACAGCTTCTGACACTTGCAGTGCAATGGAGCGGGAGACGGGGATCGAACCCGCATCATCAGCTTGGAAGGCTGAGGTTCTACCATTGAACTACTCCCGCCCTGCGCGGAAATCGTGTCTTGCGCGCCGCTTTCGCGTCGCTTGTTGCTGGTGGAGGGAGGTGGATTCGAACCACCGAAGGCGTAAGCCAGCAGATTTACAGTCTGCCCCCGTTGGCCGCTTGGGTATCCCTCCAACAAAGAACGCGTATTGTGTGGATCGTGCCGGGAACTGTCAACACCTCATGGCACGCATATCGCATGTCGGCGCGCCATCCGGTCGTGCCCGTCAGGTGTCGGCAAGGTCTTGCGGATCGACCAACTGTTCCATCCCCCGGGACAACTCGAGCAGTTGCCGGGCCTTGGCCTGCAGGCGCCGGTCGGCCTCGTTGCGCGGCTCCCAGCATGGCACCGGGGTGGGCTTGCCATCGGCGCCGTCCAGCGCCACAAACACCATCACGCAGCTGGTCGCCAGGCGCTGGTCGCCCTTGCGCAAGTCGCTGGCCATCACGTCGACGGCCAGATGCATGCTGCTGCGGCCCGTATGGATCAGGCGCGCCCTCACCGTGACGAGGTCGCCGATCAGGATCGGCGCCACGAACTGGATGCCGCTGACCGAGGCCGTGACGCAATACGCTCCACTCCAGGCAACCGCGCAGGCATAACCGGCCTGGTCGATCCACTTCATCGCCATGCCGCCGTGCACCTTGCCGCCGAAGTTGACGTCGGTGGGCTGGGCGAGAAAACGGAAACTGACTTCCTGCTGTTTTCCGGGCATGGCGGGTCCGCGAAAGCAAGATCGGAAGGGCGATTATGCCCGCTTCACCCACTCACCACGATCGCTACGCCGGCAACCGGCGTCGCCATGCGCGCGCCGAAGCCAGCTAACGTGCCGGCGTCGCGGCCGGCACGGCATCGCCGTGCAACTCAAGCTTGCCGTCGCGCACGTCAGCGGTGACCTCGAACGCCGGGCGTTGCACGCTCAGATCGCGCAGGTCGATCCGACTGTGCGGGCCGATGCCGGTCACGCGAATGCCCCGATAGTCCAGCGGCTGGCCGGCAACGACCCGCGCCGGCGGACCCGCGGGGCGCACCAGCCAGGCGAAACCGTCGTTCAGGGTGACCAGATGCCCTTGTCCATCGGCCTCCACGCACAACGCGGCATCCTCATCCACGCCCAGGCCGATCACGTCGGCATGCCCCTCGTGGCGCAACCGGGCGATGAACGCAACCAACCGGCCCAGCCGCTTGCGCGCATGGAAGTGGGTGTCGGTGATGACGTGCTGCAGGTACGGCAGATGCAGGAAACCTTCGACCACGGTCACCGCCTTGCCCAGCGGATCGGCCAGCGCTTCATCCGAGGTGATGCTGCCGCCGTCCAGCGCGCCATAGGCAAAGCGTCCGAGGATCGCCAGGCCGGCACTGGTGCCGCCCAGCGGCTTGCCCTGCGCCACATGGCGTTCCAGCAAGGCGTTCAACGGCGTGCCTTTCCAGAACCGCACATAGTTGGCCTGGTCGCCGCCGGCGATGAAGATGCCGTCGGCCGAACGCACGATCTCCAGCACGCGCGGATCGCTGGCCGCCGCGCGGTCGTGGAACACCAGGGTCTGCACCGAGGCCACGCCGCCGATGTCTTCGTACAGCTCCTTCTGCAATTCATCGGCACCGGAGGCGCGCAGGACCACGAAATGCCCGTGCCCGCCCCTGGCGGCGAACCATGCGAACGCCGCCGGCGGCCAGTCACCACCGCCCATCAGCAGCAGCGCCGGCTCGGTGGTTCCGGGGCGCGCGGCGTCGAGCTTGCCGATCCGGTAATAGTCGTAGCCCGCACCCGACGGCTTGGCCACGCTGCCGGGCCCGAAGCCCGCCAACAGCAGGCAGCACGCCAGCCACAGCCAGCGGAAAGTTGGTCGGAACGTTTTCATCGGCACTTCCCCGGGCCATGACAGAGCGGGCGCATGCCCGTCCGTGGTTATCGTCCGGGACGAGCGGCCCGCGGATATCCCCCACGTTCGCCCCGCTGTCCAGCCGCCCCGGATTGGCGCTAAGGTCGCCACGTGGACAATTCCCTCAACAGCTGGTTTGCCCGCGAAATCCTCGTCCACGAGGGCGCCCTGATGCGCTATCTGCGGCGCAGCTGGTTCCGTCGCGAGGAGGTCCACGACCTGCGCCAGGAGATCTACGTGCGCGTCTACGAAGCCGCGGCACGGTCGCGCCCGACCCAACCCAAGTCGTTCATGTTCACCACGGCGCGCCACCTGATGACCGACCGCCTGCGCCGCGAACGGGTGGTCTCGATCGAGGCCGTGGGTGATATCGACGCGTTGAACGTCTCGGTGGACGAGGTCACGCCGGACCGCCGGCTGGACGCACACCAGGAGTTGAAACGCCTCGCCGACGCGTTCGACCGCCTGCCCGACCGCTGCCGCGAGGTGGTCTGGCTGCGCCGCGTCGAGCAGTTGTCGCAGAAACAGGTCGCCGCCCGCATGGGCATCAGCGAGAAGACCGTGGAGAAGCAGATCGCCAAGGGCGCGCGGCTGATCGCTCAGTATGTGCACGGCGATCGCCACGCCCATCGCCACACCCGTGCAGGCGAACAGGAAACCGCCATCGAGCTTGGTCATGACCAGTAGCAGGGAGATCGAACACATCGCCGCGAGCTGGCTGGCCCGACGCGACGGCGAGCACTGGAACGAGCGCGACCAGCGCCGGTTGGACGCGTGGCTGGATGCGTCAACCGCGCACCGGGTGGCCTACGTGCGGCTCGACGCGGCGTGGCAGCAAAGCGGCCGGCTGCAGGCGCTGGGTGCCGGCTGGCGCGCCGGCGGCGTGCCGCCGCGTGGCAGTTGGGCGACGCCGCACACCGGTGCACCTGCGCTGGCGCAACCGCACCCTGCCGCGACTCCGCGCGGCTGGCGGGCAGCCACGCGACGCCGATCCTGGCCGCACGCCCGGCTGCTGGCGGTCGCCGCTTCGCTGCTGGTGGTCGTGACGCTGGCGCTGGCCTGGCATGGGTACGGCGCGGTGGAGCAGGCGTCCTATCGAACCGCCGTTGGCGAGCTGCGCGAGGTGCAACTGGCGGACGGCTCGGTGGCCACGCTCAGCAGCGACAGCCGCATCCGGCTGACCTGGTCGCGCCGCGAACGCCACGTCGATCTCGAGCAAGGCGAGGCGTTCTTCAGCGTGGCCAAGGATCGCGCACGACCGTTCGTGGTCAGCGCCGACGCGCGCCGGGTGATCGCCGTCGGCACACGCTTCGCGGTGCGCCGTGACGCGGCGGATCTGCGCGTGGTGGTCACCCAGGGCCTGGTGCGGCTGGAATCCGACGGTCGTCCCGACGGCCCGCACCAGGCCACCACCCTGTTGCCGGCCGGCAGCGTGGCCATCGCCAGCGATGGCGGCGTGGTCGTGCATTCGGGAACCGTGCAGCAGGCGCAGGAATACCTGAGCTGGCGCAACGGTTTCGTCAGCTTCCACGACACCCCGCTGGCCACCGCCGTGGCCGAGTTCAACCGCTACAACCAGCGCAAGATCGTGATCGACGATGCGCGGGTCGGCGCCATGCGCGTGGGCGGCAACTTCCGCTGGTCCAACACCGACGCCTTCGTGCGGCTGCTGACGCGCGGCTTCCCGGTCAAGGCCACCGCGCGCGGGAACACCATCGTGTTGAGTCCGCGCTGAGCGGAGCGGTGCCTGGGGGGATTTTCCGCGCCCGCTCGTCATGGCATCTACGCGGTGCGCATCGTGCGCGCCTGCCCGGGGAGAACTGCACATGACTCGTTCGCTACGCGGCGCGCTGTTGATCCTTGCTTGCTCGGCACCGGCCCTCGCCGCCGCACAGGCCCCGGCGACGCGGCCGGTCGACATCCCGGCCGGTGACCTGGTCACCGCGCTGGATACGCTGGCCCGCCAGTCCGGCGCGCAGTTCATCTACCAGGCCGACCAGCTGCGCGGACTGCGCACCGCCGGCGTGCGCGGCACGCTGTCGACGGACGAGGCGCTGCGGCGGTTGCTGGCCGGCAGCGGCTTCACCACGCAGCACGACGAGTCCGGCGCGGTAGTGATCGTCAAGGCGGCCCGCCGAACCGCGCCGCCAACCGCACCCGCGCCTGCCGGCAGCGGCTCCGCCGAACCGGACCCGGAACAGGCCACACGGCTGGACGAAGTGCAGGTCACCGGCTCGCGCATCCCGCGGGTGCAGGTCGAGGGCCCGGCGCCGGTCACCGTGGTCACCGCGCAGGAGATCAAGGCCGCCGGCTTCGCCAGCGTGCCCGACGTGATGCGCGCGATCACCCAGAACAGCGGCGAGACGCAGAGCCAGCAATCCTCCAGCGGCGCCGACTTTTCGCCGGGCGCCGAGGAAGTCGACTTGCGCGGGCTCGGCCCCAACCACACCCTGGTACTGGTCAACGGCCGGCGCATCGCCGACTTTCCGCTGCCGTTCAAGGGCCGCAGCAACTTCACCGACATCTCCAACATCCCGATCGGCATGATCGACCGCATCGAGGTGCTCACCGGCAGCGCCTCGGCGGTGTACGGTTCGGATGCGATCTCCGGCGTGGTGAACTTCATCCTGAAGGACCACGCCGACGGCACCACCATCGACCTGCGCTACGGCGACACCACCCGCGGCGGCGGCGCGTCGACCAAGCTGAACTTCTCCACCGGCTTCTCGCAGGGTGACTTCAACCTGGTGTTCGGCGCCGAGCTGATCGACCAGAAGCCGCTGTGGGCCTACGACCGCAAGATCCAGGACTCCACCGCCGACGCGCCCACCGCGCGCTCGCAGGTGCCGCGCCGTACCTTCCTCAACGGCGACTGGAACGACGACTACATCGACCCCGGCCAGGCCACCTGCGACGCGCTGTCGTACCTCAACGGCGGCACCACGGTGTATGCGAACCGGCCGCGCTACGGCAATTTCTGTGGCAGCGCCGAGTCGATCGGCTACGGCACCATCCTCAGCCAGCGCCGCGGCATCAACACCTACACCTCGGCCAACTTCAAGATCAACGACAACCTGAGCTGGTTCGGCGACATGCAGCTGGGCTGGAGCAAGGTCGAGCTGTTCCGCGACGTCGAGCAATGGAACTACCAGGCGCCCGACGGCAACGAGGACGGCTACTTCTACAACGCGCACAGCGGCGGCATCGAGAACTGGTATCGCCAGTTCACGCCCGAGGAAATGGGCGGCCTCGGCCGCGGCATGATCGAGAACACGCAGAAGACCTTCAGCCTCACCACCGGCTTCAAGGGCACGTTCGGCCAGGCCTGGGATTACGAGGCCTCGCTCAGCCACTCGCAGTACAAGGCGCTGATCAGCTGGCCGCAGACCGTCGCCGCGAAGGCCAACGATCTCTACCTCGGCCCGCAACTGGGCGTGGACCCGGACAGCGGCCTGCCGATCTTCGACGCCGATCCCGTCCGCCTGTACACGCCGCTGACCCGCGCCGAGTACGACGCGATCACCGCGCGCACCAACTACCACCCCGAATCGCGCAGCGACACGCTGGCGTTCACCCTGACCAACACCGCCTTGTTCAACCTGCCCGCCGGGCCGGCGGGTTTCGCCGGCGTGGTCGAGTTCGGCAACCAGGCCTACGACCTCAACCCCGACCCGCTGGCCACCCAGTACTACTACTACAGCTGGAAGGATTCCGACGGCCACGGCAGCCGCAACCGCTGGGCCACCGCCGGCGAGCTGCGCCTGCCGCTGCTGGAATCGCTCAACCTCAGCCTGGCCGGCCGCTACGACCAGTACCGCTTCTCCGGCCACAAGACCGGCAAGCTGACCTACAGCACCGGGCTGGAATGGCGCCCGCTCGACAGCCTGCTGCTGCGCGGCTCCTACGGCACCGCGTTCCGTGCGCCGGACCTGCACTACGTCTACGCCGGCATCGGCAACGACGAAACCTCCGGCAACGACTACTACCGCTGCCGCACCGAGGAGCCGGATGTCGACATCACCGATTGCGATTACGCCGACGAAGGCCTGATCCGCACGCGCCAGGGCAACCGCGACCTGAACTCCGAAACCAGCACCTCGTGGACCGGCGGCTTCGTGTGGTCGCCGACGCCGAATCTGGATCTGTCGGTGGACTATTTCAACATCCGCATGAAGAACCAGGTGCAGGACCTCAGCACCGACCGCATCCTGCAGCTGGAGGCGAACTGCCGCATCGGCACCGACGTCGGCGGCAATCCGGTGGACGCGAATTCGCCCAGCTGCCTCGACGCGATCTCGCGCGTGAACCGCTATCCGACCGACAGCGCGGTCGATCCGGGCGGCCTGTACGGCATCTACGTCAACCCGATCAACGTGGCCAACGAGCGCACCAGCGGCATCGACGCCAGCGCCCACTACAAGCTGGAAACCGCGATCGGCACATTCCGCCTCGCGGGCAGCCATACCTGGACGCGCAATCACCTGTTCCAGCAATATCCCGGCGACCCCACCCTGGACGAGCTGGCAGTCAACAGCGGCTTCGACATCCCGCGCGAGAAGACCAGCGCCAGCGTGTCATGGGAGCGCAAGGCCTGGTCGGCCACCCTGTTCGGCACGCGCCTCGGACGGCTGCCGAACTCGGATTCGTACGACCAGATCGTCGACACCGGCGCGGGCGAACCGGCCTGGGTACACGCCACCTACCGCTACAACGCCACGCTGCAATACAAGTTCAGCGACCACGCGCAGCTGTCGCTGGCGGTGGACAACCTGTTCGACAAGATGCCGCCACGCGACCCCAGCTACACGTCATACCCGTACTACGACATCTCGTGGTTCGACGCGGCCGGCCGCAGCTACTACGTGCAGTTCACCTACAAGTTCGGCGGCAGCGCGCTTTAGCAGCCAACCTTCCCGCAGGAGCGCACTTGTGCGCGATGCTTTCCGCAGCGTGACGAAGAGCATCGCGCACAAGTGCGCTCCCACGATCTTGCGGCGGGCATAGCCCGCTGGTCGTCAGACGTTGAACAGGAAGTGCAGCACGTCGCCGTCCTTGACGATGTAGTCCTTGCCTTCCTTGCGCAGACGCCCGGCGGCGGCGGCGCCGGCTTCGCCCTTGTACTGGATGAAGTCGTCGTAGGAGACGGTTTCGGCGCGGATGAAGCCTTTCTCGAAATCGCTGTGGATCACGCCTGCAGCCTGTGGCCCGGTGGCGCCGCGCTTCACCTGCCACGCGCGCACTTCCTTCACGCCGGCGGTGAAATAGGTCTGCAGGTCGAGCAGCTTGTAGCCGGCGCGGATCACCCGGTTCAGGCCCGGCTCGTCCAGGCCCATGTCCTTCAGGAACTCGTCGCGGTCGGCTTCGTCGAGTTGCGCCAGTTCCTCCTCGATGGCCGCACACACCGGCACCACCTCGGCACCCTCGGCGACGGCGCGCTCGCGCACGGCATCCAGCAACGGGTTGTTCTCGAAGCCGTCGTCGGCGACGTTGGCGATGTACATCAGCGGCTTCAGGGTGAGCAGGAACAGGTCACGCACCAGCGCCTTCTCTTCCTCGTCCAGGCCGAGGCTGCGCGCGGACTTGCCTTCGTTGAGCCCGGCGGCCAGCTTCTGCAGCACCGGCTTCTTCGCCAACGCATCCTTGTCGTTCGCCTTGGCCGCGCGCTCGGCGCGGTTCAGCGCCTTGTCCACCGACTCCAGGTCGGCCAGCGCCAGCTCGGTGTCGATGGTCTCGATGTCGGCGATCGGATCGACCTTGCCGGCGACGTGGATCACGTCGCCCTCGAAGCAGCGCACCACGTGGGCGATCGCGTCGACCTCGCGGATGTGGGCCAGGAACTTGTTGCCCAGGCCCTCGCCCTTCGACGCGCCGGCGACCAGGCCGGCGATGTCGACGAACTCCACCGCGGTCGGCACCACCTTCTGCGGGTTGACGATCGCCGCCAACGCATTCAGCCGCGGGTCCGGCACCGGCACCACGCCCACGTTCGGCTCGATCGTGCAGAACGGAAAATTGGCCGCCGCGATGCCGGCCTTGGTCAGCGCGTTGAACAGGGTGGACTTGCCGACGTTGGGCAGTCCGACGATGCCGCATTTGATGCCCATGGATTTGATTCCGGGAATAGGGAATAGGGAATAGGGAATAGGAAAAGCGGGGGTCGGGATGCTCTTGCGACTCCCTATTCCCCATTCCCTATTCCCTCGTCGTGTGCAACTGCTGCATCGCCTTGTCGAACTGCCCGTCCACCGCCAGCGGCAGCACGTCCAGGGCGCGCGCGACGCCGTCCAGGATGGCGGTTTCGTCCGTGGCGGAAGGCCGGCCCAGCACCCACGGCGTGACCTGATCCTTGTGGCCGGGGTGGCCGATGCCCACGCGCAAGCGATGGAACTTGCCGTGGCCGAGGTGGCCCATGATGTCGCGCAGGCCGTTCTGCCCACCGTGGCCGCCGTCGAACTTCAGGCGCACGGTGCCGGGCGGCAGGTCCAGGTCGTCATGCGCGACCAGACATTGTTCGGGTTCGATCTTGTAATAGCGCAGCGCCGAAACCACGGCGATGCCGCTCTTGTTCATGAAGGTGGCGGGCTTGAGCAGCCAGACCGGTTCGCCGCCAAGGCGCACGCGGCAGCTCTCGCCATGCAGCTTGCCGTCGAAGGCGAACCGCTCGCCCTGGCCGCCGGCGAGGGCGTCCACCAGCCAGAACCCGGCATTGTGCCGGGTTCTGAGGTATTCGGCGCCGGGATTGCCCAGCCCGACGATGAGTTTCAATCCAGCCATTGCGCAGCCAGCCATGCATGGCCCCGCGCCGGTCTGGCGCGGGGCCGCACGACTTACTTCTTGTCGGCAGCCGGCTTGGCGTCGGACTTCGCACCCGGCTTGGCAGCCGCGGCCTTGGTCGCTTCGGCCTCGGCTTCGGCAGCGTCTTCCGCGACATCCGCGGCGCTTTCCTTGACCGCGTTCACGGTCACCACGGCGACGTCGTGGGCTTCACCCAGCAGCAAAGCCGGCAGTTCCACGTTCGCCGGCAGCTTCAGCTGCGACAGGTGAATGATGTCGCCGGCCTGCAGCGCGCCCAGATCCAGCTCGATGAACGCCGGCAGATCCTTCGGCAGGCAGCTGACTTCCACTTCGGTCAGGTTGTGCGAGATCACCACGCCGGACATCTTGCCGGCCGGCGACAGTTCCTTGTTCAGGAAATGCAGCGGCACGTTGGCGCGCAGCCTCGCGTTCTCGTCGATGCGCTGGAAATCCATGTGCATCATCAGCTGCTTGAACGGATGCTTCTGCCAGTCGCGCACCAGCACCTTCTGCACCCTGCCGTCGACGTTCAGGTCGAGGATCGAGGAGAAGAACCATTCGTTCTTGGCGGCGAGCAGGATGGTGTTGTGCTCGATCTGGATGCTTTCCGGCGGCTGGCTGCCACCGTAGACGACGGCCGGCACGAAGCTCGCGCGACGCAGGCGGCGGCTCGCACCTTTCCCCTCGTCCTTGCGGCTCTGCGCCTTGATTTCATGAGTCTGGGTCATTGTTTTATTACCTTGGGTTGCGTTTTCCGCCTTGCGACGGATGGGTGACTCTCCCGCGACCAGGAGAGCCCTTGGAGGGGAATAGGGAATGGAGAATAGGGAATAGGAAAAGCGTGGGTGCGGCTCTTCGATTCCCTATTCCCTACTCCCTATTCCCGGATTCAATCCACGTACAGCGAACTCACCGACTCGCCGAAGGCGATGCGGCGAATGGTTTCAGCCAGCAGTTCGGCGACGGAGAGCTGGCGGATCTTGCTGCAGGCCTGGACTTCGGGGCGCAACGGCAAGGTGTTGGTGACCACCAGCCGGTCGAGCTGGGAGCCTTCGATGTTGCTGATCGCCGCGCCGGACAGCACCGGATGCACGCAGTAGGCGACCACCTTGCGGGCGCCGCGCTCCTTGAGAGCTGCAGCGGCCGCGCACAAGGTGCCGGCAGTATCGACGATGTCGTCGACCATGACGCAGGTCTTGCCTTCGACGTCGCCGATGATGTTCATCACGGTGGAGACGTTGGCGCGCGGACGGCGCTTGTCGATGATCGCCAGGTCGGCGTCGTCCAGCCGCTTGGCGATCGCCCGGGCACGCACCACGCCGCCCACGTCCGGGCTGACCACGATCAGGTCTTCCATGCTGTACTTGCGCCAGATGTCGGCCAGCAGCACCGGTGAGGCGTACACGTTGTCGACCGGGATGTCGAAGAAGCCCTGGATCTGGTCGGCATGCAGGTCCACCGTCAGCACCCGGTCCACGCCCGCGGCGCCGATCATGCGGGCGGCCAGCTTGGCGGTGATCGGCACCCGCGCCGAGCGCGGCCGGCGATCCTGCCGGGCGTAGCCGAAGTACGGGATCACCGCCGTGACGCTGGCCGCCGAGGCGCGCTTGAGCGCGTCGGTGAGCGCCAGCAGCTCGAACAGGTTCACCGCGCTGGGCGCACCGGTTGGCTGGATCACGAACACTTCCTGCCGGCGCACGTTCTCCTCGATCTCGATCTGCACCTCGCCGTCGCTGAAGGTGCCGACCAGGGCCTTGCCCAGCGGCACGCCCAGGCGGTGGGCGACATCCTCGGCCAATGCGCGATGCGCATTGCCGGTGAACAGCATCATCGGGGTGGACGTGTCCACGGTGCTACCTCGAAAACTCAGCCAACAATGAAGTGGCTGGGGCGGCAGGATTCGAACCTGCGAATGCGGGAATCAAAATCCCGTGCCTTAACCAGCTTGGCGACGCCCCAGTGTCTTGGTGTATTCGGTCGTGCCTTTGCCTGAAATCCGTCAACTTGCGCGTTGCCGCGCCAGCGCCTGATGCAGCGGCGAGACATCCATCCCGCTCGCCACGTGTACCCTGAATGTCGCCGGACAACGTTCTGCGATGGCGTGGGCACGCGCGAGCGAGCGCAGCTCCAGGAACATGCAGCCGCCGGTACCCGAAAGCCTCGCCGTGCCGAAACCGCCCAGCCACGCCAGCGCTGCCGCGACCCGCGGGTAACGCGCCCGCACGACCGGCTCGAAGGCGTTCTCGACCGTTGCGCCGGAAACAAAGGACGAAATTGTCGCCCGCGGCGCATTTCGTGTCAATTCAGGCGCTTGAAAGAGCGCTGCAGTAGGCACCTGCTCGCGCGGGTCGAGCACCACGTAATGCCTTCGCGGCAGATGGATCGGGCTGAGCCGCTCGCCGACGCCCTCGGCCCAGGCCGAACGTCCGCGCACGAATACCGGCACGTCGGCGCCGAGCTGGCCGCCCAGCGCGGCCAGGCTGTCCTCGTCCAGATCCAGCCGCCACAGGTGATTGAGCGCCACCAGCACGGTGGCCGCGTCGGAACTGCCGCCGCCGAGGCCGCCGCCCATCGGGATGCGCTTGTCGACGGCGAGATCCGCGCCCAGCGCACAACCGGCATGCTGCTGCAGCAAGCGGGCCGCGCGCACGACCAGGTCGTCCGACTCGGCCACCCCCAGCGCGCCGTGCAGGCGCTTCACTTCGCCATCGTCGCGCACCCGCAGGCGCACTTCGTCACCCCAGTCCAGCAGGCGGAACACGGTCTGCAGCTCGTGGTAGCCGTCGGCACGGCGACCGGTGATGCGCAGGAACAGGTTCAGCTTGGCCGGCGCGGGCCATGCGGTCCATTCACCGCGCGCCGGCGTGGCCAGCGGGCGGCTCATGAAGACGCGCAGGTCGTCGGGAAAACCGTGCTCGCGATCGCGTTGGCGGGCGTTGGCGAACGCCGGGGCGTTCTTGTCGACCACCGCGAAACCATGCCGTGCGTAGAACGGCGCGTTCCACGGCACGTCGGCAAGGGTGCCCAGATCCACCCGCCGATAGCCCGCCTCGCGCGCCCAGTTGCAGGCGTGTTCGAGCAGGGCCGCGCCGATGCCGCGGCGACCATGCCCGGGCAGCACGTCGATCTCGGCGACGCCGATCGCACCGTCGCCCGGCTCCTCGTCCAGCCAGATGAAGCCGAGCGGATCGCCCGCTTCATCCGGCGCCACCCAGACCAGGCCGCGCTCGACAGCCTGCCGCAGCAGTTCGACCGGCATCGACACCGCCGCGTACGCCGGCCACGCCGGATGGCCGCGAAACAGCTGCACGGCCTTGCGCTCGATCGCACACAGGGCGGCGACATGGCCCGGCTGGGCACGGTCGATGTGGACGTTCATGGATGGCAGCGGCGCACCGTCGGCAGGGCGCAAAGCCTAACCCAACCGACGGCGCTTACCGAAACTGCCAGGATTCGATCGACAGCCGCACCTTGTACGGCGGTCGCGCGGCGTAGACCTTGGTCGGCAACGGCGGATCGCGGGTTTCGTCCCAGCTGCGGTATTCCACCGACCAGCCGTCCTGCCGCAGCAGCGACGGCAGCCGGTTCTCGCCGAAGCGGATTTCCGCCGGACCGCCAGCGGCACGCAGGCCCAGCACCCACGCGCGCAACTCGCGCAGCGGCACTTCCCAGCCCAGTGCCTTGCGCATCAGCGCCTCGGCGTCGTTGCCGCGCAGCGGCCCGCCGTCCAGCCCTTCGAGCAAGGCATCGTGCGCATCGCCGCTGAGCCGGAAACTCTTGCCGGTCACCGGCGCGCGCAGCACGAACTCGTAACGCGCGCCGTCCTGGCTCCAGCTGAAGCTGCCGCTGCCGCCTTCGTGGCCATCCGACACGCCCAGCCGGCCTTGCAGCGACCAGTGCCCGGCGTCGGACAGCGCGTGTTCGCGCGCGCGCTGGGCGGCAAGCAGGCCGGCGTCGCCGGGCATGCGTACCGCCGGCGCGCAGGCGGCCAACAGCAACGGCAGCAGCAATGCCGCGCCGTACGCGGTGATCCGGCTCAAGGATGCGCTCCGACCGGCAGCAGGCGCTTCAGGGCATCGCGCAGGGCGAGGCTGTGCGGGTCGAGCTTGCGCACCTCGTCGAACACCTGCTGCGCATCGTGGCGACGGCCCTGCTTCCACAGCACTTCGCCCAGATGCACGCCGACATCGGCGTCCTTGCGCGCCAGCCAGGCGCCGCGCAGGGTTTGCTCGGCCTGCGCCAGATGGCCGAGGCGATATTGCAGCCAACCCCACGAATCGGCGATGGCCGGATCGTCGGGCTTGGCCGCGCGCGCGACCTGCAGCAGCTTCTTCGCCTCGGCCAGGTCGCGATTGGCGTCGGCCAGGGTGTAGCCCAGCGCGTTGCTGGCATCGATGTCGCCGGGCTTGATCTTCAGCAGGTGCTGGAAATCCTTCACCGCCAGGTCGATCTGGCCGGCTTGGGCATAGGCCAGGCCGCGACCGTAGAGCAGGCCGGGATCGTCGGGCATCACCTGCAGGGCGCGGCCGAACGCGGTTTCCGCCTGTGCGTAGTCCTGCTCGCGCAGGTACAGCTCGGCATCGGCCTGCAAGGCCTGACTCAGTTGCTCGGGCTGTTCGAGGTAGTCGATTTCCAGCTGGGCGAGCAACTGATGCGCCTGTTCGCGCTTGCCCTGCGTGTGCAGGATCAGCGCACTGCGTATCGCGGCGTCGAACGCATGCGGATCGTCGTCGCCGACCTGCTCGTACCAGTCCAGCGCCTCGGCCTCGCGATGCTGCATCTCGGCCAGCTGACCGAGCAGGTAGCTGCTCTGCACGCGCACGTCGGGCGGGGCCTGCTGCAACTGGCGGTACAGCGTGGCCAGGGCCTTCGCGTCCTGGTGGCGGGCGGCCAACCCCGCGCGCATGGCGTAGGTGTCGGCGTCCTGCGTGCCGTGCGCGAGCAGCCGGCTGGCGGCCGCGTCGTCACCCGACGCGCTGAGCAGGCCGGCGTAGGCCAGGCGCAGGCGCGTATCGGACGGTGCCTGTGCCAGCGCCTTGCGCAACAGCTCCTGCGCGCCGGCACGGTCGCCGTCCTTGGCTTTCATTTGCGCGGCCCAGGCGTAGGTCTCGGCGTTGTGGAAGCGCTGCACCGCCGCCGTGGCGATCTGCTGCGCATAGGCATGGCGGCCGAGCTTGTCGCCCAGTTCGCTCATCGCCAGCCAGGCCTTGGGGTCGGCCGGCAATCGCGCCGGCACGGCCAGCGCCTCCAGCAGGCGCGCCGCCTGCGCCTGGTCGCGCGCGCCCAGCAGCACGCGGCCGAACTGGCGCCAGGCATCCTTGTCGCCGCTGGTGACCAAGCGTTCCAGCTGCTGTTCCGCCTCGGTCGCATTGCCCTGGTCGAGTGCCAGCTCGGCGCGCGCGCGGGCAATGGATGCGGGCTTGGCGCCCAAGGCCTGCCAGCGGTCCAGCGCGCGGCCGGCCGCCTCGCCGTGATGCACGGCGATGGCCAGCTCCGCTGCCCGCTCGGCAACGGCGGGATCGGTGCTGAGGGCCATCGCCTTGTCGTAATGAGCCGACGCGGCGGGCAGATCGGTGTTCCCCAACGCCATTTCGCCGGCCAGCAACTGCGCCAGCAAGTCGTGGTCGGCATCCGGCGTGGCCACCACCAGATGCGCCAGCGGCTGCGGCGTCGGCGCGGCCTGCGGACGCAGCGGCGCCGTGGTGCAGGCGCCCAGCGCGAGCGCCATTGCGGCCAGTGCCGTAAAATGCCGCAGTTGCTTGAACTTGTTCGACCCGCTCCGCACACTGTTCTCCGTCAACCGACCTGCTGCAGCCGTATCCGCGATGATCGGCGCTCGCGCCAAGCTTAGCCTACGCCGCCAAACTCCTGCCGCCGAGATATCCGCCATCCCATGCCACTGATCGCCCTCGGGCTCAATCACCTCACCGCGCCGGTCAGCCTGCGCGAGCAGGTGGCGTTCGATGAGGACGCCGCCAGCGCAGCGCTGCGCGAGCTGGCCAGCGAGCCGGGCATCGAGGAGGCGATGATCCTGTCCACCTGCAACCGCACCGAGCTGTACGTGGGCGTGGCCGAAGGTGCCGAGGACATCCCGCAGGTGTGGTTGAACCGTCATCATCATCTGACCCCCGGCAAACTCGATGAGTTCCTTTATCGGCATGAGGAACGCGATGCGGTACGCCACGTGTTCCGCGTCGCCACCGGGCTGGATTCGATGGTGCTGGGCGAGCCGCAGATCCTGGGTCAGGTGAAGGACGCCTACCAGCAGGCGCGCCTGGCGCATGCGCTGAAGGCGCCCATGGATCGCCTGCTGCAGCACACCTTCGCGGTGGCCAAGCGGGTGCGCACCGACACCCGCATCGGCGCGCATACGGTGTCGGTGGCATTCACCGCGGTGCGCCTGGCCGAGCAGGTATTCACCGACCTGGAACAGGCCTGCATACTGCTGATCGGCGCCGGCGACACCATCGAGCTGGCCGCGCGCCACCTGACCGAACGCCACGCCCGCCGCCTGATCGTGGCCAACCGCACGCTGGAAACCGCGCAGGATCTGGCCGGCCGCTACGGCGGCTACGCGGTGGCACTGGCCGACCTGCCGCAGCACCTGGCCGAGGCGGACATCGTGATCTCCTCCACTGCGGCGCGGCAGCCGATCGTCACCCGCACGATGGTCGGGCAGGCAATGGCGAGCCGCCGGCGCAAGCCGATGTTCATGGTGGACATCGCGGTGCCGCGCGACATCGAGGAATCCGTCGCCGAACTGCCGGACGTCTATCTCTACGGCATCGACGACCTGCGCCAGGTGATCGACGACAACCGCCGCTCGCGCGAAACGGCCGCCCGCGAGGCGGATGCGATCATCGACCTGCAAGTCGACCGCTACATGGCCTGGCGCCGCGCGTTGACCACGAAGAACCCCGCCCTGGACATGCGCCAGCACGCCGAGGTCTACCGCGACGAGGTGCTGGGCAAGGCCCGCGCGATGCTCGCCCACGGCAAGTCGCCGGACGAGGCACTGGCCTTTCTCGCCAACACGCTGACCAACAAGCTGCTGCACCATCCCAGCGCGCGCTTGCGCGAAGCCGCCCTGAGCGGCGATCTCGACCTGCTGCACGCCGCGGGGCGGCTGTACGGGCTTGATTCAGAAGCGAGTGATGAGAAGTGAGAAGTGAGAGAAAGCATCGCTCCGGCCCTCTCTTTTCTCACTCCTCTCCACTCACTTCTCGCCCCTCCCCATGACCCCCTCGATCCGCCGCAAGCTCGAAGCACTCGCCGAGCGCCACCAGGAAATCGGCCTGCTGCTGTCGCAGCCCGAGGTGCTGGCCGACAACAGCCGCTTTCGCGAGCTGTCGCAGGAGTACGCCCAGCTGGAACCGATCGCCGGTTCGCTGCGCGAGCACGAGCGCGCCGAGCGTGATCTGGCCGAATCGCGCGCGATGCTGGACGATCCCGAATTGCGCGAGATGGCCGTCGACGACGTCGCCCGCCTGGAGCGCCGCCTGCAGGATCTCGACGGCGAACTGCAGCTGTTGCTGCTGCCGAAGGACCCGCGCGACGAGGCCAATCTCTATCTGGAAGTGCGCGCCGGCACCGGTGGCGACGAGGCGGCGATTTTCGCCGGCGACCTGTTCCGCATGTACGTGCGCTACGCCGAGAGCCGCCGCTGGCACGTCGAGGTGCTCAGCGAGCACGCCGGCGAGCACGGCGGCTACAAGGAGATCGTGGCGCGCATCGAGGGCAAGGGCGCGTACTCGCAACTGAAGTTCGAATCGGGCACGCACCGCGTGCAGCGCGTGCCGGAAACCGAATCGCAGGGCCGCATCCATACCTCGGCCGCGACCGTCGCGATCCTGCCGGAGCTGGACGAGATCGACGAGATCGAGATCAACCCGGCCGACCTGAAAGTGGACACCTTCCGCGCCTCCGGCGCCGGCGGCCAGCACGTCAACAAGACCGACTCGGCAATCCGCATCACCCACCTGCCCTCCGGCACCGTGGTGGAGTGCCAGGACGAACGCAGTCAGCACAAGAACCGCGCGCGCGCGATGAGCCTGCTGAAGGCGCGCCTGCTCGACGAGGCGCAAGGCAAGCAGGCCGCCGCGCAGGCGCAGGAACGGCGCCTGCAGGTGGGCTCCGGCGACCGCAGCCAGCGCATCCGCACCTACAACTACCCGCAGGGCCGCATCACCGACCACCGCATCAACCTCACCCTCTACCGCCTGCCCGAGATCATGCAGGGCGACCTGGGCGAACTGATCGACACGCTGACCCGCGAACACCAGGCCGACCAGTTGCAGGCCCTCGGCGGCGCCTGAGCCCCTCCCAGAGCAGGCTAGGCGGTGTGGAAACCGTGCAGCTCCCGTTCGGGCAGATCCTCGCGATCGACCGCGGTCACCTCGGCCGCGGGAGGGCCTTGCCACAGCCACTGCTCCAGCGCGTCGAGCGCCTCGGCGCGCCCGCCGACAAGCACCTCGACGCGACCGTCATCCAGGTTCCTCGCGTGACCGGCAATGCCCAGCGTCAGCGCCTGCTCGCGGGTGCTGGCGCGAAAGAACACGCCCTGCACGCGACCGTCCACGAGAAACCGCGCCGTCGGCATCAGTCCGCCCCGATCCACTGCTTGAGCAGGGCCTCGGTGACCGGCCCCAGCTTCCGCTGCGCCACCTTGCCCTGCGGGTCGATCAGGTAGGTCATCGGCAGGCCGCGCGGCGCGTCGAAATCCTTCAGCGGCTTGTCCACGGTGACCTGGGCGATCGGATAGACCACCGGGTGCCTGGCCAGGAACGCCTTGATGTCGGCCGTGTCGCTGTCCTCGTAGGCCAGCCCGATCGCGCGCACGTTCTGGTGCGCGGCGACGAAGTGCGAGATGTCCGGCATTTCCTTGATGCACGGCACGCACCAGGTCGCCCAGTAGTTGACGATGACCCAGTGCCCGCGCTGCGCGGCCAGGTCGAAGCTCTTGCCATCGAGCGTGCTGACCTTGAGCGTTGGCTGCTCCGGCATCGCGGCCTGCAACGGAGTGACGAAAGCCAGCGCCAGGGCGACGGCGGCGAAACGGCTCAGCAGCATCATGCGGGGAGTTCCTCGGTGTCGGCGGCCGGGTCGGCGGCCGGGGGATAGATCTGGTCGAGCCGGGTGCCCAGCTTCGAGTGCAACGCGGCGGCCACCTCGTCGAGCAGAAGCAGCAGTTCCGCCGGCAGCACCACGTTCATCGCCGTGGCTTCCTCGCGCGGTTGCAGCGGCAGGCGATGATGAGTGCAACGATACAGCCGCAGCAGGTCGGTGCTGTCCAGGCTGCGACAGAGCAGCCAGCCGCCCGCCTCCCCGCGCTGGATCAGATCGGCGTCCTGCAGGTCGTCGAAATAGCCGGCGACCGCACCCGCGCTGAGGCTCGGCGCGCCCAGGCGCACCTCGGCCACGTCCACGCACGCACCCTTGCGCTGCGCGTCGACGAACACCCCCAGCACCACCAGCAGGCCCAGGAACTCGGCCCCTGCCGGCAGGGTTGCGGAGGGCGGCACGTACTCGTAGGCGGAGATCGACGCCGCCACCGAGGCGGCCAGGATCACGATCACCCACGACAGGTAGATCCACAGCAGGAAGATCGGGATCGTCGCCAGCACGCCGTAGATCTGCTGGTAGGTCTGCGCGTGCCCCACGAACTGGCCGAAGCCCCAGCGCGCGATCTCGAACAGCACCGCGCCCAGCAGCGCGCCGATCGCCGCGTCGCGACGCGACACCCGCGTGTTGGGGATCACTGCGTACATCAGCCACAACGTGCAGAAGGTCACCAGGAACGGCAGCGTCGCCAGCAGGCTGGCGCCGATCGAGTGGATCTGGCCGGCCGCCACGCTGAGGAACGGCATCGCGGTGACGTACGACGTGGTGGCGATGCCGCCGCCGACCAGGATCGGCCCCAGCGTCAGCGCGGCCCAGTACAGCAGCAGGCGCGAACTCCAGCGACGCGCCTGGTGCACGCGCCAGATCCGGTTGAGCCGGTCCTCGATGCTGATCATCATCGACAGCGCGCTGAACAGCATCACCAGGATGCTGACGCCGGTGAGCCCTTTGGCGTTGTCGGCGAAACTCTGCAGCGCCGCCTGCACCTTTTCGCCGGCCGTCGGCACGAAATTGTTGAAGACGAAATTGAGCAGCGTGTCGCGCGCGCCCGCGAACACCGGGAACACCGCGAACATCGCCAGCACCGCCACCGTCAGCGGCACCAGCGACACCAGCGTGGTGTAGGACAGCGCGCCGGCCGTCTCGAAGCACTTGTCGTCGATGAAGCGCTGCCACACGAAGCGGCGGAAATAGCGCATGCGATCGGGATCGAAGCGGCGGGCCATCGCTATCCTCGGGTTGTCGCGGCAGCCTGCCGCTTCCGGTGTTCGGGGTATCGGCCGGTACACTAGCCCATTGCCCGTGAACGCCTCAACGCGTGGAATCGCCGCATGGCCCGAGAAATCCTGGTGTTGTATTACAGCCGCAGCGGACACACCGCCCAACTGGCGCGCCTGATCGCGCGTGGTATCGAGGAGGTACCCGGCATGCGCGCGCGCCTGCGCCAGGTGCCGCCGGTGGCGCCGGTGACCGACATCGCGCAGCCGCCGGAACCGGAGGACGGCGCGCCATACGTGACCAAGCAGGATCTGCTCGACTGCGTCGCACTCGCCATGGGCAGCCCCACCCGCTTCGGCAACATGGCCGCGCCGCTGAAATATTTCCTCGACACCACCGGCGCCGAATGGGCCAGCGGCGCGCTGGCCGGCAAGCCGGCGGCGCTGTTCACCTCCACCAGCACCATGCACGGCGGCCAGGAATCCACCCTGCTCTCGATGGCGCTGCCGCTGCTGCATCACGGCATGCTGATCGTCGGCGTGCCGTACACCGAGCCGGCACTGACGAGCACGCAGAGCGGCGGCACCCCCTACGGCGCCAGCCACGTCGCCGGCGCCAAGGGCGACAACCCGATCAGCGAACACGAGCGCGAGCTGGCCCGCGCGCTGGGCCGCCGCCTGGCCGACGTGGCCCGCCGCCTGGCGGACACGCCATGACCTCCGCCACGCACGCGCCCATCCTTCCCGTCTATCGCGTGGGCCTGACCGCCTGGGCCTTGCTCGTCGTGCTGCAGCTCGTCTGGCATGCGTGGCTGGTGCCATCGCAGAGCATGCCGCTGACCCTGCTGCTGGCGATCACCGTCATCCCGCTACTGCTGCCCCTGCTCGCCATCCGCGACGTGCGCCGCGCCCTGCTCTGGGTCGGCATCCTCAGCCTGTTCTACTTTTGCCACGGCGTGTCCGAGGCATGGAGTTCGGCCGGCGAACGCTGGTTGGCGGTGGCGGAGATCGTGCTGACGGTGTTGCTGATCGCGGCGCTGGGCGCCGGGGTGAAGCGGCGACCTGCTTCGCCGCCAAGGCACGATTGAGCGGCAGCGTCGCGTTTGGCCGCCATTGCCAGTCCGGTGGAAATCAGGGTCAACCGAGATTATTACCCGCACTTCTCACTGTCGGGGCGCTCTGCCTTCGGCCAGCAGTCGCTCGCGCACGCTGCGTTTCGCTTCTTCCCACGACCTACCTGCTGCTGTTTCAGCCTTGAAGTACGTCATAAGTGCCTCCGTATTGGCCGCCGTGACGACTTTATAAGCGGGGTCAATGGGTTCACGGATCTTGACGCGCCTTCTGAACAACTTAGAGAGTAGGAGGTTCTGTGCTTCCACGGTGAGATCATGGGTGTAGGTCCGCAAGGTAGTTCGGGCATCTCCGTAACTATTTACCAATGCCTTGAGCTCGGCAAGCTTCTCATTGCTAGGTAGAGGTTGGGAAATTGTTGTGCCATCGAGCATCTCAACAGGGAGAAGGCGAACGACTTCTTGGAATAAAGGCGCAAACGCATCTTCGATGTCGCGATTTGCCGAAGAGAACGCTACTCGGAAAAGTTCGGCCGCCGGGAACGCGATCTCCCAGTCTTCTATGGTTACGATGAGTTCTGTCAGCGCCGAAGAAGCTTCGTAATGGAGCTTTGATAGCTGCTGGGCCCTCAGACTCGACGCCTCGTGAGGTAACCCGACCTGCGCCGCCCAAGTTGCGGATTCAATGTCGCGAATAATAGACCTCGCATACGCCCCCGCCTCAGAATCGGCGTCTGAGAATGATCGAGCCTTTTCACCGAGAAGTTCATAGACCCGCAGCCTCAGTGCTTCTCGGGCATTGGATCGTTGTAGTTTGAGCGACCCTTTGTGTTGCTTTCCCAGCTGGTAGAGAACTACACCGACACTAACGACCAAACCGATGGTGGTTACACCAACAGCTGCCCAATCCGCCGCACTACCGATGTCCGCCACTGTGCTCCCCTTAGGACCTCGACTAGATTTGCTCTGTGGCTACTTCCGCCCGCGCTAGAAGAGTCTGTTCTACCACCTAACGCTTGAGCTCAACCGCCGGCAGCCCGAGTAGCGAGTTGCCGGTCGGCTGCAGCGATCTGTTGGGCGGCTGTCTTCCACTGATGCGCCAGCGCAATGCTGACTCGTTGAACTGTTTTACTAGGCAGGCGTGCTCCGGTAAGAATTGAGCTGTAATTTTTTGAAACTTCGCGAACTACAATAACCGTGCCTGATGGATCAATGACGAAACATCCGCTGTCGTAAAGCCTGTGGATATCGGAGCGAAGAAGTATTCCATTTCCCACTACCTCTGCGCCGCACATCTTCGACGGAATAATGTGCGCAGCTTCCAGCGCCTCATTCATTGACTCTTTAGATATGACACAGCACCTATCAAATGCCAGTAACGCGGCGCGGAAGATATCCTGCTCACGTTGAAGCCGTGAGTAATACTCACGCTTCGCCTCTTTGAACAAATCACTAGCAAGGCGCTCCCAAGAGGCTTCGCCGTTCCGATCTTTGTCGTCGTTATCGTACCAAGTTGCGCTGCCATTCGGCGCCGACTCTCGGAAACGAATGACAGACTTACCCCAACATGCATCGTCAAACCCGATATGGGTGTTCTTCGAATGATCGTAGAACACCGTTATTTCGACTTCGCTATTGCCGGACCTACGCACCTGAGACGTTGTGTTGTAAGTGACCATTCGACGCTCATTCGGCCACCATTCTGATGTTGCCGTGATCTCCGCGCCCGCCAAGAGTGCGGCAACGTCAAGCTGCACATATTCGTCGGCAGAATCCCAGTGTATGACAATACCGTGTGGCTCCATTCAAGTCCCCCAAGATGTAACCGGTGACGTCCAACGCTATGTAGATTTCGAAATGCAGTCTAACCCCGCAACCCACCACCTGCTCGTCCCCGTACACGATATGGCTCCGGCCTCCTCAGACCAACAAGTTGCAGCGCTTGGTGCATCTTAATACCGCCGTCAATTCCACCGTGTTTTCACCCGGAATGAC